>NZ_LJSI01000043.1 GCF_001305295.1 Neptunomonas antarctica
ATTATCATTATTTATATTAATAGTAAAATAGCAAAATATATGCCAAACAATCAAAACAACATTAATAAATGATTAATTTAATGTATACAAAAACTTAAAACAAAGTATTTCATTATAAACTCAATATTAATGCATTGATTTTAATAGAAAAAATTATAATCAGCATGTTAATCATTTAGTTCTAATAAAATATTTGAAATAAATTCATCTACGACTAAAGATAATTAATTAATGAGTCTATCGAATGAATAAAATAAAATATGCACCATTTAGGTGCATAAAATATCAGCTTAAAATAAAAGCTTCGCACCTGAATGGCACACCTGCACCAAAATTTTTAATCAAAAAGCGATCTTTATTTGAGGGCCTACTTTTTGTTTATCAGGTGGTAAAGAATTTAACGCTACTAATTCGTCAGCCTGCCACAATGCACCATTGTCATGGAATCATTTAGGGGGGGGACTATTATGGGGCGACAGCGTTCAAACGAAGCGGTCATACTGTGAAGCTAATCAGCCTTCAGTTCGTGAAGTCCTGAATCAAGTCCAACAAAAATGATGCGAATGATGATGAAGTTGATCCGTAACCTCTCCCTCTCTGAATCGGAATCGACTATTAATCCCAGGCCGCTAATAATAAATTCCGCTCCTCGTCGCCCGTGGCGCGCAGATAGACTTCCGTGGTTTTGGTTAAACTGTGTCCCATCGCCTTGGCGAGCAAGTGAATAGGGACCGGTTTCGCTGCTGTCATCATGGCAACCCCATAGGCATGGCGCAGTCCTTTACCGGTCGCTTGATCAGTCGATAGGCGGTTGAACGGCTCATCGTCCAGCAGCTGGAAAAACAGGGCACGCGCGGGCGACTCGTCCTGGGCCGCATGTAATAAGTAGTGTCGCTCGGCTTTGGTTAAATACAAGCGCGCGCCGGTTAGCGAGAACAGGCGAATTTCCTGAACGATGTCCTGTTGGGAGGTGTCCCTTGTTGACGTGTCACGGTGCGGTATGATTGATGTCTCATCTCAAGCCCCTGGCGCCGTGGTGGCTGTCGGGACTGCGGCGAAGAGAACAGCGCGGCGCTGACGGGTCTCTCCTCCCCCCGATTCTACGTCACACATGCGGTGACACAGACTCTATGCAGCGTGTGTCATAGCAGAGGGAGATTATCCGGTAGGAGTAAGCGATGCAGGCCTTGTTCAGGGATGTTTAGCTGGGGGGGGGGGGACTGACACACGATAGTTACCTTCTGCATCACAGGCTTTAAATAACCCGCGAAACTTAGCACCGGCAAGCAGTCGTGTTCGCAGATTATCCCCGAAGTAAACGAATCGACATAATTTGGCCGGACTGCATTCGATCAGCTATTCATTCACTCTGATCATGGCACGTTAATTAACCTCACGGAGCAACATAGCCAACAAACAATGAAGTCATTAGTTTGATTCGCGCAGCGCTAAATGCAAATCAACGACCCAACACCCATATTAGTAAACCAGCCTTCCGACTGCTCCTGACTTCTAGTTCATTTTAAATGAGAAGGAATGTCATCTTTCATAAGATTTTAAAAAGAGGCTTAACGCTCAAACACACCTTCACTACGGGCAAACTTTATTGTCTCTACACAATCGCCTGCCCCGCCACAAATCCTGATGCCCATGCCCATTGGAAATTATGGCCTCCCAAGTGTCCGGTTACATCCAGACACTCGCCAATGAAAAACAATCCAGGCACATTAATCGCTTCCATGGTTTTTTGGGAAACCTCGGTGGTTGCTATACCGCCTAGCGTCACTTCTGCTGTGCGGTAACCTTCTGTACCTGAAGGTTTTATCTTCCAATGACAAAACGCGGTGGTTATTTTTTCCAGATCAGCGTTGCTCATATCGGCCATGTTGCCTTTCAGTTCGAATATCTCACATAGAATCTGCGCCATGCGCTTACTCATTTTCTGTGACATAACCGTTGTGATATCGGCTTTAGAGCGCTGCTCTCTTTGTTCTTTTAACCAAACTAAGAGATCAAATTCAGGAAACAAATTGAGTACTACTGCTTCACTGGCGTTCCAGTAGGAGGAGATCTGCAAAATGGCGGGTCCGCTCAACCCGCGATGCGTAAATAACATATTCTCGGTAAAAGAAACCGGCCCCACACTCGCGGTTATGCGGTGTGACACACCCGCGAGTGGTTTGAGTGGTTCCAGTAAATCAGGCTGTAGCGTAAAAGGGACTAATCCTGCGGTAGTAGGGAGCACTGTTAAGCCAAACTGCCTGGCGATTTCATACGCAAAGGGGGTTGCGCCGCCATTGGGTATCGATAACCCACCCGTTGCAATAACAACTGAGCCTGCTTGCATGTCGCCTGCGGTGGTTTTTAGTGAAAAGCCGTTAGCGTGTTTTTTCAGGTCTGTTACCGTGACTTCTGTGCGAGTTTCAGCGCCCGCCCATTCACACTCGGTGTTTAGTACCCTGAGTATCTCTTTACTGCTGTCATCACAGAAAAGCTGGCCTAAGGTTTTTTCGTGATAGTCCACTCCATGCCGCTCTACAAGCTCGACGAAATCTCCAACAGAATAGCGACTTAATGCAGATTTACAGAAATGAGGATTTTCAGATACGAAGTTAGCCGCTGTGTTGTGCAGGTTCGTAAAGTTACTACGCCCGCCTCCCGACATCAGGATTTTACGCCCAACCTTCTTCGTATGTTCGATAACCAGTACGGATTTTCCGCGATAACCTGCGGTAGCCGCACACATTAAGCCAGATGCACCAGCTCCAATAATAATAACATCGTATTTCACTAACGCTGGATCTCTGTTAAAGATGAAAAGGAGTAATGTTAATCAGCCTGCTGTTCTTTTAGTGCTTGCTGTTCTTGCTGCTGTTGCTTTTGTTCTATCGCTTTGGCATTCGCTCGAATTTTATCTCCTAAGCGCCCGCCTTTAGCGTTCAACTCTTTTGCTGCCAGATCTTTTTCAGCCTGCAGTTTATCCAGTTCTTTTTGGTACACAGACTTGTTTTTCCTTTTTTCATCAAGCCCTTTTTTTCTCAGACTTTCGCGGCTGGTAGGGTCTAATAACAACTCTTCCCGCGTCGGCTTATCTGACTCAAGTGTGACAAATTGCCCCACAAAACTACGTTGCTTTTTCTTACGCGTCATTCTTATTAACTCCCGTCATATAGTGACTCTGGCTATTTTTCAGTGCTTGTTCTTTTGCTTCTGCTTCGATTCGTAATTGTTCTGCTATCTCTTCAAGGCGCAAGCGTTCGACTTCTGCTTGCTTAAAGAGCCATTCTTCTACCGTTTCAAAGGTGATTGCTCCAATTTTTCCACCGCGCATATCATGCAGCAGCACTTCAGACGCTTTATGACGGTCGACAACACCACCGGGACGTAAGCCCCCGCGTTTACGGCCAATCTCATCCAGCAGCTCATCACTGCCGATAGGCAATGCTTTAAATTTGTAACGTTCAATTAATTGCCCGGGGTATTGAGTCAGCATAAATTGCGCAGCAAACAGGGCGACCAACTCATATTCAATAGCCGTATCGCGAATTGCGCCACTGGCCGCTAAGCGGTAACCCGATTCCTGATCTTCAATTTTAGGCCAGAGAAATCCGGGCGTATCCAATAAAGCCATACCATTATTCAGGATATAGCGCGTCTGAGTTTTTGTGACGGCGGGCTCATTACCTACTTTGGCGATACGACGACCGAGCAAGGTGTTAATTAATGTCGATTTACCGACATTTGGAATGCCCATAATCATGACACGCACGGGCCTCTCTTTGTTTACACGCGCAGGCACCATCCGCTTACAGATATCGGGGATTTTATGAATCAGCTTTTTTTGATCCTGGCTTATCGAAATGGCTTGTATATTTTCAAACCCATTAAAATATTCAAGCCATTGCGCTGTTTTAACAGGATCAGCCAGATCACTCTTATTCAGCACCTTTAATACAGGCTTCCCTTTGCGCAGAGAGTTCACCAACGGATTTTCACTCGACAGCGGTAAGCGCGCATCCAGCACCTCAATCACGGCGTCAATTTCATCCATGACTTGGGCAATTTCCTTACGGGCTTTATGCATATGGCCGGGAAACCAGTTGATCGTCATAACACTCTCCTTATCAGTAAGTCTTATTATACCGATCAGGGTCTGTGAAGCATTGGAATAACTGTATTAATTTTGGCTAACTGACAAAGTAACGTCTAAACTAGTACCCATAATACGAGCGCAGGAAAGCCAATCGATGAATAATGCTATAGTAGGCGGTCAAGTCTTAATGGCTCGTCAACCAATTTTTGACCGGCAGCAGCGTGTAGTAGCTTATGAAATATTGTACAGAGACGAGAGTGATACTGAGAACTCCGTGTTTCGCAATACACAGGCTACCAGTGAAGTTTTACTCAATGAATACACATCCATCTGTGATGCAGGTGAAATAAAACGAGTACCTGCATTCATTAACCTGACCTATGACATTGTGGTTGATGGCAACATCCCCGACCTACCCAGAAAACAAATTGTTCTTGAATTACTAGAAGATGCGCAGGTTGATGAAACGTTTATTGATGGCGTTCGCAAATTAGCAGATCAGGGCTATCGAATTGCTCTTGACGATTTTGTTTATAACCCTGCCTATATCCCCTTATTAGAGCTGGCTCATATTGTAAAAATTGATGTGCTTGAACACAGTTATGACGAGATGGTCGAGCTGATTAAAATAATCAAACCTTACAAAGTGACTCTGCTTGCTGAAAAAATTGAAACACATGAAAAACTGGAAGAGTGTATCGAACTAGGATTCAAACTGTTCCAGGGATATTTCTTGTCGCGGCCTAAGCTCATCAAAGGACGCAAGATCAGCACTGGACAGATTGCCTTACTCCAATTGATACAAGCACTGCAAGATCCTGATGCGAAACCCGAAGCCCTTGAACAACTGATTATCACAGACCCGGTGCTGACTTATAAATTGTTACGTATTGTAAATTCTGCGGCCTATTCATTAGTCAGGAAAGTCGAGTCAATTTCCCAGGCGATTGTTCTTCTGGGCATTCCACAGGTGAAAAAATGGACAACATTAATCGCGATGTCGAGCAATTCGGATAAACCGGAAGAACTTACACGCTCACTTCTTATTCGTGGCCGGATGGCTGAGCACGTTGCACAGCAACAAAAGAAGGCCAATTCATCCAGTTATTTTATGGCCGGCATGATGTCGGGCCTACATGCGTTACTGGATATTGAAAGAGCGACAATGCTGGAGCAGGTTCCTTTGGGAGAAGACATTAAAGAAGCTATTTGCGACGGCACAGGCGATATAGGAATAGTACTCACCCATGTTATCCATTACGAAGCGGGCAACTGGGATCTGCTCCCGATGGATTTTGAGGGCGATACTTACGAACTAGCTTATCGGGAAGCGATGGAGTGGACCAAGGAATCCATGCACTCTATGACAGATGCCATGTGATTCGGCTAGCTCGTAAACATATCAAGAGATGTTGAAGCATTACGCACCCGGCTGTAAACCCGGGTGTGCTTTTGCAAAAGCCTCCATTTCAATACAGCGATGATTAATAGCACTGATTAGCGGATAACCAGACATATCCACTTCAAAACGATGTGCATTAAATACCTGCGGCACAAGACATACATCAGCAATCGTCACCTGGTCCCCACAACAAAATACTGTTTGCTTCGGACGTTTTTTTAGTGCTACCTCAAGGGCAATAAAGGTCTGGTGTATCCAATGGTGGTACCACTGCATTTTCTTTTCAGCATCGACTCCCATCTCATTGACCAGATATTGAAGTACCCGTAAATTATTAACCGGATGTATATCGCAAGCAATTGCCTGTGCAAAGGCTCTTTGCGCTGCTCGCTCAAACGGTATTCCGCTTAGTAGCGGGTAACTATCAGGATATGCTTCATCTAAGTATTCACAAATGGCCAGCGATTGTGTCAACTGAACGCCATTATCTTCAAGCACAGGCACTAAAGCTTGTGCGTTACGAGTGAGATGGGGTTCTTCACGGTGCTCGCCACTTACCAAATTAACCGCGACCTGATCGTATTCAAACCCTTTGAGATTAAGTGCTATCCGTACTCGGTATGCGGCCGATGATCTACAGTAATCATAAAGAATCATGTTGTTTCCTTTGCCAGTAATCTGTTAATTAGAACAAGGTACTATAAACACCTATTCTCGGCACTTATTTCAACGTTTATACCTACAAAAAGCCCGACAAAATGCCGGGCTAATAAAAGAACGAACGGCTACCGATACATCGGTTAGCTGATATGTTCACGAGCAATATTTAAGGCTTCTTCCAGCACTGTCTGATCACCGATATGATTACTTAATAACAATATCAGACGTGCATTAACATCAGCACTTTGTTCTTCCGTCAGGTCACGGTGCATGTCGGTCAGCGCCTGATAAAAATCATCCGGGCGCGGCAGGTTTGCTTCGGTTATTAACGTACTCATTTTTCAATACTCCACATATTACTTACCCAGTGCTTTATTCAATGCCGCCACAACGGCCTGCTGATCAAATTGACGCATCCGTGCGGTGACAAGCTGATCTGGACGCATCAGATAAAAAGTTCCGGATTTAGCATCCAGTCGCTCATTGACTGCGCCCACTTTGTCGACCAACCACTCAACACCGTTTGGCAACGCTATATCCATTTCATGCCGGGCAACGATATACGTTTTAACCGGTACGTCCTGATCAGCAAGCTCGGCCAACTGATCCAGAATATCCTGAGTCAACTCCTGACGCTGATCAATAAATAACAGACCATTGAACGTATTACCCAGACACGTTAGCAAGAAGTCATCCTGACCATTGCGTACAACCGGCCCGTCTGTACACGGCGCGCCTGGCACAACCTTACATAGAAATTTACTGGTATCGGCCGTATTCAAGGGTGACTGAGTCAAAATAGGAGGCACAGAAAGGCGACCGCTGTTAACCAGAGGACGGGCAAAATTATAATTCTTTGCCAGTTTCAATACAGCATCACGAAAGACCCGACTGGTGGCATTTTTAGGTGAGATGAAATCGGTACTACGAGTGGAGTTCAGAATATTTTCATCGGCTGCAAATACCCGCTCTTTTGAGTAACTATCCAACAACGACTCAGGCGCGCGCCCTTCCATAACCAATTTGAGCTTCCACACCAGATTGTCGATATCTTCAATACCCGAGTTAGCACCTCGCGCACCAAAAGGCGAAACCTGATGCGCCGCATCACCTGCAAAAAAGATACGACCTTTATGGAATTCATCCATTCGGCGGCATGTGAAGGTATAAACCGATGCCCACTCTAATTCAAATTCAACATCTTCACCTAAAAAAGCTCTCACCCGTGGAATGATATTCTCAGGTTTTTTCTCCTCTTCAGGATCAGCATCCCAGCCCAGATCGAAATCAATACGCCATACATTATCAGCCTGACGATGCAATAAAGTAGACTGGCCGTCATGAAACGGAGGGTTAAACCAAAACCAACGCTCAGGTGGAAAATTCTTCGGATCCATGACAACATCGGCAA
This sequence comes from Neptunomonas antarctica, assembly GCF_001305295.1. Taxonomy (GTDB): domain Bacteria; phylum Pseudomonadota; class Gammaproteobacteria; order Pseudomonadales; family Balneatricaceae; genus Neptunomonas; species Neptunomonas antarctica. Next base: position 7,567 of record NZ_LJSI01000043.1, read on the forward strand.
TCAGAAAACGATCATGGAACACCTGACCTTTTGACTCAAGACCACACATAGCCCTGACTTTTGAATTAGCACCATCACACGCGATCACATAATCCGCCTGAATCTGGTATTCCCCTTCAGGCGTTTGAACCGTTAGCGTCACAACATCATTTTCATCTACGATGTTGACCACTTTATTCTTCCAACGAAGATCGGCATTATCCAGTCCAACAATGCGATCTACATAATACTCTTCCATATAGTACTGCTGCAGATTGATAAACCCGGGGCGGCGATGGTGCTCTTCTGGCAGCATATTGAAACTATAGATCTGCTCCTCATCCAGAAAAACTCTACCTATGTTCCAGGTTACGCCTTTATCGACAAGGCGCTGGCCCACACCTAAACGGTCTGAAATATCTAAAAATCGCTTCGCATAACAAACCGCCCGGGAACCGACACTTACAGTATTATTATCATCAAGGATGACAACCGGTACATTGTTTCGTGCTAAATCGACGGCTGCAGCCAAGCCCATTGGACCGGCCCCCACAACAACGACAGGATGCTTGACAGGTTTTACAGAATCTTGGTCCGCAGACCGTTCATAATGAAATTCAGGAAAATTATAGGTATTCAGCATTACGTTGGCTCTCGTATTGTCTTCTTTAATTACATAGCGAACAACGCTCTAATGAAATTAAAGATACCTTAAATGAGAGCCATGATAATCAGGCTTGTTTGAATAAGATTCTTTCTAAAAAAGAAACAAAAGAACAGATATCCCTATTCAGCCCACAGATCCTTTTCGTGATTGACTGAGAGCCACTCCCGAAAGAATTCTATAAAAGAACTCACTTTAGGTGAGGTATATTTTCGGTCAGGATACACAGCAAATATTGATAATTGCTCAGCCTGGTAATCAGGGAAAACCTGAACTAAATCTCCGGATTCAACAAAACGGGAAATAACAAAATCGGCCAAATTCGCAATACCTCTATGCTGTAGAAGAGACTCCCTGACAACCAGGCTATTATTGGCTTTCAAGTCACCATTCACTTGTACGGTGCAGCGTTTACCATCGCGTTCCAGCGTCCAGTGATTAGCATTAGCGGCATAAACGAAGACTAAACAGTTATGTTCTTTTAATGCTTCTGCGGATTCCGGACGACCAAATTTCTCCAGATAGCGTGGCGTAGCACAGATATACATAGGAATTTTAGATATCTCACGCGCAATCATACTGGAGTCCGGTAATTGCGGATCAGCAATACGAATCGCCATATCAAAACCATCACGCACTAAATCCGGGGCGCGGTCATCAAGCGTGATATCCACCTGTACATCGGGATACTTTTCCATAAACGCTGGAATCGCTTTTGAGAGCTGCAGCTGGCCAAATGTCATATTGCAGGTAATCCGCAAGACACCACGCGGCTTCCCCTGTAGCTGAGACACCAGATTCTCGGCTTCTTTTACCTCTTCAAGAATGGTCTGACACTTTTCATAATACGCGGCCCCCACATCAGTTATAAACAACCGACGCGTAGTTCTTTGCAGCAGCTTAGCGCCAACATGCTGTTCAAGTTGTGATACTTGCTTACTGACAGAGGAGCTCGAGATGCCCAGTTCAGCGGCAGCCAAAGAAAAGCTTTTGAGATCAACGACACGCGCAAAGACGCTCATTGCAGACAGGACATCCATAACCACCTCAAAAATTATTGCAACACAGTACACGAACCTAGCAACAGTCTATGGAAGATACAAGTCTTTGATTTAACTCTTTTCTTTAATGTTTTGTTTACCTTGTGATTTGAAATAGTCCAAACGAAAAAGGCACCCTGTAATAAGGATGCCTTTAGTAATTTATCGCTTAAATAAAGAATTTTTCAAAAACAAATTAGTCTTGAAGTTTATCCCATACTTCCTGATCACGTTCATCAGTCCAGATGCGCGGCCAGTCAATACCGTCAAACTCATCCCACAGACGCTGAACATCAAATGGCAGGCAGTGCTCAAAGATAGGCCACATGCCGAATTTAGGACCCAAGTGATCGCGTGTTGACTCAAACGCTTCTTTTACCGTACCGCCACGCTTATGTACTTCACCGACTTTATCAATCATACCCGTTAGGAAGCCACGTGTTTGCTCAATAGCCGCATCCACATCAGCACGTCCGCGCACAACAGCGCCACGACCACCTACCAACACTTCTGCCTGGTATGCTTTAACTTTGTCCAGTGTCTCTGTAGACCAGTCAAAATGGAATGCATCACCCGTATAAAGAGCAGCAGCAGCTTCGACTAAATCACCAGCAAAGAGGACTTTCTGTTTTGGAATCCAGGCAACAATATCACCCGCTGTATGACCACGACCACAATATTCAAGAATCAAGCTACCGCGATCACCACCCAGTGGAATTTCCATACGATCATTAAAAACAAGATCAGGGTGCGTCAGGCCAGAAATACCTTCTGGTTCACGGAACAGACGAGGCATGCGACCAAATTCACTTGCCCAGTCCTGCATGCCACGTTCTTCAATCAGGAGTTTAGTATTTTCATGCGCAATAATTGATTCAGCATTATAGGCAGAAGCACCCAAAACACGTACAGCATGATAATGCGAAAGAACCAGATACTTAACAGGCTTATCGGTGTGTTGGCGTAATATTTCCAACCAATCTCTGGCTGCTTTTGGTGTAGCACGTGCTTCGAATGCAACGATGAAATCTTCACCTTCAACCGCACAAATATTAGGATCACCTTCGGCAGTTAGTGCATAGATACCATCACCCAGGATTTCCAATGTTTCAGTTTTTACACCGAGGTCCGCAGAGGACGCAAAAGACTTCTTCGTCATATTTATTACCTATTTTTTACTTCAGTAAATTCTGATTGTATCTTTGTTTACATCATAGCTGTGGACTTGATGAAAACACCGTCTACTTAATATGCACTAACGATACCGAATTCATTCTTTCTAAATAAGTACTTAAAATGAACAATATTATTTCCATTAGGGAATCAGTATTCATTTAAACTCTGTACCTATACCCTTCTATTTAAGAGGAATAATCAGAACCGGTTTTTTGGTATGGTGCATCACCCGATTCGCTGTCGATCCCAGCAAAAACTGTCCGACTGATGAATGTGTTCTCGTGCCCATCACAATCAGATCAGCATCAATCTGTTCGGCCACTTTAAGGATCACCCTATCTGCCGGCCCTTCTTCTACACGGGCAACAATTTGCCCCTCTTTCATTGGCTCGCCCGCATCCAATTCAGTTTCACAAAAACGTTGTATGCGTTCAACCAGTTTGCTTTTCAGGTTTTCTATACTGGCGTCATGCATCTCATTAAGAGCTGCATCGTTCATCATAGTTTTGATAATGCTTTTGGCCGAAGCACTCAACGGCTCTATCACATGCAGAAAAGTGATTTCAGCATCATACTTTTTAGCCATGCTAACAGCAGACCTGAATGCGGGACGAGATCCCTCTTCTATATCAGAGGCATAAAGAATTTTTTTAACATCAGGTAACATACGGGCACCTCATTAAAATGCTATTCAACAGATACACATGGGTATCAAGCAGACAGTAATAAGGGTGCAAAAGCACCCTTATTAACCGTTACCTATAGAGCAACTCAGGTAGATAGAGCGATATAGGCGCGATCAGTGTGATCAATATCAAACGTATGATATCCACACACCAGAAAGGTGTAACACCTTTAAATATGGTACTGGCTTTCACATCACGCAGCACCGCACTCAACACAAATACGTTCATACCCACGGGCGGCGTAATCAGACTAATCTCTGTTACCACCACGACCACGATGCCAAACCATACCAAATCGAAACCCAGGCTCTGCACCAATGGGAAGAAAATCGGGATAGTCAGCAGCAGCATTGATAAACTTTCAAACACCATTCCCAGAACAACATAAATCAGCAAAATGGCAAAAATAACCATCATCGGTGGCACATCCAGCCCTGAGACAAGCGTCAGCAGATCTGCAGGCAAACCCGCCCGATTAATGAAGTTAGAGAAGATCAATGCGCCGATAAGTACCGTAAACAGCATCGCTGAGGTACGCGCCGTATCCGTAAGAATGTCAAACAAACTACCGAAGCTGAGAGATTTACGGTAAAGCGCAATCGCAAAAGCACCACCAGCCCCAACACCCGCCGCTTCTGTCGGTGTAAATACACCCAGATAGATGCCGCCCATAACAATACCAAAAAGTATCAATACGCCCCAAACACCATTCAGGGCTTCACGACGCTCTTTCCATGTGAATTTTTCACCACAAGGACCTGATGCTGGCGTACGCCATACAACAAAGCGTACCGCTACCAGGTAGAGCAAAATACCCAGCATGCCCGGTATAAAACCGGCGGCAAACAGTTCTCGAATACTGGTTTCTGTTAAGAGACCATAAATAACCAGAATGACACTCGGTGGAATCAGAATACCTAACGTGCCACCTGCCGCAATAGAGGCGGTAGCTAAAGAGTCAGCATATCCATACTTACGCATCGGAGGCATAGCCACTTTAGCCATCGTAGCCGATGTTGCTAAACTGGAACCACAAATAGCAGAAAAACCACCACATGCCACCACCGTTGCCATGGCTAAGCCCCCTTTACGGTGACCTAAAAAAGCATAAGAAGCCCGATATAATTCCTGAGAAAGCCCTGATTTCGTAACCAGATTTCCCATCAAAATAAATAAAGGTATTACGGATAGGCTATATTCCTGAGCCGTATTAACAATTCGCATAGCCGCCATACTGAGAGATGGCGTCCAATTAAAGTCTGTGAAATTATCAAATCCAAGCCCCTGCACAACAGCAAAGCCAAGAAAACCAACAATACCCATCGAAAAGGCGATAGGAATACGAATCACAACGATAAGAATCAGCAAAACCGCAAAACCGATTAACGCAGTTTCCATACAGAGATACCTATAACGTTAAAGGTGAATGAAAGGGGGAATTAGTCGCGATCCTGAGTGAGCAAATGGTAAACACCATAGGTCATCATCAGCGCAGCCGTTGCCCAGCTCATAAAAGCGATATACTGAATGATCAGACCGACTGGGATTCCCAGTAGTTCGGTGACCACTCCTCGGCTGAAAGCGCGTTCTGAAAATTCGAAAATTCTTACGCCTACATAGTACAATGAGCCGGACATCAATAAAGCGGAGAGTAATCCCAGCGCTTTAATCGCTGTATTACTCCATATTTTATCGAGAATATCGACCACGACATGACCGCCGCGCCAGGTAACAATAGGCATCTCGGCGAACACGAGAATAGCAATCCCTATCTCGGTTAGCTCCGTTGCTCCGTCAACAGAATTCCCGAAGAAATAACGTCCCAGAACATCCGCGCATGTCAGCATCATCAGAAAAAACAACGTAAGGGCAGCCACCAATTCAAGAGCAAAGGCCAGCCATTGGACTGGCCCTTTCTCTTCATAGTGCGCTGTTAACCAGGCACTAAACCCCATACAATACTCCTTACTTACCGTAGCTTTGTGCAATAGAACGCATTTCTTCCAGCGCTGCTTTTGCATCAACATTACGATCGGCCACACTCGCAATCCACTCTTCGTCCATGCCTTTTACAAGGTCACGAAACTCCAGAGCCATTGCACCATCAGCCGGCACTTCAGTCACAGTGACGCCATCGGCTTTAGCCGCTATAAGGCCTTCTTCATCAGCAGCATCCCATGCTGCGCCAGCCATAGCCGCCAGTTTTTCACCAGAAACTGCACGAATCGCTTCGCGATCTTTTTCACTCAAACCTGCCATAAAATCAGGATTGATAAACATCGCAAAGCTACCCAAATACATACCACCAGGAAGCGCGACAACATGTTTCGCCACTTCTTTTAAGCGCAGTGATTTTTGCTCACCCATGGGAATGAATACACCATCGATAACACCCTGCTGCATCATTTCGTACACTTTGGTAGCTGGAGCGCCGACAGCGGTAACACCCATACGTTTACCCAGCTCACCCTGAACACCACCACCTAAGCGAATTTTCTTAGATTGCAGATCTGCTAAGCTGGTAATTGGATTGGCCATGTGGATCTGACCCGGACCATGAGTAAATAACGTCAGGACTTCTAAGCCGTCATGCTCGTTTGCTTTAGCGAAGTACTTATTATGAACACGCCAGTGAGCAACCGATGCCGCTTCAGCATTCACACCCAGCAATGGCTGTTCAATACCCTGTGTTAGTTTAAAACGACCCGGCACATAACCGTGATAACCAAAGCTCGCATCCACGGCACCGTCTTCTACCAAATTAAACATGGCTGATGGATGACCAAGACCATATTCCATTTGAATTTTTACACGGCCCTCAGTGGCGTCTTCAACCCATTTAGCCCACGTTGGCCAGACAACAGCATTCTGCGCATGTGTCGGCGGCAACCAGCTACCCACGCGTAATACAGTATCAGACATCGCAGCGGTAGAAAGTGTCATGCCCAGCGTTAAGGCACCTGCAACTTTCAGGAAGTTTCTTCTTATCATTACTTTCTCTCCTGGCTTAATAATCACTTTTCGTTAAAGCGACGGATCTATTGTTATTAGTATATTTTTAGAAACACTTACATCAAAACCATGCATTCAGGATAGGCAATGGCACTAATGCCACATAAAAATCTCGCCAAATGCAATTTTTTGTATCATATATCTACAGTTACAACACTCTAAAATTGATATTCATCAAAAGATACCTTATTTTTAGAAGGGAATAACCTATTCTATTTGCAGAAGATTATTTCCAATATGGAAATTGTTATAACTTCTGGTTTACGTGCATGGATCATAAGTAAATCATCTTCAGCATAAGCGCCAATTCAACGTTATCATCAAGCCTGCTGAATACTGTTTACCTCTCATCTATGTAAAGCTGATGTAGTATTATCTTACTAAATGACACACAAATCATCAACGCTAAACAAAATAATGTATCACGTTGTTATTGTCAATTACTGTCCGTCTAGTTAATTGGGTTAATACTGCTTAATATTGACGCTGTCAATCGTCATTTATTGGCCTCAGAACCCACAGTTTCAGATCTGATAGCTAACATCAATAACCTCAATTTCCGTGATATAATGAATTGATGAACAAACTTAAGTGTATAGATGAGCTCGTAGAAGAGTTTAAAAATCAACGTCCTATCCGTGGCGGATCATTGATCATAACTATTTATGGCGATGCCATTGCAGCGCGTGGCGGCTCGGTATGGCTCGGCAGTCTGATTCGTCTTCTGGAGCCTCTCGGCCTCAACCAACGACTGGTGCGTACGTCCATTTTCCGTCTAACTAAAGAAGGCTGGTTAACCTCCAATCAGGTAGGCAGACGTAGCTACTACAGCCTTACTGATTCAGGACGACGACGTTTTGAAAGTGCTTTTAAGCGTATCTATGCTGAACTTTACCCAGAGTGGCAAGGCAAATGGGATATGCTGATTACCACTCAGCTGGATAATGAATTAAGAAAAGTCCTGAAGAAAGAATTTGAATGGCAAGGCTTTGGTAATATTTCACCGGGCGTTATGGCTCACCCTATGGCGGATCTGGCTGAGATTAACAACACGCTTCAGGAGCTCTGTGTAACCAATGAAATTATTCATATGAAATCAGAGTTATTCGGCAGCCATTCTTCTGAGCCATTAAAGCAACTGGTACATGAATGCTGGAATTTAGATCAACTATCTAAAGACTACCAAGCTTTTCTAGACCGGTTCAGACCAATACTGCGCGCGCTGGGCAATAAAAACGATATAGATCCAGAGCAGTGCTTTCTGTTAAGAACTTTACTAATTCAACACTACCGGCGCCTGCTGCTCAGGGATCCGCGTTTACCGGAAAAACTATTACCTGCTGATTGGGTGGGTGCCTCTGCGCGCATATTATGCAGAAATATCTACCGAAAAATTTACCCGCAAGCTGAAGTATTTTTATCTGAAACACAAGAAACCGCTGACGGCCCATTGCCCGAACCAGCCCCCCATTTTTATAAACGTTTCGGTGGCCTTTAACTGTTGCGAACCATCCATTTTACTGTTGTGCGCATCCGGAGTAACCCATGATTCAGATAGCCATTATTGGTAGCGGCCCATCAGGCTGCTATGTTGCTGACATGCTGGCTAAAAAGCTCCCCGACGCACAGGTCGATATTTTTGACAAGCTCCCCACCCCTTTCGGCCTAGTACGTGCGGGTGTTGCTCCCGATCACCAACATACTAAAAACATTACCCGCCAATTAGAAAGAATCCTCTTACGTGACAATGTACGTTTTATTGGCAATGTTACGATTGGCACTGATATCAGCTATTTTGAATTCAAAAGGCACTATCACATCATCGTTATCGCCATTGGTGCGACGCTAGATCGCCCCTTAAACATTACCGGTGATACTTTGGAAGGCGTATATGGCTCAGGAGAATTCAGCCGCTGGTACAACGGCCACCCAGAAGCCGCCGCGCTCAACCCCACACTTTCACAAAACGTTGCCATTATTGGTAATGGCAACGTGTCGCTGGATATTGCGCGTCTGCTGTCTAAACGCTCAGCGAAACTTCTGGGCACAGACATTACCCGGCAAGCACTTGAGCATATTCATCATGCCTCTATTAAAGAAATTTATATTATAGGTCGCAGAGGTGCGGCTGATGTCAGTTTCACCCCTGCAGAGCTGCAGGAAATTACTGCATTACCTAATGTCGAGATAATTATTGATTCAACTCAGATCCCTGAAGTGACACCCTCTCATATAAGTGATGATAAACGCCGTAATACCGAGAAAAATCTCGAGATTCTGCGCCAGCTGCATGCATCTAATCAGCAGCATGTGGCCGACGAAAACAACATTCGCATACACTTCATATTCAGCGCTACTCCTATAGCAATCACCGGGACGCATAATCAGGTCGCACAATTACTCCTCACTAAAAACAGACGTGAAGTTACCGGCATTACCGCGACTAACGAGCAATTTACGCTCGGGGTTGGCACCGTTATTTCTGCGATAGGGTATCGTACAGCCAGCATTCCAGACATTCCGTATGATCATAACAAAGGCACACTGGCGCATCATGAAGGAAGAGTAGAACCGGGTGTCTATGCCGCAGGCTGGTGTAAACGTGGCCCTAATGGTGTGATTCCAGCCAACCGAGCCGACGCAATGAACATCGCCAAAACTATTATTGCAGAATGGGAACATACTGTTTCACCCCCGTATAAAGATGGTTTTGCCGCTATTTCAACACTATTAGATAAACGTAATAGTAAATCAGTCAGTTATAATGATTGGTATAAAATTGATCAGGCCGAGATCAGTCGAGCACAGGACGGGAAGCCTCGTGAAAAATTTACGCGTATTTCGGAAATGCTCGCGCTGCTTGATTCCAGATAACTAACCAGAAGATTGATAATTCTATGCCTCTATCACCTCCCGCCAACCGAATTCCACAACACACCCGTACCGTTATCTGTAAAGGCTATCGCCGTGAAGATGGACTCTGGGATATCGAAGGACATCTCGTCGACGTTAAAGATCATGACATCACCTCCAAAGAGCGTAATAATGGATTAATCCCTGCCGGTGAAGCTATTCACGATATGATATTGCGTATTACTATTGATTTAGACCTGAACATTCTAGACGCTGAAGCCAGCATGGATTCTACGCCCTTCCAATATTGTAAAGGCATCAGTGAAGCTTACAAAAAACTCATCGGCTTGCAGATCAAACAGGGGTTCACTAAAGTCACAAAAACACTCTTTGGTGGCGAAAACGGGTGTACGCATTTATTGGAACTGCTGGGGCCCATTGCCACATCAGCATACCAGGCCACCTATCAAGAGCGTGAAAAAGAAGATAGCTGGACGGCGGGCAACCCACTCCCTGCTGTAATGAACACATGCCATAGCTGGAGCCAAAAAGGCCCCGTCGTACAAAAGCACTGGCCCCATTTTGCAAAGTTTGATTAGTCATTTACAAAAAGTAGGCATCCTGACAAGAGCCTACTAACAAATCATAATCAACCCGCCAATATAGCTTTACCTCTCAGCGGGGAGAATATGACGGTTTTTCATTAACATTGCCGAAATAACTGAAGGCGATTTTGGCGCACAAAAGTAAAAACCCTGCACCTCATTACAACCATTATTTATTAGATAATTTAGCTGTGCTTCAGTTTCCACACCCTCGGCTATAACCTGCATGTTTAAATTATGCGCCATCGATATAATAGTTTTAACAATCTCAGCATCATTTGAGTCTGTTGTTATGTCGTTAATAAATAGTTTATCAATTTTAAGTTTGTCAATTTTAAAACGTTTCAAGTAACCCAGAGAAGAATAACCCGTTCCAAAATCATCTATTGCGATACTTACACCATGCTTCGATAATTCAGCTAGCGTGCTTATCGTAGAGTCAATATTATCCATTAAAGATGTTTCTGTTAACTCTAACTCAAGACTACCCTGCAATATATCACTCGTATTTATAATCGATAGTACTTTTTCAACCATATCTTTATCGTGTATTTGGTAGCTGGAAATATTCACTGCCATTTTCAATGTATGAGAATAATTATCCTGCCATTTTTTAAGCTGATGACAGGCCTCTTTAAGAACCCATTCTCCAATTTTTCCAATAAGCCCCGTTTCTTCTGCTATCGGGATGAATATAACCGGTGAAACCCAACCTCTCTGCACATGATACCATCGAGCTAATGCCTCAAATCCTAATATTTTACCCGTACGCCCATCTATTTGAGGCTGATATACTATGCTTAGGTCACCCTTATCAATAGCGCGGCGTAACTCGCTTTCAAGCTGTACTCGCTCATTAAAGCGTATGCTCATTTCAGGCGTATAGAACTTAAAGGCTTTCTTTCCCGCATTTTTAGCTCTATACATAGCCGTATCAGCATTTTTAAGGAGACTTTCGACATCATCCCCATTATCCGGGTAGATACTAATGCCGATACTGGCCGAGATATACAACGTATTTCCATCTGGCATTTTGACAGGTTCGTTCATTACTTTAATGATTTTTTCCGCTAATATTGTTATATCATCGAAACGTTTTATATCAGATAAAATAATTGTAAACTCATCTCCTCCCAAACGTGCGACGGTATCGCTACTTCTTACACTATTAGAAATATTATCAGCGACTACTTTAAGTAATTGATCACCTGATCGATGCCCCAATGAATCATTGATGTTTTTAAAGTCATCAAGATCCAGAAAAATAATCGCTAATTTATCATTGTTTCGTGATGCTAACTTAATCGCTTCATGTAAACGGTTTTGAAATAATTCCCTATTCGGCAATCCCGTTAGGGCATCATAATAGGCTAAGTCATGCAATTTTTGCCTTACGTTATATTGATTACTAATGTCAGAAAAAATACCGGCATAATGGGTAATCATACCGTCATCATTTTTCACACTATTAATATTTAACCACTCAGGGTAAATATCCCCGTCTTTACGCCGATTCCAAATTTCTCCTTGCCATTGTCCGAAGGCATTCAAGCTAGCCCACATCGCCTGGTAAAATGACTGATCATGCCGATTTGAGCTGAGAATGCTCGGCAGGCGGCCTTTCACCTCTGTCTCACTGTAGCCAGTGGTTCTCGTAAAAGCAGCATTCACACGTATAATTTTTAGCTGGCTATCGGTAATCATGACGGCTTCAGGGGTTTGGGCCAAAACATTCTCAGCGAGCTGATATTCAACCAGTGCTTGCTTACACTTCGTGATATCTTTATCTACACCTCTGTAGCCACTAAAATTCCCATAAGAATCAAAAAATGGAACACAACTTATTTCTAAAACCACCTCATGATTCATCGCATCCAGGACAATTCTTTCCAATTTATGAACAGACCCTTGCTTGTTAAATATATTCAGGAAAACCGGCTTCATTCTAATAACTTCAGCATCGGACATTAATGAATAAATGGATTTATTAATAATATATTGAGGAGTGAAGCCTAAAACTTTTTCCACATTTGGACTTACATACGTATATTTACCATGCAAATCAGTTTCCCACATCCAATTATTAGTACTTTCAATCAATGTTTGATATAGAACGGCGGTGTCGTGCAGTGTATTTTCAGCTTCCAGGCGTTTCGTAATATCCTGGCCGGTTAACAATATATAGGAATCAGATCGATTACTGTGATGTAAGCGTTTACTATGCCACTGTATTTTTCGCAGCCCTCCATCTTTTCTAACCAATGTGTCCGTCATATCTGATAATGACTCACCCTTAAGAACAGAATCAAATTTCTCTATAATCTGAGTGTGATCATCAGCAAGGATCAGCAGCTCCGTAAATAATCTCCCTACTACCTCTATTAACGTATAACCCGAAACTTCTTCCATATAGGCATTAAATCGAATGATACGTTTTTTATTGTCTAACAACAAAAAAATGGTAGGAACAGCGTCCACTAAGCTCTCAACAAAATTATTTTCAATAACAAATTCTAGCTCACTATTATTTTTAACAGTGACGCGATCAGGAGCCTCAAAAATAGCGTCAGAATCGCTATCCGGATATAAGCACTCTTCAGAGCAACCATGATCAATAAGCGGGTCTTTGTATATTAATGATTGCTTGCGCTTGTCAAGATCAGTGATTTCCGATTGGATCGAGATAAAGTTTTCTATCACACCCTTATCATTCACGACAGGTGAAACAGTAGAATCTACCCAATATAAGTCACCATTCTTTTTAGAATTACAAAGAACGCCTGTCCACTTACTCCCATCACTAAGGATGGACCATTTTTTCTGATAAAACTGAGCGTCTTGAAAACCTGAATGTAAAATACGGTGTGTCTTTCCGATAACGTCATCACATGAAAAACCACTCACATCACAAAACTTATTATTAACATAAGTTATTTTTCCCGCCGCATCAGTCACACTGACAATAACATGCTGGTCAATAGCATCAACCAGACGAGTAATCAATAGATTCATCCTACTCCCTTTTTTCCTTATCATTCACACACAACAAAACAACATTTCATGAGTTTTGTTTTGTCCAGAATTGCTCAGCCAGCGCTGAAAATCCATTAGAAAGGGAAAGCATTTCACTGCTTGTTTTCATACTAAAATCAACCGTCTCCAGGTTCTGTTCCGATAGATCGCGGATTTTATACACACTACGATTTATTTCATCTGCCACAGCGCTTTGTTGTTCAACAGCAGCGGCAATTTGTGTATTCATATCATTGATGTTTTCAATCGAGATATAGATATTATCCAAGGACTCAACTGTTAATAAATTATGCCCCATACAGACTTCGGTTTGTTTTTGGCCAGCCTGCATTACTTCTACGGCTTGTTTAGTGCTCTGCTGAAGCTGCTCAATCATCGTGCGAATTTCTTCCGTTGCTATTTGGGTACGACTTGCTAATGTCCGTACTTCATCAGCAACCACCGCAAAACCCCTGCCCGCATCCCCTGCACGTGCCGCTTCAATAGCCGCATTTAGTGCTAATAAATTTGTTTGGTCAGCAACGCCACCAATCACATCAAGAATACCCGCAATGCTATCACTGCTGGCAGCCACCACCGCAATAACCTCGGATGCTTTAAGCATTTCATCTGTCAGAATTTGCATTGAATGAGCACTGTCAGTGACTACCTGCCTGCCATTGGCTACTTGCACTAAACCTTCTTTGGCGGCTTCAGAGCTATTTTGCGCGTTTTGTGAGACTTCTTGAATACTGGCTGACATCTCGTTAACGGCCGCCGCCACCTGATCTGTTTCGGCAAACTGTTGACGAACGCCCGCTTCAGAATCAGAGACCAGTGTATTGAGTCCTAATGAGTTATGGGTCAACGATTCGGCAGAATCAGCAATCCGGCCAATCAGGCCTGCGGTCTCCGATTCAAGTGCTTTAATGGTTAACAGTATCTGGCCAACATCATCACTTCGACCCGTGTAGATGAATCGGGCAACCGGGTTATCAATAATCGACTTTGCCTTAGCGACGACGGCCTTAAACGGACTAAATGCCCACTGATGAGTAATAACGGCACACGCGATAGCGATCAATGATACGGCGAGCGATGTCCAGCCACTTAAGCTAAACAAAAAAACACTCAGGGCTGCTACCGATGCAGGAATAACAAATGCAGCGAGAGAACGACCACTCAAACTCAGACTATTTTTCAGTACCTGAGGTGTTTTACCGGCTTGTAATGCGGCGTAAATATCTTCTGCTCGTTTGACATGTTCTGGAAGTGGCCGTCTTCGGATCGATTGATATTCCGATACAGCTCCATGATGTTTTATCGGGGTTACATAAGCATCGACCCAGTAATGGTTACCGTCTTTTGTGCGGTTTTTAACAACACCCATCCATGAATTACCAGATTTGGCCGTGCTCCATAAGCTATCAAAAGCAGCCGGAGGCATATCAGGATGGCGCACCATGTTATGGTTTTTGCCAATCAACTCGTCATTATTAAAACCACTAACCTCAATAAAATCGTTATTGACGTAGGTGATCGCCCCTTTCAGGTTGGTAGTTGATAATATATTTCGGTCGCTGCTGAAGTGATTCTCAACTTGAGTCACGGGTAAATTTAATTTCATGCTTATTATTATTCCATTTATTTTTCTTAGTTATTCAATTGAGCCTTTCATAAATCTATGCCACACGATGCTTAGGGCTACGTTATAGTAAGTTTACGTTAACGTAAGCTTAACAATACTGTTAATACGCCTACTCACCTTTGGATGCAAGCAGCAAAAAATTGTCGTTGAACATAGCGTCGCTTACACCTAAGCCTAAGTCTCAGCCATATAGGTATATATACCTATAAATACCTATATATAAAATATTTA
>NZ_LJSI01000044.1 GCF_001305295.1 Neptunomonas antarctica
AAAAATTCCGCTGATCTTCTGCTTTTGAATCTGCATCGCCATCAGCGCGCGAAATAGTGGCTAAATCAGGCGGTGATGGATACAAACCTAATGTAAAATCACTTTCACTTTTACCGGGCTTAAGATGGCAGCCGGCACACATGCCATTGTAATCGGCACCTCCTTTGAGCAAACGATCAACCGTACCGAGATCAGCCGGTACTTCAATGTCCTGCGAGGCACGCGCAATCGAATTTTCACGCAAGGTCTCTAGTGTCCACGTGGTAATATCGTAATGAGGATCATCTGCTCCCATCGGATATAAACCCGAGTAGAGAAACGCCACGCCTCCCAGCACAGCAACCCCAGCCATGGCTATCAGTCGCTTGAAACACGCACCTTTTTTTAAAACTGTCATCCAATACTCTCCGCTGACAAACCGCCCTTGCCACTCGTTCGGCAAGGGCTCATGCATGTCGCTGTTTTTATTTTATTACTCAGCTGGCTTATGGTGACCAGGCTTTACCTCATCGCCATGCCCATGAGATGAAGCGTCGTCTGACTCTGCTGAGCCGTGAGATGAGGCGGCGTCTGGCTCTGCAGAGCCATGCTGCATGGTGCTCATGCACTGTTGCATCATGGCCATCATCACAGGATCACTCATATCCATTTTGCCAGGGTCCATCGTACTCATATCGCCACACTCAGGGCTCTCTGCATTTTTCATATGCTCTTTTTCACTATGCGCCTGTACAGAAAATGCCAGCATGAGTGCAGGAACAGCAATAAGTACGCTTAATTTTTTGTTTTTCATGATTGATTCCTGATTATTTTTAATAATATGTGTTCATTTGTGTTTAAAGCACGCTTAAAAGCAGCACTTTAAAACCAGAATTTTACGCCTACGACATAACGGGTATCACGAACGGACTCATTAGCGGCCCGCGCGATATCAGCCGTTTGCCCCACCTTACTGGTCCACTCAACACCCACATAAGGTGCAAACTGACGGGTGATTTCATAGCGCAAACGCACACCTAAAGCAGCATCAGTAAGACCACTGCCTAACCCATTTTCGATATCATCCTGCCCATAAAAATTCAGTTCAGCACTCGGTTGTAAAACCAGCTGTTGAGTGAACAATAACTCGTACTCCGCCCCCAGTGAAAAAACCGTGCGGCCACTTTCACCGAGATAAGCGGTCATATCCAATTCAAACCAGTAAGGAGCGAGCCCTTGCAAGCCCGCAGCCAACCACTGCCGATCAGTGCCTTCATCATACTGATCCAGCCGTACGCCCCACTGAGTATTAAAATAGGCACTACTCGCATGACTCCACAACAGATCTGTCTGGCTTTCTTCAAGACGTCCGTCGGCGATATCACCTTCCAGTTTAATAGTCAGGCGATCATAGGTCGTTCCATACCACCCCTGAAGCTCAAATACGCCGGTCTCACTGTCGGCGTCATATTCGACACGATCGCCCAGAATCGCCCAGAACTTATGCTCGTCGGCCAATTTAAGTTGACGCGGCCCTCCCAGCGCATAAGGGCCTTTTTCTAACGTATAGCCATCAGAATAGGCATGCGGATCACGCGCATCGGCGGGCGCTTCACCGCCCTGCGCTTTTGCAGTGTTTGCATCAGTGCCGGCAGCATAGGCCAGCAACGGAGAGGTACTCATTGCTAATGCAGCAATGACGGTCAGAGGTTTTAGTCGTTTAACAAAAGTAACTGGTTTCATGACACTACCACCTCGCGGAACATGCCCGCATCCATATGGAAAAGAAGATGACAATGCCAGGCCCAACGGCCGAACTCATGCGGTGTTGTCAAAAAGCTCACACGTTGTGCGGGTTGTACCGAAATAGTATGACGGCGCACCAATAAATCGCCCTCCGCTGACTCCAGATCGCTCCACATACCATGTAAATGCATGGGATGCGTCATCATAGTGTCATTCTGCAAAATAACGCGTACTCGCTCACCATGAAGCAGCGATACGGGCGTACTCTGACCAAACTCCAAGCCATCAATAGACCAGCTATAGCGTTCCATATTACCGGTGAGATGTAGCTCTATCTCGCGCGTTGGCACACGATCATCGTCCAGCACACCCGTGACGGAACGCAAGTCAGCCAGTGTTAATACCCGCCGGCCATTGTTACGCAGCCCGATACCCGGATCATCCAGATTGGTACGCGGTGTATCGACACGCATATCGACAGATGGGCCATATTCAGTACTGGCATGTCGAACGGTTTGTGAAGGCGTCGCCAGAGGATTAGTCTCCATGCTATGTCCCATGGCACTGTGATCCATTCCTTTCATGGCGCTGCGATCCATAGCTGGTTTCATAGCACTATCATTCATGCCTTTCATAGCGCTGTGATCTATAGCTGGTTTCATAGCACTATCATTCATGCCTTTCATGGCACTGTGATCTATAGCTGGTTTCATAGCACTATCATTCATGCCTTTCATGGCACTGTGATCTATAGCTGGTTTCATAGCACTATCATTCATGCCTTTCATGGCACTGTGATCTATAGCTGGTTTCATAGCACTATCATTCATGCCTTTCATGCCTTTCATGCCTTTCATGGTGCTGTGATCCATGCCTTTCATAGCGCTGTGATCCATAGCTCCCATCATGTCAGTCATTGCCAGCCATTCAACAGGGTCAAGCTCCGGCACAGCAGCAACCATACCCGGACGAACGGACAAGGTGCCGCTGGCGTAACCGGATCGATCCATGCTTTGTGCAAAAATCGTATAGGCATCGTCCTGAGGATCAACCAGCACATCATAGGTTTCACCGGGGCCAAAACGGAACTCATCTACCCTGACCGGTTTCACATTTTGTCCATCGGCCTGCACAACGGTCATACTCAGACCCGGAATCCGAACATCATAAAAACTATTGCTGGAGCCATTAATAAAACGCAGACGCACCCGTTCGCCTTTGTTAAATAATCCGTTCCAATTCCCCGCTGGCGTCATGCCATTCATCAGATACGTGAAGGTTGTGGCTGAAAGATCCGCTAAATCGGTAGGATTCATCCGCATCTGATTCCACATCTTGCGCTTGTTAAGCGCACCGCTGGTCCCCAACGTTGAGGCATCCTGTAAAAACTCACCGACTACCGGCTGATTGAAGTTATAAACATCACTTTGCACCTTCAATTTTGAAAATGCAGACATCGGATCTTCATCGCTCCAATCGGAGAGCTGTATCACATGATCTTGCTCCGCCCGGAAAGATTCGCCTTCACGTGGTTCAACAATGATGGCGCCATACATGCCGGTCATCTCCTGAAAACCACTATGGGAGTGGTACCAGTACGTCCCGCTTTGTTGTAACGTGAAGCGATACTCAAAGGTCTCTTGCGGTGCTATACCGCGAAAACTTATGCCGGGCACACCATCCATCTCATAAGGAAGAATAATCCCATGCCAATGTATTGAGGTAGAAACTGAGAGACGATTGGTAACGCGAATGGTCACTTCCTCACCTTCGCGTAAGCGCAGAGTCGGAGCGGGAATGGAACCATTGACAGTGGTAGCCATTCGCATAACACCCGTAAAGTTGACAGGGGTTTCAGCAATGATCAAATTTATTTCCTGGCCACTTAAGACAGGGGCCGATCCCAGACGCGTATCATTTGTGTTGGCATAAAGCAGCCTTGGCATCGCTGATAATACACCGCCTGCCGCCAGACCTTTTACAAAAAGCCGCCGGGAAAAACGTTGGCGGGAAATTAACGCTGATTCGTCTTGTTTCATGTTAACTGATGCTCCGGTGCAACCACCTATCATGCAGTTGCTCATGCAGATACGTGTTCATGCAGATAATGAGTGACCGCTATTTATTAAAGAGACTACTTTTCATTTGTAGCTCCTACTCATTTGTAGTTCGTATAGACTAACCGTCCCATACTGACACCAGCATGACCCGAAGATGACAAAGTTGTAATCTTCAGGTCATGCCACTGTGAGCATGCATCCGTTACACTAATTACTTTTCAAGACGGGAGACGAGCCGTGAAACTTCTGGTGGTAGAAGACGAAGCTAAAACCGGCGATTATCTGCGCCAGGGGCTGACAGAAGCAGGGTTTCTGATCACATTGGCTCGCAATGGACTGGATGGCTATCACCTCGCCATGACAGAGCGATTCGATTTAATCATTCTCGACGTTATGTTGCCGGATGTTGACGGATGGCGGATACTCACGTCATTCAGGGAAGCGGGACATCAAACACCAGTGCTATTTCTTACCGCCCGTGACAGTGTGGATGATAGAGTAAAAGGGCTGGAGTTGGGTGCTGATGATTACCTCGTTAAGCCTTTTGCTTTTACCGAACTTCTGGCCAGAGTCCGTTCTTTACTGCGACGTGGCGTCGCACCCAGCGCAACGAACCAACTTAAAATAGCTGACCTTATACTTGACTTACCCCGGCGCAGAGCGACTCGCGCAGGTAGAAAAATAGCACTCAGCCAGAAAGAATTTGCATTGCTGGAACTACTGGTACGTCGACAGAGTGAAGTACTACCCCGTGCGTTAATCGCCTCTGAAGTATGGGACATGAATTTTGACAGTGATACCAATGTTATCGATGTAGCCATTCGAAGACTTCGAGCAAAAGTCGATGACAACTTTGAACCTAAACTTATCCACACCGTTCGCGGTATGGGCTACACGTTAGACGTGGAGGACGATAATGCCTCCGCGTAAAACACGCCCTATCTCACTCACTCTGCGAGTACTGCTATTTGTCAGTATCGCCATAGGGCTAAGCCTGTTCCTCACCGCCTCGCTGGTCATGTCATCTGTAAAACAGCACTTTATTGAGCAGGATTCTGCTGAACTTCATGTCATTACTCAATCCATCGTATCGGTGCTAAAACAATCGAATGACAGGGTCCAGCTACAGAATGCTTTATCGCGTGCAGTTTCCGGCCATCATAGTGTCTATTATCAGGTTGAGAGCAACCAGACGCCGCTACTATATCATTCCAATAATACAGATTTCACACAGACCACAGAATCGCTAAAACCCAGCCAAAGCATCGATGCAGACAGCTTACGCATATGGAAAAGTGATGGGAAAACTTATCGGGGAGCCATCACCACCGCCGCTGAAAAAGGCGTCATTTATCGTATTACGGCAGCCGTCGATATGGGGTTTCACCTGCAATTTCTTGACGAATTCCGTAAGAAATTATGGCTCATTATGCTAGGTTCAGGCATAGCCACTGTATTCATTACCTGGCTCGGTATTCGACAAGGACACCTCCCGCTGAGAGGCTTAAGTAACAGCATGCGTGAAATTGAAACTAACCATCTCAATGTACGTATCGACACGACGGCTGTGCCCATTGAATTACTGGAATTAGCACAATCCTTCAATCATATGCTCGGTCGTCTGGAAGAAGGATTTGAACGCCTTTCACACTTTTCGTCAGATATTGCCCACGAATTACGCACGCCGCTTACTAACCTGATCACTCAGACCCAAGTGACCCTCAGTAAAACCAGAGAGTCGGATACTTACAGGGAACTGATCTATTCCAACTTAGAAGAACTGGAGCGTTTGACCAAGATGGTCAGCGACATGCTGTGGCTTGCCAAATGCGATAACAACCTGATCAAACCTGTATTGGAACCATTGGATTTAACGCTGGAACTTAGCGAACTGTTTGATTTTTTTGAAGCCCTGGCAGAAGAAAAACACATAGTCCTGCTTTTAGAAGGACCGCCAGCTAATATCATGGGAGACCGATCGTTATTAAGACGCGCGCTGTCTAACCTGCTGTCCAATGCCATCCGGCACACCCCGCATGGAGAAACGATTATCGTTAAACTCGAAACGCCTGATAACTACAGAGTAAGTATTACAATTATTAACCCGGGTATTAATATTCCTCGCGAACATCTTTCCAGATTATTTGATCGATTTTACCGGGTCGATCCTTCGCGCCAACAACAAAGCGAAGGCGCGGGACTTGGGCTGGCAATCACCAAGTCAATCATAGAGTCCCATGGAGGCAGTATCTGCGCGCACTCTGATAACCACACAGTCTCATTTTGTATCGTATTACCGCTTCAAAACGAAAGCAGAAAATCTTCCATGTTGTAGGAGTATGCACCTACCGTCAGCGACTCGCTCCACACAAAATCGTTGTCTAACGCGCTGCCTCGGCTCTTAGTTGCCGGCTCTTAAATGAAGAATTTTTCCTACCGTACGATTCCAGTTAGAGGCGCATTCAGGTCCGCAACGCTGCGCCCAACGCGGCAAGATAACCTCCGTGGCAATCTTGTCGCGAATTAGAAGATCAGATTTCGAAGGCTCGACTAAAACCATGTTGCCCGTCTCACCCAGCGAACAAGGACCCGCAGACAAACAGGCCAGCGCTATGGCATCTTCGGTCGCGGTTTCCCTCCACATATTTTCAGTCAGGATTGAAATTTCTTGCTGTAAGAGTTTCTTTTGGGGTTCACTCAACCGGTTCCACTTATTGATATTGATGGCGCCGAATGCCAACCCCCAGCCAACCCGTAGAGTAAATCCATAAGGCGTTAGCTTATATAACTGCGCAGTATACGCTGACATAGTTCCGGTAATAACACAGTCGACCCTATCGTTTGCAAGCGCATTTGGCACATCGTGATAGGCCACGCTGACAGGAATAGCACCCACCCCTTCGACAAAATCGCCAAGCGTGGTTAAAAATACCCGAATCCGCTTTCCTTTCAGATCTTCAATACTGTTCACCGGTTTTTTACACCAGATCATCTGACTGGGAAATGGATACAACATCATCAGTTTAGCGTTGTATTTTTCTGTAAAGGCGCGCTCCAGCGTTGGAAAGTAGGCAGCTGCAACTTTCTTCTGCACGGCAATATTCTGTACCAAAGATGACAGATCAGCCCCTTCGAAAATTTCGCTTTCCTGCATGGCGTACGCTGGCAATCCAAAGGCGAAATCAAATACACCACTTTTAAGCAGGCGCATGATTTCAAAACCGCGCAGGCCCAGCTCATCTTGCGGTTTTATCTCCCCCACGATATCTCCACCGGATACATCAGCAATATGCTGATTCCAGAAGGGCTCTTCATGTTTTGGGTAATTGCTGAAATATCCCCAGGTCCCTACCGCCTTGATGATAATAGTATCGTTCGCGGCCAAAAGGCCGCTGATACCTGACATCGCCAGAACGAGGATGAATGAAGCAGAGTAGTTCTTTAACCTTGTTATAAACACCGACTTATCAAAGCCCCGGAATAATGATTTAATTGAATATCCAGAGTAGCCTTTATTATAGCGTTTGACTATAACCGACCGACCAAGCAACGGGCTAAACAATAGAGCTATGACGGTTACTTTATTTCTAATGGCTGCTTAATTTCTCATTAGTCGCTGAAGTGACTATGATGCTGGCTAGTTTTATTAAGGTACCCTTTTTATGAAAAGTAGTTATCGGTTGGGAATTCGCGGCCGTTTTTTATTGGCGTTTGGTACATTAAGTACGCTTATCCTACTCGCCAGTATTGTTAACTGGGTATCGTTTAACCGCCTTGGCAATGAATTAAATAGCGTGGTGGAAGGCAACATCCGTACTTTGGGTGTAATAGCTGATTTAAAAGAATTAGGCACTAAAATAACCCTGATGGCACCGAGCCTATTGGCGGCCAAAGATGAACACAGTCGTCAGCTAACCCTATGGGAATTAAATTTCAACATCGCCAGCATGAATGACTTATTACCGATAATTTCAGCGGTTACTAAGGATAATCTGGCTCAACAAGTTTTCTTAAAGCAAACAGCAGTTTTAAAGACTACATTGGCTGAGCTTGATAGCAATGTATTCGAAAAACTAAAAATACAGCAACAAAAAATAACAGAAAACCAACGTCTTCGCTGGATAGCATCGAGTTTTTTGATCGATATAAATACACTGATAGAGAAGGTTCAGCTCAACCTGTTTAGCCGTTTTAATCAGGAAAACGCTGATTCCTGGATGATTAGAGACAACTTCGGCACAAAATCAGTTAACGAGATAAATGCCGATTTACAAAGATTATATCGCATCAAGGCAGATGCAAACCTTCTGATTAATTTAGTTGATCGGGCACAGCACTTGCCCGACCTGAATTCACTGATCGCTACACAAATTCATTCTGAAGAAATAATCCAGCGTATCCAACAGGATCTCCAGACAGTTGATGATTTACATGGCATACAACCATTAAATCAAACGGTAGGGAGTATCGTTTTTCTGACGCGTGGTGAAAACAATATGTTTTCCATCCGAAGTAAGGAACGCGCTATTCTGGAGTCAGGTCAGCTATTGCTTACTCAGGCTCGTCAACAACTTGGCAAGCTAAACCTGTTGATTGCAATACAGACCGATAAAACAGAGCAAGCAGCCCAAAGCTCTGCCTACAATGCCCGGGCGACCATCAAAACAGGCCGTATCTGGATGTTATTAATGGTCACAGCCAGCCTCTTATTTTCTATTCTGATTGTTTGGCTCTATGTTGGCCGTAATATGGTGGCGCGAATTACCAGCCTGAATGCCAGCATGCGCTCAATAGCGAACGGAAACCTGGATGAACAGGTACCGATAAAAGGCGATGATGAAATTGGCGCCATGGCACGTTCTCTGGTCAGCTTCCGTGATCAGCTCGCAACATTACAGGAAGAGCTGGTACAGGCAGGTAAACTGGCGGCACTCGGTCAATTATCAGCGGGGATTGCGCATGAAATTAACCAGCCGCTATCGGCAATCGGGCATTATTCACATAACGGTCTGCGCTTGCTTCATGCAGGGCGATTTGAAGAAACTGAGAAAAACTTAAATCAGATCTCCAATCTAACCAAACGTGCCACCACGATTATTACGCGCCTTAAGTCTTTAGCACGACCACAAAAAGATAATCTGGTGGTAGTCGATCTACAGCAAGTAATGGATAACGTCTTGCTCATGCTTGAAGGTGATGAGGTCAGGAAATTAACCACCATAGAGGTGAGTTTCCAACGTCAGAGCAACCGCGTCACTGCCGACCCAGTGCAACTTGAGCAGGTTGTGCTGAATTTGGTGACCAATGCACTGGATGCTATTGCTGATCGACCGAAAAAATTGATTCGCATCGAGTGCCTGCATAATAACGACAGAGTAGAAATTTATGTACGGGACAATGGTCCCGGAATTAGCAAAGAGCTACGTGAGAATATTTTTGAGCCCTTTTTTACGACTAAACGACGTGGCCAGAGCCTAGGGTTAGGTTTGTCTATTTCTTATAACATCATCAATAATTTTGGTGGAAAGTTGAGCGTGGATGATGAATCGGATAGCGGTGCGTCATTCTGTATCCAACTACCAGAGTACCGGAGAAGCAAGTCATGAGCTCAGTCATGAACGCAGCTATTAATAATGGCCAGGTAATCGTCATAGACGATGAAGAAATCGTCCGTGAATCAATGATTCAGACGCTCCAGCTGGAAGGCTATGACGCCATCGCTTTTGAAAACCCCCTCGCTGCTTTAGCAGAGTGCTCCATGGGCTGGATGGGGGTGATTGTCTGTGACGTTCGAATGAATAGCATAGGTGGCCTTGAAGTATTACAAAAAATACTCGAAATAGATCCCGAGATACCGGTGATTATGTTTAGCGGTCATTCCGATATAGCCATTGCGATTCAGGCGATTCGTATGGGTGCATACGACTTTCTGGAAAAAACAGATGATCCGCAGCATCATCTCAATACGGTACAGCGTGCCTGGAAAAAGCGTCAACTGGTACTGGAAAATCGTTCTTTACGACAGGTCATTCAGGGGCAGCACGAAATTGATAATCGCCTGGTGGGCCAGACCGCCTCCATGTGGCGTCTTCGGGAAACGGTTTTACAACTAGCCAATGTTGACGTTGATCTGATTATCAATGGCGCAACCGGTACGGGTAAGGAAGTGGTAGCCCAATGCCTGCATGATTTTAGCCCCAGAGCCAAAAAAAGTTTTGTCGCGCTTAACTGTGGTGCACTGACCGAATCGATCATAGAAAGCGAATTATTTGGCCATGAAGCCGGTGCTTTTACCGGCGCACATAAAAAGCGCATAGGTAAAATAGAGTATGCCAACGGAGGCACCTTGTTTCTGGATGAAATAGAAAGCATGCCGGCGTCTCTTCAGGTACGCCTGCTAAGAGTATTACAGGAGCGCACTCTGCAACGCCTGGGCGGTAATGCAAATATCGATGTCGATATCCGGGTTATTGCTGCCTCTAAAGTTAACCTGCGCGAAGCGTCTGACCAGGGAGAGTTTCGGGAAGATCTATACTACCGCCTGAACGTAGCCAGCATTGAACTCCCCAGCCTTGATCAACGCAAGGAAGATATCCCTGTTTTGTTCTGCCATTTTGCTGACCAGGCCAACCAGCGCTTCGGTCGTGAAAGTCGACCGGTGCCTGAGCTGTTCTTGCGACAGTTAAGCACCCAATCCTGGCCCGGCAATGTACGAGAGTTGCGCAATGCAGCAGAACGTTGGTCACTGGGATTGCCTTCTGCGTATGAAAACAAGGTTGATAGCGACATTCAGACAGCAAAAGAAGGCAATCTTGAAGAGCTTCTTGCCAGCTATGAAGAAGAGATTATTTCTGCTGCGCTGAAAGCGAACAAAGGCCATGTTGAATTGACTGCCCAGACACTTGATATCCCTCGTAAAAAACTCTACCTGCGCATGAAAAAGTATGGACTGGATCGCAGTGACTTTACAGATGAGTGAGTTAAAACTGACTCAACATTGTGCATTATTTATGTCAAAAATGACCCAAAAGATATATTTACAGCTGATATTAAAATTATAACCATATGTTTTTTAACGTATTATTTTAATATCAATGCTTGGCACAGGCATTGCTAAATATAAGGGTAGCAAATGCCCTTGGTATCGCTAATCTATCTTTGATTTGGAGAATAATAATGAAATTTGTCACCACTCGAGCTGCAATCCTGTTTGCATCCTTACTGACATTCGGCTCTGCCGGCAGCGCTTTCGCAGAAACCCAATGGCATATGCCTACCCCTTATGGCGATGCTAACCTTCCGACGCAAATCGCCCACCAGTTTGCCGAAGAGATCAAAAACAACACCGCTGGTGATTTAGATATCATTGTTCATTCGGGTGCATCGCTGATCAAGCATCCGGAAATTCCTCGCGCGGTCAAAACCGGTCAGGTTCAGCTGGGCGAAGTGTTTATCGGCATTATGGGTAACACCCATCCGGTTTTTAAACACGATAATATTCCTTTCCTGGCAACGACTTACGATAGCGCCGAGAAACTCTGGAATGCCGCCAAGCCAGAAGTCGAAAAGCAGCTGAATAAAGAAGGCATGATGTTACTGTACACCGTTGCATGGCCTGCCCAGAGCCTCTACACAAAAGTACCGGTTAACACGCTGGCTGATATCCAAGGGTTAAAGATGCGCGCTTATAGCCCATCAACCTCCCGCTTGGCTGATCTGATGAATACTTCGCCAACAACCGTACAAGTACCTGAGATCCCACAAGCGTTCAGTACCGGCATTATCGATGCCATGATCACCTCACCTTCCACTGGCGTAAATGGTCAGGCATGGGATTACCTGAGCCACTACACAGATATCCGTGCCTGGATTCCGAAAAATGTGGTTGTCGTCAACAAACGAGCGTTCAAGCGTCTGGATAAAAAAACCCAGCAGGTCATTCTTGATGCAGCAACCAATGCCGAAGCCAAAGGCTGGGCTGGCGTTAAAGCTCAAGCACAGAAAGATACACAGATCTTAGCTGATAAAGGAATTATCGTGTCTGAGCCATCGGCTGAGCTAATGGCTGAGCTGAATAAAATCGGCGCAACCATGATCGAAGAGTGGAAAGCCGAAGCCCCTGAAGTTGAGGCTATTCTGACAACCTTCAACCAGTAATCAACGACGCCAACAGGCCCTGCTAAATCAGCAGGGCCATCAAAAAGGGTTGTTATTATGCGCTCTCTACTCGATAAGCTCTATCTTGTATCCGGATACTTATCTGGGTTCTGTATTATCCTGATTACACTCATTATTACCGCGCAAATAGTCGGCAGATTGTTAGGCTTTATTGTCCCTTCTGCGGAAGATTTTTCAGGCTATGCGCTGGCCGCTGCCACATTTTTCGGACTTGCTTATACCTTTCGTGAAGGCGGGCATATAAGAGTCACCCTGGTTATTCAACACTGGAGAAAAGGCCCTCGCTACATTCAAGAGTTATTAGTCCTGATTCTTGCGCTGTTACTGGTCAGTTTTATGTCTTTCTACTCTATTCACATGGTCTGGGAATCTTACATTTTTGAAGAGGTTTCTTTTGGCTATGTTTCAGTTCCGATCTGGATGCCTCAGGTGCCTGTCGCGCTGGGTATTCTTATATTGAATATCGCTATTTTAGATGACGTTATCGCCCTGCTAAGACGCCAGACGCCTTCCTATAAAGTGCACGAAGGCGAAATTCATCTGGAGGAAATTTAATGGACATGACCGTTATCGCAATCTCCCTGGCAGTGTTCATGCTGCTGATGCTGGCACTGGGAGTATGGGTTTCATTAGCACTGTTTGGCGTGGGTGTCTTAGGACTGTTTCTGTCGGGTAATGACCAGATTGGTTTACTATTTGCCACCTCGACCTGGGGAGCAAGTACCTCTTGGTCACTCACGGCACTACCCCTGTTTATCTGGATGGGGGAGATACTGTTTCGTACCCGGCTTTCTGAAGATCTGTTTAAAGGGCTATCACCCTGGTTAAGTGGATTGCCCGGCAAGCTACTGCATGTCAACGTCCTCAGCTGTGGGATTTTTGCCGCGGTGTCGGGTTCTTCAGCGGCCACCGCCGCCACCATCGGCAGAATGACATTGCCAGAGCTCAAGGCTCAGGGATACAGTGACAAAATGGCGATTGGCACACTCGCCGGCTCAGGTACGTTAGGCTTGCTGATTCCGCCTTCGATCATCCTGATTGTTTACGGTGTTGCCGCCGAGGTATCGATTGGTCGTCTGTTCATCGCGGGCGCTCTGCCGGGGTTGTTATTAGTTACATTATTTATGGGCTATACGGCCGCATGGGCGATGTTGAACAAAGACGAGTTGCCTCAGCACGATAAATCGCATGTTTCCTTTGCGGCAAAGATCAAAGCATTGCGCTTACTATTGCCAATAATGGGCTTGATTGGTTTTGTGCTGGGCTCCATTTACGGTGGCTTTACTACCCCAACCGAAGCCGCTGCACTGGGTGTCGTTGGAGCACTATTCCTTGCGGCTGTTACTGGCTCATTGGACAAAAGTAGCTTTGCAGAGAGCTTAACCGGTGCAGTCAAAAGCTCCTGTATGATCGGCCTGATTCTGGCCGGGGCGCACTTTCTGACCCTGGCGATGGGCTTTCTCGGTATTCCCAGAGCGCTGGCAGAATGGATCGGCGATATGGCTCTCTCCCCCGGGATGCTGCTGATCTACCTGACCATTTTATTTGTAGCACTAGGGTGCTTCCTAGACGGTATTTCGGTAGTGGTATTGACCGTTGCCATTGTCTTGCCGATGGTGGAGCAAGCTGGAATCGATCTGCTATGGTTTGGTATTTACATAGTATTAGTGGTCGAAATGTCCCAGATCACACCACCGGTCGGGTTTAACCTGTTCGTCATTCAGGCACTGACCGGTAAAGATATTCTGTATGTAGCTCGCGCTGCGCTACCATTTTTCTTGCTGATCATGTTTGCCGTGGTATTGATCTATCTGTTTCCTGAGATCGTGACCTACCTTCCCACCTCTATGAACCCACGATAATAACAAGTGGGCCGCAGCACTATAAAGTGCCCGGCCCTCTCTCCTACTCTCTCACCAATAACAGAATTATGAAACGAGCATTGGACTGGCAGTCACCACGTCCATTAATCAATCCAAAGCATTAGCGAACATTCAAAATATAAACTGAAAAGTCTGTAATCAGCGATACGTTTTCTCCAACAATAACGCAATCTCACTCGCTGGCACCGGCTTGCTGAAATAAAAGCCCTGTATTTCGTCACAGCCGAGCGCTCGTAACACATCGAGTTGCCGCTGATTTTCTACGCCTTCAGCAATGACGCTTAAATTGAGGCTGTGCGCCATAGCAATAATGGCTGAAACAATGGATTTATCGTCGCCATCATCGGCAAGGTTACTCACAAAAGATTGATCGATCTTCAGGCTGTCAATTGGAAATTGCTTTAACCGGCTCAGTGAGGAATGTCCGGTGCCGAAATCATCGATGGAAAATATAATGCCACGCTGCTTCAGTGTGTTAATGACATCGATGGTATCTTCGATTCTTTCCAGTGAGCTTTCTGTGATTTCAAAATCAAATTGTATAGTATTTTCGGCAGACACTAACTCGTCAAGTATGTTTAAAAGCTGCTTAATCGACTCTTCATTGCTGATTTGACGCCCGGTAATATTGATGGCGATACGTGGCTGCGTCGAAGTATTTTTAAACCATTGTTCGTAATCACTAATGGTTGTACGTAAAACCCATTGACTAATCTTATCGATTAAGCTCATATCATCTGCAATACCAATAAACTTTCCTGGCAGAAGCAGACCTCGTTCGGGATGATTCCACCTTATCAAGGCTTCAATCCCGGTAATTTTCCCATTGGCCAGGCTCACTTGAGGCTGATAAAGTAATTCGAACTCCTCATGTTCAAAAGCACTTCGTAAGCCCTGTTCTATCAGCACACGTTCAATCATATGTGAATTCAAATCGGCAGTATAAAAGCGGTAACAATTTTTACCCATCGCCTTGGCGTGATACATCGCCGCATCTGCCGCCTTCACCATTCCGTCAGTGTCCATCGCATCGTCAGGGTACATGCAAATACCGATGCTTGCCGAAGGATCAATAGTCGCTGTATTGACTGTTATCGGCTGGCGAACTGCCTGGACAATCTTTTCCGTAATCAGACCCGCGGCCCCGGCATGGGCAACTTCCGTCAACACAATGGTGAATTCATCTCCACCAATGCGGGCTACAGTGTCTTCGGCCCGAACACATTTTTTCAACCGTTCAGCCATTTTTTTCAGGTATTCATCACCAATAGCGTGACCCAGTGTGTCATTGATGTGCTTAAACCCGTCCAGATCCAGGTACAACAATGCGATTTTATGCTTATGGCGTTTCGCACCTTCGATCGCCTGTTCCAGATTGGCTCTGAAACGCAGTCGATTGGGAAGCTCTGTTAAGCTATCGTGATGCGCCAGATGAGAAAATCGCTCTTCCGATGCCTTGAGTACACTGATATCAGAAAATATCGCAACATAATGGGTGAGACGTCCCTGTTCATCTTTCACCATGGTGATGTTTTCCCAGGCAGGATAGATATCACCGTTTTTACGTTGATTCCATATCTCCCCTCGCCACTGCCCGTTCTGACTGATGCTGTCCCACATTTTTTTATAAAAGGTTTTGTCGTGGCGTCCTGATTGCTGAAGTTTAGGGTGTTTTCCAACGACTTCATCGGATTTGTAACCGGAGATAACAGTAAACGCTTTATTAACCCTAATAATATTGCCTTCAGCATCGGTCACCATGATGCCTTCATCAGTGTTATCGAATATTACTGCCTCGCGTCGTAGCGACTCATCAGCGTGCTTGCGATAGGTGATATCGACAGCCAAACCAATACAACCGACGACCTGATCGTTAGTATCATATTGGGGTGTAACCTGGGCCTGATAATGCCTACCTTGCCATTCTGACTCATAGTTATTCTGTTTACCCTCCAGAGCCAGAAGGTGTGCCTTGATAGGCAGAGACTCGGGGGATTCTGTTTGTAGAAACTGGTAAAGCGTCTGCCCGACAACTTCATTTGGGCTCATATTCAGAGAGACCAGTCCACCACCGAGGCTTTGGGTGAATTTAAGGTCCTTGTCGATGGACCAAAGATGCAAATCGGCCTGATTAACGAGTAACCGAAGCCGCTCCTCAGCCTCCCTTAATGCCTCTTCGGCCTGCTTGCGTAAGGTAACGTCTTTGAACAGCATAGCAAACTGCCCATTCTCAGTTGCGAAAGCCGATGTTTCATAATGCCTGCCTGTATTGTGGTTGTAATTGGTAAATGATCGTGGTTTTTTTGTAAGAGCAATCTCGCCATATATTTCTATCCAGCATTGCTCAACATCCGGATAAACATCAAGGACTGTTTTACCCACCATGGTACTGGCGTCCATACCTAACTGGGCATCAGACGCCGTATTAGCTTCAAGTATTCTATAATCACAGGGAATGCCTTTTTCATCACAGATAATGTCACATAACATAAAACCTTCGGTCATATGATCAAATAGATATCGGAGTTTTTGTTCGCTTTTCTGTAATGCTGCCTCTGTCTGCCTGCGATCGGTGATGTCATGACTTGTGCCAATCATTCGAACAGGTTTACCCTCTGAATCCCGTTTTATTATTGCTTGCGAATGCACGATACATTCCTCACCATTTTTCCGGATGAGACGATATTCAACATCATAGTCACCTTCATTCGCTAATGCCTTTTTAAGCGCTTTTAGTGTATGAGCATGATCATCTGGATTTATCGCATTCAGATAATAATCATATACGGGTGGAATCTCTCCTGGCTCAAGTCCAAACATTCGATACAGCTCATCCGACCACGTTACTTCATTACTGCTTACATCCCAGTCCCAACTCGCAAGATGGGCAATCTTCTGAGCTTCATTGAGGTTTTCCTCCCTTTCTCTAATATGTTGCTCACTCGTCTTAAGGCGAGTATTTAAACGTCCTACCCATATCGCCAGACCCAGAAACACTAGCGCGAGTGAGACTGCCGCGGCGATAACAGCATAGATTTTTCTATGGTCATGAGGGTTAGGGGTGGGGTCAAAAATAAATCCGTTAAGCAAATCATAATCAACGTCGGTAGATCCAAGCGCGACGAAATTTTGTGCAATAACTCGCCAGCGACCTGGATTAATATGTCCGATCTCGACCAGATCAGGCAAAATCAGGCTACGCATAGCCTCCGCCTCAAACTTAAGGTGAGACACACTTTTCGTTAAATTGTATTTAGTGCGGATCAGATCGATGATCTCATCGGAGTGCTCCATCGCATATCCCCAGCCCTTTAAACTGGCAGCAAGGAAGGCCTTTGCTCTTTCTGGATGGTTTTCTATTTCTGATTCAGTTGTAAACAGCACATCGCCATAGGACTCGATGCCATAGTTAATGGGGCTAATGATTCGGTAAGGTACGCCTTGCTCTTGAAGGAGGTAGGGCTCATTGGTGAGATAGCCATTAAAGGCATCTATGTGGCCGCCAACCAGATCCTGTATATTAAAACTTGCGGGTGTCAGATTGACCTTATTGGCGGGGATGCCCTCTACTTGCAGCATGGCAAGCAGTTCACTCGTGGATCCCGGGTTATACATCACCCGTTTGCCGGCAAAATCATGTACACCACTAATGCCTGAATCCTCGCGCACAATCCAGGCGGAAGGTGATTTCTGAAAAATATCAGCCAATACCACAACGGGTTTACCCGCTAATCGCTCCATTACCAGGCTACTATCGGCTATTCCGTATTCGGTCGTGCCAGAAAGCACCTCATCAATAGATGATTTGAGGCCGGGCGCATGGGCATTAATCTTTACATCAAGCCCCGCCTCCTTGTAGAAACCTTTCTCCAGGGCCGCGTAGTAACCCGCAAACTGAAACTGATGATAATATTTTAATTGCAGAGTGACGGTTTCAAGTTGTTGACTGGCGGCCACGCAAACAGGCAAGAGGCAGATAAGCAAAAACACCTGCCTGACAAGAGAAGATACGAGTGAACGCCAACAAATCAAACGAACTTGCCGTTGAATAGCATCACAAAACATAAATTAAGCACTCAAGATAGTGTGAGTATTGTGCAGCTAATAAACGATCAACTATAAAGCTCAATTTTTAATTAAACTATCTAATACATGATTCAATCACTTAAAATTAACTCAAAATATTTTAAGCAATGTAACCATAGCGCTACCTGTGTTATTGACATTTTCATACCAAATATTAAGCGAATTGGAAACGCCAATATAAAACTGCCATCTGCAATCGGAGAACATAATACAAAAAACTCCACGTTAACAATGCAAAGGAAAAGCCTGTAGATGCATCATACTACCAGTTCATAAATAACAAATAGGCTACAATAACTAGTGCAAGAGCGATAAATTTTAATAACATTTATCTATGTGTTTCGTGTTTAATTTAAAACATTGTAACTCCGGACTTTATTTCAAGTATCAGATTACACTCTTTGGGCCAGTAGATGGGTTAACTTAACAATAGCCCCCCCCCCTCTTCAAGATTTGCTTTTACAGCCATCAATAAAGTGCCCAACACAACATTGCTTCGTATGATATTAATCCCGCCACTCACGATAAAGATACAGGTATAAAATTCAGCTATTTAGATTTAATTTATTCGATTAAAACTAAAGTATATGTTAATCAAATTAACATTGACTGCTACCTCTATACTAACTGTATAATTTGATATGTTAATTAAATATTACTAAAACTGCGTCTCTTTAACATAATGAAAAGGGGTACATATGAAGCATATCAACTTAGAATTATATGGAATCATGGATTCCAGAGAAGTTATTTATAACCCTTCCTACAATTTTCTCTATGAAGAAGAGACGAGAGATGATTTAAGTGGCTTTGAAAAAGCATATGTTACCCAGTCAGGTGCCGTATCTGTTGATACGGGCGCTTTTACGGGAAGGTCTCCAAAAGATAAATACATAGTTAAAGACAAGCTAACTACCGACATTGTGTGGTGGTCAGACCAAGCGAAGAATGATAACAAGCCTATTTCAAAAAAGGTCTGGAAAGAACTTAAAGCCGTTGCTTCTCAGCAGCTATCAGGCAAGCGTCTATTCGTTATCGACTGTTTTTGTGGAGCCAATGATAATAGTCGTTTGAAAGTTCGTTTTATTACAGAAGTGGCGTGGCAAGCTCACTTTGTGAAAAATATGTTTATTCGCCCCAGTGATGAAGAACTCATAGGTTTTAAGCCTGATTTTGTTGTGTTAAATGCATCAAAATCGGTGAACGGTCATTGGCAAGAGCAAGGATTAAACTCTGAGAACTTCGTAGCATTTAATGTTGCGGAAGGTATGCAGATCATAGGGGGTACCTGGTACGGCGGTGAGATGAAAAAAGGCCTATTCTCTGCCATGAATTACCTGCTACCTATAAAAGGTATCGCGTCCATGCATTGCTCTGCCAATGTTGGATCAGAAGGCGATGTCGCTATATTTTTTGGCTTATCCGGTACCGGAAAAACGACATTATCGACAGACCCGAAAAGATCCTTAATTGGAGATGATGAACATGGTTGGGATAAAGAAGGTGTCTTTAATTTAGAAGGCGGTTGCTACGCGAAAGTCATTGATCTGGACAAAGACAAAGAGCCTGATATTTATGCCGCCATACGAAAAGATGCCCTGCTAGAGAATGTCGTCATCAGTGAAGACGGGATCGTTGATTTTAGTAGCGCCGAAAAAACAGAAAACACGCGTGTGTCTTATCCTATTTACCATATTGATAACATCGTAAAACCTATTTCAAAAGCAGGACATGCCACCAAAGTTATTTTTCTAACAGCTGATGCTTATGGCGTATTGCCTCCGGTATCGACGTTAACCCTTGAACAAGCGATGTATTACTTTTTATCTGGCTACACATCAAAGGTAGCCGGAACAGAGCTAGGTATCAGTGAACCAGAGCCCACCTTTTCAGCGTGTTTTGGTGCTGCATTTTTAACATTGCACCCTACCAAATATTCTCACGTGTTAGCAGAACGAATGAAAGCATCAGGCGCAACCGCCTACCTGGTTAATACCGGATGGAATTTGAAAGGAGAACGTATATCTATAAAAAATACCCGCGCCATTATTGATGCCATTCTCAATGATGAAATAGATAGCGCCCCTTGCGTAACACTACGCCACTTTAATCTATCTGTTCCAACAGAAATAACGGGGGTTCCCAGTGATATTTTGCTCCCACAAAATTCATCTCCCTGTTTTGATAAGTGGGACTCTAGAGCTCGTACGTTAGCTAATCAGTTTATTAACAATTTCATTAAGTTTTCAGGTACAGAAGAAGGCAAGCTGTTAGCTCAAGCAGGCCCTGTAATATAAGATTTTTTAACGTGGGCGTTGTCCTGTTTGCCCAGGTTTCCCTGGGCTTTTTTTCACCTGGAAAAAAACCTCTGCTAAAAACCGATTTTCTGCTCTATTCTTTAAAAGAGGCTCTTAACTGACTACCCGCGAAACAGGGGGAAATAACCATGCCCACAACGTACTATCATCAACTTTTAAGCCAGTAATTCCTCTCGGTGTAAATCTTATCCTTAGCATCAGCGGCAGGAAGAGACTGCTTAAATGCCTCGCGGTTTGATAACCGAGTGTAGTACGCCGCTACGTTGGGAAACGCGTTAATATCAGTAAATAAGCGTCCGATATAAAGGCTGTAACCTACTCCCACATCGGCTGCCGAAAAACCACTTGCCAACAGGTAATCCCGACCTTGTAGTTGGTTTTCTAACACGCCAATCGCTTTTTCCAAACGTCGGGTCTCTAATTTTTGTACGGTAGGCGAACGTAAAAGTGGATCATTAATGACAATAGCTTGCTGAGTTAAGCCCGCAGCATGTACCGCAATCGTTTCTGCATAATGGATCCACTGCAACCACTCAGGTCGTTCTTTATGCCCTGGAGCACGCCATAACAATCCATTGTCATAGGTTTCACAAAGGTACTCTGCGATAGCCCCACTCTCAAATAACGTGAGTTCACCATCCTCAAGACAAGGCACGCGCCCGAGGGGATGACGACTTAAATAATCATCACTTCGCAAATCGCTGCCAAATGAAAAAAGCACGACGTCGACATCGAGCTTGAGTTCGTTAATTAACCATAGAGAAC
This sequence comes from Neptunomonas antarctica, assembly GCF_001305295.1. Lineage (GTDB taxonomy): Bacteria > Pseudomonadota > Gammaproteobacteria > Pseudomonadales > Balneatricaceae > Neptunomonas > Neptunomonas antarctica. The sequence continues at coordinate 21,016 of NZ_LJSI01000044.1, forward strand.
GCATTGAGCGTGCTTCATTACAATGAAAAAGTTTCAGCGCCACCTTGTTATCCTTTTTATCAACTGACATAAATTAAGATTAATACCCTAATACTCAACTACAGGCGTCAGCCAGCTCTCATTGCCAGCAGAGCCTCAACATCAATGTCCTCAAGATAGCGCGTAAAGTCAGACTCTTGCGCCTCAATAGCAACTATCGACATGCGGTCAGCAAGCTCATTACCCTCGACACCTACATGACCGTTTACATGCAGAACGTGCACCTGATCTTTAATAGACTGGTGGAGTTCAAACATTTCCTTAATCAATTCAAGGTTCTGTATCTCTCCGCTTTTCTTCTTCCAACCGTTCTTCTTCCAACCCACAGCCCACTGGGTAACACATTGAATCGAGTATTTAGAATCACAGAATATAGCCACGGACTTCCCTTTACCCATGTCATCCTTTGCCATTATCAACGCCTGAAAGAGAGCGTTTAACTCAGCGGTGTTGTTAGTGCCTTGGGGATTAAATAATCCATACCACAGCTCCTCAACAATCTCATCGCGATAGACTGCTACCCCAGACCCCGCTTTACCCGGGTTCGGCACACAGCCACCATCGGTAAATATTTTGGTATCAAACTTCAGTGCAGATACTTCACTAGCAGTGTGAGTCTTAGGAGATTGAACAGTGGCTTTCTGTGACTTAACGCCAGTGCCGGGAGCCTTGGCCTGTGTCGTACTGTCACCTCGAAAGGCAGCGTCGGCTTCTACACGGGTTTTGAATGATTTATACTTTGCACCCGCAAACCCCTTCACATGCTTATTGCAGGTGTTCCAGTCAGTAAATATGCCGGTCTCTCTTCCCTTCCATACAACGTAAAACTTCATATGTTTTTATTTCACTCAATAGATAGATTAGCCCCTAGCAAGCACGTTAGAGCCTTAATACTATGAGGATACCATCCTTGCTCAGATATTTGGTTAGGATACTGGCTAGCATTATTGAAAAAAATTCTAGTCTGCACCCCATTAAAAAACCATCTATCCACTAGCCCAACCCTCATGGATCAAGCGCAATAACCCGTTTTTGACGTTGTTCAGAAGCCACTACCGGATTCTCAGATATTTAGGGTCAGTGTAAAAACTACCCTTACGTCTTTCTAACGTGATGCGATGAAGCACTTGATAAGGGCCTTGAACATCTCTGGTTTCATATTGAGCGAATACGACTTCGTTGACCGTAAATTCGATATCATTTGAGCTGAGCTCAGAGATATCTTTCACTATATCAGATGTTTTATAGGCTTTATTATAAAACCCAAGCGTCACGTGTGGAGTATATTTACCAGAATCATTTTCTTCAGAGATATTATTCAAACACTCACGTATGGAATCCAGTCTACCCAGAGGATCACGCACAGAAAGATAAGGGCAGGTAGCAAAGCTATTACAGCCGGATAGCTGTAAAGAAAATGATTTAATATTACTTTTCTTTATCTGCTCAACCTGTCTCGTTATTAAATCTTGATGGAAATAGTTATCCGAAAGCAAGCCTGATGCAACTAACGTAATATGAGGCTGGCGCAAATAATAAGCATGTAATTTATCGGATAGATCCTCTTGATGCGTCCTTATTTTGTTCTGGCAATCCGGAGTCGAAATTTCGATCGCCCAGAATCCAAAATATTTAATACCCTTGTGCCACTCAGAAAAATCATGCAGCGCGGCCGGGTACGTAGTATCAAGATTTAAAAATTCAGAAAACATACTAATTCATCAAATTCTACAAGCAAATATAAGACGGATATTGGTGGATATTGAGGGATAGCACAGACACTGAGCCCAAATATCGCACCCCATAAATGGCTAGGTTTTTATCACAAACACCATTTCAGTACCGGGCACGCTTTTGCGTTCAAAATGCACTTCCTCCACCTTTTCAATCGATTCAACGCCTGCAAATAGCTGACGAACCTCAGCTTCCGGTACACTAAAAGGTGGCCCCTGAACCCGACTCTGGTCGTATTGCATCGTGATCATTAAATAAGACGTACCTTTGGGCAAAATCTTCCTTAAATGTGCCACATACTGAACACGCATTTCAGGTGGCAACGCCACTAAAGCCGCACGATCAAAGACGCCCTGCACATCCTGACAATCTTCTGCACTGAGATGAAAAAAGTCACCGCACAACAATCTCATTTGCTCTAATTGATAACCGCAATAATGGGTATGTGTTATCGGCGCGGCAGTGATGGCGTTTTCCGTTAAAAATTCATCTAAAGCTTTCTGACTTAGCTCCACCCCCAAAATGGTATGTCCTTGTTTTGCCAACCAGAGCATATCCAATGATTTACCGCACAAAGGCACAAGAATGGTTTCATCACCCCTGAAGCCAAGTTTTTGCCAATGAGTAGTTAAAAATGCATTCATCTCTGCTTGATGAAAACCCACCACACCTGTGGCCCACATGTCATGCCAAAAATTCGCCTGCATCTAAACGTCTACTCCAGTGTCCCGGCGGTCATGGTTATTTTTTAAAAGTGAAAACCGCTGTAATACACGCACTTTATCATCTAGGGATATTTGGAGTCTGATATTTGGGGGATATTTGATTTTAGCCAGAGAGCTTTTTCGCTTATCCCAGACATTGCAGTGAACTCTGCACCTTGGTTCCTGTCCGAGAAGATTGAGACTCTTTTTTGTTAGCTTACTTTTTTGTTACTCTATTTTTGTCTTTATTTTTGTCTTTATTTTTTAGCAGAAACTGGAATACGACATGACCTCAAAGCTCTCTGATAAAAAGTCTAGCGCCCAAGATATTCAAGCATTCATCGGCAAAGTCAAAAATGCTCCGCTGGTCACTAGCGTAGACAAGGGCAGATTGATATTTGCAATGGATGCCACCGCGAGTCGTGAGCACTGTTGGGATATGGCTAGTCAACAGCATGCTGCCATGTTTGCCGAAGCAGATAAGGTGAGTGCACTCAGTGTGCAACTTTGTTATTACCGGGGTTTTGGAGAGTTTAAAGCACTTCCCTGGGCACGCGGCGCAGATGAAATCAAAAAATCCTTACTTTCGGTACGCTGCCTGGCCGGAAAAACCCAGATTGCAAAAGTGTTATCGCATGCGTTGAGTGAAACTCGCACAAGCAAAGTAAACGCACTGGTATTTGTCGGTGATTGTGTTGAAGAAAACCCGGATTCTCTCGGAGCCTTGGCAGGCCAGTTGGGAATACTCAATCTGCCTTTATTTATTTTTCAGGAAGGTAATAATCCAGAGGTTGGAAGTATCTTCTCACAGCTGGCGACATTGAGCGGAGGCGCACATTGCCAGTTTGATCAAGGCAGTGCCAGACAGTTAGGTCAGCTGTTAGCCGCGGTTGCTGTGTATGCTACTGGCGGTAAATCTGCTTTGAAAAGTAATTTGTTGAGTAAGGATGCGAGCGTGCGACGATTATTACAGCAATTAAAGTAGTCGTGATTAAAAAGCTGCCAATAATCCAACGGTTCCCACAGAAATACCAACAACGGAAAATAAAGGGTGGTAGGCTTTGCGACTTAACTGGTACCTCAAACAAGTGAATACTTTATGTTCAGACTTGCCGTTTTAGTAGCGGTCATCATCATCGGCTTCAAGACAGTACAATATATTCGAGCCCTGAAACCGGAACAAAGAAAGAAAGCCAGTGCGAAAGCCGGTGTGGTCGCGTTGATTACGCTAATGCTCTTGCTAACAGTCACGGGAAAGCTTCATGTTTTGGCGGCGTTGGGCGCAGGTTTAGTGCTATTTGCCAAGCGCTTGTTCCCATTGCTACGTTATGTCCCGTTTTTAAAAGGCCTTTACCAGAAGGCCAAAGCTACGCAGAGCTCGGGCTCAGCGCAGCATTCTACGGTTGAAACCAGCTTGCTCAAAATGACCCTTGATCACGAAAGTGGCAATTTGGATGGTGAATTACTGGCGACTGACAGCAAGGGCAAATATCTGTCTGAATTAAGTCTGTCAGAATTAATCGATCTCTATGGCCTGGCAGAAAAGCAATATCCGGATTCGATCGAAGTCTTGGCTGCCTATATTGATCGCACGCATGGTTCTGACTGGCGCGAAGCTGCCGATGCCGATGCCGGACACTATTCTGGAGAGAGTGGACAAAACTCACGCGCAAGCGATAGCGGTGAGATGACGGCCAGTGAAGCTTATGCCGTGCTAGGTCTTGATCAAAATGCCACAGAGGAAGAAGTCATCGCAGCGCACCGCAAATTAATGCAAAAGCTCCATCCAGACCGAGGTGGCAGCAATTACCTGGCAGCAAAAATAAATCTGGCGAAGGCTTTTCTCGTGAGCCGCAATGGCAAGTAAACGCAGGACGTTCATGTTTTAAATCAGGAATAATTATCATGCAAACACAACACCTCCAGTTCCTTATGCTGTCTCCTGAAATTCTGGATTCCCTTTTGTCGCTAAAGATTCCAGATAATGAAGCACACTTGATTTCACCCAATGCAGAATGGATCGCCGAGGCCGCTTTTATGAGTAAAAGTATCACGTACGGCCTGTTCTGGAGAAAACAACCGGTCGGATTGATATCGCTCATAGACCCGCGCCTCCTGGATCAAGATGATGATAATGATCACTTTCAAGGTGACTTTCTCTACGTTTGGCGCTTGATGATTGACCAACACCATCGGCGACAAGGATACGGACGTTCGGCTATCAGATTCGCCCAAAGCTATGCGCAGCTGATTGGCCAAAAAGGGGTTTCATTAACTACCATGGATCGCGCATCACTAAACGCGTTGCCGCTTTATCAAAGTATGGGTTTTGAGCCCACTGGACGCCGTCTGGATGATGAAATTGAGCTGATTTGGCAACCCCTATGACGATCAGTACTGACTCAGGAAAGTAACCGCGGTACGCCAGGTATTAATCCGGCGGATAAATATAGGCAGAGCGTCGAAATAAATAACATCGGGTGAATATTCAAAGTTAAAGCAGCTGTCGAACGCCAGTGCGGATTCAACGGTCATGACGCTATCCATTTTAAGACTGGCAAACTTAAAAAAGGTTTTTACGCGGTAATCTTTAAGGTTACGTCGATACATAGCACTGCCACCATTATGGATTCTATGCATTATAATTCTGCATAAAGGGAAACGGTAAAACAATAACTTAGAGATGAAAATGCAGTATAAGTTTGTATAAAAATGTTTATAAATCTTGTATAAAGTTGCTTCCTAAAAAATCTAAATTGTGATTTTACTACCATTAAAAACTATCAACGATCATGAAATACAGTTGCTCTAATTACAATTCAATTGCGGAAAACCGCAACCCGCGACATATCCTAATCCATGTATTTTCATAAAAGACTCGATGCTCAGAAGAGAATAGTGACTATCGTATAGGGCACAGTACCGGGGAGCATAAACCCGGCACTGGCTTAGACACTCCTTATTCAGGGTGTCATCAACACTTAACGGTTTGCGAAGTACATTGTTACTTCGAAGCCGATGCGCATATCTTGATAAGCGGGTTTAGTCCACATAGTAAGTACCTCTATTGTTGTTATGTTTTTATTAAGAAATATCCGACGACTCGTCAGGTCATAGGAGAACTTTATAAATACTTATATATCACATTGAAGCGAAAAGAAACCTGCTTGGGCCCATAAAAATCAAACACCGGATTCATCTTATTAATACAAACTGGAGCCAATAAATCCTGGTAAGACCAGTTCGTCAATATCTCTAGATATAAAAAAATATACATGCTACTTGTTAGAACTTGTACGTTGGCCTGACCACTGAAAGCAGCCAATCGACATATGAGTCGATTGGATATCTTTCAGGATGGCAGTAGTGGCCTAATAAAAAAAATAAATAAAAGAACACGGAGCTAGTTGATGAATAACCAACAGTATCAATCTAAAAAATCCGGGCCCTATCCTGAGCTCAAAAAATTAATAAAAAAGAATACATATAGTTTTTCTCTTGGTAGCGCGGCACTAGCGCTAATGTTGTCGTCTGGAATAAGCGTTGCTTCCGATGATGATAATCTTTCCAAACTGGGGGCTTTCAAAAAAACAGATACCGCAGCCATGGTGCAGATCGACCAAGACACTAAATATGCAAACAACCTGCGCAATGTCTTGAAAGATATCGTTATGCCAAGCGGTTTTAAGATTGAACTGTTTGCCCTCGTACCCGATGCCCGACACATGGCCGTCAGCCGCAACAAGGCGACTGTTTGGGTAGGCACTCGCAAAACAACTGTATGGTCCGTTACCGATCGAGATATGGACAATGTTGCCGACACCGTTGAAGAATTCAGCCCCAGTGTGAAATTTGATATTCCCAATGGTGTTTGCTATTCACCGGATGGCTTCCTGTTCGTTGTGGAGCGCAACCGCGTCATGATGTTCCCTGCGGCCGAATACTTTATGGAAGGTTCTGACACAGTAGCGATTCCGATTGTTAAACAGGGTGAACTGATCCCGGCAGATGAAGAGTCCTATAACCACACCGCTCGGGTTTGCGCGGTGGGCGCTGATAACAAACTGTACATCAGTCTGGGGCAGCCATTTAACGTCACCCCCTCTGAAAAGGTTGAAATGTACAAGAAGGTGGGCATGGGCGGCATCATTCGCATGAATCGCGATGGATCAGAGCGTGAAGTCCTTGCAACGGGTATCCGCAACTCGGTTGGTCATGCATTTAATCCGCAAGATGGCAGCCTGTGGTTTACTGATAATCAGGTCGACGGCATGGGTGATGAAATACCACCGGGTGAGTTGAATAAGTTAGTCGAAGGCGGCTGGTACGGCCATCCTTATTACGGCGGTGGTTCTACACGCACCAACGAGTATGCAGATAAAGACATTCCTGCTGATGAAGCATCTCGCTACGTTGCTCCTCAGGTGGAAATGATCGCACATGCTGCCGACTTAGGCATGATGTTCTATACCGGAAAAATGTTCCCCGAAAAATACAAAAACGCCATCTTTAGCGCGCAGCATGGGTCTTGGAATGCGGTCAAGGCTCGTGGCGCACGCGTCATGGTTACTTTCCTTGATGATAATGGCAACGCAATCAAAACGGAGCCTTTCGCTGAAGGATGGATGAGCGACAGTGGTTTCTACTCGGGTCGCCCGGTCGACGTGCAGCAATATGTTGATGGTTCGATCCTGGTATCTGACGACAAAGCAGGGGCCATCTATCGGATTAGCTACTCCAAAAATTAACCGGTCTGCCTGACAGACGGCTTGGGTCGGGACGACATATCCCCGGCCCATTTTATAAATCTGGAAGAAAGCGGTTCTATATATGATCAATAAAGTTTTAACAGTTTCACTAACTTTCGCCTGCCTTGCTATTATCACAGCGACATCAGTCAATGCCGCTAATGTGACCGAAGGTAAAATAATCGCCGAAAAATCCTGCCAGACCTGCCATGGAATGGACGGCATCGCTACCTCACCTGTCGCTGCAAACCTTAGTGGCCAGCAGGAGGTTTATCTCCTTAATCAGCTTAAAAAATTTCGCTCAGGCAAGCGAGAAGACCCTCAGATGAGCATTATTATCAAAATGCTCAACGATGCCGATATGGAGAACGTTGCAGCCTACTATTCAGGCATAAAAATAAGTGTAAAAATGCCCGAGTAAAGGTTCGCTTTCAGGGATTTAAATGACAAGGGAAGGGTTCTTGGTCTTGGGACTCGACGATCATAACGCTATGCATTTTAAGACGGGCAAACTTAAAAAGGTTTTTACGCGGAAATGTTTAAGGTTACGTCGAACCATAGCACGGCCACCATCTTCGTAGTTGCACTACAAAAATAGTGCTTATGCAGACTTATGCTGGAAACGACAAAGTAAATGTTGTTTGCACTATAAGTCTGCATAGGTGATATCAGAAAAACAATAAGTTACCGATGAAATGGCAGTATAAGTTTGCATAAAAATGTAGTGAAAGATTGCATAAAATCACTTCCGACAAAGGCTAAATGTAAGCTATGGAACCTGCAAATAAGTACTTATCCCTGCGTGCAGGCCGCGTAGTTAGGAAGCTGAAAAACTGAATTAGGGACTTGTTCGTGCCCTCCTTAGACACCCAAAAACGTTAATGCAATTGCCAAAAATAAAACTACCATGGCGATATATATCCTTACTTAGAGCAACTCTGGACCACTAAACGCCAGCTGTTAGATTTAATCCTGTATTGCAACGATCCATTAAATCCATCGCAGTGAAAAAGAGTGCATGTCATAAGGTTTAGCTGTCTGGTAAGCTTTTGATTTTTTGATGATTAACAACAAGAGAAGATACATTTGGATAATACCCGCGGCAGTTTATATATGGTCCTTGCAATGGCTGCTTTTGCTATTGAAGATATGTTCATCAAGGCCTCAGCTAATACCATGCCTATTGGGCTTATCCTGATGTTATTTGGTTTGGGTGGTACGCTGATCTTTATATTACTGGCTTGGCAAAGAAAAGAGCAGGTATTGCAGCGCGCCATCCTTTCTCGCCCATTATTGATTCGCGCTGGTTGCGAAGTCATCGGTCGATTATGCTTTGCGCTGGCAATTACCCTTACTCCGTTATCCAGTGCTTCAGCCATATTGCAGGCTACCCCTTTAGTTGTTGTGTTAGGTGGCGCAATTATATTTGGTGAACGCGTTGGTTTGATGCGCTGGGTTGCCATATTGGTCGGCTTTACCGGTGTATTGATGGTTATTCGTCCCGGAATGGATAGTTTCAATCCCGCATCATTGTTTGCGGTTATCAGCACATTGGGATTTGCCGGCCGTGATCTGGCGACCCGCGCAGCACCTCCTTTACTCTCCAATATTCAACTGGGAGTCTATGGTTTTTTTGTATTGATACCGACAGGTTTAATTGTTCAACTCTATTCGGGAGAATCGCTCACCGTTAATTCTGAAGCCAGTATTCAGATAATTGGAGCGATTGCTTTTGGTGTAGTCGCTTATAACTCACTGACTATCGCTATGCGAAATGGTGCTATTTCGGTTGTTACTCCTTTTCGTTATACACGGTTGTTGTTTGCCCTAATTCTAGGCGTGATCATTTTTGATGAGCGTCCTGACTTGATGACCTTAACAGGGGCTCTGATTGTTGTAGGTAGCGGGGTCTTCACTTTGTTTCATAGCCGGCGAATTGTGAGTATTAAACCGTAAATATATATGTTGTCTAATACTGAGCTAGAATTTTTCTCCGAAGCCCATAGACCTATGCTGCTGTGGTCCCGACAAATGCTATGACACAGACTCTATGCAGTGTGTTTCATAGCAGAGGGAGATTATCCGACCGGTATCAGCAGTGCGGGCTTTGTTCAAGAGCATTTAGCGGCGTCACTGACACCGCATAGGCCATACGTGTTGTTCCCACCAGATTTTGCATAAAGTTACTTCCGAAAAAGCCTTAATGGTAGCTTGTAAAAAACGACAATTAACAGCTGTCAAAGAGCATGAAATAGGAAGATAAAATCAGCAGGCATGCCGCCTTATTTGCTATGAAAATGGGCTCGGCAGAACGTCTGCTTTGTTGTGTGGATTCAGTGGATAAGCGACCTAAATGGCTCAGCGTCGAGCAAGCGTTGCGACTGGTCCGTGCCAAAAGCCGACATAAAAGTATATATGGTGAGCCTTTTTATAAATCAAAATAATAAGCGGGTTATGTTGAACGTCCATATAAAACCAATGGTTGTAAACCGCCATAAATGATGCGATGACTTCTACTTTTAGCTTGGGTTAAAAAAGGGAGGATTACCGCTTGAACTTGCCATTGCAGACAACACTATCCAACCAGTTTTTATAAAAAATGGAATCAGCATATCTTAATAAAACAAAGTTTTGACGCTAAAAATCATATCCAAACTTTTTTTACAGCTCCCCTTTGCTCTCTAACAGCACTACGTAGCTCATTAAAGAGTGCCAAAGTAAAATTATTGGACTCCCCCTCATTTTTTGGTTTAACTAAGCCTAAAAGGGAGTACGAACCATCCTGAGTTTGTAAGGCAATGCGCGAATTCCTTGTTAACAAATCCACAGGATTTTTAGATAACTTAATATTTACAATTTCAAACAACCAAATGGAAATGTGTGTATGGAATAATATGCCCTTACGTATATCAATTCGCCTTTCATAAATATCATATTTGGTAGTAACAGAACGAAGTATTAGATCTACAAATGTAGGTAAAAAAATTATTATCATATATAGCATTAAACCAAATGAATCTGCTATAGATCCGAAGATATCCCTTGAATATATAGAAATTATATTTAAGTAAGCATCTAGATATAATAATGTGAAAAAAATACTACTAAACACCAATATAGCAATATGAGTTGAAAAGCTTGTAGGACGTCTATACTTTGATGAATACAGTAACATGCCCGGACCATCTTCATCTTGTGTTTCAAAAACAGTACGTTTTGGTTCACCCACTATAGTAGGCTCTATGCCTAGTTCGGCAAGTTTTTTCTGCGCGACATCCAAATCAGGATCAATCAATAAAGCCATATGATACTTTTCTATGGCTTTATCTTTATCTCCTTGCCTCTCTTTTGTCAGCCCTAAATAATACCAAGCCAATGAATTTTTGGGTTCAACCTCGATCAAAGCACTAAAGCTGGCTCCAGCTTCCTTGAATTTTTTAAGCCTGAAATCACACACCCCTAACTTATATAACGCCTCAAAATTATCATCTGAACTTTCTACTACTTCGGCAAATAGTGGGCGTGCCAAGGTGATTTTATTCTTATTAAAATACTGATTGGCTAATTTAAGATTCGATTCCAAAACATATACTCCTACGCTGGTGCATCTGATGCATCTGATGCTTCTGCATTTGCTGCATCAGCCGATGGTGCCGGTGATGGTGGCTCGTCTTTTTCACAACCATACATGCTCTCGTTCTCATCAGACACTCTAACTTCTCCATTTTCTTTAATGTCGCCAATATCTTTACCCTCGCCATTCACTTCATCATCGTCAACTTCTTTAACTTCGCCATTTTCTTTAATGTCGCCAATATCTTTATCATAGTCATCCTTGTTATCATGCTTATCAAACAAATCATTGGGTTCATCTGGGTCAGGATAGTCCATATCTAATTCTGCTGTAGTTACCTCAGCGTCAACATGATCAGATGATGAATTTAAATCAACACTATCCTCATCCGAACCCCAAGGGTTTTGCTCAGATGTTGAATCAGAGGGTTGTGAGATAATATCATCATCGTCTGAAGTGATTGCTGGATAAGAAACAAGTTCATCTTCATTAGATAATACGTTAATTTGAGGTTCATCTGGATCAGGATCGTTGTATATATCCAGATGTACGGCAGCTACCTTAGCATGGTCAAATGATGGATTTGAATCAGAGGGCTCTGAAGCAATATCATCCTCGGCCGGATAAGGAGCAATACCTTCTTCACTCGATAAGAATTCAACGAGAGGTTCATCTGGATCACCTGTATAAAAATGGCCGTCAACTAATTGAGGGTTCATTGGATCAAAGGGTTGTAAAATAATGTCATTCTCGGCAGGAGGAGAACGTCGATCAAAAAAGTCTGTTATTATCGATTCTACTGAATCAAAACGTCGATTAACAAGGTCTGTAATTTCCGGTTCGACTGAATCAAAACTATCCTCATCTGAGCCCCAAGGGTTTTGTATAGATGCTGAATCAGAGGGTTCTGAAGTAACACCATTATCGGCTTGATCAGTTACTTCAGCTGCTTTTATCATCTCACTGACTTGCCGGTTTATATCATCTACAATATCAGTCCAACTTTGTATAATTAAAATATTATTACTTTCAATAAAATAGAGACCTGATTCATCATAGCTAGATTTGTATCTATACTCCGAAGCGTTAAATGCTTTTTCCGCGCCAGATTGAATCGTGTATCCGCTGAAAATCTCATCAAGTTTTCCCTCAGAAAGCCGTGTAGGATTTACACTCACATTAGATCCTTGATCTTTTTCTACTAAGTAAGCCTGTATTACATGCTTCTCTCTAGTGCTTAATTTTTCTACTTTCGGTAATAAATGATTGTAAAGAGCCCTTTGAACATCTGTCATACTTTTTAGGTCAGCATCATAATTTTCATCGATACCAGCTGCTACTGCTATTGAAAGGGCTCCATACATGTCATATCGTTGATCAGCAATCTCTCCAGTTAAATTCGATGTAGCAAGATCAATAAAACTACCTAATATCGATTTACCTAAAGTTTTACCCACTTGTAATGGATTGATTTTCCTCCCGCCTTTTACAATATCCCAAACTTGCCCTTGGAACTTTTCTGGATTGTCAGATGGGGCAGCCATAATCGGATTTTCAGGTAGCGCTATTTCCCGTCTTATTAAGTCCGCTTCAGGTTCAACCAACTTCTGGAATAGTTCTTTTCCATCTAACCAGTCTTGATCAAAGTTATCAGGAAAGCGTTCATTTCGAAGCTCCGTCAGTTCTGATTCATCCTTTACGTCTTCCTCCTTTTTTGGAATAGGGTCCGGGACATTATTATATTCAATGTCAATAAGAGCACTGCGATTCTCGGCCACATCATATTCAGCATCAGGGTTCTCTGGTTCATCTATACCAGGCTCTACAGCCCACTCACCCATCGGAATCACACTTATTCTCTCAGAATCAACTCCTTGGTCGACTAGCCATGCTTTTAGCCATTGGGCTCGTTTAAGAGATAGATTACGATTGAATGAATTTGAACCTGGATGGCTGGCATAACCGCGGATAATGACTTTATTCTGAGTGCCAACAATATCGTGCTGTATTCTGTCGAAATATTGAATCAAATTTTTCTGTGTTTTAAGGTCAGGTACCGATTTCCCAAATTCGAACCCCACTCCATTTTCAGGCTGAGAAACGAATTCTTTTTCATTAATCGGGTCACCAAGTATTATCTTTGACTTCCTACTCATAATGCACCCCTTCTTTCTCAATGATATAAACATTGATCTTCATACTCTCACGGTGCAATTGAAAAATACAATATAAGTTATATCGATGTTCACCCTTCAGTTAAAGGTGTCATGTGTAGAAATGAGAATATCTAAAGAGAACCAACAAAAACTTAAACCGACATTGTTTTCAATGGTGGTAGGGGTAAATTATGTCAGCGACTATTTTGGCGCTAGTATCTTATGCAAGCTGGGATCGAGCAGCTCTTTATCGAAGGAAGGAAGGCAGATGTATTTACTATGCTGTGCAATCAATAACCAGAGGGAAAAGCGTAAGTTAATTCAGACGGTTCACTGACTGTCCGTGGAAACGGGATAAAACAACTCTATACAGCCTGAACCTCAGTCACTTTCTCTGCTTCAGATTTAAAGCTTTTTACTTATGCAAAAGAAGATCAAATAGTGTTTAAAGTAGAGGGTTAATTTATGAAACTGCTGCTTGGTTGAATGAAACCAAACATTAAACAAGAAGCAAAAGCTCCATTCTGCTGGATATAGTGAATGACTGACCAATGTAAGCTTAGGGTTGTGGATTCAGTGGATGGTTGCCATGGTCTTCCGCTCGCTCAGCGTTCGCTTTCAGGGATTTAGATGGCTGGGCAAGAGCTCTGGGGACTCGTCGGTCATGACGCTATCCATTTAAAGACTGGCAAACTTAAAAAGGTTTTTTACGCGGGAATATTCAAGGTTACGTCGAACCATAGCACTGTCACCATCTTCGTAGTTTCACTACAAAAATAGTATTTATGAAGGATTTTTATGCAAATTATGCAGACTTATATTCAATTTATGCAGACTTATGGTGCAAACGACAAAGTAAAAAAAGAGATGGTGATAGCTCCACCAGCCACATCCCGGCACACGAATCACCGCTGTGGCTGCTTCCTTCCGGATCTGACCAGGTTCACGGTTTATCGTTGCGAGAGGACCGGCAGAGCTACCATAGCAGGTCGATCTTTCTGTTCTTTGCAGAACAGGGGCGCATTATAGCAGTGTGTTTTTGTATTGCAAACAAACTCTTACTTTTAAGTTGATCTACATTGAATGCTGCCCCGCCTGGCGTATTATCGACTTTTTTATCCAGCGATGCATCAGGTCGTGGTGGTCTCTGGCGTGCCAGTACAGGTAAAAAGGTAGCGGCTCGCCTTTTAGCTCTGGCGGCAATATCTTGGTTACGACGGCCCTGCCTTGTGATATTTTCGCGATCAGATTAGTAGGCAGCATGAACAGCAGATCGGTTTTTTCACAAAAATCAGCCACGCTCATAAAGCTACTCAGACGCAGCACTGTGTTTCGTGTTTTTCCCATTTCCCGTAGCCGGTCATCCATAATCGCAGGGCCTTTACCGGTAATCGATATGAATCCATGCCGGGCAGACAGATATTCCTCCAACGTAATCTCTTTGCTTGCTAGAGGGTGATGCTCGCCCATTATCAGCGCGGTATCTGTTACATCCAACATTACCCGATGAAATTGATCTTCCGCTATCAATGGCGCGAGACCGGAGATTGCAAAATGAATATCCCCTCTTGAAAGCATTTCAAAATAATCGGCGGGTCGTGAATCCAGTTCCACCTGCATTTCAGGCGCTTCCTGGCGCATCACTGCTAATAAATCAGGTATATAGAGGGCTGTTTCTAAATCGGGCCCTGCAATTTTAACGATTTGCTTAGAGGTTTTAGGGCTAAATTCAGGTTCTGAAATAATATGGCTGACACTTTGCAGTAAGGTTTTCAGGTCGCCGATTATCTGTGTTGCTCTTACGGACAGGTCGTACCCTTCTGTACTTCTTACCAGTAATGGATCTGAAAAAGTGCTCCGTAACCGCTGTAAAGCACGGCTCACAGCTGGCTGGCTCATATGCAGCCTTTCTGCTGCTTTTGTGACTTGTTTTTCATCTAACAGGGCCTCAAGCACTACCAGAAGATTGAGGTCTACCGATCTTAAATTCACTTTACGCATACTTACCATCATCAAAATGCATTAGATGAATTCATTATGCACCTTTATACTGTATCCATCAAAATGTGCTGACAGCACTGATGCGATATACCGTAAAACTTGCGAACTAATATGAACAGTAAGAGTCTGATTTTTTTATCTATCAGGCATTTTTGGCAACACAAGCAACGAGATAACAATGGCGTTAATAAAAGCAGTGCGTAATCAAACAACCCACTATGGCTGGGGCTCCATTGCGCTGCACTGGCTAATGGCATTAGCCATTATGGGTATGTACCCTCTTGGCCTGTATATAGACTCCTTAACTTACTACGACCCAGAATACACAACGGTCCCAAACTGGCATAAAAGCATCGGTATTCTGGTCGCCATTTTTCTTATAATCAGGCTTGGATGGAAAGCTATAAACCCTCAGCCAACACCTATTGAATCACATTCAGATCTTATCAAACGGATAACTAAACTGGGCCATGCAGGGCTTTATCTGGTATTGATCACTGTTTTAATCTCCGGATACCTTATTTCTACGGCCGATGGACGCGCCATTAGTGTCTTTGACTGGTTTAGCGTACCTGCTTTACCTGAGCTTGTTGAAAACCAGGAAGATATTGCCGGCGAAATTCATTTTATCGTGGCCACTACGCTTATTTCATTCACGGCTTTACATGCTATCGCTGCACTTAAACATCACTTTATCGATAAAGACTCAACACTCAACAGAATGTTGGGAATCAAGGAGACTCCATGAATACATATCTTAAAACAACGTTGGCACTGGGCGGTTTAGTTCTGGCGGCAACGCCTGTCTACGCAGCTGACTATGTTATTGACTCTAAAGGTGCTCATGCGGCTATTGAATTTCGTATTAGCCATTTAGGTATTGGCTGGGTAAGTGGCCGCTTCAATACATTTGATGGTCAATTCAGCTACGATGCAGAGCAACCCAACAATTCAACCGTATCGGTTAATATTGATACAAGTAGCGTCGATTCAAATCATGCTGAACGCGATAAACACATTCGCAGCGGTGATTTTCTGGATGTTAAAGCATTCCCTACGGCTAAGTTTGTTAGCACGCAATACACTGATAATGGTGATGGGTCTGCATCTCTGATGGGAGACCTGACACTACACGGCGTGACTAAGCCTGTGGTATTGGCTGTTACTAAAGGCGGTGAAGGAAAAGATCCCTGGGGTGGTTTCCGTGTAGGTTTTGAAGGCTCTGCTGAAATCCAGCTGAAAGATTTTGATATCAGCTACAATTTAGGCCCAGCCTCTGAAACGCTCTACCTTACTCTGACTGTTGAAGGTGTTCGCCAGTAAACTGATAACAGATAATAAAAAGGCACCCCAAGGTATATATATAACCTAAGGTGCCTTTTTAATGCTTACAACGCTATATCAGATGTTACAACGCAGCAAGAACCGCTTCTGCTTTACTGACTTCGAACTGTTTTGGCGCTTCAACATTTAATTGTTTCACAACACCATTATCGATAATCATCGCATAACGTTGTGAACGCATACCGCCGAAATCACCGGTTTCCATTTCAAGACCTAGCGCTTTGGTAAAAGCACCGGCACCATCAGCAATCATAGTGATGGCTTCTGCATTCTGCTGTTCACCCCATGCACGCATAACAAATGCATCGTTTACGGAGATACAGGCGATCATATCAACGCCTTTTGCTTTAATCTCGTCTGCGAGAACAACAAACCCTGGTAGATGATGCGCAGAACAGGTTGGCGTAAAAGCGCCGGGAACCGCAAATAGAACTACTTTTTTACCTGCGAATAATGTATCCGCTGTGGTTGCTTCCTGACCATCCTTTGTCACCAGCGTTACAGATACTGCTGGAATCGAGTTTCCTAATTGAATCATGATAATCTCCACAAGTGTGACCGTCATTTTAATCAAATTTCACTCAAACAAACAGGAATTTTATTGGTAACGCTGCCCGTTCAGCTCTATCCATCCAGCGACATGTCGATTTGCCGGATCATGATGCGTCCAATGCACGACGCCACCTTTTTTATTCCACTCGTACTCACCCTTAAATCGGATTAAACCACCTACTTTCAAGGCGTTAACTCTTGGCGCCAGATCAATATTATGAGCAATCAGGATGGTTTGAGTCGGGTTTATTTTCACTATAAAGCGCTGATGCTGAGAGCCATTTGTATCATCCGGAAGTACTTTTACGACCGTCCCCTGCGCACTGATAATAATATCACTTTGCTTATTCCTGAATGCTGCTTCAATGTCACCCTGCGATGAGTCTGCTATCGCTGTATTGCTTGCCGATTGTTGAGTTGAATTAGCTGTCCCGACGTCCTGCTTAATCAGGTTTCCCGACCCGTATTCATTGGCTACCCAAACCAGACCTAATACAGCAATAAGAAGGATACGTAGTTTAGAGCTAAGTTTAGAACTAAATTTAGGGCTAAGCGGTATTTTCACAAATTATTCCTTTTACTAAAAAGCAGCCTATAGAATGTTAAGCTATATAAAATGAGATCAATATTAAAAGGGTATAACGCGTATGCATAATCCTATTATTGCCATCGCTTTGGCAACTCTAAGGAAACACCCGACAGGTTTTGATGAATACACCCTCATTAAAGCGGCCGAGTTTGCAGGGATTTTTGACGCGATCAATTCACCGCCTGAATTAGCACTGTTTCAGAAACATTTCTTAACAATGAATGCACTTTATCAGCTGCAGGCTTCTTTCTGGGAAGACGAACAGCTGTATCTCTCAATCTCGGCCATGCACATTTATTTGGAAAGCCATCTGGAAACACATTTGGAAACGCAGCACATAAACGCGGCTGATTTTATTTCAAGCGATACCACCACACAAACGCTGCCTCAGCAAAGCCGTAATGAAGCACTGAGCTCTTATTATCTGGATTGGTCACAGTATGACAATGCCGATGAAGCCTCCGTTTCCCAGTTACTGAACAGTTTCTGGGAGCGGTTTCTCAACCCACAACAATACAATGAAGCATTAGCCGTATTGGAAATATCAGAGCAGTCTCCTGATAAAATCACTATCAAACGACAATTCCGCCAGTTAGCCGCTCAGCATCATCCCGATAAAGGCGGAGATCCGGATACGTTTATTGCCATACGTGAAGCCTATGAGCTGCTTACGTGATGCTGGCTGCCAGGCTATTCGATTAACCGAATCCGTTCAAATCGGGCAAAACGCGGTTTACCGTATCGGGTTTTACCGTTAAACCTATAAGTGATGGTGCTGCCGATATCAGGAGGAGCCTGTCGTTCGGCGTCACTGAAACCACTTCCTATTCTAAATCTCATGCCCTCTTTATCTTCGACAAGTAGCGCACCGAGCATTCCTTTATATTTACCTTTTCCCGGCAACCATTCGACAACTTGCGCTTCTGCATCCTCATATCCCTTTAGTTTCAGAAGATCATGCGTACGTTTCGCTTGGTAGAGCCCTGCGCCGCGATAAAGCATCACACCTTCTGCACCTTTTGCCGTCCAATCAGTCAATTGCTGCTCAAGTGCCCGGGACGAGCTAAAAGGTAAAATGTCGACCGCTTGAATATGTGTTTGTGCCATCGACGCGACCCATTTTTCTAAAACAGCGCGACGCTGCTCATACGTACCGGGATAATGAGGAAGATCAAACAGGTAAAACTTAACGGCGCGCCAACTTTCTTCATCTGCCTGTAAGCTACGCGCAATCCCCGATACACGGTCAAATTGTTGTCGCTCAATCCACAACTCACCTTCCATGGCGATAGTCGGTAACGCTTGCGTGAACCATGCCGGCGCATGAATAGGATTGCCCTGTCGGGTTAATAGCTGCTGCCCATCCCAGTAACCCCGGACACCGTCCAATTTTTCGGCATACCAGTATCCTTTCAGATCAATATGCAGTTCATCTGGATCAAGGCTTTCTGCCAGCTGCAAAGGAGGAATATTGCTTATTTCACTCACTGTCGCCCAGGCAGAACACGCCGTGAATGTGCCCAGTGCCAACAAAGGCAGACTCAATAAGAGTTTTTGTGTTGTATTTTCAGAGCAATACTTTTTAATAACGCTCTTTTTAAAAGATAAGTACATAAAACCATCCTTGGTTAGTGGACTATTTTTACGGCATTCTTTTTGACTTTTTTAAGACAGTCTTTTACGACTGTCTACACCATAAAACAGCGCAAAAAGTACGGGCACAACAAACAGCGTAAGGATAGTCGCAAAACCTAATCCGAACATAATCGTGACGGCCATTGGTTCAAAAAATACATCAGATAACAACGGAATCATACCTAAAATTGTTGTAATGGCGGCCATCGCTACCGGCCTTACACGGCTAACCGCCGCGTCCTGAATAGCCTGCAACCATGAAACCCCCTCCTCGTCTTCTAAGCGTTTGATCTCTTCGACCAGCACAATGCCGTTTTTAATCTGCATTCCAACCAAACTAAGAATAGCGAGTAACGCCGTAAAGCTAAAAGGAGCGCCCATTACAATCAACCCCCATGTCACACCAATAATCACCAACGGTACGGTTAACCACACTGCCATTGTCTGTTTCATTGAATTAAACATGAACACGGTGATAACAAACATCAGCAAAATGCCTAGTGGAAATGGCGTAAACACGGCTTTGTTGGCTTTTTGTTGCGCTTCGTACTCCCCTCCCCATTCAAGCTCGTAGCCGGCGGGTAACGGTAAGGCTTCTACTTTGCTTCGTAATTTACCGAGCAGGTCGACGGCTGTGATATCACTCACTGGGTTAGGATCAGCCATAACTGAGAGTGTACGCTTACGGTCGCGGCGCTTAATTAACGGATCTTCCCAGGCTATTTCAAATGATTTAACGACCTGCCCAATACTGATATAAGCACGCTGTGCCGGACTATAAATCTGTAGGTTTTTCAGCCCTTCTACGCCCTCTTTTTCAGACGCAGGAGACGCTAAAACGATAGGCAACTGATCTGCTCCATCTCGATACATGCCAATCGTCAGGCCATTCACGTTCATTTTTAATGCATTATTCAGATCCGTTTCACTGATACCCAAACGTCGACCTTCGGCTTCATCATAAACCGGACGCAGCACCTTGGTACGTGAGCGCCAATCCTGATCAACATTAATAGCCTCTGACTCTGCATTAAAAATTGCAGTCACCTGAGCAGCCAATCTACGCAATTCATCGGGATCGGGGCCTTTTAATCGAGCTTCAATTTTAGCTTTAGTGGAAGGCCCGATAGATACCTGCGTAAATTTTGTAAAAGCCTGTGGATACTCTTCCTGCAAAATATGCTGAACACGCTGGATAGTCGGTTCAAGATCTTCATAAGTGTCCGTTTGTAAAATCACCTGAGCATAGCTCGCAAAATTTCGCTCCGGGCTATAGGTCAGCATAAACCGATCGGCACCACGACCAATGGTACTCACTACTTTATCAATATTCGGTAATGTCAGAATGCGCTGCTCTAACTGCTTGATATCGGCTTCCGTAGCACGAATATCGCTACCTTGTGGTAACCAATAATCCACCAGCACCAAGGGTAAGGAGGTCGAGGGGAAAAAACCCTGTTTTACGTATTTAAAGCCATAGACTGATCCCATCAGAATACCCACTAACAGCAGCAGAGTCGTCCAGCGAAATCGCAGCGAAACGTTCAATAATGATCGATAACCCTGATAGATAATGCCTTTATAGGGATCGATATCAGGTAGCTTTTCCGATTCAGATACTGCTGATATAGGTTTATCTTTAAACACCAGATAACAGAAAAAAGGCGTGATAGTGACCGCCATTATCCAGCTCAGTAATAATGAAATAAACAGCACCCAGAATAAGCTGCTGGTGAATTCGCCACTGGCATCAGGTGACAAACCAATAGGCGCAAACGCAGTAATAGCGATGACCGTGGCTCCCAACAAAGGCCAACGGGTATTGTTGACGATTTTATTAGCCGCCTGCATCCGCGTTAACCCGCGCTGCATGCCGATAATCACCCCTTCGGTGATAACAATGGCATTATCAACCAGCATTCCCAGTGCAATAATCAGCGCGCCTAATGAGATGCGATGTAACTCAATCCCAGTGATACGCATGACAATAAAAGTCCCCAGAATAGTGAGCAACAAGACAGCACTCATCAAGACACCGGGCCCAACACCCATCGACACCAATAGCACGATCACCACAATAGCAACGGCTTGTGCCAGACTAATCAGGAAGTCATTAACCGAGGCCTCAACCTGAGCAGGCTGGTTATAGATGTAGTCGAGTTGCATCCCTACGGGACGAGCGTACTCAAGTTCAGCCATGCGTTGTGTAATCGCATGGCCTACATCCACCACATTAACACCAGCGGTAAACGAGACATTAACCGTGAGTGCGGAGTCGCCATTAAATCGATACAGATGAGTAGGCGGATCAATATATTCTTTTTTGATATGAGCGACATCTACCAGATGAACAAGCTCTCCATTGGTCTCGCCTAGCAAAATTCCGCCTAAGCCTGCCGCTAGCTGCCCGGTATCACTCACAGGACTGATACGGATATATTCACTGCCAACCTTAATACTGCCGGCATCACCGACCAGATTATGCGTACTGAGAACCTGCTGTAAGGCCGTTACAGAAAAACCAGAGGCGGCTAATCGAGCGCGATCAATCGTTATGGTTATCTGTTCATAACGCTTGCCACCCACAATGACTTTGCTGACACCAGGAACCAACACCAATTCACGCTTTAGAAAATCTGAATAATCTGACAGCTGCTTGTAGTCATACCCCTGCCCTGTAACTGACATAAAAATGCCATACACATCACTGAAATCATCAATAATCTGCGGCGGTGTAACGCCCGATGGCAAGAAAGGTGTCAGATCGTTAACTTTTCTGCGCATTTCATCCCAGATTTGCGCGAGGTCATCTTTACGGTAGATGCTTTTCATCGTCACTTTTATCTGAGAAAAGCCCGCACTAGAGGTGGATGTTATTTCATCCACGTAAGGTAATTGCTGGATCGCATTCTCCAGCACCAAAGTTACCTCCTCTTCAACTTCAAGCGGAGAAGCGCCGGGATACGCGGTATTAATCAGCGCTTCTTTGATGGTAAAAGCAGGATCTTCAAGACGTCCTAGCCCCGTAAATGAAAAGATTCCACCGAGTATCAGGAGAACTACCATCATCCATGTAATCGTCGTATGACGGATACTGTATTCAGCCAGATTCATTGTTATGCCTTCCTTATAATCCGCGTTCTTTTTCGATAGCACGGACTTTTTGATCTGGTTGAATATAAGCGACACCTGCTGTCACAATGCGGTCACCCGATGAGATGCCATTAATCAGTATTGTCTCACCTATGATTCGTAGCGTAGAAACCTGGACCAACTCAGTTCGCATCTGCGTATTTAAACGCCACACAAAGGTTTGAGACTCTTTCTCAAAAACAGCACTTAACGGCACACTAACCGCCGTGCCGCTTGGCTCACCCAGCAAAACACCCGTCAGATCTAATTCGATACTGGCCGACATCCCGGGTAATATCCGGAACGTCTCTGGCTTAACCATGCTAAAGACCACGCGATAGGTACGCGTTACGGCATCCGGGACGGAGTCATGTTTTTTGTAGCAGGCCGTAAATGACTGCTCAGATTGACTCTCGAATCTCACCTCAGCACAGGCGCTTTTAGCATCGACCTTAGGGTCAAGTTGCGTTAACAGCCCTTCAGGCACGCTGAAGTTAATATCGATTTCATGGGTATCCTGTAACTCAATCACGGGCACCTGCGCTTGCACTGACTGAAAATTTTCGATATCAACACGCCCAATTACACCATCAAAAGGAGCAAGTAATGTCGTGTAACTTAAGTTATCAGTTGCTGTCGCTAGCGCGGCGGCGGCGGCCTTTAAATTAGCACGTGCTTCATCCAGCTTTGTCTGGCTGGCGTATTTTTTCTGTAGCAGCGATTCTATCTGTGTAAACTGAATGCGTGCCAAATCATAACGCGCGCGACGATCTGCCAACGCATTATTGAAATCGGCCTGATCTAAGCGGGCAAGCACATCACCTTTTTTAACAGCCGTACCGGCAATTACCGGGAGCTCTCTTAACTGCCCTGATACACGAAATGCCAGCGCCGAATGCCTTGATGCTTCAATGGTCGCGGGAAAAACCCGTTTCATGTTAACCGCTGCAGACTCTGCTATCGCAATGCGGGTCGGCCTGATCAACTCCACTACTTCTTGCGTCGACGACGCTGACTTATCACACCCAGCAAGCACAAACCCAGTCAATATTAGAATCGAAATTTTGAGTATAATTTTCATTACATAAGCCATAAACATTCGTGAATGAATGTATTTTATCTTATATAATTCAAACCTCAAAGGTATATATAACGGTACAAGCAGTAAGATATGGCAAAGAAAACAAAACAAGAAGCACTGAAAACCTATCATGCACTTCTGGATGCCGCTGCTGAGCTATTTAGCTATCAGGGTATAAGTCACACGACATTGCATGACATCGCCTCAAAAGCGGGCATGACTCGCGGGGCTGTCTATTGGCATTTCAAAAATAAAGAAGATGTCATTAAAGCACTATGGGATAGGGACGCTGCGCCTATCATGCAGGAATTTATTACTAAAATCACTGCAGTTTCAGCAGCAGAGCCCTGTAACCATTTTAAAAATACCATCAAGGAAATGATAAAGCAGGTCACTCAGAACCCAAAAGTAAGCCAAACGGTGCGCATCACGCTTAATTCAACTGAAATAACGACTCATCAGACTGAACTGCAGTCTTATCTTGAAGATAAATCGTTTATTTTTTATCAGGCATTTGTGGTCGCTCTGAGTAATTTAGGGAGCCAGAATTTACTGAAATCAACCCACAGCCCTGAGTTTTTAGCCGGCGCTTTGTGGAGCTATCTACACGGCCTCGTCGATATCAACATGAATACTCATATTATGAAAATTGATCTGAAAAATAATAGCGATCAATTAATAGATTTGTTCCTTGATGGCTATTTTCACGCTGAATAACCCGTAAAATAGAACCAAAACACACCAGAGATTAACTATGCTATTCATATTACCTGATACTGCAGGAGACCTGATCGTCGTACAGGCTTCTGAAAAGCTGACAGCAGAAGATTATCAGAACGTATTAGTGCCACTGA
The DNA here is from genome assembly GCF_001305295.1 of Neptunomonas antarctica. Taxonomy (GTDB): domain Bacteria; phylum Pseudomonadota; class Gammaproteobacteria; order Pseudomonadales; family Balneatricaceae; genus Neptunomonas; species Neptunomonas antarctica. The sequence continues at coordinate 45,159 of NZ_LJSI01000044.1, forward strand.
TTAATGAGAAAATAGGCCCCTACGGGCCATTGCGGGTTGTTATCTATCTTGACCAGTCGTTTAGCGGCATGGAAGCGGGAGCTGTTTGGGAAGATGCCAAATTAGGTTTGGAACATACTGAAGACTTTCTTCGCCTGGCCGTTGTGGGTGGACCTGACTGGATAGAATGGGCAACCAAACTCGGCAACTATCTCATCAAAGGTGAAACCAGGCACTTTGAAGAACGCCAGTTCCTCCAGGCGCTACACTGGGTAGATGATGTTGAGGCTGGCGTACAAACTGAACAATAACCGGTTATGGGCGCTTGCCTAACGTAAACGAGCCATTCTGCTGAAACTGGATGGCTTCTTTACGTTTCTTTCCAATGAGAAGCGGGCCGTCATCCAGGAATAGAAAGTTTTTCCAATGCTTTCTAAAGATGTCCCATGTGGTTTCAACAACATGTTCTCCCGAATAACAGAAATACACGATACTGTTCCCTTCCCACCCGATGTATTCGTCAACGAGCTCAGGGAGCGCATCAGCATCACCCTCCCATGCACTTTGCCAAAACCCTGTTTCGTCCCAGGATGCAGCCTGATTCGCCCAATCATCCTTCGCTAATTCGCTCGCATCAAGACTATCCTGACTAATATTAAGCGCCCATATTTCACTTGCCCGTTTTACTGTCATGGGTTTAATCAAGGAAAGATCGTCAGCAGAGATCGGCATATCCTGGTGTTGATAAAACCAAAGATGGCGATACTCGTTTAAAGGGATATAATTCATTTATTAACTCTATTAAGACGTTTTGGCCAAAGTATACCGGCTAGCGGTCACAGACACACCTGTGTACTCTACAGGCATACCCATACAAAGTATCTGCCCAATACATTTCATCACGCTCCGCGATCAGGCATAATATGTTCCATGAATAAACGTCCCACCAAAGCACAGACCCGTCACGAACTTGAACGTAAAGTTCAAGAATTTATCAATAATGGCGGTACCGTTGAAGAAGTCAACAGTGGCGCTACAGGCTTAGAAGACGGAGCCTATCATCGTAACAGTTTCGTGTTTGGTCATCCTAAACAGGAACGAACACCGGTACCCGAAGCACTCAATGCTATTGATGCTCGTCGCCGGGTGAAAACCGAAAAAACAGCATACTCCCCACCCAAACGACCTCATAAGAAAATTATCTATGATGATTTCGGCGAAGTCGTTCGTGAAATTTGGGTTGAAGAATAAAGCTGTAAAATCCCTTTCCTTTTCCGCTAAATCGGGTCTATAGTGAATTTAGAGCAATTAATCTATTCACTACAACCAAACGGAGCTCCACCGCGTCACGATATCAATGTTGATTTATACGCAGCTGTTACAGTTGCATTTTTACAAAGTAAGGAAATTATATGATCATCAACATCACTAACCGTCACGATAAAGTTTCTCCTTCAGTTCGCGAAAAAATTGAATCTTGGCTAGAACAAAGTCAGGAACGATACGACAATATATCAACCGTACAGGTTACTCTTGACAAAACAGACCGACTGGAAGAGGTAGAAGCCACCCTACATACAGCTGGCAGAGAAATTAATGCCAAAGCATCTGATGAAAATCTCTTTGTCGCTTTGGATGCACTGGCTCAAAAAATCGATCGTCAGTTAGCTAAGCTTCATGACAAACAAGTGCACAAAAAAGGCACACCAAAACACACCACGCTGATTGGTGAAGAGGCCATTAATGATGATGACATTGATGACGAAGAAGAGGTTTACCAAGCTTAGTCATCACTTTTTTTAATAAATCCAGTTTATATAGATAAAGGCCCTGCGGGGCCTTTTTTCTTGTTAGCTTTTAACATTCACATCATGACCAACAATACAGGCTTCAAAAATGGAACAGGACATTGCTATTGAGCTTCTCAGCCAAACACGTGTAAGTAATGGCTGGTTAAAACGGATTAGCCACCATTCAACAACAACCAAAAGCCGTATGACTTTAGCCATTTACCTACCGGACACCGCTAATGACAAGCCACTTCCGGTCCTTTATTGGCTATCAGGTCTGACGTGTAATGATGAAAACTTTTGCCAGAAAGCCGGTGCATTAAAGCTCGCATCAGAATTAGGCCTCGCGATTGTCTGTCCTGATACCAGCCCACGGGGTACAGATTACCCAGGTGAGCATGATTCATGGGATTTTGGCAGTGCGGCTGGCTTTTATCTGAATGCAACCCAGGCTCCCTGGTCCGAAACATACCAGATGTATGACTATGTTGTGACTGAATTACCTTCGCTGATCGAACAAAACTTTCCTGTTTCAGACCTGAAATCAATTAGCGGTCATTCGATGGGCGGCCATGGAGCTCTGATATGTGCTTTAAAAAATCCCGGACACTACCGCTCGGTCTCCGCCTTTTCACCCGTTACTAATCCATCACAGTGTCCATGGGGAGAAAAAGCCTTTTCGCATTATTTAGGCAGTAACAAGCAAGCCTGGGAAGCTTATGATGCCTGCGAACTGATCCGTACATCTTTAACCGAACGACTGCCGTTACTCATTGATCAGGGAAGTGCTGACTCTTTCCTTGATGTGCAGCTAAAACCCGACAATCTGAAACAAGCATGTGAGGCCGTTAATCATCCGCTCACACTGAGAGTACAACCGGAGTACGATCACAGTTACTATTTCATCAGTACCTTTATTGATGATCACCTGAAGCACCACGCAACAGCGTTAGGGATTTTATAAGCAATGGACCTACGGAGGAGAAGGATATGTTTTTAAGCACTCTTGGCATTAAACGCGTCAGCGAGCTATTCGTTAAAATAGCTTCGTATTCTTTGATACTGTTCCCCGTATATGGACATACAAGTAACCTGTGGCTAGCGCCACTTTTACAGGACCACACGCTGGTAGGAAAAATTTATAATATTGAGCAGCAGCAGTTTATCAGTGAAGCCGCCTTATTTTCAGCCTTACAACAAACGCCCTATATTCTCGTAGGCGAAAAGCATGATAACAATGATCACCATCGTCTTGAACAACGGATTTTAGAACAGTTATTAAACGATTCGTCTACTCAGGTCGTTTTTGAAATGCTGACTCTGGAACAACAATCCAAAATCAATACATTGAATACAGACGATACGCTTGAAAAGATGAACCAGAAACTAGAGTGGAATGATAAAGGCTGGCCATGGAATGATTACGGCCCCTTAATCGAAACCGCGGTGCGACGGCATGCTTCGATAAAAGCAGGTAACATCAACACATCAACCATAAAAGAAATTTATCGACTGGCCAGTTCTCAGCAGACATCTTCAGCAGCGGGTTTCAAAACAGTCGAAAAGATCTCTGATAAGGTTAAAGAAACCATACTGAATCAAGTGTATGAGAGCCATTGTCAGATGATGCCCAGAGATCAGCTGGTACCGATGCTCGCTATACAATTGGAGCGGGATGCGAGTATGGCTAATGCCATGGTCACAACAGGCCGAGGCCCTTCTGTGCTGATTGCTGGCAGCTTCCATACGCTAAAAGATGTCGGTGTGCCGCTGCATCTACAACAATTGACGCATAGCACGCTAAAGACGCTGCTACTATCTGAAGTCGCAGAAGGTAAAAACAACCCAGAGGATTATGCCTCATCCAGTGAAGCCGACTACATCTGGTTCACCCCGATGCAATCGAATGAAGATCATTGTGATGACTTACGCCTCCGGCATAAGTCATCTGCTGATCAATAAGTAATAAAATGGAATAACTGATCAAACCCGTAACAACACAGCTCTTCACATCATCGTGAATGAGTCAGCATCCTGCCATGCAGGAAACACCTCTCTGAATTGCTGAACTTCGCTTAAATTCAGCACCACAGTCTCAACAAAACTCTGCCCTTGTGGTTTATCCAGCATCAGCTCACCCTTAAAATTAATGGCTAACGAATCACCACTGTAATGCAGCCCAATACCGTCTTCTCCTACACGATTTACACCCAGCATATAACATTGGTTTTCGATCGCCCGGGCCTGCAACAAAATACGCCAGGGATTACGACGAGGTGCGGGCCAGTTAGCAACACAAATGGCCAGATCATAATCATTCTGGTTACGCATAGACACAGGAAAACGCAAGTCATAGCAGATAGTTGGCAATATACGCCACCCAGCATACTCAAAAATAACTCGCTCAGAGCCCGCCCTATAATGCTCATGTTCATTACCCATGCGGAACAGGTGGCGCTTGTCATAAGACTGCACATCTCCTGTCGGAGATACCAGCAGCATCCGATTAATGTATTGAGTGCCTTCTTGAATAGCCACAGAACCACACACAGCAGCATTCAACGCTACCGCCTGGGCCTGCATCCATAAAAGCGTCTCTCCTTCCATTGGTTCAGAATGTCGCTCAGGGCTCATCATAAAGCAGGTAGTAAACATTTCTGGCAAAATAATCAGATCAGCCTGCCCTGCAAGCGATTGCATTTTTTCAGCCAGCATCTGTCGATTTTCTTCGGGCGACTGCCAAACCAGCTCTGTTTGAATCAGTGTTACGCGTAAATTTTCTATCGGCACCATGCCTGCTCTCCTAACTATTCCTGTTTTCCTTATCACTATCTGGGAACGACCCGGATCACGACCTTATATCGCAATAAGACGCGCCGCTGCATTCCTTAAGGTCTCATCACCTTTTGCAAAACAGAAACGAATTAACTTCATTTCAGGATTTGTATTACAGAAAACCGAGACAGGTATCGCCGCCACTCCCACTTCTTTAATCAACCACTGACAGAACTCTACATCGTTCAACTCACTGATCGCACTGTAGTCTACCAGCTGAAAATAGGTACCTTCAGCGGGCGTAAATGAGAATTTTCCTGGCGCTAAAAGTGAGTTGAATAAGTCGCGTTTTTGCTGATAGAACGCCGGTAACTCATGATAATGCGACGGTTGCTCGCGCATAATATCGGCCAATGCAAACTGCATCGGTGTGGAGGTCGAAAACGTAAGATATTGGTGAACTTTACGAAGCTCGACTGACAACACCGCAGGTGCCACGCAATATCCGATTTTCCAACCAGTCGTGTGGTAAGTTTTACCAAAAGAGGACACCACAAAACTGCGTTGATATAGCTCAGGATGGCTGAGTAAACTGTGGTGCTGATGACCATCAAACACGATGTGCTCATATACCTCATCACCCAGCAACAGGATATCAGTATCACGTACCAGCGCTGCCAATTGTTCAAGGTCCTCTGCCGATAAAATAGAACCGGTTGGATTATGTGGTGTATTAATAATGATCATGCGCGTTTTCGGCGTAATAGCATCTTTTAACTGCTGCCAATCAATACGAAAAGCAGGCGCGTGTAACTGCAAATGAACAGCCACGCCACCATTGAGTTCAATCGCAGGCTCATAACTATCATAGGCAGGATCAAAAATAATCACCTCATCGTCGCGTCTGACAACTGCGGCAATCGCTGCAAAGAGAGCTTCGGTGGCACCGGATGTTACCGTTACCTCGGTTTCAGGCGACACTGTCTTGCCATAAAGCATTGCCACTTTTTTAGCAATTTCTTCACGCAGCGCCGGTATACCTGTCATAGGTGCATATTGATTCGCTCCTTGAGAAATATATTGCCCCACGGAACCTAATAAGTTTTTAGGGCCATCAAAGTCAGGAAAACCCTGAGACAGATTGATGGCCTTATATTCTGCAGCCATCTGAGACATCACAGTAAAAATAGTCGTGCCGACTTTGGGTAATTTCGTGGCAGGATAGTTCATTTAAGGAAGCCCGGTATAAAATAAAGAAGGAGGTCATTGATACGCGATTAGACGGCGAATACCCTTTTAGTCACGCTCTATAGTGTGACTTTAATATAGTCAGTTTTGGGCAATTCAGCGACTAATTTCGGGCTTCTTTACAATAATGCAACTTCTCCGCCATAGGACCTAAAATAAATGGAAAGCCCATACAACTGAAATCGCTATATCGATTTCAGTTGTATCTCCAGCATTAGCATCTTTAATTTCGCCCAGGGCGGCTCAACCCAGAATGGGGCAGTGATATAACAAAAAGAAACAAAGCGGGGCATGTAGCATCGAAATACGCACCAGCTTGATACATACGTCAGCTGTTTATGCAAACACCCAAAAAACATAAAAAAGAATAATTTGTCGATTACATGAAAACAACAGATAAAACATAATGTTTTAATCTTTAATTTAGGTATTATTACTTAAATCAAAGCTTTCCAAAGGTTAAGTTTGCATTAATGCTCCGTAATACCTTAGGGTAAAGATAGAAAACAAATAGTATCCAACTACAGATTTTGAATTTGCAGGCAACAAAAAAACAAATTGTAGCGAGGCATAAAAATAAATGGAAAATTCAGCTTCCAATGAGGCTTTTGTACGATTTGACGGTGTTCAGAAAAGCTACGATGGAAAAATACTCGTAGTTAAGGACTTGAACATCGACATTCCACGCGGAGAGTTTCTAACCATGCTTGGGCCTTCCGGTTCAGGGAAAACAACTTCATTAATGATGTTGGCAGGATTTGAAACCGCAACCCACGGCGATATATATCTGGATGGCCAAGCCATCAACAACGTGGCACCCCACAAACGGGGTATAGGTATGGTGTTCCAAAACTATGCCTTGTTTCCGCATATGACGGTTGCTGAGAACCTAGCCTTTCCACTTCAAGTCCGCAAAATGGGTAAATCAGACATAGAGACGCGGGTAAACAGAGCACTTGATATGGTCGAACTGGGTAGCTTCGGAGACCGACGCCCTGCTCAGTTATCCGGTGGCCAGCAACAACGTGTTGCGGTAGCCCGGGCATTGGTATTTGAGCCTGAGCTTATTCTTATGGATGAACCACTCGGTGCGCTGGACAAAAACCTGCGTGAACAGATGCAATATGAGATCAAACATATTCACGAGCGTCTTGGCGTCACCGTCGTTTATGTGACCCATGATCAATCTGAAGCACTGACAATGTCTAACCGCATAGCCGTATTTAACGACGGTGTGATTCAACAATTAGCCCCCCCTTCCGAACTATACGAAAAACCGATCAACTCCTTTGTTGCCCAGTTTATTGGCGAGAACAATAAACTGTCTGGCACGCTGCAATCAACCCAGGATGGTGTCTGTAAGATCCGCTTATCCACTGGAGAAGAAGTTACAGCTCTCGATATAAATACCGATGGGATTGGTAAAGAAAGCACTCTTTCTTTACGCCCTGAACGGGTATTTCTCGATCCGGTAGAAGGACAATGTGACAACATTTTCAAAGGCAAGGTTGAGGAAGTTATCTACCTTGGAGATCACAAGCGTGTGCGTATGAACGTATGCGGCCATAAAGATTTCATTGTTAAGGTCGCCAACTCAACTGATAACAAGGGACTGCAAGTGGGTGGAACATCAGCCATTGGCTGGTCGTCCAAAGACTGTCGTGCTCTTAATCCGGCCTGATAGCATCATGTTGCTAAATATATAAAAATAATCAATCACAATTAGATGAACTTTTTAACAGCGTCTTCAAACAGACGTCATGTCATAAAGTCTTAGAGGAAATACCAAATGAAGAAGTTTTCCAAACTAAAGTCTGTCGTGGCAATCGGTGCTGCGATCTGCGTTTCTACTGCAATGGCTGCAGAAACCCTGACGGCCGTATCATGGGGCGGCGCATACACACAGTCTCAACGCGCGGCTTATAGTGACCCCTTCACGGCTAAAACCGGCATCAAGATCGTCGATGCAGATAAGTCAGGTAACGCTCTGGCCGGTCTTCGTGCACAACAAGAAGCAGGTAACATTACCTGGGACATTGTTGATATATTGGAAGGGGATGCCATGCTGGCCTGTGACGAAGGCCTTGCGCAAGTGCTGGATTATGAAAAAGACTTAAATCCCGGTGCAGACGGCACCCCTGTTATGGAGGACTTTGTAGAAGGATCTCTCTCTGGCTGCTTCGTTCCAAGCATTGTTTACTCCACACTGTTTTCATTCAACAACAACGCATTCCCGGGTGAAAAGCCGAAAACTATTGCTGATGTATTCAACGTCAAAAAATTTCCGGGTAAACGCGCCCTACAGAAAATACCCGATGCTAACCTTGAATGGGCACTGGCTGCTGACGGTGTTCCCTATGAAGACGTTTATACTGTCCTCGGAACTCCTGAAGGTGTAGACCGTGCTTTCGCTAAACTCGATACCATCAAGGATAGTGTAATCTGGTGGGAAGCGGGTGCACAACCACCACAGCTACTGGCCGACGAAGAAGTTGCCATTGCTTCCGCTTATAACGGCCGTATTTTTAACGCTCAGGTAGTTGAAAACCAACCATTCACGCTAATCTGGGACGGTCAGGTATTCGAGCTGGACGGTTATATCGTTCCTAAAGGTACACCTAACAAGAAAGCGGCTATGGACTATCTTCGCTTTGCGACTGACACCCAGCGCCTTGCAGATCAGAGCAAATATATCTCTTACGGGCCTGCTCGTAAGTCTTCCGCACCTTTAGTCTCCACACATAAAGAAACCGGTGTAGAGATGGCGCCTCACATGCCTACTAACCCAGCAAACTTCAAAACGCCTATTAAAAAGAATGCAGCGTTCTGGGCTGATAATGGTGATGAACTACGTCAGCGCTTCAACGCATGGCTTATACAATAAGAGAGTAAACTGCGGGGGCTTCCCAGCCCCCTCTTTATTAGTTTAAATACTGATTTCCACGCTAAGGTCAGAAGCTTAACCTAGCACAGAATCAGAATTTGGTCTGAGTTTGGATGATGACTCACACCACGGGCGGTCATTACCTCATACAACCGCCATTTTAATTCATCTTTATTAAAGGGTTTGTGTTTCTCATGATGGCAAATACAGTCGAGGCCGAAGGCCAGTTAACCCCGGAAGAGCAGAAGCGCTTAACCGCCGATATGCATCGATCCCTGCGTCGTAAAAAAATCGGCGCGCTGTTTTTGGTTGCTCCGCTGCTTATCTTCATTATGGTAACTTTTGTCGCCCCCATAGCATCCATGCTGTACCGTTCGATTGATAACCCGCAAGTACTCGAGTACATGCCGAACACCTCCGCAGCCCTCGCTGACTGGGATGGTAATGAACTTCCGGATGAGGCGACCTTTGCCGCACTAGTGACAGACCTTGCTGAGGGCCGCAAAAACTACACTATTGGTAAAGTAGCCACCCGCCTTAATTATGAAAAAAGTCAAATGCGCAGCCTGATAATGGGTACCGCGCGCAAGGCAGGCAAACTAAAGCCACCCTATAAAGATCAGGTTATAAAGATTAAAGCAGGCTGGAGTGATATCGATAACTGGAAAGTTATAAAACGAGAATCAAAAAGCCTCACAGCCTCTTATTACATCGCTGCCTTTGATATGGAAACAACACCTGACGGTGAAATCAAAATGCTGCCCGAAAAAGAGCGAGTCTATCTCGCCATGCTCTGGCGTACCATCTGGATGTCGGTGTTGATAACCCTATTAACATTGATTTTAGGCTACCCCGTTTCCTATCTGCTGGCGTCACTGCCTATGGGCATAGCAAACACCCTTATGATATTAGTATTGCTACCCTTCTGGACCTCTTTGCTGGTTCGAACCTCGTCATGGATAGCGTTGCTACAAGGACAAGGCGTAATCAATGACGTACTGGTGTGGTTTGGGCTAGTAAATGATGAAAGCCGCCTGAGCATGATCTACAACGCCACGGGTACCGTCATCACCATGACACATATTCTGTTGCCATTTATGATTCTGCCCCTGTATTCAGTGATGAAGACTGTACCGCCGAGTTATATGCGTGCAGCCCGTTCATTAGGCGCGACCCCTTTCACCGCGTTTTATCGCGTTTATCTGCCTCAATCAGTACCTGGGGTTTCTGCGGGCGCGATTCTGGTCTTTATACTGGCCATAGGGTATTACATCACTCCTGCGCTGGTCGGTGGTCAGTCAGGTCAATTTATCGGCAACATGATTGCCTATCATATGCAAAAATCTCTTAACTGGGGACTTGCTGCGGCACTTGGCGTAATTCTATTGGTGTTTGTGATGGGTCTATATGCACTTTATAGCCGTTTTGTAGGCAATAACAATCAGATGAGTTTGAGGTAAAACCATGGCAATTCCATCCTATGCGGGGCCCCTGGAAACATTCTGGTACTACGCTTTTCGTGCATTTTGCGCATTAGTATTTTTTTTCCTGATTTCGCCACTGCTTATTATTATTCCACTGTCGTTCAATGTTGAACCCTATTTCAGCTTTACGCACGGGATGCTGACACTTGATCCCGAAGCCTACTCTTTACGTTGGTACGAGGAGTTCATTAACAGCGAGCGCTGGATGAGTGCGATGCAAAACACCTTTATCGTCGCGGTTTGTTCAACCATTCTGTCTATGACTCTGGGCACTCTGGCGGCACTCGGACTGAGTCGCTCCGAACTGCCCTATAAAGGTTTAATCATGGGGTTATTAATTTCTCCAATGATTGTGCCACTTATAATATCGGCAGCAGGCATGTTCTTTTTCTATTCCTCGATTGGGGTTTCACAGAGTTATCTAGGCCTGATTTTGGCACATACAGCACTGGGAACTCCTTTTGTTGTTATCACTGTTACAGCAACCTTGAGCGGCTTTGATCACAACTTAGTCAGGGCGGCGACCAGTTTAGGGGCAACACCGACCTATGCCTTCTTTAAAATCACCGTCCCGCTGATTATGACCGGTGTCATTTCCGGAGGGTTGTTCGCATTGATGACCTCCGTAGACGAAGTAGTAGTCGCGCTGTTCATTGCAGGTGCAGAACAGAGAACAGTGCCGATGCAGATGTGGGCAGGTATTCGTGAGCAGATTAGCCCAACGATTCTGGCGGTGGCTACATTGCTGGTGCTCATGTCTATATTGCTATTAACCACGGTGGAATACCTACGCCGCAGATCTGAATCCCTCCGCGGAATCAGTGCTCACTAACATAAGGATCAAGCGCCGGGAGCCTTCGTTCCCGGCATGCTTATGCGAATATGATAGGGGGGGCAATTCGCCCGGCAGGAATGAAAAGAATCAAATCAGATAATTAACAGCCGCTATACAACAGTATCAAACAATGCTGAAGATAACGGCTGCCCTTTTAGTCTAAAGTATTGAGCTAGCGGCGTGTAAACTAACTATTTGTTAAGTAATAGTTAGCCTTTACCGCGTGTAGTCGTACTCTGCGGTTTAGCACTTTTTTCGATATGCTCAATGATCATACTCGCAACATCTTTACCCGTTGCCGCCTCAATACCTTCCAGACCCGGTGACGAATTAACTTCCATCACCAGAGGGCCACGGCTAGAACGAAGCAGATCAACACCCGCAACGCCCAAACCCATTGCTTTAGCCGCGGTAACCGCCGTTCTGCGCTCTTCTGGTGTTATCCTGACCAACGACGCATTACCACCGCGATGCAGATTAGAACGGAACTCACCTTCCGCGCCCTGTCTTTTCATGGCGGCAATGACCTTATCACCGATAACGAAACAGCGAATATCCGCCCCGCCCGCTTCTTTGATAAACTCCTGTACCATGATGTTGGCTTTCAGCCCCATAAACGCTTCGATAACGCTTTCGGCGGCTTTACGTGTTTCAGCAAGCACGACACCAATACCCTGAGTACCTTCCAGTAATTTGATAACCACTGGCGCACCACCGACCATTTCCAGCAGATCTTTTATATCATCTGGCTTGCTGGCAAAACCCGTCACAGGCATACCAATATTTTTTCTGGAAAGCAGCTGCATTGAACGCAATTTATCACGCGATCGGGTAATGGCAACCGACTCGTTAACCGGATAAACACCCATCATTTCAAACTGACGCAAAACTGCACAACCGTAGAAAGTAACCGAGGCACCGATACGCGGAATAATTGCATCGAAGCCGACTAAATCTTCACCCTTAAAGTGAATCGAGGGCTGTTCTGAATTTATATTCATATAACAGCGTAATGCGTCGATTACCTGAGTTTCATGGCCTCGTGCTTCACAGGCTTCTATAAGACGACGAGTCGAATAGAGCTTTGAGTTTCTGGATAAGATACCAATTTTCATTTCTGTTCTCCCGGCAACCCAAACTGATATGACAAGGTTGGGTTAATAACCATTTTATCTGACATGGCCGTACGGCCGACAAGCATTCTGAATTTCATATTATCTCTATTAGTGAGCGTTATCTCAGCAGGCCAGCTCTGCTCACCAAAATTGACTATTGTGCGAACCACATAACGTAATTCACAGTGGCCACCTGAATCTGTTACTTTGCGATAATCCAACACTTTTGCCTCACACCGCACAACGGTGTCAGTATCATGCTGATTAGGATGCATTGAGAACTTCACCCATGAGTCATTTCCTTTTGTAAATCTCTCCACCTCAAAAGCATGCAGGCAAGACGTTCGTGCACCGGTATCCATTTTGGCTTTAATAGCATCAATACCCAATCCCGGTAAAGAAACCCACTCTCGCCAGCCGGCCACTAACAGTTTTTTCTGAGGCTGAAGTTTATCTTTCAATGCTGTGTCCCCAACAAGGCCATTATCCAAAAAACATAAAATTAAGTTTTACTACAAAAAAGTAAGGCGGGATGTAGATTTTCGGCGATTATAATCCCGTTACTCCACATTAAGATAGCGGTTTTAGTTAATAAAAATAATAATTTTAAAGCACGTTTTGAGCAACCTTTTTTTACTCTTAATAAGCTCAAATCAGAAGACTTTCATAGGCGTGATTATCCAGGCCTTACTCAAATCAATTATCGATACTCAGCATAAATTTTTCCGATAGTTCCGTCTTGATACATTGCTTGCAAAGACTCGTTGAGCGCATCAATCAAGGCTGACGACGTATCTGGATGAAAGGCCAGGCCCATCGTGGTTTCCTTAAATGTGAGGGATGTGACCACTCCCTCCACGCCCTGCTCTTTGGCAATATAAGCGCCTAAAAGATGCCCTGTTGCCCACAGATCAATTCGTTTGCGTGCCAGCTTTAATGCGTTCAAATCATCACGGCTTACTAAATCAAGCTTAAAACCCTGTTTCTCAAGATACAACGCAATAGCATCCCCACGATACCCACCGATGCGGTACTGTTTTGCATCTTCAAGAGAATTTAACTGGATATTCCGTGCCTTCATCGACAATAAAACCCAGTTATTAAGTGTCAGAGGGCTAACCCACTTAAACAAAGCTTCACGATCGGGAGTCCGCGTTGTAGAAAAAACACCCGTTCCCGGTACCTCTAAGGCTGCGACATAGGCACGGTTCCAAGGCAGCAGTGTTATTTCATAATCAAGACCGTTACGGGCAAACAGTTCCCGAACGATGTCTGTTGATATACCCGATACCTCTCCCGTACTCGCCATCATATTAAAGGGAGGATAAGACTCTGTTGTCAGCTGAATGGTTTCAGACCACGTCGTTTGGCTGAATAAAATTGACAAGGATAAAAATGCATACCTAATAACGTTCAGCCTCTTCATGACTGAGCATCCTTTACCTTATTGTTCTGTCGGATCTTCTTAAAGGTAACAATCAGACTTTTCTGCATACGGGTCATAGAGTCTGCCAACATACCGATCTCATCGTCACTATTCACGTCAATCACCGTGTTTAGCTTGCCCTGACTGATCTCACTCGCCTGCTCGGCCAATCTGCGAATAGGTGTAATCAGAAACTTACCCAACAACAACATCAGAATAGTGAAAATCGCAGCATTCAATAATAAAACACGTATAACTTCTTTAATGATCAGTGACTGAATCTCTTTATGCATAAAGCGGTCACTGACAAATACTTTAACTTGGCCAATAACCTGGTCACTCGTTTTGACATCGGAGACCGATGTTGCGAAAGCTCCTTTAATATTGCCTGTTGAAACCGAAACGTCCCATTTTTGGTCCCGTTCTTTAGCACTCATGACCGTTGTGCCATTTTCGTCATAAACCGTAATACCAAGCAAATGATTTTCCAGCATCTCAGCTTCTATTGCGCTGCCCACCCCTTCGCTGTCCAGATCCCAAAGAGGGGTAACCAAATGCTGCGCCAAGCGCTCTGCCGTAACCTCTGCTAAATTTCTCAGCTGATTTTTTTCATTCTCGATGACTTTAAACGTATCAAAAATACCGACAGCTACCAAGATTGCCGTCGTGCACAAAAGAGTGATCAAAATAACTTTATTACGGATAGACCCCGTATATTGCTTACTCATTGTTTTGCCTTTTGGTTTTTGATTATTCATATTGGGCAATAATACTTTCGTATCATTAATTTGACAATGCCAGTTCTGTTATCAGGACATTCAATTCGCGACCTGCATCAAGACAATCTGCATTGCGGATATCCAGAAATCATAAACCGCCGACGAGGGCGAGCTTCTTGGCGCGGGATAATTGCTTAATCGCACATTCACGCCGGCCGGCCAAAGAACGGCTCGCAACATCTTCACACCACACCATACTAACCGGGCGTCGGGTTCGCGTGTATTTCGCACCTAGGGAAGGACTATTGTTATGCTCTTTCAAACGTCTTTCACAATCAGTCGTAATACCTGTATACAAGGTACCATCTGCACAAAGCAGGATATATATATGCCATAAAGGAGACTTTTTTAATACAGGCAAGAACTCTGAACTCCTCCAAAAATTTTCAATATGAGAAATATAAAAATTAGATTAGATTAAAAAAACAATGCACGCTCAATAATCACCCCTTAGAATACGGCTTTCTTATTCTTGTGGAGTCGTGCTGATGCACACTTTTCTGATCATTCTTACAATCATTGCTTTTTTAATGATTGTACTTGAAGACGTGATACATCTGAACAAAGCGAAAACTACTCTTTTTCTGGGTACGCTGTCATGGTTGGTTCTGTTCCTTTTCCCTGCAGATGATGTAACTCCTAAGCAAATCCAGGGTATGTTAAACGAGAATCTACTCGAAATTGCCAGTTTATGGTTATTTTTAATGGCTGCGATGACCTTTGTTGCGTTTCTTAACCATAAGGGCCTGATTGAAACCCTGATCTATCAGTTCCTGCCTTCAAGAGTTGGCGAAAAAACACTCCTGTTTATGGTCGCCATTTTTTCATTTTTATTTTCGTCACTATCAGACAATATTACAGCGACATTGGTATCTGTAGCCTTGGTACTTTCGCTACGATTACCCCCTAATAAAACCTTAAAATTCGCTGTAATGGTAGTATTCGCCGTCAACTCCGGTGGCGTCTCGCTGATCACGGGTGACGTAACAACGCTGATGATATTTCTTGCAGACAAAGTCGCTATACAAAACTTACTGTGGCTTGCTCTCCCCTCTTTTATCAGTGTTATGTTTCTTGCGGGCTTACTTTCTTTTGGGCTCAAAGGAGAGCTGATCATCGACGGCGGTGAGCGAAGATATGACCGCGTAGGAATGAGCATAGCGATACTTTTTCTGTGTACGATTTTAGGGACTATCGTCCTCAACATAGTAGCCGGCATTCCACCGGTACTCACCTTCCTATTTGGTTTGTCGATCATGTTTCTGATAGGACGTTTTTTCCATACCGATGATGATCGTGAAAATATGCTCGATTATATCCGTGTTATTGAGTTTGATACGCTCTTATTCTTCCTCGGTATTTTGCTACTCGTCGGCATGCTGAAAGAGATAGGGGTGCTTGATAATCTGGTAGAAATTTACGATATTCTCCCGCCATTACAGGCAAATTATGCGATGGGCTTACTCTCATCACTGGTGGATAACGTACCTCTTACTGCCGCATTATTAAAAGCTAATCTGGATATGCCTCCCGCCAGTTGGTTATCGCTGACCTACGGTGTGGGTGTAGGCGGATCATTACTGATTATAGGTTCGGCAGCCGGTATCGTCGCGATGAGCAAAATCAAAGAAGTTACTTTTTTGAGTTACATGAAATACTCGTTCTTTCTGTTACTCGCTTATACCATGGGTTTTGCTGGAAGCTATGGTATGGGGATGGTTCTGTTCAGCTAAGATACGTCAGCTAAAAAGCTCACCTCTGGAATATAAAGCCAGCGTCAGACTTACTATATGTGGCGATCCGCCACATATAGGTTTTATCCACTGATGAGCATGTTGAGCCCCCTCATAAGAATCGATAGTTATTTCCTCTCCTCCCACCAAAATATCATTACATACCCTATACTTTCTGTATTACTCTACATTTGATCTATAAAATTCAGACACATAGCCAACAGTCAGCCCCAAAATCGGATATACGTGTAAATGAGTTTATCGTCAAAGCAGCAGCATGATCAGCAAACCATAGCCGAACTACGCAGTGAGATAGAACGACTCCGTGACTTTGCCAAATTCTCGTCTGACTGGTGTTGGGAGCAGGATAGTGAGCTGAAATTTATCGCTTTTTCCGGCGCAGGGATCGGAAAATTACACATTGATCAAGCTCACATAGTGGGTGTATGTCGTTGGGATATGCCCATCGGGCCGGCGTCTCTCAGTGATATGAAAAGACATAAAACGTGCTGCGAGCAACATGAAAACTTCTACGATTTCGAATACGACATGTTCGATAACCAAGGAGTCCTTCATCGTATTGCGATATCTGGTTCACCTATTTTCGACAACAATAGAAATTTTTGCGGGTATCGGGGTGTTGGCTCCAACATTACTGAATTACATCTGGCACGAAAAGCATTTAAAGAAACCCAACAACAGCTTTCACAAATTGTGGTGGGTAGTCCCATCCCAAGCTTTGTTATTAACGCCAAACATGTGATCACTCACTGGAATAAAGCCTGCGAGGTTCTGACAGGCATTCCTGCCACCGAAATTATCGGAACAAAAAATACCTGGTCAGGTTTTTATGATACCCCCCGACCTGTGATGGCCAATCTGGTTATGCAGGGAGGCTTTGGCGATGACTTTGAAAAGCATTATGGGAAAAAATTCAAACCATCCACGTTGATCCCCGGAGCCTTTGAAGCCCAGGATTACTTCCCCCATATGCAGGGCGGAAAGTGGCTATTCTTTACGGCAGCCCCCCTGCTGGATGAGCAAGGGCGAACGATTGGAGCGATAGAAACACTGCAAGATATTACCAGCCAGAAGGTTCAGGAAGAAAAAATCCTGCATCAGGCACATTTTGATAGCTTAACCGGACTCCCTAATAGATTTCTGGCACTGGACCGACTTAAGCTGCTGATAAAAGAAGCCAAACGGGAACAACAAAAATTGGCGGTGCTGTTCATCGACCTGGATGATTTCAAAAAGATTAATGACACCTTAGGTCACGCATTTGGTGATGAATTACTGATTCAGGCTGCCAACCGACTTCAAAAAATGATTCGCAGCAGTGATACGATTGGCCGATTAGGGGGAGATGAATTTATTGTCCTCATTAAAAATCTGGATGATGCTTATGATGTACGACCTGTTGCTGAAAAATTACTGGAAAGCTTTCGCGATATTTTCAAGGTCAAAAAACGTGAGCTGCTTATTACGACCAGCATAGGTATTGCTATTTATCCTGAAGACGGACTAACACCCAACAAGCTTTTGCGTAACGCTGATTCTGCAATGTACCACTCAAAAAATCAGGGGCGTAATGCCTATCATTTTTTTACAGAAGGGATGAATGCAGGCGTAAAGCGACGCTTAATGCTTGAAGAAAAGATGCATGGGGCCATCAGTCGTGATGAGTTCTCCCTGCACTACCAACCCGTTATAGAAGTAAACACGGGGAACATCATTGGTGCGGAAGCCCTGCTGCGCTGGAAAAACCCTTCTTTAGGCCAAGTGTCTCCTGAGGAGTTTATTCCAATTGCCGAACAAACCGGTTTAATTGTACCCATCGGCTATTACGTGCTCAACGAGGCTTTAAAGGCAACATCAACGTGGATTGTTAAATATCGAGGTCCGTTCAATATTGCAGTCAACTTATCCCCACTACAATTTAAAGACCCTAAACTTATCAACACAGTGAAGCGATTACTGGATCAATACAATCTGTCTGGAAACAGCCTTAGTCTTGAAATCACTGAAGGGGTATTACTCGGCAGCAAGCACTATATCCGCCAGGCTTTTGCAGACATCCAGAGTATGGGTATCAAAATATCAATGGATGACTTCGGCAAAGGATATTCATCACTCAACTATCTGCGCCAGCATACATTCAATACACTCAAAATAGACCGCAGCTTTATGCAGGATTTTGAGCGTGATAAAACGGCGCCAGCCTTGATAAATGCCACCATTGCCATGGCGCATGCGCTGGATGTAGAGGTCATCGCCGAAGGGGTTGAGACGCAAGCCCAAATTGATTACCTGACAGAAAATTCCTGTGATTACGCACAAGGCTATCTGTTTAGCAAACCACTGCCCCATGCAGAATTTGAACAGTTACTTTGCTTAGATGAGTTCTCCGACGTCCTGACTTCCTGACTTCCTGACTTCCTGAATAGTTAAATCAGAGTGACTGCTTACATTGTCAATTTTAACGAGAGCTCTCATTACTTAATGCAGCACCTAAGCGATAAAAGTACTCCCGAAACGCCAGATTAATACGCTCACGCTGTTCTTCCATCGGGTATAACCCTTGCCTGGCTTCAGCTGTGGCTTTCGTGCCCGATACTAAAAAATTATTACTGATACCCGCATCCTGAATAAAAGCTTCAAATGCACGGGCACATAATTCTTCAGGTTGACTGTAGTAAACATGACCCATCGCTTTATCAACCTTAGCGGATACGCGAAACAATTGACTCGGCGAGTCCCCATCGTCATCCAACATAATATTTCTGAAACAGGCGAACAACGCATCATTTAACGGATGAACAACAGGCGTTGCGTCCGATAGCCAGGCTTTCGATGCAAACATCCCTGAAGGCGCATCACTAAAAGCGGTAGCGCCCAGGTAATGATCCAGCGCATGAAACCATTCATGCGCAATGCTTCCAGGACCCGCATTCTTCGCTAATGAAAAGCATCTCATAGAGGGCTGATAATGTGCGGCCACCCCAGGACGACCGCCAATTCCGTATTGCAACGAAAGGGTCCCACGCAGCGATATTAACGTTTCCGGACTCTGTAAAATGGCCATCAGATCAGCTAATGCATCATGAAATAACCCAGCCGCACGTGCTTGTTCTTGCGGTGTCACCCAGCGACCGATTCGGATAGACCTAAAATCAAACCGCTTTCTAACGTCAACGAAGCTGACGGGCAGCCCCTCACGGAGGTCTGGGCCACGGCGATAATACTCTTTTGATAATGTCATGATATTTTAAATGGTATCCACACTACTCTCATACATATCCCAATTCACTCAGTAACCATTCGTTGAAGACGGCTGCAGACTTAGACAGAGGCCTTCCTTTTGGATAGGCCAGATAATAGTTATCTTCCGTTTCAAGACATATATCAAAAGGAGACAGTAGTTTTCGACTGTTCAGTTGATCAGTAAAGAAGTCCGGATAGCCCAGAAACACACCCAGACCCGCTTCACCCATCGACATTCCTGCAGCCAGATTATCTGTCTTGTGATAGAGAATATCGGCATTAGCCGTTTCAACCGAGGCTTGTTGAAACCACTCCTGCCATCCTTGACGGTTACCTACAATTTCAAGGAGAGGTAATGACAACAGGTCACCAGGATCACTCAACTGACTAGCGAGCCTGGGAGCGCAATAGGGTTTTAGCTCAGGAGTAAATAACGGATGGAGCTGCATTCCAGACCATTCACCATTACCATGCATTATGCTGATATCAGCAGGACTGCGATTAAATTCATTATCCCAGTTGGCGTGCACAAGCTGTAATTTCAGCCCCGGATACTGTTCGCAAAAACGGCTTAATCTGGGTGATAGCCACATCATCGAAAAGGCGATATTTACCTCTATCACCAAACGACCTTTACCCAGTGGAGAAAAAATTTCCGAGGTATTACGCTGTAAATTGCTAATTGCACTCTGTACAACGGGTAAATATGCCAGACCACTGTTCGTTAAATATACGGTGCGATGTTCCCGGATAAACAACGCCTCACCCAGATGGTGCTCCAAAAGCCGTATCTGCTGGCTTACTGCAGACTGCGTCAGATACAACTCTCTCCCCGCCGCGCTAAAATTGAGCAATCTTGCTGCTGCTTCAAATGTTTTTAGCCAATTGAGTGGCGGAAGATCAGTACGCTTTTTCATTAGATATTCTTATCAAGTAGGCCATAATTCATTGTTTGAATAAGTAATCATGGCAACTTAACATGGAGCAGCTTTTTACTCCATGTATATGCAGGGCCCGCTTAAATGAAAACGCTTCAATCAGAACCAACCTCAGATTTTTCAGCAGTAACCGATTTTTACATAGCATCCGTTGCGCAAAGTGATCGTGCCATTCAAGTCCGCTGGAGTGACGGCAGCAATACTACCTATCACAACATCTGGTTGCGTGATAATTGCCCAACAGCATTTCACCCGCACACAGGTGAGCGTTGCTTTGATCTGTTGAGCGTCTCGCAAGATATCCATCCATTATCCGTCACTTTGGATACAGGAACTCTTATTATTGAGTGGTCTGAACAGGGGCATATCAGCTGCTTCGAGCAAAGCTGGCTACGCGAATTCTGTTATTCTGGTGAATTAGCCAAAGATCATAGCAGTAGTTATCAGAGCTGGAGCTGCGAATTTATTGACCATATTCCGGTGGATAATCAGCAAGACATTTTGACCAGCGACAGGGCATTATATGAGTGGATGAGCGCTCTGGATAAGTATGGGCTAGCCATTATTAACGGTATGCCGAATGAACCTGAAGCCGTTGTACAAACGGCAAACCGGATCGATTATCTTCGCCAGACTAATTTCGGGGTTACGTTTGATGTGGTATCAGAAAAAGTGCCTATTAACCTCGCTTACACGTCTCTCTCATTACCATTACATACAGATTTGGCCAATCAGGAAATACCTCCGGGATATCAATTCTTACACTGTCTGAGCAATGAAAGCATGGGTGGCGAATCGACTTTTGTGGATGGTTTAAAAGTACTGGAAGGGCTGCGTGAAGACCAGCCTGAGTATTTTCGTCTGCTTTGTGAGTACGCCATCCCCTTCCGTTTTCACGACCAGGCACACGATATTCGCGAGCACCATCCGGTCATCAACCTGGATAATTTTGGTAATATTGTTGAGATCAAATACAACGCTCATCTCGCGGATATCTTTGATCTGCCTGGCGAAGTTATGTACGACTACTACATCGCTTACCGTGAGCTAATGGGCCGGCTAAAAGATGCTCGCTATAAAATTGAGCTTAAATTGTCTGCTGGTGAAATGGTGGTATTTGATAACCGGCGAGTACTGCACGGCCGTAATGCATTTGATGACAGTGCGGGCAAACGTCATCTCAGAGGTTGCTATGTTGACCGTTCAGAATTTAAAAGCCGTTTAAGGGTACTGGGTAAGCAACTGGCTAAAGTGATTTAATTAATTCAGAAAATCACTTCAGCCAGCAACGGAGCATTTAAATCCCATGCTTTCCGCCATAGCTATTCGCTGCAGGGGATTGCCAACCCGTCAGCGCTCCGTCTGCTGGTTTATAAATCTCCACCAAGAGTGGATAGCAAGAGGTGCTGTCATCAGAGTGGCTACTGCCACAATCACCGCCCGGACAAGCCGACAACGCGCCAAGAAGATCAATCTCGGCAAAGAATTCAATAAAGTCTCCCGGACGAACTGGACTGGCTTTCATGAAATACTGATTTGTATTACGCGTGAAACCTGTACACATAAAGACATTTAGCACGTCGTGCACATGAGGCTCAGCTTCACTTACTGCCATTGCTTTTGACGCAGCTAACGCGCGGGTCAGATTTGAATGACAGCAGTTATTATAGTCCAGACCTTTTAACATGGCATTTGTGTAAGGATCACAACGGGTACCGATAACATCGTGTACACCCGCACCATCTTCATCAAAACCGTACCAGCCCAATGTATCGTGGGTGATGGTTGCCATGGGACGCAGACTGGGAAGAGTACTCCACAAACGATCACCTGTAGTCACATGGCTGGCATGCAACTGTCGAGTCTTGCCACTGAAGAAACGCTCTGATAGGTCTGCAGCATTCCACAGGTTAAGATCACCTACTTGCGGCCCCTCAACACTTACAATACGGAAGAAATGTCCGGCGGGTACTGTAAATGAAGCTGCATCGCGGGGCGGTACTATCACTTCAGCGACTTTTTCCATGTTTTGTCTGGCGTGTTGGTAAAGTGCCTCATCATACGCTGGCAGACAATCGACGTCGTAACAGATGACAGGCCGGGCAGAGCGTCTTTTTTTTGCATCTGCAGGAGACGCTATATTTGGTGTTATCACATCAGGTCTGTTCATAGTCGAATTCCGCGTTACTCATCAAATTAATCGTTACGCTTATTCAAACACATTAGTGTAAACGCCGCATACCCTCTGTACCTTAAAAGACCACCGTGCGTAGTCCATTCTGGAATACACGCTGACCAACGTGATGCTTTACTGCACGGGCCAACGTTTGTGCTTCAATATCACGACCGACCTGAGTCAAGTGCTGCGGGTCGTGACTGTGTGAGGCGCGTTCAACCATTTGATCGATAATGGGTCCTTCATCAAGGTTCGCAGTGACATAGTGCGCGGTAGCCCCGATAAGCTTAACGCCACGCTCGTAGGCCTGAAGGTATGGCTTAGCTCCTTTGAAACCAGGCAAGAAAGAGTGATGAATATTGATGCAGCGTCCCGCCAGTTGCTCACACAAAGTGTTGGAAAGCACTTGCATGTAACGCGCCAGCACGACCAGTTCAGTATTGGTTTCTTTGACAATTTCCAGAAGCCGAACTTCCTGTTCAGGTTTATTCTCTTTGGTCACGGGTAAGTGTATATAAGGAACACCCTCGCGCTCCGCCAGATTCCGTAAGTCTTCGTGGTTGGAGACGACTGCGGTGATTTCTATATTCAATTCGCCTGTGGAGCGACGGTACAACAGATCACGCAAGCAGTGATCATACTTAGACACCATGATCAACACCTTAGCCGGTTTGTCAGCATCGCGTATTTCCCATTCCATATCGAAGCGCAACGCGGTCACTTCGAAAGCAGCCCGAAACTGATCGACACTGGGGTTCTTGTTTCCTTCAAAGACGAACTCTATGCTCGAGAAGAAACGTCCCGAGTCCAGATCATCGAACTGATGAAATTCCTTTATGAAACAACCGCGATCGGCCAGAAAATTGCCTAGCGCGGCAACGATCCCACTACGCCCGGGGCAGGAAACTTTTAGGATAAAAGCCGGTTTGCTTTTCATATTGACACCCAATTCTGATAGAGATATTAATAATGGTTTTATACTTCGCTGAGCGATGTATCGAGTGCGGTTAAATCTTCATACGACTACCAGAAGGATCGTAGAGGGCTCGCAAAGATGCTTGAGCGCTAAATCGTTGTTTGGCAACTTCAATCTCAAAATTCGCCGCCGCTATTCGATCCTTGGTCAAACCAGAAACGTCAACATAGCCCATCCCTATCGCTGCACCCACACTGTGCCCGTACATACCTGAGGTCAGATAACCTACGATGCCGCCATCCATCACAATCGGTTCGTTGTGATAAAGCAGGGGCTCAGGGTCGTTCAATTGGAACTGCACCAAGCGTCGATCGACTATGCCTGGAGCTTTAGCCAGCAGAAATGCATCACGGCCCATGAAATCACTTGCATCAGGTTTTGCCGCAAAACTGAGTCCGGCCTGGAGTAGATTATCCTCGGAGCCGATATCATGACCCCAATGGCGGAATCCTTTCTCAAGACGCAAGCTATTGAGTGCATGCATACCCACGTTTCTAAGCTCAAAGGCGGCGCCTGCTTTTTGCAGTTCCCGATAGAACCCCGTTGCTTTTGCTGCAGGCACAAAAATTTCCCAGCCAAGCTCTCCAACATAGGAAAGCCGCTGCAACCAAACGTCAACACCTGCGACTTTGGCAAAACGCCCTGTACCGAAGACAAAACCCTCCGAACTAATATCAGTGTCGGCCAGCGTTTCCAGAACCGCACGAGCATTAGGGCCCTGAAGCGATAAGCAGGCATAGTCGGCGCTGATATCGCGAAGTTGCACATCCCCCTGCAAATTCTTTTTAAGGTGCCACCAGTCCCGGTTCAAGGAACTAATTCCCGTTGTCACCATATAACGATCTGTGTCGAGCTTGGAGAGCGTGACGTCGGCTTCGATTCCTCCGCGCGGATTCAACCATTGGGTGTAAACCAGCGAACCCTGTTCGACAACAACATCTCCCGCGCAGATCCACTGCAGGGCCTTCTCGGCATCCGGGCCTGAAACCTCAAACTTACCGAAAGATGAGATGTCATAGACGCCAACATTTTCACGTATCGAACGATGCTCTGTCGCGGAAAACTCAAACCAATTCTGGCGCTTGTAGCTGTATTGATACTTAGCTTCAGCGCCATCTTGAGCGAACCAGTTCGGACGTTCAAAACCACCCACTTCGCCAAAACACGCATTTTGCGCTTCTAACACCTCATGCAGGGGCGAGCGAACCCGATCCCGGGCAGTCTCATACTGATAGAACGGCCAGTGCATGGCGTAGGTGTGACCCAATGCTTCAGGTATACGCTCCTCAATATAAGATTGCGTTCTTTGTGCAGGGTTATGACGACGCACGTCGCACTCCCAAATATCACCCGAAGGGTGGCCGTCGATAATCCAGTCGGCCATCAGCATGCCTAAACCACCACCCGCGCCAATCCCTTTAGAATTAAGGCCACAAGCCACATAAAAATTATCGACTTCTGGCGTGGGGCCTAACAAATGGAGATTGTCAGGGGTAAAACTCTCAGGGCCATTGAAGAAGGTACGAATGCCGGTTTCTTCCAGCGCAGGGAATGCTTCCATGCTACGCATCAGGTACTCTTCGATGTGGTCTATATCGCAAGGGAATTCATCAAAACAGAAATCTTCCCGGATTCGATCCATAGAGCAACCACGCGCATTGTGCTCAAACCACCCCACTAGCATCTTGCCGGCGTCTTCTTTGAAATAGACACCTTTGTCAAAGTCCCGAAGGACCGGACGCTTCGTCAACCCATCCATCTCCTCGGTAACGACATAATAATGCTCACAGGCATAAAGCGGCAGATCAACGCCAATGTTGGCTGCAATGTCCCGAGACCAAAGCCCTCCGGCCAGCACAACCTTATCCGCAACAATAGAGCCTTGCGCTGTCTTCACCCCAACAGCTTGCCCCCCTTCCACCAGAATCTCTTCAACCTTGACGTTCTCAATAACTCTGGCACCCCGCATGCGCGCGCCCTTAGCGAGCGCCATGGTGGTATCGACAGGATTGGTCTGGCCATCTTTTTCAATATACAAGGCACCGGCGATACCATCGGTATTAATACCGGGGTAGAGTTCAGCCAAGCGCTCATTATCGATCATCTCGGATTCCACGCCGAAAACCGCAGCCATCGAAGATGTCCGGCGAAGTTCCTCCAAACGCTCAGCGGAACGAGCAACAGAGAGACTGCCGATCTGCCGGTAGCCCGTGGCCTGCCCGGTCTCCTCTTCCAATGAGGCATAAAGCTCATGGCTATATTTGGCCAGACTAGTCAGGTAAGGCGTAGGCCACAGCATGCTGACCAGCCCTGCAGCGTGCCACGTAGTACCGCACGTTAACTGCTTACGCTCCAACACCACCACATCTTTTATTCCACGTTTCGCCAGATGGTAAGCGATAGAACAACCTACAATTCCACCACCAATAATGACCACGCTCGCCTTAGCCGGCAGTTGGTTTTTATTCGTCATAACTTATAACCCTTTTATGGCTAATCCCCGACCATCCGTCGCGGTAAATGCAAAAGATAACAATCCGGCCTTTACGGCCCCTAATAACAGACACAAAAGGAGCCCGGCCATCCGTGCATCCACCCATGCAAAGCTTGTAATTATGCTTTTCACATAAAGGAAGAGATATCTGACGAACGCGCCATACAAGCCACTATTCAGCAAATATTCACATCTGGCAGCACAGAGCACAATTGACATTTTTTTTCTAACCGGTAAGTTTACTTACCAACCAGACAGGCTTTTGATACTAAATAGCAGGATTATGGATAGGCAGCAGTTAAGAGTCATTCTTTTGATTTTAGAAAGCTCCCCCCGCTGAAGGCATTGAAAGGGTTTGAGAGCACGGCGCGGCTGCTTAGTTTTCGCAAAGCAGCGGAAGAACTTAACCTGACCCACCCTGCCATCAGCCACCAGATACAGACACTTGAAGAAAGCCTGGGTTGTAAATTATTTGTACGGGAAGGTCGCTATAGCGTGCTCACCGATGAGGGCACACGATTCTACCCGGTAGTTCGGGAAGCATTGGAATTATTAACTAACGGCAGCGAATCGATTCGACGTAGCGCCAGCAAACCTATTTTACGAATACAAACCTACATATCCGTTTCTATCCGCTGGCTATCGCATCGATTGCCGCGCTTCCAGGCACAGCACCCGGATCTTGAATTGCACTTGATATCCAGTATTCAGGAACAACATTTTGATGAAATCAACGCCGACATCGGCCTAATATTTTGCCGAACACCACCCGAACACCACCTGCACTGGACACCTCTGATACCATCAAAACTGTTCCCTGTCTGCAGCCCGGGCTTGATTGATAACAACCGCAAACCTCTACAACCACAGGACATACTTGACTATCCACTTTTGACCGTCACCTCAGAGGCCTGGCAGTGGCAAGACTGGTTTGATTCTGCAGGGTTAAGTGAAATACATACTGCTCACTCAATCAGCGTCGACAGTACCGCCATTGCTCTGGAAATGGCGATGGATGGGGAAGGAATCACCTTGGTTAACGGCCCTTTTGCAGAAAAAGACATAAACGCTGGCCGACTGATCCAGCCGGTGCTTCATTGCGCGGAAGGCTTGGGAGAGTGGGGGCTCGTATGCCGTAAGGACAGGCTCGATCAACAGCATGTGCGAACCTTTATCGAATGGCTGCAAAACGATATGACCCTACACAGGTAGACGTTACCCATCAACGCGGGCACACCCAAAAGGCCGGGGGTACCAAGAGCTATGCAGATACCATACTAATGGAGTCGTTCAGGTTTAAATTGGCAATCCTGACCATAATTTCGTCAAAGTCATCACGATAAAAGCTGACATGATGCTCAATATTTAGCTCGAACAGACCACTCGACGACCTGTTTAGTAGACAACGTTTAGTACAAGAAACTTAGTACAAGACGCCGAGTGAAGGAGAGATAATCTACGCTCAACGCATCTGAAAAATTTCCTGATGGTAATGCTTCGCAGACAAACCGTTGGCGATAAAGCCTTTACGTAATGAGAACCCAAACCCTTGTGGACCACAAAACCAAATGCTGGCTGACGACCATTCCGGAACGCTAGCTCGAATTGCTCTGTGATCCAGACGAGCGCCTTTGCCACTGACCATAACATGTAATTTGACCCCTGCCGCCTTAGCGTCGGCGGTCAGCTTATCGATGGCGGCCTGATTGTAATCCGCTGTGGGATGAAACAGGTCAATTGGTTTTTCTCCCGGCGTCTTCGCTAACTCTTTAAGACGGGCCACAAAAGGAGTTATACCGATACCTGCCCCTACCCAGATCTGACGTGGCTGATCATCGTTAAAATCAAAACAGCCATAAGGCCCTTCTACTGTGACAGGCATCCCTGTTTTCAGCTGTTCACGTAAGCGACCGGTATGGTCACCCAGCGCCTTAGCTATAAAGACGGTGCGTAGATCTTTCGGATCCCAGGCAGAAGCAATGGTGTAAGGATGCGCCCCTTCCTTCTTATTCGATGTCACAAAAGCAAATTGGCCGGCACGGTGACCACGCCAGCCGTCCTGTAGCACTACGCTGACCTCAAGCACGCTCAGAGAATCATAGTAAGTCAGGCTATCAATACTTCCTTTAACTTTTCGGCCTTTACCTATGCGCCCCGTCAGCGCCAGCACCGCGGCTATCGTGCCACCTAATAACAATCCCGCCATCAACCAGCCGACTGGCTGCATCCAGTATTCGAACTTAATTAACACAACGCTATGATAAGCCAGTGCCAGATAAGCAAGGGATATCAGTTGATGAATTTTAACGAACAGGTGATAGGGGAAGCGTTTAATTAAAGCGAGGACCATCAGAGCGGCGGCCGCATAAAATGCCCATTCGCCAACAGATTCCGCAAAGCCGCGCTGACTATGCAACAAATCTTCTATAAATCCGAGCGTTTCAGTGCCACGGGGGCCACGAGCAGGCTTGTCCAGCCATCCCCAGCCGACCATCCATTTAGTACCCTGTGCCATCCACCAGTGAAGCACTGTAATAATTAATGCAGTAACACCTAACCACTTATGCAGCCGGTACATCTTGTCCAAACCATCCAGATGAGGCTCCAGCCATTTAGGACGAAGCGCTAGAAACATGGCGATACTCATCACGCCGATGGCAATAACACCACTATATTGAATAAATACAGTACGAAAACTGAAGTAAGTAAACGGCTCCGGCATCAAGGTATCCGCGAATAGCCATAGCGCAGTAAAAAGTAGTAGCAAGGCGACAAAGGAAATTTTAATCTGTTTCATATTCAATATTCTTTAGCAGTTTGAGATAAGAATTCCATTCCCTATAACTCCGATATACACATCTTTATATTATCCGAAATCATTAAGCAAACAGTCCAATGGGAATACCATTAAGCAAATAACTATTCAAAATAGTGGGTATAGAGGAACCACTAATTTTCATAGTTATCAATACTATATTGTATACAGCCAGGCCAAACTGAAGAAGGTCAATTGATGTAATCTTGTGTAAAGTTTTGCAAAGAACACAATCATTGATATGAAAAACATTGCGTTGTAGCAGAGATTTTAATTTGCTCAGGCATGAGCCTTTGCCAGAACAGTTTATACTCTTTCAGACAAATAAAAATGCCGACCTTAGAAAGCGAAAGCAAAAATAATGCCGGCATAGGTCAAGAAAACCGATAACCTCTTTCATACTATTTAATCGAAAGAGGTTATCAGATCAATAATGCAGCAGCGCGTGCCCGCCCTAAATCATAGGCCGGACAGGCGTTTCATCTTTACTTAACGGCGGCATCTTTCCAGCTTTTCAGCAGGTCTTTATAAGCCACGGTTTCACCCTGCGGTTTCTCGTTAGCCAATTTTGCTTTCGGTGCACCTGGCTGACTCAGCCACTCCTGAGGATCAATTTCAGGATTCAGCTTAGGACCACACTCACCCTGTACATCGGCACGTTCCAGACGATGCATCACCTTATCCTGAGCCGCTGCCAAACCATCCAGTGCTTGCTGTGGTGTTTTCTCGCCACTCGCAGCTTCAGCAATATGCTGCCACCATAGTTGAGCCAGCTTTGGATAATCGGGTACGTTAGTACCCGTAGGCGTCCACTGTGTACGCGCCGGGCTGCGATAAAACTCAACCAGACCACCCAGTTTTGGCGCTGCTTCAGTCATGGCATCGGAGAAGATATCAGACTCACGAATAGGCGTCAGACCTACCAGAGTTTTCTTCAGAGAAACCGTTTTCGATACGGTAAACTGTGCATACAACCAGGCCGCCAGGCGACGCTCTTTCGGCGTGGACTTCATGAATGTCCATGAACCGGTATCCTGATAACCCAGCTTCATCCCCTCTTCCCAGTAAGGGCCTTTAGGAGAAGGAGCCATACGCCACTTTGGCGTTCCATCTTCGTTTACCACCGGCAAACCTTCTGATGTCATACTCGCCGTAAAGGCCGTATACCAGAAAATCTGCTGCGCAATGGCTCCCTGAGCAGGCACCGGACCCGCCTCAGAGAATGTCATACCCTGAGCTTCTGGTGGCGCATATTCACGCAGCCAGTCAACGTATTTAGTCGTTGCATATACAGCAGCAGGCCCGTTCGTTGCTCCACCACGTGAAACACTTGAACCGACAGGCTTACAACCATCGACCCGGATACCCCACTCATCAACCGGCAAGCCGTTTGGCAGACCCTTATCACCGGCCCCCGCCATTGAGAACCAGGCATCCGTGAAACGCCAGCCAAGGGAAGGGTCTTTCTTACCGTAATCCATATGACCGTAGACACGTTCGCCATCAATCTCTTTTACATGTACAGAGAAAAATTCGGCAATATCTTCATAGGCAGACCAGTTCACTGGCACACCTAATTCATAACCGTAGATATCCTTAAACTGTTTTTTCAAGTCCGCACGCTCAAACCAGTCGGCACGAAACCAGTACAGGTTGGCAAACTGCTGATCTGGCAGCTGATACAGTTTTCCATCAGGGCCCGTTGTGAAATCAAGACCAATGAAGTCCTTAAGATCAAGCGTCGGCAAAGTAACATCTTTACCATCACCCTCCATCATATCGGAGATAGGGACGACTTTACCGTAGCGAAAATGCGTACCGATCAGATCAGAATCATTAATATAGGCATCGTAGATATTTCTATCAGACTGCATCTGAGTCTGAAGTTTTTCAACAACATCACCTTCCTGCATAAGATCATGTACGATCGTAATTCCGGTTAACTCCGTGAATGCCTTAGCCAACACCTGCGACTCATACTCATGCGTCGCAATAGTTTCAGAGGCAACATTGATAGTCATACCACGGTAAGGTTTAGCAGCCTCTGCAAACCATTTCAGTTCTTCCAGCTGCTGAGCTTCAGTTAAAGTAGATGTCTGGAATTCATTACTTACCCATTTTTTTGCCGCATCACTATACTGGTCAGCCTGTACATAGGCACTCATCGTCACGGCTGAAACCGCCGCACTGAGAATCAACAGTTTTGGCCATTTATTATTTTTTTTCATATGAACCTCATATTCAAGATTGCTATTTATTGTTGCGATAACCGATCCGTCAGACCTGTCATTGCAGTCTCTACCCCCACCGTAAGACTATCGCCAGCCATACAAAGGAAATTCCTAATGCTATAAAAAGACTCATTTCTGATAAACCGACAAACACCAGGTGAATATAACCACTGGCCAGTAGACCTATAAATAAGCGGTCCCCGCGGGTTGTTTCGATGGGTAAGAAACCCTTCCTTTCAACGCAGGGCGATTTAATTTCATACACAGTCATACAGATCAAAATTACGGCAATAAAGGAGAAAAAAAGTGCCGTAGGTAGTGTCCAAGCCATCCAGTTCATAACTAATACCTCTATTACACACGTCCGAGAGCAAAACCTTTTGCTACATGATTTCGTACAAACCAGACAACCAGCAACCCTGGAATAATGGTCAGCACACCCGCCGCCGCCAACACACCCCAATCGATACCGGTTGCACCGGAGGTACGGGTCATAATGGCGGCAATAGGCTTAGCTTCTACCGATGTCAGAGTTCTGGCTAATAGCAGCTCAACCCAGGAGAACATGAAGGTAAAGAAGGCAGTAACACCGATACCTGAACCGATCATCGGTATAAAAATCTTGATAAAGAACTTGTGAAAGCTATAGCCATCAATGTAAGCCGTTTCATCAATCTCACGGGGTACTCCGGACATAAAGCCTTCCAGAATCCAGACCGCCAGCGGTACGCTGAACAGACAGTGAGCCAGCGCGACGGCAAGATGGGTGTCAAACAAACCTACTGATGAGTAAAGTTGGAAGAAAGGCAACAGAAATACGGCGGGCGGAGCCATACGGTTAGTCAAAAGCCAGAAAAACAGATGCTTATCGCCAATAAATCGATAACGGCTGAATGCATAAGCAGCAGGCAGTGCAACAACGAGTGTAATCGCCATGTTCATCATGACGTACGTCATTGAGTTCACATAGCCCATGTACCAGGTCGGGTCAGTAAAAATGACCGCATAGTTATCAAACGTGAAGCTTTCAGGCCAGAGCGTCAGCGCCCCCAGAATCTCTTCATTACTTTTGAATGACATATTCAGAAGCCAGTAAATAGGCAGCAGTACGAAGAAGAGATAAACACTGATACCCACGTTTTTCTTTGTTTGCTTATTCATACATTTCTCCTACTGGTCGTCACAGAGCCAAGTACGGATGGTCCTATTATTGAAGTCATATCCACCCCTACTTAGCTTTATCCATATGAGAAATAGTTGTAAAGAACAACCAACTAACCAGCAGCACTATCAGAAAATAGATAAGCGAGAAGGCAGCAGCAGGCCCCACATCAAACTGACCAATAGCCATCTGTGTCAGGGTCTGACTAAGGAAGGTAGTGGAGTTACCCGGACCGCCGCCGGTCAGTACGAAAGGTTCGGTATAGATCATGAAGCTATCCATAAAGCGCAGTAGCACGCCGATCACCAGCACACTTTGCAACTTAGGTAACTGGATATACCTGAAGATGGCCCAGCCAGACGCCCTGTCAATGCTAGCGGCCTGATAGTAAACATCAGGAATCGCACGCAGCCCGGAATAACACAGCAGCGCCACGAGAGATGTCCAGTGCCATACATCCATCAGCAATACAGTAAACCAGGCATCAATCGGATTTGAGGCATAGTTGTAGTCCATACCGAGATGGGTCAACGTCCAGCCAAACAGACCAATATCAGTACGTCCGAATACTTGCCAGATAGTCCCTACGACATTCAGCGGAATCAACAGAGGAATCGCCAGCAGGATCAGACATAACGATGCGCGTGCACCTTTTGTTGGCATCATCAGTGCCACGGCAATACCCAGAGGTATCTCGATCAGCAGGACAAAAAAAGAGAAGATAAACTGGCGAACCAGCGAATCCTGTAAACGCGGATTCTGTAAAATGTCACGGTACCATTCGGCACCCACAAAATACGCGTTATTTACATCGAAAATATCCTGAACGGAGTAGTTAACTACGGTCATCAATGGAATTATTGCCGAAAAGGCAACTAACACAACAACCGGCAGAACTAAAAACCAGGCCTTATTATTCACCACTTTCTTCATTCTGAATCCCCCTCTATCAGGTATTCATCGACATAAAGCTTTAGCCACTGTTTAGGAAAGCTGACGTATACTTTATGTTCAGGTATCTGTTGATCTTCATCTATACGGGCTTTTAAGGTGCGACCCTTTAAGTCCAGGGTAATTATTTTATAGGTACCTAAATCTTCAATATGCTTGATATCGCACTCAAACGAACCTTCGATTGATTCAGCACAGACATGCACAAATTCAGGACGGATACCAAGTTTCAGATTATCAGTGGGCACCTGATCAAGAATATCCTGGATGCCGGCATCCACCGGGAAGGTAATTCCAGCAAACTCAACCCCACCAGCACAGCGAGCCACTTCAATAAAGTTCATACCCGGGCTACCTATAAAATAACCAACAAACGTATGATTGGGTTTCTCAAAAAGCTCACGAGGGGTACCAAACTGGACAATATTTCCGTCATACATCAGTGCAATTTTGTCGGCAAAAGTCGCCGCTTCTAACTGATCGTGGGTCACATAAACCATGGTGATATTAAACTGCTCATGAATCTGCTTGAGCTTACGACGGAGCTTCCACTTCAGATGCGGATCAATGACTGTTAGCGGCTCATCAAAAAGAATCGCGGAAACATCATCCCGAACCAATCCCCGGCCCATGGATACTTTTTGCTTCTCGTCAGCGCTTAAGTTTTTAGCTTTATTATGTAATACGTCCTGCAACTCAAGAATTTCGGCAATTTCAAAAACCTTCTTCTTCACTTTTGATTCAGGAACTTTCATATTGCGTAGCGGAAAGGCCAGGTTATCGAACACCGTCATTGAATCGTAGATAACAGGAAACTGAAAAACCTGTGCAATATTTCGCTGTGAAGGGGTCAAATCGTTGACTCGTTCACCATCAAACAGAACTTCTCCCTCGGAAGGAGATAGCAACCCTGATATGATATTTAGCAGCGTACTCTTACCACAACCGGAAGGCCCCAACAGAGCATAAGCCCCCCCCTGTTCCCACACATGATCCATTTCCCGAATAGCGTACTCAGATGTAAACTTCGGATTAGCACTGTAACTGTGCGCCAGTTTTTTAAGATGAATTTCAGCCATATCATGCCCCCTTATGCAGGCGGCCAGGCGCCTGAAGCGTCGTGCCATTGAGACCAAACATAAACAGCTTATGGGTCGGAAGATAAACTTTAATCGGCGTATCTATGCGATATTCATGCACCCCAGACAACTGTAGAACCAGACTGCAATGGTCATTCTTCACATGCAAAAATGTTTCAGAGCCACTGATTTCAGCAACTTCCACCCGCACAGAAATTTCCAGATCATCATCAGCATGTGGTACCAGACCAATATGACTTGGACGCACACCACAAACATAAGCGCCTGGTTTGAAACCACGCAGATCCTGATTGAGGGGGAAATGTACGAATTCATCGAAAGTCATTTCAGATTCAGAGACAAAGCCAGGAATCAGGTTGATCGGAGGCTCACTAAACAGTCCGGCGGCATCAATATTGACCGGAAAGCGGAATACCTCTGATGACACACCACTTTGAATGATTCTACCTTCGTGCAAAAGTGTCGTCGTGCCACCTAGTGCCAGTGCTTCGCTGGGCTCTGTGGTGGCATATACCGCAAGAGAGTTTCGTGCTTTAAGCAGCTCACGAATCTCCTGACGCAGTTCTTCACGCAGCTTATAGTCAAGATTAACCAAAGGCTCATCGAACAGAATCAGACTCGCGTCTTTCACCAGCGCTCTGGCCATTGCCGTCCGCTGCTGCTGACCACCCGATAATTCAAGAGGGCGACGTTGCAAAAAGTCCTCTATATGCAGCATTTCAGCTGTTTCATGGACGCGTCTTATAATTTCAGATTCAGCAAGCTTTTCCAATCGTAACGGAGAGGCGATATTTTCGAAAACAGTCCAACTTGGATAATTAATGAACTGCTGATAAACCATAGAAATATTTCGTTTCTGTACGGACACTCCTGTTACATCAACGCCATTCATCATAACGCGGCCTTCGGTGGGCTTATCAAGGCCCGCCATCAGACGCATTAGCGAAGTTTTACCGGCAAGGGTACGACCCAATAGAACGTTAAAAGAACCTGACTCAAGCGTCAGATTCGCATTATCAATGTAGTATTCGCTATCGGCAATCAGCGATACATTTTGAAGAGAAAGAGACATTATGTTGTCCTTTATTATTTTTATTCTTATTCAGTTTTCTCACCGGCAATAACACTTACTCAATACCGGATGCAAATTCGAAACGTGGAACCTAGAAGCTAGGACATGGAACCCGAAAACTAGATATTCGATAACGAACTTACATAATGACAGAACACTGATGGAAATAAAGAAAAAAACAATAAAATTATCAAGCTATTGTTATATAAGAACTTATACAGATACCAAAGATTCTTTTCCGCACAAGGAAGTTTCTTTTTCGAACATACATGTTCATAATATTTAAAAGACTGAACAGTTTTGAACACTTTACATGAACAACAATCACTATAAAGTGAGTCATTAATCCACTAGACTCTGCATAAAAGAAAATAAAGAACCCGCATGAATAATAATAAGAATACGTCCACAGAGCATATTCAGGTTGTCAACTCATCATGGCAACGCTGCGACCTCTATGGCCTTAATCACACGTCAGAAGCAGACTATTCAACGATGCCAACAGGTGAAATTAAAGACCTGCAGGCAGAGCACCGGTACCTGCTCGGCACTACTGACCGGGAAGTACTTCCGTATTATGAAAACATTCTTGCCAACTCAAGCTGCCTGATAATGCTTACCGATCAACGCGGGCAGGTATTGAATTGTTGGGGTGATAAGCGGTTTATAAATAAGGAACAACAGCACGCCCTCGCTGAAGGCACCCACTGGTCCGAACGAATAAACGGCACTAATGCTATCGGCACCGCTATTGCTACGGGGCAAGCTGTGCAAATCCAGCGGGATGAGCATTACTTAAAACACAACCGATTCATGATCGGGTCAGCCGCTCCTATCTATGACACAAATAACCAGCTATTAGCTGTTCTGGACGTATCCAGTGATGCATATCTGCCTCAGGCTCATACCTTTGGCATGGTTAAAATGATGTCACAATCTGTTGAAAATCGCCTTATCCACAGTAAGTTTAGTGATGATCATTTTCTGATGAGCTTTAACACCAGTAATAATAATCTGGACAGTCAATGGATCGGTCTGATCGCGTTCAATGAAAATGGCAGCATCATTTCAGCTAATAAACGGGCAGAGATGCTCCTTAGATTCGAACTTGCACTGAAAAACGTCGAAGATATTTTTGGTTGTCCTTTGTTTGAACTCAAAAACCAACCAAAAGGACAACCCATTGCCGTCGTCGCTCTTAATAAATACACTATGTATGCCACCATTCAGCGACCACTTAAAGGCTACATGGCTGCGCCAGACTATCGCGAACGGCAGCCAGTACGCCAAGAATCCCGACCTCAACCCGGACAGGAATCTGACGCGAAGATATCGAAAATAAAAATCAGCTATGGCGATCCGCAAGTAGATCGCAGTCTGAAAATGGCAACCGCCATATTTGAAAAAGATATTCCGATCTTATTACAGGGAGAGACCGGTGCAGGTAAAGAAGAGTTTTGCAAAGCACTTCACGACAGCAGTAACCGGCATCAACATCCATTTATCACCATAAACTGCGCGGCAATATCTGAGCAAACCATTGAAGCAGAACTGTTTGGCTATGACTCAGACGACCCGGATAGCATAGGTTTAATTCGTAAAGCAGATAAAGGCATATTATTTCTGGATGAAATCAGCGAAATCCCTCTATCAGTGCAAAGTAAATTCCTACGTGTTTTCGAAGAGAAAAAAATATCCCCTCTGGGCTCAAACAGAGCGGTTCCGGTGGATATCAAAATAATGTCATCATCCAAACGGGATCTCAAGAAGCTAACTGAAAACGGACTGTTCAGGGATGATCTTTATTTCAGAATCAGTGGCCTGAATATACAACTCCCTGCACTCAAGGACCGCACCGACAAACATGAACTGATACAAAATATACACAGCCATCTCTGTGAGGGCCAGCAACCAGAAGGGCTCTCTGAAGAAGTGGTAATCCTGCTGGCTAACCATCCGTGGCCTGGTAATTTCAGACAACTGAAGAATGTCATATTGATCGCGCTGTCAATGGCCGGCGACGATAGCGTTCAACCATGGCACCTGCCGGATGATTTTTTTAATGATAGCGACGAGCACAAAAATTCAGAGAAGACAAAACGCTCAACACCTGTTGCAGGTTACTCTCAGTCTATTATCAACGCATCATCAGTCCGCATTCTCGCTGAAAACAACGTTAATCAAGATACATTAAGGGAATACAATCTGAATAAGGGCAACATTTCACGCACCGCAAGAGCTCTGAGCATCAGCCGAAACACTCTGTATAAACGTCTGAAAAGTATTGGTATACGACTCTAAGCACCAGGATCAGACTCCCGGTGCCTGCATTGTCATCCAGATAGGAATCCGCTTAGTTCTGTACACGTCTGACAGCATCCTGCCAGCCCGCATAAAAATCGTCACGCGTTGATTTAGACATCACTGGTTCAAAACGCTTATCGCAGCGCCACATAGCCTGCAACGCTTCCAAAGACTCAAAAACCCCCGCTTTCAAGCCTGCTAAATAAGCTACACCCAAGGCCGTAGTTTCTATAATTTCCGGCCGGTCTACATTCGCCCCCAGAATATCCGCAAGAAAAGTCAGGACCCAGTCATTTACCGCCATACCACCATCAACTCTTAATGTGATAGGCCTGACTCCGTCACTTTCCATCGCTTTTTGCAGGTCCTTCGTCTGATAACAGACCGCTTGCAGACCCGCCGTCACAATTTCTTTAATACCTGTATCCCGGGTAAGTCCGAAGATAGCTCCGCGCGCATTTGGGTCCCAATAAGGCGCCCCCAATCCGGTAAATGCAGGCACCATATAGACACCATGATCCAGTGGAGTCTGCTGAGCCAGCAGCTCAGCATCGGAGGCGCCCTTAATAAGTTGCAAACCATCACGCAGCCATTGAATAGTCGCCCCTGCTATAAAAATACTTCCCTCTAACGCATAGGTTGGCTTACCGTTAAGCCGATAAGCCACGGTTGTCAGCAATCGGTTCTTTGAAACGAGTGCCTTATCGCCGGTATTCAACATCAGAAAACAACCTGTACCGTAGGTGCTTTTTGCCATCCCCTCCTTGAAACAGGTCTGGCCAAACAACGCCGCTTGCTGATCACCGGCCATACCCAGAATGGGCACTTCCTCGCCCAGCAACCCTTTACATGAAACACCGAAGTCAGCAGCACAATCCATCACTTCAGGTAACATTGAAGCGGGAATACTAAATAATTCCAGCAGGTCTGGGTCCCACTCCTGAGTATGAATATTGAATAGCAAGGTACGCGAAGCGTTGGTTGCATCGGTACGGTGCTCTTTGCCATCGGTCAAATGCCACAACAGATAACTGTCGACGGTACCAAAAACCAGCTCGCCACGTTCTGCCCGCGCTCTTACGCCAGGCACCTCATCTAATATCCAACGAATTTTCGTCGCTGAAAAATACGGATCGATCAACAATCCAGTTCTGACGCTAATAAGATCTTCGTAACCCTGATCCTTCAAAGACTGACAATACCCTGAAGTACGACGGTCCTGCCAGACAATCGCATTGTAGACAGGCCGTCCTGTTTCCCGATCCCAGACAATCGTTGTTTCCCTTTGATTGGTAATACCAATAGCGATCAGATCACTTGCGGATACTGAATTTTCACTCAATACATGCCGACATGTATACAGAACCGTATCCCACAAATCATCTGGATTATGTTCAACCCAGCCATCATTTGGAAAATGCTGTGAAAACTCCTTTTGAGCCAACGCATGCACCCGCCCTTGTGTATTGAACAGAACAGCCCTTGAGCTTGTAGTACCTTGATCAATGGATAATATGTAACCTGACATGAACAAACCCTACTTATTATTATATATGTTCTTTATTGTTCGATAATGCATCAAAACGAATGAACGAACAACGAATTAATTTCATATTCGAACCTTTCGCTGTGAACTTAAATGAAACTCCGTCAACAAATTCAACCGCTATATGCGATAATTTCCTACATAGTTAATTGCCCATATAATGGCCTGAATCAGCCGGCGAGGCAAAGCCAAGATAGTTACCGAAAGGATGTCCACATGTCACAAAATCGACGTCAACTGCAAATTATGGAGCTAGTCCAGCAAAAAGGCTTTGTCAGTATCGATGAGCTAGTTACCCACTTTAAAGTCACACCGCAAACGATTCGCAGAGACCTTAATCAACTCGCTGAAGCGAAAAAGCTACGCCGCCACCACGGTGGAGCCGGATCAGATTCCAGCACCGTTAATGTTTCTTACCAGTCCCGTAAAATCATGAACCTTGAAGCCAAAGAACGCATCGCAATGGAATTAGTAAAAGTGATTCCTGATGGTGCATCCCTGTTTATTAATATTGGTACTACAACAGAAACCATTGCCCGGGCGTTACTACAGCATCGCAACCTTAAGATAGTCACCAACAATATTCATGTGGCAGCCACACTATCAGCAAAGGAAGATTTCACCGTCATTATTGCGGCAGGTGAAGTTCGCTTTAGAGACGGCGGAATTGTCGGCGAAGCAACCAGCGAGTTTATTAGCCAATTCCAGATGGATTTCGGCATTATAGGTATCAGCGGCATCAGCCCTGAGGGATCACTGCTCGACTTTGATTATCGTGAAGTAAAAGTGGCTCAGGCAATAATCGAACATTCTAATAATATTATTCTCGCCGTTGATCATTCAAAATTTGGTCGTAGTGCCATGGTAAAGCTAGGCGACATCTCTCAAATCAACCAGGTATTTACCGATAAAGCACCACCTGAAACTATCACCGACATCCTCAACGCCAACGATATCGCCCTGCATATCATATAGCACCTCCTGATTCTCATCCGGCCCTTGCGGCCGGATCAAAAGCCTACATATCTTCGATATTAAGTTCGCAGGGAAGATTTTTATCCTAACATGTTCGTTTTTGATTGATTTTGTTCTACAAAGAACATTATAGTGTTTGGAAACGAATCATAAGAACTTAATACAGCGGTATTCCAGCAGGTGTATCCGTTGAGGAGAAACACAGATGAGCCTTAAACATGGCGTTTATGATCTCCTCGTCGTAGGCGGCGGTATTAACGGTGCCGGCATTGCAGCAGACGCCGCTGGACGAGGCCTATCGGTAATACTGAGTGAAATGAATGACTTGGCTTCTGCGACTTCTTCGAATAGCAGCAAACTGATTCATGGCGGTCTTAGATACCTTGAATACTACGAATTCCGCTTAGTCAGAGAAGCGCTGGCCGAACGTGAAATACTGCTAAAAAATGCGCCGCATATTATCTGGCCACTACGTTTCAGACTGCCTCACCGTCCTCATCTGCGACCCGCACTGATGATCAAAGCAGGACTGTTTCTCTACGATCATCTGGCAAAACGCGTAACTCTGGCTGGATCTAAAAGCATTAAATTCGGCAATGAAAGTCCGCTAAAAGAAGTGATGAAGCGCGGTTTCGAATACTCAGATGGCTGGGTTGATGATGCTCGCCTTGTGATATTGAACGCCCTGGCGGCCCAGTCCAAAGGAGCCGAAATCAAAACCCGCTGCAAATGTATTAATGCAAAACGTGCCGATGGACTATGGATAGTCACGCTTCAGGACACCTTCAGCGGCGCGACCGAAACACTGCAAACCCGCTCCATTGTAAATGCGGCCGGCCCTTGGGTTTCCAGCCTGTTCAACGAAGTCATGAGCACCACGCCACCGAAGAAAATCCGTCTTGTAAAAGGCAGCCATATTATTGTTCCCCGGATACATAATGAAGCTGAAGCCTATATGCTGCAGAATGAAGATGGCCGGATTGTATTCGTGATTCCTTATGAAGATAAATTCTCTCTGATAGGAACCACTGATCAGGAATACTATGGTGACCCTGCTAAGGTGACGATAGATCAGGGGGAAATTGACTACTTAATCAATATTACTAATCAGCATTTCCGTACTCAGATCAGTGCGGCTGATATTGTCAGAACATATTCCGGTGTAAGACCTCTACTCGACGATGAAGCAGGTTCTGCTCAGGCAGTCACCCGTGACTACAGTTTCGAAGTGGATGCACCTGAAAATCAGGCTCCTCTTATCTCCATTTTTGGCGGTAAAATAACCACCTACCGAAAACTGTCTGAAGCTGCCGTCGATAAACTCTGCGAATACTTCCCTACCTCCGGAGAAAAATGGACCGCTAATGCACCCTTACCCGGCGGTAATTTTAGTAACCAGAACAGCCTGCAAAAAGAGTTCACTAAACAGTATGGCTGGTTGCCTACACCGTTACTCAGACGTTTTGTCAGAACCTACGGCACTCTTACTGTAGATCTGCTGAAGAACACGACTCAGCTGAGCGATTTAGGTCATCAATTTGCTGAAGGTTTCTATGAAGCGGAGATTCTTTACCTAATAAATAATGAGTGGGCTTTAACGGTTGAAGACATCATATGGCGCAGAACCAAGCTGGGCCTGCACATGAGTGATAAAGAAGTCGACGTTCTCACCCAGTATATGGAAAACCACTTTAATCAAAACATCAAAGCCGTCTCTTGATTTAATAATATGACTGCTTTACTAAAAAAAATAATTCTCATAACAATAAATAGCTAGGAGATTCTATGATAATCCGTGTCGCAATTAATGTCTCGTTTACGCTCATCACTGCCAATCTTTGCCTTTTCTCGTCATAAAGAAACACAGCGTCGGGTGGCGCTCTATAGAGACGTACATACGATTCCTTTTGATTCGGTGCTACTCGACCCTGAAACGCTTAACCGCAACGCTATTGATGAACTCATCAAACGCGACATAGTTGCCAGCGGTGATCTGGTTATCATCACCAAAGGGGACTACCTGAACGCACAAGGCGGAACCAATACGCTGAAGGTGTTGCGTATCTGAAATAAACCTCCCGGGAAGTGTTAGATAACCTCCTACATCTTCACCGCCCGAGTATACGGTTTCACATTGTCTTCACATTCCGGGCGAGCTTATGAGTTACTCTGATCTCAAATCAATGTTCGGAGATACAAGGATGATGAGTGGACTATCAGGCGCCGCCATGGCCCTCCCTCAGTCACAATCTAACAATAACTCTTCTCTATTACCTGCAGATCGGCGCCCGCTGATGGCGGACACACTGGCAAAATTTGAGGCACGAACAATTGAA
Organism: Neptunomonas antarctica; assembly: GCF_001305295.1. Taxonomy (GTDB): domain Bacteria; phylum Pseudomonadota; class Gammaproteobacteria; order Pseudomonadales; family Balneatricaceae; genus Neptunomonas; species Neptunomonas antarctica. The sequence continues at coordinate 87,547 of NZ_LJSI01000044.1, forward strand.
GACCTCGCGGTGGAAGAGCAGGAATCAACGAAGAAAGGCGTCAAATGTCTTTTCTACAATATTTAAAAGATTAATAAAGCACTAAAAGGAAATTCAATGAACAAACAACGAATGCTTACCCTAATGCTGGCTACTACTTTACTCGGGCTAGCACCGGTAATCAGCCTCGCCGCACAACAAGAACGACCAAAAGGGCCGCCCCCTGAAGCTATTGAGGCGTGCAAAGGTAAACAGGCGGATGACAAAGTGAGCTTTGAAGGTCGTGGAGAAATTCTTGACGGTATTTGTAAGGAGCATGACGGTAAACTAGTCGCTATGCCAGCATCAGGACGCCCGCCTAAACGAGAATAGCAGGCAGTCCGTACCTCATTCTATTGAGTGAGGCGGACTGATAACCCAAACAAGTTTACCCTTTAGCTAACCGCCCTCCCATTCGCTGCTTAATTAGATCAAAGCCAACGGCTACAGAGTCCTGGAAACTTAAGATAATGGGCAGCGCATACAGTGTCGTAAAGGTGGCAAATAGAATACCAAAACCAAGCGACACCGCCATAGGGATCAAAAACTGCGCCTGACTGGAATCATCCAACAACAGTGGAGTCAATCCGGCGAATGTCGTCAACGACGTTAACAGAATGGCCCGCAAGCGCGTTTTACCCGCCTCCACAATCGCTGACGCTGTACTCATGCCCTCGTCTTGTAACTCAGTAAATTTCGATACCAGCACCAGGCTGTCATTCACCACCACGCCGCATAACGCAATGGTGCCAAACAAAGAGAGAATACCGATATTGATGCCCACGATCCAGTGACCGAGAATACTGCCTAAGACACCGTAGGGAATAATACTCATGATCACGAGGGGTTTAGTATAGGAACGTAGCGGAATCGCTAATAACGCATAAATAATCAACACCGCCACCACCAGCCCCTGCGATAGTGACGAGGTACTTTTACTCTGCTCCGATGCCTCGCCTTTTAATTCGATTTTCAAATCGGGATAGGTCTGCAATAACCGTGGGATAGCATCGGCCTGCAACTGGCGAATCACATCTCCGGAAGAGATCTGTTGCTTGTTGACTCCGGCAATCACACTGGCCGCGCGATAGCGATCCAGACGGTCAATCTGCGAAACGCTATCCGCATAAACGGTTTCTGCTACCACATAAAAAGGGATCACGGCGCCATCCGCTGTATGAATCATCAGATTATCAATGTCGCTTAGATATTTTCGCTCTTGTGCCGGGTAACGCACCATCACTTTTACTTCATCGCTACCGCGCTGAATCCGTTGCGCCTGAGATCCATACAGGGCGGTCGACACCTGCTGCATAATATCAGTATTGGTTAGCCCCAGGCCGTAGGCCGCCGGTTTAATTTTAATATTTAACTGTGGCTGATGGACCTTTAAATTGTCGTGTATATCCGTCACCCCCTCAATCTCGGCCATCGCTTGCTGCAGTGTCGCTGAAGCGGTGGCCAGGGTGCTCATCTGTTTGGCTTTCAATTCAATCCGGATCGCTTCCGGCCCTTTTCTGGCACCATCGAAATCCAATACGGTGATGCCTTCCAACGCTCCGGTTTTTTCACGCCAGAGACTACTAACCTCATCGGCGTCAAAATCCCGTAAGCTATCCTCTGCCAGTTCACCGGTGACGCTGCCTGACGTATTATCACTGGAGTTAACATAAATCGCCGTCACCGGATCGATGGACATCTGGTATTTTTTCTTAATCTCTTGATTAGTTTCAATTAAGCTTTGCTCTAATTTATCGATAATTTCATAGGTATGCCCCTTTCCGAAAGAGTCCTGCACTTCAAAGCTGGACATCACCACTGAGGGTTCGATATCCGGAAAAAAACTAATCCTCACCTGACCGGCAGGGATCAAGCCGACCACCAGTATAAAAATAACCACGGAGCCAACCAGGCTAGTACCACGATGTTTAATAACCCAGTGAATACTCGGCACATAAAAATCATCGATCACTTTCTGCAGACCGTTTTGAAAAAACGACTGAACGCGACTCCAGTAAGTGCGTTTCTGGCTAGTTTCTAGTTTGATATGAGCAAGGTGGGCAGGCAAAATCAGCTTGGATTCAACTAGCGCAAAAATCAGTACCGCAATCACCACCATGGCCTGCTGACCAAAAATATTACCCATTCGACCGTCGATAAACATTAACGGATAGAACGCCGCTACCGTCGTTAACACGCCAAACGTGGCGGGTATTGCCACCTTCTTTGCACCCTGAATAGTCAGCGCAATGGCATTGCTACCCTGCTTACCCTCGCGCGAGGCCTGTTGACGGGTTGAATAGACACTTTCTGCAATAACAATGGCATCATCCACTAAGATGCCCAGTGCGACCAGGAACCCCGACGTAGTCAGTTCATTTAACGACAGATTAAGCCCCAACGGCCCCATAGCCAGCATTGCGCCAGCAAACGCAATGGGGATGCCGACCGCCACCCACAGTGCCAACATGGGATGCAGAAACAGGGCCAATAGTATGACCACCAACAACATACCAATAAGGCCGTTTTCCACCATAGTATCGAGCCGTTCACCAATAAAAACCGACTGATCTCCCATAGTGTCCATGTGAATATTTGCTGGTACGTTATTGTTTTTTAAGTACTCCGTCATCACCGTTTTCGCGGCATCCGCGGCATTGGTTAAACTGGTATCACCCGTCACCACAACCTTTAACATAATGGCGCTATCGCCATTAAATCGGGAAACAACCATTTGCTCAGAAAAATTATCACTAACACTGGCGACATCCCCTAAACGGATTAACGCGCCATCCGTATTTGCCTGTACTACAATGCTTTCAAAATCAGATTGATAATAACTCTGAAAGTCCCCCCGCACCGTGATCTCCCCTTCATCGCTGCTGAGTTCGCCGGCATATTGGTTGACCGATTGAGCCTTAACCTGGCCGGCGATATCCGCCAGTGTCCAGCCGTAGCGCTGTAATACCTGTTCAGAAACAGCGATACCTATCTCTTCCGTGGGCTCACCACTGACATCGACCTGCTTGATGTCGTCATCGTCCAGCAGTTCGCTGCGAAGATCCTCCGCCACTAATTTCAGATTTTTAGTGTCTGCATCGCCATACACAGCGATCCAGATGGCGTCAGATTCACGCTGCGCCGCTTCAACAACCGGATTATCTGCCGCGGTTGGAAAGTTGCTGATGGCATTAATTTCAGCGTCGATATCATCTTTTAAGATCGTTAAATCGTAGCCATCTATCCGAGTAACAACCACCGAAGCACTTCCGTTTTTAATCGTGCTTCGCACGCTATCAATGCCCTGGACTTCTTGTAGCGCTTCTTCAATTTTCAGTACGACACCTTCCTCGATATCCTGAATACCGCCGCCACTGACCGATACAGAAATCGACACCTTCTCCGGCGGAAAAGCCGGAAAAGATTCGGTGCGAAGCCCGCTCATGGTGAAAAATCCGGCAATCAGGATAATCATCATCAGTAAGTTGGACGCCACCGGGTTTCTGACAAACCAGGCCACGATGCCTTGTTGTTGGTTCATGCACCGTCTCCTAACGAAATCAACTGCTCTTTCACGGCTGTCGTCTGTTCGGTTTCACTATCAGTCAAATTAGTACTAACCGATTCCGCGTTAACCGCCTGACCGGGGAGGAATGCTGATTGAGGATATCGAACCACCTGTAGGCGGCGTTGCTCTCCTTGCCCTCTTACCACCAGATAATCATCTTTTCGGTAGGCTATATCCGCTTTAAAACGCTGTAAAACACCGGCTTCCACATACCAGATGTAACCCTCTCGCGACAGCGCACTTGCCGGTAGCTTTAGCAGATCATCAAGCGCTTTTCCCGGTATCGAGGCTTTTACAAAGGTGCCTGGCATTAAATATTCAGCGGCCTGATCACGACTCACGACCAGTACCAGATTACGTGTCCGTTCAGCGCTATCGATATGGTATTGAAAACGCGCTATCCTGGCGGTCCATTGCGTATTAATGTCAGCGGTATCAATCAGATTAACGGACCTATTGATGGCCTGCTCTTCACTACCGATTAAGGCAAACTGTTGTTCATTTAACGCGATATTGATTTCCACACTATCGGTGGCGAACACCTCCCCAATAGTAGTGCCCGCTGATACATAGCCCCCTGGATTAATAGTTCGCGAACTTACCCGTCCGTTAAACGGGGCAATAATGGTGGTTCTCGCCAGGTTTTTTTCTGCCTTGATTAAGGCGGCCTTGGCTGACGCCAAAGACGCCAGTGCTTCAGCCAACTGAGGCGTTTTCAACGTTAAGGCGGATGGCTTGCCCGACAAACCACTGAGCTCCCAGCGCTCTTTCGCCTGCCGGGTTTCGCGCTGCTGCTCAAGATAAGTCACGTTTGCCGTGGCTACAGCAGCCTTAGCCGCCGCCAGTTCGCTTTCATAATCGACGCTATTGATGCGGGCTAACACATCTCCTTTTTTGAATGAGCTACCCGCCAGCATTTTGTCGCTGACCTGATCGACCCGACCACTCACTTCGGCGGTTAATTCGGTAGTCCATCGGGCAGCCACCTCACCATAACCGCTAACGAGTGGTGTTTGCGTCAGCTTCAGCACCTCAACTACGGTCACTAATAGCTGAGTGGACGCCCCGCTATTGTCCTGAGCTGAAGCACCTTTTGTCCTTGTTATACCTGTATCCTTCTGAGTCATCTTTTCTCCAGCAGCTTCTGCCAACATACCCTGAAAAGGAAGACGCGATTGCACTGCGGGTAGCGATACGACACCAACGATAACGACAACACCAACGCTGGTAATAATCGATTTTTTATAAGACATAAAACTCATACTTAACCTCTTGGACTCTTGATTCCCTGACGACACTTAAACCCCCAAACCCAGCGCCAGCCCTAAGCTAACTCTGTTTTGTAAACGCTGATTAAGCGCATCAATCAGTGCGGACTGCTCATCAAAATAACTTCGCTGGTAGGTAAGCCAGTCGGAGATGTCTATCAAACCGTCGCGGTAGTCCTGCTCGGCATTGGCGAGTAGCAGGCTGGCTTGCACGACAACCTCCCGTTGGGCACTCTCAAATTTGTAATAGGCTTGCTCCGTATCGAGACCGGTTTCCACTTCATTAAGCGCGGTAAGCAGCGTTTCCAGATACAGATAATAGCTCTGTTCGGCCAGGCTTTGACTTTGCGTCACCTGGGCTTTTAAGGCGCCACTGTCGAACAAGGTGTAACCGATGGACGCGGCAAGATTCCAAATAGTATCGCCGGTGAGAAGATCTTTTAGCGATTCGCTAGAATTACCCAGCGTCGTCGTCAACGAAATATCCGGCAATTGCGCCGCCTCTTTAGCGGCGACCGTCCAGGCAGCACTTTGCACTGAAAACCACGCGGATTGCACGTCAGGGCGGCGCGCCAGCACAGTGGCGGGCACGTCCGCATCAGGGGGCGACAGCATGACAGGCAGCGTGCTACCCACGAAATCCATACCATCGGGGTAGCCTCCCGCCAACACCTGTAAGGTGCGTATCGCATTACGCTGCAACAGTTTGCTTTCGACACGATCGGCTCTCGCACTGGCCAGATTTTGTCGCGCCTCGGTGAGCTCGTCGAGATCAGCCGTTCCCGATTGATATTGTGACAACACGACAGTTAAGGTTTTTTCAAAGCTGAGGTATTTCTCGTCACTTAACGCTGCCAGCTGAGATTGACTGACCGCATCAATGTACGCTTGCATGGTTTGAGCCGCGATGGAATCCTTTAGCGACAGGTAAGTTGACCTCGATGCCTCAAAATCCATTAACACAGCGTCTGACTCGGCACCCCAACGCCCCCATAGGTCGAGCTCCCAGCTAACATCCAGTGTTAGACTGTGGTTCTGTGAAATACTGCTACCAGTGTCCTGCCGACTGCTAAGGAGTGTGCTGGAAACCTCCGGATAGAGTGCCGCATCGGCTTGAGTCAGCGTCGCCGCCATCGCTTGCATCGCCGATTTTTGCTGTAGTAACGACAGATTGCGCTGCTGACTCTGCTTAACCAGCTGAGTCAAAGACGCGTCGTCGAACAAGGCCAATAAGCTTTCGGTGAGTGTCAGCGTCGATGCTTGAGTTGAGGTTTGAGTTGAGATCCAGGTCTCTTTCAGAAGCGGGCTTTGCTGTGGTAATTGTTCAAAAGTTGGCGGTGTTACGGCACAGCCCGCGAGTATTATTGCGGTGCCGATAACGACAGTGCCAGTTAAAAAAGTCAGCTTCATGGTCGGGTATTACCAGATATCGTCTACGTGGGTTCAAATTGCAGAGGAATGATATCTTGACCCAGGTGAAATGAAGGTGAAAATGCACGTTTCCATTATCGTATAATGGGCGCCATACCGTATCTGCCGAACTACATTGAAAAGGTGAACCCCATGCTGGTGTTATTGGTTGAAGACAACCGACCCTTAGCTGCACATATTATTGAGTACCTGGAACTGGATGACATTGAGTGCGATTACACTGAGCGCGGTGATCACGGGTTAAAGCTGGCCCAGCAACAGCACTTCGACATTATCGTACTGGATATCAATCTGCCCGGCATGGACGGTCTTAGCGTTTGCGAACAACTGCGGGCAGAAGGCAACCTTACGCCGGTACTAATGCTTACCGCCCGGGATTCCCTGGAAAACAAACTGGAAGGCTTCAATGTGGGTGCCGATGACTATCTGGTCAAGCCGTTTGACCTGCCGGAACTCGTGGTTCGCATTAAAGCTCTAGCCAAACGCGCCGTTGCCGCGAAGCCGCAATTACAGGTCGCCGACCTAACACTGGATTTACCCTTACGTGAAGCCTATCGCCAGGAAAAACGGCTAACCCTTCATCCTATCGGCTGGAAACTGCTGGTTGCACTCGCTAAGACAAGTCCCGCGCCACTTACACGCAGAGAGCTGGAGCAAGTGATCTGGCAGGACTCCCCCCCGGACTCAGACGCATTAAAATCACATTTGTATCAATTACGCAAAGCGATCAATAAACCGTTTACAACACCCTTGCTGCATACGCTAAAAAATGTGGGCGTTGTACTTCGGGCAGCCACAGAAACGGATAGCAATAGTGAATAAACAAGCAGATTCAAAACGCGACAGCCTACGTTCTTTTTTACGTAACCAATTATTGTTGCTGACCGGCTTTATCGTCGCAGGCTTCGCTAGCCTTATCTTATATATCTATGTAGATGCTCTTGATATCGCGACGCGAAAAGGGTTGCTCGTCATTGGCGCCTACTATGCGCAACTTCATGATGAGGGCTCGCTTGATAAAACCATCCTTGAAAGCGACGAATTTTCTATTTTTGTGGGCCAGGAAAATTTGCCGATCTCGGTATCTTTGCGGTTTCCGGAAAACGTTTTTAACAATTATGAATTATACAAAAACCGTATTAATAGTGACGAAAAACAACCCGGAGTAAGCCCCTTTATCATGCTCACCGCGATGCCGATTGAAAAGGGAGAGCGACAGCTATTCGCCGTTTATCATTTTCACAACAACACAGCCGTTAACACACGGCCTCCTGTATTAGAAACCGTATTAATCGCGTCCTTCGTCGTCTTTTTTATATTATTGGCTGCGGTTTTCTGGATGGCCCGACGCTTTAACCGCAGAGTGCTTGAACCGATGGAAGCGTTAGCTGATATGGCCCACAAAGCGGATGAAACCAGCCCTGTACAGGCGCACCCGATATTGCAGGATCGAACAGAAATTGGTCTGGTGGCCCATGCTCTGAAGCAGGCAATGGAGCGCATACATACCTTTCATCAGCGCGAAAAAACCTTTTTACAAAACGCCAGTCACGAACTGCGTACCCCCATCACAGTGGTAGGCAGTGCGCTGGATATTATTGAACGTCGCTTAGCCATGGGAAAACAAGATATCAGCCAACCTTTGCTACATATTCGCCAGGCCTGCGTCAATATGAAAGAAACCACCGAAGCGTTACTCTGGCTCTCCCTGGAAGCGCCTCCCGGCGACCGTCAAGCTGATCAGCCACCAGGGCAGTCATTAGAGAAAAGCCCGATAAAAGCCGACGATTTACAGCAAATACTGACCGAACTAGTCGACCAATTGGGATACTTGATTGAAGGTCGCAAGATCAACGTCAGCATCTCGATGAACACTCAAAATATACCACTGTATGACCCTGCTCTGGTGCGAATTCTCCTTGCAAATCTTATCCGAAATGCCTTTGAACATACATTTGAAGGCCAAATTGATATCGATGTAAACAACAGCGGTATTTGCATCACCGATACCGGCATAGGTTTAAGCGGTGACACTAACCTGGTTAAAAGAGGGCAATCAGGAAGAGATAGTTTTGGCCTAGGACTGGATATTGTATCGCGTATTGCCAACAGAAAAGGCTGGAAACTCACGTTAAACAGCAACGCTAATGGAGGCTGCAGCGCAACCTTAAACTGGGCAATCCGACCCTGATACGAGTGCTTACTATTTTTTTGATAAATAATCCTAATGAAGATTGAGATGCACGTTAAGGTTTCAACCTTGTTGCCAGCTAACCAGAGAAGTGATTAACGAAGTTGTAACATCCATACAAGAGTAAAGCAGGCATTTTATCCAATATTTCGGGGTGCTATTTCCAAACGGTTACGACCCAATTCTTTTGCCTTATAAAGCGCCATATCAGCTACCTTCATTAAATCATGCATGTCATAACCGCTATGAAATGGGGCCATTGACAAGCCAATACTGACGGAAAAATTCACGTCACTACCTTCATGGAAAAATGTCATTTCGTTAAAGCTACTACGCAAGCGTTCACCCATTACGCAAACATCTTCCAGTGATATTTCACTTAACAGGATAACAAACTCCTCTCCACCATGACGGGCAAAAATATCACTCTCACGGATAATCGATGAAAAACACGAAGCAAATCCCCGTAAGACTTCATCCCCCATTGCATGCCCGAAACTGTCATTTACTTCTTTAAAGTTATCCAGATCACAACTCAGTATGGCAACGGTGCGCTCATAGCGTTGCATATTATGAACTATTTTTGTGCCGAATTCCTCGAAAAATCGTCGATTGTAAACACCCGTTAAAGGATCGGTTGTTGCCAAAAGTTTTAACTTTATATTCGCATCACGCAACTCTGTAGTGCGCTCTGCGACCATATTTTCCAGTTTATTATTTTGATCAACTAGCGCTTGCTCTGCACGTTTGAATTTATTTTGCACATCTTTCAGTCTTTTTAATAACAGGTTCAACAACCCCGCCATTTCACCTAATTCGCTTTTTTTATGAAAGGCATCAACGACCAGTTCTTTATCAGGATTGTTTGGATCAATTTCGTTTATTTGACGTCCTAAATGGATCAAGGGACGGGTCAGCGTATAATAAAATAGAATTAACAGGCCGGCACTCAGGATGATGTTACGTAAGAAACTACCAATGATTGTGCGAAAGGAGCGTTGAAAAAACTGTTCCGCTACAAGGTAACTATCCAAGCGCACTTCAACGCGTCCAATCTCACCTTTGACACCAGGAAAGGTAAGTAATACGACAATTGGTTTTTCAGAACTGAACAACATATCAGCAATCCCTGATAAAACCGACTGGATGGGTTCTCGTTCAATTTTATAAAGGTCTTCACCTAAATCATCAATAATGCGCACATTTTTGAATAAGTCATATTCTCCTAACCCTTGCACCACAGTTCTGGCTAATGCCGGATCAATATTAAATACAGCCTGAGCAGCTTGACGGCGCATTGCACTGGCCACTTCGCTCGCATTGCGACGAGCCATCACTTGTTCATCAAACAAATCAAGCGCAATGGTTACAATGCTTAAGGTCAGTCCTAAAAAAAAGGTGAAGCAAAGCGTGAAAATAGTTTGACGAAACCAAATTTGATCTCGCAACAGTGCTTTACTTTCTGAAGCCGCGAGCTGGGAAGTCACTCTCATTTAAGTTTAAAATATTCAGCATAAATTTTTCGATAACGTCTTTTCGAATCTTCATCCAAAAAGTCTTCATAGAAACGTCTAAAATCATCACGCTTCACCGCTTCAACTAACAAAGCATCAATCTTTTTTATCACAGCCTCACCCCAAGGGGTTTTAGAACAGCCAATATAGCCGACCGTATACTCTTTAATTTCCTTGATCGGCAGTTGGACGATATCAGATGCAACACCGATGGAACGACCATGGAACTGGGCCTCAACCGGTTGAGCAAACATGGCATCGATATTACCTTTGGTTAACATCGTTAACAGGCCTTTTGGCCCTTCATTGCCCAATCTTTCGATCAGCTTCTCAGACCCTTTATATTTGGCCAGGAGGGCATCTATCGGTTTGGTATAAGAACGACCATTTGAGTATCCAATGCGCACAGTTCCAGATTGAATTATTTTTTCAAGCGAGATACGCCCCGACTCATCTTTGAAGTGATTGAATTTAGACAGGTCAGCTTTACGTACAACAAGATCATTGGGTAACAACAGCCGTGCAGGTTTGGTAAAGGCAATAAATTCTGATCGTGCAGGTGTTTTAAGTAAAGTTACCGAACAAGCGTTCAAACCCTTTTTCATATCACGCAACGTACGTTTAAACGGTGATACTAATATGACATGGTCAAAACTACCCATTTCCTGAATCAGGTAATTTTCAATCCGGTCTGAATACCCTTTCCCCGCATCAGACCCATTAACAATACTCAAAGGTGGGAATTCTGGTTTATACCATGTAATGGTTTTATCGGTATTCGCTGATACCTGCCCTACGTATAAAAAGACAACTAACAGCGCATATACTTTTTTATGAATAGTCATTCCAGCTCATCTTTTTAAGTTTTTTATTATTTTTTGCTTCTGGTTATGATGGATGCAAGCAGTCATTGCCATACTGAACTTGTATCGTAAAAAAGCACTTTATTCTATTTATAGTACCTTAATTTCTTTGGGTTTATGTTACTAAATATTTAAGGTCGACATTTGGAATCAGTGTAAAAACTAGCGTTGGAATTAACCGTTCATTCTAAGGAGTAATTGACCGTCCAGTGTAGATCTGAGCGTAGCGGGATTTCAGGTAATAAGTGCAACACTCATAGATGTTCAGGCCTTCGTCTTGTGCCGACCATTACGGGGGTTTGATGTCCAACGGTACGAAAAGCAGCGCTAACCGACAATATGTCAGGCTAATGACTAGACGCTTGAGATTAAGTGTCAAAAATTTAAATAACAACTCTAAACTAAGGGATACTCAAATTTAACGGTCATAGCACTAGCCCATATGGTCAAACAGGATGCCCACTTTTCATCAAAGCTCTAAATTTTCTTGCTGCATTTTTGGGGGATCTTGCATGACAAATCGCCGATACCAACGCAACGCCATCAACATCGGTGGCGATAATAGCATCGAGATTAGCAGCATTAATACCGCCTATAGCTACAATAGGAAAAGAGCTTTGCGCAACGGCTTTCGCCAGTCCTTCGATGCCCCATTCTTTCTTAATATTGGTTTTTGTGGGTGTTGAAAAAATGGCACTCAACCCTAAGTAGTCGACGGGCAATGATTCGGCTTCGATGAGCTGCTGTTCATTTTCAATCGACAGGCCCAGTAATTTATCCTTACCCATCAGTCGACGCGCTGTTTCTGCCGGCATATCCGATTGACCAAGATGCACGCCATCAGCATCAATCGCCAACGCTACATCTACCCTATCATTAATGATTAAAGGCACGCCGGTTCCTTGTAAGATAGCTTTCACTGCCAGCCCTGTTTCGATAAAACAGCGAACATCGCCCTGCTTTTCTCGCACTTGCACCATAGTCACGCCACCGGCAACGGCCTCTTTAACGACATGTTTTAATGTTGCCAGATCTTGTTTATCGTCCGTGACTAAATATAAACGGTATGGATTCACTGTTACGCTCACGATAATTTTAAACGTTGAATGAGTGTTGCTTCATCCATCTGATACAAGACGTCCACTATGTTAAGTTGTAAGCTCCCCGGGCCTTTTGATTGCTCGGCTGCAATCTCGCCAGCCACACCAAAAATCGCGGTCGCCGCTAATCCAGTCTCTTCGCCTACGGCGGCAAAGGCACCCGTCAGCGCACTCAACGAACATCCCATTCCGGTAACATATGGCATCATTGCATGGCCATTATGCAGCTGAAGCTGACCCTCAGGTGTAATTACAAAATCAGTCGCACCGGAAATAACAACGTTGCATTGATAAGTTTTAACCAAATATCGCGCAGCGCCAACGGCCGCATCGCTACTATCCAGCGCCTCAACGCCTTTGCTCTGTCCCTTTTCTCCTGCCAGAGCGATGATCTCTGAAGCATTACCCCGAATAATCAATTTATTCGCGGCTTGTGCAATCTGACGTGACGTTGCCGTTCGCAACGCACTGGCTCCGCATCCTACAGGGTCAAGTACAACCAGCTTATTATTAATATTTGCCTGTTCAATCGCAAACCCCATACGTGGTATCCACTGGCTGTCTAAGGTGCCGATGTTAATCACCAGTGCACCCGCAAAAGACATCATTTCAGCCATTTCTTCACGGGAATGCGCCATGATGGGCGACGCGCCCATCGCAAGCAACGCATTAGCGGTATTATTCATCACCACATAGTTAGTGATATTCACCACCAGCGGTTTTTGCTCACGTAGCGCATGTAACGCTGTCACAATCGTTTTAATAGGGGAGTCTAAGTTCTGATTCATATTTCGTCCTTAGAGAAGGCATCTAAGCCTTGCTGCCAAAAAGCAATTTCCATCCGTGTTGCGGTTCGAAATACGGTGATCAGATTTCGGCCACGCTGGCTATCCAGGTCAATTTCAGCGAGTAACGTATCTATATGCGCGGTACCTTGAGCGACACTTTGCTGGAATTCATCACCCGCATAGAGGGTAATCCAGTCTACAAATGGATTGCCTTGCAGTTGGGTGTTTTCATCTGCGCTAAGGTTGCGTCCTATTTCTGCATACCCTATAGAACAGGGTGCTAACGCCGCGTATAAATCAACAATATCCCCTTTCATGCCGGCATCCAGTACATAACGCGTATAGGCAACCGTACCAAAGTCTTCGTCTTCTGCTTCCAGGTCAGATTCAGTCAGGCCCCAGTTAGCGCAATAACTCACATGGTGGCTTATTTCTGAATCCAGTAATGCATTGACACTGGGTAGCGCTTTACGCATATCAGCTAAGGTGTGTGCTTTGTAAATTGCCAGCGCATAGGCACGTGCATATTGTTTTAAAAACAAAAAGTCTTGTTTAAGGTAATGCAGGTAACAGGGCTGCGCTAACGTGCCTTTTGCCAACTGTTGAACAAAGGCATGCTGGGTGTATGCATCCCAATCTTGACGACAGGCATTGATTAAATCTTGATGGTTCATATAACAACTCGTTTTATTACTGTTTATTGATAGCAGAAGACAATTTATTGAAACGTTGGGACGTAATTCTGTGCTTTTGGCAAGGTCGTAATGATCTTTTGCGCATACATAAATTGGGCATAGTCATCGTAGCGTTGCAGATCGGCCGCGGCAGGATGCAATGAAAAATGCATGAAGGTATCGTTCCAGGCCCGTTTATTAAGCTCATTATTTAAGGTGTCTGGTGCGTACGCCACAAACTCTTCCCATGCTTTTTGCGGGTGATTAACAATATAAAGGGTCGCTTGCTCTATGGCCTTATTAAATCCAATGATCGCGGCTTTATCATAGGTATTTGCATTGGCCACAAAGATCAGTTCGTCATAGACAGGTACACCATAGTCTTCAGGGAAAAAGGTCTTCGCTTTAAAACCTTCAAGGGCAAGTTGGTTCGTTTCAAAGTTACGTAATCCACCCCAGATAGCATCGACCCTGCCAGAAGCCAGTGAAGAAGAAAGCGCCCAGCCTACATTGATAATCTCCACATCGTCATAGTTAAGACCGACCGTTTGCAACATAGTACCTATGCTTGCCTCTTCGTTACCGGCGATAGAGATACCTATTTTTTTACCTTTCAGATCAGACAGATCATTGATCTTATTATTATCTAGCACCATCAAGGTATTCAACGGTGTCGCAATCAAGGTTGCCGAGCGGATCAGGGGTAAACCCGCCGCTACATCAATCGTCAAACTCGGCTGATAAGAGATAGCTAAATCGACCTTGTTAGCGGCGACCAGTTTTGGCGGCATACTCGGGTCTGCGGGCTCTTGAATGTCAACGTTAAGACCCTGAGCTTTAAAATAACCGCGCTCTTTCGCAATAATCACAGGACCATGATTCGGATTGACGAACCAATCCAGCATCAGGGTCAGTGTTTTAGTGTCAGCCTGCGCCGTCACCGACAGCAGGCTTGAGGCAAGCGCTAGTGCCGCCAAGATAATGTTCTTTTTCATTAAACTTCCTTTTTGATTAAGTTGTTTTTTTATTAAGCTGTTTAATTAAGTCTGCCAGGGGATGAGTTTTTTCAGCAACTTGTCTGCCACAAAATAAAGCGTGATAGACAAGGCCGATAAGATAAATAGGGCGGCAAACATCTCGTCTATCATCATGCGCGCGTTTGCTTGCAACATCAGATACCCCAGGCCTTCGCTGGAGCCAACCCACTCCCCCGCTACCGCGCCAATGGGCGCTATAACGACCGCCACACGAATCCCTGATGCAAGGGCGGGTAACGCCGCTGGAAATTGAATATGGCGCAACATTTGCCATTTTGTCGCGCCCATTGTTTTTGCCAGATCCAGATAACCCACGGGAGTATTGCGTAAGCCGTCGTAGCAGCAAGTGGTAATAGGAAAGAAGATGATCAAGGCCGCCATCACAATTTTGGATGAGATGCCGTACCCCAACCACAACATCAGTACCGGCGCGATGGCGAAGACAGGGATGGCCTGGCTAGCAATCAAAAGAGGTAGCAACCAGCGTTTAACAGGTTTGAACAACAACATTTGTAACGCGAAGAACAGCCCCATGGTTAAACCGAACAGCAAACCCAATATTATTTCCTGAGCAGTGACCCAGCTATGCTTAAGCAAGACCTGATGTCTTTCGATCAGCCTTTCAAATACATCAAAAGGGCTGGGCAAAATGAATGAAGGCATCTCAAAGATAACCACGACAGCTTGCCATAAGCCAATAATCACCGCCGCACTGATCAGCATACGTAGCAGTGGATTAGAGAAGCGTTGTTTGCTTTTGATCTCACGTGATACTGCATTAACCTGAGCTGTATCTACCTGATGTGTATCTAGCTGGGTGAACTCACTCATAATCCTGCTCCAGGCGATCCATAATGGTTTGCTGAAGTTCGGCGCACTCGGCATCAAAATTACGTGGCGTCACAGAGGCGGGCACGCTCAGAGACTCGGCATAAGCAGGCCTGCCTTGCATGATGTAGAGTCGGCTTGCTAAGCGAATGGCTTCTTGTGGATCGTGGGTAATCAAGACCACCGTTTTGTCTTGAAGCAATTGGTAAGCCAGGTTTTGCAAACGATAGCGTGTTACTGCATCTAACGCAGAGAAAGGCTCATCCATTAATACGATGGGCTTGTCTTGCATGAGTGTTCTTGCCAGCGCGACACGTTGGCGCATGCCACCCGACAATTGCTGTGGCAGGTAGTTTGCTTTGTCTCCCAGCCCCACTTTTTGCAATAAGGCGTGTGCTTTATCGAACAGTAAATGGGTTTTCTTTGTTGAAGAAGCGGCAACGCCAAATTTAGTGCTTAACATGACGTTATCTAACGCCGATAACCAGGGCATCAGCAGGTCTTGCTGTGCCATATAGGCGATCTGATCTTTGCTATCAAATGCAGGTTGTGTGTTGACTGCACCCGCCCAGTCAACTTTATCTTCAAGCAAATTAGCAAGGTAGCGAAGTAAAGAGCTTTTACCGCAACCGCTGCGCCCCAAAATACAGGTCCACGCCCCGGCCGGGATGCGAATATTAAGCCCTGCTATGGTTGCCTCAGCGCTGTCGTGATAGCGCAGGTAACCACCGGCTATATCTATACTGACGGCGCTCTTGAGGGCCGGTACCGGCTGTCTATTAACAGACATCAACGGGGTATTAGCTGACATCAGCGTGGCCACTGAAGAAATGATGGACCGGTCCATGCCCTTTCCCTATATCTAATTCATCAGCATGGGCAATGGCCTGAGAGATATACTGTTTACCCAGCTGCACCGCCCGCAACAGGTCATGCCCTTGTGCTAAATAAGAGGCGATAGCCGACGATAGCGTACAACCCGTACCGTGAGTGTTGCGAGTCTGGATACGTTTCGCCGTTAAGTGGTGAACATCTTCCGGGAAGATAAGCAGATCGTTACTGTTTTCATCGTGTTCTAAGTGCCCCCCTTTAAGTAATATTGCTTTTGAACCCAGCTGTCGAAGGCCGGTAATCATTTTAAGCATATCAGCTTCGTTGTCTGGCACTTCACTGCCAATAAGGGCGGCACCTTCCGGTAAGTTTGGCGTGATAAGATCAGCAAGCGGCAGTAATTCAGATTTGAGTATACTGATTGCAGATTCTTGTAACAGCAAGTCGCCACTGGTCGCGATCATGACGGGATCTACCACTAAAAATGCAGGTTGATACTGTTTTATTTTGGCAGCGACTATTTTGATGATGTCACAATCGGCTAACATGCCGACTTTAACGGCAACCACGTTCAGATCGGTAAAAACGGCATCAAGCTGCTTTTCGACATATTCAAGCGGTATAGGAAAAATAGCGGACACCCCGAGGGTGTTTTGAGCGGTAATGGCGGTGATAACTGAGCAGGCATAGCACCCCGTTGCCGATATCGCTTTAATGTCGGCCTGGATACCTGCGCCGCCACCGCTATCGGAGCCTGCGATCGTTAGCACGATAGGTGTCGATGCAGTAATGGGCGTTGCTGTATTAGGAGTAGCGGTAATATTGGACATAAAAGTTCCTAACGCTGACATACAGGAACTTTATCGAGCTGAAGATTTCATGACATTTGGAGGGATCAAATCATACAAAGCAAGACGTATAGTTCCCTACGTCAGTGTTAACTGAATCAGGTTCAACGGGTCTCGAAAAATGCAATCTCAGCCTAAAAGGCTCCCCGACTATATTTTCAGATGATAGCAAGTTTTATTAAAAGAGCAATATAACAATGCTAATTGTTTATTTATTCTTGAATTTCAACCTGTTGATCTCGCGAACTAGCGGGAATATCCGTTATTGTCAGTTAACAAACTCTGTAGAAACCTAAACCGGATTCGAAGCGAAAATACACAGTGAACTTATATCACCCTATCAAATCTCCTGAGCCGGATAACATTACCGCCGGGGTATGAGTAAAAATATGACAATCAGGTTCACCGGTCTCGAAACATGCAATATCAGCCTAAAAAGCTCCCCGACTCTATTTTCCGGTACTAACAAGCGATAGCGAATAGCGAGTCCACAGCCAACACAGAATAATGGAATTTGCGCCCCTGAAGCATAACCTATAGGATCAAAGTTTACCCGTTATGCGGGTGAAAACTCAGTATGCTACGTGCACTGGATTTGCAATAATTGGTTCGGCCAGTTGGCATCATTTTAATGGATTAATAAAGTAGCAAATAAATGGAAAGCACTAATAAATTCTGGATAAAGTCCTTTTTCGTCCTCTATTGTCTGATTTTTGCCAATGTTAGCTGGAGCAGCAATGCAATCATCAAGGCCCCGACGCCTGGCTGGGTGACCCCGGTGGCGTTGCCTGAAATTAATGGATTCCCTCAGGAGCAGATTCAGAACGGTGTCTACTACCTACTGGTAGATACTCAAGTGATGGTTGATCAGCAGCAAGAACCTCAGTTTTACCTACACAATGCAAGCTATATTGCGAACCAGGCGGGTGTAGAGGGAAGCTCCCAGATTAATATAGGCTATGACCCCAGCTATCAACGCTTAGTGTTGCACTCACTACGTATAATCCGAAGCAACAAAACATTCGACAAAATCGACTCAGCACGCTTGAAACTGATTCAACGTGAGGAGGATATGGATGAGCTGATTTACAATGGTCGGATGACGCTCAATATTATTCTCGACGATGTCCGAGTGGGCGATACCATTGAATACAGCTTTTCTCGTCAGGGCATGAACCCGGTCTATCAGAACATTTTTGCCTACACTCATGATATGAACTGGACCGTGCCTGTTGGCAGGCTATCGCTACGGTTACTATGGAATAAACCGTTACCCCTTCAGTACCGGCTGGAAAGAAGCGATCTGAAGTTGATCCGCACCGAAACAGCTAACGGTAGTGAATACCTGATCCAGGGTGACCAGGTGGAGCCAGTCAAAATAGAGAGCAATACCCCAGCGTGGTTCTCCCCGTGGGGAATAGTATATTTCAGTGAGCTGAAATCCTGGGAAGAAGTGGCTAGCTGGAGTAATCCGCTCTACCGCGATGTTGTTATTGCAGACGACAATATCGATCAGTTAGTCGCCGATATCAAGTCGCAGAACTCAGGTATAAAGGCACAAATTTCAGCTGCGTTACGCTTTGTACAGGATGAAGTACGCTACCTGGGAATGGAGTTGGGTCAGAACTCTCATATGCCAACACCCGCGTTCGAAACACTACGCAACCGCTACGGTGATTGTAAGGACAAAACTGTACTGTTGCTGTCTCTACTCAAGGGACTAGGGGTTGAGGCCTATCCGGCGCTGGTCAACACCGAGGTAAAGCTAGACACTGTTATTCCCAACATCCATGCTTTTGATCATGTAATTACCTATATCGAGCACCAAAACAAGCGTTACTGGGTAGATCCCACCCGCCGCTACCAATACGGTGGAATTGATAGTATTCAACAACCGGACTATGGACATGCGCTGGTGCTACGCCCGGGTACTCGCAGTTTGACAGCCATGTTGCCAACACAATCGAAATACGGGGTGTTCGTCAAAGACACTTTTATGCTGCCTGCCAAGGGTGAAGCAATTTTTCACTCAGAATCAAAGAGCTACGGATGGAATGCTGAACTCCAGCGGCAGCGATTTGAGGACAAGGGACGTGATCAAATACAACGAGAATATTTAGAGTTCTACCAGTACTATTATCCAGGTACGACAGTGCAAGAACCTGTCGAATTTAAGAATAATACCCGCGACAACATATTGATCACCACTGAGCGGTATAGAATCAACAACTTTTGGCAGGATAACCCCGAACAAGGACGTCATGAGGCAGATTTCTACGCCAATGACATTGCCTCCTTGTTAAGTATGCCGGGCGAACTGAACAGGGTTCATCCCTTATACCTGCCCCACCCGAAGCACCTGGAGCAGATATTTGTACTGAATTTTGAGGAAAATGACTGGCACTTTGACGACGATAATTTTGTGGAGGATAACGACTTCTTCCACTTCAGTCATGATGTGAAATTCGACAATACCAAACACCAACTTACCTTGCGATACACTTACCAAAGCAAGACTGACTATGTAGCACCTGAGAACTATGCGGATTATCTAGAGGCCCTTGAAAAAGTGAGCAACGGCCAGAGCTATGGCATTTACAGAGAGTATCCCTCTGAGACAACATCCGCAGAAGGCGACCCCTGGTATTTTTATTTCCTTAATACCACCACAATATTGCTTATGTACGGGAGCCTGTACCTACTGGTGTTCTTGTTGTGGAGAATGGACTCTGGACGCAAGTCCGATGAATCGGATTCAGTTTTTTTCCCGGTGTCGATAGCAAAGTTATCTGCCATGTGGATTCTCACGTTTGGAATCTACGGCGCATACTGGTTCTATAAGAATTTTCAGTATATTAAGAAACAGAAAAATAGCGCTTCCATGCCGATGGCTCGGGGCATCTTCTATAGTTTCTGGTACTACCCTCTGTGGCGCGAACTCAAGGAAGACTGCACTACACGCTTTGAACATTCCCACCTGCCCGGCAAGATGCTAGCGGTGCCAATGGCTCTGGGATTTTTGGTAATCGTTACGACAGGGAATCGCTCTGATATCTGGTTGCTTCCCTCATTACTGCTCAGCGCACTGCTAATCTTGCCTTTAGCTAATTACATTCTGTTTGTGAATGGCCGTGAATCTCAGGCACTGGCAAAAAACTCTACGTGGAGTTTTCGTCACTATCTATTGGCGCTATTAAGCACCCCACTGTGTATTCTGTCGGCAGGTTCTGAAATCGGCATTATGCCAAATGAAGCTGTCGTAACAGGTAGCCGGATTCTGGAGTACGACATCACACTTATGCAGAGACGCGGCACCATCAACCCAGGTGATGAAATTGATTACTTCTACAGTAACGCCTTTCTGTTTATAAGTGACGATGGCAACGGCTTTACTCAGCGTCACGTATTTTCTTATTGGAAAGATGACGATGATTCGCTTGAACAGGAGCAAGCGACGTACAGTGAAGTACAGGATATTAAGGTCGATTGGCAAAGTGAGCTCGGGGCAAAGTCCACCGTGACTATCGTCAGGGAAGACGGTAGTCAATTCCTGCTGTATGTGTCGAATACGGACAAAAAGGATAAAGTATTTGTGAATGCCCTCAAAGAGCGCTGGCAAAGTCAGCGCTAGCGGTTTCACCGGTGGCAACGCCTCGCCCCCGGCGCTTTACCTTTTCCCGCGTGCCGGCGGTAACTATATATAATTTTTTGCTATATTTTTATGACAAACCATGTTGAAAATAGCAAAAACTCTGGAAGCTTTCTGTGCTGAAAGGTTACTCCGGCGGAGTACCTGCTACACCCCCTTCTTGATAGGTACGATGCCGGGTTATGTAACCCTCTATTAATTGCGCTGTTACATCGTGCGGTAGGTTTAGCATTTCGCTGAAGGTTAGTATGTCTTCAATGCTCCAGCCATTAAGGGCCATCAAAGCACTTGGATGGTGGCTGTCTTGTTTACTTTTCATATCTCTTCCTTGAATGTTTAAAGGCTTCCTGCCTGCACCTATGTATCTCACAATAGCCTAGAATCAGGGAAGCGTAAATCGCTATGAAATTCTTTTACCTGCGGACTGGACTAATGGTTTAGCCAATTGTATGGATGAGCAGACATTTCCGGAGCGTTTTTCGCTCATCCGCTCAATCATAATGAGCGATAACCGCTCCGAACATGCTATTTAGGTTACCATTAATGCCTTATTTTATAGTCTCGCCGGTATGGCTCTTTTTTTGCATTAAGAGTTTGTTATTACGCGATAAAACAGACGAGTATGAGGTTAGCCTTATTGAACATTGATCGATCTTCAGTACGACATCTCGGGTCCCTGGAAAGTGAATGTGCTGGTGAAGAAGACGTGCCGCAGAATCCGGTCTCGAGCAAACGCCTGACCACAAAATACTTATGGCTGTCCCTTTTGGTCGCGCTGGTCCCTTTAGTCGGATTTGCCAGCCTTTATGATTCCTATTTTTCGCAGCTGGTCGCCCGCCTGACGGAAGAACAGCTCGCGACACGTATGGCCGCCACCCAAAACGAATTTCGCGTATTTTTACGAGAAAGAAAATTCGAACTGGAAGCGCTCGCTGACCAGTTTGATAATCCGGAGTTCTTTACCCGCAAAGGACGACAGGAAATTTCCTCAGAATTAGAGAGCCTGTTAAGACTTCAGGTCGATGCGAGAAGTGTTTACGGCGTTGTTTTCTATGATCGCCAGGGCAACATCGCCTGGACGTTTCCAAAAGAGAGAGGAACCGCCCCTTTTTCCGCTAATATTGCCAACTTCGAGGGTGCCGAATTAATAGGACCTACACCCTACTCCATCGAGCAACCCGCCTGGGTTATCCTTCGCCAATCTCTCTTGCCGCATGCCAATAAAGACCGGATAGGACTGATCATTCGGTTTAACTCCCTCACCGAAACGCTCCGCGGATTGGATCAAGGCAATATCTTCCGCGCTTTTCTTCGCGCCGGTGACGGCAACGCTTATGACGTCGTGGGACAGCCGGTCAGCATTACACAAACCTCAACTCAGCAGTCCGCTCTGCTGCCCAATTGGTCACTGCATGTTATACAAATACCCAATCTGGTAATGTCTTCTGTTGAACGCATGCGCTATTGGCTTATCGTGCTGATGGGGTGTACCGTTGCAGGCTTGTTGTGGCTGCATATGAGCATTTCCCAACGCTTGAATCGACAGGTCGAGTCGCTGATACAGAGTGTAGAGAAGGTGGCTCTCGGAGATCTGGACACACCTGTCACAGCCGTTCAGGGTATGGAGATAAATCGTCTGACCCACGCTATCGAACGTATGCGACTGCAGCTCAAAACTTTTATTCGTTCCACACTAAAGATCGAGCGCCAGGCGACGCTGGGGCAGTTGGCTGCCGGCTTAGCACACGAGATCCGTAACCCTCTCACCACCATACGAACGACCGTCGTAGCCTTGTCTCGCCGGGAATCAAACCCGGAACACAGGGAGATGATGGCCGTCATTGAGGAAGAAATAGACAGAGTCAACGATGTACTCGAACACCTGCTTAATTTTGCCCGCCCCAGAGAGCCCCATGCCAAACGAGTTGAGGCGCTGAGCTTACTCAACAGCATATCGATACTGGGAGGAGCATCCGCACGAAACCAGGGAATAGAGCTCACTACCCAAAGCCCTGAAGCATTACAACTCTGGGTCGATGAAGGCCACGTTCGGCAGATATTGATGAATTTGATTATCAATGCCTTACAGGCCATGTCCGTGCGCGGCAGCAGCATTTGTTTGCAGGCCATAAGACATGACAATGAGATTGAACTGTCGGTGACTGATGACGGCCAGGGTATGTCGGCGGCGATAAAGGCTCATATCATGGAGCCCTTCTACACAACCAAGCCTGCTGGTACAGGTCTGGGCCTGGCAACCTGCGGCACCTTAGTGAACAGCAATGGTGGCAGGATGAGCATCGACAGCGTCGAAAACGAAGGCACCACCGTCACTTTATTTTTTCCCATCGCACCACCCATCAAGAGTAACGCGTAATGGACAGTTCTATATCAGTTCTGGTGATCGATGATGAACGGAATCTGGTGCGCAGCATCAGTTTTTCACTCCGCGATGAAGGTATGGATGTTACAGGCGCTTATACCGGCGCAGAGGGGCTTGCACAGGCTAAGATCCTGAGCCCCGATGTCGTTTTGCTGGACCTTGGACTGCCGGATATCCCCGGGCTTGAAGTGCTGGTAAAGCTTAAAGCTCAGCAGCCAGACCTTCCGGTTATCATGATATCTGCACACGGGGATACTCGCACGGCGGTCAAGGCCGTCAAAATGGGAGCCATAGACTACATCACCAAACCCTTCGACCTGGATGAACTGGTGTTGCTGATTCGTCGCAGCACAGAGCACATGCGTACCCTGCGTGAAATCAAATTCCTGCGCGAGAAGAATAGCGGTACCGGCCCATTGGTCGGCAACAGCCACGAGATGGCCGCGCTTCGTGAAGCCATGGAACGGGTCGGTAACAGCTCTGGCAAAACAGTGTTGATCACCGGCCCCTCCGGAACCGGCAAAGCCCTCGTGGCGCGCGCCCTGCATGACATTCGTTTTACGGATGCACCCTTTATTGAAGTGAACTGTGCAACGCTGCCCGAACAACTGATTGAAGCTGAATTGTTTGGTGCAGAACGCGGTGCCTATACCGGCGCCAACCAGCGTCGGTCTGGCCTGATCGATCTTGCTAACGGCGGCACTCTGTTCCTCGACGAGATTGGCGAAGTCCCCATCAACCTCCAGGCAAAGCTGCTCAGCTTTTTAGAAAACCGGAGCTATCGACCGATAGGCGCGGGACGGGAACGGCAGGCGAATGTTTTTGTCGTGGCGGCCACCAACCGCACCTTAAAGGATGAAGTCGCCGAGGGGCGGTTTCGGGCCGACCTGTTTTACCGTTTAAATGTTCTGCCGGTGGAAATACCCGCGCTATCAAAACGCGACCAGGATGTAGAGCTGTTGACCGCCCACTTCATCGAAAAATCTGCCCGACAGGAAGGCTGTGAACCGATTCTGTTGAGCGAGGCCGTACAGGCGCTGCTAGCTGATTATGATTGGCCAGGTAATATCCGGGAATTGAAAAACCTGATCGAGCGGCTCACTATTCTTCACCCGGGCAAAACCATCAAGGCCGATATGCTCCCCACTGAATTCCGGCCACAAAATGCAAGCTTTCAGAACCTTGGAGGAGACTATCGCATCACCGTAGAAGATCACGAGCGACAGCTCATTCTAAACGCGCTCAAAGAAGCCGATTGGCGCAAAGGATTAGCGGCAGAAAAGTTAGGAATATCCCGTCATGCTCTGAAACGCAGGATACAGCGATTACACCTGGAGAATTGCGAATGATCTTTCGACTATTCTGGATATTGATGATTCTGGCTACGCCAATAGAAGCGGCGAAAGTTTCATTGGGAGCGTCTGAGGCAGAGGCTCAGACAGTGGTCGGCTGCCTGTTCCCCATGAGTGGAAGAGGCGGACTATACGGCCGCGATAGTGTAGTGGGAATTCAGCTGGCCTTTGAACACCTGGAACAGCAACAGCAAGCCTATCCGCCGATACGCGTTTTAGTCTCTGATAGCAGTTCTAAGGCGTCAAAAGCGGTACGTCAGGTGCGAGATTTCGTACGCAATGATAAGGTTCGCTTTATTTGTGGTGTGGTTAATTCTGCCGTCGCCCTGCAGGTTGCCCAAGTCGCTGAAGAGGAAAAAGTATTCTTTATCGGTACCGACCACGCCTCATCACGCTTAACCCAAGACGGACCTCTTCCCTATTATTTCAGGGTCAACAACAACAGCGCACAATCTATGCAGGCCGCTGCTCGCTACATCAAGGAAAAATTCGGGCAAGGCAACGCTCAGTCGCCGCTAAGTATTGCCTATATCGGCCCGGATTATGACTATGGCTACCAAGTATGGAAGGACCTGCGGCAAGGATTGAACCGCGCGCAGGTCAGCTACCAGATCGAAACCGTGCTCTGGCCAAAACTTTATGAGCCAGACTATTCTCCCTATCTGCGAGTGCTGGCTGAGAAGAAGGTGGATCTCGTTGTGAATGCACTTTGGGGGGGAGACCTTGTAGCCTTCATTCAGCAGGCTAATCAGACAACACTATTTCAACACACACGTTTCGCCAACTTCGACACGGGAGGCAACTACGAAGTACTCGCCGCCTTAGGTGAAGATATGCCTGCAGGACTTATTCTTTCCTCCCGTCACCATAATAACTGGCCAGAGACGGAGGAGAACCGCTGGTTTGTGGAGCGTTTTTTTGCAATCAGTGGACGCTATCCCTCATACGCGGCTGAAGGTGCTTATTCGGGTATTCTGGCCATCGCAGAAGTGCTACGCATAGCCGGCTCTGAGGCAGGTGACGCGACTATGCGCAAAGTCTTCTCGACATTACAGCTAAAACTACCGGAAGATCCGCACGGCTTTACCTCTTTCATGAACCCCGTCAATCATCAATTACAACAAGTCATCGCCATCGGCGAAACCATTCCTGACCAACGCTTCGCGCCGGCACGCATGATGCTGGGTCACTGGCGGATTTACCCGCCGGAGAGCCATGCGGCTAACGCGACAGAGTAAACTAAAACACCCCTCAAACCTCACACCTTAAACGCTCCTCAAAGACACCACAGACAGCCGCCTAACAGCGCACGAGCGCCAGGCGCTCGTGCGTCGCGAGCGCCCTGATCGGATTCCGATCAATAGAGCAAAACCACTTCTTGCTATAAAATAATAAACCAATAAAAACAATGACATAAATCGATATAGCTATTTGGCATAGCGGTTGCATTAGGTCTTGTATGTCGGGGGTACCCCGTCCATAAAAACTATAAGACGATGAGGCAATAAACGATGTTCAGATCCTTTGCTAAAAAATCTACGTTAACAGGATTGATCCTGGTATCGGCTGCGGCTCAACCAATACTGGCCGCCGATGATTACAAACTAGGCCTGGTCACCTTTCTTTCCGGCGGTGCAGCCGGCCCCTTCGGCATCCCTGCCCAAAACGCCGCCAAACTGGTATTGGAGACGCTGAACGCGGGGCAGCTTCCGGCTCCCTACAACACCACAGGCATTAACGGCCGTACCATCGTTCCGGTGTTTATGGACGAAGCAGGCGGTGCCACCAAGCAGGCTTCAGAATACCGTAATCTGGTCGAGCGCCAGGGTGTCGACGCTGTAGTCGGTTATATTTCTTCTGGTGACTGCCTGGCAGTGCCTGCGGTCGCCGAGCAACTGAAAACCCTGACGGTACTGTTCGATTGCGGTACACCACGGGTTTTCGAAGAAAACGACTTCAAATATGTGTTCCGCACGGGCCCCACCGCCACCATGGATAACGTCGCCGCCGCTCATTACATCAATGAAACCGTTGAGGGCCTTAAGAGTGTTTCGGGGATCAATCAGAACTACTCTTTCGGGCACGAATCCTGGGCTGACTTCAACGGTTCTCTGAATCAACTGAAAGCAGGCGTTGACGTCACTACCGAACAGTTCCCCAAGATCTATGCAGGCCAGTATGGCGCGGAAATCTCGGCGCTGATGGTCAATTCTGCTAATGTGATCCATTCCTCCTTCTGGGGCGGCGATATGGAAGCCTTCCTGCTGCAAGGGTCTGCCCGAGGACTGTTTGAAGATCAAACGGCACTCCTTACCACCGGTGAAAGCGCCATGTACCGTCTGTCCGACCAGATCCCCGAGGGAACCATTCTTGGTGGTCGAGGGCCCTTCGGCGTGTTCGCACCCGACACAGCGCTCAACCGCTGGTTCCGCGAGGCCTATACCTCTGAATTCGGCACCCCGCCGACTTATCCTGCCTACAAGATGGTACAGGGTATCCTCGGCCTGAAACTGGCAACAGAAAAAGCAGCACTAAACGTTAACGGTCAACCCAGCACCGAAGATGTAGTCTCCGCATTCGAATACCTGGAATATGAAGGTCCTGGCGGAAAAGTTTCCATGAACCGTGGTAAGGGTCATCAGGCCACCATGGAAATGGTTTACGGACGCTATGCGCTGCAGGATGGAAAACCGGCAGTAACCGATGTTCGTCATTATGCAGCCGCTTGCGTCACGCCTCCTGAAGGAATGACCTCGGTCAGCTGGATTGAGAAAGGGATGCCTGACGCCCAGTGCGACTAATCGACTCCTAAAAAGATCGGCGGTTAACAGCCGTCGATTTTCTCCCTTTATTCTCTTCTACCTATCCGGAGCGATATCCATGAAACTGGTAATTGCGATGCTGATGGACGGCATGATTTATGCTTCTTGGCTATTTTTAATCGCAGCAGGCCTTACTCTCATCTACGGTGTCATGCGAATTCTTAACATGGCACATGGCAGTTTCTACGCCATTGGTGCCTATGCCGGTGCATCCTTGGTCGGCTTCTATCTGGCAGGCGGCTACCCACCTTGGGGAGCCTATTTAGTACTACTGGGTGCCGCCATCTTTAGCGGTATTATCATCGGCCTCCTGGTCGAACGCGGCTTGCTGCGGTTCATGTACGGACGTGATGAAGTGGTGATGATACTGGTGACCTACGCCATCCTGCTGATCCTGGAAGATGTAATCAAACTGGCCTGGGGGGTTGATGCCTATTTTGCTTACCAACCCTACACACTGCTAGGACGCACCAAGCTAGTCGGACTTTCTTACGCCAACTATGACATTGCCTTGATCTTTATTTCGGCAAGCATCTGTTTTCTGCTCTGGTGGGGGCTCAACCGCACTCGCCAAGGGAAGCTGTTGCAAGCGGTTATTCATGACCGTGACACCGCCGCGTTCCTGGGGATCAATGTCACCCGCATGTTTACGGTGACCTTCGTTATCGGCGCTGTGCTGGGGACTTTCGCCGGCGCCCTGACCGCACCGGGTATTTCGGTGATGCCGGGTATCGGCATAGAGGTGATCATACTGGCCTTTGCCGTGGTAGTGATCGGTGGCCTGGGCAGCATTGGAGGGGCGTTGACGGGCGCACTGATCGTTGGTCTGGCACGCTCGGCCTCTGTTCATCTATACCCCGAAGCCGAACTTTTTGTTATCTACGGTGTGATGGCCGTCGTTCTGGCTTTCCGTCCACAGGGCCTGTTCGCCATCGCGACTGCGAGGAAAATATAATATGAAAATTGCAACGATACTGTTGATAGCCGCCGCCATCGCGGCACTGGCAGCAGGACTGGTGATGCCGGGCTGGCTGACATTTATGCTCACCCTGGCGTTGGCAAAAGGCCTGGTGGTACTTGGCTTACTGCTGTTAATGCGTGCCGGCCTGGTGTCTTTCGGTCAAGGCCTTTACTACTGCCTCGGTGCTTATTGTGTGGGCATTGCCGGTGACTACCTGCAAACCCAGAACGCTCTGCTACTGATGTTACTGGCCGTTGTCGCCTGTGTGGCATTAGCCGCGATCATCGGCCTGCTGCTCTGCCGCTATCGAGACATATTTTTTGCTATGTTCTCAATGGCGTTTTCGATGATTCTTTACGGCATATTAGTAAAGAGTACGGCGTTCGGCTCGACCGATGGCTTCAACGTGAAACCACCGCTGCTGTTTGGCTGGACACCAGGCGGCGAAAGCAGCCCCATGATGGCCTACGGATTAGCCGTGGTTGCTGTAACGGGTGTTGGGATCTTTGTCTGGAACTACCTGCGCTCGCCGATGGGATATGCCGGCGAGGCCATACGCGAAAACGAAATCCGGGTCGAATACTTAGGCGTCTCGGTGCGGAAGGTCATCTATATTAAGTACCTGTTGGCCGCCGCGATGGCCGGCTTAGGAGGGGCGATCACGGCACTGGCAGCAGGGCACATCGATCCTGAGATGGCCTACTGGACGACCTCAGGCGAGTTTGTCTTTATCGCCCTGATGGGCGGAACCGGCCATGCGGCAGGACCTGTGCTGGGCTCGATAATTTTTGAATTATTACGCACCTACGCCTTCCAGATCTCGCCCTATACCTGGCAGATGATTCTGGGTACCGCGTTGCTGGCGATCATTCTGTATCTGCCGAAGGGCGTATGGTCTCTCGTCGAACGCATTACCAAGAGGATCGCTGCATGACTAGCCTGATAGAAACACGCGCACTGGCCCGCAACTTCGGAGCGGTCACCGCCGCCGCCGACATCAATGTCACCATTAATGCCGGTGAAATAGTGGGCGTTATCGGTTCCAACGGTGCCGGTAAAACAACTTTTATCAACATGGTGACCGGCTACCTGCCACCCAGCAGCGGAGAGATCTTATTTAAAGGCAAAAGTATTCTGGGTAAAACCCCGCGTCAGGTCATGCGGGCGGGCATTTGTCGCTCGTTCCAGGTGGCACAGCTGTTTCCTGATCTAACGGTGCTGGATAACGTGCTGATCGCTTATGGCATGTTAAAAAAAGGCTCATTGTCGCTACTGCGACCGCTGGCCAACGCCCGCAGCATTCAGCAAGCCGAGACGCTACTGGAAGAATATGGCATCGCCGAGTACTTGCCGGAAATGGTCGTCACCCTGCCCCAGGGAGTTAGAAAACTGTTGGATATCGCGCTGGCCATGATAGGTAAGCCCGAGGTTCTACTGTTAGATGAACCCACCTCGGGTGTGGCGATCGACGACAAATTCGAACTAATGGATACGGTCATGCGAGCCGTACGCAGTTCCGGTTCAGCGGTGCTGTTCGTTGAGCACGATATGGAAGTAATCGCTCGCTATTCTACCCGTCTGCTGGCCTTCTACGATGGCCGCGTACTGGCGGACGGGCCAACAGCCGAGGTCATGAGCGACGAAAAAGTGAAGGAATTTGTCACCGGCCACCACCTGGAAATCAGCTCTCCGAAGGAGCCAGCCCATGCTTAAACTCTCAGCCATCAACGCCCATATCGCCGGCACACCTATCTTGCGCGACGTCGATCTTGAGATAAAACCCGGCGCACTGGTCGGACTCATCGGCCGCAATGGCGCCGGCAAAACGACCTTGATGCGTACCATCATGGGACTACTCAAGCCAGATTCAGGCAGCATCATCATTGAAGGCCGTGACATGACCGCGCTTGCCCCTCATTTTCGAGCCCAGGCAAAAGTCGGCTACATGCCAGAAGATCGGCAACTGGTGCCAACATTAACGGTGGAGGAGAACATATTGATACCCGCTTGGGCCAATAAGCTACCCGAAGCCGAGGCGCGTCTCGCCTGGGTATACGAACTGATGCCCGAGGTGGAAGCGTTCGCCGATCGAAAAGCGCTGCAGTTATCCGGAGGGCAACAAAAGCTAGTGGCACTGGCCCGTGCAATGATGAGCGGCAGCCGACTATTACTCTTGGATGAACCCTTCGAAGGCGTCGCACCCGCGCTGTCCCGACGCTTAGCCAGTGTGCTGCATACCTTAAAAACAGAGGGCTTATCTGTACTACTGTCCGAATCGGACTACAGCCACTCTGCTGACCTGGTTGACCAGGTCTACACCATCGAACGCGGTGCAGTATCGGCACCGAAAATAATCAGAGGAGACGTCGCATGAACGGTTTTGTCTTTAATTTCCCGAAACAATTGATTTGCAAAGCGGGCGCCATCGCCGAACTGGGCGATATCTGCCAGCGTATCGTCGGCAACCGCGTTCTGGTCGTGACTGACCAGGGGATCGTGAAAGCAGGTTTACTGCAACCGGCGCTGGACGCACTTGCATCGGCAGGTGTTGAATATTTTGTCTTCGACAAGGTCGAGGCAGACCCCGCCGAGTCGATCGTGCTGGCAGCTACCCAACAGGCCATCACCGAACGTGTCAACGGCGTTATAGGTTTGGGCGGCGGCTCCTCCATGGATGTGGCCAAATTGGTAGCGCTGCTGGCAACGGGAGAACAAACACTGGCAGAAATCTACGGCGTCAATCTGGTTCAAGGCCAGCGCTTACCATTGATTCAAATACCTACCACGGCCGGTACGGGCTCCGAGGTGACGACTGTCGCTATCATCACAGTGGGAGCAGAGGAGAAAAAGGGCGTGGTATCGGCGCAATTGATGCCCGACCTGGCGCTGCTAGATGCTGAGCTGACGCTGGGCTTACCCCCCATGGTAACCGCTACGACCGGGGTTGATGCCATGGTGCATGCCATTGAGGCCTTCACCTCCCTAAGCCCAAATCATAACCCCCTCTCCGATGCACTGGCCAAAGATGCATTGCTGCTACTGGGAGCCAACATCGAGCAGGCCGTACATAATGGCAGCAACCTCGCGGTTCGCGGCAATATGTTGCTCGGTTCCATGCTGGCAGGTCAGGCATTTGCCAACTCACCGGTGGCCGCCGTGCATGCACTGGCTTACCCTCTGGGCGGTATCTACCACCTATCCCACGGACTCACCAATGCGTTAGTTCTGCCTCACGTTATGCGCTTCAACCAAACCCATTGCGCCGACCAATACGCTACGCTGGCACCTCTGGTATTCCCGCCGTTGGCAAACATCGACGATCCTTCTGAGCGCAGCAACGCGTTTATCAACGCGCTGGACGCACTCAATAAAACCTTAGGAATGCAGCCGAGATTGAGGGATTACGACATCCCGGAATCGGCGCTGCCACGCCTCGCGAGCGAAGCCATGAAACAAACGCGTCTGTTGGTGAACAACCCTCGCGAGGTTACCGAAGCCGATGCGCTGGCGATCTACCAAGCCGCCTGGTAAGGAGAATAACGTGACTGAAACGAACCTAGGTAAAAATTCAATGAACGAACATTCAACGCAACAAAAGCCGGCATTCAAAAAGCGTTCAGATTACCCGCACTTCATTACCATTCCGACACGCTGGATGGATAACGATGTCTATGGCCACGTCAATAATGTGCAGTATTACAGCTACTTCGATACCGCCGTCAATCGCTACCTGATCGATCAGGGAGTACTGGACATTTATCACAGCGACGTGATCGGGTTGGTGGTTGAAACACAGTGCAACTATTTTCGCAGCATCGCCTTTCCTGAAGATATTATCGTTGGTGTGGCCGTTTCCAAGCTGGGTAATAGCTCGGTCCGTTATGAAATAGGGCTGTTCAAGGACGACGGCGAAGATGCCGCTGCCCACGGCCATTTCATCCATGTTTATGTCGATCGAACTAGCCAGCGACCGGTCGCCCTACCCACGGCACTGCGCGCTGCACTTGAACAGATCTCGGTCGGAGGATAAGCAATGCAACTAACCTGCAGCATAATAGCCAACAAGATAACCAACAAAAAATTGCTACAGACTCAGGCATTTATAGACGGTCAGTGGTGCGAGGCAAACAGCGGCCAGCGATTCACCGTCAGTAATCCGGCCAACGGTGCGCCGCTGGCGGAAGTGTCAGATTTAGGTACAGACGAAGTCTTACAGGCTATTAGCGCAGCAGAACGCGCGTGGCCAAATTGGCGAGCACATACAGGTAAAGAAAGAGGGGCCATATTGCGCCGCTGGTTCGAACTGATCCTGGCCGCCAAAGAAGATCTGGCAATCCTGATGACCGCAGAACAAGGAAAACCACTTAATGAGGCGCGTGGTGAGGTTCTGTATGGAGCATCGTTCGTCGAATGGTTCGCCGAAGAAGCTAAGCGACTGTACGGTGACATCATCCCGGCCCACGGTCGCGATAAACGTTTGATGGTGCTCAAACAACCGATAGGAGTGGCCGCGGCGATCACTCCGTGGAACTTCCCCATTGCGATGATTACCCGCAAGGTAGCGCCGGCGCTGGCGGCCGGTTGCCCTGTGGTCAT
Organism: Neptunomonas antarctica; assembly: GCF_001305295.1. Taxonomy (GTDB): domain Bacteria; phylum Pseudomonadota; class Gammaproteobacteria; order Pseudomonadales; family Balneatricaceae; genus Neptunomonas; species Neptunomonas antarctica. The sequence continues at coordinate 120,269 of NZ_LJSI01000044.1, forward strand.
CAAGCCCTCGGAACTAACGCCGCTATCGGCTCTGGCCTTAGCTAAACTGGCTCAAGAGGCTGGGTTCCCCGACGGCGTCTTCAACGTAGTAACCTCGACAAACGCTCCCGAAGTAGGCCGTATCCTGTGTGCAGATTCCAGAGTACGTAAGCTATCCTTCACCGGATCGACCCCTGTGGGCAAATTACTGGCGCAGCAATGTGCCGCTAATGTTAAAAAAGTCTCTTTAGAGCTGGGAGGCAATGCACCCTTTATCGTGTTTGACGACGCCGATCTGGATGCAGCAGTCGTCGGCGCGATGGTTTCAAAATTCCGCAACGCCGGACAGACCTGCGTCTGCACCAACCGTATTTTTGTCCAGGAAAATGTCTATGAGGCGTTCGCAGAGAAGTTTAGGGTCGCAGTAGAGGCGCTGAAAACCGGCAATGGTGCCGATGAAGGCGTCGAGATCGGCCCCTTGATCGATGAGCGGGCCTTAGCCAAGGTTGAAAGCCTTGTCGCTGATGCACTGGAAAATGGCGCCACACTGCTCACGGGAGGCAAGCGTTTCAGCGCCGTCAGCAACGGCTACCAGCCGACCGTACTCAGCAACGTCAACAACCAGATGCGTATTGCTCAGGAAGAGATATTTGGCCCCGTGGCCACCTTAATTCCCTTCCAATCGGAAAGCGAAGTCATCGCCATGGCCAACGACACCCCCTCAGGTTTAGCCGCCTATTTCTATGCCAGAGATATCGGCCGGGTGTGGCGGGTATCTGAAGCACTCGAATACGGCATGGTGGGCGTCAACGAAGGTATTATCTCGACAGAAGTAGCGCCCTTTGGCGGCATTAAAGAATCGGGTTTAGGTCGTGAAGGCTCAAAATATGGAATTGATGATTATGTAGAACTCAAGTACATCTGTCTTGGCCTAGGCTAGGCTATAGTATTTTTCTTTAGGCTTAACCTGTTTGATCTCCGGGGCTGTAGATGCCATATATCTACGATGTCCATATGACGGAGGTATTTTTCAGTAGGATAATGTAATTATCGTTTATACCTGCCGGATATCCCCCCCTGCTTTATTTGGCTGAGGGGGTATATCCCTGGGTATTACCAGACACTACATAAACAAAAAATTCCGCTATATGTGGCCAGCCAATTTTGATTAATGCACATGCCCCATGAGTCATGTGCAATGAAGCCCTTCTTGTCACAGCAAACGGCACACCTGGCTGGAATAAAACTGTAGGCCGATGATGAGTGCGTTATTCTGTCAGCTTTTTTTACAGCATTAACTTAAAATGATCCGAAAAACATTAAATAAAACTTCAATCAATTGTAATTAATCAATATTTTTATTCTGGTATGTTTTTTGCTTTTAATCAAATCAGTGTAACTTCCCTGCCAAAATCAATGAAAGTGATTAATAAGGAATACAAATGAATATAAAAATGCTGAAAGCAGCCGTAACTGGTTTGATTTTATCTACTAGTAGTTTTGCTAATGCTGGCTTGGTTGACTTAAACGCCTGGACAGCTACTTCTGGAGGAACCTGGAATGTCGATGGCAGCGGAACAAGTGTCCTACAAACTACAAATGGTGATCCAACATACTTTCTTAGTGATTCTAATTATATAAATACTAAGTTTGATGGTACTTTTGGAGTAGAAACTAGCGGTGACGACGACTTTATAGGTTTTGCTTTTGGTTATAGTAATAGTAATGATTTTTTACTTTTTGATTGGAAGCAAGGCAATCAAAGCCATACTGGGTATGCTCCATCTGGTTTTACACTGTCTAAAATTAGTGGCGCGAGTGTAAACTATTGGGATCATAGTGGTTCAGATATAGTGGTACTCGCATCTGACTATGTTGGAAATAACGGCTGGGCAGATAATACTGTTTACGATTTTAGTTTGGACTTTACAACTACTGGAATTAAAATTGACATTGATGGCGCAAATATTTTTGATGTGTCAGGGAGTTTTAATACAGGTAAATTTGGTTTTTATAACTATTCTCAATCGCAGGTTCGTTATACTGGATTCACTGAAGAAGTAAGTCCGTCAGCAATACCTGAACCATCAACGCTTGCTATTTTTGCATTAGGAATTATGGGCTTAGCAACACGTAGGTTTAAGAAAAAATCTTAATACAGACTCGGTAATATGTAATTCTATAAAACATCAATTGTAATAATTGGTGTTTTTTTTGTTTTTACTGATTGGTTAGTGTAAAAATTCAGACAGATACCACGGCAACCTTCCAGTTTTCGTTACCAACAGGCATAAACCTTTAGCATAGCTCAGCTTATAGTCTTTCTCTGCAGGCTTAACCTGTTTGATATCAGGGTCTTTGAGGCATATATCCACCCTATCCGTTTGGTGGAGGTACTTTTCAGGCGGTATAAGTACTTATCGTTTATTCTCCCCTAAGCTGCCCGGTTCCGAGGGCATCTTACTGGACGACACTGAACACAGTATAAATGCCCCCATATTTATTTTTGCTCTTTTTTATCCGGATGACGAAGAGGTAACGGATTAAGCAGACTGGCGTGTCCATCAGATGTGGAGCGATAATGTGTAGTGCGGAAAGATTTACATTAAGTAAATCAAACTGTTCTCTGTGTAAGTATTTTCCGTTTCTTTTTTACAGTTATTTTTGGTGTGTTGTTTTCCAGAGACTCCATTCCTGAGGTAAGTGTTTGATATGTATTTATGGCAATCATTGGTGATGCCTTGTCTTCCCGAGATGCTATCCGCTTGCTGTCTACATCTGTGTTTGACCGGCCAAATTCCATGCCTTCTCGGAGCAATTTTGCCTGTTCTATTGCATCAAACCCCTCTGACTGTTTAATTCGTATTGTTGATGGATCATTGAATGAACCCTCTTCTACGACAATCGTAAACCCAGAGTCATGGATCACATAATTAGATTTTTTTTCCCATTCCAACGTAAAAACCCTTCATTTATTTGATGCTTACATCTCAAAACATTGTACTTTGTTTGATCTTATTGCACACGATATGTGTGTTTGTATTCCGTCAGAATCCATCTCTGATGTCGTAAACTTCTGCCACTCAAGTGCCTGCATCACCGCCATCATCATGAGCAGCGGAATCACCTCCATCATCATGCGCAGCCAGTATGGCCGAACGAACCTCGTCTGCTTGCGATGCAAGTGAGGCTACTTGGGCATTACTAAGACTATACCCTGTAGCCAGAATAATATTAAGCGCTTCAATCGTGTCATCTGAGATAGTCGTATTCTTATCGGCAGCTTTACCCAAGTAATTGGCGGCAACCTGTAATTGTTCTTCGCTCAAATCTTCTGATTTTACTAACTCTCGATACAGTGCCAAATTAGCTAACGGGGAATGAACATCGGCGGCAGGGTTATTAGTGAGTTCAGCCTGTGCTTCAGCCAAAGCCCTATCCAAAACAAAACCAGGCGCACGGCTAACATTTAAACGCCCTAGCTCAACATGAGGAATACCACCTCCGGCCCAAACAGGACGCCCACTACGACCATGGCCTTTCAATACATCGTTACTCACGGCATCCGACGGACTTCGATTCGATTTTTTACCTTTTTCCCCGCCTTTACTACCCTCGTGGCTGTCATCGTCATGATCTATGCTGTCATGACCACCACCTTTTTTGCCACTCGCGCTACCACCTGAATGACTACTGCTGTGTCCTTCTTCTGCATGTGCCTGTTGCCAAAACACTTTCATGTTCGTTACATCGATCTGAACAGGTCCCAGTATCAATGCCGTCATCGATATAACCGTCAGGCTTACATTACGAATACTGATAAAATTAACCATAACAGACTCCAGTTCTTTACATCATAAACACCATTTGCTGAAAAACCGCCCAATAGCGATGGCTATTGGGCAGTTAACGAATCAGTAACTACTGATCCAGTGCGTTATCATGAACAAACTCAAGTACCTGAACTGCATCATCAGCCGCTTGTGTGAACACATCAATGCCTCCGTCCACATTAACCTTGATAGAGTTATCTTCAACATCGGTAAAAGTGACAGACTCAAGTATATTTACGTAAGTAGGTACATACACACCTGTTTCTTCGTTCTCAACCAACACCCATACAGAAACATCACCGTACATGTCAGTTCTGTCATAAGTATAATCTGTGACATAAGTGGCCAACTCATCTGCTACACCAATAAACCCACTGATTCCTGCAATTTCATCGATCGTCAGTGCACCTGTTTTATCTGATGCGGCTGCCAGTGCAGAAGCGGCTAAATCCAGACGTATACTTTCAGGTACTTCAAAAGTGTAAGTCGTATCAGCACCATCCTTACTGGCACTAGCACTGAGCGTGATAACACCGTCAACAGCAGCCGTAACCAATAGAGCTTCATATAAGGCTAAGTTTTCCAGTGGTGAGTCGATAGTGGAACCATCTATCACTAAACGACCTGATGGATCTAAGGTAACTGTCTCACCAAAAACCCCATCATCCAGCTTTGATAATGCTTCAACCAAAGAGTGCTCTAACACTGAACTCGGTGCACGTGCGATGTTCAAACGACCAAACTCTACTGCCTGTACATCAGCTCCTACTGGAACTTCACCATCGACAAGTGCAATCGGTTCACCTGTAGACGAAACAGCAAACGTCAAACCGTCTTCCTCATACAAAGTACCGTCATCATTGCGCAACATCACAACAATATCACCATAATCTCCCCCTTTTTTGGTAGAGCCACCTGCGTTACCACCGCCTGGCTTACCCTCTTTTCCGGGAGTACCCGCCCATGCTGGACGGTCTGAATCTTCTTCACCATCATCACTTAATATATCGGTGATAGACTTTTTACCTTGGCGCGATCCTTGACCTGCTTTGCCTTTATCACCGCTACCTTTAGCACCTTTTTCACCCTGACCTTTGTGTCCAGTAGACTGCTCAGAAGCAGCCGATGCATCGGTAACAAAAAAACCAGCTTGCGCAATCCCTGTACTCATCATTAAAGGAGAGGCTGTCAGAGCTAACGAAGCAGCGGTTAAAACGACCATTTTTTTGAGTGTGAATTGCTTTTTCATGATGTACCCCTTGTTGGAAAAAATAACATAATTTCTTTATATTAGAAATTACTACTTTAACTAGGGTAAAGACATGATATAAAAGAGTTTTTAACCTCAATTTTATCTTAAAAAATTTAATATCGCCGATACTTTGTGTAAAAAAAAGGACTCTTACCAGAGCCCTTTCTCAACCAGATTATTATTTTTGACGCATCGCTTAAAAGGTCACACTAACACCCAGACGAAACAGTGTTTCATCATTTTTGAAACTCATTGCATCAGGCTGACTATGCTCTGTAACGAAGCTATATTCACCGTAGTTTGTATGAGTGTAATCAAAGCGCATTGAGACATGATCGGTCACAGGCACTTCGGCACCCACACCTAGACGGCTTCCCCAGACATTATCATCTCGTTCCACCTTGTTATCCAGACTACTGCCTTTATTCCAATCCGTATTAAACTTAGTCTTCACTTTTCCACCACGCACATACAACAGTGAGCCATTATCCAGCACGTAGCCCAATCGAACTCCAACACCATAGCTTCCTTTTTTCTCTACAGAAAAATCACGCCCACCCGGTTCACGCACATGTGTCCAGTCAGTTTCGCTGCTATCAGCCTCCGCCTCGACGGCAAAATACCATTTATTATGCGTCGCACCATAACCAACAAACCCACCTAAACTGAGGTCCGATATGGCAGCGAAATCACCCTGAAAACTTGAGGTAACACCATTATCCTGATGAATGCCCTGGGTAGCACTACCAAGAGAACCGTGACCCACCTGAACACCGGCATAAATACCATCACGATCTACTTTGACCTTCTTTGCAGACTCATATTGCTTATCGAAATACCAACCAAGCCCTACCTTAAAAAGGGCTTCGTCATTATTATAAACAGCGCTCGTTGGGCTGCCCGTATTGTCCAGATAATCAACGTTATAGCTATCGTAACCAGTCACGGAGTAATCAAGACGCACAAACAGATGGTCATTCGCAGGAATATCTACCCCGACCCCATATCGGGCACCGGTTTGCCTGTTTTTGTCATCATAGCCAGTCGCTTGATTATTAACTTTATTGACAGTATCAAACTCCGTACTCACTCGCCCTAGCCGAGCATACATAAGAGAACCACTGGGTAGGACATAACCCAGACGAGCGGCTCCCGCATAACTGGTATCCTTACTAACACTGATAGTTTGTGCATCGTCTTTTGACTTACTGTGATTAATATCAGTACCGCTATCTCCATATTCCCCCTCCAGGCCAACATACCACTGCTTATAGCGCCAGCCATAACCAAAGAACAAGTCATAGCTGCTACCCATATCGCCATATTCTCCTATATCTACTCCTTGATCTCGGGCTCCCACAACTTCGGAGGTAGCCGCGCCATAGCCATACTCAGCGCCCAAATAGCCACCACTCCAGCGTACGGCTGCAAACTCAGGTGTAACGATGCTTAACGGAGGCCGTGAACTATCACGCACGGGATAAAGCAGCGCACCCAGCGTAAAAAATATCTCGTTACTATAGTAGTCATCATAGTCCTGAATATTTGCCTGATTCGCACTATCACCCATCGAGTCGCCCAGGCGGGTCTCTGAAGAGTCACGCCCCTTTATACGATAACGGGTATCAAGATAAATACTGTTAGTAATGTAGTGACGGTACGACAGGCCCGCATCAAAAATGCTGCTGTCACGCGAAGTCCCCTGATACTCTTCAGACCCCACCGTTACATCAGCCGTTACGACACCATTTCGGCTGATGTGATGTTTGATATTAGCGCCTGCAGTAGTGAGTAAGTTACCCGATGCTCCCGCAAGCGTTGTTTCTTCCAGAGTGCGCTTAACATACGCATTAAATTGAGTGTAAGGAGACAGTTGCCATTTAAGGTTGCCGCCCAGATCCAGCTCATCGACATTTGAAAAACGACTGTCATCATAATCCTGACGAATATATCCGATATGAGCTTCGCCACTGACCGTATTACTTAAACGGCCTTCCGCTCCCAGACTAAAACGATAACCGTCAGAATCCCGCGAATATCCATTATCATCAAGCTCGCTATCATAATCGCGTTTATCGATAACTACCTGCAAGAAAGGCTGAAAACGCGGGCTGACTTTATAACTCAACCGCCCTCCCAGACCAACGAGATCCCGATCACGATCATCATTACTGAGAGCACTCCCGCCCACATTATCAAAGTCTAATTTTTCAAAAGTGCTCCCCAGACGAAACGAATAATTATCCCATTGATGCGAAACACCTGCATGTGCCTGTAATGAGGTATACGTCGTTGGCGCATCCCCAAACAGATCATCCAGGCTGCCTCGCTCTTCATGCTCTTCACTCAGCCCTAAACCCGCAAAGATATTTGTTTGTGGGTTAATGTCATAACGCCCTTCGGTCGTTATCCAATAATCATCATAGTTTTCAGTGTCGTATTTATTATAACGGCCACTTTCAAACCCGGCACTGGCGTTCAACTTATGTTGCTGCCAGTCAGAGTCAAGACTAAAACTACCCGCAAGACCATGAATCTGATCACTTTTTTCATCGTTATGCTCAGCAAAAATATTATCTTCATGACCTAAGAATAATGTTAATTGGGGTTGCGCGACAAAGCTTCCAATACGGTGTTCCTGCAACGCGGCATCATCATCCTGCGGCTCTTCAGAGGCCATAGCTGGCGTTTCATCGGGTGTCAGTTGATTGATTTGTTCAGCAGCATAGACAGCTGTAGACAAAAAAACGGTTGTCACAGGAACGGTTAAAAAGATGGTCTTTGCTATCGCTGAGGCAAGCGTTAACTTTTGATTCATTTTAATTTACCACCGTTTTAAAGGTAAGATCGGTGGTATCCAAAAAACTCTCAGAACCTGCATTATCAAAAATAATTTTCAGATGAAAATCTACGTCCGAAAGTAGTGCATCAAATATCATCTGAGTTTTAAATATGACTTTATATTTCATGAGGCATGATCTCGTAACAGGCAAACATTGAGTGTCTATATGATTGATTTTACGATGATAAAAAAAAATCCACCATCAAACACCCTGCTCAAAAACTCCTCTGCTCACTCAAAAAAATTGATATAAAGCCGGCCAATATTACAAAGAATTTAATGAAGAATTGATGGTTGACCACTACACATATGTGTTAATGGTTATTCGAATTCTTTAATAATCTCAGCTGTTAAGTCTAATAAAATAATTTCCGAAAACTGCCGTAGTACTTTTTAGCTGTGCTTATAAATTATATTTTTTATATCCTCGTCAGAATATAAATAGAGGAGCGTTTCGGATGTCCTGACATGGCAATATCACGTCAGGACATCCGGATTGTCAGTCAAGTGAAGACTGGGGATGGCTCAATTAGATGAGTACCCGCCTGAATACCTTGTTCGCGACGACTTTGTCCACACTCTCTATTCTGGTAGTTTCTTCAGGCCTGCAGCCAAGTCAATTGGCATAGG
>NZ_LJSI01000045.1 GCF_001305295.1 Neptunomonas antarctica
GGCGGCCGTACAGTCGGTGCTGGTGTTGTAGCTAAAATTATCGCTTAATCTCAATACGAGATTAAAAAGATGATAAAAAGCCCTCTAATTGAGGGCTTTTTTGTTTTTGGTTAAAAAACACTCGATCTGTCTTGACGTAGGCTGCTCTCCTGAGTAGAATTTGCGTCCCCTTCATAATAGGAGGGGAGGTCGGCTTTGGCCGTAATAAAACTTTAAAAAGTGTGATCAAAATGCAAAATCAGAAAATTAGAATACGTCTGAAAGCGTTTGATCATCGCCTGATAGATTCGTCCGCGCAGGAAATTGTAAATACTGCAAAGCGTACGGGTGCACAGGTGAATGGTCCGATCCCGCTTCCAACTCGTAAAGAACGTTTTACTGTTCTGATCTCTCCGCATGTCAATAAAGATGCGCGTGATCAGTATGAAATTCGTACGCATAAGCGTGTTCTGGATATCGTTGAGCCAACAGAAAAAACTGTTGATGCTTTGATGAAGCTGGATCTTGCTGCGGGTGTAGAAGTGCAGATCAGTTTAGGCTAATCAGTCACTGCGCAGAATTATTTATTTAATGAAGCGCTGTTTGTGGAATGCTCCTGAAAAGGGCAGCCGTAGTGGGTAACAGCCCCGTACACAACTGGCAGAGGTAAAAGAGATGTCTGTAGGTTTAATCGGACGTAAAGCGGGTATGACTCGCATCTTCACTGAAGATGGAGTATCCGTGCCAGTCACGGTCATCGAAGTGGATCCGAATCGCGTAACACAGGTTAAAACTGTTGAAACTGACGGCTACCAAGCTGTGCAGGTGACTACTGGTGCTGTTAAGGTTAATCGCCTGAACAAGCCAAAAGCTGGTCATTTTGCAAAAGCGGGTGTGGTTGCAGGGCGTGGTTTGTGGGAGTTCCGCTTGTCGGGTGATGAAGAAATCAACGTTGGTGATTCACTAACGGTTGAGCGCTTCGCAGTAGGTCAGAAAGTTGATGTTGCTGGGCAATCTAAAGGTAAAGGTTTTCAGGGTGCTATTAAGCGCTGGAACTTTTCCATGCAAGATGCGACTCATGGTAACTCACTGTCTCACCGTTCTGCAGGTTCCATCGGTCAGTGTCAGACCCCTGGTCGTGTTTGGAAAGGCAAGAAGATGGCGGGCCATATGGGAGCTGAACGCGTTACTATTCAGACTCTGGAAGTTGTGCGTGTAGACGCAGAACGCAACCTGTTATTGATCAAGGGTGCTGTTCCAGGCGCAACTGGCGGTGACGTAATCGTTATACCAGCTGTTAAAGCTGGCGCCTAAGGGGGGTTATGATGAATCTGAATCTCGCTGGAGCTAATGGATCGGTCGAAGTATCCGATTCCGCATTTGGTAAAGAATTCAACGAAGCATTAGTACATCAGGTAGTTACTGCATACCTGGCTGGTGCTCGTCAAGGTACAAAAGCACAGAAAACTCGCTCTGAAGTTTCTGGTGGTGGTGCTAAGCCATTCCGTCAGAAAGGAACAGGTCGTGCGCGTGCCGGTACAATCCGTTCGCCAATCTGGCGTAGTGGTGGTGTTACGTTTGCTGCGAAGCCGCGTAACCACTCGCAAAAAGTGAACAAAAAAATGTACCGTGCAGCAATGCGCTGCATTTTCTCTGAATTGGTTCGCCAGGATCGTCTGGTAGTTGTTGATCAGTTCAGCATCGATACGCCGAAAACTAAACAGTTTATTGCTAAGATGAAAGAATTTGATCTGGCAAGTGCGTTAATCGTGACTGAAGATGTTGAAGCAAACCTATATCTAGCTGCTCGCAACGTTCCACATGTGGACGTGCGTGATGTTGCAGGAATCGATCCGGTTAGCCTGGTTGGTTTCGAGAAGGTTGTAGTTACTGTATCTGCTCTTAAGAAAATTGAGGAGGCATTAGCATGAACCAGGAACGTCTATACAAAGTATTGTTAGGTCCTCATATCTCGGAAAAAGCAACTATTATCGCTGACGATGCTCAGCAGGTAGTTTTTCGTGTGGCTAAAGATGCTACCAAACCTGAAATCAAACAGGCAGTAGAGCAGTTGTTTAACGTCAAAGTATCTGACGTGAATGTTCTAAATGCTAAGGGTAAGACCAAGCGCACTGCACGCGGCCTAGGCAAGCGTAGCGATGTTCGTAAGGCATATGTATGTCTTGCTGCTGGCTCTGAGATTGATTTTCTTGGTGGCGAATAAGAGAGGTTAAGTTATGGCGGTTATAAAATCAAAGCCAACCTCTGCTGGACGTCGTCACGTAGTTAAGGTTGCTAGCGTTAAGCTGCATAAAGGCAAGCCTTTAGCTGCATTGATCGAAAAGAAAAGCAAGAGCGGTGGTCGTAACAACAACGGTCGCATTACGACACGTCACATTGGTGGCGGTCATAAGCAACATTACCGTGTTGTAGATTTTCGACGCAATAAAGATGGCATTCCGGCGGTTGTTGAGCACTTGGAATACGATCCAAACCGTACCGCGCACCTTGCGCTGCTGAAATATGCAGACGGTGAGCGTCGCTATATTATTGCGCCAAAAGGTGTTGAAGCCGGAGCTAATTTGCTGTCCGGTGTTGATGCTTCTATTAAAGCGGGTAACACGTTGCCATTGCGCAACATACCTTTGGGTAGTGTTATTCACTGTATCGAACTAAAGCCAGGTAAAGGTGCACAGATTGCTCGTTCTGCGGGTACATCTGCTCAGTTAGTTGCGCGTGAAGGCGCCTACGCTACTTTGCGTCTGCGTTCTGGTGAGATGCGTAAAGTACTGGTTGAGTGTCGTGCAACGTTGGGTGAAGTTGGCAACAGTGAACACAGTCTGCGTCAGCTCGGTAAAGCCGGGGCTATGCGTTGGAGAGGTGTTCGTCCTACCGTTCGCGGTGTTGCGATGAACCCGGTAGACCATCCACATGGTGGTGGTGAAGGTCGTACTTCGGGCGGTCGTCATCCTGTTACTCCATGGGGTGTTCCAACTAAAGGTTATAAGACACGTAAGAACAAACGTACGGACAAATTAATCGTTCGTCGTCGTTCGGCTAAGTAACTAATTTGAGGATACAGCTGTGCCACGTTCACTGAAGAAAGGTCCATTTATCGACCTTCACCTGTTGAAGAAGGTAGAAGCTGCAATTGATGCAGGCGATCGTAAACCAATTAAAACCTGGTCACGTCGCTCGACTATCTTCCCACATTTTGTTGGGATGACGATTGCAGTTCATAACGGCCGCCAGCACGTTCCAGTCTTTGTGACTGAAGATATGGTAGGTCATAAACTTGGCGAATTCGCTGCTACGCGCACTTATCGTGGCCATGCTGCGAATAAGAAGGCTAAGCGTTAATAAGGGGTTAAATGATGGAAGTCGCTGCTAAATTAATTGGCGCTCGCATTTCTGCCCAGAAAGCGCGCTTAGTCGCTGATCAGATTCGCGGGAAGTCGGTGGGAGAAGCTTTGAATATCTTAGCTTTTAGCCCGAAAAAAGGGGCAGAACTCGTCAAAAAAGTGCTGGAGTCTGCAATTGCAAACGCCGAGCATAATGACGGTGCTGATATTGATGAGTTGCATGTGTCTGTCATCTTTGTAGATGAAGGTGTGACAATGAAACGCATCAAGCCACGTGCCAAGGGTCGCGCTGATCGCATCCTGAAGCGCAACTCCCACATCACCGTTAAGGTGTCCGACTAAGGCTGAGTGCTAGGAGAGTTCGTTATGGGTCAGAAAATACATCCGACCGGTATTCGACTTGGTATCGTCAAAGACCACACTTCTGTGTGGTATGCCGACAAGTCTGAGTATTCAAGAAAATTGCTGAATGACCTTAAGGTGCGTGAGTATCTTGAGGGTCAGTTAAAAAATGCATCTGTGAGCCGCATTGAAATTGAACGTCCTGCACAGAATGCAAAGATCACAATCTACACGGCTCGTCCGGGTATTGTGATCGGTAAGAAAGGTGAAGATGTCGAGAAGCTGCGTAATGCTACTTCTGCTATGATGGGTGTTCCTGTCCACATCAACATCGAAGAGATTCGCAAGCCTGAACTTGATGCTATGTTAGTAGCACAAGGTGTTGCTAGTCAGCTTGAGCGTCGTGTTATGTTCCGTCGTGCTATGAAGCGCGCAGTTCAGAATGCAATGCGTTTAGGTGCTAAGGGCATTAAAATTCAGGTTGGTGGTCGTTTAGGTGGCGCTGAGATCGCGCGTTCTGAGTGGTATCGTGAAGGTCGTGTACCTTTGCATACATTCCGTGCTGATATCGATTACGCTCCTTATGAAGCGCACACTACGTATGGTGTGATTGGCGTTAAAGTCTGGATCTTCAAAGGTGAGATTCTTGGTGGTATCGAACAGGTACGTGCTGAGAAGAAAAATACGCCTAAGAAGAAAGGTTCTAAGTGAGGTAAACGTCAATGCTGCAACCTAAACGACTGAAATACCGTAAGGTAATGAAAGGTCGCAACCGTGGCCTTGCTCAGCGCGGTAGTAAAGTTAGCTTTGGTGAATATGGTCTTAAAGCTACAGGCCGTTGTCGCATAACTGCGCGCCAGATCGAAGCTGCTCGTCGAGCTATGACCCGTCACGTAAAACGTGGTGGTAAAATCTGGATTCGTATCTTTCCAGACAAGCCAATTACAAATAAGCCACTTGAAGTGCGTATGGGTAAAGGTAAGGGTAACGTAGAATATTGGGTAGCGCAGATCCAGCCGGGTCGTGTGTTGTTCGAAATCAGCGGTGTACCTGAAGAACTGGTTAACGAAGCATTCGCACTTGCGACGGCTAAGCTTCCAGTGTCTACAACCATTGTCAAACGGACGGTGATGTAATGAATGCCAATGAACTGCGTGAAAAGTCTTCCGAAGAGCTTCAGCAAGCATTGCTGGGTCTTCTGAAAGATCAGTTTCATCTGCGTATGCAGAAAGCAACTGGTCAGCTGTCGCAGACTCACCTCCTGGGTCAGGTTCGTCGCGACGTTGCTCGCGTTAAGACAGTACTGAAAGATAAGGCAGGTGATAAATGAGCGCTGAAAAACGTACTCGCACTGTTGTTGGGCGTGTTGTCAGTGACAAGATGGATAAAACCATCACTGTCCTGGTTGAGCGTAAAGAGAAGCATCCGATTTATGGTAAATACATGACTCGCTCCTCTAAGCTACATGCTCACGATGAAAAAAATGAGTGCCAGATGGGTGATCTTGTAATTATTGAAGAAACCCGTCCTTACTCCAAGAGTAAAACTTGGGCGCTCGTAAGTATTGAAGAGCGTGCTGCGAAGGTGTAGAATACGCGCCTTCGCTCCAGTTGACGGTTTGCCCGTCATATATTGACGGGCAGCTAACATATTTTGGAGTAGAACATGATTCAAACTGAATCAATGCTTGATGTCGCTGATAATAGCGGTGCAAAGCGAGTGCAGTGTATTAAAGTTCTGGGTGGTTCACACCGCCGTTACGCAGGTATTGGTGACATCATTAAAGTTACTGTGAAGGAAGCGATTCCGCGTGGTAAAGTTAAAAAAGGTCAGGTGCTTAACGCTGTTGTTGTCCGTACTCGTAAGGGTGTTCGTCGTCCTGATGGTTCGGTCATTCGCTTTGATGTTAACTCAGCGGTAATACTGAACGCGAACCTTGCACCAATGGGTACGCGTATTTTTGGCCCAGTAACGCGTGAACTTCGTACTGAGAAGTTCATGAAAATCATTTCCCTGGCGCCTGAAGTGCTTTAAGACTTTTGTTCATATGAACTTTTGTCTTCAAAACGCCACTCCCGAAAGGGTTTGGCGTTTTTGAGCATGAGCAGGTAGTAGGAAGCGATATAGGTATATCATGCGAAAAATTTTAAGCAGCGACGAAGTAATCGTTATTGCAGGAAAAGATAAAGGTAAGCGCGGTAAAGTTCTTCTTGTTCTGAAGAATGATCGCCTTATGATTTCCGGTATCAACATGGTTAAAAAGCACACCAAGCCTAACCCTCAGTTGGGTAAGCCAGGTGGTATTGTTGAGAAAGAAGCAAGCATTGCTACATCTAACGTTGCGATTTTTAATGCCGCAACGGGTAAAGGTGATCGTGTGGGCTTTAAAGTGCTTGAAGACGGCACGAAGGTTCGCTTCTTCAAATCCAACGGCGAAATCGTCGGCGGCGGAAAATAAGGAGCGAGTGTCATGTCTAGATTAAAAACGCTTTATGCAAACGAAGTTAAGCAGCAGCTTAAAGAAGAATTAAACAGCCCTAATATTATGGCTGTGCCTCGTATCACGAAAATCACACTGAACATGGGTGTTGGTGAAGCTTTAGGTGATAAAAAGCAGCTTGAATACGCTGTAAATGATATGACAGCTATTGCTGGTCAGAAACCTGTAGTAACACTGGCACGTACATCAATTGCTGGCTTCAAAGTTCGTGAAGGTTGGCCGATTGGATGTAAAGTGACACTGCGCGGAAAGCAAATGTGGGATTTCCTGGATCGTTTGGTAGATATTTCTATCCCGCGTATTCGTGACTTCCGTGGCCTCAACCCGAAATCTTTTGACGGTCGTGGCAACTACAGCATGGGTGTCAAAGAGCAGATTATTTTCCCTGAAATCGAATATGATAAAGTGGATAAATTGCGTGGTCTGGATATTACGATCACAACTACTGCTAAGACAAACGACGAGGGTCGGGCTCTGCTGACTGCCCTGAATTTCCCGTTTAAGATTTAGACAAGGGTTGAAGAATGGCTAAGACATCTATGAAGGCGCGTGAAGATAAGCGTACCAAAGCTGTTGTTAAGTTTGCTGTAAAGCGCACTCAGCTTAAAGAAATTATCAAAAGTGTTTCATCTTCTGATGAAGAACGTTGGGACGCAACAGTTGCGCTGCAGAAATTGCCGCGTGACTCTAGCCCGAGCCGTCAGCGTAACCGTTGTCAAATTACTGGTCGCCCACATGGTGTGTACCGTAAATTTGGTCTGTGTCGTAATAAACTGCGTGAAGCAGCAATGCGCGGTGATGTGCCGGGTCTTAAGAAGGCAAGCTGGTAATACAGTTTGCTTAAATGGTAAGCACGATGGTCTGGGCAGGTGACTGCTACCGCGTCGTGCTGCACAACTGAGGAAGTAAATGCATGAGCATGCAAGATACCTTAGCGGATATGTGTACTCGTATTCGTAATGGTCATATGGCTGAAAAAACAGCTGTATCCATGCCGTCTTCCAAAATGAAAGTATCAGTTGCAGAAGTGTTGAAGAATGAAGGTTATATTGCTGACTACGCTGTAGAAGGCGAAGCGAAACCTCTTCTCACGATTGAACTGAAATACTTCGATGGTAAGCCGGTTATTGAAGATATTAAAAGAGTTAGTCGTCCTGGTCTGCGCATCTATAAGGCAACTAAACAGCTGCCTACTATTGCGGCTGGTCTGGGTGTTGCGATCGTTTCCACCTCAAAAGGTGTGATGACTGATCGTGCTGCGCGCGCTGCCGGTATCGGTGGTGAAATCATTTGCACGGTATTCTAAGGGGTTACAATGTCACGTATTGCTAAAAATCCCGTAGTTATTCCTGCAGGTGTTGAGTTAAAACTTGATGGTCAATCTGTCAGCGTAACTGGTACTAAGGGCCAGTTAGCTATTCATATGCACCCATCTGTTTGTATGGAACAAGACGGAAATGTACTGACGTTTACTGCGCGGGATGGTTCTAAAATCTCTCGTTCTATGTCAGGTACCGCTCGTTCTATCGTTAACAATATGGTTGTTGGTGTATGCGACGGTTTTGCGAAAACTTTGTTATTACAGGGTGTTGGTTATCGTGCCAATGTTAAAGATGATGCTATCAATCTTACCCTGGGTTTCTCGCACCCAATCGAATATAAATTGCCTGAAGGCATAACAGCTGAAATGCCTAACCAAACCACAATTATTATTCGTGGTGCTGATAAACAGCGTGTTGGTCAGGTAGCGGCAGAAGTTCGCGCGTTTCGTCCGCCAGAGCCTTATAAAGGTAAAGGTGTTCGTTATGCTGACGAGCTTGTTCGTCGTAAAGAGGCTAAGAAGAAGTAAGGCAGGGTTATGAACGCTAAGAAAAAAGCTCGTATTCGTCGCTCACTTCGTTCCCGCCTGAAAATGCGTGAACTGGGTGCTACGCGTCTGTGTGTTAATCGCACACCGCGTCACATTTATGCTCAGCTTATCTCTGCTGATGGTGGTCAGGTTCTGGCTTCTGCATCAACAGTTGAGCAAGCGTTGCGCTCAGGTACTACTGGTAACGCTGAAGCGGCTGTTAAAGTAGGCGCCCTGATTGCAGAGCGTGCTAAAGAAGCAGGTATCACTAAAGTTGCTTTCGATCGTTCGGGATTTAAATTCCACGGTCGTATTAAAGCGCTAGCTGACGCAGCCCGTGAAGGCGGCCTAGAATTCTAAAGGGGTCGATGATGTCAAATCACGAACAAAAAGATGGTGATCTACAGGAAAAGCTGGTTCAAGTAAATCGCGTAGCCAAAGTAGTTAAAGGTGGTCGCATATTTGCTTTTACAGCATTGACTGTAGTTGGTGACGGCAAAGGTCGTGTAGGCTTCGGTCGAGGTAAGGCTCGCGAAGTCCCTGTTGCAATTCAAAAAGCAATGGAAGCGGCTCGTCGTAACATGATCCGTGTTGAGCTTAATGGTGATACGCTTCAGTATCCTATTAAAGCGCGTCACGGTGCTTCAAAAATATACATGCAGCCAGCCTCGCAGGGTACTGGTGTAATTGCCGGTGGTGCTATGCGTTCCGTGTTGGAAATCGCTGGTGTGCATAACGTATTGGCTAAATGCTACGGATCTACAAATCCTATCAACGTGGTACGTGCAACATTCAAAGGTTTGCAGCAAATGCGCTCACCTGAAGATATTGCCGCTAAACGTGGTAAGTCAGTAGAAGAGATTCTGGGGTAGACGATTATGGCTAATACTTTGAAAGTAAAACTGGTCCGCAGCCCAATCGGTATCCTCCCTAAGCACAAATTATGTGTTAAGGGTCTTGGTTTGCGCCGTATCGGACATATCGTTGAGCTGGAAGATACTCCTTCAGTTCGCGGTATGATCAACAAGGTCCACTACATGGTTAATGTAGTAGGCGAGTAAGAGGAGTTCGTCATATGCGTCTGAACACTCTCAGTCCAGCTGCTGGTTCTAAGCCTGCACCAAAACGCGTTGGTCGCGGTATTGGTTCTGGTTTAGGGAAAACCTGTGGTCGTGGTCACAAGGGTCAGAAGTCCCGCTCTGGCGGTACTGTTAAACCGGGTTTTGAAGGCGGTCAGATGCCTTTGCAGCGTCGTCTGCCGAAGTTCGGCTTCACTTCCCGTAAAGCACGTTTCGTAGCTGAAGTTCGTTTAAACGAACTAAACAATATCGAAGCAGATGTAATCGATCTGGCAGCGTTGAAGGCTGCGGATATTATCTCTGAAGAGATAAAATCTGTAAAAGTCATTCTGTCAGGTGAGCTTAAGAAAGCAGTCAGCATTAAAGGTCTTCGTGTGACTAAAGGTGCTTTGGTTGCAATCGAAACTGCTGGCGGCAAAGTCGAGGCGTAAATGGCTAAAAAAGGATCAATACCGGCAGGCAATCAAAGCGGTTTAGGTGAGCTATGGGCTCGTCTTCGCTTTGTGCTACTGGCAATCGTGGTTTATCGTATCGGTGCACATATTCCTGTGCCTGGTATTAACCCTGATCGTCTGGCAGCACTGTTCGATCAAAATCAGGGGACGATTCTGAGTCTCTTCAATATGTTTTCAGGCGGTGCTTTGGAGCGCATGAGTATTCTTGCGCTTGGTATCATGCCGTATATCTCTGCCTCTATTATTATGCAGTTGATGACGGTTGTGAGTCCGCAGCTTGAGCAGTTGAAGAAAGAAGGAGAATCAGGTCGTCGTAAAATCAACCAATACACACGTTACGGCACGGTATTGCTAGCAACTGTTCAGTCATTTGGTATGGCTGTAGGGCTTGCTAATCAGGGGATTGCCTTTATAGGTGGACCTGGCTTCTATTTTGTTGCAGTTGTAACTTTAGTCGCTGGCGCTGTTTTCCTGATGTGGTTAGGCGAGCAAGTCACTGAGCGCGGTATTGGTAATGGTATTTCGATTTTGATTTTCGCTGGTATTGTTGCTGGTCTTCCCAGTGCTATCGGACAGTCTTTTGAGTCTGCTCGACAGGGTGATTTGAATATTCTTGCGTTGTTGGCAATCGCTGTCTTAGCGGTGGCAACTGTCGGTTTTGTGGTGTTTATGGAGCGCGGTCAACGCCGTATTACTATAAACTACGCAAAACGTCAGCAAGGGCGTCAGGTTTACGCTGCACAGACCAGTCACTTGCCATTGAAAGTTAATATGGCTGGTGTTATTCCGCCAATATTTGCTTCTAGCATTTTGCTGTTTCCTGCATCGGTCGGACAGTGGTTTGGTCAGACTGAGGGGATGGAATGGTTGCAGGATTTTGCCTTGGCCTTAGGTCCTGGTCAGCCTTTGTACATCATTCTATTCTCAATTTGCATAGTGTTTTTCTGCTACTTTTACACGGCGATTATGTTTAATCCTCGTGAAGTGGCAGACAACTTGAAGAAGTCGGGTGCTTTTATCCCGGGCATACGCCCAGGAGAGCAATCAGCTCGTTACATAGACTCAGTGTTAGGTCGACTTACATTGTTTGGTGCACTCTATATCACAGCGGTGTCATTAATGCCGCAGTTTCTCGTGGTTGCGTGGAATGTGCCTTTCTACTTTGGCGGAACATCTCTGCTAATTGTAGTAGTTGTTGTAATGGACTTTATGGCTCAGGTGCAGTCACATTTGATGTCTCACCAATACGAGTCCCTGATGAAAAAATCAAATCTCAAAGGTGGCGGCGCGGGTTTAATGCGCTGAGCGCTAGGAGTGGATCATGAAGGTGCGTGCATCTGTTAAAAAGATTTGTCGTAACTGCAAGATTGTACGTCGCAACGGTGCGGTTCGTGTTATCTGTAAGGTGGAACCTCGCCATAAGCAGCGTCAAGGTTAGAATAATACAAGGGAGTAGGGAGTGCGGGTCTTGTTTTAATTTAATTCAAGACGTATAATACCGCGCTTTCTATGAACATATTTATAGATTTGTGCTCATGTGAGCACATTTAAGATGGAGTAAGTTGAATGGCCCGTATAGCTGGCGTCAATATTCCTGACAATAAGCATGCGGTTATTTCTCTGACTTACATTTATGGGATTGGCCGTACGACTGCAAAAAAAATCTGCGAAGCTTCTGGAGTTACTGAAGCAACAAAGATTTACGAGCTTAGCGAAGAGCAGCTCGATGTAGTTCGTGGTGAAGTTGGCAAGTTTACAGTTGAAGGTGACCTACGCCGTGAAGTGTCTATGAGCATTAAGCGTCTCATGGACCTCGGTTGTTTCCGTGGTATTCGTCATCGTCGTAACCTGCCAGTTCGTGGGCAGCGTAGTAAGACCAACGCGCGTACGCGCAAAGGTCCACGTAAGCCGATCCGTAAATAAGTGTTAAGCGATAGGAATTTCCAATATGGCTAAGCCAGGTAATCGCACACGTAAGAAAGTTAAAAAGCAAGTTGTAGATGGGTTAGCTCATATACATGCTTCTTTTAACAATACAATTATCACCATTACAGATCGTCAAGGTAATGCACTTTCATGGGCAACTTCAGGCGGCTCCGGCTTCCGCGGTTCTCGTAAAAGTACACCGTTCGCTGCACAGGTTGCTGCTGAACGTGCCGGACAGGCTGCTTTGGATTATGGTTTGAAAAATCTAGACGTGTTTGTTAAAGGTCCTGGACCTGGTCGTGAATCGGCAGTTCGTGCGCTGAACGGTTGCGGCTACAAAATTACAAACATTACTGACGTAACGCCGATTCCACATAATGGCTGTCGTCCACCGAAAAAACGTCGCGTATAAACTGGAGACGGTATAATGGCAAGATATCTTGGGCCAAAGTGCAAGCTGTCACGCCGTGAAGGTACAGACCTGTTCTTGAAGAGTGGTGTCCGTGCACTGGATAGTAAGTGTAAAGCTGAAACTGTTCCTGGTGTACATGGTGCTCGTCGAGGTCGTCTGTCCGATTACGGTCTACAGCTTCGTGAAAAACAAAAAGTACGTCGTATTTACGGTGTGCTGGAACGTCAGTTCCGCAATTACTACAAAGAAGCGGCTCGTCAGGCTGGCTCTACAGGTGAAAACCTGCTTCAGCTGCTTGAAGGACGTCTGGATAACGTAGTTTATCGTATGGGTTTCGGTTCTACTCGTGCTGAATCTCGTCAGATCGTGTCACATCGCCAGATCACTATTAATGGTCAGGTTGTTAATATTGCATCTTACAAGGTGCAAGCAGGTGACGTGGTCGCAGTTCGTGAAAAAGCTAAGACTCAGTTGCGCCTTAAAAGTGCACTTACTCTAGCTTCGCAGCGTGCTCCAATTGAGTGGGTTTCAGTTGATGCTGGCAAAATGGAAGGCGTATTTAAAGCTTCTCCTGAGCGTAGCGAATTGTCAGCTGACATCAATGAGCAGCTGATCGTCGAGCTGTACTCCAAGTAATTCATGAACTCTTGATTGGTGGAACTATGCAGCGTTCTGTAAATGAGTTTCTGAGTCCTCGTCATATTGACGTTCAGGAAATCAGTAACACACGTGCTAAAGTGACTCTGGAGCCGCTAGAACGCGGTTTCGGTCATACGTTGGGTAATGCATTACGTCGCATTTTACTTTCTTCAATGCCTGGCTGTGCCATCACTGAAGTAGAAATTGACGGCGTTCTGCATGAATACAGCACAATTGAAGGTGTGCAGGAGGATGTCATTGAGATTCTTCTGAACCTGAAAGGTGTTGCTATCACGCTACACAATGGCGAAGAAGCAACATTGACATTGAGCAAGTCAGGCTCAGGTGCTGTAACAGCTGGAGATATTCAGTTGAACCAGGATGCAGAGATTGCAAATCCCGACCACGTGATTGCTCACCTGAACTCAGGTGCGACTCTGAATATGCAGCTTAAGGTAACCAACGGACGTGGTTATGTTCCTGCTGACACTCGCGCTAGTGACGAAGATGAAACTCGTGCTATTGGTCGTCTCCAGTTGGATGCTTCTTATAGCCCGGTACGCCGTGTTTCCTATGTTGTCGAAAGTGCTCGTGTGGAGCAGCGTACTGACCTAGATAAGCTTGTTATTGATATCGAGTCTAACGGTACGATTGATCCTGAAGAGTGCATTCGTCGTGCAGCTACAATTCTTCAGCATCAATTGTCTGTTTTTGTTGATCTTGAAGATGCAGCTGATCAGGCGAAAGATGAGCCTGCAGAGCCGGAAGTAGACCCGATTCTGTTGCGCCCTGTCGATGATTTAGAATTGACGGTTCGTTCCGCCAACTGCCTGAAAGCAGAACAGATCTACTATATTGGTGATCTGATTCAGCGGACAGAAGTTGAGTTGCTGAAGACCCCGAATCTAGGTAAAAAGTCGCTGACAGAGATTAAAGATGTACTGGCTTCCAAAGGTTTATCTTTGGGCATGCGTCTTGAAAACTGGCCTCCGTCTAGCCTTAAGAGCGACGATAAAATCGCATCGTAAGATGCGGTTTTAACTGACCAAGTTGGTAAGGAATTTATAATGCGTCATCGTAAATCTGGTCGCCATTTAAATCGTACCAGCTCGCACCGCAAAGCCATGTTCAAGAACATGTCATGCTCATTATTTGAACATGAACTGATCAGAACTACTTTGCCAAAAGCGAAAGAACTTCGCCGCGTAGCTGAGCCGCTGATTACATTGGCCAAAGAAGATACGGTTGCTAATCGCCGTTTGGCATTCGACCGTACTCGTAGTAAAGAAGCTGTTGGTAAGTTGTTCACCGACCTGGGACCTCGCTATGCGAACCGTCCAGGTGGCTATATCCGCATTTTAAAATGTGGTAATCGCCCAGGTGACTGTGCTCCTATGGCTTATGTTGAACTAGTTGGCCGTAAAGGCACTGGTGCAGCAGAAGAAGTTGAAGGTTAATCTACCTTCATAAAAAAACCCGGCTAAGGCCGGGTTTTTTGTGTCTGTTTGTTTTTACTTGTAAAGTAGTGGCTTAAGAAATCGAGCGGTATGTGAGTCCGATTCATTCGCTACAGATTCCGGCGTACCTGTGGCAACAATAGTACCGCCGTTGATGCCTCCTTCGGGGCCTAGATCAATGATCCAGTCTGCGGTTTTAACGACATCTAGATTGTGCTCTATGATAATGACAGTATTACCATGATCCCTGAGTCTTGATAGCACCGCCATTAATTGCTCAATATCATGAAAGTGTAACCCTGTTGTTGGCTCGTCAAGAATATACAATGTCTTTCCTGTATCCCTCTTAGAAAGTTCTTTTGCGAGTTTTACGCGTTGTGCTTCGCCCCCTGACAACGTTGTCGCTGCTTGTCCTAGCCTTATATATGACAACCCTACATCGATCAGTGTTTGTAAGCGGCGAGAGAGTGCCGGGATTGCATCAAAGAATTCTCTGGCGTCTTCAACTGTGAGTTTAAGGATAGCATCGATACTTTTTCCCTTATATTGAATTTCCAGTGTTTCTCTGTTGTATCGTTTGCTTTTACAAACGTCACACGGTACATAGATATCTGCCAGAAAGTGCATCTCGACCTTGATCACGCCATCACCCTGGCAGGCTTCACAGCGGCCGCCTTTAACGTTGAAGCTGAACCGGCCTGCTTTATAGCCTCGAGAGCGTGCTTCCTGTGTGCCGGCTAGTAGTTCTCTTATGGGTGTGAAAATACCCGTGTAGGTCGCTGGGTTTGACCTAGGTGTACGGCCAATAGGGCTTTGATCAATATCAATGACTTTATCCAGATACTGTAAGCCGTCGATAGCATCATAAGGGGCCGCCTGAAGTGTGGTTGCATGGTTGAGTTCGGTTGCAGCCAGCGGGTATAAAGTATTGTTGATTAGTGTAGATTTTCCTGATCCGGATACGCCTGTTACGCATGTCATCAGGCCGATGGGGATTTCGAGTGTTACATTTTGCAGATTATTGCCTGTCGCACCAGAAAGTCTGAGAATTTTAGAGGTATCGACGGGGTTTCTTTTTTCCGGAATGGCGATGCATTTTTTTCCTGACAGGTACTGTCCGGTTAACGATGCGCTGTTATTGATGACTTCCTCAGGCGTCCCGCAGGCTACGATTTGACCTCCGTGCACTCCTGCTCCCGGTCCTACGTCGATGACATAGTCTGCCAGCCTGATCGCCTCTTCATCATGTTCGACGACGATGACGGTGTTACCCAGATCGCGAAGATGAATCAGCGTTTTAAGTAAGCGTTCATTGTCGCGCTGGTGAAGACCAATGGATGGTTCGTCTAGCACATACATGACGCCAACAAGGCCGGCGCCAATTTGACTTGCCAGGCGGATACGTTGAGCTTCTCCGCCGGATAATGTATCAGCTTTGCGGTCTAACGATAGGTAATCAAGACCTACATTGACCAGGAATGATAATCGGAGTCGTATTTCCTTTAAAATTTTATCAGCGATCTCACCTTGCTTTCCGGTGAGCTTGAGATTTTCATAATATTCAAGACTTAGCCCGATAGGCATCCTTACGAGTTCTGGCAAGGTATGGTTATCTATATATACATGTCTCGCGTCTCTTCTTAAGCGGCTTCCATTACATGATGGGCAGGACTGCATATTCAGATACTTGGCAAGGTCTTCTCTTACCATTTCAGATTCGGTCTCTTTGTAACGGCGTTGCAGGTTGTTTAGTACGCCTTCAAAGGGATGAGACTTAATGATCACATCTCCCCGATCATTCAGGTAAGTGAAAGGTACTTCTACTATGCCTGTTCCTTCCAGGATCAGTGTTTGCTGTTCTTTAGTAAGGTCCTGAAAAGGGGTGTCGATATCAAAGGAATAGTGCTGAGCAACGGCTTTCAGTTGTTGGAAATAATAGAGGGTTCTTCTATCCCATCCTCGTATTGCGCCTTCTGACAAGGTCAGGCTTGGGTCTTGAATGATTTTGCTTGAATCAAAAAATTGCTTCACACCTAACCCATCACAGGTAGGGCAGGCACCATGGGGATTATTGAAAGAGAAAAGTCGAGGCTCCAATTCTTGAATGCTGTGACCACATTGAGGGCAGGCAAAGCGGGATGAGAACACAAGATCAGCAGCTTCGCCGTCCATGTAGGCAATTCGCGCGATACCATCGGTCAGATTCAAGGCGGTTTCAAATGATTCCGCAAGACGAATCTGCAAATCATCGCGCACTTTAAATCTGTCAACAACGGCTTCAATGGTGTGTTTTTTGTTTTTATCTAAATCTGGAGCGCTATCAATATCGATAACGATACCGTTAATTCTTGCACGCACAAATCCTTGTTTCTTGAGGTCGTGAAGCGTGTGTAAGTGCTCACCTTTTCGTCCCTGTACAATCGGGGCCAGAAGCATCAGCTTGCTTCCTTCTTCAAGCCCAAGCACCTGATCAACCATTTGGCTGACCGTTTGAGCTGCAAGCGGTAAGTCATGGTCAGGACAGCGCGGTTCACCGGCTCTTGCATATAAGAGTCGAAGATAATCGTAAATTTCAGTAATTGTACCTACGGTTGAGCGTGGGTTATGCGACGTAGATTTCTGCTCGATAGAAATGGCAGGCGAAAGTCCCTCAATATGATCAACATCCGGTTTTTCCATCATGGATAAAAACTGTCTGGCATAAGTAGACAGGGACTCCACATATCGTCTCTGGCCCTCAGCATATAATGTGTCAAACGCTAATGATGACTTGCCGGAGCCAGAAAGCCCGGTAATAACCACGAGTTTGTCACGCGGAATGTCCAGATCGATATTTTTCAGGTTGTGGGTGCGCGCACCGCGAACCAGAATAGTGTCCATGTTTACTCCAGATAGGAATACAAAAAAGAGAACGATTATAAAGTACCTGAGACACACTACGCTATGTGTTATGCTTTGTATAAATGAATAAAGGGTTTCATGTTTGTTAGTGGAACGGGTTATGAGGCGGAGAGAAGCATGGCACGCGGTGTAAATAAAGTGATTTTGGTAGGTAATATGGGTGGCGATCCTGAGGTCAAATATATGCCATCAGGGAATGCTGTAACAAATATAACGCTGGCAACCAGTGAGACCTGGAAAGATAAACAAACAGGGCAAAATCAGGAACGTACTGAGTGGCATCGTGTTGTTTTCTTTAATAAGCTGGCTGAGATTGTAGGTGAATACCTACGTAAAGGGTCTCAGGTTTATATTGAAGGCTCGCTACGCACGCGTAAGTGGCAGGATCAGAGTGGTCAGGATCGTTATACGACTGAGATTGTAGCCAGCGAAATGCAAATGCTGGGTGGTCGTGGTGGTAATGATAATAGTGGTGGTTACTCTCAGGATCAGGAATACAGCCAGCAAGCGCCAGCTCCTCAGCAGCGCGCGCCACAGCCAGCTCGGCAGCCGAGTGCTCCTGCGCAACAGAGACCGCCACAGGCGGCACCTCAGCCTCAGCAGCCGGCTCCTAATTTTGATGATTTTGATGACGATATACCGTTCTAGCGAACTATTAATGCAGAATGTAACGTTGTAACAGACGTTATTCTTTAAAAGCCCGCAATAGCGGGCTTTTTTGCTTTTATGATATTAAAAAAGCTTGATTTAGGTTTTTGTATTCTTATCAGTAAAGATTACGTTTAGCGATTTTTCCGGAGCGTACGACTGTTTCTATTCTTTTTTTCTGATTGGCGTGTTAAAAATAAGTCTTTTGGGTAAGGTGCCGGATTCGCATGACAGAATGGACAACTCTTTTGCCGATAAAGATTCTGGTGACTGGCGGCAATGGGCAAGTAGCTCATGATTTGGTGCTATTGGGGAAGCAGGATAATCACTTTAAAATGATTCCCTTGAATGCTTCAGAGTTAGACGTGAGATCTGTCGTATCCATACAGCATGCTCTGGACCTTTATATGCCTGACTATGTTATCAATACAGCGGCTTTTAATAAGGTAGATGCGGCTGAGCATGAGCTTGAGCGGTGTTTTAGTCTAAACCGGGATGGTGTTAGGAATCTTGCCATTGAGTGCGGCGCGTTATCTATCCCTCTCATTCATTTATCAACAGATCATTTGTTTGATGGGCATTATGCCAGTGGTTATGTTGAGGATGATGATGCTTCCCCGCTAGGGGTCTTTGGTGAAAGTAAGCGCCAGGGAGAGGAATTTCTGAGGCAGTATCATCCCAAGCATATTATTTTACGGGTGAGTTGGATATTTAGTGCTCGTGGAGATAATTATCTACTCAGGACATTAGAGAAAGCACGATCGTCGACGGAGATTGAGGCGGCTGATGATCGTCAGGGTTGTCCTACATCAGCGGCGGATGTAGGTCGAGTGATACTCGCCATCATTAAACAGCTTCATAATGGTGCTGAGGCATGGGGGACTTACCATTACTGCGGCGCCGAAGTGACAACACGTTATCGTTTTACAGAGGCTGTTCTGGCAGCAGCAGGGCAGTATGAGGCGCTTAAAACGACCTCATTACTACCGGTGCCTTCTCGTGCCTTGCATATCGAGGTTGAGCGGCCTGCTTCATCAGTGTTGAAGTGTAAAAAGCTGCTGAGTACATTCGGTATCAGGCAGCGTCCTTGGCGCAGTGAGCTTATGGCCGTATTACGTCAGATTTATCAACAAAAATAAAGCTGGCTGTGCTTAGCTCCAGGGCATTGCGTTATGAGTGATGGCAACGCTGAGTATGTAACCCACACTTAGCAGTGCGATAACGAAGGCACCTATACGTATTCCTTTAGACTTCCCGCGCTTAAGTGCAATGGTGCCAAAGCCAATATAAAGTACTAAACCGACAACCTTTGCTGTCAGCCAGTTAGCCTGAAAAGGATATTCGCTTAGTATAATAGTCAGTCCGATGGCACTGGCTAATAGTATAGTGTCGATAATATGAGGCAAGACCCTTACCAGTTTCTTTTGCAACCATTGGGCATCAAAGAGCATGCCGATTCCGCGCGCTATGAAAAACAGAATGCTCAGTGCGACACTGGTTAAATGTAAATGTTTGATAATTGGATAGATCTCTTGCATCAGCTTTTCCTGTGAGTAGTTGTGGCTAATTAAGAAGCCAACATGATATACCGCTTGTGGGTATAACGGTTTGAATATTAATAATTATACGAAGTATTTGTTGTCCTTGTTGAGCTATGCACTATTTTCGGTGTTGCTTGGTCAATATCATTGGGTTTAACTCACGTTAGCGAGTAAAATATGGGCTTTATTGGTTGATTAGAGATCTTGATGGAAGTTAACGTGCAACAAGACCCATTCAAAGATATACGCCCTTATTATGACCATGAAGTAGAGGCTGTATTACAAAATTTACTGTACGACAATGAGTTGATTGGCGCGGTAACTCAATATCAATTTCCTTCATTACCCGCTTGGATTTCCAGGTTACTAAGGCCTGTTGTGCGTATTGGTCTTGCCCGGGAGTTTGGGGAAATTCAGTCCGTTAAGCGGTTCCAGCGTATGGTCGCTAAATATATGGCTAAAATGATAGCCCGATCGACGACCCGGCTAAGCTGTTCAGGTATGGATAATCTTGAAGACGATGAAGCCTATCTATTTGTCTCTAATCACCGTGATATCGCGATGGATCCAGCCTTTGTCAATTGGACTCACTATCAGCGTGATTTACCGACCGTACGGGTTGCGATTGGCGACAATCTTCTGAGTAAGCCTTATATATCTGATTTGATGCGTTTGAATAAAAGTTTCATTGTTAAACGTTCTCCTAAAGGTCCGCGTCAGATGATGGCTGCTGTGACTCAGCTTTCGGCTTATATCGATCACAGTATTCAGGAAGGTGAATCGGTTTGGATAGCGCAGCGCGAAGGTAGGGCAAAAAACGGTAATGATAAAACAGACCCTGCTCTTCTGAAAATGTTCTATATGAGTCAGCGTAAACAGCGAAGTTTTCCAGAAGCGATTAAGCGTTTGAAGATAGTGCCTGTTTCTATTTCCTATGAATTCGATCCTTGTGATCAGGCAAAGGCCAGAGAGTTAGCGGCTCATGAGCAAGACGGTGTCTATGAAAAGGGGCAGCATGAGGATATAGAAAGTATTGTGCAGGGTATTACTGGATTCAAAGGGGCGGTTCATATTCATTTCGGCGATGTTATCGTTGAGGATTTTGATTCGCCTGAAGTGCTCGCGGCTGAATTGGATCGTCAAATCCATCAAAATTATTTTTTACACCCCTCGAACTATATTGCCGCAGGTCGGCTTGAAAAGGTGACAACCCAAGATCAAGACGCTTTTGAAAAGCGGTTTGCTGGATTAAATCATCGCGAAAGTGAAATCATGCGGCAAATGTATGCTTACCCCGTCGTTAATGCTGAATTGAAAAAAGGTGATATGCGTGACTAAATTGACGCATTTGGATGATCAGGGCCATGCGCATATGGTGGATGTTTCTGATAAGGCGATAACGGTTCGTGAAGCACGTGCGTATGCTGAAGTAGTTATGTTACCCGAAACGCTGCAGATGATTACGTCCGGTGGTCATAAGAAAGGGGACGTGTTGGCCGTTGCCAGAATAGCGGGTATTCAAGCGGCTAAGCGAACCAGTGAACTGATACCGCTTTGTCATCCGTTAATGTTAACTAAAGTGTCTGTAGAGCTTGAGCCTGATGTGGAAAAATCAGCTATTTGTATTACTACGCTATGTCGCTTGTCGGGCCAGACGGGGGTTGAAATGGAAGCATTAACCGCAGCTACCGTGGCGGCGTTAACTTTGTATGATATGTGCAAGGCGGTTGATAAAGGGATGGTGATTACGCAGGTTAAGGTGTTGGAAAAGAAAGGTGGTAAAAGCGGCCATTGGATAATAGAAGGTTAATGATGATATCACTTGTTTTTTTTGCCAGTGTACGTGAGCAACTAGGTGTGAGCCAGGAGTGCTGGGCATGGGATGAGAGTCTTTCAACAGTAGAGGCATTACTGGCCTCTTTGGTGAAGGCAAAAGGTGATCAGTGGGGGAAGGTGTTGTTGGTGCCTAATCTGTTGATTGCGGTTAATCAGGAGATGGCGAGTCTTAGTGCTGCTATCAGAGATGGGGATGAAATTGCTTTTTTCCCACCCGTAACAGGCGGATAATTAATGGTACAGCAAGACAAAACGGCATTGGGGTATCTTCGGGCGGCTCTTTATTATCTGGCATTTTATCCTGCCACGGTATTCTATAGTGTGTTGTGTGTGGTTGTTGCGCGGCCACTTCCTTTTCGTCAGCGTTTCAAGTTTGTAACTCAAATCAACTATTTTTATATTGCCTGGTTGCGTATTTGCTGTGGTGTGAAGCTGCAGGTGGAAGGGTTGGAAAATTTGCCGAAAGAAGGGGCTTATGTGGCGATTTCTAATCATCAGAGCGAATGGGAGACTATTTACTTTCAAATCTTGATTCGTCCTCAGTGTATTGTTTTGAAGAAAGAAATTTTAAAAATGCCATTTTTTGGTTGGGCAATGGGCTTATTGGATCCTATTGCGTTGGATAGAAGCCAGAAACGTGGCGCGTTGAAGGCGTTGCTGTCAGAAGGTAAAGACCGCTTAGGTAGAGGTATTCCGATTGTTATTTTTCCTCAGGGAACCCGATTGGCGGTGGGTGAGCGAGGCAAATTTAATAAAGGTGGAGCGATGTTGGCGGTAAGCTCTGAAGTACCTGTGGTGCCGATTGCGCATAACGCAGGTGTGTACTGGCCTGGAAAAAGCTTCATTAAATATCCCGGCACTATTATATTACGTATAGGTAAGCCAGTTGCTTCTGTTGGGCGCAGTGTTGATGAAGTGCATGCAGAATCGGTGGGCTGGTTGCTTGAGCAAATGGATCAGCTTGAAGCCCCCGAAGCTACAAAAGTGTAGGCGCTAATAAGTTTAAAAAATAAAAAACCGCCAATCGGCGGTTTTTTTGTGGCTGATTCTATTAGTCTTCGAAGCGTTGGAATACCAGTGTTGAGTTGGTGCCGCCAAAGCCGAAGCTGTTAGACATCACGCGATCTAGCTTAATGTTATCGATGCGTTCGGTAACGATAGGTATGCCTGCCGCTTCCGGGTCGAGTTCGTCGATATTAGCAGAGGCGCAAATAAAGTCATTCTCCATCATCAGAAGACTGTAGATTGCTTCTTGCGCGCCAGTGGCGCCCAGTGAGTGACCTGTCAGTGATTTGGTGGAGCTGACAGGTGGCATCTCATCGCTAAAGGTGTTCTTCATTGCTTTGAGTTCTTGCATATCACCGGCTGGAGTTGAAGTGCCATGCGAGTTGATGTAATCAATTTTACCATCAACGGTACTCATTGCTTGCAGCATGCAGCGCATTGCGCCTTCACCTGAAGGGGCGACCATGTCGTAGCCATCAGAGGTTGCGCCGTAGCCGACTAATTCGCCGTAAATTTTAGCACCGCGTGCTTTAGCGTGTTCCAGTTCTTCTAATACCAGCATGCCAGCACCGCCGGCAATAACGAAACCGTCTCGATTGGCATCATATGCACGGGATGCTTTTTCCGGTGTATCGTTGTATTTGCTGGATAGCGCGCCCATGGCATCGAACATCACAGTAAGAGACCAGTGGAGTTCTTCACCACCGCCGGCAAAAACAATATCCTGCTTGCCCATCTGGATCTGTTCCATCGCATTGCCGATGCAGTGAGCACTGGTGGCGCAAGCCGAGGTAATGGAGTAATTAATGCCTTTGATTTTGAAAGGTGTCGCCAGGCAAGCTGATACCGTGCTACCCATAGTGCGGGTGACGCGATAAGGCCCTACTCGACGCACACCCTTTGTGCGTAGAATATCTGCACTCTCAACGATATCCGCAGAGGAAGCGCCACCAGAGCCTGCAATCAGTCCTGTGCGAACATTTGAAACCTGATCGTCGCTGAGTTGAGCGTCTTTAATGGCCTGATCCATTGCCAGATAAGAATACGCGGCAGCATTGCCCATAAAACGACGCAGTTTACGGTCGATCAGCGCATCCAGATCAATATCGATGCTACCGGCTACATGACTGCGAAACCCAAGTTCTTTGTACTCTTCCTGAAACTTAATGCCGGAACGGCCTTGTTTCAATGAATCAAGTACAGTTTCTTTATCGTTACCCAGGCAGGATACGATACCCATTCCTGTCACTACAACGCGTCGCATATGTTGTATCTCCTGTTAATAGGATCTGCTTTTTATTTGTTAGAGGATATTATTGTCCGTAAAGCCCACCATAAATTTAATCGGTGTGGTGGGCAGGACTGAGTAATATTCTTAGAAGCTGTCAGTCGACGTGAACAAGCCAACGCGCAGGTCTTTGGCGGTATATATTACACGACCATCGACAGAAACGGTGCCGTCGGCAATGCCCATGACCAATTTACGTTCGATGACACGTTTTAATTCTATATGGTAAGTTACTTTTTTGGCAGTGGGTAGCACTTGTCCGGTGAACTTTACATCTCCCGATCCTAAGGCGCGCCCGCGACCTTTGTTGCCACGCCAGCCAAGATAAAAGCCAACAATCTGCCACATGGCATCCAGTCCCAAACAGCCCGGCATTACCGGATCGGTCGGGAAATGACATTCAAAAAACCAGAGGTCGGGATGAATGTCGAGTTCGGCAATGATTTCACCTTTGCCATACTGTCCACCATCGTCAGAAATGCTGGTGATGCGATCCATCATCAGCATGTTGCCGATCGGAAGTCGTGCGTTGCCCGGTCCAAACATTTCGCCGTGCCCGCATTTCAACAGGTCTTCGCGTTCAAAAGAGGAAGCTTTAGTCATGTGGAACCTGTTTATCTAGAGAAATTGTCGTCAAAAATATCGATTGATTATACCGGTTTGGAGTGCCGGAGGCACGGTTTGAGTCAGGTAAATTGATCGAAATAGCGTTTTTTCTTGTTTGAGATGATAGTTTTTTGAATGAAGTAGGCTTTCTTGGATGCTGAGGGCCATTGCTGTGGCTTGAATTTTTTGGAATAAAATCTATTCGTTAGCGATAAATAGAGCTATTTGAGTTAATTATTTACAAGGGAGTAAAGAGTAGGCAGGATTTGAATTTCCTGCCTACTTTGATTCTGCTATCAAAACAGAGTAAAAATGTGTTCCATTATTTGTTTGCATATCAGGCGTTTCGATTAACGGCAATATGTGCAAGGAGTGTCAGTGTTTCTTTGAAAGAAGATTCAGGTAATGCGGCCAGGGCGGCGATTGCAAGGTCGGCTTGTGCCAGCGCTTTTTCTTGAGTGTACTCAATGGCACCTGTCTGTCGAACAATCTCAATGACGGGTTTTAAGTCGTCTAGTCCGCCCTTGCGAATGGTTTTTCGTATGAGTTGTCGGTCTTCTTCGGAGGCTGCTTTCATCGCCTGAATCAGAGGTAAAGTGGGTTTTCCCTCAGCTAAATCGTCGCCCACATTTTTGCCCATTTCTTCCGCAGTCGAGAGGTAATCCATGACATCATCAACTAATTGAAAAGCAATACCTAGATGGCGGCCGTAATTGCGCAGTGCTTCTTGTTGTTCTTTCGGGGCGTTAGCCAAAATCGCGCCAACTTCAGTGGCGGCCTCAAAGAGCATGGCGGTTTTGCCGATGATTACCTGCATATAGGCGTCTTCGGTAGTGTCGGGATTGCGGCAGTTTAAGAGTTGCAGTACTTCGCCTTCTGCAATCACATTAGTCGCATTAGATATGACGGCCATAATTGGCATGCTGCCGATTTCAACCATAATCTGGAATGCGCGAGAGTATAGAAAATCTCCGACTAAAACGCTGGGAGCGTTGCCCCATTTTGCATTGGCAGTATCTTTGCCGCGACGTAGATCTGAGTTATCTACCACGTCGTCATGCAGCAGCGTTGCCGTGTGAATGAATTCAATCACCGCAGAAAGCGAAATATGATGCTTGCCTGAATATTGGCAGGCGTTGGCTGCTAAAAGTACCAATAAGGGTCTCAGGCGCTTACCGCCGCTCTCGACAATATAGTGTCCGATCTTTTCGACGAGCGGAACATTTGATCCTAAATGATTGATTATATAATCATTTACAGATGCGAATTGTGGTTCTATAGCTGGATTTAATTGATATGGCTGCATGCGACACTTAATTATCATAATATGGGCAATAGCGGGCATGCTAGGTGTTGCTGAGTAGAGTGTCAAGAATTGACAGTGCAGACTGCAAATTGCTTGAGTTATTCATCTGATTGCTTTAAAATCTCGCGCCCTGAGCTTATCCAACTTAGCTCCCTACCATATGGGTTGTCCATTAGAAGTAGGCTTCGTTTTAGTAGCCGGATAAGCGTAAATTGGAGAAGTAAATGTTCGCAGTAATCGTAAGCGGTGGAAAGCAGTACCGAGTGAAGGAAGGTTATACTCTTAAGCTAGAGAAATTGTCAGCTGAAGCTGGTACTAGCATTGAGTTTGATCGTGTTCTGATGGTCGGCAATGGCGATGACGTTAAGGTTGGCTTGCCGACTGTTGAAGGCGCTAAAGTCACTGCTGAGGTGATCGGTAATGGTCGTGGCGCTAAAGTAACGATCATTAAATTCCGTCGTCGTAAGCACAGCATGACGCGTCAGGGCCACCGTCAGTGGTTTACTGAAGTTAAAATTACTGGAATCAGCGCATAAGCTGCGTTGACGGGAGATAGAAAATGGCTCATAAGAAAGCGGGTGGTTCTACTCGAAATGGTCGCGATTCACAATCCAAGCGTTTAGGTGTTAAGCGTTTTGGTGGGCAGATCGTGGTCGCAGGTAACATTATTGTTCGTCAGCGTGGTACGCATTTTCATGCAGGTACCAACATGGGTCTTGGAAAAGATCATACTCTGTTTGCTAAAGCAGACGGTGTGGTTAAATTCGAAGTCAAAGGCGCGAAAAACCGTAAATTCGTCAGCATCGTTCCAGCGTAAAAACTGGCTTTGTTGCTGAAAAAAGCTCCGCTGTGCGGGGCTTTTTTTGTTTCTGATCAGTACTCGCGCTATGCTTAAGCGGGACTGTTCTTGGGAGGTAGAGTATGAAGTTTGTAGATGAAGCGACGATCACTGTGGAAGCGGGTAAGGGTGGCAATGGTTGTCTTAGCTTCCGTCGCGAGAAGTATATACCCAAGGGTGGTCCTGATGGCGGCGATGGTGGCGATGGTGGTTCTATTTATATGGAAGCCGATGCCGGGTTGAATACGCTGGTTGATTTTCGCTTTACCCGTGTGCATAAAGCGCAGACGGGGCAGGGTGGTATGGGGCGTAATTGCTCGGGCAATAAAGGCGATGATCTTGTCTTGAAAGTGCCAGTGGGTACGACGGTTATTGATATAGATACCAATGAAGTGTTGGCGGATTTGACCGAGATAGGGCAGGTTGAAAAAATTGCCCAGGGTGGCTTCCACGGTTTGGGTAATACGCGCTATAAAAGTAGTGTTAACCGTGCTCCGCGACAGACTAGTAATGGTAGTGTTGGTGAGTTCCGTAACATTAAGCTAGAGCTTAAGGTATTGGCTGATGTGGGTTTGTTGGGCTTGCCTAATGCGGGTAAATCAACGTTTGTGCGAGCGGTTTCTGCAGCAACGCCGAAGGTCGCCGATTATCCGTTTACGACCCTGGTGCCTAGCTTAGGCGTAGTGCGTACCGAGCGTAACCGTAGTTTCGTAGTGGCGGACATTCCCGGCATTATTGAAGGTGCTGCTGAGGGTGCAGGTTTGGGGGTTCGTTTCCTTAAGCATCTGGCGCGAAATCGAGTGTTATTACATGTTGTTGATATGGCTCCATGGGATGAACAAACATCGGCTGAATCGGCAAAAATAGTGGTGCAGGAACTGGCCAAATTTAGTCAGACGTTGGCGGATCAGCCGCGTTGGTTGGTGTTGAATAAGTTGGATATGGTGCCGGCAGATGAGCAGGATGAACGCTGTCAGTCGGTGATTGATGCATTGGCCTGGGAAGGTCCGGTGTATCGTATTTCAGCCATTGATAAAAGCGGTGTGAAGCCGTTGACC
The DNA here is from genome assembly GCF_001305295.1 of Neptunomonas antarctica. Classification (GTDB taxonomy): domain Bacteria; phylum Pseudomonadota; class Gammaproteobacteria; order Pseudomonadales; family Balneatricaceae; genus Neptunomonas; species Neptunomonas antarctica. The sequence continues at coordinate 27,028 of NZ_LJSI01000045.1, forward strand.
ATGGATCTTCAGAACTTCCTTGATGGGCGTGCAGCGGCCTTTATGGCTGATCCTGAATTGCAGGTGGAAGAGAATAAGATTCGTGCCTTGGTGGATGCTGAGGCGCGTTTGCATATCGAGCGCTTGCGTCAGTCTATGCGTAAAAAACGTGATAGCGACCAGGATCTTGATATCGATGAAGATGACGACTTCAATGATGACGATTATGATGTCGATGTGGAATATGTCCGCTGAGTGTAGCCGGTAGGAATGGATGTGACAGTAAGTCGAGATAAATTGCAAAAGGCGCGTCGCTGGGTTGTTAAAATTGGCAGTGCTTTGTTGACCAATGATGGTCAGGGTTTGGATGCAGAGGCGATCGGTCGCTGGGTGGATCAATTAGCGGCGCTGAGAGCGCAGGGGATGGAGATTGTTCTGGTGTCCTCTGGAGCAGTGGCAGAAGGTATGACTCGGCTTGGTTGGCTTGTACGCCCGAAAGAATTGAATCGCCTGCAAGCGGCGGCTGCGGTTGGTCAGATGGGGTTGGTGCAGGCGTACGAGGCTAACTTTCAGCGCCATGGTACGCATACGGCTCAGATTTTATTAACACATGATGATCTCACTAATCGTAATCGTTACCTGAACGCCCGGGCCACGCTCAAAACTCTGCTGGAAATGGGGGTTGTTCCGGTGGTCAATGAAAATGATACGGTGGTAACGGATGAATTTCGCTTTGGTGACAATGATACGTTAGCTGCATTGGTGGCAAATCTGATTGAAGCGGACGCTGTGATCTTGCTGACTGATCAGTTGGGTTTGTATACGGCGGATCCTCGCTTTGATCCTAAGGCTGAATTAATTTCTGAAGCGCGTGCAGAAGATGAGTCGCTGGTGGCGATGGCGGGTGACGGTGGTAAGTTAGGTCGTGGTGGTATGGCGACCAAGGTGAGAGCGGCTAAACTTGCGGCGCGATCGGGGGCTGTTACGCTGATCGCTAGCGGGCGGGAAGATAATGTTTTGCTGCGGCTGAAGCAGGGCGATGTGCTTGGAACCTTGTTGGTGCCTGAGCGTACGCCTATGGTGGCTAGAAAGCAGTGGTTGGCGGGGCATCTACAAGCACGGGGAACCCTGGTGTTGGACGCTGGGGCGGTTTTGGCGTTGACTGAGCGCGGTAAGAGTTTGCTGCCAGCAGGTGTGCGGAGTTTGTCTGGTGCTTTTACGCGTGGCGAGATGGTGTTACTCACGGATGAGGCGGGTAAAGTGGTAGCGCGAGGTTTAGCGAATTATGGAGCGGAAGATGCTCGTAAGATTGTGGGCAAACCCAGTGCTTTGATATCTGCTGCCCTGGGCTATATTAGTGAGGAAGAGTTGGTTCATAGGGATAACCTTGTGCTGGTTTGATGGCGTTAAGACCGGCAAAAAGCAGACACAAAAAAACCGGCAATTGCCGGTTTTTTTAACAGACGTTGGTGATTAAGCCATTGCCTTGATACGTGTGTTCATGCGGCTCTTGCTACGTGCAATTTTGTTTTTCTCAAAAATGCCTTTAGTAACAGCGGAGTCCATGATTGGCTGCGCTATTTTGAATGCTTCATTAGCGGCAGCTTTGTCACCGCCAGCGATAGCTGCAGTAACTTTTTTGATGTACGTACGAACCATGGAGCGGAGGCTAGCATTATGCTGACGACGTTTCTCCGACTGGCGAGCGCGTTTACGAGATCCTGCGGAGTTAGCCACAATCCGGCTCCTTCTAAAATAGGGTTAGTATCTATCTGGTAAATCACCAGAATTTGAGACGCAAGATTATTCATATTTTTTCGCTCGCTGTCAACAAAAAACAAGAAAGTTTATTTCTAAATCGATAAGATGCATGGCGTAAATAGTTTTATATTGAAGGGAATGATGTGAATAAAGATGGCGCTGAAGAGGTTAAGCAGCGAGGGGGATTACTGCGTTCCAGTGGTGTGGTGGGTGTAATGACCCTATTCTCGCGTGTTTTAGGGTTGGTTCGCGATGTGGTGATCGCCAGTTATTTTGGTGCCAGCGGCAGTGCGGATGCATTTTTCATCGCGTTTAAAATTCCTAATTTTATGCGCCGTTTATTTGCTGAAGGTGCTTTCTCGCAGGCATTTATCCCTGTTCTATCCGAGTATCGGGAGCGCCAGGATCACGCAGCTGTTCAGCAGTTGGTCGACAGGGTGGCCGGTACGTTGGGTTTTATCTTGTTAATGGTTACGATTGTCGCTGTGTTGGCGGCACCGGTGCTTACTGCTGTATTCGCGCCTGGATTTTATACGGGTCACAGCGACAAATTTCAGCTCGCATCTGAAATGTTGCGGATCACATTTCCCTATTTGTTACTGATCTCGTTAACGGCATTTTCAGGCGCTATTCTCAACACCTACGGACGTTTTGCCATTCCTGCGTTTACCCCGGTGTTATTGAATATCTGTTTGATAGGTTCGGCAGTTTTTCTGAGCCCTATGTTCGATGAACCTATTGTGGCGCTGGCATGGGGCGTATTAATGGCAGGAACGGTGCAATTGGTCTTCCAATTGCCTTTTTTAGCGCATCTGAAATTGCTGCCAAAGCCTGTATTTGGCTGGCAGGATGAAGGTGTGCAGCGCATTCTTAAATTGATGCTTCCTGCCTTGTTTGGCGTGTCGGTAGCCCAGATTAATCTCTTGCTGGATACTGTATTAGCGTCCTTTCTGCAAACCGGTAGTGTGTCGTGGTTGTATTACTCTGATCGGTTGACAGAATTGCCGCTAGGGGTGTTCGGTATTGCAATATCAACCGTTATTTTGCCAAGTCTTGCGCGTAAGCATGCAAGCCGTTCGGCGAAAGAGTTCGCGCATACGTTGGATTGGGCGGTACGCATGATTTTACTGATTGGCTTGCCTGCTTCATTGGCGCTTATTTTGCTGGCTGAGCCGCTAATCATTACCTTGTTTAAATATGGCGAGTTGACGGCCAGAGATGTCGCCATGTCGGCAATGAGCTTGCAGGCTTATGCCTGTGGATTGTTAGCGTTTATGCTGATCAAGGTGCTGGCGCCAGGTTATTTTTCGCGACAGGATATGAAAACACCCGTGAAAATAGCAGTCCAGGCAATGGTGGCTAATATGATCCTTAATTTGTTATTGATCTGGAACTTTCAGCATGTAGGCTTGGCGATGGCGACGGCTTTGTCTGCTTTTTTGAATGCGGGAATGCTGTTGCGTGGTTTGATAAAAGAAGGTGTTTTTAAATGGCAACCAGGTTGGATGTTACTGTTAATCAGACTGTTTCTAGCGTTGTTTGCATTGCTCGCTGTTATTGTGTGGTTGAGCCCGCCGGCTGATATCTGGATGGCGGGAGATGTCTGGATGAGAGTCAGGCAGATGTTGTTAGTGGTCGTTGGAGGAGGCGCTGCTTATGTGTGCGTTTTGCTATTGGCAGGACTTCGATTAGGTCATATTCGGGCGTAATGCGAATTTGCAGTACTCGTTGTACAGTAAGTGAGCTATAATCCGGCGTTTTTCTTTAGGTTGTATTGAATTCGATGGAATTGATTCGCGGACTACATAATTTACGTGAAAAGCATCGCGGATGTGTGGCCACCATCGGAAATTTCGATGGTGTCCATCTCGGACACATTCGTGTGCTGGAGCAAGTAAAAGCGAAAGCTATCGAATTAGGGCTGCCGACTACCGTGGTTATTTTTGAGCCACAGCCGCGCGAATTCTTCGATGGTGAAAATGTACCTTCAAGACTGACCCGTTTTGGTGAAAAAGTACGCCTATTGGAGGCCCAGGGTGTTGATCGGGTGTTATGTCTTACGTTCAATGCTCAATTACAAAAAATGACGGCATCAGGGTTCATTGAAAATCTTTTGTTAGAAGGCCTTGATGTAAAACATTTTGTTGTGGGCGATGATTTTCGCTTTGGTTGTGACCGTCTTGGCGATTATCAAATGCTCAAATCAGCGGGGCAGCAATACGGTTTTAAAGTGGTTAATACACAAACCTTCGTTGTTGATGCTGAGCGGGTAAGTAGTACGCGGGTCAGGCGTGTTCTTGAAGAAAATGATTTTGAGTTGGCTGAGCGTCTTCTCGGGCGCAGGTATCGCATCGCCGGCCGCGTTATGCATGGTCAGCAGCTAGCAAGGCAGCTGGGCGCGCCAACCGCGAATATTCGGATGCACCGGTTTGCTGCTCCGTTGCGTGGAGTTTATGCCGTAACGGTGTATCGTGATCAGAAATTATTAGGGCAGGGTGTGTGTAATATCGGGATGCGTCCCACGGTGAATGGCACCCAGCCAGTGTTAGAGGTCCACCTGTTTGAATATCAGGGTGATTTATATGGGCAGTTGCTTAGTGTTGAATTTGAGTCCTTCTTGCGAAAAGAGCAGAAATTCGATGGGCTGGAGCAACTCCGAAAACAAATTTTTAATGATATAGAAGCGGCGCAAACCTATTTTGCTCAGCTTAAATGATCTGGAATAAATGTGATGACCGACTATAAAGCGACACTGAATCTACCGGATACGGAATTCCCAATGCGCGGCAATCTGGCTAAGCGTGAACCCGATATGCTGAAAGCATGGCAGGATATGGGTTTATACCAGAAGATTCGGGAGATGAGTGCCGGTCGTCCGAAATTTATTCTGCATGATGGGCCTCCTTACGCCAATGGTAATATCCATCTTGGTCATGCAGTGAACAAAGTTTTGAAAGATATCATCATCAAATCCAAAACGCTGGATGGTTTTGATGCGCCTTATGTGCCGGGTTGGGATTGCCATGGTTTGCCAATCGAGCATAAAGTTGAAGTCACTTATGGCAAAGGTATGGGTGCAGATAAAACCCGTGAACTCTGTCGTAGTTATGCTCAAGAGCAGATCGAAGGCCAGAAAAACGACTTTATTCGTTTAGGTCTTTTGGGCGATTGGGACAATCCCTACAAAACTATGGATTTTGCTAACGAAGCCGGAGAGATTCGAGCCTTAGCAAAAATGGTTGAAGGTGGTTATGTTTTTAAAGGACTTAAGCCTGTTAACTGGTGTTTTGATTGTGGTTCCGCATTGGCTGAGGCTGAAGTTGAATACGCAGACAAAAAATCTTCAGCGATTGATGTGACGTTTGAATGCAAAGATGTTGATAAATTAGCGACTGCTTTCGGGCTTGCTTCGCTCGAGAAGCCTGCATTCTCTGTTATCTGGACAACCACACCCTGGACCATTCCTGCCAATCAGGCGATGAACGTACATCCTGAATTTGAATACGCATTGGTTGATACCGGTGATCGTTACCTGATGCTGGCCGCAGAGTTGGCTGAAAGCTGCTTGGAACGTTACGGGCTGGAAGGCCAGATTGTAGCTAAAACAGTCGGTAGTGCACTGGAGCATATCGCCTTTAAACATCCTATTTATGACCGTGAATCGCCTATTTATCTGGCGGAATATGTGGCGTTGGATGCAGGCACGGGGATTGTTCACTCATCACCAGCTTATGGCGTAGAAGACTTCGTGGCCTGCCGTAGTTACGGTATGGAATTTGATCAGATTCTTAACCTGGTGAAAGCAGACGGTGTGTATGTCGATGATCTGGAATACTTTGGTGGCTTGTCTATCTGGGATGCCAATCCAAAAGTTATCGAGAAATTACGCGAAAATGAGCGTTTACTGACGCATAAGACCATTAAGCATAGTTATATGCATTGCTGGCGCCATAAAACACCACTTATCTACCGTGCAACGGCGCAGTGGTTTGTTGGCATGGATAAGCAGGCTAATGACGGTAGCACGCTACGTGAGAGTGCGTTGGCGGCTATCGAGCAGACACAGTTTGTACCGGGTTGGGGTAAGCCGCGTTTGCACAGCATGATCGCTAATCGACCAGACTGGTGCATCTCGCGTCAGCGTAACTGGGGTGTGCCGATTCCTTTCTTCCTGAATAAAGAAACCGGTGAGCTGCATCATAATACCGTTGCGTTGATCGAACAGGTCGCTCAACGGGTTGAGAAAGAAGGCATCGAAGCTTGGTTTAAGCTCGACGCCGCTGAATTGCTGGGCGATGAAGCCGGTCAATATGACAAGGTTACAGATACCCTGGATGTGTGGTTCGATTCAGGAACAACACACTGGCATGTGATGCGGGGTTCTCACCCGATGGGGCATGACCAGGGGCCGCGTGCAGATTTATATCTGGAAGGTTCTGATCAGCACCGTGGCTGGTTCCACTCATCGCTACTGACCGGTTGCGCGATTGATGGACATGCGCCGTATAAAGAGCTTCTCACGCACGGTTTTACCGTCGATGAGAAGGGTTATAAAATGTCAAAATCGCTGGGTAATACGGTTGTTCCACAAGAAGTGACCGACACCTTAGGTGCAGATATTCTGCGTCTATGGGTAGCTTCAACGGATTATTCGGGTGAAATGGCCGTTTCTAAACAGATTTTACAGCGAACGGCTGATTCTTATCGCCGTATTCGTAATACATCACGTTTTCTGCTGGCGAACCTGAACGGTTTTGATCCGGTCACTGATCTGGTCGCACCAGAAGATATGCTGGCATTAGACCGTTGGGCCGTTGATGCCACCGCACGCTTGCAAGAGAAAGTGAAAGAATCTTACGCCAACTATCGTTTTCTGGATGTGTTCCAGCAGGTTCATCATTTCTGTGTTCAGGAACTGGGAGGCTTCTATCTGGATATTATCAAAGATCGTCAATACACCACCAAAGCCGATAGCTTGGTACGTCACTCTTGCCAGACGGCGCTTTATCACATCGCGCAAGCATTGACGCGTTGGATTACGCCTATCCTCAGCTTTACGGCAGAAGAAATTTATGCGGCACTGCCGGGTCAGGACAAAAAAGACAGTGTTTTCTTTGAAACCTGGTATGAAGGCCTGTTTGAGTTGGGTGCTGATGCTGTCTTCGATCGTGAGTTCTGGGAACGCATTCTAGCGGTTAAAAGCGCTGTGAATAAAGTACTGGAAGAGGCGCGTAGCGAAAAACTGGTAAAAGCATCGCTTTCGACAGAAGTTACTTTATACGTGGATGACAGCATTATGTCTGATCTGGCGCGTTTGGGCGATGAGCTGCGTTTCGTATTGATTACCTCTGAAGCGGCTTTGAAACCGTTATCTGAAGCCGATGGCGCACGAGATACCGAGCTTGACGGGCTAAAAGTTGTGCTACAAACATCAGAGCATGCTAAGTGTGAACGTTGCTGGCATCATCGTGCAGATGTGGGTGCTCATGTTGAATATCCAGAGTTATGCAATCGTTGTGTAGACAATGTTTATGGCGAAGGCGAAACACGCTTGTTTGCATAAAAACTATATAAGAGTTTGCGTAAGCATGTACTTGAAAAAGGGTACTTAAAAAACCGTATTTAAACAATTTGGTACGTTTTTACATTAAGAATCAATGGCAGCAACGAATAAGGAAATTAAAGTGGGTGCGTTAAAGTGGCTGTGGCTAACCGTGTTTGTGTTAGTCGCAGACCTTTTGAGTAAGAATATTGCACAGGAATCACTAGGCTACGGTGTCCCTCAAACACTGTTTCCCGGTTTGGATATGACGCTGTTGTACAACACCGGTGCCGCCTTCAGCTTTTTATCAGATGAGAGCGGTTGGCAGCGTTGGTTGTTTGTAGTGATTGCGATAGCGATTAGTATAGTGTTAGTTGTTTGGTTAAAGCGTACCGATAAAAAGCAGTGGTGGCTGGGCATGGGGCTGGCACTGATTCTTGGCGGTGCTTTAGGTAATTTGCATGACCGGATTATGCTGGGATACGTAGTGGATTTTATTTCAGTATATTACCAGTCCTATTTCTTTCCTGCGTTCAATCTTGCAGACAGCGCCATCACGCTCGGTGCCGTTATCATGATTATCGATATGCTGTTTTTGGAAAAACAGAGTGAGGCTGAAGCCAACAATAATACCGATGATTTTCAAAAACACCCGCGCCGGAGATAACGATGAGTGAACAAATGACAGGTTCTGAAATACTAGCTCCTAAAACAATAGGTCCTGAAACAACCATCACCCTGTATTTTGAAATCAGATTGCAGAGCGGTGATGTCGTCGATAGTAATTTTGCGGGGAAGCCGGCTATGTTTACCGTCGGTGATGGCAATATGCTGGCTGGATTTGAAGCGGCTATCTTTGGGTTGAAAGCGGGAGACAGGCAGGTTTTTCAAATCACACCAGAACATGGATTCGGCATGTCCAACCCTAGTAATGTACAAAAAGTAGGGCGCGAAAATTTTGCAGGTATGGAGCTGGAATCTGGGTTAATTATCGGCTTTCAGGATGCCAGTGGAGAGCTGCCCGGTGTTGTTGTCTCGTTCGATGAAAAAAACGTGGAGGTCGATTTTAACCATCCACTTGCCGGAAAAACTTTAGAGTTTGAAGTAGAAATTCTGGAGATAACAGCTTAAATTTCTGCTGACAGTTACAGGCATAAAGACAAGGATTGTCTTCCCGCATTAAATTCCCCTTTCTAGCTCCTGTTTAAAAAATGCTCACATCTTTTTTTTTAGCCTATACTCATATTGCTGGTGTGTTTAGATTTTGTACAGTTTAGAAGTTGTATTATGCGTTTGATCTTTCATGGAAAAAGTAAACGATAGAAAAGGAATTTCTGATGATTACATTGACAAGATGGCATTATGATAAAAAACCGCGGATTTACATTAATAGAGCTGATGGTGACTGTCTCGATATTGGCAATATTAACAACCGTTGCGATTCCGGGTTTCTCTGATTTGATTAGAAATACCCAAGCAAAGGCTCTGGCAAATGGCATGGTAACAGCATTGCAGTTTGCGAGAAGCGAAGCTGTCAAACGTAATCAACAGGTTAACGTATGCCCTGGTGGCGTTATAGTTGGATGCACGGCCGCTCCTGGTACATGGGTCGATGGCTGGGTTGTCTATGTTAATGGTACTGCTACGGCATTGCGTACATGGGATGCGCCTGAAGGAGTTGTTGTTATTGATCAGACAGGTGCCGATGCAGAGATATCTTTTTTGGGAACGGGGCGCGTAAATGTTGCGACGCAGATAGAAGCAAGTTTGAGTGACTGCAGCGGCAATGAAAAACGCATTATTGATGTCACTGCAATAGGACGGGTTTCTCTTTCCCGGACAGGTTGTTAATAAATATGCTGCATGTAAACAGAATGAAATTCCAGCGTTATTTGCCATACCAGCATGGTGTCGGTCTGATAGAGGTTCTGATTACATTACTTGTCTTATCCGTTGGTTTATTGGGGATGGCTACGTTGCAGATTAGAGCCGTGCAGCTGAATCAAAGCTCTTATCTTCGGTCGCAGGCAATTACTTTAGCCTACGATATGGCAGACCGCATTAGTATTAATGGAGAGGCAAGTGCTTCTTACGCTCAAGCAATAGCCGCAGACATTCCAGCAAATCCTTTAGCTTGCGCAGGAGCGGATAGTGTTTCTTATTCTTGTAGTGGGACTCCACTGGCGACGTCTGATTTGAGTGTATGGCTGACGTCACTCGCAGTTTTGCCTGCTGGAGATGGCAGCATAGCGATATCTGGAGATGGCGAGCAGGTTATTATTACTGTGTGTTGGGATGATAATCGAGGTGCAGGCACGGATGGTTCTGCTGCGATATGCGGTATTGATGGACTCACTTTTTTTCAATTTTCAATGAATATATGATGGATAAAAATAAGCAGCAATATCAGCACCGCTATAAGAGAGGGCAAGGTGGCTTCTCTCTTATCGAACTAATGATTGCTTTAGTATTAGGGTTGATTATTGTCGGTGCTGTGATCAATGCCTTTCTCGCGATGAGTCAGACTTACAAGGTTCAGGATGCGCTGTCCCGAGCCCAGGAGAGCGGGCGTTTCGCGCTGGAACTAGTTTCGCAAGAGCTTCGCATGGCGGGCTTTACTGATACAGCTCAGCGTGCATTAATTGGTTATCCACAAGTTACAGCGCAAGCGAGTTTGCCGAGCGCAGTAGATGATCAGGTAAATGATGCTGTGACCAGTGAAATGTTATTTATCGATACTCATGATAGTGGTGGCGGTTTGGCATTGTACGTGGCTCCTGATGGGCAGTCTGGTATATCAACATTGTATGCAGGGACGCAGGCGCTTGTTGAAGGTGTTGCAAGCATCATTTTCAGCTATGGTCTGGATACAAATAACGATTTTCAGGTTGATCGCTTTGCTCCAAGTAGTACGGTTGGTATTGACTGGACTCAGGTAGTCGCAGTCCGAGTATGGATATTAGCCGTTGGTGGAGAACGAGGGGCAGTTGATACGGCTCAAACATTAGCAGCACCTTTTGCTGCAGTTGATACCAGTGACAGGCGCTTGTATCAAGCATTTGCTACCACGATAGCATTGCGTAATGCGTTATTGGATAAACCTTAATTGGTAGTGTTTTTATGATGAATTGCAAGAGAAGCTATGAGCGAGGAGCGACACTCATTATTGCGCTCATTATGTTGCTGTTGATGTCGATCATGGGCTTAAGTGCCATGCAGGGAACAACGATGCAGGAGCGTATGGTGGGAAATATGCGTGATTCACATATTGGCTTTCATTCTGGCGAAATTGCCTTGGATTATGCAGAAAGCTGGATAAGAGATCAAAGTGTTAAGCCTGTATTTGAAACCTATCCTTGCTTAGCTGCGTGTGGAGGCAATGTGTATGATGCCGTTAATAATGTTTCCAGTGTAGTTACTGATTTAGAGAGCGGTGCTGCTAATTGGGGTAGTAGTACCACAACATATGCAGATGATGCATTTGTGGGTGCTGGGGCATCGGTAATTGAAGGTGTTTCAGCTCAGCCGGAAATGACGCTGGAGTGGGCTGATTTTAAAAAAGACAGTCTTGAACCTGACGATATTTCGGGTGATTATCGTTTTCGTAGCACGATTAGAGCATTTGGCGGAAGTTCTACTTCTGAAGTGCTGATGCAAACAGAATATGTTAAACGTTTTGATTGAGGTGGATTTTATGTTTAGCCACAAGCGTGTAATTACGGCTGTTTTTATAATGCATCTGGCTGTAGGCAATGTAGCGGCGGGTAATTTATCTTTATCAGATGCGCCGTTAAGTGTATCTACCAGCGCCGAACCTAATATTATGTTGCTGATAGATAATTCGGGCAGTATGGATACGATTATCGAGTCGGATTATTTTCTGGCAAATCCGCCCGCTGATAATCAAACAGAATGGCGCCCTCTGGAATATTATTCTTCTGGTGGCTATTATTATTATGGAAGTGTTTATTCAAACAATGAAGGTAATTTTTATCCTTTGCGTGGAGTGAGACATAACTGTAGCACAGGGTTTTTGAAGTTTTACACAGCTGATGCTAGTCAATCCAAATGTTTAAGGCTGCCTGATCCTGTCGGTGGTGAGAATACCCGTTATACCGGTGCTTATATTAATTACCTGTTAAACACGTACTCATCGGGCACTGATTTGCGAGGAGGAAGCACGATTCCTGACGATTATCGAATGAATGTGGCGCGCAATGTGGCCTCCAATTTGATTCCTGATTTTGATAATGTCAGGTTTGGCTTATCTAGCTTCTATGGCCCTAGCAGTTACAGTTATGGACATGGGGCAACGATTAATCGGAACTGTGGTAGTAGTGTTGCTGATATTCAAACATCATTGAATGGATTGTCAGCATCAACGAATACGCCACTTGCTGAAGCCTTGTATGAGGTGACACGTTATTTTCGTGGATTAAGCAGCTATTACCATTCAAACACTACTTATACGAGCCCTATTCAATATCGCTGCCAAAAGAATTTCACGATAGCTATCACTGATGGTTTTCCAACCTATGATAGGAATTATCCGACTAACGATCCTGCGGATGTATTAAATACCGGCAAAAGCTTACCTGACTGGGATGGGGAGCACCCGAACACAAACAGTTCGCAGTATCCGTCCTTTCCTCAGTATTCGGATGGTTTTGATACTTCAGGTAACTCCGAAGGTGCAACGCTCTACTTAGATGATATTGCACTGTTTGCTAATGAAATTGATATGAAGACGTTTGACGTTAATGGTAACGATCTGGACGGTATTAGTTGGGATGACACAACGGACAACGCTAAATTTGCACAGCAAAACATGCTCACTTATACCATTGGTTTTGCGACAGAAAATCAGATGCTTGAGGATGCTGCTGCCTATGGTCAGGGCGGGTATGAGAATGCAAATAATGCAGACGAGCTAACCACCAAGTTAAAAGCTGCGATAAACGATATTCTGGCGCGTGCGGGAGCCGCTTCTTCTGCTGCTGCAAGTACCGGTAGTCTTCAGGTAGGTACGTTGATTTATCAGGCGAGTTTTAATAGCGGCGATTGGGTTGGTAGTTTAGTCACGTATGAATTTGATACCGATACTACGAGCGGTACTTATGGAGAGCTATTAACTGAATTAGACACCGATGTGGCAAGTGACACCTATGGAGAGCAGATGCCGGCAGAAGTATGGGATGCTGCCGATCTTATACCCGCGTGGGATATTCGTAACATTATTACCAACATAGGCAGTACCGGAACGGGGTTTAATCGCGACTATTTTGATGGTGATGCTGCTAACAGCGCGGCTACTAATGCTTCGATAGCAGGGTTGTTAGCAGATAACTTTGATGATGACCTTAACCTCGTCGATTATTTACGTGGGCGTGCCGTAACTGCTTATAGAGCCAGAACCTCCTTGCTCGGTGATATTGTTCATTCAAGTCCGATTTATGTAGGGGCGCCGAACAGAAACTATACAGACACTTTTGAATCAGGATCAGAAACTTATGCCCAATTTGCCGCCCGATTAAAAGACCGTACACCTGTTATTTATGTGGGTGCAAATGACGGCATGTTGCATGCGTTTGATGCGGCTGATGGTGATGAATTGATGGCTTATATACCAGGAATTTTGTTACCAGATCTGAAGAATTTGTCTGTGATAAATTATAGTCATCAGTATTATGTTGATGGCACACCCACGATACAGGATGCGTTTATTGACACCGGTTCCAGTGCTGAGTGGCGAACTGTATTGGTTTCAGGGTTGAATAAGGGGGGGCAGAGTATCTTTGCCTTGGATGTTACTGATCCTGAAGGAGTTAGTGATAATACCGTTAGTTTTAGTGAAGATAATGCAGACAATGTGTTTTTATGGGAGTTTACCGACGCCGATGATGCTGAGCTCGGGTATTCATATAGCCAGCCCGTTATTGCAAAATTAAATGATAATAAATGGTATGCGATATTTGGCAGTGGCTACAACAATACAGAAGCGGATGGTCATGCGAGCTTAACGGGTGATGCGTCTGTATTTATTGTGGATCTTGAAAATGGCTCTTTAGTGAAAAATATAACAACGGCCACGGGCATGGATGAAGACCCCACCAGCCAAAATCGCCCTAATGGTTTACCTAGAGTAACCTTGGTCGATACCAATAATGACTCTAAAACTGACTACCTTTATGCTGGCGACCTGTTTGGTAATCTTTGGAAATTTGATTTGTCAGGTTCAACTATCGCTTCTTGGGGGCTGGCCTATAAAGCTTATACAGCATGCTCCGATGAGCTTTGCACAGAGCACCAGCCTATCACGACAAAAGTTTCCGTGAATAAGCATTCAAGTGACGTGGGCATTATGGTGTATTTTGGAACAGGAAAATATATAGAAACTACTGATAATAATGGTGCGGCGGGTGGTGTACAAAGTATTTACGGTATCTGGGATAAAGGCTCTGTTGTCAGTAATGCCAGTGGTCGTTCCCAGTTACAGCAACAATCCATTATTTACGAAGATGGTGTTACCTTTACAGATACCAAAGGCACACTAGCAACGAATGATGATACGACGACGACCGAGACCATCCGCGTCATTTCAAATAATGCACTAAGTACAACAGACAAGGGCTGGTATATGGATTTGATTCCACCATCAGGTGTAGAGGCTGGAGAACGCCAAGTCACAGAACTGTTGTTACGCAGAGATCGTCTGATATTTAGCTCAAGTATTCCTATCGATTCAGTTTGTAATCCATCTGGAGATAGTTGGTTATTTGATTTGAAAGCAGAAACGGGTAGCCGACTTTCTTACTCTGCCTTTGACCTTAATGAAGACGGCGCTTACGGCAAAGATGATATGGTGACTGTGACGATTGGTGGTGAGGAAGTTCTTGTTCCGATCACTGCTATAAAAACAGGGACTGGCGCTTCGAAAATAACGCCTTTGCTTGATGATGAAAATGGCTGTACCACTAAATATATTCAGGGGGGGAGTCAGAAAGTAATCAACAGTTTTTGTGGGCCAGGATACGGGCGTCAAAAATGGCAACAAATCTTTCGGTAATGAGGAATAGACAATGATCAGAATAGTTATGTTGTCTTTGGTTCTGATGCTAACTTTTCCTGCTTCAGGATGGGCAGAAGGTTCTTCCGGTAATACAATCAGAAGTTCAATATCAATCTTGCTTTCGGGTGAAATTGAAGCGATTGATAGGAAAAAAAAGACAAAAATCACTGTTAATGGCGTTATGTATGTGGTGTCGAGAAGCATTAAAGTGAGGGTGATGGATAGTTGGGAGCGTGTCAGTGATCTCTCCGTAGGTGATAATATTCGTTTTATGACAAAAGAGCCAAAGCGGTCAGATCAGTTGCCGGAAATGATTTCAATAACATTACAATTAAACTGATAATTTAATATGAAAAAACAACAAGGTTTTTCGTTAATAGAGTTGATGATAGTAGTCGCTATCGTGGCTATTTTAGCCTCAATAGCTTATCCCAGCTACCAGCAGTATGTGCTTAAATCATGGCGTAACACGGCAGCAGGTTGCTTATTGGATCTGGCCCAGGGGATGGAGAGACGTTACACCAGTAATATGAGTTATGTGGGGGTCGCTATACCTGCAGCTAGTTGCACTGCTGAGAACGGGATAGCCGCACGATACACATTTTCTTTTCCTGCAGACCCTACGGCCCAAGCGTTTACTTTGCAGGCTGCTCCGCAGGGTGCTCAAGCAAGTGATGTCCAATGTGGAACTTTAAGTATTACTCACGTAGGTGTGCGTGCTGCAAGCGGACCGGGAAGTGCTCAGGAGTGCTGGTAGATAATTGAATTCACGGTTGAATTCGCGGTTAGGTTTTTAAAGTGTCAGGAAGACAGTTTGGAGTAATATATGAACATGGATGTTCGTTATGCTCGTTTTTATCGAGCAGAGTATAAACAAAGTGGTTTTACATTAATCGAACTCATGATCTCAATAGCCTTGCTGGTTATTTTAATAACAGTAGCTATCCCTTCCTTCGTCAGTTTATTGGCGCGTACACAAGTCGTTTCATCAGCGCAAACATTACGCAGTGCTTTATCTATCGCTCGGTCAGAATCTATAAAGAGAGATTGGCAGGTGCGTGTATGTAACCTTGAGAGTATTAACTCCATCGCGTGTAATGGCACAAGCCAGGTGGGTACGAAAATCTGGTCCAGTGGACTCTTAGTATTCCATGACGTTAATGATGACAGGGTGTTTACTGAGGGTGTAGATGAAACGGTCCGGGTTTACTCTTTCCCAGCTGGAATTAGTGCAACATGGAACAGAGGAGATGGACTCAATTATTTGCCATCAGGTCGTTTGGACTGGGGATCTAATGGTACCTTTGAAATGAACTTGGATAATTCAGATTACTCAATTCATTTGGTATTGAATTCAACAGGAAGAGTTCGTTCATTTGAACCCTGAAATACACTAGACTGCTTTATTTATTCTGAAAGTCAGGAACGGTCTGGTCATGAGTGACTTTGTAATAGTGGGTGCAGGCGTTATAGGTATGATGCTAGCGCGGGAGTTAATGCAAGCGGGTGCTACTGTGTCGCTGGTGGATCGCTCTGGATGTGCACAGGAGTCGACATGGGCCGGCGGTGGAATTGTGTCACCGTTGTATCCATGGCGTTATGCGGATGCGGTAACTCAGCTGGCAACCTGGTCACAAAGTAGTTATTTGCATCTGTCACAGGATCTGCTCGAAGAAACCGGCTGCGACTCTGAGCTTCGCCAGAAAGGCATGTATATGGTGGATGTTGAGGATGAGACAGATGCGTTGAACTGGGCGGCGGCGTTTAACCGTCCGATGAGTAAAGTTGATGCGGCTCATCTTTATACGCGGGAAGCTAATTTCTGTAGCGGTTATGGAGGTGCATTGTGGATGCCGGAAGTCTCTAGTATTCGCAATCCGCGTTTAGGTAAGGCATTGAGAGCGAGTTTGGATAAATCGCCTAATGTAGTCTTATATGAACACCATGAAGTGCAACGGTTATTGCTGGATAACGATAAGGTTCATGGCGTCCGAACGGCTCAGGGTGATATTACCGGCGGGAAAACCATTATTACTGCGGGCGCCTGGAGTGGCGAATTATTAAAGCCGTTGAATATTAATCTGCCGATTGAACCTGTTAAAGGTCAAATGATGATTTTTAAAACCCCGATAGGTACAGTTAACCGCGTTATTCTAATGGCCGGTCGCTACGTTATTCCGCGTAATGATGGCCGGGTTCTGGTGGGTTCCACACTTGAACGAGAGGGATTTGATAAAAATACCACACAAGATGCTTATCAATCTTTACACCAAACAGCTCTGCAGATCATTCCGGCGCTAGCAGGTTGTGAGGTTGAACATCATTGGGCGGGGTTGCGACCAGGTTCGCCGGAAGGAGTACCGTTTATCGGTGATGTCCCCGGTGTTGATGGTTTGGCTGTCAATGCGGGGCAATATCGTAATGGGTTGGTTTTGGCTCCCGCTTCGACACGACTGCATGCCGATATGTTATTAGGACGCCAGCCTGTTGTTGATCCACTTGCCTATCAGTTGGAAGGGCGTATCTGACTCTTCTTTCTGTGCGTGTGAAAATTTTCTATTTAACGGTGTTCGTTAATCATAGATAGTCGGAATAGCCTGGCGTTTATGCTGGGTTTTCAGATAGATGCTAATCAGCTTTTCCTGAATTTCAGCCTCTACGTTTTTACCTTCCAGAAAGTCATCAATGTTTTCGTAGGTGAGTCCTAACGCCTGTTCATCGGCTTTTTGCGGCGCAAGGCATTCCAGATCCGCCGTGGGTGTTTTATGCACCAGGCTTTCTGGCGCACCGAGTTCCAATGCAAGCTGACGCACCTGTCGTTTACTCAGACCAAATAGCGGCGCCAGGTCACATGCACCGTCGCCCCACTTAGTATAAAAGCCGGTGATGTTTTCAGCAGAGTGATCTGTACCCAAAACCAAAGCACCTACTATGCCCGCAATTTCATACTGAGCTATCATTCGCGCGCGGGCTTTTACATTACCTTTAGCAAAATCGATAGCCGCTTCGCTTACATTCAGGCGCTGGCTTTGGTTTAGCGTTTGCGTGACTTCCTGATGTATAGCATCCGCACCGGGCTTCACATTAACAGTGAGGTTTTCGGTCGGCAGGATAAACGCAAGTGCCTGTTGTGCATCGTCCTCATCATGCTGTATGCCATAGGGTAGGCGTACAGCGATGAAAGCATAATCAGTTGATTGAGTTTCTGTATTGAGTTCATCAACGGCTAGCTGTGCCAGCCTGCCGCAGGTCGATGAATCAACACCGCCGCTGATGCCCAAAACCAGATTTTTGAGACCTGAGTTACGTAAACGCTGTTTGATGAAGCTGATACGGCGTGCTATTTCAAGGGCAGGTTCTATTACCGCGAGAACCCGCATTTCTTTAATAATGTCGGCAGCATTCATTGCGTTTACGTTTCCTTGCTTCAGGATTAAAAAAATTTACTCAAATACACCAAAGGTCACTCGATCGAACCAGGATCTTTCTGTCGTTTCGGTTTTACCTTGTTCGTCAGAAATTGGCTTGTTGGTTTGTGGTCGAGAAGGAGGAATGGGTTCCTCGCTGCTGCCCAATAAACCAAATGTGGCTGTTTCCAGTAGCGTTTTGTTTTGCTTGCGATAGGTTGTCAGATTGTAGTCAGGATAATTCGTCAGTAATACTTCACTGGCGCTATTTGCCAGATCAGTCATGCCCAGCTCGGTATAAGCCTGATACATAACAGCCAAAGCATCAGATACCGAAGGCGTATTTTTTAAGTTCTCGACAACATAACGGCCGCGGTTGGCTGCGGCAACAAATGCACCTCGCTTCATATAAAAATCAGCTACATGGATTTCGTACCTTGCCAGGCGGTTTTTCAGGAAAACCATACGCTTGTTAGCATCCGGTGCATACTTGCTGTCAGGGTAACGACTCAGCAGCGTTGAAAAACTCTCGAAAGAGGATAGCGCCGCGCCAGGGTCGCGTTGACTGACATCAATAGGTAGATAGCGCTCAAAGAAGGTCCTGTCCTGCTCAAATGCAGTCAGCCCTTTCAGGTAGTACGCGTAATCGATATTTTCGTGTGAGGGATGCAAACGAATAAAACGATCAGCGGCAGCACTGGCGGCTTCCGGCTCATAATTTTTATGGTATGCATAGATCAGTTCCAGCTGGGCCTGCTCTGAATAGCGACCGAACGGATAGCGAGCTTCAAGAAGCTGTAGCTTTTCAACCGCCTGTTGATAATCCGCGAGTTCCAGCGCAGCTATCGATTCTTCATAAAGTTGTTGTTCCGGAATATCCGGTATCTCTTTATCACCACCAAACCATGAACAGGCGGATGCCAGAACGCAAATAGTGACGATGCCAACGATTTTTACCAAGCGCATGTAATAAATCCTGATATTCCAAGTATCCGATTCTCGGCGTGACTCGCCGTATCGGGTATACTGAGCCAAAATGCTTAATTAAGGGTCTATTTAACCATAACCTGAAGCTAAGCAAAATCATCAGCGCTAAAGATCGGGATATTGATGTCAGAAAAGATTGAATTAGAAGTAGTAGTTCCCGGTGAATTAACCGGAAAACGTCTGGATCAGGTCATTGCACAGCTGTTTTCGGAATTTTCGCGCACACGTCTGCAATCCTGGATTAAAGATGGATTTGTAACGGTGGACGGAAAACAGGTCAGACCTCGGGAAAAACTTTACGGTGGCGAGCGTATTCGGGTTAATGCCACTGTTGAGCCGATGGAAGCTCATGCTGGCGAAGATATTCCGTTAGACATTGTGTATGAAGATGATCAGATCATTATTGTTAACAAGCCGGCCGGGTTGGTGGTGCATCCTGCTATAGGGCATCGTACCGGAACCTTGTTAAATGCTTTATTGCATCACTTTCCTGATATCGCTTTGGTGCCGCGTGCCGGTATCGTGCATCGTCTGGATATGGATACCACCGGTTTGATGGTGGTGGCCAAAACTATTCAGGCGCAGACTGAGCTGGTGTGCCAGTTGCAGGATCGTTCTATGGGGCGTGAATACGAAGCGATAGCCCAAGGCGTAATGACGGGCGGTGGCTGTGTTGATGAACCTATTGGCCGGCATCCGAAGAACCGTCTTAAGATGGGTGTCGTCAAAAGTGGTAAAGACGCGGTCACACATTACCGGGTGCTGCATAAATTGCGTTTGCATACACATGTGCGTTTGAAACTGGAAACCGGGCGTACCCATCAGATTCGTGTGCATATGGCTCACATTAATTACCCCTTAGCGGGTGATCAGTTATACGGGGGCCGTTTCCGTATGATGAAAGGAGCCAGTGAAGAGATGCAGGAAACACTGCAGGGTTTCAAACGTCAGGCATTGCATGCAAAAAAACTAGAACTGTGGCACCCCGCTACACGCGAGATGATGTGCTGGGAAGTTGACTTACCGGAAGACTTTCAGCAGTTGTTAGCTGCTTTACAGCAAGATAGTAAAGACTATGTGGACGATGACGACTATTAATATGCAGCTTTTAAGATGACAAGTAATATGATGCCTCAGCTATTTATCCATAAATGCATCCACTCATGCAGCTGATTCGGCCCGTCTGGGCCGCGCCTGAGCAGATTCAGGTAGTCTCTACTACGCGGATAGGCGGTGTGAGTCAGGCTCCTTATTATTCCCTGAACATGGGTGATCATGTTGGAGATAGGCCTGCAGCTGTGGCAAAAAATCGGGCGCGGTTGTTAAGTTCGCTTGCCCTGCCTGATGCGCAATGGCTAACACAGGTTCACGGAACAGCGTGTGTTGAAGCGCAAAGAGATGGTGTGATTCGAGAAGCGGATGCCTGCTGGACTAGTGAAACTGATCTTGCCTGTGTGATCATGACGGCTGATTGTTTGCCTGCCGTTTTCACTGATGGTGAACGGGTCGCGGCGGCTCATGCTGGCTGGAGAGGACTTGTCGATGGCGTATTGGAAGCAACGTTAGCGCAGTTTGCGGGTGCGGATATGCATGTCTGGTTAGGCCCAGCTATCGGTCCTTCTGTATTTGAAGTCGGTGAGGAAGTACGGCAGCAGTTTTGTGATCATCTGGCGCAATCTGATGACTTTTTTTTACCTTCGGTGAATCAGGGTAAGTGGCTGGCTGATCTTTATGGCTTGGCAAGGTTGCGCTTGAGTGTGGCTGGAATTGATCGGGTATCGGGCGGTGATTATTGCACTTATTCCGATAAAATACGTTCAGATACAGCGGGCTTAAATAAAAACCATCTGGATTCAGCGCGTTTTTTCTCATACCGGCGCGAGCAACAGACCGGACGTATGGCGACATTAATCTGGAAAACAGCACGGTAAGCTTAGGTGTAGATATTTAATCTGTGTATCGCAAAGCTAGAAGGCATATCACGCAACTCGGGTGTTGCTTCGGCAGACGTTTATAAAAGCAATTCAAAACAGCGATATCAGCAACAGCACTCTGCATAAACACTCAGCTTAAACACTCCGTAACAACATTCGCATCAGATAATCATACTCACTGCTCATCCGGTAACACTCAGCGACTTCCGCATAGTTTGATACTTATTTTCTTAAGCTTTTTTTAAGTTTGACCGGTTACTATGATAGAAGGCGATTTATTTAAATTAAGCGGGGCAAGATAGATGAATTTACTGTTGATTGAGGATGATAATCTGCTTGGGCAGGGGATACATCTATCGCTTTCGGCGCAGGGGCATAATGTTGAGTGGATGCAGGACGGGCGTAGCGGATTGGCTGCTGCATTACAGTTGCCCAGCGATGTGATTATCCTTGATCTTAATTTACCCTACATCGATGGTCTGGACCTGCTGCGGCAGGTGCGGCAGGCGGGTATCGATAGCCCCGTGCTTATTTTGACTGCACGTGATGCGCTAGAGGATCGTTTAAAAGGTTTAGACAGCGGGGCAGATGATTATCTACTGAAACCCTTCTCTCTCGCGGAACTTGAAGCACGAGTGCGTGCTTTATATCGTCGATCTCAGGGGCGGCCCAGTGAGCGGCTGCACTACAATAATATTGAAATCGATACGCTGGCGCGTGAGGTTTTTCATGAGGGAGTGGCTATATCATTAGGGCGCAAAGAATATGAGCTGTTATTGCGTCTAGTTGAATGCAGCGGTCAGGTGCAGACACGTCGTCGTCTTGCTGAGCTGTTATATAAAATGGATGAAGAGGTAGAAAGTAACGCATTGGAGGTGCATGTGCACAATCTGAGGAAAAAGCTGGGCAAGTCATTAATTCAGACGGTACGCGGCGTCGGTTATCGGGTGGCTAAGCTTTGATACATTCAATCCGTAGTTACTTGCTGTGGGGAGCCTTTATCCTGCTTAGTAGCAGCTCCATTCTCACCCTGATCTCGACATCATGGTATACCTCACATGAGATTGAGGAAGTGTTTGATGCTTCGTTAGTTCAGTCTGCACGTATTTTTCATGGTTTGGTTGTTGATCACCAAGAGCAAAACACCCTAGATGAACTGCAGGAATCCTTATTGATGGATGAAAGAAAAGAGGGTGTTGGTAATCTTAGTACAGGGCATCCCTATGAGCGTAAGTTGGCCTTTCAGGCGTGGGGGGCAGCGCGCCTGTTGCTAAGTACCCCGGCTGATTTTCAAGTATCCGCGCCAATAACAATAGGGTTCCAAGAGGTCGTTAGTGAGTACGAAGCCTGGCGTATCTACACACTGTTTGATGAGTCGCATCAATTATGGATTCGAACCGGACAGAAAATAGAGGTGCGTGAGGATCTGGCTAATGATATTAGCCATAAGGTGATGATGCCCATCCTTATCGTATTACCCCTGTTACTGCTGGCGATGTGGCTCATTATAAAACGTGGATTAAGACCGCTACTTGAAATCCGAAAGGCGCTTGATCGGCGCGATAGTGACGATCTTGAAGCCATTAACGTCGCTAATTTACCAGTAGAGTTAGCGGGCATGGTGGAAGCGATGAACCATCTTTTTTCTCGCGTCGTCGCTACGCTGGCACGGGAACGTCGTTTTACTGACGATGCCGCGCATGAGTTACGCACCCCGTTAGCCGCTTTACGGGTGTATCTGGACCTTGCTAAGTTGCCGACGGCGCAATACACACCGATAGCTGAAGCCATTATGCGGATGGAGCGGGTAGTTTCACAACTCCTGCAGCTGGCACGTTTAGAGCCACATAAAGGAGTATTCAAACCAGCGCTCATTGATCCTGAACCGATCTTGGAAGATTTGATTGCTGAGCTGGTGATAGCCGCCGATGCTAAACAAATTGAATTAGCACTCAATTGCACGCCACAGGTATTGCTCCACTCTGAACCTACCCTGTTAGCTATATCGGTGCGTAATCTGGTGGAAAATGCGATTCGTTACACTCACTCGGGTGATTTAGTTGAAGTTCATGTTTATGAAAATGAAGAAGGGGCTGTCATTGACGTTTGTGATCATGGCCCGGGAATTCCTGCTGCGGCGCGCGAGAAAGTAGTGCAGCGCTTTTATCGTGAAAATAAAGCCGATAGCGGAGGTGCTGGGCTGGGATTGTCTATTGTAAACCAGATCGCTTCGCTACAATCTTGCCAGTTATTGCTGCTTGATACCTGTAACGGCGGCTTAACGGCACGTTTGCAGTGGAAAAATCGCTAATCATTATAATTCACATAATATTCTCTTAAGGTTTCAACGGCACAATGAACTCAAGTAATCAACTGGAGTTCAAATCATGAAAAAATTGATCATTGCCGCATTATTATTTTCTGCTTCTTCTGTGGCATTGGCTGGCCCTAAATGTACTGACGGTGAAAATGCAAATTGGATCGCGGAAGACGTCATGAAACAGAAAATCGAAGCGCAGGGTTACCGTATTAAAAAATTTAAAAAAACCACAGGCGGTTGCTATGAGATCTATGGTTATGACAGCAACAACAATGATAATAAGGTTGAAATCTACTTCCACCCGGAGACAGCTGAAATCGTAAAAATAAAATAGAGCGAAGACGAATAGCCTGCTAGGTTAAAGGATGAAGACATGAATAAGCAGCCAGTTATTTGGGATCCATTGATCCGTATTTTTCATTGGAGTCTTTCCACTGCCTTTCTCCTCAATTATTGGGTTCTGGAAGAGGGCGATGACCTGCATGAATGGGTCGGTTACTATGTGCTGGCTGCACTTGCATTGCGTTTGGTGTGGGGCTTTATCGGACCAGATAATGCCCGTTTTCGCAGCTTTTTTCCGACACCTTCCAAAGTGCGTCATCATATAAGTGCCATGCTTGCCGGCAAAGAGCCGCTGTATGAGGGTCACAATCCATTAGGTGGAGCCATGATCATCTGTTTGATAGTAATGATGGCGTTAACCGGTATTAGCGGTTGGATGATGACCACGGATGCCTTGTGGGGTGAGGAATGGGTTGAGGAAGTGCACGAAATCTTCGCCAATGTATCCATGCTGCTGGTGGCAGTGCATATCCCGGTTGTTGTATGGTTTAGCAAATTCGGCGAGCGTAATTTAATTCGTCAGATGATTACCGGCCGCAAAGCAGATAATATTAAAAAAGCATTTAATTGAATCCGGATAAAATCAGATTTAAGTCATTTTAGTACCAGGTTCGTATCCTCGCTAAGTAACCCATGCTGTTGTCTTTGTCTGTATCACCAATCCCGGCAAACAAACTGACTTTTTCTGTTCTGGAAATCACTAGGTGACGTTTGCAACCCCGTAATTACCTCTGTAAAAACGCCCCACCGCTCCCAGAATCTGTATTGTTAGCTTTTTCATATCTAGGCTGTGATCCTGCTGACAAAAAGCAGCATTGGCGGCATTGTAGGGTTAGCTTGTATGGTGAGGATGTTAAGCAGATGCTAGCTAATGATTAGAGTTGATAAAAATCCTGTTTAGTAGAAATAAATCCTAATTAAGGTTTATCTGTTTCTTTGATCTGATATATTGGATTTAATTCCTATAAACAAGAATTCAGGAGGTGGGTATGAATCGTTCAGACTTTTTACAGCAATTGGCACAGCAAACTGAACAGCTAAAAGCAGAGGGCTTATTTAAAGCTGAACGGGAAATTATCTCTGCCCAGTCGCCGCAAATCCGGCTTCGGGATGGCAGTGATGTTATTAACTTCTGTGCCAATAATTATCTCGGATTGGCAAACAATTCTGAGTTGATTGCGGCAGCCAAGCAGGGGTTAGATGAGCATGGTTTTGGTATGTCGTCGGTACGTTTTATCTGCGGGACTCAGGATATTCATAAGCAATTGGAAGCCGCACTGAGTCGTTTTTTAGGGATGGAAGACGCCATCCTGTATTCCTCCTGTTTTGATGCCAATGGCGGACTTTTTGAAACCTTACTGGGTGAAGGCGACGTTATCATAAGTGATGCGCTGAACCATGCCAGTATTATTGACGGCGTGCGCCTGAGTAAAGCGCGTCGTTTGCGGTACGCTAATAATGATCTGGCTGAACTGGAGCAGTGCTTGCGAGATTCGCAGGATGCGCGGGTGCGATTGATTGCAACCGATGGCGTATTTTCTATGGATGGCGTGATTGCCAATTTGCAGGGGATCTGTGATCTGGCCGATAAATATAACGCACTGGTAATGGTAGACGATTCACATGCGGTAGGTTTTGTGGGTGAACATGGACGGGGTAGTCATGAATTTTGTCAGGTGATGGGTCGTGTCGATATCATCACCGGTACGCTGGGAAAAGCACTGGGTGGTGCTTCTGGCGGGTATACAGCCGCTAAACAAGAGGTGGTGGAATGGTTGCGTCAGCGTTCACGTCCTTACTTGTTTTCTAATTCAGTCGCACCCTCTATTGTGCAGGCGACATTAAAAGCGCTGGAATTAGTCGAGCAGGGTGATGAACTACGCGCACAGCTTAATGAAAATTCCTGTTATTTCAGAACACAAATGGAGCAGGCCGGATTTACTTTGTCGGGCAGTGGACACGCCATTATTCCTGTGATGATTGGTGATGCAGCGTTGGCTGCTGAGCTGTCGAATCGATTGCTTGCCGAAGGGATTTATGTGATCGGTTTTTCATTTCCGGTTGTGCCAAAAGGTCAGGCGAGAATTCGTACGCAGATGTCAGCGGCTCATACC
Source organism: Neptunomonas antarctica (assembly GCF_001305295.1). GTDB lineage: Bacteria > Pseudomonadota > Gammaproteobacteria > Pseudomonadales > Balneatricaceae > Neptunomonas > Neptunomonas antarctica. The sequence goes on from NZ_LJSI01000045.1 coordinate 52,483, forward strand.
CGCGAGCAACTGGATCAGGCGATTAGCGCTTTCACACGGATTGGTCGCGAACTGGGTATTATCTGAGGAGCAAAGAGATGAAAGCACTGGCAAAACTTTATCCACAGGAAGGTATCTGGTTACACGAGACAGACAAGCCGGCCGTGGGACATAACGATCTGTTAATAAAAATCCGTAAAACAGCGATTTGCGGGACCGATGTACATATTTATAACTGGGACGAATGGGCGCAAAAAACCATTCCTGTGCCGATGACTGTCGGACATGAGTATGTGGGTACGGTTGTAGAAATTGGCTGTGAGGTTGAAGGTTTTTCGATTGGCGACCGTGTCTCGGGCGAAGGGCATATTACCTGTGGTCATTGTCGTAACTGTCGGGCAGGACGCCGCCATCTATGCCGCAATACGCAAGGCGTAGGTGTCAATCGTCCCGGTGCTTTTGCCGAATTTCTGGCATTACCGGCGGTTAATGCGTTTAAAATCCCTGATAATATATCTGATGATCTGGCGGCGATTTTTGATCCGTTTGGTAATGCCTTGCATACCGCATTGTCTTTTGATCTGGTGGGTGAAGATGTGCTGATTACCGGTGCAGGTCCGATCGGTATTATGGCCGCGGCCGTCGCGCGTCATGTTGGCGCACGGCATGTGGTGCTGACGGATGTGAACGACTATCGTTTGTCGTTGGCCAAAAAACTGGGTGTGGTACATACCGTGAATGTGATGGAGCAGTCTCTGCAAGAGAAGATGACAGAGCTGCAGATGACGGAAGGTTTCGATGTCGGATTAGAGATGTCAGGTGCGCCGGCTGCCTTTCGTAATATGTTGGAGGTGATCAATCATGGCGGTAAGATCGCTATGCTGGGTATTCCTTCTGGTGAAATGTCGATCGACTGGTCGAAGGTGATCTTTAAGGGCTTAGTCTTGAAAGGTATCTATGGGCGTGAAATGTTTGAGACGTGGTACAAAATGGCCAGCGTTATTCAATCAGGCCTGGATCTCACACCAATTATTACGCATCACTTTGCTGTGGAAGATTTTCAACAGGGCTTTGATGTGATGCGTTCGGGCGCATCCGGCAAGGTCATTCTCGACTGGCCTGAATAATTAAACGCTCACTTTATGTACGACTAAAAAAGCCCGGGCCGGCTTATCCCCTGGGTTTTTTATGCAATGTTTAATATCTGCAGGGTAACGCAGTGTATCTCCCATCGCCGCAGTTGTACTGACGTCGTCATGTAATATAACGGTCATCTGCCCTTCAATAACGGAAAGATGTTCCTGTGTATCCCGAACATGCGCATCGGACTCTAGCTGGCTACCGGGTTGGATGATGAGTTGGTACCACTCAAATTCAGTGGCGGTGGCGACCGGATTTAATGCGACTAACTCACATCCTTTATCTTCACTGTGCATTCTTGGCGTATTGATAGCATCCTGACGCTCTATAGCAGGGGGCTGATTTTCGGCGCTGCTATGCGCTAGCTCGTCAATACTGACACCCAGCGCTTGTGTAATATTCCACAAATTAGTGAATGTGGGGTTGGCATTGCCACGTTCTATTTCCGATAACATTGAACGGGAAACATTAGAGAGTTCGGCCAGCTGTGAAAGATTTAATCCCAGCGCTTTCCGGCGCTGCTTCATGGCCGCGCCAAGGTTAGGTGTACTTCTGTGGTTCACGTGCAATGCCTATATCCTCATCAAAGTAATCAGTACGCATCATCAGTGCACATAATCAAGTACGCATGATAAATCACTGAAAGGGTTTTGTCCTAAATGAGCTTGATGACAGAAGGTTAAATGAATGAACATTTGTTGATATTTGTCATATATTGGTAAGGTAATAAAGAGGATAATCATTCTCATTAGCTTTTGATACAAGGTGTATTAGTGTGACTCTTGATTCTTTGAAACGTGGAGAGCAGCGTAAAATTCTGGATATTTCAGGATCGGATGCACTGCGACAACGTTTGGCAACATTGGGCATTTTACGCGGCCAACCTATTCAGCTCTCGGCCGTTTCCCCTTGGGGGAATCCAAGAGTCTATCGCTTGGGTCGACAGCAGATCTGCCTGCGTAATGAAGATGCGGCCTGCATTAAGGTGACGGAGGATGAGTAAAACAGATTTTACGGTCGCGCTGGTGGGTAATCCTAATTGTGGTAAAACTTCGCTGTTCAATCAGTTAACGGGTGCTCGTCAGCGCACCGGTAATATGGCGGGCGTCACGGTTGATATAAAGCAAGGACAACGCGCACATCAGGGCGTGACGCTTACCTTTGTGGATTTACCAGGTCTCTACTCGTTAAGTCAGAATCGTGTAGAAGAGCGGGTGGCACGGGATTATCTACTTAACAGCCCGCCGGATTTTGTTCTGAATGTGCTAGATGCCAGCAATCTGTCACGCCATCTTGCGCTTACGACTCAATTGCTGGAGCAGGGATTGCCCACGTTATTGGCGTTAAATATGATGGATGAAGCCGCCCGGTTACGTCGGGTGCCTGATCTGCGGTTACTTTGTCGGCAACTAGGCGTTCCGGTGTTGGCCAGTGATGGGCGAAAATCCAGCGCTGTGGTCCCGCTGCTTGATCAGCTGGTGGCCTCACTGTTAGCCAGTCATCAGCATATGGCGTCGCTGCTATCCACCTGCAGTGCATTACATATTGATTATGAACCTCATATAGAACAAGCGATTAAGCAACTGACGGATGCTGGTTTGCCGCGTTGGCAAGCGGTACAAAGCCTGGAAGCAGAAGGTGATGTTGGCTTTGAATTAACTAATGTGGAGCAACAAACACTGGCTGACGCATTAAAGATGCTTGCTGAACGCCATGATGAAACGGCTACTGAGCTCATTACCGCCGGTCGCTATGGTTATATTCATGGTTTATGCCATGAGATAGACGAAGCGCATGTAGATATTAGTTGGATTGATAGCTGGTTGGACGGTATAACGCTGAATCGCTGGCTTGGATTGCCGCTGTTCTTTTTGTCGCTATGGCTGATTTTTGAGGCGACCTTCACTTTGGGGGCTTATCCAGCGGACTGGATTGAACAAGGCGTCTCTTTGGTAGCCGACGGCATCACATTTATTTTGCCGGATACGCTGTTTCGATCAGTAATTACCGATGGATTATTGGCGGGTGTTGGCGGTGTACTGGTGTTTTTGCCCAATGTTGTACTGCTGTTTCTGTTTATAGCGATATTGGAGCAAAGTGGCTACATGGCGCGTGCTGCATTCCTGACGGACAGGGTTATGAGTAAAGTCGGTTTGCACGGCAAGGCCTTTGTGCCACTGGTCATGGGCTTTGGCTGTAATGTTCCTGCGATTATGGCAACACGTACCATTGAAGAACCACGAGCGCGATTGATCACCATATTGATCAATCCCTTTATGAGTTGTTCTGCGCGTTTGCCCGTCTATGTTTTGCTGGCCGGAATATTTTTTGCAGACAATGCGGGCACTGCGCTTTTTGGGATTCATATGCTGGGTATTATGGTGGCATTTTTGATTGCCGCACTTTTATCCCGTTGGTTACCTAAGCAGGCCGATGAAATTTTCATTATGGAATTACCGCCATGGCGCTGGCCCTCATGGCGTTCTTTGATGCTGCATGTGTGGGATAAAGTGAAAGACTTCTTGCACAAAGTTGGTGGCGTTATTTTGGTCGGATCGATGGCTGTCTGGATACTGCAGACCTTTCCAATGGACGGTGGTGCTTCCTGGTTAGAGCAGTTAGGTCGTTGGATGACACCTGTATTTGCACCGCTTGGTTTTAGCTGGCATGAGACGGTTGCGTTGCTATCGGGTTTTCTGGCAAAAGAGGTGATTGCGGCCACGTTGGCCATGGTTTACCAAGCAAATGCAGCAGATATTGGTGGTTTGAGAGTTGCCATTGAAGCGAGTTTAGTTCCCGCCGCAGGATTAGCGTTAATGGTGTTCTCGCTGCTCTATATGCCGTGTTTAGCGACGTTGGCGGTAATTCGTAGGGAAACCGGAAGCTGGCGTTGGGCGGCGTTATCGATTTTTACTGGCCTTGTGCTGGCATGGTCAGGTGCATGGCTGGCATTTCGGGTAGGAAGTTTATTCTTGTAAGTATTGACCCTGGTCACATCTGGTTATTTATTAAACATGTTGGCGCTTGAATCAGCTGAGAAGCACCCCCATATTAGATACAAAGAGACAGCAGCCACGTCCTAATCTTGGTTGCTTACAAGGAGATAATTATCTATGCGACCCGATACTTTTACCACAAAACTTCAGGAAGCTGTAGGCGAAGCCCAATCGTTGGCGATCGGGAAAGATCATAATGTCATTGAGCCTATTCATTTCTTGGCCGCGTTTCTTCAGCAACAGGGCGGGTCAGTGCCACCATTGTTGGCGCAGTCAGGAGCAGCGTTACCCCAGCTTACACGCAAAATAGAAGAGGTGTTGGATCGTTTGCCGCAAGTGCAAAGTCCTGATGGTGAAATCCGTTTATCTCAGAATATGGCACGTATATTTAATCTTGCTGAGAAGTTTAGACAACAGCGAGGTGATGGCTTTGTTGCTAGCGAGCTTATTGTATTGGCTATGCTGGACGATAAAAGTGATGCGGGTAAGGTGTTACGCGATGCAGGTGTTACTAAACAATCATTAGAACAGGCGATCAATAATATGCGTGGCGGTGATAACGTTAATGATTCTAATGCGGAGAGCAGTCGTCAGGCATTAGATAAGTATTGTATCGACCTCACGGAGCAAGCTGAACTTGGCAAGCTGGATCCGGTAATTGGTCGTGATGATGAAATCCGTCGTACGATTCAGGTTTTGCAGCGTCGTACGAAAAATAATCCGGTGTTAATTGGTGAGCCGGGTGTCGGTAAAACGGCTATTGTCGAAGGTTTGGCACAACGCATCATCAATGGCGAAGTCCCTGAAGGTTTGAAGCGTAAAAAAGTACTGTCGCTTGATATGGGTGCACTGATCGCCGGTGCTAAGTTTCGGGGTGAGTTTGAAGAGCGCCTGAAAGCTGTATTGAATGAGCTTTCTAAACAAGAAGGGCAGGTGATTCTCTTTATTGATGAGCTGCATACCATGGTCGGCGCCGGTAAAGGTGAAGGGGCTATGGATGCGGGTAATATGCTGAAACCCGCTTTGGCGCGCGGTGAACTGCATTGTGTGGGCGCGACCACGCTGGATGAGTATCGTAAATATGTGGAGAAAGACGCTGCACTTGAACGTCGCTTCCAGAAAGTGCTGGTGGATGAGCCTACCGAAGAAGATACCATCGCTATTTTGCGCGGCTTGAAAGAGCGTTACGAGTTGCATCACAATGTTGAAATTACAGACTCTGCGATTATCGCAGCAGCGAAATTATCGCAGCGTTATATCACTGACCGTCAGCTACCGGATAAGGCGATTGATCTGATTGACGAAGCAGGCTCTCGTATCCGTATGGAGATGGATTCTAAGCCTGAAGTCATGGATCGTCTGGAGCGAAAATTAATTCAGCTCAAGATGGAATGTGAAGCGCTGAAGAAAGAGAAAGATGACGCGGCTCGCAAGCGACGCGATGAGTTGGAAAAGACTATTGCTACGATGGAGCGCGAGTTTGCCGATCTGGATGAGGTTTGGAAAGCTGAAAAAGCAATGTTGCAGGGCTCGCAACAGGTGAAAGAAGAGCTGGATCAGGCGCGCGTAGAGATGGACAAAGCCCGTCGTATTGGTGATTTAACCAAGATGTCTGAACTTCAGTATGGTCGTATTCCTGAACTTGAAAAGCAGTTGGCGGCGGCGAACCATGCTGAAGAGAGCGGACAGGATAGCAGTCATAAACTGTTGCGTAATAAAGTCACCGAAGAAGAAGTCGCCGAAGTGGTCGCGCGTTGGACGGGTATCCCCGTGAGTAAAATGCTGGAAGGCGAGCGTGAGAAGCTATTGCGCATGGAAGATGCGCTGCATCATAGAGTTGTCGGTCAGAGTGAAGCCGTTATTGCGGTGTCTAATGCCGTGCGTCGTTCGCGTGCAGGCTTGTCTGATCCTAACCGCCCGAATGGTAGCTTTCTGTTTCTTGGTCCAACCGGTGTGGGTAAAACCGAGCTCTGTAAAGCGCTGGCCGATTTCCTGTTTGATACCGAGGACTCAATGGTACGGATCGACATGTCTGAGTTCATGGAAAAGCACTCGGTGGCACGCCTGATAGGTGCACCTCCAGGTTATGTTGGTTATGAAGAAGGCGGTTATTTGACCGAAGCCGTTCGCCGTAAACCTTATTCGGTGCTATTGCTGGATGAGGTAGAAAAAGCACATCCAGATGTTTTCAATATCCTGTTGCAGGTGTTGGAAGATGGTCGCTTGACCGACGGGCAGGGGCGGACGGTTGATTTCAGAAACACCATCGTTGTTATGACATCTAACCTTGGATCGCATCTGATACAGAGCTTTAGTGATGACGATGATTACGATTTGATGAAAAGAGCAGTGATGGAAGAAGTAGGTTCGCATTTCCGTCCTGAAGTGATTAACCGTATTGATGAAGTTGTGGTGTTTCATAGCTTGCGTAAAGATCAGGTGGCAGGCATTGCTAATATTCAGCTGGATCGTCTACGCCAGCGCTTGCTTGAACGTGATTTGACGCTGACATTGACTCCAACTGCACTCGATAAACTGGTTGATGTGGGTTTTGAGCCTATTTATGGTGCGCGGCCATTGAAGCGCGCTATTCAGCAGTGGATAGAGAATCCTTTAGCACAGGCATTATTGGCGGGAAAATATCCACCGGGTGCTGAGATAGGGGTTGATGTTGAAGCAGGGGAGTTTGTGTTCCGCTAAGCTCTCGATATAAAACTAAAATGTTGGCGTAGAAACGTTCGTCCTCAGTGATCAGCCCACTACTCTGGTGGGCTTTTTTGTGCCCGAAAATCGCTAAACACTGGAAAATATACGCTTTTTAGCCTACTTTGATGATAGTTAATGGGCCATCATCCGGTACTTTGCCGTTGAGTTGATAGACTGGTTTTAGAGAGCAGTGAATGAAAAATATGAAAGTGTTAATCGTTGATGATGCTAAGTTTATTTGTGAGCTTGTCACAAAAATTGTGAGTGAAGCGTTTCCTGCATCTACAGTTAAAGCAGCGTTTAATGGTGAAGAGGCAAGGGTTTTGCTGACATCAGAAGCATTCGATATCATTCTCTGCGATTGGGAAATGCCCAAAATGAGTGGTCTGGAAGTACTTAAATGGACACGCGCACAACCACAATACAAAACGGTGCCATTCGTCATGGTTACCAGTCGTGGAGAGCGTGAATATGTACTCAAAGCAATCCATGCAGGCGTGAATGATTATCTGGGTAAGCCTTTTACGAAAGAGCAGCTTGTGCAGAAAATGAATAAAGTGCTGGGCACAGCACAGGCTCCAGATGCGGCCAAGCAGGCGAAGGCCGCTAAAATGATGGAGCAAGATAAAGAGAAAGTGGAATCCATTTCTAAAAACGTACCTAAGCCTAAAGGGATGGCTCATCTGCGCGTACATGATCAGGTGTTTAAGTGCGCCATTAAAGATATGAGTTTAAAAGATGTGCTGGTGGTGGTTAAGAATGAAGGCAAGTTTCCTCAGGTACTGGATCAGGCTGTAATCGATATCGAACAGTTATCGGGAGACAGTGTAGCGCGAGTGAATGGTTTTATACAGATGGTGCAGGCGGCTGAAGCGCATATCAATTCTGCTTTTATTAATATCAGGGTCACCCTGGTAGATGATGACCCTGATAAAATGGCACACTTATCTAAATATATCGCCAGCGTCCGTTAACTCCGATAGGTTGCTAAGCAGTTAGGCTGAATAGTAGCTTTTATACCATTCAATAAAGCGACGGACACCCTCTTCAATCGGTGTGGCCGGTGTAAACCCTGTGGCTTCACTGAGTGCATCGATATCTGCAAACGTTTCTACTACGTCACCCGCTTGCATAGGTAAATATTCTTTAACAGCGGTGGCACCTAATGACGTTTCAATCTGCTGGATAAAGTATTCAAGTTCAACTGGCTGGTTATTCCCGATATTAAAGATCTTATAAGGTGCAGCGCTTTCGTCTGTTTTTCCGTTCCAGTTTGCATTGGGCTGAGGAATAATATTCTGGATGCGTACAATGCCTTCAACAATATCATCAATATAGGTGAAGTCGCGGCGCATTTTTCCGTAGTTGAATACCTTGATGGGCTTGCCTTCGGAGATGGCACTTGCGAATAGCATCGGAGCCATATCCGGACGTCCCCATGGGCCGTAAACGGTGAAGAATCTTAAGCCGGTTGTCGGAATGCTATAGAGATGAGAATAACTATGAGCCATCAGCTCATTACTCTTTTTAGTCGCAGCATAGAGTGACGCAGGATGGTCGACGCCGTCTGTGGTTGAAAACGGGATTTTGGTATTAGTACCGTAGACCGAACTGGAAGACGCGTAGATGAGATGTTCGATATTAAAATGACGGCAAGCTTCCAGAATCACCAACATACCCAGTAAATTGGAACTGGCATAATCAAACGGCTGATTTATTGAATGTCTTACGCCTGCTTGTGCGCCCAGATGAATGACGCGCTGAATAGCTTCATCTGCGAAAATCTTATCTACACCTTCTTTATCGGCCAGATCGCATTTGTAGAATGTAAACTCAGAGTAGGGTTTTAGTAACTCAAGACGATCGAGTTTGAGTTGTGGATCGTAGTAATCGTTGAGATTATCCAGCCCCACAACATGATGCCCCTCTTTTAGCAGGCGTTGCGCTACATGAAAACCGATAAATCCTGCTGCACCCGTCACTAGAAAACGCATCTGCCTACTCCTTTGTTGAATTATTAACCTTAAGCTTTTCGCCTACATTCTTAAACTTTAAATGCCGAGCTTTAATCCTTTCATTCTAAAGCTTAAGAGTAGGGATTAGTTGATGCTTAGTCAGCTGATGATAAAGATAACTCAAACTCAGCGCGGCTGCGGTTACAGCAAAAAGCCAGGTATGAGGAAAGCCTCCATCATAGTTAATCAGTGTCACGGCGCATCCCGTAAGGATGATAAGCATGCTCAGATAAAAGCCTCCCGTGAATACATGAATCCAACGGTCACATAGCTTTAATCCGGCCCAGGCTGAGAAAAGGCCGCCAGCGGCACCCATACATACATCGGCTGGCCAATGAACCCCTACGGCGACACGTGACCAACCTATAAAAAAGGCAGCAATAAGAATCAAAAATTGTATGGCTATATTTGTGGTTAAGCGTGTTAATAAGCCGGCGGCGGCAAACGCCGTTAACGTGTGGCCTGAGGGCATACTTTTTTTACTGATACTGGAGCCGATCAGCTGAAAACTGCCGGGGTCTAGTATGCCTGGTGGACGTGGTGTAGCCAGCCAGGGTTTAATACCATGTGTGATTAATGTGCCTACAATCGCTGCAATCAATAGTGCTAACAACAGGTGCGGATAACGGTAAGCAAATAGCAGTGCCAGAGTCATCACAACCAGTGTATCGCCCATGAATGAAAGGTGTTCCCAAATAACAGGAGGGAGCATCAGGCTCAGTAATTGCGTTTGATGGAAGCCGGTTTGTAAGCCGTTAATCAACAGCAGCGTGGTACCAAGAAAAACAGCCAAAACCGCAATGATCAGCAATAGCTTGTCTGACGCTTGTGCTCCCGGCCATGTCGATTGTGCTGCACTGACATGCTGTTGGAAGGTGCATTGTCTGGGTGTATAGCGTAGCCCCAGAAAGCGCTGGGTAGTATTATTCATATTGGCATTGACTCATAGAAATGATGATTATCATAAGGGTGCTTGCTCCATAAAAGCATAGATTGCATAAAGACGTCGGCTTTACAGAGATTATTCATACGAATACAGAGCAACCCCCCCTTTAGCATAAATCCGGATGGGTTTTACCGTAGGATCAAGTTTTAACAGATCTTCCTGACTGTCAATACGGGTAAAGACCAGCTCTCCGCGTTTAGGTTCTCTGCGGGGAACAATCGCTTCTCTATACACCGAAAAGCTCGGCATGTTGATGCCGTAGGTCACCACGGGTCCACCGATTTTCTTAGCGAGTTGTGCGGCTTCCCTTACAGGTTCCTGTTGCGCCTCGCCAAATAAGGGCAGTAGTAAAAAGTTAAACAGCAACATGCTGCCAGCTGCTCCCACGAGCAGCCGAGAGGGGTAGTCGGTTTTTCTGAACAGATATAATCCTGCAATGAGCAAAAGCCCTAGCAGCGTCAGCGCTTGGAAAACTCCGTTGTATTCTTGAGTAGCGAGTTCAAGAACCGCTTTGTCAAAAGGTTTATGCGATTGCTCAGCCGCATAACCAAAGAATAGCGGTAGCAGGCTGACCAACAGGATAGTGAGTGCGGGTGCCAGTAATGACCAGAAGCCGGCATTGAGCAGATGCCGCGTCATAAGAAACAATATCGGCGTTACGCCATAAAGAATGTAATGAGGTAGCTGTGTTTTGGAGAACGAGAAAATCGCTAATACCAAAATAAACCACGTCAGTAAGTACAGTTCAAGCCCTGTGGGTTTTTGTTTAAACAACGACTTAATGACAGGAACGATGAGTCCTGTAAAGGGTGTCAGTAACAAGGGTAATAGCATTAAATAATAAAACGGGTTACCGCCGTGGCTTTCCATGGTGCTACTGAAGCGATCAATGTTGTGTTTCAGGTAGAAGCCTTTAAAAAATTCCCAGCCCTGATCCATATACACCGCCACATGCCAGGGAAGTACAATCATGACAAAAGTGATCAGGCTGATCGGATGGAAAATGGCTTTTAACCAGTCTTTAAAACGGCCTTCAGAAGCAAATAATACCAAGCTGGCAGCCAGTGGAAGTGCGCATGCAATGGGACCTTTGGTGAGAAAACCTAATCCCAGCCAGATACCAATACGTAGCAAGGTTCCCTTATCGGCACGCTGATAGTAACGATAGATATCGAAAAATGCCGCACACATCAGGAAATTAAGCAGTGCGTCGGCAATGGCTGCTTTAAAAATAATGCTGGCCAGTGGTAATGAAGCCAGTAGCCAGACCATAAGCCGGGCTTCGGTTTCATTTCTTTGTTCTTTAACGAAGCCATAGCTGATCCAAATCCAGGCCAATGCTGCCAGGCAGGAAGGTAATCGCAAACTCAGCGTGCTCAAACCGAAATTGGTGACGCTAAGGGCTTGTAACCAGTAAATCAGGATGGGCTTGTCGTGACGAGGCACGCCGTTCATATACGTTGAGATCCAGTTGCCGGTCTCAATCATTTCGCGAGTGGCGGTCGTAAATGCGCCTTCATCCAGATCGAACAGCGGCAACCAGGCGGCATAACCAAAGGTGCTGACTAAGGCCAGCAGAATCAATACAGGAGACGATAGCAGGAGCTTCATAAGCCCCTGCTGCGGGAGCGTGTTACTCACACCAGCCCCTTTGTGTTGGTTGGTTGGCTGATGGTCGCACCGGCATTTTTGCGTGTGCGGTACTACGGGTGAGTATTTCAGCTAAAACACCGGTGGTAATGAGCTGGGCGCTGGTCATCACAAATAAGATACCGGTGAACAGTAAAGGACGATTTCCGATATCCTCACCCATAAATATCTTGAGTGAGAACAAGTATGTCAGAATCAGGCCGCCAATCGTGCCCAAAAATAATCCTATTGAGCCAAAGAAATGCCCGGGACGGTTCGAAAAGCGCATGAAGAAAAATACGGCTAACAGATCAAGAATAACGCGGATGGTGCGTGAAATACCGTATTTAGAGGTGCCAAATTGGCGGGCACGGTGGTTAACCGGCATATCGCTGATACGGTCAGGAGATGTGACGCAAGCAACCCAGGCAGGAATGAAACGATGCATTTCGCCGATCAGGTGAACTTGTTTAATTACCCATGAGCGATAAACTTTCAGGCTGCAGCCGTAGTCATTGACATAAACACCGGTGTATCGGCGGATCAGCCAGTTGGCTATGCGTGATGGTAGTTTGCGATTGATTGCGCCGTCCTGACGGTCTTTACGCCAGCCGCTGATCATATCCAGATTCCGCTCTTCAAGCGCAATAATCAGTTTTGGGATATCGGCAGGGTCGTTCTGTAAGTCACCATCCAGTGTAGCAATCAAATCGCCACGCGCCGCATCGATACCCGCTTGCATCGCTGCCGTCTGGCCGAAGTTGCGGGCAAAATGAATCGCATATACGTGGTTACCGTACTCCGCTACCGCTTTATCCAGCGCCTGAGTAGTGCCGTCATTACTGCCATCATTAACGGCGATCAGCTCCCATTGGCCCGGGTAGTCTTTCAGTGCGGCGTGTACTTCTTCCATGAAGGGGTTAATGTTTTCTTCTTCATTATAAAAAGGAACAACAATGGAGAGGCTCTGATTACATGGGTTAGCAATCACGGCAGCAGTCTCTGCTGTCGAAGTGTTTTCAGGTGTATCAATTACGTCGATCATATTGAGATATCCTCTCGCGTTGGTTTGGCAACGGGAATCCAGAAACATAACAGAGCAAACAATGAGGTTGCTCCGAGTATAAATAAGTGTAAGTTGACGGCCAGTCCTAATATATCAGCATTGACCAGTCCTAAGGGGGCAAGCCCCGCCATGAATGCCGCTTCAAAACTACCACTGCCAGCGATGCCATGGATAGGTAATATACTGCTAAGTTCTGCCCCTAAAACGCCGGCCAGTGCTTCAAATGCACTGAGGGATTGGAGGGCACGGGTAATCATAATCAAAGCAGCCAGCTTGCATCCCCATGAAAGAAAGGTCCATATGATAACGCGGATAAACTGCCGCGTATCTTGTGGTGCAGTGGCTTTGAGCTGCTTGATAATAGGTTCGATTCTAGGATAAAACGAATGCTGAATCAGCCAGTTGCGACCTTTGTTTCGGTATAGAGCGTACAGCAAAAGCAATGTGACAATGCCGAATACGACAGCGGCCAATGATAGCAACGGGAAAAAGTAGCTGGCAGTAACCGCAACCAGTGCGCCGGCAATCATTAAATCCAGGATTCTGAGCCAGATTAAGCGTGCAAAGCCCGCTGCAAAGCCCACTGCAAAATAGCGTTTCATCAGAATTGGGAAAAGCCCTTCTCCCAGTCGCATCGGCAGCATGTTATTGGCATACAGGTGCAATACGCTTAATTTAAGCACCGCAATATAACGCCCCTGTAAATCCGGTTGGCAAAGATCGTAAATACGCCAGGCACGCAGCAGATAACTTCCGGCAAACAGCACCAGCGCCGGCACTAATGTGTTGAGAGGAACGGTTTGCCATTGGGCTAATACTGATTTCCAGCCAACAATGTATTCCACAGCAACCAGCATGATAATAAAAATCAGAATGCCGAGTAACCAAGGCAAACGTTTACGTTTGGAAAATAGGCTTTCTTGAGTAGCTGTTTGCATAACTTAGATACGACTTAGATACGAAAAGTGACAAAGTTTAGCATTGTACCTTTTGCATAAAGGATATGGCAGCGATAATAGGGAGGAATATAATCAAAGAGAGGTGCTAGGGTGCTTAGCTATCAACATGGCTTTCATGCCGGTAATTTTGCAGATGTGCATAAGCACATGATACTGGCGTTAATGCTGGAGGCGCTTAACGTTAAAGAGAAGCCGTGGAGTTATCTGGAAACCCATGGCGGCAGTGCTCTTTATGATCTGACTGATGAACAGGCACAAAAGACCGGAGAGTTTTTGGGAGGCATTAGTAAGCTGTGGGATAAAAAAGACCTGCCAGAGGCTTTTCGTACTTATATAAAGCAGGTACAGGCTGTTAATCAGGATACAGATGATCAGGGTGTAAAGTTGCGTTTTTATCCGGGCTCTCCTTCCATTGCTGCCATGATGTCGCGTGATTCTGATCATCTGGCAATAATGGAGCTGCATCCAGCCGAGTATCAACGGGTAAAACAGCATTTCAGAGGGCAGTCTCAGGTGGCGGTTCATCATCGTGATGGCTATGAGGGCGTGTTATCAATGATGCCGCCAAAGCCTAATCGGGGTTTGGTGTTGATTGATCCCTCGTACGAAGTTAAAACGGAATATCAGCAAGTCGCTAAATTTATTAAACAGATATATGGTCGCTGGCCTAACGCTAGTGTGGCTATCTGGTATCCGATTCTCAGAGCGGGCCATCATAAGGAAATGATTGATAAAATAGCGGGTTCGGGAATAAGAAAGATCTATCAATCTGAACTTTTTGTGCAAGATTCGGGATCGGAGCGAATGTTCGGCAGTGGTATGTTACTCATTAATCCGCCTTGGCAGCTGGATCAAAAAATCGCATCAGTAATCCCATGGCTATACCAGGCGCTGGCGCAGCCAACGGCAGCGGAGCCACAGGGAACATGGCTCGTGCCGGAGTGATGTTATCTGCCTGTCCTTAGTAAAGGGCGGTTTCGTCCTTTACTATCTCTTTTAGCAAATCTAGAAATAGTTCATCGGCTTCACTATGTTCTAGTGGGATCTTGACGTTAGTCAAAGAAGAAAGCTCGTCTGCTATTAGCGCGTTAGCGTTAGCGTCTTTAAGATGCTTACGCGCAATATCTTTTGCAATAGTGCAGATGTCGGGCTCGGCAAACACCTTACGAATAAAAAGAGTCAACTCTTTAATAACACGTTCTTTATTTTTGATTTCAGCTACGCTCATGGACCAGTCCTCCAATATTTTCCCGATAATATAACCTTACTTTTGTTTATGTGCATCTGCTGTATGCAAAGCAGTTTCCTGCTGTTGATCAATAGCGTTCAAAATGAGAGAATGTTGCGCTATTTTATTCGTTCATTTGTAGTAGGGAATCCCGAGACAATTGGCGAAATTAATGTGTGAAAGCGGCTTATGTCTCGGTTAACAGAATTAATTCGAGATTGAAGCGAGACTGAGTTAAGAGTTAAAACGCTTTCACACATTAGATGAGCATTACCCAGCTTAGTTTCAGAAGGTCTGCCGGTTAAGACGATCCTTTGCCCGCATTCATCCGAACATGGGCCATTACACCCGGTGTGCTTTTGGTTTTCCGCTGTTCTTGCGTCATCATCGCGCAGCGGCTTTAACATGTTCATTTTGCAGAATCTCTGAACTGTATATTCACCGACAGAGTCGGTGCTGACTAGAGGGTACAATAAAGTGGAATTACTATCAGGTGGAGAAATGGTTGTTCGTGCCCTTCGTGATCAGGGTGTGAAGTATATCTATGGTTATCCGGGCGGAGCTTTGTTGCATGTTTATGATGCGATTTTCCGTCAAGATGAAGTCGAACATATTCTAGTGCGTCATGAACAGGCGGCAACCCATATGGCAGATGCTTACGCGCGTGCTACCGGTAAGGCCGGTGTGGCGCTAGTGACATCAGGGCCGGGTGCAACCAATGCAGTTACGGGTATCGCCACAGCGTACATGGATTCAATTCCTATGGTGGTTATTACCGGTCAGGTGCCGAGTCACTTGATTGGAGAGGATGCCTTTCAGGAAACGGATATGATCGGTATTTCACGTCCGATCGTAAAACATAACTTCAGCGTACGCCATGCGGAAGATATTCCTGAAATTATTCGTAAAGCTTTTCATATTGCGGAAACAGGTCGTCCTGGTCCGGTTGTGATAGATATTCCTAAGGATATGACGAATCCAACGGATCGTTTTCCGTATGTCTTTCCTAAGCATGTGAAACTGCGTTCGTATAACCCAGTGACCAAAGGCCACAGCGGGCAGATTAAAAAAGCGTTTGATTTGCTGATGAGTGCAAAACGCCCGGTTATCTATGCGGGTGGCGGCGTAATCATGGGTGAAGCCAGCGAAGAATTGACTGAGTTGGCGCAGGCTCTGAATTACCCTGTTACCAATACTCTGATGGGTTTGGGAGGCTATCCGGGAACCGATCGTCAGTTCGTCGGAATGCTGGGTATGCATGGCAGTTACGAAGCGAATATGGTTATGCATCACAGCGATCTGATTTTGGCGATTGGGGCGCGTTTTGATGACCGTATTACTAACGGCGTCGATAAATTCTGTCCTACTGCCAAAATTATTCATATAGATGTTGATCCTGCTTCAATATCGAAAACCATCCGTGCGGATGTGCCTATTGTGGGTCCGGCTAAAGCTGTCTTGGAAGAGATGTTGCAGTTGTTGAAATCCAGCAATAAATTGCCGGATGCAGAAGCCGTTAAAACCTGGTGGGCGCAGATTGATGAGTGGCGTCAGCGCCATGGCGGACGTTTCCGTACAGATGATTCTGAGAAGATGAAGCCTCAACAGGTCATTGAAATGCTCAGCAAGGTAACAGGTGGCGATGCTTACATTTGTTCCGATGTTGGTCAGCACCAGATGTTTGCAGCGCAGTATTACAAGTTTAACAAGCCAAATCGCTGGATTAACTCCGGTGGCCTAGGAACGATGGGTTTCGGTCTGCCGGCGGCCATGGGTGTTAAAATGAATTTTCCGGATGCTGATGTTGCCTGTGTAACAGGTGAAGGCAGTATCCAGATGAATATTCAGGAACTGTCGACTTGTAGTCAATACAATATTCCCGTCAAGATTATCTGCTTGAATAATGGCTCGCTGGGTATGGTTCGCCAATGGCAGGATATGAACTATGAATCTCGCCATTCGCAGTCTTATATGAATTCATTACCTGACTTCATTAAGCTGGCCGAGGCTTATGGACATGTGGGTATTAAGGTGGATAAATATTCAGATCTTGAAGCGGCCATGGTAAAAGCGTTTGCGATGAAAGATCGTCTGGTGTTTATGGATATTACCGTTGATCCGCATGAACACGTATACCCAATGCAGGTGCCGCGCGGTTCTATGCGTGATATGTGGCTGAGCAAAACGGAGAGGACTTAAAGATGCGTCATATCATTTCTGTTCTTCTTGAAAATGAGCCGGGAGCGCTCTCTCGTGTAGTTGGGCTGTTTTCTCAACGTAACTTCAACATTGAATCCTTGACGGTGGCGCCGACGGATGATGAGACTTTGTCTCGTTTGACGGTAACGACTGTGGGTGATGATCGTGTTGTTGAGCAGATCACAAAGCAGCTGAACAAGCTGATTGATGTGGTCAAGGTAGTCGATCTGACTGAAGGCGAGCACATTGAACGTGAGTTGATGATGATCAAATTCAAAGCCTCTGGTGCATTCCGTGCGGAGGTGAAGCGCACGGCGGATATCTTCCGAGGTCAGATTATCGATATTACGCCCAATACCTACACGGTACAGTTGGTCGGTTCCAGTGCGAAACTAGATGCTTTTATTGAAGCGCTGGGAACGGGCAGTATTATGGAAGTAGTGCGCTCAGGCGTGTCTGGTATTGCGCGTGGTGAAAAGGTACTTAGTCTTTAGCTTCGTAGCGTGAACTTTAAAGAGCCGTTCTAATTTAGAGCGGCTTTTTTGTATCTGTGGTATGACATTAAGCTCTATAAGGTAGGTGATCTATGACTTCTGTTTTTCAAATAACCAGCAAGGTGCGCGATTATGAGCTGGATATGCAGGGTATCGTCAATAATGGTGTTTATTTTAATTATCTTGAGCATGCGCGTCATGAGTACTTGTCGGCACACGGCGTGGATGTTGTTGCGTTAGCTGCGCAGGGTATTAATCTAGTCGTGATTCGTTCTGAATTGGATTATAAAGGTTCGCTAAAAAGTGGCGATAAGTTCGCGGTGCAGGTAAGCGTGGAACGCTTGAGCAGGATAAAAATCGGCTTTCGTCAGAAGGTTATACGGTTATCGGATCAAAAATTGTGTGTAGAAGCATTGGTGGTCGGTACGGCATTAAATAAGCGCGGTCGACCTTATATATCGCCAGAAATTGAATCATTATTTAACGGATATTCGCTTTAATTTGACACCAGAGGGCATTGATTAAAGGATTTTTAAGTTTCTTTTCTAGTGTAAACAAACCTACTTCATAGGGTTTAAGCGCTGGCTGGATATCAAGAACCTCAACCTTATTGGAGAGAGGGCTATTATCGAGCACAATTTTTGGTACAACGCCTACGCCAAATCCCAGACTGACCATACTCACAATTGCTTCATTACCGGCGACTTGAGCGTAAATATTAGGTTTTATGTTTAGGCGTCGAAACCATTCATCCACACGATCTCTCGACACACCTCCTTCAGAAAGAATCATAGGGATGTTGCGCCATTGCTCGGCGTTAATTGGTGAGATGAGGTTGCCTGATAGTATTCCTTTCTCTTTGGGCGCAATAAATAGTAAGGGCGAGATGGCGATTGGCTTAAATGTCAGATGTTTTGGTAGTTGATCAGGCTTGGCCGCAATCGAGATATCCTCTTCATTATTTTGCACGCGGCTTAATGCATGGTCAGGATCACCAGTGTGTAGCTTAATTTCAATGCCGGGATAGTTTTGGCGAAATTTGCTAAGAATATCGTACAGGAAGCTGTAGCTTGCAGTGACTGAACAATAAATACTGACTTCTCCGTGAAGTTCTTTCGCTTCTTCTAACAGCGCGTTACGGGTGAGATCCCATTGTGCCAGCGCATCGCGGGCATAGGTTTGAAATATGATTCCTTCATGAGTCAGCGCCACGCTGCGATTATCTCGTATAAACAGCGGTACGCTTAATTCTTCTTCCAGGTGTTTGATGGTTCGGCTTAGTGCTGACGCGCTGATATGGCAGAGTGCGCTAGCACGTCCAAAGTGTAGCGTGTCAGATAGGCTGAGAAATAATTTGAGAGTGCGTGTATCCATACATGCATTATTGCACATATAAACCTCAGTCTTGTATTGCAATTGTTTGTATTAACGCTGGATTTGTTTGCGGTTGCTTTTTAAATTTTATGAAGTTTTACTTAAAATATTTCTTTTAAAACAAATGATTAAGCGGATGTTGTGATGGTGTGCAGGGGTGAGTAATTATATTTAGTTAAGGTGTTGCAAGTTGCCGCACGTCTTCTGTTATATTTGTGCGGTGCACAATTTATTTAATGGAGGTTGTTATGCAAACAGTTAAGGTGAATTTTGCTTTGCAGGGCGGCGGTGCGCATGGCGCTTTTACATGGGGTGTTATTGATCGTCTTCTGGAAGAAGAGTGGCTTGAATTTGAAGGTGTCAGCGGTAGCAGTGCCGGTGCTATGAATGCGTTGATGCTGGCTGAAGGTTGGCGTTTGGGTGGTCGATCAGGAGCGCAAAGTAAGCTGAATGAATTTTGGGGTGCTGTGTCGGCGATGGAGCGAGGACCTGCATTATCTGAATATCTGGAAGGTTCTATGGCACGTTTGTGGTTGCATACCATGAAATATGTATCTCCATATGACATCAATCTGCTTGATATTAACCCACTGCGAAGCTTATTAAATCAGTTAGTTGATTTTGAAGCATTATCATCTGACTCACCTTTCAGGTTATTTATGGCAGCGACTGAGGTGCGTTCTGGAAAATTGAAAATTTTTCGGGAGACCGAACTGACGGTGGAGCATTTGTTGGCATCGGCATGCCTTCCAGCCATGCATAAAGCTATAGATATTGAAGGGGTAAATTATTGGGATGGCGGCTTCTCTGCTAATCCTGCCATTTTTCCATTGCTGTACGATTGTGATAGTGATGACGTTATTATTGTTTTGCTGCAGTCTTTGGTAGGAAGTGATCTTCCGATCACAGCAGAGGCCATTACTGAGCGAGTAACTGAAATGAGTTTTCAAAGTAGCTTTATGCGTGAAATGAGCGAGATTGCTAATATTAAGCGGCTTTCAAAACGTAAATGGTTCCCTTTAGGTGTCGCCGAGAGAAAAATTACTAAACTACGAACCCATCTTATTCAGAGCGATGAGTTGTTGGCTGGTTTAGGTAGGAGTAGTAAATACGATACTCGTAAAGTCTTTCTCGATAGCTTAAAAGCGGCAGGGCGGGACTCGGCCGCTATTTGGTTGGAATTGTATCAGGATAAGCTGGGGAAAAAAGCCAGTTGTGATATTGATGCTTTGTTTGCCTGATACGCTATCGTACTGCTGATTGGGGCTGTAGAATGGGGAACTTTTATAATTAATATAGTGATGTTATGACTGAAGAAAATGAATCTTTGCATGAAGATGAGTCTGTTTCAGAGCAGGGCGTGCGACCAAGGCGTGGTATCTACCTGTTGCCTAACCTTTTTACCACAGGAGCGCTATTTTCTGGTTTTTACGCTGTAATTGCGGGTATGAATTCTCAATTCGAGGCGGCCGCTATTGCTATTTTTGTGGCCATGGTGCTCGATGGTCTTGATGGTCGTGTAGCAAGAATGACTAATACATCAAGTGAATTTGGTGCTCAGTATGACTCGTTATCCGATATGGTCTCTTTTGGTGTGGCTCCAGCATTGGTGACATTTAGCTGGGTGTTAGGTGATATTGGAAAGGTAGGTTGGTTCGCGGCTTTCATTTATGTGGCTTGCGCTGCTCTCCGGCTGGCGAGATTTAATACTCAGATCGGTTCTGTAGATAAACGTTATTTTATCGGGCTTCCTTCGCCTGCGGCAGCCGCAGCAGTGGGTGGTTTAGTGTGGGCTGCGACTGAATACGGTATTGATCCATCTCCTTATGCTTATGCTATTGCCTGTTACGTTGCATTAGCAGGCATCATGATGGTGAGTAATACTCTTTATAGTAGTTTTAAAGATATTGATCTAAAAGAAAAAGTGCCGTTTGTTATTCTGGCGGGTATTGTTTTAAGTGTGGGCGTGATCTCTATTGAGCCAGCTCTTTTTCTGTGGGTGCTGTTTCTTGTCTATAGTGTGTCAGGGCCGGTATTTTGGCTTTGGCGGAAACGGAAAAAAGCGTGATCACAAAAAAATTAGGAAATAATATCTGACTTAGTCCATAAGCAGTGTTGTTTTTTATACTTGGCCGGTACAGTTCCGCTGGAAGCGGGTGCTGTTCCGGGGTTATCGTCTATAATTTTGACAGTAGCGTGCCCCAAAATAGATGCGCCCAGTATGTTAGCGGCTTAGCGTAATTTTTTGACAGTTTTGAAAACACTATTCCTTGCCTTGATACTATTTCGCATGTTGATTTTCTTTTGTATCGTACCTCCTCACTGGATTCGGACCGCTAAGTGTCGTTTGCTTCAGTAGCTCTTCTCGCTGAATCGAATTAAAGCGCTAGCCTTTAATGGTGTGTCGACGAAATGATTCATCTTTACAGTAGTATGGTTTGAGTAGATGGTTCTGAATCTGACGGCTGCGAAGAGTGGAGTGCTGTGGTGGATGTTTTCCTCTACCGTCAGGCACAAAGATTCCCCCGCTAGTGGTGGTTTTCCTGTCAGCTTAGTAGTCAAAATAGGGCAAAGTGAATTGTTTTCACAAAAATATGACTTTTATTCCAACAGGCTATTGACTCATTTCGGATAGCC
>NZ_LJSI01000046.1 GCF_001305295.1 Neptunomonas antarctica
TTTATTTTGCGGTAATTTCAAACTCATTCACCGTAAAACTTAACTTCCAGCTACTGATCACAAAACCTTAAAAGATGATAATTATCAAGGCTTTACAAACCAGCATCTTCTCATCTCAACTACCCTTTTCGGTAGCTTCCTTGGGAAGAGGTGCGCATTCTACAGGCTATCCGAAATGAGTCAATAGCCTGTTGGAATAAAAGTCATATTTTTATGAAAACAATTCACTTTGCCCTATTTTGACTACTAAGCCGGCAGGAAAACCACCACTAGCGGGGGAATCTTTGCGCCTGACGGTAGGGGAAGATGTCTACAACCTGACCCGAACGCACTTGCTGCTGCATATCCTTCCAGAATTTCACATCAAGCAGGTCACTATGCAATTCATAAAAGATTTTTCGAACCAATGCATTACACGCGATCAGAATTGTAAATTCTTCTGGAAATACGTCATTGGCTGCCACTGAATACCAAGGCTCGGCAGACATTTCTTGTTCTGGATACATCGCAGCCGGAATTTTACGGAAGTTACAATCGGTCAAATACATGATTTCATCATAATCATAAAAGACAACTCTCGCATGTCGCGTAACTCCAAAATTCTTAAACAGCATATCCCCTGCAAAAATATTCGCCGCCGCTAATTGCTTAATCGCTTTTCCATATTCATTTAGGGCATGAAAAACAGCTGCGCCATCACTCCTCGACAATGCTTCATCAAGGTATATATTCAGCGGCGTCATTCGACGTTCTATCCACAAATGCTTAATCGTCACCGTTTCATCATCAATCAACAATGATGATTGCGCTACTCTCTGCAGCTCTTGCAACAATGCTTGTGAAAAACGCTTACGAGGAAACACCAAGTTGGTAAATTCCTGCGTATCAGCCATCCGACCTACCCGATCATGCCGCTTTACCAACTGATACCTTTCATGAACCATATTTCTTGTTATCTGTTTAGAAGACGAGAACTTATCTTTGATGATTTTAAATACAATTGGGTAAGACTGAAGGGTAAACACAGTCATCACCATTCCCTTAATCCCTGGCGCTATGATGAATTGATCTGCTGAACGGTCTATATGATCGACAAAGTCTCGATAGAATTCAGCCTTACCCTGCTTATAAAAACCAATAGAGGTATAAAGCTCTGCTATGGATTTCATCGGAATAAGCGAATGAAGAAAGCGTATAAATTCAGATGGCACGTTAACGTCGACCATGAAGTAGGCGCGCGTGAAGCTAAAAATAACTGACACCTGATCCTGATCACTGATCACTGTATCGATATAAACTCGTCCGTTGTTATTTAACACCGGAAGTATAAAAGGCAACTCGAGATTGGAGAAATGTATCCGACCAACGATATAGGCCCCTTTATTCCGATAAAAAACACTACTGACTACTTCTACAGTAACCGCTTCATCGACAACTACATTAATCGGCATGTTCTTCTGAAAGTAGCGCGCTATATTGCCTATATCTTTGTTTTTGTTTTCCCAAGGCACATTGAATGAGTAATCATTCAGCAGCTGCCTGATCAAAGCAATTAGCCCCTGCTTCATACTGTAAGTATGGTAAATATTATCGCCTGATACGACTTCACGCCCAGCCATTGAGCTACGAATAAACATATGTTCATTCGTCAATTGATGATGAGTGAATACCTTACAGTAGATAGAGTTGTAAAAAGTCTCAGCCAACTCAAAATCATCTCGCTTATAAAGCAAGTCTATATAACGAGCCTTTGCTTCAGACCATAATGATTCGTCATACACGCAACTCCCGATCAGAACAATAATTTCAGCAGCCGCCGCTTGAGACTGTTTTTCATATAAATCTATCCGCTCAACAGCCGCCTGCTGTATTTCATGCCATTTAGCTTGCTCGAAACGCTCCTGAGCCATATCTGTAATCTCTTTAAAGAGAACCCGATAGTCAACAAAATGCTTGAGCGTTTCTTCTGCGATGCGCTGAGAGAACTGCCTGATCATATGAAAAACATCCTTACTTTATTGTTATGTTGGCTTATTTACTTGAATAACAGAAACTTAGCGATACATACTATTGTCCATAAGATGTAGATATTATAAAAGGATATACCATGTTTACGCTGCCTCATTTAAAGCCAATAAAATCCTATAAATCTATAGCGCTCCTCACCAGCGGAGGCGACTCTCCTGGTATGAATCCTGCTATCCGAGGCGTTGTTCGCGCCGCACTTAACAGCGGCATTGAAAGTGTTTATGGCATCCAACGAGGCTACAGCGGCTTAATAACGGCTGATATCCACAAGCTAACGTCTCGCTCTGTCACTAACATCATTCAAAGAGGCGGCACTATGCTAAAGAGTGCACGCTGCCTCGAATTTAAAGAGCCTGCTATTCGCGCGCAGGCCGCTCAGATCTTACGTGACAAAAACATTGAAGCACTCATTGTTATTGGCGGTGACGGCTCAATGGCAGGAGCCCACCTGCTCACAGAAGAAACCGGCATTCCCGTTATCGGTTTACCGGGCACTATTGATAATGACATTCCGGGATCAGATGACACAATCGGCTTTGATACTGCCGTTAATACTGCATTGGACGCCATCGACAAAATCAGAGATACCGCACTGTCTCACGAAAGACTTTTCCTTGTTGAGGTCATGGGGCGAAACTCAGGATTCATTGCAACACAGGTAGGTATCGCCTGTGGCGCTGAACTGGTAATTGTTCCTGAGTATGCGTTTGATCTTCACGACTTATGTGTGACACTCGCACAGCAACGCGCGTCTGGACAAGGCTCCAGCGGAATCATTGTTATTGCGGAAGGCAAGGACCCAGGCCTTACATCCAGAATCGCTTATCAACTTGAAGAATTGGGGCAAGACCCAAAAATTTGTATTTTGGGTCATATTCAACGCGGTGGCAGCCCTTCAGGGCACGACAGAATGCTAGCTTCTTGCCTGGGAGCATCTGCTGTGCATTATCTGCTAGCCGGTTTTAACGACATATTGGTAGGCGTACGGCAAGGTACTATCGTGGACATACCACTACGTAAAGTCATCTCTGAAAAGAAAATACTCGACAGGAATATCTTTGACATCACCACCTTGCTACATAAATAAGTCTTCTAAGCTCTTAGTTACATTCATCAACCACGATGATCAGAAACAAAAGGATTTGTTTTCTTCTCATGCCCAAACGTTGAGGCAGGGCCATGTCCTGGGATGAACTCAATCTCATCGCCCAATACAAACAACTTATTACGTATAGAGCTAATCAATTGCTGATGATTACCTTTAGGGAAATCAGTACGACCAATTGATCCATGAAAAATAACATCACCTACCTGCGCCATGCCTGAAGGCTTATGATAAAAAACCACATGTCCCGGCGTATGACCAGGACAATGCAAGATCTGAAACGTTTGATTTCCAACCGTAACCTCATCACCATCTTCAAGCCAGCGATCCGGAAGAAAACCATCCACTTTGGGAAAGCCAAACATAGCACTCTGCTTATCAAGCCCTTCAATCCAGAATAAATCATCTTTATGCGGACCTTCGATAGGTACCTGGTGAAGCGATTTCAGCTCAGCAGTGCCACCCGCATGATCAATATGAGCATGAGTTAACAAAATTTTTGTGAGCACAACTCCTTCTTCATGGATAGCCGCTTCTATTTTTGCAATATCTCCGCCGGGATCAATGACAGCAGCATGCTTGGTTTCTTCACACCAACATAAGGTGCAATTTTGCTGGAAAGCGGTCACGGGAATAACTCTGAATTTCATAATATGCCTACTATAATTTTTTTAAACGTGATCCGGCTTAATTCGTAAACAAGCTCGCAGATCAGTTTGGCTCTTAAGCAAAACCCAAACAGCTTACGAATGAGACCGCTGAGTACTCAATAACGATTTTTAATAAACGGCGACAATATGAAAACACTTTTTATTACTACCTAACGATAACCTAATTTCATCATCAATATAATTACCAAGCAACTTCTGCCCCAGAGGGGCCTCGGGCGTGATCGTAGTTATGCCCATATCATCAAACCGAAGATCAATACCGCCGGCAACCGGCAAAAGCCACAACCACTGCAAGATCCCCGAAAGAGCATCACGGAGCTGCACTAATGCACCGACAACCACTGCAGAGTCAGCACTACACGCCGGTAATTTAAGATGCTTCAAAATAACCACTTGCCGCTGCAGATCAGCAGCACGCACGGCTTGCCCATGGGCAAGATAAGCAGACTCCAGAGCTAATGTGTCATATTGATTCTCTGGCTTGCTCTGTTCATGCACAGCGTTGTCATGCGCCTGATTGACAGCGTCCTGCGTTGTCGATAATTCACCCTGTAAGCGGCATAAAAGTTGATCAAGTAATTGTTGTTTATTCAAGGTCAGCTAATCATCAGGGAACAGATTACAGCGCCTACACTCCATTAGCGTAGGTTCATGCAATCATCTGCTCTATAGTTGTGTTGTATAGTAGTGCTTTATTTTAAGTTAACGCATAACGGATTGCGAAACCATTATGATGAAATACGCTTTTTGTCAACAGACTAAACGGGGGGAACTTGACAGTCTTGAGATAAACCATCCACTCTTTAAAGCCACAATACTGCTGCAAGGCGCTCAAATAATTGAATTTTCTCCTGCCCAACATGATTGTTTAAACGCTTTATGGCTTAGCCCCAGCGCGCACTACAAAAGCGGTGAATCAGTTCGTGGCGGCATTCCTATCTGCTGGCCCTGGTTCGGCGCAGCCGACAAAAACCCAGCGAGTGTCCGCGATAATATACGCCACCCCGTGGCTCACGGCTTTGCACGTAGCAGGGTATGGCAACTAAAACACATTAAAGAAAGCTGCCATCAGGTTGAAATCGTCCTCCGACTGTCATCTGATGCTGACAGTCACGAATACTGGCCTTATGATTTTGAACTTGAAGCAAAATTCATCCTTGGAAAAACACTCACGCTATTTCTGATTACTCACAATACCGATCATCGCATCGTTAACCTTACTCAGGCTTTGCATACTTATCTCCCTACCAGCGATATCAACTGCACCTATATCAACGGAGCCAACAACACCTGCTACATTGACGCAATGGATCAGTGGAGAACCAAGTCCCAACAAGGCAATATCCATTTCAACACGGAAACTGATCGTCTCTATTTATTCAACCAAAGCCCGATACTGCAAGCCTTCACTCCACACCATAAATTAACATTACATAATTTTAACAGCCGATCAGCGGTTATATGGAACCCTTGGACTGAGAAAAGCAAACGGCTGAGCCAATTCAACGCTACTGACTTTAAAACTATGTTTTGTATCGAGACGGCTAACGTACTTGAAGACAGCGTCACGCTGGCGCCCAATACATGCCATCAGATAGGCATGCAATTGATCATCGAGTCTTAAGTACCTTCACAGATGAATTTTCTCTGATTTTCCTGTCAAAGAATGAATAAAGGCAAATTCCATACTTTTGGATGTAATATGAGCTTCCCTCTATCCAGCAAAACAAGGAACACTTAATGAAGATGAAACCCAAACAAGAAGCGCTATTGGTTAAAGAGGCATTGCGCATCGGTGAAATTTATATGAAAAACCGAGGCAAAGAAGAGCTTAATAGCACTCATACAAAAGTCGCTCAACTTTATCAATTGCTTACCCATGATAAACTGATCGCACCTCTTGCTAAAGGGCAGGAAGATGAGATTCATATGAAACACAAGTTAGCACTATGGATAGCAAAACAACTCCCCAATGATCACCCTTTGTTAAAGAGTTAATTCAGCGTAGCTCTATAGGTAAAATCAGCCAATTCACGAAGACACTCTGCCAGACTTCGTGATGACATCCGTTATTAAGGTTTAACGATTCTATGCGACCAACCGCGATATCCTATTCGTCCCAGCTTGAAGCATTACGCCCTAAACTCATTGCTTTTACTATGCTGCAGGTATCAGACAGAGGTCACGCAGAGGATCTCGTGCAAGATGTTATGCTGGCCGCCATCGAAGGCCTCTCCAGCTATTCAGGATCGGCGCAATTTGATACATGGGTGTACAGTATTTTACGCTACAAATTGATCGACTACATTAGAAAATCAAAAAGAGAAAGGCAGCGTTTTATTTCAGACGATAATGAGGTTGACATTGATACTATGTTTGATACGCGTGATCATTGGGATCTGGATGCTACGCCTTGCCACTGGCAAAGCCCTGAAGATCTGCACTTAAAAAGCAATTTCTGGGAAATCTTTGACCTATGCCTACTACACCTACCCAGCAATACCGCCCGGGTTTTTGCACTACGCGAGCTAATGGATCTCGATACAGCAGAAATTTGTGAGTGCCTGGATATTTCAGAACAGAACTGCTGGACGATCCTTCACCGCGCGCGCCTGAAGCTTCGCAGCTGCCTTGAAAAAGGTTGGTTTTTGAAGGAAGGTAATGTATGAAATCGTGTAAAGAAGCGTCTTTTTTAATGTCTAAGAGATTAGACACTCTTTTAAGTATGAGTGAACAAATATCACTCAGGATACATTTAACGCTGTGTACGAATTGCCGGGAATGCAACCGTCACCTGCATTCAATCCATTCCCTATGCCAAAAACGGCACTCTGACACGACGGACAACGACGATCCATTAGCATGATCAAGGGCAGTTATACATACCAATTCACCATGCCAGCCAGCCTATTACTGGCTGGCAGCATACGGCAAGGTGAACTACTTGCTACGACTTTTTTGTGCCTTAATGTATTCAACATCGAGGGCACCATACTGTCTTTGATAGGCATCTGGATCTGATCGCCATAATCGATAAAGTTTACGATCATTACTGGCAAGCGGTGGCGTTGGTTGCTTTCGTTTTTTGAGCGCTTGCACCGTAACCGGCACAAACGCAAATAAAACAAGAAGAGCAACCGATAGATATTTCAGTTCATCTGACATCAGGAATCTTCAATGGTTATAGATACCTTAACAGACTAACTGAAAGCGCCACTCAGGTTAAACTTTATGATAAATTTCCGCGCCGGTTTCTTTAAATTCCTGAGATTTCTCCAACATTCCTTTATCTGCCGCCGCTTTTATAGCCGCTAACTGAGAAGCATCCAGATCTCTAACTTCATGAGAAATTTTCATTGAGCAGAACTTAGGACCGCACATTGAGCAAAAATGCGCCACTTTAGAGGACTCTTTAGGCAAGGTCTCATCGTGATAAGCACGTGCCGTATCCGGATCCAGACCAATATTAAACTGATCTTCCCAACGGAACTCAAAGCGCGCCTTAGACATCGCGTTATCACGAATTTGTGCCCCCGGATGGCCTTTCGCCAGATCGGCAGCATGCGCGGCTATCTTATAGGTGATGATTCCGGTTTTAACATCATCCTTGTTCGGCAAGCCCAGATGCTCCTTCGGTGTAACGTAACAGAGCATGGCGCAACCATACCAACCTATCATCGCCGCCCCAATACCGGACGTAATATGGTCATAGCCCGGGGCGATATCCGTAGTCAAAGGCCCCAGCGTATAAAAAGGCGCTTCATCGCATTCTGTCAGCTGCTTATCCATATTTTCTTTGATCATATGCATCGGTACATGACCAGGCCCTTCAATCATGACCTGTACATCATGCTTCCAGGCAATTTTTGTTAACTCACCCAAGGTTTCCAACTCAGCAAACTGCGCTTCATCGTTCGCATCATAAACAGATCCCGGGCGTAAACCATCACCTAGTGAAAATGACACATCATAGGCTTTACAAATTTCGCAAATATCTTCGAAATGAGTGTAAAGGAAATTCTCTTCATGATGCGCCAGGCACCATTTAGCCATTATAGAGCCGCCGCGGGACACAATGCCGGTCATACGCTTCGCAGTCATCGGCACATAGCGCAACAACACGCCTGCATGGATAGTAAAATAATCCACACCCTGTTCAGCCTGTTCTATCAGAGTGTCCCGAAAAACGTCCCAATTCAGGTCTTCGGCAACGCCATTTACTTTTTCTAACGCCTGATAAATAGGGACAGTACCTATCGGTACAGGAGAATTCCTCAGATTCCATTCACGCGTTTCATGAATATTTTTACCGGTAGACAAATCCATGATGGTATCGGCCCCCCAACGCGTACCCCATGTCATCTTGGCCACTTCATCTTCAATCGAAGAAGTTACGGCAGAATTGCCAATATTACCGTTAATTTTCACCAGAAAATTACGACCAATAATCATAGGTTCAGATTCAGGGTGGTTAATGTTTGCAGGAATAATCGCACGCCCTTCTGCTACTTCCTTACGCACAAATTCAGGCGTTATTTCATCTGGCAAGTTAGCCCCGAAACTGAATCCAGGGTGTTGCTGCGCCACCATACTGCCTTCTGCTTTTGTCTTCGCCAGTTTCATGTTTTCACGAATAGCAATATATTCCATCTCAGGCGTAATCATACCCTGACGCGCATAGTGCAATTGCGTCACATTTTTGCCACTTTGACTACGTAATGGCTTACGGAGTAATTCGAAACGCAGCTCATCCAAGCGCAAATCTACCGCGCGTGCGCGCCCATATTGTGAAGTCAAACCTTCCAATTGCTCAGTATCGCCACGCTCATCAATCCAGCCAGCACGCAACGCGACCAAGCCTTTTCTGATATCAATACTTGCCTCAGGATCGGTATAAGGACCCGACGTATCATAGACATACAACGGATCATTTTTCTCACCCCCTAAACCCGTCGGCGTATCATCAAGCGTGATTTCGCGCATCGGCACGAGAATATCCGGACGGCTTCCTTCAATATACACTTTACGAGACTTTGGAAATGGCTGAACTGACGCACGATCAACACTGGCATTCTGACTGAGTAATTTACTATTGGACATAAGACTCCCTACTTTCAACTTAATTTAGAACTCTACTCCAGAAGCTAACGTTAGCTATTTTAATCCCAGAGCAACGAAAAATGAGGCACAGAACAGTGACCGGCTCCTACCGATAATATGTCTTTCGAAAGCAAATCCACGACCTGATTTTTTTGCAGACCAGCACCCACCCTTTAGCAACACCCAAGGTGTTTTAAAATCATGTAAAGACACTAAAATTTGATACATTTCTGCACCGTTACAGGCTCGGGCAGATCTGTCAGCCGAGCGGTTTCAGGCAGATTCGATGTCAGCAAGATAGCCAGAGAAAACAGACGTTTGCCAAGCAACAGAATCACAACACATTGCAGCAATACATTACCGCTTTTGGGTACAATGACAGGGGCGTTTACTAAAGGGGGCTGGGAGTATGCTTTAAGAATCGCGGCAATAGTTTCAACCGCTGAAGCGTCGCCTAACATACCAATTTTGATAACAGTAATATTCAAGTATTGGAGCACAGAACGTAGTTGTGCAGTAACTGCCGTGATGGCGGCCGCACGATATACCCACAGAACAGAGAAGGCTTTAAGATCGGCTTGAATACCTGCACCGGCACTGCTGTATAAACCAGCAATAGTTAGCGCAACAGGCACAGCATGTTGATAGCTATAATTATACATCTCGATTCCTACGCCAGTACTAGCTGGATCAGGTTCAGCGGGTTTTATCTCAGCCTCAAAACAAGGCACCCCGACAAGATAGTATTGAGTCTAAGGAGTTACATACTGGCTGTCTATCCCCTTAATTAATGAACAAACATTCAATAATACCCTTTAAAAAATAGGAATTTTTCCTATATTAAAACCAAGTTAATTTGGCATAATACCTTCCATGGATCTCCCATTCATGGATAGAATTTAAGGATGGCCAAGACAGCGGAAAAGGTACAGGGTAGTTAGCAAGGAAGCCTGTTAATCGCAAGGATATGGAAGCCAGCCGAGAAGGCTTTGTAAAGGATTTACAAAGCCTTCTCAACTTTTATTATCAAAATTCACTTTTAATGAGTCATTATTAATTCTTATAAGTTCTTATCCCGTAAATAATACATAATCAACACCCCCTCATCACAATCATCCAATATTGTTGTTTTTACTTTTTAACTAAACCCACATCTGCTTAACAACCAGCTCCACTGAGCAATCGCACCCTTGTGCTATCCATTCGGAAAGAATGCCTGCCACATCAGGAAAGCATTTAGGCGCCGGACTAGCTAATTCAAGCCATGATTCTATGGCATCAACATCCAACTCTTTTATAATAGTTGCCAGCCCTAATGACTTCAAAATGTAGGCATTCGACTGTTGCTCGAATTGCCCTTTCATCGGCTTACTTAAGAACTTCTTGCCATACTGCATAGCTTCACTGGCCAGCCCAAAGCCACAGTTTGAAATAACACCTTCACACACAGATAGATCTTTTTCAAAGTCATCTCGGCTCGCCGGGTTAAAGACAACATTACTACGTACAATCCTCTTTTTTATTGGGGCATAAACGCGGAACTGGTAATCAGGAAATGCACTGAACCAATAATACAAAGTCTCATCCAGCTCATATGGCAGATAGACCACAATCATTTTAGAAATATGCCCAGGTTTAAATTTGGCAGGACTAATCAGTGGAGGCACAATTAACGCATCAAATTGATTCCAATGGACACCTATCGCCTGCTTTACCGGAGCAAACAACTGAATACCCGGCCTGATAAAACGCGAATAAAAAGCGTCGGGCAAACGATGTAAAAAAGCGTATTGATGCGCGATACCAATACTGGGTTTATTCTGTAATTTCGAAGCCCATGCGGTGATGGGTTCAAAGTCAGAAATGATCAGATCATAATGAGTTAAATCTAATGCGTTAATATCGCGATATAGCTGCGTAAAATTATTGCTTAAGAGGCTTTTAATAGGCTTAACTCTAGAACCTTCGCCCATATAAAACGTTAACCCTCTACGTACCTTATAGTTACCAAAGCACGCCATATCAAACAAATCACTCTTTGGCCGACCACTGAATAGATAATCAACATGAACTCCTGCGCCAGCCAATGCCAGCGCCATCACTCGGGCCCGGGCAATATGACCATTACCTGTAGCCTGCACTCCGTATAAGACTCTCACAGATTTCAGCTTCCCACACTCAAGAACCCACAGACAATTCCGACCGCGGCTCCGGCTACAATATCGGCAGGGTAGTGAACACCTAACACCACTCGGGACACACTGATTAGCATTGCGATGCTATAGGCCAATAATGCAATGGACGGATAAATTTGAGAGAGTACGCTAGCAAAGACAAAAGCAGCAGCGGCATGACCTGAAGGAAAGCCAAATTTTTCGGTAGGCTTAACAGCAACCTCTACGCTAAGCCGCTCACATGGCCGGTCTCGTCGGATAGTATTCTTAAGAAAAAGATAAAGCGGAAATTCTATTAAAAAGGCAAAAAGGCCAGAACGAAAAAAAGCAGCACCATCCTGCGGCTCAAAAATGGCCAGTAACATTCCTAAAAGAATGTACATTACACCATCACCCAAGCGCGAAATATAACGACTGGTTAGCGTCACACCAGCATGCATCTGCCGACGACTCTGAAACCAATAGAATAGTGATGTATCAAAGGTGTTAATAGTTTGAAGTGACAACATAACCAGCCCTCAGAAACGGATACGACAATAAGAATTATCGCTCCGCATCAATGCTGATTTTGTTACGTGAAATTTAAACTTTTGTGACAAGGCTCTTATGAAAAAGCCTTATAACACAAATTTTTAGAACATAAGTCTTATAGAACTACGCTTCTGCTTCACTCGCTGAGCGGCTGTTAACTGCGTCAGCATTTATCCACTGTGAGACGGTATCGCTTAACCGTTCCGGATGATACCAAGGTTGCATATGCCCACCTGGAACTTCAATCAACTCAAACGGGTGAACTAAGGCTTCTACCAAACGCTTTGAATACCCTAACGACATTACATCGTCATCCGTACCATGAATAATCGCGGCATGAAAATCAAAAGCGCGCTTATTCACTTCCGAGCGCCATGAATACAAACTAGAAAGCGTACTGAGGGGGTAATCAAAAACCATCAGATGATCATGATTAAACTCTTTGGCAGCCGGATGCCCCGCCAGTAACTGTTCGTAATCCACCAGCGATTTCAATGGCAACTTCATACTCGGGAACATCTGAGCCATACCCCAGGTCCACTGCCACCCCATCTGATGCATGCTATCCGGTGGAATTTCAGGTATTAACAGGGTTCCGCACATAATCCCCTTAATTCTCTCATCTTTTTCTGCTGCAGCTACCGCAAGCAATGATCCAATCGAGTATCCAAACAGGTACACCGGCCCTGAATAACGACTTTGCAATATATCAATAAGAGAACTGACAGACTGCACCACCTCATCCACTGTATACTGTCCTCTCTCACCAGCAGAATATCCATGCCCAGGATAATCCAGACCCACGGTATGGAAACCATTGTCTGCAAATCTGGCGAGCAAATCAGCATACAGTTCACAGTAAGTACCAATGCCCGGTAAAAAGATCAGAATAGGGGCATATTCATTCTCAGCTTCCGTTTCATAAAGCTCACAGTGGACACCAAACTCACCTACGCGCAGGCTTTCACGCTTAGCCAGATGGTGATGAATATCTAACTTATCTCTTAAGCGACCTCTATGTTCGTCCGTCAATAATTCTGCTCTACTCTGATTGATATTCGTATCGGCTATCGACATTAATTATTCCTACCGCTGACAATAATTACAGAACACCGTGCTACGCTGTCCTAAACGCACCTCCTTCAAAGGGCGACTACAATTCCGACAAGGCTTGCCTCCTCGTCCGTACACACTTAATGATTGCTGGAAATATCCCGGCTGACCATTACTATCAACAAAGTCTTTAAGCGTTGTACCGCCTTGCTGTATAGCTGCCATCAATATGCTCTTGATAGCCTCGACTAATAACGTTAAACGTTTCGCTGAAATACGACCTGCTGGCCGCCGGGGATCAATGCCGGCGTGAAAAAGCGCTTCATTGGCATAAATGTTTCCGACACCTACAACGACATGACTATTCATAATCAGTTGTTTAATAGTAACAGAACGCCCCTTGCATTGCTGACGCAAACAATCCACGTCAAATTCATCTGATAACGGCTCAGGCCCTAAACGACTAATCCGCTCATGTATCTGACCCGGTGGTTGCCACAGGATCGCTCCAAAACGCCGCGGATCCGTATAACGCAGCAACTTTCCATGACCAAACAAAATATCCACATGGTCATGCTTTAGCGGCTCGCGCTGGTCAGAGATAACCCGCAAACTGCCAGACATGCCTAAATGGATCAGGATCGTACCGGCATCCGCCTCAAGCAACAGGTATTTACCTCGCCGGGCAACGTGCTTCACACGCTGCCCTACCAGCGCCAGTAATTCAGTTTCCGGCACCCACCAACGTAACTTAGGTTGTCGCACCACAATACCTGAAATAGCCTGATTCAAAATATGCGGCTCTATTCCACTACGCGTTGTCTCTACTTCCGGTAATTCTGGCACGTTGGCATTTTCCGCTTTACTCTCAATTATTGAGTTTTAACTAAGTTTTTAGGTGATTTCAATACAAGATACACGCCCAATACGGTAATAAAAATACCGATTAACGCGATCACTCCCAACGCTTCATCAAACAACCACCACGCCTCAATAACAGTGACAGGAGGCACCAAATAAAAATAACTCGCTACTCTGGCAGACTCACCTTCACGAATCATGTACATCAGCAACAAAACTGCAGACACTGACAAACCAAACACAAGCCACCCTAATGCCAGCATTAAGTCTAACGACCAATCAATATCTCGCGTTTCAGTACTAAATGTCAGCAACCCCATCCATAACGCAGTCGCCATGTATTGGAAGAAAGAACCCGCCATCAAATCGACACCCGCACCAAAACGTTTCTGGTACAGGGTACCTATTGAAATACCCAATAAAGCAACTATTACTGCAGCAATAGCTTCGGGTCTCAGTGACAACGCACTCAACTCTTTACCACCGGTCAGCACCAACGATACGCCCACCAACCCTAACACCAGACCCAGCAACTGTAACTTAGCAAGTGACTGCTTAAACCAGACACGTCCGATCAACGCCGTAAGCAGAGGCTGCAAACCCACCACAATAGCAGCAATGCCTGCCGGCATATCCCATTTAATAGCGGCAAACACACCGCCAAGATAGGCGGCATGCACTAACGATCCGGACACCATCTGATGAAACCCCTGCCTACCCGTCGGCCATCTCGACTTAAGCGCAAGCATTAACAGCATAAAGACGCACAGCGTCATTAACATTCGGATAAACAGCATGTTGAAAGGTTCAATATAGGGCAGCCCATATTTCGCTCCAATAAATCCCGTGCTCCAAAGCATTACAAATATGAAGGGGATAAAAGGAATAAGCTTCGTACGTAACGCGACCATTAGGTGTCCTTAACTCGAATACATGTGAAGGGTATAGAATACGGCGTGAACATTGATGATAAAAGAGACAACTTCTTGTTTTTAAATAGGGTACAGTTAGCCGTATTATCAAATAAAAATCATTTTTTGTGACACTGTACCCATGAAAATTTACCAGAAAGTGATTGTCTATATTGAAAGCCAGCTGCTGTCCGGCGCGCTGCAACCTTACGACTTATTACCTTCGGTACGGCATTTGGCGCAGGTACTTAATGTCAGTAAAAACAGTATCATCAGAGCCTATATGGTGCTTGAACAGACAGGCACCATCCAGGCCCATCCGAGAAAAGGCTTCTCCGTCAAACCAGACACCGTCTATGAACAAGCCCCTAAGCCGATCCCAAAAAAAGTTATATTAGGAGCAACCTCTCTGGATATTATCGGCCCAGCCCAGCGTCAGGCCGACGTCATATTTGGTAGTGCCAACCCTGATACTCGTTTTAAAGGACGTCAGGATTTTTTCAAACAGCTCAACAGACTAGTTCGCGCAGAATTAAAATCACCTGCCATTTATAGCCACTATCAGGCACCACCAGGCGATATAAACCTTCGCCAACAGATCGCAAAAAAAACACACTGTGGTTATGCCGAACTGGACGCTGAAGAAATCGTTATCACTAATGGCGCTCAGGAAGCCATCTCGTTAGCATTACGCTGCATTGCCCAACCTGGTGATATTATTGCCGTGGAGTCTCCCTGCTTTTACGGCATTCTACAGTGTGCCGAAGCCCTTGGATTACGTGTTATTGAAGTGCCTGCAAACATCCCTGATGGAATCGATCTGAAACAGCTAGCGGAAACACTCAATCGCTGGCCGGTGAACGCGATTCTTCTCAACCCACATGCCAATAATCCACTTGGATTCATCATGCCCGACGATAACAAGTCAGAATTATTAGCACTGGCACAAAGGTACGATTTGGCCATCATTGAAGATGATGTGTTTGGTGAATTGATTCACTCTACTCAACGACGCAGGACGCTAAAGTCTATGGACACAGACGGCCGCGTTATTTTATGCGGCTCTCTCTCTAAGATTTTGGATCCGGATATCCGTATCGGCTGGGTAGCACCTGGCAGATACTTCGACCAAGTCAATTATCTGAAGTACGTCACCACATTAGCGACCTCCGGACTCATGCAACACGCGGCAGCATTGTGGATGGAGTCCGCCAATTTCAATCGCCATGTAAAACAACTGCAAAACCGCTACAGGCAACGCAAGCTACTGTTTATTGAATCATTAAAAGCATATTTCCCAGCTGAAGCACATATTACCGTACCTGAAAGCGGCTTTCTCAGCTGGATAACGCTACCCTTCTGGCTAGATGGAGATATTATTTTTACACGAGCCAAAGCCGAAGGCATCAGCCTTACTCCGGGAAGTTTGTTCGGAACGGAACAACAATTTCAGCACTGTATTCGACTGAATTTCAGTACGTTTGATAACACAGAAAAACAACAACAAGCACTCGCACGATTAGCGGAAATTATTATCGAAGAGCTCAACTCACAGACATAAAAAAACCCGGAATGTCCGGGTTTTTTCAAAAAGAAAAATCATTATTTGATTTTAGCTTCTTTATACATAACGTGCTGACGGATAGTCGGATCAAACTTTTTGATCTCGAATTTCTCAGGCATGTTACGTTTGTTCTTATCAGTTGTGTAAAAATGACCTGTGCCTGCAGATGAAACCAGACGGATCTTTTCACGATTACCTTTAGCTGCCATCGTCTAGCTCCTTAAACCTTTTCGCCACGCGCACGCATTTCAACAAGAACTGTATCAATGCCATTTTTATCGATAATACGCATGCCTTTAGCGGTTACGCGTATACGAACGAATTTATTCTCACTTTCTACCCAAAAACGATGCCAATGCAGGTTTGGAAGAAAACGACGGCGCGTTTTGCGCTGTGAGTGGGAAACATTATTCCCTGTTACTGGGCGCTTGCCAGTAACCATACAAACTTTAGCCATGATCAAAGCCTCAAAATTACATAATTAACTTCTATTTCGGATGTCTATCGGCCATATAACACAGATATACACTGTGCTTCTATAACCTCAGGCGGAGCGTTCCATAACCGAACTGAATCCCGTACCAAGCACGAATAGAAGGGGGCGCATTATATAGATAAGCGACCACAAATACTATTAACATCGTTCAAAAAAAGATCTACTCTTTTTTTGAAGTATAAAACCCATCGAGAATCACGCAGAAGTGATACATAAATAACATAAATATGAATATTTACGTATAACATTGACATCTATCATGTCGATAAACCACTAACGCCTCTAGTATTACACAATACTTAATTCTGGATCTTGAGATCTGGAATATATAAACCGCATAGGACAATCCAATGGATAATAATAAAAGCTCAATCACCGGCAATGACAACGCCCTGATGGATTTTTCTGACTGTCATGTGGGAATTATTAAGAACTTTGAGCGACTGCAAGAACTGGCAACAACAACGATTAATGACCCCGTACAGCCAGAAATAAAACAGATGGCCGTTCAATTATATAGTTTCTTTCACGACGTTGTTCTTAAGCATCATAAAGAGGAAGAAGAAGAACTGTTTAATGTCGTTATTGACTGCGCCCGCCGTGGAGACGAAACTTTTAAAGCCAAATCGATGATCAAGCAGTTAACCAACGAACATCGTATGCTGGAAATGCAGTGGAAATTAATTGAGCCCGATATCAAGCAACTGGCAAAAGGTAAATATGTTATTTTGGATCGGGCGATGGCTCAGAGACTGGCCACCACCTATCTTGATCACGCTCAGTTCGAAGAGCAGGAATTTTTACCTCTTTCAGCCCATATATTAGGCGACAAAGGACTCTCATCACTCGGCCTGGCTATTCACATGCGACATACTCAAGTAGGCATCCCTAATTACATCTAACGTCAAAGCAAGCCCTGTTCGGCAAACGAAATAACATCCGGGTCACCCACGATCATATGATCCAACACCCGGATGTCCACCAACTGCAGAGCGTCCACTAGACGCTGCGTGATCTGTTTATCTGCCAGCGAAGGCTCCGCTATACCTGATGGATGATTGTGCGCCAAAATAACCGCAGCGGCATTCAACGCCAGTGCTTTTTTCACCACTTCTCGCGGGTAAACCGACGCAGCATCAATCGTGCCGAAAAACATCGGTTCAAAACGGATGACACGATGCTTGTTATCCATAAAAAGACAAGCGAATACTTCTTGTTGATGGTGCCGCATTTGAGCTAATAAATATTGACGAACCGCTTGCGGGCTTTCCATCAAATCCCCCCGCTGTAATGTCGCCAGCAAATGACGCCGACTCATTTCAAGTACCGCTTGCAGCTGCGCGAATTTAGCAGGTCCTAATCCTGGCCCCTCACAAAAAGATTCTTGCGAACTTTCCAAAAGCGGTCGTAAGCCGCCATAACGCAGCAGCAGGTCTCGCGCCATATCAACCGCGCTTACACCTTTCATGCCTGTTCTGAGAAAAATAGCTAGCAGTTCAGCATCCGATAATACTGCCGCGCCCTGCGCCAATAACTTCTCACGCGGCCGTTCTGATTCGGGCCAGTCGGTAATTGCCATACACTTATTCCTTGTGTCGATTGCGCATATTCTAATGGAAGGTCTACGCAAAAAATCCCTGAAGTGTTATCTTACACCCCTTTGACAAAGCGGCGTAATCTCGGGTTACCTAAGGCATGTATAGACTTACCAACAAACAGATAATTTTAGGAATAACCGGTGGAATCGCCGCTTACAAAAGCGCAGAACTCACCCGGTTATTAAAAGGTGCGGGCGCCGATGTCAGAGTAGTGATGACACCTGCCGCCACGGCATTCATTACACCTCTCACATTGCAGGCACTTTCAGGACATCCGGTTCATCTTGAGCTACTCGATCCTGAAGCAGAAGCAGGCATGGGGCATATTGAACTCGCTAAATGGGCGGATTTAATCGTTATCGCGCCCGCCAGTGCTGACTTTATGGCACGCCTGGCCAACGGTATGGGTAACGACTTGCTGAGCACACTGTGCCTTGCGACTACCGCACCTATTTGCCTTGCACCCGCCATGAATCAGGCCATGTGGCGCTCGCCTCAAACCCAACAAAACGCAGCAACACTGCAACAACAAAACGTTCAGCTCTGGGGACCCGGCGTTGGCGAACAAGCCTGCGGAGATACCGGCCCGGGACGCATGATTGAGCCTGCCGATATACTGGAACAGGTCGCAACCTGCTTTAATACCCGATCATTGGAAGGCCTGGAGATACATATTACCGCAGGCCCGACACGTGAGCCGTTAGACCCGGTACGTTACATTTCCAATCATAGCTCGGGAAAAATGGGCTACGCCCTGGCTGAGGCCGCGATTGACGCGGGTGCTCGCGTCAAATTAATCAGTGGCCCTGTCAATCTGGCAACACCCGCTCATGTTGAGCGAGTGTCAGTTACGACCGCCCAGGACATGCTTCATGCGTCACTGGAAGGCCTTGCCAGCTGCGACATTTTCATTGCCTGCGCCGCCGTTGCTGATTACCGTCCGACGTCCATTGCCGAACATAAGATAAAAAAAGGTAACGAGGAAATCATGGAGCTACATCTGGTGAAAAATCCGGATATTGTTGCCACCGTTGCCGCCAGCGCTGACAAACCCTTTACTATTGGCTTTGCGGCCGAAACCCGGGACGTGCTCAGTTATGCTAAAGATAAACTGGCACGCAAAAAACTCGATATGATTATTGCAAATGATGTATCTCAGACAGGCATTGGCTTTAATAGCGATGAAAATGCTGTCACGCTGGTCACGACTACGACTCAGATAGACATTCCGCAAACCAGCAAACGTCAGCTGGCGAAACAACTCATTGAACAGATCGCCTTACTTTATAAGCAATCAAAATAAGACATCAAAATGAAAAAAATACAGGTTAAAATTCTCGATAGCCGCATTGGTCAAGCCTTTCCATTACCCAACTATGCAACTCCTGGTTCTGCAGGGCTTGATTTACGAGCGTGTCTTGATGAGGCGTTAACGCTTGAACCCGGACAAACGGAACTGATCCCTACGGGTATGGCGATACATATTGAAGATCCGGCATTGT
Organism: Neptunomonas antarctica; assembly: GCF_001305295.1. Classification (GTDB taxonomy): domain Bacteria; phylum Pseudomonadota; class Gammaproteobacteria; order Pseudomonadales; family Balneatricaceae; genus Neptunomonas; species Neptunomonas antarctica. Next base: position 19,595 of record NZ_LJSI01000046.1, read on the forward strand.
GCGCTATGATCCTTCCCCGTTCAGGGTTGGGCCATAAACACGGTATCGTATTGGGTAATCTGGTGGGGCTGATTGACTCTGATTATCAAGGGCAATTATTTGTATCCTGCTGGAACAGAGGCAATACAACATTTACGATGGAGCCAGGCGAACGCATCGCTCAACTGGTGCTGGTTCCTGTTGTACAGGCTGATTTTGAAGTGGTTGAAGACTTTACTGATACAGAACGCGGTGCAGGCGGTTTTGGTTCGTCTGGACGCTCATAACTCTCCCACAGGGATGTAAATATGACATATACACTTGAACACCTCGATCAGGAAATTTTTCGCGCCTACGATATCCGGGGTATCGTTGATGAAGCACTCACTGATCCGGTGGTTTACCACCTGGGCCGTGCATTTGCTGCACAGGCCAGACAACAACAGATTAAAACGGTTGTCGTTGGCGCTGATGGTCGCTTATCCTGCCCACGTTTAAAAGACGTGTTGATTCAGGGTTTGCTTGAAGGTGGAGTAGATGTCACTGATGCGGGATATATCCCTACCCCTCTTCTTTATTTTGCGGCGCATCACACCGACAGCCAGACCGGCATTATGATTACAGGCAGTCATAACCCCAGCAACTATAACGGTTTTAAAATGATGCTGGGCGGTAATACTCTGGCGGGCGAAGAGATCCAAGCACTCAAGCACCGCATACTACAAAGAGAATACTCAACAGGAAAAGGACAATTAGGCAAAATTGATATTCGTCCTAAGTACCGTAAACGTGTCACCGAAGACATCCGCTTAAAACGCAAACTAAAAGTCGTTATTGATTGCGGCAACGGCATTCCTGGTGAAATGGCGCCGATACTGATGGAGCAGCTCGGCTGCGAAGTGATTCCATTATATTGTGATGTGGATGGCAACTTCCCTAACCACCATCCTGATCCCAGTAAACCCGCCAACCTTATCGATTGCATTGCGGCGGTTAAAAAGCACAAGGCCGATCTGGGCCTGGCATTTGACGGCGATGGTGATCGAGTCGGTGTCATAACCTCTAGCGGTGCCATGATCTATCCCGATAGAGTTATGATGCTATTTGCAGAAGATATCCTGCAGCGCAACCCAGGCTCAGAAATCATCTACGACGTAAAGTGCTCCAGATTACTCGGCGAGGTAATCCGCAAAGCCGGCGGCATCGCCACTATGTGGAAAACCGGCCATTCCCTGATTAAACGTAAAATGAAATCCTCGGGTGCATTATTAGCCGGCGAGATGAGTGGCCATATCTTTTTTAAAGAACGCTGGTTCGGGTTTGATGATGGCTTATACAGTGCCGGGCGTTTGTTAGAAATACTGTCGATGCGCACAGAAACGCTGGACGAAATTTTTAGCCATTACCCTGAAGATATCAGCACACCCGAGCTCAATATTGATGTCCGTGATGACAACAAGTTCGATATCGTGGCCAAACTACAGGCACTGGACTACCCGGATGGTAACGCCAGCCGTATCGACGGTATACGCGTAGATTATCCTGATGGCTGGGGATTAGTGCGGGCGTCCAATACAACACCTGTATTAGTGTTACGTTTTGAAGCCGCTAACGAAACCGCCCTCAACCGGATTCGGGATCAGTTTCAGGCGCGGCTATTAGCCGTTGACCCGAACCTTATTATCCCCAGCGAGTAAACATTACTTTTTTTGGAGTAGATCACACATGCCTTTAAATCGTGAACAGGCAATGAAAACGGCTGAAGTGCTCAGTGAAGCCGTTCCTTATATACAGCGTTTTGTTGGTAAAACTATCGTGATCAAATATGGCGGAAACGCCATGACCGACGACAAACTAAAAAATAGTTTTGCGCGTGATATTGTCATGATGAAATTGATCGGTCTGAACCCTATTGTGGTACATGGTGGTGGGCCGCAAATCGGTGATTTGCTAACAAAGCTCAACATTGAATCACACTTTATCAATGGCATGCGGGTAACTGATTCCAAAACCATGGATGTGGTTGAAATGGTACTGGGTGGCATGGTCAACAAAGAAATTGTTGGTCTGATCAACCGCAACGGCGGTAAAGCGATCGGCCTTACCGGTAAAGACGGTGATTTGCTGCGTGCCCGAAAACTTCGGGTTAAACATAAGACCCCCGAAATGGAAGCACCGGAAATTATCGACATCGGCCATGTAGGTGAAGTGGAACATGTCAATACAGCGGTGCTCGACATGCTAGCCGATTCTGATTTTATTCCCGTGATTGCTCCGATTGGTGTAGGTGCTGATGGCGCTTCGTACAACATCAATGCTGATCTGGTTGCCGGCAAATTGGCCGAAGTACTCAAAGCAGAAAAACTGATTTTACTTACCAACATTGCGGGTTTATTAGACAAAGAAGGTAATGTGTTAACCGGGCTGTCGACTCAACAAGTAGATACGCTCATTGAAGATGGAACTATTTATGGCGGCATGCTGCCCAAAATTGATTGCGCACTCAGCGCCGTAAAAAGCGGTGTTACCAGTGTTCATATTATTGATGGCCGTGTGGAGCATTCCTGTCTTTTGGAAATATTTACTGATGAAGGCGTAGGCACGTTGATCTCAAACAGCACCTTGTAGCAGGACTCACATGAGCGAAAATAGCAAAGTATCCCGAAGCGAGCAAATTTTGCAGGCGCTCGCCAGAATGTTGGAAATCAATCACGGTCAGCGCATTACAACAGCCGCTCTGGCAAAGGAAGTAGGCGTTTCAGAGGCCGCTCTGTACCGCCACTTTCCGAGCAAAGCACGTATGTTCGAAGGTCTGATTAGCTTTATTGAAGATACCATTTTCTCTCGTGTGAACCTCATTACGGGTTCAGAAAGCCCGGCCATTCGTCAATGCGAGCAGATTTTAACACTGGTACTGGCTTTTGTTGAGCGAAACCCGGGGATGGCACGCATCCTGACAGGTGATGCCTTATCCGGCGAAACAGACAGGCTAAGGCACCGCGTACATCAGTTTTTTGAACGATTGGAAACACAATTAAAACAAGTTATGCGTGAAGCAGAGTTCAAAGAAGGGCTACGCACCGAAACAACAGCGAGTATTACATCTAATCTAATGATTGCTGTGATAGAAGGCAAAATCCGTCAGTTTGTCAGAAGCGAATTTCAACGCAAGCCGACTGAACATTGGAACGACCAATGGACTCGACTCTCCTGTGGTTTATTTCGTCCGGCTAGTTAAACCAGTTACTATCAGATATTTTCCATCACAGAGCCGTTAGCAGATAGCTCCTTACAGGAAAAAACAAGCACGCAAGCTCATTCACACTGATGACCGTCCGATAGATCACAGCCAGATAAAGGTTGTGGATCAGTCGACTGTAACTCTCTTTCTATTTCAGCCAAGAGCGCTGTTTGCTGCTGCAACATCAGCAGCGCAGGCGCAGAAACCAATTGAATACCCGCCTCATCCAACGCGGGAATAGCCTCTTCCAGAAATTCTGTAGTGACTGGGTAAGGATGACCAATCACTACAGCATAGCCATGTTGTCGAGAAAGCTTAACCGCCCTGATAAATTGCTGACGCAAAGACGCAACGCTTTGCTGATTATCCAAAAACACATCTCTGCGCAATGCAGGCACACCTTCACTGAGTGCTACCTCCCACGCAACACTGTCTCTTGTCGTACGGCTATCCAGAAAGAAGAGACTGCGTGATTTAGCAACATCCATTACCCATTTCATGGGAATGCGCTGGCGAGTCAGCAGGCTCCCCATATGATTATTCAGGCCCACGGCAAAAGGAATAGCGTCCAGATTATTATTCAACACCTCTTTGAAGCGAGTTTCACTCATATCTGGCGTTAGCGCACCGGGCCCAAGCTTCAAATGCTTAGTATTAGACATCGGTGCATGCAGCATCACGTCTTTGCCAAGACTATTCGCAGCACGAGCCAACGTTTCACCATACGCCGAATGAGGCAATACGGCATAGGTTATCGGGCCGGGCAACGCCAGTGCTGCCTGCCCCTGAGCCAGATTATTACCGATATCATCTATGACAATAACAATGCGCGGCTGCACTGTATCCAAACTGTCTGCATGGCTGGTCACACTGAAAAAACAACAGACGCTACCCATAACACAGAGCAAATATCTGATCATTCAGGCGCTGCCACTTTCCCCACAATGCTCAATGCCTTGAGAAGATTAAGCGCCTCATACAACTGATAATCCCGTTCAGACAAGCTTTTACCGGCAGCATCCAACTCGGGATCTTTAGACTCATCAACCTGACCATTAAATAAGTGACCAGACAGATCTTTTTCTTTAGTAAACAGACGCCCCTGCACTGTCGTTAACTCTGCATCTTCAACCACAACATCTGGCTGAATTCCCTGCGCCTGAATCGACCGCCCGCTCGGCGTAAAATAACGCGCAGTCGTTAATTTTAGTGCTCGATTATCCGTCAATGGCAGTATCGTTTGCACCGAGCCTTTACCGAAACTGCTCGTGCCCATAATCACTGCGCGCTTATGATCCTGCAGCGCTCCGGCAACAATTTCTGATGCGGAGGCCGATCCACTATTAATAAGCACCACCATCGGCACACCCGTAAGGAGAATGTCATCAGTTGCCATAAATTCGGTATCTGAGCTAGCTAAGCGCCCTTGCGTGTACACAATCATGCCTTGATCAATAAAGGCATCCACGACTTCTACCGCCGCCTGAAGTACGCCTCCGGGATTATTACGCAGATCCAGAACCACACCTTTCAGAGACCCGTTTTTTTCGATTTTTTGCAGTGCACTTTTCAGATCCGAACCTGTATTACCCTGAAACTGCGTAATCCGTACATAAGCGTACTCTTCTCCCAGCATCCGTTGCTTGATGCTGGTAACCTTAATGACGGCACGAATAACGCTAATATCCAAAGGCTTTTCTTGACCTTCACGCAGGACAGTCAAAACGATTTTCGTGCCAGGTTTCCCCCGCATCCGACTAATAGCACCATCCAAGCCCATACCTTTAACCGGCTCACTATCGATACGGGTGATAAGATCTCCAGGCTTAATCCCCGCCTTCACCGCCGGTGTATCGTCAATGGGCGTAATCACCCGAATAAATCCATCTTCCAGACTGATTTCTATACCAACACCACCAAACTCACCCGTGGTATGTTCTTGCAGTTCTTCAAAGGCATCAGGTTCAAGATAAGATGAGTGAGGATCCAGGCCCGCAATCATACCGCGAATAGCATCTTCCAGAACTTTAGCATCATCAACCGGCTCGACATATGAACTCTTAATACGATCAAAAACCTCACTGAAACGTCGTAATTCTTCCAACGGCAACGTCTTTACGGATGACGTTGGAACAGATGAACCCTGCACAGATTGCTCTGCGGCGCTTGCAGCCCAGGTAACACTCCCTAGACTCAAACTAATTGCTAAACTCATTATTAAACTCGGCCCGATGCTTTTAACAACGCTGATCGGCTTTGACGAACATTTCATGCTTGCCACCCTTTTTATAGAACACATATCTTATCCTTAACGGCCGACGAACCAACGTTTAGGGCTAATTGCTTTACCTTTATATCGGATCGCAAAATACAGACCCGGTTCACTATTTCCACCACTACTACCTAATGTCGCTACCGATTCACCTTGCGACACCCAATCACCCGTTTCTTTCAGCAAACTATCATTTTGACCATATAAACTCATATAACCATCACCATGATCAATTATGGTTAACAAACCATAGCCTCTCAGCCAATCTGAGAACACTACCCTGCCATGATGAACGGCAGAAACAGCACCGCCTGTTGTGCCCGCAAGCAGCACACCATCGTAACTAAGATTGTCCTTTACACTACCATAAGCGCGGAGAATTTTACCTTTAACCGGCCAGTCCAATTTACCTTTTAAGCTATCAAAGGTTTTAGTATTTTGCGTAAGATTGGCCGACGATATCGACTTTTCAATATCACTTAATAGTTTTTCCAAGCGTTTCTGATCTGCTTGCAACTGCTTTAATTGCTTTTGTGATCCATGTATCTGTTTATCAAGTGCCGTAAGCGTCTGCTTTCGCTGCTTTCGTAATGCTTCAAGGGTAGCCAGTTTATTCTTTAGTGCATCGCGATTTTCAAGAATAGCCTGCTGGGTTGTATCAATGGATAGGTATGTTGATGTTAATTGATGCAACAGCGTTTGATACTGCTTCTGTTCCTTAGCCTGTGCAGCACTGTAACGATCATAGTATTTCATCATCCGGGATACCTGCTCAGGATCTCGTTGATTCAATAACATGAACAGCCGGGGTTGTGGGCCTAGTCGGTACTGCTGCCGGACAAGTTGACCCAAACGCTCAGAACTCTCTCCAAGCTTTTGTTCAAGGCGTGATTTCTCTGCCTGAAAACCCGAAAGGTCGACAGTTAACGTGCTTAGTTCCTGATCCAGTCCGTAAATCAGCTTACCAAGTCCACTGATCTCCTGTTCAGTTGTAGCTAGTTCCTTGGCGGCTGAACTCTGCTTTTTCTGATCCCGCTTCAGCGCTGAATTTACCTGCTTAATGCTTTTTTTCAGAGAATCGAGTTGAGACGCCGTTGCTTTTTGCTCGGCAGCAAAAACCTCAGGAGCAACATACATACTCAAAACCACCCACAGGAAAAAAAACAGACAGACACACAGTTGTGAAAAAGGCCGCTGCTGCGACCTCATTGATCTATTCAATGCTTGCAAGGTTATGACCCGTCATTTCGGCTGGCTGAGGCAGTTCCATCAACGCCAAAAGGGTCGGTGCCAAATCACACAGCGCGCCACTTCGCAAAGAGAGTTTAGCCTTACGTGGCCCATCATAGATCAGAGCGACCGGAAAATTAGTATGTGCGGTGTGTGGCTGTCCTGACGTAGGATCGCGCATCATTTCGACATTACCATGATCAGCGGTAATTAAGGTCTCACCTCCGACTTCAGCCATCGCATCCAATACACGCGCCAAACAACGATCCACCGTCTCAACTGCTTTCACTGCCGCATCAAATACACCAGTGTGACCTACCATATCGCCATTGGGGTAATTACAGATGATCAAATCATATTTTCCACTTTTAATCGCCGCAACCAACTTATCGGTTAACTCTGGTGCGCTCATTTCAGGCTGCAGGTCATAGGTAGCCACCTGAGGCGACGCTACCAGAATACGTTCTTCACCTGGATAAACAGCTTCTTGCCCGCCATTGAAGAAGAAAGTCACATGCGCATATTTTTCCGTTTCAGAGATACGTAACTGCGTTTTCCCCTGCCCTGAAATATATTCACCCAGATCATTCACAATGGTTGCGGGGCTATAAGCACAGGAAGCAGGAATATCAGCGGCGTACTCTGTCATCATGACAAATTCAGCCAGAGCTGGTTGATGTGTGCGCACGAAACCCGTAAAGCTATCTTTTTCAACAAAGGCACGGGTTATTTCTCTGGATCGATCCGGACGAAAATTCGCGCAAATAACCGCATCACCATCACTAATAACGCCGACAGCCTTACCCTCTTTTTGAATCACAGTAGCTTGTACAAATTCATCGTTTTCATTTCGCGCATAAGCCGCATCTAATGCGTCCAGCGCAGAATTAGCAACGCAAACTGATCGTCCTGCCGCCATAGCATCGTAAGCCAATTGCACCCGATCCCAACGATTATCACGATCCATCGCATAATAACGCCCAACGATGGTCGCTACGCCACCAACACCCAGCTCGGCAAATAACGCCTGGGTTTTTTCCAGAGAGGGTTTAGCTGAACGAGGGGGTGTATCACGACCATCAAGGATAGCGTGCAGATATACCTTATCGACTCCTCTTTTCACTGCCATTCTAATCAATGAAAAAATATGTTCTTCATGGCTATGGACACCACCCGGAGACAATAAACCAAAAATATGCACCGCTTTGTTGTGCTCAATCGCTTTATCCATTGCGGCAGTGAGAACAGGATTTTCGTAAAAGTCACCGTCAGCGATAGCCTTGGATATACGCGTGAAATTCTGATAAACAGGGCGACCTGCACCTATATTCATATGGCCCACTTCAGAATTACCCATCTGTCCATCGGGCAAGCCAACAGCCAGGCCCGACGTTGCAATACGGGAATTTGGATTGTTAGCCAATAACGCATCCCAGGTCGGCGTATGTGCCGCCTCAATAGCGGAAGAAGCCGTTGACTCAATGCCAAAGCCATCCAGGATAATCAGTGCTTTTGGTATACGTATATCACTCATATGAATTCAGGCCCGTTTTGCGTATAAAAAGATTTTCGTCTAAAGATGATGACATATTTTACGTTGAATCCCTGCAATTGGCGAACAGCTCCTTGCAATTCCCCTTTCCCTCTTATGTGGGACGCCCGAGCATTGTATAATCATGCCTTCAAAATGAGGTGCCGATTTCGCGGCGTTATGACGGGTTAGGAAACATAATGGAACGATTGATAGAATTTGCCACTAACAACTACATGTTGGTAGCGGCTTGGGTATTAACCCTTTTGATGATTATATGGTATGAAGGTCAAAAGGCAGGCAAATCTGTTTCGACAGCCATTGCCACGCAGCTCATTAACAAACAGGATGCGGTACTGATTGATATCCGTACAAAAAAAGAGTGGGATACCGGTTATATTACAGGTTCAAAACATATCCCGCTTCCCGATCTTACGAATCGCATCAACGAAGTTGAAAAGTTCAAAAAGAACCCCGTCATTGTAGTCTGCAATATGGGACAAACAGCCGGTTCAGCCACAAAACTGCTAAAAGCAGCGGGCTTTGATAATGTCGTGCGCCTGCAAGGCGGTATAGCAGAATGGAAAGCCCAGAGCCTGCCTATTGTTAAAAAGGCCTGAGACATGAAAACCATCATTTACAGCTCCGACTGGTGCCCCTTTTGCGTCAATGCAAAAAGGCTACTGGACCAAAAAGGTGTAAAATACGAAGAGATCAAGGTTGATACCCAACCTACTAAGCGAGCGGAAATGGTGAAACTCAGCGGACGCACCAGTGTGCCGCAAATTTTCATTGGTAATACGCATGTCGGCGGGTGTGATGAGTTATACGCACTCGAAAGACAAGGTCAGCTCGACACACTTCTTTCAAAATAAGATTAAGGACTTAACATGCCAGAAAATGATCAGGCTGTTCAACAGCCAACAGGACCACAGTTTTCTATTCAGCGTATTTATGTCAAAGACGCTTCGCTGGAAACGCCAAACAGCCCGCAAATTTTCACGAAAAAATGGCAACCTGAGATTAATCTGGAGATGAACACCCGGACGACACCTCTTAGCCCAGAACACTTCGAAGTTGTTCTGACGTTGACCGTTACCGTAAAAAACGAAGAAGATACTGCATTTCTGGTAGAAGTCCAGCAAGGCGGAATTTTTCAGGTTGCCGGCATGAATGAGCAGGAAGTAGGCCATACGCTGGGCGCTTTCTGTCCAAATTTACTCTTCCCTTATGCTCGCGAAACCATTGATTCCCTGGTGACTAAAGCGAGCTTCCCGGCTCTTATGCTGTCACCTGTCAACTTTGATGCCCTGTATGCTCAACAGTTACAACAGAAAGCTACCCCACCAGCAGAACAACACTAATCACGCTGGATACTGCAAGCCCAGAAGCTCTGAGCTTGCAGCAATCTCTTCTCTTCAGATGAAAAAGACGTAAAAAAGCCGGCTAATATAGCCGGCTTTTTATACAAAGTTCTCTCTAACGACCGACCGTCAACATTTTCCGGATATCCCTGTTCAACGGTAAACGAAAGTCATGTGAAGATAACACCCGACTGTCCATCACACTAACAAGTCGCGCATTAACATAAACATACTCACCACCGATGGCGTATGTACCCACCAGTACCGCCTGAGCATCATGCTCTGCACTGACACTGCGTAACTCGCGTGACAACATAAATTCACCAAGGCGAGGTTGCATAAAAAGACTATCGCGCAGACGAACTTCCATCACATTATAACCACTACCGACTAACTCTGAGGCGACGGTATCACCTACCAACCTCCCAAAAGTAGAAGATTGCTGCAGATCATCAATATTAACAAAACTGGTCGACAGAATCGTACGCTCTTTCGATACGCCTTGAATGCCGCTACTCAACAATGCAGCACTGGCATTACCCACCACCTCGACCAAATTTACTTTTGCATCAACGACACGCACTGATTTATCTGAGGCGCAACCGCTCAATAATAGAACACTGATAACAGCCGCCGCTTTTATCCACGATAAGCGTTTCATATCTCTCTCCTTAATGATCGGTTACACGAATCGTCCGCACTGTTGATATCGGCTTTTCAGGTGCCATATAGTGATCTTTATCACCTGGATTGATGTAATAGATATTAGTTGAGGAGTGCAGTAATTTACCCTGCTGTGTAACCCGCGTCGTGATCGCTATTTCATGCGTCGATTCAGATACAACATTACCGATGAGCATATCACCTGCCACAGCCATAGGAATAAGTGCTAATGCAGGTTCAGCCCAACGATTATAAGGAATAGTCGCTACGGCAACGCCTGCGGCCAATACTGACAAGGCGCCTTCAGGCGGCCGAATCATACCGCGATCTTTATGCTCAATCAGATTAACATCATAGCTAACCTCAGCAGCGGCATTAGAAGACACCATCACAGAGCCACCGCCATTGACTAATTCGCTGATCAGCAACTGATGAAATGTCTGGCCAAAAGGTGATCCATCATCCCCACTCACGAACACAGACTGCCCATTTAGCGCTTGTAAAATACCTTTAGCTTCATTATCAGCCAGTACCTGCCAATGATGAGCGGCCTGCATTTTATGCTGTTCGCTAATAGGGTATGTTGTAGCAATGGGAGCCTGGGAAGTATGTGCATAAAAACACCCAGGTAATGCCAGCGTTATTGCGCTTAACAGAATAGTTTTCCTTAACATTGTCGTATCCTTGAATAACAAATTTCAAATTCACACGTATATTATACTTTTTACTGACAGAGGTACACGACACCTCTATCCGTGGTAAAACCTGCGTCAACAGTCACTTAAACAGCCCCCGAATACCCCTGCTGTTGCCATGCTTCATACACAACAATAGCGCAAGCATTAGAAAGATTCAGACTTCTGTTTCCCTCACACATCGGTAGTTTAATACATTGTTCAACAGGCAAGCTGTCACGGACATCTTGAGGCAAGCCCCTGGTTTCAGGCCCAAAGAGCAAAACATCACCTGCACTAAAGCTCACATCACTGTGAAAAAGATGCCCTTTTGTTGTCAGCGCCCATACTTTTGGGGAGCCTAACTCACTCAGACAGGCTTGTAATGACTCATGCACTCGTAGTGCAGAAAATTCATGGTAATCCAAACCCGCGCGCCTCAATCTTGCATCATCAAGTTCAAAGCCGAGCGGTTTGATTAAATGCAGGTGAAAGCCTGCATTTGCACATAAGCGGATTATATTACCGGTATTTGGCGGTATTTCTGGTTCAAATAAAACGACATGTAACATAGCATTTCCCATTGAAAGGTCTCAGGTACTATTATACCGCCACACACCTTAAATCACTCGTCCTCTGCAGTATCGATAACTAAACTAAGATCTTTGATTTTACGCGTGAGGGTATTACGTCCCCAGCCTAGCAACTCGGCGGCATCGCGGCGACGCCCAGCCGTATGCTTTAAAGCGGTTTCAATCATGATTTTTTCAAAAGCAGGCATGGCCGTATCGATAACCCCCCGACACCCGGCACTTAGTTGCTGATCCACCCAGTTTCGCAGAGCATGCTCCCAATTAGACGTGGTGACCTCAACAGCATTCTGCTGTCCAATCAGCTCAGGAGGCATATCTGACACTAACACTTCCCGGCCAGAAGCCATAACCGTCAACCAACGACAGGTATTTTCCAACTGTCTGACATTGCCCGGCCACGCCAGATTGCACATAAAAGCTTCTGTTTCAGGCTTAAGTACTTTAGGCTCGACATTCAACTCTTCTGCCGAACGCAGGAGAAAATGTCGCGCTAAACGAGGAATATCTTCTCTGCGCTCAAATAGCTGCGGGATATGAATACGAATAACATTCAAACGATGAAACAGATCCTCCCTAAAGCGCCCCAGCTTAACCAACCCCTCAAGATCCTGATGTGTTGCGGCAATAATACGCACATCGACTTTGACGGGTACATGCCCTCCCACCCGATAAAACTCACCATCAGCTAACACTCTTAGTAAACGGGTTTGGGTTTCTGCCGGCATGTCACCAATTTCATCCAGAAACAAGGTACCACCATCCGCTTGTTCAAACCGACCATGGCGCACAGTAGCCGCGCCAGTAAAGGCCCCCTTCTCATGACCAAACAATTCCGATTCAATAAGATCCTTGGGGATTGCTGCCATATTCAAGGCAATAAATGATGATGACGCCCGAGGGCTATGCTTATGCAATGCAAGCGCTACCAGCTCTTTACCTGTGCCTGATTTACCGTTTATCAGTACGGTAATATTTGACTGAGACAAACGTCCAATCGCCCTGAAGACTTCCTGCATGGCTGGCGCTTCACCAATAATTTCTGCAGTATCAACCTCAACGGGCTCAACACTCTCCTGCCTCTGCTCATAAGCATGCTCAACCGCTCGGGTCACCAGCGAGACCGCATCATCAATATCAAACGGCTTAGGCAAATATTCAAAAGCACCACCCTGATAAGACGCCACAGCACTGTCCAGATCAGAATGTGCCGTCATAATGATAATCGGCATATCCGGATGTGTTTGATGAATGCGTTCAAGCAACTGTAATCCATCAATGCCCGGCATCCGTATATCACTGATAACCGCATCGGGCGCTGTTTTTTCCAACTGCTTTAATACATCATCGGCTTTTTCAAAAACGTGCGTCTCTATGCCAACCTTACTTAATGCTTTTTCAAGCACCCAGCGGATAGACCGGTCATCATCGACTATCCAAACGTTACCGGACATTTTCATTACATTACTCCAAAGGGATATTAAGCGTTAAGCGAGTACAACCGGGCGCACTACTACATTCGATAAGCCCATGATGCTGATTGATAATCGACTGAGCGATTGACAAGCCCAGCCCTGAACCGTCGGCCCGACCGCTGATCATAGGGTAAAATACGGTATTTAAAATTTCCGGAGGTATACCCGGGCCGTTATCAATAATATCCAGACAACAAACAAGCCGATGTCTTTCAGAACCCAGAGTGACTTGTCGCTTTGCTCTGGTTCGAAGTGAAATTTTGGGAGCAACGACAGCATTTTCCTGCAGTGATTGCATCGCATTACGCACGATATTTAAAACAGCCTGGATCAACCTCTCAGAATCGCCGGTAAACTCCGGAATACTCGGATCGTAATCTCTGTGTAGCTCTATTTGTCCTGCACATTCAGCATTAACCAATGCACAAACACGCTCTAAAACTGCATGAATATTAACCTGTTCCAATTTCGGCAACTTATGTGACCCTAATAACCGATCAACCAGATTTCTTAAACGGTCAACCTCTTCAATGATAATGTGCGTATATTCATGTAACGATTCATCTTCTAACTCCCGCTCCAACAACTGCGCAGCACCGCGTATACCCCCGAGTGGATTTTTAATTTCATGCGCCAACCCTCTTACCAAGTTGCGGGTAGCCGCATGATGCGACAGCAACTCTTCTTCTCGTTCTATACGTAACAAGCGATCACGTGCCTGAATTTCAATCAACAGCATGGGGCTATTTTGCAAAGGTAAAGGATTGACACTGTAATCAACCGTCAACTCCCTTCCCGAAAAAGTGATGAGCTTAGCTTCTCTACGTGTATAGGGATGACCGGAATGAATAGAGGCTTTTAATACCGCCAACTCATCAGGATCACTGGTAAGCCACTGCTCAACACCACAGAGCTTTAGTCTTTTTATCGTGGCCTCCAGCAGCATTTCTGCAGCAGGGTTCATATAATCAATACATAACCGCTCATCCAGAAGAATCACACTGGTAGATAAGTTTTCTAGCGTCTGTTTATGTGTTTGTTTTCTGAACATCCGCACGATCACCTGATATATTTATAAACCATAAGTAAAACAAGCAAAATAAGCGCCAACTTATGAATAACCGACAATGTATTAACACCAACGCCACCACAGGGCATAACTCTATACGGATGAAACGGCGTAACAATTTACATATAATGTTGCGCACCATTATAGTGCAAAAATAAAAACTGCATACCAACGACCCAAAAGTAAGCACGCATAAAAAAACCTCCCAAAGGAGGTTTTTTAAATAAGTTCAACTAGCAAGAGTAATACAGATCATACTCCATTGGGTGAGTTGTCTGGTTTACCTTATCAACTTCAGCCTGCTTCACTTCAATGTATGCATCCAGCATATCATCAGTAAATACATTACCACGTGTCAGGAACTCACGGTCAGCATCCAGTGCAGCCAGGGCTTCACCCAAAGAACCACACACTTGTGGAATCTCTGCAGCTTCTTCCGGCGGCAAGTCATACAGATCTTTATCTGCAGCATCACCAGGGTGAATTTTATTCTGAATACCGTCCAGACCCGCCATCATCAGTGCAGCAAAGCACAGGTATGGGTTGGCAATTGGATCCGGGAAACGTGTTTCAATACGACGTGCTTTTGAAGTCGTAACGTATGGAATACGAATAGAAGCAGAACGGTTACGTGCAGAGTAAGCCAGCATAACAGGCGCTTCAAAATGCGGAACCAGACGCTTATAGGAATTCGTACCTGGGTTCGTAATCGCATTCAACGCTTTAGCGTGTTTGATGATACCGCCGATGTAGTACAGAGCTGTTTCGCTCATGCCTGCGTAAGCATCACCTGCAAAGATGTTAACACCATCTTTAGACAGAGACTGGTGAACATGCATACCAGAACCGTTATCACCAACGATTGGCTTAGGCATAAAAGTGGCTGTTTTGCCGTAGGCATGAGCAACATTATGTACGCAATATTTAAGAATTTGAACTTCGTCAGCTTTTTTAATCAGCGTGTTAGCGCCTACACCAATTTCACACTGACCCGCCGTTGCTACTTCATGATGATGAACTTCAACATCCAGTCCCATAGCAGTCATTGCGTTGCACATGTTACCACGCAAGTCATGTAGGGAATCGACTGGAGGAACTGGAAAGTAACCACCTTTAACACGTGGACGGTGACCAGAGTTACCGCCTTCATATTTGTTGTTTGAAGACCATGCAGCTTCTTCAGAAGTAATAGTGTAGCCACAACCACTCATTTCATTATGAAAATGCACTTCATCAAATACGAAAAATTCTGGCTCTGGACCAAACATGGCGGTATCAGCAATACCTGTAGACTTCAGATACTCTTCTGCACGACGCGCAACAGAACGTGGGTCACGCTCGTAACCCTGACCCGTTACCGGCTCAACGATGTCACAACGAACAATGACAGTAGACTCTTCAGAAAATGGATCCAATACAGATGCACTATCATCTGGCTGAAGAATCATGTCTGATTCGTTGATGCCTTTCCAACCTTCAATAGAAGAACCGTCAAACATCTTACCTTCTTCAAAGAAGTCATCACCCATCTGATGAACAGGAATGGTGACGTGATGCTCTTTACCTTTAGTGTCAGTGAATCGCATATCAACCCACTTAACATCATTTTCTTCTATTAACTTCAGAGTCTTTTCTGACATTTGGCTCTCTCCACATAATAATTTGCCAGACGCGCTTACTATCCGGTCCTGTAAATATCGGCCTTAGCCGGCTTAACAATCTACGAAGCAACTAGTATGCCAACACTTAAGTACTTAATTTCGGGACACTAGAAGCCAGCCTCGAATAAAAAACGCACCAAAACAAACCATACGGAATAAATTACGCACCAAAAAGGCGCACTAATACAGTCTACATAACTCACTCATGCATCCAATAACATCATACTCCAACGCCTATCAAAGTTCTTGTGGAAAAAGACTTAGAAAGAGCATGATTAATCAGGATCAACTGAACAAAATTGAGTGTATAATGTTTGTTTTATGAACAATATCTACAGGTACTTCCACGTGATTGATAAGCTGAGAAATATCGCCATCATTGCCCACGTTGACCATGGTAAAACAACATTGGTTGATAAACTGCTGCTGCAATCAGGCACACTGACACGCCGTGATGAAAGCACTGAGCGCATTATGGACTCCAACGACCAGGAGAGAGAGCGCGGCATAACCATTCTGGCGAAAAATACAGCCATTGAGTGGAACGGCTACCGTATCAACATTGTTGATACACCGGGACACGCCGATTTTGGTGGTGAGGTTGAACGCGTACTATCCATGGTAGATTGCGTATGCTTGCTGGTCGATGCTGTTGATGGCCCTATGCCACAAACACGTTTCGTAACGCAAAAAGCATTTAGCCAAGGCCTGAACCCAATCGTCGTCATCAATAAAGTTGACCGTCCGGGCGCTAATCCAGATCGCGCTGTTGATCTGGTCTTTGACCTATTTGATTCTTTAGGCGCGACTGACGAGCAGCTCGATTTCCCGATCATCTACGCCTCTGCCATTAACGGCATAGCCGGTCTGGAACATGACAACCTTGCAGAAGACATGACGCCACTGTTCGAAGCAATTGTTAAACACGTAAAACCACCACAAGTGGATGTCGACGGACCTTTCCAGATGCAGATTTCAGCACTGGACTACAATAGCTACGTAGGCGTTATTGGTGTTGGCCGCATAACTCGCGGTAACGCGAAGATGAACCAGCAAGTCAAAATTATTGGCGCTGACGGAAAAATCCGCAGTGGCAAAATCCAAAAAATCATGGGTTACCTTGGTCTGGAACGTGTCGATGTTACGACAGCCCGTGCTGGCGACATCGTCTGTGTTACTGGCCTGGAAGTACTAAGCATTTCCGATACACTCTGTGATCCGGATAATGTAGAAGCACTACCGCCGTTGTCCGTAGATGAGCCTACAGTATCGATGACCTTCCAGGTAAACGATTCTCCCTTTGCAGGCAAAGACGGTAAATTCGTTACCACTCGTAATATCAAAGAACGTTTAGAACGCGAACTGATTCATAACGTTGCTCTTCGTGTGGCACCAGGCGAGACTCCGGATAAATTCCGCGTATCAGGTCGTGGTGAGCTACATCTGTCAGTACTGATTGAAAACATGCGCCGCGAAGGTTTCGAGCTGGGCGTGTCTCGCCCAGAAGTTATCCAGAAAGAAGTGGATGGTGTAATCCATGAGCCTTTTGAAATAGTCATGATTGACGTTGAAGAAGCTCATCAGGGAAGCATCATCGAAGAAGTAGGTAAGCGCGGCGGTGATATGAGTAATATGGAAGTGGATGGTACCGGGCGTATCCGTCTGACTTTCCTGATTCCATCACGCGGCTTGATTGGTTTCCGTAGCCAGTTTCTGACAATGACATCTGGCACAGGTATCATGACGTCTATTTTTGATCACTACGGCCCGATCAAAGCATGTGAAATGGCGTACCGCAGTAATGGCGTATTAGTCACCATGGTAACTGGTAAAGCGCTGGGTTATTCGCTCTTTAACTTACAGTCACGCGGACGTCTTTGTATTGCACCGAACGTTGATGTCTACGAAGGTATGATCCTTGGTATCCATACGCGTACCAACGATTTAGCAGTTAACCCTATCAAAGGTAAACAGCTAACCAACGTACGTACATCCGGTACTGATGACAACATTCAGCTGACGCCACCTATCCGCTTCACGCTGGAACAAGCGCTGGACTTTATTGAAGATGACGAATTGGTTGAAGTAACACCTAACCATATTCGTTTACGTAAAAAGTTCCTCACAGAAAATGAGCGTAAACGTCATTCTCGTAGCGGCAAATAAACCGACTTAAATCAAAAAGGCGACTATCAAGTCGCCTTTTTTTCGCCTATTGATTCCCTTCTTATACCTCCGCATTTTATACTTGAAACCAGTCTCACTGTTTTAGTTAAGGATTCTCCATGCGGACACTTTATCCAGATATTCATCCCTACCAAGAACACCAGCTCAAAGTTGATTCACAGCATACTCTTTATATTGAGGAGAGCGGCAATGCTGAAGGGATACCTGTTCTATTTGTTCACGGAGGCCCTGGTAGCGGCACGAGCGGTGCCCAACGCCGTTTCTTTAACCCTGAGAAATACCGGATTATCCTTTTCGACCAACGCGGCTGCGGTAAATCAACACCTCACGCAAGTCTTGAAAATAATACAACTCAAGCATTAATCGCCGATATGGAAAAAATACGGCTACTACTTAATGTGGATAAATGGTTATTATTTGGAGGATCCTGGGGCTCAACTTTAAGCCTGCTTTATGCTCAGCACTACCCAGAACAAGTATCAGGTATGATTTTACGTGGCGTCTTTCTTTGCCGCCAACAAGACATCCACTGGTTTTATCAACAAGGCGCCAGCGCAATATTTCCGGATTACTGGCATGACTTTATCAGCCAGATTCCGAATGCAGAACACGAGGACTTACTAACCGCATACCATAAACGTTTAACATCAAAAAATGAAATTGAACGCATGGCGGCCGCTAAAGCCTGGTCCATTTGGGAAGGCCGCTGCTCAACACTCGACCCTAATCCTAATATTGTTGAGCATTTCGCGGACCCTCATACAGCTCTGTCGATGGCACGCATCGAAGCTCATTACTTCAGACACAACGCTTTTATCCTGCAAAATCAAATTATTGAGCACGCACACAGTATCGCGCACATCAGAACGATTCTGGTACATGGCCGCTACGATATGGTTTGTCCTGTTGAGCAAGCTTATACACTGCATCAAGCCTTACCTAATGCAGAACTTCATATAGTAAGGGATGCAGGACATTCAGCCTTCGAAGCAGGTACGACTGATAATCTGGTGCGTGCTACTGATGACTTCGCACGATCAAGAGCTTAATTTAATATGAAAGGTTTAATCCAACGTGTTTCAGCGGCGTCCGTGGATGTTGCAGGCGAACGCATCGGTGATATTGGCCCTGGAATTCTGCTATTGCTAGGGATAGATAAACACGATTCTGAAATGGCCGCAGATAAACTTCTGAAGAAAATATTAGCGTATCGTATTTTTGCTGATAAGGAAGGGAAAATGAACCTGAATCTTCAGCAAACCGGCGGTGGGCTGCTTATTGTTTCTCAGTTCACATTAGTAGCAGACACAGGTAAAGGCTTACGCCCCGGTTTTTCGAACGGAGCATCTCCTGAAAAAGGTCTGGCACTTTATGATTATTTTATAGAACAAGCCAGATCACTTCATAATCCAGTACAAACAGGCAGGTTTGGTGCTGATATGCAGGTCAACTTACTCAATGACGGGCCTGTTACATTCATGCTGGAAACCCATTAACGACTGATAACCCAACCATTAAAAAATAAAAAAATAACAAAATAGCAGACTGGCTGAGCTGAAACCTGACCTGACCTGAAACATAGGAGGCGAAGCTCAGCAAGCCGTCAACTACCCCAAAGAGCATAGCTCTTTACCCTTCTATAGCCTGTAACTTAAGTAGTCGCGCTCTTGCCTGTTGCGAAACTTTACTCATATCAACCGATCGGCGTGATGCGTAATACTGAGCGTTAAACAGGTCAAAATATGCATCCAGCACATCTGCACTATGAAGATCATTGACCTCTCTCAGCATGGCAACACCTACTTCAGCAGTACATAGGTAATGCTCTTCGGCAGATTGCCGCAAATGATAGCGGGAAACCGCTTCAGTACGTGGCTCCATCACCGGTATATCGTCAAGATAACGACTCAGCCTGAACATTCTCCGCGCCTGCCGCCAGGTTCCATCCAGAATAATAAAAGCAGGTATTTTATCTGAAAGAGCGGTACTACTGAGCATTCGATGTTGATAATCATCCCCTGAAGGGAAAACAATACAGGGCGCATAAGTGTCATCAGACAACACTTTGAGAAATGCCGGATCAGGCTCTGTTCGTGACCACCTAAACACTTTGGATTCTGCAATCGAATCAACAATCAAACGTCCTGTATTCGTTGGTTTATAAATTTCATCATGATGCGTTAATAGCCAAAATACAGCTTTAGCCTTGACCATAGGTTTATCAGAGCAAATACAGCTTAACAACGGTAAAAAACATTCGTCACAACGATCTACCTTTGAACCACGTGCGTTGAAAGGCTTACGAGGAGCATTAGGGTCAAAAGCCACTTATTGCAACCTCGATGGAGCTTGATCATTAAGATCAAAAAGAGAGGCGGCGACACCCCAGTCCAGCTGTAAACAACCATTATGCATCCAAAATAAGATCTGATGCATTTCCTGATGAGTCAACATGCTGAAGCCAAACATTTCATCCTGATCACCGACAAAAAAACCAAGACGATAATTACCTTGCAGAAAACTGATATCGAGACGACGTAAAATGGTTGCATGATAGTCTGTATGAATTAGACGAACATCCTGCCGGACCGTTTGAGTTTGTTGTGCTTTATCGTGCTCAAACTGAGCCATGGCAGCTTGATGCTCTAAAGGAACCTGGCTTACCGTTTCAGAGGTTTGCTGTACTAATCGTGGTGCAGCTTCAAGTAACTTTAACACCAGGCGTCGGGTCAGCCAAAAATCTACACGTTCCTGACCATTATCAAGATTTCCAATCAGGCGAATACGGTCTTCAACAGGATCAAAATGAAACGAAAGCGACACAATGTTTATCATCGACAACCTGATTTACAGCGCATTTTAAGTAGCGAGGATAGCTGATCACCTGTTGTAGTTATAAAGCTGACAATTTTCACGTCCCCTCCGTTGTAAAATGATGCTCTACTGGCTTATGTGCAATAGTTTAATTAATAGTCTCTTTAATACCCTTAAAATCCTTAGGGTAACGACGAATAACTGCTTTAACGTAACTAAGTTTTCATTACCTAAACAAAGCAGTCACTCATATTCAACCGTCATCTTCACCCGTTTACACTTATCGAAAAAATTATGCCTAAGAGGTGGAATAAACACAATAAACTAGCGGGTTATCTCTCATTTAATCCAGCCTTCATCCCATATCATTCCGGTTACAGGCATCTTATTGATTTTTATAGTAACTATGATTTATGCACATATACAATATCGACCTAACTACAATCTGAGGGAGGTTAAAACATCAATAGAATCGATATTGTAATACTAAAATACATGAGTACATCACTTTTTCAGTGACTTCTTAGTTATTTTATTCCTACTCGGCAAACAACTTAAAAATCTCAAAACAGTAACTACTAATAGATATAGTTACCTGTTACTAACCTCCTACCTGAAGACTTTCCATTAGCCCTCTTTTTTATATTAGCTCCTATACAATACGAACTAATGAACTATGCTTAGCACTCATGTTATAAAAGGATTTTGCCATGCGCGAAATTACGACCCCTATATTAAAATTCACCATACCTAGCCGCCCAGATACTCTTATCAAGCTCAACGAGTTAATGTCGAACGACAACCCCGATATTGACCTTGTCATATTACTACTGAAACAAGATGCAGGACTCTATTCAATAGTTTTAACTACCGTTAACGCCCCTTGCTTCGGCGTAAAAAATAAAATCACTTCAATATCCCATGCTATTATTTTACTAGGCTTACCGCGCTTATTCAGCCTGGTTAAACTAGTCGTATTAAAAAACACTCTATCCCAAAAAGCCCCCATAGAGCGATTTTGGGATACCGCATCTGAAGTAGCCTCAATCACTCACACTCTGACTTCTCGCTACACCAAACTTGATTGCGACAATGCTTACACAATAGGGATGCTGCATGACTGCGGAGTGCCTATGTTAATGCAGGCAGATTCAAACTATAAAAACACACTGAGAGAAACTCACGGACAAGGCACAAAAGCACTTTTAGATATTGAAAAAAAGCTTTATGGAATAGAACATTTTACGCTAGGCGCAAAGCTTGTAAATAAATGGAAAATGCCGTCAGATGTTTATAAAACGATACTATTACAAGCCAGTTTTCCTGAAATACTTTTAAAATACAAATCACGGGCTGATGATGCAATGATGTATTTATCATTACTTTCAATGGCCAAAGATATTAGCAAAGGCTATCGACATTTCTGGAGACTGGATGGAGACAGCACACTCACTCCCGAAATCCTAGCTTGCCTGGAGTACATAGGACTCTGTGATTATGATTATCTCGACTTGAAAGAAGAATTTATCGATACACTTGAAGACACAGTAAATTAAAGATAATAATTTTCCACATTTTCATCGAATAGCGTAAACCACCTCAATAATGAACTAAAGAAGCGTGTTTCATCATTTACTGCTATTTAATTATCATGCTGTTGGTTATTTTCAGCAGTGCTCTGCTTTCACTTCCTACCCAAACGCTAACTTCCAGACATAAAAAAACCCTGACCGTTACCGGTCAGGGTTATCTTATT
>NZ_LJSI01000047.1 GCF_001305295.1 Neptunomonas antarctica
AGCACCTAATAAGATAACCCTGACCGGTAACGGTCAGGGTTTTTTTATGCCTGGAATTTGGGAAAAGATCTGTTTAAAGCTTTTCGGTATTTACCCCACCTCATACTCTGCCGTTAGGCTTTAATCTGATCAATTTACTTGCGAATTGATTTGCAACACACTTAAGTAAGATATGTTTTTCATTATTACAATAAAGTTAGATGCTCTGATTTAATAGCCTAGTGTTTTTATCTCGTACACCGCAGGAGAGTCATCTGATGCAACCTACCACATCATTGAATGCTCAGATTCAATGTGTTGAACATTCCGATGGATCGCTTGGACTGAAGAGTTCAGGACGCTGGATGGTTGATGCTCTTGATGATGCCGTTGTCGTATTAGATCAATGTCTTACGAAGCAGTATGCGGCCTCAATCCAGTGGGATGTCTCTGGCGTTCATCATTATGATTCGGCAGGTATGCTGCTTTTTATTTATTATTATGATGTGTTGAAATCACATAATTGCTCTGTCGATGTCATTGGTGTTACTGAAAAACATAAACAAATGTATCAGCTATTGCGACGTTATAAGTCAGATAAACCTAGAGTGCCGATTGATTCATCTTTTTATTTATTGAAGCTTTTGGCCGATATAGGAAAAAAAGCAGTTTTCTATTTCCAGGATTTTTCCGCGTTTCTTTATTTTGTCGGCGAAAGCTTCGTAAGTTTGTTGTATGCCACTCGACACCCTGGTTCTATTCGTTTTGCTGCTATCGTTAAAAATATAGAAGATGCAGGTGTTCGTGCACTACCCATCGTTGCGTTAACCAGTTTTTTAATAGGGATAGTGATTGCTTATCAAGGCGCTGTTCAATTGCAGAAGTTTGGTGCAAATATTTTCATTGTGGATATGATCGGACTTTCAGTTACCCGGGAGCTTGCTCCGCTGATCACTGCTATTGTTGTCGCTGGCCGTACAGGTTCTTCGTATACCGCTCAACTAGGTGTGATGAAAATTACTGAAGAAATTGATGCAATGCGCACGATGGGGTTTGATCCGCATCGTTTTCTTGTTTTACCTCGGCTCTTCGCGCTCATGCTAACGCTTCCCCTGCTGATTTTTTTCGCTGATATAGTGGGTATTCTCGGTGGTATGTTTATTTCGAATATCCACCTTCATCTATCCTATTCTGAATTTCTTCATAGATTGCAAAGTGTGCTTGAAGCTAAGCATGTATGGATTGGTATCATAAAAGGTCCGTTTTTTGCTTGGTTGATCGCTGTTGTTAGTTGCTTTCGGGGTTTTCAGGTATCAAATAACACCGATAGTATCGGGCGATATACTACGGTGAGTGTGGTTAATGCTATTTTCCTGGTGATTGCCTGTGATGCAATTTTTTCAGTAATACTCACGGAGCTGGGGATTTGAATAAAATTGTTATCAGCGTATCAGATATTGTGACCCGATTAGGATTAAACCTGATTCATGACGGTTTAAGTATGAGTGTGAAGCGGGGTGAAATTTACGGTTTGCTGGGTGGTAGCGGCTCAGGTAAGTCGACTTTATTAAAAGAGATGATCATGCTTGTGCGACCAGAGTCCGGAGAGATTCGCTTACTTGAGCATAACCTGACATCAATTACGCTTACCGAGATAGCAAAGTTACAACGACGTTGGGGCGTATTATTTCAAAGTGGCGCACTTTACTCCTCGCTAACAGTTAAGGAGAACATAGGTATAACCCTAAGGGAATATACATGTCTCCCTGATACGTTAATTCAGGAAATTGTCAGAGTTAAGTTAAGAATGGTCGGCCTCTCTGACGGTGCTGCTGATCTCTACCCTTCTCAATTAAGTGGAGGCATGATTAAAAGAGTAGCATTGGCGCGCGCGTTAGCGATGGATCCGGAATTACTTTTTCTTGATGAGCCTACTTCAGGGCTCGACCCTGTGGGAGCTGAAGCGTTTGATCATTTAATTCTGGAGTTGCGGGATATTTTGGGTTTAACCATTGTTATGGTGACACATGATCTTGATTCTATTTGGACTGTAGTCGACCGGTTTGCTGTTTTGGGTGATAAAAAAGTGGTTGCTGAAGGCTGTTTGGCTGACGTGATTGAAAATCCTCACCCTATTGTGCAGCAGTTCTTTAAAGGCGCGCGGGGAAAGATAAGGAGCCAAAATGGAAAGTAAAATTAACTACACATTGGTGGGTCTTTTCGTGGTTGTGTTATCACTAGGTTTGATGACATTTGCATTTTGGCTGGGTAAATATGGAGGCCAGGAGGAGTACGACTATTATTATATTTACATGACAGAGTCTGTCGCCGGATTAAGTACTGATTCTTCTGTTAAATACAGAGGTGTAGATATCGGGACAGTAGATAATATAGCACTGAATCCAGAGAATTCAGAACAGGTAGCGCTATTGTTACGTGTACAGCATTTGACCCCGGTAAAGGTTGATACGACTGCCACTATGAAATCATTTGGCTTGACCGGGTTGGTTTATGTTGAGTTAGAGGGAGGACGCCGGGATTCTGAATTGCTGATAGCCAAGGAGGGTGAAATTCCGATTATTCCTGCGCGGCCTTCTGCGTTTGTACGGTTTTCTGAATCGATGAATCAACTAACAGAACAAACTGATCAGGCTTTGGAAAAGTTTTCCCGTCTTCTTAGCGAAGAAAATATCCATAATATTAGTGTTATTCTTTATGAAACAAGAGATCTGTCTATCGAAGTCGGGGAGAATCTTCAAGGCCTTAAAAAAGTAATCGAGGGTGGTATTGTCACGGAAGAGCGTGTTATCGGAGCGTTGAAACACGTTGAGTCTGCTTCTCTCAGTATTAAAAATATGGCTGATAGCTTGAGAAAAAGCTCAGTAGAGGTTAGTCATAATATTGGCGAAGATGTGCATAAGAGCCTTGAATCCTTTAATCAGCTGATTTACCAATTAGACATTCTGGCTGTGGATCTCCAAAGAACAACTCAATCTATTGAAAATACTCCAGGAGATTTATTGTTCAAGCGTTCTACGCCTAAGCCGGGGCCCGGTGAGGAGGGATACAGTGAGAAGTAGATTTTTAATACTTTGTTTTTTGTGTAATCTGCTAGCTGGTTGTGCGACTACAACCTTCCCACCGGTTGATGTATATACGATATCCCTGTTATCTAATTATAGTAACGACCGGGTTGAAATAGCTGATCATAGCAATGTCATCCTTAAAGTATCTCCTGTTCGAGGGGCCAGGCCCTTCACCTCTACTGCATTTTTGTATAAAGATACACAGCATGGACTAAACCACTATGCTTATAGTCGTTGGAGCGATGTGCCGGTTAAAATTCTGCAAACATATTTTCAGGTTGCCCTGGAAAAAAGTGCTCAATTCAGAGCTGTCGTTCCCACAGGTTCTGTTTCAAATGCTGATTATTTACTAGAAAGTACGCTGTTGGATTTTAGTCACCATATCAATGATGATGGCAGTTCTGACGGAGTTATCAGAGTGCGTTTTTATGTGATTAATAATGCGACTAAAACTGTGTTAGCAACAACAGAACTTGTTTCAAAAGTGCCTGCATCCCTTAAAAATGCTCAAGGTGCTGCCGTTGCTCTCAATATAGCAGCGAGTAATGTTGCGCGTGATTTAGTGTTCTGGGTAATAGCGGGAGTTGGAAAGATTTAACAGGAGACGAAATCCAAGTGGGCCTGTTAATCATAAGCATATATCAAAAATCATAGAGTTAATTGAATCCTCCATTGAGTAGTGGTAAACCTGTAGACTCGATTGAATATATAAGGGATAGATTTCAAGATGCGTGATTTACAGAAGTTCTATATTGATGGCCAGTGGTTAGATCCAATAGGTCTTAAATCTTTAGCGGTTATTAATCCTGCAACGGAAACACCGATAGCGACTATTAGATTGGGTAATAAAGACGATGTGGACGCGGCTGTGACTGCGGCGCGTAAAGCCTTTGATGATTTTAGTCAAACCAGTATTGATGATCGCATCGCACTATTAGAAAAGATTATTACAGCCTATAAAAATCATAGTAACGCTCTGGCAGAAGCGATTACCAGCGAAATGGGTGCTCCTGATCAATTCGCGCGCAAAGCGCAGGTAGGTGCAGGTTTAGGGCATTTCTTAGTGGCATTAAAGTTACTAAAAAATTATAAATTTGAAGATGTGATTGGTACAACCAGGGTAGTCAAAGAACCGATAGGTGTGTGTGCTTTGATCACTCCCTGGAACTGGCCGCTAAATCAAATTGCTTGTAAGGTCGCACCTGCATTAGCAGCGGGTTGTACTATGGTATTGAAGCCCAGCGAAATTGCACCATTGTCAGCGCATATATTTGCACAGATTATGCATGAGGCGGGTGTGCCTGCAGGTGTCTTTAATCTTATTGATGGCGATGGGGTGGGAGTAGGAACAGCGTTAACTCATCATCCTGAAGTCGATATGGTTTCTTTTACCGGTTCAACGCGTGCCGGTACACTTGTTTCCCAAGCGGCTGCCGAAACTGTGAAGCGAGTAGCACTGGAGTTAGGCGGGAAATCTGCCAATATTCTTTTACATGATGCGGATTTTGAAAAAGCGGTGAGCCGTGGTGTGAAAGGAGTGATGAGTAACAGTGGCCAATCCTGTAATGCATTAACGCGGATGCTGGTACCGGTAGATAAACTTGATGAGGTTATTGAAATTGCTCGTCGTACAGCAGGAAGCGTTATTGTAGGCGCGCCTAACGATGCGGCAACCGTTATGGGGCCGGTTGTTAGTGATGTGCAGTGGCATAAAATACAAACGTTGATCAATAAAGGGATCGATGAAGGTGCTCAGCTAGTCTGTGGTGGTCCAGGTAAACCCGAAGGCTTAGAGACAGGTTACTATGTTAAACCCACTATCTTTGCTCAAGTGACCAATGATATGACGATCGCTCGTGAAGAGGTTTTTGGGCCGGTGTTGAGTATTATTTCATATACGAATGAAGACGAGGCGATTGCGATTGCTAATGATTCACCTTATGGTTTGTCGGGTGGTGTCTGGTCAGAAGATCTGAACAGAGCTCGCTCCGTTGCTGCACGGCTACGCACTGGAATGGTTCATCTGAACGGTGCCGCTAATGATTCAAGAGCACCTTTTGGTGGTTATAAGCAGTCCGGAATAGGGCGGGAATGGGGCGCTTACGGACTTGAAGAGTTCCTCGAAACCAAAGCGTTGTTTGGTTATGAGATTGTCTGATTTTTTAATTTAACTGGTTTTTATCCGCTGCTTTACTCGCTAGTCCGACTAAATCAGCGGCTTATATTTTCTCGTTCTGATGTACCGGTTCTTTGCTGTTATTCCCTTTCGAATCAACCTGTTTCCTCCTCTTTATCAAAATATTTTTTTTTCTGTAAGGTTTGTACGCTGGCAACGACTAATACTCTAGAAGCCAATTACAAGACAGTAATAGGTATTAAGTGGTCTGGAGAATAACAATGAATACATATCTGAAGCCTGCATTAAATGGAATAGCTATGGCCTTTGCCGCTGCAAGTTTTGCTGCCAGCGCTGCAACAGAACAACCATCGGGAGCGAGTGCTGATGCATCAGAAACAGTTGAGATGGTTCACTGCTCAGGTGTTAATCAGTGCAAAGGACATAATGACTGCAAAACGGCTGATAATGCGTGTAAAGGACAGGCTGCTTGTAAAGGACAGGGTTTTGTTGGTATGCCGGCTAAAGCATGTGCTGATGCAGGCGGCACAGTGAAGGATGATTGGCGTGGGGAAATTGCTAAAGCTGAGTTAACACAGTGTTTTGGTATCAATGTATGCAAAGGGCACAATGATTGCAAAACAGCGGATAATGCGTGTAAAGGTCAGGCTGCTTGTAAAGGTCAGGGGTTTATCATGACGACGCCTGAATCGTGTGCTGATATCGGTGGTACAGATTCTTAAGAATATATTCTGAGATCATTATCTCAGAAAAGAGTCATGTGCGGAGAGGGGTAACCCTTTCCGCACATCAAGGGTTAGTTTTATGAGTAAGCATTTTATGGGGTTTGGGCTGGGGTTAAGAGCCCAGCATTTTCACGATGTTCTTGAACAGAAACCGGATCTTGACTGGTTCGAAGTTATTTCTGAGAACTTTATGGTGGATGGCGGTAAACCCAAATATTACCTGCACCAGATCCGTGAACATTACCCGATGGTAATGCATGGGGTATCGTTATCTATCGGTTCGGTTGATCCGCTTGACTACGGTTATCTTAAACGACTCAAATGTCTGATTAACGAGTTACAGCCAGAATGGATATCAGATCATCTCTGTTGGACCGGTATCAATAAGATTAATAGTCACGATCTGTTGCCAATGCCTTACACCGAAGAAGCACTGAAGCATATTGTTGGGCGTTTGATTCAGGTACAGGACTATTTAGGTCGGCCTATCCTGATGGAAAACCCTTCCAGTTATCTTGAATTTTCTGAATCAACCATTCCTGAATGGGAGTTTATGGCAGAGATGGTGAGCCGCTCAGGCTGTCAGGTATTGCTGGATGTGAATAATATTTATGTCAGCTCACGCAATCATGGTTACGATTGTGATACCTATCTTAAAGCGATTGATCCCGCTTCCGTCAGACAGATTCATCTGGCGGGGCATACAGATTACGGTAGTTATGTGATTGATACGCATGCTCACGATGTTCCTGATCCGGTGTGGGAATTATATCGCGAAGCACTTAAATACCTTGGGCCTGTCAGCACGATGATTGAGCGCGATGATAATATTCCGCCACTGGCCGATTTGCTGGCAGAGTTATCTGTTGCCCGTAAGATAGCGGCAGAAGTATTGACGGTTGAGCAGTTACAACCTAAATACAAGACGGCGTCATGAGTAAGCTAGCGGAGCGTCAGCAGCAGTTGATGGACTATATTCTCGGCCATAATGAAGCTATTGCTGAACATGTCATTGAGTCAGGGGAGGCCAGCAAAGCGTTACGCTTACATATCTATCGGAATAATTATAATGCAGGTCTTCGTGAGGCCATTGATACTGATTTTGAAATGCTGGGAACCTATTTGGGCGATGATTTGTTTGAACAGATGGTTAGGGGTTATATCAAAGCTTACCCTTCGCATTATTATTCGTTAAAGCATTTTGGTGATCATCTTCCTGCTTTTTTGCGCGAAAATGAACTCTTTAAACAGCATCCCCAATTAGCCGAGTTAGCCAGATTTGAACGTCTGCTGCTCCGTGCATTTGATGCGTCAGAGTCGCCAAGAGCGTTGCCACAAACATTACAACAGTTAGAGCCCTCGTTATGGCCAGAGCTACGCCTGGCTTTTCATCCCAGCGTACAAATATTTAAATCTGAGATTAACGTCGTAGAAATATGGCAGGCGCTTAAGGGCAATAAAACTCCGCCAGATGTTGTGTTTCAACCTTCTGTCTGGGTGCTGTGGCGTAATCATGACCGCCTCACCGAATTTCGTTCAATCGACGCGTTCGAACAGTTGATGCTGGAAGCGTTTCTGCAAGGCGTTAACCTTGCAGATGTAGCTGAACAGCTATTAGCTTATCAGCAGAACGCCGACCCTACTCAGCTAATGGTGCAGTGTTTATTAGATTGGTTTGAGCATGGTTGGGTTAATCGCTTGCGCAGCACCGAGGACAAGCCCACGTTAAGGTCTCTCTAAAAAGTTACTCTCATTGTCTAAAATAAGTTTGCGTATCTAATAGCCTGATTGGGTATTTCCTCATAATCAATTACCATAGCTGACCGCAAACAGGACAGCTCCCACATGCTCTCACCTTATGAACTATATCAGAGACAGCTTGAGCAGGAAGGCTTCGTAGCAGATCCGGCGCAACATGAAGCGCTTGAGCAGTTGGATCAACTCTACCTTCGGCTGAAGGTATCTTCATCGCGTTGGAAAGGGCGAAAAGAGGTGCGGCTAAAAGGGCTTTACCTTTGGGGTGATGTGGGTCGCGGTAAAACATTCCTGATGGATCTGTTTTACCAAAGCTTGCCTGATGGGCGTAAGTTACGCTTGCATTTCCATCGTTTTATGGCACGTATTCATCGTGACCTGAATACAGAAAGTGGCCATGCCGAGCCATTGCAGCGTATAGCCAAGCAACTCGCACGGGAATGTAACGTCCTTTGTTTCGATGAGTTTTTTGTTTCTGATATTGGCGATGCCATGATTTTAGGGCGCCTGTTTACGGCGCTGTTCGACAATGGAATCACATTGGTCGCCACCTCCAATATCCCAATAGAGCGATTATACTGGGATGGTTTACAGCGCCAGCGGTTTGAGCCCGCCATTAAGCTTTTGCTGCAGCATACGCAAGAGGTTCACTTGAATGGTGGGGAAGATCATCGCTTACGCCATCTTCAGCATCAAAAAACCTATTTCTTACCCTCCGAGATTCACTTCGATCAGCTATTTTTGCAGTTGGCTGAGCCGCTTAATAATAAGATGCAATCTGCTGATCAGAGCTTGTTGGTATGTCATCGGCCGATAGACGTGATACGGCTGGGTAAGTCATTAGTCTGGTTTAGTTTTGATGCCCTCTGTAATGGACCGCGTTCGCAATTAGATTATATTGAATTGGCGAGCCGTTTCAGCTGCATTATGCTCAGTGAAATCCCCCTGTTGGGAGGCGAATGTCGGGGCTGGATCAAAGCACGTGGTACAGAAGACGGTAGTTTTGGCACGACCGAAACAGGTGAGCGTAAGCTGTCTTATGCCAGACAGGATGATGCTGCCAGGCGCTTTATCAGTTTGGTTGATGAGCTTTATGATCGTCGGGTGAATCTGTATTTGTCGGCAGAAGTACCGTTGGAGTCTCTCTATAGCGGTGGCTCACTGAGTTTTGAGTTCAAGCGAACTTACAGCCGATTAATAGAAATGCAGTCGGCAGAATATCTTAAATGCCCGCATCAGGTAAGCTGATGTAACAACTCATGTGCAGGCTAGTAGCACGGCGTAAGGCAATTTATTAACGCTTGATGACTATCAAGTACATCTCCGTTTGTCATTGTTAGGCTGGCGTCTCTTAACAATTGTTGGAGATGCTATTGTGGAGTTGGTTTGTCCTGCGGGAAGTTATCCTGCCTTAAAAGCGGCTGTCGATAATGGTGCGAATGCCGTTTACTTTGGTTTCAGGGATGCTACTAATGCGCGTCATTTTGCGGGTCTGAATTTTGATCGACGTAAGGCTGAAAAAGGCATCGATTATGCCCGCAGTCATGGGGTTAAAGTACTTTGTGCAGTCAACACTTTTCCACAGCCTTCTGGTTGGAAAGCATGGCAGGGCGCTGTTGATATGGCTGCTGATCTGGGTGTTGATGCCTTAATCGCTGCTGATATGGGGGTATTAGGGTACGCTTCTGATACACATTCTGCGCTTAATCTACATCTATCAGTTCAAGGCTCGGCGACCAATTACGAGGCGCTCACTTATTACCAGCAACAGTTTGGTATTAAACGAGCGGTATTACCGCGAGTGCTGTCCCTGGCTCAAGTTGAGCACTTGGCTCAGCATAGCCCGGTTGAACTTGAAGTCTTTGCCTTTGGTAGTCTTTGTATCATGGTCGAAGGGCGTTGTTACCTGTCTTCGTATATTACCGATGAATCCCCCAATACCTGTGGTGCGTGCTCTCCTGCAAAAGCAGTTCGTTGGCAGGAAACTGCTTCTGGTCTGGAATCGCGCTTGAATGATGTGCTGATCGATCGCTATAAGGCCGACGAGAAAGCAGGTTATCCCACGCTATGTAAAGGCCGCTTTGATGTGGAGGGCTCGGTATATCATGCGATGGAGGAGCCCACTAGTTTAAATACGCTTGACCTGATTCCTGAGTTAAAACGCATGGGTATTAAGGCATTAAAAATTGAGGGACGGCAGCGAAGCCCTGCTTATGTCGCTAAGGTGGTGCGTATCTGGCGAGAAGCTCTGGATACGGCTGCGCGTAATCCAGATCACTTTGATATCAATCCAGAATGGAATAATGGCCTGTTGGAGCTCTCTGAAGGCTCAACAACAACTATCGGTGCTTATCATCGTAGTTGGCAATAACAGGGAGGGGTTATGAGTCAGGTTATTAGTATGCAAGAACGTCAACAAAAGAGTCAGAGTATGAATCTTTCATTGGGACCCATTTTGTATTTTTGGCCGAAACAGGATGTTTTTAATTTTTACGCCGAGATGGCAGAGCTTCCACTAGATACCATTTATCTGGGTGAAACGGTGTGTTCTAAACGGCGAGAATTAAAATTATCAGACTGGTTGGGGCTAGCTCAAGAATTAGCGCAGTGTGGTAAAAAAGTGGTGCTATCTACGTTGGCATTACTGGAGGCTGAATCCGAACTAAAAATGTTACGCCGTATTTGCCGAAATGCTGATCTGATGGTTGAAGCCAATGATATGGCGGCGGTGCAGTTATTAAGCCAACAGGAGATTCCTTTTGTAACCGGGCCTTCTATTAATATTTATAATCTCCGTGTTTTGAAGCAATTGTATAACAGTGGTATGCGCCGTTGGGTGATGCCTGTGGAGTTAGGCGCGCAGACGCTTGATGATTTATTGCAGCAAGCGGCGGCTGATGGCAGTTTGCCAGATCTGGAAACAGAGGTGTTTGCTTATGGTTGTTTGCCGCTGGCTTACGCCGCCCGCTGCTTTACCGCTCGTTATAAGGATCTACCGAAAGACAACTGCAATTTTTGTTGTATTGAATATCCGGAGGGTATTCCGATGAAGTCGCAGGAAGGGGATGGTCTCTTCATCATTAATGGCATTCAGACGTTATCGGGTGAGCATTATAATCTTGAGCATGAGTTAGTTCGTATGCAAGAAATAGGTGTGGATATGGTTCGCCTGAGCCCTCAACGAGAGGGCATGGCTGAAGTGATCGAACGATTTTCGAGTCGATTGCAGGGCATGCCCGCTGATCTGATACCGCTACTAAATCAGTCTCAGTGTAATGGCTATTGGTATGGCCAGCCTGGGATGAGCTGGGTAGGTGATACTGAATGATAGAAGCTAAATGATAGATATGTCGGATTAAGTGGTGAGAAAATAAGTCTGCTATATGTAGGGCTTATTCTCTCTATCGCTGTTGTGAGGTGCTGCTTGGCAATGATGAGAGTGCGTTGTTTAATTAATTGCCCGCTGTGCAAGCTTAATACTGCGTTTGAAGAGGGCCGGCATCTCGCTCCAATCAACACTATCCATCAGGTTTTTGATGGTAAGGCCTAATTCAGTATTCCCCTCTATCACCAACCTGCGTTGGAAAAACAGGGTGTCAGGGTCAACGTCCTGACCGGCCATCTGTATGAAATCTTTCGCATCGCCTCTAATCCAGGCATCGGGCTTATCAGCAGGTAGAACAACGAGCTTTTCATCACGGCAGGTGAAAGCTATGCGGATGTCGATGTCGCGGATATCTAACCCTAATTGCTGACCTTCCAAAAAATAGAACTCATCATCATTGAGCTGTTCACGAAATAGATAGTTGAGAGTCTGTTCGGCTATTCTTTTTCTGACGAAAAAAGGTAGTTTGGGTTCTGTGTAGCGAACGATGTGTAAAACGCTGGCCTTCTTCAGAAGGTTCTGCAGGGGTGACAGGGGTAGAAGTGCTATGTTGGGCAGAGTAAAAAGCATCGTGATGGCTCCTTGGTCAATGTTTAATAGTAAGGGGGAGCTCCATATTCTCCTTTGATATCGATCAAGTGCCGGTATTCACAGTGCTTTTTAGTTCAGTTTCAAGTTCGGTCTTTGATGTATCAACTGGAAACGCTGGGTTCAGTCAAAAACCACGATTATATTATGTAATAGTGAATTACTTGTAGAAAGGGTGTTGACATGAAAAGGCTGTGGTATATAATATCCCCAGCTTGAAAGTACGTCCTATATTTATGCATGCCAATTTGATGTTAGATTTTTAAATTTACGTCCTGTTTTCATAAGTAAAAAGTAACACTCTCAGCAAAACCCGCCTTATTTTAAGGCTCAAATTACTCTTGATTAAAGGATATTATTATGTCTGCTACAACTACTGGTACTGTAAAATGGTTCAACGAATCTAAAGGTTTTGGCTTTATCGAGCAAGAATCTGGTCCAGACGTTTTCGCTCATTTCAGCGCTATCTCTAGCTCAGGCTTTAAAACTTTGGCTGAAGGCCAGAAAGTTGAGTTTACAGTTACTCAGGGTCAGAAAGGTCCTCAGGCTGAAAACATCGTACCTCTATAATTAGAGCTACGTTTGACTTGCTCTGATTTCAGTGTAAGTCATTCCTAAATTCCTCTAGGGGAATTGTAAAAAGGGTGAAATCTAACGATTTCGCCCTTTTTTAATTTTTATTTAAACTTATGCGTTTTCTGATTCTGTTTGTTTTATGTTGCCGGGTGCATGAGTAGCCAGCATCACGATTCAGATAATAAGCGTGCTGATTATCCTGCTGTAATTGAATTTATGGCATAATGCATTTTATTTTTCATCCGCGCTTCGTGTCGTCGCTTGCACTGCGAGACTATCCCTTTAGCATTATTAATTCGGAATAAAACATTGCTTACTACCGCGAATATCACCATACAATTTGGCGCCAAGCCGCTTTTTGAAAATATATCTGTAAAATTTGGCGAAGGTAACCGCTACGGTTTAATCGGTGCCAATGGTTGCGGTAAATCCACCTTTATGAAAATTCTGGGAAATGATCTTGAGCCTTCCGCTGGTACTGTCTCTAAGGAGCCGGGGGAGCGTATTGGTAAATTAGCGCAGGATCAGTTTGCTTATGAAGAATACACTGTAATCGACACCGTGATTATGGGTCATACAGAGCTGTGGGCAATTAAGGCCGAGCGCGATGCGATCTATTCAAATCCAGATATGACCGAAGAAGACGGCATGCGTGCCGGTGAATTGGAGTCTGAGTTTGCAGAAATGGACGGTTACACTGCAGAGTCTCGTGCGGGTGAATTATTATTAGGCGTAGGCATCCCGATTGAGCAGCATTTCGGCCTTATGAGCGAAATAGCTCCGGGTTGGAAGTTACGTGTATTGCTTTCTCAGGTTTTGTTTTCTGAGCCTGATATTATGCTGTTGGATGAGCCTACCAATAACCTGGATATTAATACTATTCGTTGGTTGGAAGATGTATTAAACGCTCGCAATTGCACCATGATCATCATTTCTCATGACCGTCACTTTCTTAATAGTGTCTGTACACATATGGCGGATCTGGATTACGGTACATTACGTCTTTATCCCGGCTCTTATGATGAATATATGACCGCTGCTACTCAGGCGCGTGATAGTTTGTTGTCAGAGAATGCCAAGAAAAAAGCACAGATTTCAGACCTTAAAGCTTTTGTTAGCCGCTTCTCTGCGAATGCTTCAAAATCGAAGCAGGCAACGTCCCGTGCCAAGCAGATTGATAAAATTCAACTGGAAGAAGTTAAGCCATCCAGTCGTCAAAACCCGTTTATTCGTTTCGAACAAGATAAAAAACTGCATCGTTTAGCGCTTGAAGTTGAAGGGTTGGAAAAGCGTTTTGAGACAGAGCTCTTTGCTGGTCTTGATATGATGGTTGAAGTTGGCGAGCGTATTGCTATCATCGGGCCTAACGGCATCGGTAAAACTACCTTGCTGAGATGTTTGGTGGGCGATTTGGAGCTTACTGCCGGGCAGATTAAGTGGTCTGAAAACTCAGAGCTGGGATACTATGCTCAGGATCACTCTTCAGACTTTAAAGAAAATAAATCTCTGGTTGAATGGATGAGTGACTGGGGTAGCGAAGGCGATGATGAGCAGGTGATTCGCGGCACGCTGGGTCGTTTGTTATTTTCTCAGAAAGATATTAATAAATCGGTTAACGTTATATCCGGCGGTGAGCAGGGGCGTATGTTGTTTGGTAAGCTTATGCTGACGCGTCCGAATATCATGTTAATGGATGAGCCTACCAACCACTTAGATATGGAATCGATTGAGTCGTTGAATTTAGCGCTGGAGAACTATCCAGGTACGCTGATCTTTGTCAGCCATGACCGTGAATTTGTATCATCATTGGCCACGCGTATTCTTGAGTTGACGCCACATGGTATTGTCGACTTCCGTGGCACTTATGATGATTACCTTCGCAGCCAAGAAGTGTAAATATTCAATAGTTGTAAAGTATGAGCGAAAGAAAACCCGCATATGGCGGGTTTTCTTTTACCTTAATTTTACTGTGTTTGTACGGTTTCTTTTTGTGTTTACGGAAATAGTTCTTCAAATGAGTGTACCGACAGATCTCCATGAGAAGGGAAGTAATCTTCGAGTATGTAGGATATTTGATCGAAAGTATCCTCAAGCTCAAGAAAGGCATCAACTACATTAGGGTCAAAAAATGTACCCTTGCCGCTTTTAATAATAGCGCTTGCTGTATTATGTTTTAGCGCTTCTTTGTAGGGTCTTTTGGAAATAATGGCATCATAAACATCAGCAACAGCCATTAAGCGGGCGACGATAGGAATGTTGTTTCCTTTCAGGCCTTGAGGGTAGCCGTCACCGTCCCATCTTTCATGATGGCTAAGCGTAACCTGTTTAGCTATTTTAAAAAATTCAGCGGCTTTTCCTCTGACATCTCGAGCCAACAGGCGTTCTGCTGAACTTATTGCCTGAAAACCAAACATGGGGTGCTTTTTCATGATTTCGTATTCTTCAGGATCCAGCTTCCCGGGCTTTTGCAAAATGGCATCCGGGATGCCTACTTTTCCGATATCATGCAAAGACGCTGTTTTATAAAAGGTTTCGATTGTTTCGTCATTATCCAGTTCCAAAGCATAGTCAGGATGATATCTAAGATACTCAGCCAGCGCTTTAACGTAATGTTGTGTGCGGAGAATGTGATTGCCGGTAGAGTGATCGCGAACTCGTGCCATGGAAGCCAGGCAGAGAATGGCTGCATCCTGAGCGGCCAGCAAGTCATTTTCTGGCGTGTCCGGGAGGACTGATTTAGTGGTGTAAGAACGGATTATTTCAGCAAGATTGATATGAGTTTTTATCTTGGAAAGAATGATTGATCGATGAAAAGGGGGGTGTAAAAAATCTGATAAACCCGCATCGCATGCTAATGATTTAATATTATCTATTTGGTTTGTTGATATGAGAAAGCTTGGAATCTGTTGGCGAGTGGATTCCAAAATCAGTTCGCCTGCATCTTTCAGTACAGATAAATCTATAATCAGGAGAGATGTATCTTGATTTAGATTTGAGGAATTCGGATGTTCATGTTGAGTAACACGGTAGTCGCATAAAGTGTCCTGAATAGCCTTGATGGGTTTTTTGTCCGGGCTGATGATCAGAATGTTTTTCACGCAATATTCCTGTACTACTAAAGTTCTGCTTGAATTCGATAGTCTAGGATAGCATATTTCTTTTAAAAACTCTGAGTATCAGTTGAGCTTCAGTGTAGGATACGCTTAATCGCGTTAGTGTTATTGTCGTATGTTGGTCAATGGATGGACTCTTTCCGCATATATTTTCCTGTATAATCACAACCTACGTGAATGAATAAGCAGGTAAGGTATGACGACATTAACGATACAAACACCCGATGATTGGCATTTGCATCTACGTGATGGGGATATATTGGCTGAAACGGTAGCCGCTACCGCACGTTGTTTTCATCGTGCGATTGTTATGCCTAATTTGATGCCGCCTGTTACCAATGCAGAGATGCTAACGGCTTATCGACAGCGTATTCTTAATGCGCGGCCACAAGGAAATAGTTTTGAGCCGTTGATGACGTTGTTTCTTACGAACCAGACATCAGGCGCGGACATTGTTGCAGCGAAAGCCGCTGGAGCAGTAGCGGCTAAAATGTATCCGGCAGGCGCTACTACTAATTCTGCGGCCGCCGTTAGCCAGCTTGAGGCACTTTATCCGGTGTTTGAAGTGATGCAAGAGCAGGGCATGTTGCTGTTGGTGCACGGTGAAGTAACTGATCATCATATTGATATATTTGATCGTGAAAAAGTCTTTATTGATCAGAAGATGACCCAGATAGTGGCGCGTTTTCCTGATTTGAAAATCGTTTTCGAGCATATAACAACGGCTGATGCTGCGCAGTTTGTATTAGCTGCGTCCAACAATGTAGCCGCGACCATTACCCCTCAGCACCTGCTGCTTAACCGTAATGATCTTTTGGTGGGTGGTGTGCGTCCGCATAATTTCTGTTTGCCTGTCCTTAAACGCAGCACCCATCAGGCGGCATTACGTAAGGTTGTAAAATCAGGTTCGTCTAAGTTTTTCTTAGGGACTGATTCTGCACCTCACGCCAAAGAAGCAAAAGAAAATGCGTGTGGGTGTGCCGGTTGCTATAGCGCATGGAGTGCGATCGAGTTATATGCTCATGTATTTGAAGAGCTGGATGCGTTAGATAAACTCGAAGGTTTTGCCAGTCATTTTGGTGCAGATTTTTATGGTTTGCCTCGCAATAGTGGCACGCTAACACTGGTGCGCGAGGATTGGGTTA
Organism: Neptunomonas antarctica; assembly: GCF_001305295.1. Classification (GTDB taxonomy): domain Bacteria; phylum Pseudomonadota; class Gammaproteobacteria; order Pseudomonadales; family Balneatricaceae; genus Neptunomonas; species Neptunomonas antarctica. Next base: position 16,490 of record NZ_LJSI01000047.1, read on the forward strand.
TACCTGCTGAAATCACATTACCTAATGGCAAGCCTATCGTACCTTTCTTTGCAGGCGAAACCGTACATTGGAAAGTGCAGGAGGCTTCTAAGTAAGAATGACCTTACGATCTGCTACACGCGCTACATCTTCCTCCTGATGAGTGACAAGTAAGACGGTCTTACCGGCCGTTTTTGCTTGATCTCTGGTCCATAATGCCGCTTTCTCGCGAGTCACCGGATCCAGTTCTGCGAAAGGCTCATCAAGTAATACGATAGCTTCTGGTCTTAGTAGCGTGCGGATTAATGCGATGCGTTGGCGTTGTCCGCCAGATAAGGTTGCTGGCTTCTTGTTCAGGTGTTCATCAACGCCAAGATAGGCCGCTGCATTTTTTATCGATTGTATAGGTACTTGTATAGATGCTGTGGTTTTGAATCCAAGACAGAGATTTTCCAGCACGCTGATATGTTCAAATAAATTATGATCCTGGAACAGCATGCTCACAGGGCGTTGTTCTACGCTAAGGTCGTTCAGTACATGCTGGTTCCATGCGATTGTCCCTGAATCGGGTGTAAGGTATCCGGCAATAAGGTTGAGCAGAGTTGTTTTTCCCACACCGCTGATACCCTGAATGGCGACTATTTCACCTGCTTGAACCTGCAAATCGTAGCGCAAGGGCCAGCCATCTAATTCAAGTAACAGATCTTGTATGTTAAGCATGGGTATCGCCTTCTTTGTGCTGTTTTTCATCGGTCAGTTTTTGATTCATGAGCGGTCTTAGCGCTAACTTTTTATGGACAAGTTTTTCTAATAAAAACAAAAACAAAGCACACAAAATGAGGAGTATAAATGAAGCCGCGCTGGCTTCGGCAATCCGGTAACTGCTGGCGTAGCCGTAAATTAACCAGGGTAGTGTGGTCCACTCGGTCGTGCCAAAAATAGAAAAGATCGCTACATCGCCCAGTGCCAGCACCAGCACCAGTCCGAACGTGGCTAAATAAATCTCTTTAATAAAAGGCCACTCAATCCGCCAGAGGGTGCGGCGGTTCAGTTTTAACGAGCGGGCAAGCCGGTTATATTGTTGATCAAACTGTAGCAATCTTGGTTTTAATTTTTTTACCGCAAAAGGAATCACCAGAGCCGTATTCAGTAGAATAACAAACACAATACCCCACTGCTCTATATCAATACGCGGTAGCAAGAAAATATATAAGCCGACCGAGAGCACCATAGCAGGCGAGATCAGCGTATGCGTGGCTACGCTTTCAAGTAGCCACAGACGTTTTAGTTTAGCCCCCATGGCCGCCTGCCTGATGGGATGTAACAGAGCATAAGCAATGCTCATGGCTAACGTGGCAGCAATAATGGCCAATCCAATGCTGACGGCCGCCGCGCGACTGATGGCTTGTATGTCTGGCCGTGACAACTTGCTGTCCAGTAAGCCTGGGATGAGTGACACAAAGGGTAGCAGTAGTATTATCCACGCAAGGCCGTACATAACTTTGGATGCCTGGATTGAAATAGTGCCTTTTTTGGGGCGCCACACGTTCCGGCTGGAATCAACGTTTTTCCATGAAAGACTGCCAAAACGTGAAATGAGCCAGTATAAACCACCCGCGACTATCAGTTGTGTCCAGGCCAGAGTCAGTGCTTCCGGGATATTAAAGTCATATTTAAGCGCCTGATAAATAGCAACCTCTAGCGTGGTCGACTGAGGGCCACCGCCTAAGGCTAAAACAACGGCAAAGCTATTAAAGCAAAGTACGAAAATAAAACATAAAAGGAGAATGCTGGTGTTGCGCAGCGTTGGCCATTCAACAATACGAAAGCAATCGGCTTTGTTTAATTTAAGTTGGCTGGCAAGTTTCCAGCTGGTCTCTGGGATCGACTGCAATTCCAGGTAGATTATTCTGACGGCTAACGGCATGTTCATGAAAACATGAGCAATCAAGATGCCTGACATTCCATAGATGTTCCAATGGTTATCTGAAAGCGTATTAAGCCAGGGTGTCAGAAATCCAGATCGGCCTAGTAGCGCGACTAAGCCCGTAATGACGATGAGTGTCGGGGTGACAAAGCAGAGTAAACAAAATGCTAGAAACAGTTTCTTATACGGAAGGTGAGGTAAAAAATACAGCGCGCGGGCGATAGGTATGGCTAATCCTACCGACAGCACTGCGCTAATTAATGCCTGTTTTAGTGTGAAGCCAAGAATTGAATAGAAGTAGCTATCCTGTAGTAATGAGGTATCTAAGCTTTCATTGCCAAAACTGATTAACCCGTAAAAAGAGAGAACCGTTAAGCCTAGAACAAACGAATAGGCGAGCCAGTGTAAGCGCATTAGTTAGCAGTTGAGCGCCATTCACGAAGCCATTTTTTACGTTTTTTAGCTATTTCTTTGGGTGTAAAGCCGATGCGTTTAGGCGCTATCAGCGTATCAAAAACTGCCGGTAACTCTATGTTGTTGATTACGGGTAGCATCCAGTTAGTCGTCGGAATAACCGACTGTGCTTCAGGTGAAATTAAAAACTGCAGAAACTGTTTGGCGAGGTCCGGGTTTTTTGAATATTTTGAAATGGCGGCCACCTCAATTTGAGCAATATGTCCTTCGTTAAACAGTGCTGCTTTGTACTGCGGCTTATCTTGAATAATCACATGATAAGCAGGCGAGGTGTTGTAGCTGAGCACATAATCGGCATCGCCTTCAAGAAACATGCTGTACGCTTCCCACCAGCCTTTGGTGACAGTGACTGTGTGAGTTGCCAATTGCTTCCATGCGGCAGGTGCCTGGTTGCCATAAACTGCCTTGACCCACAACATCAAACCCTGACCTGGTGTACTGGTGCGCGGGTCCTGATAAATAACGGATGCGTCAGAATCGATCAGCTCTTTGAGTGAAACGGCAGGTTCAGATACTTTATCCGAGTTGTAAACGAAGGAAAAAAAACCATAGTCGTATGGAATAAAGTTCGGATCATGCCAATTAAGATCTGTTTTTAGTGTATCTAGCTTGATCCCGTGTGGTTGGATCAGGCCTTCTTTACGTGTTATCTCTGTCAAAGAGTCGTCCAGGCCCAGTAAAATATCGGCTTTGGTTTTATCTTGTTCGATGCGAACACGGTTTAAAATACTGATACCATCATCCACTGCAATAAACTCAATATCACATTGGCAATGTGCTTCAAAGGTCGCTTCGAGTTGTGGGCCAGGGCCCCATTCGGAGACAAAAGAGTCGTATGTATAGACGGTTAGATCGGCAGCATTAACTGAGTTGACGATCCCGCAGGCGGCTATTAAAGACAATGTTTTACGCATAGTTTCCTTTATTCCCTACGCCAGTATTAACTGGATCAGGTGCAGCGGGTAAACTCTCAGTCAGACAGATCGTCGGACACCCCGATAAGAAGCACTAATGATAACATATCTCGACTCTCTGGCTTAGCTCTCTGGCTTAACTCCCTAGCTTATGTCTTTCGCTAATCTCTATCGTTAATGACTCAGGTGAATTTTGAAACATAATCAGATGCTTAACCATGTAAACCAGATGTTATGTACAGAGGTGCTCTGGCAACCGCTGGCGCATGCCGGTACGACTAATCACCTTTACCAGGGTGCCTATCAGGGGCAGGAGGTTGTCTTGCGCCAGAATACCGATAAAGTGATTATGGGTGTGTGCAGGGAGCGAGAAAAAAGCGTGCTTAATTTGATCCGGACATGCTGCTGGGCCCCCACTATTTTGCATCTTAAAATGCCAGATGCCAGTCAGCCCGGCTGGTTATTGATGAGACGATATTCTGAATTGATTGTTGTAGATAAAGCAGGTTTTAATGCGGAATTGCTGGCTAGTATTGCTGAGTGGCAGCAGATAAAAGCGGCCCCATTGTTTAATTACAGCGCTTTATGGGATGAGTATCAGCATATAATTGACGTTATGACCGATGCTAGAGTGCTACAAGTTACATTGGATTCTGTACGCCAAACGATGCAGGATCTGGTTCAGGGAATGCCGCAGGTTCAGAACTGTCTTGTGCATCATGATTTGCATCCGGGCAATCTGCTAAGTAGCGAAGGGCAGGTGATTGTTATCGATTGGGAATATGCCGGGCATGGAACCCCATGGTTAGATGCGGCAGCACTGATAACAGAGTTTTCGCTACCCTTACAGGATGTTGCTGCATTGCCCGCTTTCAGGGATATTGATTTGACGATGTTTCAAGCGGGGCTCAGGAAAGCACAGCAGATTAATCAGCAGCTAAATTGGCTGTGGTATGAGCTCATAGGGAACCACAGAGATAACTAATTGATTTTGATGAGTAAACTATGTCTGTAGATCTGAGTGATACGTTAGTGGTTGGTATTTCGGCGACCGCTTTATTTGATATGAGTGAGTCAGATATTTTATATCAACAGGCCCATCGCGATAACCCCGAAAGTGCAGTGGCGGTTTATAGAGAGCACATGCTTAAGTATGAGGATGAGTTGCTATTACCGGGTACTGGTTTTCCTCTGGTCAAAGCGTTGCTTAGCCTCAACCGATATGCCGAACCTAAGCAACCCCCACTTGTGGAGGTTGTGGTAATGTCTCGCAATAGTCCGGATACAGGCTTAAGAGTGCTTCATAGTATTCGACAGCATCAGCTACAGATTACTCGCTCGGCTTTCACTGCGGGAGAGTCAGTACCAGACTACCTGGATGCATTTGATGTTGACCTGTTCCTTACCACCAGAATTGATGACGCCCAGAAAGTCATAGACTCCCGTGCTTGTGCTGCAGCGATTCTGAAGCAGCCACCGCTGGAAAGTGAAAATAATATTTCTGAAGGGCAGGTACGCATCGCTTTTGATGGTGATGCGGTCCTGTTTTCTGAAGAGAGTGAGCTTGTCTACAAAACTGAAGGTTTAGAAGCATTCCGCGCCCATGAAGATGCTCATCAGGATGAGCCCTTACAAGACGGGCCGTATGCGCATCTATTGAGAAAACTATCCAAGCTTCAGGGACGTTTGCCGCAGAGTAAAGACACATCACCCGTACGTATTGCTTTAGTGACGGCTCGTGATAGCCCTGCTGATATGAGAGTGATTAAAACCTTACGTAGTTGGGGTGTGCATGTTGATGAAGCATTTTTTCTTGGTGGTGTTGGTAAGCCTAAGGTATTAAAAGCATTCCGGCCGCATATTTTTTTCGATGACCAGGATGTTCATTTGGATGCTGCTGCTCTCTTAGTTCCGTCTGGGAAAGTTCTTTACCGCAGCACTTCTCTGCTTAAAGAGAAGGTTGAAGATTAACTTTAATATTATGAGTAACATTCAGCCATAGTTAGTTATAGCTTGAGTAATCCCTGCAGCACAGCACAGGTCTTTTGGACCTGTACTGTTATCGGTAGCTGCTTTACAGAGTAATCTTCACTTTGCCAGCAGCCTCTTTAGCAATGCTGACTGCCGCGTCAACGGATTCTGCCCTTGCCAAAACTACACCCATGCGGCGCTGTCCTGTGACCTCAGGTTTACCAAACAATCTTAATTGCGTATTGGCTGTCGCCAATACTTCGTTAAGCCCAGAGAAGCGGGTATCGGTCGATTCGCCCTCAACCAGAATGACACTGGATGCGCTGGGACCGTGGAAATGGATATTAGGAATCGGCAAGCCAAGAATAGCGCGGGCATGTAGAGCGAACTCAGATAGATCCTGAGAGATCATCGTGACCATACCCGTATCGTGTGGCCGTGGTGATACCTCACTGAATAGTACCTCGTCGCCTTTAACGAATAGCTCGACACCAAAAATACCGCGTCCGCCTAAAGCGTCAGTGACTTTTATTGCCGCTGCTTTCGCTGCATTGAGTGCTGCTGCCGACATAGCCTGAGGTTGCCACGACTGACGGTAATCCCCATCAACCTGGACATGGCCGATCGGTTCGCAAAAAGAGGTGCCCATACTATGGCGAACGGTTAGCAGGGTGATCTCATAATCAAAATCTACAAAACCTTCAACAATGACTTTTCCCTGGCCTGCGCGACCACCTTCTTGCGCGTACACCCATGCTTTGTTGATATCTGCTTCGGTTTTAAGCGTGCTCTGGCCTTTGCCGGAAGAACTCATAATCGGTTTTACCACGCATGGCAAACCAATTTCTGCAATGGCAGCCGTGTATTCATCCAGCGTTTCAGCAAAGCGGTAAGGAGACGTTTTCAGCCCCAGTGTTTCGCCCGCGAGACGGCGAATCCCCTCTCTGTTCATGGTTAGCCGTGCAGCATTTGCCGTAGGGATAACGGTAAAGCCTTCAGCTTCAAGCTCAAGCAGAGTATCGGTTGCGATGGCTTCTATTTCAGGAACAATTAAATCAGGCTTTTCGAGCTCAATAATGGCACGTAATACAGCGCCATCCAGCATGGAAATGACATGGCTGCGGTGAGCAACCTGCATGGCCGGGGCATTCGCGTAGCGGTCTACAACAATGACCTCGACACCTAAGCGCTGTAGCTCAATGACGACTTCTTTACCGAGTTCGCCGCCACCGCACATTAAAACGCGTGTTGCATGAGGAGCCAGAGGAGTGCCAAGAGTTGTGCCAAGAGTTGTCATGAACGAGTATCCTTATATGAAATTCATTCACTTATTATACGGTATTTCCGGAAAAATCAGATCGTTGACGCTGTTAAATTTAGACTATACTGAATTCAGTTACACGTAATCATGAAGAAGGAGAGCTAGCTGTTTCACTTGTATTGTTTAATGGGCGTTGCTATATGAGCATTGTTTTATGAGCGTTGCTTTATGAACATTGTTTTATGCACACAGCTTATACAAATTGGTCCACGCACATCCTGGCCCGTTAGGGCTTTTTAGCCGAAGTAGTTTCGGTTCATGATGGGGCAGCCTGAATGGCTGCCTCAGTCTCAGTTTTACCTACTCTAAAAATAACCCTCTGTTTTACTTCGCCAATCAGGTATCTTCTCGTAAACTGGCCTTTTTATTTTAAGTCTAATGGTCTCTACTGATGTCTGAATTACTGACACATTCTATTATCGACGCCGGACGCTGGATTGATGCGCAAGGCTGGTGTCCTGCCACGGGCGGGAATTTCTCAGCGCGTATAGATTCATCTACAGCCTGGGTGACGGCATCGGGTCGTCATAAAGGGGCGCTAACCCCTGATGATCTCATCAAAGTAGATTTCGATGGACAGGTTATCGATTCAGCGCTCACGCCTTCTGCAGAAACCTTATTGCATACAGCGCTGTATGCGTTGGATGATAATATTGGTGCCGTATTGCACACGCATTCAGTGACATCAACCGTGCTGTCACGCATGGTTGCCGCTGATTACCTGACCCTGAGCGGATATGAGATGCAAAAGTCGCTGTCAGGAAACCACACCCATAATGAGCAGATCGGTATCCGTATTCTTGAAAACACACAGGATATGCGGGCGCTCGCGCAACAGCTGACATCGACATGGGCCCGCACACCGCTTCAATGGGGTTTTTTGGTCAGAGGTCATGGTTTGTATGCCTGGGGGCGCGACATGAAAGAAGCCAGAAGGCATATTGAGGGATTAGAATTCCTCTTTGCTTGTGAACGCGAAATGATGCTGTTGAAAAAGTAAATGTTAAATATATAAACTTCGAAATATCTAAGAAGCACTATAAATAAAAGCTGGGAAATACCATGACAGTAAAAGCTATCCTCACCGACATTGAAGGCACCACTACGGATATCAGCTTTGTGCATGATGTGCTTTTCCCCTATGCTCGCCAGCAGTTACCGTGTTTTGTTCAGCAGCATTGGCACGAACCTGCCATACGGGACGTTATGGCTTTGGCCAAAGAAGAATTAGGTATGGCTGATGCAGATCAGCCAACCTTGATTAAGGCCTTTCTTAACTGGATTGATCAGGATAAAAAGGTAACCGCATTAAAAACGCTGCAGGGTTTGATCTGGGTGGAAGGGTATAAAAATGCTGACTTTAGCGGACATCTATACAAAGACGCGTATGATTATCTTAAAAAATGGCATGCAGAAGGTATTGAGCTGAATGTTTTTTCGTCAGGCTCTGTGAAAGCTCAGCAACTGCTGTTTGGACACAGTGACTTTGGTGATCTAACACCCTTGTTTACCCATTATTTTGATACGACGACAGGCCATAAAAGAGAACAAACCGCTTATCAGGCGATTGCCAAGGTAATGCAACAGTCACCTGAGCATATTCTGTTTTTGTCGGATATCGAAGAAGAACTGGATGCGGCAAAATCGGCGGGTATGCAAACCTGTCTATTGGTGCGGGACCGCATGCCAGATGGCTCTAATCATAGCTCTAATCATAGCTCGCCACATAGTTCACAGCACGAAGTAGTGAGCACATTTGCAGAGATTAGCGTCTAGTACCCGTATGAGTTTTTGGGTTTTTTAAACTTTATGTTTAAAACCTTCATTGTAAAATTTTTCCAAAATATAAAGCTGAGAGCGAACAATGAGTGCCATAACCGTCTATCAGGATAACGATACCCGCCAGCCGTTACTACACAGCATCGAGGGTGAGGTGATCAAAAGTACATTGGCCGCCGTGGGTATCCGCTTCGAACGCTGGATGATCGACTGCCCGATTACTCCACAAATGTCCCATCAAGAGATTCTTCAGGCTTATGATCAAGAGATCAAAAAGCTGGTGGATGAAGAGGGCTATCAAACCGTTGATATCGCGGCGATGACAGCCGATAATCCACAAAAAGAGGTATTTCGTCAGAAATTTTTGAATGAACACACTCACTCCGAAGATGAAGTGCGCTTCTTTGTTGCGGGTGAAGGTATGTTCTATCTCCATATCGACGATAAGGTCTATATGATTCATTGTTGTAAGGATGATCTGTTATCGGTGCCGGAGCAGACCAAGCACTGGTTTGATATGGGGCCTGAGCCGCACTTTACAGCGATTCGCTTTTTTAATAACCCCGATGGCTGGGTCGCCGATTTTACCGGTGATGAAATAGCCACGCGATTTCCACTATTTGATGAGTAATAATAACCATGTCCAAAGCACGCGATAAGCATCAGGAACGTCGCCAGAACCTTTCTCAGTTTGGTAAAGACCTGGTGCGCCGTTGCGGTGCCCATTGTGAACTGTGCAATACCAGTGGTGTCGCCCTTAGTATTTATGAAGTACCGCCCGTTGCTGTAGAGCCGCAATATGAGCATTGTTTGATGATTTGCGACACCTGTAATACGCAGATAGAACGGCCAAAACGTCTTGACCCCAACCATTGGCGCTGTCTTGGTACAACGATGTGGAGTGAGGTGGCGGCAGCGAAAGTAACGGCTATCGTTATTCTTAACCACTTGGCTAAGAAAGAGTCATGGGCTCAGGAATTGTTAGAGCAGGCGTACCTGGAGCCGGAAGAAACGGAATGGGTCGCGCTGTGGACAATGTAGACGCTGTAGTGCCAGCCAGACGACGATTTCCGTTATTTTTGACGGTTTTTCTGGCTGTTTTTCTGGCGATTATACTGGGTGGGTTGTTTGTTAAGTGGGTCTATTTTCCATCGGCTTTCAGCCCGGTCAATCTTTCCCAGCAAGAGCAGCAACAGCTTAATAAGAAACTGAGCTATTTTGGTGTTCAGGTGGACGATGCATCGACTTCATCGGATGCTGCTGCGTCACCTCTTCAGCCGCAAGCCTATACTGAAAACAATGCCACCCGTGAAGTCAGGTTCTCCGAAAAAGAACTCAACAGCCTGATCGCAAAAAATCCTGATGTAGCGAGTCGTTTCGCGCTCGATTTGTCTGATAACCTGGCCAGCGCCAGAATTCTTATTCCAGTAGATTCCGACTTTCCACTCCTGGGAGGCGAGACTGTACGTATCAATGCAGGCGTTGAGATTTTTTTCGCAAACAATCGGCCTAGCATTAAGCTCCGAGGTGTCAGTCTTTGGGGGGTGCCATTACCCAATGCATGGCTGGGAAACCTGAAAAATATTGATCTTGTCGAGCAGTATGGTGATCAGGAAGGTTTTTGGAAGAGCTTTTCCGCCGGTATTGCTTTTGTCAAAGTAGCCGACGGTGAGCTAGTCGTTAAATTAAAAGAATAGCATTAAAAGAGTAACATCAAAAAAGAGCCTTAAAGGGTGTATTTAAAAGTAGCGCTAATCAGCCAGCGCTGCTTTTTTTTGACGTCTGAGTTTATGTCCGAAAACATTAATCAGTAACCCGCCCATAATGAGTAGAATGCCAAATACCTGTATAAGGCTGAGGGTTTCATCCAGCACCAGCCAGGCTGTGATCAGTCCGATGACCGGCACCAGTAAGGTAAGAGGCGCTACCTGTGAGGCGGGATAGTTTTTGAGAAGATGAGCCCAGGTGCTGTAGCCAAAAATGGTAGCGATGCCCGCCAGATAAAAGAGCGTGGCTACGGTTTTTAAGCCGACATTTTGCAGGCTCGAGATTATTAATTCCGGTCCTTCAATCCAGTAGGATAGCAGTAGGAAAGGAATCGGAGGAATCAGTGCGCTCCAGACAACCAGGCCCATCAGATTTACATTACCTAATTGGCCGATTTTACGATTGATGATATTGCCCATTCCCCAGCTTGAAGCGGCGGCGATGGTTAACGCAAAACCAATAAATGTCATCTTACTGGCAGGTGTTTGTGTCGCTAATAAGGCCAGACCTGCGGCGGCGACGATTAGGGACATGACTTGCTGAAGTTTCCAGCGTTCTCCCAAAAACATAAAGGCGAAGATCATGGTAAACAGCATTTGTGCCTGTAGTACCAATGAAGCCAGGCCCGCCGGCATGCCCAGGTGCATAGCACTGAACAGCAAGGCAAACTGACCAAAACTGATGGTAAGACCATAGCCCAGTAACCACTTTATCGGTAATTTTGGGGCTTTGATGAAAAGCAGGGCGGGAAAGGCGACCAGCATAAAGCGCAGTGCACCCAGTAGCAGGGGAGGAAGTTCATCCAGCCCCCACTTGATCATAACGAAATTAACACCCCAGGCTAATACAACGAGTAATGCCAGTCCCCAGTCCTTTGGACTCATTGTATTTCCCTGAATCGTTGATTTAGTCGCTGACTACCGCAATACGAACCGCATCCATTTTCAGCTTAGCAGAACTAAGGTGGTCAAGAATGCTGGTACGATCAGCACGCAGCTGCGTGATTTCAGATGGACGAATCGAAGGGTTGACCTTAATCAGCGCTTCTAATCGTTCAACTTCTTCGTTAAGAATTAATGTTGCTTTGCTTATCGCGGCTTTAATTAATTCTGCCTGCTGACTTTCGGCAACAGCTTCAGCTTTTGTCAGTACCGTACTGATCTGTTGCCGGCCATGGCGGATCAGGTTCTGAGCGGCATGGCGTTTAACCCGTTCGCCTAGCTTGTTTAAATGCCCCGGCGTAATGATTTTGCTCAGGTTGTTGCCGCTATTATCCAGCACAACACGCACGGTTGCTTGTGGCTGATAGCGTTGCAGGTTGAGGTGGCGAGGTGCCGCACAATAGAGTACGAAAACCGCTTCAACCAACAAGGTACCAGGCTGCAGAGGCGGTAGTTTTACAGTGCAGACGGCGGTGTTGCCAAACTCACTGCCAATGATCATTTCCATTGCACCCGTTACCATCGGGTGTTCCCAGTTAAGGAACTGCATATCTTCGCGGCTCAGCGCTTCCTCACGGGAGTAGGTAGCGGTACAGCCTTCTTCCGGTAAGCCAGGGAAACGATGTTCAATCATCTGATCCGTCGGCTGTAAAATAACGGAGTGAGGACCATTGGTTTGCTGATCCACACCAAACTGATCGAATACATGTTCCATATAATCGACGAGCTGATGACGATTTTCAGTATCTTCAACTGACTCAACCAGCTCGGCCGCTTTTGCTGGTCGGCATGAGCTCATTTCGAGCAAACGGTCACGGCCTTGCTGCATTTCGTGCAAGATTTTTTGTGAAGCTTGTTGAGACTCGGTAATCAACGTCGAAAAGGTTTCTTCATCCACCCCATCGAGTAACAAAGTCGTCAGCGTTTCTTCAAACTGCGTAAACAACGCTTGTCCTGCAGGGCAGGTATGACGGAAAGCGTTGATGCCCTCATCAAACCAGCGTAGCAAAACAGCCTGAGCACTGTCTTCGTAGTATGGAATATGAATATGAACATCGTTTTTCTGGCCAATACGGTCTAAACGACCAATACGCTGTTCGAGAAGATCAGGATTCAGTGGCAGATCAAACATGATCAAGTGCTGAGCAAACTGGAAGTTACGGCCCTCACTACCAATCTCAGAGCAGATAAGAACCTGCGCATACTCTTCTGTATCGGCAAAATAGGCAGCGGCACGGTCACGGTTGATCAGTGTCATTTTCTCGTGAAAAACAGCTGAACGCACACCCTTACGCAGGCGGATATGTTCTTCCAGTGCTTGTGCTGTTTCAGCACGGGCGCAGATCAACAGGGTTTTTTCCAAACGATGAGATTTAAGCCAGTTGTCCAGCCATTCAACCCGTGGGTCGAACTCCAGCCAATCAACACCTAGCTGTGCTTCCGGCTGCAGGATCTGATCGAGTGAATAGTCTTCCATATTCGATAAGAGGGCTTCTGGCATCGGTAATGGATGCGGCACTAAAATCCTTTGCGGGAAACCCGGTACAGCATCACGCGTATTTCTGAACAACACGCGGCCGGTACCATGGCGATCTAACAAGTGACTAATGCACTGTTGAATCGCATCTTCGGCGTTACCATCCTGTGCATCAGCAATCAGCTTGGCTGCTGTGGCTTCACCCAGAAAGTTATTAATTTCGGTCTGAAACTGAGTATCTGAACTGAGCTGCTGTATGCCATCTGCGGCCAGTAATTTCTGTACCAGCGCGTTTACTTCAGTGTAGTGCGCTTGCTCTTCACGAAACTGATCAAGAGAGCTGTAACGATCTGGATCGAGTAGACGTAAGCGTGCAAAATGGCTTTCAAGGCCCAATTGCTCTGGCGTTGCTGTTAGCAATAACAGGCTTGGGATAACATTGGCGAGTTTTTCAATAGTGGTATATAGCGGGCTAGGCGCATCTTCGCTCCATACCAGATGATGTGCTTCATCAACAATCAACATATCCCAATCACACGCCAGAATCTGCTCAACGCGTGTGGTGTTGTTATTGATAAATGACTGGCCGCATAAAATCAGCTGTGCCGTATCAAATGGATTGCCAGAACCGGACATCTCAATGGCCGTGCAACGCAGTTCATCCATAATGCTGAAATGCAGATTAAAACGTCGCATCATCTCAATCAGCCATTGGTAGATCAGGCTGTCAGGAACGGTAATCAGAACACGCTGGGCACGGCCACTAATCAACTGCTGGTGGAGAATCAGGCCCGCTTCAATGGTTTTACCCAAGCCGACTTCATCCGCCAGTAAAACGCGTGGTGCATAGCGATTAGCGACTTCGTGTGCGATATAAAACTGATGAGGTAATAGTTGAACGCGGCCGCCAGATAAACCATAGGTTTCGGATTTTTGCTGCGCATGCTGATGCTCAAGCGTATCCAAGCGCAGCTGGTAGCGGCTTAGCTTATCTATCTGGCCGGCAAAAAGACGATCCTGAGGGCGGTTAAACTGCACATGACAGTCCAGGTCGATTTCAGAAATAATATGTTCGTCACCCTCATCGTCTAAGCCGATGTAGATAAAACAACCATTTTTTTCGAGGCGTTCGGATATCTTGATACGGATGCCGGCACTATTGCTAATCGCATCACCGACAGGGTATTCGACCCTGCTTATAGGGGCATTATCAGTGGCGTAAGTGCGCTCTTCTTCAGCGGCAGGGTAAACAATAGTGACACGACGGTCAGCATTAGATGTGACCATACCCAAACCTAATTCTGCTTCGGTATTACTGATCCAGCGTTGGCCGGGAATGAACTCTGTAACTGGCAAACTGATTACTCTCGTTCTGCTTGTTTAAAAAGCTATGTATGATAGGAGTTTAGTCTAAATGTTGAAAGATGCAGGCGGCAATTAAAGTGTTTTTAATACGCCTTCAGCTATTTTAGCCTGATTAAAGATGCCTTTATCCAAAACCCAGCCAGTTACCAGTGCGGCGGGCGTCACATCAAACGCGGGATTAAACACCGGGGTATCGTTCGGGCTCCAGCACACATCGCCAAAGCTACCACTTACACCCCGTACTTCGGCGGCGGCACGTTCTTCAATCGGAATGCCTGCACCGGTCATACAGTCGATATCTACCGTGGTATTGGGCGCAACCACATAGAAAGGTACCTTGTGATAGTGTGCATTAACCGCCAGCGAATACGTGCCTACCTTATTGGCAAAATCACCATTCACGGCAATTCTGTCGGCACCGACCAAAACGCAATCGACTTTACCATCGCGCATCAGCAGTGCGGCCATGTTATCGCAGATCAGCGTATGCGGTATGCCGAGCTGTTTCATCTCCCACGCCGTTAGGCGTCCACCTTGTAACAGCGGACGGGTCTCATCCACATAAACATGAATACCTTTGCCTTGTTGGTGGGCAGCATTAATGACCCCAATCGCTGTACCCACGCCAACCGTTGCTAAGCTACCGGTATTGCAGTGGGTCAGAATATTCGCGTTAGGCTTGATGAGATCAGCACCGAGTGTGGCAATGGCGTTGCATAACACGACATCCTCATGGAATAGACGTTCTGCTTCAGCAGGCAGGGCAGCAGGTCCAGAGGCGTTAAGCACGCCCAGCATGCTGTCCAGATTGTTCATCAGGTTAACGGCAGTAGGGCGCGCCGCACGCAAAATTTCAGCCGCGCTTTGCAACGTAACCGTCGCAACACCCTGCGCGGCTAAGTGACCGAGTAATAAACTTGCGCCAATACCGATTAACGGCGCACCACGAATCTGTAATTTCCTGATCATCGCGACCATGGCGTCAACCGACTCGCACGCCAGCCAGTTTTCAACGAGGGGGAGCTGGTGTTGATCAAGCACGTAGAGCTTATTATTCTGGTATTTGATACTGGTCGCGTGAAGGTCGTGCATTACACCATCTCTGATACTAATGAATAATGTAGCGGATTATAACGCACTTATTATCTGCGTACTGTCGGTTTACGCCTTAAATAAAGAGGAAAACTACAGAGCTGGCTGTGAGAAGCCCCATTAGAATATTGAAACGTCGATAAGCCACTGCTGTCGATAAATAGCGCCCAATTGCCATGCCAAAGCTCGCCCATAGACTAATTGTTGGTAGGTTAACAATGCCAAAGATAAGTGCGACATAAAGGGCAGATTGAAAGTATGCATCACCCGCAAGTGTGAATGTCGTCATTGCGCTAATAGACATAATCCAGGCTTTTGGATTTACAAACTGGAAGGCTACTGCCTGCACAAAGCTAAAAGGTACATTGCCTGATGCGTTGCTTTTGCCCGGCCCATTTGCGGAGCCTATCTTCCATGCCAGATAAAACAGGTAGCAAGCACCCACCCATCGTAGCCAGTTATGTAATTCAGGGTATTCAGCAAAAATAACACCAAACCCTAGAGCTACTGACATATTAAGAAAAAACAAACCGCTGCCAATGCCCAGCATATGTGGAATAGTGCGTTTAAACCCGAAATTTGCTCCTGATGCTGTCAGCATCAGGTTATTTGGCCCGGGCGTTACCGATGTCGTAAAGGCAAAGGTAATTAAAGACAGTGCATTGGCTAACATTAATTCAATAATCATGATTGTGGTTCCAGTAACAGATGTATACGCCGGTTGCGTCTGCCTTTGTTTTCTATCTTGCTGATTGTTGCTATGCCTATTTCTTTGATATTGGCGACATGAGTGCCGCCACAAGGCTGAAGGTCCACTCCATCAATCTTTACCATACGTACGGAGCCTGTTCCCCTCGGAGGTTGCACTGATAATGTCCGGACTAATTCAGGTTGTTGTGTCAACTCGGCATCGCTTATGGCCAATGTAGTGACGCTTGCGGCCGTTTGGATGAGCAAATTAAGTTGCTGTGTGAGTAGTTCTTTATCAAGCTTTGCTTCGCCTAAGTCAAAATCAAGACGGCTTTTTTCTAACCCGACAGAGCCACCTGTAACACCTTTAGGAATAAGAGAGCAAAGTAAGTGCAGGCATGAATGCATCCGCATTAATTGGTATCGGCGTGGCCAATCGATCTCCATTAGTATGCTATCACCTACATAAAGCTGCTGAGTATCACCTTTGATGCAATGTAGGATGCTGTTAGGCGTCTCTCCTTTAATGGTGTCGATTACCTCTAACCTAGCGGATGATGTGGTTATCCAGCCTTGGTCACCGGGCTGGCCACCCCCTTGGGGGTAAAAGAGTGTTTGATCAAGTTCAAGATGATTTTCCGTGATCGCAGTGACTACAGCGGTCGCTTGAGTTTGATAGCTATCGAGATTGAACAGTGCTGTAGTCATAAGTAATCCTTGAAATATTTAATTGTATGGGTACAATTATTATATGTTGTTGTAAAAAGTTACTTTTGTGATGCTTTTACATCATATATTTCATATTTTTAGAGTCAATTGGTTTATTGTTACCATGACAATTTGGATTCCCGATTTAACTGAACATTCAGGTCCGCGTTATAAAGCGTTAGCAGCGGCTATTGCTTCAGGTATTAATGATGGTGAGTTAATCGCTCAGCAAAAATTACCACCGCAACGCCAGCTAGCGGATGCGCTAGGTGTGACCTTAGGCACAGTAACGCGCGGGTATGCTGAAGCGGAGCGGCGTGGCCTGGTGTCGGCTCGTGTCGGCAGTGGTACCTATGTGAAAGAGAAGGGTGCAAACGTACGGGATGAGTTTTTAATCCCTGATCCACGTGTGGGTTTTATCGATTTGACGGTGAGCTTGCCGGTAAGGTTAGGCCAGCAGGAATTATTGGCTGAAACACTTGGGCAGTTGCAACATGATCCGGACACGCTTGCACATATGCTGGAATACCACCCAGATGGTGGGTTTGCGCATCATCGCGATGTGATCGCCAAGTGGATAAGCTACGGAAACTTTAAGCCACACCCCGATAGTATTACCTTATGCAATGGGGGTCAGCATGCGATCCAGTTAGCGCTAATAGCAGCGTGCCGCCCTGGTGATACTATCCTTGCAGAAGGGCTGGCTTACCCGGGATTAAAATCAATTGCCAGGCAGCTTAGCCTAAAAGTTATTCCAATACCCATGGATGAAGAGGGTATCGTATTAGACTCTATTGCTGATCTATGTCGCCAATATAACCCTCGTTTGATCTACTGCACGCCGACTCAACATAATCCGACCAATGTGCAAATGACATTGCAGCGAAGGCAGCGACTGATAACTGTGGCCGATGACTACCAGCTGCTGATTATCGAAGATGACGTCTCAGCATCGTTAGTGCAAAATCGACCGGAGTCTTTAGCCTCCATGGCACCTGAACGCGTTTTTTATATCAGCAGTTGCTCAAAAGGCCTGGCGGGTGGCTTACGGGTCGGGTTTCTTGTCTCACCGCAGGCTTATCGAGATAGGGCGGCTTCGGCATTGCGCGCCAGTTGTTGGATGGCACCGCCGCTAATGGTTGAGATAGCCTGTCGTTGGATTCAGCAAGGCGCGGCTACCCGGTTATTAACGAAGCAACGCGAAGCGTTACAAGCGCGTTTTGAATTGGCGAGTGATATATTCGAGGCATTGAATTTTTCGGCCAGAGCCGACAGTTTTTTTGTCTGGTTAGTGTTGCCAGAACATTGGCGAGCCAGTGCTTTTGTAAAAGCAGCCGAGGAGCGAAAAGTTCTGATTACTGCAGCAGAAAGCTTTGCAGTGGGTAATTACCCAGCACCCCAGGCAGTTAGAATCTGTATCAGTGCAGCGAAAGACTTAGCTTCTTTGGAAGAGAGCTTAAGGATTCTTCAGCAGTTAGCCGTTTCTGAAGTGGATGAAAAAATTGAAACATTTTAAGAGATGAGACTAAGTTGAATTATCTGGCGCATCTGTTTTTGGCACAACCTACGGTAGAGTCGCGTGTGGGTAATCTTTTAGGTGACTTTGCAAAAGGTGTTGTGGTCGCACAGTTACCTGAGCCCGTTAAAAATGGATTGTTAAATCATCGTGCCGTAGACCAGTTTACTGACCAGCATAGTGTCGTTAAGCAGCTTAAACTTTTAATCGGGTCAGAGCGAAAACGCTTTGCGGGCATTATGTTGGATGTCGTGTTTGACCACTACCTGATAAAACATTGGCACCGCTTCAGTAATACCCGCTTTGACTCCAGTTGCGATGGCTATTATCAATCGCTGGATGAAGGGCAGTTGCTTATGCCACAGCCGATGCAGCGTGTTACCCAACGCGTGATTCAACAGCAATGGTTTGATTCCTACCAAACGCTCGAAGGTATAGGTTATGCGTTGGATCGTATCGCAGACAGAATACGTTTTGATCATACTTTTTATGGATCGCTTGAGGAGCTGATAAGGCACCAAGACGAAATCGAAAGCGGTTTTTTAGCGTTTTTCCCCGAGCTACAACAGCATGTAGAAGAACGCAGATTAGAACAATAATGGATATAAACAGATGACGCTCAAACTTACCGTTGTAGATCAGACCCCCGTACAACTTGGCACCGCAGGGCCGGAACAGGCACCACGTTTAACTTCCGAGTTAGCACAGGCGTGCGATCAATGGGGCTACCATCGCTATTGGTTAGCAGAACATCACAATAGCAACAGCTTTGCCGGGCCGTGTCCGGAAGTACTGATCAGCCACATCGCCAGCATTACCAAAAACATCCGTGTAGGCAGTGGTGGCGTCATGTTAGCTAACCATAATCCTTATAAAGTAGCCGAGCAGTTCCGCATGCTCGAAACCCTGTTTCCCGGCAGAATCGATCTGGGTATTGGGCGCGCACCCGGCGGTGATGGCATCGCCAGCCAGGCACTGGCTTATCCTTACCAGCCAACACACGGCGAGCGTTATGCAGAACAAACACAACTGTTAACCGGATTTTTACGGGATGGCTTCCCAGAAAATCATGCATTCCATGATTTACAAGTCATGCCTAGCGATGAGCCATGCCCTGAACTCTGGATGCTCGGCACCAGCGGTGGCAGTGCCGCCTTTGCAGGTCAGATGGGTTTTAGTATGTCATTAGGCTTATTCATCAGCCCGGACGACCAAACCATCGCGATTATGGACGAGTACAAACGCGCCTATCAACAATCCGGCCATAGTGGATCACCCCATACAATGATCACTATTGCCGCTTTATGTGCACCCACAAGAGAAGAAGCACTCTATCTGGCTGCATCGCAAGCCTATTGGAAAGTCATGGCGTTTCGTCATGGTGTTCGCCATCCGTGGATAAGCCCGGAAGACTCACTGGATAAAGTAAAACAGCTCTCCATCTCGGATCAAAGCTATTACCACAGCCTGCTCGACTCCATCACATTAGGCTCCCCGCAAGAATGTGCTGATCAGCTTGAGCAAATCTCAGAATACTGGCAAACCGATGAGATAGGTTTAGTCACAGTGACACACGATTTTGAATCGAGAAAACGTAGTTTTGAGCTATTAGCAAAAACATTAGTGGCTTAATTCATCGAGTGGGCAGAAAGTACTCGCTATTGTCTGGTTAGAAAGAGATAAGTAAAACAGATATCTTGTAGCTGCGTATAAACGAACATGCGCAGTATACAAAAGGTAAGCGTTAGATAATTAGCCGTAGATAGATTGGCTGACATAACGGAGTACAAGCGCAATGACGGACAAATACCAAGATATCGCGGCTGAGCGCCAAGCCGAGTGTTGTGAGCGAGCAGCCTTTTTCGATAGCGAACTGCGGTTCTTTTCCAAGACTAATTGGATCACGTTGCTTGTACCCTCTTTGCTTGGGGTCGTCGCTGGATCCTCCTTATTCGCAGAATCCGGGTCGAGTTGGCTATACGTCGATGCGACGACCTGGATAGGCATAGGCACACTTTTGGCCGCTATATTAACCGCCATACACAAAGGTCTTGACTGTGACGCGCACCAGGCTGAGTGCCGAAGACTCGTCCAAGTATACCGTGGTTTAGAAGTTCGTTATCGGACGCTGGCTCAAATCGAAACGCCCAGTATTATTGATCAACTACTTGCCTTAGAATCTGAGCTTGGAGAACTCCGCCAAAGCCAAACGGCAACTATCAACCCGCAATGAAGGTGAGCTTGGTAAAGGGATCAGCAGTGGTTCAGATCCCTTCAATGCTTCAAACGAACCAACGGTACACCGGTGTATATATTTAAAAACTCTTATCTTCAGGGGTTGATTCAAATGGATGTGTACAAAATAAAAAACCAGATCCTTGGCATGTTTTTTTAGTCGATTGGTACGGGCCTTGTTCAGTGGACCCCTTTCCCCCTTTACAAGAAAGAAAGTGGCGACAACCTATTGATCTTTAAGGTAAGCGATTTATGTTTATCAACAAGGGAATGAATAACAATAAGAGCATGGAGGCTTCGTTTGTCTATCAGCGCTACTCTCATGAGCACTTCAAGAAAACACATGTCCCTTAATGGGGCGTTGGTAATATATCTAAACGAGATTATGTAAATGATTGATCGTAAACATCATAAAATTGTATTTTCATTTTTTATGTCATTGCTAATGTCAGGCATCATGTCACTGGTTATAAGTATTTTTAATGTTGGCTTGGTCAGCAATATTATTCATATTTGGTTACAGGCGTGGGCTTTTGCTTTCAGTGTCGCATTTCCAACAATACTGCTGGTTTCTCCATTAGTTCATAAACTTGTAAGCTTAGTCCTAAAGGAATAAAGCAAAACAGCTATCCATATCTGAGCAGTTGACCTCTTTCCCCTTAACAAGGAGGAAAGGGCGATAACCTATTGATCTTTACAAAATAGGTTATGCTCACAAGCAAGGGAATGAATAACAACAAGAGCATGGCGGCTTCGTTTGTCTATCAACACCACTACCATAAACTCTTCAAGTTATTGATTTATAGAACTATGTACAGCGATCCTTATTGCTTTCCTCCTTGTTAAGGCATACTACACCCGAAGTAGCGGTTGAAATCAAAACCTACATTGATACAACAGGTAACTTATCTAAGGAAGAGCAGGATTTACTTGAAAATTTAGATCATCGTGACATTCAAATATTACTCAGCTTGCACAACTGACAAATGAGATATGAGTGTTTCTGGTGTATGAGGAAAATAGAGAGGGTGGCGTATCCTGTTGATTGATCTCGCCAGATCACAATCAACAGAAGAAAGATACGCCATGAGCAAGCTTACCCTGACAACCCCGAATCAATCAGCGAATGCCCCCACTGATCCGCTCACCGAGCGACTAAGATCCGGTGCCCGGCAACTGATCGCACAGGCGGTAGAGCACGCATTAAAAGAAACAATTTAACCTTCGGTTCCTGGCTGTGCAACACTACTGCGCAGAAACGGTAACAGGTTCCCTCCGAGTTTCGGTTGTGAGTAAAGACTTGGTCATAGATATACACATCAGCACCATCACTATGGAGAATGGCAAAGCACCGATGATCATTGCTTTCTGAATCGCACCCATACCGCCAGCCAACAGCAGCGATCCAACCACCAGAGTCAGAATCCCCCCCCAGATAATACGATGTTTCGGTTGTGGGTTACTGTTGCCCCCTGCCATGATGGTGTTCAGTACCAGTACACCGGAGTCAGCCGAGGTTACCAGATAGGTCACGATCAGAATGATGGAAGCCACTTTGACAATACTGCCCAACATTCCTGAATTAAGCAGATCGATAGTGACGAACAGCACTGACGCGATATTTTCGTTTACTGCTTGAATGATAGCGCCATTAGCCACACCGCTCAGCTCCAGATCTAATCCGGTACCGCCCAAGAATGCCATCCATGCAAAACAGGCCAGTGTCGGTACCAGAACACAACCAATTACAAACTCGCGAATCGTCCTGCCTCGTGAAATACGTGCCAAAAATAGACCCACGAATGGGGCAAAAGCAATCCACCAAGCCCAGTAAAGGATGGTCCAGCTAGTCTGCCAGGCGCCGATATCAGAACTGCTATCCCAAACCGAAAATGTCAGGGGAATCAAATTGAGAGTGTAATCCACAAGACTGGAGCCAAATAACTCAAAACCATATAACGTTGAGCCAAACAGGATAAAAAATCCTAGCAGCACAACTGAAAGAATAACATTGACCTGACTTAGCCATTTAACCCCCCGGGCCACCCCGGTTAAAGCTGAGATTGTTGATAACAGCATGACCACCAACAGGGTTAGAATAAGAGCAGTAGCTGTTGGCGTACCATTTTCGTTGATCAAAGCACCTGTGCCTGTAATAAACTCCACACCGTTAACCAGCTGAGTCACGCCAGCCCCCATGGTGGTTGCCACACCTAGTGTTGTTGCAACCACAGCAATGATGTCAACCAAGTGACCCGCTGCCCCGTTAAGTTTGTCGCCGAAAAGCGGTTGTAAAGTTGAGCGAATCGTTAACGGTAACCCCTTGCGGTAAGCAAAATATGCCATCGCCAAACCGGCAGTCACATATACCGCCCAAGCATGCAATCCCCAGTGCAGTAATGTGTAACGCATTGCACTGGGTACCGCCGCTGCATTGGCTCCCTCAGCACCGCTCTGTATCAGTGCCGGATTAGTCTGAAAATGGTATAGGGGCTCGCCAATGGAATAGAACATCAAGCCTATCCCCATACCGGCACTGAACATCATCGAAAACCATGAGAAATATGAGAATTCAGGTTTTTCATTATCCAGCCCTAATCGCAGTTTTCCGAAAGGACTGATACAGCAACCCAGACAAAATATCAGGAACAATGCGACAGAATAGATATAGTAAGAGTTGAACGTTGCCAGCAGCATGGTATTAATTTCACCCAGAGCGGCAACTGCTTTGTCCGGAAATGAGACTGTGTAAATAACTAAAAGCGCTATTACAATTTTACTTATTAAAGTAACCGTGGGATTCAATCCCGAATAAAAGCCAGACTTTGAAAGTCCTATTTTGATCCTTTCAGAAGTATTCATAGTGTGCCCTATTTTATTATTGGTAAGCTCATCCAGAAGCAGGAAGCGCTCCTGATGAGTTCTACCTACTTTGAGTTGATATAAAAGTCAGTTATCTTCTCTCTACCGCAATACTGATTCAGTTTTGTTATGGCTTACTGCCGACCGGAGGCCGGCTGTCACCTAGCGGAGTAAATCTTCTTCAAACGGGAACTGTGAAATAATCTCAATACCGCTCTCGGTGACTAAAATTTGCTCTTCAAGCTTCACTCCTTCGTGTCCGCCTTGTTCACCTATGTAGCTTTCTACACAAAGCGTCATACCCGGCAGGATTTCTCCGTCATAACCGGCATCCGAGTAATCTGCATGGTGATACAAGTATGGATATTCGCCTGTCATCCCAACCCCATGGGAAGACAGGTAATAACGGTTGGTATGGTACTTTTCAGGAATATTCCAGGCCTTATCGGAATACTCCTTAAAGGTCATACCCGGCCGGATAATATCGAGGTTGTGCTGCACTTGTTCGTAAGCAACCTTATATAAAGTGCGCTGTTGTTCGGACGGCGTGCCGGGGCCTGAATGAAAGGTGCGGGAAAAATCGGAGTAATAACCATGACATCCCACTACATCAGTATCTAAAGCGATCAGTTCATTCTCGCCAATCACTTTGCTGGCCGTTTCCTGAAACCAGGGATTAGTTCGGGCACCAGAGTTAAGCAAACGGGTCTCACAGTAATCGCCGTTTTCGGCAATCACTGACTGATGCAAGACCGACCACAATTCATTCTCTGTAATCCCGGGCTGAATAGCCTTCCTGAGGCGACCTACCGCCCGTTCGGTCATGCGCAGTGAGGCTATAACACACTTCAACTCTTCCCTCGACTTGATACTGCGAGCCATCTCTAATGATTCCTGAGCATCACAAATATCGAGTCCCATTTTTGACATAGCGATTGCAGTGCCGGCATTCATTCGCTCCAGACCTACTCTGGCACCGGTACCCACCAGCTCAACAATTGTGGCGCTCATCTCTCTGGCCCACTGCACTTCCCGTTGCTTAATATCGGGACCTGCAGCAACAAAACTCGCGGTCAGGGATGGACGTACTTCGTCGATGGTTTCAAAACCCTGACCGAGGTGTTCGCATCCTGTAAATTCAAATAATATATTTTTGTGGGGGGTAACCAGCAGGTAGCGTGAGGGGGTGTTGCGGGCACAGAAAACCTGCATGTTACGCGCACCACAGGTATAACGAATATTGACCGGATCAGAAATGATCAGTGCATTGATATTGCGTTTTTCCATTTCTGCCCGGACCCGACCAAGCCGGTACAACCGTACCGCTTTAAGATTGATCCCCAGGCTTTCCGGTGCCTGATCCAAGAGTGTAAGACCCGCCAAATCTGCGCGTTCAGCGTGCCAATCCAGTGTTGTCATAATATTACCCTTATCTTTTTTATTGAGGTAGGACGGTAAAAGGCGCTCATAAATAACCTGCTCTCATATACTCGGTCGTTATATGGGTGCTATGGTTTACCAATATTACTGCCAATATCCCTCTAATATCGTTGGCGCCCAGTATATGGCGGGACTTTTTTACCGTACATCCGTTGAATTTTCATCATTATAGATAACTTGAAGTTATGAAGAGTTTAAGACATCGCTTACCAACGCTGACTAGCCTCATGGCATTTGAAGCCGCTGGCCGCACCCTGAATTTCACCCAAGCAGCCCAAGAATTACATGTATCTCAGGCGGCGATCAGCAAACAGATCAAGTATCTGGAGGCGTATCTCTGCTTTAAACTGTTTGAACGCCACGGTCGCAGGGTCAGCCTATCTTTGCGGGGCGAACAACTGCACCATAAAGTCAGTGCGTCATTTAACTATCTGGCGGATGCTGTGGACGAGCAGCGGGCATCTGATACCACAACCTCCGTCACGGTTTCGGCAAACACCGCTATGTCCCATTACTGGCTGAGTAATGCGATCAATGAGTTTCACCGGGCCCACAGCACCCGTGCAATCCATATCCGGGTGATTACTTCTGATAACACCAGAGACCTGTTCAGCGAAGAGGTCAATATCGCCATTGCCTACGATCCGGGAGCACGTATTAACTGGACGATGAACCCCCTGTTTGCCGAGGAGATGTTTCCTATTGCCAGCGCGGATTATCTGCATAAGCATCCTTTCACCGGCGATACCCCAGCAGAACTGATGGACCACAAACTTCTGGATTTCGAACGTATAGAACCGAACTGGATTAACTGGAAAATCTGGTTTGATGCTCTGTCTGTCGATACTGATAAGTTAAAGATAAGCAGTGGGTTTAATAACTACATCATGCTGATTGATGCCGCCAAAAGGGGCCAGGGAGTGACCCTAGGAACCCGATACCTGATTGACAGTAAACTACAGGAAGGTCAGCTGATTCGACTGTCTGATTTCAGTGTATTATCAGGCCGCAGTTATTGGTTGGCGCTGAATGAAGCCAAACCGATAACCAAAGATACCCTGTTATTCTTTGAGTGGCTGAAAAGCTATCAACCTTTGAAAGGTACTGACACGTTAACGTCAATACCTCAATAGAAATGTAATTGATCTGTTTCGCGCTTCCTTCGCCCAAACACTCTTAAGAAATTCATTAGTCGCCCGAAGCCATTGAGTTTTCTGGTCTTCAGTATTAGTTCCCTTGGTGATATAGATGACTAAGTCGAAAGCTGTCGACTTGGTAATCTGCACTGATTCTACATAGACTGACTCAGACCCGAGTGCATATTTATCCGAGTTATATCCGGCCGTTTATCCTCCAAGGCGCTATCGGTGTTCATTTTTTTTCTCAAGCAGGATGATGAAGCCTGCTTTCCGAGCCTGTTGAAACCAGTGGCCAAACTGGGTTAGTTACCGATCGCTTATTAAGCACATCTTCCCAGACCTCGGTACCCCCTTGTGGGGTATAAGAACATGAACTGTTCCTCGGCTCTGGCTTTCTGCTTCTCCCTAGCTCCTGCATCATTTACGATGGCCGTTAGATAACATGGCTTCGTCGTCTTGTACCTAAGGGGCATAAATGCCAACTCGCCTCCAGCCTACGCCTCATATGATGTTTTTGTTCATCAGCGAAGTTTTCCTTCGAAGTGTCTGCTTCTGGTGCGTCCGGCTTCCTCCAGGCCAGACTTCGCAGTCAAGCCATTGCCATTCGCTAGTAGTTAACATCTAATGACGATATAAATCGCTATGGATGGTGACCTTCCTACAGAGAGCTTTCACCTTATTAGTTTGGACGTTATAAGCATTAGGTAATATGAGATGTCGGTCGTTCACAAGTGTAAAAGCATGGGTTCAGTGGAAGCATGGATTGAGAATGATGAAGGTGAGTGGCTGTTAAGCATCAATCGTGTTGCAGCTGAGCAGGACTTAGAAGAGAACCATTACCTCGAAGAGATTGGATAAATTATTCAGCACGTTGCCATAAATGTTTTTTTTGCCCCTATTGTGGTAAAAACTAAATGAAACACAGGGCGATTGAGTGCCTTCATTTCAGCACAATGATTTGTCAACGTGGTAAGGAGTGTAGCTCATAACAAGTACAGGCAGAGGGAAAGCTTCGCTCGTTCCCTGCTACAAGCGTTATGGGCTTTCGCTAAGCTGATTATTGAAGTGAGATAACATCAACTGAATTCAATAGTGCCTAAGTCCATCAATACGTAAAGATAACGACTACCGGTTCAGTTGGCGGCTATGGGTTAAGTTAATAATTGAAAGATAATACTGAATATGCAATCAGATCCAAAAAAATTAATAGAAAAAAATAGAAACCTTACTCACTCCGAATTAATGAAGGTTATATCGCATGTTCAACGAGAGCAGGGTGAGTGGATTTTGCATTCATTAATGGTCGAGGGGTGTGATGTGCCTTTTAAGTTCAAGCGCAAAGGTAATTACCAAAGCCTGAAAGGTGCCAGAGTGAATATGACTTATTACTCAGACCAGGAAACTGTCGGGGGCATGAATTTTGAGATAATGAAAGTTGTACGTATAAAACGAGGGTGATCAGCCTATATGGGCGAAGTGCGCAGTTTTAAAATGTTACGTGATGTTAAGGGTTGACCTATTGGCAAATATATTCAGCAATATTCCATCAAAATTACCCAATGAAATATTTGAAGATATTCTCATTACAGAAAAGCTAAGGGTCGAGCGCATCGTATCAAAAGGACAAACCTCTCCGGATACTGGCTGGTACGATCAAAGTGAAAATGAATGGGTTATTGTTTTATCGGGCTACGGGATAGTTGAGTTTATCAGTGGTGTTAAGGTTGCCCTTAAACAAGGTGATTACTTAAATATCAAAGCGCATGAAAAGCACCGGGTGATAGAAACATCATCCGATGATACGACGGTTTGGTTAGCCATTTTCTATTAAGCGCGGTCACGATGAATAAGCTGCATAATTGGCGTTAGGGTTTTGCCAAGCTGTTTGTGGCAGGCCTTAAAAAGGCGACTCAAGGTCACCTTATGTCTTTTTAAACGACTAACGCTCTAACAGCGCCAGCTTATTGGGTTGGTTTGCCCACTCTGCCGCATCAGGGGGAGGGTCCTTTATTTCGGTGATATTGGGCCACACCTCAGCTAACTCGGCGTTTAACTCCATGAATATCTGTTGATCGTCAGGCAGGTCATCTTCGGAATAAATGGCATCAACAGGGCATTCCGATACACAAAGGGCACAATCAATACACTCGTCAGGGTGGATTACCAGAAAGTTAGGCCCTTCATAAAAACAATCTACAGGGCATACTTCCACACAATCCGTGTGCTTGCACTTGATGCACTGTTCCCCTACTACAAAAGTCATTGCGTATTAGCCTCTATTGAGTCCTATTAATAACCCAGATAATAACTTAGATATTAACCCAGATAATAACCAAGAGTTGTTATGCTGGACCCCGTTCAAAACGAAGGGCCCAGAGCATACATTCATGTAGCTACTTATTTAATGTTAGTGCTTAGGCCAACGTTGTTTTTCAACAACACCTGTTCAGCGCGATAGCTGGAGCGGACGAACGCGCCTGATACTACTTCCAGAAAGCCTCTATCCAGTCCCCACTGACGATATTTTTCAAACTCTTCCGGTGTCACATAGCGTTCAATCGGTAAGTGGTTGTCGGTCGGCTGCAGGTATTGACCAAAGGTTAAAATATCGCAATTGATAGCGCGCAAATCATCCAGAGCTTCGATGATTTCTTCTTCGGTCTCGCCCAGACCCAGCATGATACTGGTTTTGGTCAGCACCTCGGGTTTGTATTCTTTGGCGTGCTTTAAGACGGCAAGAGTTTGCTCGTAGGTGGCGCGCGGGTCTCTGACGGGATGAGTCAGACGCCTGACGGTTTCTACGTTTTGAGCGAAAACGACGATGCCGCTATCGACTACGGTTTCTACGGAGTCGAGGAGGCCTGCAAAATCGGGGGTCAGTGCTTCAACGGCGACACCCGGGTTTTCGGCTTTGACACGTCTGACAACTTCGGCGTAGTGGCCGGCGCCGCCATCGTCCAGATCGTCACGGTTTACCGAGGTGAGTACCAGATACTTGAGCCCCATTAATTTGACGGATTCGGCGGTGTTTTTGGCTTCGTCTTTATCGAGCCACCCTTTAGGGTTGCCGGTGTTAACAGCACAAAAACGACAGGCACGCGTGCAGGTCTCGCCCATTAACATAATGGTCGCCGTTCCTGAACTCCAGCATTCGCCGATATTGGGGCACATCGCTTCTTCGCAGACGGTGCTGAGTTTATGTTCGTGAACTATACTTTTAGTTCTGTCATAAACGGCACCACCTTGGAGCTTGATTCGCAGCCATGACGGTTTTTTGAGCCGTTCCTGAGATTCTTTGCTGGAGGCTTTGATGCCATTTTTGATCGCCATGATGCCTTTTTCGTTAACGAATTTCTTTCCGCTTTTAGCAGGCTCGGCGTGAATTTGAGTGGTAGGGATCAGGTCACGGTCATTCATAATAGTGGCTTACTCCTCAATCTAATACCCAGGTGTTTGGGCACATGAATGGGTTTAATGTTAGTTAAGTGCAATTTTAGCAATACACTGTTGATTGTGCAGGGCTTCTTTTTTGCCGGGGAATAACTGGATCGCATTCGGGGTGATTAAAATAACCCGCTGATCCTTTAAGCCTACATAGCCGGATTTATATTCTTCAATAATACCATCAATCCAGTGTAAATGATGTTCAGGTGCCAGCTCTGTATATCCCAGGTAGCTATCAGCCAGCGGGTCTTCAAAGCTGGTCCTGGATTTATGCAGTGCAATGGCGTCTTTTGCCAGTATCAGGAGCTTGCCGTCAAGAAATTCCAGCACCTGCACTTTTTCTGTGCTATCAAGCTGGAGTGAGGTAACGTTTTTTATGATGTCTGATGTTCCTGAAATACCCATGCTCAACCTGATACCTATAATAATTTCAGATGGTACTAAAACTGGTGTTTATTTGCCAGTGTGGCGTCTTCTCCTTACCCTCAACCACGTCGCCGATAATGAATGTGATTTTGGCGTGCTTGAATCCCGTTATCGGAATGACTACAACGGTGCACCGGCTTACAATCCCCTTATTCTGCAAAAGAGGGTTTTATTTGCTTACTCGCGTATGGTACATACTATGGTGAAGGTCGCGATCGGATCCGACAGTCTCGTGAGGAAACATAAAATAAGAAACTAACAAACAGGGAATAAAAATAATGAAAAAAATAATTTTCAATTTTGACGGCACCTGTAACGATCCAGAAGATGCAGGTGATTTTTTTGAAGATTCCAGTATTAGTAATATACTTAAACTTCATGCATTTTTTGGTGGTAAATTAAGCCCATTGAATGAACAAAACAGCAAAACAAAAAAGCAACATAGTTTCTATTATAGTGGTGTTGGCACGCGCGGTGGTTGGCTTCAGAAAACATTTAATTCCATGTTTGCCCCCCCTTATGGAGATATGGAAGACATTCTTAAGCAAGCCACCGACGACTTAAAAAAGTATTACAAGGATGGAGATAAAATTTATATTTTTGGTTTTAGTCGAGGCGCAGCAATTGCCAGGATGTTTGCTGCGCATTGTGGTAAAGAAGTAGAATTTTTAGGTGTGTTTGATACTGTTGCCGCCACGCGAGGTTCGCTTGATTTGAATCCCGATACTTACCCTGCGAGTGGTATAGTCTTTGAAAATGGCACTATGGGTGACCATATTAATAAAGCGGTACATTTAGTATCAGTTGACGAAAAACGTCTCACTTTTCAACCCACTTTATTCAATAAAAACGATAGGATTACTGAGGTTTGGTTTGCAGGCGTACATTCTGATATAGGCGGCAGTTATTGGTTTGACGGATTATCTGACATTACACTAAAATTTATGCTTGATAGTGTGAGCAAGGATTTGCAGATATTAACCAGTGATAAATTAGATTATGATATTTTAAAAATAAAAGGCGCTCAAGACCACATTTGTTGGGATGACCTTAATGTTAAACCATTATTTAATGGCGTTTTACATGAGCAGAAACGCAAAGGTATTAAAGCTAAAACCTTATCGCCGCGCTTAGTGAGAGTTAATGAAAATGATCAGCCATCATTAGGTACTCCAATTATTCATCACAGTGTTTGTGAAAGATTTGATAAAGTTACCTCATATCGCCCTTACGCTCTGCGTGATAAAAAGTTTTTTGTTATGAATGAGAATGGATCTATTGATGAAAATCCTGAATTCATTGGCGTTTCAGGATTATAACAATATAAAAGCTATTGTTTTCATTATAAAAAAACACCTCAAAGTCGCTTTCAGCGCATGACAACTGTAGCACCGCTGCGGCAGTTGTCATGCGCGTGCAAAGGATGATGTCGTTCATAGCGAACGGGTTAATGCGCTAATCAATAATGGGGTCATATATGGTAAGACCCCTATGGCTTAAGCGAGCTCAAAAAAATTAGGCTCCTGACGCTCGCTCATTCGATAGTCGCTTTAGTAAGCGCCCTCGCTGTAAATCAGCTCGTAGCTGTGGCTGTATATTTCCACAATGTTTCCAAATGGGTCTTCCATATAAATCATGCGGTAAGGCTTCTCTCCGGGGTAGTAATAACGCGGTTTCTCCATGCGTTTTTTACCACCGGCTGCAACAATGCTTTCGGCCAGTTCTTCGACATTCGGGTCCTGTACGCAAAAGTGGAAGACACCGGTTTTCCAGTATTCAAAATTATTTTCCGGGTTCGCCTGATTCTTGAATTGAAACAGTTCTACGCCAATCCGGTCACCGGTTGATAGGTGGGCAATACGGAAGCTCCCCCAATCAGCGCCGAACACTTCGGTGCACATTTCGCCAATGGGGCTGTCGTCCTCAGTGATCTCGGTCGGCTCCATAATTATGTACCAGCCCATGACCTCGGTATAAAATTTAACGGCTTTTTCTAAGTCGGGTACCGAAATACCGATGTGCGAAAAGCTTCTAGGGTAAGCGTTGCTCATGACCTGTCCTCCTGTTTTGACGTTGTATAGAGGTTACAAAGACAGAGAGATTAAGTAAAATTATCATTTATTATAGATATAAGTATGGTTTGTAATGATAAACACTACATGGTTACGCAGTTTTTGCACACTCGTTGAGGTAGGCCATTTCACCCGCACGGCCGAACGCCTTCATATAACGCAGTCGGGCGTTAGCCAGCACGTGCGAAAACTTGAAGAGCAATTGGGGCTGGCTTTGCTCGTTCGGCAAGGTAAGCAGTTCACGCTCACGGATGCGGGTGAGCGACTATATGCTGAAGCGCGGGTCATTATCTCGGCCCTATCCAGTATGGAGCAGCGAGTGGGGGAGGACCCCGCCTACGAGGGAGTGGTCCGGGTAATGTCTTCCGGGAGTCTGGGCCTGAAGCTTTACCCCCACCTTCTGGCGTTGCAACGCCAGCATCCGAAACTTGTAATTGACTATCGGTTTGCTCCGAACATCGATGTGGAAAATGCAATCGCTGATTATAACGTCGATATTGGGTTTATGACCCGCGCCTCGACTCTGGAGGAAGTGAGCTGCCAGCCTATTGCCCGCGAAACCTTGCTGCTAGTCACGCCTGCGACTGTTTCTGAACCCAGCTGGGAGGCTTTAATGATGCTTGGGTTTATAGACCACCCGGATGGAGCCCATCACGCAGGCTTGCTTCTTAGTGCTAACTATCCTGAGTTTCAGCATAGCAATCTGTTTGAAACGAAGGGGTTCTCGAATCAGATCAGTCTGATTCTGGAGCCTGTTAGTCTGGGTCTGGGCTTTACGGTATTACCGGCCCATGCTGTTGAAGCTTTCCGGAAGCCTCAGCTTGTCAGGGTTCATAAGCTTTCCAGCCAGGTCAGTGAGACTGTTTATCTTGGTATTCGGCGTCATAAGCCTATGCATAACAGGATGAATACGGTGATTGCTGAAGCTAAAAAATGGCTCTGAATTGATTCTGTTAGGTTACTGGATTGGTCAGAGCTTTGCCTGGTGAGCATATTCTTGATGGTGTCGTTATTGGGTATTATCGCCCGAATAGTCATGCAGTTCGGGTGCCTAAGGGCTTTAAATAGACTAAGCTGAAAGAACAATGGTAGGTATTAGTTCAGCCTCCTTGTTCTTCATACGGCAGAGCAGGCTATTTACACGACAAGAAAATTTATTGCACGGGTAGGGGGGCTTGTTGTTAAGGAACGTCTGGGGAATTATCAAGACAAATAGGATTACATAAAAAACCGGAGCGATTGCTCCGGTTCTTATTTACGCTACTGATTTTAACGCTTAGCGGCGATTTTCTTACGTGCTATAAAAGCCAAACCTAACGCTGTTAACAGCAGAGTACCAGGTTCCGGCACATCATTGGTTAGGGATGTTGTTTGTTTAATAGTGCCAGTAATACCGGCTAATTTTATGCCATCCCAATTAGTATCATTAATAGTGTCGCCTGTATTAGTGCCTGTCCCCACCGCTGACATGTAAGCTCCAATAATCCAGTAACTTGAGTAGACAGAGGCTAGATCACTATTAACGGCTATAGGGCCTGTTCCGACATTTTTATTATGGCTTATAACGCTCCACCCATCGGCAGATAATCCAGTTAAGCTCGCTCCAGCAATACTATTAGCAGGCTGAGAAGTTGGAGTTCCTCCCTGATACGCCATGACAGTCACATCTGACCATGGATTATTTCTGTTCCAGCCAATATCAAACGCGTCTAAAGAAAACTCCTTGGCACCAAAATCAAACATTACAAATTCATAGTTATCGGCATTGTCTATCGTATGAGAGTTGTCATTACGCTGATCAATAATCAATCCGTAACTATTATGAGACAGTGTGTTATCAATATTTGTTATCTGATTAGCATTACGTCCTGTAACAGGCGCTGACCATGCCGACAGCGTTGTTATCGGTGTTGCGGGGGAGCCGGAGTCATTGCCTGTAAATTGATAAGTACCAGATGTAGACCCTGAAACGCTGTTAGTTCGATTCGATGTGAAATCCCAACTAACAGAGGCATTGGCAGCTATGCTGGTTACCGCCAGTAAAGTGCATAATCCAATCTTCAAGCCAGTAAATTTCATAAGCCTACTCATCCATTAAAATTAATATTCCCGATAATTTTAATTTTAATGGAGATATAAAATTTAAACAACATTGTTTTTTTGTTATAATTTAATATCTATGTTATTCAGTATGTTATAAATTCAAACAGGTGTTTATATTTATAATTCAAACAATATCATTGATTTTCTTTGCTTGATAATGTGGCTCTTAAAGAAACTGCCTGATTTCTTTCTTCAAAATCTTTATCACCGACCAACGCTCGTTCAAGATAAATTGTTGCTTCTTTTTTCCTGCCAATAGCGTCAAGCGCAACGGCCAAATGATAAAGAATATCAAGGGCGTTTGAGTCACGGGAGTTCGCTTCTCTGAGATATCTCAAACCTTCTTCAGCGTTACCTGATTGAACTAACAACCAACCCAAAGTATCTGCAACCTGGGGAATATGAGCTGCTTTATCGTACGCTCGTTTTGCATAATCTAAAGCCTCAGGACGCTCCAGTTTATACATCACATGAGCCATGTTATTAAGTAATAACGCATCTTCAGGAAAACGATTTAATAGTTGTGCTAAAGAAATAGCGGCTTGTTTATAGTTATGGGTGAGTAACAAATACTCAGAATATGCCAACTTGATTGTGAAATCATCCGGATGAGCGTTCAACCAGTCGTCTAAAACACGGCCAGATTCAGCTATCATATTCTGCGCCTGTAGTGCCTTGTAGCGACGGGTAATCAATTCGCTGATAGGCTTGACCGATAGGCCGGCCAAGTATTGATCATCAGCTTCTTTATATAACTCACGTGCCATATAAACATCGCCTAGCAGTTGAAAACCTACTGGATTACCGGGGTAGCTTTTTTGTAACTTCTGAGATGCTTTTTCTGCTCCATCAAGCATCCCTAGTTTAATGCTCAATTCAATCAGTAAAACTTCGGCCGGAAAATAATCGGGCTGAGCCTGAAGTACCTTCGTTAAAGAATAGCGGGCATCCGCAACTTCATTAATACGTAGCTGTAAGTTGGCTATTTTATAGAGTGACTCAGCATCAAAGCCTGCAATTTTCACCATTTTTTTGAATGTTACCTGGGCCGCTTTAGGATCATTTTTTAATGTCTGTATTTGTCCCAATACGGAAAGAACCGCTAAATTTTCTGTGTAATTTTTCACACCTGTTCGTGCAACATTTTCTGCCAGATCAAGCTTCTCAAATTTCACATAAAGATCGCTCAGATACAGTACTGCTTCCAGTGAGCGGCTATCTAATGCGAACGCTTTTTCTGCCCACTTTAAGGCTTCATCATTCTTTTCAGATGCCAACTCAAGCCGCGACATTTGCAGCATTACGCTAGTGTTTTCAGGGTGCTGAGCAAGTAATAACTCCATCTGCGCGCGCGCCTGGGGCAGTTTTTTCTCCGCTATATCTATTTTCACAAGATTTACTTGAGAAGCTGAAAAATTCGGATTTTGCTTCAAAATAAGATTAAATTGCTCGCGAGCGTCTGCCGTCTTCCCGTTTGAAAAAAGGGCAATGCCCAATAAATTGTGATAAGTGAGATTACCAGAAGCAAGATCAACTAGCTGATGCGCAGTGCCTTCAGCTTTATCAAAGGCTTTTTGCTTTAAATACGAAACAGTTAAAAGAAAGCTGGTTTGCTGAGTAGGTTTCTGAGCATGGATTTTTTCTAAAGCCTGCATCCCTTGCTCAATTTCACCAGACTTAAGTAAGCTTTTTGCATGCTGAGTTTCGGTATAAAGGTTGCCTCCGGCACTTACCGCTTCTTCGAGCAACAGTGTGGCCCTATCATGCCTTCCGGTCTGGCTATATGCCGCCGCGAGCATAGTAAGCAGGTCGGTATCAGGCTGCACAAGTGAGCGGGCGGTAGTCAATAATTTTATAGCATTCTCTGGATCGCCCTGCTTAAGCAAAACGTCCGCCAGCAATTTATGAGCCCCGACATCCGTCGGTACTTTTTTAAGATACATTTGCAGATAAGTACGTACCGGTTCCAGCTGATTTAAAGCATGATGAGCCAATGCGGCTGACATTAATAATTGAGGATCGGAAGCGACTTTCTCTTTGGGTAGCACAGCAATCACCTCTGTGCATTTAACATATTCTAAGCGTGCATCGGCTTCCTTGTCTTCCTGTGATAAAAGCAGCCCTCTAAAATAAGCAGCACGGGGCTCATATGGATATTCATTTTTTAAAAAAGCAAGATCTACAGCGGCTTCATCCAAACGCCTCAGATCAATTAAAGCGCCTACTTTTGCAACCCTTGCATCAATATGGCTAGGTTGGATCAATAAAGCTTTCTGGTAACTCTGTATAGCGAGTACTAAATTCCCCTGTGCGTGCATGACGGAAGCATAACTATTCCAGGAGCGTGCATCTTCAGGCCAATCTTCGATTACTAATTGAGCGTTTTTAAGCGCCTCATCCAATGCGCCTTCTCTAAGTAGCAATATAACGTTCGCCAGACGCGGCAATAAAGCTCGGGCATCCTTGCTCAGCGCCAGGTCTATTGAATCGTGTGCATCGGCTAGCTGATCTAAAAGTGTGTAGGCTTCGGCCCGGTAGCCTAAAAGATCCACTTGGTCAGGCAGCGACAAGCTATCTTCATGCAAGTCTGAAATGATTCTTTTGTAATTACCTAACTGAAGATATGACTTGGCAAGATTCAATACAACCAACGATGAGTCTGCACCCAAAGCTAAAGCCTGCCTTAATGTATGCTCGGCGGCTTTAGGATCGCCTTGCTGTAAATATATTTCGCCAGAAAGAAGTAAAGATGGTAAATGTTGCGGGTTAGCTTGTAAGGCATTTTTTAATTGGATGATGGCTTCTGGTAGCTCATCCTGATAGTACAGTTTATTAGCATCTTCAAAGTACATGCTGACATCATGATTATTTTCAGCACTTACTACTGTCGTCAGGCAGCTTAACGTGAGTATTAAAATACCAGCCTTACTGTAAACACTCATTCACTCAATCCTTATGAAGCTCTAAATATTATCTGGTTATAGTGACGAATAAGCTCACCATCTATCCCTTTAATGTAGCACTGAATAAGAACTACATAAACCGAAGGGTTGATTGTTTAGTAATAGCTGCTTTTAGATCAATGCTTTAGAGGATGCTCATCGCCCGTCATTCAAACAAAAAATGAGCACGATTGAAACTTCAGTTGCAAAAAACCGATCAGGCTGCCTGCGACTAGGTTGAGCACCATGGGGCAATATACATCATGAAATTCCGCCACCTACTGGCGCGGTATGGCTTGGCTCGCGCGAATGTTATGCATGGCTTTACGACCGCAGTAGCTAGCATTAAGCGGGGCAGCAATGTGCAGCTCAAAAGAGGTTTCGCGGTGTCTTACGGAGTATTGTTGTCGTGTCATAATTGCTACCAGTTAAAAAGTGGCCCTATCATATTATTTAAAAATGGGTCTGTTCATAGTCCATTTATCATCCTAATCTATTCCAGCATCAGTTGTTTATAGTTGATTGGCTGCTTGATGCTTATACGTCAATGTAATGAGGATAGAGCGATTATGGAAAAGTGTATGAATCACTTAGGGCAGCCTGTCGGAGAGGAGCTTGAGCATTGGAAGCAGCGTTCATATCCACAGCGCACTGTTACGCAAGGTCAGTATTGCCGGCTCGAACCGTTAACGCTTGCCTTGCATGCAGAGCAGCTGTATCAATCTTTTGCAAAAGATCAGCAAGAAGCTAATTGGACGTATCTACCCTACGGTCCATTTGCTGACTTTGAGAGTTTTAAAGGGTGGTTAGAAGATGCTTGTCTAGGAGATGATCCTCTTTTTTTCGCTGTCATTGATAACAGAACGTTGTGTGCCATTGGTTTGGTTAGTTTTTTGCGTATTGACCCCAGGGTAGGAGTAGTTGAGGTCGGGCATATCCATTTCTCAGCGCTTTTACAAAAAACACCTATGGCAACGGAAGCTATGTATTTGATGATGCGGCATGTGTTTGATGACCTCGGTTATCGCCGTTACGAATGGAAGTGCGACTCTTGCAATCAGGGCTCCAGAAAGGCCGCGCTGCGTTTGGGGTTTATGTTTGAAGGGATCTTTCGTCAAGCGACTGTTTATAAGGGCCGTAATCGTGATACTGCCTGGTTTTCAATTTTGGATAAAGAGTGGTGGGCGCTGAAAACTGCTTTTGAGCAGTGGTTAGATACTACTAATTTTGACAATCAAGGCCAACAAAAACGTAGCCTGCAAGAATGCTATTCATAAGGGAAAATAAGAGATGCCATTAACGGACAAAATATCAGTAACCGCTTTAAGTGTTGAAGATCGGGAACAGTGGCAGAGGCTATATTATGGCTATGCTGATTTTTATCAAGTGCCGATGAATCAAACTATTCTGGATACAGTCTGGTCGTGGATTTTTGATGATGCTCAAGAATTTTACGCATTGATAGCTAAGGATCATATGGGTAATGCGATTGGTTTCATGCACTATCGTGAAATGCTGTCGCCATTACGAGGAGCCGCAGTTGGCTTTCTTGATGATCTTTATGTGGATTCGGTAATTCGGGGAGCAGGAGTGGTGGAGCTGTTGTTTGCTGAATTGAATGAGGCTGCAAAAGAACGAGGCTGGCCGCTTGTAAGATGGATAACAGCAGAGAATAATTATCGGGCACGGGCTGCGTATGACAAGCTTGCAATAAAAACGCATTGGCAAACCTATCAGTTAGCCATCGATTGATTTTTATAGCTATTCATATATATAGTCTGCCATCACAACACGTCGGGTTGTGATGGCTTTGAATAGTTAAACCTCAATAGTTAAGGCTAATAGTTAAGACCTTTTCAGACTGACGGCTAGCATCACCAGCATCAAAACAACCCAACCAGCAGCTAATACAATAAGACCTTCTGCCATGGTTATTTTAAATAACAGTTCCGGTGTGTAACCACAGGCTTCCCACGGTTCAAATACGCTGGGCAACCATTTGTCGAGTGGTAACCATGTAGGAAACCCGGAGTTGAGTGTACAACTACCTTCAATAAAACCTCGTTCGATACCCAATGTCATATATGTACGCTCAAGCATTCCAGCTGAAGCAGCTAAGCCTGCCATGTTTGCGATGATCAAGCCGGTACGTGTGTTGCGAATCATTAAACCGAGAATACTCGTTACTAATAAAGCCAACACCCAGGCGCGGATCTGAACACATAACACACAAGGACCATAATCCAGAACATATTGATAATAGAGGGCAATAGATTCCATGCTAATACAAAGGAGAATCATCGCTACCCAGAAGAAAGGAGAGCGGTTAATGCCGGAAAGTGTCGAGAACATTGAAAAGTGATCCTGTCTAATAAGGCGTATTTATTGAGATGCTCTAAAGCTAAAAAAGTTTAACAGATAAAAGTTTACCAGATCCAAACTGGCCGAAAGAATATGAAATTCAGTAGCTGCCAGAGGGTACAAGTGGCCAAGTAGAGTCTTAGTGTTTATTGTAGTAAACAAAGGGTGCGAAAAGAGTGTGTAAAAAAGAAGTTACGATAAGGTATAAAAAGGGCCTCGAAAGGCCCTTGTTAGATCTTACCGTTTTGGCAGAACATCTTTTAGTTTGTTGTGCATATCCAGCAAACATTTTTCGGTCGCAGGCCAGTCAATGCAGGCATCTGTTACCGATACACCGTATTTCAGATCTTCCAGATTTTCAGGAATGGACTGGTTACCCCATTCCAGATTGGATTCAATCATCAGGCCAACGATAGATTTGTTGCCTTCAAGGATTTGATTGGCAGCATTGTCTGCAACAAGTGGCTGCAGTGCTGGATCTTTACTTGAATTTGCATGGCTGCAATCAATCATTATGTTTTTCTGCAGGCCTGATTTGTCCAGAGCCTGTTCACAGATGGAGACGTTTACCGAATCGTAGTTTGGTTTGCCGCCGCCACCGCGCAGTACAATATGACCGTATTGATTACCTTTAGTGCGGATGATCGCTACCTGTCCATCTGGGTTGATGCCCAGAAAATTGTGCGGGTGTTGCACCGAGCTCAGTGCGTTAGTTGCTACGGTTAAGTTGCCATCCGTACCGTTTTTAAAACCAACTGTACAAGACAAGCCAGAAGACATTTCGCGGTGTGTCTGTGATTCGGTGGTTCGTGCGCCGATGGCAGACCATGCGATAAGATCCTGCATATACTGAGGAGAGATTGGATCCAGCGCTTCGGTTGCCAGCGGCAGGCCCATTTCTGAAAGATCAATCAGCAATTTACGGGCAATATGTAAGCCCTCTTCGATTTCAAAAGAGTCGTTCAGATAAGGGTCGTTGATCAGGCCTTTCCAGCCAACAGTGGTACGTGGTTTCTCAAAATAAACACGCATAACTACATATATAGAATCTTTAACCTGTTCGGATAGTCCTTTGAGACGTTTACCATATTCTAATGCTGCATCAACATCATGTATGGAACACGGGCCAATCACTACAAACAAGCGTTTATCCTTTCCATCAAGTATGTCGCGAATGACCTGACGACCTTCCATAACAGTAGTGGCGGCGGCTTCGCTGATCGGTAATTTGCTCTTCAGATCTTCGGGTGTGATCAGGACCGAATGGGATTCGATATTAAGGTTTTCTACACGGTTATCAGTCATGGTACATTTTCCTGAAGAAGTTCAGTACAGACCGGTATCTTGGCCGTACAGCGTAATCATCTTTTTACCATAAAGTCATGGCTTTTATAAGGGTGTTAGCCACAGAACTTATGCTGACAAGCATAAAGGATATGACGAATAACTAGTGTTACAATAAATTGTGGTGGGTATGCGCAGTGTTCGCGAAGAGAATAGTTTTATTTATAAATCATTCGGTTAATTAGAACTCAACGCTTCACTTGTAGTCCATAGCTTATCGAATATTTATTCAGGAGTGCCTCGCCGGTGCCGAGCGTAATAAGAACAACGATTAAAATTATGACAACACTTTGCTTCTTGATCATGAGCTTTTCGGTAGCTCAGGCAGGTGTGTTTGATAAAATAAGCACCTTTGGTCAGTCAGCAGAGAGCCCATTGCCGGTGGAGAAAGCGTTTGTTTTTGTTCCTGAGGTGAACAGCAATGGCGAAGTAATATTACGTTGGGATATTGCTGATCGTTACTATCTATACCGTGATCGTATGAAAATCATACCCTCTGAAACGATAGAAGTTGTTAGCCGTAGTAACGGAGCAACCGATGCAAAAGATGACCCGTTGTTTGGCAGCGTTGAGGTATTTCATAAGAAAGCTGATATTACTTTGCAGGTACGCAGTGTAACCGGTTCGGTAGCGAGTGGTTCTTTAGCCATTACCTATCAAGGGTGTTGGGAGGGTGGGATCTGTTACCCGCCAGTCACAACCAGTCTCGCCTTGATCGATATGCCTGCGGTGTTAGAAAAGCCAGTTGACGTGTTATCTGCGACTACGAACAAGGCTGTTTCTGAGTCTATCATTTTAAATAATCAACCATCGCTACCCGTTGCGCCCGTTCTGCTCAGCGAACAGGATCAATTTGCCCGACTCATTTCGGGTGATAGCTTATGGCTAACACTGGGCGCTTTTTTTCTCGCGGGTTTAGCCTTGTCTTTGACGCCTTGCGTATTCCCAATGATTCCTATTATATCCAGTATTATTGCGGGGCATGGACATAAAATAACGACTAAACGAGCAGTTTTTTTGTCGACGGTTTATGTTCTGGCGGTCTCCGTTACCTATACCGTGGCGGGTGTATTGGCCGGTTTGTTTGGTGAGAACCTCCAGGCTGCTTTTCAGAATTCCTGGATTATTGGATTTTTCAGTCTGATATTTGGCTTGTTGGCGCTCTCAATGTTTGGTTTTTACGATCTTCAGTTGCCTAATACATGGCAAAGTAAGCTCAGTAAATCGAGCCATCATCAGCAGGGCGGTACGGTGGCAGGTGTAGCAATTATGGGTCTGTTATCCGCACTCATTGTTGGACCTTGTATGGCCGCACCATTGGCAGGTGCTTTGATCTATATCGGTCATACAGGAGATCCTGTTATGGGAGGGCTTGCCTTATTTACTCTCAGTATGGGTATGGGTGTGCCGATTCTGCTGGTAGGCGCATCGGCTGGTAAGTTGCTACCTAAAGCCGGTTTATGGATGGATGCGATTAAAGCCGGATTTGGTGTGGCGTTGTTACTGATGGCTATCTGGATGTTGGATCGTGTTGTTTCTATTGAGGTGACGATAGGATTGACCGCCGTTGTCTTGATTATCACCGCTATCTATATGCGTGCAATCGATCCATTACCTAAAGATTCCAGAGGGTGGCATAAGCTCTGGAAAGGTGTAGGCATCATGTTTTTGCTCTACGGCGTTGCTTTGTTAATCGGTTTGTTATCGGGCGGTAACAGCTTGCTCTATCCACTGAAAGGGCTTGCTTCTAACTCCGTTAATGTAGCTCAGGCGCAGGAAATCAGCTTTATAACGGTAACCTCTATCAAGCAGTTAGATCCCGTATTGCAGGAAGCGAAAAGGGC
Organism: Neptunomonas antarctica; assembly: GCF_001305295.1. Lineage (GTDB taxonomy): Bacteria > Pseudomonadota > Gammaproteobacteria > Pseudomonadales > Balneatricaceae > Neptunomonas > Neptunomonas antarctica. The sequence goes on from NZ_LJSI01000047.1 coordinate 58,623, forward strand.
GGGTAAGCCAGTAATGCTGGATTTCTATGCTGACTGGTGTATCTCTTGTATTGAACTGGAGCACGTAACCTTTGCCGATACAGAGGTGCAGCAGGCGCTTTCGCATTTTGTTAGAGTAAAAGTGGATATCACGGCGAACGATAAAGAATCCAAAGCACTGAATAAAGCGTACCAAGTGATTGGACCGCCAGCGCTGATCTTTTATAATCAAGCAGGTACGTTGCATCCGGAGTTGACGCTAGTGGGGGTAATAGACCCTAAAGATTTCATTCGTCACTTGATGCGTGTAAGTGGTACTTAATAATAAAAAAATGGTGATAAACCATAAGGAGGAAAGAGATGAAAAGTAATTTGCTAATGGCTCTTTTGTTGTTAAGTGTTTCATCGGTGTATGCCGGTGATGCAGAGAACGGTGAACAACTTTATAAAGAAGTTGCATTAGAACGTACGATCCGAGGTGAGCAGTATACCGACGCCAATTGTGAAACGTGCCATGAGTCAGCGTTTTACCAGCGTGAAGATCGTAAAGTAACCAGCTATTCAAAGTTGGAAAGTATGGTGGAAGGCTGTAATACCAATCTGGATGTTGGCTGGTTTCCGGAAGATGTCAGTGATGTGGCCAAGTATTTGAACCGGGAATACTACAAATTTAAGTAATAATGACAAGCGTTGGCCGATATTCGGCCAACGCTTTTTTATAAGCACTCGAGAGAATCTACACGATGAAACTTCTATTAACGTCAATCGTGGTCATCTTCTCTGCCATAATTATCTATTTTTTCGTGTTGGGCTATATTTCAAAAAAAGGCCAGCCGTTAGGGTTGGTTGACTCCAAACTTGCCCCCTGCAGTCAAAAACCTAACTGCGTATGCAGCGAATATCCTGCTGATCTGACGCATTATGTCCAACCGCTTGATGTTGTTGTAGATGCGGCAAACGTTAAAAATACCCCCGCGCTGGTTATGGCCACTGTCAAAAAAGCGGTAATTGAAGCGGGTGGTAAGCTGCAACCTGTATCAACATCAGAGAAAGATTATTATCTGGCCGCCACGTTTAAGTCCTCACTGTTTGGATTTATTGATGATGTTGAAATGCGCTTCGATATTGAAGGTCGAAAGCTCCATTTACGATCGGCATCCCGTGTAGGGCGCAGCGATTTTGGTATGAACCGTAAGCGAATGAAAAAACTGAGTGAGAGCATTACGCGTCGATTACGCTAAATCAGGTATGTTACGAATAACAATTAAGTATTATGGGTTATATATGATGAAAATATTAGCGTTTGCTGCCAGTAGTAGTACGCGGTCCATTAATAAAAAATTAGTGACCTACGCGGCAACCTTGCTGGCCGATTCACAGGTAGAGGTGCTGGATTTAAATGATTACGAGTTGCCGTTATTTAGTGAAGATAAAGAAATTGAGTTAGGTCAGCCTTCGCTAGCAAAAGACTTTTTGGATAAAATTACTGCCAGTGATGCCATTCTTATCTCGTTTGCCGAACATAATGGATCTTATAGTGCAGCGTATAAAAATTTATTCGACTGGTGTTCACGCATCAATCCAAAAGTGTTTCAAAACAAGCCAATGGTTTTGCTCTCGACCTCTCCGGGTGCCGGAGGGGCTGCTAGTGTGTTAGCGCAGGCGTTAAAGTCCGCGCCATTTTTTGGCGGCGATGTAAAAGCTAGTTATTCGATGTCTGGTTTTTACGAAAATTTTGATGTTGAGAATGGCCGTATTAAGAATCAGGATATGAATGCATCATTAGTGTCGGCTCTCGGGCAACTAGCGCAGTAAGTGAGTGAATATTTATTCTTGACTGCATAGGGCTACACAGCGGCTTGCTTTGCGAAGACTGATAGGCGCAGTGTTGGCGGTGTTACTTTAACAATTTACTAAAATAACCACATAGCAATGAGAATTGATTGATGAGAGATGTTGAGATAACGAAAGAGCCTGTTGAACTTTATAAAATTCTGAAGTTTGAAGGCATTGCTTCTAGTGGCGGTGAGGCAAAAGTGGCTATCGCGGATGGTCAGGTGCGTGTGAATGGTGAAGTAGAAACCAGAAAACGGAAAAAAATTGTGTCGGGTGACATTATCGAATGTGGCACGGATAAACTGAAAATAGTACTCAAATAAGGTGTAATTTGTGCCTTGTTCAGTTCAGTGATAACAAAATCATAGAACAGTTGTCCTACTTTTAATGGTCTTACTTTTTTTATTTTCTTGATCATTTCCATTAATAATCAAGTGGCTGCTAATTTTAAGAGAGATCTACTATGAAAAACAAACTGGTATGGCTGTTAATGGCAGGGTTACTGTCTTATGGCACAAATGTAATCGCTGCTAAAACAGTACTAGCTGGCGGTTGTTTCTGGTGCATGGAATCTGATTTTGAAAAATTAGACGGTGTGACGGGTGTGGTTTCAGGATTTACCGGCGGGACATTAAAAAATCCAACCTACAACGGTAATCATGCAGGCCATTATGAAGCGGTTGAAATTACCTACGAGCCAGACAAAGTAAGCTACAAAGAGCTGCTGGCGCATTACTGGGTCAATATCGATCCATTTGATCCGCGAGGTCAGTTTTGTGATAAAGGCCACAGCTACTTAAGTGCGATTTTTGTCGAAAATGATGAAGAAAGAGCGATTGCTGAAGCCTCAAGAAAAGAGGTAGTAGCAGAGTTTTCGAATGAGAAAGTGATTACGCCTATTTTGGACGCCTCGACTTTCTATCCTATTCAGGGGAATGAAAGCTACCATCAGGATTATTACAAAAATAATCCTTTGCGTTATAACGCGTATCGATGGAATTGTGGGCGCGATAAACGCCTTGAAGAGATCTGGGGCGAAAGAGCGACACACTGACACATTTATTACGTTCATATTACACTCACACAAATAAGAAGGCGTTGGCGAAACATGAAAGGAAGCTGTTTATGCGGAGCTATTGAGTACGCAGCGGATTCATTGGATATGCCAATCATTCATTGCCATTGTTCAACCTGTCAGAAAGCGCATGCGGCTCCGTTTGCTGCAACAGCAGGGGTGATGCGTGAGCATTTTCGATGGTTGAAGGGTGAGTCGTTATTGTCTTCTTTTGAGTCTTCTGCTGGAAAACAGCGCTATTTTTGTTCAGTGTGTGGCACGCATCTGGTCGCAGAAAGAGAGAACCAGCCGCACGTGATTCTTCGTGTGGCGACCTTAGATAAGGATCCAGGTATTAAACCAGAGGCCCATATTTGGGTGTCGCATGATAAGGCATGGCTGGAATATAAAGGTATTCCAGCTCATGCAGAAGGGCGCTAATAGCAGGCGGCTGCATAATCGCTCGATAACATAGGCCGTAGAACTGCTAATCAGTCAGCGTATTATTCTGGTAATCTTCTATGGCCTGCTCTACTTCTTCCATGGTGTTCATGACAAAAGGCCCATATTGAGCAATGGGTTCACCAATTGCTTTGCCTGCAATCAGCAATAATCTGGCGGGTTGATCGGTTGCATCCGCTGAGTTGATTGAGTCAGCTGCAGAGCCAGTTGAATGAATAGTTACCTGGTCACCCGCACCTAATACGGCGGCCACATTATCTGCCAGAATTGAATCACCTATCTTTGCACCGCCCTCAAATAGATAGATAAAAGCACTTAACGTATCTGAGACAGGTAGTGTCAGTACTTTACCCGCAGGTATCTGGATGTCCAGATAGATAGGAGCAACGCTGCCTCCGGCAATAGGTCCGGTAGCTTGCTGGCCTTCTAGTTCACATTCACCGGCAATCACTTTGATAATGCAGCCATTGCTCAGTGTTATGACAGGAACTTCTTCCGGTTCTATATTCTGATAGGCCGCCGGTTTCATTTTTTCGTTGGCGGGCAGATTTATCCATAACTGGAACCCCCGCATCAGACCTTCGGCCATTTTTGGGCGCTCTTCATGTATAACCCCGCGCCCTGCTGTCATCCACTGTACGCCGCCTGAGCGTAAATCGCCTTCATTGCCCATATGGTCCCGATGCAGCATGTGGCCATCCAGCATATAGGTCACCGTTTCGAAGCCGCGATGTGGGTGTGGGGGGAAACCGCCAATGTAGTCATCAGGATTAATAGATGAAAAAGCATCTAGCATTAAAAAAGGATCAATCCGTGTTGCCGGATTGCGGCCCAGACTACGTTTCAATTTCACACCGGCACCGTCCTGGCTATTCACCGCTGGGATGAGGCGGGCAATGTTTCTTTCTTTCTGTGATGTGTTCACAATTTATCTCTCCCATGTATTTTATTAAGATCAAATTCTGGCCCCGTCGGAATAATACCCGTTGGATTTATCATGGTGTGGCTGCAAAAATAGTGCTGCTTTATGTGATCAAGGTTGACGGTTGCGGCAACGCCGTCTTGCTGATAAATATCTCTGAGATAGCCCGCGAGTGCTGGATAATCTGCGATACGTTTATGGTCACATTTAAAGTGGCTGACATAGACAGGATCGAAGCGTATCAGTGTGGTGAAAAGGCGTATGTCGGCTTCGGTTAAATCTTTGCCCTGCAAATATCGCTGCTTCGTAAGACGTTCTTCTAAGGTATCTAAAGACGTAAAAAGTGCTGTAACAGCTTTGTCATAAGCGGTCTGTGTGGTGGCAAATCCAGCCTTATAAACACCATTGTTAACAGTGTCGTAAATCCATCTATTAAGCTCGTCTATTTCTTGGCGTAAGGCGAGTGGATAATAATCAGCGTCGTTGGCGCCAACATCATTAAACGCAGTGTTGAATAGACGGATAATGTCAGCTGATTCATTATTAACAATGCATTGTTGTTGCTTATCCCACAAAACCGGCACGGTCACTCTGCCTGTGTAGTCAGGCTGGTTATGACGGTAGACCTGATAGAGATAATCCGTTCCTTGCTGTGAATCGCTATCAGATCCGAATGACCAGCCATTTTCCAGCATAAGGGGGTCAACAACATCCACCGTTATTAAGCTCTCGAGGCCTTTAAGTGCCCGCATGATTAAAGTGCGATGTGCCCAAGGGCAGGCAAGAGACACATAAAGGTGATAACGCCCGGCTTCTGCAGGAAAATCAGAAGAGCCGTCGGCTGTGATCCTGTTCCGGAACTGCGATTCATTGCGGATAAACTCGCCGTTATGTGTTTTGGTGTCATACCACTGATCGTGCCATTCACCGTTAATCAACAGTCCCATTACTTTTCTCCCGGTTGTTTCTCATTATGCTTTATGTGATTTAATTAAAGAGTTGAATTAAAGAGTTGAATTAAAGAGTTGAATTAAAGAGGCAGCAATCTGAGTTTTGGTATTTGCCAGTTTAATTAACAGTGGCAGCAATCTGAGTTTTGGCGGCAGCTAAGGATGTTTCAGCTACAGCACCCATGTTAAGGCCTTCGGCATAGATAACGTCTATGTTTTTAATGCCCAGTAAACCGAAAAACTGTGTCATGAATGGGATCTGGAAATCAGCACCGGATTCATGATACAGGCCGCCGCGCGTAGCCAGCAGATAAACAGGTTTGTCTTCCAGTAAGCCAACAGGGCCTGTTTCAGTATATTTAAAGGTGGTGCCTGCACGTGCAATCTGATCCAGATAGGCTTTCATCTGTGATGGAATACCGAAATTGTACATAGGCACACCGATGACGATCAGGTCGGCATCACGGATTTCATTAATCAGGGTATCAGAATGATCGGCGATGGCTTGTTGCTCTGCCGTTCTGTCTGCTGGTGGTGTCATGAAAGCCGTTACGCTAGTCCCATCAAGATGGGGCGTGCTATTGCTAATCACATCACGTACAACAATCTGGCCGTCGGTATGTTTGTTTTGCCATTGTGCGATAAAGTCAGCTGCCAGCTGACTGGATTTTCCGCCGTCACCAAAGATGCTGCTTTTGATATGTAGAAGTGTTGTCATGATTTGGTTCCTTTATGTATGAGTGAGCAGACAGCATGTGCCGCATTGCTATGGTCACTATTTTATATTTAATATAGAGATTGAAAACGGGTATAATTAGTGCAATTTAATCTAATTATTAGATGTATATAAAATGACTACACATGTGACACTGGAACAATGGCAAGCCTTGATCGCGGTTGTCGATAATGGCGGGTATGCGCCTGCAGCCGAAGCGCTCAATAAAAGTCAGTCCTCGATTAGTTATGCTATTCAGAAACTGGAAAGCGGTCTTAATATCCGGGCTTTTAAGATAGAAGGCCGCAAAGCGGTGCTAACCTCCGCCGGGCAGACTCTATACCGTCGTGCAAAAGTACTTTTAGAAGAAGCGGAGCAGATGGAAACAATGGCGCGTGGCTTTGCGACAGGCAAAGAAGCAGAAATAAAAATTGCGATGGATACCTTGTTTCCTGATTATGTGTTGTTAGCAGCACTGCAAACATTTATCACTGACAACCCCATGATTAGAATCGAGTTAAAAGAGACCGTACTTAGCGGTTCCGATGAATCCTTATTACGAAAAGAGGCCGATATCGTTATTAGTGGGCATGTTCCCCCTGGATTTTTAGGTGATCCGCTAATACAGGTTGCCTTTCGCGCAGTGGCTGCACCAACCCATCCTTTGCATCAATTAGCCCGGACGTTGGACTACCAGGACCTGCGCTTGCATCGGCAGCTGGTGGTAAAGGATTCAGGAAGCCGGGGGCAAGACGCAGGTTGGTTAGGCGCAGAGCAACGCTTAACCCTGAGTCATAGCAATACGTCCATCCGTTGTGCGGTAATGGGGTTGGGGTATGCCTGGTTTCCGCTGTTAAAAATACAAAACGAACTTAATCAAGGCTTACTAAAACCTTTGGAACTCGCCTCCGGTGCTGAGCGCTTGGTTGAATTATATTTGATCTATCGTGAAGGCAGTTATGCAAGGCCCGCCACTAAACAGCTAGGTGAATTGATCCGGGATAATGTGAAAAAAGCCATGCTATAGTCAATGCTGACGCCTGTATGGCCGTAAGAATAGCAGTAGGATTAATTATAGAAAATCACAGAAAGCTAAAGAGGTATCGGTAAATTGAGATCGTTAAATTGGGATAGCTATGTCATTAATCCGTGAAAAGTGGAACCGTCGTTATGCGAACAAATCAGATGAGATATCATCGGTACCCGCCGCAGTAACGATAGGCTGGCCTTTATTAAAACAGGGTTTAAAAATGAGCTCTGTTCTGGATCTTGCCTCGGGCGATGGCGGCACTGCATTGTTTTTAGCGAGTAAGGGGTTTGATGTTACAGCCGTGGATATCGCAGAAGAAGGGCTTAAGCGATTAACCGAGTCGGCACAGGCGCAACAGTTGAGCATACGGACACAGCAATTAGATCTTGATGATAGGGTCGCTTTAAGCGCGTTGGGTGCGTTTGACAATATCGTCATTAACCGTTTCCGGCCATCGTTGCCGTTATTCGCGTGTTTACCTGAGTTACTGCGCCCGCAAGGCAGATTAATGCTCAATAGCTTTAATCTTCAGCAACATAGAGAAAAAGGATTCTCGGAGCGTTTCTGTCTGACCCATCAGGAGTATCTGAACATCTCATCGTTATTATCGCTTGAATATTATCGCTCGGTAGCACGGGAAGGAGACTATATGGATGAATACTTGTTTTTGAAAAAGTAAGTAATGGATTACATTGAGATTTGGTGAGGGATGTTGCCGCTATTCAAAATGTACCTTGTCTCTGCATTGTCTTATGATGTATCTCTTTTATCAATAAGTGGCAATCATTCTTATGGCGGACGCTCATTTTATGACGAAAACTAAGCAGCTGACCGTTTATCATCAGGATTTGTTTCCGACCCGAGTCTGGACGGTTGACTTAGGCGCGTTGGAGTCATATCGGTCTGGCTGGATTGATATGATTACGCATATGCGTAGTAACCGCCCTGATCCTGCCGGACGCTCAAATCGCTTGGGTTGGAATAGTGAGCCGACGTTATTTGAAGATAAACAATTTGCACCCTTGGCAGACGCAGCTCGTGGTGTTGTTGATCTTATTTTCAATGAAATGGGTCCCCCCGATTTCCCCAATAAGCTTGAAGCATGGGCTAACGTCCATGATGCTGGTGGTTACAACACCTATCACAACCATTCAGGTGCGTTACTCAGTGCTTGCTACTATTTAAGTGTGCCGTCAGATAGCGGCGCTCTGGTTTTACGTGATCCGCGTCCGGGTGCGATGCTCTCTCCTTGGCAAGGGAGTTTACGCCCTAATTGTGGGAGCGAGATATCGATCACGCCACAGGTGGGGCAGTTAATCGTATTTCCCAATTGGCTAGAGCATGGAGCTGAAGCGCATGCCGGGTGTGAATCTCGCATTTCTATTCCAATAAATGTCGTTTTACAACTTTGAAGCTGTTCACTTACTAAATAGTCTATTTTTTCTCTTGTTGCTCCTATATTCAGCTACATAGTATATGCTTTTATTTTGTCGTTTATATAATGCTGCTATCTTCCGAGGTTTTTAATGCGCAATCTTCAATTAGTTGAATCCATGCTAGTTATTCCAGAACAATCGATCGCTAACTCTCAAATTATGCTTGGTATTAAACCCATTGTAAGTGCTGTCGCAGTGGCTATGCTCAGTATGGGCGCAGCGCAGGCGCAGGCATCACCTTATCCTATCTGTGGGTCAGTGAGTGACTCGCAAACAACTACTCATCAAGTGACGAGTAGTTGTACGGTTACTTCTGGTGGCGCGATTGATGTGATAGGTGATAATGCTGTCTTGGTATACAGCGGTAATGAAAACAGTACGAGCATTACCAACAGCGGTCAGATCACAGGTACAACAGGTATTTATGTTGAAGATACCAGCCCTGGCTATTCAACAACAGTTTATAACACTGGAACGATAGCGGGAACGAGTTATGCAGTAAATCGAGCGGTAGGTGAATCAGCACAAGATATCAGCATCTATAATTCTGAGGGTGGACAAATTATTGGCAATATCGTTGCTACTGATATTGTAAACTATGACTCTGGTACCGTAACCCTCAAGAGTAATGTTGATCTTAACGATATTAGAAATTCCGGTGGTTCCGCCTCCGCAAGATTAAGCCGAGACTTTTACGGAGAGTCGGGCAGTACGCTGCGTATCGCTATTGTCAGTACCAGTGGAGAGATGGATTACAGTTACCTACAGGCGGCTAATGCTTCCCTTGATGGTAATACGACTCTTGATGTCGATGTTAAGAGTAGTAGTGGATTATCTCTTGGCCAGGAGTTTTATGTTATCCGTGCACCAGGTATGACGGACCTTTTTGATCAGGTGACTGACAACAGCGCGATGTTTAATTTTGAACAGCGTCTCAATACAAGTACCGGTTTAGACGGTGGTATTTATATTGATTCGGTACGCGCTTTATCTGCTTTTCAGGCTTCGGGTAAAAATGCCGGATCAGCATTGGATTCAGGTGCTCCTGGTTTAGCTGGCGTGGTTACTGCATTAGGCCAGTTATCCACTACGCAGCAAGTATCTGATGGTGTTTCGCAAACTGAGCCTCTTAGTGGCGTGAGCCAAGCTACGGGTAATGCTTTACAGGGCAGTAATCGCGTTATTCAGGCGCGTCAGGAAGGTCAGAATGGCCGGTCGTCAGGTGATGATCTGATGACGGACAAGCACGCCTGGGTAAAACCCTTCGGTAGCTGGACGAATCAAGATGACCATAAGGGTGTATCAGGTTATGAGGCCAGCAGCTACGGCATAGTGGTAGGTGCTGATGCAGAAGTATCTGACGCTAGCCGTTTCGGGATTGCTTTTGCGTATGCCAATAGCAACGTGGATAGCAATTCAAGTGTGGCGCCCCAATCGGCCGACGTGAATAGCTACCAGCTGGTTGCTTATGGTAGCCACAGTCTCAATGAGAGTACGGATATTAATTTTCAAGCGGATATTGGTAGGCATGACAATGAGGGCTTACGTCAAATTGCTTTAATGAACACCACTGCAAAAAGTGATTATACCAGCTGGAGTGCGCATGTAGGGGCTGGGCTATCACGTACCTACACACTCACTGAACAAACCACGCTCACGCCTGCAGTGCGTGCAGACTACACGCGGATTCGCGCACAAAGCTACACTGAAACAGGTGCCGGGGCTCTGAACCTCGCTGTTAATAGTAATGATAGCGAGGAGTTGATTCTCGGTTTAAATGGCAAGCTGGTGCATGCTTTCTCAGACCAGTCTTCCTTTACCGCGAAGCTGGGTGTTGGATATGATGTGATGGATCAAGACACGAGCATCACTTCCGCCTTTGCCGGCGCACCTTCCGCTAGCTTTGTTACAGCAGGGTTGGAGTCTAGCCCATGGTTAGTGCGTGGTGGTGTTGGTTTTGTCAATAAAGTGAGCGACAGCGTCGAACTTTCCGCTAATTACGATGTTGAAGTGCGTCAGAATTTTGATAACCAAACGGCATCTGTGAACCTCCGCTGGCTGTTCTGATAGGTTGGAGTGATAAGAAAGTGAGTTGATAAAAAGGCCAAGTGTGAATAGCGCTTGGCCATTTTTTATGGATAAAAGCTGTTTATAAGTGCTCTCTGTTTTATAAGTGTTATTGATTTTAGAGGTGTTCTTCAGATATGACGCATAAGTATGTTGCCGCCTTACACCGGTCCAGCGTTTCAGGGTTCCGTTATGGGCTGCGTCAACCTGATCAGTTATTGCATTTAAGCTTCGCTAAGATAGAGCAAAATTTTCCTTGGCCAAAAATTGATATCTGGTTGGCTGAAAAGCTCAATGTAGAGATGGTTGATCCCTGTTCGCTGGATGGTTTAGTTCAAGCACAGCATCCGATGACCTTAAATGCCGTTGCGTGGTGTTGGCGAGTATTACTCACAGCCCGTGCGCTGTTATGTATTGGTGGCGTACCCGTGTTTGAGTCGGGTCGATTGCTTCGGTTATCCACGGATGCCAATGATTCTCACCTATGGCATGCAGAAGCGGCTGTTGCACAGGTGGATTATGTGGCGGAACAATGGTTTAGTCGTGCTTATGAAGCGGCAGCCATCATAGTTACGGGTCTTGCCGCTCATCTTGATGATTTTTCTGACCCGGAGCCACTTTACCGTCAACTTGAAACTCACTTGATCGGGCCCATGTGGGCGGACAACGCATCCTCGCATTCAAACTTGGCTCTACTGCGTGCTGCTGATGCAGCGCACATCCCCTGGCATCATCAAGGGGGTGGTGTTTATCAGCTTGGCTGGGGTAAGCGCCTTCGGCGTTTCCAGCATAGCCAGCTTGAGAGTGATTCGTTTATGGGTAAAAAAATTGCCGGACATAAATATGCCACTGCGCAGTGGCTGAGCCGTGCAGGGCTGCCAGCGCCCCATCATCTATTAGTGAATACGCAAGAGGCAGCCGTTCACGCGGCGCAAAGTCTGGCACAAAAGCTGGGCTGGCCCGTCGTCATTAAGCCCGCTAACAGTGTAGGCGGGCAGGGCATAACGCTTAATATATGCACCGAAGCCGGAGTACGTGCTGCATTTACGCATGCGTTACAGGTTTCCAGGCAGGTGCTGGTAGAGAAGCAGGTAAAAGGCTGCGTTCACCACGTGCAAGTAGCGAACGGCAAGGTTGTTTATGTACTGCGTCGACAACCTGTTGCCGTAAAAGGTGATGGTGAGCATACCATGGCGGAGTTGATAGCCGCTGAAAATAGTGCACGACAGCAAGCAATGTTGTGGCAACGCAAACCGACGTTACCGCAAGATGATTTAGCGATAAACTGTATTCAACGTGCTGGTTTTGCGCCTAACCATATTCCGCCCGCCGGCATATGGGTGCCCCTACGCAGCATGCCGACGAATATCGATGGTGGTCGTGATGATGATGTGACGAGTGTGATCCATCCCGATAATGAGGCGCTTGCCTTGCGTGCTGCAAAAATATTGGGGCTTGGATTGGCGGGTGTCGATATTATTTCATCTGATATCAGCAAGCCCTGGCATGTCAATGGTGCCATTATTAATGAAGTAAATAATGCCCCAATGATCGGTGTCGGAACAAGCTCGATAGGCGCAATACCTGAAATACTAATGGAACTAGTTGACGGTAATGGACGCATCTCTGTTGAAGTTTTTGTAGGCGATAGAGAGGCCTTTGAGCAAGGACGTAAGCGGCAGCAGGTGTTGATCGGTCAAGGGGTTGCCTGCTTTTTGACTAACCATGCGATCACTGAAGACCCGAAAGGCATTCTTTGGCCGGTCATTGGGCAAGGTGTTCATTCTCGAATACGCGCTCTGCTGATGGACAAACAAGTTGAAGCGATTGTACTCATATTGCAAACCGATGAGTGTTTGGCAGCAGGGCTACCTGTTGACCGACTATCACGGCTGGAGATTGTAAACGCAGTGCTGGTTAGTCATAACGCCATGCCCATAAAGCCGGATAGCGCGTCACAATTACTCGCACTACTGAAGCAGCACATGTCACAGTACCATTCAGATTCTCTTTCTGCGTATAAGCAACCGATAAACAGGAGCCCGCATGTCACAATCTGAGCACAGGGTGGTTTTGGCACCCAATGGTGGGTTTCAAGGCTATGCACATGGGTTGCACCAGACTGTCCAGATTCTGAGCTTGTCTTTGCCTGCGTTACCGTCAGCACTTCCGTGGATGAGGATAGATGCATGGTTGGAAGGGTGGCTGGATGATCCGTTAGATCAGTATCCGGAGGATCAAAAATGGCTGGAATCAGGCCAGCAAAACAGTAACGCAGCACGTTTAGCATGGCGCATTGCTGTAGCTGCAGCAATGCTATTCCGGGTCTGTGGAATCCCATTTTTTGAACCGGGTCGTGTGCTCGCTGTCTCTTCTGCTTCTACCACTATCAATAGCCCAATCAAAAGTGCTGCGTGGCAGTGTGAACTAGCGATACCGAGAATCGACGGCATATCGCCCCAGATTATCCTAATGACGTATGAGACCTGTACAGCATGGTTTATCCATGTTGCTACTGCGCCACACAGCGAAGATTTGCTTAGCCGCTTCTATCAACAGTTGGAAACTAAGACGTTGCCTCACTTGCTGGCGTCTACTCTACTATCGTCATCGGCGATGGTTTTATTAGGTGCCGCCCATGAAAAAAATATTCCATGGTCTTATGAAGGGCAAGGCATATGTCAGCTTGGCTGGGGTGAAAAGTCATTACGCTTTCTTAATTCCAGTATAGCGTCCGATTCAGTAATAGGCACTGAAGCGGCAGGCCATAAGTACATTGCGGCGCAATGGTTACATCAGGCCGGCTTGCCTGCATCTGAGCATTATTTAAGTAACAGTGAAGAACTCGCTATTGAGGCTTCGCATCAATTAGGGTGGCCTGTTGTTATTAAACCTGCTGATTGTGAGCGTGGAGAAGGCGTCAGTGTTGATGTTGATAGTGACGCAAAGGTGCGTGATGCTTTTGAAAATGCACGGCTCTTATCTGTTCAGGTATTAGTTGAACGCCAAGTACCAGGGAATTGTCATCGTGTGCTGGTGGTTCGCGGTGAGGTTATGTATGTGGTTAAGCGATTACCCATCGCGGTAGAGGGTGATGGGTACCATACAGTTGCAGAGCTGATAGCGACTAAAATGGATAACTGGAGAAAACAACCTCCATGGCGCAGACCTCCTCCGCTGATAGTAGATGAATTAGCTAAGCAGTGTCTTTACAGCGTTGGACTTACCTTTGATTCAATTCCTCAAAAAGGAGAATGGGCACCGCTGCGGCGTATTGAAAGTACGGCTGATGGTGGCCGTGATGAAGATATGATCGCCGTATTACACCCCGATAATAAGGCGTTGGCTATCCGTGCGGCTGCATTGTTTGATATGGACGTTGCCGGTGTGGATATCATCTCTACTGATATTAGCGTGCCTTGGCACATGAATGGCGCGATCATCAACGAGATTAATGCCGCGCCTGCCATGGGTGCGGGTCCAAGCGCTAAGGCGGCGATGCCTGCTGTGATGGAGTGCTTAATAGACGGTGATGGTCGCATCAAAATTGAAGCCTTTATCGGTGGCGATTCCGCCTTTAAACGGGCGCTGCAGCGTCAGCAAATACTGGTGACTGAAGGTGTTACCTGTTATTTGATCAGTCATCGGTTGACTCTGGACGAAGCAGGCAATAATCAACCAATGGCGTGCGAGGGTTTGTTTTTGCGTTGCAGGGCGTTGCTGATGGATAAATCAGTTGGCGCTATCATGCTTGTCATACAGAACGATGAGTTGATTCAAACGGGCTTACCTGTCGACGTACTGGACCGGGTTGAAAAATTCGATGATGACTTATGTGGGAACGTTAAGCAGATGTTAGATTGGCTCAATGACTATGTGGCCGTGTAGGTTGCCGATTATATTGAATCGCTATGTGAACAGCCATGCTGAAACCTCGTAAGGAATTTATCTACTTGAATATAAACATTTTTCAGTTACCCCGCCGGGTTTGTTGTGCTGCGTTCCTGGCAGTGCTTGCGATGCTGCATGGCTGTGTAAGCATTCCATCGGTTCAGGACAGAACCAAAAATGCACAACAACTTGCCGCTCAGCAGGGGTGGGAAGCGCATATTATAAAAACACCTTCTTTTAATCTGATGAGTTATCAGCCGCCGATGCATCAGATTGAGCAGCTGACTATTTATATTGAGGGTGACGGGCTGGCATGGATAACGAGTAGGCAAGTATCTTCCAATCCTACACCTAGTAATCCGCTGGCGTTAAAGCTCGCACTAAGCGACTCGACCAGCACATCGGTTTACCTCGCCAGACCTTGCCAGTTTGTGACTGATAAATACCGGCACGGTTGCGAAAATAAATATTGGACAAACGCTCGTTTTTCACCCGAGGTTATCAGTGCAATGAATCAGGCCGTTAGCCAGTTGAAAGAAAAATTTCAAGCGAGCCGTCTGGTTCTGGTCGGGTACTCAGGCGGCGGTGCAGTAGCCGCATTGTTGGCCTCCATGCGTGATGATGTGGTTAAATTAATTACCATTGCAGGTAATCTCGATCATCAGGAATGGACTGATTTTCATCATATCAGCCCCCTAAAGGGATCTCTTAATGCGGCTGATTATCGCCAACAACTATCGGCTATCGAGCAAATTCATTTTGTCGGCGAAAAAGATAAAGTGATACCGCCATTTTTAGCTCAGCGCTTTATCGGTGGATTGTCAGTCAGCGCGAAGGCAAAAGTAGTGGTGGTTCCAGAGCAAACTCATGGCTGCTGTTGGGATAGTCTTTGGCCTGATGTGCTGCTTGGTTTGCAAAAATAGTTCAGGATTCGACTTTTGATTTTTATTGGCTATTTATTTTAGCTATTTGTTTTAGATATGTGCTTTAGCTATTTGTTTTGTGGATGGAATGATTATCAATAAATCCCGATGTATTAGTCGGCGTGTGTGCATCTGATCTGCTATTATGGGTGCCATTTTGGTCATCTTTACTAAAAAACCGACCTCGTACAGGATTGCACATTGAGCTTACTTGACTTTTCGACCCTTAAATTAAAACCCGCGTTGCTTCAAAATCTGGAATCTATTGGCTATACGGCGATGACGCCGATCCAACAGCAGAGTTTGCCGCATATTTTGGCAGGCAAGGATGTTATTGCACAGGGGAAAACCGGTTCAGGGAAAACAGCCGCCTTCGTTTTAGGGATGCTGGAGAAGCTTGATGTTAAACGCTTTAGGATTCAGGCGCTGGTGCTTTGTCCAACACGTGAACTGGCCGATCAGGTGGCTCAGGAAGTGCGTACGTTGGCGCGTACTATTCACAACATCAAAGTACTGACCTTGTGTGGTGGTACACCGTTAGGCCCACAGATTGGCTCGCTGGAGCATGGCGCACATATTATCGTCGGCACACCGGGGCGTATTGAAGATCATATTTTAAGAAACACACTGAAATTAGAAAACGTCGAAACGTTAGTGCTTGATGAAGCTGACCGTATGCTGGAAATGGGCTTTCAGGATGTGCTGGACGCTATCATTGAAAAAATTCCTGCGCAGCGTCAAACCTTGTTATTCAGTGCGACGTTTCCGCCTAAGATTGAGTCTGTTGCTAAACGTATCATGATCGACCCTGTGATGGTGCAGGTTGAGTCGACTCATGACGATGATAGTATTCAGCAGCACTTGTATAAGATCAATGATGAGTCAGAGCGCCTGACCGCTTTGCGGTTACTGCTGTTGAAAAACCGTCCTGAATCGACAGTTGTCTTTTGTAACACCAAGATTGAAACGCAGGACGTAGCCAACGAGCTGCGCAATTACGGTTTCAGTGCGGTGGCATTGCATGGCGATCTCGAACAACGGGATCGTGATCAGACATTGATACGCTTCTCCAATAAGAGTGTGTCTATTCTTGTTGCCACCGATGTAGCGTCTCGCGGGTTAGATATAGACGCGCTGGATGCCGTTATTAATTATCAGATTGCGCGTGATATTGAAGTCTATGTTCACCGTATCGGGCGTACCGGACGTGCCGGCCGCAAAGGGTTAGCCTGTACCTTGTTCAGTGATAAAGAAACGCACAAGGTTGCCAGATTAGAAGAATACATAGGGCAGCGAATCAGCATCGAGTCTCTGCCGTCAGACAGCGCTCTGGATAATCCTATATTCACGCCGGTTATGTCTACAATACAAATTGACGGCGGTAAAAAGCAGAAAATCAGAGCGGGTGATATTCTGGGAGCACTAACCGGTGACAATGGTATTGAAGGCACGCAGGTCGGTAAAATTCAGGTGTTGGATAATAAATCCTATGTCGCTGTGCATCAGGATGTTGCTAGAATCGCCCTCAAAAAAATCACAGAAGGTAAGTTAAAAGGGCGAACCTATCGCGCCCGCCGCCTGTAGTCGCTTTTCTTTTCCAAATACAAACAGATAACCGGGGCGGTCACTTGTCTCTCTCGGTTTTAGATTCATAAAAAGGCTTTCATCCATAGGATGGAAGCCTTTTTTCTTTGAAGTAGAAACTTTGTAAAACCCGTTAACTTATTTTGTATCTAGAAACCTCCTGCTTTCGTTTCTATATTAAAGAGTCTTTCTTATCTAAACGAGAAGGAATGACTATGACTAAACACCCATGTGTATGATTAGTATTGAGTTTACGTAATCGAAAGAATACGATTAATTTGTATAATAATTTTTGTTTTTACTGGGATTTTATCTAGTAGTTCTCTTTTCGACGACTAGTTTAAATAGGTTATTTTTCTAATTTATTGGTTCATATTGGGGATCCTATGAAACGCTATCCATCCATCATGGCGCTGCGTGCTTTTGACGCTGTTTGGCGTCTTGGTAGTGTCTCGTCAGCGGCTGAAGAGCTCAACCTTACCCGAAGTGCTGTGAGTCACCAGCTTAAGATGTTAGAGGAGGCCGTTGGGTTTCAGTTAACTCAACGCGAGGGGAGAGGTATTGAGTTAACCCAACATGGGCAGCTCTATGCATCAGAAGCTAAGCGGGCATTGAATATTCTTCAGGAAGCCGCGCGTGTTAATAGTGGGCATAAGGTTACGGGTAGGCTGAACATTAGTTGTGCCCCAGGTCTGGCTAACTACTGGCTTTGTCACCACTTATCAAAATTTATGCGTAAATTTCCTAAGCTCACGTTGTATATATCTTCTCCTGAAGAACCTGCTGATACCAGCAATGACAATATTGATTTGTTTATTGCGTATGGCAACGGAAACTGGCCGGATCAATATGTGAAACAATTAATTACTATCAGATTGTTTCCAGTATGTAGTCCGTTATTTTTTCATAGTAAAGGAGGGCTTGGTTATCCCTCAAATTTAGTGAATATGCCCTTGCTCCACTTGGTAAATTATACAGACTGGAGGGTATGGCTTGCGGCCAATGGGGTGAGCAATATTCAATTAGAAGGAGGAATCGTTTTCTCCGATGCTAATTTCGTACAGTCTGCAGCAATATCCGGGCAGGGTATTGCTATGGGGGACAATATGGTAAGTGGAGACGCTCTTGCTAAAGGGCTCTTAATTAGACCTTTTGATATTAGTATTGAGTCTCCCCGCGCATACTATTTAGTATCATCGCCTGAGAAGGTTGAGAGACCAGAAGTTCAAGCATTTATGGAGTGGCTTGAAAGTTTGGTATCAGATGCGCAAGCACGTCATGACCGTTTAGATCGCTAATGCTTGATTTACTATCACTTCCCCATCTTGTTTATCACCCTTACTTATGCTCTTCTTTAGGGCGTTGAGCTAAAGTAGGGCGCTCTGTAACTTCTACTTAGTACGTTTACCGCTTATTTTTAGAAAGAAATGCTATTTGAGTAAGCGGGTATAGCATCAAATAGAAAAAGGTCTATTTGGCCCATATATTGCTTCCATAAAAATATAACGAATTCTTTTTGCAAACTAACATTCTTCGCTTTTGGTTTTATGCCTCTTCTCCATTCTCGCCTTAATTGTCAAAAAAAATCGAACAATCATGCCTATTTTATTCGATTGATATCAAATTTTATTTGATCAAGAATGAAATCTAGATTTTAAAACAACTTTTTGAGCTTGAGGCCTTCTCGTTGTTAACGAATGATCAGATTTATTAAAGGCATTCTATGAGTAATCAAACAGGAAATGATTTTGTTCGAGATGTATATCCGAATCTGCCAGAGGTAGAGCGTGTACGCGTTGACCTAGCGGCGGCTTACCATCTTATTGAGTATTTCTCGATGAGTGACAGCATCTATACACATATCTCAGCACGTGTACCGGGTGATAAAGAACACTTCCTGATTAATCCTTACGGAACAAGGTTTGGTGAAATTAAAGCTAGCGAGCTAGTCACCATGGACTTGGACGGAACGATTATTGATGACCCTTGTGATATGGGAGCTAACCCAGCAGGTTTCACTATTCATTCGGCTATCCATGGTGCTCGCCCTGATTTGAAATGTGCCTTACATACGCACACCGTTTCGGGTGTAGCGGTATCCTCAACACAAACAGGAATATTGCCTATCAATCAATGGGCATTGCAGTTTTATCATGGCGTTTCTCGCCATACGTATGAAGGAATAGCCCTTAACCTTGAGGAGCGAGAACGCCTCGTAAATGATTTAGGCCGTACTAATAAAATACTCATCTTAGACAACCATGGGTTAATGACGATGGGAAGTAGTGTCGGCGAAGCATTCACGCTGATGTACAACCTAGAGCGTGTTTGTAAAGTACAGCTGGCTGTACTGGCGAGTGCTCAACCCATCAATAGTATTGATTCTTCAGTGTGTGAATCGACATATGAGCAATACAAACATTTCGCTGAGATCAGTCAGCGCCATGGTTTTCACGCCGAATGGCTCGCTTACCTTAGGCTCTTAGAGAGAGTCTCACCAACGTACAAAGAATAATTGCTCACTCAGTAGCAAAAATCAGAAAAGAGTCTTTATTCGAACTAAGGAGAGAAAAATGAAGAAAATAGTTATGGGAGTTGTTATCGCCTGCTTGCCTTTCGCTTCAAGTGTTTATTCGAAGCCTAGCGATGGTGGAACTATTAATGTTGTCGTGCAACCAGAGCCGCCAAGCTTGATGATCGGTATGTATTCCAACGGAACAACACAGCAAGTTGGAGGTAATATTTTTGAAGGGCTGTTGCGATATGACAAAGACCTTAACCCTCATTCATTGCTTGCAACGTCGTGGGAAAACTCCAATGACGGCAAAACCTGGACATTTCATCTAAAGCCAGATGTGCTTTGGCATGATGGTCAGGCTTTTACTTCTGCTGATGTTGTCTTCTCTGTTGATAAACTTCTTAGGCAGACTAACGCTCGCTTGAGAACGTCGTTGGCGTTTGTGGATAGTATTACTGCTACGGATGATTACACCGTAGTGTTTCAGCTGAAAGAGCCATACGGTCCATTCATTCGTTTGTTTGAGGTCGGCACCATGCCTATGATGCCCAAACATATCTACGCGGGTACAGATTATAAAACTAACCCCGCAAACCATCATCCAATAGGTACAGGACCATTTAAGTTCGATGAGTGGCAGAAAGGTTCATTCATTCATTTGACGAAAAACGAAAATTATCACGTTAAAGGTCTACCTCATATTGATGATATCTACTGGCACGTTATTCCCGATGCCGCTTCTCGTGCGGTAGCTTATGAGACCGGTAAAATTGATGTATTACCAGGCGGCTCCGTTGAGAATTTTGATGTTGCGCGTCTAAGTGAGCTCGACAACACCTGTGTAACGACGGATGGTTGGGAATTTTTCGCTCCTCAGGCATGGTTGTGGCTAAATAATCGTCAGGGCCCTACGGCGGATAAACGTTTCCGTCAGGCCGTTATGTACGCAATGGATCGCGAATTTGCTAAATCAGTGCTGTGGAATGGTTATGGGGAAATTGCTAAGGGGCCCATAGGTTCAAAAACAAAATTCTTTGATGACTCCCTGCCTGACTATGAATACAACCCGGAAAAAGCCAAAGCACTTCTAAAAGAGATGGGGTATGACGGCACGCCTGTACGTTTGATGCCCATGCCATATGGTGAGACTTGGCAGCGTTGGGCCGAAGTTATCAAACAAAACCTGAAAGAAGTGGGCATCAAAACAACGATTGTTTCCACTGATGTCGCTGGATGGAACCAGAAAATATCGGACTGGGATTACGATATTTCGTTTACCTATCTTTATCAATATGGAGACCCGGCACTAGGGGTCGCTCGATCATACATTTCTAGTAATATTGCTAAAGGCTCTCCGTGGAATAATGCGGAAGGTTATAACGATCCGCAGATCGATAAATGGTTTGATGAAGCGGCTGTTGCATTCCCAGACTCAAAGCGAGCTGAGTTATACAAAAAAATTCAGCACAAGCTTGTTGAAGATGTGCCCGTAGCTTGGTTGATGGAGCTTGAATTCCCCACTATATACAACTGTAAAATCGAAAATCTTATCGACTCAGGTATTGGTATAAACGATGCCTTCGGGACTGCTTGGATTAAACAATAGTCGCCTAGGGACGGCTCCAGGGCTGTCCCTTTATTTTTAAACGGTGCGGATAATGAGTATTAAAATCTTACTTTATATTGCTGGCAGGGCAGTCAAAGGGCTGCTGGTGCTACTCGTCATTGCAGTGTTTAATTTTTTCCTGATTAGGGCTGCACCAGGAGATCCTGCACAAGTTATGGCAGGTGAAGCGGGTGCCACAGATGAGGTTTTTCTTCAGCAACTTAGGGAACAATTTGGTCTTGATCAACCCCTCTATTATCAACTGTGGGTCTACATTAATAACATGTTGCATTTCGATATGGGGATTACCTATCGTCAGCAGATGCCAGTCTTCGATCTGATTATGGATCGTATGCCAGCCACTTTATTGCTCACTGGAGCGGCCTTTGTCTTGTCTTTGTTATTGGGTGTTTTAGCGGGGGTAGTGGCGGCAGCAAAGCATAGGAAATGGCCTGATTCAGCGATAACTGTTGCAGCGTTGGTGTTTTACGCCACACCTCTCTTCTGGTTAGCAATGATGGCTTCACTCTTGTTCTCTGTGTACCTGGATTGGTTGCCAAGCTTTGGCATGCAAACCGTAGGAGAAGATTTTGCTGGCTGGGATAAAGTGCGGGACATCGGAATACACTTAGTGCTACCTGCAGCGACGTTAGGGCTGTTCTTTACTGCGGTATATGCCCGCATGACGCGAACATCTATGATCGAAACCAGTAGACTCGATTTCGTTAAAACGGCAAAAGCGAAAGGTATGAAACCCTCTCGTGTCCTTTATCGTCATGTTCTTCGTAATGCATTATTACCCGTTGTCACTCTTGCTGGTCTTCAGGCAGGTCAGCTAATAGGCGGTGCAGTTTTAACAGAAACGGTATTTGCCTGGCCTGGCATTGGGCGACTGATGTTTGATGCTTTATTCCAGCGAGACTACAACCTGCTACTGGGCGTGTTTTTCATATCATCAGCAATGGTCGTTCTTTTCAACCTGATCACCGACGTTATTTATTGTGTGGTTGATCCCCGAATCGAGTTATAAAAATGAATATTATCAAAACTTTAAGTCAAAATAAGGTGGCGATGGTTGGGTTTGCTGTTCTCGTAATGCTAATACTCGTAGCTGTTCTAGGCCCCTATGTTTACGAAGGAACGCCTTGGAAAATGGTACAGAGACCCTTTATTCCGCCGTTCGAAAACAGCAGCTACTTATTAGGCACTGATATCCTGGGTCGCGATGTACTCGCTGGTCTGATTTACGGTACCCGGATTTCGCTTCTTGTTAGTTTTGTGTCTACCGTTATAGCCTTATTAATTGGCATTCCTTTAGGCGCCTATGCGGGGTATTTCGGTGGATGGGTCGATGAAGTATTAATGCGCTTTACTGAAATATTCCAAACGGTTCCAAGTTTTGCATTGGCGATAGTGCTGGTCGCTATCTTTGAACCTTCTGTTTATTCAATCACTGGCGCGATAGCGCTGGTCAGTTGGCCTCCCGTAGCGCGTCTGGTTCGAGGTGAGTTTCTGCGGTTGCGCAATCAAGAATACGTTCTGGCAGCAAAACTGAATGGGCAAAGTAACCGAAATATTATCCTTAAAGAAATCTTACCCAATAGCCTATCTCCCATTATTGTGCTTGCGTCTTTAATGGTAGCGACTGCGATATTGCTGGAATCTTCGCTTGCATTTTTAGGACTAGGGGATCCCGAAATCATGTCGTGGGGCTATATGATTGGCTCTTCCAGAACCGTTATACGCCAGGCATGGTGGCTAAGTTTCATTCCGGGTGTTGCCATCGCCGTGACGGTACTCGCCCTAAATCTCCTTGGTGAAGGGCTCAACGACGCCTTAAACCCTAAATTATCTGGTAAACGGGAGAGTTGATATGACGCCTTTATTGAAAGTAGAGAACTTAAGTATTCGTCTTCCTGAAGGCGCTGATCGTGAGTTCGCTATCAGTAACGTGAACTATGATCTTCTGCCTGGTGAGATTCTCTGTGTTGTAGGCGAGTCAGGCTCAGGTAAGTCTATGACAGCGAATGCCATCATGGGGTTGCTTCCAGCTACCATTGAGGTTAATCGGGGAACCATAATATTTGATGGTTATGATCTCGTTTCCCTGGAAGAGCGACGCGCCAGAGCGCTGCGTGGAAATCGTATAAGCATGATCTTCCAAGAACCAATGACGGCGCTTAATCCTTTGATGCGGATTGCAGATCAGATAAGTGAAGTCTTTTTGATCCACACCGACATGACGTCAAAAGAACGTGAGACAAGGACGTTGGCATTGTTAGAAGATGTTGGACTACCGGATCCTGAAAAGATGATGCGGGCCTACCCACATCAGCTTTCAGGAGGGCAGCGCCAGCGAGTTATGATTGCCATGGCGCTGGCATTAGAACCTTCAGTACTTATTGCGGATGAGCCTACCACTGCATTAGATGTCACCACACAGGCACAAATCCTTAAATTGATTAAGGATCTTCAAAAGAAACATAACACTGCCGTTATGTTTATTACCCATGATTTTGGTGTGGTCGCAGAGATTGCAGACCGCGTTGTGGTTATGGAAAAGGGAATAATGGTAGAAATCGGCAGCCGCGATGAAGTGCTAAATAATCCCCAGCATTCCTATACTCAAAAGCTAATAGCGGCGGTCCCCCCACTCACTGCACCGGAGCGAATCAGCCATAAACAATCTGATCGAACGCCTGTGTTGTCCGTCAATAATTTGTATAAAACTTTCAGTACTGGTGGTAGTTGGTTCCGAAAAGGTCGAGTCGTTAAAGCTGTTGATAATGTCAGTTTTGATCTGTATAGAGGTGAAACGCTTGGGCTTGTTGGAGAGTCAGGTTCAGGAAAATCGACGGTAAGTCGCTGTGTGGTGCGTTTATTGGATTCAGATAGTGGTGAAATAGTATTGGGAGGAAGCCCTATTCAGTTGTTGAAAGGCCGCGATCTCGCTCCCTTCAGAAAGCGCATTCAGATGGTTTTTCAAGACCCTTACGGGTCGCTTAATCCCAGAAAAACAATTGGCCAGATAATTGCCGATGGACCCATAGCCCAGGGCATGTCTCCCAAAGATGCTATGGCTAAGGCCGTTGAGTTGCTGGAACTAGTTGAGCTTCCTGCGGCTGCTTTAGATCGATATCCTCACGAGTTTTCCGGCGGGCAGAGGCAGCGAGTGGGTATTGCCCGTGCTCTCGCGCATGATCCGGAAGTGTTGGTAGCTGATGAGGCAATCTCTGCTTTAGATGTTTCGGTACAAGCTCAAATATTAGATTTGATCGAGACGCTTAAAAAGCGATTAAACCTGGCGGTTCTTTTTGTGGTGCATGATTTACGCGTGGCTGCGCAAGTCTGTGACCGCGTAATTGTTATGCAGCGAGGAAAAATTGTTGAATCTGGTAACACTCGCCAAGTATTTGTTTCTCCGAACCACGCTTATACCAAGAGCCTGATTGCTTCTATTCCGGGTGCTCATTGGCGGTCAGGGAAGGACGCTAAGCCTCCGATACCACAGGAGGTTGTTGCGTAATGCTATATGGAATAGTACATAGCAGCCAGCTGGATATGAATGTCTATCTGAAGTGCTTTGAAGACTATGCAGATGAAGTAACGGTCGTTACAGAGGATATGCCGCATGATCCTTCAAAAATAACTTTCGCGCTGTTATGGCACCCTAATATAGATTTCTTTGAACGTTATCCAAATGTGCGTCTTGTCGCCTCAATAGCTGCTGGCGTGGATAATATTTTTGCGTGCCAAAGTATCGATGCCCGGGTTCAAGTCTGTCGTAATCGCGATCCAGAGCAAGCTTCTATAATGAGTACTTTTGCTCTTTGGCACATCATTAATCATCAACGCAATTTTCCGCTCTATCTGCAGCAACAACGAGAAAGTCGATGGCAAAGTCTGCCCATGAGAGCGCCCAGTGAAGTCAATATTGGAGTGCTGGGCTTGGGTTTTTTAGGGGAGCATATTGCTAATGATTGCCAGAGGTTAGGATTTTCCGTTGCCGGTTGGCGTAAGCATAAAAAAGACATCAAAAACCCTAATGTGCCGGTTTATCACGGCGCAAATCAACTTTCAGCTTTTTTATGTCGTACGGAAGTATTGATATGCGTTCTTCCCCTCACCGAAGAAACCCGAGGGATTTTAAATAGGGCTTTATTTGAACAATTAAAACCTAACGCCTATTTAATTCATATTGGTCGGGGTGGGCAGCTAGATGCGAAGGATTTACTTGAAGCGTTAGATGAAGGATTTCTTTGCGGTGCTTCTGTTGATGTTTTTGAAGAGGAGCCGCTTCCGCAAACTAGTCCTTTCTGGAAACATCCTAATATTATAGTTACGCCTCATGATGCAAGTGATGTACGCCCCGTCGCCGCTGTTTTCAACCTCATCGAAGAGGTGCGTCGATTTTCGGCGGGGATACCTTTGATGAATAGTATTCAATCTAACATTGGTTATTAAGTAGAGATTTATTATGACTGTTGAAAAATGTAATCGTGACCGACTGTGGAGCTCAATCATGGCGATTGGGGAAATTGGGCATGTTGACGTAGTAGGTAGCAAGGTTGGTGGCTGTCACCGTTTAGCCTTAACAGACAAAGACAAGCAGGCCCGAGATCTTTTTATAAAGTGGGCTCAAGATATTGGTTGTACGTTAAGAGTTGATGCGGTAGGTAATCTTTTTCTAAGGCGCAAAGGTAAAAGTGATGAGTTGAAGCCAGTGATGTCTGGTAGTCATTTGGATACACAGCCCACTGGCGGCAAGTTTGATGGTATTTATGGTTGTTTGGCTGGGCTTGAAGCTTTACGTTGTTTAAATGAGCGAAATATCCAAACATTACGGCCCATCGAAATTGCAGTATGGACCAACGAAGAGGGTGCTCGTTTCAAACCGGCGATGCTCGGTTCTGGTGTCTATGCAGGTGTTTTTAAACTTGAAGACGCGCTAAATACTGAAGATGAAAGCGGAGTTAGTCTGGAAGCTGAACTTGAACGCTTAGGGTATAGCGATCTAGCTGACCTTGATGATCCTGGTTGTCATCAATACTTCGAGTTACATATCGAGCAAGGTCCAGTGCTTGAGAGATTAGGTATAGATCTCGGAATCGTATCAGGAGTATTGGGTGTGCGCTGGTATGAGGTTGAGGTTACAGGGCGCTCTTGCCATGCGGGACCAAGTCCTATGGACTTGCGGAGCGATGCATTGGTTGGAACATCGAAAATGATTACTGAATTAACCGATATGACCATGAAACATGGGCAAGATAGTCGCTGTACGATTGGTGAACTGAAAATTCCTAATGCTTCTACAAACGTTTCTCCTGGTAAAGTGAAGTTCTCCCTGGATTTACGAGAAGGAAGTCTCGATCAACTAAACGAGCTAGAGACCAAGGCGTTTGAAACTATTCACCGGATTGCTTATCACCATCAACTAGAAATCGGCATAAAGGAAACGTGGTCATTACCACCTTGTCCCTTCGATACAAAGTGCTTGTCCCTCATTCAACAAGCATGTGAATTAAGCCATCCAGAGGTTGAGCCACATAGCTTAGTAAGTGGAGCAGGGCATGACGCGGTTTACATCAGCCGAGTTGCTCCGACAGCTATGATTTTCGTTCCTTCAGAGGACGGTTTAAGTCACAACGAATGTGAATACACTAGCCCGGATCAACTAGAAAAGGGCTGCGATGTTCTCTTGAATACTCTTATTCTAGCGGCAAACTGCGACTGATTTTTGTTGCCTGTACAGTGTAAGGAGTACCAATATCAAAGCTTTTTATCATCAGAATCAGCATGCTCCTAAGTTCTATATGAGAACGTTAAGCCGCCTCAAGCGCGAGAAATACCAGAGCATGGAGAAATTTCCGCCAGGTATTAACAGATTTAGACATTCCGATTAGTCCTTCAAAAGACTTTGGTATGCCATATATTGCAATGATTCACTCGCCAGACTATTTAAGTTTCTTAAAGTCGGTTTATACCAAGTGGGCTCAACTACCTGAAGCAAATGAAGAGGTCATTCCCAAAAGTAATCCTGGGCGGTATGCCTCGACTTATCCTAAAGATATTATTGGGCAGGTCGGTTGGAATTTGATGGACACCTCCTGTCCACTGGGCGCAGGAACTTGGTCCGGTGTTTATGTTTAGCACAAACTGCAATTAGTGTAATCGCCGCTAAAGAGGGCAACTTTAGAAGAATTTTCTCCAGATGCCATTGTTATTGCATTAGGGCTGGATGCCGCTGAGCAAGATCCTTTTGCCGTACTTGGTTTAACCACAGAAGGGTTCTGTGAAATTGGCAAACGAGTAAAGGTGCTCAATAAGCCTACATTGATAGTACAAGAAGGAGGGTATATTTCGTCAGTTCTCGGAGACTACCTCGCGGCAGTGCTTAACCCCTTTACGCTAAAAAATTAATCATCAATTGAATATTTTCGATTTGAACAGGTAATTCATTGCACTTACATATTAAAATATTTGGGAGTGCAGCAATATGTACTGGTGTTAAAAGACGAATGGAGTAAGGGAGTCGGCATTACTGTTACGTATCTGCTGACTCCCCCGTATTTGTTGCTATTAACTTACTTCATCAACGGCACGCTGACGTAATAGGAAACGCTGTAACTTTCCGCTGGGTGTCTTTGGAAGCTCGTCTATAAACTCAATTTCACGCGGGAATGAATGCGTTGAGAGACGCTTACGCACAAATTGTTGCAGCTCTTCTACCAGTGCCGGGCCGGCTTCATATTCAGATCGGATAACCACATAGGCTTTTACAATGCTGCCTCTTTTCTCATCGGGTTTACCAACAACAGCACTTTCAGTGACGGCCGGGTGTTCTAATAGCGTACTTTCGACATCCGCTGGGCCAATGCGATAACCTGCTGAGGCGATAATATCATCGTCGCGACCCGTGTAAGAATGGGAGCCATCACCGTTACTGATAACGATATCGCCGGTCAGATAGTATTTACCTTTGAAGGGGTTTTTCTCTTCCCAGGTATAGCCTTGAAAGAAGAACTGTGGAGATTGTTCAATATCAATCGCTAACTCGCCGGTTTGCCCAGCGGCGATCTCGTTCAGGTCTGAATCCAAAGCCACTAAGCGATATCCGGGTAGCGGATAACCCATGCAGGCGGTACGTTCTTGATGCGTAACGGCATGGAAGTTAGCAGAGACCATGCCTGTTTCTGTTTGGCCATATTGGTCACACACGGCGCAGTTGAAGACCTTGTACATCCATGAAATTACTTCAGGGTTGAGTGGTTCGCCGGCACTGCTGGCGGCTCTGAGGTTTATATCGTAATTCGCACGCAGTTCAGTGTTGGCCATCAATAGTCGGTAGGCCGTGGGTGCCGCCGCCAGATTGGTGATCTTATAGTTTTGTAAAAACTCGAAGGTGTTTTCTGCGGTAAAGCCCTGCTCATTAAAATGGGTTGTGCAGCCCAGAAGCAGAGGTCCAACCACCGCGTAATAAAGCCCATAAGCCCAGCCAGGATCAGCAACATTCCAATATCTGTCTTCTGGAAGCACTTCTATGGCGTATGTCATGTAGGTCCAAAAGGGGATAAGTGCTTTGGCCGGCACGGTAACACCTTTGGATTTCCCGGTGGTGCCTGAGGTGAACATTTGCAGGAACGGTTCATCTTTAGTGATCAATACGGGTTCGAAAATGTCTGATTGGCTGTCCTGCGCTGCGCTGAACAAGGCGTCGGCATCATCCGCATATTGATCATCGGCTGCAGCGACCAAGAGGGTTTTAGGCAGAATGCTGACATCTAGTAATTTTGGCCATTGTTCAGTGTTCGTGACAATCAGTTTAGTGTCGGCTTTAGTGAGACGGTATTCAATCGCGCCTGAGCCGAAGGCTGTAAACAAAGGTTGGTACACGGCACCGGCTCTGAGCGTACCCAAAACGGTAATCAGTAGCTCAGGTGTTCGCGGTAAAAGACAAGCAACACGGTCGCCTTTACCAATCCCCTGAGACTGAAGGTAGTTGGCGAATTGTGCAGAGCGGCGTTTTAGTTCTTTAAAGCTCAGTTCACCACGCGAGCCGTCTGCGCGTTCGTAGCGTAATGCTACTTTATCCGGGCCTTCTACAGAAACGTCTACACCATCATTTTCAGCATCGGCATAACGGTCACAGATTTCAACACACACATTAATGCCGGTTTCCAGACTCCCGGAGAACTGATCATCAATTTTTTCTGCCGAGAATTGTTTGATTAAATCCTCATAGTTCATTTTTTTCATCACTACCTCAATTCGGTATTTATTATCTTTATAAGTGACATGACGTTGGTTTTATAATAGTCACAACGAAAAATTTATAAGTGTTATAACCTTGGCTTTATTTAGGTTCCATACGAATAGCGCCATCAAGACGAATCACTTCACCGTTAAGGTAGCCGTTATTAATAATATGAATAGCCAATGACGCATATTCTTGCGGTTCACCAAAACGTTTCGGGTGTTGCACCATTTTGATGAGAGGCTCCCGTACTTCATCGGTCATGGCTTTCATCATTGGGGTATCGAAAATACCGGGTGCAATGGTCATCACACGTATGCCCAGTGGCGCAAGATCACGTGCTAGTGGTAGTGTCATGCCGACCACGCCTGCTTTACTGGCGCTATAAGCTGACTGGCCAACTTGTCCGTCAAATGCCGCGACTGAGGCAGTATTGATAATCACGCCTCGCTCTCCATCAGCATTAGGTTCATTTTTGGCCATCTGCTCGGCAGCCAATCGCAAGACGTTAAATGTACCGATCAGATTGATATTGATAACTTGAGCAAATCTTTCGAGGGGCAAGGCACCGTTACGTCCGACTGTTTTACCGCCTGGCGCTATACCTGCACAATTGATGCATACATCGATAGTACCAAATACGTCTACGGCCTTTGCAATGCCCGCTTCAGTAGAAGCAACATCGGTGACATCGACTTTTGCAAAAATAGCGTCCCCGATATGATCGGTTTCAAGTGCCCTGCCTGCTTCTTCATTAAGGTCAAAGGCAACGACTTTGGCGCCTTTTTTGACCAGTTCCTGGCAGGTGATTAAGCCAAGACCGGATGCTCCACCGGTGACAATAACGACTTTGTTTTTCAGTTCCATGAATACTCTCTTCGTGTGTGTTTACGTAGAATGAAGTCCGCTTAGCCGATCTCTCTCAGCAGTTCACGAGAAATAATGACGCGCTGTATTTCGCTGGTACCTTCATAAAGAGAGGTAATTCGCACATCACGTGCATAGCGTTCTAATGGGTAGTCTTTTATGTAACCGTAGCCGCCTAACAGTTGTAGGGCGGTATAGCAGGCTTTATTCGCTTTTTCGGAGGCAAACAGCTTAGCCATCGATGCTTCTTTAGAAAATGGCAGCCCTTTAGATTTTTTGTCGGCAGCGTTCATCAATAACAACCGCGATGCTTCCAGATCAGTGTAAGCGTCCGCCATCATCCATTGTAGCCCTTGGAAATTAGCAATGGGCTGGCCAAATTGCTGACGTTCAGTCGTGTAGGTACGGGCATAATCCATTGCTGCCAAGCCGATACCCAGTGCGACAGAACCTATGCCTATCCGCCCACCGGCCAGTTCTCCTACCGCAATTTTAAAACCTTGATTTAACTCGCCCATCAGAGCCTTTTTGGGAATGCGGCAATTATCAAACAACACTTCATTAGTAGATGAGGCTGTCTGTCCCATCTTTTTTTCTGCTTTCGAAATGAGCAGGCCCGGAGCGCTACTTTCAACCAAGAAGCATGAGATACCTTTACCTTTAGGTAAACTGGCATCCGTCACTGCCCACACGACAAACACTCCCGCATATTCAGCACTGGTAATAAATTGTTTTGCGCCATTAATAACCCATTCGTCGCCCTCAAGAACGGCGGTCGTTTTCATATTGGATGGGTCTGATCCTGCGGTAGTTTCGGTTAAGCAGAAACCACCCGCCGCATATTCGCCACTGCATAACTTAGGCAGGTAGTGGCTTTTTTGTTCTTCAGATGCGATCGCCTGAATCACTTCGGCGACCATATTAGTGACTGACATAGTAACGGCTGTGGATGAGCAGGCTCTGGCAATTTCAGTTAGGGCAAGGCTTAATACGACCGTTCCCGTTTCTGTGCCACCGTATTCGCTTTCAATGTTCAGGCCCATAAAGCCTAGTTCGGCTAACTTTTTCAGATTCTGAAGAAACAGCTCACGATCACCTTCGTGATCTAACTTCTCGGCTATGGGAGCGAGTTCGGCTTGGGCAAACTTTCGCGCCATTTCCTGAATCATGCTCTGGTCTTCAGTTAAGGTAAGATTCATCACTTCTCTCTCTTTATAAAAAGGACGCCAGAAGAGCAGGCCTCGCTTTCTGTATTTATTGTCGTGGAAAGTGTTTGTATATTCGTATTATTAAATCGTAAAGTATTAATCTATAAAGAATTATTTTTTATTTTCTTGGTTCGGCATCTTTTATAAAAAAGGCATTAACTATCAATAATATAAAGGAAAACCCACAGACATAATATGACATTAAATGACTATAAAAATCACATTATGTTACATTTATGAGAGTTAATCAGATCAGCTCTTGATAGGAAGGTTATGGCAACGGTCGATATTCATTATGTGAAAGCCTTACTGAGTTGCAGTCAGAGAAAAGGGCACTCAATTGAATCGCTAATGCTTGATATCGGGATCACACCTGCATTACTCGAGCAACCTGATGCCAGAGTCTATGGTGAGCAGATGAGCCAGCTTGTTAAATTAACCTGGGACTTGCTCCAGGACGAGTTTATGGGCTGTACGCAGCATCCTTGTAAGCAGGGAGTGTTTGCCTTGATGGCGCGGCATGCATTGCATTATGAATCGCTGCAAGCAGTGTTGGAGCAGGGGATTCATTTCTACAATTTATTCACCGAGGATATTCAGATGAGTCTGGTATGCCGTGGTGATCTTGTTGAGTTAATAGCAAATTTTAAGGATCCGTATCTGGACCCGGAACATTTTTATCAAGAATTCTGGTTGGTTATCTGGCATCGATTCGCGAGCTGGGTTATTGGTAAAAAAATACCCTTGATTCAAGTATGTTTTCCTTATGAAAAACCGGTTAATTTTAACGAATTAAAAGATCTTTTCCCTTGTGATCATCTGTTTAACCGTTCAGCACTCACCTTTAGTTTCAGCGCTGATTATTTAGCCTGTTCGCCCGTGCGTACGCAGCATGATTTATCCCGGTTTCTTAAATATTCACCGGCTGATCTTATTACCATACCGGGTGAAGAGCAGAGTTATAAAGCGCGTATTCGTTCAATACTGCTCTATCAAAAATCAGAGATTCTGTTATGTCCTTCGTTCGAACAGCTGGCCATCGACTTTAATGTAAGCAGTCAGACACTTCGTCGTAAACTCAAAAATGAAGGCACATCCTACCCGCAGATTAAAGAGGATATTCGCCGCGATCAGGCAATAGAAAAGCTCTGTTCACAAAAATTATCAGTGTCTGAAATAGCCAGATTACTCGGCTTTAGTGAGCCCAGGTCTTTTACCAGAGCCTTCAAGCAATGGACAGGGTTAATGCCGAAAGCGTATCTGGAAATAAAATCTCGTTCATCTGATTCGGCTATCAAATAGTTAAACTGTCGTCTGCTTTTTTAAAAAAATCAGGTAGTGTTTTCCTCTGAAAGGTGATCTTTGACGAAAAGCATCCAGAAAAAATGCCGGCTACTTACATAGTCGGCATTTTCATAGTCGAATTTTTAAAGAGAGGCCGCAGCCTCGTTAAATTCCGTTATATGTCATCAAGTCCAAGCTCTGCGATTGATATTTCACGCATTTTAAACTTCTGGATTTTGCCGGTGACTGTCATCGGGAACTCATCGACAAACTTGAAGTAACGTGGGATTTTGAAGTGGGTAATTTGCCCCTTACAAAATGCCCGCAACTGCTCCTCTGTCACATTGTCAGCCGTTGGATGTAATTTTATCCAGGCAATCAGTTCTTCACCGTACTTTTTATCCGGTACACCCGTTACCTGCACATCGGAGATGCCCGGGTGTGTATACAGGAATTCTTCTACCTCTTTGGGGTAAACGTTTTCGCCACCACGGATAACCATGTCTTTAATACGACCCACAATCTGAACATAGCCTTCATCGTCCATGGTAGCTAAGTCTTCAGTGTGCATCCAGCCAGAAGAATCAATGGCTTTTTCGGTAGCGTCCTGGTTGTTCCAGTATTTCAGCATAACGCTGTATCCACGGGTGCAGAGTTCGCCAATGATGCCGCGCGGTACGATATTGCCGGTTACCGGATCGATAATTTTGGATTCCAGATGGGGTTGGGTCCTGCCCACCGTGGTTACTTGTTTATCAAACGGGTCGTCAGCGGCCGTTTGTAGAGAAACAGGACTGGTTTCTGTCATGCCGTAGGCGATCTGAACTTCTTTCATGTTCATTTTAGTATTGACGGCTTTCATTACTTCAGCAGGGCAGATAGAGCCTGCCATGATACCGGTTCGCAGTGAACTCAGATCGAAGTTAGCAAACTCAGGATGATCCAGCTCAGAGATAAACATCGTCGGTACACCGTAAAGCGCCGTGGCTTTTTCTTCGGCGATTGTTTCCAATACGATTTTAGGATCGAAGCCTTCGTCCGGATAGATCATGGTTGAACCATGTGTCATACAGCCCAGGTTACCCATAACCATGCCAAAACAGTGATACAGGGGAACAGGAATGACCAGGCGATCTTTTTCAGTCAGATTCATACTCTCGCCAACAAAATACCCATTATTCAGAATATTATGGTGTGAAAGTGCCGCTCCTTTAGGAAAGCCCGTAGTGCCGGAGGTGTATTGGATGTTGATCGCATCATCAAACTGTAGCTGGCTCTGGATCTCTTGTACTTGTTCGTCGGTAACCGATTCAGCCAGGGCGACGAAATCAGCCCAACGCCACATACCTGCGAATTTATCATCCGATAAGTTGATAACGCCCTTAAGGTGCGGGAGCTTCATCGATTTTAATTTTCCTTCGGCAGAGGCTTTCAATTCCGGTGCCAACTCAAACAGCATCTCTGTGTAGTTTGAGCTTTTAAACGTATTCGCGGTAACGATGACATTGACTTCGGACTGATTCAGCGCGTATTCAAGTTCGTGTAAGCGGTAAGCCGGATTGATATTGACCAGAATGGCGCCCACTTTTGCCGTAGCAAACTGTGTGATGGTCCATTGTGCGCAGTTGGGTGCCCACATAGCGACGCGGTCGCCGCGCTTGATGCCAATCGCCAGGAAAGCGCGTGCGGCCTGGTCCACGGCTTCTTTCAGTTGACGATAGCTGTAACGTAAGCCCTGATGACGCACAATCAGTGCATCGTTGTCTGGATAGGTGGCGGCAATCTCATCAAACTTATCACCGATGGTCATTCCCAAAAGTGGTTTGCTGGAAATGCCGCTGCTGTAACTTGGCAATGTAGTGTTCATAATAAAATCCCTGCAATC
This sequence comes from Neptunomonas antarctica, assembly GCF_001305295.1. GTDB lineage: Bacteria > Pseudomonadota > Gammaproteobacteria > Pseudomonadales > Balneatricaceae > Neptunomonas > Neptunomonas antarctica. The sequence continues at coordinate 93,094 of NZ_LJSI01000047.1, forward strand.
TTGTTGTTATATCTGATAATCAACGGAATTTATACGCCGCGATGGGCACCGTGATACTGCAGATTAGGCTGCATCTCTACGGCACTGGCCACGCGGTTAGTCATGTTGTAAAAACCGGTAACGTTAGCGATGTCCCAGATGCCCTGGTCACTGAATCCAGCATCGCGCAATGACTGGCGATCGGCTTCATCGATATTGTCTGGCTGATTTGTGAGTTTATGAGCAAAATCAAGCATGGCCCGATGGCGGGGCTCAAGTTCGGCGGCACGATAGTTCATCACCATCAATTCGCCTAAAACAGGATCGCCAGAGTATTCACGAACAGCAGCACCATGAGCGGTCAGGCAGTAATAACAGTGATTTTGTGCTGATACTACAACCGCGATCATCTCTTTTTCAAGCGTGCTTAATTCGCCTTCACCAAACATTATCTCGTTATAAAAACGTGCGAAAACATCCAGTTGAGCCGTGTTTTGGCTATAGGCCGTCAGAACATTAGGTATCATTCCGAGTTTTTCTTCGCATTTATCGAAGTATTTTTGAAACTGTTCTGGCAATTGATCTCGCTCAGGAATCGGCAGGTCAAGTGCGGTAATTTGCTGTGGTTGACTCATTTGTTGTGCCTCATGCTTATTTTTATTTATTGATCACAACCCATGGCGAGACCTACTTTGGATCCGTTGCTACGACCTAATTCTTGTGTAATCCAGTGCCCGATGGGAACCAGTTTATCCAGATCAATACCCGTCTCAATGCCTAAGCCGTTAAGCATGTAGACAACATCTTCTGTGGCGACATTACCCGATGCCCCTTTTGCGTAAGGGCAACCGCCTAAGCCTGCAATGGAGGTATCAATCACACTGATGCCATCCTGCATCACCGCATACAGGTTCGCCAGTGCTTGCCCGTAAGTATCATGAAAGTGCGCGGCGAGTTGGTTAATAGGTACGTCTTTCGCGACCCGAGCGAGCATTTTTCTGGCTTTAACCGGCGTGCCTACACCGATAGTGTCACCGAGAGATATTTCGTAGCACCCCATATCAAGTAACTCACGTGCAACAGCCGCGACCTGGGCGGGGTCTATGTCACCTTCATAGGGACATCCCAGTACAGTAGAAACATAGCCTCGAATACGGATGTTGTTTTTCTTGGCGGCCTCAATAACGGGTATGAAGCGCGCCAGACTTTCGGCAATCGAGCAATTGATATTTTTCTGGGTAAAGGATTCAGACGCAGCGCTAAAGATAGCGACTTCATCTGCGTGTGCAGCAATCGCCCCTTCAGCTCCCTTTATATTGGGTGTTAAGGCGGCATAAGCCACCCCTGTTTTGCGGGTAATGCCTGCCATAACTTCGGCGGCATCGCCCATCTGTGGCACCCATTTAGGCGAGACAAAGCTGGCGGCTTCGATATGGCTTAGGCCTGCTTCAGCAAGGCGGTTAATCAATTCAACTTTAATCGCCGTTGAAATCACCGCGCCTGATTCGTTTTGCAAGCCGTCACGCGGGCCTACTTCAACAATACGTGCTTTGTTTGGCAGTCCCATGAGTTATTCCTCTTCTGCGGCGGGTGTTTCAGCAAGTGTCACGGCTACGAGTGCCGCACCATCGGATACCAGATCGCCTACTGCAAAGAATATTTCAGACACGGTACCGGCATGAGGTGCGCGGATACTGTGTTCCATCTTCATAGCTTCCATGATGACGAGTGTGTCGCCCTGAGCAACAACCTGACCTACTTCTGCCAGTACCGCAACAATGGCACCATTCATTGGTGCTGTCAGAGAGCCACCACTGGTTTGATCGCTATCCTCAAAGGTATGACGGAATAGTTGACACTGAAACTGATGGCCTTCACGGAACAGTGTGAGATCGTTGCCCGCAAGGTGGCCATGAATACTCAGACGGTGACCATTAATAACGGCGCGCAGATGATCGTCGTCTAATGTAGCTGAGACGTTAAAGGACACATTGTCTACGCTGATTTCATAGCCGTTCTGTTTTTCACTAGTGCGATGCTCAACAACCCGAACCTGATGGTGATCTTCACCCACTATCCACTCCATTGGACGTGAATAATCAGCATTCAAACGCCAGCTGGTTTGCAGATTAAACGGCGAGTCAGGGTCATCTTTATTCGGTTGAGTCTTGCGCTCGGTTTCTAACAGAAAGCTGGTGGCCAAGGCGAGTTGGCTCTGTATGTCGGTTTTAGCTGTTTGGAAAAGCAGGTCGTTATGCTTTTCGATAAAGCCGGTATCCAGTTCTTGATCACGGAAAGGTTTACTATCAGCGATTTGACGCAGAAAGCCGATGTTGGTTTTCATCCCGCCAATACGGTAAGACTCAAGTGCATGTACCATACGGTTGATGGCTTGCTCCCGGTCTTCATCCCAGACGATTAATTTGGCAATCATCGGATCATAATAGACGCTAACTTCATCGCCTTCGATAACGCCGGTATCGACGCGAACATGGGCGCTTTCTTTCGGGGTGCGCAAGTAGTGAAGGGTGCCGGTTACCGGTAAAAAGTCATTATCCGGATCTTCTGCATAAACACGTGCTTCAAGTGCATGGCCGCGAATCCGGATTTCATCCTGCTGTAGAGGTAGCGGTTCGCCATCGGCAATGCGTAACTGCCATTCTACTAGGTCCTGACCGGTGATCATCTCAGTGACAGGATGTTCAACTTGTAAACGGGTGTTCATTTCCATGAAGTAGAAAGAGCCATCTTCGTCGTAAAGAAACTCTACGGTACCCGCGCCGACATAGTCGATCGCTTTCGCGGCAGCAACGGCGGTATCACCCATTGCTTTACGGGTTTCGTCAGACAGGCCAGGTGCAGGGGCTTCTTCGATGACTTTCTGATGACGACGTTGAACCGAGCAGTCACGTTCAGCCAGATAGATGCCATTACCCTGTTTGTCACAAAACACCTGAATTTCGACATGACGGGGTTTCGTCAGATAACGCTCAATCAGCATGTCGGGGTTGCCGAATGCGTTTTGCGATTCACGCTGTGCTGCTGCCAGAGCCGACTCAAATTCGCCGATATGGTTAACCACACGCATCCCTTTGCCGCCACCGCCAGCTATCGCTTTCAGTAACAGTGGGAAGCCGCATTTTTCTGCTTCAGCTTTTAATAGTGCAGGGTCCTGATCAGCACCGTGGTAACCAGGTACCAGCGGTACATCAGCCTGCAGCATGATATCTTTCGCCGCAGACTTAGAGCCCATGGACGCAATAGCGGATGCGGGTGGGCCAATGAAGGCAATATTGTTAGCTTCACATGCGTTGGCGAAATCTGTGTTTTCAGACAGGAACCCATAACCTGGATGGATTGCCTGGGCGCCAGATTTTAAGGCGATCTCTAAAATTTTATCGGCGCGTAAATAACTCTCGCTGCTGGGCGCAGGGCCTAATAAAAAGGCTTCATCCGCCATGGCAACATGGCGAGCATTGCGATCGGCTTCTGAATAAACGGCGACACACCGAATACCAAGACGGTGCGCTGTCTGTATAACACGACAGGCTATCTCGCCACGGTTTGCAATTAAAATCTTGCTGAACATAGTGACTTACTCCTGAATCCAGTTGGGTTTACGTTTTTCAAGAAAAGCACTCAGGCCTTCCTGTCCTTCAGCACTGACACGGATGTCAGCGATACGTTCTGCCGTATCCTGGATTACTGTTTGTTCAATAACTTTATGGCTGACAGCAAAGATAAGCTCTTTGGCTGCCCGCATTCCCTGAGGGCTATTTTTGCTAAGCGTGCGGGTTATGCGCGCACAGGCATCATCAAAAAGCTCAGGTGAGGCAACAACTTCATGAACCAGACCAAACTTCTGAGCGGTAGCGGCAGAAAATGCTTCTGCCGTCAAAAAGTAGCGACGTGACTGTCGCTCACCGATTGCACGGACAACATAAGGGCTGATAACGGCTGGAATAAGACCGATTTTTACTTCGCTGAGACAAAACTGGGCTTCTTCAGAAGCAATGACTATGTCACAGCAGGCGGCCAGACCCACGGCGCCCCCATAAGCGGCACCCTGTATTAAGCCGATAGTCGGTTTGTTCAGGCTATTAAGAAGCTCCATCAGTTTGGCAAGACGGCCCGCGTCTTTTAAGTTTTCCTGATGGGAATTCCTGGCCATACGTTTCATCCATGCAAGGTCAGCCCCCGCAGAGAAGTTTTTACCATTGGAGCGCAATATCAGTGCGCGAACGTCGTTATTGTTGCTAACACTTTCAAGTTTTGCGATTAGCTGTTCAATGACATCGTCATCAAAAGCGTTGTGTACTTCAGGTCGGTTCAATGTCAGCTCAGCGATACCGTCTGCGCTAATGCTAAGGAGAACCTGTTTATTATCAGTCATGACAGTCACTCCATTACATCCGGAATATGCCGAAGTGGGTATCACCGATGGGCTTATTCAACGCGGCTGAGAGACCCATACCGATAACCGAACGTGTCTGAGCCGGATCAATAACGCCATCATCCCAAAGACGTGCAGAGGCATAATAAGGATGGCCCTGATGTTCATAGGTATCGATGATCGGTTTTTTGAAGTTGGCTTCAGCTTCTGCAGACCAGGTTTCGCCTTTACGCTCTTTACCGTCGCGAGTCACAGTCGCCATTACGCCAGCGGCTTGTTCGCCACCCATCACCGAGATGCGCGCATTCGGCCACATCCACAGGAAGTTAGGGCTGTAAGCGCGACCACACATGCCGTAGTTGCCGGCGCCGAATGATCCACCAATCAGCACTGTGAGCTTCGGCACAGCCGCGCAGGCAACCGCTGTTACCAGTTTGGCTCCGTGTTTAGCGATACCTTCTGCTTCATATTTTTGACCTACCATAAAGCCGGTAATATTCTGTAAGAATAATAAAGGAATTTTACGCTGGCAGCAGAGTTCAATAAAGTGAGCACCTTTCTGTGCAGACTCGCTGAACAGAATCCCGTTGTTGGCAATAATACCGACGGGGTAACCGTAGATATGTGCAAAGCCGGTGACCAATGTTGTACCGTAGTTCTTTTTGAACTCATCAAAATCAGAGCCATCAACAAGGCGGGCAATCACGTCACGCACGTCAAAGGGCTTTTTCAGGTCGGTGCCGACAATGCCATACAGTTCTTCAGCCGGGTAGAGTGGCTCAACGGAAGGTTTGATATCCAGAGTGATCTGTTTTTTGCGATTCAGGTTGGCCACACAGGTGCGGGCAATCTGCAGCGCGTGTTGGTCATTTTCGGCATAGTGATCGGCAACACCCGATACTTTACAGTGCACATCCGCACCACCAAGATCTTCGGCACTGACGATTTCACCGGTAGCGGCTTTCACCAGAGGGGGCCCGGCAAGAAAAATGGTGCCCTGATTGCGGACGATAATCGACTCGTCAGCCATGGCAGGAACATAAGCACCGCCGGCGGTACACAGGCCCATTACCACAGCAATCTGCGGAATGCCTTTAGCTGACATGCGCGCTTGGTTGAAAAAGATACGACCAAAATGATCGCGATCCGGAAAAACATCATCCTGTTGTGGCAGGTTAGCGCCACCAGAATCAACTAAATAAATGCATGTCAGGTTGTTTTGCTCAGCAATTTCCTGAGCACGAAGATGTTTTTTCACGGTTAAGGGAAAATAAGTGCCGCCTTTTACCGTCGCGTCATTCGCAATGATCATACATTCCTGGCCAGATACACGGCCGATACCCGTAATAATACCGGCGGCTGGAATGTTGTCTTCATATACTTTATAGGCAGCCATTTGGGACAGCTCAAGAAAAGCTGAACCCGGATCAATCAAGGTGTTGATACGCTCGCGTGGCAGTAATTTTCCGCGCGCGGTATGGCGTTCCTGATAAGACGGGCCACCACCTTGTTCTATGATGCTGACTTTTTCACGCAGATCTGAAACGGCGGCTTGCATTGACGTGTGGCGGGCAATGAAGTCTTCGGCGCGTGTATTGATCTTGGATTGGATTATCGACATATCCGGTCCTCATTAGATTCAACTGATACAGTGTCAGTTGAATCTATTGGTTCTTTTATTTGATAGGGATGTTGAATAAGAAACGAATGTTTACTTATTCAAATACAGCTCACGCCCAATTAGCATACGACGGATTTCAGAGGTGCCTGCGCCGATTTCATATAGCTTGGCATCGCGTAGTAGGCGGCCTGTTGGGAATTCATTGATGTAACCGTTGCCGCCGAGTAGCTGGATAGCATCCAATGCGATTTTGGTTGCCATTTCAGCCGTGAAAAGAATGCAGCCTGCCGAATCTTTACGTGAGGTTTCGCCGCGTTCTGCTGCCATACCATTGAGATAAACATACGATTTTGAGGCATTCATCAGCGTGTACATATCTGCAATTTTACCCTGCACCAGTTCAAATTCACCGATGGGCTTACCAAACTGCTGACGATCACGAATGTAAGGAACGCAGATATCCATGGCTGCCTGCATGATACCCAGTGGGCCACCTGACAGTACAAGGCGTTCATAGTCGAGGCCGCTCATCAGTACTTTTACGCCGCCGTTGAGTTCGCCAAGAATATTTTCTTTAGGCACAGGGCAGTCCTGGAAAACCAATTCACAGGTGTTAGAGCCACGCATACCCAACTTGTCTAGTTTCTGATGACGCGAGAAACCCGGGAAATCACGCTCTACGATAAAAGCAGTAATGCCGCGCGGGCCTGCTTTAATATCGGTTTTGGCGTAAATAACGTAGGTATGAGCATCAGGACCGTTAGTGATCCACATTTTGGTGCCGTTCAACAGGTAATGGTCACCGTTGTCACGCGCACTGAGTTTCATCGATACGACGTCTGAACCTGCATTGGGCTCTGACATTGCCAACGCGCCGATATGCTCGCCGCTGATTAGCTTAGGCAAATATTTTAGTTTTTGTTCTTCTGAACCGTTGCGATGAATCTGGTTAACACAAAGGTTGGAATGCGCACCGTAAGATAGCCCTACAGACGCTGACGCCCGGCTGATCTCTTCCATTGCGATAATATGGGAAAGATAACCCATACCTACACCACCGTATTCTTCTTTGACGGTAATACCCAGCAGTCCCATGTCGCCAAATTTGCGCCATAAGTCCATTGGGAATTCGTTGTCTTTATCGATCTGCTCTGCGCGTGGTGCAATTTCCTTAGCGGCAAAGCTGTTAATGTGCTCACGTAGCATATCGACCGTTTCGCCAAGTCCGAAGTTTAGTTCTGTGTATTGTGAAATCATCAGTGACACCTTTTGTGTTAGCTCATCCTGATATGAGGTTTCTCAGAATGGATTCGCTTTTTGTATTTTTTTATTCGACAGTTCCTGAAGTGCTTCAGTACAACGTGTTTCAGCGTTTTCAAGTTCCAGCCGAACCATTGCGATATCGTTGAGTTGTTGTTCTAACGCTTTTTTTCGTTCGGTAATCTTATTCAATAGCAAATTCAACTGCTTTTCGCTACCGGATAAGGTTTCATCCCAGAGGGCAAATAGCTCTCCTGTTTCCGCAAGCGAAAAACCTAATCGCTTGCCACGTAAAATTAATTTAAGACGAACTCTGTCTTGACGGCTGTATATGCGGGTTTGTCCCCGGCGGCTGGGCGACAATAATCCCTGGTCTTCATAAAACCGAATACTGCGAGTCGTAATATCAAACTCGGTTGATAATTCGCTGATTGAATAAGACGTCTTTGTTTCCATAATTCTATGCCGTACTATAGTTAAGGTTAATGTATCGGAAGTTTACGTTAACGTAAAGCATGTAAAAGTTGTAGATCAAGTATACATGAATACTTTAATATTTTTTTTATTAAGTAAGTACTTGTTTTATAAGAAATAATATATATTAAAGAGGGGTGTTTAGTGTCGTATACTACCAAAGGACTACTTGGCTTCCAGTAGGGGAAATTGCTAATTTCTATATAGCGCTTACGTGAAAGTAAGTTTTCCGCGCAGCGAAAGATGCAGAATAAGAACAAGAGGCATAGTACGCATGAGTGCAGATTACGTTCTGGAAACCCAGAATCTCATAAAAGAATTTAAAGGCTTTACCGCTGTCGATGATGTGAGTCTTAAGATACAGCGTGGCCATATACATGCGCTGATTGGCCCGAATGGTGCTGGTAAGACGACCGTTTTTAACCTGTTAACTAAATTTTTAACACCTACTTCGGGAAGAATTCTCTACAACGGACACGATATTACTTCGTTGCAATCTGCTGCTATTGCTCGTAAAGGTGTGGTGCGTTCGTTCCAGATTTCAGCGGTGTTTCCGCACTTAAGTGTGTTGGAAAATGTGCGTATTGCGCTGCAGCGTAAAGAGGGGAACAGCTTTCATTTCTGGAAATCAGAAAAGGTCCTCGATAAGCTGAACGACAGGGCAGTAGAGCTACTTGAGTCGGTTGGTTTAGGGAATTTTGCAGGTGCGAAAACGGTAGACCTTTCTTATGGCCATAAACGTGCTCTGGAAATTGCTACAACATTAGCACTGGAGCCAGAGCTAATGTTGTTGGATGAGCCAACGCAAGGTATGGGGCATGAAGATGTTGATGTTGTCGCAGACCTGATTAAGAAAGTATCAAAAGATCGTACCATTTTGATGGTTGAACATAACTTGCATGTGGTTTCAAAGCTCGCTGATCAGATCACCGTATTGCAACGCGGTGCCATTTTGACAGAAGGCGATTACGAAACAGTGTCTGCTGATCCGCGTGTTCAAGAGGCTTATCTTGGTGTTGCCGTCGAGGAGAATGGGGCATGAGTACTAACCATACAAGCGCTGACCATACAAACAATACGCGTCGCGAAAAACTCCGTATTAGTGACCTGCATGCATTTTATGGTGAGTCGCATATTCTTCACGGTATCGATCTTTCAATCGGGCAAGGTGAGCTTGTCACATTGCTTGGCCGTAATGGTGCCGGTCGTTCAACGACTCTGAAAGCCATTATGAACATGGTAGGGCGTCGCTCTGGTTCTATCGTGATTAATGGTACTGAAACCATCAACATGGCTGCGCATAAAATTGCCCATTTAGGTATGGGTTTTTGTCCTGAAGAGCGCGGTATTTTTTCCAGTCTTAATGTTGAAGAAAATCTGATGCTACCACCGGCAGTACGTTCTGACGGTGTCAGTGTTGATGAAATCTATGAAATGTTTCCAAACTTGTATGAACGTCGTTTCAGTCAGGGAACCCGGTTGTCGGGTGGGGAGCAACAGATGTTGGCGTTGGCCCGAATTTTACGAACAGGGGCCAATATTCTGCTTCTCGATGAGATTACCGAAGGCTTAGCGCCTGTTATCGTACAGAAATTAGCCGAAGTGCTGATGCAGCTAAAAGCGCGTGGCTTGACTATCTTATTAGTCGAACAGAATTTCCGTTTTGCAGCGCCGATTGCAGATAGACATTATGTAATGGAACATGGGCATATCGTAGAAGAAGTGCATGCACACGAGCTAATAGAAAAAACAGAACTGTTGAATACGTATTTGGGTGTTTAATATAAACGCCTAGTTTAGGTGTCGAATTTGGATGCCTGGCATACGTCAGGCGTCTATTTAAAGCTATAACAATAAAAATGCTCTAACCAGGAGAGTCTCAATGAAATTAATGACCAAAACACTTTTATCAGCGGCGATGGCCGTCGCTTTAACGTCAACCGCTGCACACGCTTCTTTGTCAGATGATAAGGTTAAAATTGGCGTGCTGGCAGATATGGGTGGGGTTTATGCAGATATCTGTGGTAAAGGCTGTGTGACTGCCGTTGAAATGGCAGTTGAAGATTTTGGTGGTACTGTACTAGGTAAGCCAATTGAAATTGTTTCAGCTGATGATCAGAACAAACCGGATGTGGGTTCTGCCATTGTGCGTAAATGGATTGAAAATGAGCAGGTTGATGTTATCACCGGTTTAGTGGCTTCCAGTGTTACGGGTGCCGTTACTCAGGTCACAACAGATGCTAAGAAGATTGCCTTGATTGCTGCGTCTGCCAGTAATGCGTTTACTACTAAGCAGTGTTCACCTTATAACGCCCATTGGACGTACAACGTGGTTGCGCTGGCTAACGGTACAGTTAAGCCGATCGTGCAGTCTGGTAAGAAAAAATGGTTCTTCATTACTGCTGATTATGCGTTTGGTCATGCCTTAGAAGGTATCGCGACTAAAGTTATCGAGTCTGAAGGTGGTGAAGTTGTCGGTGCGGTACGTGCGCCATTGGGCACAACAGACTTCTCTTCTTATATTCTTCAGGCGCAGGCTTCTGGTGCTGAAGTGGTTGGTTTGGCAAACGCCGGAGCTGATTTTGTTAACTCGTTGAAAACCGCTGCCGAGTTCGGTCTGACCGAAATGATGGATGTGGCTGGCCTGCTGGTGTTTACACCCAATGCGCAAGCACTTGATCCGGCTATTGCGGGTGGCATGTTAACAACCACCGGTTTCTATTGGGATCGCGATGAAGAATCACGTGAGTGGAGTGCTCGCTTTAAAGCGCGCCATGGTGCTATCCCTGCAATGCCACATGCCGGTGCTTACTCTGCAACCATGCATTATCTGAATGCAGTTAAAGCGGCGGGTACTGATGAGTCTGATGCCGTTATGAAAATAATGAAGTCGACTAAGCCAGACGATTTCTTCGCGAAGAATGCAACTCTGCGTGCCGATGGACGTATGGTTCACGATATGTATTTGGTGAAAATCACTAAAGCATCTGAGCGTAAAAGCGCAGATGATATCTTCGCCATTCAAAGTGTTATTCCAGGTGATCAGGCGTTCGCTCCTATGTTGCCAGAATGTGACTTTAAATAATAAAAAAATAGCCCATCAGTGATATCACTGAATTCCCTCTATAGCGTTAAAGTTGCGAGAAGCGACGGGGCGTTACGGAGGGAAACGGGCGCGTGTTCGCATCTGTTTTGATATTCAGAGCGAATTTTTGAGGTAGAGATATGGCGGAGTTTCTGGGAATCAACCTGTTCGGCTTGTTTGGTCAGCTTCTGGTTGGCTTAATCAACGGATCTTTTTATGCCTTGCTGAGTTTGGGCTTGGCAATTATTTTTGGGTTGCTGAAGATCATCAACTTTGCACAGGGTGCTATCTACATGCTGGGAGCCTTCCTGGCTTATCTGGCATTGCAGTATCTTGGCATTAGTTATTGGGCAGCACTTATTGTTGTGCCACTGGTGGTTGGCCTATTGGGCATTCTGATGGAACGTTTCCTGATTCGCCCGATAGCTAATGAAGATCACTTGTATTCATTGCTGCTTACGTTTGGTGTAGCGCTGGTACTGCAAGGTTTATTCACACACCTTTTTGGTTCTTCAGGTATGTCTTATCCGATTCCTGAGGCGTTTAGCGGGGGTATAAAGCTTCCCTTTATGTATCTGCCAAATTATCGTGCCTGGATTGTTGTTGCTTCTTTGGTTGTTTGTGTCGGTACATGGTGGATGATAGAAAAGACCAAATTAGGCGCTTATCTGCGAGCAGGAACAGAGAATCCGGCGCTTATGCAGGCCTTCGGTATCAATGTTCCTCTCATGGTAACACTGACATTCGGATTTGGTGTGGCGTTGGCGGGTTTTGCAGGCGTCATGGCTGCTCCTGTCTATTCAGTTTCGCCCGATATGGGCTCCAACTTATTGATCGTCGTATTTGCTATCGTTGTTATCGGCGGAATGGGGTCGATCGGTGGTGCCATCATTACCGGTTTAGGTATGGGTATCGTTGAAGGTTTGACTAAATACTTTTATCCGGAAGCTTCTAACACAGTCATTTTCCTTGTCATGGTGATTGTATTGTTAATCAAGCCTGCGGGTTTATTTGGTAAAGAAGCCTGAGGAGGACCCGATTATGAAAATATCTAAGTTATCTATCGTTTTATTGGGTGTTGCTCTGGTAGCTCCATTCGTAATGTATCCTGTCTTGTTGATGAAGATATTATGCTTTGCACTGTTCGCTTCCGCATTTAATCTGTTGTTAGGTTTTGTTGGGTTACTGTCTTTTGGGCACGCTATTTTCCTGGGGACCGGTGGCTATGTAACCGGTTATCTGGTCATGAATAGCGGGCTTTCTCCTTTGCTGGGTATTCTTGCAGGTACTGCGGCAGCGGCAGCGCTGGGTGCCGTTTACGGTAAGCTCTCCGTGAAACGTGAAGGCATATATTTTGCGATGGTAACGCTTGCGTTAGCGCAGCTGATGTTCTTCGTGTTTCTGCAGGCACCTTTCACCGGCGGTGAAAATGGCTTACAGGGGATTCCGCGTGGGTTTTTATTTGGGTTTATTGATTTATCCGATAACTTGAATATGTATTATTTCGTACTGGCTATTTTCTTGTTCGGTTTTTGGGTTATCAACCGCACGATACATTCACCCTTTGGGCAGGTGTTAAAAGCCATTCGTGAGAATGAACCCCGTGCTACGTCGCTGGGTTATAATGTGAATGATTACAAATGGGCTGCCTTTGTTATCTCTGCCGCGTTGTCTGGATTGGCGGGATCAACCAAAACACTGGTGTTTCAGTTAGCTTCTCTTACCGACGTGCATTGGCACATGTCCGGTGAAGTGGTGCTCATGACATTAGTCGGTGGTATGGGTACGATTTTTGGCCCACTCGTGGGTGCGGCCGCTATCGTTGGATTACAAAACTTCCTGTCAGGTGGTGAGTTAGGCAACTATGTTCATATCATCATGGGCTTGATCTTTATTGTCTGTGTACTGGCATTTCGTAGTGGTATTGTTGGCGAAATACAGAAAATTGTTAAACGCAATTTCAGTTGATCGATATAAACCTCGCTATTAATAGTGAGGTTTTTTTTGTTGATTTTCTTTACGTTAACGTAAGCGTTTGTGTAAGCAGTTACTAAAAGGGGATTTTATGATTCAGGATTCAGTCGTTATTGTTAGTGCTGCCAGAACTCCAATGGGCGGCATGATGGGGGCGTTAAGTGAAGTACGTGCTCCCGATTTGTGTGCTACTGCTATTAAAGCGGCAGTAGAAAGAGCAGGCATCAAGGGTGCCGATATAGATGAAGTTATTATGGGGTGTGTTTTGCCTGCAGGTTTAGGGCAGGCGCCCGCTCGACAGGCCTCTCGCGGTGCGGGTATTCCTGATGCTGCCGGTGCCACCACCGTCAATAAAATGTGTGGTTCAGGCATGAAAGCCGTTATGTTAGCGCATGACCAGATAATGGCGGGACAGGTGAATATTATGGTGGCTGGCGGCATGGAGAATATGAGTTTGTCTCCCTACCTGCTGCCTAAGGCACGCGCAGGAATGCGTATGGGCCATGCGCAAGTGTTAGACCATATGTTTTGTGACGGTCTTGAAGATGCCTACGAAGGCGGCCTGATGGGAGCTTTCGCGCAACAAAGCGCTGATGCTTTTAATGTCACGCGTGAAGCGATGGATGATTTTGCCATCGGTTCACTCAATAAAGCGTTAAAAGCGATAGAAACGGGTGCGTTTAAAGATGAGATAGCAGCGGTAACAGTGAAGTCTCGCAAGGGTGATGTGGTTGTTGATACCGACGAACAGCCTGGTAATGCCCGTATCGATAAAATCCGCTCACTAAACCCTGCTTTTAAAAAAGACGGCACAGTTACTGCCGCTAACTCAAGTTCGATCTCTGATGGCGGTTCTGCGTTAGTGCTAATGAAAGAGTCAGACGCAAATGCACGCGGTTTAAAACCATTAGCACGCATAGTGGCGCATTCTACACACGCACAGTTGCCCGCCGAGTTCTCGATTGCACCCATTGGTGCTATCCAGAAAGTATTGAAAAAAGCCGGTTGGAGTAAGGATGATGTCGATCTTTACGAAATAAATGAAGCCTTTGCTGTGGTCTCCATGTTGGCTATATCTGAGCTGGGCCTTGATGCTGATAAAGTGAATGTGAAGGGTGGTGCCTGTGCGCTAGGTCATCCTATTGGCTCAAGCGGTTCACGTATCTTAGTGACGCTGCTGTATGCGTTGAAACATGCTGGTAAATCCAAAGGTGTAGCATCACTTTGCATCGGTGGTGGTGAGGCAACGGCAGTTGCAGTTGAGATGATATAAGAATTTTATCAGAGTTTTAAAGGTATCTTTTAGAATGCCTTTAAAACTCTTTATTTAAACTCTCTATTAAAGACGCCTGCTCTTCGTTTTAGCGGGTTCTATCAATAAACTATTTACTAAAGTAAATGTGGATAATCCCTACTTCCGTTGGGTTTTCCTGTTAGATAAATTATTATCAATCAGCAAATTAGCTGAGGCCAATTGCGCGCTATTACCACCGCGTTGTTTTGCTATATACATAGCCTTATCAGCCACCTCCAGCAGATTTTTTTCATTCTTACCGTGATCTGGGTATACAGCAACACCTATGCTAGCTTGAATGACAAATTGTTCGCCGCTCGCGGTTTTGACTGAAACCGACGTTCTTAACTGATTCAATATCTTGTTGGCGATAGCCATCGCGCCGTCCACACTTTTTATGCGGTCAAAAATCACCACAAACTCGTCTCCTCCAAAGCGGGATACGGTATCTGATTCACGTATGCAGCTGGATAAGCAGTTCGCCGTACTGAATAGCAAGCGGTCTCCAGTTTGATGGCCGGCGGTATCGTTAACGTATTTAAGTTTATCTAAATCAATAAATAATAAGGCAAACTGCCCCTTTTCCCGTCTGGCTCGTGCTAATGCTTGATGCAAGCGGTCGCTGAAGAGAGATCTGTTGGGTAGGTGGGTTAACTTGTCATAAAAAGCCAGATTCTGCAGAAAACTAAGCTGCGCTTTATGTATGGTGATATCACGGGCAACGGCAACACCGATCTTATCTTGGGTATTCCAATGAGCGTTCCAGAGTAGATGGACTACTTTTCCATCCTTGTGAATGTAACGATTTTCAAACTCAATCGTAGATTCATCTTTCATAATATTCTGTGCGGCCGTCTGAGTTAGTTCGCGATCATCAGGATGCACAAACTCAATCATGGTATGCCCGAGTAGCTCTTCGACTTTATAGCCTAAAATTCTCGGAAATCCTGAACTTAAGTAGATAAAATTACCACCCTCATCTACCAGGCAAACGGCTTCCAAAAGATTGTCGATATAATCACGTAACGAAGCGAGCATATCGTCTCCTACAGGGCTGGTAGATAAAGTAATCCAGGTTCTTATATGATAAAACCAGCATAAGAATTATCATATTAATAAAATTTATTAT
>NZ_LJSI01000048.1 GCF_001305295.1 Neptunomonas antarctica
TTTTGCCATGGTCAACGTGGCCAATTGTGCCTACGTTGACGTGCGGCAGATTTCGTTCAAATGCTTTTTTTGCCACGATAAAATACCTCTTAGATTATGGCGAAGGCTAATAAGCCCTCATCACCGCTTCGGCGACATTCTTAGGAGCTTCAGCGTAACACTCAAACTCCATAGAGTAAGTTGCACGCCCTTGAGTTGCGGAACGCAGATCAGTTGCATATCCGAACATTTCACCCAACGGAACCTGTGCATTAATCACTTTGCCAGATGGAGTGTCTTCCATACCCTGAACCAGACCGCGGCGACGGTTAAGATCACCCATAACGTCGCCCATGTAATCTTCCGGAGTAACCACTTCGACTTTCATCATAGGCTCCAGAAGACACGGATCTGCTTGCATGGCATATTTCTTCAATGCCTGAGATGCCGCAATTTTAAACGCCATCTCATTTGAGTCAACATCATGGTATGAACCATCATAGAGACGGGCTTTAAGACCAATCAGAGGATAACCAGCGATAACGCCGTTTTTCATCTGTTCAGCAATACCCTTCTCGATAGCTCCGATGTACTCCTTAGGAATAGCTCCACCTACCACCTCGCTGAGAAACTCCAGACCTTCTTCATCAGACGGACTGAACTCAATCACAACGTGACCATACTGACCGCGACCACCTGATTGACGCGCAAACTTGTGGTTAGCATCGACAGACTTACGAATCTTCTCACGATAAGCAACCTGCGGCTTACCAATGTTAGCTTCAACGCCAAATTCACGACGCATACGATCAACAAGGATATCCAGGTGCAATTCACCCATACCCGAGATAATTGTCTGGCCAGACTCTTCATCAGTTTCTACACGGAAAGACGGATCTTCTTGGGCCAGTTTACCCAAAGCAACACCCATCTTCTCCTGATCAGCTTTAGTCTTAGGCTCAACAGCAACAGAAATTACCGGCTCTGGAAACTCCATGCGCTCCAATACGATTCTATTGGTAGGATCACATAGTGTGTCACCTGTAGTAACATCTTTCATACCGATCAATGCAGCAATATCACCCGCGCGAACTTCTTTGATCTCTTCACGGTTATTTGCATGCATCTGCACCATACGACCAACACGTTCTTTTTTACTCTTAACAGAGTTAAAGACGCTATCGCCGGAAGCCAGAACACCTGAATACACACGCACAAATGTCAACGTACCCACAAATGGGTCTGTCGCAATTTTAAAAGCAAGCGCAGCAAAGGGTTCTTTGTCATCAGCATGACGCTGAGCAACAGTTTCGTCCTTATCGTCCAGCGTACCTTCAATCGCTTTAACTTCGACAGGAGAAGGCATGTATTCAACAACAGCGTCCAACATTGCCTGAACGCCTTTGTTCTTAAAGGCAGAACCACAAAGCATTAGAACAAGGTCGTTATCTAACGTACGCGCGCGCAAACCAGCCTTGATTTCGTCATTAGTTAAGTCACCTTCTTCAAGGTACTTTTCCATCAACTCGTCAGTAGCTTCAGCAGCTGCCTCAACCATCTGTTCACGTAGCTCGTCGGCTTTATCCTGCAGATCAGCAGGAATATCTTCCAACTCATACGTCATCCCCTGATCTTCTTCATTCCACATGATCGCTTTCATGCGAATCAGATCAACAACGCCTTTGAACTCATCTTCAGCGCCGATAGGGAAATTGATTGGGACAGCTTTAGCACCCAAGCGAGCTTTCAGCTGATCAATAACCATATAGAAGTCAGCACCAGCACGGTCCATCTTGTTAACAAAAACCATACGAGGAACATGGTATTTATTAGCCTGACGCCATACTGTTTCAGTCTGCGGCTGCACACCTGAAGAGGCACATAACACAACAACCGCACCATCAAGCACACGCAAAGAACGCTCAACTTCGATTGTGAAGTCAACGTGGCCCGGTGTATCAATGATATTGATACGGTGGTTTTCAAACTGCTTGCTCATACCTTGCCAGAAACAGGTAGTCGCGGCAGAAGTGATAGTTATACCACGTTCCTGCTCCTGCTCCATCCAATCCATTGTCGCGGCGCCATCATGCACCTCACCAATTTTATGAGACAGACCTGTATAGAAAAGCACGCGCTCTGTCGTAGTCGTTTTACCGGCATCTACGTGTGCAACGATACCAATGTTACGGTAACGAGCAATAGGAGTTTTACGAGCCACGACTCATTCCTCTGGAGATTTAGAAGCGATAGTGAGCAAAAGCTTTGTTAGCTTCAGCCATACGATGCACATCTTCACGTTTCTTAACAGCAGCACCACGACCGTCTGCAGCATCCATCACTTCGCCAGCTAGACGCAGCGCCATGGATTTTTCGCCACGCTTACGCGAAGCATCTACCAACCAACGCATTGACAGCGCCATACGGCGAGAAGGACGCACTTCACATGGAACCTGATAGGTAGCACCACCAACACGACGGGATTTAACTTCAACCGCTGGCTGGATAGCATCTAACGCTTTAACAAACATATCCAGAGGATCGTTATTTGAACGCTCCTGGATTTTATCCATTGCACCGTAAACAATACGTTCTGCAACAGATTTTTTACCGCTAACCATTACGTGGTTAATAAATTTTGCCAATGTAATGTTACCGAATTTAGGATCCGGCAGTATATCGCGCTTCGCAGCGACGCGTCTTCTAGGCATGATAAGCCCTCATATTATTAAAGGTCTTCAGGAAATTCAGATAGAAATCTACCTGACCTTACTCTTACCGGGTCCGGTCTCGCCAAATTCAGTATTTGATCTGTTACCAGACGCTGTACTTCCTTCAACGTCACCGTTAAACGGTGATTAAGACTTAGGACGTTTAGTACCGTACTTCGAACGAGCCTGTTTACGATCGCTAACGCCTGAACAATCCAATGCGCCACGAACAGTATGGTAACGAACACCTGGCAAATCTTTTACACGACCGCCACGGATCAAAACAACACTGTGTTCTTGCAGGTTATGACCTTCACCACCAATGTAGGAAGTCACTTCGAAGCCGTTTGTTAAACGAACACGGCAAACTTTACGAAGGGCCGAGTTTGGCTTCTTCGGAGTTGTAGTGTAAACACGTGTACATACGCCACGACGCTGAGGACAAGCCTGCAGAGCCGGTACGTCACTTTTTTGTACTTTGCGCTTACGTGGTTTGCGAACCAACTGGTTAATTGTTGCCATTAAAGCAAACTCCACGTTTTCACGTTTAATTAAGAGCACCAAAAAACCGGATTGTATTCAATCCGGTCACTAAGGGGCCAGAATTTTAATCAATTCCGACCCTTAAAGTCAATCACTGATTAATAATTAATCAGAATTTGACAGAGAGGCATTCAGCGCAGCTGCCAGTGCTTCTTGCACTTCTTCTGCACTGACTGTCTCAGTTCCTTGCGCAATCGCACGTTTGCGTTTGCGTTCGCTATGATAAGCCAAACCTGTTCCCGCAGGGATCAGACGACCTACCACAACGTTTTCTTTCAAGCCGCGTAGGAAATCTTGCTTACCTTTGACTGCACCTTCGGTCAGTACGCGGGTAGTTTCCTGGAACGATGCTGCAGAGATGAAGGACTCTGTTGCCAGAGACGCTTTGGTAACACCCAACAGAACTCGCTCAAACTTAGCCGGAATCTTATCGGCTGCTTCAAGCTCTGCATTTTCAGCAACAACCGCTGCATACTCAACCTGCTCGCCAGGAATAAAGGTACCGTCACCTGAAGTAATAATTTCTACTTTACGTAACATCTGACGACAGATAACTTCAACATGCTTATCGTTAATACCTACACCCTGGAGACGATAGACATCCTGAATTTCATTAACAACAAATTCAGCCAGCGCTTCTACGCCCAAGATACGCAAGATATCATGCGGATTGGTTGGACCATCGGAAATAACCTCACCCTTTTCAACATACTCACCTTCGAATACGTTCAGGTTACGCCACTTCTGAATCATCAATTCATAGGGTTCAGCATCATTTGGAGAGATAACCAGACGTTTTTTGCCTTTGGTTTCTTTACCGAATGAAATGATACCCGAGATTTCGGCCAGGATTGACGACTCTTTCGGCTTACGCGCCTCAAACAAGTCGGCAACACGCGGCAGACCACCGGTAATATCTTTGTTAACCGAACCTTCCTGCGGAATACGCGCAAGCGCTTCACCCACAGAAACATTGGCTCCATCCGCCATATTAATGATGGCTTTAGCAGGCAACAAGTATTGTACTGGTTGATCAGTACCCGGGTGACAAATATCCACACCCTTGTCATCTACTAATTTGATCATTGGACGAATATCTTTACCAGCCGTCGGACGATCTTTACCGTCCAATATTTCGGTAGTCGATAGACCTGTCAGATCATCAGTCGTCTGCTTAACGGTAATACCATCTTCCATACCGACGAAGATAACTGTACCGCCCACTTCTGTAATAATTGGGTGTGTATGCGGATCCCAGTTAGCGACGATATCGCCAGGATTAACCTGTGCACCATCCTTAACCTTGATAATCGCGCCGTAAGGCAGCTTATAACGCTCACGCTCACGACCATGCTCATCTGTCACACCCAACTCACCGGAACGGGAAGCAGCTACCAAGTGACCTGCAGGTGATTCAACATACTTAAGATTATGCAGACGAATTTCGCCGCCTTTCTTAACCTGTACGCTATCAACCGCTGCTGCTCTGGATGCCGCACCACCGATGTGGAAGGTACGCATTGTCAGCTGTGTACCAGGTTCACCGATAGACTGAGCGGCGATAACACCGACCGCCTCACCTTCGTTAACACCATGACCACGACCCAGATCACGACCGTAACACGCCGCACAAATACCGAAACGGGTATCACAGGTAATCGCTGAACGCACTATCACTTCATCAATAGAAGAGAACGCTTCATCATTTTCTAAATAATGAACCCAGGCTTCATCGATTAATGTCCCGGCAGGAATCAATACATCGACACCGGCTGGATCAAGTACATCGCGCGCAATAACACGACCCAGGATACGATGACCCAAGGTAACAACAACATCGCCACCTTCAATCATAGGCTGGATAATCAAGCCATTCTCAGTACCACAATCTTTTTCTGTGATAACAAGATCCTGCGCCACGTCAACCAAACGACGCGTCAGATAACCGGAGTTAGCCGTTTTCAGTGCCGTATCAGCCAAACCTTTACGCGCCCCGTGAGTAGAGATGAAGTACTGAAGTACACTCAAACCTTCACGGAAGTTGGCAACGATAGGGGTTTCGATGATAGAACCATCGGGTTTAGCCATCAAACCACGCATACCCGCCAACTGACGAATCTGTGCAGCACTACCTCGGGCACCCGAGTCAGCCATCATATAAACTGAGTTGAATGACTCTTGATCGACTTCGTTACCGTGACGATCAATCGCTTTTTCAATTTTCAGGTTTTCCATCATACGCTTAGCCAACAAATCGTTAGCACGCGACCAGATATCAATAACCTTGTTGTATTTCTCACCCTGAGTAACCAAACCATCAGCGAACTGACGTTCAATTTCTTTCACTTCTGCGTCAGCTTCACCAACAATAGTGGCTTTTTCATCAGGGATAACGAAATCGTTAATACCGATCGATGATCCGGATACCGTCGCTTGACGGAAACCTGTATACATCAACTGGTCAGCAAAAATAACGGTATCTTTCAGACCACAACGACGATAAGCCTCATTCAGTAAACGAGAGATCGCTTTTTTCTTCATCGCCTGGTTAACAAGCTCAAACGGCAGGCCATCAGGGACAATAGAGAACAACATGGCACGACCGGCCGTTGTTTCCTTAATTTCCGTAAGCTCGGTTACATTGCCTTCGATATCACGGATAACTTCGCTGATACGGACTTTAATGTACGCCTGAAGATCAAGCTGTTTAGCCCCGTAAGCACGTTCAATCTCTTCAATATTCGCAAACACCATACCTTCGCCTTTAGCGTTGATACGGCCACGCGTCATGAAGTACAGACCCAGTACAACGTCCTGTGACGGCACGATGATTGGCTCACCGTTGGCTGGCGACAGGATGTTGTTGGTAGACATCATCAAGGCACGTGCTTCTAGTTGTGCTTCGATTGTCAGCGGTACGTGGACCGCCATCTGATCACCATCAAAGTCGGCGTTGTAAGCCGCACAGACTAATGGGTGCAACTGAATCGCTTTACCTTCGATAAGTACAGGCTCAAATGCCTGAATACCTAGACGGTGAAGCGTGGGTGCACGGTTAAGCAGAATTGGATGTTCGCGGATAACTTCATCCAGAATATCCCATACCAACGGCTCTTCACGCTCAACCATTTTCTTAGCAGCTTTAATTGTCGTCGCATAACCACGCAATTCAAGCTTAGAGAAGATAAACGGTTTAAATAATTCCAATGCCATCTTCTTAGGAAGACCACACTGATGTAAGCGCAGGTAAGGACCTACCACGATAACCGAACGACCCGAGTAATCTACGCGCTTACCTAGCAGGTTCTGACGGAAACGACCCTGCTTACCTTTGATCATATCAGCCAAAGATTTTAGGGGACGTTTGTTAGAACCGGTAATAGCACGACCGCGACGACCATTATCCAGCAACGCATCGACTGATTCTTGCAACATACGCTTTTCGTTACGTACGATGATATCAGGAGCATTCAGATCTAACAGGCGCTTTAGACGGTTGTTACGGTTAATAACACGACGGTACAGATCATTCAGATCAGACGTCGCGAAACGTCCGCCATCCAGAGGCACCAACGGACGCAGGTCTGGTGGCAAGACAGGCAGTATCGTCAGCACCATCCATTCCGGCTTGTTGCCAGACTTGTAGAAGGATTCGCACAGCTTAAGACGCTTAGACAGTTTCTTGATCTTAGTTTCAGAGTTAGTCTGCGGAATCTCTTCACGCAACATCTGAATTTCTTCTTTAAGATCAATAGAAGCCATCAACATCTGAACAGCTTCAGCACCCATACGGGCATCAAATTCGTCGCCAAATTCTTCCAGTGCTTCAAAGTACTGTTCGTCATTCATCAACTGGCCGCGCTCAAGCGTCGTCATACCAGGCTCAACAACAACGAATGATTCAAAATACAGAATCCGTTCGATGTCACGCAGCGTGATATCCAGCATCAAACCAATACGGGAAGGCAATGACTTAAGGAACCAAATATGAGCAACAGGGCTCGCCAGGTCGATATGACCCATACGGTCACGTCGCACTTTAGTTAGCGTTACTTCAACACCGCACTTCTCACAGATAACACCACGGTGTTTCATGCGCTTGTACTTACCACACAAGCACTCATAATCTTTAACCGGGCCAAAAATCTTCGCACAGAACAAACCATCACGTTCTGGCTTAAAAGTACGATAGTTAATCGTTTCCGGTTTTTTTACTTCACCAAAAGACCACGATCGGATCATTTCCGGTGAGGCTAGCGAGATCTTGATCGAGTCAAACTCGTCAGCCTGGCTTTGTGATTTCAGCAGATTCAGCAGATCTTTCATTGTCAGCAGCTCCTCGCGGAGTTATTGGGCAGACACAGCGCATCTACCCGGGTGATTCGGCTATACCTAGTCGTTTTCAAGCGAAATATCGATACCCAGAGAACGAATCTCTTTGATCAATACGTTGAACGACTCAGGCATTCCTGGCTCCATTTTGTGGTTTCCGTCGACGATGTTTTTATACATCTTCGTACGGCCATTCACGTCATCCGATTTAACAGTCAACATCTCTTGCAGAGTATATGCAGCACCATAAGCCTCGAGCGCCCACACTTCCATCTCACCGAAGCGCTGACCACCGAACTGTGCTTTACCACCCAACGGCTGCTGAGTAACAAGACTGTAAGAACCCGTAGAACGTGCATGCATTTTATCATCAACCAAATGGTTAAGTTTCAGCATGTACATGTAACCAACAGTCACTTGACGCTCAAACTTATCGCCCGAGCGGCCGTCATACAAAGAAACCTGGCCGGTGTCACTCATCCCAGCCATGCGCAGCAATTCTTTAACTTCAGCTTCTTTAGCACCATCAAATGCAGGCGTAGCCAATGGCACACCACCACGTAGGTTGCGCGCCAAATCAAGGATTTCTTCATCAGAGAAGCTATCCAGATCTTCATGGCGCGAGTTCTTCCAACCATCCAACTCACTGTTATAGATACGATGCAGGAATTCACGGATCTCTTTAACTGCTTCTGCCTTTTCACGCTCAGCAACTAACATCTCGTTAATTCGACGACCCAAACCTTTGGCTGCCGCACCCATATGCGTCTCAAGAACCTGCCCTACGTTCATACGCGAAGGCACACCCAATGGATTCAGTACGATATCAATCGGCTCACCGTTCTCATCGTAAGGCATATCTTCCACTGGCATGATGACCGAGATAACACCTTTGTTACCATGGCGACCCGCCATTTTATCGCCTGGCTGTACACGACGTTTGGTTGCCACGTACACCTTAACAATCTTCAAGACGCCCGGCGCTAAATCATCACCCGCCTGAAGTTTGTTCTTTTTATTTTCGAATTTTTTGTCGAGCTCTTCGCGACGTTCATCCAACTGCACTTTGGCTTGCTCTAACTGCGCAGATACCGCTTCATCAGAAAGTCGAATTTTAAACCATTCGTCTTTTTTCAAACCAGCAAGGAATTCATCAGTAATAACTTCAGCTTTTGCCAGACCCGCACCGCCGTCCGCTTTTTTACCCACCAACACCTGCGCTAAACGCTCAAATGTGGCCTGCTCAACAATGCGATATTCATCGTTAAGATCTTTGCGAATAGCATCCATCTCGGATTTTTCGATAGCCAGAGCACGCTCGTCTTTCGTCACACCATCACGAGTGAAGACCTGTACATCGATAACTTTACCGGTTGTACCACCTTTCACACGCAACGACGTATCTTTAACGTCAGATGCCTTCTCACCAAAGATTGCACGTAGCAATTTTTCTTCAGGAGTAAGCTGTGTCTCACCTTTTGGCGTCACCTTACCGACAAGAATATCACCAGGACCTACTTCAGCACCGATATGCACGATACCCGACTCATCCAGCTTAGCCAGCGCAGATTCACCGACATTCGGAATGTCTGAAGTAATCTCTTCAGATCCAAGCTTGGTGTCACGTGCTACGCACGTTAATTCCTGAATGTGGATAGTAGTAAAACGATCTTCTTCTACTACGCGCTCAGAAATCAGGATGGAATCTTCAAAGTTGTAACCATTCCAGGGCATAAATGCGATGCGCATGTTCTGACCAAGCGCCAACTCACCCATATCAACCGAAGGACCGTCCGCCATAATATCGCCACGCGCAACAGAGTCGCCTTGACGAACAATAGAACGCTGGTTAATACATGTGTTCTGGTTAGAACGGGTATATTTTGTCAGGCTGTAAATATCTACACCTGCATCACCCGCGGTCACTTCAGCATCGTTAACACGCACTACGATACGTGCAGCATCAACCGATTCGATGACACCACCACGACCAGCAGTAACACAAACACCGGAGTCACGTGCAACATAACGCTCCATGCCTGTACCTACCAACGGCTTATCAGCACGTAAAGTGGGTACAGCCTGACGCTGCATGTTCGAGCCCATCAATGCACGGTTGGCATCATCGTGTTCTAGGAACGGGATCAAGGCTGCGGCGATAGAAACTACCTGACGCGGCGATACATCCATGAAATCAACACGTTCTGGCCCCATTACGGTAAATTCGTTCTGATACCGAACAGCAACCAATTCATCTGTTAAACGACGCTCAGCATCCATCAAAGCGGATGCCTGGGCGATAACATAGTTGTTTTCTTCAATGGCCGACAAGTATGCGATATCGTCTGTAACAACACCGTCAACTACCTTACGGTAAGGAGTTTCCAGAAAACCATAATCATTGGTACGTGCAAATGTAGCCAACGAGTTAATCAGACCGATGTTCGGCCCTTCAGGTGTCTCGATAGGACATACACGACCATAATGTGTCGGATGTACATCTCGCACCTCAAAACCAGCACGTTCACGCGTCAAACCACCTGGGCCAAGCGCCGAAATACGACGTTTGTGCGTGACTTCCGACAACGGGTTGTTCTGATCCATAAACTGAGACAGCTGAGATGAACCAAAGAACTCTTTAACCGCAGCAGCAACAGGTTTAGCGTTAATCAAATCCTGAGGCATCAGGTTATCGGCTTCAGCCATGCTCAGACGATCGCGTACTGCACGCTCAACACGTACCAAACCAACACGGAATTGGTTTTCAGCCATTTCACCAACAGAACGAATACGACGGTTACCCAAGTGATCGATATCATCAACAATGCCTTTACCATTGCGAATATCAATCAGGGTTTTCATGACATCCAGGATATCTTCTTTATCCAGAACAGCCGAACCGGTTTCAGCCTGTCGACCAAGACGACGGTTGAACTTCATACGCCCTACAGCTGACATGTCATAACGCTCTTCAGCGAAGAACAAGTTACCGAACAATGTTTCTGCGGACTCTTTAGTTGGTGGCTCACCAGGACGCATCATACGGTAGATTTCTACCAATGCTTCCAGCTGGCTACGGGTTGGATCGTTGCGCAATGTATCGGAGATAAATGGACCACAATCAAGCTCATTGGTATAGAGAGTCTCGATTTCAGTGATATTGGCAGCCAGCAGTGTCGCTACCAGATCGTCCGTTACTAGCGTATTACATGGACAGATCAATTCACCGGTTGCAGGATCCACAACATCTTTCGCAACTGACTTACCCATCAGGTATTCAAGCGGCACTTCTAGCTGGGACATATCAGCCATTTTCAGGATGTGACGCGGCGTGATACGACGACCCGCTTCGACAATCACATCACCCTTCTCGTTTTTAATTTCAAACGACATGGTTTCGCCACGTAGGCGATCCGGAACAAGTCCCATTTTCACATGCTCTGCGGACAGAACCCATGATGTATTCTCAAAGAAAATATCAAGAATCTCATGTGTTTCATAACCCAGCGCACGCAACAAGACAGTAGCCGGCAACTTACGACGACGGTCAATACGCACAAACAGTGCATCTTTAGGATCGAATTCGAAATCCAACCAAGAACCACGGTATGGAATAATACGTGCGGAATAGAGCAACTTACCAGACGAATGTGTTTTACCTTTGTCGTGATCAAAGAACACACCTGGTGAGCGATGGAGCTGAGAAACGATAACACGCTCAGTACCATTGACCACAAACGTACCATTGTCAGTCATCAAAGGCATTTCGCCCATGTAGACTTCTTGTTCCCGGATATCTTTCACTGCTTTATTAGATGATTCGCGATCATAAATCACCAACCGCACTTTAACACGCAGTGGGGCAGCGTATGTTATGCCACGCTGTTGACATTCCTTGACGTCGAAAACTGGCTCACCCAGGCGATAGCCAACATATTCCAATGCAGCATTGCCCGAATAGGAGACAATAGGAAATACGGATTTAAATGCCGCGTGTAGACCTTCCTCTTTACGATCTCCTGCATCCGCATCTTCCTGCAGGAATTTACGATAAGAGTCGAGCTGGATCGCCAGCAGGTAAGGTACATCCATGACTTGCAGCAATTTGCTGAAATCTTTGCGGATGCGTTTCTTTTCAGTATACGAATAAGCCATCAGTGTTCCCCAGCATGTGCACCAAGTTGAGAAGCAGCCCAGAACGAGAATTCCTGGCCCGCGCAGCCGTTATTTATTTGCTGTCTACAAATAACGGAAAAAGGCCGGCGGCAATTTGCCACCAGCCATAGGTGTTTCAAGCAGTCTCAGGCTGCTTGTAAAGCATAAGTCAGATTACTTAAGCTCAACAGAAGCGCCAGCTTCTTGCAACACTTTCATAAGCTCTTCAGCGTCGTCTTTGCTAATGCCTTCTTTAACAGCAGCCGGAGCACCGTCAACCAGACCTTTAGCTTCTTTCAGGCCAAGACCTGTTGCTGCACGAACTGCTTTGATAACGTTAACTTTCTTCTCACCAGCAGAAGTAAGGATAACATCAAATTCAGTTTGCTCAACTGCAGCTTCAGCAGCAGCTGGACCAGCAGCAACAGCAGCAGCAGCAGATACGCCAAATTTTTCTTCCATTGCTGAAACCAATTCAACAACATCCATTACAGACATTTCAGCGATAGCGTTAATGATATCTTCTTTAGTCAGAGACATGACTTTTTCCTAAAATATGTGGAGCCGAAGCTCGTTTAAACTATTAAAAAACAGCAATAAAACTATGCTGCTTCTTGCTCTTTCTGATCGCGAACAGCGTCGATAACACGTACCAACTTGCCTGCAGATGCTTCTTTCATGCAACTCATCAGCATCGCAAGTGCTTCGTTGTATGTTGGCAAGCTTGCCAACAAAGCAACATCTACAACTGCACCTTCAAAAGCTGCTAATTTAAGCTCCAGCTTATCGTTCTTCTTAGCGAATTCTTTCAGAATACGCGCACCAGCACCTGGGTGCTCATTTGAAAAAGCGATAATGCTTGGGCCAGTGAAAGAATCAGACAGACATTCATACGCTGTTCCAGCAACTGCACGACGCGCTAAAGTATTACGCACTACACGTAACCAGACGCCGTTTTCACGCGCTTCTTTGCGCAGAGTAGTCATAGCCCCAACGGTAACACCGCGAGCATCTGCCACTACTGCAGAGAGTGCGTTTTGAGCAGCTTCCTGGACTTCAGCGACGATCGCTTTTTTATCTTCTAGTCCTAATGCCACAATTAACTCCTGGATTAATAGTCTTACGACTGTTTACCATCAATCTACCTAAGTAGAGTTGCGAGCACGGTGGTATTCACCGTCTGCGCAGGCTGGCAACCCATTAAGATGCCTCCAAAGACGCATCACCTGCGGTCTTTGACGGCCTTCGTCTCTGTCTAACAGGTCACGAAGACCCTCAAAAAACCTTCGAGGTTGATCTAAGCTCTTATAAAGAAGCCTGGTCAACCAAAATGCCTGGACCCATAGTAGAGGACAGGACAACTTTCTTAACGTAGATACCCTTAGATGAAGCCGGCTTAAGTTTCTTAAGCTCAGCAACAAGAGCAGCAACGTTTTCTTGGATTGCTACAGCATCAAATTCAATTTTACCCACGCCTGCATGGATAATTCCGTTTTTATCTGTACGGAAGCGAACCTGACCTGCTTTTGCATTTTTAACAGCAGTCACAACATCTGGAGTCACGGTGCCAACTTTAGGGTTAGGCATCAAACCACGAGGACCCAGAATCTGACCCAACTGACCGACAACACGCATAGCGTCTGGCGTAGCAATAACAACACCGTAGTCAATATCACCGGCTTTCATAGAAGCAGCAAGATCTTCAAAACCTACAACATCAGCGCCTGCTTCTTTTGCTTTAACAGCATTTTCGCCCTGAGCAAAAACAGCAACACGCACTTCTTTACCAATACCATGCGGCAATACTGTAGAACCACGCACGACCTGGTCAGATTTACGTGGATCAACACCCAGATTTACAGCAACATCGATCGACTCTTTAAACTTAACAGTCGACACTTTAGCCAGCATTTCAACGGCTTCAGTGATTGAGTACACTTTACCTGCAGTGACTACTTCACGAATTGCTTTCTGACGCTTAGTTACCTTAGCCATTATACCTGCCCCTCTACTACAAGACCCATGCTGCGAGCACTACCTGCGATAGTACGCACGGCAGACTCTAAATCAGCAGCATTCAGATCTGGCATTTTAATAGTTGCGATCTCTTCCAACTGAGCCTGCGTCACCGTACCGACTTTCACAGTATTCGGACGACCCGATCCACTTTTCAGACCCGCTGCTTTCAACAACAAAACTGCCGCTGGCGGCGTTTTCGTAATGAAAGTGAAACTACGGTCGCTATACACTGTGATAACAACTGGTGTCGGCAAGCCTGGCTCAAGACCCTGTGTTTCAGCATTGAATGCTTTACAGAATTCCATGATGTTCACACCGTGTTGACCCAATGCAGGACCTACTGGTGGACTTGGATTTGCCTGAGCTGCCTTAATTTGCAGCTTAATATAAGCCTGTATTTTCTTGGCCATCTTTAACTATCTCCTTTGGGTATAACGCCTTGCGGCTTCCCGTTTTACATAGACACAAAAACTCCGCCTTATAAAAGGCAGAGTTTTTCCGGTTTTTTATATCAGACCTTTTCGACCTGACCAAATGCCAACTCGACCGGCGTAGATCGACCGAAAATAAGAACCGCCACTTTCATACGGTTTTTCTCATAATCAATCTCTTCAACCACACCATTAAAGTCAGCAAACGGGCCTTCTGAAACACGTACCATTTCACCCGGCTCAAAGACTGTTTTAGGCTTAGGCTTATCAGCTCCACTACGCACCCTAGATAAAATCTCATCCGCTTCGCGTTGAGTAATTGGTGCAGGCTTATCAGCTGTTCCGCCAATGAAACCCAGAACACGCGCTGTATGTTTAACCAGATGCCAAGTCTCATCAGTCATATCCATTTGCACTAACACATACCCTGGATAAAACTTACGCTCAGACTTACGCTTCTTACCATCCTTGATTTCAACAACCTCTTCGGTCGGAACAAGAATTTCGCCAAACATATCTTCCAAACCCGAAAGAGCAATACGCTCTTCAAGCAAGGTCTTAACACGCTTCTCGTAGTTAGAGTGAGCATGAACAACATACCAATTTTTAGCCATGCCCTTTCTCCTAACCTATTAAACTGGAAACCGTCCAACCCAAAAATGAGTCAAGGCCCCATAAAAGCAAACCAATCAATAACACTACAACCACAACCATTGCTGTTGTCTGCAATGTCTCTTGACGCGTAGGCCAAACAACCTTACGTATCTCATTTTTTGCCTCTTTAAACAGAGTAAAAAATGCACTACCTTTTTCTGTTTTTAACGCTACAAACCCAGCGACCAAACCCAACACCAACAAGGCAATGACTCGATACAACAGGGATTGCTCAGCATATATAGAGTTACCAACGACACCTACCGCAACAAGCGACACAACCATCAACCACTTAAAGATGTCGTACTTAGATCCTTCAGATGCTATTTTTGACTTCACGCTTATTAGCCTCGGCTTCGAATAAAGCTTACGCTTTGATGCCATCTTCGACTGAAGATGGCAGGCCAGGAGGGACTCGAACCCACAACCTGCGGTTTTGGAGACCGCTGCTCTGCCAATTGAGCCACTGGCCTGTTGAAAACAGGGACGCACATTATAATTACGCCCCTGCTATTTGGCAACACTTTATCGCAAATTAAGCGATAATTTTAGCTACAACACCAGCACCGACTGTACGGCCGCC
>NZ_LJSI01000049.1 GCF_001305295.1 Neptunomonas antarctica
CTCGAGTCATACTTTCATCAAGGTCAACGTGTTTTATTTCCACATTGGCTGCTGTAGTCGTGAGGCTATGCTTAATACCTGTCGTGCATCCACACCAATATGAACTTTCAGCCCAAAGTGCCATTGATTGCCCTTCTTGGTTTGGTGCTCCTCAGGGTCGCGTGCTCCCTCTTTATTCTTACTTGAATTCGGCGTTTCAATGATGTTGGCACCCATGAGTGAGCCTTCTTTTAGTAACACACCGGCGTCAGGCAGCCACAAAAAAGAACTAAAAACAAAATTTTTATTTGCTTTTAATTCTTTTTTATCAAAAGAAGATTGGAGAAATATTAAACATATATTTTAAAAACAAATACTTAAGTGAAATTTTAAATTTAAAAATAGAACAATCACTCCGCATAATTAATAAATAATATCTATTAAAGTACATAAAAGTACTATTACAACCACAAAAACGTATGAGACATATAAAATTCATTTATTTATTATAAAACAACAAAATATTATAAAAACAAAAACATCATAAGGCCTGTATTCTATGAAAAAATCACTTTTATTCACCGCTATTGCCTTCAGTATCCTAACCACTAGTGCTGCCCACGCAGAGCTATCCTTTGATGCAAACCTTGAGCTAGACACTGACGCTCTTGACTCAGCAACTACGTCGACTTCCTACGATCAAAATGGATTTGTGGAACTGAATGTTTATAGTAAACGCCAGAAAGGTGAATATTTCGTCGCTGCCAAAGGAGGCATTCGCTTACTCACAGACGGCGACAAGAACGTAGCGGTTCGTGATGCTTACATACAGCTAGGGAATGACACCTGGAATGCCCAGATTGGTCGCTTTGAAGCAATCAATCTATTCCCATTAGGCAAGGATACTCTGATAGCACATGCTGGCGGCGGCACCGAAGTATCCGTTTACGAAGCTAACAAAGTTCGCGGCTTTGCCGGTGATGATGGTGGCCAGATTGCGTTGCACTTTAAGGCCAGCGATAACCTGAAATTTGAAATTGATACAATATTTGGGGATGACGACACCGCAGGTGACAACGGAACTGCTATATCGGGTATCCGCCCTTCTGTCACCCTGACCACTGAAGCAGTTACTCTAACAGCCGGTTATGAAAGCGTGAGTTATGACCTGACTGCTGGCGGCGATGTAAGCCAGTCCGGCTTTGCCTTAACAGCTAATTTCAACGTAGCAGCGGCTAACATCAATATTTCAGCCGCACGCATGGAAGATGACAATACAGACAATAAAGTCACTTCTTATGCCGCTAATATGACATATGGCAACTTTGGTGCGGGTGTAATTGCATCGCAAGAAGATAACGTGAACGATGTAAATCCAGAAGTAGTCACGACTTACGCGGCATACACATTACCTCTGTTTGATATCGAAAATGCTACTGTTACTTTTGCAGGATCATATTCCACTGCAGACAATGTAGTAGACGATGAAGCCATTGCGGCTCGTATGCGCTTTAACTATACGTTCTAAAGTAAGAAAAAAGATAAGAGCAAGGCCGACAGCCCCCCTTCACTGACGGCCTTGTTCTTTATCCAGATATCACCGACTTATATAGCACTCTTATAAATCTCATCGCTATAAACACGCTATTTTTAAATTACCCATTCAATCATCACTCGGGTAACGCGTATCCTTCAAACTATCTTTAATTTTCTTTAAATGACTGTGAAAACCAACACCACGACGCAAAGTAACACCCGTTGCCAATACATCCAACAGAGCTAACTGAACAATACGCGAGATCATAGGCATATATACATCAGTATCTTCTGGCGTTGGTGCTTCCAGCAATACGGTGCACTCCTTTGTCAGAGGAGAGTTTTGGGCAGTGATGCCTAAAACAGTAGCTCCGCTTTCCCGGGCAATACGCGCAATCTCAACCATCTCCCGCGTACGACCTGTATAAGAGATCATTACGATCACATCACCAGTATGTGCTGCTGCTGCGACCATTCGCATCATCATCACATCATCATAAGCAGTGACCGGAATATTAAAACGGAAAAATTTATGTTGTGCATCCATCGCAACCGGACCCGAGGCACCCAAACCAAAAAAAGAAATCTGCTTCGCCTGAATCAGATAATCAACCGCTTTGGCGACTAAGGTTGCATCAACCCGCTTACGCGAGATATCAAGGGCCGCAATGGTCGAGGTAAATATTTTATCCGTGTACTCTTCAGTCGTATCATCTTGCTCGACACTGCGGCTCACATAGGGCGTTCCAACAGCAAGACTCTGGGCTAGCTGAATCTTGAAATCAGGGTAGCCGGTTGTAATGAAGTTCCGGCAAAAACGGTTCACTGTCGGCTCACTAACAGAGGACGCCTGTGCCAAAGTAGCTATACTCATTCGGGTGGCGGCTTTAGGATCCCGCAGGATAGCACCTGCAACTTTACGCTCAGATTTATTCAACGAATCTAGACGCTCACGGATCTGAT
Source organism: Neptunomonas antarctica (assembly GCF_001305295.1). Classification (GTDB taxonomy): domain Bacteria; phylum Pseudomonadota; class Gammaproteobacteria; order Pseudomonadales; family Balneatricaceae; genus Neptunomonas; species Neptunomonas antarctica. The sequence continues at coordinate 2,479 of NZ_LJSI01000049.1, forward strand.
CAAGTACATTCATATTATCAGGCATAGTAAGTGGACTTATTTAGGTGGACTAAAATGAGATGGATTTATTAGGTGGTTATTTAACTACATTAATACTATACCTGCGATAGAGTGAGGCTTCCAGCAACACCTCCTAAACAAATAAGCCTTCAGCATGCATAATTGACTAATACTCTATATATTTACGTAATATTACCACCAAAATGATTGACCTATCAGATAAACAGCATAGAATATTACATATATTGGTCTAATAACCACATTAATAGGATTTAGTATGTCTTCCCACAACACCTTGAGTGATATTGTCATCTTTGGCGCCATGGGAGACCTGGCGCAACGCAAGCTAATTCCCGCACTTTACCAACTGGCGCGCGAAGACTTAATAAATAAAAGCAGCCGAATTTTGGGTGTCGCCAGACAAGATATCGACAAAGAAACGTTCATTTCTGATTGCACCAAAAGCCTGCACCGCTTCATCAAGAAAGACGAATTAGACAAAGAAAGCCTGGCAGCATTTATGTCTATGCTGGACTATTGCAAGATTAATTTCACCGAAGCCGAAAATTACAAAAATCTGCAATCGACACTGACAACCCAGGATGATCGCACCCGTATTTTCTACTACGCAACTCCAGCATCTATGTTTGGCCCTATCAGCCAAAATTTAAGCGAAGCAGGCTGCCTGAATGAACAGTGCCGCATGGTCATGGAAAAACCCATCGGGCATGACCTGATCTCTGCCAATGCGATCAATGACCAGGTTTCAGAATTTTTCAGTGAGTCACAGATCTATCGTATCGACCATTACCTGGGCAAAGAAACGGTTCAGAATCTGATGGCACTGCGCTTTGCCAACCCTCTCTTTGGCACTCAATGGAACCAGAATCATATCTCTCATGTAGAGATCACTGTGGCAGAACAAGTAGGCATAGAAGGCCGTTGGGGCTACTTCGATCAAGCCGGCCAGATGCGCGACATGGTACAAAACCACCTACTGCAACTACTATGTCTAACTGCAATGAATCCACCTGACGATCTGTCTGCCGACCTCATCCGTAATGAAAAGGTCAAGGTACTTAAAGCCATGCGACCTATTACCGGCGACATGCACAACACCCATGTTGTTCGCGGGCGTTACACCAAGGGCATGATTGATAACACTCAGGTCCCCGGCTACATGGAAGAAGAAGGCGCTAACCCCAAAAGTAACACCGAAACATTTGTTGCGTTGAAAGTTGAAATCGACAACTGGCGCTGGGCAGGCGTTCCCTTTTATCTGCGTACCGGCAAACGTCTTGCGGGAAAACTTTCGCAAATTACTATTCACTTTAAACAACAACCGCATTTCATCTTTAATGAGAGCCAACGCAATCTGGCACAAAACAAGCTGACTATCCGCTTGCAGCCAGAAGAAGGGATCTCTCTACAGGTATTAAACAAAGACCAGGGACTGAGCAACGGCATGCGCTTGCGAAGTGAATCCCTGAATCTCAGCTTTTCACAATCAACCACACAAGACCGCATCCCTGACGCTTATGAGCGCTTATTACTCGAACTGATAAAAGGCAATCAAAACTTATTCGTGAGACGCGACGAAATTGAACACGCCTGGAAATGGTGCGATCAATTATTAGATCACTGGAAAATGGAAAACAAAGCACCGCAACCCTATGCGGCTGGCAGCTGGGGGCCCAAAGCGGCCGATCTACTTATTATGAAAGACGGGAATTGCTGGCATGAGGATCAGTGAAATGAATATGCCTGAGCATATAACGCTGTGCGAGTTTGAATCCAGAGAAGCGCTAACTAACAGTTTATGCGAGCTGATTCAGACACGTTTACAGAACTCAATCAATCAGTCTGGCCGCGCAAGCATCGCTTTCTCTGGAGGCTCAACACCGATTCCGCTATTCAAGCAGCTAAGCCACGCACCACTGGACTGGAGCGCAGTAACCATTACGCTAGTCGATGATCGCTGGGTAAGCCCTGACCATCAAGATAGCAATGAGCGGCTTGTAAAAGAAAACTTACTGCAAAACGAAGCCTCAGCGTCTCGATTTATCGGACTGTGGCAAGAAAACATCAGCGCAAAAGAAGCCGAAGCAAGCTGCAATCAACGGCTAGCTGAACTCGACACCCCATTGAATACTGTCATATTAGGTATGGGAAACGATGGCCATACCGCTTCTTTATTTCCATGCGCTAAAGGCGACCTCTACGCTGCACTGGCAAGCAACAAAGACTGCGCAGTAACAAATCCCGCGTCTGCACCTCACGCACGCATGACACTGACACCCAAGCGCCTATTTAACAGTGATTTACGTATTTTGCATATATGCGGCCAAGACAAACTAGAGGTACTGAAAAAGGCATTGCGCGAAAACAACCTACACACCATGCCGATCAGTATCTTTCTAGAACGACCACTCACTATTTATTGGGCAGCTTGAGCATGGAAGTACACAAATGCACAACACAATCACTAGTTCAAGCAGTGCTCTTAATACAGATACAGGATTATATATGAACAATCTTCTCCCTCAAGATATGACATTTCGGATTGACCAACTGTGCCACCTTGGACCAGTCATTCCTGTGCTAACTATCGATAATGTCGAAGATGCCATACCGATGGCGCAGGCGCTCGTTGAAGGCGGACTACCCGTTTTGGAAGTCACTTTACGCACTAGCGCCGCACTAAAAGCGATTGAAGCCATAGCGCGCCATGTACCTGAAGCAAAAGTGGGCGCGGGTACCATTATCACGCCTGATGATTTTAAGCGCGCTGTCGATTGTGGCAGCTCATTTATAGTCAGCCCGGGCATTACAACCGAACTACTGGAATACGGCATCAGCAGCGACATACCCTTCTTACCCGGCATTCAAACCGTATCTGAAATGATGGAAGGTATTCAGCGCGGCTACAAACGCTTCAAGTTTTTCCCTGCTGAGATATCAGGTGGAACCAACACATTGAAAGCATTCCAAGGGCCGTTTAGTGATGTACATTTTTGCCCGACAGGTGGCATTCGCGTCAATACAGCCGCTGATTATCTGGCACTAAGCAATGTCATGTGCGTGGGTGGAACCTGGCTAACACCGGCAGACCTTGTATTAGCGAAGGACTGGGCAGGTATTGCAGCACTCGCTAAGCAGGCATGCATAAGCGCCCGACCAGCAGGCAAATAATTTCATTAGCCCACGCATACTTAAGAAAAATACTTAAGAAAAACACTTAAGAAAAACGCTTAACAGTAATACAGAAAAAGGTAAGTGACCATGGATTACAAACAGGTAGAGATGCCTAGGCGCAAACGAATTGCGCTGATTGCTCATGATAATATGAAGCAAGACTTACTCGAATGGACTCGACAGCATCTTGATATGCTCAAGCATCATCATCTGTACGCGACAGGTACAACCGGCCACTTACTGGAAAATGATATCAATATCCCCATCGAAAAACTGATCAGCGGCCCACTGGGCGGTGATCAGCAGATAGGGGCACTCGTAACTAAAGGAATGATTGATATCATTATTTTCTTCTGGGATCCGTTTGAGCCAATGCCGCACGACCCGGACGTAAAAGCACTCCTGCGTGTTGCGGCAGTGTGGAACATTGCCGTTGCCTGCAACCGCAGCACCGCTGATTTTTTGATCAGTTCTCCACTCATGACGCAGGAACACCCCTACAAGATACCCGATTACGAAAAGTATCTTGCTAAGCGCTTAAACAAAGAAAGCTGATCGCTTTTAAATGACAATCACGCCCTCTTACTTGACGTAGGGCTCTATGGTGAATTGAGTTTCCAGACAAATCGATTCACCACTGAGCAAGACCACCGGGTCAACACACCCCGTATTAGCAGCCTCTATACACACAAAAGCATCAACCTGATCCAAGCCTATATCAACCACTCCCTTTGCAGACACACCCGGATTCCACACCACCGTTGATCCGCTATAGCGCTTACCGATGCGCAAAGATCGCTGCCAACCATGATCAACCAGCAACACACTCTCCGCATGATTGAAAACCCGGTCAATCTCCTGCGTCGCATCAACAGAGCCCTCCAGGTTAAACTGGGCCATTGCCTGCAACTTATCAAAATAAGCATACCCCTCAAGCCCTTCAATACTGATGCTATTTCTTGCCGATATTGCCAGATAACTATGCAATGCCTGCGTCAATGTAGCAGCCTGAAGCCCAACATTATCTGTCGTCAGACTAATAGCAAGCCCATTCTGCCCTACAGTAATTCGCAAACTCAGCGCCAAATCAGGCCACAACGACGCTTCCGGAGTCATCAGCCAGCACCCACCTGATTCAGTTATCTGCTCATGCTCCAACCGCCATTTACCCGTGCGCGCAACACCATGAGCAGGCAATGCCGCATCTGCCGGATGATCCGCAAACCAAGGCCAGCACAAAGGCACACCCCCGCGGATAGCGCCGGGGAATGATTTTGGCTGAGCCGTTAACCATAACACCGGATGTTCATTAGCTGGCCGAAAGTGCAACACCTGCGCCCCATGAAGGGAGATAAGCAGTTCACCCCACGGCTGCTTTATCAGGCGCACCGGAAAACCCTGCCACTCAACATCGTGACACCCATGATCCATACTATCGATCAAAGCTTGCCCGGCAATACTCACAGCCCCCCATTCATTCACACACCCATCTCCGTAAAGACAAATACACTCGCGCCCTCTTCTGCGCAACTCACTTGCCCACGCATCGGCGCAAATAACTCACGCCCCATAGACACATGATGATTAGCGGCGGAGGCAGGCATAGTCTGACCACGGGCCAGCCATGCGTCATTATCAGCAAGCAACTGCAAACTGCCAGTCGTGGCATCCAGACGAATAATATCGCCATCGGCTACTTGCGCCAACGGACCACCGACACTTGCCTCAGGCCACACATGGATAGCCGCAGGGACTTTACCTGACGCACCCGACATGCGACCGTCCGTTACCAGCGCCACTTTAAATCCGCGATCCTGAAGCGTGCCCAAATAAGGCGTCAGCTTATGCAACTCCGGCATTCCGTTAGCTTTTGGCCCCTGATAGCGCACAACTGCAACGAAATCACGATCAAGCTCACCGCGATCAAATGCCAGAGAAATAGCATCCTGATCTTCAAAAACAATAGCAGGCGCTTCAACGATATGATGCTCAGGCGCAACCGCAGATACTTTTATAACACCACGACCCAAATTACCTTCGAGGCGCTTTAAACCACCATTCGCACTAAACGGCTGCGCTACTGTACTTAGTACTTTACTGTCCAGTGACTCACTCACACCTTCACGCCAGACAACCTTGCCGTTTTCTAAGAACGGCTCCTGCGTATAACGCGATAAGCCTTTACCCATAATGGTCATTACATCTTCATGCAGAAAACCGCCCGCCAACAACTCACGCACAAGATAGCCAACACCACCCGCCGCCTGAAAATGGTTGATATCAGCATCACCGTTAGGATAAATACGCGCCAGCAGAGGGACCACATCAGAAAGATCAGAAAAATCATCCCAATTAATAATCACACCCGCTGCCTGAGCGATCGCAATTAAATGCATCGTATGATTAGTCGAACCACCGGTAGCCAGCAGAGCCACGATCGCATTAACCAGTGAACGCTCATCTACAATTTCATAAAGCGGAGTAAAACGGCCATTTTGCGCTGTAATTCGCACCACTTGCTGCGCCGCCTCACGAGTGAGCGCTTCACGCATATTAGTACCGGGGTTAACGAAGGACGAACCTGGCAGATGCAACCCCATCACTTCAACGACCATCTGGTTACTATTCGCCGTCCCGTAGAATGTACAGGTACCTGCACTGTGATAAGAATCAGACTCACACTGAAGCAGCGCATCACGATCCACTTTCCCTTCAGCATACAACTGACGAATATTGGCTTTTTCTTTATTTGGCAAGCCACTCGGCATCGGACCTGCGGGCACAAATAAAGTAGGTAAATGTCCGAAGCGTAGTGCACCGATCAATAAACCCGGAACAATTTTGTCACAGACACCCAGATACAGCGCGGCATCAAACATATTGTGAGATAAACCAATGGCGGTCGCCATGGCAATCACATCACGACTAAACAGACTCAGCTCCATACCCGGCTGCCCCTGCGTCACACCATCACACATCGCTGGCACACCGCCGGCAAACTGCGCCACTGAGCCCAGCTCATGAACCGCCGCACGAATCTGATCAGGAAAGCTGGCAAATGGCTGGTGAGCAGACAGCATGTCGTTATATGACGAAATAATACCCACATTGACTGCGTTCATCATTTTTAACGACTGCTTGTCGTTTTCGCCACATGCAGCAAAACCGTGCGCCAGATTTCCACAAGATAAACGTGACCGATGAACTCCCCGATCCTCTGCACCCTTCATCTGGTGGAGATAGGCCTCTCGGGTTGATTTACTGCGCTCTACAATACGTGCTGTGACTTGCTCAATAATGACGTGCATAAAAACTCCTGAATCATCACCTATTTAGACAGAAGAAAGCTGCCTGGGATTTTATTATATTGGTAAGTTTACATATATAATCTACAAACAACCATTGCTTTTTATTGTTTATTACGTACTATTAGTAAAAATAAATACATGTATTACGAGGTAGTATCCATGACAATCCGTGTTGCAATCAACGGTTTTGGCCGCATCGGCCGCAATGTACTGCGCGCACTCTACGAAAATAACTATCGCGACAAGATTCAAGTCGTTGCTATAAACGATCTGGGTGACGCTGCCATTAATTCACATTTATTCCAATATGACAGCGTTCATGGTCGCTTCGCAGGTGACGTTGAACATAATGCTGAAAGCATCATAGTCAATGGTGACAAGATTACGATCAGCGCCATACGTAATCCTGCTGACCTGCCGTGGAAAACACTGAATATCGATGTCGTCTATGAATGCACCGGCTTTTTTACCGAACGCGAAAAGGCTGCTCAACACATCACAGCAGGTGCGCGTAAAGTTATTATCTCAGCACCCGGTAAAGGTGCGGATGCCACCGTCGTCTATGGCGTTAATGATAACGTGCTTCGCCAGTCTCATCAGATAATTTCCAATGCATCCTGCACCACAAACTGTCTGGCACCCGTCGCACAGGTATTACAACAAAATATTGGCATCGAAAGCGGCCTGATGACCACGATTCACTCTTATACTAACGATCAGAATCTATCAGACGTTTATCACACAGACCTTTACCGCGCCCGTTCTGCTACGCAGTCTATGATTCCAACCAAAACAGGCGCAGCAGCCGCCGTGGGGCTGGTCTTACCGGAGCTTGCAGGCAAATTCGATGGCATGGCAGTGCGCGTACCTACGATTAACGTATCGTTAGTCGATCTATGCTTTATTGCTCAACGAAAAACCAGCGTAGATGAGGTAAACCAGCTTATTGCCGCCGCAGCCAAACACTCTCCGGTACTGGGATATAACACCCTCCCTCTGGTCTCGATAGATTTTAACCATAACCCTCTCTCCTCCATCTTCGACGGTTCTATGACCAAAGTTTCAGGTCGCTTAGTGAAAGTAATGTCTTGGTATGACAACGAGTGGGGATTCTCCAACCGTATGTTAGACAATACTCTAGCCTTAATTCAGGCACCCGCCTGAGGAGCATAACACCATGTTAAGACGCACCAAGATTGTTGCCACACTAGGCCCGGCCACCAGCAGTGAAGAGCAGATCGAAAAACTTATTCTTGCTGGGGCTGATGTAATGCGCCTTAATTTTTCCCATGGAGAAGCGGAAGACCATCGCAAACGTGCTGAAATGGTGCGCATGTTATCGAAAAAACATGGTCGTTTTGTTGCCATACTGGGAGATCTGCAAGGTCCAAAAATCCGCATATCTCGCTTTGCCGAACAAAAAGTACGATTAGAAGCGGGCCAGCCATTTACCCTGGATGCCACGCTCGACCGTGATGCTGGCGACCAGACACAGGTAGGCCTCGACTACAAAGCGCTAATAGAAGACGCCAAAATTAATGACGTCCTCTTACTCGATGACGGGCGTATTGAGCTCAAGGTAACTGAAACCTTTGAGCATAAACTGCACACCGTAGTGCTTCTCGGCGGCTGGTTATCCAACAACAAAGGCATTAACCGTTTAGGCGGTGGCTTGTCGGCAAAAGCACTGACCGACAAAGACAAAGAAGACATCAAGACGGCCGCTGCTATTGGTGTGGATTATGTCGCTGTCTCTTTTCCACGTGACGCCGCTGATATGAACGAGGCTCGCGCCCTACTCAAAGCAGCCGGATCTAACGCCGGACTGATCGCCAAAATAGAACGCGCTGAAACGGTGGCTGACCCTGAAGTCCTTGATGATATTATTCGCGCTTCCGAAGTCGTCATGGTGGCCCGTGGAGACCTGGCCGTAGAAATTGGTGATGCAGAACTTATCGCCGTACAAAAACATATCATTGCGCGCGCCCGCACGTTAAATACGGTAGTCATTACCGCGACTCAAATGATGGAGTCCATGATCAACAGCCCCATGCCTACCCGTGCAGAAGTGTCTGATGTAGCTAATGCTGTGTTGGATTATACGGATGCCGTGATGCTTTCAGCTGAAACCGCAGCCGGCGACTTCCCAACAGAAACCGTACAGGCTATGGATCGCATCTGCCTCGGCGCTGAGCGTCACCCTTTGACAAAAAGATCTAAACACCGCATCAATGAAGACTTTCATAACATTGATGAAACTATCGCACTGTCTGCAATCTACGCGGCCAACCATCTGGTCGGCGTAAAAGCGATTATCTGCATGACGGAAACCGGGGCTACGCCGCAACTCATGTCGCGCTTGCGCTCATCACTGCCCGTTTTTGCCTTCTCGCGTAACGAAGATACACAGCACCGAGTGGCTCTCTATCGAGGCGTATATGCTGTGCCATTTAATTCTGATCTACTCGATCCGGAAAAACTGAACAGAAGCGCTATCGAGATACTGATAGAACGAGAAATCGTTAAAACCGGCGACTTGGTTATTATTACTAAGGGTGACTACCTGAATGCACTAGGAGGCACCAACACGCTTAAAGTGCTTAGAGTCTGACCTCATTTTTTTACTTTGTTTTTTTAATCCCTTTTTTCTGATTCATGTTCGTGGCTCTCCAGCCAAAACTTCAGGGGAGTATTACTCCCCCTCTTTTTTAATATAAATACGACCAACGCATCGAACCCGCCAACCTTGCTGTACAAAAATTTCCTACACGGAAGAAGACAATAAAATTGGTTTCTGAAAGAGCACGGAGAAGGCAAGCGCTAGCGGGGATTACTTAGCGAGCGCTACTTGCCGCCAAGCATTGACTTATCGACACCTTGCCACCTTCATAAAACTGAAGGAAGCAGGTGAAGACATCAAGAAATAACCATTAAGGAGTACCGAAAACCATCAAGCTACGCAAAATAAGCGGGTGTCAGGTCTTCCTTGCCGGGCAACGAACTGAATGCACCCTGATGCGCAACAGCATAAGCACCACATGCGCTTGCAAACGTTAAGGCCGACTTAAGAAGTGCACTCTCTATTGCCACAAAATCAGATAATAATGGCGCCGATATATTCTGCTCAGCCAACGCATATAACAACCCTCCGATGAACGCATCCCCGGCAGCCGTGCTATCGACCATAGCGACACTTGGCGGTTGTATTGTGCCGGTCCGTTCTTGCGTGTGATAACGCAAGGGTTTACCGCCATCAGTCACCAATACTAACGCGATACCAAGCGACAACAAGCGCTCTATAACCTGTGCCTGAACCTGACCACGACATATAAAGTTAAGCTCTTCTACACATAATTTGACGATATCCGCACGTTCAAGGCAAGCCCAGATAAATTCAAATGGATCAGCACCCTCAGGCCATAAATTGAGCCGCAAGTTCACATCAAAACTAATGATACACCCTGCAGATTTTGCTTTATCTATGCCGGCCAATGTAGCTGCACGAATCGCGGGTTCCGTCAGTGTATTTGAGCAAAAATGAAATAATCCTCCGCCTTCAAAACAACTTTCCTGAAAGTCATCGGCACTAAATAGCAAGTCAGCAGAAGCATTCCGATAGAACTCAAAACTTCGCTCGCCATGATCATCCAACGATACAAATGCCAGCGCTGTTTTGCCCTCATCGCTTTGCAAAAGATAGCGGGTATCGACACCCGCATCTTCCAATGAAGCTTTCATGAAATCGCCAAACATGTCAGCACCCACCTGACCAACAAACACGCTGTTTCCGCCTAGCTTACCGACTGCAGCGGCAACATTAGCTGGTGCCCCGCCCGGAAATTTAGTAAACGATTCATGCGAAGCTGCTTCTGTTTTTCCAGCAGGCTTCGATACTTTACTGGACAGCATATCAACTAAGGCTTCACCAAACGAAATTACCTTTTGCATTACTTCGCTCCACGCATTTTTTGCTGTTTTTCTGATACTTTATCTGATGCTTTAGCTGAAGGAGCTTTCCCTTTTGACATATGCTGCTTAACAATGGCCATCAGTCCTTGTGTCGACTCATCGTAATCAGTGCTTTTTCGCTCAATACTTCGACTAATTTCAGTCGCTAGTCGCTTGCCCAACTGAACGCCCCACTGATCAAACGAATTAATATTCCATATCGTCCCCTGCACAAACACCTTATGCTCGTATAGCGCAATGAGAGCCCCTAAATTACGCGGGCTTAATTCATCCATTAACAAAACATTACTGGGACGATTACCCGGACAGCTCGCATATCCCTGCTGCCCCTCACTAACATCACCATTCATAAACGCATTTGCCTGCGCCAGCATATTAGTGAGTAGTGCAAAATGGTGCTCTTCAGCCGTTTCATCGGTTTTCAGCGAAGCAATAAAATCGATAGGTATAAACCGGGTGCCCTGGTGCAACAGTTGAAAAAAAGCATGCTGGCCGTTGGAGCCCGTCTGTCCCCAGACAATAGGTCCGGTATCGTAGCTAACAGGCTTACCTTCCATATCGACTGACTTACCATTACTTTCCATATCCAGCTGCTGTAAAAATGAAGGGAATTGATGCATCGCCTGATCATAAGGAATAACAGCTTGCGTTTCTGCCCCCAAAAAATTGGTATACCAGATACCGATCAATGCCATGATGACCGGCATATTTTTATCCAGAGGTGCTTCAAGAAAGTGCCGATCCATTTCGTAAGCGCCTTCCAGCAACTCGATAAACCGATCATAACCAATACTCAACGCAATGGGTAAGCCAATGCTGGACCACAGAGAATAACGCCCGCCAACCCACGCCCAGAATTCAAAAATACTATCCTGACGAATTCCAAACTCCATCGCTGCCGCTTTATTCGTCGAGACTGCTACAAAATGCTGCCCGATATCGGCCTCCACACACCCCGTTTCCTGCAAAAACCAACGCTTCGCACTGTTCGCATTAAGCAAGGTTTCCTGGGTCGAAAAGGTTTTCGTAGAAACAATAAATAACGACGTTTCAGGATCAAGACTTTTAAGCACTTTCTTAATATGCTGACCATCAACATTCGAGATGAAATGCATACTTAATTCGGGGTGCTTATAGTTAAGTAGCGCACGGCACACCATATTAGGCCCAAGATCCGACCCTCCGATACCAATATTGATAATATGGCGAATTCTTTTACCGGTATAACCTAACCACTTTCCGTCTCGTACCTGATTACTGAACGTCTCAAGCTTTTTAAGGCCCGCCCGAATATCTGGCATCACATCCTGACCGTTCACTACAATCGCCTCATCACCGCGATTACGCAAAGCAACATGCAACACTGGCCTTTTTTCGGTTGCATTAATAATATCACCGGAGAACATCTGTGCACGGCGCTGACGTAGAGAAGAATGCTCGGCGAGCTGCAGCAATGCCGCAAAGACCTCATCGGATATTTTATTTTTGGAATAATCCAGAAACAGCTCACCCAAACGCAGGCTCATTTTATCAAATCGAGCGGGATTGGCGGTAAAATAATCGGCTATACGATCATCTTTTGTCTTCTCTGCCAGCTGCTCGAGCTTCTTCCAAGTAACTGATTGATCAAGTGCATACATGATATATTTCTCATTAATAATTATTATTAAAATATAAGGCCCTAAAAAACGGTACGCAGAATACATCAGCCACTAACAATGAAGTAAATCAACATATATGCCCGCAACAACAACCATGAATGCCATAAAGGCGACAGGCTGTATTACATCGTTAATCCTAAAAACAGGCAAATACCCTACCCACTCTCATCATGTACTTTTTTATACATTGCTTCTTAGCTGAAATAAAAATCTAAAACGCTGTACTGGCTCATCGTATAATAACGTAATTATTACAAATAATAAGGAAATACCAAACAAAATATTAAAATTTATTCGTAATAAAACCACGATAATAAAGATCGACGTTTTGTATATTAGTAATATTCAATTAAATAGCATGATCCCAGCAAGACAAAAGTCCAGGTCAGTTTCGATTAGCCTATATACAAAGCGCCTATGGAGGTTTTTCGGTATTCCGAGGGTGTCATTTCCTTTAGAGCAAAAAATCTACGATTAAAATTCGCGATATTATTGAAGCCCACCGTGAAACAAATATCGGTTATCGGCTCATCCGTATGTGCTAAGTGCTCACAGGCCTTATTGATTCTCATACCGTTAACAAACTCAACAAAACGCTGTCCTGTCGATTTTTTAAAAAACTTCGAAAAATAAGTAGGACTCATATCAACATGTTTAGCGATCTCATCCAACGTGATTTCCGAGTCATAATGTTCAAAAATATAGTTAATCACCAGATTGAGACGATGAAGAATTTTGGAATCCTGAATCGGAACATAGGCTGAAGATGACAACACCCGGTAATCGGAAATGGAAGCCAGCAACTCAATCAGTGTCAAAAAACGTGTCAGCCTTTTCAGGCCTGATGAAGTGGCAATTTCCTCAAACAACGGTACTATTTGTTGTATTTTATCAGTATCCAGAAATTCAATACCGTAACTGGCACGCTCCCAGAATGGCGCCAATACACGCATCTCCTGAAAGACTGATTCACATCCGCGAACAAACTCCGGAGAAAAATTCACAACGCGATCACGCAAATCAATCTGCTCATCCCTACCTATCTGACTCACCCAGTTATGAGGCAATTGAGGCCCCACAAGAATCAGGCTGCCGGGTGAGAAATTACCTATATAATCACCGATAAAAACTTTACCTGTGGTTGCCGTTATCAGATGCAATTCATATTCATCATGATAATGCCAACGCACTAATGGGCTGGGGTAACCGTGCTCCAGATAACGAATTGATGCATCCGCCTGCTGATCGACCCATTCAAACTCAGGTTGAATACGCTGCTTCATTTTATTTATACCTCACCTTCGCGCGATAACCGCGACTTAATACCAGGTCACATCCCTATTTATACTTTATCGCCCTATTTTTGACCATTAATTCAACCACAAGGGCGCTTATCATGATAACGGACGACAAAATTGTATTGATAGGCATCATCACTAAGAGAAGGCACCTCCTATTTCAACACTCTCGGCCGCTCGACCAGTAATGCCCCAAGCTTGACCTGCTTAAAAGCACTGTATCGCTTTAACCTCTCAATAAGATTGGCCATACAGTCCTCATTATTTATAAAAAATGTTTAAGCTCTCCCAAAGAGACATATGCAGCATGTCAGCTATGGCAAATTTTTCTGGCGTAGGATGCTCAGGATCAGGGACTGCCACAACGTTCATACAGGCAGCTTTAGCGGCGATGACACCATTGAGCGAATCTTCCCATACCCGACATTGCCAAGGTTGCGCACCGATACGCTGAGCCGCCAACTGAAAGACAGCGGGATGTGGTTTAGAAAACTCAACTTCTGTACCGGAGGTAAATAATCTAACCGGAAGCGCATGCTTACGAACTACCGACTCAATAAAAGACAAAGGTGAAGATGACGCTATTGCCAACGGCAGATCCAGCTCAGCGATACGCTCCAACAACTCAACCGCTCCGGGCATAACAGGAGCGGTGCCTATAGCCGCTGACATCTCCTCCAGAATAGCCGCACACAGATGGACGGCATTAATATCCGCGTCTGGATAAGCACGCGCGATTGCTATGCTTAACTCTCTTGTGCTCATGCCCGAATAAGCAGCAACCTCGTTCAAGCTTAAGTCAAGACCATACAGTTGCTGCAAAACGCGCCTTTCGACACGCTGCCAAACAGGCTCAGAATCAACCAGCAAACCGTCCATGTCGAAAATAGCAAACTGCATCACCCACCCCTTTGATTCATTGATACTGATTATTTATCTGGATAATCAGCCCTCTAACGTCAGCTCTAATGTCGCCCGCACTCCGTATTGCTGCAAGCGGCTTAATTGCAGACTAAATGCCTCCCGAAAAGCGGCCGAATCAGGAATAACTGAACCGAACACATCATACAAACCCAGAAATTCGCTGGTCAGCGTCTCAGGATCCTGAATCGCTTGCTGCAACAAGTCTGCGCGCGGATCAGAAACCACAAAGGTCTCGTTGCACTCATCAATACCTCGCAGATAATGAGCCCATGACGCAATAATCAAAGCAACCCGCTCCAATGACTGACCGCTTTCGATCAAACCTAACAGAGTAGGCAAAACAAACTTAGGAAACTTGGACGACCCATCAGAGCAGATCCGACTTAACTGATCACCGATAGCCCGATTAGAAAACCGCTCAAGTAATGTTGTTTTGTAAAGATCCAGGTCTATTCCGGGGACGTCTGCCAAAAGAGGCGTTACATCTTGATCCATGAAGGAACGCACATAACGCTTTAATAGCGGATCTTCCATTGTTTCATGAGCAAACCGATAACCTAAAAGAAAGCCTAAATAGGTCATCGCAAGATGGCTACCGTTCAGCAAACCAATCTTCATTTCCTCATAAGGCGTCACATCATCAGTAAATTGAACACCAACCGCTTCCCACTCAGGACGACCATTACAAAATTTATCTTCCAGCACCCATTGCAGAAAAGGCTCGCAGACAACAGGCCAACTATCTTCAATCCCCTGTTCGGCTGATAGTTGTTTGCGGTGCTCGTCACTGGTCATCGGTGTAATTCGGTCGACCATTGCATTGGGGAAACTTACATTAGCGGCAATCCAATCATGCAAAGCCATATCACGCAGAGCTGCAAACCCAAGCAACGCCTTGCGCGCCACATCACCGTTATGCGGCAAATTATCACACGACATCACAGTAAAAGGAGCAACACCAGCAGCCTGGCGGCGTACTAGTGCTTCTGCAAGATAACCAAAAATAGTGGTTGGCGCTTGCGGGTGTGCCAAATCATGTTGGATCTGAGGAAGCCCTGCATTAAACTCTCCCGTACTATCATCCGTGCAATAGCCGCCCTCAGTGATCGTTAACGATACAATTCGCGTGTGCGGCGAAGCCAACTTTTCAATCAAGGCTTCAGAATCATCTTCTGCCATCATGAAATCGCCAATAGCGCCGATAACCTGCACACCAGCATCTTCCTCTTCACCTAATTCATATAAGGTGTATAGAAAATCCTGAGACTGCAGCACTTGCTGCATCGCTCTGTCATCGGGACGCAAGCCTACACCACAAATACCCCACTCAGAGGCTTTGCCCTGATTCAGTAATGCTTCGGTATAAGCTGCCTGATGAGCTCGATGAAAGCCACCGACGCCCACGTGAATAATACCCGGCAATATCGCATGTCGATTATAAGATGGCACCGTCACCTTCGCGGGGAGCAGCGCCAGATTACCTTCATTTAGTTTCATTAAAATACCCCTATCTACAACATATGCTGTTAATCATTAAGCGGGCTCAGGGGCACGGTTCAACTTAGCGATTGCCATACCCTGCTCATCAAACAAATGGCAATGCTGCAAATCCAGACTCAGGCCTATTCTGTCGCCATAAGCGCCAGAAAAATCACCCGGTGTACGCACGGTGAGTGTTTCTTTTGTATCAGTTTTGACATAACAGAAAGTGTCACTGCCCAGATGCTCTGCAATGTCCAGAATCCCATGGAAGTCACTTTCATCGGCTGCCGTTACCCGTATATGTTCCGGTCGGACGCCCAACGTTACCTTCTGGCCGATACTCACCCCTTCCGATGTTACCGGTACACGCACTCCCGGGCCTGCCATCAGCTCTACATCGACACCATCGGCATCACTGCCTACCACTTTGCCAGGCAAAAAGCTCATTTTTGGCATCCCAAGGAAGCCGGCCACGAATTGATTCACCGGATGATGATAAAGCTCCATCGGCGAACCCACCTGCTCAATTTGTCCCTGACTCAGAACAACCACTTTATCGGCCAACGTCATTGCTTCAACCTGATCATGGGTCACGTATATCATGGTGGCATTAAGATCATGGTGCAGGCGTGCCAGCTCAAGTCGCATCTGGATACGCAAGGCGGCATCAAGGTTGGATAGCGGCTCATCAAAAAGAAAGACTTTAGGGTTTCGCACAATAGAACGCCCAATCGCAACGCGCTGACGCTGACCACCCGACAGATCTTTGGGCTTACGCTCCAACAAGGGTTCAAGTTCGAGAATACGAGCCGCTTCCGTCACTTTGGTATTGATGACGTCTTTGCTGTCCCCCGCCAGCTCGAGTGCAAACGACATGTTTTTACGTACCGTCATGTGCGGATACAGCGCATAGCTCTGAAAAACCATAGCCAGATCGCGTTTAGCGGGAGCCAGTTCGGTAATCTCTTTGCCGTCGAGGAAAATTTCTCCGGAGGTGACTTCTTCCAGCCCGGCAATGGAGCGCAACAGTGTCGATTTTCCGCAACCGGACGGACCCACAAAAACGACGAATTCGTGGTCTTTAATAGCGAGGTTGATGCCTTTCAGTATTTCAACGTCACCGTAGGATTTACGTAAATTTGTTATTGTTAAATCAGCCATGATAGTTCCTTGAAATTTGTTAAATGCCTACTTCACCGCACCGAAAGAGAGACCACGTACCAGTTGCTTTTGGCTGAACCAGCCAAAGATCAGGATCGGGGCACAAGCGAGTGTCGATACGGCCGAGAGTTTGGCCCAAAACAGACCCTCAGGGCTTGAGTAGGAAGCGATCAATGCAGTCAGCGGCGCAGCCTTGGAGGCCGTAAGATTGAGTGACCAGAACGCTTCATTCCAGCATAAAATCAATGAGAGCAATACGGTAGAGGCGAGCCCGCCTTTACTCATCGGCAGCAATACCCGCCAGATTTCCTGAAGTAGACTGGCACCGTCCATGCGTGCAGCTTCCAGTACTTCTTTAGGTATTTCCTTAAAGTATGTATAGGCCATCCACACCATGATCGGCAGATTGATCAGGGTGTAGATAATAACCAGCCCTAAGCGGGTATCCAGCATACCCATATCTTTGAATAACAGGTAAATCGGCACCAGCACGCCGACCGGTGGCAGCATCTTGGTAGACAGCATCCACAACAATGTCGTTTTGGTTCGCTTGGTTTCAAAAAAGGCCATGGAATACGCAGCAGGAACGGCAATCATCATGCCAATAATTGTTGATCCAAAAGAGACAACAACAGAGTTCCAGGCAAAATGAAAGTAGTCGCTACGCTCGTTAATCTGCGTGTAGTTTTCCAACGTCGGCGTGAAGAACAGCTGCGGTGGTGTCGCAAAAGCATCGATCTCTGTTTTAAAGCTGGTTAGTATCATCCAGAAAATCGGAAAGAAAATAACCAGCGCAACACCCCAGGCAAGAGTACCCAACAGTACGGTATTCAAACGGCGACGCTGTTTGAGGCTAAGCATGTTGAAATTCAGCATAAAATGGCTCCCGTATCTCAGTTTTTATCAGTCAGGCTTTTGCCGACCAATCGCACAAGGAAGAAGGCCGCAACATTGGCCAGAACAACCGCAATCAATCCGCCTGCAGATGCCATACCTACATCGAACTGCAATAAGGCCTGGCTATAAATCAGGAACGCTAAGTTGGTCGTCTCGTAGCCAGGACCGCCACCGGTGGTGGTAAATATTTCTGCGAAAATGGAAAGCAGAAAGATGGTTTCAATCATGACCACCACGGCAATGGGACGCGCCAGATGCGGTAGGGTTAGGTGATAAAAGAGCGCCCAAGGGCCAGCACCATCTAAACGCGCCGCTTCTTGCTGCTCTTGATCCAGCGATTGCATTGCAGTCATTAACAGAAGGATGGCAAACGGTAGCCACGCCCAAGAGACGATGATAATGATCGCCAGCATCGGGTATTCAGAAAACCAATCTACCGGCTGAGCACCAAAGAAGGTCCAGATCGCGGCAAACACACCCGAAACCGGGTGCAACAGTAAGTTCTTCCATATCAGGGCGCTCACCGTAGGCATAATAAAGAACGGCGAAATCAGCAAAACACGCACAACCCCCTGTCCCCAGAAACGCTGGTTAACCAATACGGAAATCAGTACACCTAATACGATGGTAATTAACAGGACGGCACCCACGAGCAACAAGGTGTTACTCATACCAGCCCCAAAACCTTCATCGGTCAGGAAGTATTCATAGTTTTCTAATCCAACAAAGCCATTATCGTCTGGATAAAGCAAGTTGTAGCGGATCAGCGAGAAGTAGATCGTCATTGATAACGGCACAACCATCCATACCAGCAACAGCAATACAGAGGGCGAGACCATGTAGCGACTGATGCGGGCGTTGGTTTTGGCGATACCGCTGACACTCTCCGCGCTGTCATCAGACACGCTTTTAGCGCCCGAATGCAAAGGGGTAGTTTTCATAATGAGTTCTCACGGAATGGGTAGATCAAAACAGTCATCAACCCCCGCAGACACACGGCGGCTGACATCCTGATTAATCATTTAAATTACATTGTGGTAACCGAATGATACGGCTCTGTCAGCCAGACACAGTTGTGTCTGGCTGACAGATTGAAGCGCCTATTACTTCTTGTCGTAGTAACGAGCACGCTTCATTTCACGTGTAGAAATACGTTGTGAACTTTCTAGCGCTTCGTCTACTGTCATAGATCCCGCTAATGCACCGGACACCATTTTACCTACCTGAGTAGCAATCGACTGAAATTCAGGAATCGCAGCAAACTGTACACCCACATAAGGCGATGGCTTCAGTGTAGAATCATTAGCATCTGCACGGTTCATAGACTCAAGTGTTCTGGCGGCAAACGGTGCTGCTGCCATATAATCTGCATTGTTGTAAGTAGATGCACGCGTACCCGGCGGGACATTTTCAATACCGCTGGTCTCAGCAACCAACTGGCTATATTCCTTAGACGTTGCCCACATAGCGAATGTTTTTGCTGCCTCTTTAGCATCCGACGATACAGGTACCGCCAGCGCCCAGGACCACAACCAACCCGCGCCTTTAGTTGTCACCTGCTGTGGTGCCAGAGAGAAACCTACCTGATCTGAAACATTACTCTGCGAATCATCAGTAACAAAAGCACCGGCAACGGTAGCATCTACCCACATACCACACTTGCCACTGTTAAACAGCGCCAGGTTTTCGTTAAAGCCGTTAGAAGAAGCGCCCGGAGGACCATAGTTACCTAACAGGTCAACATAAAAACTAACTGCATTTTTCCATTCTTCACCGTCAAATTCAGGTTTCCAGTTTTCATCAAACCAACGAGCACCGAATGAATTAGCCATTGTCGTCATCAACGCCATGTTTTCACCCCACCCTGCTTTACCGCGAAGGCAGATACCATATTGTCCCTGTTCCGGCTTGTGCAGTGCTTTTGCGAAAGACTTCATCTGATCCCAGGTAGGCTGATCAGGCATCGCCAGGCCTGCTTTTTCAAACAAATCCTTACGGTAATAAGTCATTGAACTTTCAGCATAGAACGGTAGCGCGTATAAAGTACCTTCTGATGACAACCCCCCGCTCACTGCAGGAAAAATATCTGCCTCGTCATATTCTGCCGGTAAATTATCCATCGCCGTGAGCCAGCCTTTTTCACCCCAGATCGGTGCTTCGTACATGCCAATGGTCATAACATCGAACTGACCACCTTTAGTGGCGATATCTGTTGTCAGACGCTGACGCAGGACGTTTTCTTCAAGCACGACCCATTCCAGCTTAATCTCTGGATATGCTTTTTCAAAAGCACTGGATAAACTCTGCATACGCACCATATCACCGTTATTAACGGTACCAATAGTGACGGTAGTCGCCGCCGATGCGGTTAACGTAACAACACACAGAGAAGAAGCAAGCAAGACTGGAATCAGTTTGTTTTTCATCGATTTATTCTCCATAGCTGACCCTTAAGGACAGCAATATTTTTTATATTTTTTATATACCCTCCCTGCCTCATAGAATGAAGGCCGTGGAGCGAGGGGAAATCAATTAAACTCTTATAGCATATTTAAAACAAATGAAAAACAATCCTTATACCTGTACTTTATTGCACTATTTATAGATTTCGCAACTGCACAAAAAAACAAATTTATATAATTTAATTATTAAAAATCAATA
>NZ_LJSI01000050.1 GCF_001305295.1 Neptunomonas antarctica
CCGGACGCCTAAACGCGCCGGCCAAAAATAGGCCGCCACATTTAGTCGCCACTGTTGGCGACGTTATGCATCAGTGAGTAGATATGGAGTTATCTATTATTTATATAGTTTCAGTGTTTTTTGCAATATTTACATTGGTTGCATTTGTTGCTATCCGAGCACAAAGAATGAGAACGCCAGAAGAAACAGGATTGCATCCCGAAATTGAGGAGATCTGCGGCGGCAGAATAAATCTTCTAAATTATACTTGGCCGTTGGTTAGACACGCTGTATATAAAGAATTTATTGTCTTAAGCTGTATTGGAGGAACATACATTATTCCAAGAGAAAGCCTCATTGTTGAGGTTGCAGATGGACTTTTTTCATCAGGGATAAGGTATAGTTCTCCTAAATATTTGGGGTGTGAGTTAAGAGTTTGGACTTTAAGAAAGAATGAAGTATTTGGAATATTGGGCATTAATGCATAATAAATTTGTTCAGCCGACGTTTTGTGTAGCCGTATGAATAAGTTGAGTTCATTAATCATCGTTCCAGCGTTACTTGGCTTAGTCCTGCTAGGAGTGGTGCATTATGATTTATACTTATTTAGTGCAAAGGACGTCACTGTTCAGGCAATGCTAATTCGGGAAATTTCGGTTGTTATTTTAGGCCTTATTAGTTCTCTCTTTGGTGCGGCTGTATTCTTATATTGCTTGGCTAAAAAGTTTTGGCTTAAAGCAGGGTTATCAATGTTAAGTATTCTTGTGTTTTTATTTAGCTTTACTATGGCAGGAGTAAACGGTGGGGCATTTCTAAATGCAACATAGCAAGGCCACACATAACACATATGAGCCTTCTCAAGTAAATAGGCCAAAGTAACTCTTATCGGCCGCGTCAGCGGCCGATAATAAAACTATCAGCAAGGCTCTTTACTTCATCTGTCTTTGTCGGCTGTTAAGTACACTTACAGCAAACATACCACGGGCACTTCTTCGGGCGCATAGAGGCTCTCTTACTGCGGAGTTATCCGCTGCCTGATTACCGGTCCTTCAGTAATATCAGGGGCACTACGACTGCAAGGATGCAGGAGATAGAGCGACGCAGGAAGCCAAAGCCGAGATATTCATCGGTTAACCTGTGGCTGTCCTATTCAAAAGACGGGCTGCACGCTCCAGTTAGTTTCAGGTTCAGCTCAGGTGTAAGCGCACTTGCTGATGATGCTAATGCACGCCAACGAGGTGTCTAATCAAGAGCACGGGCTTCATGAATAGGAGTAGAGTACCTTTTCAGATGTCGAGCATCAGTTAACACACGTAAGTACTCATCACTCTCCCGAGTGCGATCCAGTTAGACGTTCAGCTCACCTCGTTGCGTGACTAACCCGCTAAAAACTTATTCTCATCGAAGACCTTCTCCTGCTTCAGCATAAAATACACAGCACGCCCTAATTTATGGGCCAGTGCCGATAATGCTTTGGCTTTATTCATCCGTTTTTGGAGTCGTTGTAAGTATTTTTGAGCATTTGGATTGCCGCGTAAAAAGAGGACGGCGGCTTCAGAAAACGCCCACTTTAAATGGGCATTACCAATCTTATTACCCTGAGTACCGTACGTTTTATCGGCGGACTCGGCCTTACATTTGACCAGTCGTGAGTATGAGGCAAAATTTTGTACTGATTCAAAACGTTGGATATCGCCAATTTCATACAAGATCGTGAGTGCCAAAATACGGCCGACACCGGGTATGCTTCTGAGTAAGGTGAAGCAGACGGGGTTATGGTGTTTAGCCTTTTGTTCCAGGTGCCATTCGAGTTTGCTTAGCTCGCGGTGGTAGCACTCCAGAATATTGAGATCTAAATCGATATTGAGTTGCGCCTCGGGATTCTCAAACGTCGATTTGAGTTGATCGCGCGCACAGATATTTTTCAGATTAACTTTATTCGGTGGCAGATTATATTGGCTCGTCGTATTCACGATATGCGCTTTAAGATCAGCACCGTGGCGGACAATACGTGTCCGTCGCCGTAGTAAATCGCGTGTGACCCGCATCTCTCGTGGGTAGACATAAGCGAACGGAAAATTGCCACCGCGCATCAATTTAACAATTTTGTAAGAATCGATCCGATCATTCTTAGTTTTACCGCCATGTATGGCTTTCATATATAACGCATGGCCCAGAATAAAGTGAATACCGTGATCTTCACAAAAGTCGGCCACCCAGTACCAGCAGTGCATGCATTCGACACCCATGACGAGATCATCAAGATAGGGTTCAATCAGTTGGTAAAGTGGTTCTGGGTTGGCGGATATCTCTTTATGCAACAGCGTTTTGCCTTCATGATCGATGATGCATACGTAAAGGGATCGGGCATGTA
This sequence comes from Neptunomonas antarctica, assembly GCF_001305295.1. Classification (GTDB taxonomy): domain Bacteria; phylum Pseudomonadota; class Gammaproteobacteria; order Pseudomonadales; family Balneatricaceae; genus Neptunomonas; species Neptunomonas antarctica. The sequence goes on from NZ_LJSI01000050.1 coordinate 2,354, forward strand.
AATCGATTCCACAATAATGGAGATGAGTGGTATTGTAGAAATTCATGGGTCTTCTCCTTTTTTGGTTGGATTGCCTTCCAGCTTACCGCGACTGCGGTGGCTGGGGGAGAAGGCTCAATAAGTATCAAGGCGCTGCTGCCGGACAATTTTCCGCTGCGCTCCAAAATTGCCGCAGAGCGCGGCGTTATGTTTACAATCATTTACTCAACTTGGAGTTAACTATGGCTAATATAATTTCAGGTAGCTGTTGCTGTGGGGACGTTGAATTTATACTTGAAGATAATTTCAGCAATTTTTTCTTTTGTCATTGTGAGCAATGCAGAAAATTAACAGGTACTGCTCACGCATCTAACCTATTTACTTCACCTGACAATATAAATTGGGTTAATGGGGCTGATAAAATAAAACGCTATGATCATCCAAAACGTTCCTTTTCTAAAGCCTTTTGTGAAAACTGTGGTTCTGGTTTACCGTTTTTGTCGCAAAGTGGTAAATCTTTAATTGTGCCAGCGGGTAGTTTAAATGGAGAGCCGTCTATAAAGCTCGACGCTCAAATATTTTGTTCTGAACAAGCTGAATGGCATAAAAATGGTGTGCAAGTAGCTAAAGTTTCAGGATTTCCAAAGTAAACATAACAAGAATTTAAAGCGGGACTGCTAACAGTTTACTCGGTTCCGCTTCGCTCACATTTTTGCAAACAATTATCAGCCCCTTAAATGGGCGTTGGTATGACTACCATGAATAAAGCTAGGGAGTGTTATGAAGCTATCTCAAACGATTAAGATTCTCACGAAATACAAAGCATGGGCAAATGAATTAACTTTTTCAGCAGTTCATGATCTTCCGGAGGGGGAAGCCACAAAGAAACGACAAACGCGCTTCGCTAATATGGTCCATACCCTTAATCATGTTTACGTCATTGACGATATTTTTAAAGCACATATTCTTGGAAATTCTCATAGCTATACTGCACGTAACACTGAGAGCCATCCACCACTTGAAGAACTTTGGAAGCTGCAAAGGGTTATGGATAAGTGGTATGTCGATTATGCCGAAAAATTATCAGATGAAAGATTATCTGAAATAATTAAGTTTCAATTCGTAGGCGGTGGTGAGGGAGTTATGTCACGTGCAGACATGATTATTCATGTTGTAAATCACTCAACCTACCACAGAGGTTTTGTGGGCGATTTAATGTATCAGGTCCCTGCAATCCCACCTGCGAATGATTACCCTGTATATTTGAGAGAAATTCACGAAAATGCATCACACATATGAGCCTTCTCAAGTAAATAGGCCAAAGTAACTCTTATCGGCCGCGTCAGCGGCCAATAATAAAACCATCAGCAAGACTGTTTACTTCATCTGTCTTTGTCGGCGGTTAAAGGTTAAAGCCCTTTTTACCTTAGTTTCCTAGTTGATTTGCCTTAGTTCGTGACTCCTTAGCTTAAGGTGACCGAACTCCTTTCTCTGGTAACAGAACCCGCGCATCGAAAAAACCAGCCCGCGAAACGCCGATCGAAATGTTATTTATCAGTTAGCTAAAAGTGGCGATAGGAAATATTTATCGCCCGGTTAGCAATGTTCAATTTCAATAAATTCCCGCTATTTTCTATTATCTCCTTATCGAAACAACATGAACTTTCCAGGAGAAATACGATGTCACAGTCACTCATTAATACCGAAGTAAAACCTTTTAAAGCCTCTGCATTTCATAACGGTGCGTTCATTGATGTAACTGACGCAGACATGAAAGCGAAGTGGTCAGTTGTGTTTTTCTACCCTGCGGATTTCACTTTTGTCTGCCCAACAGAACTTGGCGACCTTGCTGATCATTACGACCAAATGCAGGCTATTGGTGTAGAAGTTTATTCAGTGTCAACTGACACGCATTTCACGCACAAAGCATGGCACGACTCTTCAGAAACGATCGGTAAGATCAACTACCCAATGATCGGCGACCCAACCGGTGCTATTACACGTAACTTCGGTGTGATGATTGAAGAAGTCGGTCTGGCTGAACGTGGAACCTTCGTTATCGATCCAGAAGGAAAAATCCAGATTATCGAAATTAATGCTGGTGGCATCGGGCGTGATGCAAGCGAATTGCTGCGCAAAATTAAAGCGGCTCAGTATGTAGCTACACATCCGGGTGAAGTGTGCCCAGCAAAATGGAAAGAGGGTGAAGCAACACTAGCGCCTTCATTGGATCTGGTCGGTAAAATTTAATAGTGGTCAATAAAAGATAAAGTACATATTTATCAATCGATTAGAGCTGGCTCTTTCTTGCCGGATTGAGCCGGTTGTTATCGATGTATTGGCCGTGTTTAGTATCATTTTTATTAGAGTTTCATCCGGTTTTCATTATAGGCTTCCCGAAATTTTCCGGACCACAGTCAATAGGAGAAGGTTATGTTAGATGCAAGTATTAAGAACCAATTAGACACATACCTACAAAAAATCGTTAATCCGGTTGAGATCTCTGTGTCCGTTAACAACTCGCCTAAGTCTGCAGAACTACAAGCGTTAGCCACGGAAATTGCGGCGCTTTCAGAAAAAATTACGTTACAAACACAACAAATAGAGGCGAACAGTACACATCGTGCACCATTAATGGCAATTGGAGCGGCAGGAAAAGATGCCCGTGTCGGGTTTGCCGGTATACCCATGGGGCACGAATTCACGTCTTTAGTCCTCGCTTTACTGCAAGCTGGCGGTCATCCCTCTAAAGCGGAAGCCGCATTACAGCAGCAGGCTGAACAGTTGCAAGGGGAGTTTCATTTCGAAACTTACATTTCCCTGGCATGTCAGAACTGCCCGGATGTTGTGCAGGCGTTGAACCTGATCGCAGTGTTGAACCCGAATGTTACGCATACCATGATTGATGGCGCACTGTTTCAGAATGAAGTGAATGAGCGAAACATACTGGCTGTGCCTTCTATTTATCTTAATGGTGAATTGTTCGGACAAGGCCGAATGACATTAGCTGAAATTCTAAACAAGGTCGATACGAGTGGCGGCCAAAAGCACGCCGCCGCGTTATCTGAAAAAGAACCTTATGATGTGCTGATAGTCGGCGGTGGCCCTGCAGGTGCAGCCGCAGCGATTTACGCTGCACGTAAAGGAATCCGAACCGGGGTTATTGCTGATAGGTTTGGCGGGCAAGTATTAGATACGATGTCGATCGAGAACTTTATCTCCGTTAATGAAACCGATGGCCCTGGATTGGCAGCAAATCTTGAGCAGCATGTGCTGAGTTATGATGTTGACGTGATGAACAGCCAGAAAGCCAAAAAACTAACAGCAGGTGACTTGATCAGTGTTGAGTTGGAAAACGGTGCAACGTTAAAAAGTCGATCGGTGATCCTCTCAACAGGTGCCAGATGGCGCGAAATGAATGTGCCGGGTGAGCAGGAGTATCGCGGTAAAGGCGTTGCCTACTGCCCGCATTGTGATGGGCCATTGTTTAAAGGCAAACGCGTTGCTGTTATTGGTGGCGGTAATTCAGGTATCGAAGCTGCTATCGATTTGGCAGGTATTGTTGAGCACGTAACCGTACTTGAATTTAGCGATACATTACGCGCCGATGCGATATTACAACGCAAGGCGAATTCAATGAGTAACATCACCATTATCAAACAGGCGCTGACGACAGATGTCAGCGGTGACGGGCAGCGTGTAACGGGCTTGAACTATACAGATCGCGCCACTAATGAGCCGCATTATGTTGAGTTAGCGGGTATTTTTGTGCAGATTGGTCTGATACCTAATACTGAATGGTTGCAAGGTGATATTGAACTGAGCAAGCACGGTGAAATTGTTATCGACAATCGAGGTCAAACATCGATACCCGGTGTTTTTGCTGCAGGGGATGTAACCACTGTTCCCTATAAGCAGATTATTATCGCGATGGGAGCAGGCTCAACTGCCGCATTAAGCGCATTTGATCATTTAATCAGATCACCACTTATTGATACTGGAACGTTTGATGCCGGTAAGTATGATAATGAACAACCTGAAGTAAAAATTCAGGCGGCTTAACTGAATAGTCGTTACGGCCCACCGCGAATTGATGGCCATTGAATTATCTGCACGTTCAGGCCATTCCATACGACGTTATTTTCACGATCCGGTCGTCATATTCACAAAACTCAATCAACGTAGCTGAGAACGGAGAAAAATATGAATACAAAAGATCTGAGCACAGCGGGAAAATGTCCGGTGATGCACGGTGGGGTTACCTCGGCCAGCCTATCGAACATGGAGTGGTGGCCCAATGCCCTGAATCTTGACATCTTGCACCAGCACGATAGTAAGACAAATCCGCTGGGGGTTGGTTTCAACTACCGCGAAGAGGTTAAGCAGCTCGATGTCGATGCACTGAAGAAAGACCTCAAAGCCCTGATGGCCGACAGTCAGGACTGGTGGCCTGCGGACTGGGGACACTACGGCGGCCTGATGATCCGCATGGCCTGGCACTCTGCGGGCACATACCGCATTGCCGATGGTCGTGGCGGTGGCGGCACAGGCAATCAGCGCTTTGCGCCGTTGAATTCCTGGCCTGACAACGCCAATCTCGACAAGGCCCGCCGCCTGCTGTGGCCGATTAAAAAGAAGTACGGCAATAAACTCAGCTGGGCCGATCTTATTCTCCTCGCGGGCAGCATGGCCTACGAGAGCATGGGCCTGAAGACGTTCGGCTTTGCCTTCGGCCGGGAGGATATCTGGCACCCGGAAAAAGACACCTATTGGGGCGCAGAAAAGGAATGGCTAGCGCCCAGCGGCAGCGCTAACAGTCGCTACTCTGGTGAGCGCGACCTGGAAAACCCGCTCGCGTCTGTGATGATGGGGCTGATCTATGTGAACCCGGAAGGGGTGGACGGAAAGCCTGACCCGCTCAAAACCGCCCATGACATACGCATCACTTTTGCCCGCATGGCGATGGATGATGAAGAAACCGTGGCCTTGACCGCGGGTGGGCACACCGTCGGTAAGTGCCACGGTAACGGCAGTGCTGACAATCTTGGTGACGCACCGGAAGGCGCCGACCTTGAAGAGCAAGGGTTGGGCTGGAACAATCAGACCAGTCGTGGCATCGGCCGTGACACAGTAACTAGTGGTATTGAAGGTGCCTGGACTACTCATCCCACTAAATGGGACAACGGCTACTTCGACATGCTGTTGAACTACGACTGGGAACTGCAAAAAAGCCCGGCCGGAGCGTGGCAGTGGCAGCCCATTAACATTAAAGAAGAAGACAAGCCGGTTGATGTAGAAGATCCTTCCATCCGTCATAATCCGATTATGACCGATGCCGATATGGCCATGAAGATGGACCCGGCCTATCGGGAAATATCGGAACGCTTTTATAATGATCCGGCTTACTTCTCTGAGACCTTCGCCCGCGCCTGGTTCAAGCTGACCCATCGCGACATGGGGCCGAAGTCCCGCTACATTGGCCCGGATGCACCCAAAGAAGACCTTATCTGGCAAGATCCGGTACCTGCCGGTCGTAAGGACTATGACGTAGCCGCCGTCAAAGCGAAGATTACCGACAGTGGCCTCAGCATCAGTGATATGGTATCCACGGCGTGGGACAGTGCCCGCACTTTCCGTGGTTCAGACAAGCGCGGCGGTGCCAACGGTGCACGCATTCGTTTGGCTCCGCAAAAGGACTGGGAAGGCAATGAACCGCCCCGGTTGGCCAAGGTACTGGTGGTGCTGGAGAAGATTGCCGCCGAGACTGGCGTCAGCGTAGCAGATGTGATTGTGCTGGCGGGTAACGTAGGTGTTGAACAAGCGGCTAAGGCCGCAGGTGTTGATGTGACGGTTTGGTTTGCCCCTGGCCGTGGCGACGCCACGCCCGACATGACGGATGCTGAGTCTTTCGACGTACTTGAGCCGCTGGCGGATGGTTTCCGTAATTGGCTGAAGACAGACTACGTCGTCAGCGCCGAAGAGTTGCTGCTCGACCGTGCTCAATTGATGCGATTGACCGCTTGCGAGATGACTGTTTTGGTGGGGGGGATGCGTGTGTTGGGTACCAACCACGGTGACAGCCAGCATGGCGTGTTCAGCGATCGTGTCGGAGTGCTGACTAACGACTTCTTCGTCAACCTGACCGATATGGCTTACACCTGGAAGCCGGCCGGACGCAACCTGTACGAAATCCGCGATCGTAAAACGGATGCCGTGAAGTGGACTGCTTCCCGAGTCGATCTGGTGTTTGGCTCCAACTCGGTGCTGCGTGCCTACGCTGAGGTCTATGCTCAGGACGACAACCAGCAGAAGTTCGTGGAAGACTTCGTGGCCGCCTGGACAAAGGTCATGAACGCAGACCGTTTCGATTTGGTGTAATCCTGTAAGCTACCCATTGTGACCACAGAGCCGGGTTACTTGGGGTTCAAACGAAACCAGGCCTGTATATGCTTATTAATAGTCTATACAGGCCTTATTTTTGCTATAAAGTTTGAAGTTATTAGTCCCTTGTTCGAAAGGCTCTTGTTAAAGAGCCGCTTGTTAAAAAGCCTCGTACTAGTGCCTGTCGGTTCCTTCTGTTCGCACTTCGCCTTTCATCTCTTTATACCAAAGATCATGATGCTGTTTAGCCCATGCTTCATCGACATGGCCTGTTTTCATACCTTCGAGCGCACCTTCTGTACCGGCGGTGCCGATATAGATATGCCCAAACGAAGCGGCTATCAGCAATAGCGATACGGAGCCATGAATCAGATTAGCCAGTTGCATGGTCTCGCGATATTGGTCAAAGTTTGGAAAATCCATTACCAGACCGCTGACGCAAACCACAAGCCCGGCTATTGTCAGGAGCCAAAACCAGGCTTTTTCACCGCCATTCATGTAGCCCGCACTCGGATGGGCTTTACCCACCATGCCGCCGCCTTGCATAAACCATTTAATGTCTGTGCTGTTAAAGAAGTTATGTTTCATCCATTTGATGATCATAACTAATAAGCCGAGTACAAAGAGTGGGCCAAGGTAGTTATGCGCTAATTTACAGGCGGTGGCATAGTTACCCCAGAGCGAATCTCCCAGAGCGGCACGGAGGAAGAACTTCCCGTACAGCAGGGTTAAGCCCGATATCGTTAAGATGATAAACAGCGTTGCGACAGTCCAGTGTAGGGCACGATCAAAACGTTTCCAGCGTTCAATGGTGTTACCCGTGCGCGGGGAGGCGAGTTTACTTTGGCCTACTAAGAGGTAGAAAGTAAGCAGTACGGCAAGTGTACCCCCCAGTGCATAGGCGCCTATTGGTGTGACCCACTGGTTACGCCATTGTCGCCACTCTTCACCTTGTACGTTGATCAGTTGATTCGCTTCTCTTGCCTGTGACTGGGTACGACCGGTTTCACCTTGTTGGACGGCTCTCCAGTACTCGGGGCCGGCAAAACCTGCCACTTTTGCTGTCGAAGAACGGGCTGCAGAAGAGCGTGTGTCAGACGCGTCGCCTTCTGAAGCACTGGCGGCGTGTGTAAGCCCTGCAAACGACAGTGAGAGTGCTAATGTCAGCGCCAACAAGGGCAGCAGTATGATGTGAAATGGCAGTTTAAGACTGAACCATTTGTGTGGAATCATAGATCCCCCTCATGCTAAGGCGCCGGAATATTCCGGCGCGTTAAGGGTTAAGGCTTATCAGGCTTTAGGTTGGGTTGCATCGTAAGCCAGGTCTGCTTCGTATTGAGATGCGTTCTGGGTTTGTGCCCAGGCACCATCATTGTGACCACGATAGATGACGCGCTCACGGAAGATGTCAGATACCTCCGCGGCATCACCGGCCAGCAGTGCTTTGGTAGAGCACATCTCGGCACACAGGGGCAGTTTGCCTTCAGCGATACGGTTGGAACCGTATTTGGCTTTCTCTTCCGGGCTGTGATCCTCTTCAGGGCCGCCTGCGCAGAAGGTGCACTTATCCATTTTCCCTCGTTCACCAAAGGCGGCACTACTCGGGAACTGCGGCGCGCCAAATGGGCAGGCGAACAAGCAGTAGCCACAACCGATGCAACCGTCTTTATTGTGTAGCACTATGCCATCTTCGGTCCGATAGAAAACGTCCGTAGGGCACACCGCCATACAAGGCGCATCTGAGCAATGCATACAGGCGACAGAGATTGAGGTTTCTCCGGGTTCGCCGTCATTGATGGTAATAACGCGGCGGCGTTGGATGCCCCATTCAACGTCGTTTTCGTTTTTACATGCGGTGACACAGCCGTTGCATTCGATGCAACGCTTGGAGTCACAGAGGAATTTCATATTAGCCATAATCTGTTACTCCTTAGGCGGTTGCTTTGTTAATACGACACAAGGTAACTTTCGTTTCCTGCATCTGAGTGACGGGATCATAACCGTATGTGAAGGCGGTATTGGCGGCTTCACCCGTGACATAAGGTGCTGCCCCTTTAGGGTATTTGTCGGTGAGGTTTTTACCCTGGAAACGTCCGCCGAAATGGAAGGGCATAAACACAACGCCTTCAGCAACACGGCGAGTTACCAGCGCTTTCACCAGAACCTTACCGCCTTCAGCCCCTTCGACCCAGACATCGTCGCCATCCCTGAAGCCGATATTGTTGGCATCCACCGGGTTTACTTCAACAAACATCTCCTGTTGAAGCTCTGCCAGCCAAGGGTTGGAACGGGTCTCTTCACCGCCGCCTTCGTACTCGACCAGACGGCCAGACGTCATGGTGATAGGGTATTTTTCAGACAGGTCTTTATCCTGAATTGATTTGTAGAGGGTCGGTAAGCGGTAGATGGATTCGGCGTCATCCCAGGTAGGATACTTGCTGACCAGATCGCGGCGTGAACTGTATAACGGCTCACGATGCAGGGGTACTTTATCCGGGAAGGTCCAGACTACGGCACGCGCTTTGGCGTTACCGAAAGGAGAGCAGCCATGTTTGATCGCTACACGCTGGATACCGCCGGAGAGATCGGTTTTCCAGTTTTTGCCTTCAGCCTGTACTTTTTCAGCGGCGCTCAGGTCATCCCACCAGCCGAGTTTTTTGAGTAACTTATCGCTGAATTCAGGGTAGCCATCTTTGATATCTGAATCTTTAGAGAAGGAGTTCTCAGCCAGCAGGTTTTCGCCTTCACGTTCAACACCAAAGCGGGCGCGGAAGGTTAAGCCACCTTCGGCAACGGTCTTGCTGGTATCGTACAGAATCGGTGTGCCCGGATGGCCTTGTTCTGCGGTTCCCCAGCAGGGCCACGGCATACCGTAGTATTCGCCTGATATCGGGCCACCTTCACCTTGTAACGTATCGTAGTTGAAGGTGTGCCAGTTTTTCTGATGCAGCTTCAAACGTTCAGGGCTTTGGCCGGTGTAACCAATCGTCCACATCCCTTTGTTGAATTCGCGAGTAATGTCTTCGATGACGGGCTGGTCGTTTTTAACTTCGATATTTTTGAATAGCTGTTCGGAAAAACCGAGTTTTGTTGCAAGCAGATTCATGATTTCGTGATCAGGTTTGGAGTCAAAAAGCGGCTCAATGACCTGGTCTCGCCATTGTATCGAGCGGTTTGATGCCGTCACAGAACCGTACGTCTCAAACTGGGTGCAGGCCGGTAGTAGATAAATACCGTCTTTGCGGTCGGACATAACGGCCGCATGGGTTGGGTAGGGGTCAATAATGACCAGCGTATCGAGATTCTCGATCGCTTTTTTCATCTCAACGCCGCGTGTCTGGGAGTTAACCGCGTGGCCCCAGCAGACCATAACACGTAGATTGTCGTTTTGGTCGATGCGGTCTTTATCTTCAAGTACGCCGTCAATCCAGCGAGAAACCGGAATGCCTTTGTCGTTCATTGGCTTAAGTTTGCGATAGACGTTCTGATCGAAACGGTTTTTGATCCATTCCATATCTACATCCCAGACCTTGGCCCAATGCTTCCAGGCGCCATCAGAAAGTCCGTAATAGCCGGGTAATGTATGCGATAGTACACCCAGATCCGTCGCGCCTTGTACGTTATCATGGCCACGGAAGATGTTAGTACCGCCGCCCGAAACGCCCATGTTACCCAGCGCCAGCATCAGGATGCAGTAGGCACGGGTATTGTTGTTACCTGTGGTGTGCTGGGTGCCACCCATGCACCAAATAATGGTGCCAGGGCGGTTTTCAGCCAGCTCTCTGGCGGCGCGGTGCATCTGCTCGCCGGTTACACTGGTGACACGCTCGACTTCCTCAGGTGTCCATTTGCTGACTTCTTCGCGTACTTCATCCATGCCGTAAACACGTTGCTGGATGAACTGTTTATCTTCCCAGCCGTTTTCGAAAATATGCCACAACAGACCCCAGACGAACGCCACATCAGAGCCCGGGCGAATGCGGATATATTCATTGGCGTGAGCCGCCGTACGAGTGAAGCGTGGATCAACACAGATGATATGTGCTTTGTTGCGTTCTTTGGCGCGCAGTATGTGCTGCATGGCCACCGGGTGCGCTTCTGCCGGATTGGAACCGATCAGGAGAATAGATTTGGAGAAATGGATATCATTGAACGAGTTTGTCATCGCTCCATAACCCCAGGTATTGGCTACACCGGCTACCGTAGTAGAGTGGCAAATCCGGGCCTGATGGTCGACGTTATTGGTACCCCAAAGCGCCGCGTACTTACGGAACAGATAGGCCTGCTCATTACTGAATTTAGCGGAGCCGAGCCAGTAAACAGAATCCGGGCCGGATTCTTCGCGTACTTTCAGCATCCTGTCACCGACTTCATCGATGGCTTGTGCCCAGGTGACCTTTTTCCATTCGCCATCCACCAATTTCATTGGGTATTTCAGACGACGATCACCATGACCGTGTTCACGCACGGCTGCCCCTTTAGCGCAGTGGGCACCTAAATTGAAAGGGTGATCAAAAGCAGGCTCCTGGCCTGTCCAAACGCCATTCTGAACTTCAGCGTAGACACCACAGCCAACCGAGCAGTGCGTACAGATAGTACGCTTTACTTCAATGGGTGCACCCGTTGTTGGCACTGCGGCTGCTTTTGCTTGTTGCATCATGCCGGGTGCCATCATGCCGACAGTGGCGACACCCCCCGCAGCAATACCCGAGTTTTGCAGGAAGCGGCGGCGGCTAAGGCCCAGCCCCGACGTCTTAGATGTAGCGGCGCACGAGTCAGATTTTTTGGTTAGTCTCATTTTTCAGATCCTCAGCTGTACGGCTATCAGTTACGCAATGTGTTGTAAAAGCTACGTACATGTTCAGTTTCCTGATAACCCGCACTTTGCTTTTTTTCGTCAGTTTCTGGCGTGCTTGCTTGTGCTTCTACTGTGCCCACAACGGCCGCCGCTCCGAGCGCGGTGCCTGCCAGGCCTAGTGTTTTCAGAAATCCGCGGCGTTCTGTATTGGGTTTTTCTTGCTGGCTCATAATATATCTCCGCTCTTTAAAATCGCTATGTCAGTGGCTTAACTGTCAAGCATGCTGTTTTTATTATTGTTGCTGTTATTGTTGCTGTCCGTTTTCGCGTACCGCCGGTGATAGTTGTATAAACCAGTTATCCTCTTGTTGCATAAAAGCGTTGCCTAGCAGGCCCGCCGCCGTGTAAAAAACGGCATTATCTGCGGTCTGTACATCGCTAAAAAATCGATTAGCCCAGCTCGCTAAATGCTGCTGCCAAAACTGATGCTGTGTGGCATAGCCGTGACCATTGGTGATCAGCAGGCTCATAACCTCACAGAGTGCGGCAATGTGGTCTTCGGGTTCTTTAACGCTGGGTTGACGCTCAAAACCGAGTCGCTTTAAGTCTTCCCGTAACAGCACCAGTGGTTTTTCCATCAGGGAGCCTGTCAGATACCAACAGGCGAAAGGCATCAATTCGCCACGGCCGACACCAATAAAAAGATGGTGATATTCATTATCGAGTTGCTGTGGCTTGCTATGTCTGGCGGTCAGTGCCAGCGTGCTCCAGGCTCTCGCCATGGGCGTGTCTTCGTCTTGGTCGGGTTCAAGGCTGGCTAGCCACGCCAAGAGTTCAGTTTCAGGTGCGTTGCGGAGTAATGTCGCTAGCAGGGCGTAGATATCTGCTCTTAACTGGTCGGTTTCCTGCAGCGCAGGCGTAGTATTAATCATATTCATGGTCGATGACTCCGCGTGCTTACAGTTCAAGTTGTTTTTCTGGATGCTGATTCAGGTCGGTATAAATATCTTTAACCCGACAGTCTGCACACATTTTTAAACGATTAATCGCTGCGCCTTGAAACATGCGGTGTTCGCTAAGCTTGTCGAGCATTTTGTCAATCGTGCGGCGCGGCGCAAAAGGCATGCTGCAGGTGATGCACTCGAACGCTTCATCGGCATGGATTTCGACAGCCTGTTTGCGAGTGTCCGATAGCAGCAGGCGTGGCTCGAGCGTGATGGCATTTTCAGGACAGGCGCGTTCGCACAGATTGCATTGCACGCAGTTCTGCTCAGTAAAATTAAGTGCCGGCTTTTCTCCTCCACTGGTCAGCGCTTGCGTCGGGCAAACGGCGACACAGGACAAGCATAAGGTGCAGCTTGACGGATCAATGCTTACTTGACCAAAAGGAGAGCCCGCCGGCAGGGTGAGGTGTGCGGGTAATGGCGGCGTTTCAGGTGTAGATTCATGCGCAGGTGCCTGTGCAATAAGCTGATCCAGGGCCGCAAACAGTACATCACGTTTGTTGTCGTGCTGTTCCGGCATGGCTGCAGGCGTCGTTGTAGGGGTGGTTATGTCAATAGCCAGGGAGTTGTTAGCTGGCTCAGGGCTGTTTAAGAGCTCAGGGCTGTTTATTCGCTCATGGCTGTTTAATTGATCGGCCAAGAGGCTGTTTATTAGCTCAAGGCTGTTACCGTTTAACTGTTCGCGGTCAATTATCTGTAACCGGGATTCGCTATAGCCTAAACCGCTGAGCATTATTTGTGTGAGCCTGACTTCACGTGTGAGCAATGCACGCATGGATTCAGGTAACGTCGGTGTATCCAATAACAGTATATGGCTAACGCCTGCTGCCAGGGCAGACAGCCAAATCTCCTGACCCGCCGCCGCCAGTTCTTCGAGCTGAATCGGTATAATATTACCCGGCAATTGAGCGAGCAGTTCAGTAACAATCTGCTGGCCTTGTTCATGATCATGCAGTAGCAGAGCAGGTTGTGTGCCGCCGGCTTCCTTGTAGGCGTGCAGCAGTTTGTGTAGGTAATCCAGAAGACGAGTCGGCTTAGGTAAGGTGTAGGTGATAGCGCCGGTTGGGCAGGCGGTGGAGCAGCCTCCCGCGCCATGACACAGGTAAGGATCGATACTAATCAGATCCTTAATCGAGCTGATGGCATTGGCCGGGCATACATCAAGACAACGGGTACAACCGGTTTGGCCACGGTTGGAATGCGCACAGATATCCTGATTAACCTGAAAGTATCGCGGCTTTTCAAATTCGCCGATGTACTCGGGGAGCTGCTGGATAACATCACTAAAATTGTCGGCGTCAGGGGCTATGTGAAAATAACCGGCAGGCGCCAGCTCAGTGGTAAACAGTGAGTTTTTACCCAGATTGAGTATTAAATCAAAGGTAGCTCGGTTTTGCGCTAATTTGGCGAGTTCGATTGACTGCTCTTCGTGTCGAATACTGACTTGAAACTGCCCCAAAAAACCTTTTACCGCTTCTATCTTTGTTTGGTAGGCAGGCAAGGTCGCTGCCGCCGCCAGTGCCTGCTCAATATGAGCGTTGTCGGTATTCTGAATAGCCTCAGTACATAATAGGGTGATACTGGCCATGTCTTGCAGCTGATCGGCAGCCAGGCGAATCATATCTTCTGAGCCGGTAATCAGCAGGTGCCCCTGGGTGCTAAAACCGACGGTAGCCGGTGCCAGGTTATGGGGGGGCAGTACACGCTGTTGTGCTGCTTGTCGTGCCAGATTGTTCAGGGATTGCTCGTTCTTCATGTCATACCTCACCTGGCCACTGCCAACATGTGTAACCTTTAACGATTACGGACAGTCTGTCTTGGTATCGACAGCTGCTTATTATTCATGTTGTCAACGGTACAACCTGTTTTCAATCGGACAGGTTGTTGTCACTGTTATAAGTAAAGCAAAAGCTGAACCAGAAAAATCTGAGAATAACGCCTTAAAGTCGGTATCGATCGGATCGTTTTGTTTCGATTTGCTTAAGAACGGGACATATTGTCTGCCTGCCCCCTGGCTTATGTATCAATTCGGCTATTAGCCGTGTAGATCGGCGTCACCCAAGTCATCTTCTGCCTCAATGAAGTGTTTGCTATTGGCATAGGGTTCCCTAACGTCTTCGTGAAAATCACTTATGTGCTTTTCGGTTAGGTCGGATGCGGCTATTGCCGGCTCTTGTGCTAATTCGGCTGAGGGCTCTTGTATTAGTCCTGCTGAGGGCTCTTGTGCTAATTCGGCTGAGGGCTCTTGTATTTGCTCGGCTGAGGGCTCTTTTTCTAGTCCTGATGTCAGTGGGTTTTGGTTTTCATGTAACCAATCCAGCACCTTGGCGGCTACTTCTTTGGCGAGTACCGGGATTTTGCTAAAATCATCGTCATAATCATTGAGTCCATCGCGGATGTTGAATTGCGGTAGGTTAAATAGTTTGCGCAAGGCCAGGTTGCGAAGTTCATCGCTGACACCGGAAGAGAAAAACTGACTAAAGTCGGATTGTTCGCTTAAACTCTCGAGCGCAGGCATATCTTCATCGGTAAGCGCAGGTGTTTCGGGAAGCTCAGATGTTTCGGTAAGCTCAGATGAATCGGTAAGCTCAGATGATTCGGTAGGCTCAGATGATTCGGTTAACGCGGAGTCGTTTTCACTATCGGGTGTGGAAAATTCACCGAGTGGCGCGTCGGGGTATGCTTCAATGATGTCGCCCGTTGCTAACGTGCTTGTTTGTGTTGCTGTGTCAGGAGCGTCTTCGGAGGTGCGTGCCTGAGCGGCCTTTTCAGATTTCAGACGGGACCAGCGCGAGATAAATGTTTTATCGTTCACTGCTGCGCCCCTTACCTTTTCTCTTCTTTTTCTTGCCTTCGTCTATCAGCTCTCCGTGAATTCCGAGGTAGCTATCTATCCAGCATTGCACCGCCGCCGGCATCGGTATTTCCAATACCTGATGTTCACCGTCCATAAACGAAGCGGCTTCGTCCTGGCTGGCCGTCATATGTATGGCTGTTAATGCGTTGTCTGTTTCATCTTCGCTACATAACACGAAAAGGTGAGGGGATGCTGCGTTTAAATTGAAGCGATAAGCGCTGCGTTCATCTTTATGAAGCGTTAGTTCAATGTTGCTATAACCTGCGCGTTCGGCTACGTCAGGCATTAAATCCTTAATGCTCCAGCGCTCGGTTTCCCAGCCGCGCGTCAGTAATGTTTCATGCTGTAGGGTGATTTGCATGGGCCAACGATCGGTGCTTTTGCTAGCTGACATCATCCGACTCCGGTTATGGGTGTATATATAGGTGTATCTATTGCTGTGTATAAAGTCTTAGCAAGGGGCGAGCCAGTATGCTGTTTACGATAAGTTTTGGGCGGAGCCGGGGTGGTTTAAAGGGAGTTGAGGCGATTTCAGGGGGGCGTGTGAGATATAAACTGGAAGCTGAGTCGTATTTGATCTGGCTATTGTTGGTAAAAAAGGGACAGTTGTAACAGCAAGTGGGACATTTTGACCTATGATCTGAGCTTGTAAATAAGTGTATCTATGCTGCAGATCCGCTGTTGCCTTGTATTGTCTTATTTTCTCTGGATATTCTGGAATTTTAGACTGTTGCTGGCTTATGTAAGAAACAGGAATAGAAATTGCTAAGCCAATAGTAATTGACAAGAAATTAATGAGTATTCCCATGACCCGTTCCCATGAAGCGAAAAATACGGCGTTAGTGTTAAGTAAGGCGGCGACTAATTTAACGGAGTCAGTGCAAGCGTTTGATGAAAAGGGTGATCTTCGTGTGGTAGAGGTCGCCTGCGAGCGCCCTCTGACGATCTACCTTAATAAACGTGAAATTGTCACCCTGATGACGCTGGGCAGTGATCCTGAAGCCTTGGTTCTGGGTTATCTGCGCAATCAGGGGTTTATTCTTGCGTTGGAGGAAGTGCGGGCCATTCAGGTGGATTGGGAGGTTGAATCTGCGGTGGTGGTCACAGAGGGTGAGCCGCCGGGGCTGGAAGAGAAGTTGCAGCAACGTACTGTCACCAGCGGCTGTGGACAGGGCACCATGTTTGGCAGCTTGATGGATAAATTAGCTGAAGTGTCATTGCCTGGCGTCAATATAAAGCAAAGTACTATTTATGCGCTGCTTAATAATCTGAATGCGCACAATGAAACCTATAAAAATGCGGGCGCTGTGCATGGTTGTGCTATCTGCGAAGGAGAAGAGGTGGTTGCCTTTGTCGAGGATGTTGGCCGGCACAACGCGGTGGATACTCTGGCTGGCAGGATGTGGCTGGATGGTATCAGTGATGAGAATAAAATTTTCTACACCACGGGGCGCTTAACGTCTGAGATGGTGATTAAAGTCGCGCAGATGGGAATCCCCGTGCTGTTATCACGATCAGGCGTCACGCAGATGGGATTGGCGTTGGCGCAAGAGCTGGGAATTACCATGTTGGCGCGTGCTAAAGGTAAGCATTTTTTGTTATTTAGCGGTAAAGATTCACTGCTACTGGATGCTGTGCCGTCACGCAAAATGGACGTTGCGGATGCACTATCGTGAGTGAATTACCCTCAGCATTTTTAACAGTGCGTGAATTGACAGAATATCTGCACCTGAATGAGAAAAAAATCTATGTTATGGCTGCTGAAGGTAAAATTCCTGCCACTAAACTAACAGGTAAGTGGTTGTTTCCAAGAGTATTGGTAGATCGTTGGTTGTTGGATAGTTGTCATGGCGGTTTGCTGACTGACCGTCTTATATTGGCGGGCAGTGATGACCCTCTCTTGCAGGCGGCGGCTATTCGTCTGACTCAGCAGCTCCGCGCACAAGCATTGTTCAGTTATTCCGTGACGGGAACAAAGATGGGGCTGGAGTTGTTAGAAAAAGGACATGCGGATGCGTGT
This sequence comes from Neptunomonas antarctica, assembly GCF_001305295.1. Classification (GTDB taxonomy): domain Bacteria; phylum Pseudomonadota; class Gammaproteobacteria; order Pseudomonadales; family Balneatricaceae; genus Neptunomonas; species Neptunomonas antarctica. The sequence goes on from NZ_LJSI01000050.1 coordinate 19,393, forward strand.
GTTATCCATTGGGGGCGGGCTGAAGAAAGTGAAATACGACATCCCGCATTAATACAGCAATACAGCCAATCCAAAAACTGGATTCTTGTTCATCTGTTTTGTCGTAGTCAGGGCTTGATTGTGCGCGCTCAGGATCAGTCACGCTTTGAAGATCCTGACGTAGCTATGCATCAGAGTACTCGCTGGGTAGTTCGGCAACAGGGATCTGGGTCACAGCGTTTCTTAAAGGAATGGCTGATGTCATATTCCTATCCCTTTGAGCGTTTAACGGTGAGTCATACGGCTTACTCTGAGCGAGAGATGGTGTCTATGATTGCCAGGGGAGAGGCCGATATTGGCCCGGGAACGCTCAGTGTGGCAAAAGAATTTGGTTTAGGGTTCATACCGGTATGCGAGGAAAACTTTGATCTGGTGGTGCCCAGAGGTGTGTATTTCCGTCGCTTGTTACAGCAATTATTTGAGTATTTGCAAGGCTCTGAAGGAACACTGCTGGCGCATCGTTTGCAAGGTTATAATCTAAACCGCAGCGGGCGGTTAATCTGGAATGCTGATGGCGAGTAGAGGTTCAATAGAGATGTGAGTTAGCTGGTTGGTGTACTGGCTAAGCTGCGCCGATGGGTGCGCTCTGTTGCCGTTAAACCGTCGAGTATCGCTTCTAATTCGCTGTCTTCTGATAGGTTAGCTTGCCTAAGTAAATAAACTGAGAACACCGTGCCTTCACCGGGTGTTGAGTCCACCGTAATGTCGCCGCCATGACGACGGATAATGCCGGAGCTTACCGAGAGTCCGAGGCCGGTACCACTCTTTTTGGTCGTAAAAAACGGATCAAATATATGTTGTAAATCTTCCTCTTTAATGCCGAGTCCTTTGTCTTTTACCTGAATAACGACACCTTTTAATTCAGCTCTTAGCTCCCCATTCAATTCGCCTTGCTGGTTCGTTTCATTGAACCAGTCTGCTGTGTGTAGCTGGATACTCCCGGGTTCAGTCAGTGCATGGGATGCGTTAAGGATAAGATTAACTAGCACTTGTTGTACTTGCTGATAATTGACTTGTACCAGGCAGTTGGCAGTATAAAATTTATCTATGTTTACTTGCTGCTTTTCGAGTGCGTGAGAGACTAAAAGCAGAGTGTCATCAATAATCTGGTCTATCGGGTAGCTTTCATAGCTATCGACGTAATGGTCGGGGCGGCTGTATTGTAGCAAGTTGTTAATCAGTGAGCGGATGCGATAGACCTGTCGAATTACCATATCGACTTCCTCTTGAACAGGCTCTGCCGCATCACCCAGTTCGGCAACCAGTAAATCTATATTACCGAGTATGACAGCCGCGGGATTATTTATTTCATGAGCAATGCCGGCTGTTAGTTCGCCTAAGACGGCCAGCTTTTCATTGGCTAATAGCTTTTTACGGGTGGTTTTCAGTAAGCGTATATGTTGCTTCAGCGCTTCTGTTCTGTTGCGTAGTGAACGGGTGCGTTTTTCAACCGTGATCTCCAGCTGGTCGTGGGCTTGTAAAATCTCTTGTTCACGATTTTCCAGCAGATCCAGCATGGCATCAAATTGTCGCGCAAGGTCAACCAGTTCATCAGATGTGTTTAGCGTGCCAATGCGCAACTGCATAGAGCCGTCATCACGTACAGCGGTCACGATGGAGTGGATACGTGCTAAAGGATTAAGCAACAAGCGTGTATGGCGTAGGATTAGGAATCCCGAGACCAGCATAATAAGGCCGATGAGGCTGCCAGATTCAAAAAGTGTTGTATAGTAAATATCGTTGAAGGGGGCTTCGGTAAAACCGGCATATATCATCCCAATACGATGATTATTTAAGTCAACTAAAGGCTTGTAAGCAGAGATATACCAATCGTTTACCACAAATGCCCGGTTGATCCAGGTGAGCCCTTGTGTCATCACATGTTGATGAACCTCTGCGGATACCCGTGTGCCAATAGCGCGCTCTTGCAAAGACATCTGTTTGTTATAGCTGATGTGCTGATTCTGAGGGACGTTAGTGCTGATGCGTACATCATCCAGAAATAGCGTTACGGTACCAATGCCTCCTTCGGGGAGCGTACCGGGTCCATAAACCAGGTCGCGGATGGTATCGACGGCCTGAGTTGTGTTGTTAAGAATCCTGCCCGAATCGAGAATCCCGATCAGTTCACCAAACTCATCGTTAACCGGCTGCAAGGTTCTGATTAACATTGCATTTTCTTCAATAATACGATTGCTGGGGATGGCTCTGGGGGTTTTAGTCAGTGATATGTGTGCTTGCTTTTCGAGGTCTGCACTGATGCGATCGAGCATTTTTTTATTGAGTACGGTTAAACCTTTTATAGGCTCGCCCTGGTATAGACGAGGCAGTAAGGATGCCAGTGCAGGATCTTTGATGTCGGATATCAGGCCCGTAGGCAGAAAGCGCAAAAAGTCTAGTTGTCGTCCTTTGCGTGTTTCCTGTAGTTGTATTTGAATATCGCGTTGATTACCCCATTGTAGATTTGTGCGAAACTCATAACTGCTTGCAAGCTGGCTGAGAGCGTCAAGCTGCTGTTGCTGCATGATGTCAAGTGTGCCCTGAGCTACGGCAAGGTCAGCCCTCACTTTCATATACAGCTGCCGGTCAGTGTAACTACTGGTCCAATAGACCGTCATCATCACAAAACCTATGGCGGTGAGAATCAGGGGAGCTAAGGTCAACAATAAAAGTTTGTTACGTAGTGAACTATTAATTTTATGCCACCCGGCAGAGATCATGTGATTGGCTCAACGTCGGTATGAGCATGAACAGGTGTTTGTTCTTCGGTTGCCCAGTAAGCCAATTTTCGGTCCAGCGTTTTTCGTGAAATTCCAAGGCCGCGAGCGGCTGAAGACTTATTACCACCATGTTGCGTGAGTGTTTGCAAAATATGCTGTTTTTCTACGGCTTCCATCGACCAGCCTGCAAAGTTGCCTGCTGTTTTGGACGGGTCGGTGTTTTGCTCACGAAAATACTCGGCCGGTAATTTCCCTAATAAAATACAACGTTCAATCAGATTCTTCAGTTCTCGAATATTGCCTGGCCATGGATAGTGTTGCATTTCTTTGAGGTCATCATGGCTGAAAGGAATGGCGGCAAGCCCTAGTTCCTGGGATAAGGTATTCGAAAAATGATGGATAAGCTCAGGAATATCTTCGCGACGGTCTCGCAATGGAGGTAGCGTGATGCTTAAGACATTGAGACGATAATACAGGTCTTCACGGAAGCGTCCCGCGGCGACTTCCTCCTTTAGCAGGCGGTTAGTCGCCGCAATAATACGAACATCAATCTTGATCTCTTGCTCGCTACCGACCGGGCGCACTGCTTTTTGTTCTAAGGCGCGTAATAGTTTCGCCTGCATCAAAACTGGCATTTCACCCACTTCATCCAGAAACAGGGTGCCACCGTTGGCAAAACTGAATAGACCATCACGTGCTTTTACTGCGCCGGTAAACGAGCCCTTGGTGTGGCCGAACAGTTCTGCTTCTAATAAATCAGGTGAGATTGCGCCGCAGTTAATCGGAACAAAAGCGCCACTGCGATTACTGAACTGATGCAGCATGCGGGCGGCGAGCTCTTTGCCGGTACCTGATTCGCCTTCAATCATAACCGCAGAAGGCGTCGGCGCGACACGGTGAATAACTTCTTGTACCTGTCGTATTGATGGGCTGTTTCCCATCATGTCGGTAATAGGAAATGCTTTCTCGACCTCGCGTTGTAAGACAAAGTTTGCTCGGCTCATGGCGCGACGTTCGAGGCAGCGTTCGACTGCGTTCATCATTTGCTCTAGCCTGAAAGGTTTCAGGATAAAGTCGCTGGCACCCGCCCGTAGCGCTTTGATTATAATTTCAAAATCAGCAAAGGCCGTCATAAAAATAATGTCACTGCTGTGTTGTGTGTGTTCCAGCGCTTCGCTCCACTCCATGCCGGAGCGGCCAGGCAAATTGATATCAACAATCAAGAGGTCAAAATGGCAGCGTTTGCGTAACTCTTCCGCTTCTTCAACACTACCTGCGGTCTCTACTAACGCAAATTTCTTTTTGAGTGCTTTGTTCAGGAAGCTGCACATCCCTGGCTCGTCATCGACGATCAATACTGAAACGGCTATAGGCGTTATGTGGGACTTATCTGACTCTGAATGCATTTAAATCTCTCTACGTGACTCTTATGGGTAAGCTGCTGATCAAAAGCTTATGCACAAGGGTCAAATTGACCCTGTAGTGTTTTAGTGTGGTCATTATGACCCATATTGATTAATTTTGTAGCTACAACTATTGTCTTAGTTAGTTTTTAGTCGAGAAATAATTAAGATATTATTTTATTAAATATTAATATAAACAATAAGTTAAGTTAGTTTTATGTGCATTTTTTACTCTGCTATGAGGTTGGCACTTAAATTGCTTTTGGGGTTATAGCTACATCATCAATAACGACACCGACATTATTTACGAGAGTAAAAGCAATGAAAAAATGGATCTCATGTTTGTCATCAATGGTCTTGCTGTTTTGCCTATCGTTCACGATTAGCGCTGCAGAAAATATTATTCGCCTGGCGACCACCACGAGTACTTATAACTCCGGTTTGCTCGATGAGTTATTGCCAGTATTCGAGAAAAAATATGGCGTTAAAGTTCATGTTATCTCTGTAGGCACAGGTAAAGCGTTGCGTATGGGGCGTGATGGTGATGTGGATTTGCTGGTCACACACGCACCGGCCGCTGAAAAGGAGTTTGTTGATCAGGGGCACGGCGTTGAGGCAAAAAGTGTTATGTATAACGATTTTGTTGTGGTCGGTCCGGCCAATGACCCTGCTGGCATTAAGGGAAGTTCCGATGTTGTCAGTGCATTGCGCGCCATAGCGGATAGCCAATCGGTGTTTATTTCCCGTGGAGATGATTCGGGTACTCATAAAAAAGAGCTGGCTCTATTGAAATCTGCGGGAGTTGCGGTGGGATTTGAGGGTTATAAAGAGATTGGTCAGGGAATGGGTAAAGTGCTCCAGGTTTCTGATGAGCTGCAGGGGTATACCTTAACTGATCGTGGCACCTGGCTGGCTTATCAAAAACGTCTGCAGCTCACATTGCTGGTGGCGGGTGACCCGCGTTTATTTAACCCTTATCAGGTTATCCTGGTGAATCCGGCACGTTACGAAGGGCTTAATACAGAGGATGCGCGATCATTGGCACAGTGGTTAGTCTCCGTCGAAGGGCAATCCATGATTAATGGATTTCGTATCAATGGAGAAGTGTTGTTTCATGGCTCAGCTCAACCCGTGGTAACGACTCAATAATTATGCAAAGCACACGTATGCAGAGCGGATTAGCTATTATTTTATCGATGGGTTGCTGATGGACACGAGCCTATTGAGCACCTGTAGAGAGGCGCTGGCATTGTTGTTCAGCTGGGATGCTGAATTGTGGAGCATTATTGGCGTCTCTTTCAGGGTATCGACGATGGCTATTTTATTGTCGGCGATACCTGCTATTTTAGTCGGCTTTTTGTTGGCGATGACTGATTTTCCGGGCCGCTGGATTGTTATTGCGGTGTTTAATGCGTTAATGGCAGTGCCTACCGTTGTTATTGGTCTGACGCTGTACTTGCTGCTGTCACGTAGCGGGCCGTTTGGTGAAATGCACCTGCTATTCAGTCAGCCTGCTATGGTGATCGGACAAATTCTGCTGTGTTTTCCTGTTTTGGTGTGTATGAGTCACGCCGCCTTTCAAGGTATCGACCGGCGTGCATGGGAAACGGCACGCACTCTAGGCGCACATTGCGCGAGGGCTTCTGTTACGTTGGCCTGCGAAGCACGATTTGCTTTATTGGCAGCATTGTTAGCGGGCTTTAGCCGGATTATATCTGAAGTGGGTTGTTCGATGATGGTGGGTGGAAATATTCTTGGTTATAGCCGTAACATCCCAACAGCCATCGCGCTGGAAACCAGCAAAGGTGAGTTTGCTCAGGGCATTGCATTAGGTTTTGTGTTGTTACTTTTAGCGCTGGTATTGAACTTTGCGTTGGCATCGGTGCGCGGTAAAGGGCAGCTAGTCTAAACGTCACTGTGCAAAAAGTGGCCTGAAGATAGCGGTAGTAAATCATTTCATGAGGAAAATTAGCGTGGGCCTTGAATTAACTGTAGATAATCTAGTGAAGCGCTTCGGAACTCGTGAGTTGTTTGCTATTGAACAACTTCAGGTGAGGGAAGGTGAAAGCGTACACTTGAAGGGTGAAAACGGTGTGGGTAAAACCACCTTAATGAAAATTATGGCGGGGTTGGAAAAACCTTGTAGTGGCACGGTAATAGTAACGCCAAAACAACGCCGCTGGTGGTCAGGCCGAATCCATCCTGACGTCATTTATTTACACCAAACTCCTTATGTGTTTATGAGCAAGGTTATTGATAACGTTGCTTATGGTTTGAAACTTCGCGGAGGTAGCCGACAAAATATTAAAATCAAAGTGAAACAGGCTTTGGTCTGGGCGCGTTTAGAGCATCTTGCAGAACAACCCGCTCATTCGCTTTCCGGCGGCGAGAGGCAGCGTCTGGCGTTAGCGCGTGCCTGGATTTTGGCACCCCGCTTATTGTTTCTTGACGAGCCCACTGCTAATTTAGATCGCCATTCAGTGAGTACGGTAGCAGAACTGGTAAGTCAGCTGTTAAAGCAGGGAACCACCATTATGGTTTCAAGCCATCAAAGTAACCGGGTGACTGAGCTATGCACCCGTCATCTCCTATTAGAAGGCGGTGCGTTACATGAAGGCGTACATCACGAAAATATGCCTCACGAAATCGATAGCATGATGGAGCCACAGCGCTATGCACAACATTGAACAGATAGCTGCCGAACAGGTAACCGCCGTTGTCTTGGCGGGTGGTAAAGCCAGCCGAATGGGAGGCGTCGATAAAGGCTGGATGGACCTCAACGGAAAACCTCTGATTCGTCATGTGCTGGATAGAATCTTGCCGCAGGTTTCTCGTTGTCTTATCAATGCTAATCGCAGCTTAGATGCTTACGGTACATTGAGTTTGCCTGTAATTACTGACCTCGAAGGTGGTTTCGAAGGCCCTTTAATGGGGATAGCGACGGGTTTACACCATGCCACCACTGACTGGGTATTATTTGTTCCTTGTGATGGACCTTTTTTGCCAGAAGGGTTGGCCGCACGATTACTGGAGAGCGCGCTGCAGAGCAATGCAGAAATAGCCGTGGCTCATGATGGCAAGCGTCTGCAACCGGTGGTGGCTTTAATCAACAGAAGCATGCTGTCAAGCGTACAAGCTATCTTGGCAAAAGGTGAGCGTAAGATAGATTATTGGTATGCGCAGCAACGTACGGTCGAGGTTGATTTCTCTGATTATCCAGATGCTTTTGTTAATGTAAATCGTAAAAGTGACATCGCTGAATTACAACAGATGCCAAAGTTACTTGGACTGGCAGCCTGGAGTGGTACCGGTAAAACCACCTTGCTGAAACAGTTACTACCTGTATTAAAAGCACAGGGCGTTAGAGTGGGAGTGATAAAGCATGCTCATCATCAGTTTGATGTAGATCATCCGGGTAAAGACAGTTACGAGTTACGTCATGCCGGGGCTGATCAGATGCTGATCTGTTCTTCTAACCGCTGGGCACTGATGGTTGAAGAAAAGCAGGTGGGTATGCCCTCTCTTTCCACAATGCTCACCCAGTTGGATTATTCCAAATTGGATTTGGTGTTAGTCGAAGGCTTCAAAACAGCGAGCTTTGCAAAGATTGAGCTCTATCGTCGAGAGGTTAATAAGCCGCAACTGTATAGTGAGGATAAAAATATTATCGCGGTAGCGTGCGATGAAGTGATTCCGCTTACGTCTGATATCCCGTTATTAGATCTGAATAATATTGACCAGATTGCCGCGTTTATTCAGACCTATTTAAAAGGAGAGAGGCCATGAGCGACGCCATTAGCTGCTTTGATCCCATCGCAAACCCTAACGGGATGATCTCAGTTGAACAGGGTGTCGCCGCTATTCTGGTACAGATAGCAGAGTCTGCTCAGGTTGAAAGGATGCCCCTGTCGCGCGCCATCAATCATGTTCTGGCTGAAGATCAAATCTCTGCTCTACATGTGCCACCACACACTAACTCGGCGATGGATGGCTACGCTATTTGTGCTGAAACGCTGCCCGTACAAAAGCAACACACGCTGAAGGTGGTTGGGCGGGTATTAGCAGGAGGCGCATACACAGGTGTACTGGCGCCGGGTGAAGCGGTTGAAATCATGACAGGTGCGGCATTGCCTGCAGGTGCGGACTCCATCGTTATCCGTGAAGCGGTAACGCGAGAGGGAGAGCAGATGATGTTCTCTGAAACCGTGAAAATAGGTCAGCATGTACGCCAAAAGGGCGAAGATATTAAGGCGGGTTCGGTCGCTTTATCTGCAGGATGTTTAATTCGGCCACAAGAACTGGGTTTGCTGGCGTCGTTAGGCATGCAGCACGTCGTCGTATTCAAGCCTTTACGGGTTGCTATTTTCTCGACGGGCGATGAAGTCGTCGCTCAAGGGCAAGTCTTACCGGAAAATTGCATCTACGATACTAATCGTTTTACGCTCACCGGGTTGTTGCAGCGCATGGGATGTGTTGTCATTGACCTTGGTATTATTGAAGACTCTCAAGATTCTATGGAGCGCGTATTGCGTGAAGCGGCCCGGCAAGCTGATATGGTGATCTCATCGGGAGGTGTGTCGATGGGGCAGGCAGACTATATAAAACAAGCGTTGGAGACTGTCGGTGACATTGATTTTTGGCGGGTAGCGATGCGCCCGGGCCGGCCGTTGGCGTTTGGTGTTGTGGGGCAGGTCCCGTTTTTTGGTTTGCCGGGAAACCCCGTTGCAGTGATGGTGACATTTTTGCAATTTGTGCAGCCAGCGCTTAGAAAAATGATGGGGCAGCGTGGATGGCAGCCAATAAAAATGATGGCGGTAGCACAAGAGAAAATCAAATCACGAGCGGGCCGTATCGATTATAGCCGGGGTGTCTATCGTATTAATGATCAGGGTGAATTGGTGGTGCAAACGACCGGTGCACAAGGATCTGGAATCTTAACCTCGATGGTGCAGGCTAATTGTCTGATAGAAATCGGGGAGCAATATAGCCAGGTTGACGCGGGCGATCGTATATTGATTCAGCCTTTCAGTGACCTGCTATAGAGAGAAGGTGAAAAATGGCTAGCGAACAATTGACAGACAAGTTTGGAAGAAACATCACTTATGTGCGGATTTCGGTCACTGATCGTTGCGATTTCCGTTGTGTGTATTGTATGAGTGAGGACATGACCTTCCTGCCACGCGCACAAGTGTTGACGCTGGAAGAGATTCATACGATAGCACGTGCCTTTACCGAGCTGGGTGTTAACAAGATTCGTTTTACCGGGGGGGAACCGCTGGTACGCAGAGATGTTATTAAGCTGTTTAAAGAGGTGGGTGCATTACCGGGCTTAAAAGACTTTTGCTTAACCACCAATGGGTCGCAGTTGCCTCGTTATGCTCAGCAGCTTAAAGAGGCCGGGTTGACGCGTATTAATATCAGCTTAGATAGTTTGCAGGAAGAACGTTTTAAAACGTTAACCCGCACCGGCGATCTACAGCAGGTCATTGCCGGAATCGATGCCGCCTGTGCCGCTGGCTTTAGCGGCATTAAGCTTAACGCCGTGGTGTTGAGTGGACGCAATGATGATGAAGTGGTTGACCTGGTTAGTTTCGCCCGTGACAAGCAGATCGACCTTAGCTTTATTGAGGAGATGCCGCTAGGTGTGATTGCTGAGCATGACCGTGCCGAAACTTATTTTAGTAGCGAGCAGGTAAAGGCGCTGATTACAGAGCGCTTTCCTCTGATCCCGACGACAGAATCCAGCGGTGGCCCGGCAAAATATTGGCGTATGGCAGACAGCAACAGCCGTATTGGTTTTATCTCACCGCATAGTAATAATTTTTGTGGTGACTGTAATCGGGTGCGAGTCACAGCGGAAGGACTGCTGCTTTTATGCTTGGGTAATGAACATGCCGTCGACCTTAAAGCGATACTGCGTCGCTATCCCGGAGATCTTGAGCATTTAAAAGAGGTGATACGTAAAGCCATTGAGCACAAACCTGAAGAGCATCGTTTTACCTCGGATGGTGATGTTCAGATCGTTCGCTTTATGAATATGACAGGGGGCTAATAGTTATTAAAACAGCTGACGCCTGATGAGCGAAGTGGCACGACGGTAAAGTCGAGGGGTCTTAACTCGAGTTAGAATTGACTCAATCCTGCCAGCTAATGTCAGGCTTCCAGTCACTAATCCACGCAGGAAAATCACTTGCCGGCATCGGCCTTGCAATGCCATATCCTTGTGCTAATTCACAGCCCAGTTGCAATAGTGCCCGGCCGTGTTCAATGCTTTCAACACCTTCAGCAATGACCTCGCGTTTGAATAATTTAGCTAAGGCTATCACGCCTTCAACAATGGCTAAATCACCAGCGTCATTCAACATGTCTCGAACAAAACTCTGGTCTATTTTAATTAGGCTCGCGGGTAAACGTCTAAGGTACGTCAGGGATGAATAACCTGTGCCAAAATCATCTAAGGCAAATTTTACGCCCAGCGCTATACAGGCATCCATGATTTCCGACACATGCTGCACATCATCTAAGGCGCTTGTTTCCAGCACCTCCAGTTCTAAATAGTGAGGTTCAACATCAGGGTAAGTCGCTAGTAATATTGCCAGCCTAGCGGTAAAGTCACACTGCTGTAATTGTACTGCTGCAATATTGACGCTAATACTTAAGGGGATATTAAGTTCCATTTCTTGCCATTGGCTGATTTGCGACAGTGCGGTAGCAATGACCCATTCGCCCAGCTCGATACTCATGGCGTGGTTTTCAATGACCGGCAGAAATTCGATTGGATTTAATAGACCTCGTTCTGGATGTTGCCAGCGAATGAGTGCCTCAACACCTATCACCGTACCTGTCCGCATATTAACCTTAGGCTGATAATGGAGCACAAATTGATGATTGTCTAATGCGCTGCGAATAGCCTTTAGACGCAGGTTTTTCGCTTTAACAGCGTCATCTTGGTCCGTATCAAATATGTGATAACGGTTCTTACCTGATTCCTTAGCCACATACATGGCCTGGTCTGCATGACGGATAAGCTGGTCGGCATCCACACTATCTTGCGGGTACAGGGTGACGCCAATACTGGCTGATGTATTGAATATAACATCACCTACCGTGATAGGTTTGGATGCAGCGAGCAATAACCGTTCTAATACCGGCTGACAGTCTTCGGCACTGGTTAAATCAACCAATATAGCAATAAACTCATCACCACCAATACGGGCAAGCGTATCACCCTTACGTAATGCATTTTTCATGCGGAGTGAGAGAGCAATTAGCAGTTCATCACCCACATTGTGACCATAGCCATCATTGACGTGTTTAAATCCATCTAAATCCAGGCATACGACGGCGAGTGACTGCGCATGGCGGCTGCACGTTAACATGGTTTTAGATAAGCGTTCGGTAAGTAATGAGCGATTAGGCAGATTGGTCAGTAAGTCGTAATGGGCAATATGCTCAAGTTTTCGTATGTTGCTTTTCATAACGCTGATGTCACCAAACAGAGCCATGTAGTTCTTTAACTCGCCAGCATCATTGTGCACTGCAAAAATGGTAAGTATTTCTGGGTACACTTCACCATTCTTACGTTTATTCCATACTTCACCGTACCATTGTCCCGTGGTGGAAATTGTTTTCCACATGGAGATATAAAATTCCGGTAATTGTCGTCCAGATTGAAGGAATCGTGGATTGCGGCCGATAGATTCTTCACGACTAAAGCCTGTGATATCGGTGAAGGTATCGTTGACCTCGATAATGCTACCTTCCGCATCCGTAATGATAATCCCTTCACGAGAGTTCGTGAAAACACTGGCAGCTAGTTTTAGTTTTTCTTCGGCTTGCTTGCGTTCAATTTGTCGTCGATAGTAAAAATAACCAGAAACGGCTAAAAATATCGCAATAAGAGGGCTGATGTATATTGATAATTCCCGCAGTGTCGGTTCTTTTACTTCGTAAACGCCAAACCATTTGTTATAAATTTCAGTGTAAATACCATTGGTATTCGTGACTGCCATCGCTTCGTTGATGTGACTTAATAACTGAGACTGTCCTTTAGGTAAGGCAAATGCAAACTTCTGAGAGAATCCAACGGGCGTCCTTAATGGCTTAATATTCGTCAGGCCAAGAAGTTGTAGTGATTGCATGCCAACCAGTTTACTCAGCAGCATAGCATCGTGCTTGCCTGATGCCAGTAATTTCAGGCCTTCTTCGACAGTGTCTACTAATACCAGTTGTTTAGCCCATCCTTTAGAGATGGCATAGTCTTGTGCTAAGTCAGCATTTAACACAATGATAGACTGTCCGGATAAATCGTCTTCAGATTGGATGCTTGTATTATCATTACGTACAAATATAGCGCCATTAACGATGACATGCGGTACCGAAAAATCAGCAAACTGACGACGTTCATCAGAAATGGCAAGATTAATTAAAACATCAATCCTGCCTTCTTTAAATTCCTGAAGTGCCTCACGAAAAGGCAGCACGCGAATGCTATATTTCAGTCTGGCTTCCGCTGCTACTGCCTTCCAGAAATCCACGGTGAATCCACCTGCCGTTGAGTCTGTCATTCCTGTAGCAAATGGCGGGAAGTCTTGCTCACTTCCAACGATAAGCGTTTTAGTCTGGTCTGAATAGACTATAGCGCTCAGAAGAATGAGCATCATTAACAATAGAGATTTGGTATTAAGTTTCATATTCCTCAAAATGCACCCATAAATCATGCCATATTAAAACACTACAAAAATAGAAATTACGGCGCTCTCTGAATTTCCCTATGTAATATTGCAACCTTACACTAGAAATAAAGCCCCAACACTATTAACATAAAGTATACAGCCTCTTCAGGTTGCCTGTGATTCGGCTTCGTTGCAAATAAGGTTCAGTCGATATTGACGCCTGTCAGGCCATCCATGGCAGCTCTATCGCTCCAGGCATTTAAAATGCCTGCCTCGTCAGTACATAGTTCCTTGCTATCTGAGATGGCTTCTCTGAAACAAACAAGCAGATTTTACGGCAGCTTGTTTGTGAAATCTTAGGTTGTTATTCCGTTTATAGTCCATATGTCATGGATCATAAAACAGATATTAAATATTAAAATGTTAGGTGAAAGCTATTAGCTAACCAACTTAATTATATTTAATTTTTGTAAAGAAATAGCCTTGATAACTATTTTTAGAGTAATAATGTTTTCTTTTAAAAAACAATTACAGATAATGAAAATTGAGAGTGTGTCTTTTGACAAATAAACACTACCGGGATGCATTAGAATCTCTTTTAGTTAAAGGGTTTGTTCCAGTGGGCTGCAAAATGACTAAAGAGATTACGTTAGACTCTGCCCCGGAAAGTTCAAAATATAAAGCTTTAGTGTTCGCGCTAAATGATCAGAATATTGTCTATCGCAAAGGCAAAGTGACGCCACATAGACCCGGAGCCTTTTTATCCGTTTGGCAGCGCCCATCTTCAACAGCTATTAATAGTAATAAACCTATCCCATTAAAATCCAATGAACTCGATTACTTGTTTGTACAAGTGCATGGGCATTCTAATGTCACAAGTAAGGACGGATCGATAACTATTCCTAAGAATGGGATATTCATTTTTCCTGTTTCACTATTGGTAGATAAAGGCGTTGTATCTTCAATAAAAAGTAAAGGAAAAACCGGGTTGCGAGTTTTCCCTCCATGGAGTCAAGATAGAGGCGTGGTTGGAACGAAAGTCTTTTCAGAATCGGGTAAAAAAACTCAGCGCTGGCAATTACCCTATTTTCTGGAGATTGATGAAGATGGTCTAATCGATTCTTGTGAATTAAATAAAGTGTTCGGCCATGGCCGAGCATTACCTTGCAGCTCTCAACATACTAAGAGCTGAACATGCCACGGTTCCCTTATTTTGGCGTTGGCTGGAAGGGGATGTATTTACGATCAGCAGCCAGCATATGTCGTGCTAAGACATCGTGAGCAAGAAATTGGAATAGTTCTCCGATGCCAAGCGTCCCGTCGTGAAAGCGACTGACCATTTCAATGGCTCTTTCAACGAGTTGGTTATGGATAGCGGCGTGTTCCGTAGAATCAGGCAATCCTGCGCGGGTGATGATAGCTTCAACATCCCGAAAGTGTTGGGCGATATCAGTCGTCAGGGCATCAAGTCTGGTGCCGACATCTTCGGCTGAATTCCCGTCGAGCACTGCAGATAAAAGATTATTGATCTGGGTAAACAGGGCGCGATGCTGCTCATCAATGACAGAATATCCGCTTTCGTAGGTTGGATGCCACGAAAGACGAACAAAGCTGCTCAAGGCGTTTTTATCAAGGCGGCTTTGTAAATGAAGTTCCGGAGCCATCTGCGCTTGGTTGCGGCCTTTTTGCTTAGCCTGATAGAGCGCTTTATCCGCCCCCCGTAGCAGGCTATCGACATCTTTGTAGGTATCATCGGTCAATGTAGCAACGCCGGCACTGACCGTGACGACGCACATAGGTGATTGCTCGTGCAGGATTTCAAGCGCCGCTATCGCAGCGCACATTCTTTCAGCCAAGCGCTGCGCAGTATCAGCATCGGTGTTCGGCAGGATCAGCAAGAATTCTTCGCCACCGTAGCGGGCGGTCATTTCCCCGGCGCGCTGCGCGCCCTGCTGCAAGGCACAAGCCACGTCTTTTAGACACTCATCACCTGCCAGATGGCCATACTGATCGTTGTATTTCTTGAAAAAATCGACATCCAGCATGACTAACGCCAACGGATTACCATGCCGACTCGCTCTTGCCCATTCATCACTCAGGGTTTGATCTATGCTGCGCCGATTGGCCAGGCCGGTAAGCTGGTCCTGTGCTGCGAGGAGTCGATTCCTATCTTCAGAAAGCTCCTTGCTCATAATCAGCATTCCGATGGCAACGAACATGGTCGAGACAATCGAGATCAGGAAAATCATGGCCTGGATTTGATTGGATGCCAATATCAGCACTTTGTCTGCTTGCTCCGTTGCTGCCAGAAAACCACGAAAAGCGAATACGGGAATGACCGGCGCCAGTCCGATGGCGATGAAATATTGACCGCGGCCAACCGTTGAACGTCGCCCCTGATTCAGTACGACCAGGATCAAGATGACTTGAGCGCAATAGATAACACTACTGCTTATAATTCGTACTGAGATATTATCCCGAAAGAGGAAAAAAACGGTCAAAATGAGGATTACAGGAAGCCAGATCAATCCGTGTCTAGCCTGCCGCTGCTGAAACTGGAATAATCCTTCTGCAAACATGGACCATGACGCGGAAAGTATCGTGGCAGCGACAATAATCAAGGCAGTGTCGTTGATCTTACCCTGTAAACCAAAGAGCCCAAACGCCAGAGAATGCAAGACTATCGCGATAGCCGAAAGAAAAAGGCCATCTCGGTTAGCGCGTGATCCAGCGGCCGCCAATGAAATAGCCAGCGCTACGTTGACTGCGACTGTCACCAGGAAAGCCGTTGGAGCATGTAGTTCTATCATTGATAGATATTATTCCGTGTATTCTTATGCCGGGATTGCCATTCACCAAGACAGGGTTGACGAGCACAAACTTCGCTTGGTTTCATTTGCCGTTGAAGCTAAAGGACAGAGTAGCAGAAATGCTGCGTCGCAGCATTATCTCACGAAATATCATGGTTTTGGAGTAGAATTGCAGAAGTAACAGTTCATAGTGGGCTTTCAACAAAGCGCTTGAAGCTGTTTCTTTGCCAGATCGATGTAAACCTCTACGACTCTGTCGGCAACGCGCCGTCCCTGAGGATTCGATTGTAATGAATGGTGATTTTTGCTTATCCTCTCGCGCTTATTCGAGTCTGACCGGCGATCAATAATTGAAGAGCGTCGTTCAACCGCTTTATAGGTGTTAAACAGAGTTTGAATACGCCATTCTTTAGCCAGTTGGAGCGTTGCCAGTTCTGGGCTGAGGCGATCCTCCGATTCATCAATCCAATAAAATCTGATGCCATTATCTGTTAGGTTTTTAACTAGTTTCATTAGTCACTCTTTAGAAGTAAAACGCAGTTCCGTTAGTATTCCGTATAGCCTGCTATCGAAGGGGCTCGTACATTAAGTTTTTTCTGCCGCAACCAGCGATAACATTAATACGCCTTTATATATTTAGGCTGATAGAACCAATTAACTATTTAATATGCGTGGTTACTATATTAGTTTTCATATGTAGCATTCCTTGTGGAGATTTTTAAATCTCGTATCAACCGTGCACCATACGCATCAAAAAGATATGTATATATAGGAATAATTCTTATTTTCAGGATTATGTGGTCTATCCTTGTCCGTAATTAGGCTTTACCCCAGTGCTTCCATAGTAGCTTGTCTGAATTTAACTAAAAGTGGATCAAAAATAAAGCCGGATTTTGCACTGAGCGCAGGTTGTAAAGCCCTGAGAAAATATCCCTTAGGGGCGGTAAGCGGCCTGACTGACTTAACGTTGACGCCTGACTATAAAACTAACTTATGGAATATTAATTGTGACTGTAATGCGTGAAAACGATGAAAAACTGATTGAAGCACTAATGGAAATTGTCGAGAACACGCAACAAGGGTGGGATATAAATGACATTGAACAATTTTCAAATGATTTTTCAGATGAAATGAAAGAGGAGACTGCTCCTGAAGATTTCAAAGAGCATAGAGATTATTTATACCCAATCCTTGGTAATCATGTCGGCCTGTCCTTTTTGGCGCTGCATAGAAATCCAGTTGGAATGGTGCTGATACTGACGATGACCTGTGAAAAGCGTGAGGCTCCGGTCCTTCTTGTCTATGATTTCGAAGAAAATGACAAAGGCTTTGCGATTGTAAATGCCGACATACACGCATAATCCGCTGTAGTGATAATGGCGTCACCTACGTCGTTGATGTAGGTGACCCGACGTTTATTCCATTCGCTTTTTAAAGCGTTCAGTCAGGTCAAACATATCTTCTAATTCACGCATACGCGCGGATGTTTGTGCCCAGAGTTTTTCTTCCAGCGCGACCACGATAGCTTCAGCAAAAAATAATGTGACGACACCAGAATCCCACCCAGATTTGCCTTCAATACGAATCGGTAGCGTGTGGGTGGCATAGCCGGCGATGGGTGACAGCCATTGG
Organism: Neptunomonas antarctica; assembly: GCF_001305295.1. Classification (GTDB taxonomy): domain Bacteria; phylum Pseudomonadota; class Gammaproteobacteria; order Pseudomonadales; family Balneatricaceae; genus Neptunomonas; species Neptunomonas antarctica. The sequence goes on from NZ_LJSI01000050.1 coordinate 36,672, forward strand.
TCAGTAAAGAGGATGATTTTAGCGCCGCGAGTATCGGCTAATTTACTGATGGTTATAAGGTCTTGTTCATATCGACGCACATCGAAAACGATCATTACGTCATTAGGTTTTATTTTCAGCATATGATGCGGCCAGAGTGCTACGGCTTCCGGAAAGAGGTAAACATTTTCACGGATGACTTCTAAATGCGTATTCAGATAGCGGGCAAAAGCACTGGTGATACGGCCGCCGACTATATGCAATGCCTGATCCTGTTGGGCGAGCAAATCAATGATGGCATCAAATTGCTCATGGCTAATCTGATTCAGGCTGTGGCGTAAGTTGGTGGTAACCGTGTCGGCTACTTTATTAAGCACATGGCTTTCCGGGGCGTCAGTTGCCCATTTGTCGTGCTTGGCTATCGGGTCTGAAAGCGTTTGCTGCAATTCATCCTTGAGTGCTTTTTGAAAGGTAGGAAAGCTTGAATAATCTATTTTCTTTAATGTACGCATCACTGTTGGTGTCGATACACCACAGTTTTCTGACAGTTCAGTAATCGATACCAGACCAGACATGGGGTAGTTAGCCTGCAGATGATTAACTATTTTCATTTCTGCCGGACTGAATTTATTTAACTGTGAGCGGAGTAATTCGGCAATGGTGTGGCTGTTGTCATGTTTGGCTGGTGCGTCGTTCATAAGTAGCCTGCTCGTCGTCTGAATAACGTTGTTATTAGCCTGTAATGTACATCACATAAAAAAATTGACAAGTAAAAATTATAATGTCTAAATGTTTACATCTTCAGTTTTAGCGGTCAATTAGTAATACCTCTAAAACGAGAGATCTTAAAACATCGTGAAGCCCGCAATACAAAAAAATAATTGCCTATGTTGCAGAGGACTGAAAATGAATAAGAATAAACGCGATTTTATGAAAAAAGCAGTGGTGGGTGGCGCCGCTGCCGTAACACTCGGTGCCAGCGCGCCTTATGTACAAGCAAAAACAGCACCGATTAAATGGCGTTTACAAACCTACGCTGGTGCGGCATTGGGTGCTCACGTTATTAAACCTGCGGTAGATGCATTCAACTTAGCCGCCAATGGCGAGATGGAAATTGAACTCTATTACGCGGATCAGCTAGTACCGACGCCTGAACTATTTCGGGCGCTACAAAATGGCACAATCGACGCCGTACAGAGTGACGATGACTCTATGGGAGCCCCGGTTGATATTTCTGTATTTGGCGGCTACTTCCCGTTTGCTACCCGTTACAGTCTTGATGTGCCGGTACTGTTCGAACAATATGGCCTGAAAGAAATATGGCAGGAAGCATACGACGAAGTCGGTGTTAAATGGCTAAGCGCGGGCGCGTGGGATCCCTGTCACTTTGCCACGAAAGAGCCGATCAATAGTCTGGCTGATTTAAAAGGAAAGCGCATATTTACTTTCCCAACGGCGGGCCGCTTTTTGAATCGCTTTGGTGTTATTCCGGTGACCTTGCCATGGGAAGATATTGAAGTTGCATTGCAAACCGGTGAGCTGGATGGCGTCGCATGGTCTGGTATCACAGAGGACTATACGGTCGGTTGGGCAGATGCGACTAACTACTTCCTGACTAACAATATTTCAGGCGCCTGGATCGGGTCGTTTTTCGCTAATAATGATTCCTGGAATGAATTGCCTGAGCATCTGCAACAGCTGTGGAGACTCTGCATGGACAGCTCTCATTATTACCGCCAGCATTGGTACTGGGGTGGCGAAGCTACCTTGCGTACTGAAGGTACTAAAATGGAGCTAACGACTATTCCCGATGCAGAATGGGATACGGTTGAGGCTGAAGCACATAAGTATTGGGATGAAATAGCAGAAACCAGCCCGCGTACTAAGAAAGTGGTCGAGATCTTCAAAAAATACAACGACGTGATGTCTAAAGCGGGACGTCCTTACCGCTCTAGCTAAATCATCTGTGTTGTTCGTGTCAGAACCTCTTTTGCCGTCCGGCAGAAGAGGGCTTCTCAATTCTATTCTGGGTACGTAATTGTGTATAACGCGATTCAAGCCTACGTACGGTTTATCTATAAGTTTAATCGTACAGTCGGCATATTTGCCATGTACTTGGTGCTAGTGTTGATGGGCATTTTGCTGTTCTCCTCTATCTCTAAAGGCGTGGGATCATCACAGATGTGGGTGATCGAAATGGCGCAGTTTACTATGGCTGCTTACTATCTTCTGGGCGGTGGTTATTCTATGCAGATGGATGCCCACGTTCGTATGGATGTGTTTTACGGCAATTGGTCTTCGAGACGACAGGCGATTACCGACGCCTTTACCGTACTTTGTTTGCTGACTTATCTGGGTATGTTGCTGTTTGGTGCACTGTCCAGCACGGCCTACGCCATTGAATATGGTCAGAAAAACTATTCTTCCTGGGCTCCGCCATTGGCGCCTATAAAAATCATTATGACGACGGGTATTTCCTTAATGTTATTGCAGGTGTTAGCCACTTTTGCTCAGAATGTCGCGGATGCAATCGGTAAGCCTTTTGATGTTGAGCAGCACCCTGAGGAAACATCCGTATGAGTTATGAAATGATAGCGTTGCTGATGTTCTCATCGCTGATGTTGCTGTTATTGACCGGGCAGCGAGTGTTCGGTGCCGTAGGCTTTGTGGCCGTGGTTGCTTCACTGACACTGTGGGGTGACGGTGGTTCAGAAATGGCGTTTAATTCCACTATGAAGCTAATGAACTGGTATCCGTTATTAACGCTGCCTCTGTTCGTTTTTATGGGGTATATGCTTTCAGAATCCGGTGTGGCCGGAGATCTCTACCGAATGTTGCACGTCTGGATGGGTAATCTCAAAGGAGGCTTGGGAATAGGTACGATTGTGTTGATGGTTGCTATTTCAGCCATGAACGGCCTGAGTGTCGCAGGTATGGCGATCGGTACCAGTATCGCATTACCAGAAATGCTCAAGCGTGGTTATGACAAACGTATGGTGACCGGTGTTATTCAGGCGGGTAGTTCGTTAGGTATTCTGGTACCGCCGAGTATCGTTCTAGTCCTGTACGGCATGATAGCCCGCCAACCCGTCAGCCAGTTGTGGTTAGCCGGCGCTGTTCCGGGTTTGATTTTAGCCGTGATGTTTATTGCTTATATTGTTATCCGTTGCCACATTCAGCCCGAACTGGGTCCGCCGTTGCCTAAGGCTGAGCGTGATCTGATCACACGTAAAGAAAAGTACATGCTACTGGGGGCGGGTGTCTTACCGCTAGTAGTCATATTTTCCGTCATCGGCTTATTTCTGATGGGCTACACCAGCCTGGTTGAGTGTTCCGCCGTAGGGGCATCCGTCGCTATGCTGGCTGCTCTGGTTAAAGGTCGCCTTAACTTCCGTTTGATTCACGTAACACTGCGTAAAACCTTAGGGGTTAGCTGCATGTTTATGTGGATTATTATGGCGGCGCTGTGTTTCGGTGCGGTATTTGATGGTCTGGGTGCCGTTAACGCGATTGAATCCTTGTTCACTGAACAGTGGGGTCTGAGCCCTTGGCAGATACTCGTCATGATGCAACTGTCATACATCATCATGGGTATGTTTCTGGATGATACCGCGATGCTGGTTATTGTAGCGCCGTTGTATATTCCGCTGATTATTGCATTGGAATTCAATCCTATCTGGTACGGCGTGCTTTACACCGTTACGTGCCAGATTGCCTATATGACCCCGCCCTTTGGCTACAACCTCTTCCTCATGCGGGCGATGGCACCGAAGGAGATAGGGTTAATGGACATCTATAAATCGATTACGCCCTTTGTGACCATCATGATATTCGCACTGGTACTGTTCATGGCTTTTCCACAGATATCGTTATGGCTACCTGAACTTGTCTTTGGTAAGGGGTAAGGGATGAGGATTTGCAGAACAACAGCAGGAGTATGGCAACGATGATGATGCAAGGTTTAGAGCAGTCATCGGCAGAATTGATTAATCCTCAGGGGCAATCCGATGTGTTGCTGGTGTGTGAGCACGCCAGCCATTACATCCCGGAAAACTTTGCCAATTTAGGATTAAGTGAAGCCGAGCGGTTGAGTCATATTGGTTGGGATATTGGCGCAGCGGGTATGGCGCAGGCTTTAAGCACTAAGCTGGATGCGAGTTTGATCTTACAGCGCTATTCACGCTTGCTGTATGACTGTAACCGGCCGCCGAGTGAAGCCAGTGCTGTACCACCGCTGAGTGAAATGACTGAAATTCCGGGTAATAAAGACCTGACAGCGGAGCAACGGGATTATCGCGTGCAGCATATTTATAGGCCATTTCATGCGGAAATTGCTCAGCAAATTGCCGCACGTAAAGCAGCCGGCAGGCAGACTATTCTGGTGACGATTCATAGTTTTACCCCCCTCTATATGGGGCAAAGCAGAACCGTGCAGCTGGGTGTTATCTGTCATGAAAGCAATACGTTTGCTAAGGCTTTCTATCAACAAGCGAGCCTGGAAAGTGGTTTTGATATCCGCATGAATGAACCTTATGGACCGTCTGACCCGGTGTTGCACATGGTGACTCGTCACGGCGATGAGCAGCAGATACCGAATGTCATGTTGGAAGTGCGTAATGATTTGCTTATTGATGCAGTTGGGCAGCACGCTTGGGCACAGCGCGTGGCTGATGCCCTGAACAGCCTTGAGCGCTCTTAAACGGTAATAATAGCCTTGAGCGAACTTAAAAAGCCTTGCGCAATAAACTCAATAAGAATGCTAAGAATTATAAAAAGTTAAGAGGAAACCTGATGAACGCTATGCTGACACTGGACGACTTAAAAGAAGAATTTACGGCAGGCAGTATCGATACGGTATTGGTCTGTATGGTTGATATGCAAGGTCGTTTGATGGGAAAGCGTTTCCATGCTGATTACTTTATCAATCACGCCGTAGAAGAAACGCATTCCTGTAATTATCTGCTTGCCACCGATTTAGAGATGGAAACGGTTGAAGGCTATAAGTCTACGGGCTGGGAAGCCGGTTATGGCGACTATGTGATGAAACCGGACATGAGCACGCTACGTAGGGTGCCTTGGTTAGAAGGCACGGCATTAGTGCTATGTGATGTATTGGATCATGATCACAACCCCATTCCGCATTCTCCACGTGCCATTCTTCGTAAGCAGATTGATCGCTTAACCGCGTTAGGCATTCAGCCGATGATGGCGACCGAATTGGAGTTTTTCCTGTTTGATCAGACCTTTGCTGAGGCTTGTCAGTCCGGCTATCGTGATTTGAAGTTAGCCAGTGCCTACAACGAGGATTACAACATCTTCCAAACCACCAAGGAAGAGGGTGTTATTCGCGCTATACGAAATGGCATTTACGGTGCGGGTATCACCGTCGAGTGTTCTAAAGGTGAAGCATCTGCAGGGCAGGAAGAGATCAACGTTAAATACGATAAAGCCCTGACAACCGCAGATCAGCACTCCATTGTTAAGAATGCCTGTAAAGAGATCGCGTGGGCTAATGGAAAATCTGTGACCTTTATGGCTAAGTGGCACAGCGATGCATCGGGTAGTTCATCGCATGTGCATCAGTCTATGTGGAGCGCGGCGGGCAAGCCGTTATTTTTGGATGAAAGCCGGCCTCATGGCATGTCTGAACTTATGTGCCACTATCTGGCCGGATTGTTGGCGCACGCCGATGATGTGACTTGTTTATTAGCACCTTATATAAACTCCTATAAGCGCTTCCAGGAAGGTACGTTTGCACCCACAAAAGCGGTATGGAGTCTGGATAACCGCACAGCAGGTTTCCGTTTATGTGGCGAAGGGACTAAAGCGATCCGTATTGAGTGCCGCATCGGTGGGGCTGATCTTAATCCTTACCTTGCACTGGCGGGTCAGTTAGCGGCGGGGATGGCCGGTATCGAGCAGAAATTAGAACTGGAACCGGAATTTGTCGGTGATGCTTATGCCAGTGAACATGCGCGCCGGGTACCCGATACGTTACGTGTGGCGGTTGAGAAAATGGATCAATCAACGATGCTGCGTGAAGCCTTTGGCGACGATGTGGTTGATCATTATGTGCATGCCGCACGCTGGGAACAGAAACAACATGATAAGTGTGTTACGGACTGGGAAACGGCGCGCGGTTTCGAGCGTTCTTAGCTTTTGAAAATCCGTTCAAACCCTTTTAAGGCCGTTAAAATTTTTAAACACTTTTATGAATGAATTGAGTAATAAGCTATGAGTAACATCCAATCTATTTCACCGGTCGATGGCAGTATTTATGCTGAACGTCCGGTCGCCAATGCTGAGCAGGTTGCCGCATTGTTTGCCCGCAGCAAAACCGCTCAATTCCAGTGGGCTCAACTGAGTGTTGCGCAGCGCTGCCAGTATTGTACCGCGGCAGTCGATGCGCTGGTCGCGATGAAAGCGCGTATCGCTGAAGAGCTGGCGTGGCAGATGGGCCGCCCAATCAGCCAAGGTGCTGGCGAAGTCGGGGGTTTAGAAGAGCGCGCCCGTCACATGATTTCTATCGCAGAGGCCTCGCTACAAGCGCTGAATCCGGGCGACAGGCCGGGCTTCGTACGTAAAATAAGCCATGAGCCGCTGGGTGTGATCATGACTATCGCGCCGTGGAATTTTCCGTTTATGACTGCGATCAATTCTGTTATTCCGGCCTTGCTGGCGGGCAATGCTGTGGTGCTAAAGCATGCATCTAACACCTTGTTGGTTGCAGAACGCATGCAGGATGCCTTTGATCAGGCCGGGCTGCCCGAAGGCGTGTTCCAGCATATCGTGCTGGATCACCCCACCACCAGTGAGTTAATTGGCTCAGGCAATGTCGACATGGTGTGCTTTACTGGCTCCGTTGGCGGCGGAAAAGCGATGGAACAGGCGGCAGCGGGGCAGTTTATCCCTCTGGGTCTGGAGTTAGGCGGCAAAGATCCTGCGTATGTCCGGGCTGATTGTAACTTGCCTTATGCGATTGAAAATTTAGCCGATGGCGCTTTTTTCAACAGTGGGCAGTCATGTTGCAGTATCGAGCGCATCTATGTTCACGAGAGTATTCATGATGAGTTTGTCGCGGGTTTAGCCGCCGCCGGGCAGGCATATGTGTTGGGAAATCCTTTAGAGACGACGACGAATCTTGGCCCTATGATTAAGCCGGCTGCCGCTGATTTTGTGCGTAAGCAAGTAGCGGATGCGGTGGCGGCGGGTGCGAAAATCCACGTCGATACCAGCAAATTCCCTCTGGATCAGCCGGGGTCCGCATATATGGCCCCGCAAGTACTGACCGATGTAACGCATGAGATGTCTATCATGATGGATGAAAGCTTCGGCCCTGTGGTTGGCGTGATTAAAGTATCCAGCGATGATGAAGCCATTGCCCTGATGAACGATTCGGATTTTGGTTTAACGGCAGGTATCTGGACGGAAGATCTGGCCGCTGCTGAGCGAATCGGGTCGCAATTGGAAGCGGGCACGGTCTTTATGAACCGTTGTGATTATCTGGATCCGGCATTAGCCTGGACCGGTGTTAAAGATACCGGACGCGGCTGCACTCTGTCGGCGATGGGCTTTGCTGCACTGACCCGCCCGAAAAGCTTTAACTTTAAAACCTCCACCCATTAATAAGTGCGCTGATGCGAGGAAGGTAAGCAATGAAATCCTATGATTACATCATTGTTGGCGCCGGTTCTGCCGGTTGTGTCGTCGCTAATCGACTCAGCGCTGATCCAGCCGTCAGCGTCTGTTTGATTGAAGCAGGCGGCGGCGGTAAAAGCCCATTAGTATCGATTCCGGCCGGTATTTTTGGTCTCTACGGGAATAAAAAGTATGACTACACGTTTGAAGGGGTACCGCAGCGTCATCTGAATAACCGCACCATGATGGTCAACCGTGGCAAAGCCTTAGGCGGTTCGAGCGCCATTAACAGCATGGTGTATATCCGCGGTAATAAGAATGATTACGACGGCTGGGCCAAACTCGGTTGCCAGGGCTGGTCATATGCAGACGTGCTGCCGCTTTTTAAACAGATGGAAGCTAACCAGAACGGCCAGAGTGCTGACTATCACGGTTTTAACGGCGAGCTAAGCGTTACTAAACCACAGGACCCGAATCCAGTGGATCAGGTTTTCGTCAAAGCGGGTAAGGCTGCAGGCTTACCGGAAAATACCGACTTCAATGCAGCCACGCAGTTTGGCCTGGGCATTTATGATGTGAAGCAACACCGGGGCGAACGGGTCAGCAGCTACACCGCGTTTGTAAAGCCGGTATTATCACGACCTAACCTGACGCTGATGACCTATACCGAAGTGGTGTCGTTGCAGATACAGGGCGATACGGTCACCGGGCTGGAGGTTGAGGTAAACGGGAACGCCCAGCAATGGCGATGTAACAAAGAAGTGATTCTGTGTGCCGGGACGATTCTTTCACCACGCCTCTTACTGGCTTCCGGTATTGGTGATCAGACCGCGTTAAGCGCACTGGGCATTGAGTGCAAACAGCATGTGCCCGGTGTCGGCGAGAATCTGCAAGATCATGTTGATAGCATGGTGACAGTTCGCTCATCTACATCCGACTCCATTGGTATTTCACTCGGTACAATATTGCCGCACATTATCCCTGCGCCGTTTAAATATTGGTTGGCACGCAAAGGCTGGTGGACGACTAATTATGTAGAAGCGGGGGGCTTTGCAAAAACTAAACTGGCTGAAGCCGCCGAACCCGGTTCGGCCGATGCCGATCCGGACGTGCAGTTTCACTTAACGCCGTTGTACCGTAGCCCTCGCGGTAAAAAGTTTGAGCTGGGCCATGGTTACTCGGTGTTTACCTGTGTACTGCGTCCGCGCAGTGCCGGCACGGTGAAGCTCTCCAATGATGGCACACGCCGCAATGTACTGATCGACCATAACTTTTTTGCCGATGAACGGGATCAAAAAGTGCTGATAGAAGGGCTGAAAAAAGCCCGTGAAATTCTGGCAGCGCCAGAGTTTGATCCCCTGCGGGGTGAAGAGATGGCACCGGGTAAGCATATCCAAACGGATGAACAAATCCTCGACTATCTGATAAACACAACGACAACGGTTTATCATCCTGTCGGCACCTGCAAAATGGGTATTGACGAGATGGCTGTTGTCGATCCGGCAACACTCAAAGTGAAAGGTATGCAGAATCTGCGAGTGATGGATGCCTCGGTCATGCCGACTTTAATCAGTGGGAATACATCAGCCCCCTCAATGATGATCGCAGAAAAGGGCTCGCAAATGATACTGGCAGAGCCGTCTGTTAAGTAGCTGACAAGTTGGTCTAAAGTAAGCCTCCATTACAGAGTAATGGAGGCTTTTTTGTATAGAAAATTCTTACTCATGCAGCGACTATCAGCTCTTGTGAAATACCTTGTTCAGTGGCCCCTTCCCCCTTAACAAGGAAATAATAGTGATAACTTATTGATCTTTAAGGTAAGTGGTTTATGCTCCTCAACAATGGAATGGATAATAGTAAGAGCATGGAGGCTTCGTTTGTCGATCGACGCTACCCTTGTTCTCTCTTCAAGTTATTGATTTATAAGTCTATGTTCTGCGAGCCTTATTGCTTGTCTCCTTATTAAGGGGGCCAAAGAGTTATAAAGCCCAATACCAACATTCGGACGCCATGCACCCGAACACATTACATAGTCATACCGACAGAACCAATACCTTTGTTTTCGTCATCATTAGTAAAATTTTTAACGCCAACAGCAAGGCCTTGACCAAAGACCCAGGTGACACCGACACCTAAGCCTGCGTCAGTTTGTGACATCGGAGGCCAGTCCGGTCAGATTGTTACCGACAAATCAGAGCGTTATCGGGTAGATCAACTATATTATTAAGCATTTATGCCGTGCTTTATGATCTTTTTACGCTTAGTAGACGTAAAAATATCAAATACATACTCAGATTTAATAGATCTGTAAAAATTGATCCCATTACACTTTTCAGTTGTTGTAAGGCAGTAAAAATTTCACTTAAAAGCCACACTATAAACCTGACAGCCATAAGTCCAGGGTGCAGGAGTTCATTATCAAAAACTTGAACGGGACACTAGCATGAGCACTAAAGATAACGCGCGCGTTCCTACGGGGCGTATTTCACGGTTTGCGAAGTTAGGCTCACTCATGACGGGCGTCGCAGGGGGGATGATTGCTGAAGGTGCGCGTCAGCTTGCCAAAGGAAACCGCCCTAAAGCCAGTGAATTATTACTGACGCCGTCGAATGCAAAACGCGTCGCAGATCAGCTCTCACAATTACGTGGCGCCGCGATGAAAGTAGGGCAGTTACTGTCAATGGATTCGGGTGATCTGTTACCGCCTGAACTTACCGAGATACTGTCGCGCTTACGTTCTGACGCTAAACCTATGCCTTTTAGCCAGGTTACTAAAGTGCTGCAGGATAATTGGGGCGAAGGCTGGAATGATCAGTTTCAACAGTTTTCTTTTGAAGCAACAGCGGCGGCGTCGATAGGTCAGGTACATTCAGCGCATACCAAAGATGGGCGACATTTAGCGCTTAAAATTCAATATCCCGGGATTCGTCAGAGCATTTCCAGTGATGTCGATAATGTCGCGACCTTACTGCGGGTATCTGGTCTCATCCCTAAAGAAATTAACTATAAGCCGCTCCTCGAAGAAGCCAAGCAGCAACTGCATGCCGAAGCTGATTATGAGCAAGAGGCTAACTGGTTACGTCGATATAAGGAACTGTTGTCGGATAGGCCCGAATTTTTATTGCCTGACGTTTATGATGAGTTTAGTACGCAGAATATACTGGCCATGTCCTTTGTTGCCGGTGTCCCTGTTGAAACTATTGGAGGTCATAACGCTCATGACAAAACACAACCGCCAGTCTCTCAGGATGAACGTGATCGGGTTATGAGCTTATTGATGGAATTGCTGTTTCGCGAAATTTTCGAATTCAGAATAATTCAAACAGATCCCAACTTTGCCAACTATCATTACGATAGCCACACAGGAAAAATAATCCTGCTGGATTTTGGCGCCACACGTGAATACCCCCTCAAAATAACGGAGGCTTATCGTGCCCTTATGCAGGGTGCCATAGAAAACGATCGGGCAAGTATTAATGACGCGGCCGCACAGATTGGTTTTTTTCAGGAAAACATTCAGCCTGAGCAACGCGAAGCCGTGATTGACCTGTTCGTACAAGCCTGTGAGCCATTAACCCATGATGGACTTTATGATTTTGCTCAATCTAATCTTGCAAAACGCATCAGCGAAACAGGGATGGCGCTTAGTATGGACAAAGGTTATTGGCATACGCCACCGGCAGACGCCATATTCCTGCATCGCAAATTAGGCGGCTTTTATCTGTTAGCGGCCAAATTAAAAGCCAGAGTCGATATGCGGGCATTGTTTTTACCCTATATGAAGTGATTAATAGAAAGAATTACGTGAGATCAGATGAGAAATCAAGTCGGGTCAGAAGAAACATGCCGGAAATAATATAAGTAAGTTTCATCTGATCCCATGCTTATTAGTAGAAATAGTGTTTGTTGTAAGTTCGAATGTAGTTTTGGCATTTACAGTCAATCCATAGGCATACTAGGGTGTGATGAAGAATAAAGAGCGCGGGTAATATTCAAGTCCTGCTCTAAATATCGCCTTGGCCTTACCAACGATGAAGGCTGGTATCAAGGTAAGTGTTTTATTGGCGTGATTGTACATTTGAATATGAAGCTGATGACTATGATTTTCAGAGAGTCAGCAGTTAACAAGGCCAGTCAGACGGGCTGTCGGATTAATCCCACAGCCCGTAGCCTTCGAACTGTCAATCAGCTAAAATCTGGAAAAATTACTTTACCCCGCAGGATGCCCAAAGTTTAAAGAACTTGTATTTTCCCCTTCATAGATTTTCTAGAACATAAGCATTAATAATCACTGTCTTGTTTTTCGTTTGTATGAAAAATAAGGCTTAATATAATTTACTGATCCGAGATGTTTATCTTGTCTATATATCAATTAAAGTCCGGCTTTCAAAACTGTTTACGCCCGAGTGTGAAGTGGCTTTATGCTCATGGGGTAACGGCTAACCAAGTGACAGTAATCGCATTGGTGATATCGGTGATGTTAGGGGCATTTTTATCGTTACCCGGCATTGATCCGCTTTGGTTTTTGTTGCTGCCTGTGTGGATGTTTTTGCGTATGGCATTTAATGCCATCGATGGTATGTTGGCGCGTGAATTTAAGCAGCAATCTGCGCTCGGTGCTTATCTCAATGAGTTGTCTGATGTGATCGCAGATGCTGCCCTGTTGCTGCCTTTTGCGTTGTTATTGGGTGTGGAGTCGAGTTTGGTTTTCGGGGTTGTTTTTCTGGCGGCATTGAGTGAATTTACGGGTGTGCTAGGGCTTATGGTCGGGGCATCCCGGCGTTATGACGGGCCTATGGGGAAAAGCGATCGCGCCTTTGTATTTGGTTTGATCGCTATACTTTGGGCGTTCAATGGTATTACCTCTTTTTGGTTTAATGCCGCTTTAGTTATCACCCTATTGTTACTACTCGTCACTATCATCAATCGGATTCGATGCGGTTTAGCCGAGCCTGCAACTAACGCACATAAGCAAGGATAGTTTATGCAATCATCCATGAAAGGACCATCAGATCTCACTGCAACCGATAGACTTGTCGATTCGGTGGACAGTGAAGTGCCATTCGACTCTATCTTGAGTTTTACCACCCATGATGGTGTTGAACTCAAGTATCGCCATTGGCCCGCTAAAAAGCCGGTATCCGGCATTAAGAAAAGTATTGTGATGTTCCATCGAGGCCACGAACATAGCGCGCGTATGGCGCATTTAGTGGATGAACTAGAACTCGATGAATGTGATTTCTTTGCATGGGATGCCCGAGGACACGGCAATTCTCCGGGGGTGAGGGGAAGTAGTCCGAGTTTTGGAACCAGCGTGCGCGATGTTCAGACTTTTTTTGATCATTTGGCTGTGCAGCATAATGTTGATGTTGAGCACACGGTGGTGTTGGCTCAAAGTGTCGGAGCCGTGCTGGCATCGACGTGGGTACATGATTACGCGCCGAATATCCGTGCTTTAGTGTTAGCCTCTCCCGCTTTTAGTATTAAGTTATATGTGCCTTTCGCTATTCCTGGCCTGCGCATATTAAGGAAGTTAAAAGGTAATTTCTTTGTTAATAGCTATGTTAAAGCTAATTTATTAACCCATGATCCTGAGCGTATTTCATCATTTGAAAATGATCCTCTCATCGCTCGCGCTATTTCGGTCGACATGTTACTTGGGCTGCATGATGCCGCTAAAAGAGTAGTTGCCGATGCCGCTTCTATCACTGTGCCAACGCAGTTATTTATTTCAGGTTCCGATTGGGTCGTGCGGAGTAAGCCCCAACAGCAGTTCTATGAGCGTTTGGGATCCGACTGTAAAGAGCAACATATTTTGCCGGGTTTCTATCATGACACATTAGGCGAACTGGCGAGGGCTGAGACATTATCGCGCATTCAACGCTTCGTTAGACGCTCTTTTGCGCAGGTTCATTACAGCAAAGTGTTACTTGATGCCGATAAGGTAGGCTATTTTTGTGCTGAAGCCGAATCGCTCGCATCGCCGCTTCCGGAAAAATCCCTGCAAGCGCGTTATTGGTCTTTTTATCGCGCCTCACTTGTATTTAGCAGCCGTTTTTCTGCGGGTGTTAAATTAGGCATTGATACGGGGTTTGATTCTGGGAGTACCTTAGATTATGTCTATCGTAACAAACCAACGGGCACCAATAAATTCGGGGAGTTTATAGATAAAAACTATTTAAATTCGGTCGGTTGGAAAGGTATTCGTCAACGCAGAATGAACCTGGAAGAGTTGCTGTGCATCGTTATGGATAAGCTACAAGCACAGAATCGTGATGTGAAGTTGGTAGATATTGCGGCAGGCCACGGGCGTTATATTTTATCTGCTATCGAACAAGCCAACGTTAAGCCTACGTCTGTATTGTTGCGTGACTACAGTGATATTAACGTTAGAGATGGCAATAACCTTATTAAAGAGAAGGGCCTTGCTGACATAGTGCAATTTGTTAAAGGCGATGCTTTTGATAAAGCCGATTTGGCTGCATTGAATCCTAAACCAAATCTAGCTGTTGTTTCCGGGTTATATGAGCTGTTTAGTGACAATAGCATGGTATCAGCATCATTAGCGGGGCTATCCCAAAGCATGGAAGCAGGAGGGTATTTAATTTACACCGGGCAACCCTGGCATCCGCAGTTAGCCCTGATTGCGCGTGCGCTCACAAGCCACCGTGAAGGAGAGGCTTGGGTGATGCGTCGCCGTAGCCAAGCAGAAATGGATCAACTAGTTGCTGCTGCCGGATTTAAAAAGCTTGAACAACGCATTGATGAAATGGGTATTTTTAGCGTATCAATCGCGCAGAAAGTAGCTTAAAAAGGATGTTTCAATGGACTTTTTCATCTTATAAATCTGTTTTATGGCTAAGAAGTTTGATGTGGCTGGCTTTATTAGCGCCCCTCTTTTTTCTGAGTTATAACCTGTCTAATCAGTATGCAGCCAGTTTGCCAGACGTTGGTAGCGTGGTGTTTGGATGGGAAAGTGCCATTCCATTAGTGCCATGGACCATTATTCCTTACTGGTCTATTGATTTGCTCTACGGTTTAGCCTTTTTATTGCCATGTGAACGTAGGCATATTGATACTTTGGGTTGGCGACTGCTTACGGCCCAAATTGTTTGCATTGCATGCTTCTTCCTTTGGCCGTTGCGTTTTAGTGTTGAACGTCCCGAACTAGACGGTTTATTTGGCTCGATGTTTGACCTCTTAATGGGCTTTGATAAGCCGTTTAATCAAGCACCCTCCTTGCATATCACTTTATTAGTGGTGCTCTGGGCTTGTTATGCTGTGCACTTAAAGGGCGCTTGGCGCTGGTTGATGCACGGTTGGTTTGCATTAATAGGGTTGTCGGTATTAACCACATGGCAGCATCACTTTATTGATCTTCCTGCCGGTATTTTAGCGGGGTATTTTTGTTTGTGGTGTTGCCCAATGAAAAGCCTGAACTCTGTCCCGCAGCGTGGAAAGAACATCTCTCGAATAGTGCGTCGACGGCGTTGGATATTGGCTTGTTATTACGCGCTGGCGAGTCTTATTTTGGGAATTATTCTTAGCATCGGTGCGGCCGGTTTTCCTGGTATAGCGCTGCTGCTGATTTGGCCTTGTATTACGCTAATGCTGGTTGCTATTAATTATGCTTTTTGGGGTGCTCAGGGGTTTCAGAAGCAACCATCGGGGCGCCTCAGTATTGCTGCCACTATATTATTTGCTCCCTATTTATTGGGGGCCTGGATTAATACTAAGTATTGGACAAAAGGGCAATCCCCTGCAGATGAAGTAGTTGCCGGTGTCTGGCTTGGGCGTATTCCAGATGCAAGGGAAGCAAAGCGATACGCGGGATTAATGGACATGTGTGCCGAACTGCCCGTCACAGTGGCTGATGGTTGCGATTACCGTTATTTGCCAGTGCTCGATTTAACGCCGTTGACTCCTGAGCAATGTTGGCAAGCGGCACGCATTATTGATGGCCTTGTTAACGCGGATAGCCAGCCGATTTTAGTATTTTGTGCATTAGGTTATTCACGCAGTAGTGTGGCATTGATGGCGTGGCTATTACTGACTGAGCAGGCAAAAAATCCTGAGCATGCGAAGTTGATAATTGAACATGCTCGGCCACAAGTAGTGATTAAACCATACCATTTGGAGATGCTTAATGAGATGGTGTTCCTTCCCGAATTTTATGATTATCAGTTGCTTCAAAGAGTGACTGAAAAGCGTGGCTAAATAGGGCCGCTAAATGCGAAATCTACAATGCTGAATCGTAAGGAAAATGGATGAGCCAGCAAATGAGTGTGTTACTCCAGGTCAGCTTATTAAAGTGTGGAGTTGCTATTGATAGAACATCGCTTGGCTTTACATTATTAAGTATCGTCATGTCATTCTTGCAGCGCAGTCTATTAATTAATACGTTTCAAATGATCGCTTTTGGCATCATAGTACTCGTCGGTATTATGCAAAAATATTACGCAATCCGAGTAAGTATAGATGCTGAAATATTTGCTCAATTAGTGCCGCTGATTACCGCCAGGCGGGAAGTGAAAGCCGGTGAAATTGAGAGTGAACTTCAAGATCTCGATAGTGCAATGCTACATTTAGGGTTAATCAAAGCGAATGAAGGAACTCGGTCATTGCGAGACCGGTGTCAGGGAGCATTCAGGCTATTTAAGGGTCAGGTTGCATGCCTGTCGATACAAGGTGTGTTATTGCTCGGTATCTTATTGGTGAACGTGTTTAGCGTATGATATTCGCCCCGGCTGGGTGTCGATTATATTTATTTTACTAAGGAAGTGATTTGTTCAATGTTTTTTAATATTCCCCAATATTCATTTTATACGATGGCGACAGTTGTCGGCTTACTCGTTTTAGCGACCGTAGTCAGGCTGTATTTAAAGAATAAATATCCAGCAACAGATTACACAGAGCTGCGGCAAAGAATTCAGTCATGGTGGGTCATGATTGGGCTCCTGTTCGTGGTGCTGACGGTGAGTAAAACAGCGGCAGTTGTTTTTTTTGGTTTTTTAAGTTTTTTGGCGCTCAAAGAGTTTCTCTCGATTGTGCCGACGCGCTTAACTGACCGAAAGGTTATTTTCTGGGCGTATTTGTCCATACCTTTTCAATATTATTGGGTGAGTGCTGGCTGGTACGGGATGTTTATCATCTTTATACCCGTGTACGTTTTTCTTTTCCTGCCCATGTGTATGGTACTGAAGGGGGATACAAAAGGCTTTATCCGATCGGCGGGTATTATCCATTGGGCAACCATGCTCACTGTGTTTAGTATCAGTCATATTGCCTTTTTACTCATGCTGCCTGTTAAAAATGAACTGGCAGGCTTTGTCGGACCTGTACTGTTTTTACTGTTTATGACGCAGTTTAATGATGTCTGCCAGTATGTATGGGGCAAGCTGTTAGGTAAGCATAAAATTATTCCTAAAGTTAGTCCCAATAAAACATGGGAAGGCTTTCTTGGCGGACTAGTCACTATCACGATTTGTGCGGGTCTCGTGGCGCCACTATTGACGCCCTTAAGCAACCTACAAGGCCTGATGGCGGGAGCCCTGATTGGCGCCAGTGGTTTTATCGGAGATGTGGTGATTTCATCAGTTAAGCGTGATCTGGATATAAAAGACAGTGGCAATTTTATACCTGGGCATGGTGGCATATTGGATCGACTCGATAGCCTGACCTACACTGCTCCGCTGTTTTTCCATTTTTTGTATTACACGTACTATTAATCATGAATCGAGTTATGAAAATTTTGTTTTTTGCCCTGATTGTTAAGCCGGTTGTGTTGATTGTGCTTGGAATCAACTTGAGAAATCGAGAAAAGCTCCCGATGTCAGGGCCTGCCATCATAGTCGCCAACCATAACAGCCACTTAGATACATTAGTATTAATGAGTTTATACCCATTATCAATGATTCATAAAGTAAGGCCGGTGGCAGCTGCCGACTACTTTTTGGGGAATGGAGGCTTTCTGGCATGGTTGTCACTTGTCTGTATTGGCATTATCGGGATGGATAGAAGCGGTAAATCTGGCAAAGAAGGTTTATTTAAGGGTTGTCACCAAGCACTAGATAATAATGACATTCTGATATTGTTCCCCGAGGGTAGCCGTGGGAAGCCTGAAGAGATGAGTGCGTTAAAAAAGGGTGTGTATTTTATCGTTAAAGATCGTCCCCATATCCCGGTAACGCCAGTTATGATGCATGGCTTAGGCCGCTCGTTACCCAAAGGCGAAGTGTTGTTAGT
This sequence comes from Neptunomonas antarctica, assembly GCF_001305295.1. Taxonomy (GTDB): domain Bacteria; phylum Pseudomonadota; class Gammaproteobacteria; order Pseudomonadales; family Balneatricaceae; genus Neptunomonas; species Neptunomonas antarctica. Next base: position 54,534 of record NZ_LJSI01000050.1, read on the forward strand.
GCCGTTTAACTGTGATGTTGTGGTGGGAAACAGCGTACCCGTAACAGATAATTCATCGTCCTACGTGGACGCTATATCTGAGCAATTTAAGCAGTTGTCCCAGTATTGCTTAACTAAAAGCGATACAGCGGAGGAAAGCCTTTAAAAGGGCATTTTTTAAGAAGTCTGATAATAAATTTAACGCCACATCATCATAGATACCGTCTGGGCTGCGTGTTACCAATTCCCATAACGGTTCATGTCATAGATGCCAGCTTCTAGTGGTCTGGTTGCTTGTAATTAATCTTTGAAACTATGGAATACATTCCAGAATTGCAGATTCATAGGACCTAAGCTCCAGCGTTGGATAAATTGTTTGAAGGATTTTTCGGAATTTATGGCACGGAATGACGTCACAAAACTACGTAGCTCTGCTAAGTTCATTTGTAGGATCCAATTAGGGTAACTTCCTATAGGGGCGGGCATAATGGTCAAACTGTCGAGTTCTTCTTAATAGCGTAATGACTCACCCAGTAACCTTGCATCGCTGGGCGGACCATATATGACCCCTTATCTGTTACATGTGCGCGCTGTATCATGTTACAGCAGGGCTTTGCTGCGTTCCCTTATATAAATTACAAGGAGGTTTCACAATGAAGTGGGCATTTATCGATTATGAAAACACCGGATGTTTGAGTAAAGTCGATCTTTCGATTTACAGTAAAGTCGTTCTGTTTGTTGGAGCAAAACAGCCGAAAATCGACCTCGGAGACAAAAAATACGATTCACCGATAGAGCTGGTTCTGATTCAACTGAAAGCGACCCAGTCCAATAATCTGGACTTTCATCTTTCCTATTACCTTGGGAAATATGACGGCGATGCTCCCGTCGGGGTTAGCTTTGATATTATCAGCAACGACAAAGGTTTTTCTCCCCTCATCGCTCACATCAAGATAAACGGCAGAGCGTGTAAGCAAGTGGAAGTGACGGTTGCTCTCAGCGCAAAGGGTAAGCAAGTAAAAGTAGCTTCGGTTCCCACCCCAAAGAGCAAACTAATATCATTTATAACCTCTACGTCAAAAGACAAGCGTCCTAAAAAAATCATTAGCCTTCGAAATCACATTGCTGCACATATGGGTGTCAAAGGAAATGAAGTCGCAATACAAAATTATGTCAATCAATTAGTTAATGAGAAAATCATCAAGGTCTCAGGTGATAGTGTTGAGTACAAATGATGCATTACTTCTGCTTTAGCCCTCGTTATAACTGGGATGATTACCATAGGGGTCATATATGTTCCTTTACACTTTCTTAAGTATTTTTGAGTTGATTTAAAGTTCTTAAAATTTAACAAGAGAGCATAATAAATATCATATTTTTAACGGTAAGTTATTTGTAATAAGTGAAAAAAAATCAAAAATAATAAATTATTAGCCTTATTAATCTATGATAATAAAGCATGGAATTAGTAGCAAAGTAGTTTATACATAATGTTTCATAAAGCGCTTTATGCTTTTGATAAAAAAGATTTTATATGTATTATTAGTTTTTAAAGTCCTGATAACCTGGGGTAACTATTGGGTAATAGGTGAAACTATTCTGCGTGACATTGTTTTTCCATAGTGGCATGAGTAAACAGATGCACGTTTTTCCTTAAATACCAACGTCGGGTTTACTCACCAGTGCATGTAAAATTTGAGGAGTAAGTATTATGGGTATTGAAGTAAGTGGGATTTTAGGGCTGCTCATTCTTGTTTTTGATATTTGGGCAATTATTCAAGCAATGCAAAGTTCTGCCACTACAGGTTCAAAAATTCTGTGGGTTTTATTAATATTATTTTTACCTGTGCTGGGCTTTGTTTTTTGGTTGTTTTTAGGTCCAGGCAGGAAGAAAATTTAGCTTTTTTACTACTCTTTATGATAAATGACACAGTTATGCCTGTATAGGTATAAGGGGCGGATCTTCAAACTACTATAGGGAACGCAGCGTCGCCTAGGCACTGGGTTCTGGGGCAAGTGCAGTGTTATGTGCGAAAGCGTACATACTATCCATGCATAAAGTAAAAAGGAGTATTAACATGTACAACATACGAAGTTATATCAGAACACTCATGTTGTTTGCGGCGACCGCTATCGTCTCGATAAGCGTAATGACTCAGGCCAACGCGGCAACCGCTGAGGATCTGGACAAGGATTCCCGACAGGCCTTGCAGACACTTTCTGATACTCGGCCTGTTGCTAAAATCCTATCGCGCAGTGCAAAGGCAGTGCTCGTATTTCCGAATATCGTAAAGGCCGGCTTAGTGTTTGGTGGCAGTTATGGTGAAGGGGAGTTGCTTGTGGGTTCGCAAGTTATAGATTATTACAACACCGTTACCGGGTCCTGGGGGATGCAGATCGGAGCCCAGTCCTATGGTTATGCTGTCTTTCTGATGACCGATAATGCCGTTAACTATCTCAAGAAATCGAACGGTTGGGAAATTGGAGTGGGTCCAACCGTCGTTGTAGTTGACGAAGGAGTTGCAAAGAATCTGTCGACATCTTCACTAAAAGATGATGCCTATGCCTTTATATTCAGCCAGCAGGGATTGATGGCAGGGATTAGTATTGAGGGCACAAAAATTTCCCGTATCAAGCGGTAAACTAACAAAATGGCGGATGCGATTTGCGTCCGCCCTGAGTCGTCGCTGCACTCAACTGAAGAGGGCTCTATAGTAAAAGCAATACTGCAGATGGATTTTTCATTAGTGCTTAAAAATTTATGATATAGCCTCTGTGTTACGTTTCTGTCACCTCAAAAAATCAATAAAACTCATTTTAATTGATTATACTTTCCAATGAATATAGATATTAATAATAGTGATGTGTTTTTTCTGAAATTTAAAATAAGCAAATATTTGATTAATAGTTAGGTTGTTAGTCGATGATAGTGCATTCAGGGGAATATTATGTTTAATACTTTTCCATTGAAAGTTGTTGTTAATAAATCTAGTCTTCTTCTTGTTTTATCAATGTCATTATTTATAAGTAATGTAGTTGCAGACGTAGAAGTGATCGATGCCAATGTACCCATCATGTTAAAAAATAAAAATGATATAGCCTCCTCTTTTCAGGTTAGAGAACTTCCCTTTGAACGTGCTTTTAAGGTAATTGGTCATCGGCCGTTAGTATCTGGTTATGCTGAAAATCCCGTTTTTAAAAACGGATATAGTATGTTAGAAAATGATAAAAATGATCCCGTCGTGTCCGAAAAAAATTCCGAAAAAATCAAGTATCAAAAAATTCTTGAATTAATATATTTTATTCAAATGATTCAGAAAAGTAACAACTGATGTCTATTAAAGTATTATATCCCATGCTGGTCTGAATATGCACAGTGCGTCATTCATGATAGGGCGGCGAGAGGTGCCTAAGGAATATGCGATTAAGTTAGCAATTCGCAACTAGTTTTGAGCGGCGTTTTCGTCTTCACGGGCCTATTTCCCCACATTCAGACGAGTTACCCTACGCCCTTAGCATCTGATCCACACGCACAATGTTCGCTAACGCAAATAACATGGCGAGTTTTCCGTCATTCTTTTTCAGACCGCGATAACGGGCCTTGGTACATCCGAACTGGCATTTGATTATCTTGAAAGGATGCACAACTTTTGCCCGAATGCTCGTCTTCTTATACTCAACACTCAATAATATTTTGTTGATGCGCGGATGATTTTTCAGTGCTTTTATTTTGCTTGGGGGGGGCGATATGCCAGTCCACCATAATCTCTTTCAAGGCATCACGTGTTTCAGCGCCACTATAGCCTGAATCAGCAAACACACAGGCTTCCTCTCCATGCAGCAAAGGTGAGTTGGTGATCCATCGACTTATCACCGAAAAGCTATGAAGTGTAATATCTCAAGGTGCTGGACTTAATCGCACGCTCCTTAGTCGAAGCAGGTCAAGCGTTTGGGCAAGAGGTGCTGGAAACGTACATTTTAACTAGTGAATATTTATGGAGAATAATGTGAAAATGCCTTTTCCCATGTGATACAACGTGAGTTGTCACGCTCTTCATAAACACGAATCGCGGACGGTAAGTCGAGTACGAAGTTGTTCTCGTCGTCATTGCCTAAAGCCGTTAAGCGCATCGTGTACCAGGCAGTTATGCCGCCTGGAGGTGCGGCCTCAAATCGAGGAAATACTGGATCGGCGCTTGCATGAGCCAACCAATCATTTGCAAGCGAAGTATTTAATACCATAGCGCGCGCCACCCCAAGCATATCAACCGTACCGCTTGCTAGTGAGCTCAGTGCTTGTGCACGAGTTTTGAATCCCCCTGTGGCTACCAAAGGTACACTTGTTACCTCCTGTGCTCTTTGGGAAAAATCAACAAAATACGGGCCTCCACCTGAGCTATCTGAACTTGATTTTGCACCCGGAAAATAGGTGCCTCCACTCAGCTCAATTAAGTCAATTGACGTCTGATTTAGAATACGAATAGCCTCTAACGCATCCTCTTCAGTCAAACCACCTTCTAATTGATCAGTTGAGTTGATTTTAATCCCGATAGGGAACGCAGTACCCACTGTCCGCCGAACCTTATCAATTACCTCGATAATAATCCGACATCTTGCTTCAATTGAACCGCCATACTGATCATTGCGACGATTGAATAAGGGTGATAAAAATTGGCTCAGTAAAAAGCCATGACCGGCATGAATCTGAACACCTGTAAACCCTGCCTCTTGTGCAAGTAATGCGGCTTTCGCATAGATATCCGGTAGCTGCTTGATCTCGGTGATCGACATGCCTTTACATTGAAAACTTCCGATTTCAAGCGCTGATGGCCCTTTGGGCTGGCTGATAGGGGAGTGTGACAGAGCCCCTGCGTGACCTAGCTGAGGCCAAATATGTGTCCCATTTTTGGAAGCTCTAGTGGCTAATTGACGCAGCATCTCAAGGTTGGAGTGTGCGCCTAAAACCAGGTTGCCAGGCTTTTCAGGAAAGCGTGGATCTCCTTGTACTTCACCAATAATTGATAAAGCCACTCCTCCTTCTGCCCAGCGCTCATAGAGTCGAATCTGTGCTTCAGTTGGGTTACCTTCTCCGTCAGCAAGAGAATCAGACATGGCCGATTTCACCAGCCTGTTCTTTAACACCGCCCCACAAGGAAGCTCTAGTGGTCGGCTAAGAAACGGGGCTGAGTCTTCTGCTTTAATCATAACGTCCTTTCGTGCATATAAATGGGTATGCCTTGTACACTTCAGCATGTTACAGACATTATTGCCGATATTAGATAAACTAAAAACACAGTAATCACATAAACACTATTAAAAAATATTTAATAATGAATACTTCAGATCTTAGCCTGTTCATCCGAATTGTTGAAACAGGCAGCATAACCGAATCAGCGAAACAATTAGGTATTACCACTCCTGCGGCCAGCTCTGCCCTTAAGCGACTAGAAAAACAGCTGGATATGCAACTATTGATCAGAACAACCAGGCAGTTACGGATTACTCCGCAAGGAGAGAAGTTCCTGTTTCATTGTCGGCAGGCACTGGAGACCCTTGAACAAGGTGTCATATCTGCACATGAGATGCAGGGCAATGTCAGAGGAGAATTACGGTTTTCAGTTTCATCAGATTTAGGCCGTAATATAGTCTTTCCCTGGGTGGATGAAATGATGGATAAGCATCCCTCTCTGTCAATCGACTTAAATGTGAGTGATACCCTGTCTGATTTTTTTCTGGATCAGGTTGATGTGGCGCTTCGATATGGCAAACCAGAAGACTCAACTATGGTTTCATTTCATATTGCGACTATAAACAGAATCACCTGTGCATCGCCTTCCTACCTATCACAGTATGGAGAACCCTCACACCCCGAGGACCTAAGACAACACAATTGTTTGCTATACAGGCTTGATGGTCGCCTCTTCAATAATTGGGAGTATAGTAATAATTCGGGTAGTTACAGAATAAAGGTAAGCAGTAACAGAGTCAGTAATGATACTGATATTGTCAGACGCTGGGCTATTGCGGGAAAGGGTATTGCTTACAGGTCTCAGGTAGATATTTCATCTGATTTACGTAATGGGAAATTGATACAGTTACTTTCAGATTTTCAATCACCACCCGTCGAACTTTACTTACTTTGTCCAGGCAGAAAGCAAGTAACCCCTGCGGTGATAGCTTTCAGGGAGATGTTAAGAGAAAAGTGCGCGCACATGATTAATGCTGGTTGATCTAATAAATGAGGATGGGAAGGAGCATCTTTTGGTGCTATCTGCGGTGCCGGTCGTCTATCGGGATTTCTCCTTTACGGGAGGTTTTTTATGCCGCTCCATGGAAAGAGGGGCTGACCGATGATCATAAAGATAACTGGCGGTCAAAAGAGCATAAGGGGGAGGTAGCCCGGTTAATACAAGGACTGCTCACAATCTCACGATGCGAAAACGGTTCACGTTTTTAGGGGTGATCTATATAATAAGGCCATCAAGTAAAGTGTAATAGTTGTAGAGTTGTTGCGCTGTACTCGCGTTGCCCGTCGTCTATGGTGGGCGTTATGTTCTCTCAGATTTAGTTGCCACCAGGATTCAATGATGAATGTGGATAAAGCAAAAAAACGTATCGAAAAGCAAATTAAGAAAGGTTTTAAGGGTTACCCTCTGGTTTCGCTAGCGTACTTTGGTAAAACACCAAATACTGCTACAGAAGTCGTTGTGACGTTCACTTTGGAAGAGGGTGCTGAACCACAAACGCAAAAATTAGTGAGCGAAAATGATGCCCGCGAAGACGAAACGATTCAATCGGTTCTGGTAAAAACAATTGAACGAACTAATGCAAATACAGTGACTGAGGTCGCGGGTGTGTCGCTCATTAGCTGAAGGTGGCTACAGCTCTTTATATGGGTATGCGGCATTGGCGGGGAAAAGACATACCAGAATGCAGGCAAGTAAAGGCAGAATAAATATAGGGTCATGTTTTTTGAGGGAGAGTAGAGTTTGAAGCTCTGGTGTCATCAATTTCTGAATTAATTTGTTACTTATTTGACTGATTTTGTTATTGTTAGGATGGTCGAAATATGACCAAAATAGGTGTTTATACTTATTCTTTTCGGGACGACATGCTTGGTTATTCGGTAGATCGTTTTCAACGGACACAATAAAAAACAGGTCTGCATAGATGATAAAAACTAAAATACTTGCTCCCTCGCAGAATGCCCATCCGTATCCCTTATTAATTAAAAGCTTGCTGTTGTCCGGGCAGCGTTATGAGCCCAACAATGAAATCGTTTACAGCGATGTACTACGATATAGCTATAAAACGCTAATCCAACGCATCTGTCAGCTGGCCAATGTGCTAACGGAGGCCGGTGTGCAAGCGGGTGATACGGTGGCGGTTATGGATTGGGATAGCCACCGTTATCTTGAAGCTTACTTTGCTGTGCCGATGATCGGTGCTGTGCTGCATCATGTGAATGTGCGTTTGAGTCTCGATCAGATCATCTACACCATGGACCATGCCGAAGATAACTATGTGCTGGTGCATGATGACTTTTTAATTCTGGCTGAGCAGTTTGGTAAGAAAATTCCGAGTATCCGTGGTTATGTACAGTTGACTGACACTGCCAGCGCAGCAGAAACAAGTTTAAACACATTGGGTGAGTATGAGGCGCTGCTGGCGAGTGCGTCTGATCAGTATGATTTCCCCGACTTTGATGAGAACTCGATAGCGACCACTTTTTATACCACCGGCACTACCGGCAACCCTAAGGGTGTTTACTTTTCGCACCGCCAGTTGGTGTTGCATACCTTGAATATGGCGGCGACGCTGGGCTGTTATGAAGGCCAACCGTTATTACGCTCTAATGATGTGTATATGCCGATGACACCGATGTTTCATGTACATGCATGGGGCGTGCCTTATGTGGCGACTATGCTGGGCGTTAAGCAGGTATATCCCGGCCGTTATGAGCCTAACAAGCTTGTTGAGCTGTTTGCCCGGGAGAAAGTCACATTCTCTCATGGTGTGCCAACTATATTACAAATGGTTCTGGACAGTGAAGCGGCTAAAACAACGGACTTGAGCGGTTGGAAAATGCTGACCGGTGGTAGTGCGCCTACCTTGGGTATGGCTAAACATATGGCCGACCGCGGTATTCTTTTCTACACGGCTTACGGTATGTCTGAGACTTGTCCATTATTAACCGCAACCTATCTGCGTCATGATGAGCTTGCTAAGCCGATGTCAGATCAAATGGCTGAACGGATTAAAACAGGCGTACCTATCGCCATGGTAGATCTTAAGATTGTTGATGTTATGGGTAATGATGTGCCACATGATGGTGAGTCGATGGGCGAAGTGGTGGCGCGTGCTCCCTGGTTAACGCAAGGGTACTATAAAGAGCCAGAAAAAAGTGATGAGTTATGGGAAAACGGTTGGCTGCACACAGGGGATGTCGCGTCTATCTCACCTGAGGGTACGTTAGAGATTAAAGACCGGATTAAAGATGTGATAAAAACCGGTGGCGAGTGGATATCCTCTTTAGAACTGGAAAACCTGATTAGCCAGAACGAGGCCGTCAATCAGGTGGCGGTGGTAGGTGTACCAGATGAGCGCTGGGGCGAACGTCCTTTTGCGATGATTGTTCCTGCAGAAGGGTACTCGATTGATGCGGCAGATATTAAGCAACATCTGCAACATTATGTGGATAGCGGTCAGATTGCTAAATGGGCTATTCCTGAACGCATCAGCATTGTGTCTGAGATACCTAAAACCAGTGTCGGCAAGATTAACAAAAAGCTGATTCGTGATCAGGTAGATGCTTAACTCCCCCTACTACTTGGTTGACCGACCAGGTTAGTAAACCATTCCACAAGCGCGTTATACGCGCTTGTTTTATTTATGACTATTGCGGTTGACCCTGTCGCTTCATCTCCCTAGAATGCACCCTGTTTTTGGTAGTCCTGAGTTACTACAGGATTTTAAACGGGAAGTTGGTGCGTACTGCTTTTTTAGCAAGCTTTTTTTAGCAGACTTTTTTTAGCAAGCAATGCCAACACTGCCCCCGCAACGGTAATCGAGTTAAAACATTACATAAGCCACTGTGTTTTACATGGGAAGGCGTAATGTTGGGATACCCATCCACTCGTAAGTCCGGAGACCGGCCCAAAACACGACAAGTCGGCATAGCGGAGGGCTAATGCAACGGCAGCACATTCCTGTAGTTTCTGTTCTGGCCCTTCGGCTGGTTCATGCTTTGCGGTTGTCGTGTTTCTGTTCATTCCTGTTCGTTTGTGCCGTTAATTTAATTGACGTGCGGCGGGCGCGTACAGGAAACAATCTGACTCATGAAAAAACTATCCAGCTCCGTTTTAGTAACGGCGTGTTGCTATACCTCTTTGGTTGCGGCTCAGCAATCTAGCCTTTTCAGTACCGATTCAACTACTATTTCCACTAGCCATCTCAATGAGATACTCGTCACAGCTTCACGTACAGCTCAGTCTGTTGATGAAACACTGGCGTCGGTCACATTAATCACGCGTAAAGATATCGAACGTTCACAAGCCATTACTGTCGCTGAAATTTTACAGAAAACACCGGGTGTGATGATCACTAACAGTGGTGGTATCGGTAAAGCGAGTAGCATTTATCTGCGCGGAACATCGACTAAAGATCTGTTGATACTGATTGATGGCATCCGTGTGGGCTCGGCGACATTAGGGCAGGTCAGTGTTGAGGACCTTAATCTCAGCCAGGTCGAGCGTATTGAGATTGTACGCGGGCCTCGTTCTTCATTATATGGATCAGATGCGGCCGGTGGTGTCATTCAGATCTTTACGCGCCGTGGCACGGGTAAATTGACGCCGTCATTTACTGTGTCTGCTGGCTCAGACGGTACTTCGTCAGTTGAGGTGGGTGTTAATGGTGGTGATGAGAGCCGTTGGTACAATGTCTCGGCCTCCGGTCTGACAACCGACGGTTTTGATGCAAAAACCAGCGGTGATAGCGATGATGATGGTTATCATAATCAAGGATTGCAGTTAAAATTGGGGCAGCGCTTTGACGGTGGCCATGAGGTTGAAGGCTTTTTCTCGGTGACGGATTCTGAGAATGAATACGATGGCTTTACGGACAGAGGTGATACCCGGACACAAGTGTTGGGTGCCCGTAGTACGCTTGAGATCGCTGAAGCCTGGCGCATAAACCTGTCTGCCGGGCGTAGCTCGAATCAATCTAAAACTTTCTCTGGCAATACTTTTAACAGCCGTTATGAAACCACACGTGATTCTTTCAGCGTTCAGAATGATCTGTTAATAGGAGATGATAATCAGCTTGTGTTTGGTGTGGATTATCTCAACGATCAGATCGAATCCAGCAAAATTTATGCTGAAACCGAGCGTGATAACTGGGCGGGCTTTGCTCAATATCAGTTAACACTGGGTCAGTCGGATCTGCAATTCAGTGCGCGTGTCGATGATAATGAACAGTTTGGTTCGTACACCACCGGTGGGATTGCCTGGGGTATGCCACTGACTGATAATCTCGATATGGTTGTTTCATACGGCACGGCCTTTAAAGCCCCTTCTTTTAATGATTTGTATTACCCGAATAGCGGTAATGCTGCACTGGTGCCGGAAGAATCTGATACCTACGAGCTTAGCCTGCGAGGTAATGTTCAAGGTATTAACTGGCAAACTTCGCTGTATCAAACCACATTTGAAAACATGATTGCCTGGGCACCCGATAGCAGTGGCGACTGGGCTCCGAGCAATATCAATGAAGCGCGTATTCGTGGTTTAGAATTAAGTGCTGATTATCAATGGCAGCAATGGCTGCTGAGTGGAAACGTATCCTTTATCGACCCGGAAAACCGTTCAGGGGCTAATAAAGGTAATCGCTTACAACGTCGTGCCGACAAAATCGCGAATATCAGTGTGGATCGTGACTTTGGCGCGCTTTCTTTAGGTACAACACTGCATGCTGAAAGCCGTCGCTATACCAGTGATAGCAACACCAGTTTTCTTGCAGGATTCGGAACGGTCGATTTACGCGCCTCTTATCAGATCGCACCTGTCTGGCAGGTAAGAGCGAAGCTCAGCAATCTGTTAGATAAAGAATATCAAACGGTGAGTGGTTACAACCAGTCGGGTTCGACGGCGTTGCTTACCCTGGCTTATCAGCCGCAATAGCGCTTTCCTAAGGCATTTTTATAAATACTTCTTTTAAAAAATGCTTATCCACACTATTAAGAGATATCTGCCATGATAAATATTCAACCGCGCTCACAACTGATGATCGGTGCCTTTTTAATTCTGCTGATGGCGGTCACCCGTGGTCATCATTTCGCCTCCATTGATCATCTGCCGAGTGCATCCTGGGCGATATTTTTTCTGGCAGGTGTTTACCTTAAGCCTTTGTGGTCTTTTCCATTGCTTATTCTGGAAGCCTTCCTGCTTGATTTTGCGGCGATTACTTTTGGCGGTGTGAGTTCGTTCTGCGTAACACCCACTTACGTTATGTTGATTCCTGCTTATGCTTCACTTTGGGCGATAGGTCGTTGGTATGCGGTGCTCCATTGTGAGCAATGGAAGAGTCTGCCAACGCTGTTGAGTAGTCTGGTGTTGGGTACCTTCGTTTGCCAGCTTATATCCAGTGGCAGTTTTTACTTTTATTCTGGCCGATATACAGATCCTACTATGGTAGAGCTGCTTAACCGTTTAATTAAATACACTCCGCCTCGGCTGGAAGCGGTGTTCTTCTATGTCGGCTGCGCCGTTGCTGTGCATCTGTTTTTGGCATGGTTTAAACGTACTCGTCATTCCGGAGCCGAAACACTATGAGTGATACCGGGCCTTTAGATGTGAAATCAGATACACCCATCAAAGATGTATCAGAAAAGCAGCGTGAAGCGCGTTATCTGGCACGCATGAAGCGCAAAAAAGAGGTAATCGATGAGTCGATCGCACGCGCCGATAATGACCGTGGGGTGTGTCTGGTGTTAACCGGTAACGGCAAGGGCAAGAGCAGTTCTGCCTTTGGTATGGTGGCAAGAGCGTTGGGCCACGGTATGCAGGCTGGTGTTGTACAGTTTATTAAAGGTGCTTTCAGTACCGGCGAAGAGGCATTTTTCAGACGTTTCCCTGAGGTACAGTATTTTGTGATGGGCGAAGGCTTTACCTGGGAAACACAAGATAAAGAACGTGATATAGCGGCAGCTACCAAAGCATGGGCTCAGTCGGAAGCCTTCTTAAATGATGAGAGTATCGGGCTGGTGGTACTGGACGAATTGAACATTGCGCTTAAGTACAAGTATGTTGATTTACAGGCGGTGATTAAAGCGGTTGAAAGCCGTCCTGTAGATCAGCATGTGGTGATTACGGGACGTGGCGCACCGCAAGCCTTGATTGATATTGCAGACACAGTGACAGAAATGCAGGTCGTAAAGCATGCATATCAGGCGGGTATTAAAGCGCAGAAAGGGGTTGAACTATGAGTCGGGCTATGAGCCCGTCTTTACAGACGTCTGCGGCCAGGTGCCCTGCACTGTTTATTAGCGCGCCCGCATCGGGCCAAGGTAAAACGACAGTCACTGCAGCATTGGCGCGTTTACATCGTCTGGCAGGGCGGCGAGTCATCGTTTTTAAAACCGGCCCCGACTTTCTCGATCCGATGATTCTGGAAGTAGCCTCAGGCGAGCCGGTCGATGCGCTGGATCTGTGGATGGTCGGCGAGCATCAGTGTCGTGCTTTATTGCATGCGGCGGCGATGCGTGCTGATCTGATTCTGATCGAAGGGGTAATGGGCTTGTTTGATGGCACGCCGTCGGGAGCCGATCTGGCACGCTTGTTTGGTGTGCCTGTATTGGCGGTGATTGATGGTTCGGCTATGGCGCAAACCTTTGCCGCCATAGCGCATGGGCTGGCAACATTTCAGGAATCTTTGCCGTTTTCAGGGGTGTTGGCGAACCGGATCGGCAGTGACCGGCATGCGGAAATTTTACGTGACAGCCTACCTGAATCGATTCATTGGTACGGTGCTATTAAGCGTTCTAAAGATGTTGAGCTGCCGAGCCGGCATTTAGGTCTGCTACAAAGTAGCGAAATAACCGATCTGGATGAACGCCTGAACAGGCTCGCGGAGATGATCTCTGCAACCGGGGCGAGCGAGCTGCCTACGGCCGTTACTTTTGTGGCGAATGCTGGTGAGCAAAATACATCAGACGGAGCAGAAAGGTTATCGAACCCGCCTTCCCGACAGTTATCGGGTGTACGTATTGGTATCGCCAAAGACCAGGCTTTTTCGTTTATCTATCCTGCTAACCTGACACTGCTTAAACACTTGGGTGCGGAATTGGTATTCTTCTCACCGCTGCATGATAAGGCATTGCCGGACGTAGAGAGCGTATACCTACCCGGCGGATATCCCGAGCTGTTCGCGACAGAGTTAGCCGCTAACAGCCGTATGAAAGCGGCGATCCAGGCACATGTGGCTGCCAACAAACCTCTAATCGCCGAGTGTGGGGGCATGCTGTATCTCAGCGAGTCCCTGACCGACCTTAACGGCAATACTCACGCTATGGTGGGAGTGCTGCGGGGAAAAGTGACTATGCAGTCCCGGCTTAAGGCGTTAGCCATGCAAAGTGTCGCTCTGCCAGAAGGGTCGTTACGTGGGCATACTTATCATCATTCCTGTTTCGAAACAGACGAGGTGGCAGACTATCTGGGCGTGTGCCCGAATTACGCACGTACCTCGGAGGCTGTGTATAGGAAAGGAAATTTATACGCCAGTTATATCCATCATTATTTCCCCTCAGCAACGGACGCGTGTGTTGCTCTTTTTGATCCACAATGATCAGTTCGGGCATTATTCTGGGTGTGGCAATCGATTGGCTGGTGGGGGAACCTAAACGCTGGCATCCCTTAGTCGGTTTTGGTCGCTTGGCTAACAGTATTGAAGAAAGAGTGAATGTTTGCAGTCCTGGCTTTCTATTTGCGCCGACCGTATGGACAAGGCACGGGAAGCTTTGCGGAGTTGTGGCGGTGATGTTGCTTTGTTTACCCCTGCCTTTGGTGTTGTACTCTTTGTTTTCATCCAGTGATTCATCAGCCGTTGTCGTTTACTTACTTAATGCCTTTGTTCTTTATCTGGCGATTGGGCATCGCAGCTTATGGGATCACATCCGGCCGATTACCGAGGCGCTGTTTCGACAAGACGATGAAAGTGCCCGGCATCATACGGCGATGATTGTCAGCCGTGATCCTGACGCGCTGAATATCGAAGTCTCTGCGATTGAGTCTGTTTTAGAAAACGGCAGTGATGCTATTTTCGGCGCGATTTTCTGGTTCGCTATTGCGGGTGGCGCGGGCGCTGTGTTCTATCGATTTGTGAATACACTGGATGCCATGTGGGGTTATCGTACTGCGCGCTACCACCAATTTGGTTGGGCCGCTGCCAGGCTAGATGACGCACTAAACTATATACCCGCACGTTTAACCGCCCTGACTTATGCCCTGTTGTCGGATTGTGCTAACGCACTCAGGTGTTGGAAAGAGCAGGCATCAGCGCATGCCAGCCCTAATGGCGGGCCTGTGATTGCTGCCGGCGCGGGTGGCTTGGGCATACTACTGGGAGGCCCAACGCGTTATCACGGTATTTGGCATGACAAGCCAGTATTAGGCCGAGGGCGGCCGCCTACAGCTGTTGATATACAACGCGCTATGCGGTTGGTATCACACAGCTTAATGCTGTGGATGGGTTTGATCATCAGTGCAGAAATTATATGGTTTTTCTTCATTAATGATGGAAGCGTCAAATGAGTGATGTAAAAGCTTTTGAGAGCACTAGCCCTCCTTTTCATGGGGGGCGCTTACATCACGCCGCCCAGCAGTACGATATTCCTGTTGATGATTGGATTGACCTCTCAACCGGCATCAATCCACATAGCTATCCATTACCGGCAGTACCACAAAACGTGTGGCAGAAGTTGCCTGATGAAGGTGATCATTTACTCAGCATAGCGGCTACTTACTATGGTGCTTCGGATTTGCTGGCGGTGGCCGGTAGCCAGGCCGCTATCGAACAACTACCGGGATTAAGAGCCGCTATAAAACCGGGCAGTCGCGTCGCTATTCTATCACCGGCCTATGCTGAATATGCTTATCATTGGCAGCGGCACGGGCATGAAGTTGAAGAGCTAACCGCTGCTGAGATAGAAGCACAGCTAAACACAGAGTTAGACGCTCAGCTGCAAGAGCCGTTGCCATATTTGGATGTGGTCATAGTCATACGCCCGAATAATCCGACTACCGAGTTTTTAAGCCACACACGTTTACAGCGCTGGTTGGCATTATTGCAACAAAACAATGGCTGGCTGATTATCGATGAGGCGTTTATCGATGCGCTGCCGGATAATCAAGCCCAATCGATGATCACTAAAGTTCCGCTTTGTGGGCTTATTGTGCTGCGCTCGGTCGGTAAATTTTTTGGTTTGGCGGGTATTCGTTTGGGGTTTGTCTGGGCTGAATCTGCACTATTGGCAGCGTTAGCAGCAAGGCTGGGTACCTGGTCTGTTTCCAGTGTTACCCGTTGGGCGGGGGGAATAGCTCTACAGGATGGGCATTGGCAGGTGCAGATACGCCAACGCCTGACACATGATAGCCATCGTCTTTCGGGATTATTAGCGCAGTATGGTTTGTCCTGTGTATCCACGCCGCTCTTTAGCAGTATTTTCTTTAGCCCAATTAATAATACTCACATCGCTAATACGAAATATATAGATCAACGTAATGTGCCGGCGGGCGTTTATCGGCACTTATCTGAGCGGGGCATTCTTATTCGTTATTTTGAACAGTTACCCGCATTGCGTTTCGGGCTGCCCGGCAATGAAATGGCATGGCAGCGGCTCGAAAAAGCGCTAAGTGAGCTTAAGCAGTGAAAGATACAGGTGAGCTTAAAAGATGAAAAGTACAGGTACGTTAATGGTTCAGGGGACTACCTCTGATGCCGGTAAAAGTACGCTGGTGGCGGGGTTGTGTCGGGTGTTGTGGCGACAAGGCCTGTCTGTGGCGCCGTTTAAACCTCAGAACATGGCACTTAACAGTGCAGTCACCGCAGGCGGTGGTGAGATAGGCCGTGCACAGGCAGTGCAGGCATACGCCTGTGGTCTGGCGCCGCATATCGACATGAACCCTGTGCTGATAAAGCCCAACAGCGATACCGGCGCACAGATTATTATTCATGGGAAACCGCTGGCTAACATGGAAGCCACGGCTTATCACGACTATAAGCAAGTGGCCTGGAATGCGGTTGAGTCATCGCATGATCGCTTACGAAACTTATACCGTTATATTATTGTCGAAGGCGCCGGTTCGCCCGCTGAAATTAATCTTCGTGAAAATGACATCGCCAATATGGGGTTTGCCGAGCGTGTTGGTTGTCCGGTGATTATTATCGCTGATATCGATAAAGGCGGGGTGTTTGCACATCTGGTTGGCACCTTGGCACTGTTGTCTGAATCAGAACAGGCGCGTATTAAAGGTTTCGTTATTAATCGCTTTCGCGGCGATATCTCCTTACTGCAATCAGGCTTGAATTGGTTGGAAGAGTACACAGGCAAACCCGTACTGGGCGTTTTACCTTACCTGCACGGCTTCCATCTTGAAGCTGAAGATGCGGTGGCTATAGAACAGCCCGAATATTGTGCTAATGCGTTACGCGTTATCGTGCCGGTTTTACCGCATATCAGTAACCATACCGACTTCGATCCTTTACGTTTACATCCGTCGATCGAGCTGATTTATATCGGGCCGGATCAACCGATTCCTCCGGCAGATCTGATCATTTTGCCGGGTTCTAAATCGGTACGCAGTGATCTGGCATGGATGCGACATCAGGGATGGGATGCAGCCATTAATAAGCATCTGCGCTATGGCGGAAAACTGCTGGGGATCTGCGGTGGTTTTCAGATGCTGGGCGGCATGATTGATGACCCTGATGCGATCGAAGGCGAAGCCGGTAGCTCCGCAGGGTTGGCGTTATTGACTATGGAAACGCGTCTTTATCAGGAAAAACGCTTAACCAATCAGACGGGCCTTTTTTGTATTAATAGCGGTATTAATAGCAAAGCCTGTGTGTCGGTGTCTGGTTATGAAATTCACTGTGGGGTGTCATCCGGTGCTGCATTATCTGCTCCCTTGCTGCATTTTTCTGATGGTACGCCTGAAGGTGCCGTGTCGCCAGACGGGCAGATTGCGGGTACTTATTTACACGGTTTGTTTGAATCGACTGACGTTGTTGAGCAGATTCTGCAGTGGGCCGGGTTAACCTCGATTGCCTCATTTGATTATCAGCAACGTAAAGATCAGGACCTGGATCGGCTTGCCGATATGCTGCAGCAACACCTGAATATGGCGGCTATTCACGCCTTGCTGAATGGCGAGGAGGTCGCATGATACGTTTTATTATTGGTGGTGCCCGCTCAGGAAAAAGCCGTTACGCAGAAAAACTGGCGAGCGACAGCAGAAAAAAGGTGGTCTATGTGGCTACAGCTCAGGCGTACGATGATGAGATGAAAGCGCGTATTCAGCATCATAAAGAACAGCGTCCTGATGCATGGCAGACCTTTGAAGAGCCGATTTATATTTCTAATGTTATCTCTAATATTAGCTTTTCAAGTCATTGTATATTAATAGATTGTTTGACTCTCTGGATGACCAATTTGTTATGTGAAAATCAGAATATTGCGGCATCTAAGAAAAGCCTGTTGGACGCATTATCTCACACAGAGAGCGACATTATTCTCGTCAGTAATGAGACCGGGATGGGGGTTGTTCCTTTAGGGGAGTTAACGCGTCGCTACTGCGATGAGGCGGGTTGGCTACACCAGGAAATAGCCGCCGTGGCGGATCAGGTGGTACTCATGGTGGCAGGGATTCCTGTTGTTATAAAGGATTGTAGTGAAACAAAAATACCTCATGCATTACAAGGGAAGCTCAGCGAATGAATATGCGACCTACAGAATTAACTACAGCATCGGATTGGCTGAATAAGCCAGTTAAAGCGCTGGATTCTATCGCGATGTATGCTGCCGAAGAACGGCAAAAACAGCTGACTAAGCCTGCCGGATCATTGGGTAAACTGGAGAAAGTTGCAATACGGTTGGCGGGCATGCAGGGGCGGGTATTTCCTCGTGCTGACAAAGTATGTATTGCGGTTTTCGCAGCAGATCATGGAATAGCGGCAGAGGGGGTGTCGGCTTTTCCGCAAGCGGTTACCGCTGAAATGATCAGGAATTTTGCACGAGGGGGCGCAGCGATCTGTGTTGCTGCACGATTCATTGCAGCACCTTTAGCGGTCTACAATCTGGGAACAGTATCGCCTACAGAGGGGCTACCCAATGTGATCAATCACCAGATCGCCCCACAAACGGCGAATTTTTTGTACCATCCTTCCATGACGCCGGCACAGCTAACTACCGCTATGGATATAGGGCGTAGTGCGGTAGGCGATGCTCTGACGCAACAGGCTGACAAAGCACAGCGTTTAGATCTGTTTGTAGCGGGAGAGATGGGTATCGCTAACACTACGTCGGCAACGGCTATTGCTTCCCTTTTACTGAGCATTGCACCCGAAAAACTAGCTGGACCTGGTACGGGTCTTGATGCCAGCGGTGTATCGCACAAAGCCATGATTATTACCCGGGCGATTGAATTTCATCGCTCTGAATTGAAAGGTTTTGAGCAGAAAGGTTCTATAGGAGACCCTTTGATCGCGTTACAGTATTTCGGGGGGTTCGAAATAGCGGCGCTGACAGGCGCTTACCTTGCATGTGCGCAGGAAGGTGTGACTGCCGTCGTTGATGGTTTTATCTGTACGGTGGCGGCGTTGCTGGCCTGCAGAATTAACCCTCAGGCTGCTGATTGGCTTATCTTGTCGCATAGTTCAGCAGAACCCGCTTATGCGATGCTATTGGATGGGTTTGTCTCTCAGCCATTATTAAATCTTGAGCTCCGTTTGGGCGAGGGTAGTGGTGCTGCTATTGCTGTTCCGTTAATAAGGCTCGCCTGTGCGCTACATAATGAGATGGCGACATTCGAAGAGGCTGCTGTGTCTGCTGCAGTGTCAACTATAGAGGCTACATAACAACATGACGTTGCCTAACACGAAACAGTCGCTGATCATAGATGCGCTAAGGCATGGAGAGACGGTTAATGGGCAATGTTATCTGGGTCGAACCGATGCCGAGCTGACGACTGTCGGTTGGTCTCAGATGCAAAAGGCGATGCGCGATATTAATCCGGATGATTATGATGTCATCGTTACTTCGCCTTTGCGGCGCTGTCAATCGTTTGCTGAGCAATGGCTGCTGTCGGCGAATTTAAGCCTTAAAGCCTTACGTACCGACGCTTTAATTCAGGAATATGATTTTGGTTTATGGGACGGTATGACCGCCGCCGCTATAATGCTGCACTGGCCTGAGGAGTTAGGGGCGTTTTGGCGTGATCCCGAGTGTTTTCCTCCTCCACAGGGGGAGTCGCTGGCTGTCTTTTTTCAACGATTACGACACTTCTTGGATAATGAGCTACAGAGCAAAAATAAGCGGGTGTTATTGATTACGCATGGCGGTGTCATCAAAGCACTGACCTGTTTAACGCAAGGACGCCCGACAGGGGATATGCACTCGATCGGCGTAAAACATGGCACGCTACATCGCATTTTTTATGCACCGAAAGAATATGAGCAGAAAGCATGCGAACAAATCGTATGTGAGTCGAAATAATGAAAGCAGAACTTTAATCAGAACTTTAATCAGAACTTTAATCAGAACTTTAATCAGAACTTTAATCAGAACTTTAATCAGAGGTGAAACGAGAGGTGAAACGAGAGGTGAAACTTTTTTTTCATGAACAGTGGCAAGCATTCTGGGTTGCTGTGCAATTTCTAACACAATTTCCGGTTAAGTTGCGCACCTACCCCAAGGTCCGGGTACAGGCGTTATCGTTACTGTATTATCCACTGGTGGGTGCTTTTATTGGCGCTGTACTTATGGGTATTAGTTGGATAATGCGTGACCAGTCCATTTATCTGCAAGCCACATTAGTCTTGACCGCCTGGGTTGTGTTGACCGGTGGACTGCACTTAGACGGGCTCGCCGACAGTGCTGATGGCTGGATGGGAGGGCTGGGTGATGCTGATCGAACCCTGCAGATTATGAAAGATCCTTGTACGGGTGCAATAGGTGCGCTGGCTCTGATATTAATACTCATGCTGAAATGGTCGGCATTAGTGACGTTGTTGCCTGCGGGAAACCTGCTACCCATCATGATAGCGTCGATAATGGCTCGTCTTGGTGCGGTTGCTTTGTTGTCGAGTACGCCATATGTGCGTGTGCAAGGGATTGCGTCAGTGATGATTCCTTTGATGCCGCTGAAAGGCATTTATGCACTCGTCATGATCGGAGCGTTATGGCTGGTTTGGCTGAATGTAATCTGGTTGCTGGTGGTTTCTATTGTCTTCTGGATGGCACGCCGCGCGATGCTGGCACGGATAAAAGGCACCACCGGTGATACGGCAGGTGCCTTAATTGAAGTACTGGAAGCGCTGTTATTAACCGTGGCCTGTTTCACCCTGGAAGTCTGACATAGCAGCATCTCTCAGTAATGCGCGCATGATTTTTTCTGGCTGGAATTCCTGGCTTCTTGTCATCGCTGCTTTTCGCATGCCTTGCTGCAGCGTTGGCTGTTGGCAATACCTTGTAATGACAGCGGCCATCGATTCCTTATCTTCTACCAGATAACCACAAACCTGGTCTTCGATAATATCCTTAGGGCCTTTGCAATGGTAAGCCACTACGGGTAACCCGCAGGTCAAAGCTTCCAACACAACGCAACCAAAGGTGTCAAAGCGCGAAGGCAACAACAGCAAATCGGCTTTGTGATACAAGGCGGGTAGGTCTTGTTTATCAACCCAGCCTAGAAAAAGGGCGTCAGGCAGTACAATTTCTAGTTGTTTTGCTGCTGGTCCGGTACCGGCAATCCAGAGTTCGGCATTCGGTATACGCGTTTTGACGCATGCATAGATCTCCGCTAGATCAAATACGCCTTTTTCATCGCTCAAGCGTCCAACATACAATAATATGGGCTTTGAGTAATCAGGCTTTATATGGAGAGGCTTTGTACTACTGGGCTTTGTATTACTGGACTTTATATTAATGGGCTGTACATTTCCCGGCTTTAACTTGGCTTGTTTTGAATTAATGGGATTTGAATTGACCTGCTTTAAATGATCTTGAAACGTATCGTCAACCCAATGTTGAGTCAGAAAAACCTGCTTAGCATCAATGCCTATTTCGGGGCTGCTAAGCCATGTTTGATGATCAGTATTGAGTGTATATATGCCCTCAAATTGCAGATAGAAAGCACGTAATAAGCGACGAATACGGTCGGATTCATGATCGGTCAGACTCATAGTGCGGTGCACGAACTCCATCCAGTCGGTATGCATGAAAAAATACGCAGGCACTGAAAACGCTTTTTTCAGATACAGCGCAATAGCGCCCATGACCATCTCTGTCGAGCAGATAATTCTGTCGTAACTGCCGCGCTCAAAGATCTGCTGAATCTCTATCATATCCGGAACGTTAAACTCTTGCTCACCCAGGCTTCTTACCCTGAATTGATGCATGGGTTTTACAACAATCAGGTGGTCTTTGCTTTTCAATTGCGAGTGACAGGTCAGTATATCGATCGGATAGTTATGCTTTCGGATCTCTTTCAGTGTGCTTTGCAATGCAGAAGAGACACCGTTATGGTCTGCAAAGGTATCGGTTAACCAAAGGATTTTCTGCGGATGCTGACCCTTGCCCAGATTCTCTGCCAAATCATTCAAAAAGGGGCGGTTAGCGTAAATAACCTGGCTGGCGGCAAAGGAGGCGCCCGCTATAACCGCTGATGCCAGCGCGGGGAATGTCAATGAGTCGAGCATTTTAGAAAGGTTAAACGTCGTCATATCATCCGTGGCGGAACTTATGCCTGAACTTATACCTGAGCTTATACCCGAGCGTGCGTCGGTGCTTTTTTCGCCACCAAACAATGCTCGAAAATGAGTTGGTAATTCGAACTTTCTAATCAGTTCATCAGTAGTAAGCTCAGAAAAATTATTATCGCCTACACCTGCCAAGTGGTCATTAAGTCGTGTGAAAAAGATACGGGTGACAACCTCATATATTTCAGGGATACCTTTACGAATGACGTTAAGAAAATTATCGGGTTGTTTGCGCTGAGCACGGGCGATCTCTTTAATAACCTTGAGGGCTGGTCGAAACTCTTTGCTGACCCCCAGGCTGTTCAGTAGTGCCGGTTTAGTGCCGGAGAGTGCTTCGTGAAAGGTTTTTAAAAAAGTAAGGGTGTATTTATGGCGTTTCAATTCTTGCATGGCATTACTGACACCCAGGCAGAGGACTTTGTCCTGAAGGGAGCCTTTGTGCAGCAGTAAACGGAGCAGACCCGGGTCTTCCATATGAATCGCGACCTGAGAAAAATAGTCGAGGAAGGTGACTGTTAATTTTTCTTCTTTACCTACTTCGCCATAAGGTACGGTTCGGCCATGACGAATAGCGTCCAGTACCAGTTCCGAGCGTTTGGTGTGGATTAGCCGTTCAGCTAAATCGGGTATATGTGCCAGCGTGCCGGTCCTGCCTGCAAAAATACCGTTGTGATCATCCGATCCACCGGTGAAAGATTTCTCATACGGATCACTACAAAAGTCATTCGGGTTAAGCTGATGCTTACGGGCATAGCCGTCTATTTTTTCAGGCGTCAGGCTTTCCAGCCAATGGCGGGTTAGCTGGTTTTGCCAATAACCGCGCTGTCCGTTTAACACTTCAAAGCGCTGGAACATCACGGCAAATTTTTCGAGGATGGAGATGTCCGGCTTGTTTTTATGCGTATAAAAAAATAGGGGATGCGGCAACACGGTAACAATATCGTTTTCCAGCGTAAAACGGGTAAAGTTAAAAATATTATGGCGCAGCCTATTAAGCGTAGTTTCCTGCTCCGGTGTAAAGCCATAGGTCAGAACATGAATGCTGAGTGCTGAACCTGGGAAATGGCAAGTAAACTCGGCACCCACTAATACGTCGTAGCCTCTGTCTAACAGTTGCCAGCAAGAGCGGGCATTGTTGTGATTGGTTATAGTGATCAGATCGGTACCGTTACGGTCTAGTGTTTTAATCAGATTTTTTGTTTCCAGCCAGGTTTCAGGCAAGCCCAGCAATCGCCCCCATAGCTCATCAGGAACATCACTGTTTTTATCATGGCAATGCAGATCAATCCGTAGGGTTTCCTTCGTTGGGAAGCGCCGGCTTTGCTGGTCAAGAAAAGCATCGTAATCAGCATGCAGTTGCGAATGGAACATGGACTCAATGATCATGGCTTAATCCTTATGTGACGAGTGGAAGAGCTTGATGCCGGATGTATCAATATGCATTGAATCTTCGATATGTAGGTCGCTATTGTTTGCAAAAAGAGCCTCCTGACTGCAGCATTTTCTAGTGTCTGTCGGGAGTATAGGGGGTGTTGTTTTAAGGAATATGACAAAACTGATATTCGTCAATTATCAGAGTCATTTTCTTGGTTATTATTACCCGATCTTATGGAATCAACTTTTTAACTAACAAAGCTTTCAACCAATTAAGGTAATCGTTATGAGTACATGTTGTGGGTCGTGTGGTGGTCAGGATGCAGAAGACATTAAACAGCAAGAACAAGATGATGCGGTAGAGCCGCAGGAGGAAAAGTCCGAAGAGTAGTACGGATTGTTACGGACTACTCACAACGCGTTATGTCAGTGTTTTAACGCGCTGCTCATTATCAGGCGATTTTAACCAAGATTGCCTGATTTATTTTAAGCTTGTTTATGTGTTTCTGTTCGTGTCTATTTATTGATTAGCTTATTTCTGCTTCTTGTTTAATGCCTTTATCAATCCTTTTTAGCCCCGCGTGTTGTGGTCCAGTATTATTGCCAACGGCGTAATTTTTGCTCTTAGTCTTCTTCCTCTCCTATCCTGATCACCCTTGATTAAACCTCATCTAAAATCTTAAATTAGAGAGGTTTAATTTGAGTAGGCATTCAATGTTTTTTTGATGTGTATCGGCATAAGCTGAAAACAGTATGGCATGCATCAAATGGACCTGAGTCAGGGAGCGTAGTATGTTTCAGAATTATATCGAGCAAAGTACCCTCAAGGTCAGACATACGATGGAGTTGGCAGTGGGGGAAATGGCGGCGCTCAAGCAGAATATGCTGACGCCTGATTTCGTGCTTCTGGCGCTGCTCTCGCAGCCTGACTCAGTAGTGATGCAAATTATCGGCTCCTTGTTTCCTAATTCTGTTGATATAGCGATTCAAATTAAAGGGGAGGTTTACCAGCACTATAAAATGGCTGCGCCAGTGCAGGCAACTCAGATATTTACCTCTAAAGAGCTCGTTGATGTTTTTCAGATAGCGTACGACGAAAGTCGCCGTCTGGGCGATACTTATATTTCCACAGGGATACTGTTCTTTGCGTTGTTTGATCCTAAGGCTGGGCATACAGCTGAGTTCCTGAGCAAGGTGGGTCTTGATCAGAAAAAAGTAATGAAGGTGTTGAACGAGATTCGCAATAATACGCCTATAACGTCAGACGATGCTGAAACCAAGGCTGATCTGTTGTCCCGTTTTACTCAGGATCTGACTCGCCAGGCGAGAGAGGGTGCTTTGGATCCTGTTATTGGTCGGGACAAGGAAATTGATCAGATTATTCAAATACTTTCACGGCGTAAGAAAAATAACCCGGTATTAATTGGTGAAGCAGGTGTTGGTAAAACTGTCATCGTAGAAGGATTGGCGCAGCGGATGGTCAACGCGGATGTCCCTGACATGTTATTAAATAAGCGTTTGTTATCGTTGGAGATGAGTGAGCTTATCGCGGGTTCAACGATGCGTGGTGAGTTTGAGGAGCGCCTTAAATCCGTGCGTGATGCGGTTATTAAATCGGAAGGGCAGGTCATCCTGTTTATTGATGAGCTGCATACCATGGTCGGCGCGGGCGCAATGGCAGGAGGAATTGATGCGTCGAGTATGCTAAAAACCGCACTGGCTAAAGGTAGTCTGCAGGTTATAGGCGCCGATACACTGGCGGAATACCATACCTATGTTGAAGCCGATAAAGCACTGGAACGTCGTTTTCACCCCATATTGGTTCGTGAACCCAGTATTAAAGAGAGTATCGCGATATTGAAAGGGATTGCCCCTCGTTATGAAAAGCATCACATAGTGCACTACGCCGACAGTGCATTGGAGGCGGCGGCGGAGTTTTCAGCGCGCTATATTACGGATAGGAATTTACCGGATAAAGCCGTCGATTTGATTGATGAAGCCGGTGCCCATAAGCGCATCAGTCTGAATGCCCTGCCTCATGATATAAAACAGATAGAGCTGCAGCATAGTCAACTGCAGCAAAAAAAGACAGATGCTTTCAATGAGCAGAACTTTGAAAAAGTAGCCAGTCTTCAGATGGAAATCATCAAACAGCAGGAAAAGTTACAGAAACTGCATGCACGCTGGGAAACCGAGCGTAGTACAGAGAAGGATCAGGTGGACGCGGATGACATCGCCGAAGTAGTGTCACACTGGACTGGTATACCTGTTGCAAGGATGGTTGAATCCGAAGCCAATAAATTGGCGCGTATGGAGGAACAGTTACACCATCGCATTATAGGGCAGGATGATGCTGTTCGTGCTGTTGCTAATGCTATCCGGCGAAATCGTACCGGCATTACATCGCCTTTACGGCCCATCGGAACCTTCCTTTTTTTGGGGCCAACCGGTGTTGGTAAAACCGAGTTGGCTCGTACGTTGGCAGAGTTTTTACTGGATGATGAAGCGCGTATTGTCAGGTTGGACATGTCGGAATATATGGAGCGCCATGAAGTCTCCAAAATGATAGGCGCACCTCCCGGTTATATTGGTTATGGAGAGGGGGGACAGCTTACAGAAAAAGTACGGCGTAATCCTTACACGGTAGTCTTACTGGATGAGATTGAAAAAGCACATCCTGATGTATTTAATATTCTTTTACAAATACTTGAGGATGGGCATCTGACCGATGCACAGGGGCGCAAGGTGTCTTTTCGTAATACTATCTTGATAGGGACCTCTAATCTGGGTACTGAGTCCTTGTCTCCCGATAAGCGTGAAATAGGATTCATTCATTCTAAAATCGTTGATTATGATGACGCAAAGCGCTTCGTGATGCAGGAGGTTAAGCGCTTCTTTAAGCCTGAATTCCTTAATCGTCTGGACGATATTATCGTGTTTCACTATCTGGAAGAAGAGGATGTGCAGAAGATCGCTAAGATATTTGCCAAAGCATTGGTGGGACGAATGGGCGATCATAAGATTGAGCTGACTATAGAGGCTGACGTAGTTGCTAAGATAGCAGTCGATGGCTATGATCCCGCGTATGGTGCGCGTCCATTGCGGCGCGAATTCGAAAAACAGATAGAAAATCCTTTAGCTATGAAAATTGTTGAAGGATTGTGTGCAGATAACAGTCGGGTTCATATCAGGTTAGATAAAGGCGAGGTCATTTTTAACATTGATACTGTGTCGGAGACGTTTACGATGCCTGTTGTTGTACTTGAAAAGCAGACAGAGCCGGAGAGCACTTCCGGGCGAGTGCTTTCGAGTAAGTTCTTTTAGCTGCCATTACTTTCTATTTATCAATAGGCTATCTTCTTGAAAAAAATTGCAGTGTTTGTCGATGTGCAAAATATTTATTACACCACCCGGCAAGCTTATGGCCGCCAGTTTAATTATCGTAAGGTTTGGGATCGCATCAGTGCGCAAGGTGAGATTGTGTCTGCTATCGCCTATGCTATCCATCGTGGCGATGACAAACAGCTTAAATTTCAAAATGCACTCAAACAGATGGGTTTTACGGTTAAGCTCAAACCTTTTATTCAGCGCAGTGATGGTTCAGCAAAAGGGGACTGGGACGTTGGCATTGCCATTGATGTGATGGAGTTAGCAAGAGAGGTTGATACAGTTATATTGCTGTCGGGGGATGGTGACTTTGATATGTTGCTGGATAAAATACGTAAAGATTACGCGGTTAGTGCAGAAGTGTATGGTGTTCCGGCGCTGACGGCGAATTCTCTTATCGACTCGGCGAGTCTTTATCATCGTATTGAAGAGGATCTGCTGATGTAAAATGCCGTTAACCGGTCCTGGTACGTTCCGGTTAACCCCAATTAATAGTCATCGGACATTATCACAACAAACTATTATGTATTAAGCTTAAGGTCTCTTCTTTTTCAGAGATATTTAGTTCAGGCATTTTATTCAGGAATGTTGAAACGATCAACGTCGTTAGTAATGCTTACATCAGAAGTAGATGACGGTATTTTAAAGTCATAAATACGCTCCCAGCCTTGGCTTTCAGGCAAACGTTCCCAGACAGTGCCTGCGTTGTAGGCGACTAACTCGGTCAGTGTGGCATCCATCTCGCATATTTTTTGTAATGGAACAGGAAGCATATTAGCTAGTTCATTCTCCACGTATTCAGCGGATTCATAACCGGTATACATGCGCCAGCCAGTATCGTTCAGGTGTTCAGGTACGGTTTTATACATAAAGCGAATGGGTAGATTTTCATCAAATGTCATTTTAGAAATGAGCGCCAGAAATCCATTCTTTGTTTGGTTTGTTTCATTTTTTTTGATACCGGTGATATCAGCTTCAGGCGTTTTCATAACACAATCCAGCGAAGTAAAAGCGATCAATAGAATAAGGCGAAGAAAGAGAGTAAAACAAAAAAGCCCGTCATGCGACGGGCTTTTTACTATCAGCGAATATTACGCTTGAACTGTTGGAATAACAGTGGCCGCTTTAGCTGTGTAGTTTTCAATTTTATCGAAGTTCAGGTAGCGGTATACATCTTCAGCCATTGGATCCAGCTTCGCGGTGTATTCCATGTACTCTGCAACGGTTGGGATTTTACCCAGCAGTGCGGCAACAGCAGCCAGCTCAGCAGACGACAGGTAAACATTAGCACCATTACCCAGACGGTTAGGGAAGTTACGTGTTGAAGTAGAAACAACAGTCGACTTCTCCGCTACACGTGCCTGATTACCCATACACAGTGAGCAACCCGGCATTTCCATACGAGCGCCAGCTCTGCCGAAGATGTTGTAGTAACCTTCTTCTACTAGCTGAGCAGCATCCATTTTTGTTGGCGGGGCAATCCACATACGTGTTGGCAGCGTTGTGTTAGCAGCATCTAACAACTTGCCTGCAGCACGGAAGTGGCCAATATTGGTCATGCACGAACCAAGGAACACTTCATCAATATGCGTGCCTGCAACGTCAGATAACAATTTAACGTCATCCGGGTCATTAGGGCAGGCCAGGATAGGCTCTTTAACTTCATTCAGATCGATTTCAATTACAGCAGCGTATTCAGCATCAGCATCTGCAGATATCAATACAGGATTAGCTAACCACTCTTGCATACCCGTAATACGACGTTCGATGGTACGTACGTCACCGTATCCTTCAGAAATCATCCACTTCAACATAGTGATGTTGGAGTTCAGATATTCACGGATAGGCTCTTCGCTCAGTTTGACAGAGCAAGCCGCCGCAGAACGCTCAGCAGCAGAGTCAGACAATTCGAAAGCCTGTTCTACTTTCAGATCTGGCAGACCTTCAATTTCAAGAATGCGACCAGAGAAGATGTTTTTCTTACCGGCTTTAGCAACAGTCAGCAGACCCTGCTTAATAGCATAGTAAGGAATAGCGTTTACCAGATCACGTAATGTAACGCCTGGCTGAAGCTTATCACCTGTAAAGCGAACCAATACAGATTCAGGCATATCCAGAGGCATAACACCGGTAGCTGCAGCGAATGCAACCAGACCCGAACCTGCAGGGAAGGAAATGCCGATTGGGAAACGCGTATGAGAGTCACCACCGGTACCCACAGTATCAGGCAACAGCATACGGTTCAGCCAAGAGTGGATAATACCGTCACCAGGTCGCAGCGAAACACCACCACGGTTCATAATGAAATCTGGAAGCGTATGGTGCGTCTGTACATCGACTGGCTTAGGATAAGCGGCCGTGTGGCAGAACGACTGCATAGTCAAATCAGCAGAGAAACCCAGGCATGCCAGATCTTTCAGCTCATCACGCGTCATCGGCCCAGTAGTATCCTGAGAGCCGACCGTCGTCATTTTTGGTTCACAGTATGTGCCCGGAAGAACACCGGCTACGCCGCATGCTTTACCGACCATTTTCTGTGCTTGGGTGTAGCTTTTGCCGCTATCGGCTGGCTGATCCGGTTTACGGAACAACTCAGTAGGTTCCAGACCTAAAGCAGTACGTGCTTTATCAGTCAAACCACGACCGATGATCAGAGGAATACGACCACCCGCACGAACTTCATCAAGCAGAACCTGTGTTTTCAATGCAAACTTACACAGTTCTTCGCCAGTTTCAGCGTTTTTCGCAACACCTTCGTATGGATAAACGTCAATAACGTCACCCATATTCATTTTATCTACGTCCATTTCGATAGGTAGTGCGCCAGCATCTTCCATCGTATTGAAGAAGATAGGTGCAATTTTACTACCGAAACAGTAACCGCCAGCGCGTTTGTTAGGCACGTTCGGGATATCGTCACCGAAGAACCACAGAACAGAGTTGGTAGCCGACTTACGTGAAGAGCCTGTGCCGACAACATCACCTACGTAGGCAACAGGGAAGCCTTTAGCTTTGATTGCTTCGATCTGTTTCAAGGGACCAACAGAACCGTCAACATCCGGATGAATACCGTCACGTTCCATTTTAAGCATAGCGTTTGCATGCAGAGGGATGTCCGGACGTGTAAATGCATCAGGTGCAGGAGACAAATCGTCAGTATTTGTTTCGCCGGTTACTTTAAAGACAGTAACGGTGATTTTCTCAGCCAGTTCTGGCTTAGATGTGAACCATTCAGCGTTAGCCCATGATTCAAGAACCTGTTTAGCGTGGACGTTGCCCGCTTCAGCTTTTTCCTGGACATCATGGAATGCATCAAATACAAGCAATGTATGAGACAGTGCTTTAGCGGCAGTAGGCGCCAGAGCATTATCATCAAGGCAATCAATCAGTGGTTGGATGTTATAACCACCCAGCATCGTACCCAGTAGTTCAGTAGCCTTCACTTTATCAACAAGCGGTGAAGTAGCATCACCTTTAGTGATGGCGGCAAGGAAACCCGCTTTTACATAGGCGGCTTCGTCAACGCCGGCTGGAACGCGGTTAATCAGCAGGTCCAACAGGAATGCGTCTTCGCCTGCAGGTGGGTTTTTTAGTAGTTCAACTAGGGCTGCTGTCTGGTCAGCGTCTAATGGTTTGGCTGGTACACCTTCAGCGGCGCGTTCTTCTACATGTTTACGATAAGCTTCTAGCACAGTATAGCCCTCATCTATTATTCCCACCGGTCTTTACTTTGTTACCGATAAGCCGGTAACACGTAAAAACTTCGTCTCATTATGAATATGCGTGAGGATTCTAGCTTATAGGGGCCTTAAAGTTAAGTTTGTAAGCGATTCAGATCGTTAGACTTTGTGCCTAAGTTGGTTCATTATCTATGCTATTAATTTGAAATATATGAAAATTGATCATTTATAGGTGTAATGATTCTGTACCGTACTATACTTATATTTTGGTAGATGGAATCAGCTCAGCTGCAAAAGTGGTGGTGTTGCGATGAACCTAAATTAATTATGCGATTGCAGAATAAAGATAAAATGAATTCTCCGATTGGGATAGCTTTATCCGATTGGGATCTTAATTCAGAGATCGAAAGCGATTTGGCTGACAATATTCAGGCGGCATTTGAATCTATGGAGCTAAAAAGCCTTATTTATAAAGGCTCGTTGCGATTACAGAACTTAGACTATGCTATTCGACAAGTAGCTAACCAGCCCCAAGAGCTAATGGCTCATGTAAAACGTTTTTATCTTGCCATGTTGTGCCGTTCAGAATCAAAAGTGCAAGGTGCTTTAATAGATCTGATGATTGTCTTGCGTTATAAGGGAGCGCCTTTACTTATCAGGCTAATTAATGAAGCAGAAGTCATTTTAGGCTCTTCTTTATGTGATCAATTGAAAAATATCGCTCAGAATAAATCCGCAAACGGTATTTTATTGCTGGATGTGTCGTGTTCAGTCTTGATCAATGGTCGTAGCTTGCCCGCGACTTATAAAAAAAAGGACAGTGCTAAATGACTGTTAAATACGGAAAATTATCTCATGTATTGCTGGTCGGATTTGAAGGCAGTGCGTTGCATACATTGCAGTATTTTTTCGAGTCACATTTTGGCGGCAACAAGTACCGAATAGTTAATACGCTGGAACATGCTGAATGGGTGATTTTCAATGCTGACCAGCCTCAGCCCAAAAACGTGTTACAGGGATATCTTGAACGTAAGATTTGTCGCCCGGCTATTATAATTTCAATCGATAATCTCGATTGGAATAACACCGTCAGTTTATTAAAGCCATTTAGCGCAGATGATTTGGAAAAGGCTATAAAAGCTCTTTTTAATTTAGTGCGCAGCACTGAAAAAAAATCAGAAAAACAACAGTCTTTAATTGATATACCATCTATCGACTTATTGTCACCAGAACCAGCCGCGATCAAAGTAAAATCTTCTAACGCGGCTAACCTTCCGCTCGTTGCAAAGAAACGAAAGATGGATAAAAATGCTCCGATGTCAGCTAAGCCGAAGCCTCCGGCGCTTTCACCATCAGTGGCGCCAAGCAGTATGAATCAGATTATTAGCCGAGTTGATTCTGCCGATGCTAGCGAGTCTGGAGTTCGTGTTAATGTTATTTCCAAGCTGCCGGAATACGATGTATTAAATTCAATTACGCACGCAAATGTTGAAACGCATGTTGCTTTGTTACCTGTTATTGAAAAGAAAAAGACTCATGGTCCGTCGAATCCCGATAGCTCGGCGGCATCAGGTATTGATAGTTTTAAAATCTCTACTATGGCAACGGTATTCGGGAATCTTCCTGAGCTGGATTGGACCAGGGAAGCGGATAGGCGTCGATTACAAATTCATTCAGAGGGGATGTTATTACCCTGGATCAAGAAAGCCGTTGATGAGGGAAGAAAGCAAGACACGTCTTTTTCTATCGATGGTTTACATCTACGCTTAGAATATTTGCCTTGGACCGATTGTTTTGTCACTAATTTATCTGAAGAAGTTCTTTATACTGTGATGACAAGCCGGTTTGGCATCGGCGAACTATCAATTAAGCGGGGCGGTGTTCTTGAAGAGGACCTGCAAGATGGATTAGGTTTTGATGAGCATGTTATGACGGCTCAGGATCTGCTCTGGTTGGCTGGGTTATGGACAGCTCAGGGGCGTATTTTGCCAGGAGACGATCCAACTAGAGCGCGACGCCTTAAGCATGCGCCTGACTGTCTTAAAAATATTGAAATCCCTGAGGTTCATGCGGTCATTGATTTGTGGCAAACTCATCTGATGAGTGCTTTTCAGGTAATTAGTGAGCTCAATATACCGCAAAGATATGTGTTTGGTCTTATGGCTGCTGCGACCACAGCCATGCAGTTTGAATATTAGTGTTTGAGCTCAACTGTGAATGAGTGAGAGATAATGTGATGAGGGAAGAGATTAAGAAGCGATACCTACAGGTTACGCCAAGCGGTGCTTATTATGCTACGGTTAACTCCCAGCCTGATGATGCGAGAGCTTTATTGCTGCAGCTAATGAGTAGCGATATTCCCATTGAGTTCTCTCTCGAGCTATTTGCAGAGTTAGCAGATTTAGAGAAAGAGTTAGCAGGTGTTTTATTTAATCGCCTGATTGCGCGTAGATTTCTCGCATTGATGCCTGAGCCGATCATTCCAAGGCAAGATAGTCTCGAAGCCACGCTGGCAGAGATTTTACTGACACTTTCTTCTACCGGAAAAGTTGTGTTGGGAGATGATCAGGGATTCTGTTTAGGGTCTTCAGGTTTTGATAGAGATCATGCGGATGCGCTTGCCGCATTAGCAGCAGATATTATTTCGTTACACCAGCGTCATCAGTTGTTACTCAATAAAGAGTTAGAGTTAATGGGTGACTCCTGGGGGTTATTGGATCCGGTAGGGAATAGCATGCTGGGGATTTGGATCATCCATATCGGATCACAACTATTTGCAGTCGTGATCCATGGTCAGCCTAATTTAAATCAACATCAGTATGTTGAATTGATCAGCGCGCTTACGAGTCGCTATCTTGATAAGTAAACCTGATAATAAATAATGGAGTGAAGTTGTATGCGTTCTGAAATGATGAGGTCTATTCTCAGTGACCTGAATGGAACGTCTGCTGAGATTGAAGCCTCTGCTGTTATCTCAACGGATGGATTGATGATAGAAGCATTGTTGCCTGCCAGTATGGACGAAGACCGAGTAGGTGCTATGAGCGCAGCGATGCTATCTTTGGGAGAAAGAACAGCACAGGAACTTGCTCGTGGTGAACTGGAGCAGGTGTTGGTCAAAGGGGTAAATGGTTACATCTTAATGACTCATGCAAATAGTGATTCTGTGTTAACGGTTGTGGCAAAACCTAATGCGCGTTTAGGCTTGATTTTTCTAGATGTGAAACGTGCGGCTGAAGCAATTGGCAAGCTGTTATAATTGAGGAGCCACTCTTTCTATGCTGATTACCTACCATGATAGTACTTCTCGAGAGGTAGAAATTATCGATCAGGAGGTGCCTTATCCTGATGGTAAGCTGATTGTTTCCCGTACCACCCCGTCCGGGGTTATTACTCATGCGAACCAGGCATTTATCGACATGTCTGGTTACTCGTTACATGAATTGATAGGGATGAATCATTCAATATTACGTCACCCTGATATGCCGGCAAAGGCATTTAAGGATCTTTGGGATACGATCCAGTCAGGAAGGAAGTGGCATGGTTACGTTAAAAACCTTCGCAAAGACGGTGCTTATTACTGGGTAAAGGCTACGGTGATACCTAATATTCGAAATGGAGAACTTATGGGATACACTTCGGTCAGAAGAAAACCCTCACGTAGTAAGGTCGATTCCTGCACAGAATTATACGCAACCATGCATCCCGGTAGGCAGATCTGATGAGTGCGTACACGTTATCTGTTAGCCCTGATTTTTCTCCAGAGCATTTGTCGGGCTGGTTTATTTTTAATACCTGGCTGCAGCGTCAGCTTGAGACTTCGCTTCATCTTGAGCTTTATGATGATTTTGATTCACAGCGTCGTGATATCCAATTAGATAAAATTGATCTTATCTACGCTAACCCTTTTGATGCTGCAATGCTGGTACGTGAAAAAGGATTTAAAGCAGTGGTGCGGCCTAGTAATACTTCTGATGAAACGATTATTGCTGTACCTAAAGCCTCATTGTTCAAAAGTATTGATGATCTGACTGAAGGGACGATCATTGCTACGACCCATGATCCTGATGTGCATATGATGGGTATGATCATGATTGAGCCTGCTGATCTGGATAGTTCAAATGTTGTGATTGTCCCGGCGCACAGTTATGTCATTGTGGCTAAGCGCTTACTTAACGGGCAGGCTGATATTGGATTCTTTTTGAAAGAGGCTTTTTTAGATCTTTCTGATTTAATCCGTAGTCAAATGCGAGTGTTGGTTGAAAGCCAGATTGGTGTAATACACCATACCTTGTTGGCTGGGCCTGGCATTCAGCATCTTATTCCTACTATTTCGGAGCGCTTGCTGGCTATGCAAAATGAGCCAAAGGGAAGGGCGGTATTGGATAGTATGCAAATTTCAGGATGGATTCGTATGAACCAAGAGGATACTGAGTTCATGATCGATTTGATTGATACCCTTATAGATTAAGGGGATCCGGCTGATAATACACTGGTAACAAGCGATTCTACTTTGTTCTTGCCTGTCTTTTTAGCAAGATAAAGTGCTTTATCCGCTCGCCTGATGAGCTCTTCTATTTTGCTGTCTTCGCTGCTGGACACGGTAATCCCAAAACTAGCGGTGAGTGTGATTGGGTTTTGATCGTCATCACAAAGGAATATTTTTTCAACTAAATCTACTCTGATTCTATTCGCAACTACGCGCGAGCCGTCAAGCAAACTGCCTGGAAGAATAATTACAAACTCTTCTCCACCATAACGATAGGCAGTGTCACTATTGCGTAAGTTCTTTTTAATAATACATCCAAATTCTGCCAGAATTTGGTCTCCGAACAGGTGGCCATAGTTGTCATTCATCTGCTTGAAATTATCGAGATCAATAAGGCAAAGAGAAAAGTGTTGGTCGTAACGATGGGCTCGTTCAAGTTCAGTCATTAAACGTTCAGTAAAGTGTCTTTTGTTGTATAAGCCTGTCAGGTTATCAGTAATACTTAATTGTTTATAACGCTCTTCGCTTTCTTTGAGTGCAATTTGGCTTTGTTTTGTAACACTGATATTGAGCAGCGTTTCAATAGCTCCAATGACGTTACCATTTTCATCTTTGATACTGGCAGCGGTAAAAGAGAGCCATTCACCTTTTCCACCGATATCAGGGAAAAAATCTTCGGCTTCAAATGCATCTTCAATTAAGGGGGATTTTCTGTATTTGTTCTTATAAAAGTGTGAAACAGCGTCATCTTTCCCGCCTTCAATAATCAAGTCGGCGAGCGTAGGTCGCTTAGATGCATAGAAAGCCATCCACTGATTTTGAGTGCCAATCATGTTGTTTTTATTGTGTGATGTTAGTTGTTCTAAAGCATGGTTCCAAAAGACAATGGTGTGATTTTGATCCAAAACGAAAGTTGGAAGTGTGATTCTATTAAAAATAGTTTCCAGTAAATTGTCCTGTTGATGTAGCTTGCTTTTATAAGAAAAATCACTGCTGGAAGCCAATATCATATAATCCTGTTGTTGCCGATTAACCTTCGTTCATTTCAAGTTAAGTTTAGATGAAAGGCAGGAGGATGTAACAACTTTTTACAGCAGTGTATACTAACGGCCTAATTTATAAGGTGATATCAATGGACGCGCTTAACGAAATACATGATTTTTTGGCCTGTGAAACACCTTTGCTGTGGATAGAGCACGCGCTAAAAAATCAGGATGTACTTTTAATCGATCATGCTCATTGTGAGAAAAAAGCAGCCTCTACCGCTATGACGCTTATGTTTCGTTATGTAGATCGGCCGGACCTCTTAAATAAAATGTCTCGGCTTGCGCGTGAAGAGCTTATTCATTTTGAGCAAGTATTGGAACTTCTGCAGGCCCGTGGAATTGATTATTGCCATATGTCATCTGCTGGTTATGCCGGCGGTATGCGCAAACACGTTCGTAATCATGAGCCTGCCCGTTTGATTGATACTATGATTGTGGGGGCGTTTATTGAGGCTCGTTCATGCGAGCGCTTTGCAAAATTAGCGCCTCATCTGGATGAGGTGTTGGCAAAGTTCTATCGCTCGCTGCTCAAATCTGAATGTCGCCATTATCAGGATTACTTAAGTTTAGCTGAGGCGTATGCCGGTGAGTCTATAGCAGATAGGGTGGCGGTTTTTCGCGAAGCAGAGCGAGAATTGATTGAGTCAGAAGATGATTTATTCAGATTTCATAGCGGCGTTCCTACAGAGAACACGGCATTATAGCTGAATAGGAAATCGGGTTGCATAACTGAGCGCTATAACGAATTGCATTTTAACCAATAGCTTCGTCAACGAGAGTCAGTCCGTTTTCATCGCAGGAGAGGTACCATAACGACGTATCCCAGTCGCCAAGTACAACCCGGGTGCCGTGAGTTGCATTTAACTGAGCGTAATGGATAGCGGGTCGGTGGGTATGTCCGTGAATCATTAACTCAACCTTAGACTCAGATAGCGCGGTAGCCACGGCTACAGCATTTACATCCATTATTTCATCTGTTTTTTCAGTTGCACGCTGCTGGCTTGTTGCTCTTAACTGTCGGGCAATAGCTAGACGTTCATTAATGGGTTTTGACAGAAACGCTTGTTGCCAGGCAGGGTTTCTGACCATGCTCCGAAAATCCTGATACTCTTTATCGTCTGTACAGAGTTGATCGCCATGCATTAATAGTGCAGGTCCGATAGGGAGATCAATTAACTGTTTTTCATCAAGCAAGGTTGCCCCGATTTTTTGCAGAAATGAATCGCCCACTAAAAAATCACGGTTACCATGCTGAAAATAGAGCATGCAGCCTTGGTCGCTTAATGTTTTAAGTGCAGCACAGATAGGTTCGAATTCTGGCACGGGAGCATCGTCGCCGATCCAGGCCTCAAAAATATCGCCCAGTAGATACAGGGCATTAGCTGAGCGGGCAGTATCCGTCAGGAAATGTAAAAACGCCCGGGTAATATCCGGGCGTTCAGCTTTCAGATGAAGATCTGAAATAAAAAGTACTTTCATAGGAGTATGAGGTTACTCTTCTGTGATTTCAGCTGATTCAATAATGACATCTTCAGCAGGTACGTCCTGATGGCCAGCGGTCATTGTTGTTTTAACGTTTTTAATTTTCTCTACAACATCTAATCCGTCAACGACTTTAGCAAAAACGGCATAGCCCCAGCCTTCAGTGGTTTTTGCGGTGTGATCAAGAAAAGTATTATCCGAAACGTTAATAAAAAACTGTGCTGATGCTGAATGTGGATCCATAGTACGTGCCATAGCGAGTGTGCCCGCTTGATTAGACAAACCGTTATCCCCTTCATTATCGATCGTTTCACGGGTTTCTTTTGATACCATTCCAGGTGCAAAGCCGCCACCCTGAATCATGAAGTTATCAATTACACGATGGAAAATAACGCCATCATAGAAACCATCGCGAACGTACTGCTCAAAGTTAGCGGCTGTAGCAGGCGCTTTGTCGTGGTTGAGCTCTATAGTGATGTCGCCGTGGTTCGTATGGAGAATGATCATTAATGGTTCCTTTTTGTCTTGGCAGTCATTTTCACACTATTATACGCAAGTCTTAACTCTCTGTACGGACTAAACAGTAAAATCTTTGATGGAATTTCAGCTTGATCACTGTGTGCAGTAAACCGCTAAGTGTTTATAATACACATTCATAGGGGCCTCATCAGGTCCGGCCAACAGCTTCGGATATATACTGATAACATGTCTAAAAACGAATCGAACCAGAAGCCAACGAATTTTATCCATCAGATCATCGAAGATGATATTCAGAATAACGTGCACGGTGGGGATGTTGTTATGCGCTTCCCGCCAGAGCCAAATGGTTATCTCCATATCGGGCATGCAAAGGCTATATGCTTGAATTTTGGCACTGCTGAAAAATATAAGGGTATTTGTCATTTACGCTTTGATGACACCAACCCTGAAAAAGAGAGTCAGGAATATATAGATTCGATTATCAGCGATATCAATTGGCTGGGTTATCAATGGACAGGCGAAATTCGCTATACTTCCTCTTATTTTGATCAACTTTATAGCTGGGCAAAACACCTGATTAGTGAAGGTCATGCTTATGTGTGTGATTTGAGTGCTGAAACGGCACGTGAATATCGGGGGGGATTCAATCAGCCCGGTACCGATAGCCCTTTTCGTAACCGTAGCGTTGAAGAGAACCTGTCGCTATTCGAACGTATGAAAAACGGTGAATTCAAGGAAGGCGCGTGCTCCCTGCGAGCAAAAATCGACATGAACGCGGCTAATATGAATTTGCGTGATCCGATGCTGTATCGCATTTTACATACAAGTCATCATCAGACAGGCGATAAATGGTGTATTTATCCGAACTATGACTTCGCTCATGGTCAGTCGGATTCGATTGAAGGTGTCACGCATTCTTTATGTACGCTGGAATTTGAAGATCATCGACCACTGTACGACTGGTTTATCGAGAACTTGCCGGTTCCATCAAAACCTAAGCAGTATGAGTTCTCCCGTCTTGAGCTTAATTACACGATCACCAGTAAGCGTAAACTCAAGCAGTTAGTCGATGATCAGGTCGTGACTGGCTGGAATGATCCTCGTTTACCTACCATTTCAGGCTTGCGTCGCCGGGGTTATACCGCTGCTTCGCTGCGCCATTTTTGTGACATGATAGGAGTGACACGTTCTAATGGTATTGTTGATATGGGCATGTTGGAAGCGGCTATCCGTGATGACTTAGACTCAACAGTACCACGTGCGATGTGTGTAACACGTCCACTTAAAGTCACATTGACCAATATGGAAGCAGGTGTAGAAGAGTGGTTTGAGTTGCCTGCGCACCCTAAAGATGAATCGATGGGTACTCGCCGTGTAGGCCTGACGCGTAATTTGTTGATCGAGCAAGAAGACTTTGTGGAAGTAAAGCCGCCGGCTAAAAACAAGCACGAGAAGTGGAAGCGGCTTGCGCTGGGTGATGCTGTTCGTTTGCGTGGTGCTTACGTGATTACGTGTAATGAAGTTATTAAGGATGCAACGGGTGAAATCATCGAATTGCTTTGCACCTATGACCCTGCAACGAAAGGTTCTAACCCTGAAGGCTATAAGCCTAATGGTGTGATTCATTGGGTTTCTGAAGAGTTATCGCTGCCATGCGAAGTACGACTGTATGATCGCCTGTTCACGGAAGCAAATCCGGATGGTGATAAAGAACGTAACTTCATGGATTGTCTGAACCCAGACTCTCTTGTGGTATTACCCGATGCGCGTGTAGAGGTAGGTTTGAAAGATGCGCCTGCGGAAACCCGCTATCAATTTGAGCGTACCGGTTATTTCTGCATAGATAAAGACAGTAATGCAGATAAACTCGTGATTAATCGCACAGTAACGCTGCGCGATTCTTGGGCTAAAGCAAAAAATTAAGCAAGCCCTTATATGTTCAGGGTTTGATGCCTATATTTTAAGTGATTGATAGTTAATCTTAATAAGTTAGGGGGTGGGATGCCGCTCCCTCTTTATAGAACGGCGGTACGGTTTTTACCTGCATGCTTGGCAATGTATAAGGCATCGTCTGCACGTCCGATAAATTCTTCGTTTGTCTCGTCTTTTCTGTACTGTGTTACACCTAAGCTGCATGAGATTTGCTGATCAACACAAAATTGCGTATTAAAGACCGTTTCACACAGTTTAGTAGCTATTTCTTCGGCCGTTAACACGCTTGTTTCAGGTAAAATTATGACAAACTCCTCACCACCCCAACGACCAATAATGTCGGTACGACGAGTGTGTTCAGTTAGTAATTTAGCGAACTCCTTGAGTAACAAATCACCCATATTATGTCCAAATATGTCGTTAACGTTCTTGAAATTATCAATATCGATGAAAATACATGACAGTTTCCATTGATAGCGTGCAGACAAGTTAATATATTCGGATAGACTATCAATAAGTTTGTGGCGATTAAAAAGCTTAGTCAGCTGGTCATGTTCTGCAATCACAACCAATTGAAGATTACGTTTAGACTCCATTATATTTCTATACAGAAGATATCCAATAACAAACATCACAAAAGCAGCCAGTTGCCACAATAGATCGTGATTAGGTTTGCTCTCGGCGGACGAATTACCTGAATAGATGAAATCTGAGATTTCATACTGATTATTCAGATGCCCACTGATTAGGTAAACGCTAGCCATTGCCTCAAGGCGTCCCTGATTTATGCTACCAAATGGGATGCCACCAATCAGGGATAGTTTCTTTAATGCTTCACCCTCATAA
Source organism: Neptunomonas antarctica (assembly GCF_001305295.1). Taxonomy (GTDB): domain Bacteria; phylum Pseudomonadota; class Gammaproteobacteria; order Pseudomonadales; family Balneatricaceae; genus Neptunomonas; species Neptunomonas antarctica. The sequence goes on from NZ_LJSI01000050.1 coordinate 95,261, forward strand.
ATAAGAGCGTCCAGTGTACGGTTCTGGGTGTTGTACTTTTCAAAAATTATTTTTGCGGTTTCCTCGATATGATCAAATGCATAGATCCAGCCTTTAACAGAAGCTTCAAAGAATTTTTTCGTTAATTCTGGATTTTCGGTGCTCATTTGTTTATGGGTAAACAAAATGTCACTGTACATATTGAAGCCATAATCTTCTGGATGAATAATAGAATAAGGTTGGTTTAAGTATGACATTTGAAACGGTTCATTCGACACGTACGCACCCATCACATCGGTGTTGCCATTAATAAGGTCCAGAATATTAAATGTATGGTCTTGATGAATATAATCGTCTTTGAAAACGCCAGCCTTGATCAGCATGGCCTGAATTTCGGCAACATCCACAGCATCATTCGTCAGCATCATCCGCTTACCTTTGAGTTCGGCGGGGCTTCTGATATCACCACGGGTCAGTAACATCAGAGGGGATTTCTGAAAGGCGGCATAGAGGGCTATTATCGGTGCGCCGTTGCCTTTATTCGCCAGAATGGAGGAGCGGCCAACAGCAAAGTCTGCTTCTTTATCCAAAATGGTTTTAACGACATTTATACCCTTTTGATATTCACGTATGTCCACGTTTAATTTTTCGGTGTCATAAAATCCTTTTTCTTTTGCAATATAGTATCCTGCAAACTGAAATTGATGCTTCCAGAGGAGCTGCAACGATACCTGTTCATGGTCATCCGCTGCGTGGCTGTTCAGCGTTAATGACACTATAAAAAATGATATAAAACAAAGAATTATATGCTTCACAAAGATTCCTTATTCATCTTTCTGACTGTAATCGATCGGCGTCAGCGACTTAAATTCATGTGAATTATTAACTTGAGCGATCACTCAATTACTACCACTTATATTAAACTAAATATAGATAATATTTAACTATTACGCCCCGATGAGGTCAGAAATCTGATATCTATACACTATCTGTTTTAGACCGAACGTGGTGACAGAGAAAATAGTAGTATCCATGTTATGCAGGATAATAGAATGAAAAAGATACGAGTTAAAAGCTGTACAGGTGATCTGAGCAGTAGCCATGCCCGACATACAAATGTCGGTAATATAGTCGCTAAACATGCACGAAAATTTAACAAGACTGCGGTGTTTATTAATCGTAAGAAGGCACTCAAAAAAGGAGCTCTTAAGCATAAGGGCCATAGCACAGGTCAGAGACCTGTTTTAATTGCCTTATTCTAGAACGTAGAGTTTAAGAGTAAGCAATTAAAACAGCCCTCTGGTGTATTTCATGACAGGCCAGCATTCTCCCAATGCTTAAGGAGGACTTTCTGAGCGCCCTGTAAGTCTATTGCAGATAGGCGCTGATCATTTTGAACAATCACTAAGCCCAGATTCGATAGCTTATCGAGTGCATCATCAATTTCGAAGTCAATTGTACAATTCCATTTTTCGGAAAACCAAGACTCTATTGATCTGTCAAGTTCTCGTCTGCTCATTGAATCTGTTGAGTTAAGAAGGAAGTAATACGCAAGGATGGCTTCTTTGCTCTCTTCTTCTTCTGCGTCATCGACTAGTCGATGAAATACACCGGCATTATTATCAAGATTTTTGAAATAAAGATGTTGTGTCAACGTTTGAACAAATTGAAGTTTTCTGTTTTTAAAATTACTGAATTGTTTCCATAGATAGCTGCCAACAGCACCAAATCCTGCAAGTAATATAATGAGGGCTGCTTTATCCAGCTCAACAGGTTGGCTTTTCAGGCCCAGCCAAAAACCGAATAACGACGCAAGCAAGAGTAAGGATCCACCTAGTTTTGTGGTTAAAACAATGCCGCCGCTAATAACAGCAGGAACGCCAATCAATAGTTTATCAATCAGACGCATTTTTATTTCGGTATTGGGGAAAAGCATTTCCAAATCGTCTTTAGGAACGTTTTTAAAAAGTTTGAGAATGACTCCCCCAGGCTGAAGATTTAATGCCTGTTGCCGTTTGAAAGCAATTTGTTCATTAAAACGAAGAAAAATCACGACACGTTCGTAGTTGATGAAGCGTATTTTACGCTGATGTAGGCCCCAGAAGTTAGATACTGTTGCATCTCGTTGTTGCTCTCCTCTGGCAAATAGCAGCACCTCAGAAAAGTCGCTGAAGTCGACGTCTAAGCGCACCTTAAGAAGGGAGTTATGGCGTAACGATTGATGCAGAATCTGTTCTTCGATTTTTTCATAGTTGGCTTTTTCAAGCAGTGTTTTCAGCTGTTCTGAAAAGGCCGGATCATCATGATGCATTGTAGATGGCAGGTCTACTTTGAGAGTATCAGCGTCCGGATTTATAGTGGCAAAACTATCCTTTAAGGCATCAGTTCTTATTTGAAAAGAACAATGAAATAGCTTCTGAATCAAGCTCGTTACTTGGCGAAACTGCTGACGTTGTTGTTGATCAAGAGCGCCGCTAGACAAGCACATCTCAATAACATCAGTTTTACGAAAGGGAATAAATCGGACGGGGACCACAGTGAGTTTTTGCATAAGTAATAAACGGATCGAGTTCACAAAAAAAACGTAATTCTAGCATCTGCAAAAATAAAGAATATGTTTAAGATACTCAAAAGCCAATTAACTAAGGAAATATACGCCTTCTTTGTAGTCTATAAACAGAATTATGAGACTTCGTAAATAGCTATGATGCGGATCAACTCCACTTTTAGCATTTAGGTAGATAATTAATACGATATGTTACGAATTGCCAGCTAATTCAGGAGATGGATCTAATGACAGTCAACAAGAGTAAGACGATTGATAGTGCGCTATCTCAGTCACCTAAGCAAAGCGTTACTGCGTTGAATATTGATGATTCTGATTCAGGGTATTTTTCGGTGACTGCTTTGGATAATGCTTACAAAGCGGGGATGGCGCGTATGACCGGTGGTATTTCTCCTGCTGGTTTGATGAGCCTTTATTGTACATGGGCAACTCATCTGGCATCTTCACCGGGGAAGCAGGTTCGCCTGGTAGAAAAGGCAGGACGTAAAGCCCTTAAGTTTTCTCGTTATAGCCAGGCGGTCATACAAAAAGAGTGTGAAACCTGCATTGAACCTTTGCCCCAGGATAAGCGTTTTTCGCATCCGGGTTGGAAACAGTGGCCATATAATTTGATCCATCAGAACTTTTTATTAACACAACAATGGTGGCATAACGCAACAACAGATATTGATGGCCTATCTAAAGCAGATGAGCGAAGCATTTCCTTTATTGCAAGGCAGGCCCTGGACAGGTTTTCACCCAGTAACATTCCATTCCTTAATCCAGAAGTTATCCAGACGACGACAGAGAAAGGGGGGGCGAACCTGGTACAGGGCTTTCAGCATTTTCTTGAAGACTTGGACCGACATATTGCAGGGCGTGTTCCGGTAGGGTCAGACAATTATGCGCCAGGGGTGGATGTCGCCCTCACTCCTGGTAAAGTTATTTTCCGCAATCATCTTATGGAGCTGATTCAATATACGCCTACGACTGAAAAAGTGTATCCGGAGCCGATACTTATCGTGCCCGCATGGATTATGAAGTACTACATTTTGGATCTTTCTCCGCATAATTCCATGGTCAAATATCTTGTTGATAACGGCCATACTGTTTTTATGATCTCGTGGCTTAATCCAACGGCGGAGGATCGTGATCTTGATATGGAAAGTTATCGTGAACGCGGGGTGATGGCGGCGCTGGATGTTGTGAGTAAAATATGCCCAAAACAACAGATACACGCCACTGGTTACTGTTTAGGTGGCACGCTCCTATCGATTGCGGCAGCAACGATGGCTCGCGATGGGGATAATCGCCTTAAATCGATGACTCACTTTGCGGCACAAGTCGATTTCAGTGAAGCTGGCGAATTGATGATCTTCACTAATGAAAGTGAAGTGTCTTATTTGGAAAAAATGATGTGGGATCAGGGTGTGCTCGATGGATCTCAAATGGCCGGTGCTTTTCAGATTCTGCATTCAAATGATCTGATATGGTCGCGTATCGTTCATCATTACCTGCTAGGTGAGGATGAAAGAGCGAGTGATCTTATGGCTTGGAATGCCGACCTGACGCGCATGCCCTACAAAATGCATTCGCAGTATCTTCGAAAATTATTCCTCAATAATGAATTAGCTTCAGGTCGCTATCTTGTCGAAGATAAACCGATCGCCATTCGAGATATTCATGTACCTATATTTTCGGTAGGTACGGAGCAAGACCATGTAGCACCATGGCATTCTGTTTATAAATTGCATCTGCTGTCGGACAGTGAAGAGGTTACTTTTGTACTGACTAACGGTGGGCATAATGCGGGTATTGTTAGCGAACCGGGACATAAGCACCGGCAGTACCGTATTGCCAGTGAAACTGAAAATGATTGTTATATCGATCCAGATACGTGGTTAGTCAACAATCCTGTTAATGAAGGCTCTTGGTGGCCTGAATGGCATCGTTGGTTAGGTAAGTATTCAGGTGAAATGGTTGAGGCTAAATCGGTTGGGAGTCAGGTTGGATATAAATCTATCTGTGATGCTCCCGGAACTTATATACATCAGAAGTAAGCGCTTAAGAGCTTAAATAAGAATTTAAATGAGAGTCCAATGCGTTTTCATTTCAAACGCATTGGCGATCATTCAGGTAGCAAAGTCTTTGTACGGAAGGTTTTTATTAATGAGAAATCAAAAAAATAGTTAAGTGGCAAGGTTAAGACTAAAGTCACATTTTGTTGCACTGCACAATTAATCTCTGTAAACTACTCAAGTAATCTGATTCGATAATACTGTCGAACTTTATAGAATGTTCTGCCGTTATGCAGGGAGATATCGTTATGTGCCCAAAAATACGCAATTCTGAAACCTGGGTAGAGCAACACGAAGCTCTGCTTGATACTTATATAGAACGAGTGTTTGAGTCGGAGAGTATTGATGAATGGTTTAGTGCATCACATTGGTATTTTGATGCAATAAGCACGTTGTTTTTACCACAAACTGCCGCACGATAAATTTACCAATAAAAAACCTGCTAAATAAGCAGGTTTTTTTATTTATGGCTTGTCGCGTTAATTCTGGTATCGCTGTGCCGAAGCGAGTTTCAATGGGGATAACACCTACCCAGGCAGGATAATTCATATCGTCTGCATCATCCTCAGGCCCTTCACTCCTTATTTTCGCAGGCACCTCTTGAATAAGTATTTCGATTACAGCCGTCGCGTTTAATTCTGCTTTAATGGCGGGTTTGGTTTCTTTTGAACGTCCTTTTTTTGAATTTTTCAAGGAGGGCATCGAGTATCTCCATTTTAGATGTGTCATCCTCGACCAATGCCATCGAAAAGAGAGACGGTAATATACATCTTCTTCTGTCCCCATCAGGGCTCCTCTCTTAAAGATTTTAATTATCGAAAGGCTTGATCATATCGTGAGTACTGGTCTAGATTAAGATCCGATTTGTGATGTTTTTATAGGTCCACTTGTGAGTAAGCAGTTATCTGATGATCTTTTTATCCCTTTGAGTATCCAAAGAGATAATGACAGCCAATCGAAATATGCAGCACTTTATGAGCATATTAAAGACGCTATTTTCTCCAATCGGCTAAAACCGAACGAGAAGTTACCGTCTAGCCGGTATCTGAGTAAGCAGATGGGTATTTCACGGAATTCGGTATTAACGGCTTATGAATTACTTCAGGCCGAAGGATTTCTTGAAACGCGCAACGGTGCCGGGACCTATGTGGCGGAGATTGTTGATCTTAAGTGGCTGTCGGGTAACACAGCGGATAGTCTTTCTGTGCATGAGGCTGTGAGTGTTTCAGATTTGGGACAACGCATACAGGCGTTTCAAAATTCAGGCTCTCAAGATATAAGCTCTCAAGAAATAGATTCGCAAAATAAAGGTTCTCAAAAAACAGCTCCGAATCATCCTACAACAACCCCTCATCTAGATGACCTGTTTTTACCGGCGCAACCCGCTATTGAGTGCTTTCCGACCAAAGAATGGCAGGTAGCCATGTCTCGTGGTTTGCGTGATCGTCGGGGGTATTCAGAACAACCGGGTATGGGTGTTAATTTATTAAGGGAACAGGTCTGCAATTATCTGTTATTAACAAGGGGCGTTAAGTGTCATCCTGATCAGCTTATGATTACCTCAGGCTCTCAGCAAGCGTTAGCAATAGCTCTGAATTTACTGGTTAATGCTGATGAATCTGTATTGCTTGAAGATATCGGTTTTAAAGGTATTGATGGTATCTTGGCTGGGGTTGGCGCAAAGCCGATTCTAGTACCGACAGACGAAGAAGGTATCTGCTTTGATCCCGATAACGAGGCGTGGCAGCAAAGCCGGACGTTAATTATTACCCCTTCACGTAGTTTTCCGCTAGGACACACGCTGTCTCTTACGCGCCGCTTAGCTATTCTTGAGTGGGTATACGCTGTGCAAGGCTGGATTATTGAAGATGACTATGACAGTGAATTCATATTTGACGGGCACAGTATTGCTGCATTACATGGCCTGGATACGCAAGGCCGTGTGATTTATACCGGCACTTTTAGCCGTTCTATGTTTCCCGGAATACGCCTTGGTTATATGGTGTTACCTGAACCCTTAATCACTCTTTTTAAAAAGTATAAACATTTTGTTGATGGCGGATTATCAAGTCAGCAACAAATGGCGATGGCCAATTTTATGCTGGACGGTACATACGGGCGGCATTTGCGGCGGATGCGAAAGCTATACAAGACTAAAAAAGCTGAGCTTGATACGTTAATGCACGCTGCCTTACCGCGATTATCATTAGTGCCCAGTAAAGGTGGGATGCACAGTGTCTATCGGCTTCCGGATGCGAGCTTTTGCGATAGGGAAATATGCCAAAACGCCAATGATATAGGCCTGGGTATTCGGGCCTTATCTTCATATGATCGATCACTAACAAGCGATAATCCGTCGTGCTCGGGACTTATTTTAGGGTATGCCGGAGCGAAAATTAATGAAATGCACGTCGGTGTGCAGCATCTACAGAACATCATTGAGTCGATAGGGCAAAAGAGCAAGTAATAACTGACTAGGGAGTCAATCTGATGTATAAAGGATTTTTACGGACGCACACGACTAAAATTATTAAGAGATACGGTCGTTAAGTGACAGGGTAGTTAAGAGACAAGGTAGTTTATTGATGTTAGAACTTTCGTTATTAGCTGTTTTTATCCCCACATTTTTCTTTGTCTCAGCCACCCCGGGTATGTGCATGACACTCTCGATGACCATGGGTATGACAATTGGTATTCGCCGCACTTTATGGATGATGGCAGGTGAACTCGTTGGCGTTGGTCTGGTTGCATTATTAGCAGTGCTAGGTGTGGCCACTATTATGCTTAACTACCCGGGTGTTTTCGCGGTATTTAAATATGTAGGCGGCGCTTACCTTATCTATCTGGGTATCCAGATGTGGCAATCACGCGGAAAAATGGCCGTAACAGAAGGTAATGCCTCTCAGCCTGTCGCGACTCGGCAGGCATTGGCATTACAAGGGTTCGTTACTGCGGTCGCCAACCCAAAGGGGTGGGCGTTTTTTATCTCATTGTTGCCACCCTTTATTAATCCGGATTCGCCGCTTGCACCGCAGTTATCGATCTTGATTATGATCATCCTGCTGGTTGAATTTATCTGTTTGCTGGGTTACGCGAGTGGTGGCAAAACGATGCGCACCTTTTTGTTGAAAAGTGGCAACGTGCGGATGATGAACCGTATCGCCGGGAGTTTGATGATAGGAGTTGGGATCTGGTTAGCGGCGGGTTAGCGGGTAAATATTGGTATGGCTCTCGATATTTTCATAGGAACAATACTGCGGGTCGTTGTGTAGCCAACTTGAAAAAGAGCACTTTTTTGTTCCGCACTGAGACGAAAATTTGTAGGAGAGATGCTTCCTGCATGGATAACAACGGTTGAATGCCAAAAGTGTTCGCTGATGTATTCTCTGGACATTGTCGTCATAAAGGTTCGGATTAATAATGATAAATAACTTATCAGCGGAAACACTCTGAATCTTTTCGGGCTTGCTATATCTTGAATACTGCTTAAACGGAAGACCACCACTGGTGATCCGTCGCCGGCCCAGTCTTGTTGCAACGACTCCTCTGACAGAATGCTGCCATCCACCATCAAATGTCCTTCAAATTCCTTAAAGCTAAATAGAATCGGGATCGACATCGAAAAACGAACGGCCAACGAAACTTTAAGATGCGGGGTCCTCACTTTATCAAAAATCACGGGTTGTCCCGAGCGGACATCAGTAGCTACCACATAAAAAGGGTAAGCGAGTTCAGCAAATGTGACACCGTCAAGTTTATCGTCCATCCATTCTTCAAAACGGTCACCCGTAGACAACCCTCCCGTGCGTAATAAACGGTAGAATGATTGACCTAGAAACTGCCCAAAATCGGTTTCTTCTGCAATGACTCTTATCTGATCAAGTGAATAACCCGCAGCGAACAAAGCCCCGACAATGCTGCCTCCTGAAACGCCAACCAGTGATGGAAATTCAAGCCCCATTTCCTTAAGTGCTGTTAATACGCCAATATGTGCAGAGAGTCGGCTACCCCCACCAGCTAGCACAGGGACGATTAACGAGGATGTTATTTTGCTATAGGAATCTTCACTATAGGAAGTACCATCGGGATCGGATTCAGGTTTACTGGTCTTCATTTTTTGTGCCTTGTGTTTTCAGACGTGTTTCACTCGCCGACTAAACAGTATCCAGACGGCGTCTGGATAACAAGATAAACTCTTAAGTTTAGTATAGTCGAAGCATTTTCAAACGCTTATGAGGTGCATATGTTCGTATCCCTATCTTATGGTGAGTGGCCTTGAGTTAAGGGCGTTAACAGTAATCTATGTTAATGGAGCGCTGCATTGATCGCATTGTATAGCCAGCCCAAAATTGACAGCGCTAAAGTATAGGTAGTATGGCTATATTGGGTTGTTGTGCATCAGTCTTACCATGCGATAATCTGATGCAGCGCTGCTGTTAAAGAATCAAATCAGGGCTCTAATTGAGAAAGATCAGGTTAAGGCTTTTCTTTAAAGGAGCTCTTACGAGTGGCTTTATAAAGTCCTAACCTGACACTTTTTCAGGAAAATAAAATGCAAACGATTGTTATTGTTGGAGGGGGTGCCGGCGGTTTGGAGCTGGCGACCCGATTAGGTCATCAGTATGGAAAGAACTCCCATAAAAAAAACAAAGCAGATCAGACGACGGTTGTTCTGATCGATAAAAACCGCTCGCATATATGGAAGCCACTGTTACATGAAGTCGCGACAGGGGTCTTGGATATCAATACCGACGGTGTGGTGTATCGTGCGCATTCCAGTATTCATCATTATCAGTTCCAGCAAGGAACGATGGTCGGTATTGATCATAGTGCTAAAACTATTCGTTTAGAGGCGCTCAATGATGAAGAAGGCAAAGAGGTACTACCAGCACGCGATATTGGCTACGATACGCTCGTTATGGCCGTCGGCAGTGTCAGTAATGATTTCGGCACGCCAGGGGTAGCTAAGCATTGTTATTATCTCGATTCGCATCAACAGGCCGAACGTTTCCATCGTACCTTACTGAATCATTTTCTCAGAATTAATCAACAATCAAATGACAGTGCTCTGCAATTAGCGATCGTGGGCGGCGGAGCCACGGGGGTAGAGCTTGCCGCCGAGCTTTTTCATGTGGCCGATCTGCTCAAGGTCTATGGGATGCCGCAGATGTCTGCAAAGCGCTTAAAAATATCACTGATTGAAGCGGGCCCGCGTTTACTGCCCGCGTTACCTGAACGGATTGCCTCGTCGGTACAGCGTGAGCTTAAAAAGCTAGGTGTGACTATTCTGGAAAATACCCGGGTGATTGCGGCGGATGAAAATGGCTTTGAAACGCAAGATGGTAACCGTATCGATGCCGATCTGGCGGTATGGGCGGCGGGGGTTAAAGCCCCTGATTTTGTGAAATCTATGGCGGTCTTTGAGACGAATAGGACAGGCCAGATTATTGTTAAGCCGACGCTGCAGAGCACCGTTGATGAGCATATTTACGTGCTGGGTGATTGTTGTGCATGTCAACAGCCTGATGCTAGCTGGGTACCGCCGAGAGCGCAATCAGCCCATCAGATGGCCAGTATGGTAGGCAGGAACATTGTATTGCAGGCGCAACATAAACCCTTGCAGAGTTATCTTTATAAAGATTACGGTTCACTGGTGAATCTTAGTAAATACAGCACGGTAGGCAGCCTCATGGGAAGCCTTAACCAGGGCTCGATGTTTATTGAAGGACGCCTGGCACGGGTTGTGTATGTTTCACTTTACCGCATGCATCAGATCGCTATCCATGGGTGGCTAAGAGCCTCGGCCGTGATGTTGGCTCAGAAAATTGCGCGTAGCGTAAAACCGAAAATGAAACTGCATTGATGTTAGTATACGTCGTCTGAAACTTTAGCCTAATGCTTTACTCTGAAGTATTAGGCTGAAACTCTACTCCGACGACAGGCTAAGGAACACTATGTTTGCATTTTTTGAGCGATTGGTTGCGGCTTTCCCTCCTGAAGAGGCACAACAACCGCCCAAAGGTATTTATGCGTTTTGCCGCCATTATACGAAAGGTAGTGAAATCTATCTTTTGATGATGGCGGTTCTGACTGCATTGATTGCAATGGCTGAAGTTACGCTGTTTGGTTTCATGGGCGAGTTGGTAGATTGGCTGGTAACCAAAACGCCCGAGACTCTGTTTCAGGATGAAGGTGGCCGCTTGCTGCTCATGAGCCTGATGGTTCTGGTCGTTTTACCGGTACTGGTGCTGTTGCATGGACTGATTGTGCATCAGACATTGCTCGGTAATTATCCTATGGCTATTCGTTGGATGGCTCATCGGTATCTGCTTAAGCAAAGTGTTTCTTTTTACAGTAATGATTTTGCCGGGCGCATTGCAACCAAGGTGATGCAAACCTCTTTAGCTATTCGTGAAACCGTCATGAAGCTGCTCGATGTGATGGTGTTTGTGCTGGTGTACTTCATCTCAATTATCGTCTTGATGGCGCAGGCCGATATCCGTTTAATTGTCCCTATGCTGATTTGGATGGCTTGTTATATCGGCATTCAGATGTACTTTGTTCCCAAACTCAAAGCCGTGTCGACAGAGCAGGCGGATGCGCGCAGCCTGATGACGGGACGCCTCGTCGATAGCTATACCAATATTCAGACGGTCAAGTTGTTCTCGCATACGGACCGGGAATCAAAATATGCAGAAGAGGGTATGGTTGGTTTTCTGGATAGCGTATACCGGCAGATGCGTTTAGTCACAGGGCTGAATTTTTGTGTGCAGTTTATCAATTATTTTCTGGCATTTTGCGTGGCTGCCTTCGCTCTCTGGTTGTGGAAAGACAGTGCTATTACGGTGGGCGCCATTGCGGTGGCCGTTAGTCTCTCACTACGCATCAACGGCATGGCCCAATGGATTATGTGGGAGATTAGTGCGTTGTTCGAGAACTTAGGTACGGTTGCTGACGGTATGAAAACCCTGTCTAACCCTCAGGAAGTGTCTGATGTTCCTAATGCCCAGGCATTATCCGTCACCAGAGGAGAAGTTGTTTTTGAGCAGGTAGGATTTCACTACGGTAAAAAATCGGGAGTGATGGATCATCTTGATTTGCATATTAAACAGGGTGAAAAAATTGGTATCGTCGGTCGTTCTGGTGCTGGCAAGTCAACACTGGTCAATCTTCTGATGCGTTTTTACGATGTGGGCACGGGGCGCATTCTGATTGACGGGCAGGATATAAGCCAGGTCTCCCAGGAGAGCCTGCGACAGCATATTGGTATGGTGACACAGGATACCTCTCTGCTGCATCGCTCGGTGCGCGATAATATTCTTTATGGTCGTCCAGACGCGAGCGAAGCCGATCTACAAGACGCAACAGAGAAGGCTGAAGCCAGTGACTTCATTAAAAATCTGTCGGATCCTGCCGGGCGGGTTGGTTTGGATGCTCAGGTAGGCGAACGCGGCGTGAAGCTTTCGGGTGGGCAGCGACAACGTATTGCCATTGCTCGTGTGCTGTTAAAAAATGCGCCCATCCTGATTTTAGATGAAGCAACATCAGCATTAGACTCTGAAGTTGAAGCGGCCATTCAGCACAGCCTGAATAAGTTAATGGAAGGTAAAACGGTTATCGCCATTGCTCACCGGCTTTCAACCATCGCGGCTATGGATCGACTGATTGTTATGGACAAAGGCGAAATCGTAGAGCAGGGCACACATCGGGAGCTGGTTAAACTCGGTGGTATCTATGCACAGCTCTGGGCTCATCAGACAGGAGGATTCCTTGGATTGGACACAGATTATTAGCAGGCTTTAATTGTTATAATAGTTGTTATATTTGTCTTCGTGTCTGGATTTACGCTCTTTTTTATGGCGATTTGAATGTTCTTTGTGCTTTATGTGTTGGTACAGTCTGTCGTGCTCTGATTTACCCTGATGATCCCGGATCACAACTCTTTGCCTGATGGGCTGCGTTATGACCAGGTACTGCGTCGATGCTTTTTTATAGTACTGATTATTCTTAGAGTACCTCTTTTCTTGAGAGTGCCTCATTTCTTTAGAATACCTTGCGTCATGGTATCTTATTTGTGGCTGCCCAAGGGAGATGGATACCCCGCTATGTGGGAAGAATAAGTTCAGTGCTCCACTGGCAATTACCTTAGTCTCTGCCTGTACGGATGCAGAAGAAAAAGCCAGCGTGATGAAAACCAGAGCCAATCTATAAGATACTGTAGTGATATTACGCATAATAGGTTATCCCTGTTAGTGAGTCGGTGAGGATGTAGCTTTACCCTATGAGTTTTATCCTATGCTGGCGCTCGACGTAGTTATAGAGGAGAAAGTGCTAAGAAATGTAAAGTTTTATGAAGCAGTATTGTAAGGTTTCCTTCCATGGAGCGACTAATAGAGTAAAGGCTCATTCTTTTATGAGCTTATTGTATAAAAATCACTGTTTATTGCTGGGCGGAGCTAATAGATTCTCATGTAACCGGATTACTAAAGCAGACTATTTAATTCCTTTTTTGTCATTCCTATTTTTGATCACATGAGGGTGTATTTTGGAGCAATCGCTAGCCATTGTTGTTGGTTTAATTGCAGTATTATCACTACTGTTATCCCCTAAAGCGAAAAGTGATGGGGCTTTTTTCAAAGGATTATCTCCTTCAGGCGAGCAACCCGGACTGCTGGTGCTTGTTTTCTCACAAGTAACGACGTGGATTTTTGCCCGTTCCTTGTTGAATGCCGCCATTCTTGGATTTTATTACGGTATTTGGGGTACCTTAGCTTACGCTGCTTATTATCTATCATTTCTGACGGGGGCTAAAATCATCGATTCGGTGCGCTTTCGTTACGGCTTTAGCAGCGTTCAGGCGTTTCTCGATGATAGGTTTGGTGCGTGGGGAACACGTTGCTACAATTTTGTTATCGGCATTAGGTTGGTCAGCGAAATTTTTGCCAATATTCTGGTTATCGGCATCTTATTTGGTGTGTCAGGTAGTAGTGCGTATATTTTCGCGGTACTTGCCTTTGCGGTGGTTACATTGATCTATTCTATGCTGGGTGGCTTACATGCGTCCCTGCGAACTGATTTGATGCAGATGGTGCTGTTTATTGTCGTGCTGGTGCTGCTTACAGTGTTGGTTATTAATAGCGGTAACGTGACGATTGAAAACCTGTTATTTAAACCTTTTGATATATCCGATCCCGGCCCTATCTTAATGCTGGTTGCTTTGTTACAGGTATGGAGTTATCCGATGCATGATCCGGTGATGATGGATCGTGGCTTTCTTGCGGATAGGGATACAACGCGTAAAAGTTTTCTGCATGCCGCCTGGATCAGTATCATCTGTATTATCTTATTCGGCTTACTGGGTGTGATTGCGGGCGCACAGGCAGAATCGGGTGAAGCGATGAATGCTGCGTTACTGCGTATCTTAGGCGACGTTCCTATGCTGCTTTTTAATATCACCTTAGTGGTTTCTGCTATGTCAACATTGGACAGTACGTTGTCCAGTTCATCTAAATTAGTCGCCGTTGATATGAAATGGGTTGATCCTAATGTCAGAAATGGCCGCAGTATTATGGCGTTGTTTATGCTTATCGGATTGCTCTGTGTCTTCTTGGGTAATAAAGATCTGTTCAGCGCTGTTGCGGTAAGCGGAACGGCATCCATGTATCTGGCACCGGTTATTTTCTTTTCGTTGTGGGGCGGTAAAACCAATATACCGGTGTGGAGTTACCTCGCCACGTTTGTGCTGGCGATTAGCGGTGCGATACTTTATTTTACGGAGTCAGCAGGGCATACGCAGTTGCTAGGTGAATACCATAAATATACTAAGTTGTTGTTTATCTCGTCCGCTATTATGATTTTTGGTTGTTTATTATTTTGGCTGGGTTCATTGAAGTCTACTCCGGAATCATCTATGGAAGCCCTCACATAATGTCTCAATTCAAACCGCTATGCCCTCCATTTAAACCGTTATGCAGTCAGCCACTACTTGTTTTTGGTGGCCCTTATAGTAATCTTGAGGCGACTAAAGCGCTGCTGGCAGAAGCAGAAAAAATGAAAATCCCTCCTGGTAATGTTCTTTGCACAGGTGACATCGTTGCTTACTGTGCCTCTCCGCAAGAGACGATCGATCTTATACGTGACTGGGGTATTTCCGTTGTGCTGGGCAACTGCGAAGAATCATTTGGTAATGACGCTGACGACTGCGGATGTGGTTTTGAAGAGGGAACCACATGTGATGTACTATCGGCCGGTTGGTTTAATTTTTCAAAACCGCGTATCAGTCAGGCAAACAAAGAATGGATGAAACAGCTGCCTCGTCGTATAACCTTCACTTACAGCGGCTTTGAATGCGAGGCGGTACATGGAGGTACAGAGCACATAAACCAATTTATCTTTGCCTCTGACCGAGAGGATATTACGCAGCAATTGGAGAATACTCCGTCTGATATTATCTTGGGTGGCCACTGCGGTATTCCGTTTGGTCAGCAGTCGGGAAGTAAAGCCTGGCTAAATGCGGGTGTCATCGGAATGCCTGCTAATGATGGGACTCAAGATGGTTGGTATATGCTTGCTACGCCTGTCGACACAGGCATTGAAATTAGCTGGCATCGCTTAAAATACGATGCTAAAGCCACCGCTGATTCGATGCAGCAGGAAGGATTAAAGACAAGTTACCAGCCAGCCCTTTTAAGCGGTCTCTGGCCAAGTATGGATGTATTACCTGATATTGAAAAAGCTAAGTCTGGTCAGAAGTTAGTACTAAGTCCGTTTGTAATAAAAACAGTGATAAAGAAGTGTGAAGAGTTAATTGATTAACATGCCATAAATTCTGCCAGTTCCTCAACGGTGCCGCTTAATTCACTTTTGTAGCCCGCTAAACTCTGAACTTTTAGACTAAAAGTATCGCTACTGATTATTTCGATAAAACGGCTAACGGCGGCTTTTTTGAGGCTTTTCTGATGGCATACGAAAACGTATTCTTCTGTGCAGATGGGTATAAAGCCTAAGCCAAATTGATGAGCTGCTTGCTCTACACCAAAGCCGACATCGGCCATACCTGCCGCAACATAAGCAGCAACCGCTGAATGGGTAAACTCTCGGTTACTGTATCCGTTGATGTTGTTTGCAGTGATCTTATTATTGCTAACAAGCTGATCGAAGAGAGCGCGAGTGCCTGAATCCTCCTGGCGATTGATAAAGCGAACCTCCGTATTTGTTAAATCCTGCAGTGATTCAATGTGTAGCGGGTTGTCTTTACGAATCATCAGGCCCTGTTGGCGGGTAATAAAACGGATTATTTTATGTGCACGGGGTTTCAGTAGTTGTTGGTAGCGCGCCAGTAGTTGCGGGATAACCACACCCGTTGGCATATGAAAACCTGCAATATCGCAGGCGTCGCGGTTCAGAGCGGCTAATGCTTCCAGTGGGCTGCTGTACTGCAGGTCTAATTGTAGGTCAGTACAAACATCCGGTAATAGGGCGACGGCATATCCATGGCTGGCCTGAATCCGTAGTAGGGGAGTGAGGTTTACCAGTGCTTTTTGAATCTCTACATTGAGTTCAGATGCCAAATTAGCCATTTGTGGCTGAAAGCGCGCCATCACTCGCTGTTCGGCCCAAAGCAGCTTTTCACCTAGCGGCGTTAATGTTGCTCCTCTGCCTTTTTCCAGTTTAACCAGCTCGGTACCAAAAAAGTCTGCCCATTTATTGAGCATATTCCAACCATGACGATAAGAAATACCGGCGGCTTTTGCGGCGCCGGTGAGTTTTCTATGCTGGTAAATTTCTGACAGCAATTTAAATAACTGAGGATCCAGTGTATTTCCGGCTTCATCTCGAAACGTCCAGGTGGGGTCAATATGAATTCGCTTGGCTGTCATAATAATGCTCTTTTGTAAGGTGAATAAAAATAGTTTACCGGGATAACATAAATAGCTTTCCAGACGAATAAAAATAGGTACTAGAGTGCATATATAGAGAGATTTATACCGAATAATGACCATTAAATCGATAATAATATAAGAAAAATCAAATAGGCATAAAAATTCATATTTGTCATACTCGCATGCGATGGTAACGTGTCAGCCAAGGTATAGAGTAGCGTTAAAATCAATCGTCTTAAATTAAAGCTAAGCAAACGCTTACAGGTGCAGAGAATATGAGCGACATCGCGCAATGGAGCCCTCAGGTAGTGCAGAATGTCATTGCATTACTCAAACATAAGCCAGGTGCTTTGCTGCCTATTTTGCATGGTATTCAGGATTCAGTCGGGTATGTTCCTCCCGATTCAGTGCCGATGATTGCCGATGCTCTACACCAGACGCGTGCTGAGATACATGGTGTTATTACATTTTACCATCATTTTCGTATGACCCCGCCGGGGAGCAATGTGGTTGAAGTCTGCCGTGCGGAAGCTTGTCAGGCTCGCGGAGCCCGCGCCTTGGAAGCACATGTTAAAGATAAACTAGCGATTGATTACCACATGACCACGCTCGATAGGGAGTTTAGTTTAGAGCCCGTTTATTGTTTAGGTAACTGCGCGTGTGGCCCGACTATCCGGGTAGGCGATGAAATTATCGGGCGTGTGACGCCGGCTAAATTCGATGCGTTAGTCGATGAGCTGACAACGCAAGTACTGGAGGTAAGGTCATGAGCATGAAAATTTTCTTGCCGCGAGATACGACGACCCTGGCTTTGGGTGGTGAAAAAGTTGTCAAGGCAATACGAACTGAAGCAGACGTTCGTGGCCTTGAGATTGAATTAGTGCGCAACGGTTCGCGAGGATTGTTCTGGCTGGAACCGATGTTGGAAGTCCAGACGCAAAATGGACGAATCGCTTACGGCCCGGTAGAGGCAAGCGATGTTGCTGCTATTTTTGATGAGATCTTTAACCCAGGCCTTGATTCAGAATTAAGCGAAGGTAATACAGGTGATGCTCATCCACTGGCGCTGGGTAACCCGGAAGAAATTCCTTATCTTAAAAACCAACAACGCCTGACATTCGCACGCGCCGGGATTACCGACCCTGTGTCTATCGCGGATTACCTGGCCCACGATGGTTTTAAAGGGTTGGAGAACAGCCTTGCCTTGAACAGTCAGGCGATTGTTGATGAAGTAAAAGCCTCGGGTTTACGCGGCCGCGGCGGTGCAGCCTTTCCCACCGGCATCAAGTGGCAGACGGTTCACGATTGCTCTGCTGATCAAAAATATATCGTCTGTAATGCCGATGAAGGTGATTCCGGTACATTCGCCGACCGCCTCGTGATGGAAGCCGACCCACTGATGCTAGTGGAAGGAATGATCATTGCGGGCGTGGCCGTCGATGCGACACAGGGATATA
The DNA here is from genome assembly GCF_001305295.1 of Neptunomonas antarctica. Classification (GTDB taxonomy): domain Bacteria; phylum Pseudomonadota; class Gammaproteobacteria; order Pseudomonadales; family Balneatricaceae; genus Neptunomonas; species Neptunomonas antarctica. Next base: position 113,202 of record NZ_LJSI01000050.1, read on the forward strand.
TCTACCTGCGTTCAGAATATCCGGTGGCTTATCAAATTATGAATGAAGCGATCGCCAATGCTTATGCAGCCGGTTATCTGGGCGAGCATATTCTGGGCAGCGATAAAACATTCCATCTTGAAGTACGTTTAGGTGCGGCTGCTTATATCTGCGGTGAAGAAACCTCGTTGCTCGAAAGCCTTGAGGGCAAACGCGGCATGGTACGCTTTAAGCCGCCGTTACCGGCCATAGAAGGTCTGTTCGGTAAGCCAACCGTGGTTAATAACGTGCTGTCGTTGGCTGCTATTCCTTTCATTATGGAAAAAGGAAGCCAGGCTTATGCCGATTATGGCATGGGGCGATCACGCGGCACCTTACCCTTTCAGTTAACAGGCAACCTTAAGCAAGGCGGGCTTGTTGAGTTGGCATTTGGCCCCACCTTGCGGGAGTTAGTAGATAATTTTGGCGGTGGAACTGAAACAGGCCTGCCTATGCGTGCTATTCAGGTCGGCGGGCCCTTAGGTGCTTACCTTCCCGCTAGCCAGTGGGATACTCCTTTAGATTACGAAGCATTTGCAGCAGCAGGGGCAGTGTTGGGTCACGGCGGTGTTGTCGTGTTTGATGAATCGGTTGATATGACTGAGCAAGCGCGTTTCTCGATGGAGTTTTGTGTTGCTGAATCCTGCGGTAAATGTACGCCTTGTCGAATCGGTTCTACACGCGGAGTGGAAGTGATCGACAAAATAAGATCAGGCAATAATGTAGCAGCGAACTTAGCGTTATTAGATGACCTGTGCGACACGATGATCGATGGATCATTGTGCGCGATGGGCAGTATGACGCCCATCCCGGTGAAAAGTGCATTCAAATATTTTTCCGAAGATATAGCGCTCGCCCACGCGTCATCTTTAGCTCAGACGGAGACTCAATAACATGTTGCAGCACTTTGATCCTAAACAGTTTATCAATAAAAAAATTGATCCCGATAAAGATTACGGAACTCCTATAAGTAAAAATTCCGGAACCTCTGAGCAGTTAATTACGCTGCATATTGATGGTGTTGAAATTGCAGTGCCGCCCGGCACCTCGGTACTGCGGGCGGCGGCGTTAGCCGATATTAATATACCTAAGTTATGTGCCAGCGATAATCTGGAAGCCTTTGGTTCCTGCCGTCTCTGTGCGGTTCAGATTGAAGGCCGTCGCGGCTATCCTGCTTCCTGTACCACGCCTGTAGATGCGGGTATGCAAGTCACCACGCAGAACGAAAAAATTGGCAAGCTCCGCCGTAATATCATGGAGCTGTATATTTCAGATCACCCATTGGACTGCTTAACGTGTCCTGCGAATGGTGATTGTGAGCTTCAGGATATGGCGGGTGCGGTAGGACTGCGTGAGGTGCGTTATGGTTTTGACGGGCATAATCATCTTGAGTCGGAAAAAGACACATCCAATCCTTATTTTAGTTTTGACCCCAGTAAATGCATCGTGTGCTCGCGTTGCGTGCGTGCCTGCGAAGAAGTGCAGGGTACCTTTGCACTAACCATCGATGGGCGCGGCTTTGATTCCAAAATAGCGGCGGGTCAGGATGATGCCTTTATTGATTCAGATTGCGTTTCTTGTGGTGCCTGTGTGCAAGCGTGCCCGACATCGACATTGATGGAAAAAAATGTCATAGAAATGGGGCAGCCTGAACACAGTATAGTCACCACCTGCGCTTATTGTGGCGTAGGCTGTTCCTTTAAGGCTGATATGAAAGGTGACAAAGTAGTACGTATGGTGCCGTACAAAGGCGGCGCGGCTAACCAGGGGCATTCTTGCGTTAAAGGGCGTTTTGCCTTCGGTTATGCGACCCATAAAGATCGTATTAAAGAACCCATGATTCGCGATAGCATTGATGAACCCTGGCGCGCCGTCAGCTGGGATGATGCAATGAGTTTTGCCGCAAAACGCTTAAAAGAGGTGCAGGCTGAATATGGCCGCGAGAGCATCGGCGGTATTACCTCCTCACGTTGTACCAACGAAGAAACTTATCTGGTACAGAAGCTGATTCGTGCTGGTTTTGGTAATAATAATACTGATACCTGCGCACGTGTGTGTCACAGCCCTACGGGCTACGGGCTGAAAACTACGTTAGGAGAGTCTGCCGGAACGCAAACCTTCGATTCGGTTAAATACGCGGATACTATTTTAGTGATTGGTGCGAATCCGACGGATGCACATCCGGTATTCGGATCAATGATGCGGCGCCGGTTAAGAGAAGGCGCTAAATTAATTGTCGCCGACCCACGTAAGATCGATCTACTCAACACGCCACACCTTAAAGATGCTATCCATCTACCGTTACGCCCGGGCACCAACGTCGCCTTAGTGAACTCGCTGGCGTACACGATTATGAGTGAAGGCTTAGAAGACAAAGCTTTTATTACATCACGCTGTGATGATAAAGCCTTCATTAAATGGCAGGCGTTTATCACAGAAGAGCGTAACTCGCCGGAGGCTATGGAAAGCGTCACCGGTGTTGCTGCAACAGACGTGCGCAAGGCTGCAAGAATGTATGCTGAGGCAGGCAATGGTGCCATCTTCTATGGGCTGGGCGTTACCGAGCATAGTCAGGGTTCAACTATGGTGATGGGTATCGCTAATTTAGCCTTGGCAACGGGTAATATTGGCCGTGAAGGCGTGGGTGTTAATCCGTTGCGTGGCCAGAATAACGTGCAGGGTTCGTGTGATATGGGCTCTTTTCCGCATGAACTTCCGGGTTACCAGCATGTGGCCGATGACGAAGCACGGGGGCGATTTGAGGCGGCCTGGGGAGTGAAACTGGATGATGAACCAGGCTTGCGTATCCCTAACATGTTTGATGCAGCGCTCGCGGGTAGTTTCAAGGCATTGTATGTTCAGGGCGAAGATATCGCTCAATCTGATCCGAATACCCATCATGTTGAAGCGGCACTTAAGTCGCTGGATTGCTTAATCGTGCAGGATATTTTTCTTAATGAAACGGCAAAGTTTGCCCATGTACTGTTGCCCGGTTCAACTTTTCTGGAGAAAAACGGTACATTTACTAATGCTGAGCGCCGCATCAATCGGGTGCGTAAAGTGATGCCGCCATTGGCCGGTAAAGAGGATTGGGAAGTCACCGTGGCGCTCTCTAACGCGTTAGGTTACGAAATGAGCTACAGCCATCCTTCAGAAATAATGGATGAAATTGCCAGCCTGACTCCGACCTTTAGTGGTGTGAGTTATGCGCGCTTAGAAGAACTTGGCAGCATACAGTGGCCTTGTAATGAACAGCATCCTGATGGCATGCCGGTTATGCATGTGGAAGATTTCCCTATCGGTAAAGGTAATTTGGCGATTACTGAATACGTAGCCACTGAAGAGCGTGCTACGCGTCGCTTCCCGCTACTGTTAACCACGGGGCGTATTCTGTCGCAATACAATGTTGGCGCTCAAACCCGCCGTACCGAGAATCAGACATGGCATGATGAAGATGTGCTGGAACTTCATCCACACGATGCGCAAGAGCGTGGTGTCCGAGAGGGTGATTGGCTGGGTATCAGCAGCCGGGCAGGACACACGGTATTGCGTGCGGTGATCAGTGAGCGGATGCAGCCGGGCGTGGTGTATACCACCTTCCATCATCCGGGTAGTGGGGCTAACGTTATCACCACCGACAGTTCAGACTGGGCAACAAATTGCCCTGAATACAAAGTGACGGCCGTGCAGGTTGAGAAAGTAACGCAACCTTCTGTATGGCAGAAAAACTTTGCAGACTTTAATGAAAAGCAGCAGGGCCATTTGAGAAGCGGGCGTCGTAATAATGAAACGGCAAAGCAATGAAGCCGTCGGCATAATGATGAAGCGGCAAAGTAACGTAACTGTCAGCCGTTGGCAGCAGGGTGAAACCAGCATTGCAGAAGACGTTGTGGCTGAAGAGGTGGCAGTAGCGCTGGTATATAATGGTATTTCACATGTTGTGATGATGACCAGCCCACATGACTTAAAGGACTTCGCGTTGGGGTTCAGTATAACAGAAGGGATTTTGCAGCATCCGCGTGAGCTTTATGAGATTGAGATTCAGCAGCATGATATGGGCATCGAAGTGCGCATGGAGATTGCATCGCAACGTATGCTGATGCTCAAGCAACAGCGCCGCAACATGACAGGTCGGACCGGTTGTGGTTTGTGCGGTGCGGAATCGCTGGCGCAGGCAGTGCGGCCGATTAAGCCGTTGGAGGTTGTTCAGCAGATTAGTGATACTGCGATTCAGCGCGCGGTGAATCAGCTAGATAAACATCAGCCCCAGCAGGCGGATACCGGTGCTTGTCACGGTGTTGCCTGGTGTAATAAAGAGGGTTGGATTCTGTTAGTGCGTGAAGATGTTGGGCGTCACAATGCGCTCGACAAACTCATTGGTGCCTTAGTGTTCTCGGCCACAGATTTGACTAACGGATTCGTTCTTATATCCAGCCGTGCCAGTTTTGAAATGGTACAAAAGGTCACCTCTGTGGGTATCGGTGCTCTCGTCGCTGTATCGGCACCTACCGGATTAGCATTACGCTTGGCAAGAGATGCCAATTTACAATTAATAGGTTTTGCCCGCCCGCAGCGACATGTAAGTTACAGCCCTGAGCCTAGAGCAGCCCTGGGTAATAGCCTTGAAGCAACTTCCACAGCCCATTCTGGAGAATATCATAAATGAGTAGCCACAAATGAGCAGTCCACACATGAGTCACTCACAATTAGATCAGTTAATTGCCATGGCAAATCAGATCGCTGATAACAATACTCACCACGATAGTGAAAAAGCATCAGTGGATTTTATTGCCCTGCACATTAAAAAATTCTGGGCGCGCTCTATGAAACAACAGATTGTAGCGTATGCAAAAGCGGACGGTAGCGCGTTGAATAAGCTGGCCCGCGAAGCATTAGCTCAATTAGCTGAGAAGTATAGCTGATACGAAAAAAATTCGATAAGAGGGGTTGAATCAAGAAGCATCAGGCAGGTTAATGTTTGCTCGATACTTGAGTTGAAATTATTGGTAGAGCCCACGAGCCGCGCATAATCGCGACTAAAAAATTTCTGTGGGCGTATGCCGGTGAGGTTTAGTGCGCTTAGTGGTGTTCATCGTCTTTGTTGGTATGCTTCACCAGCCAGTAAGACACACCCAATGCTAGGGTAACAAAACCAATACCTACTATCTGTTCTGACGTGACAAGTTTAAGGTCTAATACAATAACCTTACGAGCAACCGCCATCAGCGCCGTTGCAATAACCAACTCTACCGGAAAGGTATTGGAGCCAAGATATAATCTGATATTGATGAAAATTTCGACACCTATCAGTACAACCAAAAAAGCCCCGAAAGTTTGAAGTATGTCGTCGATATCAAGTAAAAAATAGGGTGGCGACGTTAGCTTGTTGTAAAGAACAAGTACAACATCTGCAATACTCCAAAATATTACAAACACCATCAAAACAGCCAGTATTTTTATTCCAACTCGAATGGCGCGGTGTAATTCTTTTATCAGTGGATCAGAATGATTCTCAGATATTTCTTCGTGCTTCATAATTATCCTAAAGAAAGTGAGGTGAAAGGCCTCATTAGTAAGACTGCCACTCATCGTGATTTAGTCGCTATTAAATGTTAACTATTAGCGAATGGCAAGGGCTTGATCGTAAGTTCAGGGTGAGTCTATGGCATGGAAGGCATTCTCAGGAAGAGAACTCGCAAAGGAAGGTTGGCGTTACCACGGAGGTGACCGTCTTCTTGCTACTGCAAACATCCCCTACGGCAGCAATGCATCGATTCTGCTTCTCATCGCAGCATCGCTGGCCCCGCCATTTAGGCTAGTGCTCTGTGGGGCTGACCAGTCTATGGTTTTTTCGTAGTTTTATCCGTATTGTGAGTGTTTGCGTAGCGCTGGGCGTCGCTACCCGACACCCAAAGACGGTTATAGGGAGCTTGTATTTGAATACTGATCAATGGCTGATTACTGCCGTCCTGATGCTGACGCTGGTGCTATTTGTCTGGGGAAAGTATCGCCATGACGTCGTGGCCGCTATTGCATTGGGGCTGTGTGTGCTTGCAGGGCTAGTGGAGGCTGAGGATGCTTTTGCAGGCTTTAGTCATCCGGCGGTCGTAACGGTGGCGGCGGTGCTGGTGATCTCCGATGCGCTGCGCCGCTCCGGTGTGGTGGACATGATCGTACAGAAAATACTGCCCTACACCGAAAATCCGCTGAGCCATATATTGATCATGACCTCGGTCGTGACACTAGCGTCCGCATTTATGAATAACGTGGGGGCGCTAGCGCTGATGCTGCCAGTTGCACTGGCGACCTGCAGCAAACATCAGCGCTCACCTGCGCTGATTCTCATGCCACTGGCCTTTGGCAGTATTCTGGGAGGCATGACAACCGCCATAGGCACGCCGCCCAATATCATCATTGCCATGATGCGAGCCGAGGTGAGCGGAGAACCATTTAACATGTTTGATTTTTCGCCGGTTGGGGTGGCCATCGCCATTATGGGCGTGCTCTTTATCACGCTGCTGGGTTGGCGCCTGATACCGGCAGCCCGTCTCAAGAGCAGCTCGCCCGAGCAGTTATTTGCCATTGATGAATACCTCACAGAAGTAATAGTGACCACAAATTCCGGTCTGGTGGGTCGGCCGGTGGAGGATATCGACGGCCTGGATGACGGCAGCATCGAGGTGGTGGGTGTTGCTCATCGCCATGGGAAGACGCTATCGATGCGCCCGGGACAGCAGCTTAATGCCGGCGATATTCTGATTCTGCAGGCTGACCCGTCGGAAGTTCAGCCATTGCTCGACAAGAACGATCTGGAGCTGATAACCAGTGCCGACAAGAAATTCGCTGAGTTGACTAAGGACGACCTCACTCTGGTAGAGGGCGTTATCAAAAGAGGTTCGGTGCTGGATGGACGCGATGTGTCTTTTTTGCGTAGGCGGAGTGGCAGCTCTCTTGCTCTGGTCGGTCTGGCTCGCGAAGGGCAGCAGATACGCAAGCGGCTGCGGCGTGAACAGTTTAAGGCCGGTGATATTCTGCTGTTGCAGGGTGCTGCGGATGATGTCGATGAGCAGCTCAGAGAGCTGGGCATGATTCCACTCGCCGAACGAAACCTTAGCCTGGGACAGCCGAAAAAAATTGCCATCGCGCTGGCTATCTTTGCTATCGCCATTGCGCTGGGTGTTGCCAAGGTACTGCCGTTAGCGATCGTATTTTGTCTTGCCGTTGTGGTTTATTTGCTGCTGGATATTCTGCCGGTGCGCAATCTTTATGATGCCATCGACTGGCCGGTGATCATCCTTCTGTCGGCCATGATTCCGGTGGGCTCAGCACTGCAGAGTACGGGGCTTACGCAATTGCTGGCCACGCAGGTATTGGCGCTGACCGAGGGTATTCCGGTGTATCTGGTCATCGGTCTGGTGCTGGTTGTCACTATGTTTCTGTCAGATATCATCAATAATGCGGCCACGGCCGTGATAATGGCACCACTCGCCTACGGTATCGCTTTCGGACTGGGCGTAAGTCCGGATCCGTTTTTTATGGCAGTGGCTGTAGGTGCCTCCTGTGCTTTTCTAACCCCGATCGGGCATCAGTCCAACACCTTGGTGTTGGGCCCGGGCGGTTACGCCTTCGGGGATTACTGGCGCATGGGGTTGCCGCTTGAAATTATGATTGTGTTGCTGGCGGTGCCGTTGATTCTGCTGGTCTGGCCACTCTAGTGGCAGAGTCGTCAAGATAACGTCTATGATTACTTTTATAGCAAAAATAATTTGTTATTTTTGCTATAAGTATTAAATGACTCGCTCGCAAGTCAGCCTGGTGATGTCGTCAATGAATTGATGGCAACCTACTATTTTATATGATGTGCATCATCTTTTACCCTTCCTTGCTGAGTTAAAATAACGCTAGGATTTCTTCGGGGTTTTGAAAATGTGTTTTTCTCAAATTTAAGGGTACTGTAATGAAAGGCACTGATATTCGAGTTATTCCCGGGTTGTTCTCTATTGCAATAATATTCTTGTTTTGGTTTGTGATTTCTCCCCCTCAAGGAGTGTCAGCAAATGCATGGCATTTACTGGCTTTATTTATTGGCACTGTGGTCGCAATTATTGGGAAAGCAATGCCAATTGGTGCCATAGCTATTTTGGCTATTACTTTAGTTGCGTTAACAGGGGTGACAAATGACAGTCCTTCCGGTGCTATCAAAGATGCTTTGAGCGGCTTTTCTAATTCATTAATTTGGTTGATTGGTATCGCGATTATTATCTCTCGTGGTTTGGCTAAAACCGGTTTGGGTAATCGTATAGGTTATTACTTTATTTCTTTGTTTGGTCGAAAAACTATTGGTATTGGTTATGCGTTAGCTCTTTCTGAGTTAGTTATTGCGCCGGTAACACCCAGTAATACAGCCCGAGGCGGCGGTATTATTCATCCGATTATGAAGTCTATTGCGACAAGTTTTGGGTCTTCTCCTGAAGAAGGGACATCTCGCAAAATTGGTCATTATCTTGCTTTGGTGAGCTACCATATAAACCCGATTACATCTGCGATGTTTATTACCGCGACTGCGCCTAATCCCTTAATAGTTAAACTTATTGCTGACGCTACAGGATCAAATATTAGCATTACGTGGGGAACATGGGCGCTTGCAGCACTTTTACCTGGTTTGCTTTGTATTGCGCTTGTGCCTTTGATTGTATATGCCGTTTACCCTCCGGAAATCAAAAGCACCCCCGATGCAAGCACCTTTGCGAAGTCTAAATTGATTGAAATGGGGTTAATGTCCTACGGTGAAAAAGTCATGATTAGCGTTTTTGCGCTTCTGCTGATTTTATGGGCGGGTGTGCCCGCTATGATATTTGGCGCAGATTATGCCGTTAATACTACGGCGGTCGCTTTTTTAGGCTTATCTGTTTTATTGATTAGTCGGGTCTTAAGTTGGGAAGATGTGCTTAAAGAAAAAGCTGCCTGGGATACCGTTGTTTGGTTCTCTGCGTTGGTAATGATGGCAACTTTCTTGAATAAGTTAGGCTTGGTTGCATGGTTTTCTACTGTCGTTGAGAGCAATATCCATCAACTCGGTTTTGATTGGATTGTGTCTGCCATTATATTGGTGGTGGTTTACTTTTATGCGCATTACTTCTTTGCAAGTACAACTGCTCATATTACCGCGATGTTTGCTGCCTTTTATGTTGCTGGTTTGGCGTTGGGCGCACCTCCATTGTACCTTGGTTTATTGCTAGCCGGCGCTTCTTCATTAATGATGTCATTAACGCATTACGCCACAGGCACCTCACCCATTGTTTTTGGGTCTGGCTATGTGTCTATGGAAAATTGGTGGGTAATGGGATTCATTATGAGTATTGTTAACTTGACCGTTTGGGGTGTTGTTGGCGGGCTTTGGTGGAAGGTGCTTGGGTACTGGTAGTTTCTCTACTCTGAATTTCTTAATCACTAGTTGATAAAATTTATTCGCCAGCTACTCGGTTTATCTTCATGCTATCCCATTCGGTTGACATTTGATTGGGAGTCTTTCGTAATGCGCGGCTTACAAGAAGGAGGCGGTAAGGTAAAGACCTTTTTCAGATAAGCATAGGGTTCCCGTCCATTTGCTTTCGCTGTTTCTATCAGGCTATACAAATTAGCAGTTGGCCTGATTCTTGAATAACCCTTCCTTAGTTATATTAGTGTGAATATAAATAATGAATAACGCCCTTAATAAGGGCGTTATTGTTTATTTTGACCCGATTTCGGCGTGCTCCGGTGCAAGCCATCAAGCGTTTTACGCATAGAGGCAAAATGGAACACAATATATGGCTTTTGTTTTCCACTGTTTTGGTTTTTTTTATGCAAGCGGGATTTTTGTGTTTAGAAACAGGGCGTACCCGCAGTAAAAACAGTATCAATGTAGCGGCTAAAAATATTGCAGATTTTCTTCTGTCAGCGGCATTATTTTGGTTGGTAGGATTTGGTCTCATGTTTGGCTCCGATTATTGGGGCATTGTAGGGTTTAGCGATTTCTTTTTTGGAGAAACACAAAGTGCTAATCAGATTTGTTTCTTCCTTTTTCAGACGATGTTTTGCGGCACTGCTGCCACGTTAGCTTCAGGAGCGGTGGCGGAGCGCATGACGTTTAATGGCTATTTATGTATTACTGTTATATTAAGTTTGCTGATTTATCCCATTACTGGGCACTGGGCCTGGGCCTCGGCTTATGGTGGTCAGCAAGGTTGGTTACAAGCGGCCGGTTTTGTCGATTTTGCCGGTTCTACTGTGGTGCATTCTGTCGGCGGTTGGGTCGCCCTCGCCGCCGTGATAATTATTGGCCCTAGAATCGGACGATTTAAAGGAGGGCGTCTTCCACAAGGTAGCAATTTACCCATGTCAGCCTTAGGTACTCTGCTGATTTGGATAGGATGGTTTGGGTTTAACGGCGGTAGTACTTTATTACTGAATGAGCAGGTACCCTTAATTTTACTGAATACCACGGTGGCCGCGGTGTTTGGCGGCCTATGTGCGGTTTGTTTTTATTATCTCAAACACGGCTACTTTGATGTTGCGGAGATGCTCAACGGAATCATCGGTGGTTTAGTTGGCATAACGGCTTCCTGTTATGCCGTTAGTCCGGTGGAGGCTGCTGTCATTGGCGGTATTTCAGGGGGCGTAGTGTTTTATGGATCAAGGCTAATGGCAGACCTTGGGCTAGACGATGCAATAGGTGTGGTGCCGGCTCATTTGCTGGCAGGTATTTGGGGTACTCTCGCCGTAGCCGTTTTTGGCGATGCTGAAATCCTGGCAACGGGATTGAGTTTTTGGCAACAACTGGGTGTGCAATTGTTAGGAATAACAAGCATTGGCGCTTACAGTTTTATCCTTAGTTATCTGTTGATACGTATACTCAATAATTTTGTGCCACTGAGAGTAAGCGCTGCAGACGAAGAGCGTGGTTTGAATGTGAGTGAGCATAATGCCAACACGGAATTAGTAGGTTTACTGAGTTCTATGCATCAGCAGCAAATAGAGGGTGATTTTACCTTGCCGGTGCCGGAAGAGCCATTTACTGAAGTGGGTCAAATTGCTAAAAGTTACAATCAGGTCATTAGTCGGGTTCAGCTCGAAATTAGCGAGCGTGATTCAGCGATTAATCAATTCCAAGCCAGTGAAAAACGTAAAAGTGCCATTCTGGATTCCTCTATGGATTGCATCGTTTCCGTCGACAAGCACGGCAATATAATTGAGTTTAATCCTGCTGCCGAACGCACTTTTGGTTGTTTGAAAAGCCATGTGCAGGGGCGCAACTTTTTCCTGATGTTTTTGATGGTCAAAGATCAAAAACAAGCGATCGACAGTTTGCAGCAAATGTTTACTCTGTCGCAGGGCTTGTTGTTAAATCGTCGTAATACCATGCAATTACAACGCTCATCTGAGCATGTTTTTCCCGCTGAAATTACCATCACAACCACACCGTTAAACAATGGGATATCCATAGAATACACTTTGCATATTAGGGATGTTACCCGTCAGAATAAATTGCAAGCCAGACTGAAATTTTTGGCTTATCGTGACCCCTTAACCAGCCTCTATAATCGTACTTTTTTAATGGAACAATTGCTTGAGGCACTCACTAAAGCGGAACAACACGGTTTATCTGTGGCGTTGCTGTTTTTAGATCTTGATAAGTTTAAAAAAATTAATGATAGCTTGGGTCACAAGGCAGGCGATGAGTTGCTGTGTGAAGTTGCTCGGCGTTTAAATCGGGTATGTCGAGAAACGGATGTTGTGGCCCGCTGGGGAGGAGATGAATTTATCGTGCTCATGCGTGGCAAGATTGATCCTAAACTGGCGGCTGATCGTGCCGAAAATATTTTACAGGTGATGCGCCAAAGCGTTGAGATACAAGGCAAAAAATTTACTATCCCAACCAGTATCGGTGTCACTTTGTCAGTAGGGTCTGAATTTAGTGCCGATAAAATGATTCAACATGCCGATATCGCCATGTATTGCGCAAAACAAAACGGGCGGGACAACTATCAAATATTTGAACCAGCAATGGCACAGTTGGTCAGTAAAAATATTATTTACGAAAATGAAATGCGTCAAAACCTGGACTCACCGCAATTTTATTTGGTTTATCAGCCAAAAGTCTGTTTGCATAAAAGTAATGTGGTTGGCTTTGAAGCCTTGCTGCGTTGGGCTCACCCTGTTGAAGGTTTAATCTCGCCTAGTGATTTTATACCGATTGCCGAGGAATCGAATCTGATTATTGAGGTGGGCGAAAAAGTCATTAATGACTGTCTAGCTCAATTATATGAGTGGCGTAAACAAGGACTTAATATAGTTCCCATTTCAGTGAACTTGTCTGGAAAGCATTTGATGTCAAATGAGTTGATCCCTTTTATTAACAAGCAATTGAGCTATTATGGGATCGAAGGCCATTACCTGGAAATAGAAATTACCGAAGGTGTACTGGTGCACGATATCGAGCGTTGTATTGAGGTGATGGCAGAAATAAAATCATTAAATATAAAAATATCGGTAGATGATTTTGGTACCGGCTATTCATCATTAAGTTATTTGAAACGTTTGCCGGTGGATATATTGAAGATAGATCAGTCCTTTGTGCAGGAATGTGATGCAACAGAAGAAGACAGGCAAATTTGTGCGACGATTATTAACTTAGCTCAAAATCTTGATCTTTCCATTGTAGCTGAAGGCGTAGAAAGACAAACACAACTTGATGTATTGAAAAGCATGCACTGTGAAGTATTTCAGGGCTACTATTTTTATAAACCTATGCCTGTAGAAAAGGTTACCGCTTTATTGTCCCTTTTGTGTCAACCGACGCCTCAAGAAGATGTGGCTGCTTTAGTGTCCAATGATGTGCGTGTATAAATCAGTTTTGCGTAGCATTTGTTGGAAGAACCGGTATTAAAGGCACAATGAAATTTATGTTGTTTTCGCTAATATCTGGAAAGTAAAACTATCAGGTGGTGTATTCCTTTATGAATGCACCACCTGATTGAGGATTAATGATCGCTAACTGAACAAAAGCTAACGTAATAAAATCTAGTTTTCCTCTGGTTCATATCCCAAATTTGGCGATAACCAACGTTCTGCTACACGCATCTCCATGCCGGTACGTTTCGCATAGTTGTTAACCTGATCTTCGCCAATTTTAGCTACACCAAAATAGGTAGCTTCAGGATGGCTGAAATACCAGCCGCTCACCGCTGCTGTTGGCAGCATTGCGTAGGATTCGGTGATGGTGATTCCTACACGGGCTTCAACATCTAATAGCTCCCACAGCAAACCTTTTTCAGTATGATCGGGGCAGGCCGGATAGCCAGGAGCAGGTCGGATACCCTGATATTTCTCTTTGATTAACTCCGCATTATTCAGATTTTCATCAGCGCCATAGCCCCAGCTCTCTTTACGCACCATTGCGTGCAGATATTCGGCAAAGGCTTCTGCCAAACGGTCAGCCAGTGCTTTCACCATAATGCTGTGATAGTCATCATGGTCGGCTTCATAGATGGCCGCCAGTTCGTCAACACCAAAGCCCGTGGTTACCGCAAAGGCGCCGTAATAGTCGGCTTTGCCACTATCTTTAGGCGCAATAAAGTCGGTCAGACACATATGCTTTTTGCCGGCAATCTTTTCTGTTTGCTGGCGCAGATGATGCAACGTCATTAAGACTTCTGAGCGCGTGTCATCGGTATACAGCTCAATATCATCATCATTAATACTGTTGGCCGGAAACAGCCCATAAACGGCACGTGCAGTCAGCTTCTGGTTATTGATCAAATCATCAAGTACCCGCTGAGCATCAGCAAACAGTTTGGTGGCTTCTTCGCCGACCACTTCATCCGTGAGGATGCGTGGATAACGTCCGGCCAGTTCCCATGACTGGAAAAAAGGGGTCCAGTCGATGTAGTCCCGCAGAAGATTCAGATCCAGTCCATCAATTACCTGAATACCTAACTGTTTAGGTACCGGTGGGGTGTAGCTGTCCCAGTCTATAGCGAATTTATTAGCACGCGCGGTGTTAATAGGCACCCGACGTTTTTCAGTTTGGCGAGCCGCATGACGGTCACGTGCTGCTTGATAATCCTCTTGTATCTCTTTGATATATCGTGCTTTTCTGTCTTTAGATAATAGCGAAGAGGCAACGCCGACAGCACGAGATGCATTGGTTACATGTACCACCTGATCACGTTTAAAAGCAGGTTCAATTTTAACGGCAGTATGTGCTTTTGAGGTGGTCGCGCCGCCAATCATTAAGGGGATGCTAAAGCCCTGACGTTCCATTTCTCTGGCAACATGTACCATCTCATCCAGTGACGGCGTAATCAGGCCGGAAAGGCCGATCAGATCTGCATTGGCTTCTCTTGCTGTAGTCAGAATTTTCTCTGCTGACACCATCACGCCGAGATCGATAATCTCAAAATTATTACATTGCAGTACCACGCCAACGATATTTTTACCGATATCGTGTACATCACCTTTGACGGTCGCCATTACGACTTTACCCGCCGATGTTGATTCATTGTCGGCTTTACTGGCTTCGATAAATGGCATCAGATAAGCCACGGCTTTTTTCATGACGCGAGCCGATTTTACAACCTGAGGCAGAAACATCTTGCCGGACCCAAACAGGTCGCCAACAATACTCATGCCGTCCATTAACGGGCCTTCTATTACCTGAATAGGGCGCTCGTAGTTTTGGCGGCACTCTTCTACATCGGCATCAATGAAGTCTGTAATCCCTTTAACCAGAGAATGGGATAACCGCTGGTTTACATCCCATGAACGCCATTCCTGCGTTTCGGGTGCTTTTTCTGCTGATCCATCATCACGATAATTATCCGCAACGGCCAGCAGGCGTTCGGTGGAGTCTGGGCGACGGTTCTGGATAACATCCTCCACCAGCTCTTTCAACTCAGCGGGCAGGTCATCATAAATTGCCAGTTGTCCGGCGTTGACGATCCCCATGTCCATGCCTTGTTGAATGGCATGATAAAGAAAGACGCAGTGAATCGCTTCGCGTATCGGATTATTACCCCGGAACGAAAATGAAACGTTAGACACGCCCCCTGAAATCTTAGCGTAAGGCAGGTTCTTTTTGATCCATCCCGTTGCTTCAATGAAGTCAACGGCATAGTTATTGTGCTCATCAATGCCGGTGGCAATAGCAAAGATGTTGGGGTCAAAAATAATGTCTTCAGGTGGAAAACCAATTTCATCAACCAAAATACGATAGGATTCAGCACAGATTTCAATTTTACGTGCGCGGGTATCGGCCTGGCCCACTTCGTCAAAGGCCATCACAATAACGGCTGCACCGTAACGACGTACTAACTTAGCCTGTGCTTTAAACTTTTCAACGCCTTCTTTCATTGATATAGAGTTAACGATCCCTTTGCCCTGAATACACTTGAGGCCAGCTTCTATCACTTCCCATTTTGAAGAATCAATCATGATAGGCACGCGAGAGATATCAGGTTCGCAGGCAATCAGTTTCAAAAAGCGCTCCATCGCCGCTTCTGAATCCAACATGCCTTCATCCATGTTGATATCAATAATCTGCGCACCGTTTTCAACCTGTTGGCGGGCTACAGACAGTGCTGTTTCATAATCGCCTTCTTTAATCAGGCGTTTAAAGGCTGCTGATCCGGTAACGTTGGTGCGCTCCCCGACGTTTACAAATAACGTGTCGGCTCCCACCTGCATGGGTTCTAAACCCGCTAAGCGCATTTCGACAGGTAAATCGGGGATTAGGCGGGGAGGGTGCTTCTCCACAGCTTCGCGAATCACACGGATATGTTCTGGTGTTGTACCGCAGCAACCACCAACAATGTTCAAAAAGCCAGAAGCGGCCCACTCGCCAATCTCATCGGCCATCTCTTCCGGGGATTCGTCATATTCGCCAAAGGCATTTGGTAAACCGGCGTTGGGATGAGCAGATACATGGCATTGTGCAATACGCGAAAGCTCTCCAATATACTGGCGAAGTTCTTTTGGGCCGAGTGCGCAGTTTAGCCCGATAGAAATAGGGTTGGCATGGCGCACTGAGTTCCAGAAGGCCTCTGTTGTCTGGCCAGAAAGAGTACGGCCCGACGCATCGGTAATCGTGCCAGAGATCATCACCGGTACACGTAAGTTATGATCATCAAAATATTGTTCAACCGCATAGATGGCGGCTTTAGCGTTGAGTGTATCAAACACCGTCTCAATCAGAATAATATCCGATCCGCCTTCCAGTAAACCGTCAATCGACTCTGTGTAAGCTTCAACCAATTCATCAAAGCTGACATTGCGATAGCCAGGATCATTAACATCCGGCGAGATAGAGCAGGTGCGGTTAGTAGGGCCAAGCACGCCGGCCACATAACGTGGACGATCCGGCGTTTCAGCGGTGGCTTCATCACAGGCGGCGCGTGCGAGTCGGGCTGCTTGCAGATTTATCTCACGGCTGAGTGATTCCATGTTGTAATCAGCCATGGCTATCGGCGTAGCGTTAAACGTATTGGTTTCGATGATATCGGCACCGGCATCTAAATAGTCGCGGTGAAGATCTTTGACGATCTTGGGCTGGGTCAGAACCAGCAGGTCGTTGTTACCTTTGACATCAGAAGCCCAATCGGCAAAACGCTCACCCCGATAGTCAGCTTCTTCCAGTTTGCATCCCTGGATCATCGTCCCCATGCCCCCATCAAGAATCAGGATGCGTTGCTGGAGTGCTGCCTCGAGTTGTTGTGCAATCGTTTGTGCCATCGAATACTACCCAATACCATTAAGAAAAGTTCACCATGATAAAGCAAAATACGATTGAATTTACTGAGATCATTTCAATTAAACGTGAATGGTGTTCATGCAAAAGCAAAATTTGGTTGTATTTGATTAATGAATGTTGAATCCCGGCACAAAAATCATTTTTTAGCCGTGCGGTATCTCAGATAAAGCGCGTCTAACGAATTGCCTATTAATATTCTTCATTATTATTAATCTTTGCGTTCCATGCTGTATTCGCTTGCTGTTGGTAGGACTTCCAATCTCCGTTTAACCAGCGCTGACGGCCTTGTTCTGCATAGAAAAAGTGCAGCTTATCACCAAAAAATTCCCATACCGTACCGTCTGTATTGATCAGCCCCTCGCCAAGACTAAGTGCGTTTGAGCAAAAACCATTGTATTGAGGGCGATAGCGTTCGGGTTCCGCTGCAAATTTATCGGCAGATGCTTGCGATGCGAATAGCCATGTCGCATTTTTCCAATCAACCGCAAAGCGTTTATCGCCTGCGACTTCTTTATGCTGAGTACGGGCTTCGGGTGAGTAGTACTCAACGCTGTCGTGTCCACCAATGGCTGTAGATCCCCAATAGCTTTTGCTAACGGGTTCGCCTGCAAAGCTTATGCTGTTAGCGAGTATAAGAATGAGTGCTGTTAGAAATTTAATCATGAGATTTTCCTTGATATGAGTGCATCTCAAGCACTAGATTCTAAATCTATCTAGTCTGCATACGCTTTAAAACAGACAAGCAACCCCTGTGATAGTTCAGCTCAATAGTTTAGCTAAATAGTCGTTACTGGTGAGTGAATGCCAGTATTAACCAATAAGAATATATAAGTTGTTTTGCTGGTCTGTTTATTGCTAGATTATAGCAAGAGGGTGATGTTTGTTGGTTTAGAGCCCTTTTTTGGTGATCAATAGTTTTCCGGTGCGCCAATTTAGTGCGTGCTGAGAGAAGTTGATTGGTACAGGTATAATAAATAGGCCGTATCTATTATGAGTATCGATTGGAAACAGTATGATTCTAATAACTTTTTTGATGAGTTGATTGGAGATAATGGCATTCCCAGAGCATCAGCCGAACGGCTGGTAGAGCACCTTGAATCCTTGGAAGAGGGTGAGCTTGAGTCGCGTAAGCAAATGGCTGAAGCTACAATTCAGGAAATGGGTGTCAGTTTTACCGTTTATACAGAAGAGGGGAATATTGACCGCGCATGGCCGTTTGATATCATCCCACGCACTATCTCGGCTCAGCAGTGGGAGCGTACCGCTGCCGGACTTAAACAGCGGCTAAAAGCACTGAATATGTTTATCGGTGACCTTTATGATAAGCAACAGATCATTAAGGACGGCGTAATCCCAGCGCACATCGTTCTTGAATCTAAAAACTTTCGTCCAGAGTGTATCGGTATTAAGCCAGCTCATGGAGTCTGGGCGCACATCTGCGGAACTGATTTGGTGCGTGATTCAGATGGTGAGTTTTATGTGCTGGAAGATAATCTTCGGGTACCATCGGGTGTTGCTTATATGCTCGAAAACCGAGCGATTACTAAGCGAGTTCTGCCTGAACTATTTCAGAAAGAGGCTATCCAGTCTATAACTGATTACCCAGCCAGATTGTTTGATACGCTTGTGTCGATCTCTCCACGTAAAATCAAACGTCCGGAGATTGTTGTTCTGACGCCAGGTATATTTAACTCCGCTTATTTTGAGCATGCTTATCTGGCTCAACAGATGGGAACAGAGTTAGTCGAGGGCAGTGATCTGGTCGTGGGTAAAGATGATTGTGTCTATATGCGCACAATCGCCGGGCTTGAGCGAGTTGATGTTATCTATCGTCGTATAGATGATCTGTTCCTTGACCCGGAAATGTTCCAGAAAGATTCTGTGTTAGGAGTGCCGGGGCTAATGCGTGCCTGGCAGGCTGGTAATGTCGCATTGGCCAATGCTCCCGGTGCCGGTGTCGCAGACGATAAAGTGGTTTATGCCTATGTGCCCGATATTATCCGTTACTATCTGAAAGAAGAGCCGTTAATTAAAAATGTTAAAACCTACCTGTGTGATGACCCTGAGCAGCGTCAATATGTGATTGAACATATTAGCGAGCTTGTTATTAAACCCGCTAACGAATCGGGTGGTTATGGCATGCTGATTGGGCCTCATTCGACGAAGAAAGAGCAAGCCCAGTTTATTAAGTTGATCAACGCTGATCCTCGCAACTATGTTGCTCAGCCGACACTGGCTTTATCGACTGCACCCACATTAGTGGGTAAAGATCTCGCTGAACCGCGCCATCTGGATCTTCGTCCATTTGTTCTACAGGGAAAAAATAGCTATGTGACCACCGGTGGTTTAACGCGTGTAGCGATGAAGAAGGGGTCTTTAGTGGTCAATTCTTCCCAAGGTGGTGGTAGTAAAGATACCTGGATCGTTAATGGAGGTGATGCCGATGCTATCTAAAGTAGCTGAGAGACTATACTGGACTGCTCGTCATCTTGAGCGTGTTGAAAGCACCGCACGGCTAGTCTCCGTGTATGATAGCTTGCTGTTTGATCTGCCCAATGATTTAGATATCAGTTGGTATAACCTGGTGACTCTTAACAGCGCAGACGACTTATTTGCAGAGCGCTATAAAAACCGCGATGAGCGTAATGTCGTTAAATTTTTACTCGCTGATGATACTAATCCTTCATCGATGCTATCAGCATTAAAAATGGTACGTGAAAACGTGCGGACTACACGCGATGTATTGCCGCAGGAAAGCTGGGAAATGGTCAACGAGTTGTATATTTTTGCTAATGAGAATATACAGCAGGGCATTAATCGTAGTGCGCGCCATGAGTTTCTCAATAAGATGGTCAAAGGCTGTCAGCAGATTAATGGATTGCTGATGGGCACTATGTGCCGTGATGCTTCCTGGCAGTTTCTGCGCTTAGGTCGCAACTTAGAGCGGGCCGATATGATGACACGGCTATTGGATGCGGGTGCTGCAGCACAGATACAGGGTGAAGCTGAAACGCATGTGCTTATCAGCCAGATTGTCTGGGGTAATGTGCTACGTTCCAGCTCTGCAGAACTTAGTTATCGTCGTACTATGAGAAGCGCCGTTCACGAAAGTGATGTGGCAGAGTTCTTATTGGAAGATCCATATTTTCCGCGTAGTTTACACTTCTGCCTTAGCAGTATGCTAAGTGCCATTAAAGATTTACCGAATAATGCCAAGGCCAAAACTGCATTGCAAAAAGCCTCCAAGGTTCACTTTGAATTGGATGAAAGCAAAAGACTTGGTGTTGAGTTTCGTGAATACCTCAATCAGCAGCAACTTAATCTTAACGATATGCACCAGATGTTTAATGAAACCTGGTTTGCGATAATTCAGAGAGGTTCAGAATGACCATCCGTACCGCTATACACCATGTGACCGAATATAAATTCGATCGTTTGGTTTCATTGTCTCCTCATGTGCTTCGATTGCGTCCAGCGGCGCATTGCAGAACACCGATTCAAGGCTACTCACTCAATATCAGCCCTAAAGATCACTTTATCAATTGGCAACAAGATCCTTTTGGTAATTTTTTAGCACGTATAGTTTTCCCTGAAAAGACCAGGCACTTGCGTATTGAAGTGGAAGTTATTGCTGATTTGACGGTCATAAATCCGTTTGATTTCTTTGTAGAAGAATCGGCAGAAAATTTCCCGTTTAAATATGATAAGACCTTAAAAGAAGAACTACATCCTTATCTTGAAATTACTGATGATGGCCCTTTAATCCATGAATGGCTGAAGGGAGTATCGCGTGAGCCGATGCCGATCAATGATTTCCTGGTCGCCATAAACCAACGGCTTCAAGGTGATATTGGTTATAATATTCGTATGGAGCCTGGTGTTCAGGCGTGTGACGAAACACTCAAGATAAAGAAAGGTTCGTGTCGCGATACGGGCTGGCTATTGGTACAGATTTTCCGTCATTTAGGTTTAGCGGCCCGCTTTACCTCCGGTTATCTGGTGCAGTTGACGTCAGATATTAAGTCTCTTGATGGTCCCTCAGGTCCTGAAAAAGATTTTACCGATCTGCATGCATGGTGTGAGGTTTATATTCCTGGCGCAGGCTGGGTGGGTATGGATCCAACCTCAGGTTTATTTGCCAGTGAAGGACATATTCCGCTAGCGTGTACGCCGTCACCCGGTTCTGCTGCACCTATTAGCGGTGGTATGGATAAATGCGAAGTCGCCTTTGACTACAGTAATGAAGTGGTTCGAATTCACGAAGACCCACGGGTTACTAAGCCGTACACTGAATCACAATGGAAGTGCATTGATGCGGTGGGTAAGGCCGTTGATAAACAACTGGATGATTTAGATGTACGTCTGACACAAGGTGGAGAGCCTACCTTTGTCTCAATCGATGATATGGATTCCGATCAGTGGAATACCGGCGCTTTGGGTGAAGACAAACTGAGTCTATCCAATGACCTGCTGCTGCGGATGCGAGATAAGTTTGCTCCGGAAGGCTTTCTCCATTATGGACAGGGTAAATGGTATCCGGGCGAAGAATTACCGCGCTGGGCACTGGGGTGTTACTGGCGTACGGATGGTCAGCCTATATGGCGCAACAATGACCTGTTAGCACGCATCGATAAAGATTATGGCGTTACGGTTAAAGAAGCAGAGAAATTTGCCCGCTCATTAACAAAACGTGCCGGGCTGCGCGCTAAATATCTGGTGCCGGCTTATGAAGATACGCTTTACTATTTGTGGAGAGAGCAGTCGTTACCCGCGAATGTTGATCCGCGTAAATTGGATCTGAATGATGATCTTGAGCGTCAGAAATTAGCAAAAGTGTTAGAACAGGGCTTAGGCGATCCAATCGGTTACTGTCTGCCAATTGGATGGAACTACGCCACTGATCAATGGCGCTCTAGTCCATGGCCATTACGTCGCGATACGTTGGAGCTGATTCCCGGTGATTCACCTATGGGATTCCGCTTGCCGTTGGACTCCTTGCCTAAAGTTGCAGAGGATGAGCGCGATGATCCACAACCACGCGATCCTTTTGAACCAGTAGAAGCATTAGCAGATTCAGGTGAAAGTCTTAATCAGGCGCGTTGCGATAAAAAAGACTCGAAGTCTTCGGTTGATGTTGAAGTTGTTCGTACCACGCTATGTATCGAACCACGTGACGGTCGACTTTACTTATTCATGCCGCCAACGGAATACCTGGAACACTACGTAGCACTGATTGAGTTGATTGAAGAAACGGCGTTAGAGATGAATCTGCCGGTGGTCATAGAAGGATATGAGCCACCTAAAGACAGCCGTGTCAACTGCTTTAAAGTTACGCCTGATCCCGGTGTTATTGAAGTCAACATCCACCCGGCAGCGACCTGGAAGGATTTGGTCAATAATACTGAAGTCATTTATGAAGAAGCACGCCAGGCGCGTTTGTGTGCTGAAAAATTCATGATTGATGGTCGTCATACCGGTACCGGTGGTGGTAACCACATTACGCTGGGTGCCGCGAGTCCTACCGATAGTCCATTCCTGCGTCGTCCTGATTTGCTGCAAAGTTTTGTGACCTATTGGCAGCATCATCCGGGCCTTTCTTATCTATTCTCTGGCATGTTTATTGGTCCTACGAGCCAATCGCCACGAGTAGATGAAGGCCGTGATGAAATGTTGTACGAGCTTGAGGTAGCCTTCTCCCAGATGCCGGAAGGCGAAGTATGCGAGCCGTGGCTGGTTGATCGATTGATGCGCAACTTGTTGGTCGATATCACCGGTAATACGCATCGTTCAGAATTCTGTATCGATAAACTCTTTGCACCCGGATCAGCATCAGGTCGTCAGGGGCTATTAGAATTCCGTGGTTTTGAAATGCCACCGCATGCACGTATGTCATTGGTTCAGGCGCTATTGATACGCTGCTTAATGGTACGTTTCTGGAAAGAGCCGTATAAGAAACCGCTGGTTCGCTGGGGTACAGAGCTGCACGACCGCTTCATGCTTCCACATTATGTATGGGAAGATTTGCGTGAAGTTGTTAATGACTTACAACAGCATGGTTTTCCATTCCAGTTAGATTGGCTGGCACCTTTCGAAGAGTTCCGCTTCCCTCATTATGGACGGGCGCAGATAGGTGATACCCGCATCGAACTACGTTGGGCAATTGAGCCATGGCATGTTCTTGGCGAAGAGGTGAGTAGCTTCGGTACATCACGCTATGTTGATTCTTCAATGGAAAGACTGCAGGTCAAAGTAGATGGCATAACACCAGGCCGTTATGTGCTGGCATGTAATGGTCGTCGTATACCGCTTCGATCTACCGGCCAACATGGTGAGTATGTCGCAGGGGTTCGTTATCGAGCCTGGCATCCGCCAACGGCGTTACATCCGATGATTGGTGTACATTCACCGTTAGTGTTTGATCTGTTTGATACCTGGAACGGTAAGTCGGTGGGTGGTTGTACTTATCATGTGGTCCATCCGGGTGGTCGTAGTTATGAAACCTTGCCGGTCAATGCATTTGAGGCAGAATCTCGCCGCATTAATCGATTCTGGGATTTCGGTCACACGCCTACCAGCCATGAGCCACAGACTGAGTTTAGTGATATTTGGGAGTTCTTCGTTAATGAAGAGCCTCCACGTGCGATGGAGCCTCCATTGGAGATGCCATCAGACGAGTTCCCGCATACGCTGGATTTACGTCGTCACATTGAAAAATAATCGATTATTCTAGTCTATAGGTAGAAGAGCTCCGTGTATAATGCAGGTCTTAAAGTTAGCCGCGGAGCTCTTAGTTGATGGATAAACCATCTGTGAATACGCTGAATACATTTGATTATCCCAACTCAGGTGATGGATATGACGAGGTGTATGGTAATCAGCCGCTAATGAATGATCATTGGCAGCATATGCTTGAAGGCTTGAAGGTCCTGGGTAAACAAGGGATTCAAGAGCGCCACCTAAAAGCTGAACGTATCCTCAGAGATGATGGTGCAACCTACAATAGTGTCTCGGCCCCGTTATCTAAAACATGGCAATTAGATCCAGTTCCCGTTTTATTAGGGAGCGAAGAGTGGGGAGAGATAGAAGAAGGATTATTAGAACGTTCTGAATTATTTAATTTAGTACTGAAAGACCTTTACGGTAATCGCGATTTGATCCGTCATGGCATTATTCCGCCTGAGTTAATATACAGTCATCCTGGTTTTTTACGCGCTTGTCAGGGCATGAGCCTGCCGGGTGAGCATCAACTTATCATGCATGCAACTGATATGGTTCGTGGCACTGATGGGAAAATGCTGGTTATTGGTGATCGTACACAAGCACCGAGTGGTGCAGGTTACGCATTAGAAAACCGTACAGTCATGTCACGCGTTCTACCATCGTTGTTTCGTGACAATCATGTGCATCGGTTAACACAATTTTTTCAGACACTGCGATTAAAACTTAACAGCCTTGCGAGCCACCTGACAACAGATCAGCCTCGGGTCGTTATTTTAACGCCAGGGTCATACAGTGAAACCTACTTTGAGCATGCTTATCTTGCGAGTTATCTGGGATATCCATTAGTACAGGGTAGTGATCTTCGCGTCAGTAATGGCTACCTCTGGATGAAATCCTTGGGCGAACTGGAACGGGTTGATGTGGTATTACGTCGTATCGACGATCGTTTTGCAGATCCCGTTGAACTTAAAAGTGATTCTAATCTTGGTGTTCCGGGGTTATTGGAAGTTGTACGTTCAGGTAAGGTTATCATTGCTAATCCATTGGGTTCCGGGGTGCTTGAAAACCCGGCACTGTTGAGATACTTACCGCAAATCAGTGTGCATTTTCTAGGTCGTGAACCACGTTTAGCATCAGTAAAAACCTATTGGTGCGGAAATTCTCAGGATTTAGCTTACGTGCTGGATAATATTCAGCGCCTGGTCATTAAGCCTACTTTTCAAAAGCAAGGAACTGAAAGTGTATTTGGTTCGCAGTTGAGCGAAAAACAACGTGAATTACTTAAAACTCAATTAAAATCAACCCCCTTTAATTATGTAGCACAAGAGTATATTCGTCCTTCAACGACGCCTTCGTGGAGCGGTAATCAGTTAGTGCCCCGGCCCACTGTGCTACGTGGTTTTTCTGTGGCAGGTGAATCATCCTACAGAGTAATGCCGGGTGGGTTGACGAGAGCAGGCAATGCTTCCGGAAGTTTAAACCTTACTAATCAGCAAGGTGCGGTGAGTAAAGATACATGGATTATTGCATCTGAACCGGAAGTGCAGGAAATATCCCTTCGCGACGTTCCGGTGTGGTCTGCACCGATAACCAAACAACAGCCCCGTGCTACTTTCCCCTGCAGGGTAGTCGAGAACCTTTTCTGGATGGGCCGCTACGCAGAGAGAGCCGAATCGGCTTTACGACTGTTAAGGACTGTTTTTGTGCAGTTCAATAGCACTTATCACATGCCAGAACCAACCCGACAGTTGTTGTTGAGAACCGTGACGCAGGTAACAACGACCTATCCTGGTTTCACCGTCGAAGATCCTGAGCTATACGCTGAGCCAGAATCTGAATTACTGGCTGTAATTCTTGATGCGGAGCGTAATGGCAGTATCAGCAGTAACCTTAATGCATTAATTCACTGTGCGGATCAAGCCAGAGAGTTGCTTTCAGCGGATACGCAGCGTGTTATTAACGATCTTCGTGACGAGTTAGATGCCTTAACCGGTGAATTACAACACGGTCTGAATGCAGCGCCGGAAGAGGCGCTTGATCCGTTAGTTACCACGCTGTTAGCACTATCAGGACTGTGGCAGGAAAGCATGATTCGTGGTCTGGGTTGGCGTTTCATGGATATGGGACGTCGCGTTGAAAAAGCAGTACAGGCCGTACGTCTGCTGCGGGCAACATTAGTCCAAGTGTTGCCGGAAGATGAGCAGTTACGTGTACTTGAAGCTGTATTACTGAGTTCTGAAGCGTTGATTACTTTCCGTCGCCGCTACCATTACGATAGTGATATGGCCAGAGGTCTTGAATTGCTGATTCACGATAATAGCAACCCACGCTCAATATTCTACCAAATTGAATTGTTACGCCAGCACCTGTCAGAGTTGCCCTCTACTGCGCACGGAGTAGGACTAGAAAAAGAAGACCGTTATTTACTGGAAGCGTCTTCGGCTATCCAATTAAGTACGCTGGATGACTTAGTCGCTGAAGATGATATCAATGCTATCCGAGTCGGCCTTAATCGATTACTCACGAGACTTGAGCATCTGTTACAAGAAACGTCCACACAAATCAGTAACAAATACTTCGATCAAGTTAAGGTTCACCAGCAGCTTGTGCGAACCAATTGGGATGAGGAACTATGATTTATAGCATCCGTCATGTAACTCATTATGAATATCAAAAGCCTGTATCCCTGTGCTACAACCTTGCTTATTTGTTACCACGAGAAACAGATTACCAAACCTGCTTGACTAGCTCTATTCAGATTAATCCACTGCAAACCGTAGGCCGTCGACGTCTAGACTATTTTGGCAATCAGGCCTATCACTTTTCTCTTGAAAAACCTCATCGGGAACTCATTGTCGATGTTCAAAGCGAGATAAGGGTCCATGACGCTAAATATTCTCATGAACGGGATTTAGATCTCGATCTTGGTATGACATGTGGTAATGCGTTAATGCGGCTACAGCAAAGTCGGGATATGGCTGATTTGGAAGCGCGTGAATTTATTCTGGACTCGCCAATGATTCGAGCCTCTGCGCCATTGCGTGAGTATGCACGTACTTCCTTTAATCGAGACCGTCCACTGTTATCGGCTGTACGCGAATTGACACACCGGATCTACGAAGAGTTTACATATGATCCTTCCTCAACCAGTATCTCAACGCCCCTGGCAGAAGTGCTTCGTAGTAAAAGGGGTGTTTGCCAGGACTTTGCTCATTTTGCCGTCGGTTGTTTGCGCTCTATGGGTTTTCCAGCGCGCTATGTGAGTGGCTATTTAGAAACATTGCCGCCGCCAGGTAAAATTAAATTAGTGGGCAGTGATGCTTCGCATGCCTGGTTTGCTGTGTATTCGCCAGGGGAAGGGTGGTTTGAATTTGATCCTACCAACGATAATATGCCAGCAGAAAACCATATCACCACGGCCTGGGGACGAGACTTTGGCGACGTATCTCCTATTAAAGGGGTTTTCTTTGACGGCGGAAAAAGTCAAAAACTGACAGTATCTGTGGATGTTAATCGTATGGAAACCAGGCGCATAGAAACAGGTCAAACTCAGATTATACCAACAACTTGACGAGGGTAGAGTCACTAAGAAACGTCACTGTATTTTAGTCGTTTGCGATAAAGGTATAGAAATACCTATCCACATTAAAAATTTATTATCAGATTAGGTAAGGCATTTATTAATGAGTACTATCCATTTTGTTGGTGGCGAAAAAGGCGGTGTTGGAAAATCAGTTTTCTCCAGGCTTATGTCTCAATATTGCTTAGAGAATTCTCACCCATTTATAGGGTTTGACGCCGATCAATCACATGCAACATTAACGCGTTTTTATCCTGACTTTACTCGCCCACTCAATCTTGATTTCTTTGAAAGCACAGATGAAATAATGGAGAAGGCTCTAGAGGCTGAGCAGCATGTTATTGTTGATCTACCGGCTCAAAGCGAGCGCTTCCTTGATCGTTGGATTGAGGAGAACGGCGTTCTGGAAATGTGTGAGGAGATGAATATTTCCATCGTTTACTGGTATGTTGTGGATGATGGGTTAGATTCTGCTCATCTGATTGATAATTTCCTGAAAAAATATAACGATGTACTTGATTTTGTTGTAGTCAAAAACGAAGGGCGTGGTACTAATTTTTCTGCGATTGATGCATCGCTTACTAAGCATGTTGGAAGCGCAAGAAAAAGAAAACTGCAACAAGCCATGCTTCCGGGTTTGCATAAAGAAACTATGCGCAAAATTGATAAATTGAGTTTTAGTTTCTGGGGAGCCGGTAATATCAAAGGAAACGGTTTTGCGCATCTAAGTTTGATGGAAAGACAGCGAACAAAAGTTTGGTTGAAAAAGTCTTATCACATGATGGATTATCTCTTTGATAATCTTAAAAAATAAAATATTTAAGACATTTATTTAAGGTCTTAATCTGTTTTTTAATAAGGCTGTTACAATTTTTAGGATAATATGTATCAGCTTTATTATTAGTTAGCATGCTATAATAAAGTATCATTGGACATTGTAGATATATAGTCAAAATATCGCGTTTTACGCCATTAGTATAGACTCTTGGCGTATCTCATCTGCCCCGATAAGGCCATGCGCCACCACTAAACCGAATTTTAAAGAGCTTACAAAGCTTAGAGAGAGCACCATGCAAAAACTTACCCAAGCGGGCCAAAATTTGGTCAATGATGTTGCGTCCCGATATAACCTGAGTACTGATTCTGTCATCAATATGCTAATTGCAGTTAATAATGGTGGTGGCTCTATGGCGCAGTTTAATTGCCCCGAACTCGGTGGTTCAGGCCAGTGGATGAGAGGCGGCATGACCATGGTAGGCGATATGTTTAACAATGGTTTAAAAAACACTGTTGATAACCTATGTAATGAACTAGCTAACGCTTTGGCTAATATGGAAGTCTTTCCTAAGGCACCTGCCGGCACGAGAGGTAGTAATCAATGGTGGCCTTCTGATCTGGGCGTGCCTTTTAGTAGCGGCGCTCAGAACAATACCCGCTATGCTATTTTTCCAAACCGACTCGCCGTTGATATGGGTGGACAAGTGACTGTCTACAACACATTGGATAACAATATTGGTGGTGTAAGTCAGCAGCAGGGTGGTAACAACTCACTGACCTTTAGTAGCCAGTACGGGACTATTGCGGTATCGACTCTACCTATTGTTTCTGGCCCGGGCATGCCGTCTGCACCGCAGACAAACTTTGTTGAGCCGGCCCCTCAGCCATTTAATACTTTTGAGCCAGCCAAGCAAAACGCTAATTCAAATTCTAATACAAACTCTAATACAGCGCCGTTAGCTGTATCAGCTAGTACTAATATGAATGCGTCATCGAGTAATGACATCATACAACTAATCGAAAAACTCTCTCAGTTACGTGATGCAGGGGCTTTAACCGATGTTGAATTTAATACCAAAAAATCTGAATTATTAAGCAGGCTTTAATAATAGCAATAGTTCGCTCCTCGTATTTAAATGCCGCTAAATAAGCCGATTTTAAATATGAGGGGTATCTTGCACTATTAAAGAGCGAGCATGGCCTGGGCTAAATAACATCAACCGTTGGTTCTGCGCCCACCTTTACTTTTTTGATATTTTAAAAAAGTCTACGCTCACTTCAAATCCATCTGCCCGCCCGGTCGCCGGGGAGTTAAACGTCATCGCTGCACCTGCGCCTGTGACTATTGCATCGGCAATTGCCAACCCAAGCCCCAAGCCTTGAACAGAGATATTTGATCTCACAAAGCGTCGCCGCAGCTGCACGAGTGTCTCGGCAGGTATAACAGGTGCGGCATTGACGATGCTTAATACGCCTTTGGAAGAAAAGCTTATCTCTATAGGTTGGTTGCTGGCACCGTGTTTGATGGCATTATCCAGTAAATTCCGAACCAAAATAGCAAAAGCATCCGGATCTATAACGGACATAAATGCTCCGTCCTGCGGCAGTATAAGCTTAATCATGCTTGCGGGGAATGATCGTTGCATGTCGTCAACGACCAGCCTTAACAAGCTAGCCAGATCATGTCGTTCGGTGGATAAAAGCCCTCCTCCTTCAGCCTTGGCCAGTTGCATCAGCTTTTCTGATAAACCTGATAAGCCTCGCAACGTCGCTTCAATTTTCACCATCTTATCTTTAACGGTTCCCGCTGAAACCCCGTGCTGTAGCCGTTGAATTTGTGCCAATGCCGTAGCAATGGGTGTGCGTAATTCATGGGCACTGTTAGCCGTGAACGATCGTTCTGATTCTAGCGCCCGGCGCAGGCGATCCAATAAATCATTGACAGACTCGGCGATAGTGTTGATTTCAGCTGGCAAACCTTCCACTGTGACCGCTGAGAGATCGCCACTGCCGCGAGATTCAATTTGATCTCGATAGGTAAGAACATGGCGCAAACTGTAACGGACAAATGCCCAGCTACCCATAAAACAGAGGGGAATAAGCAATACTAATGGCCATAATAAAGTGGCTGCCATTTCAATGATGGCATCTCGCCTTTGAGTCAGCGGTTCGGCAACCTCTATGTGTAATGTATTTTGTACCGCCCAGGCGCCATAAAACCGATAAGTTACCGATGAGCTAAAGCCTTTGTGTAAGGTTTTATTAAACACCGTAGGATCAGCGTTATGTGATTGTAATAAAATCGTTCCGGACTCATCACGGACGATGTATACAAGCTGCTCATCATGGGCTTCAAATGACATGATTTGTTGTGATTGTCCTGGTATCTCTCTATTGGTTATTTCAACAACGGCGAGCGGCATGATACGTTGCGCCGTTTCTGCCAGTGCGCTATCGAAGAGTTCATTAAGTTTGTTGTGTGACACGTAGACGGTACTTAATAGCGCCAGCATCCAGAGTAAAGTCACTCCAAGAGTTAAACCAATTCCCAGGGTTTTCTGCAGACTTTGCGGCTTTTTTTGTAAAGAGTTTCGTAAAAATCTCATGAAAATTTCATCCGGTATCCCAAGCCGCGAACTGTTTCTAGCTGACCCCTATCCAATTTTTTACGAAGACGACTGATATAAACTTCAATGGTGTTACTTTCGATTTCTGATCCAAAAGCATAAAGATGGTCTTCTAGTTGTGATTTTGAGAGCACGGTGCCGGGTCTTTGAATAAAGGCTTCAAACAAGGCCCACTCCCGTGCCGTTAAATTAATCGAAACGCCATCACGAGAAATGAAATGCCTGGTCAGATCAACTTCCAAGGTTCCGATCTTAATTATGGGGTTGGGATTTCCCGCATAACGCCTGGCAACGGCTGCTATGCGAGCGGAAAGCTCTGATAGATCGAAGGGTTTTACCAGGTAATCATCCGCACCGGCATTCAAGCCTTTTATCCGATCAGAAATTTGATCTCTGGCGGTTAAAATAATCACTGGGGTTGTTTCGCCGGACTTACGTATCTTTTTCAATAAATCGATTCCATTGCCGTCTGGAAGCATCAGATCAAGAAGCATTAGATCATAGTGGGTTGTGTGAAGGCAGGCTTGGGCATGGGAAATACTTTGAACCCAGTCAATCGCATGACCTTCCTCTGTGATTTGCTCCTGTATTACTTCGCCTAACCCTTCAGCATCCTCTACCAATAATAATCGCATCTGTTTCCCCTGACAGCCTGTCGGAATTAGCGCTGATCATAACCCAGGTTCCTGACAATAAGCTGAAAAGAATAAGGTTAGATAATAGCAACATACGGATTAGTTTAGATTCTCATCTACGTTCAATCATCCTGCCCATGTATTACGTCTGAATTTGTATTTTCAGGTGGCTGTCAGGAAAGCCCGATAAAATGAGCATTCAATGCATCATCGGAGGGCTAAGATGAAACATCAAAAATTAAGTATCACGCTCGCGTCAATAACCATCGGCATCTTGATTGTCTGGGGCTGGAGCTACCAGATGACCGCCACGGCAACGGGTTCGCTGCCGTGGAAAATTTATGATAATAGCCTCTATGTTAGCGGATTGCTGTCCATAGCGTTAATGTCAGTGACTATGATGCTGGCTACTCGTCCGCGCTGGTTAGAAGCACCCTTCAATGGTCTTGATCAAATTTATCGTCTGCATAAGTGGACAGGTATTCTGGCGGTCGTTTTTGCCGTGTTTCATTGGCTGATTGAAATGGGCGATGACGTTGTTAAGTCACTGTTTGGACGAGCCGGTCGTTTAGCCGAACAGGATTTTTCAGGTTTTGTCGACATGATGAGAGACGCCGCAGAAGGGATTGGGGAATGGGGCGTCTATCTGGTTTTTGCCATGCTTATGCTGACCCTTTGGAAGCGTTTTCCCTATAACCTCTGGCGCTATGTGCACCGTGCCATGCCAGTACTTTATCTATCCTTAGTATTTCACGCTGTCTGGTTAGCGCCTATGGTGTGGTGGCAACAACCGGTAGGCTGGCTGATGGCAGCATTACTGGCAGGAGGAAGCATCGCCAGCATTCTGTCCCTCAGAAGACTGGTGGGACATTCACGGCAGGTTAAAGGCAGCATCGCTTCAATTTCAACCTCAGCAATGGATATCATCGAAGTTGAGTGTCAGCTTGAGACAAAATGGAAAGGCCATCGTGCAGGACAGTTTGCTTTTGTTACTTTCGATCGTAGCGAAGGGGCTCACCCGTTTACGATTGCCAGCTCGGATCAGGGTAACGGCCAGATCACTTTTCAGATTAAAGCGCTGGGCGACTATACGACGCGCTTAAATCACAGACTAAAAACGGGTCAAGCGGTTACTATTGAAGGCCCTTATGGGCAGTTTAACTTCAAGCAGCGCAAGCCTAATGCCGCGCAAATCTGGATCGCCGGAGGCATTGGCGTAACCCCTTTTTTAGCCTGGCTTGAAGCGCTGCAAAATCAGCCAGAGGATTCACTCGTGGCTGAGATGCATTATTGCACGCATGATAGCGCAACAGACCCCTTTATTAAGCGCTTAGAAGAGGCCTGTACCGGCTTAACCGGTATTCAACTGCAGATACATGACAGTAATCAAGGTAACAAACTCACGGCAGATCAGCTCCTGACTCAAGATTCAAAGAAAGGAGCGATGGAAGTGTGGTTTTGTGGTTCTTCAGCGTGGGCCAAAGTATTAGAAAAAGAATTACGCGAAAGCTTACAAGGATCATTACTTTTTCGTCAGGAAGCATTTGAGCTGCGCTAACACTAAAACGGCGCTGCTTTCAGCTGAATGTCAGGAAAGTCATTTACGATGAATAATAAGATAAAGAGGAGAGACATCATGAAAAATAAATTTATTAGCGTTTTTATCACTTCATTTTTAATGAGTGGCACTGCCCTGGCAAGCGATGACTGCACCGACCCGGTAGCAGACTGGCAACCCAAGGAACGCCTCCGTCAGATGATGATAGACAATGGCTGGGACGTAAAACGGATCAAAGTGGACGATGGCTGCTATGAGATCAAGGGACGGGATCGTAATGGTCATCGGGTCGAGGCTAAATTTTCACCCGCTACGCTGGAAATCAGAGACCTTGAAATTGAATTTGATGGTTCAGGAGATACCTCCGGCTATCTGGGTTTAGGTAATAAAAATAGCCTGGAAAAATCAGGTGATTATATGGATTCAGGAAGTAAGACATCAAAAAATAAACCTAAAGCCACTATCGAATAAGCATATCGAATAAGCATATCGAATAAGTATAAGGGAGATCAAATGATGAAAAATTTAGCAATGACACTGTGCCTGGTCAGCGCCGCTTTGCTGTGCACACAAGCCTCTGCACGCGAAATAGTCCTGACCACGGAAATGCAAAACTATGGCGGTGATGGCGCTTATCTGGCGATCTATTTAACCAATACAGAAGGTCAGTATCAGAATACTTTGTGGATTGCTGGTCAGAAGTCAAAATATTACAAACATTTGAGTGGCTGGGCACGTGGCAGTGGTCTGCGCAACAGTGAATATGATGGACTGTCCGGCGCCAGCGTTACCAGTGGTAAGACACTAACGGTAACCTTTGATCTGCCTGATACTTATATTGATTCAGGTTTTCAGATCAGAGTGGATTCAGCGGTCGAAGATATGCGAGACAGCCGCAACGATGTTGTTGTGCCATTAACCAGCGAAGGTGCCGGTAAACCTGTCACGGGTCGCAGCTACGTCAAAGCATTCACTTACTCATTTTAATCGGCTGATCGGGAGCCCCTGCAATGCTACGTAAATTTCACTCTTGGTCTGGTTTGATGGCAGCATTGCTGGTTGTGCTTCTCTCCATTACTGGCGCGGTTCTATCGGTCAATCCGTTTTTGGAGCGTACTCAGGCCAAGGTAGCGGGCACATCTTCTATCAGCGTTGCCGAGTTAACCGGCAAAATAGCGTCTCGCTATCCGGGGGCTGAGCAGATACAGCGAACCCCCTCTGGAAGCATTATCGTCTACTTTACCGCCGACGGTCAGACTGGGGCTGATCTGATCAATCCGATAACAGGTAAAACCATCGGGACGTATTCAACCTCACCTATAATGGTCTGGGTGAAAAACCTGCACCGCTCCTATCTGCTTGATACACCCGGCCGGGTTGGCGCAGGCATCGGTGCTTTTCTTATGCTGCTGTTAACCTTTTCAGGCGCATTCATGCTGGCAAATCGACTGGGCGGCTGGCGTCATATATTGCGGCCACTTCAAGGCTCTTTTAAACAGCGCCTACACTGTCAGGTGGGCCGGGTAGCCGTGCTTGGTCTGCTACTATCGGCCTCCACCGGTCTGTATATGTCAGCCGTAACCTTTGAATTGATACCCCCGCATCAATCCGCTGAGCCTGCTTTTCCGGAAAATGTAAAGGGGGGTGTGCCTGCATCCGTTGACACGCTTCCGGCATTAAAAGCTATCTCTGTGACCGAGATTAGAGAGCTGATTTATCCCTATCCGCAAGATCAAAGTGACGTTTATTCAATCACAACCGATCAGGGGCGCGGATTTATTGATCAGGCAACCGGTGAATTACTGTCCTACCAACCTTACGGCAGCAAACAAAACATCTATGAATTTATCTATAAGCTGCACACCGGCGAAGGGCTATGGTGGCTCGGGTTACTCGTAGGCCTGAGTGCACTCACTGTGCCGCTGATGACATGGACCGGCATCCAGGTTTGGTGGAGCCGTAAAAAGTCAGCCACGACTATCAAGAATAATACCGCCGCGCGTCTTGCAGATACCGTGATACTGGTTGGCAGCGAGAGCAACAGTACCTGGGGTTTTGCCAAAACGCTTCATGATGCACTTCACTTAGCGGGATATCTTGTCCACACAACCGCAATGAACAGCCTTGCGAGCAATTACCCGCATGCGAAACGACTGTTTATCCTGACCTCAACTTATGGCGATGGCGATGCGCCGGCCTCAGCTAGCCAATTCATGGCACGGCTTGAGAAAATCACCGACATGCGTCAATTCCCCGTTGCCGTGCTGGGCTTCGGCGATCGACAATTTCCTCAGTTCTGCCAGTTCGCGAAAGATGTCGAGGCTGCGCTAACCGCCAAGGGTTGGCCGCAGTTGCTGCCGCTCGATACCATCAACCGGCAGTCGCCGCAGGCTTACGCCCGCTGGGGCGAGGCGATAAGCAAGGTACTTGATAGCGAATTGACGCTGGTCCACACCCCGGTTCACCCGCGCAGCAGCACACTGGTGCTCGTCGAACGGGTCGATTACGGTATGGAAGTACAGGCCCCGACTTCCGTGCTGCGATTCAAAACACCCAAGGGATACGGCAAAGGTCTGCTGAGCCGTTTGCTGGGACATTTCCTGAGGCGCAGCGGCCTACCGCATTTTGAGGCCGGCGATCTGGTCGGCATTCTGGCACCGGGCACGAGTGTGCCGCGATTCTATTCCCTGGCATCCGCGTCGAAAGACGGCGTACTGGAAATCTGCGTGCGCCAGCATCCCGGCGGCCTGTGCTCGGGTTTCCTGCATGCGCTATCTCTGGGCGACATCATCGAGGCCTTTATCCAGCCCAATCCGAGCTTTCGTCCCGCCGCTGGCAAAGCGCCGATAGTGCTGATCGGCGCGGGCACTGGCATCGGACCACTGGTCGGTTTCATCCGCAACAATAAAGCACATCATCCGATTCACCTCTATTGGGGCGGCCGTTGCCCGGAGTCTGATTTTCTCTATGAAGCTGAACTGAACATCTATCTTAAGGATAAGCGGTTAACAGAACTGATCGCGGTCTTTTCACGCGTCAGCGAGCGCTCCTATGTGCAGGACAAGATCATTGTAGATGGGGCAGAACTACGCCGGTTGATCGAGAAGGACGCCCAGATTCTGGTGTGTGGTGGTCGCAACATGGCTGGCAGCGTTACCGCCGCGCTGAACGATATTATCGCTCCGCTGGGGATTGACGTGCTGACGCTCAAGGCTCAGGGGCGTTACCGTGAAGATGTTTATTAGTGCTCGTTGTTCTAAAAGAGACAGAATTCTATTTATACAGTTGAGTTGAATATTCATCTTTCCTAATGTTAAGATAGTAATTAGTTACTATCTTTCATGAAGGAGCGAACGTGGATACTCATCCAAAGCATCTTCCGGCCGGTGAGCGCCGTGCCGCTACTGTCGAGTCCGTCGTGGAGCTTGCCGGTACTCAAAACCCGGGCAAGATAACCACCGCAGCAATTGCCAAGCACATGCACGTCACCCAGGGTGCGTTATTTCGGCATTTTCCCAACAAGGAAGATATTTGGAGGGCTGTCATGGAATGGGTAGCGGAGCGTCTTCTGGCTAGAATTGATCGTGCCGCACAGGGTATTGAATCACCGTTGGCTGCCATGGAGGCGATGTTCATGTGTCATGTCGAATTTGTGGCGGAACATCCTGGCGTGCCCAGAATTATGTTTGGCGAGCTGCAGCGTGCTGAACTAACCCCGGCCAAGCGTATCGTGCAGACCTTAATTCTACGTTACGGAGAGCGCTTGCATCGACTCATCGAAGAGGGGAAGGAAAGCGGTGAGCTATCACCCAGTTTGGATAACGAGGCAGCGTCTACTCTGTTTATTGGCACTATTCAGGGATTAGTCATGCAGTCGATGCTGGCGGGAGACATGCAACGTATACGCAGGGATGCGCCAAGGGTGTTTGCCATTTATCGGCGTGGTATCGGGCCTGATATAGGTCATGAAACAGGCAGCCTTCAATGAAAAAATTACCCATACAAGGACGTACCCTGGCCATGCTGGCCGTCGTCATTCCATTGCTCGCGCTCTTCATCTATGTCGGTCTGCGCTCGGGGCCGCTTGCACCGGTAGCGATAATGCTCGCGACAGTCGAATCCCGGGCTGTCACACCGGCATTATTTGGCATAGGTACGCTGGAAACACGTTACACCTATAAGATAGGGCCGACGTTTGCCGGGCGTGTACAGCGTCTGGATGTTCAAGTAGGTGATCGGGTTAAGGCTGGACAAATATTCGGTGAAATGGATCCGGTTGATCTGGATGATCGGGTGCGCTCTCAAAATGCGGCGTTTAAGCGTGCGCAAGCAGTATTGCGTGAGGCCGAGGCGCGCCAAACCTATGCCCAAACTCAGGCTAATCGCTACGAGAAACTATTTACTGCCCGCTTGACCAGTGAGGATATTGTAACCACCAGACGTGAGGAATTAAAAATTGCTGAAGCGGGTCTCTCTGCCGCCCATGAGGATCTCGCCAGAACTCATGCTGACCGCGAAGGAATGGTAGCTCAACGCAACAGTTTACGCCTGATTGCACCGGCGGATGGCGTGGTTGCAGAGCGCTATGCGGATCCTGGTACGACTATAGTAGCCGGCCAGACGGTAGTTGAAATTATCGATCCCAAGAGTCTGTGGATCAACGTGCGCTTCGACCAGATCAGCGCGTCGGGTCTGGCTAAAGGGCTGCCGGCACGCATCGTGCTACGTTCGCGTAGCGGCCAAACTTCGCAAGGCAGGGTGCTGCGTGTGGAGCTAAAGGCTGATGCGGTAACCGAGGAGATGTTGGCCAAGGTGGTCTTCGATGCCCTCCCTCAACCTTTACCTCCAATAGGTGAGCTAGCCGAGGTGACGGTCGATCTTGCTGCACTCCCCACTATGCCGGCCATCCCCAATGCCGCCATCCGGCGTGTGGGTGGCAGAGTAGGCGTCTGGCAAATCGTTAATAATGATCTGCGTTTTACCCCCGTAACACTCGGTGCTTACGATTTGGCGGGTTTTGTACAGGTGCGTGAAGGGCTTACTAGCGGCGATCAGGTGGTAATCTACAGCGAAAAGGCGCTGACGTCGCATAGCCGTATTGATGTGGTTGAAAAAATTCCAGGTGTACAGCAATGATCAGCCTGGCCGGACGTGACATCATGCACGCCTGGGGGAAGTTCGTCTTTACCGGCGTGGGTCTCGGGCTGCTGATCGGCGTGACGCTGTCTATGGCCGGCATCTACCGTGGCATGATTGATGACGCCAAAGTGCTGCTGGATAATAGCAGTGCGGATCTTTGGGTGGTGCAAAAAGACACTCTGGGCCCTTATGCAGAGCCATCCAGTATCTACGAAGATACCTGGCGCAGTATCCGTGGCATGCCGGGTGTGGCGCGGGCGGCGAATGTTACCTACCTCACTATGCAGGTGCGCGAAGGTCAGCGCGACGTGCGGGCGATGATTACCGGCATAACGGCTGGCGAACCCGGCACACCTGGCTGGCCTCCCTACCTGGTAGCCGGACGGCAGATCACTCGTGGTCATTACGAGGCAGTGGCCGATATCGCAAGCGGTTTCAGGCTTGGTGAGCGCCTCCATATCCGTAGAAATCACTACACAGTGGTGGGGCTGACCCGACGTATGGTCTCTTCCGGCGGCGACCCTATGGTATTCATTCCCCTTAAAGATGCGCAGGAAGCGCAGTTTCTGAAGGACAATGATGCTATTTTACAGCAGCGAAGACGCAGCGCGGCAAACCCTGCCTTTAACAAACCAGGTAGCCCGGGCTTGCTCGATGCCGTCATCGCATCACAAAGTAGTAATGCCTACGTCAATGCGGTTCTGGTGCAGATTAACGCCGGTTACGGTGTTGATGAGGTGGCTGAATCGATCCGCCGCTGGAAGCGTCTGACGGTTTACACCCGCAGCCAGATGGAGGAGATCCTTGTGGGCAAGCTGATCGCCACATCCGCAAAACAGATCGGTATGTTTCTGGTGATTCTCTCGATTGTCAGCGCGGCCATCGTAGCTTTCATTATCTACACTTTGACGCTTGGTAAAATCCGTGAAATCGCGGTGCTCAAATTAATCGGAACCCGAAACCGAACCATTGCCGCCATGATACTACAGCAGGCTCTCGCGCTCGGCGTTATCGGCTTTGTGGTTGGGAAAATATCCGCGACCTTGTTTATGGCACCGATTTTCCCTAAATATGTGTTGCTTGAGCCGCTCGATTCGGTGATCGGATTTATGGTGGTAATGTTGATCTGCGTATTATCCAGCATCATCGCTATTCGTGCAGCACTCAAGGTCGATCCGGCCGAAGCGATTGGGTGACAAGATGATCAAAAAAGGTATCCGTATCGAAGCGTTGAGCAAACGTTACGGGAAGGGTGATACTGCCGTCTATGCGCTGAAAGATGTCAACATGGAGGTAGCACCCGGAGAAGTCGTGGGGCTGATAGGGCCTTCGGGTTCCGGCAAGAGTACCTTACTCAAATGCCTTGGCGCGGTGATTGAACCCACGGCCGGGCGTATGATCCTGGGCGATGAGACGATATATGATGATGGATGGAAAGTGCGCGATCTGCGTGCTTTGCGCCGCGATAAGATTGGTTTCGTGTTTCAGGCGCCTTATCTGATCCCGTTCCTCGATGTCACTGATAACGTCGCGCTGCTGCCGATGCTGGCCGGTATAGCCAATGCAGACGCGCGCT
Organism: Neptunomonas antarctica; assembly: GCF_001305295.1. Lineage (GTDB taxonomy): Bacteria > Pseudomonadota > Gammaproteobacteria > Pseudomonadales > Balneatricaceae > Neptunomonas > Neptunomonas antarctica. The sequence goes on from NZ_LJSI01000050.1 coordinate 152,621, forward strand.
CAAAAGCGTTGGAATTACTCACGGCGCTGGACGTGCAGCACCGCGCTAGCGCCATGCCATCACAGCTGTCCGGTGGCGAACAGCAAAGGGTCGCGATCGCGCGCGGTCTGGTCAATCGACCACCGGTGATTCTGGCCGACGAACCTACAGCACCGCTAGACAGCGAACGTGCCATGGCCGTCATCCGTATCCTCAATGATATGGCGCGCAAGTTTGAGACCGCTATCATCGTCGTCACCCACGACGAAAAAATCATTCCCACTTTTAAGCGTATTTATCACATCCGTGATGGGGTCACTTACGAGGAAGCAGGTGAGGGGCGGGGTTTCGAATGAGCTGAAAGGCATGTTGATCCGGCGGCCGTGGTAATCTTTGAACTGTGTGATGAGTATAGGGTATTTGAAGAGAGTGGAGAGCTGTCTTGCTAATAGCGTGGCAATGTCAGCCCTGCGTCAGTGTCTATGATCAGGATATTTTAAGCCGTGGCTCTGCCGAGGATACTTTTTTCGATACCGGTTCAGCGGGGCATGAATAGGCCAGATATATTAAGGCCATAGGCGTGAGCACAAGATAGATTGTCGATAGTGAAGATTGGCTATCTGAAAAGGAGGATGCCAGTAGTGCTAGGCCAATGTAAAAGATCACGATTCCCATTTGAGACAAATAACTCTTAGCTAATAGATAGTTAAGAGGCTGATGTTGTTTTGCATGATCGAAAAAACGTTTGTTAAAACTCAAGCGAAAGAATGAGGTTAAAAAAGCGATTAATAAAATAGCAGGATAGATCCAGTAGTTCGATAAATCTGCGCCTAAGACGCTACGTAGCCACCATGACAAGGCGTAAAAAACGACAGCGCAGACGTAGACTTTATTATGATCAATGTTATCTATTCTGTTCTTCAATAGATAAAAAATAACGGATAAACATACAGTCAATAATACCATCACTATGCCGAGTTCTTTGATACTTCCCTGCGCAATAAAGAACAGTGACGCAACCCAGAAGTAGCTTTCAAGGAACAGAAAAATCCCATCGAAATAAAAAATAATGGCTGAATTATGTTCATCTTTAAAGTGGAAAACAGATGCTTTTGTGGGTGTTGATCTGCTCACTTCTATGGGCATTAACTTGCTGGCCTTGGAAAAGTTGCGGATCAAACCTGAGCGTGAAAACCAGACAGCGCAGGCTGTCGATATAACCGCGCTGACTAGCAATAACAGAACGCGGTGGTCTTCTTCCAAAAGAAACGCTCCGCAAATGATGCCAGATTTTAACAACACCACTGCTAGTATTTGAAAATTGCCAAATTTTTTGCCTGTTTGATTGGCATAGGAAGAGGCGTGCTGCGTTGCCTTGTGCTCGGCCGTCATAGCGCTGAACAGAACACGCTGTGTCGTCCAGTAAAAACAGTTATAAGCGCCATTCAGTAAGGCTGCGCAGAGTAGTAATGCATAGTTGTTTTCGGTGAATAGCAAGGCTGCAACTAATAATAGTTCGATCAGGAATGAAAGGCTGATAATTAACCGCCAATGTGAATGGCGATAGAACTTTTTCCATAGCGTAAGCGAGATAATAAAGCCGATACCGGTCAGGGCAATAAAGAGTGCAATCCCTTGAATAGATATCCCTTGCTGTAACAGTAGTACCGGAATGAAGAAAGGCAGGAGTCCAATCAAAAATGAGTGGGCGCCTGCAAATTGGAAAAAGATCGCAGAAAGCGTTGAAGTCACGGTTTTCATCAATAAGTATCTGCGTTACTGATATCCAGTTTATTGAGCTTGCTGTAGTAGGGTGAAAGATCTTCTTTCTCGCCAAACCGAGGGTAGTCATGCATTTTCAGATAGGGACGTGAATTCACTTCAAGGAATATGCATTGCTGATCTTGGTAGGCGTGCTCAATACCTTTCTCGAAAATAACATCAATACCTAAAATATTCGCACCAAACATATCCAGAACATCGACAAATAACTGTCTATTGATCTCAGGGATAGTGGCTTTGTCGATTGTTCTGACAGTGCCGCCTGGTGCCAGTGAAATACGATAAAAAAGTATGACGTCCTCGCCTTGAGCGGGGATGGTATCGAGGCTGTATTGACGTTTTTTCAGAAAGCTTATAGTTTGCTCATTTTTCTCAATGGGATGGATGCAAGGGTATAGATTCATCTCCTTACGTATGGCGTTCTCTTCATCAATGAGTTTGCTGATAGTCTGTAGCCCATCACCTGTCACAGTCGGCGGGTAACGCTCAATCACAGACATAATCTCTCCCTTAATGGCGACAACGCGATAGTTGTGGCCTTTGAGATACTGCTCTACCACGGTCGTTGGCCACCATAGTTTGGCGAGAAAAATAGCTTTCCATAGTTCGAAAAAGTTATTAATAGGGAAGTAGCTGCCTCTGGAATAGCCGCTGACATTAGGCTTAATCACCAGAGGGAAGCCATGAGTCTTAGCAAAGCTGTGTGCTTTAAAAGGACTCAAGAAGATAAGCCCTTTAGCGTGGGGCACATTCCCTTGGCTAAAAACGGCGCGTGCTTGTTCTTTTGAACGGCAGCTTTTCCTAACGTCAAGATTGTTATAACTGCTGCAGCCATTCATATAACGCTGGCTTATCCAGCTATAAATACTCTTTTTTATATTTTGCATGTCATGTGCTCGTGTTAATCAAGGCGTTTAGCGCGCTGTATAAAGCCGATTTTTTTGAATAATATAAACGGCTTATCTTGATCATTCGGGATAGTTTTGGTGATTTTTGCCAGCATCCATGTGCAATGGATAGCCAATTTTATTTTACGCAATAGTGCTGTGTTTTGAGTGAGTAACACTAACGGCATGGGTACAAATAAATTAATCTCGATCACTTTAAAGTGGCCGGCAATAAAGCTTTCCAATGAATCAGCCCTTATGCCGAAGCGAGAAATTCTAAAATCCCCGACGGTTTTAAAATATCCCCATATTGCGTCAAGATCGTCACTACTCAATTGAGGAGTCACATCAATATAGTGAGTATGCTTGTTATAAATACCATTGATAGGGAATTCCTCAGCGCCGTTATTCACCACCTTGGTCACCGAGAGTACGGCGCAGTCGCCGCGTGCTGTATCAGAAGGAATCACAAAAATTTCAAATTCAAATTTCCCCTGAGCCGCTTCCTGGATAAGGTGCTGCATCGCTGCTGTCGAACGACGACGACGGATGTCATCTAATTGATGATGGTTATCGGCACGCTCAATTCCTTTAGAGTTTTGTCCCCATTCCGGTTTTACGAAGACGGGATAGGCGTGTGGTTGTATATCGCAGGTATCAATCCACTGCTGCAAACGCCATTGCTCGGGAATCATATCGTTGATGTCTTGTTTAGAATATATCCCTTTGCTTTTGTTGAAATAACGAGCATTGAGCTGAAAGTAACGCCATGGCATTACTTTCAAGCAAAAGCACGAAACTATGTATGAAACTACTAGCAGTATTCTAATCATCATAAATGTCAGAGCGTCACAAAATGAAAAAAATTACAGAGTGTTTTTACTGGCAGTGTTAATGCCGCGCCAGTGTATGAAATTGACGATTGCCATCATAGAGCCAAGTACTAAAATAGAGAGGGCGGCATAAAATAATGATCCATGGTCACTCTGGCCATTGTGTAATACTTCTACACCCAGCGGCGTTACCAGGTGGAAAAACACCGCGCCCGCCATGACGGAGGCGGCTAACATACCCCCCACGCTATGAATTAATGAACGTTCAGATACATTGTCAATTATATCCAGTTTTTTCAGTATAAAAAATACGATTGGTGACAATAGAATAATAGAGACGATAAGTTCAGCACTGCCCACCGCATAAGCGCCATATTGAGAAAACCAGTCGCCTAGACTCTCTGATAACGTTGCACTCATCCAGGTGCCGATAGTCGAGAATATGTGTTGTGTATCGGGGTGGCCAGAAAATTTGTAGGGTAGGGAGCTTAAAAATACTTTACAAGCCCATAGTGACACTGCCCAGCTAAAAACCGAAATGAGACGAGACTTCATACGTCTTCCTTATTATTAGTGGAATGGTTAGGGTGCGATTATTGAATAACGCCGGGCCAATTCTGATCAGCCGTGCGAATCAATGCTTCTTTATCCTTTAACCATTTGGATTGAATGTCGGCATCATAGTTAAGGTATAGTTTTCCGTTGAGTAGAGTCCACTGAAGCGGATCGCCTTTGGCTGTGTCGTTATTAGCAACCGCCCAGGCACAATAGCCTCCATATTGAGGTGCGTATTTTGCAGGGTCTGCTTTAAAAATGGCGAGATTGTCTGAATTTTTAAAGCGCCACTCAGTATCTTGATATTCTATCGAATAATCATCGCTACCTTTAACGGCTTTACCTTCTGTGAAGTAAGCAACAGTATCGTAACCTGATACAGCAATATCACTGAATAGCGCTGTATATACAGGTGATTTTGCCATCGCCTTAAAAGAAAAAAGCATCAGCAAGCTGATGAATAATGAATATAATATTTTCTGCTGTGAAGCGTAAATCATCATGCATGGATCCTTTAACAAATAATCGTATATATGCGGATAGGTTGTCTGAGTGCTGTCAAGGAGGTGTCCTGTGTATTTGAAACAACAGTTACTATAGGGAACAGCCACTCTATGCTTTAAAGTAAAGCAACTATATGTTTTTAAAGTACAGCAACTATATGTTTTGAAACTGAAATCAAACTGAAATCAAGAAATTATTTTACTTCAGCTCATGCGATACGGTTAGTTAATGATTTTACGCTAGGTATTTTTTTTCATCTAGATAAAGATACCGGTATGAAAGCGTCAATTCCTATTTATTGGCGCTCCTATGATGCATTGCTAATAACAATAATATTTTTTGCTCGGTAAGCATCACAACACTATCTTTATTGAAACTCACCATAACAGCGGTTTTTATAGTTAAACAAAGCCAAATAAGCATAAAAAATGACAGATTGTCGACAATCTTGTTTTATGACAAATGAAAAATCATGAAATTTTAGATAAATTTCGCCTAATTTAGCCATATTCGCCTTATGTCTTAGTTAAATAACTCATATTTTTAGTTAAAGTACACTGATCTTGTAAGCCGACTGTCAACAATAAGAAAAATGGCTCACATTGACGTTGTCCTAATTATTAACTGATCAAGAACAAAGGACCCGTGCTATGTCTTATCAAGCAGAATATAAAAAATCCGTTGAGACACCTGAGATTTTCTGGGGTGAAAAAGCAGAAGCCATTCAATGGTTCAAAAAACCAACAAAAATCCTAAGCAAAGATGCTAACGGAATTGACCGTTGGTTTGCTGATGGTGAGCTTAACACGGCTTATCTGGCATTGGATTATCATGTTGAAAATGGGCGGGGCGATCAGGATGCGTTGATCTTTGATTCTCCGGTGACTGATACAAAGGTTCGCTACACGTATACTGAGTTGCGTGACCAGGTTGCGAAATTTGCCGGTATCCTTAAAGCGCAAGGCGTAGAAAAGGGTGACCGGGTCGTTATTTATATGCCGATGATCCCTGAAGCAATTATCGCTATGCTCGGTGTTGCTCGTCTTGGTGCTGTTCATTCCGTTGTGTTTGGTGGTTTTGCTCCGCACGAATTAGCGGTGCGTATTGATGATGCGGAGCCTAAGGTCGTTGTGACCGCTTCGTGCGGTATTGAAATAGCTAAAGTGTTGCCTTATAAGCCAATGCTTGACGAAGCCATTGAAAAATCAGCACACAAACCTAATAGCTGCATTATATTTCAGCGACCACAAGTGACTGCTGATTTAATTCCAGGACGCGATATTGACTGGGCTTCTGCCATGGCGACAGCCGAACCAGCTGATTGTGTGCCTGTTAGAGGAACTGACCCACTTTATATTCTCTATACATCAGGTACGACAGGTAAGCCAAAAGGTGTAGTGCGTGATAATGGAGGCCATGCTGTCGCGCTTAAATACAGCATGAAAGCAATCTATAACATGGAGGCCGGTGATGTTTTCTGGGCGGCCTCCGATGTAGGCTGGGTTGTTGGTCACTCATACATTGTTTATGCGCCACTATTGGCAGGCTGTACCACGGTTGTATTCGAAGGCAAGCCGATTAGAACACCGGATGCTGGCGCGTTTTGGCGAGTATGCGAAGAATATAAAGTGAATGCCCTGTTTGCTGCGCCGACGGCTTTCCGTGCTATTCGTAAAGAAGATCCAGACTCTGAACTACTGAAAGCATACGACTTATCCAGTGTTCGCGCTATTTTCATGGCGGGTGAGCGCCTTGATCCTCCTACGTATCATTGGACAAAAGATACCTTAGGCAAACCCGTTATTGACCATTGGTGGCAAACTGAAACAGGTTGGGCTATCTGCGGCAACCTGACAGGTATTGAGATGAAAGAGCCAAAACCAGGTTCATCGACTCTGCCTATGCCAGGCTTTAATGTGAAGATCGTTGATGGTGATGGAAACGAATTACCTGCCGGTGTTCAGGGCAATATCGCCATCAAACTTCCATTGCCACCTAGCAGCTTGCCTACTGTATGGGGAGACCATGAGCGTTTCCGTACAGGCTATCTGACCGAATTCCCGGGTTATTACTCAACAGGTGACGGCGGTTATATTGATGAAGACGGTTATGTGTTCGTCATGGGTCGTACGGATGACGTAATCAACGTCGCTGGCCACCGCCTGTCTACGGGTGAGATGGAAGAGATTGTTGCCAATCATCCGGCCGTTGCAGAATGTTGCGTTATCGGTGTGAATGATCCGCTTAAAGGTCAGCAACCTATCGGGTTTGTATTGATCAAGAACGGCATAGAGCTTGATGAAAGCGTTCTGGAAGCAGAGTTAGTAGCGATGGTGCGTAAAGAGATTGGTGCGGTTGCCTGTTTCAGAAAAGCCATAGTCGTTCAGCGTCTGCCAAAAACCCGTTCAGGAAAAATTCTGCGTAAGTTGCTGCGTCAAATTGCAGATGGAGCTGAATATACCGTGCCATCAACAATCGATGACCCGGCTAGCCTACCGGAAATTGAGGAGATTATGGATCGTCACGGACTCGTTACGAGTTAATAAAACCTTATCTAAGATCCTTAGTAGTTTCGGGCAGCCTTTTGGCTGCCTTTTTTTATGGCGATAATATATAGAACACTGGCACGTTGCCGCTATCACAAAGCGTTATTCTGCACACGTAGCATATAGGTGTAAAAGCAATAAAGTTTATACGATTGAACCACGGCTGTTATTTACCTAAACTGCAAACGTACTCTATTAATAAAACACTCAAACAGTAGTGAATGCGCGTTATTAAACGTTAGTCATTCATTCGCTAGGGATAATAAAAATGTTCAGTCATATTATGGTCGGCGCAAACGATGTTCAGGCCTCTAAGGTTTTTTACGATGCTATTTTAGGTGCCCTGGGCCATGAGCCGGGTGTTATCGATGCAAAAGGGCGATGCTTTTACTTTACAGAAAGCGGTGCATTTGCCATTACTAAACCCATTGATGGTGAACCAGCGTGCCATGGCAATGGCAATACGATTGGTTTTGCTGCAAAAGATTCCGCCGCAGCGGATGCGTGGCATGCGGCAGGTATCGCCAATGGTGGTACAAGCTGTGAAGATAATCCTGGCCTACGTGAGAGCCCTATCGGCGCTCTTTATCTTGCCTATTTAAGAGATCCATCGGGCAATAAAATTTGCGCGCTGCATCGAGTAGAGTAATTTTTATTTTACAAGCGATCATAAGGTAGTGCTTGTTGTATAAATTCTACATGCTGAGGGGGCCTTTCCCCCACAGCATAGTACGTTTTAGGTATCACATTAATGACTGACAACTAGTGGCCTGGCACTCTTGATGATAGTTTCTGCAAATTCTACGAATCCAAAACCACCATGATGTTCGGTAATAAAGTGGGGCGAATGGTCCAGCTGTTTTAGAAATCGTCGGATATTAGAAACACCTACGGAAAGGGGGAAGTGCTCGAACATTGCTTCATCATTGGGAGAGTCTCCGATAAAAGCGCATTGTTCGAGTGATATGCCCGGTTGGTTTTGTTGAAGCCAGGCTTTGGCTGTATCTGCTTTATTGTATGCGCCTAGCCAGGCATTAATGTGAATGGAGCTCAACCTAGCCGATACACCCTGTTCCCTGAGCCATGCTGTCGCAGCCTGGGCCACAGGCATGGCGACCTGAACCTGCTGGCCAATATCGAATGCTATATCGGTCAATCGAAAGGGCTGATCCTGCGTATAACTAATATCAGGAAAACATCGAGTGAGTTCAGTGCCCAGTATTTTTAGTCGTTCGATATGCTGTTGACGAATCGCTTCTTCTTCACGAAAGTGTCTTGTCACATGGCCTGAGTTATCTCGCTGCATCCAGAAACTACCATTTTCACCAATCACACAGTCTACCGGCCATGTACGTACGATGCAGTCACACCAGCCTGCGCTTGCGCCTGTTACAGGTATAACGATAATGCCTGCATCTCTGAGCTGTTGAAGCGCGATAAAAGTCTGCGGGGGTAGTTTTCCTTCCCATGTCAGCGTGTCATCAACATCCGTGAACAGCAATTTAATGGGCGATTCAAATCGTTCAGGTAGTTTTGGCAACAGGTGTATAAGGGGGGTAGTCATTAAACATCTATCCTTAAAGAGAGGGGCTGATGATCGGACGCATCTGTTTGCGTATTTATATACATTTCTTTTATGTGTGATTCAAAGCCTGGGCTGATAAAAAAATAATCGCGACAATGAGCGCCTTCCGGCCATTGCTGGTGGTCAAAACAGCCACAGGTTGGCGTTCTGGGTTTATTAGATTTTTTGTGTTCCGGGTTCAGGTATAACCAGCAATCTTGCCAGTTATTCTGGCCCACAAAACGAAGGTAATCATCATCCTCGGAGGTGAGATTCAGATCACCACATAAAAGTGTCACTTCAGAGTCAGGGGCTGGTGTGTAGCATCCGGCAGTGTTAGCGGCCAGAGGCGAATGGGACCGGGAGCTCGCTTGTTCACATATTTGATTTAAATAATTCAATTGCTGCCACCGCTCCGAACGGTTGTGAAAGGCAAGGTGAGTGTTAAGTATGCGCAAGATGCCTTGATCGGTTCTGATGAGTGTTTCAATAACTGTTCGTGGCATCTGCCATAACCCTTCTGCCGGAGGTCTGGGTAATGAATGCAGGCGAAAGTCTTCCAGAAGCGGTTGTTTTACCAGAGTAAGGTTTCCAAACTCTCTTCTGATAGTGTCGGTATGCCGCCAACTGATTGCGGCAGACCAAACGGCTTCATGCTCTGGAAATGCGGCTTGCAACGCCTGTAGCTGGTCGTTGCCGCCCATTTCAGGAAAGTAACGGGATACTTCTTGCAAACAGATCACATCGGGAATTGACCGGCTTTTTATTTCGTTGATAATTCGTCGGGTATCAAAGCGGCCATCACAGCCACGAGTCGCTTGTATATTCCAGCTCATAATGTGCATGCTTATTTCACCCCCGCAGTCATAAATGATTGAATAAACTGACGTTGGAAAAGTAGAAAAACGATGAGTAAAGGAGCAACAGAGATCAGTGTGCCGGCACTAATCACGGACCAGTCTACACCAGATTCAGGTGCACCAAATATTGCCATTCCAACTGTTAAAGGTCGGCTTTGCTCTGTATTGGTTACGACTAAAGGCCAGAGAAAGTTGTTCCAGTGATAACTAATGGAAACCAATGAAAACGCCAGATATGTGGGTTTTGCCAATGGAACATAGACATTCCATATGATTTGTAAAATTGAACAGCCTTCAATTTTTGCTGCATCTTCAAGTGCTTGCGGTATGGTCTTAAAAGTTTGTCTCAGTAAAAAGATACCGAATGCACTGGCCAGATAAGGAAGCCCAACCCCTATATAGGTATCAATTGAGTGCAGGCTGGCGAGTGTTTGATAGTTTTCGACGATTAGGATCTCCGGCACCACCATCAATTGTATCAAGATCAATGCGAACACCACCCCACGTCCTCTGAAGTTAATTCTGGCCAAGGCGTAACCCGCCAGTGTGCACAGTACCAATTGGAAGACCAGTATCAATAGAGTGATAACTACCGTGTTTAGCATGTAACGCATAAAAGGCGCTTGCACCCATGCTGTTCTGAAATTCTCTAATGTTAAGGGTGCATCAAGTGCGAAATGCGCGGCATATTCGGGTGTATGAAAAGCAGCCCAGAGCGCGTAGATCAGTGGAAATATCCAGAATAACCCGAGTAACCAAGCTGCCAGCGTGGATAGTCCATTTGATAGCCGAATAGAGAGGCTATTGAATAGACAGGATAAGAACGTCACTTGATTTTGCATAGTAGACCTCAACGGTAATGTACACGACGTTCGATCACGCCAAATTGAAATACGGCGAGTACAACCAGAATGCTAAGCAGTACCACGGTTAAGACTGACGCGTAAGCGGCATCAAAGAAACTAAAGGCATTCTCATAGATATAATAGAGCAGCAGGTTGGTGGCATTGTTTGGGCCACCTTTTGTTAGGATAAATAGATGGTCTACCAGCTTAAAGGCATTAAGAAAGGCATTGATCAGTACAAATAAGGTGGTGGGCATTAACAGTGGCAGGGTTATTCTGCGTAAAGTTGTCCAGCGGCTGCTGCCTTCGATAGCGGCTGCTTGGTAAAAGTCCCGACTGATCCCTTGTAACGCCGCCAGATAAAAGATCATAAAGAACCCTGCTTCTTTCCATATTGTCATCAGCATCAGGCTGAATAAACTTAAATCAGGGTCACCGAGCCAGTTGTAACCACTGTGTCCGAACCAACCTAGGATGTTATTGAATAAGCCTATTTCCGGCGTATAGAAAAACAGCCAGATATTGGCAACAGTTATCATCGGTAGAATGGTTGGAGTGAAGTAGGCCAAGCGTAATGCACTTCGGCCACGGATTTTACCGTTTACCCACAATGCCATCGCTAGAGCTAATATCATGGATACAGGGACGGTTACTGCCGCATACCATAGACTGTTGGATAATACCTGCCAGAAAACATCATCTTCTAAAAGGTAACGGTAATTATCCAATGTGAAACCGGTGTTGTTTTGCATACCAGACGAGGTGAAGCTCCGCCAGAGTGTTTTTATCATTGGAATATGTGTAAATGCTGCCAGTAGCGCAAGCGCAGGGAAAAGTAGCAGCCAGGCATAGATCTGTTGGTGACGTGGCATATTTAATTTCATTAATGAGTGTTTTTGAAAAAGTAAGATAGGGTGTCGCGCACGACACCCAGGCAACAATGTTTTTGCATTGCTATTTAATGAATATCGTTATTATTCGAAACGTTTCAGAACGCGTTCAGCCTGCTGTTGAGCATGTTTTAGTGCGTCCTCAGCTGATTTTTGGTTGGTCAGCGTTGCCTGAATGGCATCATCTAACAGCTTACGAACCCGGCCAGCTTGATGCGTCGCCAGTTCAGCTGTTGCGTATTCCAGTTGATCACGAGCGATAGCTGCAGGCGGGAAGGTTTTTACATAGCGCTGTAAAGCATCGGTATTATAAGCTGCAGGACTAACACCCATGTAGCCGGTTTCGATACTCCATTTTGCTGCTTGCTCAGGGGCTGTCATAAACTTAACCAACTTTAGCGCTGCCTGGCGTTCTTCTGGAGTAGATTTTTTAAAGAGGTAAAAATTACCGCCGCCCGTTGGTGAACCCAACTCTTTATTGGCGGGTAACATGGCGACACCAAAATCAAAGTTGGCGCTTTTCTTAACGGCGGTCAGATTACCGGTGGAGTGCCACATGATGGCTGTTTTTTGTTCTAGAAAATTCTGGCGCAAGGTTCCCCACTGAATAGTACCTTCGGGCATGATCTTGTGCTCTGAACCCAGAGACTTCCAGAAAGACAGCGCTTCGATGACTGCTGGTTTATCGAAGTAGGTTTCAGTACCCGCCTGGTTCATTAGTACCTGACTATTTTGTTTAGTTAACGCACCAAACATCCAATAAGGATAGCCTGTCGATGGGATCATCGCGCCCCATTGTGTTACTTGTCCACTGGCATCTTTTTTAGTGAGTTTTTTACCCATGTCGACCAGTTCGTCCCAATTTTTCGGTGCGTGATCAGCATCTAAGCCGGCAGCACGGAACATATCTTTGTTGTAGTACATAACAATGGTGGAGCGCTGAAAGGGTATACCCCAGGTCTTACCCTTTACCTGACCGTTTTTCATCAGTGCCGGATAAAAGCTGTTTAACCAGGTTTTATCTTCGTCGCTGGTGGCCACTTCATCAAAAGGAATGATGGCATCAAGATCCATCAACTCATGCACGTCTATAGAAAACATAACCGATAGCTGCGCAGGCTGGCCGCTCTGCAAAGCAGCAAGTGCTTTAACGCGCGCATCGTTATAGTTGCCCGCGTAAATCGCTTTAACATCAATGTCAGGATTTTGCTTTTCAAAATCTGCAATAATGCTATCAACAACGTGGGTAAGTGAACCCCCGACAGCTACAGGGTAGTACATTGTCAGATCAGTTTTTGCCTGAGCAGCGCCGGATAATGCTGTTGAAAGCACTACTGCCAACATACGTTTTTTGCCACGATTAAACATGAAAGTATTCCTTCGGTTGGTAGAGTTTAGGGTCTAAAGATTGGCCGTACGCAGGCCTGTTTTTGCTGAGAAATAGTGTTCGTGTTGGCTCTCCCATGTGATGGCCAATGGATGGCCGGCCTGAAAAAGGTGGTGGCCTTGGAGGCTAAGCATCAGTGCAGAACCTTGGAAATCAACTGAAATAAGGGTGTCTGCACCGTGGTAGTCGCAATGAATGACTGATGCATTATTGTTTGGGTTCTTGTTTGGATTGTGGGTAGCAATACCTTCTGAATATCCCGATTTACAGAGTGTGATATGTTCCGGACGAATACCGATTAAATGCTTATCCCGCGTCATTAGACTCATCGGGGGATGACCGATAAAACGTGCAACAAAGCTACTGGCAGGCTCGTTGTAAAGTGCTTGAGGTGAGCCCATTTGCTCTATGCGACCCGCGTTAAGCAATATTATTCTGTCGGCCATGCTCATGGCCTCAACCTGGTCATGAGTGACATACAGCACGGTTAAGCCAAGTTGTTTCTGAAGGGCACGAATCTCTGTTCGCATCTCGTTACGCAACTTTGTATCAAGGTTAGAAAGCGGCTCATCCATCAGGCACAAAGGTGCCTGAGAAACAATGGCACGGGCGAGGGCTACACGCTGGCATTGACCACCCGAAAGTTCCGATGGTTTTTTATTAATCTGATCGCCAAGATTAACCAGTTCAACCGCATGCCTGAGGCGTTTATTCCGCTCATTAACGGGGACTTTTCTAGCTTTTAAACCAAAGACAATGTTTTCTTTCACACTAAGATGTGGAAAGAGTGCGTACGACTGAAAGACCATCGAGAGTTGGCGCTGGCCCGGTGTGCGGTTCGTGATGTTCTGACCGTTAAGAATAACATTGCCTGCTGTCGGCGTTTCCAGCCCGGCGATCATTTTAAGCGTTGTAGATTTTCCACACCCTGAAGGTCCGAGTAGTGCAATGAACTCGCCTTCACAAATTTCAAAATTAATATCTTCTACTACGCGTGTATCAGCCCACTGTTTGGATAAGCCCTGGATATTTAAAAAGCTCATTGTTTCTCCTGCACGCACTCAATTACCTCTACACAGGCATCAGCACATAAGATGCGCAGGGCGTGCGGTAAGCTGTCAGTATAAAAACTATTGATGGCGTTAATTTCTGCTGTTTTGATGGGCGCGCTGCGTAAATATTTACTTTTGTCAGCGACCAGAATCCGGTGCTCACTGTTATCCATAATAGCGGAGGATATGTGGGCCTCCTCAGGAGAGAAGTCCAATAAATCCCCATTTTCTGCCAGCCCTCCTACGCCAAAAATGCCGTAATTTACCTGAAATTTGCGTAGAAATTGTGTCGCATCTTCCCCCGTTAAATCCTGATCAGCAGGGCGTAACAGACCACCACAAAGATAGGTTTTTATGTTTGAATTCTGGCAAAGGGTTATCGCCGCATTAAGGTTATTGGTGACGACGGTTAAGCGGGTATGTTGTAACAAGGCCTGAGCAATTTGCTGGGGTGTTGTGCCAATCCCTAAAAAGAGACTTGAACCTTCAGGAATGCTCGCGGCTACTCGCTGGGCGATTGCTTGTTTTGCCTGCAGGTTTATTACCTGTCGATTACTAAACGACAAGTTGTGGTTTTGTACGGGGAGGGTGATACCGCCATGTACTCGTTTAACAAGCCCCAGGTCGCTCAGCTCATTCAGATCTTTGCGTATGGTTTGAATTGACACATCAAACAGGTTGGTAATCACGCTACTTGATAACGTACCACCCTCATCTCTAACGCGCTGAAGAATAATTCTCTGTCGTTCTGAAAGCTGCATATGGCTGTTAACTCATCTTATGATCTTGTTTCGACCGAAATAATAAGGCTTTCGTATGAAGGTTTGGTGACTTAAGAATGACAATGAAGTGACAACAAAATGACAGTTTGATGATGGGCTTATTATCTTATTCTTCGAACCTCACTTGGCCTGAAATAAAGAAGCCCATATAAATATCAGGCAAGTGCTGGCTTAACCTGGCGTTTTGCCGCGCAGGATAAGAGAAAGACGATTAATAAATACTGGACTTCACGTTATACGAACTGCTAAACACACTGAGAGGGTGAGGTGCTCTTTCTTTCCCTATTATAAAAAATGCAGAGCGGTAGCTGTTTTCATAGGGTTTAGATGCAACGCGGACGTGAGATCAGTAACAATTTATGACAAGGTTGCGACAAAACTGCCACAACAAAGGGTAGGTTTAAGCGAAATCGTTAACCATGGACAAAAAGAACAGCCTGATGATGACGAATCTTAGTGCAAAACGTAAAAAGACAACTCCCAGCTGGGTAGGTGCCATGAAAACCGGCCACTGGTACCGCATTTCCGGAGACCAGCCTGACCTGGGGCTGGCGCCGACACCTTCAGGCACAAGATATTTGGAAGACGGAGACCCTGCCAAAGACGTAAACCTCAATCCTTCACGGTCATTAGAGATGCGCGCAAGGCGATTACTGGGACGTTACGCCAAAGCCCCCTGGAGTGGCCGTTGTGATTTTTGGTCGATAACAGAAACCTGGAATGGAGCAGCCTTCGCCGATTATTTTGGCGATAGTGGCAGCATGATAATTTTTGGGGGCGGGCATAATGATTATTTTGGATCAGACGTACACGCTTTCGACCTGGCAACCCGACAGTGGTCCAGGATCTCAGATGGTTATGTCAGCGGAAAAATGAACGAGTATGGTGCCGGGGCTATTTATGAAGATGCATGTTACCCCAACGGCTCTCCATTACCGCCTCATACCTATGGGTACGTGCAATATGACCCGGTAGGAAATGACTACATTTTATTCAAGGGACAGCGACAATTGGGTCCTGAGGTAGAAGCGATTGCCATCCCACATATACTAAACCTCGACACGCTTCGCTGGAGGCGTGGCCCTAAACACCCCGAAGCTGAACTAACGTCAGGAGGCTGGACTGCATGGGACCCTATGCGCCGAATACTCTGGGGTAACTCTGGCGATGACGGCAATACCTTCATCGGGTATTCACCGGACGGTGAAAATAAGGAGGGTACGTTCGGCACTTGGGGCGCTTGCCAGACGAGCAAACTACCAGACAGTGCCGACCACAACGCGATGGCCTATGATCCGACGCAGGACCGCCTGATCATAGCCGAACACAAAAAAAGCAGATTGCTATCGATAAACCCTGCTGCCCCCGAAGAGCCAATACGCACTCTGATCAGTAACTTTACTCCTGCCATTCACCCTTACGCATCCCTGGAGTATGCCCCTAAAATGAATGCCCTGATCTACTATGCAGCCTCCAATGGAGGCGAACTTTTTTGTGTTCGAAAAAACGGCGAAAGTAACGTAGCAGACCAAAACCAAGAAACCTTTAGCTGGGAAGGCATCACTGCCGAGACTAACCAGCTAAACCCGATTACTCATGCCGCAAAGATAAGCCAGCATCCAACAAACGTAGAGCAAACCTTCGGCCGTTTCAGAGTTGCCAGCTATGATGGCGTTGATATCGGTATACTTATCCGCCACATAGACTCGCCGGTTTATGTGATCAAACTACCTTGCTGAGCAGGCTGCTATTGATCCACCCACGCAGGAATCGGTCTATATTTAGTTTTTAGATACTTGACGCTTATGAATTATATGTTATGTTATAACGTATAATATTAACTCAAGGTGTCGGCATGACAACCCCTATAAATTCCCGTACAAAAGTTAGCTCCCCTTTTATCCAGTCGGTATTAGTTACCGCATTTTCGTCATTAATCTTTACTCCTTTGCTGTATGCCGCTGATGCGCATGAGCATGGAGTAGCAACGCTGGATGCGGTCGTCGAGGGTAAACTGCTGGATATTATGATAATAACGCCTGCGGCAAATGTGGTTGGGTTCGAACATTTGCCCGAAACTGACGTGCAGAAAGCGGAGGTTCTTCAGGCGATAAACAGATTGAAGCGAGGCGATGAGATTATTCAGCTGCCCAATGCTGCTTTATGTTCGTTGAAAGAAGTAGAGGTTGAACAATCGCTACTTGAGTCGCCGCATCAGACTGAACATGAACATGAACATGAACATGAACATGAGCATGAGGCTGAGCATGAGGCTGAGCATGAGGCTGAGCATGAGGCTGAGCATGAGGGTGAACATGAGGGTGAACATGCAGATATTAGGGTTCATTATCAGTTTTCCTGCGCAAAGCCCGAACGATTAAGCGGATTTACGCTGGGCCTGTTTGATCAGTTTCCGATGGTTGAGTTAGTGCGCTATCAGATGGTGGGTCAAGCGGGACAAAAGGGTGGCACCTTATCGTCTGCTACAGATGAAATTTCAATTCGCGAATAGAATATATAGGAATGTACATGGCAACGGTAACGTTGGATCAAGTTAAGTTTGCCTGGAAGCCAGGAGCCCCGGTCATTGATATACCAAAATGTGAGATCCAAAGCGGTGAGCATATTTTTATACAAGGTCCATCAGGCAGCGGTAAAAGTACACTGCTTAATTTGCTGACGGGGCTGTTGTTACCGCAATCAGGGGAGATAAAGATCGCGGGTTGTTCTATAACCTCGCTTTCACCCTCTGAACGGGATCGTTTTCGGGCTGATCACGTGGGTTTTATCTTCCAAATGTTTAATCTGCTGCCTTACCTTTCGTTAAGAGATAATGTCATGCTGGCGTGTCGCTTCTCTACGTTACGTAAGCAGCGTGCCATTGCACAAGCAGGGAGTGTTGCGCAAGCAGCGGATCAGCTGTTGATTGAGTTGGGTTTGGAAAAACAGTTAAGCAAGCGGTTGCCCGTCGCAGAACTATCGGTAGGGCAGCAGCAGCGAGTGGCGGTGGCTCGTGCTTTAATTGGTTCCCCCGATGTGCTGATTGCTGATGAACCTACATCGGCATTAGACCGCACGACGCGCGATACCTTTATACAGTTATTACTTAAAGAGGTGTCCCAGCGCAACAGTACCTTGTTATTGGTGAGCCATGATGACACCTTGAGTCCGTTTTTTGATCGAACGCTTTCGCTACATCAGATTAATTGTGCAGGAGCCTCTGATGCTATTTAACCTTGCGCTGGCGAGCAGTTGGAGCCGTCGTCATACCTTGTTTTTTGTTGTGCTGACGATAGCGCTCAGTGTTGCATTACTGATGGGTGTTGAAAAAATCCGGACAGAAGTCCGCGATAGTTTTAACCGCTCTGTTTCTGGCACCGATTTAATTGTTGGCGCCAGAGGAGGTGAGCTGCAGTTAATTCTATACTCTATTTTTCATATTGGTCAGGCCTCCAATAATATTAGCTGGGCAAGTTTTGAGTTGATTAAGAGCAATAAAAACGTTGCCTGGGCCGAACCTATCTCTCTGGGGGACTCTCACAAAGGGTTTCGGGTAGTGGGGACGTCATCGGGTTTCTTTGAGCATTATCAAACAGGGCAGCAGCAGCCCTTAGTTTTTCAGAAAGGTATGGCTTTTAATGATCTGTTTGATGCCGTTGTCGGAGCCGATGTGGCGCGTCAACTTGGCTACCAGACAGGCAGTCGTATTACGCTTTCGCATGGCATAGGTAGCGCTAGTTTTTCTGAGCACGATGATCGGCCTTTTAGCGTAGTGGGAGTATTGAAATCGACGGGTACGCCTATCGATCAATCGGTGTTTATTAGTTCTGAGGCGATTGTAGCCATTCATGATGGCTGGCAATCGGGTAGCCGTATACGCGGGCAGCAAGTGTCTATAGAGGAGGTGAGAAAAAAAGTACTGCAGCCTAAAGAGCTGACAGCCATGTTAGTGGGGATGAAATCAAAATTAAGCACTTTTCATTTGCAGCGCCAGATTAATAATTATAAAGCCGAGCCTTTGCAGGCGGTACTACCGGGCGTAGCGTTGCAGCAATTGTGGCAGCTGATTAGGGTGGCTGAAAATGCATTGCGGCTGGTATCAGGCGCGGTAGTGCTGGCAGGGTTGATTGGTATGTTGGCCGTATTACTTACCAGTTTGGGAGCACGCCGAAAAGAGATGGCGATTTTACGTTCAATCGGTGCCCGGCCCTGGCATATCATCATCTTGTTGGTATTCGAATCTACGTTGCTGAGCGTAATTGGAACCTTGATTGGGGTCTTACTGTCTATTGGCATTCTGATATTGGCTAAGCCAGTATTAGAAAATCAGTTCGGACTATTTATTCAGTCAACCGGACAGTCGCTGGATGACATACCCTTGTTGGCAGGCGTTGTTTTAGCCGGCGCGGCGACAGGATTGTGGCCGGGTTATCGGGCTTATCAAATGACAGCCGCTGATGGTTTAACGGCACGGTGTTAAAGACTGTGTCATTATTTAATAGATAGCATGTAGGGTATTTTTAATGCAGACGCTCCGATCACTTTTTATCCTGTTCACTTTGTCCGTTTTATGGGTTACTACCTATGTTCACGCGGGTAACCAGAAACTCAATGGCGAAACAATAGAGCAAATCGAGTGGGAGCAACTGATGCCTGCTGATTATTCATTGGATGGATTATTTGAGGGTCGCGATCTTGGGGCGCTGGATGATCTGGATCCTAAATCGGCTCTGCTAATGGATGAGCTGCAGCAGGCATTACAGTCGGCGCCTGTTGTGCCTGAAATGAACGGCAAAATGATACGTATTCCAGGTTTTGTTGTCCCCGTCGAGGGTGAAGACCAAAATGTATATAAGTTTTTTCTGGTTCCATACTTCGGTGCTTGCATTCATGTGCCGCCGCCGCCCTCTAACCAGATCATCTATGCGCATTACGAGCCAGGTGTGAAGGTAGAGAGCCTTTATGATGCCATCTGGATTACTGGAAAACTCAAAACTGAGACATTCAGTCATGAACTGGCTTCATCGGGCTACAGTATAGAAGTGTTTCGCATTGAGCCTTATGATGAGTAGGTCGGGGTACAAGAGGGCGTGAGGCATTTTAATGCACTTTTAACTATGCAACTTTCCTGAAGTAACATGCCTGTAATTGATTTAGCACGTGGTCGATTAAATGTGTGTGTGGAAAGAGCTATATTCAATTTTCTTCGACGGGGTCTGGAGTACGTGTTTTGCGTGTCTTTTTAACAGTTATTATTGGCCTATTGTTATCTAGAGGTGCTCTTCCTGGTATGAGTGTTTGACGTGTTTTTGAGCGGACAAATTCCATACCTTCTCTGAGCAATTTCGCCTGTTCTATTGCACCAACCGCCTCAGACTGTTTAATCTGGATTGAAGAGGGTTCATAGAACGAACCCTCTTCGACGATAATCGTAAACCCAGATTCATGGATTACATAATTTGACTCTTTTTTCCATTCCAACATAAAAACCTTCATTCGTTTGATGCATATAAAGCTGTTGCACTTTGGTTGTTCCAAAATGAGTTTTGCTTAAATTTTTTTGTGAGAATTTTTATGTAAAATATAAACTCCGTTGTCGAATCTCACGTAGCTTGAACTAGAAAAACCCCATAACATCGGCTATTTCACTCTATGTTAGAACGGGGGGGAGAAGGGTCTAAATCTTACATAGCATGAAATATATGGCAGGAATTCTGATATAAGATGAAATGACCTCGAAGGTCAGCTTTCGACCTCAAGCTGACATTAACGCCTTGCTCAGCGGCAGCTTTAGCTGTCCAACACCCGAGGCGCAGCTTGTTATATGCGAAACTGAGTAATGCACTTTTTAAGCAACTCAACGGAACAGTTAAAGTTGCCTTGTTGCCCTTGAATTGCATAGGACCACTTATCACCGTGAAACAAATTATTTCTATTGTGTGTCACTCGCAGGGGGCATAAGACCGGTTTGACGGTGTTTCTGTGAATAGCACAGATAAATGAGCCACTTCTAACATAGATAAATGCATTGCCGTTTGCACCGTAAGTCTGTGTGATTTTAACTAGGAATCTGCATAAGTTATATTTTCATAGTGAAACTACGAAGATGGTGGCAATGCTATGTATCGACGTAACCTTAAACATTCCTGCGTAAAAAACCTTTTTAAGTTTGCCTGTCTTAAAATGGATAGCGCTATGACCGTTAAATCCGGCCTAGAGTTCGACACCTGCTTTCACTTTGAATATTCACCCGATGTTATTTCTTTCGCGGCTCAGCGTGAAGAGTTTTACTATGGGTTTTTGGGCAAAGAATTATCTTATGCGCCAGGTTTTTTGTGGTTGATAGGGTAGTTCGTCAAACACCTACTAACAGGTTGGCTGACCCTGTTTCCATAGGCAGTTAGTTAATAGTAGGGCCGAATGAATCTTCATTTAGTATCAATGACAGTCAAAAACGAAGTGTATTTTTAATCGAATTCGATGCAATTTTCTTTGCTTTTTTAGAAGATAAATCGCCGATAGCGATGCGACCTATTAGGCCTTCATAGAGCGCAATGATAAATGTCGAAAGCTCATCAGCAGTCATTTCTTGCATAATTTCGCCTTTCACCTGACCAGTATTAATAGTTGCTTCGAGAGCTGCTTTTAACATGGCATTATTATGCCCAACCATTTCTTTTATCTGAATGTTTCGACAAGCTTCGGCGAAAATCTCAGTTCCTAAAATTGCTTCTTTGAGCGGAGTGTTTCCGACGATGTCTAAAACAAACTGGGTGACTGCATCTAGCGCATTATCTTTTTTTTGTAAGCGACCCACTAAGAAATGTATATCTGTCATTTCTTCAGTAGAAATGGCTTCTACAATACTTTCTTTCGAAGGGAAGTAGTGATATACGCCACCTGAACTGATGCCTGATCCATCAATAATTTGGCGCATTGAGGTTTGATGAAATCCATGTTGTATAAAACATTTTTTAGAGGCGTTAAGTATTTGTGAGCGCATTTTTGCTTCTTTCACGTTGTCTTTTGGCCTAGCCATTAATAAATTCCTGTTGTTTGCAGAACGAACGTTCGGTATTGTGAGGAGTACATCAAGTGTAGTCAAGCATCATGCTGTTTATGCTTGGCCGAAATATTACTCTTATAAGCAGAAGTGACAATGGTCGTAATAAAAAAGGTAAGTATGAGTGCTGCTGTTTTTGTCAGGTTAATAACTCTCGGACTAGGAATAGGGCTAACGGGTTGCTCGACCCTTCTACCCGAAATTAATAAACCGGAGCAAGCTTACCTTGATATACCTGTTAAGTGGCAAATAGAGAGCGTTGATCAACCTATTATTGAAAAGCCATTTTTGAATAGTGTATCTGGGCTTTTAATGCAATCCAAACTAACTTCTCTCATAAAAGAAGCACTTGATCACAACCCAGATCTTAATCAGTTGGCATTGGAGGTTCAGGCATCTGGATTGCTGTTAAAGCAAGTCAGCGCTAAGCGTGTGCCAACTCTAGACTTGGTAATGAATGCCTCTAAAAATAGACGTTTTGAAAATATAACCAATAGCTATGAGTTCGGTTTAAACGTTGCTTGGGAAATTGACTTATGGGGACAACTAGCAGATTTAGAAAGTGCCACGGAATCTGATTTTACTGCTCAGAAATGGGAATACACGGCTGTCCGAAATTTGATCGCCATGTCAGTTGTACGCCTCTGGCTTGAAGGGTGGGCATTAAGTGAAATCCAAAGAATTGAGCAGCGTTATTTGGGTTCGTTGAATAATGTTGAAAAACTTGTACTGGAAAGTTACCGGGATGGACTAGTACAGCTAGCAGATCTATCAGCTATTAGGGTCCAACAGGAAAGCACTCGATCAGATATGATTGCTACGATTGAGTTGATTTCACGTAACCATCGCGAAATGGAATTACTCTTAGGGCGTGCGCCATCGGCAGACTCGCTCATTGATGTAAATGAACTTCCTGAAATTATGATGCCTCCGACCATATTGCCTGCCAAGGTAATTGCTCAACGTCCAGATATACAGGCTGCGTTCTACCGTTTGAAATCAAACTACGCAAACAGGTTCGCACAGTATAAAGCACTCCTCCCATCTATCAATATTAACGGAAGTCTCAGTAAGGTAGGTGATTCTGCATCATTGAATCAGATTTTTGGCAGTGACATTGTCTGGTCACTTGTCGGTGGAGTAGCGCAACCGTTGTTCAATTCAGGAAGCTTACGGGCACAGGCTGAGGCGTCTTCAGCTACCGCGGAAGCATCATGGTGGGCATATCGCAAAACTGTACTTACCAGTCTACAAGAAGTTGAGAATGCTCTGTTTATGGAACATTCGCTAGCGCAACAGTTAGATCGTTTAGCTAAGGTTCGATTAGAAGTTATGCAAATGAAAAGTATTAATGAAGAGAAATACAGAAGTGGTTTAGTCGATATTTTTGATCTCATTGAATCACGCTTAGCTGTTCTTGAAATAGACGCCCACATAATCCAGATGAAAGCCGCCCGAATGGACAATCGTATGTTATTGGCATTGGCAATGGGGTTTGGGTTGGAGGCTGCGAATGAAAACAAGTGAACAAATTGATCAAGACCATAGACAAAAAGAAGAACAAAAAATGATATCGGATGAGAATGGTATGCAGGTGAATCCTCTAAATAAGCCCAAAGGTACTAAACGCTGGATTTTTATAGTAGCTGCGTTGTTTCTTATGGCAATGGTAGTGCTTTTTTTAGATGAATTGGAACAACAAACGAAGGTGATCACTGGCAATAAAATTGCAACACTGCCTACTGTTTCCTATTTTACGGTCATTCCCGATTCCTATTCAGCTACGGTCAGAGTGTTGGCAGAGGCAAAGCCACGTTGGCGAACCGAAATAAAATCATTTGTCAGGGGGGAGATTATCTATATTTCTCCATCGCTTATCGAGGGCGCTGAGGTAAAAAAAGACGAATTATTATTGAAAATTAAAGACAGCACCTATCGAGCGATCTTAGAAGAAGCGAAGAATCGACTTAAACAAGCTGAGTTAGCGCTGTTACTTGCTCAACACCAGGCAAAGCAGGCACGGCGGAACTGGAGCAGAGCGGGTATCGAGGGGCAACCGGATTCATCGCTAACATTTCATGTTCCTCAAGTTGAAGTCGCGCAAGCTGAAGTTGATGCTGCTAGAGCCGCTCTGACAGAGGCAGAGGAGCAACTTAAGTATACTCAGCTAAGGGCTCCTTACGATGGTTTAATCACCCGTAAATTTATCAACCCAGGAGAGTCGCTTGAAATAGCCCAACCGGTTGCTGAAATAATGGATGTCAGCCACTTAGATATCCCCGTGATGCTAGATAACAAGCAGTGGCAGCTACTGAGCAGACAATGGAAAGGCTTGCCTGCTAGCATCGTGAGTATTAATAGAGGGTTGAAATGGACTGCGGTTATTGAAAGAGAAGGTGGATTTATTGATAGCGTATCACGGTTGCGTCGGGTACATCTCACGTATAAGAATACGGCAGATGCCAGCCTTCCATTACTTCCAGGGGAGTTTGTTCGAGTAACACTGCCCGGCAATCGTTTCAATGACCTAATACGTGTTCCGCAAAGTGCGTACACCCGTGATGGTTTAGTGTGGTATGTAAATTCGGCAAATCAGATACAGCGATATCGGGTAAAACCGGCATTTACTGATGATCGCTATTTCTATATTCCCTCACCTAGCAGTGATAGTGAAAATGAAAGTGTTAAGCAAAATTCGTGGCATATCGTGGTAACACCTCTATCCAGTTACCTTCCTGGCATGAAAGTAGAACCTCATGAAATTTCTCCTCAAGAGATGGCTACAATTCTGGGAGAAAGCAACTGATGCACATGCTGACAAATTGGTTCATTCGAAATCCGGTTGCCGCTAACTTACTAATGGGGTTGATTCTAATTCTAGGCTACCTGAGCGTTTCGGATATGCGCATAGAAGGGTTTCCTAAGATCCCACCTGACTCAGTGGGTATCTCTGTTTACTACCCTGGTGCGAATGCTGCCCAAGTCGATGAGGCTATCTCTCAAAAGATTGAAAAGGCACTGGAGGGGTTGCCTGGAGCAAAGCGCATAATCAGTTTTTCTTCTGAATCCAGCGCCTATGTTCGGGTTAAAATGGATAATGGATACTCATTAGAGCGGCTTTTAGAAGATGTTAATACCCGAGTTAACAGCATAGCAACGCTTCCTCAATTGGCGGATAGACCGGTTATCACTAGGGAAGCCTTCAACTTTCCTGCCTTGATTGTTCAGGTCTATGGAAACGTCGATACTGATGTATTGCAACGTATTGGAAAAGATGTAAAAGCAGAGCTGCTGGCCCGTCCCGAAATATCGAAAATCAGTAGTTGGGGAGAAGAAGTTGCTGAAGTAAGTATTGAGATTAGCCCGGAAAAGCTGGAATCTTATGGTCTTAGCTATGAAACAGTTGCCCACAAGATTAATCAAAGCTCACTGATCTACCGAACTGGAAAGCTCAGCACTTCGTCAGGCACTATTGTATTAAGGGCTGACCGTCAAGCATATCATTGGCAAGATTTTTCAAATATCCCCATCCTTGATTTAAGCGATGGATCACAGGTACTGCTTGGCGATATTGCTACGATAAAAGATACCTTTGTTGAAACGGAGGGGCAGGTTAGATATAAGGGAACCTCGGCTATCGGTATGGAAGTTATTATCGACCGCAAAGGTAACTTGCTTGATGTCAGCAAGGTAGTCCATGAGGTGGTAAGTGAGCTACGTGAACAAACATTAGAGAACGTCAGTATCGATATATGGGCGGATCAAAGCAATTATATCTCTGATAGGCTTGCGTTATTGCGAAGCAATGCTTTCCAAGGGCTATTGATTGTGTTCGTCATACTGTCTCTCTTTCTCAATTTCAAGTTAGCGTTTTGGGTTGCTATGGGGATTCCCATCTCTATTGCTGGCACGCTATGGCTTATGGGGTGGGAACGGTTCGACTATTCTCTCAACGATATTACGACATTTGGCATGATCGTGGTGCTAGGTATCCTAGTTGACGATGCCATCGTAGTGGGTGAAAGTGTTTTCACAGAAAGAGGACGAATCAAAGACCCTATCAAAGGGACAGAAAAAGGGGTGGAAAAGGTAGCAACTGCCACCATTTTTGGTGTATTGACATCAGTTGCCGCGTTTTATCCTATGCTGCTGATAGACAACCCATTGGGGAAGGTGTTAGCTGGATTCTCTGGGGTGGTTATTATTGCTTTGCTATTTTCACTTTTAGAAAGCAAGTTTATCCTTCCTGCTCATTTGGCGGGGATTAATCTGGAAAGCAAACAGCAGAACCATATCGTTGCCCGCTTATGGCAGCGTATTCGGCAAGCAGTAGATAATGCATTAAATTATGTTAACCATCAATGGTATCGACCTGCGCTTGAAAAGGCTTTGGTTCATCGTTATGCCACGCTGATTCTGTTCCTTTCACTGGCGGTGCTGGGTGTTGGTCTGGCAACGACAGGCACTGTTCGAACGACATTTTTTCCGGACGTGCCAGGAAGCATTATTACCGTTACGATGGAATTTGACCCCCAATCTCCCTACTCGATAACTCAGCGAAATGCTGCTTTTGTTGAAGCAATGGCCAAAGAAGTTAATCAGGAGGTGATGCGGGAGCATGGCATATCCCGCCCACCAATTGAAAAGATAATGACAGCTATAAACAACAAACAACGGGTTGAAATCTACGCGGAGTTAACACCAGAAAAATTACGAACAATTGGTACACTAGATCTTATTAAGCGATGGAGAGAAAAAGTGGGTCGGCTAGAAGCTGTCGATGTCATTCATTTTTCTGGTTCGGATTCAACCGGAGGAGGATTTGCACTCACGCTCTTTGCCAAACATGAAGATGTTCTACAAAGCGGCGTTGATGCGGTGAGTAAGGCGCTCCGGAGCATTGAAGGCGTCTATGATGTAAGGGATGATCTCAAGGGAAGCGAACCTGAGATTTTCGCACGTTTGAAGCCTGAGGCGGGACGCTGGGGAGTCACAATTGAGCAGCTTGCAGCCTATGTCTCCGACCAGTATGGAGGGATGGAGGTTCAACGGTTTCAAAGAGATGGCGAGGAAATTAAAGTTCAATTGCGAAACCCTAAGGAATGGCGAAACTCTATCGATGATTTGATGAATGGTAGGATTATGACGCCTCAAGGGGAGTGGCTACCAATATCAGCAGTCGCTGAGCTGGAATCAAGATATGTATCAGGTTCCATTTGGCGGCGAAACGGTGAGCGCGCAGCCATTATATATGCCAACTTGGACAAGTCCAAAGTTAGTCCGTCAGAGGTGATTAAAACACTCAAACAAGAGAAATTAATACAGCTGCAACAGGCCTACCCTGATCTGGAAATTAAACCAGCTGGCGAGCTCGAAGAGTCAGGTGAAATAACAGGGGGGCTAAAGAATGCCCTAATACTGGCACTCATTTTAATCTATGTATTGCTGGCAGTTCCGTTAAAAAGTTATAGCCAGCCATTTGTCATTATGATCGTTATTCCCTTCGGGATCGCCGGGGCTATTGCTGGCCACTTTATCGCTGATATTCCTCTAAGTGTACTGTCATTTTTTGGAATGCTGGCCCTGACCGGAATCGTGGTGAATGATAGCCTAGTGATGCTGACTACTTACAACCAATACCTAGAAGAAGGAATGCCGCGTCATCTGGCTTTGGTGGAATCTGGATCATCAAGATTTCGTGCAATTCTGCTCACCACGGTAACCACCGTAAGCGGGCTGATGCCCTTGCTTACCGAAACGTCCGAACAGGCGCAGTATCTCATTCCTGCTGCTGTATCGCTGGCTTATGGGGAGATGTTCGCCACTGCCATAACACTTTTTGCGGTACCTATTGTAGCGTTGATTTTTGTTGACATAAAAGAGGCATTCACAGGCAGGTCTAGCGTTGATTTAATGAACTGAAACAATAAATAGTAAACAACTGAGGGATAATTTAGTCCTAGTTGCTTAGGCTGAGAATATTTTTCAATTACTTGTTTACAGAACGAACGTTCGTAATATATATTCCGCATATGTTTGTGAATTTGACGTATGTAAAAGCGAGGGTTATGTATGAGATTAAAAAAACATTGGTGGTTGGGGTTTCTGGGGTTCGCTGGTTTTTATAAATTACCCCAGGTAATTGCATTTTTTGAACAGGGAGGCTCGTATTTAGTTTTGCTTAACTTGCTTTGGTTTTTCTGGTTTATGGAATTCATTCCAAACAAAAAAGTAGATGAGGCTGCTAAGAAGTAGTAAAGCTTCACAGCTTGGATAATCGTTATAAAAGTAATATGCCGTCTTCCAAAGGGGGACGGCTTTGACCTCTTTAGTATATCAATGCAAGCATTTTCTACATTGGTGCTATGGTAATCCCCTCGAAAATTAATAGTGCGCAAAAGTAGAATTTTCTCGTAATCTATACGGAGGAGGTTCTGCATGAAAACATCACGTTATTCCGGTAGCCAAATCATGGCGATCCTTAAACAAGCGGAAGCAAGCAGAAGTAATCTATGTCTCCTTTTGGCACAAAGGCTTGCCTTTCCTGAACCTGGATCGAAATAGAAAAGCAGCCATTGTGAAGTGA
>NZ_LJSI01000051.1 GCF_001305295.1 Neptunomonas antarctica
ACCAATCATGAAGAGAACCAGCCGTGCCATCTGAAGCTGAAAGACAGTAACCTGCCACTGAGCAAAAATCTGCCCTTATATGCCGAACCTGCTCAGCGTTACTGTCCTGCCGGAGTATATGAAATCGTTGAAAATGAAGCGGGAGAAAGCAAGTTTCAGATCAACTCACAGAACTGCGTTCACTGTAAAACCTGTGACATTAAAGATCCGTCGCAGAACATTACCTGGGTAACACCGGAAGGCGGCGGCGGGCCTAACTATCCAAATATGTAGCAGCCCAATATGTAGGCCCAATATGTAGCAGCCCAATATGTAGAGGCTAAATATAGAGGCTAATATGTAAAAATCTGCTGCAAAAGCCCGGTTATCCGCAATGCTGTTTACTTAAGAAGAGCAGCATTGCGATCTACCACATATCGATTTTTTGATATATTGACTGTTCGAGACGCTGCTGGCCTCTAACGCTTTTTTACAAATTTTACTTTTTAAGAATACAGCGTTCCATCCAACTCCACGTGAGTGAGATATAAACGCATTTCAAACTCCAGTTGGTGATAATCAGGCAGCATATATTGGCACAATTGATAAAATGCCTTGTTATGCTCTTTTTCCTTTAAATGTGCCAACTCGTGCACAACAATCATGCTTAAAAACGCTTCAGGTGCTTTTTTAAATAGAGTACTGATACGAATCTCATTTTTACTTTTTAGCTTGGCACCTTGTACACGGGACACATAACTGTGCAATCCGAGTGCATTATTGATGACATGAATTTTACTATCGTAGCCAATTTTACTCAGTGGTGCAGACTTCTTCAGATACTGATTCTTCAACGTCATAACATAATCACGTAAACATCGATCATTAACGACATCATGCGGATTTGGATATTTTGTGAGTAAAAATTGTGCCAAACGCTTTTGATCAATCATTTCCTGAACCTGATTTTGCAGTTCAGGCGCATAAGCAGATAGATACTTTAATGACATAAAGAAGAATCCCTCCTGTATTTCACCAGTCTTTCCAGAGCCTCAGGCTGCTTTGCAATCTGTTTACGCGCTCGCTTATAACTGCTTCTCAAGTGTTTTTTTAAGAAAGACGTGGCGTGCGCGTCTGGAATTTCTTTCAATAAACAATACAGAGCCAAAGCAAAAACTGTTTCGTCTTCTGATAAAGTCGCCTGACGGTTAGCCTGTCCGTTATAACAACTACCGCAGCCACCTCGAAAAGTATAAGCAGAGTTTGATAACAAAACACCAAAACCCATCACAACAGCCAGAATTTCTGTCCCTTCCGCTAAATAGTCAACGCCTTTTGGCGGAAATTGCTGAGATTGAGCAACCAGATGCTGGGCAATCCAATGAGCGAAGCTGGAAGACAGGTCTTCCGGCTTTAAAGTTTGTTGAGGATTATAGGTGAGGTGTAAAGCATGCTCACTTATTAGCGCTGGCAAGGTATTATCTGTCGAGTCACGCACAACAGCAGCGAAATGCAACGGCACTGCAGGTATATTCTCAAACTGTTCTGGCGATTGCAGCCTGAAAGGCCAATGCCTAAGCCCCGCATGCCTGACGGTATGCTGAAATATATTTTCTGCTTTAGCATGAACGCTGTCGACATTTCCGGGGAAAAAATCGTTTGTGGGTTGCACTAAGCGGCTACGATGAAAAAATTCATCGCTGTCGAAATTCTGCAATACCCACTCAAACGTATCAAAAATCCAATCAGCACTGGATGAATCAATGAGCGGGCGTGATTGAAAAATAGTTAGCATTTTTTTAGTCTTATCGGAGTCAAATTCCGAAAATAATAACACGTATATTTCTCGAAACAAGGATCAGAATAAACACGCTAACGGTGTTTTATTTCTAAGAACACTTGTGAGAGTAATTTTCATAAAAATTAATAGCCTGATAGATCGAAAACCTTGTCGAGTCACTCCAATAATTATCAGATAATCCTGCCTTACGTTTTAAATGCAGGAGAAACTCCTCAGGAGTCGGCAATGCTTCCCACACAGCAGGTAAAAAAGTGGCTCGATGATGCCCCTCTTCTAATATCAACCCATCAATATCAGGACGTAATCTATTCAAGAGATCCTGTTCACTGGCAACACTGATAGGCTGGGGCGCTGTTAACACCGATATCTCTATTCTTACCTGGTGGAACTCGTCCTCCATTAACGGAGGAAACCGCGGATCCCTAAATGCGGCACTATATGCATTCTGCCATACATCCGACATTAAAGACTGGTAAGCCTCGAGCGTTCCGATACAGCCACGCAACTGACCATGCAATTTCAATGTAACGAATGCGGCACCCAAGTCATCCGGTTCTAGAATCGCAGGCTTCTGATCCCAATCTCCGTTTAGAGCCTGCTGTATAGATTTTCTTGCGCAGACTAGTAGTGCCTTTTTTTTCTCGTCGCTCAAATTAATAGATGCCATAACAACCATACCCCACGACGCGGTCTTGATCCCCTGCCGTATCACCGCTATTACACATCGCGATTTTTTCAATTGTTAAATTCTGCCGCTTAACAGCCAATAGCAAACCATTTAAGGCATGACAACCACAAGCTTCAGTCGGTTGAATATCATGATCAGCATTCATAATTTTAAGACCCGTACGTTCATCAATTTTCACAGCATTACTATAACTATGAAAGTGACTCAAATCTGTGCTGATAATCACTAGTTTAGTCGGATCATTCAATAGTGGCTCAATAATATCCGCAATTTCGGAAGCAGGACACTCCCCCACGACTACCGGAACGATCGGCATATCGATTCTCATAAACTGAAGAAATGGCAACTGAACTTCCACACAATGCTCTTGAGCATGAACCTCATCAGACATAATCATCAGCGGCGATTTCAATAACTCCTGAACGGCTTTCTGGTCTACTTTTAATCTACCCAGCGGGGTTTCAAAAGCGTCGCTTTCGGGCAAGGCACAGCCATGTAAGGCTACCCGGTGATTAGGTCCAAATAAATAAACAGCATCATAAACAGAACCTTTTCTTAGAAGGCCGTAGCCCTGCCCTGCTATAGCACCGGAATACATATAACCAGCGTGCGGCACGATTAGCGCCTTAGGATTATTGGAAGCATGAAAATGTATCGGAGGTTTCTCTGGTACCATCCGGGCAAGCATGGCATACAAATCATCCTTGTCTTCAGGATAAAAGAACCCTGCGACAGCGGCTGGCCGAATATTCATAGAACTATTGATTGGACTGTTAATTGAGTTATGAATTGGATCACTCATTTCAGTACCCTCTTCCATAAATATGTTTTATATTTTTAATATAAATAATAAACCGGCAACGTTTATGAATCCAGATCAACATAAAACTCTTTTCTGGCATAAATTGGATAACGATCGCATCCAGTGTGACCTTTGTCCTCATCATTGTTCTTTAAGAGAAGGACAACGGGGCGTTTGTTATGTTCGGGGTCATGAAAACGGGCAGATGAAACTGCATACGTATGGAAGGTCCAGTGGTTTTTGCATTGATCCGATCGAAAAGAAACCACTCAATCATTTTCTACCGGGCACACCAGTACTCTCTTTCGGTACGGCAGGGTGCAACCTTACCTGCAAATTCTGTCAAAATTGGGATATCAGTAAAGCACGGGACATGGATCACCTCAGTGATCAGGCTTCGCCCGAACAACTGGCTATCACCGCTAAGCATTATAAATGCCGGTCAATCGCCTTTACTTATAATGATCCGGTGATTTTTCTGGAATATGCTGAAGATGTAGCGGCAGCATGCAGAGCAGAGGGCATTAAAAGTATTGCCGTAACCGCTGGCTACATAACGGATATTGCCCGCCCCCGCTTTTTCTCTTCGTTTGATGCCGTCAATGTTGATCTGAAAGCATTCACCGAAGATTTTTACCAACATATTTGTGGCGGTCAGCTCAGTACAGTCCTTGATACATTACTGTACCTTAAACGTGAAACAACCATCTGGTTTGAAATAACAACGCTACTGATACCCGGTAAAAATGACTCCGAGCAGGAAATTGAAGCACTCTCTAAATGGATTTACGATAATTTAGGGCCCGATGTACCTTTGCACTTCTCGGCATTTCATCCTGACTGGAAAATGTTAGATACGCCACCAACACCTGTCGCTACATTATTAAGAGCGCGCAATGTCGCACTGAAAAATGGTATCCGATATGTGTATATAGGTAATGTTCATCACCCCGAAGCAAGCTCAACACACTGCCACCATTGCAAACATTTATTAATTGAACGCGACTGGTATGAGCTTGGCCAATGGAATATTCATGACGGAAAATGCCGAAAATGTGCCACACCCATTCCCGGCATTTTCGAAAACGAACCCGGCACGTGGGGCGCTAAAAGACAACCGGTGAGAATTCAGCCGGTTTAAAGCTCTCGTTCAAGCATAGAACGCAAGTCGTTCAGATCATGGATGGTCTTGACATCAAAAAAGAGCTTTTCCGCTTCAGGTCGTTGTGGACGCATCATATGTAGCCATTGTTTGATACGACCATGAACATATTTAGGGGGCAGCTTGGCCTCAACATGACCAAAGTAATCTAATAACATCAGGATTATTTTCGACCACGCCTCACCCTCGGCGCTTTGCCCCAGCTGAAAACTTTTGATCATAAGCCCCAACTCGGGTCGTGCAATCAGCCCGCGTCCGATCATCACATCGTCACAACCGCTCAATTCCCGGCACCGCTGATAATCATCACAATTCCACACTTCGCCATTGGCGATAACGGGCAAGCTAACCTGTTCTTTAATGCGGCCAATCCACTCCCAGTGAGCTGGCGGCTTATAACCTTCAACCTTAGTGCGTGCATGTACCGCCAGACTAGTAGCACCTGCTTCCTGAATGGCACATGCATTATCTATCGCTAGGGATTTATCCTGATTACCTAAGCGCATTTTTGCAGTAACAGGAATATTCTCCGGAACGGCCTGGCGAACCGCTTTAACTATTTGATGAATTAATGCAGGTTCATCCAGTAACACCGCGCCGCCACGATGCTTGTTAACCGTTTTCGAAGGACAGCCAAAATTAAGATCGATGGCAGGCGCGCCCATCTGTGCAGCGCGTATAGCATTCATAGCAAGTAGCTCGGGCTCACTTCCTAATAACTGCACCACAACAGGAATACCTGCAGGCGTATTGCCATGGTTATCCAGTTCAGGTGAATACTTAAGAAACTCTTTTTCCGGTAAAGTATAACCCGTGATACGTATAAACTCAGTGACACAAAGATCGACCCCCCCCAATTGAGTAATCAATTTACGCATGGTTGCATCAACCACTCCTTCCATCGGAGCAAGGATAATTTTACCTAGTTGTGTATTCTCTTTAGCCGGGTTCATGTCTATGCTTTAATCACTATTTAAATTGAGGAATCTCGGATGCGTCTTTTTATTGCTATCGACATACCCGACACAGTACAGCAGCAGATTTCTCGGCTTTATTGCAACTTTCATGGCATTAGCTGGACACCACCAGAAAGGCTACATATAACACTGGCTTTTTTAGGCCGGGTACAAAAAAAGAAACTTCCCGATCTTAATCGCCAACTAGACAAAATCACTTTCACGCCCTTCACATTATGCTGTGACCGGTTTGGTAGTTTTCAAAGTGGTGATGTGTGGTTAGGCATAACTCCTGAAGATTCAATAACACAACTCCATCAACGAATTGTCGATGCATTACGTGAAATTGATATGGGGTTTGAAGGGAGGTTATTCAAACCTCACATCACCTTAGCGTACACAAAGAAAAATGATGAACAACAGATTATGACTGTTCTGGAAAACCGCCGAACATTTGATACGTTAAGCTTTACCGTAGATCACTTCAATCTTAAAAGCAGCTGGCCCAGACCTTCTGGGTCCCTGCATCGTATTGAAGCAATCTACAGTAGACACTCAATGTAACCTGAATTTTTACTCAGAATTTTTACTCAAGCCGCATAATCCGGCTGTACAATCCGGCTTCACGATTAAAGAGCAGCCAGACCCAACAGCATATCCGCCCGGATATCGTCTACATCTTCAAGACCCACCGATAGGCGAATTAAGTTGCTTTTAATACCCGCTTCTGCCCTGGCTTCCGGCGTCATCCGCCCATGAGTAGTCGTTGACGGGTGAGTAATCGTGGTTTTAACATCACCAAGATTACCGGTAATGGATACCATTTGAGTCGCATCGATAAAGCGCCAGGCCGCCGCCTGATCACCGGCTACTTCAAATGATAATACGCCACCGAAACCTGTCTGCTGTTTAAGCGCAAGCGCGTGCTGAGCATGACTCGCCAAACCCGTATAATGTACCCGTTCAATACCCGACTGTTGCTGCAACCATTCAGCTAGCTCGATAGCATTACGGCCATGAGCTTCCATTCGGATTTTTAATGTTTCTAATCCTTTATGGAACACCCATGCATTAAACGGGCTCATACAAGCACCACCAGTACGGATAAAGCCGTAAACTTCTTCCATCAGTTTATCAGAGCCTAGTACTACACCGCCGATACAACGTCCCTGGCCATCCAGATACTTAGTCGCTGAGTGAATAATAATATCAGCACCCAATGTCAGCGGACGCTGGAAAATAGGGGTAAGAAAACAATTATCTACCGCTAACCAGGCATCATATTTATGCGCAATAACAGAAACTGCTTCGATATCCGTTAACTCGCCTAATGGATTGGAAGGCGTTTCCATAAAGAATAATCGGGTATTCGGCTGCACAGCTGCTTCCCACGCCTGCAGATCTTTTGGATCAACATAAGTCGTAGTAATACCTGCACGACTCAGATATTTTTCAAATAATGAAATTGTCGAACCAAACACACTGCGGGAACAAACAACATGATCCCCTTGCTGCAACAACGCCAAACCAATACTCAGAATAGCAGCCATGCCTGATGAAGTAGCGATGGCACGCTCAGCACCCTCTAATGCCGCCATACGTTTTTCAAACGCATGGACGGTCGGATTAGTGAAGCGTGAATAAATATTACCCTCTTCATCGCCACTAAAACGCGCTGCCGCTTCACGTGCACTAGAGTAAACAAAACTGGACGTGGGGAAAATAGCGTCGCTATGCTCGCCTTCCGCTGTCCGGGTTTGCCCAGCTCTGATCGCTAATGTCGAGAGCCCTGCATCTTGCAGCGTAAACTGAATGCGCTCTTCCCGTTCAAAGCCTGGTTTAGCCATTATCCGGATCTCTCTTATCGAATTTCTGTGTGAAGATCAGCCTCAGCTTCATCTTCATGGTCGTGATCATGATCAGTCGTTTCAGGCGCTATCTTAGCCGCATCGTTACGTTTCTGGTCCAGGCGCTCAAGATAGGCCGCATCAATATCACCCGTCACGTAATAACCATCAAATACTGATGAATCGTAGTCTTTAATTAAATCGGTATTGCCAGCGGATACAGACTCTTTCAGATCGTCCAATTCCTGGAAAACTATCCAATCGGCACCAATAGCTTCACCTATTTCATCTTCGCTACGATTATGTGCGATAAACTCTTCAGGTGATGGCATATCAATACCATAAACATTCGGGAAGCGAACCGGTGGCGCTGCTGAGGCAAAATAAACCTTACGCGCACCGACATCCCGGGCCATCTGAACGATCTGTTTGGAGGTAGTTCCGCGAACGATGGAATCATCCACCAGCATGACAACTTTATCTTTGAATTCAAGCTCAATGGGGTTGAGCTTTCGACGCACTGAGTTATTACGCTGCGTTTGCCCTGGCATGATAAAAGTACGACCAATATAACGATTCTTAATGAAACCTTCGCGGAAGGTCACATTCAGATGCTTAGCCATTTCAAGCGCAGACGTTCGGCTAGTATCAGGGATGGGCATAATGACATCAATGTCATGATCAGGCTGCATGAGTTTTACTTTTTCAGCGAGCTTAATACCCATACGCATACGGGCTTGATGCACGTTAATATTATCAATAATTGAATCAGGACGTGCCAGATAAACAAACTCAAACAAACAGGGTGTCAACTGGGTTTTTTCTGCACATTGGCGAGTAAAAACATTACCCTCCAAATCAATAAAAATGGCTTCCCCGGGTGCAATATCACGAACACGCGTAAAGCCGGAGATGTCTAACGCAACGCTTTCAGAAGCCACCATACATTCTTCACCTTCCGGTGTAGAACGCGTGCCATACACCAACGGGCGAATGCCATTAGGGTCACGGAATGCAAGCACGCCATAACCTGTAATCACGGCGACAACAGCATAACCACCTTTAACACGTTGATGTACTTTAGAAACAGCTTCAAAAATATCATCGGGTTCAGGCTTCAACTTCCGCTGCCGCTGCAACTCATGTGCAAACACATTGAGCAAAACTTCAGAATCAGAGGTGGTGTTGATATGTCGTAAATCTTCACGGAATATCTGCTCAACCAACTCTTCTGCGTTGGTCAGATTACCATTGTGCGCCAGTGCGATACCGTACGGTGAGTTAACATAAAATGGCTGCGCTTCAGCCGCACTAGAGCTACCGGCAGTAGGGTAACGAACATGTCCGATACCCACATTACCTAGCAGTCGTTTCATATGACGCGTACGAAACACTTCATTAACTAACCCATTATCTTTACGCAGGAAAAAACGGTTTCCATCACAGGTCACCATGCCTGCCGCATCTTGTCCACGGTGCTGAAGCACGGTTAGTGCATCAAAGATCGTCTGGTTAACAAGTGATTTGGCTACAAGTCCAACAATACCGCACATTTAAACTACCTCAAGGGAATCAGAAAAAGCTATCAGACCTGCAACGAGGCCACTGTTTTATCTTAACGTCCTGCGTTCCAAATCAACTGTCCCACTTCTGAGGCAACCTCTTTAGACCATGCTTCCATCAAAACAAAATGAGGAATCAATTGTGACTCCTGCCACCAAGCGTCTTGCACTGCAGGAGTACCTCCCAGCAAAGCAATAAGCACGACTACCACTAAGGCACCTCGTGCAAGACCAAAGCCCATGCCCAATATTCTGTCAGTACCGCTTAAACCGGTTGCCTCCACCAGCATGCCAACCAAGTTACTAATCAATGCCCCAACAATTAATGTTATGACAAACAATATCGCAAATGCTGAAGCAATACGAAATGAAGGTGTTTGAATATAATCAGCCAACACCAAAGCCAATGCATCCGTAAAAAGCCTGGCGACAACAAAGGCAGTAACCCAGGTGACTAACGATAATGCTTCTTTAACAAAGCCACGCTTAATGCTGAAAAGTCCAGAAATTCCAACAATCGCGAGGATGGTCCAGTCAGCCCAGTTCATTTATTCTTACCATCTATCCAGTTTGCGCGCATTCTAACAGAGCCCCAAGGTGAACCCAATCACTGAGTCGTGAATCTGAAAATTATTCCATCCAGACCGAAATCACTTTTCAACGTCTCTTTTAATTTTTCAAGACGATCACGTTGCATATCTGGCCCAACATAAACCTTATACAGATCAGCATTTCTACGTGTATATACTTTGTGACCCGCACCTATCAATAGCGTACGTAAAGCGCGAGCATTGGACTCATCACTAAAACTCGCCAGCTGCAACGTCCACGCAACCGGCACATTCTGTTCGTCGAGTAACGGCCTGCTGTTATCAACACTGATTACCGGCCTTTTCTTCTGAGGCGGCATTTCTTGATCTGGCTTGGGCTGAACCGTAACTACTACTTTTTGAGAGGACTTTGATTCAGACACTACCAGTTCTGTTGCCACTTGCGCTGCCGGGTATTCAGATGTATCAGGCAATAGCTGCGTTTGTGGAGTTACATCTATAGCATCAGCTACAGCTGGCGCTGTCGGTATATGACTTTCCAAATGCCGCTCCCGATATCCTTCACCTGTCAGAAACAGAGGAAAAAGAACCACAGCGGCGAGCACCATAACGGAGGCACCCAAAATGCGCTTCTTCACACTATCATCCATTAATTAATTTCTCTTTTAAAAACATGGTACGCATCACCTACGGTATGAAAAGACCCAGCGACAACTACCCTATGCACTCCCGAGCGTTCTTCCATAGCCACTTTTTTTGCAACAACCAGGCTTTCAATAGCCTCAGCAACGCTGTTATGACAAACAACGTTCGAGCTATCGATATCTATTTTCTTTAGATAAAGCTTTAATTGCTCTGCCGTTTGTCCTCTTGGCACATCAAGAGTGACCAAATGCCAGAATGAAACAACAGGTTTTAACGCATCGATCACAGCAGCACAGTCTTTATCGGCCAACATGCCCAAAATCAACTCAACTTGACACTCACCAGACCCATTATCAAGTTTCTGTAATTGTTTAGCCAGATAAGCAGCCGACTGAGGATTGTGGGCAACATCCAGAATAAAAGAATGCCCCTGATAGAGAGTTTCATCCATACGCCCGGCAACAGACGCTTTCTGTAATCCTGCTTTAATACTTTTCGAGCAACAGGGTAATCCTGCAAGCATTATTGCCTGTATAGCAGTAGCGGCGTTTTGTATTGGTAACCGGGGAATTGGTAAATCGGTAAATATTATTTGTTGTTTATCTTTCCCCTCACCCTGCCAGCACCAATGGGCATCCTTAATATGATATTCATAAGACGAGTTTACTTGGTATAAACTAGCACCCAACGCCTGAGCGTATGACGCAATCGACGCAGGTGGATGCAACTCACCACAGACAGCAGGCTTTGTCGTCCGGAATATGCCCGCTTTTTCCCAACCAATTTTTTCCCGATCGTCTCCTAACCAATCTACATGATCAATATCGATCGTGGTAATAACAGAAACATCAGGATCCACTACGTTAATCGCATCCAAACGACCACCTAACCCAACTTCCAATAAGGCCACATCAGGTTGTTGCTGAGCGACGAGCCATAAAGCAGCGAGGGTTCCCATTTCAAAATACGTCAGGGTAATCTCTTCGCACACCTGATCAACCGCCTGAAACGCAGCAACTAACTGGTCATCAGTCACTAGCACACCATTCAGACGAATTCTCTCATTATAAACTTGTAGATGAGGAGACGTGTAGCAAGCCGTTGTGTAGCCCGCTTCGCGATAAATCGCATCCAGCATGGCAACGGTCGAACCTTTTCCGTTGGTGCCCGCTACCGTAATAATACAAACATTCTGAAAATTCAAAACTAACCGGCTGAAAACTTTTTGTACCCGCTCAAGACCAAGATCAATCGCAACAGGATGACTTTGTTCCATCCAGCGCAACCATTGCTCAAGTGTAAATTCAGATCTGTTCATCAAGATTGCTTACCATAAAAAAGGCCGGTGTTTACCGGCCCTTAGTGTCCTATCAACTATTAGCAGCGGCACCTTGCTCAACCGTCGATGCTTGCTGCTCACCAGCGCGCTTAGGCTCTGTTACTGCTACCACGTCGGCATCCACAGTAGGCTTAACATCGCTAACCGGTTCAGCAAAACGGTGCATAAACATTGAAAGCATAGAATACAAGCGATCTCGCATTTCTAGCCGGGAAACAATCATATCAACCTGACCGTGTTCCAATAAAAATTCAGCCCGCTGAAAGCCTTCTGGCAGCTTTTCACGTACCGTTTGCTCAATAACCCGGGGACCGGCAAAACCCACCAATGCTTTCGGCTCAGCAATATTCAGATCACCCAGCATGGCTAAACTCGCTGAAACTCCACCATAAACTGGATCAGTCAATACAGAAATATAAGGGATACCGGCCTGGCGCATTTTTTCTAATGCCGCACTGGTTTTTGCCATCTGCATCAGTGAAATCAGCGCTTCCTGCATACGTGCGCCCCCTGAAGCAGAAAAACAAATCAGGGGTATCTTTTCTTTAAGCGAAACATTAACCGCTCTAACGAAACGCTCGCCAACCACGGCGCCCATTGACCCACCCATAAACCGGAAATCAAACGCAACCGCTACAACGGGCATACTTTTCAGCTTACCGCGCATCGCAACCAATGCATCTTTTTCCCCTGTTGCTTTCTGCGCAGCAGTCAGACGATCTTTATACTTTTTAGTATCACGAAATTTCAGACGATCAACCGGTTCAACTTCTGCCGCCAACTCAGTAAAAGAGCCTTTATCCAGAAATGTTTCCAAGCGCTGGCGTGCAGCCAATCGCATATGATGTTCGCACTTGGTACAAACGTTCAGGTTTTTTTCCAACTCAGGAAGATATAGAACAGCCTCACACTTCGGGCATTTTTTCCATAGACCTTCAGGAACACTCGCTCTCTTGTTCTCTGAACGTACGAGCGAGGGAATAATTTTATCTAACCAGTTACTCATGCTTATCTAACCCAGTGTAATAATTCGTTATTCTCAGGCATCCATCGCACTGCGCATCTGCGCAATGATAACAGCGACATCCGCATTAATTTGTTCAGGATGGGTAACTTTTTCAGCAATAGCATTAACCAGTACGCTTCCCACAATCACACCATCAGCAATTTTGGATACAGCAGCCGCTGATTCACCATCGCGAATACCAAAACCAACACATACCGGCATATCGGTATGACGGCGTATGATTTCCAGCTTACCAGCAACCTCATTCACATCTAATGCAGCGGAACCGGTGACACCTTTAACAGACACATAATAAACATAGCCTGAACCGAACTCGCATACTTGCTGAATGCGACTTTCCTCGGTTGTGGGTGCCAGCAAATAGATCACATCCAACGCATATTGTTTCATAATAGCGGCGAATTCTGCAGACTCTTCCGGCGGCAGATCTACTGTCAGAACACCATCAACACCCGCTGCACTGGCTTTTTCTGCAAAATTTTCATATCCAAGCGCTTCAACCGGATTAAGATAGCCCATCAAAACGATAGGTGTCTGGTTGTCTGTAGCACGAAACTCTTTGACCATCTCCAGTATATCTAACAACCGCGTACCATGACTTAACGCACGTTCACATGCCAATTGAATCACTGGGCCATCGGCCATCGGATCAGAGAATGGCACGCCCAATTCAATAATATCGGCACCGGCATCCACCAATGCATGCATCAACGGCACGGTTACCGACGGTTGCGGATCCCCTGCAGTAATGAAGGGGATCAGTGCTTTGCGACCGCCGACTTTAAGAGACTCGAAACATTGACTAATACGACCCATTACCAAAATCTCCTTAGCTATTACAGCTCAATACCATCGATACCAGCAACGGTGTGAATATCTTTATCGCCACGACCGGACAGATTAACCACAATAATCTGATCTTTATCCATCTCTTTAGCGACTTTCATTGCATGAGCAACGGCATGACTCGATTCCAGTGCCGGCATAATGCCCTCAATCTGCGTCAATGTCCTAAATGCACTTAAGGCTTCCTCATCCGTAATGGATGCATATTCCGCCCGACCTGAATCTTTCAACCAGGCATGTTCAGGACCTACACCCGGATAATCAAGGCCAGCCGATACTGAATGCGTGCCCATAATCTGGCCGGCATCGTCTGACATCAAATAGCTTCGGTTACCGTGTAACACGCCCGGACGCCCTGCACATAAAGGTGCGGCATGCTGCCCGGTTTCAATACCATAACCACCTGCTTCAACGCCGATCATACGGACATTGGCATCTTCAATAAACGGGTGAAAAAGACCAATAGCGTTAGAGCCTCCGCCCACACAGGCAATCAGAACATCAGGCAACCGACCTTCATGCTCAAAGCACTGCTGACGTGCTTCACGGCCGATTACACACTGGAAATCCCGCACCAGTTTAGGATAAGGGTGTGGACCCGCAGCGGTACCGATAATGTAAAATGTATTATCGACATTGGTCACCCAATCCCGCATCGCTTCGTTCATGGCATCTTTTAATGTCCGGGTGCCCGATTTAACCGCGACAACTTCAGCACCTAATAGCTTCATACGGTAAACATTGAGTGATTGACGCTGTACATCATCAACCCCCATATAAACTTTACACTCAAGACCCAAACGTGCTGCGACGGTAGCCGAAGCAACTCCATGCTGCCCTGCACCAGTTTCAGCAATAATACGAGGTTTACCCATAAACTTAGCCAGTAAAGCCTGGCCAATCGTATTGTTGATTTTATGCGCGCCGGTGTGATTAAGATCTTCACGTTTAAGGTAAATTTTTGCTCCGCCGACCTGTTTTGTCAGGCGTTCGGCAAAATAGAGCGGCGATGGACGACCTACATAGTGAGCCAGATCACGATCGAACTCCTTCTGAAACGCTGCATCTTTTGAAAGCTGCTCATAGACCCTTTCCAGATCCTGAAGGGCTCCCATCAACGTTTCAGATACAAAACGACCACCGTAAGGACCAAAGTGCCCTCGCTCATCAGGCAGCTGCATGAGAGCAGCCAGATCAGTTGTTGTTGGCACGTGCCACCTCTTCAAAAAAACATTTAATTTTATGGATATCTTTAATACCCCGGGATGCTTCCACCCCTCCGCTGATATCAACAGCATAAGGCATCACTTTTTGTATCGCTTGCGCGACATTGCCCGGCGTTAAGCCGCCGGCCAAAATAATATGGGGTCGCAGCGAG
This sequence comes from Neptunomonas antarctica, assembly GCF_001305295.1. Lineage (GTDB taxonomy): Bacteria > Pseudomonadota > Gammaproteobacteria > Pseudomonadales > Balneatricaceae > Neptunomonas > Neptunomonas antarctica. The sequence continues at coordinate 14,584 of NZ_LJSI01000051.1, forward strand.
TCAGGAATCATACTCCACTCGAAAGATTCTCCGGTACCGCCTGGGATGCCTGGTTTATAAGCATCCAGCAGTATTGCCCGCGCAGCAGCGTAGTATTTTGCTTGTTGAATCAGATCAATACCCGGCTTCATTCGCAGCGCTTTAATATAAGGACGATCAAACTGTTCGCAATACACAGGGGGCTCTTCACCATGAAACTGCAGCAGATCAATTTTTGTCAGCGTAATAACTTCTCTGACATAGGTAGGGTCTGCGTCCACAAAAAGAGCTGTCGTGGTGACAAAGGGCGGGATAGCAGAGATAATTTCAGCGGCCACACAAGGATCGATATAACGCGGGCTTGGCTCATAAAAAACGAAACCAAGCGAGTGAGCTCCTGCCGCTACGGCTATCTGCGCATCTTCAACGCGCGTTATCCCGCAAATTTTTACGCGTACTGCCATGATTAAGTCTATATATGATTAGGCAAAGACAGAATTCTAACAGAACTCGCGCCACAACGTTAGCCAGTAATATTAAGGAAGTAAGGTCCGAGTTTAGATTTGGGTAGTGGATAAACCTCCGGATATTTCACATCGACAAAATAGAGGCCCGATGAGGGTGCCGTAATGCCTCCCGCACAACGATTTTTTGCTTCCAGCACCTCTTTTGCCCACATAGGTTCAGCCTCACCCGCCCCAACCGTCATCAAGACCCCGGCAATATTCCTAACCATATGCTGCAAAAAAGCATTGGCCTGAACATCAATAACAATCAACTCCCCCGACTGGTACACATTTAATGCTTTGATATCCCTAACCGGACTTTTTGCCTGGCAGGCGACAGCACGATAGGAAGAAAAATCATGAATACCGACCAAATGATCGCCGGCGGCACGCATACGTTCAATATCTAAGGTTTTATAGGTCCAGGTAATACCTTTCGATAAAAGCGCGGGCTTTATCGGGTGGCTGTATATCAGGTAACGATAACGACGCTCTCGCGCACTGAATCTCGCATGAAAACTGTTATCGACCGGCACAGCCCATCGCAGTGCGATATCATCGGGAAGATTGGTATTGGCGCCTAAAACCCACGCCCGACCCTCCCGCTTTGCAGTAGTGTCGAAATGAATGATTTGATAAGTCCCATTAACGCCTGCATCGGTTCGCCCTGCACAAACAACCGATACCGGCTCATTAGCCACGACAGAAAGTGCTTTTTGAACATGACCCTGGATCGTTGGAACTTCATCATTCTTTTGAATTTGCCAGCCATTGTAACGAGCGCCTGCGTATTCAACACAGAGCGCATAACGATAAGGAGCGACCGAAGTCGCTCCTTGTGTATTCTCTAATTGAATAGAGCCTAATTGAATATTTTCTATCGTCAAGCCTGCAATCCCTCCAGCAACTCTTGTGCTTCAGCTTTCTGAGCATCGTTACCTTCCTTAGCAATTTCGTCCAAAATATCTATGGCGCCATCAACATCGTCCATATCAATGTAAGCTCGCGCTAAATCAAGCTTAGTCTCAACTTCGTCAGCACCATCCAAAAAGCCTAATGAATCAAGTGTTGGCTCTTCTTCAGACGAAGATTCTTCTAAAGCGATATCGTTATCGGTACTACTAAGAAGCGCTTCTAACTCATCATCTAATTCAGTACCAAGATCGTTTTGAATATTTGCGGTTAACTCTTTTGTGGTCTCTTCACTTGAAGGTGTTTTAGGTAATGGCGTGTCTTTTTCATCATCCAGATCCAGACCATCAAGATCGAAACCTGCCAAATCCATCGTTGCTTCTTCATGCTCAGACGGTAGGACTTCCTGATCCAATTCAACAGGATCAGATAACAATTCAGTCACTTCAGGATCCAGCGCAGCAGCCATGGAGACATCATCCAGAACAGCAGAGTCTTCACCCTCCATTTCATCAGTCAGATCCAGATCAAATGCATCTTCAAAATCATCAGGAATATTTAGATCACTCGAACTGTCAGAGGCAAGACGATTTTTCAGATCACTTAAATCCTCCAACTCTTCCAAATCACCTACATCTGCTATCTCGGAACTATCTGTTTTTAAAACATCCTCTTCTAAACCATCCGCTTCTAAGTCATCGACTTCTAAGCTGTCGTCCAAACCGACTGCACCAAAACTTTCGTCGACCTCAGCAGGAACATCACTCGCCGAAGAAGCAACATCAGATTCTGACGCAACATCTGACTCTTCATCCAAAATGGAGTCAAGATCTGCCATTAAATCAGCTTCAAAGTCCAGGTCATCATCATTATCTAACGAATTTTTTTCAGGGGTAGGCTCTGAAGGCGTAGCCTCTTCAAAATCCAGATCATCCAGTTCAAAATCAAGATCATCAATGCCAGCATCAAGTCGGCTCATCTCGATATCGTCATCACCTGCTGCTACAGACTCCTCAGACAGATCATTAAGCCCTAATGATTCCAGAGTATCCTCTGTCTCCGCTATGTCGGCCATAGGCTCAAGCATACCCATGTCTGAACCCGCATTCTTTTGCTGAGATAACTCAAGCGCATCCAGCTCATCACTATCAGCCGCCAGCAATTCGTCCAGCGCAGTATCCGTAGTATCCATAGCTAACGCACTATCTGTCATCGAATCGACATCAAGCTCATCGGCGTCTAAATCCGGCATCGTCGTCTGTTGCTTATCTTCTGCGCTGCTTACTGGTTCATCTTTAAAGTCGTCCAGCTCATCTAATCCCAGGTCAAACTCATCATCATCAACAAGCTCATCCTCATCGTCCAGAATAGAGCCAAGCAGATCATCTTCATCCAGATCATCTACCGGCTCGGCTTCTGGAGCTTTAGGCTCAGAATCATCAATATCATCTAGCGCCAAGTCATCCAGGTCATTATCAAATGATTCATCCAAGTCCAGATCCATATCCAGATTAAGATCATCTAAATCATCAAGCGCATCGAAATCATTATCATCAATACTTTCAAGACCCTCTTCAGCTAGATCTTCGGCGGTAACATCTGCCGAATCGCTGGATACGTCCTCTATTTCAGCAACCGGACTGTCTTTATCATCATCCAGCGTAACCGCACTCGGTAATTCTTCCGCTTCAACAGCATCTTCCGCTTTTTTCTTACGGCGCAGTATTAACCACAGCCCGACCAATACAGCTATCAAACCCGCGCCAATACCCGCCAGATATTCTGGTGCCTGCAGAAGCTTATCCAACAAACTTTTTTCTGGGACGGGAGGCTCAACAGGCAACGGGGCTGGTTTATTAACTTCATTTTGTAGCACAGCTAATTGCTGATCTTTTAACTCAATCAGTCGCAGCAACGAGTCCAACTGTTGCTGTATTGAATCTAACTTATCATTAAGATCAATATTATCGCGCTCTAAACGATCAAGCGTTTCAAGAGAAACTGCCAGTTGATTTTCCAGCAATTCATTTTTTTCGACTAACTGCTGCTTCTCCGGGTTTTCCGACTGCTCACTCTGATCATTAATTGCTGCGTTATCTTTATTAATAGATTCAGAGGGTGTCACTAATTGCAACTGTCCCTTGTCAGCATCATCAGACTCTGCTGTTTCAACGGTTTCACTCTTCAGAGTTTTTTTCGAGCCATCAATGGGCGCTTTTTCAGGGACTGAAGTTTTTCCCTGTTTCCATAACGCTGTTTGCCTATGAACGTCTGCTGCCGCATCTTGTGATGAGACTGCGCGGGCCTCTGCTTCAGTCGGAAGATTAAGCATCACTCCCGCTTTCAAATTATTGATGTTTCCACCAGAAAAGGCCTGTGGATTTTTTTTAAGTAACGCCACCATCATCTGATAAGAAGAGATGCCCGGTGCGACACGATGCTTAAGCGCCAACCCCCAGAGAGTATCTTTAACATCAACATAAACCTGTGTTTTTTTATCCATGCGCGTGCGAATGTTTGATGTTGCATTTGCAGTATTGGCTGACGAACCTGATTGAATGCTCGGGCGAGGATCAATAGGAGTCGTTGCAGGCTCAACAAATCTTTGAGTGGGCGCAGGATCAAATACAGGAGGATCAAGAAGGAGTGTATATTCGCGTACCAGACGGCCACTTGGCCAGCTGACTTCTACCAGAAAGTTTATAAAGGGTTCTTTTACGGGTTCTTTCGAGGTTAACAGAATGACACCCGTACCGTTGGGGCTCACTTTAACCTGAAAGCGAATGTCAGATAACATCCGCTGCTGGCTTAATCCGGCTAATGCAAATTCATCCTGACCCGCCATTTTTGGGCGAATCTGTAGAGGACTCAAATCACGCACCTGATTCAACTGAATCTCTGCGTTCAAAGGCTCATTTAAAGCTGACTTGATGCGAATATCACCCAGCCCTAACGCGTTAACCTGTGTAGATACAAGTGCACCTGCAACAGCCAGACTCAAAGCAAGTTTGCGCAGCATTTTATATTCCTTAAGTTACTTGCTGATTATTACTTGCATAATCAGCAAGTTGCCGATCCGATAGATGCTTAAAGTATTGTTAAAAAGTATCAATCGGTCAAGAAACTGAGCAAATAAGGGCGTTATTTGCTCAATTATTCTTAATTTCTCCGCTCATTTTGCAAATCAGACAACTTATAGGTATTCGTTAATCAACAACTCAGCTACCTGAACTGCATTGAGAGCAGAACCTTTACGGACGTTATCGGCCGTTATCCATAAACTAATACCCTGACGACCATTTAAATCTTCACGAATGCGGCTCACATAAATAGCATCGCTGCCTGCAGCATCGGAAACGGGTGTAGCAAAACTCATATCAGCAACACTGCTTAGAACTTCAACGCCCTCAGTGGTCTCGAGAATATCAATCACTTCTTCTGCACTGATATAAGCAAGCGTTTCTATGTAAACAGACGCACTATGACCGAAAAAAACCGGCACTCTGACACAAGTAGGATTGACCCGTACTGAAGTATCATCCAGAACTTTCTGCGTTTCCCACACTAACCCCATCTCTTCATGAGTATAGCCGTTTTCCAGAAAACTGCCGACATACGGAATAACATTAAATGCAATCTGCTTATCATAAACACGGGATTCAATTTCACGGGCATTTAAGAGTTGCGCGGTTTGCTGTGCCAGCTCCTTCACCCCTTTTCTACCTGAGCCCGAAACCGCCTCGTAGGTCGAAATATTGATCAAATCAATACCGACCGCACGATGAATCGGCGCTAAGGCCATTAGCATCTGAGCCGCTGAACTGCTAGGGCAGCTAATAATATTACGGATAGAAAAATCAGCAATACGGTAGGCATTAACATCAGGAATAACGAGCGGAACATCAGGATCATTTCTGAAGCATGCACTACTATCAATCACGATGCAGCCCGAATCAGCAGCAATCGGTGCATAGTTAGCTGCGACCTCTTCTCCTGCGGCAAACAAAGCGATTTGAACCTGAGTAAAGTCAAAATCGACAATATCCTGCACTTTAACCGTATGGCCCTGAAATGAAACTTTTGTTCCGGCACTACGATCACTGGCTAACAAAAACAAATCATTAACAGGAAATTTTCGCTCCTCAAGAATACTCAGGATATTTTCACCGACTAATCCGGTCGCACCCACAACAGCAATATTGAAAACTCTATCCATCATACCCTCAAAAAAAAACAGCCCGAACAATGTCGGGCTATTATAAATATAGTTACTAGTACACTATCAGGCTTCTTCTAACAGGATCCGTAGCATACGACGCAACGGCTCTGCCGCGCCCCATAGTAGCTGATCACCCACACTGAAAGCATTTAAATACTGACCACCCATCTGCATTTTGCGCAGACGACCCACAGGAACACTCAGAGTACCTGTAACTTTCGCCGGCGTCAGCTCAGCTACCGTAATATCACGCGAATTAGGAACCACTTTAACCCAATCATTCGCTTCTGCGATCATTGCTTCGATCTCATCCAGCGGGATATTCTGTTTCAATTTAATAGTAAACGCCTGACTATGGCAGCGCATTGCGCCGATACGGACACAGGTCCCGTCAATTGAAATAGGATTCTCAGAGCGACCGAGAATTTTATTAGTTTCAACGAACCCTTTCCACTCTTCTTTGCTCTGGCCATTTTCCAGCGCAACGTCGATCCAGGGAATCAAGCTACCCGCCAACGGAACGCCAAAATTATCAACCGGCATATCAGAACCACGGATGGTTTCAGCCACACGCTTGTCAATATCCAGAATAGCACCGTTTACATCAAGCAAGCCCTCGACTGAGTTATGAATCACACCCATCTGGCTAATCAGCTCACGCATGTGACGTGCGCCGCTACCCGAAGCCGCTTGATACGTCATCGACGTTAGCCATTCAATTTGACCCGACTTAAATAAACCGCCCAGCCCCATTAACATCAGAGAAACCGTACAGTTGCCGCCAATAAAGTTTTTTACTCCAGCCGCTAAGCCTTTATCAATAACACGACGATTCACCGGATCTAAAACAATAATACTGTCATCGTCCATACGCAATGTAGACGCCGCATCAATCCAGTAGCCTTTCCAACCAGACTCACGCAACCTGGAGAATACTGCTTTCGTGTAGTCCCCGCCCTGACAGGAAATAATTGCGTCCATCGCCTTCAGCGCGTCAATATCCATCGCGTCTTTCAGTGCTGGAATAGCCTTACCTATATCCGGACCCGCTTCGCCAACCTGAGAAGTGGTAAAGAAAACGGGCTCTTCGATATGATCGAAATCACGCTCTTCCATCATGCGTTGCATCAGCACAGAACCAACCATTCCGCGCCAACCGACAAAACCTACACGTTTCATTGGTATCCCCAATTTAAAAATATAAAGAATAAATATATACAGAGCGAATAGAAACAAAAGCCGGCATCCAAAGACGACGAATAATTGTACATTACCTACACTTCATTCGCTGACGTAAAACTAGCCTTTCAGTGCTGCCACAACAGCATCACCCATTTGCGATGTACTGACCAACACCATCCCTTCTGACATGATATCTGCCGTACGCAGGTTCTGATCCAATACCTGACTTACCGCTGCTTCAATCTTGTCTGCCACTTCGCCAGCGTCCAGCGAGTAGCGTAACATCATAGCGGCTGAAAGAATCGTTGCCAATGGGTTAGCTTTACCTTGCCCGGCAATATCAGGCGCAGAGCCATGACACGGCTCATACATACCCTTACCATTTACGTCAAGAGAGGCCGATGGCAACATACCAATAGAACCTGTCAGCATGGCAGCAGCATCAGACAAAATATCACCAAACATATTACCCGTAACTATTACATCGAACTGCTTAGGTGCGCGTACCAACTGCATAGCTGCATTATCTACGTACATATGGCTCAGCTCAACATCCGAGTACTCTGCTGACAACTCTTCCATAATTTCGCGCCACAGAACGGTCACTTCCAACACATTCGCTTTATCGACAGAACACAACTTTTTACCGCGCTGACGTGCCGCTTCAAAAGCGACACGACCGATACGACGAATCTCATTCTCGTCATACACATAGGTATTATAGCCTTCGCGAATACCGCCTTCTTTCACCCGAATACCGCGCGGCTGGCCAAAATAAATGCCGCCCGTTAATTCACGTACGATCAGAATGTCCAAACCCGATACTATTTCAGGCTTAAGGGAAGAGGCATGCGCTAACTGCGGATATAAAATCGCAGGACGCAAATTACCGAATAAACCCAAATTAGAACGAATCCCCAACAACCCCTTTTCCGGACGAATCTGAAAATCAGGATTAGTATCCCATTGAGGGCCACCGACAGCACCCAACAGAATCGCATCGGCTGCTTTTGCGGCATCCAGCGTAGAGGCGGGCAATGGCACACCCTCAGCATCTATCGCAGAGCCACCGATAAGCGCTGTTGTAAACTCCAGCCCTAATGAACACTGTTCGTTTACCAGATCCAGAACACGTTTTGCTTCTGTAACGATCTCCGGACCAATACCATCACCAGGCAGAATCAGTACATTTTTACTCATTTTCAAAACCCTTTATCTTACTGTTACTTATCGCTGTTACTTGCCGCTACCAGATAGCGCTATTACTTGATGGCATCAAACAACCATGGAGCTTCCTGACGACGGCGCAGCTCGTAAGCCGCGATATCATCGGCAAATCCAAGCGTCAAACCGATATCATCCAAACCATGTAACAGGCAATGTTTACGAAAGCTGTCCACTCTAAATTCCATCTCAATACCTGATGGCGTGACCACAACTTGTTTTTCCAAATCAACCATCAGTTGATAGCCTACTGTCGCCGCCACTTCTTCAAATAACTGATCAACCTGAGTATCCGATAAAATAATCGGCAACAGACCATTTTTAAAACAGTTGTTGTAGAAAATATCAGCAAAACTCGGCGCGATAACACAGCGAATACCGAAATCATCTAACGCCCACGGCGCATGCTCACGGCTAGAACCACAACCAAAGTTCTCACGCGCCAGCAACACGCTCGCCCCTTGATAACGCGCCTGATTCAATACGAAATCAGGATTCAGTGGTCGACCGCTACAATCCTGGTCTGGCTGACCCTCATCCATATAACGCAGCTCATCGAACAAATTTGGTCCGAAACCAGAACGTTTAATCGATTTAAGGAACTGCTTAGGAATAATCATATCCGTATCAACATTGGCACGATCCAGCGGTGCCGCCATACCAGTCATCAATGTAAATTGTTTCATTATGTTCTTCTCCTATCTGGCGCGCGTGCTTAGTAACCCATCAGCTCACGAACATCAATAAAGTGACCGGTAACAGCCGCCGCTGCAGCCATGGCAGGACTCACCAAATGCGTGCGTCCACCAAAGCCCTGACGACCTTCAAAATTACGGTTACTGGTTGATGCGCAATGTTCGCCATTACCCAGTTTGTCCGGATTCATAGCAAGGCACATAGAGCAACCCGGTTCACGCCATTCCAAACCAGCTTCAATGAAGATTTTATCCAAGCCTTCTTTTTCAGCCTGCGCTTTCACCAAGCCAGAACCTGGCACCACCAGCGCCTGCTTGATAGTAGAAGCGACTTTACGCCCTTTAACCACCGCCGCTGCCGCACGTAAGTCTTCAATACGTGAGTTAGTACACGAGCCAATAAACACACGATCTAATTGGATATCCGTGATTTTTTGATCCGCCGTCAGCCCCATATACTTCAGCGCACGACGAATCCCATCGGCTTTAGTCGGGTCTGACTCTTTATCAGGATTAGGCACCGTGGCTGTCACATCCACTACCATTTCGGGCGATGTGCCCCAGGTTACCTGAGGAATAATATCAGCGGCATTAATCACAACGACTGTATTAAATTCGGCGTCGTCGTCAGATACCAGCTCTTTCCAGGCAGCCGCGGCCGCATCCCACTGCGATTCCGTTGGCGAGAAAGGACGACCTTTAAAGTAATCAATTGTCGTCTGATCAACCGCCACAATTCCGACACGGGCACCGGCCTCGATCGCCATATTACAAATAGTCATGCGGCCTTCCATAGAAATACTACGAATCGCCTCACCACCAAACTCTATCGCACTACCGTTACCGCCCGCTGTACCAATCACACCAATAATGTGCAATACGACATCTTTAGCCGTAACACCAACACCCAGCTGCCCATCAACACGCACCAGCATATTGTCCATTTTCTTAGCGATAAGGCACTGAGTTGCCAATACATGCTCAACTTCTGATGTCCCGATACCATGCGCCAATGCACCAAATGCACCGTGCGTAGAGGTATGAGAATCACCACACACCACCGTAGAACCCGGCAACGTCATCCCTTGTTCAGGCCCAACCACATGCACGATACCTTGACGTGTATCGTTCATTTTAAATTCTACGATACCGAAGGCATCACAATTATCGTCCAGTGTTTTCACCTGAATACGAGAAACCGGATCAACAATCAGCTCAACACCACCAGAACGCTCTGTCGTTGGTACGTTGTGGTCGGGTGTTGCCAGGTTGGCATCAATGCGCCAGGGTTTACGGTTCGCCAGACGCAGACCTTCAAAAGCCTGCGGAGAAGTCACTTCATGCAAAATCTGGCGATCAATGTAAATTAATGCACTACCATCATCGTTCTGGCGAACAAGATGCTGATCCCATAATTTGTCGTACAATGTTTTACCCGCCATCAGAACAATCTCCTCTATCCGGCTTTATTGGCGTCCCGCATAACAAAGAAACAGTCATGGGAACACGGGGCGCACGCTGTTTGTTGACGTGCGCGTTATTATGTCGCCATCGTAATTGAGCGTTAGAAATTATACAAATTCATATTTTTTATAGTTTTGATTCCTATTAGGAATAGTAAGCACAATTAACAATACTAAGTCGAACTCTCAATAGCCAAGTCTAATTAATGACTCACCCTGACAGTACTGATTAATTATAGAAAACTGCTTTATATCAATGTCGAACGAACCACATCCTTTAAAATAGCCTTCATTGCACAGGAAAATCCAATCAAAGAGCACAGCATGAAGCCAGACACCACAACCGCCATGCAAAAACTGATTGATGAAGTCCGTTTCACCATTCCTTTCGAGCTACCTATGAGCGAGCTATGCTCTGGCATCTGCACTGGCTGCTCGAAAAAGCTGATCGACTTTCTGGACATGGAAGTAGGAGAGTGGGAGCAACGTCTCCAGCAAGGCGAAAAACCAGGATTGGGAGATATCAACAAGCTGGCTAAAACCAGCCGGAAAATTTACCGCGTTCTGCAGAAAAACCAACGAGTGTAACAACTAACAAGGAGTTACATAAAGATTCAAGTAAAGAGCCGAACTGAGAATGAAGCCAGCACTACAGGTTTTGTCCGTTCCATTCAATACAAGCATCCAGCGTCACACCGTTACCACCAAAAATATCCAACGCACTGCCAATCGTTAAATCAACCTTACCTGCCGACAACTGACTAACTTGCTGCAAGTCCTCCAGCGAACGTGCACCACCCGCATAGGTAACAGGAATCGTTGATATTTCACCTAACAATGCCACTAAATCCTGATCAATGCCCGCCTGCAACCCTTCAACATCTGCCGCGTGAATCAAAAACTCCGCACAATGCTGCTCAAGCTCACGTAACGTCGGCAAATTGATCACCGTTTCAGTTACTGTCTGCCAACGATCCGTTGCGATATTCCAGCCAGAAGCAGTGCGCCGACAACTCAGATCAAGTACCAGTCGCTGCGTACCGGTTTCGGCTTTTATTTGTTCCAAACGCTCCCAGGAGAAACGTCCGTTTTCAAACAGATAAGAAGTCACAATCACATGCGAGGCACCTGCCCGCAAAAACTCGGCCGCATTCTCTCGATTCACCCCCCCGCCAAACTGCATTCCATCCGGCCACGCCTGCAACGCCTGCAACGCCTGCTCTTTATTGCCAGGACCAAGAGCGATAACGTGCCCGCCGGTCAGATTATGCTTATGATACAAACGCGCATAATAAGCAGCATCATAAGCACTGACAAAGTTAGTAGTGGCACCGTGATCATTCAGGCTACCGCCCACTATTTGCTTAACCTGACCCTGATGCAGATCGATACAAGGACGAAACTGAGTCACACACATCTCCAACTCTATAAAAACCACATCTAACGAAAATCTAACATAGACCTAATAACACATAACCCCACCTACCAAATTTTGCTGGAAGGTGAAGTCATGCTAAAGCGACAAAGCGCTAGAACTAAAACAACCTAGTCAGCGGATCTATCGGGTAATGTGATATTTAACTCCAACACAGAACAATCATCATTGTTATCTAATTGCACAGAAACCTGATCATCATCGATATTCACATACTTACGAATAACAGCAATAATTTCCTGCTGCATTTTCGGGAAATAATCTGGCTGGTGCCTTTTATTCCGTTCATGAGCAACAATAATTTGCAACCGTTCTTTGGCGACAGACGCCGTGCTCTTTTTCTCTTTTTTTAGAAAGTAGTTAAAAATACTCACTTCTTACCTCCAAGCAGTCGCTTCAAAAATCCTTTTTTCTGGACTTCAAGAAAACGGTGTTCAACTTCTTCACCCAACAAACGCGATACAGCATCAAGATAAGCCTGCCCCGCTTCAGATTCATGGTCTAAAATAACCGGAGCACCCTGGTTAGAAGCCTTAAGCACGGCATCTGACTCAGGAATAACGCCCAACAAAGGAACCGCCAGAATATCTTCCACGTCAGCAACGCTAAGCATCTCAGCCGCCGCTACGCGCTCAGGGTTATAACGCGTCAGTAATAAATGCTCTTTAACCGTTCCGCCCTGCTCAGCTTTCAATGACTTGCTTTGCAGGATGCCCAAAATACGATCAGAGTCACGCACTGAAGAGACTTCAGGGTTGGTTACAACAATCGCTTCATCGGCAAAATACAGCGCCATCTGCGCGCCTTGCTCGATACCGGCCGGCGAATCACAGATAATGTATTCAAAATCCTTAGCCAGGTTATCTAAGACCGTCTGGACACCTTCCATCGTCAACGCATCTTTATCACGCGTTTGTGATGCGGGCAGAATATACAGACCTGGCGTACGCTTATCTTTAATCAGCGCCTGATTTAAATTAGCTTCTTTATTAATTACGTTAACGAAGTCATAAACCACGCGGCGCTCACACCCCATAATCAAATCCAGGTTCCGTAAACCCACGTCAAAGTCGATCACTACGGTTTTAAAACCACGCAATGCCAACCCTGTGCCGATGGCAGCACTCGTCGTTGTTTTACCTACGCCACCTTTACCGGACGTCACTACAATAATCTTAGCCACTTGAATTCCTCATCATCTGTTTGATCAAACCCACGTAACAGCAATACGCCTAAAGAGCTGCCACCTGAATGGATTCGCCTTCTAAATATACTTGTGCCGGCTGCTTCCAGCACTGCTCACGCAGCTTATCGTTTAATATAAAATATCCAGCGATAGACACTAACTCAGCTTCCATCTGACGACAGAAAATACGCGCGTCTGTATCACCCTTAACACCGGCCAATGCACGGCCACGAAGCGGACCATAGACATGAATATGACCATCAGCCAGCACTTCAGCACCCTCACTGACGGCGGCCATTAAAATCAAATCAGAACCTTCGGCGTAAACTTGCTGGCCTGAACGGATAGGTCTTGTGATGATTTTAGTCGCCCGTGGAGACTCTACCTGAGCAACCGGCTCAGCTTCTATTTTTGTTGTCCGCGCATTAGATGCCGGCAAACAAGCCATACCCAGCTTTTTAATGGCCCCAAGCAAATGCTCAGGCGCCGCTTTGCAGGCCATAGGCTGCAAACCCAACTCGCGACAAGAAGCCACAACCTGAGACAAATGTTCAGACTGCAACAGACCATCATAAGATGATAAGTTAAGAACAAGAGGAGAAGCGTTAAAAAAATGTGGAGCTGTATCAATTTTTTGTTTCAGCTGCTCATAAAAAACACCTGAAGAATAATTATAAAGATCCATTACAACTGCTGTTACTGCTGTACCTTTCATCTGAAAACAAACGTCTGTCATTCAGCAACCCTAACCTACAATGAAAAAACCGACACACAACTCTACTGCCGCCATCCTTACCGCCATCCCATTATTGCCCGAAAACTACGCAAACAAACATGAAACGACCCATTTACGCGGCATATTATCAAATTCACATCATCACAGGAAACGAAACCCGCATAGGATATAAAGATTTAATCATTAAATTTGATAAATAATGGATTAAAACAACAGACTTATTAATTACCGCCCCGATACTGCCTCGGCGTGAAACTTTGACCACACTCCTCCGGTGCTACAGCTTGCACAAATACCCATACCAGCAACGTATCAAGCGCCACAATACAGACCGTTATTCTTCGATTTTGTTCACGTGCTGCCTTGCCTACAACTGCATAACAAACAAGAGCAATGCCCTCCCTCCTTTAGCCAATGCACTAACGTCACTCTTTTTTACCTAAATGAATAATTGAAGATCGACGATTGTCATCGTCGCAATATACCCGCCCCGACAGCAAGCATGAAAATATATGCTCGAATACCTTACCCGGCTCCCCTTTTTGCCCTTCATGCAGCGTCTCATTGATCACGTCCACCGCCACTAAGAAAGTATTCATGAAAATAAGGGGTACGCCTTGAGGAAGGTCGTACTTATCCCACACAGACAATGTTTCACGCAACACACGGTTACCCGTCGAGTGAGCCAACGACATAGAATAAGCCAAATACTGCAACATAATTAAGACCAATAAAATGGGTTTCAAATAACATAAGATATGTCTCTGCAAGTAAGCTCTTTGTAACGGGGTTACTTATGCTATGGAGTGGGCTATCAAACAACCATGACAACAATAAAAAAGACGAAAAAAAACCTCGAAGCCAGTAGCTACGAGGGTTTAATCTTTTGGAATGTGGTACCAAGAGCCGGCATCAAATCAATAGCATTCCATTTCCACAACCTGCTTACTCACTAAAGTACCCGCAGTACCTGCCACTATGTTTTCTAAATCAGCCAAGGCTCCAATAGCCGCTACTTTACCTGTCATTTCTGCAAATTGGCGGGCAGCACTTACCTTTGGCCCCATGGAACCAGCTGCAAATGAGTGGTTAGCTAAGTCAGCGGGATTTACACTTTTAATCCCTCGCTGCCCGGGCGTCTCCCAATCAAGATACACAGCCGGCGTATCGGTAGCCATAATATATAAGTCAGCGCCCAACTCACGTGCCAGTAACTCACTCGACAGATCTTTATCAATCACCGCCTCGACACCCTGCAGATTATGGTCTGCATCATACATTGTCGGAATGCCTCCACCGCCGCTGGCAATCACAATGGTATTTTTTTCCAACAACCAGCGAATTGGATTAATTTCAATAATGCGTTTAGGCAAAGGAGAAGGAACCACACGACGCCATTTTTTTCCGTCAGGCTTAATCGACCAATGATTATCTCGGGCCATTTTCTGAGCTTCGGCTTCATCATAAACCGGGCCAATAAACTTCGCTGGATTGCCAAAAGCAGGATCGTTTGAATCTACCTCCACCATCGTCAGCAAGGTTGCTAATGGCCGTTCATCAGGTACTAAGTTGCCCATTTCCTGTTCTATCATATAACCAATCATGCCCTCTGTTTCTGCACCTAGCACATCCAGAGGATACAATTCATCCGGCTTATAAGCATTGCCTTGCAAGGCAAGCAAGCCGACTTGAGGGCCATTACCATGAGTAATAATCAACTCGTTATTGATGGCGATTTTTGCCAATGCATGCGCAGCGGTTTTAATATTCTCGCGCTGCGCTTGTGCTGTTAATGGTTGGCCACGTCGAAGTAAAGCGTTACCACCCAGAGCAACTACGATTCGCATAAGTTGCTCCTTAATTACCCAGCGTCGCCACTAGCATAGCCTTAATAGTGTGCAAGCGATTCTCTGCCTGCTCAAACTGAATACCCGCGACCGATTCAAAGACTTCATCGGTAACTTCCATTTCAGTAATACCAAATTTTTGATAAATATCTTCACCCACCAAGGTGTCGCGATTATGAAAGGCAGGTAAACAATGCATAAATTTAGTAGTACTAATACCCGTCGCTTGCATCAACTCACTATCAACACGGTAAGGTGTTAACAATTTAATTCTTTCTTCCCATACATCATCAGGCTCGCCCATAGATACCCAGACGTCGGTATGGATAAAATCACACCCTTTCACTGCTTCTTTTGGATCTTCCGTAATCGTTAGCTTACCCCCATAAAGTTTTTCAAACTCGCGTGCAGGTTTTAAAAACTCATCACTTGGCCATAACGATTTAGGGGCTGCAATCCGCACATCCATCCCCATTAAACAGCCTGCAATCATCAGTGAATGCCCCATATTGGAATGGGCATCACCCACATAGGCATAACTGATATCAGACAAAGGTTTGTCACTGTGCTCGCGCATCGTTAATAAATCTGCCAGCATTTGGGTCGGGTGAAATTCTTCGGTTAAACCATTGTAAACGGGCACACCTGCGAACTTAGCAAGCTCTTCAACAACACCCTGTCCAAAGCCACGATATTCAATCGCATCGAACATACGCCCCAGTACACGAGCGGTATCTTTCATTGATTCTTTCTTACCTATTTGCGAACCAGAAGGTCCTAAATAAGTAATTTGCGCACCTTGGTCGAAGGAGGCCACTTCAAATGCACAGAGAGTTCGAGTCGAAGACTTTTCAAAAATAAGGCAAATATTTTTACCTTTGAGTCTCTGCTGCTCCATACCGGTGTATTTTGCACGCTTAAGATCTCGTGATAAATCGAGTAAAAATTTAACATCTCGCTGACTAAAATCTAAGAGTTTAAGAAAATTTTTATTGCGTAAATTAAACGACATTTTTAATGCTCCTTATATACCTTGAATGCAAAATGACTAAATTAAAACACCCTGAATTTAGCCAATGACTTATATTGGAATGACAGCATCAAACGGTATGAATTAAATAGTAAAAGAGACGCATAATGCGTTTTTAATATTCAACCGGATCACGCCAAACAGGACACGTCATACAATGACCGCCGCCACGACCGCGTCCTAATTCAGCACCGCTAATAGTGATCACTTCTATTCCAGCCTTGCGCAATAAAGTATTGGTATAAGTATTACGATCGTAGGCAACGACAACACCCGGTTCCAATGTAATTACGTTGTTACCGTCATCCCACTGCTCACGTTCTTTTTGATAACTATCACCTCCGGTTTGCACAATGCGCAGCTTATTAATGCCTAAACACTCCGCCACAAGAGCGAACAAATGTTTATCTTCTTTGCGAAAATCCACATGCTCAGTATTGTCACTAGGGCGCAAGCTATAACATTGAATTTGATCGCAAACATCAACAAATGCGGTGGCTACATCCCGATCAATATGACTAAACACCGTATCTAAATGCATAGCCGAACGAGAGCGTGGCATCTGACAAGCAATCACTCGTGTCGCAGCGCCCTGATTGAAAAGTCTTTGGGCGATTTGCCCAACCGCTTGAGGCGAAGTGCGCTCGCCCATACCGATCAATACACAGCCATTACCGATCGGCATAACATCACCACCTTCAGCAGTCGCTGGGCCGTGATTTTTATCTGGATTCCCCCACCAAATTTTAAAATCACCCTTATTAAACGCTGGAGCAAACGCGGGATGAAATTGATAAATAGCGGTGATTAATAAGGTTTCAGGACGACGTGCCGGCCAATACATTGGATTAACCGTGACACCGTTATAAATCCAACTGCTGTTATCACGTGTAAACTGAGTATTCGGTAACGGAGGAATAACAAATCCATCTGCCCCCAAATAATTACCAAACATACCATGCGGTTTAAAAGGCAGATCGTGAACTGAAATCCCCCCCACCAGATAAATGGCTAGCTGCTCGGCCGACATACCATCGAGCCAACTGCGCAGCTCGTTTAACATGCCAACGCCTACCTGATCCTCGTCAATACGACGGTCAAGAATCCAAGCCCTGGCCTTGTCATCTTGTATCGTTTCTTTTAATAACTGGCCAAATTCGAGTACCTCTGTGCCACGACTTTCCATCTTCATACGGAAGTCCATGTGGTCAGTACGTGCCTGCTGCACCCATAACACATCGTCGTATAATAATTCAGCCGCATTACCCGGTGTAAGTCGAGAATGCGCAAGTCCCGGCTGACATACAATGACTTTATGCAGTTTGCCAATTTCAGAGTGAACGCCAAATTCAAGCATTTTATTGTCCTTTTAAATTGCGTGAAAAACCTAATTACAAAGCTAAAATGCAATTAAGAAAAGTACGAATAATTCATTGCTTACGCGCTTAAAGCCATAATACTGAGGGAACCCATAATAATTAGGGTAAGAATTAATAATAGTGGCCAAAGAAAGCGTAACCATCTTTCATAAGGTACTTTACCGATAGCCAAAGCTCCCATAACAACAGCAAAAGTTGGATTAAATAAATTAACCAAACCATTAGCGGACTGATAAGCTGTCACCACCAATTCTCGACCCACACCGGAAAAATCAGCTAATGGCGCCATAATCGGCATAGTTAATACCGCCAGCCCTGAGGATGAAGGAACAAAAAACGACATGAGTACTTCAATACCAAACATAACATTGATAAAGACGACGTCAGATAAACCACTAAGCGTTTGCTCACCCAGATGCAAAATCGTATCGGTCATGTGACCTGCATCCATCACGACAACAATGCCTCGCGCAATACCAATAATAATGGCCACCCCTAATAAATCACGGGCTCCATTGATAAAGACTTCCGTGAAATTTTGCTCACCCATTCGGGTAACAAAACCAATCAAAATGGAAGCAACAATAAACAGCGCCCCCATCTTCGCCATCCACCATCCTTGACTCGAAACGCCCCAAATCATGACCGCAAAGGTTGAGGCAAAAATAACCAATACAACCTTCTGAGAAAGCGTCAGAAGAGATTGTCCATCATCACTCGGCTCTTTACGAAACTGCGCCTCAATTTCAACTCGACGATCAGCAACGATGGATAAAGTAGGATCTTTTTTGACTTTAGCGGCATAGCGCATCACATAGATGACACAAGCGAACCAACCACTAACCAAGATAAAAAATCTGAGACCGATACCTTGCGTAAAAGGAATATCTGCCGCATTCGCAGCGATAACCGTTGCAAAAGGATTAATCGTTGAACCCAGACAACCTATTCCCGCTCCCAGAAGAATGATGGCCACCGCAACAACGGAGTCATAACCCGCCGCAATCATCACAGGAATAAGTAATGCATAAAAAGCCAGCGACTCTTCAGCCATGCCATACGTGCTACCGCCAGCCGCAAACAATGCCATAAGAATCGGAATCATCCATTTTTCATGACCTTTAAGATCCACCATCGCGCGCGAAATACCGGCATCAATCGCACCCGTTTTGGTCACGACCCCTAAAAACCCACCTATAATTAAGACAAACAAAGCCACATCAATAGCAGCTGCCTGGTAAGTGTCTGGATCATAAAACCCGGCAATAGGCGCAAGGAAAACATCAACAACACCTTGAGGATCCGCATCAACTTGCTGGTAAGTGCCAGGTACAGGCACTTCCTTTCCTAACGCCACATTTTCAACACGGTCGTATTTTCCCGCCGGAACAACCCAAGTGCCAGCAGCAACCAAAGCAATCAACAAAAAAAGAATAGTGTAAGCGGTGGGGAATTTAACGGTCATATTGAACGTCCTTTTCAAATAGACTAGAGGTCTCTTTGGGATACCAAAAACACATGTTTAAAATTCACTGTAAATTAAAGTACAAACTTAAAAAACCCCATCATCAAAATAGAATATAAAACCTGCATTAATACTGCGACAGATCAGTAAGTGAAACTTAGGTGCCCAACATAAGCGACACACGCTTGCCCGGTTTAACTATTGTCATCAACAATAGCGAGGCGCTTATCAATATCAACACGATGAGGTGCAATGAAAGAAGTGCGCCTCACGATTAACGGCGACGTATGGGAGTTCTTTGTCTCAAAAATCAGCGAGACAGAGCGCTTTGCCAACAAGATATGGACAGTGCTGGCCTACAGCAAAACCAAGCTGCTCTCATCACCCTACAGCGTACAAAAGAGCCACACCGAAACCAGCGGCTCTACCGCCGCACAGCTGGCAACCAGCGAATTATTTGGTACAGGGTTTACACTCAACTGGAGCGCACCCGACTGGTCGATACCGGCCAACGTCTTCAGCTACAGCAGCCAGTCACCGATTGCCTCTATACTCAGCCTGACCAACGCGATCGGGGCCGTGATCCAGCCACACCCTGCTAACAAAGAGCTAACCGTTAAACCGCGCTTTACTCATTCTTCCTGGAACTGGGACGCTGCTACAGAAGACCGTACCATCCCGCGCGCACTGTTTAGTGAGATGTCGGAAGAGTACCAGCCACAGATCAAATATAACGGCGTATACGTGGCAGGCCAAGAATATGGCGCACTCGCTAAAGTGAGGCAGCTGGGCACCGCCGGCGACAGCCTGTTACCCGACATAGTGGATAACCTACTGACAGACGCCATCGCCAATACAGAGCGGGGCCGCATCGAGCTATCCAAATCAGGCCATAAAGAAGTGTTCAGCGGGCGAATATTCTACGATCCAAACGAAGGCTTTGTGGATATTGGCGAACTAATTAAGATACTCGCCCAAGACGGCTCCAGTTGGAAAGGCGTCGCCACCGCCAACAGCATCGCCATTAGCAAAATGGGCGCAGTGGTGTACCAAAACCTAAGCATACTGAGGCACTACGAATGAACGTATTCTCACGCTTCAAAGCCCCATCGGCAGCGCCAGCAACGAGCTGATAATCACCACCAACAACGGCGACGGTACCAGCACCGGCACAACCCTTGCTGGTAATACCGTCGTGGTAAAAGGCGAAAGCGTGAGCGCTGGAAATCGAGCGTTAGTAAGGGATGGAGAAGTGGTTAGACAGATGCCAAATCTAACAGTGGTTGAGGTGGATTTTTAGGGTTCAAATAACGTAGTTTATAACAGAGTTTTTAGACTCAGCAAGCATAACCATAATTAACCTACCCATTAGATATAACCACCTATTGGGAGTTAGCTATGAACCGTGTAAGTACCTTTATAAAACTGATATCTATGCTGTTTCTGATGCGCTTAATGACGAATAGTGATTTGGAATTGGAGCTTTCCAGTATCATCCAGTTCATTCATGAGCACATAGTCATTCAAATCACAGCTCAACTTAGAATATCGATTTATTTTGTGAAAAAATAACAAAAAAGGCTTTGTGGGCTTCGGCGAGGAGGTCAACAGCGGCCCAGCCGCCGGCACAACCTTCGCCGGTAATACCGGCGTGATAAACGGCGAAATTGTGACTGCTTGGCATCGAGTGCTAGTTAGCGATGGCGAAGTGGTTAGGCGGATGCCAAATCTAAGGTGGTGGAGGTGGAGGTGGATGTTTAGGGGGAGTCATACTTCCCGCATCGATTTAGCTTTGTTACATCCGAGCGTTTTTGCTTGTTAAATTTAAGTATCTTAGTGATGGGTTGTTTCTTAAGATTGCTTCTAGAAATATTTCTATTCTTGTAGCTATAAAATAGCCTTTTGCATTCCAAGTATGCCCTATACCTACAAGCTTTCTATTCTTTGGTGGGGTTTCTAATATGTTTTTGGGCCATATAAATACCCCTCCGCCACTTATTCCATGTGGTAGAACGGGAAGTTCGACTCTTCCCGACTTTAGGTTAAACGAATTTTTTCTATTGAATTTAGTCACGATATTGGCATCTTGCTCAAACTCTAAGAGTTTATATTCAGATAGTTCTGCGTGATATGTTCCATATGAAAAACAATCAGTTGAAACCTGTTCTCCTGAGGTGTTTGACTTTCGATGCGGGAAACCTACGAATGAAAATAGCTCTCTTCTCGCATAGCTTTTCTCTACACCTAAATCATGCTCTTTGACAAAATAAAAGTGCTCTTTCAAGCCGGATATAAACTTGGTATCCAGTTTAAAATAGCCGTAATCAAGAAAGTCTTCAGCTCTGTTTACAGAAGGGCTTATGTAAGAATAAGCACCTTCAATAGACTTAATAACATTATTGGCATGAGGCACTAAAAGGTCTGCATCTTTTAGTTCATCAATCACATGAGCGGCTGTGAGAAGAAAAAAACACCCTCGAAATTCAATCAGAACACCAGACCCTACCTGAAAGAGCCTTTCATCTTCTCTTTCACAAAAAATTGGGCATACTGCATCTAGTTGGTCCATTCGCCCTCTCTAGAAATTTGATATTGATCACAGTCCATTGATAGCCCTTAATATAAACAACTGAACCCCTTCCTGTAAGTCTATGTGCGCGCAACTGATTAAATAGATTTTGCCGAATTTAATTAAGTGAACCGCGCTGATGATCAATATCTTAGATAGCGGCAGCACAAACAATATGAAAGTCACTGAAGGCAAGTAAAAAAGACAAGAGGAAGCGGCTCGATCTCCTTTCGAGAGTTGATCGAACCCCAATCCACAGTGCTACGAACACTGTGAACCAGCTAAGGCTCCCTCACCACGACGCCATGGCGGAGGTAGCCTATCAAATCTAACGGTAGGTTCACATATGCTAAACGAAATACGCTGTACTAAATGCTCGAAATTATTAGCAAAAGCTATTTTCTCTGAAATCGAAATCAAGTGCCCACGTTGCCGGCACATCCAGAGGGCCATGAGCCCCATCACAAAAGATGGAGTACACCATGGCAAAACCTCTAACTCCCTGGATAGGCGGC
Organism: Neptunomonas antarctica; assembly: GCF_001305295.1. Lineage (GTDB taxonomy): Bacteria > Pseudomonadota > Gammaproteobacteria > Pseudomonadales > Balneatricaceae > Neptunomonas > Neptunomonas antarctica. Next base: position 36,926 of record NZ_LJSI01000051.1, read on the forward strand.
AAGCGCCGCCTGGCTAAACATATCCTACCGTTGTTCCCAAATCACCAATATTACGTTGAACCGTTCGCCGGAACGGCCGCTCTCTTCTTTATGAAAGAGCCGTCTAAAGCTGAGATCCTAAACGATATCAACGGCGATATAGTGAACCTGTATCGGGTAGTAAAACATCATCTGGAAGAGCTCTATAAACAACTGAAATGGACACTCTGCAGCCGACAGAACTGGGAGTGGTTACAAGCCACACCCGTTGAAACGCTAACCGACATACAACGTGCAGCCCGTTTCCTCTACCTGCAAAAATTAGCCTTCGGAGGAAAGGTCGCGGGTCAAACCTTCGGTACCTGCACCACCCATCGTCCACGCTTCAACATCTTCACGATGGAGCAAGACTTAGCCGACGCTCACTACCGCTTAGCAGGAGCCACCATAGAAAGCCTCGACTGGAAAGCCGTCATCAAAAAGTACTACCGACCTCACACCCTTTTCTACTGTGATCCACCCTACTGGCAAACCGAAGGCTACGGCGTCACGTTCCCCTTCGAGGAATACCAAGCCATGGCAGAATTAGCCAAATCGATACAAGGAAACATGATAATCAGCATCAACAACCATCCCGATGTACGGGCGATTTTTAACGGATTAAACCTAAAAGAAGTAGATCACAAATACACAGCAGGAGGAGGAGCAAAAGCAGTCGCAGTGAAGGAAATTATTTATACGAATTTTTAAAAAGAGGAATCACAAAATGATTCCTCTAATAAAGTAAGTTTACTCTTGGCGCTATTCATATCTTAAAATGAGCGCCCTTTTGCCCTCACCAGACATCCTACGTAGCTGCCGCTGCGCATTACTAAAAATGCTGTGGAGGCCAGTTACGGCAGGCGAAGAACAACTCAAATCAACTACTAAATACTTTGAAAATTTTGGTCGGGTTCGAATAGTAGAGAAAGTATACTGAGTGGTGGGCTGATCATTATGATCGAGAATGAAAAAAGACATTTAGACTCCTATGCTGTCATCACGACAGTATTAGCTAAGAGTAACGCGATGTACGTTACGCGCATCAATACTAACCGCAGTATCTACTTTTGTCACTGCCTAGTAAGAAGGAATATTGTGCCGAACATACATAACTTAATTACAGCGCAAAAGCACCGAGAATAATTTCAATTAACTAGTGTAATAGTGGATTTTTGAGTGACAAAAGATGCGCTAATCCGTGCCCAAAACGCCGCGAATTTACATATTTACAGTATTTACAGTATTTACAGTATTTACAGTATTTACAGTATTTACAGTATTTACAGTATTTACAGTATTTACAGTATTTACAGTATTTACAGTATTTACAGTATTTACAGTATTTACAGTATTTACAGTATTTACAGTATTTACAGTATTTACAGTATTTACAGTATTTACAGTATTTACAGTATTTACAGTATTTACAGTATTTACAGTATTTACAGTATTTACAGTATTTACAGTATTTACAGTATTTACAGTATTTACAGTATTTACAGTATTTACAGTATTTACAGTATTTACAGTATTTACAGTATTTACAGTATTTACAGTATTTACAGTATTTACAGTATTTACAGTATTTACAGTATTTACAGTATTTACAGTATTTACAGTATTTACAGTATTTACAGTATTTACAGTATTTACAGTATTTACAGTATTTACAGTATTTACAGTATTTACAGTATTTACAGTATTTACAGTATTTACAGTATTTACAGTATTTACAGTATTTACAGTATTTACAGTATTTACAGTATTTACAGTATTTACAGTATTTACAGTATTTACAGTATTTACAGTATTTACAGAAAAGTATTAAGTTTTATTAGGCGAGCAAAATAAACAAGATAAATGCAGCGGGTTATTGTTTGTTTCTACAGGTGATTATTCAGATTGCTTAAGCAGAAATATTGTAGATAGAGAAGAAAGAGTAAGTAATTAATATAGAATTTAAGTCGGACAATAAAAAACCCTTGAAGCTTAGCGCCGCAAGGGTTCAGTATTTTTGAATTGGTGCCCGGAGCCGGAATTGAACCGGCACGCTCTTTCAAGCGCAAGATTTTAAGTCTTGTGTGTCTACCAATTTCACCATCCGGGCTGGACAGCTCATTATTAAAAGCGCAGTGCTTTAATAATGGAGGCGCGGGTCGGAATCGAACCGGCGTTAACGGAGTTGCAGTCCGCTGCATGACCACTCTGCCACCGCGCCTAATCATTGCATAAAATGGAGCGGGAAACGAGATTCGAACTCGCGACCCCGACCTTGGCAAGGTCGTGCTCTACCAACTGAGCTATTCCCGCCCTGTGCAACAATGAGGCGTATTATAGAGAGATCTGCGTCGGTGTCAACCTTGTATTGAATTTATTTTTGCTTAAAGATTAACCACTTACAGATCTTCTGTAAGATCCGGCCATGCCGCCTTGATGTAAACGATCATTGACCACAATGTGAGTATAGCGGCAGCATACAACGCCCCTACCCCAATCCATGACTGAACAGAGTACGGATCGAAAGATATCAATATGAAAATGGATACCATCTGCAAGACTGTTTTGACCTTCCCTACGTAGGAAACAGCAACGCTAGCCCGTTTACCCAGCTCTGCCATCCATTCACGTAATGCCGAAATCACGATTTCCCGGCCTACGATAATCATCGCAGGAATAGTCATCCAAGGCTCGGCGAACGTCTCGGCAAGCAACACCAGCGCGACACATACCATGAGCTTATCGGCGACGGGATCGAGGAACGCACCCAACGCTGACGCCTGGTTCCAGCGTCGCGCTAAATAGCCATCTAGCCAGTCAGTGGCGGCCGCTACAGCAAACACAGCACCCGCTGCTATCGGCGACCAGCTATAGGGCAAATAATATAAACCCACTAATACAGGTATCAGGCCAATACGTAGTAATGTGAGTAAGTTTGGTACATTCATCGATAACAGCATATCTGCTGGAAACTCCGGGATCAGACTTCTGGATGCAGCGCTGCATAGATCTCATCTGCTAGCGCTGGGCTTATGGTAGTGACTTTTGCAATTTCTTCAACACTAGCGCGCTCAATTGCCGGTATTCCGCCAAAATGCTTTAATAATTCGCGCCTTCTTTTAGGTCCCACACCGGAAATACCCTCCAGCTTGGATTGGTTCCTGGCTTTACCGCGTCTCGCACGATGCCCGGTAATGGCAAACCGGTGAGCTTCATCTCGTATATGCTGAATCAGATGAAGCGCCGCTGAATCAGATGCCAACACTACTTCTTCATTATTTTCTGCCATGATCAGGGTTTCAAAGCCCGCTTTCCGGCTTGCCCCTTTCGCCACGCCAATAATCTGAACTTCGGTGATTTGCAGCTCTTCAAGCACTTTTACGGCCTGCGTTACCTGCCCTTTCCCACCATCGATCAGCAGTATATCAGGTAAAACACCTTCCCCTTTTTTTATACGGGTATAACGGCGCATCAACGCCTGATGCATCGCGGCATAATCATCGCCCCCGGTAATACCTTCGATATTAAAAGTACGATAATCTTTTTTGAGTGGACCATTTCGATCAAACACGACACAGGAAGCCACGGTTGCTTCACCGGATGTATGCGAAATATCAAAACATTCCAATCGCTTCGGCACTTCATCCAAACCAAATACTTCCTGCAATGACAGAAAGCGCTTATAGATGTTTTGTTTACTCGCCAAATGACTGGAGAGATGCTGCTCTGCATTAGTCAACGCCAACTTTTGCCACCCCGCCCGCTCCGCCTTAACACGCGAGCTCAGATGGATTTTTTTACCTCGCCGCTCACTCAATGCTTCTTCAAGGCAATCCTGATCTTCTAAGTCGTGGCTGCAAATAACCTGGTCTGGTATTTCACGCGTATTACCAATGTACCATTGCGCTATAAAGGCAGATAACACCGTTGACTCGCTGTCTTCAACAGACACTTTTGGATGCAGCGCCTTACTGCCAACAATACGTCCACCCCGCACAAACAGCACATGTACGCATACGCCTCCGGGCTGCATCGCGCAGCCCATTACATCGGCGTCGCCGCTGTCGCCAAAAACGTACTGTTGCTCTTGAATAAGCTGTAAGCTGCTGATCTGATCCCTATAAATAACAGCGCGCTCGAAGTCCAGACTTGCGGCAGCGGCTTCCATCTGTGTCGCCAACTCCTTCATGATAGTGCGACTTTTACCTTCGAGAAACATTGAGGCATGCCGTATATCTTCAGCATACGCTTCAGCCGATACGGCCTCTACACACGGTGCGCTACAGCGCTTAATTTGATATTGCAAACAAGGACGTGAGCGGTTCCGGAAAAACGCGTTATCACATGACCGGATTCTAAAGATTTTCTGCAGAATATTTAAGCTATCGTTTACCGCCGCACGGCTAGGAAAAGGGCCAAAGTAACGCCCTTTTTTTCGTTTAGTACCACGATGAAACGTTAATACCGGATAATCTTCTTTTTCAGAAATAAAGATATAAGGATAGCTTTTATCGTCTCTGAGCAAAATATTATAGGGAGGCCGATACTCTTTAATCAGATTTTGCTCAAGCAATAAAGCCTCGGTCTCACTATTAGTGACCGTGACATCAATATCTGCGATATGGCTGACCAACGCTTGAGTTTTTACCGTTAGGCCCGTTGCTCGAAAATAACTACTGACACGTTTTTTCAGGTTTTTCGCTTTACCAATATAGAGCAGCTCGCCCGCCGCATCCTGCATCTGGTAAACACCTGGCCGCTGCGTTAAACGCGCTAAAAAAGCCTTACTATCGAACATAGTGATTATTCAGCAGCCCTTGATGCTTTGTTGGCGTCCATGTGCACATGTGTCGCTTCTCGATGAATCGCTTCCAGGCGCTGACGCGTATCATCAGAAATACCGGCACCACGCGACAATGACACTTCAAGAAACACGCCGATTTCGGCATAAAAATATAACCGCGCATTAAAGGACCGGGCACGTTTTAACTTACACAACGCAATCTGTGCACCATTCATCATCACAGTGTTAATGTTACTGTCAGATAACAGCGGAAAACGTTGTTGCGCACGCTGATCAGTATTGGTTGTTTCGCTCATCTATTTACCCATTTTCAGCTATTAATTATCACGTTCCTGATACCGCATCCATAGTAATATACTTTAGGGGAGATTCCTTCGGATGTGAAACATTAATATTGGACACGCTACCCATGAAAGACAGGTTAGTTATTGATATTGAAAAAGATCTTCAATGGTTTTTAAATACTAAAGCCCTGATGAACACCCCTGCCACTATTGAGCAATTTACAGCAGCCGAACACCTTATTGGCGAGCAAGATTTCCCTCCTGCACTGATGAACTACCCTGCACCACCCGCGTATCGCTTAGGTTTGCAATTTGAAGACTGTATCGAACTGCTGTTCAAACACAGTACGCGCTCCCAATTGCTGTATAGAAATCTTATCATCAAATATAACAGAAGAGTGATTGGCGAGCTTGACTGCCTTTACCAAAACGCCGCTGGAGATAATGTCCATCTTGAACTTGCCATCAAATTTTATCTTTTACACCCGCCATTCAGCGGGCTTGAGTGCTTTATCGGACCCGGCGGACGCGACCGGCTTGATATAAAATGGCAACGACTGTTGCAACACCAGCTTCCGTTAAGCTTATTACCTGAAACGCTCAATACGCTAAATGAACTCGGTGTAAAACCACCCGTTAAACATGAATTACTGTTAACGGGCATGCTATTTTATCCCTATCAAAACTGGACTTCTCTCGACGTACCTTTTCTATGCGTTAACCCACAGCATCATCGCGGCTGGTGGCTATTTCAGAACCAAATCCATCTGCTGTCACCTGAAATAAAATCACAGTACTCATTTTTTATTTTACCTCGCTGGCACTGGATGGGAGGCATTAGTCACTACGAGACGTTACAGCCTTTGAACTATCAAACTCTGATTGAACACGTGCTAATGGATGACGAACCTAAGATGGTGGTTATCATTAAGAAAAACGAGGAATGGCTAGCATCTCAAAAAAAAGGGCATAAAGAATTTCAAGAAGAATGGCAAGAAGTGAGCAGAGGATTTATCGTGAGAAATAACTGGCCAGAGACCAAACCAAAACAGGTACAGCAAAACGTTAAAAAATAAGGCAGTTACACCGAGTCATTTACAGGCGGCGTATTGTAACTGCCTTACTATTAATTATTCAGCGTCACGTGCCGCTGCTTTTGCTGCATCCTGCGCCATCATTTTTTTCAATACGCCAATACCGACAAAAACCAGCACAATGGAAACCCCTATAACGGCTACGCTCGGTACAAAAGAAATTAAATTGTATTTATCAACGCCAAACATAGGGTCATACCTTTAGTCTAATAATGAATTAAGTTATGACCTTATTATAACTATTTATTGATCTGTATCAAAACGTTTTACTAAACTTGAAGTATCCCAACGCCCTCCTCCTATACTTTGAACGTCTGCATAAAACTGATCAACCAGCGCAGTAACGGGTAATTGCGCACCATTGCGACGTGCTTCGTCCAGGGTAATACCCAGATCTTTGCGCATCCAGTCAACAGCAAAACCGTAATCAAACACGCCATCAATCATGTTTTGATGGCGATTTATCATCTGCCACGAACCCGCTGCGCCATGCTGAATCACATCAAACACCTGCGCTGCATCCAAATTCGCCTGTTTAGCGAAATGGACTGCCTCTGACAACCCCTGTACTAAACCTGCGATACAGATCTGATTCACCATTTTTGCCAGTTGGCCGCAACCGGCGTCGCCAAGCAGACGGATCGACTTACCATACGCTTTCATCACTGGCTCAGCTAAGTCGTATGAGGCCTGATCACCACCGACCATCACGCTCAAAACACCATTTTCTGCACCGGCCTGCCCACCTGAAACCGGCGCATCAAGAAAACCAACACCTTGACTAACCGCTATTTGGCTCAACTCGCGCGCAACCTCTGCCGACGCCGTCGTATGATCGACCAGCACGCTTCCTGATACCATGACCCCTAAAACACCGTCTGCTCCGGTGGTCACTTCACGCAAATCATTATCGTTACCTACACAGGTAAAAACGATCTCCGCGCCGCTAGCCGCCAGCGCCGGAGTAGCCGCCATTGCTCCACCATAGGTGTCAACCCACTTATCCGCTTTCGCCGATGTACGGTTATATACAGTCACATCATGGCCACTTTTTTGTAAGTGCCCCGCCATTGGAAAACCCATCGTTCCCAAGCCGATAAATGCTAATTTCATTTTTTTTCCTTAATTCATATTTAACAAGTCGCCTGCTGTTAAGCGTATTTATGCCATACTACAACTTTATAAGATACCCAACAAATTGAACCATTTGCCGCTGCGCCGGATCTATTGTCTGTGCTGTTGTTTTGTATTGGAGATACGTCATGATTATGCGTCGTTTTTTTGCCAGCCTGTTATTACTGATATCCAGCTACTCATTTGCCGATGACAGCATGATGTTTAACGATATCGCATTCCCAGATCTAGAGGGTCGCGAAGTCAATATGACGGAACATCGAGGCAAAGTAGTTTTGCTCAATTTCTGGGCAACATGGTGCCCGCCTTGTGTTAAAGAGATGCCATCAATGGAATTACTGAGACAAAAATATGCGGATCAGAATTTTGAGGTAGTTGCCATTAACGCAGGTGAAGATGTCGAAACTATCGAAGCATTTCTGCTGCAAATGGATCAAGAACTCACCTTTCCCATTCTCTTAGATAAACACGGCGCATCATTTACCACGCTCGGCATCCGAGGCTTACCGATGAGCTTTCTACTCAACAAAGAAGGCCGTAGCGTGATGACCTTTTTAGGAGGCCGCGAATGGATGGCCTCTGCTCAGATCGAGCTAATAGAAACAGAATTAGCTCGATAAACAGCCATTTAGTTATGTGAAAAAAGACAGGAATAAGCATACTTATACCTGTCTTTTAAAAATATTTTATAGAGCGATATCAGCCCTGATAAAAAGTTTCAGCAGCAGCGAGAGCCTTACCTGCATTCACTGGTGCGCCCATCTGTACCAAAGTGCTTTCCAGTGCAGACAAACAAAGCGTCACGTTACGACGGTTACACGCCGCTCCCATCAAGCCAATACGCCAGACTTTACCCGCCAACGAACCCAAACCAGCACCGATTTCAAGTCCATAGTTATTCAGCAAGGCAGCACGTACGGCCGCTTCATCGACGCCTTCCGGAATAATAACAGTGTTGAGCTGCGGCAAACGGTAGGCTTCTTCCACCAGAAAATGAATCCCCATGGCTTCCAAACCGGCTTTAAGCGCCTGATGATGATGGTCGTGACGGACATGAGCATTTTCGAGCCCTTCTTCCCGCAACATCACTAATGACTCATGCAGCGCATAAAGCGAATTAACGGGCGCGGTATGATGATAAGCACGCTTACCTTCGCCGCTCCAATATCCCATGACCAGCTTCTTATCAAGAAACCAACTGGATACTTTTGACTCCCGCGCCTGCACTTTAGCGACCGCTTTCGGACCAAAGCTTACAGGGGAAATACCCGGCGGGCATGACAAGCATTTTTGCGTGCCTGAATAGATCGCATCAATGCCCCACTCATCGACTTTCAATTCAATACCGCCCAACGATGTTACGGCGTCGACGATACTCAATGCGCCATACTCCTGCGCTAACTTACACAGCGCCTGCGCATCAGAACGTACGCCAGTGGAGGTTTCCGCATGCACGAAAGCCAGTATTTTAGCATCGGGATGTGCTTCAAAAGCAGCTCTTACCTTATCCAGACTGACAGGGGTTCCCCAGTCATCAGAAACCAGCACGACCTCACCACCAAAGCGTTCCACATTTTCTTTCATGCGGCCACCGAATACGCCATTCTGGCAAACAATCACCTTTTCGCCCGGCTCTACTAAGTTAACGAAACACGCTTCCATTCCGGCAGAGCCTGGCGCAGAAACTGGCATTGTTAGTTCATTTTCTGTTTTGAAAGCCGCTTTAAGCATAACCTTCAATTCATCCATCATCTGCACAAAGGCAGGGTCCAGATGACCAATAGTAGGGCGTGCCATCGCCTCAAGTACACGAGGACTTACATCTGAGGGCCCCGGGCCCATCAGGATTCTTTGCGGGGGATGGAACGACTTAATCATAGATATACTCTTAGTCTGGAAAAGATCAGATATTACAAAAAAAAATCACAGCTTAGCCAATGAGCGCACGATTTCTAACACCATTTGAGCGGAGTGAAGCGCCGCTGTTTCAAGAAACTCATCAAATGACAGATGCGATTCTTTTCCGGCAATGTCAGAAAGCGCCCGGATAACAATAAAAGGTGTGCCAAACTGATGGCATGTCTGAGCTATCGCTGCAGCTTCCATCTCAATTGCTTTCATCGAGGGAAAACGTGTACGGGCATACTCAACACGCACAGGATCATTCATGAAACTATCACCCGTAGCTATCAGGCCATGAACGGTGCGCATACCTTTAAGTCGGCCAATACTCTGCTCAGCCATTTTAGCCAGCGTCACATCCGGTTCAAATGCAGCAGGTAACCCCGGCACTTGCCCTGGCTCGTAACCAAAGATAGTGACATCAACATCATGGTGGCGGACTTCAGATGAGATCACAACATCACCCACATTAAGTGAGGGATCAAAACCACCAGCAGAACCTGTGTTTATAATGCAGTCTGGATTGAACGTATGTAATAACAGCGTGGTACTTACCGCCGCATTGACTTTCCCAATGCCTGATTTTAATAAAACAACCTCAATACCGGAAATGGAGCCAGTATAAAAATCATAGCCTGCTACCACATGCTTTTCACGATCATCAAGGCTGTTACAGAGAATCTCTATTTCTTGATCCATCGCGCCAATAATGCCGACTTTAATTTTTTTGTTACTTTTTATAAGATCGTTGAGTGACCGCTGCTTAATCATTGAACCGAACTGTCCTTTAGTAAGATAGGTTGACTGTATATCGATATATTCCCTACAGGATACGCAATTTAACCACGGGAACAAACTGAATATGAGTGTAGACGACATTAACTTCAATCAGACAAAGGGATCGTACTCTGTTAAGCAATATGCTGTGTAATGACTTGAGGCGATACGTTAGCCCTTAGCGTCTCATTCTTCGCTATTTTCGCCATCCATCTGCTCCACCTCCCCTGCCAGAGCTTCTAACACCGCCTCCTGACTTTTGGGAACAAAAGCAGGATAAAGCCCTTGCCAACCTAACCGGTCGAATAGCGTCGCTACTTTATGCGTAACGGGTGCCTTAATCGTTAACACCTCACCTGTACCAGGGTGCTCAAATGTAAGCTCAGTTGCCATTAACAACATCCGGCGTGTATCCAGGTGCTCGCGAAAAAGTCGATTATGCCGTCCTTCACCATAGTTTGTATCGCCTATCAAAGGATGCAAAATATGTTTCATGTGACGTCGGATTTGATGCTTTCTGCCGGTCGTCGGCTTTACTTCCACCAGAGAGTAGCGAGCACAAGGATACTTCCCTATCTCGATAGGTAATTCAACAGTGCCCAGCCGACGGTAAGCTGATACCGCTTCTTTGGGGGGTTTATCCGGATCAGAGAAAGGGTCGGCCATTTTATCAAAAATAGGCTTTAACGCGTAATCAATAACACCCTCTTCAGGCGTATATCCACGCGTCACACAAAGGTAGGTTTTTTTAACCTTACGCTCTGCAAATTGTGCATTCATCTGCTGCGCTGTATGTTTATTTTTCGCAAAGACGATCACACCAGAGGTTGCTCTGTCGAGGCGGTGTATCGTATGCACAGGAGCCCCACGAAAATAGGTTTTCAGTGAATACACCAGGTTAGGCGTCATTTTTGGTGCTATCCAGCTAGGGTGGACCAACAACCCTGCCGGTTTATGTACGGCTATCAGGTCTTCGTCCTGATAAAGGATATCCAGATAAGGCATAAGGCTATTAATAATTCCAGACAAAAACAGTTGAATTCTTATTTTACGTGGAATCTTTATCGCAGAATAGTGTCATAAGACTTGAAATGGCTATAGAAACAGCCATTATAGCAATTAGCTTAAATTACTAATTTCCGGGGAATACATGAGTAACGCACATTCGATTGGCAAACATTCCGAACAATCTGTTCTGCAAACCAATAAGGTAATTCGTAATACTTACATGTTATTGTCGATGACTTTGGTCTTTAGCGCAGTAACTGCCGGTATTTCCATGGCGATGAACCCTCCGTTTATTGTTTATCTGGGAAGCGTTATTGCCAGCTTTGTTTTGCTATTCATCCTTAACAAAAAACAGAACACGGCTGCAGCTCTGCCCATGGTATTTGGCTTTACCGGCCTACTGGGTTTCAGCTTAGGTCCGATTCTGAATCAATATCTGGGCTTACCTAACGGTGCAGAAATTGTAATGACGGCAATGGGTATGACAGCACTGACATTTGTCGGCCTTTCTGCTTATGTACTGACCAGCCGTAAAGATTTCAGCTTCATGGGTGGATTCCTGTCTGCTGGCATCATGATTGCTCTCATTGCTATGGTAGCCATGTTCATCCTACCTATGTTCGGTATCAATGTTGGCGGTTTCCATCTAGCCTTATCCTCATTGGTCGTGCTGCTGATGGCAGGTTTTATCCTGTATGACACTAGCAATATTATTAATGGCACATACACCAATTACGTCATGGCAACCACCAGCCTTTACCTGAACATTTATAACCTGTTTATTCATCTGTTGGTCTTAGTCGGCGTGTTCAACGACGACTAAATCAGTTAATAGCAGCATCACACGCCCTGCTTTCTTTGTTAAGATAGCAGGGCGTTTTTCTTTGTACGGATTTTTGCATGATCTTTTCTATTCTTATTTACGGCTCCGCCCATAATAGCCAATCAGTCCACACCGCTTATCGCTTTGCAAAAAGCCTACTGGCTGCAGGTCATACCCTTCATCGTGTATTTTTTTATGGTGAAAGCGTGTATACCGCCTCTGCACTTTGTGCTCCTCCACGCGATGAACAAGACATTCACCAACTGTGGAAATCATTAGCCGAAACGCATCAACTCGACTTGGTGGTATGTATTGCTGCTGCCTTAAAACGCGGTGTAATTGATCAAGCTGAAGCACAGCGTCATGAAAAACCGGCGTTTAATACACATGCACCTTATGAGTTATCAGGATTAGGACAGCTCAGCGAAGCGGCTATTATTTCTGATCGCTTAGTGACCTTTGGAGCCTGAGATGCAATCAAAAAGTATCTTACTCATACTCTCACATGCCCCTTACGGCGACACCCGTGCCAAAGAAGCGCTCGATCTAGCCCTGACAGCCGCCGCATTCGGACAAGATGTCTCTTTGCTATTCACTCAAGACGCCCTCTACTTACTGTTAAAGTCACAACAACCTCAGGCGATTGAGCAAAAAAACCTGGCTAATATCTGCTCCGCTTTACCGATGTATGATATCGATAAAATTTATATCGAAAACAACACCTCCCAAACAAAACACATCACCGCAGAACAACTGATTTTACCTGGCGTATTTGTCAATCATAATCAGATCGCCCTAATGATTCGTGATCACGATGTGGTATTGAGATTTTAAGCATGAGCACGTTACACACTATTAACAAATCACCTTCTGATAACACGCTCTGGCAGTCCTGTTTAGCGGCACTATTACCTGGTGACGCATTACTGATGATAGAGAATGCGGCATATGCCGCCGCGCAACCCTCTGTAATGACACAACTACAAGAGTACGACATCGATATTTATCTTCTTAGTGCTGATGTCGATGCACGCGGCTTATCTGGCAAACTTTATACGAATGCCAACATCATTGATGATCAGCAGTTTGTTACCCTGGCTTGCCAACACACAAAAGTAGTGAGCTGGTTCTGATGCGACACATAACTATTGCAGATAAGGATCTGACACTGGATGATGAAGGTTATCTACTCGATTTGACTGATTGGTCAGAGGCTGTTGCCGAGTACTTGTCCAATGAAGAGCAGATTCAGTTGACCGATGCTCACTGGGAAATCATTCATGTCATACGCGATTTTTACCGGCAATATGAATTATCACCCGCCATGCGACCTTTGGTAAAAGCCGTGGGCATAACTCTGGGGGACGATAAAGGAAAAAGTATCTATCTGATGAAGCTGTTTCCACAAAGCCCCGCAAAACAAGCCGCCAAGTTAGCAGGACTTCCCAAACCTACTAACTGCCTGTAAAAAGTACCTGAAAAATAAACCCGTCATTATTTATATAGCCCGATTAATGCCCTTATCGTTGAATAAAATGCAGCGTAAAATACATTTTATGTAAATCTGGGCTATGCTGGAACGTATAGGCAAACTGAGCCAAATAAGTAGTTGATTAAACAGTCTTTGAATATGAATATAACAGTTAAATAGATAATTAAGGGTGGACAGACCAACATGAGTTTACAAGCCGAATCAGATCACCTCAAATCAATTGAAAGCATGCGGCAAACCAAAAAAGATAAAAGCGAGCGTACCAGACGAGCGAATCAGGTAGAGGTGGTCTACCATCAATGGGCTACTTTTAAAGTTAACAAAGAACTTTATGGCATCGATGTCATGAAAGTTAAAGAGGTCCTTCGTTTTTCCGATCTCACCCCTGTACCTGGCGCTGAGCATTATATTCTTGGGATTATCAATCTGCGCGGCAATGTTGCTACCGTTATTGATACGCGCCGACTATTCGGCATGCCGATTGTAGAAGTTGATGATAACACGCGTATCATCATGGTCGACTATAACGAGCAAGAAGTGATAGGCCTGGTGGTCGATAGCGTCGACGAAGTGATCAATATTCCACAAGATGACATTGAGCGCGCACCAAGTGTTACAGGTGAAGAGTCGAGCCGGCGTTATGTTCAGGGCGTATGTTATTACAACAGCCTGCTAACCATACTGCTAGATATCAACAAAATCATGATTAGCATCACCCCCGCCAGCGACGAAGATATTCATTAATTACCAAATAGCCTGTTGCCGATAGCCTACCGGCACTACTAAAAAGCCTCTGTAAATTAACAGAGGCTTTTTAGTTTTCGACAGGTTGCTAATTCTACATAACGCGGTTAGTTGTCATAAATTTACTGGTTTGCTCAGGCCCTGTGCCATCTGCATAGAGAGTAACGCCTGAGCGCAAACAAATGGACAAGTTCAGGTGAGACGCTTCAGTCTCTTTTGGCAACAGATGCTCTATCACTGCTTTTTCATCTAATAATTCTTGCTCTGTGTCATTTAGGCGTTGCTGACTGAACTCATTAATCTCGATACCCCGTACAATCTGATAGCGGCCATAGTTACAACGCACAGGAAAGGAGAAAAATATTCCTTTTTCAATACCATAACTACCATCACTCAGAATTCCCATGCTGACAATTTCGCCAGGATCTGTGCCTAGTACCCAATCATGCATCTGGTTAACAATAGCCTGAGCCGCAGAGGCCGCACTGGATAATCCACGGGCATCAATGATGGCACCACCGCGCTGCTGCACCTGAGGAATAAAAACATCACGGTACCAATCCATATCAATTTGCGATAAAGCAGGTTCACCCAATATTGTCGCTTGATGTAAGTCCGGATATTGTGTCGGAGAATGGTTACCCCAAATGATGATACCGTTAATATCGCGAGCCGTAGCTCCTGAATGGCTCGCCAGAATGCCTTTAGCACGATTATGATCAAGTCGCGTTAAACAGGTAAATTGTGATGGACTCAGGTTAGGCGCATTACGGCTGGCAATTAATGCATTGGTATTCGCAGGATTTCCGGTCACTAATACCTTAACATCTCTGTTTGCAAAATCATTCAGCGCCCTGCCCTGACGCGCAAAGATCTCAGCATTGACTTCAAGCAAGTCACTACGCTCCATCCCAGGCCCACGCGGACGCGCACCGACTAACAGTGCATAGTGAGCACTTTTGAAGCCATCTTCGACGTTATCATGCAGCGTTATGGTATGTAACAGCGGATAAGCACAGTCTTCCAGCTCCATCGCCACACCACGCAAAGACTCCATTGCATGAGGCAACTCAATAAGCTGCAGAATCACAGGCTGATCTTTACCCATCATTTCGCCAGCCGCTATTTTGAATAAAAGACTATAACTGATGGCACCTGCTGCACCGGTAACGGCTATTCTAACGGGACGTCTCATATCTATATTCCTGCTGATGTATGAATTGTTCTTATAATGGCTTGAGATTAGCTCTAAAATTTATACCACACTCGTCAAGCACAACAACAGGTGCAACGTAATAAAAACACGAAAGGGGCAAAAAATCAGAGATTTCTGTCGGTTGAATGTCGCAAAAAGACAGAAGATTCACCTGCTATAGCAGATTGCAACTGCCCCAGCAAACGCACTTTATCAGCACCTAACACCCCTTTTAGTACCAGTACATTAGAAGCATGATCGCTTCTGAAAATTGTTTTGTGTAAATCAAGCGCCTGCATAAACTGCTGCATTTCCTGAAACAACTGAATATCGCTCATTTCTATATATTGCCCATCAAAGGCTTCTTTATAACGCTGGTCTCCGTTAGAAAAGAAAAGAACCAGGCTAGCAAGGTATTCAGGTTGCGTTGCATTCATCAATCGCGCTGTTTCGATGGCATGTTGATCACTAAATTTACGTCCGCCAATACCATTAATGACCATAACAGAGCGTTTAATGCCAGCGGCATGTAGCTTGATTAAGGCATCATGCGTGGTTTGATACGTCTCACCTTTATCTATCAGGCCAAGCAACTCATCATCTCCGGTTTCTACACCGATATAAACCATCGTCAGCCCGAGTGTTTTTAATTCAGATAACTCTTCAACCGTTTTGTTTTTCAGGTTCCGAGGCAAGCAGTACGCAGTCACACGCGTCACTAAAGGCAGATACTGCCTGATAGCGGCCAGAGTACTTTTCAAACGCCGGAACGATAATGCCATTGCATCACCATCCGTCAGAAAAACACGACGCGTTCCGGGCAATTGATCACCACAACGCTTAATTTCCGACAGTATTTCCTGTTCAGGCTTCGGTTTGAATTTTTTCTGTACGTCCGTATACATTTCGCAGTACACACAGCGATTCCAACTACAGCCGTTTGTGACCTGCAAGATGAGCGATCGAGCCTCACTCGGTGGACGGAATAAAGGCTCTATATAGTCAACCGGCGGCATCATCCACATTAGCGTATGCCATCCAGCTCAGCCGCTTTAGCAAATAACCGATAGAAATTTTCAGACGTCGCTTCCGCTACTTTCTCTACTGAAACACCTTTCAAATCGGCAATACATTGCGCGACCTCAACTACATATTTCGGCTCATTCTTTTTACCACGATACGGGATAGGTGCAAGATAGGGAGCATCCGTCTCGATTAATATCTTATCCAAAGGAATAGCTTTAACCACCTCGCGCAACTCTTCAGCATTACGAAAAGTAACAATGCCTGAAAAAGAGATAAGGTAGTTCATATCAATTGCGGCTTCAGCCATTGCCTGAGATTCAGTAAAACAATGCAATACCCCACCCGACTCCCCGCCATAGGTTTTAATTAGCGAGAGAGTATCTTCGCGAGCATCACGGGTATGCACAATAACGGGTAATGAGAGCTGATCTGCGGCGCGCAACTGGTTAATAAAACTCTGTTGCTGAACCGCTTTGGTGTCGGTCTGATAAAAGTAATCCAGCCCGGTTTCACCGATGGCGATAATTTTTGGATGCTGTCTCACTTTCTCGATCAGGTAATCAATTGGGACAACGCCTTGTTCATTTTCTACGTGCAGCGGATGAACACCTAGTGAAGCGAAAACCTTAGGATGATCCTGTATTAACGAATACATCTCGCCAAACTTCTCAAGATCTATGCAAACACACAGTAATCGGGAAATATCCCTCTGGAAAGCGGCGTCGAGCATAGCAGAAAAATTATTTTCGTACGGAGACAGGTCTAACTTATCGAGATGACAATGGGAATCAATAAACATATATATATAAGAACTAAAGAGTGTTGGTAGGACGGCCAGAGTTAAGAGCGCCGGCCAGATGAGTCTCAATTTTTTGGACCAGTGTTGTATCTTCAGGAGACAGCTGTATACCAATGCCTGGTTTTTTAGCGCCCTGCGCGGCCTTTGGCGTTACCCAGATAACCTTACCGGTCACCGGTATTTTATCGGGATCATCCATTAGCGTTAAAAGCATAAAAACTTCTTCCCCTAAGTGGTAGGAACGAGTCGTCGGGATAAAAATCCCACCGTTGGTTACAAAAGGCATATAAGCTTTATAGAGATCTTCCTTCGCCTCTATTTTAAGTGACAATATGCCATGACTAATACGAGGAACGACTGACATTGGGTCTTGAGAACTCCTTCTCTATGATCTCACTAAAGCGGACCAATCAATTAGTATGCGTTCTAACAATAGCTGCTTATTAGGGTTTTGTCTTCGCTGTAAACCCAACCGCTCAGCCTGGACAAGATCAGATAAGGTAAAGATTTTATCTTTTGTGCTGTTTTTAGCAACACCCTTTAACATTTTCTGCATATCTCTGTTACGAATAAGGTCATCACTCTGAGTTAATAGTATCCGGATGATATCTGCAAGCATGCCTTGTAACCACTCAAGCAACAAGCTCAGATCAGCCTTAAGAAATTGACTGGCGACCTCAACCGGACTGCTTCGCTGTCGCAGTATTTCCCTTAATGCAGTCAAAAAGTCAGCTCGAAGCGCCTGATGGCCTTGCTTTTTAAACGCTAATCCTGCCAACGGGGCACCATGAACAACCTTAAGCAATTGTTGCGCCTCAGGAGGCTCTACAGACAACTGCTGGCACAACCACTCCACCGCCACAGCCTCATCCGGAGGATGACAGTCCAGCCGTTGACAACGACTTCTGACCGTAGGCAGCACCTGCCCTAGCTGATGCGTAATCAATATCAACAACGTATCCCGACCAGGCTCTTCTAATGTTTTGAGCAAAGCATTAGCCGCCGATAGATTCATCGACTCAGCGGGCTCCAGTACCACCGCCCGATAACCACCCTGCTGAGCAGTATTGTGCATGAATTCAGTTAACTGCCGAACCTGATCAACTTTTATCGGCTTACCGGTTTCTTCTGGTCTCAAAAAGTAGAGATCAGGATGGCCGCTGGAATTTAATAACAGGCAACTACGGCATTGCCCACAGGGAGCCATTGCCTGATGTTGGTGGCACATCACATACCCGGCAATCGCTTCCGCTAAGCGTGCCTTACCTATTCCCGGCATACCATTGAGCAACAGCGCATGTGGCAGGTGTTTATCGTTATGCAAGCGAACGATTCTTTGCCACTGATCTTTAAACCAAGGATAAATAGCAGCATCTAGCGAATGATAACGATCACTGATTTCCATTAAACAAGACCCAATTTTTCAGTGAGCGCTTGCGCAATCTGCTGCTGCACATGATCTAATGACTGGGTAGCATCAATCAGCGCAAAACGATCCGGCTCCGCTCTTAAACGGCGATGATAGCCCTGTCTGACCTTATCAAAAAATGCTAGTTTTTCCTGTTCAAACCGATCAGGAGCGCCGCGTTGCATTACTCTGGCCATACCGACTTCAACAGGAAGATCCAACAAGATAGTTAAATCGGGACGAAGATCAGCCAACACATACTGTTCAAGTTGCTGTATCCGATCCCAGCTAATCCCTCGTCCAGCTCCCTGATAGGCAAAAGTGGCATCAGTGAATCGATCACTCAAAATCCACTCTCCGTTAGCCAGCGCTGGTTTTATCACCCGATCAACATGTTGCGCACGTGCAGCAAATACCAATAATATTTCAGCATCATCACTGACAATCTCCTCACGAGGCTTAAGCAGCAACTCACGGATCTCTTCCGCCAATGGTGTACCGCCAGGCTCACGCGTTAGCCGTAAGCTAATTCCTTTATCTGCTACGAACTGGCGAATGAACGCAACATTAGTGCTTTTACCAACTCCTTCCGTTCCCTCAATACTTATAAAACAACCTTTTTTTACTATCATCATGGCTCCGGAGTTGAACGGTATTGCTGCTTTCGCTTGAGCTGATATTGTCTTACTGCTTTATTATGCGCAATCAGAGATGGAGAGAATTGATGACGCCCATCACCCTTGGCAACAAAATACAGCGCTTTTCCAATATCAGGGTTTAATGCCGCGTGAATAGCCTCTCGCCCGACCATCGCTATAGGCGTAGGAGGCAACCCTGTTATTGTATAAGTATTATAAGGAGAAGGTGTACGTAGATCCTTACGGGTAATATTACCCTGATAATCATCCCCAATACCATATATCACCGTTGGATCGGTCTGCAGTCTCATCCCTATAGTTAAACGCTTAATAAAAACACCCGCTATAAGTGGTCGTTCTTCAGCGACAGCGGTTTCTTTCTCGACAATCGACGCCATAATCAGTGCCTCGTAAGGCGTTTTATAAGGCAACGTCTGATCTCTCTGTTGCCAATACTGATCGAGCACTTGCTGCATGGCTTTGTAGCTTCGCTGCAACAACTCGAGATCAGTCGAGTTTCGTTCTACCTGAAAGGTTTCGGCTAAAAATAATCCTTCAGGATGCAATTCGTCAGCCCCGATAGCCGCCAAAATTTCCTGGTCACTTTTATCGGCTAATGTCTGTTTAACTACGTCTGCATGGGCTGCCAACACACTTCTCAGTTGCTTGAATACAGTACCTTCCACGATCGTAATACTATGCTGAACCCCTTTACCCTCAATTAACGTCGTGAGCAACTCGCTTGGCGTGAAATCTTTATTAATAAAATACTCACCCGCTTTAATCTGCCCGCCAAGCTTATTCATACGCACATAGATAGTAAAATAAAGTGGATTAGTGATGACTACAGCTTTTTCCAGTTGCCCGGACAAAGCGTTAAAAGAGGTTCCTTTCGAGACAACAAAAGAAGGAATATTTTTATCTAAAAAAAGAGGCGTTTCCATATAGCGATGCATGTCTTGCCACAGCCAAGCTAACGCGGCGGTACCGACAGATAACATAATAAAAAATACAACCAGTAAACGTTTCAAACGGAATTTTCCTCTTTCAATAATGTTTGTAACTGACCTGTTACAGGCCCTATTTCCCACGTCAATCCATCAAGCCTAATCACCGGCCAGATATCAATCAGTGAATTACAGATAAATACTTCGTCAGCTTCATTGAGAACGTCAGGCATAAAGCGCCCTACAACAACCGGGATCTGATGTTTCAAAGCAAGCGCGAGCAACGTCGCCCGCATTACACCCGCTACTCCACATCGGTCAATATCAGGGGTATAAAGTACGCCAGCAGAACACCAGAAAAGATTACTCATGGTGCCCTCAATGAGACAACCATCAGGATCTCTCATCAGACCTTCAGCAATATCAGTATTCTCCCACTCTCCTCTGGCAAGCACTTGCTCCAAGCGATTTAAATGCTTAATACCTGCAAGAAGTGGATTAATCGACAGCGGCGTATCACACCATCGCAGAATCACACCCTCAGCCGCTTTACGGGAGAAATCTGTTGCAGCAGTTAAGGATGAGATAGTCGTAGGCCTAAGGGCTTTACTCGGAAAATACCCGCGAGGCCCTGAACCTCGGGTCACGGTCAGCTTCAGCACAGCAGTATCGTGTGAATTTAAAGGTAGTAACGCCTTCAGATCAGCGTCAAAGCGATCTTTTAGCCCGCCAAAAGGAATGCCTAAACGTTTGCAACCTAATTCCAGACGAGAAAAATGCGCATCCCACAACAAGGGCTTATTGCTACAGACCTTAATGGTTTCAAATAAACCATCCCCGTAACACAAGCCCCGATCAGTAATCGCTAAAATTTGAGATGCTTGACCGTTAACTCGCGTCAGCTCTTGAATTATCTGATTCATTATTCCGGCAACGATAGAATGAGGACACGAACGCCCTCATTATCAGATTTTACGGAACACCAGAGTACCGTTAGTTCCGCCAAATCCAAACGAGTTAGACACCGTAGCCTCAATCACACACGGTTGAGCATGATGAGCCACATAGTTCAAATCACACCCATCAGACGGATCATCGAGATTAATAGTGGGAGGTGCGACCTGATCTCTGATGGCTAATATAGAAAAAATAGCCTCAACAGCACCCGCAGCACCCAGCAAATGCCCAGTCATTGATTTAGTCGAACTCATACGCAGAGCAGATAATGAATTACCGAAAACTAATTTAGCGGCATTCGTTTCAGCTAAATCACCAGCCAACGTGGATGTACCATGAGCATTGATATAATGTATCTGATCAGGATTCAAACCAGCATCACGGATAGCGTTCGCCATTGAGGTCGCCGCACCTTCGCCCGTCGCAGGGGGGGATGTCATATGATACGCATCATCACTCATACCAAGACCTGATAACTCGCAGTAAATATGAGCGCCACGTGCTTTAGCATGCTCATACTCTTCAACAACAAGGACACCCGCACCGTCACCCAACACAAAACCATCACGATCCCGATCCCACGGACGGCTGGCTTTTTGAGGATCATCGTTACGTGTAGACAGCGCCCGAGCGGCAGCAAAACCACCAAGACCCAGCTCGGTGGTAGCCATTTCAGCACCACCAGCCAACATCACATCAGCATCGCCGTACTGGATCATACGCATAGCAGAACCAATATTATGTGTTCCGGTCGTACAGGCTGTGGTGATAGCTATATTTGGACCTTTCAAGCCATATTTAATAGCCAGATTGCCCGAAATCATATTAATAATACTGCCTGGCACAAAGAACGGAGAGATCCTTCGAGGGCCACTTTTATTAAGTGTATTGTGAGTACTTTCTATCAATGAAAGCCCGCCGATACCCGATCCGACCGCGCAACCAATACGCGTTGCATTCGCATCAGTTACTTCAATCCCCGAGTCTTTGATCGCCTGAGAGGCGGCCGCCATACCATACTGAATAAATAGATCCATCTTGCGTGCATCTTTAGGATTCATGTACTCAGTAATATCGAAATTCTTTATCGACGCCGAGAAGCGTGTGGAAAACTCAGAAGCATCAAAATGCTCAATCATCGCCGCCCCACTTTTACCAGCCAGAATACAGTCCCAAGTATCCTTAACAGTGTTACCTAGCGGCGTAAGCATGCCCATTCCGGTAACTACCACTCTTCTGCGAGACATAGGGCCACTCCAGTGTAAAATCTATAAAGATAGAAAAGCCGCACTCTAAAAATATAGATGCGGCTTTTCGGTCAAGCTTTGATATCGATGACGAATCGATTACTGATGAGCGCTTACGTAATCGATAGCCAACTGAACAGTAGTGATTTTTTCTGCTTCTTCGTCAGGAATCTCAGTTTCAAACTCTTCTTCAAGAGCCATAACCAACTCAACAGTGTCGAGAGAGTCAGCACCCAAGTCTTCAACGAAGGACGCTGCGTTTACAACTTCTTCTTCTTTAACACCCAGCTGTTCCGCGATGATTTTCTTAACGCGCTCTTCAATATTGCTCATAACTCTTCCTATCTCTTATCAACCCTTCACACCGAAGGTATGAAATTGTGATTTTATTAGAACCTACCTAGACTTAGCAAGGAGGTAGTTTAAATTCGTTTCAGCTGACGGCCAATTATCAACAAATTGCAGGAAAACACAATTCCTAAAAGCAAATACTCTGATTTAACTCATGTACATGCCGCCATTAACCTGAATAGTTTCGCCTGTAACATAAGCTCCACCCTCACTGGCAAGGAAACCTACGACAGCAGCAATCTCTTCAGGACGACCCAGACGATTCATCGGAATCTGCGCCTGCAGAGCAGCTTTTTGCTCTTCCGGAAGCCCACTGGTCATATCGGTATCAATAAAACCCGGAGCCACACAGTTAACGCTAATATTACGCGAACCAATTTCACGTGCAAGTGCCCGCGTAAAACCTTCCATGCCTGATTTCGCTGCAGCATAATTAGCCTGCCCCGCATTTCCCATAGACGCTACGACAGAACTCACGCTGATAATACGCCCCCAGCGAGCTTTTGTCATACCTCTTAGGCAACCTTTAACAACACGATAGACAGAAGTGAGGTTAGTATTCAGCACAGAATCCCACTCATCCTCTTTCATTCGCAGCATTATATTATCACGAGTGATACCTGCATTATTAACCAAAATAGCAACGGCACCAAATTCGTCCTGAATTGTTTTTATAATCGCTTCAACCGATTCAGCTGACGCGACATCTAACGTCACGCCTCTGCCGCTAATACCCGCCTCTTTTAGATATTCACTAATTGACTCCGCACCAGAATCACTGGTTGCGGAACCGATAACAACAGCACCCTGACGACCTAACTCCAGCGCTATCGCCTTACCTATACCACGTGTTGCGCCTGTAACAAGGGCAATTTTCCCGTCAATACTCATCACAATATTCCTTCTCTGTTACAGCACCAAAGCCGCTTCCAGGCCAGCCGCATCATTAATCACTTTAATTACCAGCGACTTGTGAATTTTCTTATTTAAACCTGACAAAACTTTACCCGGACCGCACTCAATAGTCGTATTGACACCCTGATCAACCATCGCTTGCACGCTCTTAGTCCACAAAACAGGGCTATACAACTGAGCTAATAAATTTCCAGTCAATTGTTCAACACTTTCAGGCAATGCCGCTGAGACATTTTGCACAACGGGGATAGCAGGCATCGAAATGCTTATATTTGCTAACGAGATAGCCAACTTATCCGCCGCCGGCTTCATCAGAGAGCAATGCGAAGGAACACTCACTGGCAAAGGTATCGCACGCTTAGCGCCCGCTTCTTTACACGCGACAATTGCTCTCTCAACTGCGGATTTTTCACCCGCTATCACGACCTGCCCCGGGCAATTGTAATTAACCGGAGAAACGACCTGCCCCTGCTCAGCAAGCTGACAGCTCGTAAGAATAGCATCATCAGCCAACCCTAGAATAGCCGCCATAGCACCAGTACCCGCAGGCACCGCCTGCTGCATATATTCACCACGCAAACGCACTAAATTAACAGCATCAGCAAACCCAATAGCGCCAGAACAAACCAGCGCTGTATATTCGCCCAGACTATGACCTGCCATCATTGCAGGCTTTGCACCACCTTTTTCCAACCACAAACGCCACAAAGCAACACCCGCCACCAATAACGCCGGTTGAGTTTTATCCGTTTGGTTTAAATCGGCCTCAGGGCCATTCCGAACAAGGTCCCATAAATCATAACCAAGAACCTCAGAAGCCTCAGCAAATGTAGCTTGAATAATTGGGTTTTCAGCAGCCAATTCGGCCAGCATACCAACTTGCTGGGAACCCTGCCCGGGGAAAACAAAAGCAAAAGACTGCGACATAGGTGCCATCAACTCGCTAAAATCTGATTACCGGCATAATGTACGTTATGCCAAAGGATGTATAGTTTACAATATTGACGCTAAATTAGAACGCTCTATTCACTCGATCGCTCATCTGGTGCATTCATATAACACGCCAAACGCTCACTAATTCGAACCGGAACATTTTGCAAGACCTCTGCAATAGCCTGATCAAGTGCATAACCAAAACATTTTTTATCCGCTCCGCCATGACTTTTTATCACGATACCCTGCAGCCCCAGAAGCGTTGCACCATTTCGCCGCGAAGGATCCATCTGAACCTGAATCTCTTTGAGTACAGGGCGAGATAGCAACGCCATCAAGCGGCGAACCCAATTACGTGTAAAGCTCTCCTGAACCTTACACGTAATTAAGCGCGCCAAACCTTCGCTACTTTTCAACACAACATTGCCAACAAAGCCATCACAAACAACAATATCTGCCTTGCCATCAAAGACATCATCACCTTCAATGTAGCCAATATAATTCAATCCACTTTGTTGACTAATTAAGTCATTCGCAAGCCGCACCTGCTCATTACCCTTAATAATTTCTTCACCCACATTCAACAAACCCACCGTTGGCCGCCGCTTCTGTTCAACGGCTTCCATCATAACGCTACCCATAATTGCAAATTGTAAAAGATGCTCAGCACTACAGTCGACATTAGCGCCCAAATCAAGAATATAGCAATGCCCTGTCATGGTCGGTACAGATGCAATAATAGCGGGGCGATCAATACCGGGCAGCATTTTCAACACCATACGCCCGAAAGCCATCAAAGCACCCGTATTACCGGCACTAACACATGCGTCAGCACGCTTTTCACCCACTGCTTTAACCGCAAGACACATCGAAGAATCCTGTCGATGCCGAATCGCCGACGATGGTTTTTCATCCATAGAAACAGATTCACCCGCCGAAACAAGTTCCAGTCGCGATCTCAATAATTCAGGACAATTTTGCTTTGAAAAGACGTCGTCAAGCTGACTAATTTCACCTATCAGCAAGATTTCAAGATAAGGATAGCGCTTTAAAGCAGATATACATGCAGGAAGGATAACGTGGGGACCAAAGTCCCCACCCATCGCATCAACCGAAAGAGTGACGCGATTCGACAACGATATTACTCGCTATCTAAATTTACAACCTGACGGCCGCGGTAGAAACCGTCAGCTGTCACTTGGTGACGACGGTGAGTTTCACCAGTCGTTGCGTCTACAGACAAAGTAGGACCAGTCAAAGCATCGTGCGAGCGGCGCATATCGCGACGTGAACGAGACTTTTTGTTTTTCTGTACTGCCATGGTAAGTTAACTCCTAAATCATTTCTTATCAGCCTTTAACTGGGCTAATACTCTAAACGGGTTCGGTTTTTCATTTTTTTGGTCTTCAGCGACATTCGCATCACCGAATTGGGTCTGAATACTACAGTCTGTATGGTATGGAACTAAAGGCAGACTGAGAATCAATTCCTCTTCAATGACGTACAATAGCTCGATATCTTCTTCTTCAACGATCAATGGATCATAATAGCGAGGCAGTTGCTGTGCCCTTTCCTCATTGAACGCGATTGCCAGATTAAAATCAGCCTGAACATCCACTTCGACCGCTTCCAGGCAACGCTGACAAGTCATGTGAACACGACCCTTAGCATCCCCTGTTATAATACGAATTCTTCGTTCATCCAGCGAAAAGAGAAGATCCACACTAATAATATCGCCACCTTCTCTAAGATAGGACACCATTCGTGGCAGTTCTTCTACACTGACCTGACCGGTAATTCGGACTCCCCGCTCAGCAAGCTTTCGCGGATCAACTATTTTCGGTAAGTTACCGTACGACATAAGCGCGCAATTCTAGGGCCCAGCGGCCCTCCTGTCAAAGGAAAATGGGGTTTCAGTATTAAAAATAACATTTCTATTTTACGTGTTTGCGCATCAATAAATAAGTCTTTCAGGAAAAGAATCATGCAGTCTCTTATTTTAGCCTCCAGTTCACCCTATAGGCGCGCCCTTTTAGACAAACTTCAGCTGCCTTATCGTTGCCACAGCCCGGATATTGACGAAAGCAGACGACCCGACGAAACAGCAGAAAGTCTGGTGATGCGTCTGGCCGAGGAGAAAGCTAAAGCTGTCGCAAAGCATTATCCACAAGGAGTTATCATTGGATCAGATCAGGTTGCCGTTTTAGATACCGCTATTCTCGGCAAACCAGGCACCAGAGAGAATGCGATAGCCCAATTACAGCAGGCCTCGGGTAAACGGGTTACATTTCTGACCGGATTAGCCGTACTAAACACCACAAACAACCATATCCAAACTGAAGTCATTCCTTTTCACGTGCACTTTCGGCATTTAACCACACAGATGATTGAACGCTATATCGATAAGGAAAACCCTTTGGACTGCGCAGGAAGCTTCAAATCAGAAGGACTCGGTATTGTTCTATTCGAAAAACTTGAAGGTGATGACCCTAACGCCCTGATAGGGCTTCCGCTGATACGGCTAACCTCCATGCTAGCCACACTTAACATCGACGCTTTATAAGCCAACGAAGCTATTTACAGAGGCACACAATTAACAGGGGCACGCAATACGCCAGCCCCTGATCAATACCATTAACGAAGTGAATAAGAACCACTCATGCCCAATTGGGTAGCGATGGTCTTAGCAAATGTCACTCCGAACTTTTCAATCACCTTGTCTAATGGGGACATCTGAGAGGAGTAATCAACCAATTTTTCTTCGCCCACAATATCCCGTGCAACGAAACTGGTACTGCCTAACCCATCAATCAAACCTTTCTCCAACGCTTGCTCACCGGTCCACACCAGTCCGCTAAACATATCCGCTTCTTCTATCAACTTATCGCCTCGGCCTTTTCTCACCTGATCAATAAACTGCTTATGCGTTGTATCCAGCACTGACTGCCAGAAGACTTTATCACTATCTTTCATTGGACTATACGGATCAAGGAATCCCTTGTTTTTACCGGCTGTCATAGCCCGACGCTCAACACCGACTTTATCCATCAGGCCGACGAAACCAAAACCACCCGATATCACACCAATCGACCCCACCAGACTAGCCTTGTCAGCATAAATTTCATCCGCAGCTGCCGCGATATAATAAGCACCAGAAGCCCCTATATCGACAATTACCGCATAAACAGGCTTGGCAGGATACAAACCACGCAACCTTTTAATTTCATCATAAACATAGCCGGACTGCACTGGGCTACCACCGGGACTATTAATACGTAAAATCACTGCTTTAGCCTTATCTTCCTCAAAAGCCTCACGCAACGACCAGATAATACTGTCGGCATTCGCGACCTCATCAGCAGAAATAGGTCCGACGATTTCAACGACAGCCGTATGATTTCCAGCTTTTCCTGACAGATCTGACGTCAAAGAAGTACTCGAAAAATAGATCCCTAACACGGCAATCAAATAAGCGAAGGTTAATCCCTTAAAGAAAATACCCCAACGTCGCGCCCGACGCTGCTCTACAAACAAGCCGTTGAGCATTTTTTCAATCAACTTCCACTCTTTGTTTGGTCCTTTCTTAGCCGCTTTAGCTAGCTCCTGATCCAAAGCAGTCTCCTTTTCTTCATCCCAATGATTCTCGCTCACACCCTTTCTCCTGATTTTAAATCTAACCATGTTTCCAGCTCTGGAAAAGCATGCATCTCCAGAACGGGATTATATTGCTTTAAGCGATCAATATGATGAGCGCCATAACTAACAGCTATCGTGTCCATGCCTGCCTGCACACCCATCTTTAAATCAAACTCAGTGTCACCAATCATAACGGCATTACTAACATCTACTTGTGTTTGCGACAGTATTTCTTCGAGCATATGCGGGTGTGGCTTGGAGGTCGTTTCATCTGCACATCGGGTTATTTCAAACAACCATCCCAAACCTGTATCAGCCAACACCCTATCCAGCCCCTTTCGACTCTTACCCGTTGCAACGGCTAACCGATAGCCTTTTTCATGCAACCTCTCCAATGTCCGCTGCACACCCGGAAACAGCGCGACCGGTGTGTTATCAGCGTCCATATAGTGGTGGACATACCGATCCCGTACTGCTTCTAGCAAAACATCATCAATACCAGGAAATAATGCCTGCACAGCCTCAGGCAAACCTAAGCCAATAATCTCCTGAGCCTCATGGTTCTGAAGAGATCGGAGACCAAGCTCTCGGGCAGCGGATTGCATACTGGAGACAATCCGCGCAGTTGAATCTATAACAGTGCCATCCCAGTCAAAAATAAGTAACGAATACACTACAGTTATCCTAATGTTTTAAAGTAGGGTGAAATCAGAGACTAAAGCGCTGCCGGATGTGGCAAAAAGCGACATTTATTCCCTCTCAAATAATTAGTCGCGTAGCTGAACCGGACAATAACACAAGCCTGTGTGTATTAAGAATTTTTACTCTGAAAAAGAAGTGATAGATAAACAGTGTGCCAAAAACAGACAGCAATAGAAGACACTATGAAGAATAAAGAGGTAATAGAGTAGTGATAGAGAGGTAAAAAAAAGAAATAAAGAAAAAACGCGAAGACATAATTTTGAGCCTGTAAATGAATCTTCGCATGTAATATATGGCCGCCTTATCATGCCTTGTTCAGCCGCTAGCTTTCCTGAATGACCGGACGAATATGCAACTCGCTAACATCGATATAGGCCGGCTGTGTTATTGCATAATAAATAGCATTGGCAATGTCTTCAGGCTTGAGAATCTCGGAGCCCTCAGCATACATATTGGCCTTAACTGCTTCACGAATCTTGTCATGCTGAATACTGTCAGGCAACTCCGTAGCGACAGCACCTGGCTGGATATCAGTCACTCTTATGCCGTAACGAATGGCTTCTTTTCGCAAGGTATCAGAAATAGCACGGACCGCATGCTTAGTACCTGCATAGACACCTGCGCTTGGATAGGTCTGGCGTGCGGCAATAGAACTGATATTAACGATATGACCATTTTTACGCTCTACCATACCCGAATAGACCGCGTGGATGGCATAAAGCACTCCTTTGATATTAACATCTATCATCTGGTCCCACTCATCAACCCGACCCGCTAATATCGGGCTGATAGGCATGGTACCAGCGTTATTAATGAGAATATCGACACCACCCGCCGCTTTCAATTTTTCACCGACAACAGCCATTGCCTGGCGGTCAGAAACATCAACCGGCTCGACCATCACATCCACCCCCTGTGAGCGTAATGTCTGCGCCAACGATTCAAGCCGATCAACCCTGCGGGCGCTCAATACCAGAGAAACACCCTCGCAAGCCAATCGCCGCGCGGTGGCTTCTCCGATGCCTGAACTGGCACCGGTAATCCAGACCTTTTTATCTTTAAGCATTCCTGTGTTCATTAAGATCTCCATCAACGATGTTTAAAGGCTGGTTTGCGCTTTTCGGCAAAAGCATTCATGCCCTCTTTACAGTCTTCAAAAGCAAAAGTAGATGCGAAATTACGACGTTCAAATGCCAACCCATCTCTCAACGATGCATCAACAGCCATATTCACCGACTCTTTAATCATGTAAACAACGGGACGCGAATTTGACGCAATTTTACGAGCAGTTTTAAAAGCCGTATCAGCCAGGTCTTCAGTAGGCACGATACGCGTCACCAGACCGCAATGCTCAGCTTCAGCTGCATCCATCATACGCCCCGACAAACACATATCCATCGCTTTCGCTTTGCCTACCGCTTTGGTCAGACGCTGCGTACCACCGGCACCCGGCATCGTTCCAATACTGATCTCGGGCTGACCAAACTTTGCAGAATCCGCTGCAATAATAAAATCACAGGCCATCACCATTTCGCAGCCGCCACCTAGTGCAAATCCGGCAACGGCAGCAATAATCGGTTTTCTCGCCTCATCGATAGCGCGCCAGCAATCCCGTTGAATGTAAGGAAAATTAGCCATATGAAGCTGATAGAAATCCAGATCTTTCATCTCGTTTATATCAGCACCGGCAGCAAACACCTTATCTCCGCCAGTAATAATAATACAACCCACCTCTTCCGCTTTTTCTAATGCATCAACGGCTTCACCCACTTCCCGGGTGAGCATTTGATTCAGGGCATTCATCACCTTCGGACGGTTCAGGGTAATAGTCCCTACGCCCTCTTTAATCTCGACCAGAATAGTGTCGAAATTCATAACTGTTTCGAAGCTCATAACAGATTCATCACTCATTATGTTTATCCTTCCCAGCGACCCGAGTTAGGAGCACCGACTTAAGCAGAACTCCATCCAAGACATTTAACTACTATTTACTTCGCGTGGCGGCGGCTCTGCACCACCCTAAAACGATTCGCAACATAAGCCAAGTCAGATAAACAGGCATTCGCGGCCGGATTACAGCCCGTGGCATGGAAGTCACTAAAAGCAGCACTCTGGTTGACGAATACGCCACCGGTGAGGTTGCAGCTCAGTGCGACTCCGCCGTCTAATGCCGCTTCTTCGATCTGTTCCAGTACGCTGTCGTTGCTGGCGTAACATCCCAGAGTGATTGCACCATGCTGCTTCACGGCTTGTGTTGCCAGGGCAATAGAATGCGCGGTGTTATCGGTTTTAACGACGAAGCTGATCGGACCAAACAGTTCCTGCATGTAGGTGTCTTGCTGTGCTGCATCAATGCTCATCAGGAGCGGTGAACGCACGCGTGCATTCGGAAAATGCGGGTGCGTCAGTGTTTCTGATGCGCGCAGCACTGTCCCCAGAGTTTTGCTGTTGTCGATACGCTCGGCTGTCACCTGTGCCTGAATCGCACCCAGCACCATGGCGGCACGTTCGGGATCAGAGAGGAATTTACTGACTGCCGTGGCGATATCAGTCGCGACATCATCAAAGCTTTTGTGGCCCTGATCGGTCTCAATCCCGTCTTTGCTGATAAAGATGTCCTGTGGTGTGGTGCACATCTGGCCGGAGTAAAGACTCAGGGTAAACGACAGGTTACGCAACATGCCTTTGTAGTCGTCGGTGGAGTCGATAATCACGGTGTTCACACCGGCTTTTTCGGTATAC
>NZ_LJSI01000052.1 GCF_001305295.1 Neptunomonas antarctica
GCAACAGCCTGTCGGGCACCGACGCCGGCAACTACAACCTGCTGCAGCAGACCGGTTTGACGGCCGATATAACCCAGGCTGATCTGTTGGTCACTGGCCTCACGGCTGGCGACAAGACCTATAATGCCAACACCGCCGCTATCTTGGGCGGCACCGCAGCCGTTGCAGCTATCAGCGGTGACGACGTCACTCTGGACGGCACGGCCGGCGGGCTGTTCGCTGATAAAAACGTCGCCACCGACAAAACCATCGATTAGGCGGCAGCGCCAGCGGCCTGTTCGCTGACAAAAATGTCGATACCGGCAAGACGATCACCGTCACGGGCAACAGCCTGTCGGGCACCGATGCCGGCAACTACAACCTGCTGCAACAAGCTGGTCTTTCTGCCGATATCAGCAAAGCGGATCTGTCAGTCACCGGCCTCACCGTCGGCGACAAGGTCTATGATGCCACTACCGACGCTATCCTGGGCGGCACCGCCGCAATTACCAAGCTGGGCAGCGATGACGTAACTGTAGGCGGCACCGCCAACCACTGCCGCACTGGGCGGCACGGCAGCCGTGACCGCCCTCGACGGTGACTCTGTCATTCTGGACGGCACTGCCGGCGGGCTGTTCGCTGATAAAAACGTCGCCACCGACAAAACCATCGACGTAACGGGCAACAGCCTCAGCGGCGACGATGCCGGCAATTACAATCTGGTGCAACAGGCCGGCTTAACGGCTGATATAACCCAGGCTGATCTGTTGGTCACCGGCCTCACGGCTGGCGACAAGACCTATAACGCCAACGCCATCGCTGCACTGGGTGGCACCTCAGCCGTTGCAGCTATCAGCGGTGACGACGTCACTCTGGATGGCACGGCCGGCGGGCTGTTCGCCGATAAAAACGTCGGTTCCGACAAGACGGTCACCGCCAGCGGCAATACCCTCAGCGGTGACGATGCCGGCAACTATAACCTAGTGCAACAAGCCGGCTTAACGGCCGATATAACCCAGGCTGATCTGTTGGTCACTGGCCTCACGGCTGGCGACAAGACCTATAACGGCGACAGCAGCGCTACCCTGAATACGGCGAATCTTCTCCTGACCGGTTTGATTGATGGAGATGCCTTGAGCCTGAGTGCGACCGGCCTGTTTGCTGACAAAAATGCGGCCGCAGACAAAACTGTCACACTCGCCAGCCATTACACGGGGGCCGACGTTAGCAACTACGCCATCGTCGATCAAACAACGACTACCGCTGACATCACCCAGGCAGCACTCACCTACAGTGCCACAGCGGTCAGCTTCTTTTCCGGGCAAGCACCGGGCGAGCTCTCCGGAGGGGTGAGCGGGTTTGTGGCCGGCGAAACTCTGATAGGTTCGACCAGCGGAGCCCCGACCTGGACGACTGAAGCCGGTGCCACTAGCCAGCCAGGCTCATACGCAATCAATGGCGCGGGCCTGACGGCCGGCAACTATCGCTTCGTCCAGGGCGCCGGCAATGCCAGCGCCCTGACACTCACGCCAGGCACGGCCACTAATCCAGTAGTCCAGGTTACCGCGCAACTGGCCTCCAGCGTGCTATCGCCTCAGGTCCGCAGTCAGCCTCAGGCCCTCAATGGCTCATCGTCCGTTCGGGTGTCGCAAAGCGATAATTCAGACAACGGCTCAGCGGACGATTCTTCCGCGGACGACGCCAACAGTGCGGCGCTGAATACCCAGATGGCGATAGCCAGCGGCGGCCCTGCAATGCAAATTGTCAGTGGCGGCGTAAATCTTCCGGAAACGATGGTGGCAGAATAATGAATTACAAATACGTTGTTACTAATAAGGTGATCCCTCTGCAAACTCTCAAACCACTCTGTGCCGCTCTGCTGTTGGCGGCTGCGCCCTTCTGTGTTCAGGCGGCAGGCCCTGAAGTGCCTGATGCCGGCTCGATTCTGCGGGAGATCCAGCCGCTTGAAGCACCCGTGCCCTCTTCCACCGGGACCGGTTTACGCATCGTACCGAGCGTCTCTACGCTGCCGGCGAGCGCGCCTTTCCGGGTCAAAGCTCTGCGCATCTCGGGCAACACAGCGTTTGACAACGCGACCCTGCATGCCTTGGTGGCAGAAGCTGAAAACACCGACATGACCCTTTCGCAACTGGGCGAGCTGACCGACCGCATCACGGCGTATTATCGTGAGCAAGGTTACCCGCTGGCCCGGGCGATCATTCCGGCGCAGACCATTCGTGATGGCCAGGTGCTTATCCAGGTGGTCGAGGCGCACTACGGCGAAATCAGTCTGGATAACCGCAGCCGGGTCAAGGATTCGCTACTGACGGCCGCGCTTGTGCCCCTGAAAAGCGGCCAGGCCATCCGCCAAACGGCGCTGGATCAACAACTGCTGCTGCTCTCGGACATTCCGGGCATCGCGATCAAAGCTACCCTGAAACCGGGGCAGGCAGTAGGCACCTCGGATCTGCAGGTCGATACTCTGGAGAGCCCGAGGGTTTCGGCCAATCTGACGCTGGACGGTTATGGCAACCGCGCCACCGGGCGCGAGCGGCTCGGCGGCACGCTGAACATCAATAACCTGTCGGGCCATGGCGATGTGTTGAGTCTGAGCGCACTCAGTTCGGGGAGCGGGCTGAACTATGGCCGCCTCGGTTATGAATCACTGGTTAATGGACAGGGCACGCGTGTAGGTGGCAGCTATTCGGCGCTGGACTACCAGCTGGCTGAAGAGTTCGAGGACCTCGATGCCCACGGCAACGCTCAGGTAGGCAGTCTGTGGGCCAAGCATCCGCTAATACGCAGTCGGAACCTTAACCTCAGCGGGCAGATTCAGTATGACCGGCTGCGCTTGCGCGACCGCGTCGACCTCAGTGAAATTCGCACCGACCGCCATCTGGATAACGGGACAGCCAGCCTGGCCGGCGACGCACGCGATACCTTGGGGGCCGGCAGCATAAGTCTCTGGAGCCTGGGGGTAACCGTTGGCCGGGTCGCGTTCGACGACAGTGTCGCGGAGGCGGCCGATGCGGCCAGCGCGAATAGCCAGGGCGGGTTCTCAAAATGGAACGCCAGCTTGACGCACCTGCAGCGCCTGAGTCCGAATACCAGTCTATATCTCACCTTGTCCGGTCAATGGGCCGACGGCAACCTGGATTCCTCACAAAAGATGAGTGCGGGCGGTCCTTACTCGGTGCGCGCCTATGACATAGGTGCATTATCTGGCGATAGCGGGTATAGCGGCAGTGTCGAACTGCGCCATGACCTCGGCATGACGTGGGCAGGCCAATGGCAGGCGCTGGCATTTATCGACAGCGCTCAGGTCACCCTCAACCAGGATAGCTGGTCTGGCCTGAGCGGTGCCAACAAGGCAACCCTGAGCGGCGCGGGCGTGGGACTCAACTGGACAGGCCCGAACCAGTGGAGCGCCAAAGCCAGCATCGCAGCACCTATAGGCGCCACCCCGGCGTTGCTCAGCGACGCCGACTCGGTGCGCGGCTGGCTGGCTGTTAGCCGGGGCTTCTGATCCCCCGGGATTGAGGCATCGAAAAAAAGCCGGCACTTAGCCGGCTTTTTTATGCAAAACCTCCTGTGTATAGATTACGAGAAAACTCTACTTTTGAGACTGTCTATTTCCGTGGAGATTACCCTCTCTATACTTAATAGCCTAAGCAAAAATATAACGCCCATTACCATGACACCGGCAGATAAATAGAGCCCATAATTATAGTTTCCAAAAGCGTCGGCAAGATATCCCGTACAGACCGGTGCAATAATTTGTGCTGCACCAAAAGCCAAGGTCATTGTCCCCATGAACTTAGCCGGGTTACTGGGGTAAAACTTACCCGCCATGGTCAGTACCAGGCTGACACAGGCGATAAACGTTCCACCAAACAACAGCGCACTTACTATAACAACAGGTAAGGTGTCATTTATTGCAGGGAGAATAATCCCTACAGCCTGCAGTGTGTATGCGCCTATTAATGCTTTGAGATAGCCAACATTGCGTGCGATTCGATCCCAGACGAGTGCTGCCGGAGTGGCCGCTAATCCAACCAATATAAAAGCAAACCCTCCCTGCCCTTGCAGACCTTCGGTACCTTCAACAATATCCACAATAAAGGTGGAGCTCACAACATAGCCATAACCCGCACAAAAATAGGCCAACATCATCATAGACGTGAAAGTTTTACCCGGAGGGTTATCTTTTGCGGTACCCCCCGCTTGAGCATTTGCAGAAGGGTGTGGCATCCATAACCATGCCGGAATGGCGAATATTGCTGCCATAATAGCTAACGCCAGCCACTGTTGCTGCCAGCTGGCTGACATAGTCAGCATCACTTCTACCAGTAATGATGTAGCAATGATGCTGAGCCCGGCACCAGAGAAGTGAATACCTAACTCTGCACGGTGGTTATTGTTAACCAGCCATTTAAGGATCAGACCAGAGGCGATGATCATCCCCCCTGACGCACAAATTCCAGCAATAAATCGCAACACAGCCCAGGTAATCATATCAGTCGTCATCACCATGGCTGCTGAGGTGATAATACTCAATAGAAGGTAAACCCGGTGCAAGCTGTACTTGTGGTTTAGGTTATGCAGGCTCGCAGCCAGTATTACGCCTACCATGTAACCCATATAGTTGGTGGTAGCCAGCCAGCCTCCGCCGGTTTCAGTCAGGCCTGCACTATCCTGCATTATCGGTAATAACAGGCTATAGGAGAAACGTGCTACCCCCACGGTCACAATTAAACTACAAATACCGGCTAAATAGACCCGGCTTTTTGTCAACTCCGTTAACATGCTCATTACCTTGCTGCTGAAAGATCATTAACAAATAATATCCTGCTCTGATAAGATTAAAAATTGAATCATTTAGAACTAAAGCTTCTTATTTAGAGAACCTTATGGAAATTTTGACACTGAAAACCTTTAAGGCAGTGGTTGATGAAGGAGGCATTAAAGGTGCTGCAGATAAACTTCATACGGTCCAGTCCAACATCACTAACCGAATTAAAAAACTGGAAAACGAGCTGGATACAAAATTGTTTAATTTGGTGGGAAGAAAGCTACAACTAACACAGAGCGGACAACAGCTTTGTGAATATGCCAATCAGATTTTGCAGTTGGAATATCAGGCTACATCCGCCATTACACGTGATAAGGGCCGTTATGAGTTAAGAGTCGGCATGCCAGAAACATTTGCAGCCGTTCATATGCCTCTGGCGCTCAAACAACTCAAGCAGAATCATCCGGAGATTCGAACGAAAATTTATACTGATACCAGTGACAGGCTTGTATTTGCTGTCTTGGATAACAAAGTTGACTGTGCTGCTTTGGGTAATGCCCCTAAACATGAAAATCTGGTTGTTATACCCATTGTGCAAGAAGAGCTGGTTATAGTGACACCTTTAGAAAGCGATTATGATCCGATATTGTTTGTGCGAGAGGAAGGTTGTGGCTACAGAAAATGCGCTCTTTTCTGGCAACAGGAAGCTGGCCGGGATAGTGACGAGCTAATGGTAATGAGTAGTGCAGATGGTGTTTTAGGCTGTATCTCTGCGGGTTTGGGCTACACCATTATTGGCAAGAATATGGTGGTTGGCAGCCGGTATGAAAAGTCCCTTGTCATGACACCGGTCATCCATGGCCCAAAATATGTTCAGCTATCGATCGTCTACCGCAAAGGAAGTCCATTAGAATCAGGCACACTCACCCTTGCGAAACTTTTAACTAAGTAATTAAACCTTATTATCTGTGAACAGAAAGAGTCTTGTATTTAATAGCTTTTGTGTCAGGTTTCTTTACAAAATTAAAATTAAAAAAATGAGTTTATTTTTAAGCAACTGAAGTATTGACATATTGTTTTATTGGCATGAATTGTGCTTTCTTCCCAGTATGTAACCACATGTCACTTTTAGGGATAACTACACCATAATAAAACGGAAGAGATTTAAAGGATAAAAAGATGTTTAAAAAAATGCTAGTGAAAAAAGTCGGTCTTGGTTTGTTCCTGTGCGGTGCCAGTTTGTTTAGTGCCGTTTCTCAAGGTTCTATTATTGCAAGCTTTGATGCAGAGGTGGATCTGAAAGT
Source organism: Neptunomonas antarctica (assembly GCF_001305295.1). Taxonomy (GTDB): domain Bacteria; phylum Pseudomonadota; class Gammaproteobacteria; order Pseudomonadales; family Balneatricaceae; genus Neptunomonas; species Neptunomonas antarctica. Next base: position 6,076 of record NZ_LJSI01000052.1, read on the forward strand.
TTCGTCCACATTTTTGACCAATGAGTTCGCGACAGAGCTTTTTGACAATGATGTATTTGTTGAGGGCAGTGCATCAGGTGATGCATCAGGCAGTGGCGATGCTGACTACGCCCCTTTAGGATCGGGAGAAATTGGTAGTCTACGTGCGGCGGCCAATGGTGACGTAACTGGCGCCCCAGGCTCGGTTGTTAGTACTTGGTCTACGGATGGCTATTTCTATATCGAAAACACTACAGGCTCAGCAATCACTGGCGATGTGACCTTTGATATATCCTGGTCTGCTAATATTTTCACAGACAGCCTCAATGAAGAAGCCTTGGCTTATGCCGCTGTCTACATTGAAGATAGCTATTTTAACGTTATTTTTGATGACTTTATTGAATTCGACAGCCTTATAGAAGGAGCTGGATCATCTGGTTTAGGGGATTCTTTTACCGTCCAAATAACTGACCTTACCCTAGCCGCCTGGGATTTTGAAGAATACTATATTGCAATTGATGCAGCTGGCTTTGCTGAAGTCCCAGAGCCAGGCGGTATATTCCTGGCGGGTTTGGCATTGTTGTTAATGATGCGAAAATGCAGAACGAACCAGCAACCTTTATTCACTCGTTTCATTTGAGCGTAAAATAAAGCCACACTTGGCACCATAGAGTAGATTCAGCCTCTGGATACACTTTATGGTGCCTAACAACTGAGGCAGCACCATTCAGACCCTATTTATTGGTTGCTTTGTTTTTAATCAAACTATTCACGACCACATGGGCAACATAAATTCTCTGTAGACCAAGCTCCCACGACATACTTTACGGTATATCCAGATTGTGATTTCAATAATGTCAGAGCAAACCTTACCGAGGCATTAATTCCCGCACTTCAAGATCGCCACGGCAACGAAGTGCTAACGCTCAGTAGCAAAATATCTGACGATCGCCGAACCCAAATGAGTTATCTGCAGCGATAATCAATGGATAGGTTTTTACAAAATCAATAAAAGTGCAGAGCCTAAACGAGAATAAATATAATCAGTTATTTGTATCGTAATAATATCAAACCTGACTTATATTTATAAAAAAGCCGCTATTTTTTCTTTAGCGGCTTTAATCATGTTTTGTCATAACTTGTACTTAAACAAACATCTTATCAAGCGTCAGAGGACCTACTACGCCATCAGCTGTCAAGCCATGATCTGATTGCCAGCGCTTAACCGCCTTCTCTGTGCCAGGTCCAAAAACACCATCAACACTAACGATACCGATTGCTTCCTGCATCATTTTAACGCCTTCACCACGCATCCCACGCTTCAGGATTCCGATATCCTCGACATCAAGATCTTCATGCTCAACTTCTGCATCGCACTCAGCATACTCAACGCCCATTGCAGCCAGTGCCGCATTCCAATTATTAATACGCTCTTCAAGTCCGATATAACCACCGTTAATACGTTTAGTCAGCATCTTAATATCACTGCTATCGCAGTACTTATTAAGCCTGTTTGCCTTCCAGAACCAACACGCAGATTCAATAGCACCCTTGGGAGTACGCACATAGTCGACTGCTTCTTCTGCTGTCATACCTACGCTTTTTCCAAAACGCGTATAGTTATCACGACCAGTTAGCTGCAAGATGCCGCCCCCGCGGAACGTGTATCCATCGCCACTATCCTCATCACCGTTTTTCATGCGGTTTGCATAAACATGATTGGCAATCTTTTCTGGTTCGCGAGCGTATTCATCAGCATCAACGCCTGCGCGTTTAAAATACTTACCGAACACCACGTCTAAAGATTTAGCGCAATAGTTTAAGTTCTCAGAAAAAGCCCTGAACCCAGCAGACTCATGACCTGTTTGAGCAATAAAGCCAGCTATACGCTGTGGTGTATCGATATTGTATTTCGGAAAAATGTCATTCATCGCTTCAACGAGCTCAGCAGCATCTTTAGCTCGTGGAAACATCTGTGTAAATTGGTTTGATGTGATCATAGTATTATAATCCCTTTATTATTTTTTTTTATTTAGGTGACTAAGTTTCTTTTCTATCACAACTAAATCTTCAATGCTTGCAATGATCGTAATCACACCAGCGCATTAGTAACAGGCATTCGATATCTATCCAAAAAAACCGTGTGAGTCTTAGCGCCCATATCATTGATTTGTGTTTTCAGTGGCTGTATTTTGAATAGCCTCGTTCAGGTTTTACCGTAAGCTTGTTACGGCCAACCTTTTTCTGATAGCGCAGAGCGGATAATATAACGACACTGTATTTTAAGCGTACTCCTATTCTGAGCGTCACTTATAATATGTTAATGCTGTTTTTCTAAAACATATATTTTCAATATTTGTTCATCTGAATTTTCAAAATCACATAAACTGGCAATGCTTTCTTTGGTCAGTTTATGGCCTTCATCTGCCAATAAAATTTCTTTACTATTGATAACATCCCGAGAGAGCACCATGTTGGGCTTAAGCTGTGAACAGGCAATTTTCTTCTCGTTTCGTGCAATACTATCGGATTCGAATTGAGGCAACACTAAGGGTAAAATTGACACGATTTTTTCATCATAGTGACTGCCTGTTCTATGGTTTACATAATCTAAAGCACACTGACGAGCAAGGCGGATGGGCATTAATTTTGCTTGTGTTAATGCCATATAATCACGGGCAATCATCAGAATACGTGAACCTTCCGGTATCTGCTCACCTTGCAGTTTATCTGGCGTGCCACAACCATTTATTTGTTCGTATTGGTGCAAAATAATACTAGCCGCTAACGATAAGCGAGCAACCGGTGCCATGGCTGCATACGCATGCAGAGGATGTGTTCTATATAGCTTCTTTTGTGCCACTCCCAAAGCAAAAAAAGGTGTTTTGGAAAGTGATGAATCCATACAAAGTAAGCCCAATTCATGTAACAGTCCTGCTAGCTTAAGTTGTTGTAATTCATGCTTTCCATAACCCAGGCGCATTCCGATCAGAGTGCAAAGCTCGCCGATTTTCATGGCGTGAATTCCACCAAGATTCTCATTCATACTAAGAAGGTTATAAAAAACTTTTAGAACGTCACGATTATTTTCTTTATTTATTGTATTTTGCTCTTCAAGTGCTCTCATAGTTTCACGAATTTGTAGCGTTCGCTGCTGAACGCGGCTTTCAAGCTGCAGATTTACATGAATAAGTTCATCATTTTGTTTTTCTACTTCCTGGCTGAGCCTAATGTTTTCGTCAGCCAATAGCTTATGCTCAAGTGCTTGCTCAATCGTTATCAGGACTTCCTGATTATTCCAGGGTTTTTGAATATAATGGTGGATTTTTCCATGATTAACTGCGGCAATGGTTGATTCCATATCAGAATAACCCGTCAATAAAATACGTATAGTATCCGGATAAAGCGCTGCAACCTCAGATAGATATTCGACGCCGCTCATTCCGGGCATACGCATATCAGAAATCACCAGATCGATACGATGTTCTTGCATTAGTGTTAACGCACCTTGCCCACTACCCTCAATAAAGACTTCATAGGTAGTCGTGCGTAATAAACGTTTGAGCGCACTTAATACGCTGGGTTCATCATCAACACACAGAATTTTACACGGAACAAAGGGAATTTCTGGATGAGTCCCTGTGTTTATTTCGGCGTGGTTGGTCATACGGTATACCCGTTCACTTTAAGTTCATAAAAATATAATATCACCAATAAAACTAATATGAGATAATAATATATTTTTTATTTAAATTAGTACAAACTTATATTAAAGCAAGACATCAACCTAAATAAAGCTGATAATGCCAGACAATAACAGGAGAGAATAAGTGGGTGCGCAGAAGACACTGTTACTGGTTGATGATGATCGGAAGATTATCAGTGCTTTAAAACGTTTATTTCGTCATGCTGGATATCAAATAGTTTCTGCCCAAAGTGGTGCGGAAGCACTTGATATTTTACAGACACATCCTGAAATTAAAGCAGTATTAACGGATTTCAGAATGCCCGATATGACTGGAGGAGTATTATTAGCGCACGTTAAGCAGCGCTTTCCTCATGTGGTTGGCATTATTCTAAGTGGGCATGCTGATTTAGAGGCGGCCATCGACATATTAAATAGTGGCACAGCTTATAAGTTCCTTACAAAGCCTTGGGATAAAAGCCTGCTGATAGAAACAGTCGATCAGGCTTTTGAACACTACCGCACACAAAAAGAGCAGCATTCGGCGCCGCTGGGCGTCGACCAACTTTTGTCACGGAGCAAACTGCTGCTCAGTCTCCATGAGTGGATAGGACACGCCCTACCAGTTTCTGCATTTTACTTGGACGTTAATAACTTTCGTAGTTATAACGACAGCTTAGGCTATGAGTTAGCGGATCAGCTATTGTCTTCAATTGCCCGGGAGCTCATACAGAATAAGCCTGCAGACAGCGTACTGGGCCAAATGAGCGGTGATGAGTTCGTACTTATTATGCCGGCAAGTTACTCGCAAGAAGATAGCGAGCGATTAATACAGCGCTTATTACAACCCTTTGAGGAACTGATCATAATTGGCGGACGAGAATTGCATATCTCATTCAGTGCCGGTTACGGAATCAGCCCTGAAGACGGAACGACTCCCGAGTTATTACTACGTAATGCGCAGATTGCTGCTAATCATTCAAAGCAGCCCGGATTTATCCGATTCCCTCGCTATCAAGCGTCAATGAACCTTAAAAGCAGCGAACTGATGGGGCTGCAAAGTGATCTGCACAGAGCGTTGGAACGCAACCAACTATCGGTTGTTTATCAACCTAAGGTCTCTTTAATTACAGGTTGCATCGTTGGTGCTGAATCCTTGTTGCGCTGGAAGCATGATTTGCTTGGCATGGTTGCACCCTCTGTGTTTATTCCTTTAGCAGAGTCGAATGGCTTGATTGATTCAATTGGTGAATGGGTACTGTCTACCGCCAGCACTCAAATAAATGCCTGGGAAAAAGAGGGATTACCTTCTTTTTTACTGTCAATTAACCTGTCCGGACGGCAATTACAACGAGAAAACCTGACTAAAAAAATCGATCATATTTTACGCTCATCAGGCGTCTCTCCCACTCAAATAGAGTTCGAGATCACAGAGACATTTCTGATGCAGGATATAGATAGTAGCCTCAAATTGTTACATGAAATGAAAGGCCTCGGAATAAAGTTAGCGCTTGATGATTTTGGTACAGGGTATTCATCATTAAATTATTTGAGTCGCTTACCTATAGATACATTGAAAGTTGATCAATCGTTTGTAAAAGAACTTACAAAATCGAAAGAGAGAGTAAACTTGGTTAAGCATGTAATTCAAATGTCACATGATTTAGGCATGTCTGTTGTCGCTGAAGGTGTGGAGACACAAGCTGAGTTTGATATGTTACGGCAGCTTAACTGTGATGAAATTCAAGGATATTTTTTTAGCCCACCGGTAAGTGCGGAACAGTTTCGTATATTGCTTGAAAACCAGCCATTAGTCGGTATGGATTATCAGCACCAGAAGATACGAAGTCGAGCTGGCAATAATTGAGTAATGCTCGAAAAGCTATTTCTATTAATGATGATTAGAACCCTTTAATTCTCTTCGAAGAGTATCGCGCCGACAGTCGGGTTGACTCCTCCCCTGAATATCACTGACTTCGCCTAATCCGACAGACTCTTGCTGGCGCTGGACTCGTCCTGTTGAATACAGGGCTTGTAGGTCTTTCAGCTTAAATTCAGCACTATCATACTGACGAATAGCAACGTAAGCACCAACCCAAGGACAATCATCACGACGCTTATAACATCGATACTTTAAGTGACGATGATTTCGCTTAATCTGAATCAAATGAGACGCTAGCTCTCACTCTCTGAACGCCAATTCAGCGCCATTTTAGATCACTCTCAGATGTAAACTTCATACACTATGTAGCTGCCGATCAAGCACGGCGGCAAGGCATAAATGGGCAATTTCCCAACCAAAAACGAGCGTTAAAAACAAGCTAAAAGCGATTAAAGGGATACATGATGACGTATTCATGTCAAGTTACTACTGAATCTGCATAAAAAGGGCTTTATTCTTCCTTCCCTTTGTCAGATCTCTGTTGTCGCGAATTAAACGAATTTCCAGTCGCAATCTGGTTTGTCATTCGCCATCACACAACACATTTTGCAAGAGGTTTACCGATGAATAATTCGACCATCTATGCAGTTATCACCTACCTTATCATTTTCCGTGTGGCCATTATTCTAGTCGGCGGCGTCAGTATTGTACTGGGCTACAAGTTGTTCGTAAGGGGGATATTTGCCGCCGGGAGTGATAACCCGGGTGCATCAATGGAAGCCAAGTTGGGCGGGTATGAGGTCAGCATGAAAAATGCTGCTCCAGGTACTTTTTTTGCCCTTTTTGGTTCGATAGTTATCGGCGCAATGATCCTCAGTTCGCCGCCAGAAGTTCAGCTGGAACAGCGCAGCGGCCTGCCAACCACCCAACAGGATGACAATGGTGCAGCCAATACGGGTGCAGGCACAGAAACTATTTCCCGCCTCACCGCGCGTGGTGATAAAAATGCCGATACCTTGCACAGAGAAGCTTGGGATCATCTGGACCGCGCGCTCAATGCTACCAAACGAGCAGTAGAACTCGAACGGACTTCAAAGCAGAGTGAAAAACTAAATGATTACTTAGATACCTTGGCGGCAATCTCATTCATTGCCGAAAAGGACAAACAGAGCAGGAAAAAAGCGTTGGAACAAATGCCGGTTGACGCTGATTTCCGGAAACTGCTACAAGAATTTTTCCAGCTAAGAGACGCAGACACCCTCCGGGAATGAGGCGATGGCCTGCCTGACCGGGCATAGATTGCTCGCAAAAGGTTTCCGTCAAAGGAGTAATGACTTCCGTCCATCGCTCTGAATCGAATATTGAAAGAGGCGTTATTATGAAAGAGCTGAAGTTACTATTAGTCGTTCTGGCAGCTATCCTGCTTGTGCCTGGCATAGCGACGTCTGCCGAGCCGGCGGCGCCTTCAACGCCTAAGCTAATGCCGCAATTGGGACACGATCAACGATTGGCATCTGTGGCTTTCTCACCCACAGGGAAGCAAGTCCTGACAGGAGGCAACGACGCCGCCGCAGTGCTGTGGGATAACGCTACTGGTCGCGAGATCAGAAGGTTTGAGATAGACCGAAATTCAGTCTGGTCGGTCGCCTTTGCAGCGGAGGGCAAACAGGCGTTGGTCGGGAGCTGGAAGGCAGACTTGTTTGACATCCAGACGGGCGAGATTCTCAATAGCTTCGACACCCACGGACTGGTATCGGCGATGGCCGTCTCACCGGATGGAACACAGTTACTGCTGACCGCGACGAACGCCGCGAGCTTGTGGGACCTCCGCACGTACAAGAGACTGCAGCGATTTGAGGGTAATCGAAGCGCGATCAGCTCTGTGGCCTTTTCACCCGACGGCACACAAGTGGTTACCGGAGGGGGCTACAATCCGACCAATGAGACCAGAGGCATAAAAGACTTCACGATTCGCCTTTGGAACGCGAAGACCGGAAAACAGCAACAGCAATTCGTGGGGCACACGGGCGCGATCAGCTCAGTTTCCTTCTCTCCGCCCGACGGTAAATACCTACTTTCCGCGAGCAGAGATGAATCAGTATCCCGGCTGTGGGACGTCTCAACGGGCCTCGAAGTGGGACAATTTGAGGGGTCTTCGGGAGAGAGCACTGGCGCCATTTTTTCACCCGACGGCAGGTACGTAGTGACTTCATCATGGCCGATTACGCTCTGGGACACGGCTACGAAGACGAAGGTACGTGAATTCGAGGGACACGAGCAAGAGGTTGCTGCGGTCGCCTTCTCGCCTGACGGCAAGCAGCTCGTGTCGGCCAGCTGGGACAAGACAGCTCGCCTTTGGGATGTGCAAACCAACCGCGAGCTCCAGAAATTAGAAGGGAGAGCATACAGCCTCTCGGCGGTGGCTTTCTCTGGAGACGGCCGACGAATTTTAACAGCCGGAACGGACAACAAAGCTCATCTGTGGAACGCGCAGACGGGTTCCGAGGTGCAGCGCTACGAAGGCCACGGCAAAGGCCAGTATGGCTACGTAGATATTCGTGCCGTAGCGTTGTCAGCAGACGACCGGCTCGTGCTGACGGGTGGTTATGACGGCACGGCGCGCCTGTGGTATGCGGGGACAGGTGAAGAGCTTCAGGTGCTCAAAGGCCACGGGAAGGACAAGAACGGATACTACGCAGTCCGGTCCGTCGCGTTTTCGGCCGATGATCAACAAGTACTCACAGGCGGTGACGATGGAACAGCGCGGCTGTGGGATGTAAAGACAGGCAAACAATTACACTTATTCAAAGGCCACGGAGAAAACAGATACAACTCTTCAAGCGTAGGACCTGTGGCTTTTTTACCCGACGGCCGCGTGCTGACAAGCGGGCAAGACGGCACCGCTCGCGTTTGGAACATCGAGACAGAACAGGAGGAGCAGCGTTTTGATGGCTGGGAAGGAGAAATAATTGCTTTCTCGCCGGACGGAAAAACCGCGATGATCAGAGCCGACGGCCACGCAGCCGGCCTGTGGAATTTAGAAGCGCGCAGGCAAGACTGGAGGATCACGGATCAGCCTTATGTTTCGGCGGTTTTTTCTTCGAATGGCAAACAGGTCTTGACGATGAGCGGGTCCAATATTTCCGATAAGACAGCACGCCTCTGGGATGCCGTGACAGGTGATGAGCTACAAAGATTCGAGGGCCATACCGCCAGTCTTTCCGCCGGGACTTTTTCACCGGATGGCTCCAAGGTATTGACGGTCAGCAATGACCGTACGACCCGAATTTGGGACACCAAATCTGGCAAAGAGCTTGCCAGACTGCTTTCGTTCGATGACGGCACCTGGGCGGTTGTCGACTCCTTTGGCCGATTCGATGCATCCAACGGTGGAGATATCGATGGCCTTCACTGGGTAGTCGGCCTCGAACCCATCAAACTCTCGCAGCTAAAGGAACGCTACTACGAGCCGGGTCTTCTGGGCAAGGTTTTGAAACTCAATGTTGATGAGGAGGGATTACGCGAGGTCGAAGTGTTTAACGATAGCGGTATCGCGCTTTTTCCCGAAGTCACTGTGACCCACGATCCGAGTCCCGATGATCCCGTTCTGCATGTGCGCCTGGAAAACCGCGGCGGCGGTATCGGCAGGGTACAAATTCTGGTCAACGGCAAGGAGGTCACCGAAGACGCGCGGCCACGCGGCCCGGATGACCAGGAAGCGACAGTACTAGACCTGGAAGTCGATCTTACCAACAGCCCACTGATGATAGCCGGGACACAAAACGCGATCGAAGTCGTCGCCTACAACGCCGCCGGCTATCTCGCGAGCCGTCCCCGCGGCAGACCCAAAGCGCGACCAAGCGACACCCAGCCAGCCGTGGCACCAGCCTTATGGGCCTTGGTCGTGGGGGTATCTGAGTACCGTGGCAACAATATTGATCTCAACTACGCCGCCAAGGATGCTGACGACTTCGCCAATGCTCTCAGAATCGCAGCCAAAGGGCACCGAGGCTTCAAAGAGGTCAATATCAAGACGTTAACAGATTCGACGACCCCAGCCACTCGAGGTAATCTTGAGGCCGCCTTTGAATGGCTCAAACAAGCCAAATCGACAGATATCCTGGTGGTCTACTTAGCGGGACACGGGATAACTTGGGGTGGTGCTGAAGGCGACTATTACTATTTACTCCGAGACGCGAGCAGCATGGAACTCAAGGACAAGGCGGTGCGCGGGCAGGTTGCGGTATCAAGTCGAGAACTGACCGAATGGATCAAAGCAGTGCCGGCCTTGAAGCAGGCATTTATTTTGGACACCTGCGCATCCGGACAAGCCATTTTGAGCCTGACAGCAAGCCGCTCCGTGTCGGCAAGTCAGACGCGTTCTTTGGATCGCATGAAAGACCGTACCGGCATGTTCGTACTTGCAGGCTCGGCCGCAGATGCGGTAAGTTACGAGGCGTCCGAGTATGGGCAGGGGCTTCTTACTTATAGTCTGCTCGAAGGAATGAAGGGCCCGGCGTTGGGTATTGACGGGTTTGTAGACGTGCAGAAGTTATTCAGCCACGCGATCGATCGTGTTCCACAATTGGCGGGTGACCTCGGCGGCATCCAGCAGCCCCGGCTATCAGTCCCCCGAGGAGGCGAAAGCTTCGATGTGGGACAGCTCCAGGCGACAGATCGCAACCAGATACCTCTATCCCAAAAACGGCCGCTGGTGCTGCGCACCCGCTTCGAAGATGCAAAGCTCTGGCGGGACAACCTGAAGTTTGGAGACAAGGTCAACGGAGCCCTCCGAGAAATTTCCTCAAGTGGGCGCGAGGCACCGCTTGTTTTTGTAGAGACGGACGAATTCTCCAATGCGTACCGACTCGCCGGCCGCTACAGCGTACAGGGAGAATTAGTCGAGGTTACCGTCAAAGTATCGAGGGAAAACAAGGAAATCGGAACCTTCGATGTCCAGGGCCAGAGGACAGCATTGGCTCACCTCGCGTCTCAGGTCGCCCAGCAGATGCAGCGGATCGTCAGGAAGAATCACTGAAGCGACTTAAGTAGCAAACGGCCCTCACATCTGGCGCATCCAGATGAGAGGGCTCTAGCGGTAGCACTCGCCTAAAGAAACCAACCTAAATTTATACTATTTCAAGGGCTATATCGCTTATCTCACGCCCTTCCCCGCGAAAACCATTAACCCTATGAAACCTCTTTTAAAAAATAAGCCAGACCAGAACACAGCGAATATTAATGAAAATATTCACTTATTACAGCCAGGCTTATACTAGAGATGTAGTGAGATTAGTTACTAAATACTACGGTTCGGTGACCATTGATAAACACACGTTTTTCAATATGGTAGCGCACCGCATTAAAGAGCGTGACACGCTCCACATCCTGCCCTTTTGATATCAAATCTTCGGGGTATTGTGCATGCCCGACCGTCTGAATGCCTTGTGCGATAATTGGCCCTTCATCCAGATCATTATTCACATAATGCGCGGTAGCACCGACCATCTTGACGCCTTTTTCCCATGCCTGATGGTATGGACGGGCACCTTTAAAACCAGGTAACAGAGAGTGATGTATATTGATCGCCCAGCCATCTAAATGCTCACACATTTTAGGCGACAGCACTTGCATGTAACGCGCCAGCACGACCAGTTCAATATCGTATTCTGCCAGTAATTTAACGATCTCGGCTTCTTGTTCAGGCTTGGTTTCATTGCTGATGGGCAAGTGATGGTAGGGAATACCATGCCACTCAGCCAGAGGCTTAAGGTCGGGATGATTAGAGATAATCACCGGAATCTCGATATTCAGCTGCCCGGTACGATAGCGATATAGCAGATCGTTCAGACAATGATCATATTTTGATACCAGAATAGCGACACGCTGACGATGCTCAGGGCGGGCCAGCTGCCACTCCATAGAAAACTCAGCCGCACGCTCGGCAAAATCTGCAGCAAAAGTCGCTTCAGTGAAGTCACTATCACCCGGCTGAAACTCTACCCGGATAAAGAAGCGCTGCGACTCCCTATCATCGAACGAATGGATTTCATCGATATAGTTTTTAGCATTAGCCATATACCGGGTTACTACATCAACGGTGCCGACAATACTGGGACAACTGGCAGTAAATATCCACGGCTTTGATTTGCTGTTCATCACACCACCTTTACTTAAAGAACCGCTATAAAAAAAGTGAAACCGAGGGACTATCCGGGCCTTTTCAGGCCCGGACAGTTTCAGACCTCAATCACCAAACCATATTCACGGCTGGCATCCTGCAGCCAGAGCCACAGATAATCGGCAAAACTACGACGTATCACTAACTCAAAGCGATCTTCTCCCGTACGGCTAATCACTGCACCACTTTTCGCAAAGATGGAGGAGACCACCTTGCCAACAGGGAACTGCGTCGGATGAAAATCAATAGGCGTGCATTTTTTCAGCAGGCTCACCACATCAGGTCCCCACAATTCAATAATCGTCTGGCCACCACTGCCATTAACCAGCGAGTAGTGACCTGTCATCACATCGCGGAAACAGCTCTCTATATCGAAAGTTTGCTCACCCGGAACAACGATAAGCCACTCATCCGGAGACATCCAACGAATCGAAATATCTCCTTTAACAACGGCTGTTAACGGCTGGATCGGCAGCGCCAACCCCAGTACCGTTTCAACAGCCGCCAGCTGGTCTGGATTATTCTGATTGCAACGCAGCGTCAAATGGCCTTGCAGCTTATTCTCACGCAGATGCACGCCGCCCTGCTGCGGCCCTTGCTTAGCAAGGACCTCCAACTCGGCATGAAACAAAGGTGATTCAGCACGAACACCGCTACCGTCAGCAGGCAGCTGGTTCATCACGGCCGCTTTTGCTACTACTTCAACGTTTGACTCTAAATCAGACATTTTGACGCTCTCCTTTTGGATCAAGGAAGACAAGGCTACAAATTTCAGCCTCAATCACACGACCATCCGCTTGCGGGTAATACACCGTTTCGCCCATGCGACTCAAGCCTCCTTTAATCACACCCATAGCTATACTATGACCCAAATTAGCACTGTAATAACTGGACGTGATATGACCGACCATCGTCATCGGAATCGGCTCATTCGGATCAAATACCGCTTGCGAACCTTCAGGAATAACGACCTTTGGCTCTTTGGTTTTCAGACCCACCAGCTGCTTACGGTTTTCTCGCATGCAGTCCTGGCGTGCCATTCCACGCTTGCCGACATAACTAAACGGTTTTTGGTCAGAAACACACCAACTCATCCCTAAATCATGCGGATGAACGGAGCCATCTGTATCTTGCCCTGCGATAATGAAGCCTTTCTCTGCACGTAATACATGCATAGTTTCAGTACCGTACGGTGTCAGATTAAACTGTTTACCATGTTCAAAAAGTTTTTCCCAGACATGCATACCGTAGTTAGCCTGCACGTTAATTTCGTAGGAAAGCTCACCCGTAAAGGAAATACGGAAAACGCGTGCAGGCACGCCCGCTACCGTGCACTGATGCACGTCCATGAAGGAGAAATTCTCATTGGATAGATCAAAATCTGTTAACTCAGACAACAATTTACGGCTATTAGGGCCAGAAATAGTCAGCGTCGACCAGTGATCCGTTACGGTGTTGAAGTACACGTCCAGCTCTGGCCATTCAGTCTGATGCCATAGCTCCAGCCATTCAAGAACACGCGGCGCACCACCGGTGGTTGTAGTCATCAGAAAATGGTTATCGCCAAGACAAGAGGTAACCCCATCATCAAAGACCATACCGTCTTCGCCACACATCAAGCCATAACGACATTTACCGACCGCTAATTTAGCCCAGGCGTTGGTGTAAATACGCCCCAGAAACTCACGTGCATCCGCACCCTGAATATCAATTTTACCTAGCGTTGACGCATCGAGAATACCGACACTATCGCGGGTAGCCTTACATTCACGATCCAGACACTCCTGCATCGACTCACCCGGTTTAGGGTAGTACCAACCACGCTTCCACTGACCCACATCTTCAAACTTAGCGCCATGTTCGACGTGCCATTTATGCATAGCGGTATAACGTTTAGGGTCAAACAGCTCACCACAATCACGTCCGACCATTGCACCAAAGGTGACCGGCGTGTAGTTAGGTCTGAAAATCGTGGTACCGGTTTCCGGAATGGTTTTATTAAGCGCCTTAGCGGCCACGGCCATACCATTAATATTACCCAGCTTGCCCTGATCCGTACCAAAGCCCATTGCGGTGTAACGTTTTACATGTTCAATCGACTCGAAGCCTTCACGGCAGGCCACTTCAATACCTGCAGCCGTCACATCCGTCTGGTAATCGACAAACTGTTTTGGCGCTTTTGACGTCGGTAGCAGATGAGGTATCTGGAACAACGTCATGCTCGCTTCTTCAACCATATCGGCCGCCGAAGGTAAGACAACCTCAGTCGCTGGCAGGTCTAATTTAGCCAAGGCGTTTAAGCCCGCCAATACACCTTCAGACAAGGCTTCATTAATGCTGTATTTGCCATTAATCCCGCCGGCCGTCAGCTGCTTCTGAACGGTAGGACCGGGCACAAAGCCAACCACTTTATCATCCCACACCGGACGACTGCCCGTATGCGATGACAAATGGATAACCGGACTCCAGCCTCCTGAACTAGCGACAGTATCGGCGTTCAGGCGGTTGACCGCTCCGGTGACCTTATTACCGGCAGCATCAATGGTGGCCACCGAAACACCGCTAACACGCTTACTGCCCTGAACTTCGATAACGGCTGAACCGGTGATCACATTCAAGCCACGTTTGCGGGCTTGTTCTACACGCGCACCTTGCGGATTTTGACGAGTATCAACGATAGCGACGACTTTACGTTGAGCGTCGTGCCAATCCAGCGCGGCCTGATAACCATAATCATTGGTCGTCATCAATACCAATTCGCTACCGGGAACCACACCGTAACGATTAATGTACGTAGATACGGCACTGGCGATCATGCAGCCCGGCACATCATTGTTAGAAAAGACCAAAGGACGCTCATGCGCACCGGTTGCCAATACAACCCATTTAGCACGTACACGGTGCAGACGCTGGCGCACCATGCCTACGGGTGCTTTATCGGCCAGATGGTCAGTCAAACGCTCATGAATGGTCAGAAAGTTATGGTCGTGGTAACCGTTAACCGTCGCACGGGGTAATAACAGAACGTCGGCACAGCCAGCCAACTCATCAACCGCGCTTTTTACCCAGCTTGTAGCCGGTTTGCCATCCAGCAATTCCTTACTGCTTAATAAACTGCCACCAAACTCGCTCTGTTCATCCGCCAGAATAACGCGTGCACCACTACGAGCGGCGGTTAACGCCGCGGCCAATCCTGCAGGGCCCGCACCCACCACCAGCACGTCACAGTGCTGATTTACTTTATCGTAGGTATCCGGATCATTTTCCAACGGCGAACGGCCCAGACCTGCCGCTTTTCGAATCATTGATTCATACGTATCCCAAAGTGATTTCGGGTACATAAAGGTTTTATAGTAAAAGCCGGGAGGCATCATTTTACCACCCAACTTACCGACCCAACTCATCATATCGTTGTCGACATTGGGCCAGCCATTAACTGCCTGACTGGTGAGTCCGTCGAACAACTCTTGCTGAGTGGCGCGCACGTTAGGTACTTGTGTCTCTTCTGTCGCGCCTAACTGCAATACCGCATTGGGCTCTTCAGCACCGGCGGCAACAACCCCACGTGGACGGCTGTATTTAAAACTACGGCCAACAACATCAATGCCATTCGCTAATATAGCTGAAGCCAGAGTATCGCCCTGAAAACCTGTGTATGTTTTACCGTTGTACTGAAACTTCAGCGGCGTGGTGCGATCGATGCGGCCCCCAGTACCGAGGCGGTTTTTCTGTGACATGGTTCCGCTCCTCATTTATTACCAGCAAGCTTGTTACCGGCAACCACCGATGGCTGTTCGCCAATCTTGTAGATTTCTTTGATTTCGTAGGTGACTGTATCGCGTGTCATATTAAAAAACTTGCGACAACCAGCAGCATGTATCCATAACTCGTGATGCAGACCACGAGGATTTTTACGGAAAAACAGATATTCCCCCCAGGCTTTATCATCACAAGCAGCGGGATCTATCGGGCGCACAATATGCGCTTGCCCTTTAGCATGAAACTCTTCTTCTTCACGGTGCTCGCCACAATGCGGGCAGTAGATATAAAACATCTTTTCATCTCCCCTTAGTGAGCTACGCCAGCAGCGCCATGCTCATCGATCAATGCGCCATCATGGAAGCGGAACATGGAAAACGGTTTAGCCATCGGATGCATTTCACCGGTTGCCAGCGATGCCGCAAAAACATGCCCCGAGCCCGGTGTCGCTTTAAAGCCTCCGGTGCCCCAGCCACAGTTAAAGAACAAATTTTCAACCGGCGTCTTACTGATAATCGGACACGCATCCGGGCAGGTATCAACAATACCGCCCCACTGCCGGTTCAGACGTACACGACTGAAGATCGGAAACAGCTCAACAATGGCCTGCATAGTATGTTCGATCGTTGGAAAAGAGCCGCGCTGACCATAGCCATTCCAGCCATCAATGCCGGCACCAATCACCAAATCGCCTTTATCTGACTGGCTAACGTAGCCATGCACATGGTTAGACATCACAACCGTATCCAGAATCGGTTTGATCGGCTCAGAGACCATGGCTTGTAGCGGATGTGATTCTATCGGCAGATCAAAACCGGCCATCTTAGCGATAACACCAGAATTACCCGCCACGACGCTACCGACACGACCGGCTTTAATCACGCCATATTTGTTGGTTTTAACACCCACAATCGCGCCGTCTTCAATTACCAGATCAACGACTTCCGTTTCTTGCAACATGTCGACACCGTAGGCATCGGCACCACGAGCAAAGCCCCAGGCAACGGCATCATGACGTGCCACACCACCACGCGGCTGCCAGGACGCACCCATAATCGGATAGCGGGTATTGTCAGAGCAGTCCATATGCGGCACTATTTCTTTGATCTGCTGCGGGTCCAGCACTTCGCCATCAATACCATTGAGACGGTTAGCACTCACCCGACGTTGAATATCACGCATGTCCTGCAGCGTATGGCCCAGGTTAAGCACGCCTCGTTGGGAGAACATTACGTTGTAGTTCAGATCCTGAGACAGGCCTTCCCACAACTTCATCGCGTGCTCATATAGATGGGCAGACTCATCCCATAAGTAGTTAGAACGTACGATCGTAGTATTTCGCGCGGTGTTACCGCCTCCCAAATAGCCCTTTTCTATTACGGCTACGTTGGTAATACCATGCTCTTTCGCCAGATAATAAGCAGTAGCCAGACCATGACCACCCCCTCCGATGATAATGACATCGTATTCTTTCTTGGGCGTAGGGTTACGCCAGACACGTTGCCAGTTTTCATGATGAGTCAGACTATGCTTAAGCAGTCCAAAACCTGAATAACGCTGCATATTATCAGCTCCAATTTTTAAACGTGAACGGACAGTTTTTTGTCTTCCCGATCACTTAGCGATGACTAAACCAGCCGCCTGAGCCGCTGGCATATAGGGTCTTATGTGCTCAACGATACACCGGATACTCGGCGCATAACGCTTTCACTTGTTCTTTTACTTCAGCAATCTTTATTTCCAACGTGTCAGGCTGGTCAAGCACATCCAGCAAATCAGCAATCCAGCCGGCCAATGTGCGGCAATGTTCTTCTTTGAAGCCACGGGTAGTCACTACCGGAGAACCGATACGCAGACCCGACGTTACAAACGGTGATTGTGGATCGCCAGGAACAGCGTTTTTGTTCACAGTAATGTTAGCCCGACCCAAGGCTGCATCGGCCGCTTTACCGGTAAGGCCTTGCTTGATCAGGCTTAGTAGAAACAGGTGATTTTCAGTGCCACCCGAGACGATTTCAAAACCACGCTCGATCAGCACTTCAGCCATTGCATTAGCGTTCTTAATCACTTGCGCCTGATATTCTTTGAATTCAGGTTCCTGCGCTTCTTTGAATGCTACTGCTTTAGCCGCAATCACATGCATCAGAGGACCACCCTGACCGCCTGGGAATACAGCAGAATTCAGTTTCTTCTCCAATTCATTATCACGCGAGATAATCAAACCTCCACGAGGGCCACGCAAGGTCTTGTGTGTTGTTGTGGTGACTACATCAGCAAAAGGCACCGGATTCGGATACAAACCAGCGGCAACTAATCCAGCAACATGCGCCATATCAACAAACAGATATGCGCCCACTTTATCGGCAATTTCGCGGAAACGTGCCCAATCAACGATACGCGAATAAGCAGAGAAACCGGCAACAATCATCTTCGGTTTGTGCTCTACTGCCAGACGCTCAACTTCGTCGTAATCGATCTCGCCCGTCGCTTCATTCAGACCGTACTGAACAGCGTTATACATTTTGCCGGAGAAATTAACATGCGAGCCGTGAGTCAGGTGACCACCGTGTGCCAGGCTCATACCAAGAATAGTATCGCCCGGCGCACATAGCGCCATGTAAACGGCAGCGTTCGCCTGAGAACCCGAATGCGGCTGAACGTTAGCGTAAGTTGAACCGAACAAAGCATTAGCACGATCAATCGCCAACTGCTCAACCACGTCAACGAATTCACAGCCTCCGTAGTAGCGCTTTTCAGGGTAACCTTCAGCGTATTTGTTAGTGAGCACAGAACCTTGCATCTGCATGACACGGGGGCTTGTATAATTTTCGGAAGCGATTAACTCAATATGCTCTTCCTGACGCTGTGCCTCATGCTCGACTGCTGCCCACAAAACATCATCGTACCCTTGAACCTGGTCACCTTTACTAAACATCGATATCTCCTACTAAGCCAAACAGCCGAGTCACAAATTGAGTTTTATAATTATTGTTTCCTGCCCGTTAACCGGTGTCAGTAAACGCTGGGGAGATAAGTCATGTTGCACAATTCCCAATACAGCGATAATAACGGGCGTACAGAAACGCGCCATGCCCCGCTACGCCTTGAGAATGTCCATTTACGACACCTGAAATCAAGATATAAAGCGAGAACTAAAGCAAGCGCTAAGGTGGGGACGATGGCGTCATGAAAGATAAGCAGGGACAAGCGCTAGCTGTCTTACGTATAATGAGCTTCAGGTTGCGAATAACCAACTATGCATAAGCAGTAAAATATAATCAACGATCATCGTTTTAGTAACACAGACCGCCGCAAGGCCACAGGGTTTTAATGACGCAAGTACAGAAGAACAATCCACTGCATGGCCTTTCACTTGAGAGTATTGTTACGGCACTCGAAGCCTATTATGGATGGGAGACATTAGGCCAACTGATCACTATTCGCTGCTTCCAGAGCGATCCCAGCGTTAAATCAAGCCTGAAATTTCTACGTAAAACTCCGTGGGCACGCACCAAAGTTGAAGAGCTTTTCCTCAAAACCCGCTTTATATAAGGGCTCTTAACATAAGCTCTCTTTTCAGCGAGCTTATGAAAGTACTTATTAAAACACTTCTCATCAGTGCTTTAATAAGTACTGATGGCACTCCCTAATACAAAGCCTAATGAAAAGTTTTAATGAGAAATACTCTGCCGTATGACCTTAGCCTCGCTCACGGTATCGATCGTGACACGCCTTACACTGCTTAGCTACATTGCCGTAAGCAGGACGAAGCTCATCCTTATCTTCTACGCCCGCTTGCTCTGCTAATTCAGCCGCTGCTTTTATCATGTCGTCCATGTAAGTATTAAAGCGCTCCGTCTGAAACCACACATCAGGCTTGACCCGCGTCGGTAAAGTGCTGTCTTTTGCCTCTTTGACAAACCCTTCAGCGGGCATGTGTGATAACACCGCAACCGCTTCAGCATGACGTTTAAACTCGACCGCATCATAAGGTATGCGCCCCTGAATCATGGGTCCCATCTTTTTGAAGTGCCAGCCGATGGCGTTGAATACACCCTGTCGGTATTCAACATAATCATCTGCTGTTTTATCTTGCGCGTTACCCAGTATTGGCAGCGATAATAAAATCGCACTCATCATCAGTTTTTTCATTGTCGGATTCATTATTTTGCGTTGCATCCCTAGCGTTAGTTTGAAGGCATAAAAAAAGCGGGCAAGTGCCCGCTTTTTTATGCTTATTTGAAAAGCCGCTTACTTAAAATTACTTACTTAAAAAGCTACTTACTTAGCTCAAGTAACAGCTTGTTCAAGCGGGTGACATAAGCCGCCGGATCAGCCAAATGGCCACCTGCTGCCAGGTCAGCCTGATCAAACATAATCAGCGCTAATTCACCGAAGCGATCTTCATCTGCTTCCTGGTCCAGTTTCTGAATCAGTGGGTGCTCTGGATTCACTTCAAAGACTGGCTTAGAATCCGGTACAGCCTGGCCTGCCGCTTCCATAATCTGGCGCATCTGAGCACCCATATCATAGGCGTTCAGTACCAGACAGGCGGGAGAATCAGTCAAGCGGTGTGTAACACGCACATCAGATACTTTCTCTTTCAGACGTTCTTTCAAACGTTCAACCAAACCTGCTGCTTCTTTAACCGCTTCTTCCTGCGCTTTTTTGTCTTCTTCTGTCTCGGTTTCGCCCAGCTCTAACTCACCCTTAGTGACATTCTGAAGCGTCTTGCCTTCGAAGTCGAACAGATGGCTCATCATCCACTCGTCTACACGCTCAGTCATCAGCAGTACTTCGATACCTTTCTTACGGAAGATTTCCAAGTGCGGGCTGTTTTTAGCAGTATTGTAGTTTTCTGCTACCACATAATAGATCTTAGTCTGACCTTCTTTCATGCGGCTGATGTAATCTTCTAGAGACGTCGTTGGTGCATCACTGTTGGTATGCGTAGAAGCGAAACGCAACAGCTTCATGATCTTTTCACGGTTGGTATAATCTTCAGCCGGGCCTTCTTTGATCACGCTACCAAATGCTTTCCAGAAAGTGACGTATTTCTCTGGCTCATTTTTCGCCAGTTTAGTCAGCATATCCAGAACACGCTTAGTCAATGCAGTACGTAGCTTATCGACGTTCGGATCTTTCTGCAGAATTTCACGCGACACGTTCAGTGACAGGTTATTTGAATCAACCACACCTTTGATAAAGCGTAAATACAATGGCAAGAACGAGTCTGCCTGATCCATAACGAAAACACGCTGGATGTATAGTTTCAGGCCACGTGGTGCATCACGGTTCCACAAGTCATACGGTGCTGTTTCTGGCACATATAACAGGCTGGTGTATTCCAGATTACCTTCTACACGATTGTGAGCTACGGTCAGCGGGTTCCCGAAATCGTGTGAAATATGTTTATAGAATTCATTATATTCTTCTTCAGAAATATCGCCCTTGTTCAACGTCCACAGAGCCGTTGCACTGTTGACTGTTTCTAACTCAGGGGCTGCGACTTCTTTTGGTGCTTTTGCTTCTTCGCCTTCAGCCAGATCTTCTTCGCTTTCTTCCTGACCTAGTGGCGCTTCTTTCAGCATCATCACAGGCATAGCAATATGATCTGAGTATTTACGTACCAGAGTACGCAGGCGTGAACCATCAGCAAACTCTTCTTCACCATCTTTAAGGTGCAGTACAATCTGTGTACCACGAGTCGCTTTATCAAGTGTTTCAATGCTGAATTCGCCTTCACCTTCCGAACTCCAAAGCACACCTTCAGAAACCGGCGCGCCTGCAGCACGAGTGAACACATCAACCTGCTTAGCCACAATAAAAGCAGAGTAGAAACCCACACCAAATTGACCAATCAGCTGATTATCTTTTGACTGATCGCCTGTCAACTGGCCCAGAAAGCTTGCCGTACCGGATTTAGCAATTGTACCCAAATGTTCAATCACTTCGCTACGGTTCATACCCAAGCCGTTATCTTCGATAGTGACGGTTTTTGCTTCAGCATCGAAACTGACTGTGATTTTAAGGTCACCGTCGTTTTCGTAAAGTTCACCATTAGAAAGTGCTTTAAAGCGTAGTTTTTCAGCCGCGTCTGATGCATTGGAGATCAGCTCGCGCAGGAAGATCTCTTTGTTAGAGTACAAAGAATGGATCATCAGATTGAGGAGCTGTTTGACTTCCGTCTGAAAACCAAGTGTTTCTTTCTGCGTTTCTGTGCTCATAGATACTGTACCTTATTCTCTTAGAAAATTATTTTTTCACTTCCAGAGAGATGGGGGCAGTGATCTGATTTTCAAGGGTAGATTGGCAGATTATGTCAGTGCAGAAAATGAATCGAGTAGAAAATGCCCCCGCGCTGAGGCAATCGGATGGCTTTTTCTATCCTGCCAGGCAATGATCGAACAATTTGCTACACGGCGCCCTTGTCGTTCTATCTTGCACATCGCAAAGGTATCCCTATCTAAACCCGCCCGCATATAATCCACCGAAAAATCGATAATTTTAGCCAAGGCAGGATGCTCTAATTGCAGCGTCAACTGAAACGCAGCCGTCAGCTCCATAAACGAAGCGATTACCCCCCCGTGAATCGCCGGTATCGTGGGATTACCAATATTATCCGAATTACGCGGCAGACGAAAAATCATCTCTTCGCCAAAACGTTCACACTTTACCCCGATCACGCCGGCATAAGGAATCAGATCGATAACCGGTTGATAATCGCCAGTCGCGTGGGCCTGATTCACGCGTTGCTGTAACAGGTCCATCAGATACTCTCCTCTATCAGTTTCGTCGTAGCTGTTATATCGACACCATCAATTATCGCTTTAAATGATGCATCGGTATTTCCGTCGCCAGGACGCATAAAGGTGGAAATTGCATACGCCACCGGCTTATCGGGGTTTTCCTGATAAATAGTGGCCCGGGTGAACAACACGTTACGCGTTACGCGGTAACATTCGGCAAAAGCGTATAGCGGCTGACTGGCAACAGGGGTCGACATATGATCAATACGCAGATCCAGGGTCGGGCATAATTCGTACTCTTTCAGCGCAGGTATGGTTGATAAGCTAGTGGCGGTATCCACCAGCGTTGTCAGAACGCCGCCATGCATATAAGTATCAAAAGCCGAACTGATTAGCTGATCTTGCACCGGCAAAACCACTGTTACGCTTTTTTCATCGGCTCTGATCACCTGCATCTGCAACTTACGCATGTGCGCGAGTGACGCAATAAAACGGCGGCACTTTTCCAGAATAAGTTGGCTCATTCTTTACGCTCCGGCTCGGTAGACATCATCAGTGTGCGCAACGTAGATGAGTTAAATTCCCGTCGGTACAGAACAAACGCAATAAACGTGGACAATGCAATAAAAAGTATAGGGTTAATGAACCATCCCAATACTGCCTGACTAAAGTAAAACGTCCGCAACCCTGTATTAAAGTTATTGGCGGCCATTGACGACATCTTGGCAATTCTTGACGCCGTCGCCTGTTTAACTTGCTTGGATGTCATTTCTTCGGGTGTAGGTGCACCACCAATCATTACCGACACGAATCCGTACTGGCGCAGACTCCAGGTAAACTTAAAGAAGGCATAAACAAAAAGCACAATGAGTAGCAGTATTTTCAGTTCCCATTCCTGTCGGGTAGCCAGTATAGCAAAGGGGATATCTGCAACCAGATCAATCGCTCTCTCAGTAGACCCTAAGACGGTCATCAAACCGGCCAGAATCAGCATTGTGGTTGATGCAAAAAAGGATACACTACGTTCCAGATTAGCGATGGCTGATGTGTCAGCAATCCGGACTTCCCGTTCCATGACATGTTGCATCCATTGCTGACGATACATGTGCATAACGCTGGCAAGACATGGCGTTGTGTAGCTTTTGCGTTTGGCATAATACATATAGCCACGGAAGCAGAGAACAAACCAGACAAGTGCGGTCAGGCTTAGCCAGTTCTGGGTTAAAAGTACCAGAATTTCATCCATTTAAGTCATCCATTGAGTGCGTAAGCACCCATTGTAATTGAAGCGTCAGGATTCTCAATTGATCTCTTCCCCTACACAAAACATTGGCCTGGGTGCCTTTTATGCGCTGGCCACTGCACTGATCATGAGCGTGGCTGCTGCATTGATCAAATATACAGCGATGCTGGTCAGCATAGAAATTATTGTGGCAGCACAATATGTCATCTGCGCTGTCTTTATGCTGCCCTGGCTATTGCGTAAAGGCATACAGGGAGTCAAAACAGAAAAACTCAGCTTGCATATTATACGGGCACTTTGCGGCTGGGCCTGCTTCTATACCTATTACCTGGCTATCGCCCACATTCCCCTTGTGGATGCTGCTTTGCTACGCAACGCCGCTCCACTGTGTGTCCCTTTTCTTATTTTACTGGTATATAGAATCCATATCGCCTGGATACGCTGGATTCCGATAGCCATCGGTTTTATTGGCATTGGCTTAATTCTCAAACCCGACGGAAACGCGCTGAGTGTCTGGCACCTGATTGGTTTTGGGTCAGCCATTACTCTGGCAGGATCCATTCTCAGCACACGTATGCTGACGCGCTCCGAACCGACGAATCGGGTTTTGTTTTATTACTTTGGATTATCTGCCATCGCGAGCACCCCATTGGCAATACTTAACTGGCAGCCGATTCCTGTCGCAGCGCTCTTGCCGATGCTGCTGATTGGTTTATCCATCTGGTTAACGATGTGGCTATATACGCAAGCGTACCTTTATGCAAAAGCATCGGTGATCTCGCCCATCAGTTATTGTGGTGTCGTATTTACCGGATTCTGGGGGTGGTATTTCTGGGACCATATTCCGGATTGGTTATCATTGGCCGGTGTAATCCTGGTCGTTAGTGGAGGGATGGGGTCGCTGTTATTGGGATCGCAGGCAGAAAAACGTGAGGCAGGTTTAAGTAAGGCTCCTGATAAGCCGAGCGTCTAGCAGACGGTTACTCGTTAAAACGAGAAAAGCCGGTCTATATCGCAAAGACCGGCTTTATTCTAAACATCAACGTTAAAGACAAGCGGTAAAATCGGCCTGAATTACGAGTGACTTTTCAGGAATTCAGGATCTAATTTCAGCTCATCATTACTGTTAACCGAAATACCGCGCGATTTCACATTAGCGGCAATTTGCTTTGCTTCATCTAATGAATGCATCTCTTGCGTGCCACACTGGTACTCGTTCAGCTCAGGAATCTGGTTCTGTGACTGTACTTTCTCAACATCATCCATGGCCGCTAGCCAAGCATCGCCTACTTGCGTCTCGGTAGGATGGCCAATAAGGCTCATATAGAAGCCTGTACGGCAACCCATTGGAGAAATATCAATAATTTCAACGTTATCGCCATTCAAATGTTCACGCATAAAACCAGCAAACAGATGCTCAAGCGTATGAATACCGCGCTCACTCAGAATCTCTTTGTTGGGTAAGCAAAAACGCAGATCAAAAACGGTGATCGTATCGCCACTCGGTGTTTGCATTGATTTGGCCACACGAACAGCTGGCGCGTGCATACGTGTGTGGTCAACGGTAAAGCTATCTAACAATGGCATGGACTTTCCTCTTAAAACGCTATTATTCACTTTTAATGGGATGATTATCCCAATGGAGGGAACCTTTAATCAACAGTAATCCATCATTGATTACTGACACTGTATAATTGAGTTCTTATTTAGGGCACTTAATTCAAGCAATTATTGAAAAAGAAGAAAACACAGCCCCATTAAGATGAACAGCTTAGGCTAATACCACCGGCCCACTCTGGCGCCTCTCCCGCATAACGGGCAAACTCCGGTTTCTCTTCAAAGGGATTACGCACAACGCTAAGCAACGTATTGACCAGTCGGTAATCACCGTCATTGGCTTCACGAATCGCCTCTTCAAGCATGTAGCTGCGTAGTAAATAACAAGGGTTCACACTGCGCATTTGCTGTTGCATGATAGGAAAACTGGCCATTTCCAACGCCGCACGATGGGTGTAAGCCACCAGCCAATCCGTTGCCGCAACAGGATCGCTAAAATGACGCAGGCATTGCTGTAAGCTTGTATCATTATCCGGATCAAGATCACAAAGATCGCGCAGGAAACGATTAAGATCAATACGTTGCACGGTGGCAAGTTGAATCAACTGATCAATCAGCACATCATCACCGTCTTGCGCTACAACCAAGCCTAAGCGCGCGCGCATCTGCTGATAATAAGCCTGCTGATACAGATCTTTATAGTCATCCAGCGCGGCGACCAAGGCATCTCGCTTAATCAGAGGCAATAACGCCTGAGCTAAACATGAAAGATTCCACAGCATAACATCCGGCTGACGTTTAAAGGCATAACGCCCTTCATGGTCGGTATGGTTGCTCACATAGTCCGGTTTGTACTGATCCATAAACACATAAGGACCGTAATCGAAGGTTTCCCCTAAGATCGACATATTATCGGTATTCATCACGCCATGAACAAAACCATACGCCTGCCACTTCGCGACCATTTCAATGGAACGATCGCGAATCGCTTTAAACATAGCAAGGTAAGCAGACTCTGACTCTTTTACATCAACATTATTTGTATCAAGATCGTTAGCCTGCGGAGCCTCACCTAACGGGCTTTTACGATCCCCTTCGCATTCTGTAAAATATCGATCCAGACAAGTGTCAGCCAGCGTTTTCAGTGCATCATACTGACGGCTGTAATAGAGATGCTCAAAATGACCAAAGCGGATATGACATTGCGTTACACGCAGCACCTTAGCGCACGGCTCCATCCCTTCACGCATCGTATATTCGTCACTGCCTACCAGACAGAGCGCACGCGTCGTCGGAATATGCAGCCCCTCCATTGCAGCACTGATCAGGTATTCACGGATACTCGAACGCAGTACAGCACGGCCGTCACCAAAACGAGAATAAGCGGTTTTACCGGCACCTTTAAGATGCAGATCCCAACGCTCGTCTTTACTGTTAACCACTTCACCCAGCAACAAACCACGGCCATCACCCAGATCAGGATTATATTGGCCAAACTGATGCCCACCATACTTCATAGCCAGCGGCTCACTGCCGGTTAAAATCTCCCCGCCACCAAAAAAACGGGCTAGCTCTGAAGGAGATACCTTACACGGATCCAGATCCAGCATGTAGGCGACATCTGGATTAAAGCTGACCAAATGAGCGTTCTTTAATCCCCGGGGATTAACCCGATGATAAAAATTTTCGGGAAAATCCAGATAACTATTTTCCAGTTTCAACTCACTAAGTGTTTTTAACATACCGACCATAATTCCTGATGAAGCAATGACATATGTATACCTTATCATTTTACTCAACTATTCGCATCCAACAGCTGATAGATAACGCTGCTTAGTAAACTTCCCTTTATTTCGACAGGCTTTTACCTCAGACTGCTGAAAAAACTACCGAAGTACCATCGCTATGTATATAGAGTTTTCTGATCTGCTCTGGTTCACCCTAATTTGCCTTTTTCTCTGGTACTGGTGGTCAGCACAAAAAGTAAAAGAGATTGCACTCAACGCGGCACGCAAAAACTGTAAGGATATGTCGCTACAATTACTGGATGAAAACGTCGGGCTAAGAGCGTTATGGATAAAGCGGGACGATAACGGCCAACTCAGGCTGTGGCGACGTTATATGTTTGAGTTCTCCTCAACGGGAGAAGATCGCTATCTGGGTAAAGTTATTATGCTGGGCCTTCGTGTTACCGATGTAGAGCTTCAGCCGCATCGACTCAATGAGTAAATGCGGCTTGGTATCTGCTCTAATCGGGTGATGCTCTGATATGAACGCGTTAATAGTTGCTAGTCACGAGCGTTGGCAGGATTAGTTTCATCGTTCTCTTGATCATACTCGTCTTCATCCAGTTCATCTTCAGGATGTTCAACTTCGTAAACATTATCAGCGCCATCATCGTAATCAAAAGCCCCTAAAAAAGTCATATATTGATCTTTTTCAACACCTGAAATCTTAAGGCTATACTCAACCTCAAACAACAACACGATCCAGGATACTTGCTCAAGTTTTTTCTTGCGCGCCTTACTCATCAATGTTTCGATATACGACGTCGAAAACGAGCACGCACCTGCCGCCACTTCAATGCTGATCAGCCCTTCTTCAGCACCATTGGTTTCTAAATTATCAGGCATAAAATACTTAAGATTAAAGTTTTTAGACCAGGTATTAACCGCGCGGGTATTATTTTTACTAAACGTCTCTTCAAAATAATCATCAGGCACATCAGCATAAGGATGTTGCGACGCCCACACCGACACCTTGTACTTCTTCGTAAAATCGTGGCCTTTGTCGGCTTTAACCTGATTCTTTCTCAGCTGCTTATCTGTCACGTTACCTTCCTACTACCTGATTAACTCACTAAAGAGCTTATTAAAGTGCCTGCTAAAGGGGATTCGTCTGTTGCGCTTTTGTGGGTAAACCATCCGCTAAACTGACCACCCGGGCGGTAACATACATGGTTAATACCACCGCCGCCGTGAAAGCATACAGACCAAAACGCATCTCCACACTCGCTATTGCTCCCAGTTTAACCGCAACCACCAGCACCGCCACCACAAAAACATCGAGCATCGACCACTTCCCGAACAGATGCATCCAGTGTAAATATCTATCAAGATGCACAGAAGCCTGCTGTTTATCACTGAGCAACTTATATAAAACCGCCATTTTCAACAGCGGCAACATAACACTAAATCCAGTAATCAACACAAATAGAAAAAATTGCCCCTCTTTTAAAAGCCCTAACGCACCACTGAGCACCGAGAAGGTATTTTCCAACAACACAAACTTTGTCATGGTGATTATCGGCGTAACCAAGCCTGCAATAAATACGATAAATGTAATAGCCAGAAGAATTTTCAACCGCCGGGTCTCAACAGGGAAATGGTTTGCAATATTGATATGTGTGGTTCCTGTGAATTAATACATGAACGAGAAAAATCTCTCTCGATATGATCCCTGCCTAGGCATTTTAACGGTTTATTAAGACTCGGACCAGATGGACATCCTCTACCCAAGATAACTCATCGATTTCAATATGCCGACGGTGGGGGCGAAGATGCATGGCTGATTGCTTTGAGTGCCATGGCTTCCTGGCAACCCTGGTGTCACGATAAAAACGAGGACTCGTGCAATGAGTGAGTATTAACCCTTGAATATATTATTTGGCGTCGAGTATAGCTAAGATGAAACTTCAACGAAGCAGAACTCAATCACCTGATTGAGTATGTGAGTACGAGTATTAATCACGGCTTACGTATAAACCGTGACCATTACTGATGCTTACCTCATGAAACAGGTTTTAACGAAACTTCTGTTAATCAAACCTATATTAACGATTCCGGTAGTAACGACTCCTCTGATAGTGGAGATTTTGTTGGCAAGGATGGTGTTACCTGAGAAAGCGATAGCTGAGACAGTGCCGTAAATAGAGCGGGAGTGGCCAACACCAATGCCTGCTCACGCTGATTCAGATAAGAGACAGCCTCACTCACACTGGTCGCCTCACGGATTTTCATAGCAGCCGTGGCTTCAACAGCATCAACTTTGCCACGGGCTCGTGTTGGCATACGATCAATCAGGGCCAGATGCACGGCGTACCAGCGAGGGTCACTGGCGAGTGTAAGCAGATCGGGCGCATGACTCACGGCGGTTTCATAAGCGCCGCGTGTTTCGTCCATCGCCTGGCGAATTGCGGGTCTTACGCTTTCATCGGGTGTACGTAGTAACCCCCATTTTTTGACGCGTGCACCAATACTCCAGGAACTCGTTAGCATCGATAGCGGCACAGACAGCAACATGCCGGCAATGGCAGGTGATAACCATGCAAGCAATACTAAGGAGTTAAAGTAAGCGGCAACGGTTAAAAATATGCCGACAGCCATGTGCCAACGGTGTCTATAAATCAGAGATTTAAGTGGCAAACTGCCATCATCACGTCGCTGCGGATTCCAACCTGAATCTTGTCCTAGCAGAATCGACATGACCGCACCGCTGTGAATCAACATCATGACCGGAGCAATCAATGCCGACAGGATCGCTTCGAGAATAAAACTCAATATAAGACGGATAAACCCACCCGACTGGCGGCGTAACTGACCATTGATGATAAACGCGATAAAGCCAAGTATTTTAGGCGTGAACAATATCACCATGGTAAAGATAAATAGCGTTAATGCACGGGCCGCATCCATTCGGGGCCAGGAAGGAAACAGTGAAAATTCATCTGTAAAATACTCAGGACGAATAAATTGGGCTTGCAATGCCAATACCAGACCGACCACGATCAACATAAACCACAAGGGGGAGGAGAGGTAAGACATAATACCCGTCAACAAATGTGTACGGCTAACCCAGTGCAGACCTTTGGCCGTAACAACACGACTGTGCTGAAGGTTACCCTGACACCAGCGGCGATCGCGTACCGCCAGATCAATCATCGACGGAGGGCACTCTTCGTATGATCCGCTCAAATCAGCAGCAATCACAACACTCCAACCCGCACGACGAATCAGCGCCGCTTCAACAAAATCGTGGCTGAGTATATGTCCACCAAAAGGAGGATTGCCTTTCAGGTCAGGTAACCCTGCGGCTGACATAAACGCGCACGTTCTAATAATCGCATTATGCCCCCAGAAATTACCTTCTTTGTCAGTCCACCATGCAAGCCCTGTACCCACGACCGGCCCATATACACGGGTGGCAAATTGCTGCAGGCGTGCCATTAAGGTTGTGCCATTAATCAGCTGAGGGATAGTTTGGATCAATCCGGCATCGGGATCGGCCTGCATACGACGCGCTAACTCAAGCATCGTACCTGCTTCCATCAGGCTGTCAGCATCAAGCACTAAAAGGTGATCATAACCTGCACCCCAACGACGACAAAAGTCCGCAACATTACCCGCTTTACGGGCCGTGTTTTGACGTCTGCGGCGGTAATACACATTAATGGTCTTGCCAATACGTGCACGTAGCGTATGAAAAGCAGCTTCTTCAGTAATGGCAATGTCGGGATCGGTCGTATCACTGATAACAAACCAATCAAAGGCACGCCCTTCTCCGCTTTCTTCTATCGCGCACGCCATCGCTTCAATCGATGCAAATATACGTTCAGGGGCTTCATTATAGGTAGGCATTAGCACGGCGGTTCGTGTATGCAGTGGAGCGCTCAGCAGTGGGCGAGGGAAAAAGCGCTGCCCCACAACATAAAAAAATCCGACAATTGAGCCGCTAAATGCCACCGTAATCCAACTGAACGTCAGACTAAACAATATCAGCACCAGATACTCGACGAAGGTCATTTCACCAACGGCGAGTACCGCACGCATTTCATTAATACCCCACAACGAGAGCAACACGGCAGTACCCAGAACCAACCAGCGCCGCCAGCTATGAGACCGGCAGCCATTAGGATTCACAGGCTGACGTTTAGCATCAACACCGAATTCCCGCAATGACTGAACCGGCATCTCGCCGGGACATTCATCCGGCATACCCGATTCAATCGTTAGCATATCTGCGTCATTATCATGGTCAGTATTAGATTTAATAGTGTGGTTTACCGTGACCACTGGTACATCCAGCTTTCAGCTTTACGGCCGTCTGTGAATTCCAGATCTAATCTGAGCTCAATCAACTTCTGATCTTTAGGATCCAACTCAAAGCTGACGCGATATCCGCTATTCACTGGATTCTCAACCACAACGATATGACTCACATCCCCACCTGAATTTTTCACTGTGGCTTTGGGCTTGTGGATTTCAATCCCATCTAACGGGTTAGGGAATCGGTAATCAACCACAAACAAACGCTCGGGTACGGGGCCGCTAATATCGGCACGTCCACTACGTGTTGCGTCAACCACGGCCTCGCCTTGCATCGCAACCGGAGCAACACCCCACACTAATCTGTACGCAAAACTGTATTCAGAGCCAGCAGGAATGGTCTCTTTAGGTGACCAGTAGGCCACTATATTGTCATGAATTTCTGATTCAGTGGGTATTTCGACCAATACGACCGCCCCTCTGCCCCAATTTCCGACAGGCTCAACCCACAAGCTTGGGCGACGCTCGTAACGCGCTTCCAGATCCTGAAAGTTATTGAAATCACGGTTACGCTGCAACAGACCAAAACCCAACGGGGCGTTATCCATAAATGCACTGATCTGTAAATTAGCCGGATTCGTCAGAGGACGCCACAAGCGCTCACCTCTCCCATTGAGCATCAGTAAACCATCAGAATCATGTACCCTTGGTCGGAAATCATCTACTTTATCGCGTCCATACGATGAAAACATGAACATGCTTGTGCCTGCTGCAAGACCTACCTTGTTCAGGTCTTCACGGGGGAAAAGCGTCACTTCAACGTCCATCACCGTATTTTTTCCCGGGCGCAGGGTAAAACGATAAGAACCGGTAGTACTCGGACTGTCCAGCAAGGCATAAACTACTATCGAGTTGCTGTCTTTTGCTGGTTTTTCTATCCAGAATGCGCGAAAAGTAGGGAATTGCTCTCCTTCAGGATCAGCGGTTTTAATAGCCAGGCCACGTGAGGACAGCCCATATGCCTGATTTTTACCTAAAGAGCGAAAATAACTCGCCCCCTGAAATACAGCCATCTCATCAAAATACTCGGCACGGTTCAGCGGATTATGTAAACGAAAACCAGCAAAACCTACATCTTCAGTAGGCAATGGCTGCTGCATAACTTCGCCTGTTGTGAACAGTTCGGGCGTATAGCGCAGATGATGTGATTCGCCCTCTTCGATAATAGCTATCTCGACAGTTTCTTTAAAATAGAAACCACGATGGAACAACTGCATCTGGAACGGTAATCCTTCATCGGCCCATATAGCAGAAGCTGGATTAAAACGGATATCCCGGTATTGATCGTAATTCAGATCCCGCAAACTCGCAGGCAACACTTTCTCAGGTTCTTTATAAGGCGTCTTAGCCAACTTACGCGCCAAATCCGCTACTGTATTGCGGTTAAACTTACCGGTCACGGCGTACTGAGCCACAGCAGCAGATGCCACTTTCGTGGGAGCAGCATAGGCCTGCAATGGCAGCACTGACAATACGGCCAAGCCTGGAAGCAAGGCACCGGCCAACGCCATTTTTTTCCAGCACAAAGAACTCACAACATTACGTAATATAGGCATTTATAGATTCTTAAATTCGAGGGCTAAGAAAACACACGAGGCTTAAAAGCAAACTTAATACACCGTTTTTCTTTTCAAAAAAAACCCGTATATTAAAAGCGTAATAAAATTTTAAAATTTACACTTTTTTTATAGTATTGCAATCGCTACGCTTCAATAATTAGTCGGATGATACGCCTGATTACCAGTCAATAAGTACTATTTCATTTGCTGCACCGATTTTTATGCGCCGATCAACCAACGGCTTCTACCGGGCAAGAGTGACCGGAATAAACGGGCGGTATAAAAACTACCAAAGAAGTGAATACTGAATACCATCAGCGTCATCATTACACTAAGCCATGCGCCTCCTGGCACTTTCTGCCACCCCAACTGCGGAAAAATATTTCCCATCGCCATCGTAAACAATGGATGTAAAAAGAATATCGCAAAACTCAAATCCCCTACTTCTTTTAGCCAAAGATTGGGAGTGCTTCGGCTTGCCAACATCTGGCATATCGCCAACAAAATAAAACACAGCCCGATTTTTTGTATGAACTGCAGATCAATCCCGTGAAAACCAAAAAACGATTTATGATAATTCCCTACCCATATCCAAACATAAGTTTGCAGCACCAACGTTCCGGCAACCAACAACACGGCCGTTAATAGTATCTGACGTTGTCTCGTTTCAAACCAGGACCGGTATTGCGAATACATGATGCCCAGCATATAAAAAGGGGTGTAGTACAACAGCGATTGAAATACATTGGCATTACCATGAGGCCGATGCAGAAATACAGCCAATAGCATAAACAACCCCAACAACAACAATTGTCGCCAAACTGGCAGGCGTGAAAAACCAAGAAACAAAGGCGATAAAACAAACACCACCATAATAAAAGGGATATACCAGTGCGGATAAAGCACATAAAAGTGTTTAATCGTATGGAAAATATTTAATCCGATTTTGTCGCCAGGCAAGCCTTCGATACCTCCCCAGCCAAACACCTTAAATGTTAAGCCAAGCAGCGACACAACCAAAAATGGAACATAAACATTTTTTAGCTTCTTCAACATGAATGACTGCAATTCAAAGTTTTTTGAAAAGACAGCGTGTAAGAAAAAACCGGAAATAAAAACAAATACTGCCGTACCGCCTCGAATGAGGTTTTCCAGCAGAATAGGAAAACCTTTTTCAGAGTTATAAACCGAATGACCCAGCACTATCAGCATAATAGCGAGCGCACGCAGATAATCAAATTCCAACAAGCGTATTTTCAACGAAATATCCTGCACTAATAGCGTATAAAGAAATGCAAACAGGAGTACGCGTGATCTGCATGAATCCGGATGGAAACAAGCCAGAGGGTGGCAATGCTTTTCACTCGTGTGAAGTGTTTGTCGGTGCATTATGAAACGAATGTTATTTTTCTGCTACTACTGCAGACAAGGTTTTTGCAGTTATCTAAAAATTAATCACATGCACGCCTGTGATTAATCATAATATGCAGTTATTTATAAGAACACATTATCTGTCATCTGTCTCGACGGGTAAGTCGGGGCTAACGACATGACTCAATAACGGGTCTCCCCAGCAAACAATACTGTGGTAATCAAATCCGGTTTCCAACATCGGTTTTATCACTTTAAAATAAGGCGACACATCAAAATCACGCGGTGTAAATAAACTGGAGTGTCGCTTGTACAGCATTCGCTCTCTTTGACCTACCGATTCGCCCAATACCACCGAGGGCAATATCGGATAATGTATAGATTGGAATGCCTCTGCGATTAACGAGGAGCAGATAGCACGGGTCGGGTCGCCGCTGCCCAGTTGCAATAATGTTCTACGCCAACGTGTTGGCACCGGCGGTGTTGGTAAAAGATAGCGCGCCAGATCGAAAATATTTTTACGATCGTACTGATCCCCTAAGCGCGAAATAAGATAATGGATTAGCGCATCGACTTCCTCATCCGATAACCCTACGGGTCTGCATATACGAGTGTGTTGATCATAATAAGTACTTAGGGGAATCGCTCTGACACCTTCAATGATATCTGCCTCAATAAGCGTTCGAGCCTCCTCAGGCTGATCTGTAGAATCTATACTATCGCCAATATAGATAGCCGCATGAGACCAGGTAGACTGCGTCAGATACTTAATTGCCGTACTCACCCGGCTGGTACCCTCGACTAACAAAACATCCCCTTTCCTAATACAACTTGCCAGCCGTTCTGGAGAACTTGTTGCAACAAAAGCATTGTCGCCTCTCGATGCCGATAAATAGTCCGCAAGAAAAGACCCCACATTCTCCAGCATAGCTCGCATTGATAGTCCCCTGTTAATAACCACATGCCTTATCTATTAAGCATCCAAGACGCCCTATTATTAGAGTATAGACAGTAGTTGCATCTGCAATGAACTTTACGCCAGGATAGATTACTAATACTTTACAAAAAACAGGACAGATACTTTGCTATGATAGATAAAATGTCCAGTATCATGCGCCACTTAACATGGCTGATCGCATTAATATTGTTAACAATGCTATTCAATAACTGGCTCGATAAACAACACAATCCGAATCAGCTACTGGCGGCTAACAATGCTGAAAGCAGTCAACCGGTTATTCTTAAACGAAACAGACAAGGCCATTACATTGCATCAGGGCTGATCAATGAGCTACCCGTTGTTTTCCTACTCGACACGGGCGCGACGGTCATCAGTATCCCTGAAAAAGTGGCCGAAAGAATGGATCTTCAGAAAGGAAAAGCAGTACGGGTAAGCACCGCTAATGGATCAATTCAAGTTTATTCCACCTTATTAAACAGGGTGCAGCTGGGTAATATTGTGCTTACTAATGTCCCCGGCCATATCAATCCATACATGAATGGAGAAACCGCCCTGCTAGGCATGAGTTTTCTTAAGCATCTTGAGTTACAACAATCAGGAAATACCTTAGCACTGACGGTTCCAAATTAAAAAGCAGCCTAAAGCATACATTGCAGGTAACGGCTAATATACAGGTGGGTAATTATCTGGTCGGATCAAATTTTAACAATATTCTCATACTCCACAAGCCAAGTAGCGGCCCGACCAGCATAATCCAGGCAACATAGTTACCGATATGCGAGTACAACATAGTGGTTAAGGAAATTGAAAAGATAGTCATAAAGAAACCGATACTGTTCATCAACGACAACGCACTACCCAGATATTCTTTCGGACAACTGGCTGCTGCTAAAGCAGAGTACTGCGCAGAATCTGCTATTACTGTTGTACCCCACAGCAATAATACGAAAAGCACAATGAGAATCGAGCCTCCTGCAACAAAAGGCCAGATCAAACAAACAAACCCAGACACCAGCAACATCAGATAAGCCGTTCTCGCACTGCCCCATTCGCGGCTTAGCAGACCGGCAAGCAAACATCCAGGCAAACCCACAGCAACAATAGAAAAAGAAACCCAAGGTACAAGGTACACAGACCAATTGGCTTGTTCCAATGTAGCCAGAACAAGCACAGGTACCAATGTCCAAAATGCGTATAACTCCCAACAATGCCCAAAATAAGCTAATGCTGCGGCGCGAAATTCCGGGACTTTAAAAGCGGCTAACGCTTTCCCCTTTCGAACCAACGTCGAACTGGCAGGAAGATGTTCCCCTTCTCCTAATCGATAAATCATACCGGCGGCAATAACCGCAAGAAAAGATGCTCCCAAAATAACCCACTGCCAGTCCAAGCCACTACTCATGCCACGCATGGCATGCGGTAAACTCGTGCCTAAGGTTAACATGCCCACCAACCACCCTAGCGCATGACCTGTTTTACCAGGCACCCAGCTGACAACCAATTTCATGCCTAACGGATAGATACCAGCAAGGCTAACACCTGTCATAAAGCGCCAGAATAAAGCGGAAGTGAAATTACTGTCAGGTAATAAAAACAAGGCATTGAATACAGCACCACAAATAGCACTTAACGCAAATATCCGACTAGCACGATACCTGTCAGCAAAACCGCTAAAAGCAACGATCGACGTACCAATAATAAATCCAAACTGAACCGCGCTGGTCAAATAGCCCAGTTGATCCAGGGATAAATTCCAATCATGCATTAATGCACTGGCGACGCCGTTCGGAGTAAACCAAAGCGACGTTCCCAGTAACTGCGCTATAACGATAATAACGAGAGGATTATTCACTAATAGCGCCTGAAAATAGTGTTGTGATGCTCAACGCATCTGAATGCAAAAAAGCAAAAAGGCAGCCGAAGCTGCCTTTTGTTACCTCAAGACTAGCTTACCAGCCAGTTACTTCAGCCAATGCTTTACCAATATCAGCCAAAGAACGTACTGTCTTAACGCCAGCATCTTCCAGCGCTGCAAACTTCTCATCAGCAGTACCTTTACCGCCAGAGATGATTGCACCAGCATGACCCATACGCTTACCAACAGGTGCAGTAACACCGGCAATGTAAGAAACCACAGGCTTAGTCACGTTAGCTTTGATATAAGCAGCCGCTTCTTCTTCAGCAGAACCACCGATTTCACCGATCATGACGATCGCTTCAGTCTGAGGATCATTCTGGAACATTTCCAGAATGTCGATGAAGTTAGCGCCTGGAATAGGGTCACCACCAATACCTACACAAGTAGACTGGCCGAAACCAGCATCAGTAGTTTGCTTAACAGCTTCATACGTCAATGTACCAGAGCGGGAAACGATACCCACTTTACCTGGCAAGTGGATATGGCCTGGCATGATACCGATCTTACATTCACCCGGAGTGATAACACCCGGGCAGTTAGGACCGATCAGACGCACACCCAGTTCATCACACTTCACTTTGCACTGCAGCATGTCCAGAACCGGAATATGCTCAGTAATACAAACGATCAGTTTGATGCCACCATTAGCCGCTTCAAGAATTGAATCTTTACAGAATGCAGCAGGTACATAGATAACTGAAGCGTCAGCGCCGGTCACTTCTACTGCTTCTTTAACAGTATTAAAGACAGGAAGACCTAAATGCTCAGTACCGCCTTTGCCCGGTGTAACACCACCGACCATTTTTGTACCGTATGCAATCGCTTGTTCCGAATGGAAAGTACCCTGACCACCGGTGAAACCCTGACAGATTACTTTAGTATCTTTATTAATCAGAATGGACATTATTACTTACCCCCCGCAGCTTTAACTGCTTGCTGAGCAGCATCTGTCAGACTGGTAGCAGCGATGATATCCAAACCAGACTCAGCCAGGCGCTGTGCACCTAACTCAGCATTGTTACCTTCTAAACGAACAACAACAGGTATTGTTACGCCTACTTCTTTAACAGCGCCAATAATACCTTCAGCAATCAGGTCACAACGTACGATACCACCGAAGATGTTAACCAATACTGCTTTAACTTTGTCGTCAGCCAGGATGATTTTGAACGCTTCTGTAACACGTTCTTTGGTTGCACCGCCGCCAACGTCAAGGAAGTTAGCCGGGAAGCCACCGTGTGTAGCAACGATGTCCATAGTACCCATGGCCAAACCAGCACCGTTAACCATGCAACCGATCGTACCATCCAGTGCAACATAGTTAAGATCCCAGGTTGCCGCATGTGCTTCACGGGCATCTTCCTGTGAAGGATCATGCATTTCCTGAAGGTCTTTGTGACGATAAACAGCATTACCATCGATCACAATTTTGGCATCAAGACAGTGCAGGTTACCAGCTTCAGTGATAACCAGAGGATTGATTTCCAACAAAGCGAAATCTTTCTCTTCAAACATTTTAGCCAGACCCAGAAAGATCTTAGTGAACTGTTTTATCTGATCACCGGTCAAACCGAGTTGGAAAGCTAACTCACGCGCCTGATATGGCTGAGCGCCAGTCAAAGGATCGATTGTTGCTTTTAGAATTTTTTCTGGTGTTTCTTCTGCCACTTTCTCGATCTCAACACCACCTTCGGTAGATGCCATGAAAACGATACGACGTGAAGAACGATCAACAACAGCACCCAGATAAAGCTCTTGAGCGATATCAGTACATGTTTCAACCAGTATTTTAGTCACAGGCTGACCGTTAGCATCTGTCTGATAAGTAACCAGATTTTTACCTAACCAATGTTCAGCAAATGCTCGTGCAGCTTCTGGCGTCTCAACCAGTTTTACTCCGCCCGCTTTACCGCGGCCACCAGCGTGAACCTGAGCTTTAACAACCCATTTGTCACCGCCAATTTTATGAACTGCTTCAACAGCAGCTTCCGGAGTGTCTACCGCGTAACCTTTGGATACAGGCAGACCATATTGAGCAAACAATTGTTTGCCTTGGTACTCGTGAAGATTCATGTTCTAGTCCGTTGTGTTGTCACTGATAAATCCAGGCAAGTAAATAACCCACCCAGCCCACAGGGCTTGCGACAGCTCTCGCAAAATTAACCAGGCTTTTGGCCTGGCCAAAACTTAAAACCGTGTAATGATGACTTAACTTAACGCTTTTTACGATTAGCAATATGTATTGCACGGTTGTCTACAGCCAACGCTGCTTCATGCACAGCCTCGCTCACGGTTGGGTGAGCAAAGCACATTAGCTGCAGGTCTTCTGCACTTGAGCAGAATTCCATAGCAATACCACCCTGAGCAATAAGCTCAGATGCAATTGCTCCCACTATGTGAACACCCAAAATCCGGTCTGTTTCTTCATCAGCAATGATTTTTACAAAACCATCGGTAGCATTAGAAGCCATTGCACGACCTGAAGCCGCTAATGGGAATTTACCAACCTTAATTTTAACGCCTTCAGCTTTCAACTCTTGCTCAGTTTTACCCACCCATGCTAATTCAGGGAAAGTGTAAATAATGTTAGGGATTACATCATAATTCATAGCCGCTTTATGACCAGCAATGATCTCTGCAACCATAACACCTTCTTCTGAAGCTTTATGCGCCAGCATCGGACCACGTACAGAGTCACCAATAGCGAAAACACCTGGAACATCCGTACGGCAAGATTCATCAACAAAGATAAATCCACGCTCATCCAGCTTAACGCCGCTATCACCCGCCAACAGACCCTGCGTCTGTGGACGACGACCAACAGCAACAATAAGCTTATCAACGATCAGCTCTTTTTCGCCTTCAGCATCGCTGTACTTCACTTTGACTTCTTTGCCGTCAAGGATTTCAGTACCAGTGCAACGTGCATTCAGCTTAATATCCAGACCTTGTTTAGTGAGCAGCTTTTTAGCTTCTTTAGCAACATCAGTATCAGCCAATGAAAGGAAACCATCCATTGCTTCAAGAACCGTTACTTTAGAGCCGAGGCGTGCCCAGATAGAGCCCATCTCCAAACCGATAACACCCGCACCAATAACACCTAAACGTGCAGGAGTTTCATCGATATTCAGTGCGCCGACATTATCAAGGATCAGACCTTCAGTCAGTGGGGCCGGTGGAATTTCAACAGGCACAGAACCTGAAGCCAGAATCACACTGCCCGCATCATAAACAGTAGCAGTACCATCTGCAGCGGTAACTTCAACCTGTTTATTAGCCAACAGCTTACCCATACCAGAAAGGGTCGTCACACCGTTAGCTTTAAACAGACCGGTAATACCACCGGTTAAATTTTTCACAATAGTATCTTTACGCGATACCATTTTTTTAACATCCATTTGAACATCAGATGCCTCAATTCCATGAACGGCGAAACCATGAGCAGCTTCATGAAATTTATGCGTAGATT
The DNA here is from genome assembly GCF_001305295.1 of Neptunomonas antarctica. Lineage (GTDB taxonomy): Bacteria > Pseudomonadota > Gammaproteobacteria > Pseudomonadales > Balneatricaceae > Neptunomonas > Neptunomonas antarctica. The sequence continues at coordinate 46,493 of NZ_LJSI01000052.1, forward strand.
CCAACAATGCTTTTGAAGGGATACAACCGACATTCAGGCAAGTCCCGCCTAATAAAGTAGCGCCTTTATCATCAACCCACTTTTCAACACACGCTGTATTCAGTCCTAACTGAGCAGCACGGATTGCAGCAACATATCCACCAGGTCCGGCACCAATTACGATAACATCAAATTTTTGTGACATGTGTCTTTCCTATTTTTACGTTGGTTACAGGTTGAAAATTACACATCAAGGAGAATACGAGCCGGATCTTCCAGCAAACTCTTAACGGTAACGAGGAATTGTACTGCCTCTTTACCATCAATCATACGATGGTCATAAGACAATGCCAGATACATCATAGGCAGAATAACAACCTGACCATCAATAGCCATCGGACGATCCTGGATTTTATGCATACCCAAGATAGCTGTCTGAGGTGGATTCAGAATCGGAGTCGACATCAGCGATCCGAAAGTACCACCATTTGTAATGGTAAATGTTCCGCCTTGCATATCGGCCAAACCCAGTTTTCCGTCGCGACCGCGCTTACCAAAATCGGCAATAGTCGATTCTACGTCAGCAAGGCTCATGCCATCAGTATCACGCAACACCGGAACCATCAGGCCGCGTTCAGTAGAAACAGCAACACCAATATCCTGATAACCATGATAAACCATGTCATTACCATCAATAGAAGCATTGACGGCAGGGAAACGTTTCAGCGCTTCAGTTACTGCTTTTACGAAGAAAGACATAAAACCGAGACGCGTACCGTTATGAGTTTTTTCGAACAGCTCTTTATATTGCTTACGAAGCTCCATGACAGGCTTCATGTTAACTTCATTATAAGTAGTCAACATCGCCGCGGTTTGTTGCGCTTCAACCAAACGTCTGGCGATCGTGGCACGAAGGCGAGTCATAGGCACACGTTTTTCGACACGCTCACCGGCAGCAACATTTACAACAACAGCGGCAGGAGCAGGAGCTGCTTTAGCTGCCGGTGCTGATGTTACGGCTGCTGGCGCACCAGACTTCATAAAGCTCACGACATCTTCTTTAGTGATGCCACCGTTCTTACCCGAACCCGGAATAAGATTAACGTCAAGCTTGTTTTCATCAATCAATTTACGTGCAGCAGGACCGACTTTATCAGCATCGCCGGCCTCAGCAGAAGCAGCCTCAGCTACGGGTGCAGCAGAAGCAGCAGCTCCGGCTTCAAACATCGCGATAACTTCATCACTCAGTACAGTCTCACCTTCACCTTTGATGATCTGTTTAAGAACACCGTCTTGTGGCGCTACTACTTCAAGAACAACTTTATCAGTCTCAATATCAACAATCAGGTCATCAGCAAAACATGCTTCACCGGGTTGTTTGTGCCAAGTCGCAACGGTACCGTCGGCAACCGATTCAGGAAATGTGGGGGCTTTAATTTCGATGGACATTTCTATTCCTTATATGCTCAAAAAGCTGCCCTACTGAGGGCAGCTTTGTCATTAACCGTTGATTGCTTCGTTTACCAGAGTTTCTTGCTGTTCTATATGCACAGAGATATATCCAACTGCAGGTGCAGCTGATGCCGGACGACCGACACCGACTAGCGACAGTGAAGAATCATGCTTATGCAAGACCGAGCGCATATGGTGCTGCGTACAATACCATGCGCCCTGATTCATCGGCTCTTCCTGACACCAGACGACAGATTCCAGTTCGGTATAGTCTTGAATAGCGTTAGCCAGATCGACTTCAGGGAACGGGTACAACTGCTCAATACGAACAATTGCCACGCCTTCTTTTTCAAGTTCTGCGCGGCGGTTATAAAGATCATAATAGACCTTACCACCGCAAAGCACTAAACGCTTGACGCTCTTCGGATCAAGATTATCCATTTCACCGATAACTGAGTGAAAAGTACCTTCTGCCAATTCTTCCAGAGTTGAAGTCGCCTGCTTATGACGTAACAAGCTCTTAGGCGACATGATAATCAACGGTTTGCGTAGCGGGCGTATCACCTGACGACGCAACAAATGGAAGATCTGCGCAGGCGTTGTCGGCGTACACACCTGAATATTGTGTTCAGCTGACAATTGCAGGAACCGCTCAAGACGTGCTGAAGAATGCTCAGGGCCTTGACCTTCAAAACCGTGGGGCAAGAGTAATGTCAGACCGCAAAGGCGCTGCCATTTATGCTCACCACTCGCGATAAACTGATCAATAACAACTTGGGCACCGTTAGCGAAATCACCAAACTGAGCTTCCCAAATAACCAACGCATTTGGCATTGTGGTTGAATAACCATATTCAAAGGCTAACACAGCTTCTTCAGACAAGTAGGAATCATGCAAAGAAAGTCGTGGTTGATCAGCAGACAAATGCTCTAGCGGCAAGTAGGTATCGGCGGTTTTCTGATCATGCAATGCAGCATGACGATGCGAGAAAGTACCGCGCCTCACATCCTGACCCGTTAACCTAACCGGATGCCCTTGCGCAAGAATCGTTGCATAAGCCAACGTTTCAGCCATACCCCAATTAAGCGCCATCGCACCTGCAGCCATACGCTTACGGTCATCATAGATTTTTTCAACCTGACGCTGAACACTAAAGCCTTCTGGTGTTTCACAGATCTTTGCTCCAAGTTCCTGGAGCAACTTAAGGTCAACACGCGTATCACACTCAAATGACCACTCGTGACCCAGATAAGGCTGCCAGTCAACAAACAGTTCTGAATTCGGCTGTTTTACAAGCGACTTAACAACATGCTCTCCATTTTCAAGTAATTGACGATAGGCCACTTCTTTCTGCTTACTTTCTTCAGCAGTAATAACGCCTTCATCAATCAATTTTTGAGCATATAATTCACGCGTAGTTTTTTGCTTTTTAATCTGAGCGTACATCAACGGTTGTGTACCGGATGGCTCATCTGCTTCATTATGACCACGACGGCGATAACAGAACAGATCAATAACAACATCTTTTTTAAATTCGTTGCGGTAATCCAAAGCCACCTGCGTAACGAAACGCACCGCTTCAGGATCATCACCATTGACATGAAAAATAGGCGCCTGAATCATTTTCGCAACATCGGTTGCATATTCAGTTGAACGCGAATCTTCTTTTTTACTGGTCGTAAAACCAACCTGGTTATTGATCACAATATGAACAGTACCACCGGTTTTATAAGCGCGGGTCTGGGACATCTGGAATGTCTCCATCACCACACCCTGACCTGCAAATGCCTGATCACCGTGAAGGTTTACAGGAACAACAGTTGTACCGACAGAGTCATTGCGACGATCCTGACGCGCACGAACAGAACCTTCTACCACAGGAGCAGAAATTTCAAGATGAGATGGGTTAAATGCCATCGCAATATGAACTTCACCGCCCGCTGTCATAACATTTGACGAAAAACCCTGATGATATTTTACGTCACCGGATGTCTCTAATGTTTTCTTACCTTCGAACTCACTGAAAAGATCTGCTGGATTTTTACCAAAGATATTTACCAATGTGTTCAGGCGTCCTCGGTGAGCCATACCAATAACAACTTCTTTGGCTCCCTGCTTACCTGCGCGCTGAATAAGAGTATTAAGCGAAACGATCAGTGACTCGCCCCCTTCGACACCGAAACGTTTAGCACCGGCATAGCGTGAACCCAGATATTTTTCAAGACCTTCTGCCGCAGTTAAACGCTCCAGAATCATCCTTTTTTTACTAACTTCTACCTGAGGATGAGAGCGCACAGGTTCAAGTCGGGACTGAATCCAGCGTTTTTCCTGAGTATCAACAATATGCATATACTCAGCGCCTACTGTTGCACAGTAAGTCTTTTTAAGATCAGCAATAATGTCTTTTAATGGTGCTTCTTCCGGACCGAAGAATAGTGAACCCAGTTGAAACGTAGTATCAAAATCTGCTTCAGACAGCTCATGATACCGAAGCTCCAGATCAGGCACATCTTCACGCTCCATCAACCCCAAAGGATCAATTTTAGCAACCTGGTGGCCACGCACACGATAAGCATTGATCATGCGTAATACACGAATTTGTTTCTTCTCATGTTCCGAAGAAACACTACTCCGCGCTACAGGCTGAGAACGCTTCTGATTCTTAGCGAGATAAAGGAAGTGCTCACGCACTGGTGAATGAGGGACGTCCTGAGAAATGCTTTCTCCCACTTTTGGCAAGCGGTCAAACTCTTCCCGCCATTCTTGTGGAATAGCATTGGGGTCCATAAGGTAAGTTTCATATAGCTGCTCGATATAGGAAAGGTTCCCACCGTATAGGTGAGCGTTCTTCCACAGCAACTCCATTACGCCTTCTTGCATTAGTTGATCACCCTGGCTCGAGGGACTGCCCACGCTGTCAATTACCTGACCGAATCCGCGCAGATGCCCCTTCTTGTGTTTCCGTTGTCTTAACCCTGCGCTTCCACGACATGGCATGGAAATGCGGGCATTATTATATGCCTTTTAAAACAAGCTTTATATATCAAATGAGGTTCGATTCTACAGAAAACAACCGATTAAAAGCATAAGCCTTTCGGCTAAAGAACCAAAAAAAAACGGCACCTATTGGGTGCCGTTTATATTTCTTAAGTCGCCTGCTGGAGCAGCATGTTACGAATTTTGCCAATTGCCTTAGTAGGATTCAGTCCTTTCGGGCAGACGCTCACGCAATTCATGATGCCATGACAGCGAAAAACACTAAACGGATCATCCAGCTCAGACAATCGTTCATGTGTTGCCGTATCACGACTATCTGCAAGGAAGCGATACGCTTGCAGCAATCCAGACGGACCAATAAATTTATCAGGATTCCACCAGAATGAAGGACAAGCCGTTGTACAACATGCACACAAGATGCACTCGTACAAACCATCTAACTCAGCACGCTCTGCAGGAGACTGCAGGCGTTCCATGGTAGGCGCTGGCGTATCATTGATCAAAAATGGCTTAATCTTCTCATACTGCTTATAGAACTGTGACATATCCACAACAACATCGCGGATAACAGGCAGTCCCGGCAGCGGACGAATAACCAGCTTATCGTCAACAACCACTGCAGACAGTGGCGTAATACAAGCCAAACCATTCTTACCATTCATATTCATACCGTCAGAACCACACACACCTTCACGGCATGAACGACGGTAACCCAGTGATGTATCTTTTTCCTTCAACAAATGAAGGAGATCCAAAACCATGATGTCTTTACCACCAGGGATATCGATATGGATATCCTGCATGTAAGGAGCATCATCAGTCTCAGGATTGTAACGATATACGCTTACTAACACTGTAATAACCCCTTAATAGGTACGAATTTTAGGAGGGAATGGCTCAACAGTTTTGGGCGCGAAGTTAACCGCACGCTTACCGACTGTCTTATCCGCTGGAAAGAAAACTGAATGGCATAACCAGTTCTCATCGTCACGATCAGCAAAGTCATTACGCGCATGAGCACCACGCGATTCCTTGCGAACTTCTGCTGCGATAGCAGTAGCTTCAGCAACTTCCATCAAATTCTGAAGTTCCAGCGCTTCGATACGTGCTGTATTAAAAGCATGACTTTTATCATCAAGATACAGGTTTTCAACTTTCTCGCGAATCTCACCGAGTAATTTAAGACCTTTTTGCATGCTTTCGCCATCACGGAACACCCCGAAGTACAGCTGCATAGTTGCTTGCAGTTCTTTACGAACTTCAGCAACAGCCGTACCTTCAGACGAACCATTCAAACGATTCAAACGAGTCATCGCGCGTTGAATATCAGCTTCTGAAGCATCTTTAGCTTCATAGCCTTCACGCATTTGTTTCTCAATCTGAATACCCGCTGCACGACCAAAGACAACCAGATCAAGCAATGAGTTACCACCAAGACGGTTTGCACCATGAACTGACACACAAGCCACTTCACCGCAAGCAAACAGGCCGTCAATGATAGTATGACCGCCGTCTTTATCAGGAAACAGCGCCTGACCACCAATATTGGTAGCGACACCACCCATCTGATAATGACAAGTTGGCACAACTGGAATAGGCTCTTTAACAGGATCTGCATGTGCAAACGTTTTAGACAGTTCGCAAATACCAGGAAGACGTGAAAGAAGCACCTCTTCACCTAAATGATCCAGCTTCAGATATACATAGTCACCATTAGGACCACAACCACGGCCGCCAAGTATCTCAAGAATCATTGAACGCGCAACCACATCACGACCAGCAAGGTCTTTTGAGTTTGGCGCATAACGTTCCATGAAACGCTCACCGTCTTTGTTGATCAGGTAACCACCTTCACCACGACAGCCTTCAGTTACCAGAGTACCCGCACCGGCAATACCGGTTGGGTGAAACTGCCACATCTCCATATCTTGTGCAGGAACACCCGCACGCAGAGACATACCCATACCGTCACCGGTATTAATCAGAGCATTGGTAGTCGAAGCAAAGATACGACCTGCACCACCCGTAGCCAGCACTGTCGCTTTCGCTTTAATATAAACGGTCTCGCCTGTTTCGATACAGATTGCGATACAGCCTACAACAGCACCGTCTTCATTCTTAACCAGATCAACAGCAAACCATTCATTCAGAAAAGTTGTACCTGCTTTCAGGTTAGCCTGATACAGAGTATGCAACAAAGCATGCCCGGTACGGTCAGCAGCAGCACAGGTACGTGCAGCCTGAGTCGGATTATCTGGTCCCTTTGACTGACCACCGAACGGACGCTGATAAATACGGCCTGTTTCGGTACGCGAGAAAGGCAAACCCATATGGTCAAGCTCAAACACAGCCTGCGGACCTACCGAGCACATATACTCAATCGCATCCTGGTCACCGATATAATCGGAACCCTTTACTGTGTCATACATATGCCAGCGCCAATCGTCATCAGGATCAGCACTTGCGATTGCACAGGTAATACCACCCTGAGCAGATACTGTATGTGACCTTGTTGGAAACACCTTGGTCACACAAGCCGTATTCAGCCCGGATTGCGCCAACTGCAATGCAGCACGCATACCCGCACCACCGCCGCCAACTACAATCGCATCAAAAGTTAATGTGCGCAGTTCATTCATTTCTTAGACGCTCCACAGAATCTGAATACCCCAAACGACGTAAATAAACGTCAACAAACCACATCCCGACTGGACAACAAAACGAAGCCCCGTTGGTTTGATATAGTCTGTAGTTACTGACCATAAACCAATCCAGGCATGTGCAGCCATGGACAGTAAAGCCAGTAGGGTGAAAATGCGCATCGAAGTGCACTCAAATAAAGATTTCCACTGCATATAATCCATATCAGAATTAAACAGCAGATAACCAATCATAAAGATTGTATAGGCCAGCAATACTACTGCCGTGACACGCTGAACCATCCAGTCGTATAAGCCACTTCGGCCAAAGCTAGTGATACTTGTTACCATATCCAGACTCCCGCCAGTAGAATCGCAACTGCAGCGACGGCCAAGGTAGCTTTCGCTGCCATTGTTCCGCTCTCAAGTTCTTCAAGATGACCAGCATCCATTATCAGATGCCTAACACCTGCAAGAAGGTGATACAGCAATGCAGATACAAGTCCCCATGTAATCAGTCTCGCAATGAAACCTTCCTCAAACATGGTAATTGTTTCGTTAAAGCCAGCTTCAGACTCGAGCGACAAACTTAGTGCATATGTCATAAAGAGTGTGCCAAAAAACAGCACAACACCGGTGGCACGATGCAGAATGGATGTGATCGCAGGAAGCGGCTGCTTGATCGTACGTAGATCTAAATTTACAGGTCTTTTTTTGTTCACGGCTCTTATTCACACTTTGCTGCCCATCAAGGGGCAAGGTTGCTAGGTAGTGTTCAGAGAGTAATTCCTCAGACAAGATGTACGCACAAACACTCAATTACACGTACTTCGGATCGAGAGTATAGACAGTTCAAAATAAGATTACAACGCGCCAGACCCAGCACTAAGCCTAATGTCTAGCTAACTTACTACCCCATCTTTATACCCTCTACAACTAAAAGAGTATTCAGTAACAGCGCTAATATTGGTAGAAATCATCACCAGATGCTGCAATGCAGAAAAAGTGCCTGACGTCCAGATTGACAAACCTGAATCAGGCTTTATATTGTGACAGGTACACCTCCGACCAAGACTCTTGATATAACCTATTATCAGCAGAGTCTACATATAATGAATAAAATGATAGGAGCCTTTAAATGGCTGATAAGAAAGCACGTTTGACAATCGACGGTCTTGATGAAGTAATTGAATTATCGGTTTATTCCGGCACCGAAGGTCCTGATGTCATTGATGTTCGTCCACTAACCGGCTTAGGTCTTTTCACTTACGACCCCGGATTCGTGTCCACTGCTGCGTGTGAATCCAGAATCACCTATATCGATGGCGACAAAGGTATCCTGCTGCACGGAGGCTACCCGATTGAGCAGCTGGCAGAAAACTCTGACTACCTTGAGGTCTGTTTTCTTTTACTGAATGGTGAGCTACCTACACCAGAGGAAAAAGATCTGTTCGTCAGCACAGTTAAACGTCATACCATGATTCATCAGCAGATGACGAATTTTTTCAATGGTTTCCGTCGTGACGCTCACCCGATGGCTATCATGGTGGGTGTGGTGGGTGCTCTATCCGCATTTTATCATGACTCTCTGGACATAGATGACCCCCATCACCGTGAAGTATGCGCATTCCGCTTAATTGCGAAAATGCCTACCATCGCTGCGATGTGTTACAAATACAGCATTGGCCAGCCATTCCAGTATCCACGTAACGATTTAGACTATGCAGATAACTTCCTGCATATGATGTTCGGTACACCCTGTGAAGCTTATGAAGCCAATCCGATTTTGGCTAAAGCAATGGATCGCATCTTTCTGCTACACGCTGACCATGAGCAAAACGCCTCTACTTCAACGGTACGTCTGGCGGGCTCTTCAGGCGCCAACCCATTTGCATGTATTGCATCGGGTGTAGCTGCTCTATGGGGACCTGCTCACGGTGGAGCAAACGAAGCCGTTTTGCAGATGCTGGAAGAGATCGGTGATGAAGCCAACATTCCTGAATTCATCAAACGCGCTAAAGATCCGGATGACAGCTTCCGCTTGATGGGCTTTGGCCATCGTGTTTATCGCAATTTCGATCCACGCGCAAAAGTCATGAAGCAAACGTGCGACGAAGTACTGGCTGAACTGGGTATTGAGAACGATCCTCTTTTGAAAATCGCCAAACGCCTCGAACAAATCGCACTGGAAGATGAATATTTTGTACAGCGTAAACTTTATCCCAATGTAGACTTTTACTCTGGTATTATTCTGAAAGCTATTGGCATTCCAACCAATATGTTTACAGTAATTTTTGCCCTGTCACGTACGATTGGCTGGATTGCAAACTGGAGCGAATTCCATAGCAGCCCGAATAAAATTGGTCGTCCTCGTCAATTGTATATTGGGCCAAGCAAGCGCGACTTCCCTAAGTAATAGCTAACGCATCAAAAAACCCGCATTTTGCGGGTTTTTTTGTTCTGATTATAAATCTGTTTTTTATTCGTTAAATACTATTCTGCACGCCAATCAATCTCTATCGCCGTCGCTGAACCGACCACCACCTCCGTCAAACTGGGCGGTATTACCGCAATAGCAGGCGATATCTGTACCCGCCCTGCCATAATTTCTGCTTTTTTTTGCGGCAACAAAGGCACTTTTGTCGGATCAGCATAACCATCGGGCCATAATGGCCAGTTCGTCTTAGGATCATATTTATCCGTTGCGCCTAACGTATGCAACAACTCATGCACCGCAATCAGGTTATTTTGCCCCTGATAGTCCGCATCTGCATAGCCATTGACCAGACCAATCAAGCCTTTCTGTAAGCCCAGCGAATGACGCAATGCATGCGGGTTATCAGGCGAGTAAAAACGCATATATATTTTTATATCAGGGGTGGGGCCATCCCAACCATCTTGCTGCCACGACCAATAGCGCATCTTCAGACTCCAGATAACATTCTCAACCAGACTTGGATTATTTGCAGGTTCAGGAGGCTGATTCACTAACGGTGGAGCCAATATCACGTTCACTGGATTTTCCAGCTCAAGCCGATAACGTCGCGCTTCTCTTACGAAAAAATCATTAATATCGTCAAACTGCACTGTTTTCAGTGTATTAATATAGCGCTGAGTATCCTCTCTACTATCCGCATTGACTGGATAAATAACAACCCACAAAGGATCATTCCAATCAGTCGAACGGTTCTTAGAAAGTAGCGCATTTAAACTGACGATAACCAGAAGCGTAAGAAGCACTGTTAACCGAATCACTCTATACATAGAAACCACCGGCAGAAGTAACCGCCATCATTCCCTAGCTAAATAAACCTACCACCAGCATATACCTGAAAGCCTTCCCCAAGAAAACAAACAACACCGCCGCCAACGCATTAATCTTCAGCCAGCCCGCGACAAAACAGAGCGGATCACCTACGACAGGTAGCCATGAAAACAATAAAATACGACTCCCTGCTTTTTCAAACCAGCGCTTCGCCCGCTCGTGACCTGGTTTATTTAATAACTGCAACGGATACCGCATCGCGACCAACCGTCCCATACCATACGTAATCATGCCTCCTAGCGTATTACCTATCGTTGCCACACTGACCAATAAAATCGGAGATATTTCAGCATCACTGACTAACCAGGCAAGATAAGCTTCCGAACCGCCGGGCAGCAACGTAGATGAAATCAGACTACTAAAAAACAACCCGAGCAGATTTGCCTCCATTAATTATCTAAACCCTTAATCATCTAAACCCTTAATTGTCTAACCCTTGTCGAACACAACTGAGCACACCAATTTCATATACACCGGCAAGCGCATCATAAACGGGCTTAAGCGCTTGCCCGAAACGTTGCTGACAATCAAGAATCACTTCCTGAATATGCCGCAATTCAGCTTCTGGCAGCTCAACGACTTCTTCCACTGTCAAATCCCGACTCTTAATCCCTGCGGCCAGGTGGATATAAATCACCTTGGCTGACAGCTTTTGCATTTTAGCCACCTGATCAATCGTCATACCCGCCTTAAACAGCGCAACCGACTCCTGAGCCTGATGGCCTTTATCCTGATCTGGCGATGACTGATGACCAATAACTTCCAAAAACGCATCACCATATAGCGCCAGCTTACGCTCACCCACACCGCTGATCTTATGCAACTGATGGGAATTAATCGGGCGGTACATCACCATTTCCATCAATGTTGCATCGTGAAAAATCACGTAGGGAGGAACATCCTGCTCATCCGCAAGACGCTTTCGTAACTGCTTTAACTGTTCCCATAGTTTACGATCAACCACATCCAATTGATGCTGAGGGGCATTGTTTTTCTGGTAACCACTACTGCGCTCACGCTTATCTTGTCGCAACAATATGCTCTCATCACCCTTCAGCAAAGATCGACAGCTATCACTGAGATGGAGAACCCCATACCCTTCCGGATCGACACTGAGATACCCTCGCGCCACCAGCTGGCGGAAAACCGAGCGCCATTGGTTACGATTCAACTCCACCCCGATTCCCCAGGTGGACACCACGTTATGGTTCGCCGCTTTTACTTTATCGGTCAGATTACCCAGCAGCACATCAATAATATGATTAACACCAAAACGCTGTCCGGTTCGATAAACAGACGACAAGGCTTTTCGCGCCGCCTCAGTACCATCCCATTGCGGCACGGGCTCAAGACAGGTATCACAGTTACCACAAGGTGGATGATCATGCTCACCAAAGTAGCTCAGTAACACCTGCCGCCGACAGGTCGTTATTTCACAAAAACCCAGTATTGCCTCAAGCTTTTGACGCTCGATTTGTTTGAACTGCTCAGCTGCCTGAGAAGTTTCAAGCATCTGGCGTAAAAAAATAACATCCTGTAAGCCATAGACCATCCAGGCATCGGCGGGCAAACCGTCACGCCCGCCCCTCCCCGTTTCCTGATAGTATGCTTCTATGCTTTTTGGAAGATCAAGATGGGCAACAAATCTTACGTTCGGCTTATCGATACCCATTCCGAAAGCAATGGTTGCCACGACGATAATCGACTCTTCCGTCAAAAAACGATGTTGATTATCCCGCCTGACATCAGTTGATAACCCGGCATGATACGGCAACGCATTAAAACCGCGCTCGGCCAACCAGGCAGCGGTTTCCTCAACGCTTTTCCGCGACAGACAATAGACAATACCGGCATCGCTGGGGTGCTCTTGTTTAAGAAATAATAATAACTGTTCCCGCGCCCGGTTTTTTTGACCTATGCGGTAGCGGATATTGGGGCGATCAAAACCCTGCACGAAGCGGCGAGGATCCCGTAAACCCAAACGATCGACAATTTCCTGCTGCGTTCGCGTGTCTGCTGTTGCAGTTAACGCGATACGCGGGACATCGGGAAAATGATCAGTAAGGGAGGCCAGTTTCAGATACTCAGGACGAAAATCATGGCCCCACTGAGATACACAGTGCGCTTCATCAATGGCGAACAGCGCAAGACGACTCTGCCGCAAAAGAGACAGCATTTTGGGCTGAACCAAGCGCTCAGGCGCTATATAGAGCAGATCTAACTGGCCATTGAGCAACGCCTGCTCAACTTCCGTTTGAATAACATAATCAAGTGAGGAGTTAAGGCAGGCAACCCTGACACCCAATTGCGACAAAGCTGTCACCTGATCATACATCAGGGCAATTAATGGCGAGACGACAATGGCAGTACCCGGACGCAACAATGCCGGCAGTTGATAACAAAGAGATTTACCGCCACCGGTAGGCATAATAACCAGCGCATCACGGTTGTCTAATACACTCTGAATCACTTCATCTTGTGGCTCACGAAACTGATCGTAGCCGAACACTTCTTTCAATACATGGAGGGTTTTATTTATCATCATCCAATTATCCGGAAAGACAGCACCACTGTCATCCCAAATTATCACTGACTACTCTTTCGTCTAGGAGTAGAATAGCGCAGAATGCCCTTTTTTCAGGAATGCCAAACATGCAAAGTACATTAAATAGCGCACCGTTATCCGATGCCGAGCTAGATAGTCTCGAAACTTTTATTTTTTCAGACATTGTGTCACAAGATTCTCTCGATCTTATCGGGATTCACGGTTTTCTGTGCGCACTTAATATCAGCCCGCTTCCTGCTGCTGAAGAGGAATGGATGGATGTACTGTTCGATGGCAAGCCTAAATGGGAATCAACAGAGCAAGAAACTGAAATCACCACGTTGTTGAATCGCTGGAAAAACTCAATTGGCGGTGATCTGTATAATGACCGTGAACTTGAAATGCCTTGCGACCTGACGCTGGTCACTAAAAATGAAGAGTCCGAGCTGGAGATCTGGGCTCAAGCCTTTATGGAAGGCGTATTCATCAATGAAGATGAATGGTTCTCAGAAGGCACGGATAAAGAAGAAGTGGTGGCGGAACTAATGCTGCCAATTATGGTGATTTCAAATCTGTTTGATGAAAAAGAATTTATAGAGATCCGCAATAATCGCACAGTGACTGAGCAGATGGCGAATGAAATACCTGACATTCTGATTGATCTTTTCCTTCTTTATCATGCTCCGGAAAAATAAGCATAATAGTTTGATTGCCTGAACAAAAATTCCCCGACCCGATTTTCAGGCGACGGGGAATTTGTACAGCATCAGATATACTGTCTTGGCACCCTTTTCGTGACACCGGTAAATAGCGAGTAAGGAATAGTGCCGCAATGCCGCGCTACCTCGTTAATACTCAGCTGACTACCCCACAGCTCTACTGTTGCACCGATAGCCACGTCAGACAGCCCCGTCAAATCCACCGCACACATATCCATTGATACGCGCCCGATAATCTGTGCCCGCTGTCCGTTTACAAGGACCGGCGTGCCTGTGCCTGCATGACGGGTGTAACCATCACCGTAGCCAATGGCTACCGTGCCTACGCGGGTTTTTTTATCACATACATAGGACGCGGCATAACCAACAGCCTCGCCTGCTTCCAGGTCATGGATAGCGATCACTTCACTTTGCAGCGTCATAGAGGCCACTAATTGATCCGCATTGGGCTGATCCATTTCAAAAGGAGAGGCACCATAAAGCATTAAACCCGGGCGAATCCAGCCCCGATGTAACGCAGGCCACGCTAGCACAGCCGGTGAATTTGCGAAGCTATGTAACGCAGGAATCCCTTCAACAGTTTGATCAAATAGCTCAGTCTGTTGTTGTGTATGGGGCTTATCCAGCTCATCAGCACACGACAGATGACTCATCAGCACAATTTCTGACACCTGATTACAGGCATTCAGACGCTCAAATGCCTGTCGATATTCACAACTATCAAAGCCTAATCGATGCATACCTGAGTCCAGCTTAAGCCAGACATTAACCGGAGCCGACAGCTGAGCATTCTCCAGCATCGCTATTTGCTCTATACGATGAATAGCAGTCCAGAAATTATTGTCTGCAATAACGGATAGCTCATCCGGCGTAAAAAAACCTTCGAGTAGTAAAATGGGTTTTTTCACTCCCGCATCTCGCAATTCGATAGCTTCTTCGATACAGGCAACACCGAAGGCAATCGCATCAGCCTCCAACGCCAGAGCAACGCGAACAGCACCATGGCCATAGGCATCAGCCTTAATCACTGCCAGCGCATTTGCACCCGGCGCTAATGACTTCGCCAAACGATAGTTTTGACGAATTGCCGATAAATCAATAATTGCCCGCGTTGCTCGCCCCATAGATATCCCCTTTATATAATCAGTTAAGTCAGTCTTACTCAGGCGTAACCATAATAGCTTCAACTTCAATGTCAGCATCTTTAGGCAAGGCTTTAACAGCATAAGCCGCACGTGCCGGGTATGGCTCAGAAAAATAACGCATCATGATTTCATTAACCTCAGCAAAGTACTTCAGATCAGAAAGAAGAATGGTTAGTTTTACTATATCAGCCATTGAACCACCGGCTGCTTCGGTCACTGCTTTCATATTTTCAAATACACGTACAGCCTGCGCTTCAAATGACTCTGTCACCATTTCCATGGTTTCAGGGTTTAGCGGAATCTGTCCTGACATATAGACCGTATTACCCACTTTTACGGCCTGAGAATAAGGACCAATAGCGGCAGGCGCCAAAGGCGTTGAAATGATGCTGCGATTCATAATAAGTTCTCTTTAAAAATAATGTGATGTCGTTTACTTAACTTTCATTTACTCAACAATGCATACCCATAATAAATCAGCCGATTTATTTACGCATATCTTTCTATATTAAGGCCTGACGGGTCAATATCCGGCTGTCGCCCACAAATAATATCCGTCACGAAACGGGCAGAACCGACAGCCATTGTCCAGCCAAGCGTACCATGCCCCGTATTCAGATAAAGGCTGGGATACTTAGTCGCACCCAGCACCGGCGTGCCGTCCGGCGTCATCGGCCGTAAGCCGGTCCAGAATTCAGCTTTGGACAAGTCTCCGCCGCCTGAGAATAGATCACTTACCACAAAATCCACATTGTTTCGGCGCTTATCTTTCAGGCTTAAATCATACCCCGTCAACTCAGCAGTACCACCGACACGAATACGATCATCAAAACGAGTTACCCCAATCTTATAAGTCTCATCCATTACAGTCGACACAGGTGCCCTACTTTCATCAATGATAGGCAGCGTTAACGAATAACCTTTAACGGGATAAACCGGTATTTTAATACCGACTTTACTTAATAGCAGAGGACTGTAACTACCCAAAGCAACCACATAACGATCAGCCTTAATAATCTGCGACTCTAGCTGTACACCCTGAATATCGCCCTGATTTTCAATCAATCCTTTAATTGTGGTGTTATACATGAACGTAACACCCAGCTTTTCGCACTCTTTCGCCAAGCCCTGAGTAAATTTAAAACAATCACCGGTTCCGTCGCCAGGTAAGCGTAAGCCGCCAATAATTTTCTCTTTTACATGAGCTAAAGCAGGCTCTCTGTCGATACAACCCTGACGATCCAGCACTTCATAATTAACGCCACACTCTTTCAGGATCGCAACATCTGCTTTTGAGGACGCGACCTGCTTATCTGTTCGGAATACCTGTAATGTGCCTCCGAAACGCTGATCATAATTGAGCACTACGTCATTATTCAGCTCAACCATACTATCGCGACTGTATTCAGCAATACGCAACATGCGCGACTTATTAACCCTATAAGCAGCTTCGTTGCAGTTACCTAGCATTTTAGCCATCCATTTAAACAATACGGGATCAAGCGCTGGCTGAATCCGTAAAGGGGCAAGGTCTTGCATCATCCACTTAACGGCTTTCAGGGGGACACCCGGCGCAGACCACGGAGAGGAATAACCAGGAGAAAGCTGACCCGCATTAGCGTAACTGGTTTCAAGAGCCGCCGCAGGCTGACGATCAACTACCGTGACCTCATGGCCCAATTTCGCTAAATAGTAAGCATTTGTAACACCGATAACACCACTACCCAATACCAATATTTTCATTATTATCCTTAAAGTTGACACAAGATATGTGCCTAGAATAATTCAAATTAACAATGAAATTTTGTTGTTTTATGCGTAAATAATAGTTACTTTAACTAGATAACTTAAAATAAACAGAATTTTATAAAATGAAAAAACTCGATCGGATAGATAGAAACATTCTAGCAACATTACAAAAAGATGGCCGTATGTCATATACCGACCTGGCTGATAAAGTCGGACTATCGACAACGCCCTGTATCGAACGAGTGAAACGACTTGAAAAGGATGGTTTTATTCAAGGATATCACGCCAGACTGAACCCGGAAGCGCTAGGTTACAATATGCTGGTTTTTGTTGAAATCTCTCTCTCTTACCAGTCACCTGATGCATTTGAACGATTTAACTTAGCGGTTAATCAACTATCTTACATTATGGAGTGCCACTTAGTCTCCGGCGACTCCGATTACCTGCTAAAAGCCCGCATAAAAGACATGTCGGAATACCGAGCATTATTGGGCGATATGCTACTGACCTTACCGGGTGTAAAGAATTCAAAAAGCTACATCGTAATGGAAGAAGTAAAAGAAAGCTTCAGCATTCCGGTACAGGCTTAGCTGCTTAATACACCAAGAGGCATTGTCAGTTTTCAGGTAGATAGCCTCTTATATTAGATGCTATCTACCTACGTCTATTACATCAAACGCTAGACTTTAAACCCATGTACTAACTCTTTCAGTTGATGCGCCATGCCAGCTAACTCCTGAGCTGAATTGGCTATTTGTCCCGCGGCTGTTGCAACTTCATCCGAGTGATCATCAATCACAGCCAGATTCTGGCTCACATCCTGAATCACGGCAGCCTGCTCTTCAGATGCAGTCGCTATCTGGCTGGACATATCCATAATACCGGTAACCGCTTGTACAATCGATTCCAATGAATTCTCTACATTATGCGTGCGATCTACTGTTTCACGCATTTTCACATGATTATCTTCCACCAGAGTGAAAGCCAGCTCTACTTCATTCTGTAAATCCTGAATGATCTCGGCAATCTCAGCCGTTGATTTTTGAGTACGGTGCGCCAACGTCCTAACCTCATCAGCCACCACCGCAAACCCTCTCCCTTGCTCACCTGCACGCGCCGCTTCAATAGCCGCATTCAACGCCAGCAAACCAGTCTGGTCTGAGACATGGTGAATAACTTCAACGACATTAGAAATATTGGTACTGCTGGAATGTAGTTTGTTAATTAACTGACTTAACTGACTTACATCGTCCGCCAACTTATTCACAGAATCTACTGACGACTGAACTACCTCATGCCCTTCGTTAGCAATCTGGCTTGCATTATTGGCTTGCTCTGCCGTCCTCCCGGTATTACCTGCGACTTCCTGAACAGCCGCAGACAACTCCTCCACGGCGGCGGCAACTTGTGTCGTACGCTCGCGCTGCATTTGTAATTTTTGAACACTGTGGCCCACGACATCCGTTGTCTCATCTGCGATGTTAACCAGCGTGTTACAGCTATCTGCTAACTGTCGGATAGCACCTGAAAAGTTTTCGAGTGTTTCATTCAGGCCTTCAGCAACCTGACCCAATTCATCATGGCTATATACCTCGACCCGTGATGTTAAATCGTGTTCGCTTCGAACTTTTCTCATTACCGTGGATAATGACGAAACCTGTCGGTTCAACCCCCTGATAATATTAAGCGCGATCAGCGACACCACAAGAAAAGAGACAACCAGTAAAGCTACATAGATTAACAGTGCCATTTGAGATTTTTCTTGTTCTCTTTCCGCCTCGGCAATAACATCTGCGGCCAGTGTGTCTTCAAGTTTTTTGAGTAGATTAATACGCTTAGTTGCTTCACCAAACCACTGTTTGGATTCGACATTAAACCCACCGCTTGACGCTTTATCAGACGCAATCGATCTAAAGCGCTCAACTTCCTCAACAACAGCAGATCCGGACAATTCATTAAATAAAGCTAAGTGTTTATCAGAAGCCAGCGTCTTAAAAATACGACTGTAGGTATTTTGTTCCGTGACTAAGGTAATAAATTTTTCATATAACCCTGGGGCAAATTTATCGCCAGCAAAGGTGTTACTGAGCACGGCACGCTCAATACCAGCCCGCTCTTTGGCTTGTAAAAAAGTGTAATAAGCTAAAGAGGCTCGCGTCAGATTTACATTCTGGCTCAAATTAGCCGTCGTAGCACCCGCGGACAGCAATCTTGTATTCAGGCCGGTGTAATAGCCTAATGCTTCGCTAAGCGGAATCTGTAAAGCATCAACACGCGCTCTTACTGAGTTCACGCTACCTAATTGCTGCTTCACATCACGAGCTAATGCATTAAGTATTTTATTTTCAAGCACATTCTGATTAACAAAATTTTCCCATTGCTGTTGAACCTTCTGAGTCGAGCGTCTCTGCTGATTCAGCACATCAGAAAACTGCTGTCCTTTAGACCCAAGAAAACCTGCCGTTGCTCCCCGCTCCTTCTGAAGCTCATGAACCAATGCACTATTCACCGTAACTAATTCAGTATAAATGGCTAATTCACGGCTTTCTCCGCTGACCGAATAACTATTCACCACTTGTGCAACCAACATAACCGTACTGATAAACACGGGCAGTGCTATCAACAGCAGCAACTTATAGGTAAAGCTAAGATTTTTCATGAAACAACTACCTTGATAATAAATTCAACCTGTTAAGTTCTAATAGTATGGAAATATGCGTTACACATGCTGTGATTGTATTTCATTTGAATAAAAAAAATGTATGTAAACTTAACAAAATGAACGCTGTAAAAGCTATACCTCCAAATATCCATCTATACTTAAGAGGTAAACATGAACAGTAATCATCATTAGAATACCGGTAAAGCACGTCTGATCTTATGATCCAAGACCATTATTTACCCGTATAATATTTATAAAAGCTAAATAGCAGGTATACCCACATGTCACATCATCCCAGCAAACCTACTGCATTGACTATTCACATTGGCATCAGCGCCTGCCTGCTGGGTGAAGAGGTTCGTTATAACGGTGGACATAGTAACTCAAAACTCTGCTCGAATGAGTTTAGTCAGTATTTTGAATACCGGCGCTTTTGCCCGGAAGTCGCCGCAGGATTTAGTATACCCAGACCAACCATGCGCTTAATTGGCGACCCGAATAAACCTCAGTTACGCTTTTCTAACAACCCGGATGAGGATTTAACTGATCAATTAATCTCTGGCTTCGAGCACCAACTGGAAAATTGTGATGACCTCGACGGTTATATACTGATGAAAAATTCGCCAAGCTGTGGCATGGAGCGAATTAAAATTTATCAGGAAAATGGTCACCCGCATATGCAAAGAGGCCGTGGGCTTTTTGCACAGGCATTAATGTCGAAATATCCGCTACTACCGGTAGAGGAAGACGGTCGCCTTAACGATGCGCCGTTACGCGAGAATTTTGTGATGCGAGTGTATGCGCACGCCAACTTTCGACATGAAGTGATGGAACAGCCCAGCTACCACAACTTGCTCCAGTTCCACAGCAGCTATAAATACATGCTGATGGCGCACAGCCAACGTGATTACCGTGAACTCGGCCAGCTATTAGCGGTTTCAAACAAATTACCACTGGATGAATTAATCCCCCGTTATAAAGCATGTTTTATGCAGGCTATCAGCGAACCCGCGAAAAGAGGAAATCATTGCAACACCATGCAGCACATTCTGGGCTACCTGAAAAAAACGGTTTCCAATGACGAGCGACGTGGGGTGCAAAATGTTATTTCTCAATATCATCGGGAAGAGGTTAATCTGGCGACACCAATGGCATTGTTAAATCATTATATACAACGGACCGGCAGCGATTACATTCGCGCGCAACGCTACTTTGAACCCTATCCAGCGGCCTTAGGATTGAGAAATCAGGTATGAGTACAGCTATTGTTTGGTTTCGTCAGGATCTTAGGTTATCAGACAACCCTGCACTCTTGGCAGCATGTAAGGCGGGTCATGTACTACCTGTTTACATTCTGGATGATGTAAATACAAACGCACGGACAAGAGGTGAAGCCAGCCAGTGGTGGTTGCACCACTCTTTGGTATCGCTTCAACAGTCACTAGACGGCCGGTTAAACTTCTATCGCGGCGACCCCTTAACGATATTAAACCAGCTCATCAAAGAAACGTCAGCCAGTAGCGTTTACTGGAATCGCTGCTATGAGCCTTGGACTACTTCCCGAGATTCAGAGATAAAACAGGCACTTAAATCTTCAGGCATTAGCGTATCCAGTTTTAATGCTTCTTTATTGTGGGAGCCGTGGAGCGTCCTTAAAAAAGACGAAACCCCTTATAAAGTATTTACGCCGTATTACCGAAAAGGCTGCCTGCAGCGTACGCCCCCACGAGAACCGTTACCGCTACCTGAGACAATGAATATTGTTGAAAAACTCACGTCATCAGCCAATCTTACTGATCTTAATTTATTACCCACTATTCCCTGGGATAAAGAGATGCAGACGTGCTGGATAATAGGTGAAGCCGCTGCAAAACAGCGACTGGGAGAATTTTTATCCCATGGACTCGTCGATTATAAAGAGGGAAGAAACTATCCCGGCAATGACCCTGACAACGCCAATGTGTCACGCTTGTCTCCTCACCTGCATTTTGGAGAAATATCTCCGAATACCGTCTGGTACAGCAGCGCCGCCGCCGGTTCTGCGCAGGGTTGCGAAGAAGATCTGGATTGCTTTATGAGCGAATTGGGGTGGCGAGAATTTTCCTACTACCAACTGTATCATTCGCCGGAACTTCCATGGAAAAACAGCAAAGCTAAATTCGATCGATTTCCCTGGAAAACAATGGCGGATACGCAGCTTAAACAATGGCAACAAGGGATGACGGGCTTCCCTATTGTTGATGCAGGTATGCGTGAATTATGGCAAACAGGCTACATGCACAACCGTGTCCGTATGGTTGTCGGTTCTTTTTTAGTAAAAAACTTACTGATTGACTGGCGCTTAGGCGCAGAGTGGTTTCTCGATTGCCTGGTGGATGCCGACCCCGCCAGTAACAGCGCTGGCTGGCAATGGGTCGCGGGCTGCGGAGCGGATGCATCACCCTACTTCAGAATTTTCAATCCGGTATTACAAGGACAAAAATTTGATTCCAAAGGGGCCTATATTCGTCGTTATATACCTGAACTCGCAGAGCTACCCAATAAATACATCCATTGTCCCTGGGAAGCCCCGCAAATGACATTAGACATGGCAGGCGTCACTCTTGGTACAGACTATCCAGCACCGATGGTCGACTTAAAAGCATCACGCACCCGTGCGCTAGACGCCCTGAAATCAATAAAAAGCGAATAAATAATGAGACGCCGTGTGATTAATATTTTCAGCAGCGCCATAAAAATCACAGCAACAGTGCAAAGAGAGCATAGGACTACGTCATGAATATCAGTGATGCGATCATTCGAATTACCAATTTAAGACTTCGCACTTATATTGGATTCAATCAGGAAGAAATGGAAAAACAGCAGGATGTTATCATCAATATAAAGATTCATTATCCCGCAGAAAAAGCATATCAAACAGATAACGTAGAAGATGCTCTCAACTATAAAGTAATCACCAAGCAGGTTATCCAACACGTGGAAGAGGGCCGTTTCCTGCTACTGGAAAAACTAGTGGCGGATGTACTCGATATTTGCACCCAGCATAAATGGGTGACTTACGCTTCTGTGACCGTCGATAAGCCACACGCTTTGCGCTTTGCTGACTCCGTTTCACTGACGCTGGAAAAATACTGCGATTAAGGGATTTATATGAGCGCGCCTATTCTTATTACCGGTGTTGGAAAACGCATTGGTTATGCATTAGCAAAACACCTGTTAAACGCTGGTCAACCGGTGATTGGCACCTACCGGACTGAGCATGATTCGATAACTGAACTACGTCTACTGGGTGCAGAATTACATTATTGCGACTTCTACGATGATGACCAGATAGCCACGCTTATCAGCACCATTAACGACAACCACTCAAGCCTTCGCGCTATTATTCATAATGCATCCGATTGGCTACCCGACAACAACGCACTTGCGCCCGCCACAACTCTTGCGCGCATGATGCAGGTCCATGTGAATACCCCATACCAGATCAACCTGGCGCTGGCGGACTTACTCGAAGCCAATGAGACCGAGTTCAGCGACATCATCCATTTTACCGATTACGTGGCAGAGAAAGGCAGTAAAAAGCATATCGCTTATGCGGCTAGCAAAGCAGCGCTCACTAATATGACACTGTCATTTTCTGCTTTGCTCGCACCTAAAGTGAAAGTAAACGCGATTGCACCCGCCATGATTATGTTTAACCCGGACGATGATGAGGATTATCGTTCAAAAGCACTAAAAAAATCACTCATGCAAAGCGAACCGGGTACGCTGGAGATTATTGAGACGGTCAACTACCTATTAAAAAGCCGTTATGTCACCGGCAGAACACTGCATGTAGATGGCGGACGTCACCTCAAATAATAAGGCCGAATAATAGGGGTTGTTCTGACTGCGTTATCTCAAGGTAACGCATCTACCAGCTCAGCCAGCACAACTGACCCCTCTCTGAAAACGGGCCAACCATCACCGGTTAACACGGCATTTATCCCCTTAATCGCCGCTAATTGCCTAACCGATGCAATCGCTTTGCTCTTATCCTTTAATTTTCCGTCTGGAAGAATACACAGCTTTCCACCCGCATGCGCCCGAATAAGATCGCCGGTTATCAGCGTATCGCCTTCTACAACAAAGGCTAATTCCCCTGCTGTTTTAGAGCCGTCAAGCGGGTACACATCCAAACCTTCTAAGATATTTTCAGACGCGCCTAACCACTGCGAACACTCAATAGGAAAGCTGTCTTTTTCCTCTGCGGGCCCCCAAATTCTTGCACCCGTCTCAGCCGCCAACGCCACTGCATTCCGGACATGGTCGGAATTAGAAATCAGAATATGGCTCACCTGACCTAATGAAAGCAGATGCTTTTTGTCATGTTCCGTGAGAGGCAGAGGATCGAAAACGATAGCGCCCTGCTCCCGCACCCAAACATAGCTATGAAAATCAATATTGCGGTCTTCATCAAAAACACTCCAGCAATACAGGTTAGGCTTATGTAGCAATTTCATTATTTATCTCCAGAACTGCGGGCTTATGCCAACAAAAGGTTACCCTTGCACCATACACGATCTGTTATTTTCTAGTAATCAGCGGCGCACAATCTTATGAATTTCCATCACCCATAATACCGTCAGCGCAACCGCTAACAACTCCAGCCAATGCGGAAGCGAAACGGGGTGAATACCTAACACATTTTAATACTTTAGTTTTCTTTTCTTTATGATGGAGGGGGCCATTCCGATAATTAATGTGGAGGAATTGTAATGTTATATAAATTTTCTATTTTTTTGTTGGCCATTATTAATGTTGAGGTTGCAAATGGGGACGTAGCACAAAATATTGGTTTTAATTCAAAAACAAAAGTACTTATTATAACATACAATATTAATAATGTATTAAGCTCTGAGAATGATGAATTTATATACAATGGTTTGGTTCAAAAGTTGATTAGTACGGCCAAGCAGCAAGATATAGAAGTTACAAAGATATTCTATCCGACAAAGAGGGCCATTCGGATTTTTATTTCCTCAGGCATCAATGTCTGCATTTTTCCAGTGTCTCAAAAAATGCTTTTAATATACGAGAAAAAAAGAAAAGTATTATTTGTTTCTAGGTCAGTTGTTTCTGTCGATTTAAATATTATCTCAAGAAAACCGATTCCAATTGCTAGAAGTATGGAAGATTTAAAAGGTCAAAATATCGGACTACTTAATCAGTTTTCATTTGTTCAAACTAAATTAAATACCGCTTCAAGTATATATTTTTATAATAGGGAAGACCAAGGTATTAAAATGTTAGCGTCTGGAAGGATCGATTACCTAGTAGGAAACGGAGAGGATCTAGTTATAGGTAATGGTATAGTGGATGGGAACAGTTTATATTTTGATCCAAAGTTCAAAATTTCTAAAATTGAAGATTTTTTAATTTGTCATGAAGGGGTAGGTAGTAAAATTGTTGTAGACCTTTTTAGTACAATTATTGGCCCTTAGGTCGATTTTTGTTAAGACGAGAGTAATGCGCAAACCAAAACACAAAAGAGTTTGTTATTAACCTAAATAAAATACACACTCTGTTTTTTTATCATTTAAAAGCCCATGTCATGGATAATCATTCAAAGATTGATTCTCAAAAAAAAATAGAGTAAATTTTAGAAAAACTTTTTTTACAAGGAATTATATGAAAGTAGTTAGGTATATTGTATGTGTTTTTTTTATTTTTGGAGTTTCTATTATGAATAGTAATGGAGAACCCTCTGTGGGGATTAAGCTTATCGATTTTGATAAAGAGATTAAAGTTGATATGGTGATTGATTACAAGAAAATCCCTAATATTGAATCTTATGGGTTTTCTTTTGAGCTCACCGAAGTTCATATTGATAAAAACATTATTACCGTCAAAGCTAAGACTAAGAATACAAGTACTTCTGATAAATTAATTTATTCATATGCTTACCCAGCTAATAGTTCTCCGATGGTGCTAAGTATTGATATTCCAAGAAAGGCAACCCTTCCACCTCTTCCGGCCCAGCTACCTCCTGGAGTAGTTAAGTGGAAAATCCCAGCAATGTGTGAGGTTTTGTTTACGGCAAAACTCAATCTTGATGATTATGAGTATATTGGAGCCCCAGCAGTCAGCCTGACCGCAAACCTGGGCCTAAAACAAAAATATAACACCTATGCAACAAAGATCCTGGCGCTTCCAAAACGCTAAATTGTTGGCCATTAGCTTTATTAAAAACCATGTAAACTTTTCTAAAAAAACCAATTGAGTGAGTATTTCTGAGATAACAGTTCATCTTATAAATATGTTGGAGTCAGTCTTGTTTAAGTCTTTTTTTATAGTATTCATGCTCATATTCTCACCTTTAAGTTTTGGCTCAGATACAAGTTGTATGAGTGAAGAGTGTACCCAAGAAGTGGCCGACTTTATCGCTGGTAAGGTTTTTGAAAAAGCAGATGATGGTCAAGTCGATATTAACTTTTCTTTAATGAATGATAATACCTATGGTGTATTTGAACTCATGAGCGGTAGGAAGTTAGGAGATGACTTCGGGGATACCCATGGCGTATTAATTGAAATTGCTCGTACTAATTCAAGGGGTGTTAACTATAAAATTGTCTACTTTTCAAAAATTTATAGTGAGAGAGATTCTCCTAAATACACTACTGACGAGTGGGGAAGCACCTCGTCAACTGCGCCTGCTCTTCTGTCGACGGTACGCCGTGAGGCGTGAGGCGTAACAATACTGCCTTGCGGAATAACACTCTGACCGCCCACCTCCCATCTATCACCATCAGGAAAAGCAATACAACGCACAGAGAGCTGATTGACAGTTAAGGTACCTGTCTTGTCCGTTGCTATAATGGTACAGGAGCCCAACGCCTCGACCGCGAGCAACCTGCGTACAATCACGTTGCGCTGCGCTATTCGCCTCATGCCAATAGCTAATGCAACCGTGAGTGCTACCGGTAATCCTTCAGGGATAACTGATACGGCAAGCGCGACCGCCAATAAAAAACATATCACTAAAGGGTGTGCCTCGAATAACCGCGACGACGATCAGCAGCGCCGCCGCCAGGCCCACAAAAATCGCCACATGGAGAGTAAACCGATCCATCCGGACTTGCAGAGGAGCTTTTGGTGGCTGCTTATACAGAACATCCGCCGCAATTTTACCCAGCTCGGTAGTAAGCCCTGTGCTGACAACAACGCCCTGAGCACGTCCACGGCTGACGATGGTGCCGGTAAACAGCATATTAATGCGGTCGCCTAACGCGGGATTGGCATCTAAGACAGCCATATGATCTTTCAATACCGCTAGCGACTCACCGGTAAGAAGAGATTCATCTACTTCAGCATCATGAGAAACCAGCAAACGCAGATCAGCCGGAATCTTATCTCCCGTTTCCAGCAAGACAATATCGCCAGGCACTAATGTCTCGGCATTTATCTCTTCATTGTTTCCATCACGTAATACGCGACAGCGCTTACTCACCATGCTTTGTAAAGCGGCGGCGGCACGCTGGGCAGAGCTTTCCTGCATCGTCCCAATAACTGCATTAATAATAAGCACCGCTGAGATAAAGCCCGCATCGGACCATTCTTGAATCATGACGGATAACAGCACGGCGGCTAACAACACATAAATCAGCGGACTACCAAACTGATGTAAAAAAACCGTACTGACTCCCGGCATTTTGGCCTGAAGAAAAACATTGCATCCATATTGCTTAATACGCGCGCAAACTTCGTCCCGGGCCAGCCCTGAACGTGAGCTGTCAAGCGCATTAAGTACGACATCGCCGGAGAATGCATGAGGCGACAAAAGAGGCTTAGATTCATGAGGGAGCGGCATACCAATAATCCTTATTCTGACTGACATACTCAATCCAGAAAACCAATCATATATCTATATCTTTTACTGAAAACATATCACCCTCTACTCCCCCTGCAACCTACTCAAAAGCTAGTCAAAACTTCCAATTGAGATTTTTCCAGGTCGCCCAACCATCACACGATCCCATCTTTCGCATCATTCACAGTTCCCTATGCAATTACTTATCTGTAATATTTGCGTCTTTAACACTTCGAATGAGATAGCGTTATGGGCAGAGCCTACCAAAACCGCAAAGAATCCATGGCCAAAACGTCGGATAACAAAGCCAAGGTCTACAGTAAATACGCCCGCGAAATTTATGTATGCGCCAAAGCCAGCGGTCTTGACCCTGACAGCAATCTGACCTTACGTGGCATTATTGAACGCGCCAAAAAAGACCAGGTACCCAGCCATGTAATTGAAAAGGCGATCGAAAAAGCAAAAGGTGGTGGCGGTGAAGATTTTGCGTCTGCTCGCTATGAAGGTTATGGGCCAGGTAACTGTATGGTGATTATTGATTGCCTGACCGACAATCCTAATCGTACTTTTGGTGATGTGCGCAACTGCTTCACCAAGACTAAAACTAAAATTGGCACATCTGGCAGCGTTAGCCATATGTTTGACCACTGTACGATTTTAGTCTTTAAAGGCGATGATGAAGAAGCGGCACTTGAAGCATTGATGACGGCCGATGTTGATGTTTCTGATATCGAAAACGAAGACGGTACTATCAGCGTATTTGCACCACATACCGACTACTTCAAAGCCAAAAATGCATTAACAGATGTCTTTGGTGAGATTGATTTTGACGTAGCTGAGATTCAGTTCGTACCACAAAACACGGCACCGATTAGCGAAGAAGATATGCCCATGTTTGAGAAATTCTTACATATGCTGAATGAATTGGATGATGTGCAGAACATCTATCACAATGTAGAACTGTAATTGTTTGGCCCATGCTCAGCAAAACTGAGTATGGGTAAATATCTGTACCTTTATTGGGTGACCTCCTCTTATTTACTGATTATGACTTCTTACCAGCCGCTTTCTATCAGCAGGCATACTCTACTAACCTCCCCGATCTATCAGGCCTTAGCATTTTTTGATTAAGATTTAAGCAACTTTAAGGACTATTGATGATGCGTATCAAAAGCCTCTTTCTGCCGCCATGCTTATACTGACTGGACGCAGTATTTAAGGGAGCGACAGTATGCATCACCCTCTACATCAGAACGTTTCAAACCTTGATGCGCCACTCCAAGCCAAAGACCATATCAGTGTGTTTCATGTGAAGGGGGTCACTAAGGTATATCAAATGGGGGAAGTTCAGGTCCATGCACTACGCGGGATCGATCTGGATCTTTACCAAGGTGAATTTGCAGTATTGCTGGGGGCATCCGGCAGCGGAAAGTCGACGCTTTTAAACATCCTCGGCGGGCTGGACGCTCCCACCACAGGAGATGTTTTTTATGGACAACGTAATTTAACCCGCGCCACTGAAAGCGAGCTAACCGATTACCGACGCTACCATGTTGGTTTTGTTTTCCAATTTTATAATTTAATACCCAGCCTGACAGCACGCGAAAATGTCGCGGTTGTGACCGAAATTTCACGCGCACCGATAAAGCCGGAAGAGGCATTGCAGCTGGTGGGGCTGGGTGACCGGCTAGACCACTTCCCTGCGCAGCTTTCCGGAGGAGAACAACAACGCGTTGCCATTGCCCGCGCCATCGCAAAACAGCCCGATGTATTGCTATGTGATGAACCTACCGGCGCACTCGACTCCCAAACGGGCATTGTTGTTCTGGAAGCGCTGCAACGCGTCAATCAGGAACTGGGAACCACCACCGCTGTAATTACACATAATGCCGGTATTGCTCAGATGGCCAACCGTGTCATCCACTTAACCGACGGACTTATCAGCCAGATACAGGTTAATAAACACCGCTTAGCGCCGCATGAACTGACATGGTGACGCAAAGATGAAAGCACTCGACAAAAAACTATGGCGCGAACTGTGGGGCATGCGTATGCAAGCACTCGCTATTGCCATGGTGATTGTCGGCGGCGTGAGCATCTTCATCATGTCATTAAGTACAGTGGACTCTTTATTTGAAACCCGTGAAGCCTATTATCGTAACAACCACTTTGCCAACCTGTTTGCATCACTAAAACGGGCCCCGCTCTCACTGACAAAGCGGATCGAGGAAATACCCGGCGTTGAAAGAGTTGATCACCGTGTGATTGCTTACGTCAATATTGATGTTGCCGGTTTTGATGATCCGGTCAGTGCTCACCTGATATCTTTGCCCGATAGTAGCTCGGGGCTATTAAATCAGATCTATTTGCGCTCGGGTCGCTTGCTTGAGCATGATAGCGACAACGAAATACTGCTCAGTGAAGAGTTTGCCCGTGCTCATAAACTTCACTCTGGTTCAAAGTTAAGCGCCACTATTAATGGCCGGCGCAAATCACTGACTGTTGTAGGGCATGCACTGTCACCGGAGTATATTTATCAGATTGCTCCCGGCGCCATGTTTCCTGATTTTATGCGCTACGGTATTGTATGGATGGCACGTAAACCGCTCGCCAGCGCATATGATATGGAAGGCGCTTTTAATAACGTCACACTTACCTTGAGCAAAGGCAGTAACCAACAGGATGTTATCGACCAGCTTGATGAGCTGCTAAAGCCTTACGGTGGGACTGGTGCATTTGGGCGCAAAGATCAGCTATCGCATCGATTTTTGTCCGAAGAGCTCAAACAACAAAAAACTATCGCCACCGTATTTCCTATCATCTTTTTTGGTGTTGCCGCTTTTATTTTGAATGTAGTCACCAGTCGTTTAATCAGCCTTGAACGCGAACAAATCGCCGTTCTCAAGGCTTTTGGCTACAGTAATTTTGCCGTAGGCTGGCATTATGGCAAGCTAGTGTTGATGATCGTCAGCATCGGCGTTATCGCAGGCATCGGCATTGGTACCTGGATGGGTAAAGGAATGAGCAACATCTATATGGAGTTCTACAGCCTGCCCTTTATGATTTATGTGCTCAAACCACAGGTGGTTATTGCCGCCGCACTTATCAGCATCACCGTTGCCATTCTGGGTACATTATATGCGCTGCGCACTGCGGCTGTATTACCACCCGCTCAAGGGATGCGACCTGAGCCACCCGCTATCTATCGCCCTATTTTGATCGAACGTTTAGGACTGCAAGATTGGTTTTCACAGCCAACCCGCATGATTATCCGCCATATTGAACGCCGCCCGCTTAAGTCATTTTTAACCACATTAGGCATCAGCATGGCCTGTGGCACCATGATGGTTGGCGGCTTTCAGGAAGGCGCTATCAATCACATGGTGGAGGTGCAATTTGGCATGAGCCAGCGCAGCGACCTAACGGCTATTTATACGGAGCCGACCTCACAGAGATCACTCTATTCGTTACGCAACTTACAAGGCGTAGAACAGGTAGAAGGCTTTAGAGCCGTACCCGCCAAGCTCATGTTTGAACACCGATTTTATCGCACCAGCGTACAGGGGATTCAGCCAAACGGTGATCTCTTACGCCTCTTAGATACCCGTTTAGCGCCAATAGACCTGCCTGAACAAGGGGTTATTATTACCGATTATCTGGCCGAACTACTGCATATCAAACCTGGCGACATGCTCAGCATTCAGGTGCTCGAAGGTAACCGCCCAACCGTACAAGTACTCGTGGCCGGCACCGCCAAAGAATATATGGGGGTGAATGTTTATATGCAACGGGAAGCCCTGAACCGCCTTTTGAAAGAGGGAAATGCGGTCTCGGGCGCATGGTTGAAGGTCGATCCCTATTATCAAAAAGACGTGTATGTCGCACTCAAGAACATGCCCCGTATCGCCGGCGTTATCGAACAACGATCAGCCATTAAATCTTTCTATGACACCATGGCCGAGACCATCTTATTTTTTACTTTTATATCGACATTACTCGGTTCAAGCATTGCCTTTGGCGTAATCTACAACAGCATGCGTATTGCCTTATCTGAACGTAACCGTGAGCTCGCCAGCTTACGAGTATTAGGTTTTCGGCGCAGTGAAGTTGCCTATATTCTTCTCGGTGAACTGGGACTATTAACCCTGCTCGCCATCCCACTCGGATTACTCATCGGTTATGGGTTATGTGCTTATCTGGCCTTTCAGTTCGACAGCGATCTGTACCGCATTCCATTGGTACTTGATCGAGATGTATTTGCCTTCGCCGCATTGGTGGTGATTGTGTCCGCGTTAATTTCTGCCGTCATGATATGGCGTAATTTGGCGCATCTGGATATGGTCGCTGTATTGAAGAGTAAGGAGTAAGTTGATGCGTCCTCTGTTACGAGAGCACCCTTTAATAGTACTGATCGCTATTCTGCTAAGCGGCTTGATCATATGGGGCTTCTGGCCACAATCGGTACGGGTGGAAGTGGTCCCGGCGAGCTACGCTCCCCTGACCATCACCATTGAAGAGGAAGGGCGTACCCGGGTTGTTGACCGCTATGTTATCGCAGCACCGGTTAATGGCGTAACCTGCCGGCAGCAGCTTAAAGTCGGCGATAGCGTTACACAGGGACAAGTCCTCTTAGGCATTACGCCTCTCGAATCTCAGGTTCTGGATCCGCGTAGCCGCGCAGAGGCAGAAGCACGCTTAGCCTCTGCGGAATCGGCCTTACACGCCGCTCAGGAACAGGCCCGGGCTGCTGCAGCCACCGCACAACTCGCCATTACTGAACGCAACCGCTTGCGACCACTGGCCGATAAAAATCTTATTTCCCGCGAAATAATGGACAAAGCCAGCACGGCAGTCCAAACCACGGCGGCGGCAAAACGCTCGGCTGATTTCACAGTAGAAGTAGCAAAATATGATCGCGAAGCCGCCCGCACAACATTGCAATACTCGGCATCAAACCAAAATGAATCGCTCAACACCGCAGGGGATACAAACGAAGAAAGAGTTCTGGTGCGCTCCCCTATCAACGGCAAAATTCTTAAGATTGCTCGCCAGTGTGAAGGGCCCGTTGCAACAGGCGAGCCTTTATTGGAAATAGGTGATCCAAGCGCCTTAGAAATTGAAGTCGATGTACTGTCAGCCGACGCCGTTCGCATTGCGCCAGGAATGAAAGTTACATTTGATCGCTGGGGAGGCGAACAGCCTCTCACTGGCATTGTCCGTATCATTGAACCAATCGGTTCAACTAAAATCTCAGCACTGGGTGTTGAAGAACAGCGTGTACTGATTATTTCAGATTTCACTTCACCTAAGGCGCTATGGCAACGCCTCGGCGACGGTTATCGTGTGGAAGCCAGTTTTATCATCTGGCATCAGGAAGAGGTTTTACAGATTCCAAACAGCAGCCTGTTTCGTTATCAGAATGGCTGGGCGCTGTTTGTAGCAGAAAATGGCACGGCCAGGCGGCGCAAAATAACGATCGGCCAACGGAACGGATTAATAGCTCAGGTACTCGAAGGTATTGAAGCAGGCGAAAACATCATCAATCATCCTAGTGATGTTATTAACGACGGAACACGCGTAAGATTAAAATAGATACCCACGGATCCGGGCAGAGGGAAATAGCTATGTTACAAAGAGCATTCTTATCACTCATGCTGTCACTCTGGTTTACAATTTTGCCCGGTGCTGCACACGCCTCCTCCTTTATCGGTCTATCCGATGCGATACACTTTTATGAATCCATCGAAGACTCTGGCCAATGGACGACGATTCCCGCAGGGCCATCATTGCGCATCACTGATACCCACCCGCACGTTCCGCTGCTACGCAAACAGCTCCTGCTACTGGGCGACCTGCAACCAGAACTGCAACCAACGGCTCTGGAAAACCCCGAGCAATTTGACTCAGCCCTTCATCAGGCGCTCTTAAAGTTCCAACAACGCAATGGCATCGAAATGGACGGTGTACTTGGACCCCAAACCCGACGCTTACTCAACATAACACCCCGCGATAGAATTCAGCAGCTGGCCATAAACACCGCACGCCAACAGGCATTTGGCACACCGGCCGTGCAACATTATATTCAGGTAAACATTCCAGAATTCAAACTCCGCTTGTATGAACAGGGCCAGGTTATTCTGGACATGAAAACCATTATCGGACGAACAAGTCGCCAAACGCCCGTATTTGATACCGACATCAATACCCTCGTCGTGAATCCCTCATGGAACGTACCCAGAAGCATTGCGTTTAAAGATATTTTACCCAAATGGAAAAAGGACAATAACTACCTTAGCAAACACAACCTGCAGATCCGTTCTGGCTGGGGACCCAACAGCGACATTATTCCGGCCGAACTCGTGGATCCATCCAGCATGTATCAAGGCGCTGAATACCTGCGCTTATTTGAGCCACCTAGTCAAAAGAACACGCTGGGACAGATCAAATTCATTTCGAAAAAT
Source organism: Neptunomonas antarctica (assembly GCF_001305295.1). Classification (GTDB taxonomy): domain Bacteria; phylum Pseudomonadota; class Gammaproteobacteria; order Pseudomonadales; family Balneatricaceae; genus Neptunomonas; species Neptunomonas antarctica. The sequence continues at coordinate 80,015 of NZ_LJSI01000052.1, forward strand.
CGCGACTCAATCTACCTGCATGACACGCCCGCTAAAAATCTGTTCAATCGAACACAACGCGCCTTCAGCTCAGGCTGTGTTCGTTTAGAAAAAGCGCAGGATCTTGCTCATGCCTTATTGGTGTTGACTAACCGCCCAGAATATCAACAACTAGACAAGATGATAGAGACAGATGAAACACGCAACATCCAGTTTCCGGAACCAGTACCGCTGTATGTCACCTACTGGACTGCATGGCTGGATGAAAAAGGAACGCTGAACTTTCGGGACGATCTGTATAAGCGTGACAAGAGTGATTTTGCAGAATTAAAAAGCTCAGAAAATCAAATAAATACGGCCGCTCAAGCACTCTATGAGCAAAAACAACTGGTCGAATAATATACAGAAGCACTAATATTAGGCATAATTGCAGACTTTATCATTTATTAAAGGTCTGATGAAAAGTAAAATGCCAAATAAACATCAACAATCTCGCCGATCTTTTTTACGTCACATGGGCAGCCTTACCGCCGGCTTAGCCGTTTCTTCAACGGCTCTAGGCAACATCAAACCCGCCGCATTTGACAAAACATTAATGTTCAAAAACCTACATACAGGCGAAGCGCTCAGTACCACATTCTATGCCGCTGGTGATTACATAACAGAAAGCCTGGATAATATTAATTATCTGTTACGTGACCACCGCAATAATCAGGTCAGTGCTATAGACCCAGACCTTCTGACGCTGCTGTATAATCTAAAAAAAGCACTACGCACAACCAACCCATTCCATGTTATTTCCGGTTACCGCTCACCGGAAACCAACGCAATGCTAAGCCAACGCAGTAATAAAGTCGCTAAAAAAAGCCTGCACATGCAGGGTAAAGCGATTGATATTCGCTTGCCAGGAATTGACATAAAACATCTCCAGCGCGCCGCATTAGCATTACAAGGCGGCGGAGTTGGCCTCTACACACGCAGTGATTTTGTGCATCTGGATGTAGGCAGAGTAAGACAGTGGGGCTCATAATAAACACCGCCCTCCTTCGGGGCATTTAGTGAAACATTCACTGCCGGAACAGCTATAACGTCAGAGAGGGTGCTTTACACATTAAAGACCATACCGTCATATCCTCCGAATCAACGCGGGTAACTTACGATAACAACGCGCGTACTCGAGTTGATAAACAATTAAGCCTACAAGCACATCTGGCCTTGCCGGATATAAAGCGAGCAGTTACCTCCCCCCCAAAAAAATATCTACATACAATCGTTGGTAATACCGGGGTGGGGTGATACTTTTTATTTTACACGCTCCCCTTTTTTCAACGATTTAAACGATTATGTAAAATTGTACTATCCTTCCTTAATTACCTGTTTAATAGTGCTATCGCTTCGCTAACGAGGAACTGTGCAGACTGGACTCAGAATACATCATATTAATATTCGTTAAGTAGGTAATATATGAGATTGCTAATAATACTAATATTTTGGACATTGAGTGCTGCCAGCACAGCAATTTATGCGGCACAGTCTGATGCAGATAAAGTCTATACCGTAGGTGTTGTGCCACAGTTTGAGGTGCGCAAGATTCACACTATTTGGCGCCCGACACTCGATCTTCTTGAAGAAAAAACAGGGTATAGATTTATTCTCCGTGGTTCTGCATCTATACCAGAATTTGAGCAGGAGTTTATCGAGGGCAAGTTTGATTTTGCCTATATGAATCCCTATCACCTGGTGATTGCTAATGAGCACGCGGGTTATATTCCATTGGTACGAGATCACGGCCACAAGCTTCATGGTGTGCTAGTGGTGAAAAAAGACAGCGGCATCACAGATCCGTCACAACTCAAAGGGAAAACGCTGGCTTTTCCCTCACCTAATGCCCTTGGAGCATCGCTTCAGATGCGTCAAGAACTGCACGACAATTTTGGCATCAACTTCACATCTAATTTTGTCAAAACACATGATTCGGTCTACTTAAATGTTTTACTGAACGAAGCGGATGCCGGAGGCGGAGTACAGAAAACACTTAATAGTCAAAAGGATCAATATAAAGAGATGTTGCGCGTGATTTATAAGACAACAGGGGTTGAGCCACACCCTTTTGCCGCCTTACCTGAAGTACCTGTTGAGGTGAGAAACCGTGTTCGTGATGCTCTATTGGAGATAGGTCAATCAAAAGAAGGACGAAAACTGCTGGCTGAAATTCCTATAAATAGTATTGGACCCGCTAGAATGGATGATTATTTACCGCTCAAACTATTGAACTTGAACCGTTTCTACGTGGAACCTCATCAATAAATGAGCATTAATCTCAAACTCGCTCTGCCGCCCTTATTAGGGTTGGTACTGATCATACTGCTACTCCAGATTTATTGGCAACCAATGCAGTTAGAAAAGGCGAAGAGTACGTTCGAAAAACATACCCATGCATTACTTCTTTTAGGTGAAGCGGGGATAATACAAAACCTGCTGGAACGTGATCTTGGTGCACTGTTTGCTGGCATCGAGCATCTGGAGAACTCTGATCAAACCCGTTGGAAAAACATTACGCTTTATAACGATAACGGAAAGCAACTCTACCCTATCTTTAAGCGTAATCCAGAAAAAATAATAAATAACAACGCATTAATACTTATTACACATCCTCTGAATATACAAGGAACCCCACTTGGTCGTCTTGAATTCGATGCCGACTGGGGGCGTGAAAAACTAGACGTTATTGAGAATATTAACGACGTTAGAAATATGGTCATATTACTGGTGGTCCTTAGCCTGCTGATTAGCACCTTCAGTCAGTATCGGATTATATACAGGCCACTAAAAAGACTAGGGATAGGCGCTCATAAAATAGCCCAAGGAAACTTTAACGTAAAGCTACCGGCTACCGCTAAAGATGAAATTGGAGAGCTCACAGATTCGTTCTGTCTTATGATGGAAGAACTGGCATTTCAAAAAAAATCGCTTGATGAGCATGCCATTGTCAGCGCTACAGACCGTCACGGTGTTATCACGTACGTCAATAATAAGTTTCTTGATATTAGTGGCTATACCCGCGAAGACCTGATTGGAAAAACGCACCGGGTTATTACCTCAAACACCCATGAAGCCGCGTTTTATCGAAATATGTGGGAGACGATAACGCGTGGAGATACCTGGCATGGAGCAATGTGTGACATGAAGAAAACAGGCGAAAATTTCTGGGCCAGTTCAACTATTATCCCCTTTCTGAATGCACAAGGTGTAGCCGAGCGTTACATGTGTATACGAACAGATATAACGGATCAAAAACTCGCGGAACAACAACTCAGATATATGGCTAACCACGATAGTCTTACAGGCCTGCCAACACGCAGGCTATGCAAGGAAAATCTTTCGACGGCCATAGCAATAGCGCGTCGCGAGAAAAATAAAGTCGCCATTTTATTTATTGATCTGGACGGTTTCAAAGCGATAAACGATACGTTAGGTCATGAAGCGGGAGATCTTTTGCTGATGAGTGTCGCTGAAAGACTTGCACTCTCACTACGTGAAGCTGATACGGTAGCTCGCATCGGTGGCGACGAGTTTCTAATTATACTAAATGATATCAATTACCCTCAAAATACAACACGGGTTGCACAAACGATAATTAATAGCCTGGCTCAACCATTTACGCTTAACAACAATATTGCTTGTATAAGTGCGAGCATCGGTATCGCACTTTATCCTGACCACGAACAAGAACCCGAAGCATTGATTAAACGAGCAGATGAGGTGATGTATGCCATCAAATTACAAGGAAAGAATAATTATGCTTTCCCTGAAGATTTGAAATAAGTGCGGCTTTATACGTTGCGACGACGCAACAGACTGTAATAAAGCAACGGAATGACGATCAATGTTAGCAGAGTTGATACCAGCAAACCAAAGATCAAACTCACCGCTAACCCGTTAAAGATAGGATCGTCCAGTATAAAGAAAGCTCCCATCATGGCCGCAACGGCCGTTAATACTATTGGTTTAGCCCTGACACTCGCTGCGGTAACAACAGCGGCTTCCAGAGCGACCCCACGCGCCAGCAAATGATTGATGAAATCCACCAGCAGTATCGAATTACGTACAATAATACCCGCCAATGCAATCATCCCTATCATGGAAGTCGCGGTAAACTGCGCGTTCAGTAGTGCGTGCCCCGGCATGATCCCAATCATCGTTAAAGGAATCGGCGCCATGATAACCAAAGGCACCAGATAAGAACCGAACTGAGCGACGACAAGCAGATAGATAAGAATCAACCCGACCGAATAAGCCGCACCCATATCACGGAATGTTTCGTAAGTGATTTGCCATTCACCATCCCATTTCAACGCATAATCGTATTGATCTTCAGGCTGACTGATAAACGTCTGCTGCATTTGATCAATTTTACCCACCATATCAAACATGCCATACAACGGGCTATCCTGACCACCCGCCATATCTCCCGTAACGTACACTACTGGCAACAAATCTTTATGATAGATATTTTTATCCCAAGGGCGCTGCTGTACAAGAATAACTTCTGAGAGGGGTATTAAATCGCCGGAACGGCTTCTTACCCTAATATCCAATAGCGTACTCACATCGGCTTTGCCAGCAACCGGTAACTCGATACGTATCGGAATAGGATATTTCGCATGGCCGGTATGTATGTAAGTAACATCTTCTCCCCCGAGCGCCGCAGCAATGCTGGACGCTACATCAGCTTGACTAACACCTAAGCGCGCCGCACGGCTACGATCCACTTCAAATACAATTCTTTTTGAATTCGCTTCAATGCTGGTATCAATATCAACCAAGCCATCGGTGTGATTAAACAAGGTTTCCAGCTCACGCGCTTTTTCGATTTGCCCTTGATAATCAGGGCCATAGACCTCGGCGACTAACGGAGACATCACCGGAGGGCCTGGCGGTACTTCAATTACTTTCACTGATGCTGAAAATTGCTTACCAATAGTTGTAAGTTGTGGACGAACAGCCAACGCTATTTCATGACTGGAGCGGTCTCGATCTTTTTTATCAGCCAGATTAACCTGCAAATCCCCCTGATTAGGCGCTTGTCTCAGATAGTACTGACGCACTAAGCCATTAAATCCAATGGGCGCGGCTGTTCCTGCATACGCCTGAATATTCCGGACTTCATCAACGGATAACAGAGAGTCGGCCAATTCAGCTAAGACGCGATTAGTCTGCTCCAGCGGCGTACCTTCTGGCATATCGACGACCACTTGAAATTCACTTTTATTATCAAAAGGTAACATTTTCAGAATCACCAACTGCACCACGCCCAACCCAATAGCGCCGACAATCAGACCGATTAATGAAAACCCCAAAAGATAGCGGTTAAAGCGTTTAGCGCCAAGAAAAGGGGTCATCAACCATGTAAACAACTGGTGAGAGCGGGTTTCTTCTGACTTAGCTGGCGTTGATGCATCCGGGCTCCGAGGTTGCTCATGATGCTTTAATAACTTAGAACAGAGCCAGGGCGTAAATGTAAACGCGATAATAAGTGATAGCACCATGCCCATTGACGCATTGATTGGAATAGGGCTCATATACGGCCCCATCAAGCCACTCACAAAGGCCATTGGTAACAAGGCCGCAATCACAGTAAAGGTAGCAAGAATCGTAGGACCACCGACTTCATCAACCGCCACAGGAATCGCTTCCAGCAATGTTTTATTATCCATGGCCATATGTCTATGGATGTTTTCAACCACAACAATGGCATCGTCAACCAGAATACCAATAGAGAAGATTAGCGCGAATAGAGATACCCTATTTAACGTAAAGCCCCACGCCCATGATGCAAATAAAGTCACCATCAGCGTAAGCACAACCGCCGCACCTACAACGACAGCTTCGCGCTTGCCGAGCGCTAAAAAAACCAGTGCAATAACCGATAGCGTAGCAAAAATAAGCTTCTGAATCAGCTTATTAGCTTTGTCATTCGCCGTTTTACCGTAGTTACGCGTCACCGTAACATCAACACCTTGTGGAATAACATGACCTTGCAGCTGCTCAATTCTATTGAGTACCTGATCGGCAATATCAACAGCATTTTCACCCGGTTTTTTACTGATAGAAAGCGTAACCGCCGGCAACTTGGCGGCAACACCTGGCTCGGCATACCAGACATACTGTTTGTTTTCACCGGCATACTGCTTAATATCCGTCACATCTTCAAGATAGATGGGACGGTTATCAACCATACCGATAACCAATTCAGCAAGTTCATCACGTGTCGAAAAAAATGTGCCCACCGTCACAGGGACATACTGATTATCAGAGACAAAAGCCCCCGCCTGAGATGCAATATTGCTCACCACCAGCGCTTGCTTAAGCTCATTAATAGAGATGTTACGCGCCGCCATTTTTTGCGGATCTAATAACACCCGTACCGTTTGCTCTGACCCACCAATGGTTTCTATATCCCGAGTACCCGGAACACGTTTCAACTCACTCTCTAACGCATGAGCAATCTGGCGGAGCTCATAAGCACCGCGTGAAGAATCCTGAGTATGTAGTGTTAATGAAACAATCGGTACGTCATCAATGCCTTTGGGCTTAACAATGATAGGACCTACCCCTAAATTGGCCGGCCTCCAGTCAAGATTGGAATAGACCGCATTATAAAGTCGAACCAACGCCTCAGTGCGCTCTACACCTACTTTGAATTGCACTGTCAACACGGCCAAACCCGGACTAGACACTGAGTAAATATGTTCAATATCTTTAATTTCACCCAGTATTTGCTCTAGTGGTGTCGCTACTAGCGCCTCTACATCTGCCACCGACGCGCCGGAAAACGGCACCATCACATTCGCCATAGTGACATTAATTTGTGGCTCTTCTTCTCGTGGAGTCACTAATGCGGCAAAAACCCCCAGTAAAAGGCCTACTAATGCCAATAGCGGCGTAAGCTGTGAACGCATAAAGCGATTAGCAATGCTGCCTGAAATGCCTAACGGCTTATCCATAAACTATTGCCCTTCCAGAACAGGCGTATCAGAAGCAGCAATGCCCGCTGCAATAGGATCAGTAGCGATGTTTTCACCTACCATCAAGCCCGCCAGAATTTCTACCTGGTCACCAAAACGGCTTCCCACCCTTATTTGGCGTAACTGAGGTAATTTTTGTAGGTTAGATTGCAATGAATCAGGCTGATTTGCGTTAAGTATGTAAACGCCTGCCACTTCAGATCGATAAACTACGCTCGATACAGGTACTAATAAGCGCTCTTGCTCACCTAACTTTACAGCCACCTTCACCAACGCGCCCGGATAGGCAACGGATACGGATTCCGGCAGTTCAAGACGCATACGCACGGTACCGGTTCGTGCATCTGCAATTGGAAATAATGTGGTTTTAGCAGGCCTTACTTTTGTTCCATTATTTAGCACAATATGAACGTCAGGAGCGAGACGAACACTGGTAGCGATAGACTGCGGCAAATCTACAAACCCCCGTAAACGATCAGGGTCGAAACCACTCATCAGCGGCATGCCTGGCTGCACCGCCTCACCCACCTCCACATGTCGTGCACTCACGACACCGCTATAGGCTGCTTTTATTTCTGTGTAGGAAACTTGTTGACGCGCACGATTTAACGCGGCTTCTGCACTGGAAACACGCGCCTTAGCGCTGTTATAACTAGCAGAAGCGCTATCATAATTTGCTTTGGATAGTAGCTTCTTATCATAAAGCACTTTTACACGCGCAAACTGCTGTGCTTCTGCCTGACGCTGTACAATTGATTCATTTAAAAGAGCCTGCGCCTGATTCAGGCCTTCTTTCTGATCGACGCCAACTAATGTGAGTATAACCGTGCCAGCAAGCACTGAATCCCCTACATCAACTCTTATTTGATCCACTCGTCCGCTTGTTTCTGCAGAAACCGTCGCTTGCGATATCGCCTCAACACTGCCTTCTAAAAATCGCTCAAAGGGCATTATTGTTTTAACTACATTAAATGACCGTGGCTCGACATTAGAAGACGGTATCTCTGTCGCTTGCGCAGCCATAGCAATGCTTAACAAGAAGCAAGCCAGAGAACGAATCATAAGGCACTCCAAATAGATAAAAAACCTTATTTTAGCATATTCTAATATAATATATAGCAATCTATACGTCTTAAAAAACGCCATATAACGAGACTATTCTGCAGCCATGCAGATTAAAATCAGTATTATTCTATGCGTAATAGAATTATTGAATGATTGCTAAAAATTGATGACTAATATTAAAATGATATGGATCAAGTTAAATGAACATCCGCCGTTATATATAATATTGACATACGGAGGTATTGAATGGCGTTGCTAATTTATGACAATGGAAATCTCGTTAAAAACCCGTCAACTGCACAGTTTCCACTACGTGGTGTCACAGCCGCTAACAGGAGTAGTGCGTCCAAAAACCCTATGCAGAACAATACGATTAGCAACCCAAAAACCACAGCTAAAGCTAAGCCAGCAAGCTCACCGCTGACTAGCGGTACTCGTTCTACTCTTGTTTCATCCCGTCTCTATGCTGAAACCGGACGTAAATCAGACTCTCTTCAGGACCGTCGCCGCTTAATCGCTTTGCACATCATGAACGCGCCGGTCATTACAGTAGGTCAGTTTGACACTATAAATTTTGCATGGATGCTAATGCAAGAAGAAGAAATTGATCATTTAGTTGTTGTTGGCAGCAATGGGCACCCTCTGGGCGTAGTCACGGATGGTGATTTATTACGCTCAGGCTCTGATTCTAATAGCTTTGTCGGCAACCTACTGAAAAACGCGTTAATTGCTGTGAGTCCGGATACATTAGTGCGGGAGATTGCTCTGATCTTCATAGAACAAAAAATTAGCTCTGTACCCGTTGTCGATCAGTACCACGAAGTGGTAGGCATTGTTTGCCGTAGCGATCTTCTGCGTTTACTGGTGAGCGGCCCTAACCTGGAGCAACGAGTGTAAGCGTATTATTGACAGCGGCTTAAAGCAGTTGCTTAAAGCCTAATGTTAACTGAAGGTCATCTCGGTTCAGAAAAATTTCATTATCGGTAATGGTCATTGTTATCGATACCGTTCTTCCAACCAGGTCAGGTAATTTCGCTGACTGCTCAGCGTTAAACTGCCAGACATCAACACGCGGCAGATCCTTAAAGGCATCCTGAGCACGTGCCCACCAGACATCCGACTCTCGGCCAAAAGCATACAACGACACTTTCGGTGATCGACTAACAGCCTTGCGTATACGTTCCGGGGTGGCCTGCCCTACTTCGATCCAATGATTAATCTGCCCATCAAGACCACATTCCCATACATCTGGCTCATCGGTAGCGGATAGCCCACGGCTGAATTGAAGATCCTCATGATAGTTCAGGCCAAAAACCATCAACCTTATCATCATACGTTCTTGAGTTTCTGAAGGGTGTTGCGCAATAGTGAGTTTGCAGCTGGTATAAATATCACGATTCATATCAACCAACTGCAACTCAACCTTATAGATGGTTGGTTTATGTGCCATAGAGTTTTAAGAAGTAGTATCCAGCTGAACCGGTGTGGTTAGAATTAATATTAAACTTTGTGAATGCTCAGCAGCGTCATGACCCAAGTCAGTCAAATAACCTCCGTCCTCCTGAGTAATCAAATCTTTATCAAACAATCGTTTAGCAGCTTCTATCATGTGTGGTGCAGCACTATGATGAACCTTAATACCTTCTTGAGTCGTACCTACATTAAAGTGGTTCAGTAAGTTCAGTTCTGCTACCAATTCAGCGTCATATGGCATTGTCTTATTTCCTCATATCATTTCCTATGCCAGCAGCATAGAACTTATAAACGTATCAGTACAGTACCTTAGCAAAAGATGACACCAGCATCGACTTAAAACTATAGATATTATATTTCTTTCATTTTATTGTGAAAAAATCAAATAGAGCTTACTAGTAAACGCATTGTATCCTTGTATATCACCGCGCTTGAATTCTGGATAAAACTGACAGAATACTGATTATTACGTGAGATCAGATCAAGATAACCCTGACATTACACATGCTTTCACATAAAATCCCTGTTTTGGTTAATGGCTCTGGGAATACTTGTGGAATTAAAGCATCTGGTAATTAGAGAACTACATAAAGAGGAAGATCAGGCTACCGTTATCAGTGAACGTGGTGGCAGTGTTAATACTCAAGATACGGTAGTTCCAGACATGGTTCTGGCCTTAAATAACGCTTTAGCCAGGCGATCGACCCTAACCCATGGATCTTTTAACAAGGACAACCGTGACGGTTATCCATTTATCCAGGCATTTGAGAATTACCTCTCTCAAGAGCAATCAGCAACCAACTTCCTTAAATTAGCCGATCTGGGTATCGCTCAGCTCGCAGCCGCTATGGATGCGCCCTCTTCCCGCGCAGCCACCGGTGGCTATATTATCTTTGCCCACTACCAACAAGAGCGCTATGAGTTTGTTCTTGTGGCCTTGGTACGAAACCGCTCAGCCATATCACTGAACGACCAGTTAAGCCCTACTGAAGTGGATGAGGTCGATCTCGACAAACTTCATCAAGCTGCAAAAATCAACATTACGTCTTACCAGAAAGGCAAGGATAGTTATTTGAGCTTTATGGGTACAAAAGAGAAAGGCGATGTAACCCATTATTTTTCAAATGCATTTGGTTGCACCGATGTAATGCCGTCTAAAAAATCCACGGGAGACTTGATTCGGGCCACACGCGATTTTTGCACCCAAAATGGCATGGTTGAAGAAAGAGACAAAGTTGTCGAAGATGTTGTCAGTTACCTCAGCCGTCAACGATCTGAAAAAAACACAGCAAACCTGCCAGAAGTCGAACAAATTTTAGATCAGCACATTCCTGCAGCACAAGTGGAATCGATGACCGGTAAATTCGGGCGCTTCGCTAACGGAGAAAACTATCAGGTGAGCCAAGAATTTCAGCCTCACACTCATACACTGAACGCTCTGACTAAATTAAAAGCAAAAGCAGACAATTGGCAGCTCGATTTTTCCAAACGCTCTTTAGGACCGTTGGCGTCAGGTAGCGAGATTGAATTTGACGAAGAGAATCAGGTGCTTATGATCAGACGCCTGCCCAGCCGGGTGGTTGAGCAGATTAAACGTGCGTTGCAAGGTGAAGAGGAATAATTTAACACCTAGCAAAAAGGACGCTATTGCGTCCTTTTAGTCCAGCGTTTATCTAAGTAACTACCTTTTCCGTAACTACTTTTCAGCGGTTACTTTCTTCTCTGGCGTTTCGTAAATAAGAATCGGTTCAGACGTACCAGCAATCACGCCTTCATCGATAACGACCTTGCTTACATTTTCCATAGAAGGTAGCTGATACATGATGTCCAGCAAAGTACCTTCGAGAATAGAGCGTAAACCACGCGCACCCGTTTTACGCGCTAAGGCGTGCTTGGCGATCGCATGTAAGGCTTCTATACGAAAATCAACTTCAGCGCCTTCCATTTCAAACAGTTTGGTATATTGTCGCACCAGACTGTTTTTCGGCTCTGTCAGAATCTGCATCAATGCTTCTTCATCAAGCTCGCCGAGCGTTGCTATCATTGGCAAACGGCCCACGAATTCCGGAATAAGACCGAATTTAACCAGATCTTCTGCTTCGATATCTAACAACGTGTCTGTAATAGATTTAGTATCATCCTTACTTTTCACGCTGGCATTAAAGCCAATAGAGCTTTTCTCGGAGCGATCACGAATAATCTGCTCAAGCCCTGAAAAGGCACCACCACAGATAAACAGTATATTCGATGTATCAACCTGCAAAAATTCCTGCTGAGGATGCTTACGTCCACCCTGAGGCGGCACAGAAGCAACCGTACCCTCAATCAGCTTCAGTAACGCCTGCTGAACACCTTCACCGGATACATCACGTGTAATTGATGGGTTATCAGATTTACGTGAAATCTTGTCGATCTCATCAATATAAACGATACCCAATTGAGCACGCTCAATATCATAATCACATTTTTGCAGAAGTTTCTGAATAATGTTTTCTACATCTTCACCCACATAACCCGCTTCAGTCAGCGTCGTTGCATCAGCGATTGTAAAAGGAACATTCAACAAACGCGCCAATGTTTGCGCTAACAGCGTTTTACCACTGCCTGTAGGGCCAATTAGCAGGATGTTGCTTTTACTGAGCTCTACTTCCTTGTTGGCCGAACTGCTCTGGAACCGCAAACGCTTGTAATGATTATATACAGCAACAGCCAGTACTTTTTTAGCACGGTCCTGGCCGATAACATAGTCATCAAGTTTAGCTTTGATTTCAGCAGGAATTGGCAAGCTGTCCTGTGCTTCCTGCTCATCAATATCTTGAATCTCTTCACGAATAATATCGTTACACAGATCCACACATTCATCACAGATAAAGACAGAAGGACCAGCAATCAACTTTTTAACTTCATCCTGATTCTTTCCACAGAATGAACAAAAAAGCTTGCCCTTTTCGTCATCTTTGTCGTTGATATCATCACTCATTCAACTACCTCATACTCATTCACGCAAAGCGGTATTTTAATTAATTGTGGCTGGTGACACATTTTTCAACCCACAGCCACTTTATACGTCCCGCTAACGCCGTTTATTGACCCTGACGCTTATCCAGAACAGAGTCGATAAGACCATATTCTGCTGCGGCTGCAGGATCCATAAAGTTATCCCGATCAGTATCACGTGCGATAGTCGCCATATCTTGTCCTGTATGCTCAGACAAAATACGATTTAACTTATCGCGTATACTCAGAATCTCTTTAGTGTGTATTTCAATATCCGTTGCCTGCCCCTGATAACCACCTAATGGCTGGTGAATCATGACACGGGCATTAGGTAAAGCATGTCGCTTACCTGCAGCACCCGCCGACAACAAGAAAGCACCCATACTAGCCGCCTGGCCAATACACATCGTACTAACATCTGGCTTGATAAACTGCATCGTATCGTAAATCGCCAGACCCGCTGTTACGGAACCACCTGGCGAATTAATGTACAAATGAATATCTTTATCTGGATTTTCAGCTTCAAGAAATAGCAACTGAGCAACGATCAAGTTAGCCATATGATCTTCAACCTGGCCAACCAGAAAGATTACTCGCTCTTTCAGAAGACGTGAATAGATATCATACGCACGCTCACCGCGGGCAGACTGCTCTACTACCATCGGCACCAGACCAGAGTTTTCAATGATTTTGGCATTGTCCTGATGGAATACTGACATGCAATTTACTCCTTAACCTGATAAACAAAAAACGACAGAGGATCATTACCAACTGTCGTTTTTCATTCAGTCAATACGTCATTAGCGACGTAAGAACCTATGACCCTACTTCGCTTTATTGCTGAGCGGGCTTGATTGCGTCTTCATAAGCAACTGCCACTTCTGTGACGTTAGCAGAAGCAAGTAGACTATCAACAGCCTGATCTTCTAATACCAAACCTTTAACCTGATTCAGCATTTCATCATTGCTGTAGTACCAATCAATAACCTCTTTAGGATCCTGATAAGTACTCGCCATCTCTTCCACTGTTGAACGAACACGTTCATCATCTGCTTTGATTTCGTTAGCTTTGATGACTTCCTGCACCAGCAGACCTACAGTAACACGACGCTTAGCCTGCTCTTCAAACATCTCTTTTGGCAACATGCTTGGATCAATATCTGCACCACCACCAAAACGCTGAACTGCCTGTTTACGCAGATTTTCAATTTCACTGTCAACCAGTGAACTTGGTACTTCAATCGCGTTAATATCAACAAGCTGAGTGAAAACCTGATCTTTTAGTTTCATTTTAAGGGCGTTTTTCATCTCACGTTCCATATTCGAACGCACTTCTACCTTAAATGTTTCTAAATCAGTGGCTTCCAATCCAAACTTAGCAAAGAGCTCTTCGTTCAATTCTGGCAGATGCGGTGTAGAAACAGTCAGCACTTTAACTTTAAATACAGCTGCTTTGCCTTTCAGATTTTCTGCATGATACTCTTCAGGAAAGGATGCATTAACTTCAACTTCGTCCCCTGCTTTAGCACCCACTAGGCCATCTTCGAAGCCCGGGATCATGGAATTTGAACCTAACACTAAATCCATTGCTTCAGCTTTTCCGCCTTCGAACGCTTCTCCATCGATAAAGCCTTCGAAATCCAATTTCAGACGATCACCGTCTTTAGCATCCGATTCAACTTCAGACCAATCAGCCTGCTGCTTACGCAGTGTGTCGATCATCTTTTCCAAATCTTCATCTTTCACTTCTGAGCTTTGCTTTTCAATCGTTACAGCAGAGTAATCAGCCAGAGCTATTTCCGGATATACTTCAAATGTTGCTGTGAACTGAAAGTCTTCACCGTCTTTATCATTTTTGAAATCGATCTGCGGGCCACCAGCAGGCAAGATTTTCTCTTGCTGAACTGCTTCATAGAAGCTCTGCTGAATCACTTCACCAATAACATCCTGACGAATACTAGCACCGTAACGCTGCTTAACAACTTTCAAAGGCACTTTACCAGGACGGAAACCGTCCAGACGAGTTGTACGTGCAGTATGCTGCACTCGCTTATTTACATCATTCTCAATGCGCTCTGCTGGCACAGTGATTGTCATCTGACGCTCTAGAGCGGAGGTCGTTTCAACAGAAACTTGCATGGAATTCCTCACCAAAAAAATACTATGTACTGGTTAGTCGATCGCGGTGAACTAGTTTACCGGAATATTTCCCTGATTAGTTCACAGAATCGCTTATTTAGACTCGATTATACTGACAAGTCAAAAATTCTAAAGCGCGAAAGTTTCGGGCACTTGAGCTTATTAGTCAAGAGCTAACGGAAAATCAGAGCGCACAATAACATTCATAGAAGAAAATAGATTTTTTTTAAGGACTAAAGACACAAATGGGGGGAGAAAAAAACATATGGGGTGAACGATGGGGCTTGAACCCACGACCGCCGGAATCACAATCCGGAGCTCTACCAACTGAGCTACGCCCACCACAAAAAAAACACCATTTATCGGGGAGATAAATGGTGCGGATGGAGAGACTCGAACTCTCACGCCTTGCGGCACTGGTACCTAAAACCAGCGTGTATACCAATTTCACCACATCCGCATTTCGATATTTAGCATGGGGTGAACGATGGGGCTTGAACCCACGACCGCCGGAATCACAATCCGGAGCTCTACCAACTGAGCTACGCCCACCATAACTAAAAATCAATTTCTTTTAACCAGGGGATGAAAGAAATCATCTTACTTTAAACAGTTATTACTCATAACTGCATTGGAGTTTAGGAGGCTCCTCGTGAAGATGTGGCGTATTCTATGGAGACCGACGCATACTGTCAACAAGTTTATACAAGAAATATTGAATAAATTCACAGTAATTTCAATACACTAGCTTTAGCGATCAAAATTCATAGGTAATTACAGCCGATTGACTAACAAGACTCGATCATCACCGCACAATAATGCAATGACTCTGGCAGCTAACCCTTACCGTCAGCTATGCGCCATTTACTGAGAGGCACCACTCAGTTTATCCAAAATAGGACACTCGGCCCTTGAATCACCCGAACACAGCCCTACTACACCCTCTAAAATATCCCTCATTTTTTGCAACTGCATGATCTGGTCATTCACTTTATTTAAATGCTGCACTGCTTTTTGCTTAACAACCGCACTACTTCGCTCAGGATCAAGCGACAACAACAGCAATTCATGACTATCACTTAATGAAAACCCCAAATCTCTAGCGCGCTTAATAAAAACCAACAGCGCTAACTGATCAGCATCATACTGGCGATAGCCATTATCTCCGCGCTTTGCCGGCGGTATAATCTTCTCTTGCTCATAGTATCGAATAGTCTTACTACTCAGCCCGGTGTATTTGGCGGCTTCAGCAATATTCATTAATTTACCTTAAATTTTTAATTTGACCTTACAGTGACTGTAACCCTTACACTCATTCAATATTACTGCATTTAGTTGATAGGCGCGATCAGCAACGCCTGCCACCCTGAGGGCCACATATCATGAAAACCACACTCATTCTGGAAAACGTATCTTGCGCCGGCTGCGTAAAAAAGATCGAGACCTGCGTATCAAAAATACCCAACATTGAGCAGGCAGAAGTCAATTTCCCACAACGCAAACTTTATATTAGCGGTACAGCCAGTGCCGAACTGATCATCAAAGAACTGGAGAGCATTGGATACCAGGCCCGCCCTTCACAAAGCGACGCGGAAGACAGAATTAAACAAAAGGAAGCACAGCAAGCACGATACCGGCAGCGCCTGATTCAAGCGGCAGTTGCTCTTGCACTAGGCATACCCCTCATGCTCAGCGGCTTTTTCATGGAGGACATGAGCGTCCAGACACCCAACGATCAAATTTTATGGGGAGTCACAGGGCTTATCACGCTTGCCATTATGTTTTTTTCGGGCCGCCACTTCTTTTCGGGCGCGTTCACCGCGCTACGTAATGCCAGCTCTACGATGGACACTTTGATTTCAATCGGCACCGGAAGTGCATGGCTGTTTTCCATGCTGGTTGTTCTTATGCCTCACTTATTACCGGCCGATGCCCGACATATCTATTTCGAAGCAGCGGTTATGATTATCGGCTTAGTCAACCTCGGACAGGCAATGGAACTCAGAGCACGCACCCGAACGTCTGATGCGGTAGAGCGCCTGTTAGACCTGCAACCGAAAACCGCACGTGTGATTCGCAATGAAAAAGAACAAGACATACCTCTTGAACTGGTTCAGGTAGACGATCATATCCGTATTAGGCCAGGCGAACAGATTCCTGTTGATGCACGTGTGCTAGAAGGACAAAGCTATATAGATGAGTCAATGCTAACCGGCGAACCCGTTGCCGTTAACAAAAAAATCGGAGATACCGTATCCGGCGGCACTTTCAACAAATCCGGCAGTTTACTGGTGACAGCCGAAAGGGTTGGCTCAGAAACCGCACTGAGCCGTATTGTAGAAATGATCAAACAGGCGCAAAACAGCAAACCTGACATAGCGCGATTAGCCGACAAAATCTCATCTATATTTGTGCCAGCTGTCATTCTTATTAGTATCGCCACAGCAATTATTTGGTATTTTTTCGGCCCGGAACCTAAAATCGCTTACATGCTGGTAACGGCCACGACCGTACTTATCATCGCCTGTCCTTGCGCACTCGGACTAGCCACACCCATGTCAGTCATGGTGGGCGTAGGCAAAGCCGCAGAGCATGGCGTACTCATCAGAAACGCGCAGGCACTGCAATCAGCAGCTGGTATCACTACATTAATTATCGATAAAACAGGCACCGTCACTGAAGGCGCACCCAAACTAACCAGCATAATCGCGCTGCAAGGATCTGAAGAACATCTGTTAACACTGGCCGCCTCACTGGAAACATTATCCGAACACCCATTGGCTGAAGCCATTGTAGACGCCGCGAAAAAAGCACAGCTTAAGCTACTTCCCGTTAAACAATTCAACTCCGTCACAGGAAGAGGCGTCACTGGTAAGATAGGTGTTGAAACGCTGCTGATGGGCAATCTCGCCTTCATGCAAGAAAACGGCATTGATAGCCAACAAGTTAGCGACCAAATCACAAAGCTAACCGCCAATGCACACACGCCCGTGTATATAGCAGCAAACGATCAACTAATTGGATTCATCTCCGTAGCTGACCCAATACGCCACGATTCAGCGGCTGCCATTAAGCGACTGCAGAAGGCCGGCATAAAAGTCATTATGCTGACAGGAGATAATCAGCAAACCGCCGCTGCCGTTGCACAACAAGTCGGCGTAGATGAGTTTATTGCAGGAGTAATGCCAGCAGACAAAGCCAGCAAAGTAAAATTATTGCAGCAACAAGGCGGCATTATAGCCATGGCCGGTGATGGTATTAATGATGCCCCCGCTCTGGCGCAGGCAGATGTAGGATTTGCCATTGGCAATGGAACAGATATCGCTATCGAAAGCGCTGATATGGTGCTTATTCGTAACTCATTGCATAGCGTTGCTGATGCGATTGAGCTATCTAAAGCCACGCTTAAAAACATCCACCAGAACCTCTTCGGTGCATTTCTTTATAATAGTCTGGGGATACCGATTGCTGCAGGTATTCTATTTCCATTTACGGGCATTCTGTTAAGCCCGATTATTGCTGGCGCAGCAATGGCTTTCTCTTCAGCTACTGTCGTGGGAAATGCAAATCGATTAAGACTGTTTAAACCATCAGCTTAAAGATTTTATTGTAAAGAATACACATAGCAAAATATCGCAAGGGCACAAAAACGGCCACTACACGCCCTTGCTTATTAAGGCTTTAATGATTGGAGTTAGAAATGCTCATAGCGGCGCTATTGGCGATATTATTTAACGTATTAGAAGGCAGAAAGTATGTGAGGAGTGACTGGTGCGCCCAGTAGGAATCGAACCTACAACCTACGCCTTAGAAGGGCGTTGCTCTATCCAGTTGAGCTATGGGCACTGTCAGAAACCAGGTAAAAACCTGAACCTTTATGAGGCCCTGCTGCTGAACCGAGATTCAAAGGCCTTATAAAGGAGGCAGTATCCTAAAGGAGCATTGGTATATCGTCAATATTTTTTTAAGTCATCCTGCATTAAACTACTATATGCGCCTATTATTCCATCCTCCACTTGGCCGAAGCGGCTTAACATGAGAAAATCCGCGCAGTTTTGATACAACGCCTGCATCGGGAAACGCCAAACATAATGACCGCACAGATTATTGACGGAAAAAAGATTGCTGCCGACGTCCGTCGACAGGTAGCAGAAAAAATCCAAGACCGACTCACAAAAAGTAAACGCGCGCCTTGCCTTGCCGTGGTTATTGTTGGTAACGATCCGGCTTCTCATGTGTATGTTCGCAATAAAAAGAACGCCTGTATTGAGGTAGGAATTGAATCCATTTCTTATGATTTACCCGTCGACACTTCACAGCAAAAATTACTATCGCTGGTAGATGAGCTTAACGCCAATCCAGATATAGACGGAATTCTCGTTCAGCTCCCTTTACCAGCCGAGCTGAATAGTAATGAAATCCTTGAGCATATTCAGCCAGAAAAAGATGTTGATGGATTCCATCCATTTAACCTTGGCCGCTTAGCCCAGAGGATGCCGGCATTACGCCCCTGCACACCCAAAGGCGTAATGCTACTTCTTGAATCAACGGATATTGACCTCCATGGCCAGGAAGCGGTTGTTGTGGGTGCATCCAATATCGTCGGCCGCCCCATGTCTCTAGAGCTATTGCTGGCAGGTTGCACGGTTACAACCACGCACCGTTTTACACGCGACCTTGCGTTTCATGTAAAACGTGCTGACATTGTTGTCGTTGGCGTGGGTAAACCAGGCCTGGTAAAAGGCGAGTGGATCAAAGAAGGCGCTATTGTTATAGATGTTGGCATTAACCGTCTGGAAGATGGCCGCTTAGTAGGCGATGTAGATTATGACATCGCGGCTCAGAGCGCAGGGTGGATAACGCCAGTTCCAGGTGGTGTTGGCCCGATGACCGTTGCCTGCTTGATGGAGAACACATTGGAAGCAGCTTCTAGAAACGATTGATCCCATTAAAAATTTAAAAAGCACTCAATAAAACACCATAAAAAAAGCGAGCTCATTGCTCGCTTTTTTATGCCAGATTACCCAAACAGCAACCGCTACAAGGTTAAATCTGAGAGACGGCTAGCCTTCTCGAAACCAGCTCGTGCCTTCTCGACTATCTTTAAGAATAACACCTTGCGCAGCCAACACATCTCGAATCCGATCTGATTCAGCGTAATCCTTGCTCCCTTTTGCTGCAGTACGCTGCTGAATTAACGCTTCGATAGCGCTCGCATCAACCTCACCCTCTTTATCATCACCTTTCAGGAAAGCGTCCGGATCTTGCTGCAACAATCCAATAATGCCACCCAACTCAGCAATTTTATGCGCCATCGCAGCCGCACCTGCTTCAGATGATTTCTTTAGTTTGTTTAATTCATTCACCATCTCAAACAAAACAGAAACAGCTTTAGGTGTATTAAAGTCATCATCCATCGCAGCATTAAAGCGCTGTTCAAAATCACTTATATTCACCTGATCAGCATCTTCTTTAGAATACTCGTATCCAGCCATGCCATTTAGCGACTGATAAAAACGTTCCAGCATGACCCGTGCTTCTTTTAAGCTCTCTTCGCTGTAATCGATATAACTGCGGTAGTGAACACGCGCCAGGAAGAAACGCACAACTTCAGGATTGTATTTTCCTAACACGTCTCTGATGGTGAAAAAGTTGTCTAAAGACTTAGACATTTTTTCACTATTTACACGCACAGGACCCGCATGCATCCAATAATTCGCGTAAGCACAGCCATTGGCTGCTTCTGACTGCGCTATTTCGTTTTCATGATGAGGAAATGGCAGATCAGGACCTCCGCCATGTATATCGAAAGTATCGCCCAAACAACATTTAGACATAGCCGAACATTCAATATGCCAGCCCGGACGCCCTGCCCCCCATGGAGACTCCCAGCTAACCTCTCCGGGCTTAACCGCCTTCCATAAGACAAAATCAAGCGGACTCTCTTTCGCCTCATCAATCGCAACACGAGATCCGGAACGAAGCTCATCAATATTCTGATTAGTCAGTTTTCCATACTCTGCAAATTTTTCGACACGGTAATAAACATCACCATTGGCAGCAGGATAAGCAAAATCTTTTTCTATCAGCGTACTTACCAGCGCAATAATCTCATCAATATGGGCGGTAGCTTTTGGCTCCTGATCGGGGCGCAAGACACTAAGCGCATCTTCATCTTCATGCATCGCAGCAATCATGCGCTCAGTTAATTGCTCAACCGTTTCATTATTTTCATTTGCCCGTCTGATAATTTTATCATCGACATCGGTAATATTGCGGACGTAATTTACATTCCAGCCACGCGAACGCAAATAACGCGTAATGACATCAAAACACACCATCACCCTTGCATGCCCAATATGACAATAGTCATACACTGTGATGCCACAGACATACATATTAATATGGCCTTCTACCAACGGCTTAAAAGGGGCTTTTTGCTTGGTCAGTGTGTTATAAATCTGAAGCATGATCGATTGGTGTATTCCTGGATGATATTAATTTGGATAGCATTTATCTGGATAATCTTAATCTGAATAGTATTAACAACGAAAACTTATGTGCGCTGCCGCCTTCGCTAATAGCGACAAAAATCATTATAGAGGAAATTAATATCCAATGTGACCGAAATCCTACCCTCTTTAACCACTCAATTCCAAGGAGATTTAATCAGGCAAACGCAAGCGACCAATCTGCTGAGCACCCAGCCGGCTCTTTTCAGAAGTGAGCAGTAAAGCGTTGTCTCCATCCCACAGCACACCTTCCCATTGCCCATAGGGCAGAATCGTATGATACGTCGCTCGATCCCAGTCCGGCAGACCAGCAACCACATCAATAACCCAAACAAAAGACTGCCCAAACATACTGGGCTTCTGGTAACCCAGCAACACTAACGTATGAGTTTTTTCATTGTAATCCGCTGCTGTGATTAACCCGGCAACCGGTAGCGTCATGACAGGCTCAACGGCCTGATCAGCCTGTTTTTTATCGAGAACATACAAGCGTGATTGCAAATCACCACGGTTTTTAGTGAACAACCACAACTGCTCGCCAACAAAGGCTAATGCCTCACAATCATAATTATGACTTTTACTGTCGACACTTCCTATTCGGTCCGCATAATGAAAACGTATTTTCTTCGCCGCCACCTTGTCACCACTCTCGGCTTTCGCAATCTGCTTCAGGCTTACTTTATAAATATCGAGCGTTTCACGCTTGCCCCGATTATTTCCACAATCCGCAATAAATAAGTGCTTCTGGTTCTGCGCCAGCGATTCCCAATCGATATTTTTTGCACCCTGAATCTCTACCTGTTTGCTAAACACATAATCCTGATCATTAAAAGCATAGAGCGAAGCCTTGCCCCCGCTATCATTGATAGTCCATAAATAGCCACCAAATTTAGCCAAACCCGATGTTTCGGAAACGACATCAGGCCAGTGCTTAAGACTCTCTATCGTCAACGGTGGTCCAATCCGGTCCTGTGATACCGCGACAGATGAACAGCCGGCCAGCAACCCAACGAATAGCCCGAACACACACAGCGCTGATAATTTTTTTTCTGGAAGCATAGAAAAAACCACTGATTCTAATAAATATTCATATTGCTTAATGAGGCTAAGAAAGCCTCAAATTTAGATGATACAATACCGCTAATTTTTATATCACAGAGTAGTCATAGTTAGTATGTCCGCATCCCCTCATAAAACCAGCCTGTCAAATCAAACAGGTTTGTCAAACAAAAGCGCCTGGCTTCTCTCTTGGCAGGGAGTCACTTTCTTTATCTTATTGTTGACGCTCTATCGGATTTTAGCGATTACTCAAGGACATGTATCTCTGTTTTATGATGAAGCTTACTATTATCACTGGTCACTTGATCCTGACTGGGGCTACTATTCCAAACCCCCAATGGTTGCCTGGATTATAACCATGACGACCTCTCTTTTCAGCGACAATGATTTTGCGGTTAAACTTGGCGCTCCCATTCTTTATGGTTTAACCGCGGGGGTTGTTTATCGTATCGGGAAGCATCTCTGGAATCCGCAAGCAGCCGCCTGCTCTGCTCTGGTTTTCTGTGCAGCTCCTCTTGTAGGCTTCAATAGTTTATTTATCACAACAGATGCGCCCTTACTTTTTTTCTGGGCTTTAGCCACATGGCTGTTCATCATCGCCCTTCAAACCCAATCCTGGAAAAACTGGTTGCTCGTAGGCGTAGCCGTGGGCTTAGGCATGATGAGCAAATATACGATGGCTCTACTGCCTATCGGCTTATTTCTCTATATGGGAGCGTCCAAGCAATATCGACCACTACTCTTAACCTTAAAACCCTGGTCGGCCGCAGTAGTTGCCGGTTTGATTTTCGCCCTCAATATCTATTGGAACTACCAACACAACTTCGTCACACTTAACCATACATCAGAGATATCACAACTCGATAAAAAACTATTCAACCCAGATAAGCTGGCAGAGTTCATATTAAGTCAGCTGATCGTTTTTGGGCCTATCTGGAGCTACTTCCTGATTCGACAATGGATGAGTAAGGAAGCACGCGCAGCGATTACCCAGTCGGGCATTCTACTAGCTACATTCCTGCCGCTGTTTCTTATCATATGTACACAAGCGCTATTATCCCGCGCCTTCATTAACTGGGCAGCCCCTTGCTTGATTGCTGCTTCTTTGTGGACTGGTTTTTATTTAAGCCGCCAACCTAGACGCAAACTTATTATTGGTCTGATTATCCAACTAGGATTTATTAGCACGTTTTACCATTGGCCCATTATTCTCGAATCTGCAGGTATAGAACGCACACGAAAAGTCGATCCATTTCAACGTACACAAGGCTGGTCGGAACTCGCAACACAACTAAAGCCCGTGTTGATGGCAAGCCCTAACGCACTCATTACCAGCCCTTCGAGAAAGCTGCTGGCCTATATCAGTTTTTATGCAGAACCAGGACAGCTCAGGGTCGCACGCTGGAATCCTGATCAAAACAATATTCGCGACTACTATGATCTGCTCTTCAACCTGAGAAACTATGCGCATCAGAATCAGCAAGCATTCATTCTGATAAATGAGACACCCTTGGACAGCAACCTGCTATCACGCTTTCAGCAATGTGGATCTGAGCAACATTATACCGAAACTGTATTCCGCGATCTCAGTCGGGAAATCTATTTATATGAATGCACTGGATTCAAAGGCTATATAAATGAGGGGCCATAAATGAATAGTATTAAGAACCTATTACTACGTAAAGACATCCAGATTTTTCTCTTGTGTTACATTATATTTACGCTATTCTCAGGTGTAGACCTCGCCGTTACATCCTTTTTTTACAACCCTGCAGATGGGTTTTATCTAAAAGATATCTGGTTTAATCAGTTCATCCACAGCACATTTGCCCGCATTCACCTTTTATGGCTAGTGTTATTTATTATCAGTCTTATTTATTGCTGGAAAAACAAGCTAAAAGCCAAACAGAAAGTCTTTCTGTTCTTGATTGTCACGATGGTTGTCGGCCCCGGTTTACTGGTCAATGTATTCATCAAGGATAATTCAATTGGCAGAGCGCGCCCCGTACAGATTGAGCAGTTTGGCGGTACGGATACATTCACACCCGCTTTTATTTATTCAGGACAGTGCCAGAAAAACTGCTCATTTGTTAGCGGACATGCTGCCATTGGCTTTTATGCCATTGTGCTAGGCTGGATTTTCAGGAAACGCATATGGTTCTGGTCTGGCTTTTCTCTGGGAGCAATTATTGGACTAAGCCGCATGATGGAAGGCGGACACTTCTTGAGTGATATTGTTTTCGCTTTCTGGAGCGTCTATTTCAGCACGCTATTGCTGGGCCATCTTTTTGGTTATAAAGCGCCCACGATCTCCCCTTTTCAAAAAGAAGATACTTAGCTCATCTTACGGACAATACTTATGCCTACGGTTAGCAAACACTACAACGAAAGCCTGCAACTGGAAACAATTCTACTCCAGCTTAATGACGCCTATCCTGATGGCCCTAACGCCTATCAACTCGCCCCGATTGATCAACTGCATATTGGCGGGATAAAGGCCTCCGAAAAATTAGCGGAGCGACTTGACACACTTAAACCAGAAAGCGTACTGGATGTTGGCAGCGGGCTGGGCGGCCTATTGCGTGTTTGCAAACAGCGTCATGATGCCATTTATGTGGGATTAGATATCACACATGGTCTTAGCTACGCCAATCAGCAATTAGGCAAACTAAACCAGACATCCTCACCTTGTATGGTAGTAACCGGTAACGGCCAGCAACTCCCTTTTGCTGATGAGTCATTTGATGTGATCATCATGCAACACAGTTTGCTGAACATGCCTGACAAAATCAACGCACTAAAAGAATCTAAACGCGTGTTGCGTAAAGGCGGACATTTGATACTTCATGAAGTATTGATGGGAGAACATTATGAGCAGATGCTTTTTCCTGTACCCTGGGCCCGAACCAAAGACATATCCCATTTAACATCAGAAAAGAGCCTGACTGCCTTAATTGACGAAGCATCATTACGCATAGAATCGATTAACGACTGGTCGGAAGAAGCCATTTTATGGAGAACCCGACAAACCAACAAACAGGCAACCCAACAAACAAGCAGTCAATCGCCAGTCGTTTCACCGGCGATGATTTTAGGGTGTGACTTTATACAAATGGGAAAAAACGTGCAGAGCAACCTGCAAAATGGCGCTATTCGGATTGTAGAAATCCTGATTTGCTAATTTTCTCTCACAAAGCGAATTAAGAACACTCAGTAATATCAAAATAAATGGTCTGCTCTCCTTGCTTAACTTTTCCATGCTTTATAACTCTGAAATCTAAAAGCAGGGACTCGTAACACCTCCCATCGCACTTCTGAAGGGACTGACCAATAACCTCCCAACTTAAGTCTTTAAGTCGACCTAAACTCCACAACACCGCCTTCTGAATCGTGCGTTTATCGTGGATACCATCCTGGTGAATAATAATGGCCGATTCAATAGAACGACCATTACCACCAGAAATAGGAGCGTCAAATCCAGAATGTTCTACAACAAGCGCTTTTAACTCAGCCGGCATATGTTACTCCAATGAAATATCCTTATGAATGGAGCATAGCTCTATTTTCTTAAAAAGCTATGAATCAACCCTTGCCCGGCAGCTAAGTCAGACAAGGGTCAAGAGCTTTTATTCGCTTTTAGCATCATCCTGAGCAGGCGTCATTCCCTGCTCAACGACTACCGGCTCATCTGTCGAGCTTTCAACCGCATTATCAACTTTACTGGCGGCGTCTTTAATCATATCTTTTGTTGATTCTACAACACTACTTGCCGCACTTTTAGTTGAATCAACCGCCGTACCTGCGGCCTCAGTAACAACTGTTTTTGCTGCATCAACAGCATTACCTGCAGCGTCAGTAGTCGCTTTATACGCATCAGATGAAGCCTCTTTCGCACCTTCAAGAGCCTTAACTGCTGTTTCTTTTGCATTTGCAACCGCTTCACTGCTGTTTTCTTTCATCGTGTCCATAGCTGATTTTGTTGCATCAGAAGCATCTGTTACCGTCTCGGTTGTCGTTGCTTTTGTTTCTTCCACAGCTTTTTTTGCATCATCATTATCACAACCGGTCAGCGCGACAGCCGAGACCAGCACAGTAACGATAAAAGCTTTATTCAATTTCATTTTCTCTTCCTTTCCTTTCTTTTAAAAAACAGATAAACAATGCCTGCAGCTTATCCCCTCAGACCTGAACAAAAGCTGGATTTTACCGCAGTGCACAATAAAAAATACGTTATACCCTAAACCCCCACAATAACAGATCAATAATAAATAATTATGGTAGCTTTTATCAAAATTTAAACCTGAAACGAGAGATATTTTTACTCTCCTGACAATTGTCCGTATGATTTGCGAATGAAACCTTTTACGCTCAGAGACTATCAGCAAGAAGCTGTCGACCTCACCATTCAGCACTTTCGTCAAAGCAATGACTCAGCTGTAATAGTACTCCCCACAGGTGCCGGAAAAAGCCTGGTTATCGCGACCCTGGCCAAACAAGCACGCGGTAAGGTCTTAGTATTAGCTCACGTTAAAGAACTAGTTGAGCAAAACCATCATAAGTTTACTGAACTAGGCATAGATGCAGGTCTGTATTCCGCAGGACTAAAACAAAAAGAAACTCACCATAACGTTACTTTTGCCAGCATCCAATCCATTTCGCGGAACCTTGAAGCACTAGGCTCTGCATATTCACTGCTGGTTATTGATGAGTGCCATCGTCTAAGTGACGATGCAGACAGCCAATACCTAAAAACCATCTCACACCTCAAAAGCCTCAACCCTAACCTCAAAGTATTAGGACTGACAGCCACGCCTTATAGAATGGGACTCGGCTGGATTTACCAATATCACTATCGCGGCTATATCCGCAGCAATGAACCAAGACCCTTCAAGCACTGTATTTATGAGCTACCTTTACGCTATATGATAACCAAAGGCTATCTTACTCGTCCGGAAGTTATTGATGCAGCGATAGCGCAGTATGACTTTTCATCTATTACGCCTAATGCATTCGGGCAACTACCGGAGAAGCCGGTCAATGAACTACTGACTCGCTGCAAGCGAGTCACTCAAGCCATTATCCAACAGGTAGAAACTCTCGCAGCCAACCGACAAGGGGTAATGATTTTTGCTGCCACTGTTCTACATGCGCAGGAAATTACCAGCTACCTCCCTGCGAACCAAACAGCACTGATTACCGGCGAGACGCCTCATGCTATCAGGGATGAATATATACGCGCATTTAAGCAAAAAGAACTTAAATATTTAGTTAATGTATCTGTCTTAACGACAGGATTTGATGCCCCTCATGTTGATGTGATCGCCCTACTCAGGCCCACCCAATCAGTTAGTTTATACCAACAGATTATAGGCCGAGGGCTACGCCTGAGCCCCGACAAAGAGGACTGTTTAATCATCGACTATGCAGGTAATAATTTTAACCTTTTCCATCCGGAGGTAGGTGAACCTAAACCCAACTCGCAGTCAGAACCCGTGCAGGTATTTTGTCCTCTCTGCGAATTTTCCAATATTTTTTGGGGAATAAAAGATGATAACGGGTTCGTCATCGAACATTACGGACGACGCTGCCAACACGCAGAAAAAGATGAAAAAGGAAAAATCACTCGCTGCGAATATCGCTTTCGTTTTAAGAGCTGCTCTTATTGCGGGGCTGAGAATGATATTGCTGCCCGACAATGCCACCAATGCAGTAAAGCGATTACTGATCCGGATGAGCAACTAAAAAAAGCGTTACAACTAAAAGATGCGCTCATATTACGCTGCGCAGGCATCAGCATCGAAGCCTCTGACGTAAAAGTAATAGTCACTTATCATGATGAGCATGGAGAATCGCTGAAAGAAAGTTTCAATTTTAGCGCCCCTGCACAACGCTACATTTTTAATCAGTTTTACGGCCGACGCTTCAAAAACAGTACCCAGCCTATGAATTTCAGCACAGTAGAAGAGGTCATGAAAAATCAACAAAACCTTACCTCTCCGGACTTCGTTATTGCCCGTAAGAAAGGAAAATTCTGGCGCATACAAACGAGGATATTTGATTACGAGGGTAATTTTCGTAAAGCCAATCAACTCAACTGACAGACTTTACGAATGGCTACTACGACAAAATCACAGCGTCAAGTCACGGCAACTTGCTGTCAAAAATTCTTTTTTCAGATCGTCAAACGTATGCACTGCCGGAAATTGTGGAAACTCATCAATAACATTCTGAGGAGCATGAAACAAAACACCTGCCTCTGCCTGCATAAGCATAGTGGTATCGTTATAAGAATCACCCGCAGCAATCACACGGTAATTAAGTAATTGAAAAGCCCGCACCGACTGACGCTTCGGGTCTTTCTGTCGTAAGGTATAATCAGTTATGCGACCATTCTCATCGACTTCAAGCTTATGACATAATAAAGCAGGATAACCTAGCTGCTTCATTAACGGTGCTGCAAAATCATAGAAGGTATCAGAAAGAATGATGACCTGAAAACGCTCACGTAGCCAGTCGATAAATTCACGTGCACCGTCAAGAGGCTTCAAACGGCTAATGGTATCCTGAATTTTCGGCAATTTCAGACCATGCTCATCTAAAATCCGTAACCGCTGCTTCATCAGCACATCATAATCGGGAATATCACGCGTCGTTGCTTTTAACTCATCAATGCCGGTTTCTTCAGCAAACGCAATCCAAATTTCTGGTATTAAGACACCTTCTAAGTCAAGACAAGCCAATTCCACAAGCAACTCCTTAAACGAAAATTTCAGTAAATATTGACTGCAATATAATTTTTCTTATACCACGGGCAATGCAGTCCCTAATCCATAAGGACTAACATTCCATTAAAGATCAGGTAATACCTGATGCGCAAATAACTCATCTATTTCAGCACGGCTATTACATTCCAGTACGCGCTTAACGACATCCTTAGTCAAATGCGGTGCAAACAATTCAATAAATTCATACATATAACCACGCAAAAAAGTACCTTTACGGAAACCGATTTTGGTGGTGCTTGCTTCAAACAAATGACTGGCATCCAAGACAACTAAGTCTTTATCAATTTCAGGCTCATAAGCCATAGTAGCGACAATACCTACCCCTAGATTGAGACGTACATACGTTTTAATGACATCAGAATCTACCGCCGTAAACACCACTTTAGGTTCCAGCCCTTCGCGTGAAAACGCATCATCAAGCTTAGAACGTCCCGTAAAGCCGAATACATAAGTAACAATCGGAAATTCAGCAAGGTCATTGAGAGTTAACTTTTGAATCTGAGTCAACGGGTGATCTTTTGGTACAATTACCGACCGATTCCAGCGGTAACACGGCATCATAATCAAATCGGAAAAGTGCGTCATCGCTTCAGTAGCAATGGCAAAATCCACAGTACCATCAGCAGCCATCTCCGAAATTTGCATCGGCGTCCCCTGATGCATATGCAATGAGACATCAGGGTAGGATTTAATAAACTCAGTAATTGCTTTCGGCAACGCATAACGCGCCTGTGTATGCGTAGTCGCTAAAGCAAGACTGCCTTTTTTCTCATCACTGAACTCTTGAGCAACCTGCTTGATACTTTCTACTTTTTGTAAAATTTGACCCGCCACTTCAAGGATCGCTTCTCCTGCGGGAGTAACACGGGTCAGATGCTTTCCGCTGCGGGCAAAAACCTCAACACCTAACTCATCTTCCAGCAAACGAATCTGCTTACTGATACCCGGCTGGGAAGTATATAAACTTTGAGCGGTCGCCGACACATTCAAATCATGACGGGAAACTTCCCATATATAACGCAATTGTTGCAGTTTCATGTCAGATATTCCGCTCAGATTAATTCTTTACCGTACCACTGTGTAATAGACCGTTCATTACCAGACTATTTATACAATTATCTTTATACAACTATTATATACAAGATGTTCTTATAACTGTAAAGAATAACAAAACAGCAGTGCTCTCATTTATAGCCGTGCATTAAGCCTACGTATTTCTTCGTCCTGAGAAATAATGCGTTTCTCAATATTCGCAATACGTGACAGCGTTCTGGTCAATTCTTCATCTTTATCTTTCACTTCTTTACGCAAGCTATTTTCCCGTCGACTCCAATCTGTCGTGGAGTTGAGTTGCTTTTGATTAAGGCGTTTAATCTCATTATCCAATTCACGACCTTTATCTTCTAAACGTTTAGATTTATTCGTTTCCGCTAAAAGCGCTGAGGTACAACGGGATAGTTCCCGGCTTTGCAATGCAGCATCTTGCTTAAGAAGCTTAAGTTCGGCCTCCTGGCTACGCACCTGAGTACGTTGCGTGTCGATTTTCACTTCCTTTTTTGCCACCTCAGCTTTGATATCATGAAGCGACTTGGTCAGAACAGATTCTTTTTTACCAATTTCATCACGTAACTTTTCTAACGCGTTTTTATAGTACTTAGCATCGACGTCCGCTTTACTTATCGCGTCCAGCATATGACGCTGCTCATCTTTAATGCGCTGATCAAATGTTCTTTTTGAATCTTCGTATGTTTTGCGTAAATGAGCCAATTCATGCTCAACATTAGAACGAATTTGCTCTTCTTGTTTGCGCATTGTCGATTCTGATGCCAATCCTGATTTCAATACAGAAAGTTCAGCGTCAATCGACTTATTCACAGCCTGAAGTTCCACCGACTTCAGGCTTTGCTCCCGCAGCTTATTTTCAAGATCTTGCTGGCGATATTGCATCTCTTTAATGGTATCGTCAGATATTCGCCCAGCCTCTTCGAAATGCATGCCGGTGCTTTTTTGCTCAGAAACCAAACGAGAACCAGCCTCATCAACTGCTTGTTGCCAAATTTTCCCAAACGCCAAACTCAATGAATCAGGAACATCCGGAACGTAGACGCCATCCTGCCCAAAGCTAATACGCGCAGATAAATCCTGCTTCCAATTTTGCAGATGAATCAATACTTTCTCAGCATCGATCTGACAACTTGCACTCACAGCTTCCGGCGTTGGCTGCTCTCCAGATGCCAGTATGCGATCAGCACAACGATAAACCTGATCCTTTATCATTCAGACGCCCCTTGAAATATTTTGTTCTGTTGATCAGCCAAGCGCTCCAGCGCTTGAGTCAAAGACTGCTCTAAGGGTGCTTTAACCTGTAATCTCTCACCGTCAGGCAACTCCACATCTAACATGGCCGAATGCAGAAAAAGCCGGCGAATCCCTTGTTTCTTCATATCGCGGTTTATAGATTCAACGCCATATTTATCATCACCAATAATGGGATGCCCTGCAAACTGAGTATGCACACGAATTTGATGCGTGCGCCCCGTGACAGGTTTAGCTTCAACTAATGTAGCCAGAACACCGAACCGGCGTAAAATTTTAAAGCGCGTTAAAGATGCTTTCCCATCGGGCTGAACTCTGACAATTCGCTCACCGGATTGCAGTTCATTTTTACGTAACGGCGCATCGACTGAATGATCTTTAGATTCCCAACGCCCCACTACTAACGCATGATAAATTTTATTGACCCGATTCTGGCGTAATGCTTCATGCAGGTGACGCAGCATACTTCGTTTTTTAGCAATCATAATACAACCCGATGTATCACGATCAAGCCGATGCACTAACTCCAAAAAACGCTCTTCTGGCTTCAACTGACGCATCGCTTCAATCAGCCCCAGATTAATACCACTACCACCATGAACAGCGAGACCAGACGGCTTATTAATAACGATTAACGCCTTAGATTCATATAAAATAGACTGTTCAAGTAACTCAAGCAGCGCTTTACCTACAATAGGCACTTCATTCGGTTCAGCCACTCTGATCGGCGGGATACGAATAATGTCACCACCCTGAATCCGGCCATCCGGCTTAATTCTCTTTTTATTAACACGCACTTCACCCTTACGCACGATGCGATAGATCATGCTTTTAGGAACGCCCTTTAAGGCGGTACGCAAGAAGTTATCAATGCGCTGTCCCGCTTGATCTTCTTCTACTTCGATATAACGAACGCCGTTAGCGGCTGGCTGATTAGTATCTGACATTGAGGAAATCATGTTCTCGATTGATGCTGTATGGGTTAGCTGCTATATTGTACCGTCGCCGAACGCTGTTGGCTTTAGCTATTATTAAAAAATAGACAACGGGCTGATGTGAAAACATGTTTCACTCACGCCAACTCTTAACAAAACAGCCCGGCAGTATTTAATAAAGTTTTTAAGAGAGTGCATTACCCCCTGAACATCTCCTGCTGGATTTGATTGGAGGTGGGGACGCATTAACAGCCTGGAACCTACGATTTTATAGCGTAGAAACCAACACTTAGAAGAAGAACAGTGGCTGTTTTTTCCTCCACCGCAGATGCATTTGCGCAGTACTATCATCTATAGATACTGGCATCCTCAATGTTGATCGACATCGTATGATTGAATCGTGTAACGTTTTCACCAGATGGATCGGACAGGTTGAAGTGCGCTCTCTGTAATAGAGAATTAATTTAAAATGAAAAGAATGTTGATCAACGCAACTCAACCCGAAGAGCTGCGTGTCGCGCTCGTAGACGGCCAACGCCTTTACGATCTGGATATTGAAGCTGAGAGTAGGGAGCAGAAAAAAGCAAATATATACAAGGGGAAAATCACCCGCGTAGAACCCAGCCTTGAGGCTGCTTTTGTTGATTACGGCTCCGACCGACACGGCTTCCTTCCATTAAAAGAAATTTCACGTGATTACTTCACTAAACAGCCGCAAAGAGGAAACCGTCCGAGTATTCGTGACGTCCTCAAAGAAGGCACTGAAGTCATCGTACAAGTTGATAAAGAAGAACGCGGCAACAAAGGCGCTGCACTAACTACTTTTATCAGCTTGGCTGGTCGCTATTTGGTTTTGATGCCAAATAACCCACGTGCGGGCGGCATTTCTCGTCGCATTGAAGGTGATGAACGTACTCAGCTTAAAGCTGCTTTAGATGGCGTTAATATCCCGGACAAAATGGGTATCATCGTTCGCACAGCCGGCGTAGGCCGATCTTCACAAGAGCTTCAGTGGGATCTTGATTACCTCAAGACACTCTGGGAAGCGATAGTAGAATCCAGCGACAAACCGGCTTCTTTCCTGATTTATCAGGAAAGTAACGTCGTTATCCGTGCTATTCGCGATTACCTGCGCGCCGACATTGGTGAAGTACTGATCGACAACGAAGAAGTTTATCAAAATGCTTTGCAGTTCGTTCAACAGGTCATGCCCTCGTACGAAAGCAAACTAAAACTCTATGCAGAACAAACGCCTTTATTCAATCGCTTTCAAATTGAAAGCCAAATTGAAACGGCTTTTGAACGTGAAGTACAACTTCCTTCAGGCGGATCTATCGTTATAGATCCAACGGAAGCGCTGGTATCCATTGATGTCAACTCAGCCCGCGCAACTCGTGGTAGTGATATAGAAGAAACCGCACTGCAAACCAATTTGGAAGCGGCCGAAGAAGTATCTCGTCAGTTACGTTTACGTGACATTGGCGGCCTGGTTGTTATTGACTTCATTGATATGACACCGATTAAGAACCAACGCGCTGTTGAAGACAAACTCCTTAACGCATTGAAACTTGATCGCGCTCGCGTACAGATGGGACGAATCTCCCGATTCGGGCTACTTGAAATGTCACGCCAACGCTTGCGCCCATCCCTGACGGAAAGCCGTGGCGTTGTATGCCCTCGCTGTAACGGACAAGGCTCGATTCGCGATACTGAATCACTCGCGCTTTCAATCATGCGTTTAATTGAAGAAGAGTCATCTAAAGATCGCACGGCGCAAATCAGAGCTATCCTGCCGGTGACTGTGGCAACCTACCTGCTGAACGAAAAACGCAGCATCATTCACGATATCGAACTTCGTAATGATATGCGTATTGTTATCGTGCCTAATCCTAATATGGAAACGCCTCATTATGAAGTGGTGCGTTTACGTGATGATCACACTATCACAACCATAAATGATGCTAGCTATACACTACAGCCTGAGCCTGAAACTGAGTCAGAAGATCTGGCCCGCACACCGCCACTGAAACGTGAAACTGCTGCTGTACGTAGCGTTC
Source organism: Neptunomonas antarctica (assembly GCF_001305295.1). Lineage (GTDB taxonomy): Bacteria > Pseudomonadota > Gammaproteobacteria > Pseudomonadales > Balneatricaceae > Neptunomonas > Neptunomonas antarctica. The sequence continues at coordinate 114,360 of NZ_LJSI01000052.1, forward strand.
CACCTTCATCTCCAGCACCTACTGAAGCAGCCGCTAGCATCTCTCCTGTTACAGCAACCGTTGCGCCTCAGACACAGAAACAGAGCCAGCCTGCAACTAAAACAACAAAGTCAGCCGCTAAGCCTGTTAGCGTTGGCTGTCGTATCATGTCGGCTCTTCGCTCATTATTCGCAACACCCGAAAAGAAAGAAGAGACACCTGCCACAGCACCCAAGGAAAGCTTTAACAAAAAAAGCAGCCCTCGGGACAATAACAGCCAGCGCAACCGCAAACCACGCCGCAATGGCCGGGATACAACTGACCGCCAGCGTTCTGCCAAGCAACAGGATGAAATTATTACCGTCATGCCAGATCAAGCGCATCAGGCAATCGGTACTACTGGCGCAGCCAGCGCCAACACAACCACTCAGACAGATGACGATAAAAACGGCAAACCGCGCCGTCGCCGTCGCACACGCAAAAACGGTGATGAAAAGCCCGAAATCACGAAAGAAAGCAAAGAGAACAAAGAGACAAAAACAGCAGACGCTCCTAAGGCTATTGCTGAAGAGCCTGCAAATGAGCCTCGCAGCCGTAATCGCGGTCGTCGTCGCAGAAACAACGAACGTACAGCCGAGCGTACACTGGTAGCAGATTCTGAAGCGCTAATCCCTGATACTGAGGAATTAGCGATTACAGCAAACACGCAACCGGCTGCTGAAGAAACTAAAAAAGCACTAGAAACCAACGAACCCACAACAGAAGTAGTTGGAACGACAGAAGCCCCTGAGCCTGCAGAAACAGCATCTGAATCTGCTGAAGCAACAGAAGCGGTCAAAGCAGCAGCTGAACCGGCTGAAGCCGCAGAATCTATCGAAGCTGTAGCTGAACAGGCTGAAGTCGCAGAACCTGTCGAGGTTGTAGCTAAACCTACTGAAGTCGCAGAATCTGTCGAAGTAGCAGCTGAACCAACTGAAGTCGCCGAATCTGTCGAAGTAGCAGTTGAACCAACTGAAGTCGCAGAATCTGTCGAAGTAGCAGTTGAACCAACTGAAGTCGCAGAATCTATCGAAATAGCAGCTGAACCGACTGAAGCCACCAAATCTGTCGAAGTAGTAGCTGAACCGACTGAAGCCGCCAAATCTGTCGAAGTAGTAGCTGAACCAGTTGCCTCCACTGAAGCAACTGCAGTAACAGAGCCTGTAGTAACAGAACCTACTGAAACAGCAACAGTTGCAGAACCTGCTGTAGCTGAGACAATTAAGCCTGCTGCTGTATTAGCAGAACCGACTGAAACAGTTGATTCAACTCCTGCAGAAACTACAGCCCCGCCTCGAAGAGTTCGCCGCACCAGCCGCGCACCTAACGACCCACGTGAAATTCGTCGCCGCCAGGAAGAAGCAGCGAAGCAGAATAGCACTAGCGAATAAGCTTCAGCGTCGGATAACATCCGGCGCCCTTCCTATTCAGGTGCAAAAAAACGCGTAAAAAAACCGGCTAATGCCGGTTTTTTTATCCTTAGAGAAAGCCCAACCCTAATAGGGTTACACTTCTTCTAAAGCCTCAACCACGTATTGCGGCAACGCAAAAGAACCCACGTGCATCTCAGGGTTATAGTAACGCGTCTTAATCCCTGATTTAGCAAAACGCTGCTTCACAGTATCCAGATCCAATGCACGCAAGCCTGCATTATCAGAACCCCATGCCAGCGTCATAAGACCACCAATATATGTCGGCACAGCCGTGCAATAGAAGGTCTGATCCGCAAAATACGGACTTAAACGACGACGCGTAGTTTGCACTTCATCTACCTGCATGAAAACAACACCATTCTGTGCTACAAAGATTCCGCCTTCAGTAAGACAATTCTTACAGCCTTCATAAAAACGACTACTGAAAAGAACCTCACCAGGCCCTACAGGATCGGTGCAATCTGAAATAATCACATCAAACTTTTCGCTAGTCTCACAGACAAACTCAATACCATCAGCAATCACGATATTGGCACGCGGATCATCATAAGCCCCATCGGAATGCTTCGGCAGGTAAGTTTTGCACATATCAATCACAGACTGATCAATCTCCACCTGCGTTGCATGCTCGACCTCAGAATGCTTCATAACCTCACGAAGAATACCGCCATCGCCACCACCAATAATCAATACACGTTTAGCGGCCCCATGCGCAAACAAGGGCACATGCGTTAACATTTCATGGTATGTAAACTCGTCACGCTCAGTGGTTTGAATAATGCCATCCAATGCCATAACGGTGCCGAACTCTTTATTCCTAAAGATGACAAGGTGCCAGGAATCAGTCTGTTGCTCGAATAAGACTTCTTCGACAGCGTAGGACTGTCCATAGCCATCATAAAGTGTTTCAAGAAAGGTAGTAGTCATTATCAATCCATTTTTTGCGTAAAATTTATCGACTTTTATCTATCAATAATTATTTATCAACAACAAAAGTCACTTAAAACACTGTAACACTCAAGCTTTCTCAGCATAACCATGCACCCATTATTACCCTACTGCATAACCACCCGAAGGTAATAAGTACATGACATGTTCGACCAGAAAACAAAATGCCCAGCCTAAGACTGGGCACGCAAAGCAACGTAGCTTATAAACTCTTCCTCTAAGCTCCTCTTCTAAGCCCAGGCGTCAAACAGTAACTCAAAACGCTGCTTTGTTAGTCAGAGCTGAAACGTAACCTCAGCAAGCTGTAACACTTAAGGCCTAACCAGCAAAAGACTTAATCTGTAATAACAGGCGTACTACATTTCACATCAGCGTTCTGCGCGCGATGTCGCAAGAAGTGATCCATTAACACCATCGCCATCATCGCTTCAGCAATAGGAGTCGCCCTAATACCCACACAAGGGTCATGACGACCTTTGGTGATCACTTCAATGGGCTCACCCTTAATGTTAACACTGCGGCCCGGCAACCTAAGACTGGACGTTGGCTTGAGAGCGATATGAGCAACAATCTCCTGACCGGTTGAAATCCCACCTAAAATGCCCCCAGAATGATTAGACAGGAAACCTTCAGGCGTCATCTCATCCCGATGCTCTGTGCCTTTTTGTTCAACCACAGCAAAACCATCACCTATTTCAATTCCTTTAACGGCATTAATACTCATTAGCGCATGCGCTAACTCAGCATCCAACCTGTCAAATATTGGCTCACCCAACCCGACCGGCACACCTGAAGCGACGACAGATATTTTTGCACCTACTGAATTCCCTTCTTTTCGAAGGTCGTCCATATACACTTCCATCAGCTTTGCCGCATTAGCATCCGGCGAGAAGAAAGCATTTTGATCGACCTGATCCCAGTCGAAGTTTGCATAATCGATAGTGATTGGCCCTAATTGAGACAGGTAACCACGAATTTCAACTCCTTTACTGGCCAGATACTTCTTGGCAATACCTCCGGCTGCTACTCGCATAGCCGTTTCACGCGCCGAAGAACGACCACCACCGCGGTAATCACGGAAGCCATACTTGTGCGTATACACGTAGTCAGCATGCGCCGGACGGAACGTTTCAGCGATGTTAGAATAATCTTTAGAACGCTGGTCTGTATTTTCGATCAGCAACCCAATGGAGGTACCTGTGGTTTTACCCTCAAAGACACCGGAGAGAATTTTCACTTCATCCGCTTCACGACGCTGGGTCGTATGACGAGACGTGCCGGGCTTACGGCGATCAAGATCACGCTGCAAATCGGCTTCTGATATCTCTATCCCCGGAGGACAGCCATCAATAATACAACCGAGTGCTGGCCCATGACTTTCTCCGAAGGACGTCACCGTAAACAGTTTCCCAAAACTATTGCCCGACATTATCTATACTTCTCTCTTATTTAATGCTGCTGAATAATTATAGCGCCCGAATCAGAATTCGTCGCGATAATGCTTTAACTCTTGTGCTGCAATCACAAACACGCCATTGCCACCCTCAGGCAACTCCGCCCAGATAAACGGAATATGAGGGAACTCTGCCATGAGGTGAATCTCACTGTTACCTACCTCAACCACTAAAAGCCCGTCCTCGGTCAGATAATCACAAGCCTGGCGTAAAATTGACCGGGTAATATCCAGGCCATCATGGCCTGATGTCAGCGCCAACTCTGGTTCATGCTGATACTCTTCAGGCATACTCTCAAAATCAGACTTATCAACATAAGGTGGATTCGTAACAATTAAGTCATATTTCTGACCATGCAACGCCTCAAACAGATCACTCTGAATAGCCGTCACCCGCTCTTCCAGCTCATGCTGCTCAATATTACGCTGCGCTACATCCAGAGCCTCTGTTGATATATCAACCAGATCAACAACAGCTTCCTCAAACGCATACGCGCAGGCAATACCGATACAACCACTGCCCGTACATAAATCAAGAACACGCTCGACCAGACCCGGTCGTAAAAACGGTGAAAATTCCGTCTCGATCAACTGCGCAATCGGTGAGCGCGGAATCAACACACGCTCATCCACATAAAAGGGCATACCCATAAACCACGCTTCTTTTGTTATATAAGGCAAAGGTTTACGTTCTGCTACGCGTTGACGGACAAAGTCGATCACACGCATTTTTTCAGACGTCAGCAAACGGGCATCAAGCACCGTTTTATCGCTATTCCAGGAAAGATGAACGGCCGCCATTACCAATTGCACAGATTCATCCCAGACACTGTCATTACCGTGCCCCAGATAAACCTTATGCTCGTTCAGTAAACTGCACGTCCAACGTATAAAATCTCGAACTGTTTTTAATTCAGTTACAACCTGCTCTTGATCAATCATCATAACTATCGGGATAATACCTGTAGCTGGTTTAGTTAAAGCCAGACAGTTTAATGAATTCATGTGCTGGGTGCTATGTCTGACAAAATAAACTCTGGTACGGCTTGTCCAGAAATCTCTTTTATCGAGATAATGAGTGATGTGTCGCCGATCAAACACGACAAAGTTGTGTTGCGTACTAATGGACCACTGCGCAAGGATAAACAACGCGCTTATCATCGCTCCATGGCTGAAGCCGAAATAGAGCAGGTCATCGATGGGCTATCGAGCGAAGTTGTTGCCATTGTGGAATCTGATGAGGAACTGATATTCGCCGCTCCGGGGATACAGCTCAGAATGATGAAGCGCCTCCGCAAAGGTCACGTTCCCTGGGAAGCAGGTATCGATCTGCATGGCATGAGTATAGACAGCGCCCGAAATGAGTTAAGCCTGTTTATCCGCGATGCGCAGCGTCAGAGCATGCGCTCTGTGATAGTCATCCACGGTAAAGCTTTCAGTCAATCAGGCCAGCAACCCATTATTAAATCCTATGTTAATGACTGGTTACGGCAACTCCCTAATGTACTGGCGTTTTGCTCGGCACAGCCCAAAGACGGTGGATCAGGTGCTCTCTATGTATTACTAAAGCAGACCAAACAATAATTTACACTGCCTACTTTACGAAACTGTCATGTTCGCGTAACTTAGCAACCTTTTTTGGCTAATTAGTACTGAGGATTATCACCAGTGATGGAAAAAGCATACGCTACCATTATCGAACAGGTAGGCGAAGACCTGAGTCGTGAAGGCCTGGTTGACACGCCTGCCCGCGCGGCAAAAGCAATGGCCTACCTAACTCGCGGATACAAACAAAACCTCGAAGAAGTCGTCAACAATGCTCTCTTTCCTTCCGATAATAGTGAAATGGTCCTTGTTAAGAATATAGAATTGTACTCTCTGTGCGAACATCATCTATTACCCTTTATCGGCAAAGCGCATGTGGCCTACATTCCTGATGGAAAAGTCATCGGATTATCCAAGATTGCACGTATCGTTGATATGTACGCCCGGCGCTTACAGATTCAGGAAAATATGACAAAAGAAATTGCTGAAGCAATTATGTCTGTTACCGGCGCTAAAGGCGTTGGGGTGGTGATAGAAGCCAAACATATGTGCATGATGATGCGTGGTGTTGAAAAACAAAATGGATCAATGACAACATCAATGATGCTGGGAACTTTCAGATCTAAGCCTGAAACCCGATCCGAGTTCCTTTCGCTACTGTCTTAACACATAGAGAGATACGTCAGTCATCATTGACCCGCCTGGCAGTCACATGAACAGGGCCTATTCTTTACGGGCCCGCTCTTCTAAAGCATCTAAGCTCTCATTAGCGACTTTCCTGCCCACTTCTATCACTTCTCTGGCCCGATGAAAGTCATGAAAACGGCAGGTTTCTGTTGGAATATTCATCAACACATCGGGACTGTAACCTGCAATTTTGTATTGACTTAGCGCGCCCTGCATAACTTCCAGTGAGCACATAAGCACATCCAGATTACTATCCAGCTTAAACTTGTTTTCATAATTCTTCTCACCATTTTTTTTAAGAATGGAAGCCATAGCAACACTATCAGGAACAGTAGGAATTAAGGATAAAGCACGAGGTAATTGCACCTCAGGCATCGCAGGACTACTGTTAAGATCTACTGCAATAATCAGATCTGAGCGCGCTGCTACAACCGGGATAATGGGCAGGGGATTAAGCACACCGCCGTCAACCAATACCCGGTGAGCATCGACAATAGGCGCAAACACTCCAGGTACAGCCACTGACGCCCGAATGGCAGCCTGTAATGAACCGCGCTGAAACCAAACTTCTTTGTGGTGAATAATATCTGTCGCTACCGCCGTAAAGGGAATCCGTAATGTCTCGATACCTGGATCGCCAGCAAGATCTGTAATCTTCTGAAACAGCCGGTCACCACGAATAGTACCCAGCCCAAAAGTCAGGTCCAGTAATCGGAGAATCTGTAACCTAGACAATCCCATAACCCATTCCCTATAAGCATCAAGGGCTCCCGCTGCATATAAGCCACCCACCAAAGCACCCATTGAGCTGCCCGCTATACAACTGATGTGGTAACCTCTTGCCTCCAGTACTTCAATGACACCAATATGCGCATATCCTCTGGCCCCACCGCTACCGAGAACCAAAGAGACACTGGTCATGGCAGTGGTCTATCTGAAACCAGCACAACCACCCATTGATTCTGCTTAAGCACCGAAGGAGCCAGCGCGCCAACAGAGGCTACTGTCACACCTGATATATCATTGCTGTTTAATAACTGGCGCAACTGTTCGGATTTTGTTTCTGCCAGCGTCTTAGCAGATGCCAACGTATCACCCCTATGATGCACCACCAGCACAATCTCCGACGTATCACTTTTAAGCTGATCTACCAGCGCTTTTAACAAGTCCATATCAGGAAGCGTATTCTCTGAAAGCTGAACATAACCATCGTTCTTTACAACAGCAGTCATGCGTGCGGCTAAATCAGTTTCAAGTATATCGATATGCGCATAAACCCTGTGAGTACCCCGCTCAACAGTATAAATTGCGACCGTGACGCCTGGTAATTGCGCGGCCAGATAATACTGCGAGTGCTCCACGCCATACAGCCTCGAATAACCAAACACGCTATTCGCCCAATAATTACTACCGCCACACTCTCTTCCATTACAGGCAAAGAGTTTCTCTGCATTGCGCCGTTCCAGCTGAGCTGCAAAATACTTCATGATATTACGGGTGGTATTTCCCTCAGGTATCCGGTAACTGATACGAGTAAGACTCCCTGTTAAACGCATCTCGCGCTCAGGACCTTCCACACCATTAACCACCTCAATACCGCCTAACGGCAATGAATAATCAGATAATGGCTGCCGCTGATAATTGACAATCGACGAACCTCGAAACCGACTGAGTAAATTATCATCAGCAGATCCGGCAACATCGTCTTCAGCCAGCGCAATCGATGAACACACTACTAATATGAAAGAAAAAATTCTTGTTAACCACATGTACAGACAACCTTTTTATACTTTTAATGAGTTAGAATATTTTTTATAAAAAATGCAATCAATGGCTATTTTTAATATCTTCCGCAATACTTCTGGCTGCCGCTGACTCAAGATGCAAATGATGATTACCTTGCAACCGAACAATTTCCACGTCCGAAATAAGCTTCACCCGCTCACCCCATAAGTCATCATATATACCAGTATCACCCAGATAAAGCCTGACCGGCACAGTAATAGCTTGCAGAAAAGCACCTACCTGAGACTCACTCATGCGTAAAAGCGAAGGCAACATAAGCCCGCGATCACTTCTCCATATATATCCTTCAGGCGTTTGCTTTAACCCTCTGTCTATTAACCATTCAGCAGCTTGTCTGTTAACCGGCCAACGGCCACTCATACGAACATCGATGGCTGATTCTTTATTCGGATAGGGTCTGAGTTTTTTAGCCTTCATCTTGCTACGCTTAGTAATCGCATCAGCCATGAGCACAGGCAGCTCCGCAGCCTCGTAAACGAGCGGAGCCAAACCTTCAATAAGAAATAGTTTTTCAACCCTCTCGGGAAAAGCACCCGCAAATAACGTAGCAATACTGGCACCCATTGAATGCCCTAGCAATGTGACTTTTTCCAAACCAAGCTGATCTATTATCGCCAGCACATCGCTGACATTATCCCAGATATAATAAGGCATAGACGCCGGACGATGATCAGTATAACCATGCCCCATTAAATCTAACGCTATGAAGTGATAATCGTCAAAGTGCTGTCGCATTTCATTAAAGGTAGCTGCATTATCCAGCCATCCATGCAATGCCACGATGACACGCGACTGCCCTACACCCGATTCAAGTGCATGCAGTACCAATTCGTCTAGTTTAAATTGTCTTTCATTCATAACGATAAAGTAGCAGAGCTTTAGACATAAAGCTTCTGAATTATAGAGGCAAACGGATCGCGGATGCTCTACCCGGCCAGAGTATGTCTAATACGACTAACTGCCCTGGTAATAGAGGCTCAGGTGAACGAATGTCACCCTCAATAAGGAAAGGTACCGCATAACCAATAAGCGGCTGATGCGTGACTACCAACAGATTTTCAACCCAGTGCTCTTCTAACGCGAGCATGGCATCATTGACAGAAGCTTCTGGAGACCAACGGTCATCGATTACGAGATCGGCACCAGGCTTACATGCTTTAAGTAACAACGCGGCGGTTTGTCTGGCACGAAAGTATGAACTACAAACAACCTTATCAACCCTTGCCAGATTTTTCTCATAACGGGCCATCTGCTCCCCGATATACACAACACCTGACTCGGTTAGAACGCGTTCACTATCACTGGGAGCATCCCAGCCGGCCTCACCGTGACGCATCAGAATTAACATTTATACAGCGTCTCTTGGCAAGACAAACTCCACATCTGAACTTTGCTCATTCATCATCAACGCCTTAACGACTTCTTTTACAGGCGCACCGTTAAAAACAACTTCATACAAGCCAGAGACCAGCGGCATATAAATCTGCATTTCGTCGGCTTTGACTTTGATGATCCGAATCGTATTAACACCTTCAGCAACCTCACCCAAAGACTCTACAGCCTCTTCAAGTGTTTTACCGCCACCTAACGCAAAGCCCACCCGATAGTTCCTACTCAAAGGAGACGAACAGGTAACAATCAAATCTCCAACGCCGGACAGCCCTAAAAATGTCATGGGATTAGCACCCATACTCACCGCAAACCGGCTCATTTCCGCCAGACTTCGGGTTAACAGCATACTTTTAGTATTTTCACCCACACCTAACGCGGCACTTAGCCCTGCCGCTATGGCATAGATATTTTTAAGCGTGCCGCCTAATTCAACGCCATACATATCAGAACTGGCATACACCCTAAAGTAAGACTGATGCAATGCCGATTGTACCTGCGTACGCAAATCTTCGTCATCACTTGCAATCACGGTAGCCGTGAGCTGATGCAAAGCGACTTCTTTGGCTAAATTCGGCCCACTCAAGACGCCAACCTTGGCATCGGGTAATTCATCCTTAAGAATCTGACTCATCAAGCTAAAGGACTCTCCCTCGATACCTTTAGTGGTACTGATAACCCGCTGACCCGCCGGCATGAAAGGCTTTGCCAACTGCACAACAGAACGAAAACTCTGACTCGGTATGGATACAAATACCAAGCACGCATCCTTAAGAGCCATCTCAATATCGGTTGTTGCGCAAAGCGATTCAGACAGCGGGTAATCAGGCAGATAACGAGAGTTAACATGCAGCCGGTTAATCTCTTCGGCTCTTGCAGCATTACGCATCCACTGCGAAACCTGAATCCCCTTTTCAGCCATGATATTAGCGATCACAGTGCCAAAACTACCACCACCTAACACCGCAACTTTCTGCTGCACTGCTTTCATGTTAAAACCCTTATCACAGTTTATTCATCGTTCTTATGCTGATCAACGATACTATCCAACAGCCTATCGATACCTTTAAATATAAAGATAATAAAGCTATAAGACACTACCGATACCGCCAGGAAAAGCAACAATTGTGTTACGTCTCCTGTTCGTTGAAAACCAGCCACAGCAAAAACAGCAAACAACGCGCTAATTACAATCGCTAATATCCGTGCAATTAAACGCGTTTTATGCCGATCTTCAGACACCTTCATGAGTTTTCACATCAGTGTCATTGACTGCAGAGTCCTCTGCTTCAGCTACCTCTTTAGTAATCTCTTTGGTAACCTCTTCAGCCGAATCGACAATCGAATCAGTCGCCAGTTCTTCTGAACTATGCTCAACAACAGGCAAAGCCTCAGCAACGTCGCCTGAAACCTCTACAGGCACTTCTACAAGTACAACGTCAGAAACAGTCTCTAATACGATATCCGAAACATTTTCAGGTTCCTTCTCCACGGTGTCGACTAACACGTCAACCACAACAGATTCAGCCTGACCATCAGCAACAACCGCTTCGGCTTCTACTGTCTGCTTAGCCGACTCTGTTGAGGCAATATCATCTGCTACCTCGGCGCTATTGACCTGCTCAGCTTTTACCGGATCAACGTCAACTTGTTCCGTTTCGACTTGTGCTATTTCAACAACAGGTTCGACTTCAACAACAGGCTCAGCTTCAGCGTCAACAACAGGCTCAACCAGAACCGGTGCCGGTGCCGGTGCCGGTGATTGGACTTTAACGACAGCATCCGGATCGGCCAACAACTCTTCAGTTGGGTGAATACATTCCAACTTAACGCCTGTCTCCGCTTCTATTTCAGGAATCATAAAGGAGTCATTTTCACAGGCGAAGCAGATAGAAGTACCCGTAGCCCCTGCACGACCGGTACGACCGATACGGTGAACGTAATCCTCGGCATCTTCCGGCAACTGATAATTGACTACATGCGTAACACCATCAATATGAATACCACGCCCGGCAACATCGGTCGCGACTAACACTTCGATCTTGCCACTTTTAAAGTCTTCGAGTGTTTTTACACGCTTGTGCTGTGGTATCTCACCTGACATTAGCGCGGCTTTGACACCATCACGCTTCAACCTTTCAGCAAGATCACGGGTTTCATGACGTCGATTACCAAATACAATAACGCGCTCAATATTATTGATACGGATGTAGTTACGTAACAGTCTGTATTTCTCCTTACTGGCCACCAGAAAAACTTTCTGACTGATGTTATCCGTTGAACGGCGTTCAGCTTCAATCTCTATCTGAACAGGCTCATGTGTCCATTGACGCGCCAAATTCATAACATCATCGGTAAACGTCGCACTGTACAACAACGTCTGACGCTCTTCCCCTTTGCGTGGAGTATTGCGGATAATCGTTCTGACATCGGGAATAAACCCCATGCTCAGCATTCTGTCCGCTTCATCCAGCACCAGCACTTCGACGTTATGCAGGTCCACTTCTTTAGAGCGCACAAAATCAATTAAGCGTCCTGGTGTTGCTACGAGAATACCGACAGGACCTGCTTTTAGTTCCTTACGCTGCTTCTCATAATCCATACCACCGACAATTGAAACCACATTGATATCGGTGTATTTACAAAGCAAAACCGCATCTGCTGCAATCTGCAAAGCCAGTTCGCGCGTTGGCGCAATGATAAGTGCGCGTGGCTCTCCCTGACGTTGCTTATCTTCCAGCTGAAAATCTAACAGGTCAGTTATAATACCCACTAAAAAAGCGGCGGTTTTACCGGTACCAGTTTGCGCCTTACCGATAATATCTTTACCCGCCAAAGCCGGCTTAATAGTATCCGCCTGAATCGGCGTACAATACTCAAAACCCAGATCATGGATCGCATGCATTAACTGATCAGGTAACGAAAAATCATGAAAACGCTTTTTCCCTTCTGATACAGCAACGGCAGAATCGTTTGGCACCCAACCGCTATCCTGAACTGTTTTTCGAGAACGACCAGCAGGCCGACGTTTGTCTTTACGCTCACCTTTATTCTCGGCAGCATTATTAACGTTTGTCGTCTCGCTAGAATTACTCGGATTAAATTCTTCCAATGTCATACTCACTTGTTAACTGATTTCGCGACGAAATGGAGGCAACGCGTCCAGCAATTGCCGGCCATAACGGCGCGTTACTACACGTCTATCTAATAAAATAACCCGACCACTGTCTTGTTCAGTACGCAGTAGTCGGCCTGTTGCCTGAGTTAAGCGCATCGATGCTTCTGGGACGGTCCACTCCATAAAAGCGTTTCCACCCCGCTGCTCTATCCACTCAGCCATTGTTGCATCAACCGGATCATCGGGCACACCAAAAGGCAATTTGGTAATAATCACTTCCATCAGGTATTTGCCTGGCAGATCGACACCCTCTGCAAAAGAAGCCAAACCAAAAATAATACTGGCATTCTCTGCATCAATAACTTCTTTATGCTTTCTGATAATTTCGTTTTTTGTCAGGTCACCCTGCGCTAACACTCTACTTCGAATCTTACTATCAAGCTTTTCCAGCACCGCAAACATCTGCCGCCATGAACTAAACAATACAAGTGTTGCCGTGGCGTCTAACAGGTTTTCATTCAAATAACTGATCACTTCCTGTGTATGCTCTTCAGGCTTACCAGGATCTGACAGCATTTTAGGTACAGATAAAACGGCCGCCTTCGGGTAATCAAACGGGCTTGGTAAACGCTCACATAATACATCATGTGGCAAACCCAGCTCATCGATCAAGCGGTTAAAGTGGCCTAATGCTGTCATGGTAGCCGATGTAAGCACAGCACCGAAACAACTTTTCCACAGATGTTCATCTAGTGTATCCGCCGCTGATACAGGGCTACTCCGACATTCGAAATCAACCCCATCACTGGCATCAACTAAATTGATCCAACGAGCGGTAGGCGCAACACCCTCAGTGTCGGGCAGTGCATAGCTTTTATTGAGAGAATGAAGTGACTGTGCCCGCATCCACATCAAACCCATGCGTGGATACCAACGCTCAGCCACCTCACGATTAATTTCCGGAATTCCGCCATCTAATGCTTCTTTTAGAACATCGACTATCTGTTCTGCTTTTAACATCCATTTTTCTGAAGCGGCTGCAATCTCAATAGCAGAATGTATCAACGTCTCGGGCAACACCCCCTTAGGAAATCGGTAGCGTTCGGATGCGGGTCGCTGCAGGCCGTCAAAGAGCATGAGTCGCAGGTTAGCTTGTAATTGTTCCAGTGCCGTGTCTATATCCAGCCGTGCCGGTGTCATTCTTTCAACATACTGCGCTAAAACAGCATTGTTCTCGCACTCATCCAACATGTGTTCAAGCTGTTTAACAGAAGATTTCAACCAGCGTTGCGTGCCTTTAACCCGCATACTATAGGCAAAATGGCCAGTCGCCTTTGATGAGAGGTGATGCGCCTCATCAAAAATATAAATGGTATTCGCAGGTTCAGGAAGAATTGCTCCACCGCCCAACGATAAGTCAGCCAACACTAAGTCATGATTAGCTACAACGATATCCGCTTTATCCATTGAGTCACGCGACTTATAAAAGGGGCAAACCGAAAAATTGCTGCAACGCCTGTTAGTGCAACGTGTGTGATCACTGGTTAACGGAGCCCAACGCGTTGACTCGATCTCTTCTGCCAAACTATCACGATCACCATCCCACTCACCTGCTGCAAATTTACCCAAAAGAACTTGATAAAAATCCAATGCAGCCGGATCAAGACGATGTTCGATCTCATCTTCATATAGCGCAATCTGGCCAGTTTGATGTTGCGACTCCAGTAATTTTTCAGCCTGAGAGATACAGAAATAACGACCACGACCCTTAGCCAGCACAAACCGAACCGGTTCATCCAATAACCGTGCAACCTCGGGCAGATCCTTATTGAGCAATTGCTCCTGAAGAGCAACGGTGGCAGTAGAAATTACCAGCGATTTAGATTGTGATTTGGCGATGGGGATAGCACTCAGCAAATAAGCCATGGTTTTGCCGGTACCTGTACCCGCTTCAATCACACACAAGTGATTCCCACTCGCTCGCTCGCCCTTGTCATCCGTCTCGATTCCACCCAGTGTGCGCGCAATATGCGCAATCATCATCTTCTGGCCATAGCGTGGCTTCATAGCATGATCCGCTAAAAACCGACGATACGTAGCCTGAATAGAATTTTTGAGAGCATCGCTGAGCAAGACAAATCACCTGATTAACATTTGCCGTGGATCATACCAAGATACTGGATATATAAACAGAAAATTACTTTACTTCACATCCGTGCTGTATATAATCCCAAGTACTGTATAAATACACAGGAACGATGATGAAGCTAACTAAACGCCAAGAAGAAGTACTCGAATGTATTCGCGGGCATATAGATGCAACCGGATATCCTCCTACACGTGCAGAAATTGCTACCGCACTAGGTTTTAAATCAGCTAATGCAGCAGAAGAACATCTCAAAGCATTAGCCCGGAAAGGCGCAATACAAATAATCCCCGGAACCTCGCGCGGCATTCGCTTACCGGAACCAGAACACGTATCCGAAGGCATACCCGTTATTGGTCGCGTAGCCGCCGGCTCTCCTATTTTGGCACAAGAACATATTGAAGAGCATTGCACTATTTCCGCCGACTTCTTTCATCCCGCTGCTAACTATCTGCTTCGGGTACACGGAACCAGCATGAAAGATATCGGCATAATGGATGGCGATCTATTGGCTGTTCACCAGTGTGCTGAAGCGCAAAACGGACAAGTAGTTGTTGCCAGAATTGACGATGAAGTCACCGTAAAACGCTTTAAAAAAGAAGGCCACATGGTCTATCTGATGGCAGAAAATAGCGAATTTTCTCCGATTGAAATCGATTTAAGGCAGCAAGAATTATCAATCGAAGGATTAGGTGTTGGCGTCATCAGACAGGGAGGAGAACTCTAATGTACGTCCGTAGCCCATATATCAAAGCGCGCATGTCGCTGCAGCCTGAATCGACATGTAATAAAATTCATTTAAAAGCGCCTACTCCAAAAACGGGTTACGGGAAAATCACCGAAATTGTAACTCAAAGTGGTGATTTGAATGACATGCCACTACTCATGCCGCTACTTGCTCAGTTAAGTTACGAAAATCGGTGGTTTGCCTGGATATCGCCTCCGTTACACCTCCCGAGATCACTGTTATTAGATGCCGGGATTGATCTTAAAAAGGTTATTTTACTTTATCCTGACGAGCATCATTCAGTACTACAACTGGCCAAAAAAGCGCTAAGCGCAGGAACATGCCATGCGGTAATAAGCTGGGCGGACGAAATTTCTGAACATGAGATCAAAAGTCTGGAGCAATCGGCACAACAGGGCTCCAGCAACGGCATCCTTATAAGAAGGCGCCATCACTGAGTCACCCGGCAATACGATCATTATTCAATATCATCCATAATTAAGGCTATGAATAATCAAGTGCAGCATATGAACTATTAGGCAAAACCTACGAACGAGCAAAAAAAGCCTGCAAACTTTTAAATAAAGTCTACAAACAAGAAACTAATGAATGACTGGTTTTTTAGAACCTGAATCCTTCGCTGATTGTAACGACAAATCGGACATCATCTGCGCACCCGCGACCAGAATCATACGTGCCAACTCTTCTGATTTATCATGCAGATTATCTTTAACCTGCTGTGACAGGCTTACCGTAATTAATGGATCATCATCGCCCGCTTTACGCATCGCGTATTCGCCCGATGGCAGCTTTATAATTTCAAGTACCGTCTGATGCTTGCTTTTCTTATCATCTACCACTCTTGCATATCCGACCGTAAACGCTCGACAAGCGAGCGGAACTCATTCAGCCAATGACGATATTCCGCCAAGATATCCCCGTCTTCTGCGTGATCAGGATTTATCTGCAGAACATGTATTTCTGAAACACTCACTTGATCACTTGCTACAACAGAGTGATTATCAGCGGCCTGCCAGCACGCGTGGTAAGCCGCCAGCATTTTATGCAACCAACTAGCATCGTTCTGCTCAAGCGCCGCCAACTCAGATCTTTCAGGCGATTCCTGCCCTGAAGCATCCAGTAACGATTCCAAATCGGCCAGACTATCAATTACATTCGTAGCAAAACGGTACTTTTCTGCTACTTCACGCAAAAAAGAGCTGTATGCTGAAGCCAGATGAAACAGAACCGATTCATTGTACGATTCAATCATGGCATGCTTACTCCACCCTGTTGAACCCTGCGCCTCAGTCAATGCATCCAGATGGATACGTGCGAAGTTTATTTTCTGATTCGTCCTGACCAGATATATATTACTCATACAACGCCTCTATAGAATGACTACATAAATAACTACATTAATAATTGTATAGATAAATACGTAATATTATTTCTTTTTAGTTTTTGGCTCTTCAATGACCCACGCACCATTTTGATAAAACGCACGCCATCCTGTCGCTTTAGCATCCGCCTCAGTCATCACATATTGCTCCTTTGTCTTACGACTGTAGCGAACAATAGTCTCACGCCCTTCATTATCACGTGTCGGCGCACTGAAAAGAAAACTGTACTTAGGATCAATTTCAGCCTGATGTGGCAACAATTCCAGCACTTTAGGCGCTCTTGTCTCACGGTTACGTGGAAACTGACTCGCAGCAAGGAACAAACCCGACGCACCATCGCGAAGAATATAAGTATCCTCAACCTTTTGGCAAACCAGTTCAGGCATAGGCACTGGGTCCATTTTAGGTGGCGCGGCTTCTCCACTTTTCAACAGTTTACGCGTATTTTTGCACTCACTATTAGTACAGCCAAAGAACTTGCCGAATCGTCCTGTTTTGAGCTGCATTTCTTCGCCGCACTTATCGCACTCTAACGACGGACCTTCATACCCCTTGAGGCGATAACTTCCCTCTTCGACTTCATAGCCAGGGCAATCCGGATTATTACCACACACATGCAGTTTGCGATGCTGATCAACCAGATAACTATCCATGGCGCTATCACAGATACTACAACGATGTTTATTTCGTAATATCCGGGATTCTTCTTCTTCATCGCCATCAACACTAACAACTTCATCACCGGGTGTGAGATTGATCGTTGCCTTACAGCGCTCCTTTGGAGGCAAACTATAACCAGAACAGCCGAGGAATACACCTGTACTGCCCGTACGGATCATCATATGACGGCCACAATCAGGGCACGGGATATTCGTTTCTGTTGGAGAATTCGGCCGCATGCCTGTGTCAGGATCCTGCGCCTCTTCAAGCTTGCGGGTAAAACCACTATAGAATCGATCAAGCAGCACCTTCCACTCGGCTTCTCCCTGCGCTATTTCATCTAAGGCATCTTCCATACGTGCCGTGAAACTGTAATCCATCAAATCGGTGAAGTTTTCGGCCAAACGCTCAACCACAATATCGCCCATTTTGCAGGCATAGAAGCGTCTGTTCTGAATCTCTACATAACCTCGATCCTGTATGGTAGATATAATCGATGCGTAGGTGGATGGCCGGCCAATACCCTGCTTTTCAAGCTCTTTTACAAGACTGGCTTCAGTAAATCGAGCAGTCGGTTTTGTAAAATGCTGCTTAGGCTCCAATGCGCTCATCACCAACACTTCACCTTTTTTCACATCAGGCAAAATAATGTCTTCATCATTCTTGGCTTTCGCTTGCATGACGCGGGTATAACCATCAAAACGTAAAATACGTCCTTTTGTGGTTAATTCAAAGTCCCCCGCTTTCACCGTTATACGCGAACTGGTATACAGTGCCGGCATCATCTGACACGCAAGAAACTGGCGTCTGATCAACTCATATAAACGCTCAGCATCACGCTCCATTCCTGACAACGAGGCTGTTTCCAGATTCACATCGGTAGGCCGTATAGCCTCATGCGCTTCCTGCGCGCCCTCTTTACTTGAATAGCGAACGGCTTCTTCAGGCAAGTACTTACTACCGAAATTGTCACCAATATACTCACGGCAACTTTCAACAGCTTCAGCACCTAAATTGGTCGAGTCGGTTCGCATATAGGTAATGTAACCCGCTTCGTAAAGACGCTGCGCCATCATCATAGTTTTCTTAACCCCAAAACTCAGCCGCGTACTCGCCGCTTGCTGTAATGTAGAGGTTATAAATGGAGCAGAAGGCTTACTGCTTGTCGCCCGGTCTTCCCTGCTCAGCACCTTAAATTCAGCAGCGCTGAGCGCATCCAGATGCGCTTTAGTTTCTGACTCAGATGTCGGACGAAAAGCGTTGCCTCCAACACGAGCTACCTGCAACCGCAGCGCTTCTTGTGCAGCAGTAGCCGTATCGGCGTGTACTTCCCAATACTCATCAGGAATAAATGCACGAATTTCTTTTTCCCGTTCGACAACCAAGCGTACAGCAACTGACTGAACCCTACCTGCAGAAAGCCCACGCGCCACTTTCTCCCATAACAGAGGCGAAAGCATGTAGCCGACAACACGATCTAAGAAACGCCGTGCTTGCTGAGCGTTAACATGATTCATGTCGAGCGTGCCGGGTGACTCAAAAGCACTGGTAATGGCTTTTTTAGTAATTTCATTAAAAACTACCCGACGATACCGATCATCATCGCCGCCAATAGCTTCTCTGAGGTGCCATGCAATCGCTTCACCCTCTCTATCCAAATCGGTTGCGAGATAGATGATGTCGGCATCTTTAGCTAAACGGCGTAACTCATCGACCACCTTTTCCTTGCCCGGCAGAATTTCGTAATGAGCCTCCCATCCTTTTTCAGGATTAACGCCCATGCGCGCCACTAACTGCTCTTTAGATTTCTTTAATTTATAAACGGCTTTTTCTTCAGGGGGCATTTTACGTGTAAGAGCCGCTTGTTTAGCACGCGCTTTAGGATCTGATTTCTGGGCACTACCGCTCGTAGGCAAATCACGGATGTGACCTACGCTTGATTTAACAATAAATTCACTGCCAAGATATTTATTAATAGTCTTAGCTTTTGCGGGTGACTCAACAATAACGAGCGACTTTCCCATAGGGTAACTATCCTCGGGTAGATAAAGCACAATAAAAAATAGCGAGCATATATAAGTGCTAACACTACGCGGGTCAAGCAAGTCGACTAAAAAAACTAATAAGCGCTATAATTAATCTATTAAAAATAACATCGAACTCGGGCTTATCAATGCGACATTCAGACTATATAATTCATAGACTTAACGAGGCAGTTACTTAGCATGTCACAAGATAACCTTATTTATATAGTCATCATAGCTCTTATCGGCGCTATTGCGCTGGGCATCAACCATTTTATCTCACAAAAAGAGCACAATACGTCTGTCAAAAGCTCCCGACTGATCTGGCTGCGCACTCAAGCATTTTATACTCTCGACGCCATCGCAATGCTGAAAGCGGCAGGCTGCAAACCAGATATATTAGACAAACTCAACCAGCATGCAATGATCCTGATTGAAGAGATTAGCACGTTAGCACCCGATTCAGATTTAATGACGCAGGTAAATAACCAGAAAGAGACCGCCGACAGAACCGTGCCCGGGCAAGGCGCGTTCAGTAGCGACAAGGATTTGAAACGTTTCCAGATTTATATCAATTTTACCGAAAAACTGCTCAGCCAAATGGTGAAGAAGAACAAACTCTCTCCACTATTAGCTAAAAACTATGGTGAAGAATTATATTGGCTGAATATTTCAGTCGTTGCCGAAGCTCACATTCATCAAGCACATTCATTTCTGAATTCAGACGAAAAACTAACCGCGTTATCCCACCTGAAACACGCCAAAGCAGTGATTGTTCGCGCTATGGTATCACAGCAAAAAAAACAACCGGTCCTTGACCGTATTCAACCGCAAATTGACGACATACAACCCCGCAAAGTATCTCATGGAGGCGCCTTGTCTGAATCTCTCGATAATTTTTTAAAATAATTTCAGATCCATTCATAATCAGAATGGACAAGCACATCTCCCCATAACTTTCTCGCCAGTAATAGGGTGTTCAAATTCCAGCGTAAACGCATGCAATAATAAGCGATTAGCCATCCCTTGCGTTCTTTCTGTGCCATAAAGGTCACAGCCTAAAATAGAATGCCCTACTTCACGACTATGAATACGTAATTGATGTGTGCGACCTGTCTGCGGCGAAAATAATACGCGACAACGTAGCGGATCAAACGAACGCGATAACACTTTATAATCACTTAACGCCTGCTTACCACTATGATAACAAATTTTTTGAAGTGGAAAGTTTGGAGGGTCTTTTGCTATCGGCGCATCAATTGTGCCTTGATCACATTCCAGATGACCATCCAGTACACTCAGATACGTTTTCACCACCGCACGACCCTGAAACTGCTTTGTAAGATGCGCATTTACCGACTTACTAAGCGCCAGCACCATAATGCCCGACGTGCCAAAATCCAGACGATGCGCCATCGTTGCCGTTGGAAACTCTTGTACCAAACGGAAATGCACGGAGTCTTTATTCAAAGGATTCTTGCCTGACAAACTCAATAACCCGCTGGGCTTATTGATTAACAATATGTGCTCATCCTGATACAGAATTTCAATCTGCTCATGGCAAACAGGCGCTACAAATGTATCTACCACGACAGTCATACCGTTTTCCTTTTCCGACGGGATCTTGCCGGCGCTTTACCTTTACCCTGCAGCCCCTGAAATCGAACAGAACGGACCTCTTCAATTAACTGTTGCAGACTCTGTGTCATCGGTTCCATAAAACTGCTGTACTTCATTTCACGTTGGCTGATGGCTTCTAGCTGTGCTTCCCAATGCGCTGTCATATCAGGGTGCGCCATATTTTCAGGCAAGCTGGTTATCAGCTCTCTCCCGACCTCTGTTGCTCTGATATCTTTACCAGTACGTGCTAAAAATTGTCGGGTGAAAAGCAGCTCAATAATTCCGGCTCGTGTGGCTTCTGTTCCGAGCCCATCAGTATCTCTTAATACTTTTTTAATTGCAGGATCCTGCACATAGCGTGCAATTCCGGTCATTGCGGCCAGTAGTGTTGCATCAGTAAAGTATTTAGGTGGACTGGTTTGCTTTTCAGCTAACAGTGCTTCTGTACACAGAACGACGTCACCTTGCTGAACCTCTGGAAGTGTTACGTCAGAAAACCCTTCATTACTGGCCCGTGAAGCGTCATCACCCCCCTTCTTGCTTTGAGGAAACAGTGCTTTCCACCCCTGAGCCAACACATCTTTTTGCTTGGCAATAAATAATCCACCTTCGACTTCTGTATCAATTTGCTTATCCAGATACTCAAATGGTGGGTAAAACTGAATTAAATACTGCCTCGCCACCAATTCGTACACATGCGCCTCACCTGGCGATAAACGGCTGCCAAGCATCGTTTTTGAGGTGGGTATAATGGCATGATGCGCACTGATTTTAGCGTCATTCCACGCTTTGCTTTTTATATTCAGATCAGCTTGCGTAACAGCGCTGCTTAAGTTACTACATGTACTGGCAATGGACGCTGTCACGCGATTCGCTTCACTATGATGACCAAGGGGCAAATAGCGACAATCGGAACGAGGATAGGTAATCAATTTATGCTTTTCGTACAGTCCCTGACAGATATCTAATACTTGTTTAGCGCTCAGCCCATAGCGTTTTGCCGCATCAATTTGTAGTGACGATAAATTATAGGGCAAGGGAGCTGCCTGCTTTTTCTTGCTTTGCTGGACCTTAGTAATAACGCCATTTTGATTAGTGACACGGGCAATAACATTTTCTGCCAGTTTTCTGGACAACACACGGCCTTCTTCGTCCATGTAGGAGTCACACGCCTCACTAGGGCTCCATTTTGCTTTATAAAACGCGCCTTTCGATGTTTTAAGGGTTACAAACACTTCATAGAATGGCTTACTAACGAAACCGTCTATTTCCATATCCCTATGCACGACAAGACCCAATAAAGGGGTTTGCACCCTTCCTATCGACAAAACACCCTTAAAACCCGATTTCTGCCCTTGCAGGGTGCACAGTCGTGTCATATTGATACCATACAACCAATCTGCTCTGGCGCGCGCTAAGGCCGATGTTGCCAAAGGAATAAAATCCGTATTATTTCTTAGCGAATTAAGCGACTTTTTTACAGCACTTGCGTTCAAGTCACTGATCAAACAACGCTTCACTAATTCACGCTTAGTTTTAGATACGCCACTGAAACTAATCACTTCATCGACTAAAATCTGCCCCTCACGATCCGGATCGCCAACGTTAACCAGCATATCAGCTTGTTTTATCAGCTTTTTTAAAATAGTAAACTGCTTTCTCGTTTTTGCTTTAACTTCAAGCTTCCACACATCAGGAATAATCGGTAAATGCTCAACAGCCCATTTTTTAAAGACGGGATTATAGACTTCTGGCTGAGCTTGCTCTAGTAAATGCCCGATGCACCAACTGACCACGTCGCCATTACCTACATAGATACAACCATCACCCTTTTTATGAGGCTTTGGTAACACCTCGGCAATAGCACGTCCTAAACTTGGTTTTTCAGCAATATATAAAATCATGGATAAGGCGGGCTCTGCGGTTATTCAACCTGTCGTGTAGGGATCGTTTTTGCAGAGCTATTTTCTGCAGGGCTTTTTTTGACTGGATGACTTTTGGCTGGATCATGTTTTACTGGAGAAGGCGCTTTATAAGCGATAACACAATTTCGACCACGCTTTTTAGCGGCATAGAGCGCCAAATCCGCCGACTTTATAAGCATTTCTTCATTTTCATGATCCTGCGGGCAGGTGGCAATTCCCACCGACAAGGTAATAACCCGCTTACAATCAGGACTGTTATGCGAATCTTCCGCTACTTTTGCAATCACCATTTTCAACTTTTTATAGGCTTCAATCTTACTTGTATTAGGCAGCACAAGAATAAACTCTTCACCGCCATATCGGGCAACAACATCGCGCGCACGCATATTCTGAGCCAATGTTTCTGCTACAAATCTCAGCGCTTTATCACCTTCCTGATGGCCAAATGAGTCATTATATTTTTTAAAATGATCAATATCGATCATCGCCACCGTGACTTCATAACCTTGTAGCTCGGAAGCTTTTATCTCTCGTTTAAGCGTATTCCCAAGCCCTCTGCGATTAAGCAACCCGGTCAACTCATCTCTATTAGACGCCAGACTCAATTCGGCGCGTAGCTGAGCATTATAAAAATGCAGACCTATCGTATTGCATACCGCGACAATCATCTCTTCATCTTCACTGGATAATAACGATTCAGTGAGTTTCTCTGAACGAATATGCAACACGCCAAACTGCATTTCATGACATGCTATAGGATAACAGGCGACACTTTTAATGGAGGTCAGGTTAGCATTACCACAGAGCATACTCTGAGTATTAGAGGACTCGATATAGGCCTTGCTTTGCCTTAGTACCTGACAATCTTTAAGAGACACTTGCGTATAGACTTTGTCTTCATGTACTCCCCACGCACCTACTAACGTCCAATTTTTAAATGCCTTATCAGCGAAAAGAACCGACACTGTATGATCAAGAATTATATTTTTCAAATAGGTCACGGATATTTCTTGCAATTCTTTCAGTGACGTTGCTGCCGCTAAACAATCGCCCATGAGTCGCACCTGCTCGAGCTTTTTCGAACGCAAATATTCGTTTTCCAGAATCTCATTTTTAGTAGCTGATAGCACATGCGCATGCTCTACCGCTAACTTGCGCTCTTCCACTTCAATCCTCAGCTGTTCAATCGTTTCTGAAAGCTGCTGATGACTAATGCTCGCTTCCTGCCAGCGTCGCCAGGCATACCACGCCAACATCAACGAAAAAAACGACAACGCCACAGGCAATTCATCAACACCAAGATAAGAATAGCCAGCCGTCCAGGTCAACCAGTACTCATTAAGCGCTAAAATGGCAGCGACCAGATAAGAAACAAGAAAAACGCCAATGGCGATTAAAAAGTCAGAAACACTTCTTTTCATGCACTCATCCTGAAGAGGTCAAAATAATTATATACAAAGCCGTTAAGAGACTTAAAGAACCAAAGATAATGTATTAAGCATAGTTTTTGCCCTTTCCGAATACATTTTGTCATAAAAAAGGCAGGTTACCTTACCTTTAATCACGACAAAAAGGCGATTAAAGACCTGATAACCGTTAGTCTCTAGATGTTTGTTTTAGTTTTTTAAAGATAACCTTCAAACTTTTCTGCATTCGGCTAATGGCATCTGCCAGTTCACCGATTTCATCATTTGAATTGACAGTGATGACAGTATCCATTTTACCCAAACTCATTTGGCGAGCACTCTCAGCCAATTCGCGAATAGGCTTAACCAGAGCCCGATTAGAGAACCAAAGGTTAACCATTATAATCAGCAATAAAATAGCCGTACCTATGACCAGATAAAGGATGATTGTTGTTTGCTCTTCCTTATCCACTTCCTGTTGCTTTAACAACACCGCATCGTCTATATCATCAATATAGAATCCAGTCCCCAGCATCCAACCAAATTCTTTAAGTGCTATAGCGTAACTCAGTTTAGGTACTTCATGATCCTTTGAGGGCTTATCCCACATATAGCTAACATAACCACCGCCGTTTTTGGCGGCATTAATCAGTTCGGCGATGACTCGCACACCATTCACATCAGTCAGGTCAATTAGGTTTTTGCCTTCCAGCTCTGGTTTTGCAGGATGAACTTCAGTTAATCCGTTATAGTCAAAAGCAAAAATATATCCGTCGTCATCTCCGTAAGATATTGAACGCAATAAAGTTTTAACGCGGACCTGCGTTTCATAGCCATCTGACACGCCTTCTAAAATCGGACGAATAGCCGTCTCTGTTATGGCCATAAAGTTGAGAAGCGATTCGCGCTTAGATGCCATCATGGTACTGCGTATCTGTTCTACTTCATGCACACCCATGACACGCAACTGGTAAAGCGACACAGCCATCAAAGCAGCAACGGTAAACATCAACGGGACTATCGTTAAAATCAGAATTTTCTGTTTTATCTTAAGATTCTTCACTTACAGTACTCCAGGGCCCAACGACTGTTCGATAAACGTCGCGTTTTTTATTATTTTTTAAAAGCGATACAATAATTATTTTTCTAAGAAGTCGACTATAGTAAACAACTCTCTGAATTAAAAGGTTAATTGAATGGAAAAGCCTGAGGTTCAATTTCCAATTGCACATCAAACGCAACATACACAGATGCCTGTATCTCTCCCGCCAGTTGCAGCAACTCGGTTAATTGACCACCACCAAAATGCACCAACACTAATGCCTGCTTATCGTAAACACCCACATTCGCTGTTCCCTTACCCTTCCAATCACATTGATCAATTAACCAGCCTGCTGCCAGCTTCATAAATCCCGGACGATCGGGATAGGCTATAAGATTTGGCCACTGTTGTTTAATAAACTGATGCTGCTGCTCTGAAATGACAGGGTTTTTAAAAAAGCTTCCCGCATTAGCGAGTATTTCAGGGTCAGGAAGCTTACTACGACGTACCGCACAGACGGCATCGAACACCTGTTGAACACCCGGTTGGGTTATATGTTGCTGATCAAAATAATTCTGTAATGCAGCATAGCGGATGCTTGCATCTTGCTGGCGAAACAGCTGAAGCTCTACTTCCGTAATAATATATTCTCCCGGAAAATGCTTAAACAGGCTGTCTCGGTAAGCAAACTGACACTCGCTATTAGATAATTCAACAAAGCGTCCACTCGTTACATGATAAGCACGAACCGTTCGTAAAACATCTTTCAGCTCTGTGCCGTAAGCACCAATATTCTGTACGGGTGATGCACCAACACGCCCGGGAATGAGCGCCATTGACTCGATGCCAGATAGACCTCGCTCAACACTCCAACGCACAGTCTCATGCCAATTTTCTCCGCCGCCTAACAGAATACTGACGGAATCGCCCGATTCAAACACACGCTGCCCCATAATATCGATACGGATTACAAGGCCATCAATTTGAGGTGCCATTAGTACATTACTGCCGCCGCCTAAAATTCTAATAGGTAAATGATGTTGCTTTGCATAGGTAACGGCAGACACCAACTCAGCTTCGCTGGCTACGGCGATAAAGTATTCGGCTATGGCAGGAAATTTCAACGTATTACTGGATTGCAATCCGAAATTGGATTGTAATTTGTGCTGTATATCCATTACCGCCGCTCTTGTTGGATTTTAATAATCAGACCCATAGAGGCATTCTCAACCAGATCAAGCACCTGCTCGAAACCTGTATTACCCCCATAATAAGGATCAGGCACTTCACGCTCGACACATTGAGCAAAATCCATAAACAAACCCAGATGCCCCTGATATTCGGGCGGAGCGATGGTCTTCAAGTGACTAAGATTTTCTTCATCCATCGCGAGGATATGCGTAAATTCTGCAAAATCCTGAGGGACTGCCTGACGAGCACGAAGATGATTAAGCTGATAACCTCGCTCTTGCGCCGCACTAACAGAACGCGCATCAGGAGAATTACCTACGTGGTAAGCCGCCGTACCAGCAGAATCAACATCAATCAAAGCGGCCATACCCTGCTGAGCTACTAGCGTTTCAAAAACACCATGCGCTGTTGGGGAACGACATATATTGCCAAGACATACAAAAAGAACACGTGATTTATTGTTGATTTTCAAAAGATTACACCTAAGGCATCAGCTATGACTACATACATCTGATTTATTATCTCAGAAAATCATTATCAAATCCTATTAGCGGGTAAATGTAACGGGCTGTTCAATCTCATAGATAGCGTCGGCTATCGTTTCTAACTGTTTTTCCAGCACTGCCTGCGCATCATGCAGCCCTTGATTATAATAATAAGACCCCATCTCTTTTGAAAAGAAGTCGAGCAGAAACTGCGCATCAAACTGGCCCACTTCCTGGTCCAGCTCATCAAGAAAATAACGTTGGATTTTATGGACAATGGCATCTTTTTGTTCGGCAGGAAATTCTATTGCAGGCATTTATAATTGTCCTTATATTTTTTAACAATGGCTTACCGATAATATTACAGTAGCCAGCACCCCTTGTGATCATCCTTGCTGATCTCTTTCAACGTATCTGCTGATGTTCAGAGAAGAGCTCCCTAAATGAAACGTAGAATCATGCAAAAAAAATTGCAGTACGTTCATAAAAAAGATTTATAAAACGTTCTATACAAAACTATCCGGTTATTTTGTTTTAGTCGGATGCCTTTCTTTAAGATATTCCATATGAGAAATCAGACCTTCAACCGTCTCCCTCAACAAATCAAGCTCTTCAATAGACAGCGTCTCCAGCTGTTCCAGGTTATATTCAATAATCTCTATAATCTGTTTATCCGGACGCTGCAAAGGACGCATAAAATAGGTTGTTATCGTGGCGACAATTGTGCCAAAAAAGAGGGCCGAACCTACAATAATCCAGATACCACCGATAAGTTTTGATATACCTAATACCGGCACGGGGGCAATACCCGCCGTTGAACATGCCGCGACGGACCAATAAAGAGCTTCACCGAATGTCGTGATACCAGAACCCTGCGCCCCACTTTCTGCAAAGAACATCGCCGCAGAAAAGCAAAACCAAAGAATCACTAATAACACTACCGCTTTCACAAAAGGAGTGTGATTCAATATATCTTTAATAAAAATCTTAGCGCGCGAATGCTTAACCATATTAATTCCCCTTATGCCATGACTACTTATCACAGCATACAAGAGAAGTATTATTAAGATGTGCGACAAATCAAAACGAAGCCTCAGTGTAGAGCTTAAAAATATTTAAGGCCTACATTGGCATTAGCTTTTTCGGTGTAAACGAGTTCGCCACCCCAAAAGGAATATAACCTTAGGAATAACACAGCAAATCGGCAAGCTATTACTGCTACCCACCTTTATTTTACGGTTATCATTGGAATCTTGCGGTAGCGATAGTTGCGACCTAGCAACCAAAGCATCAAGGCTGCTCCCATTCCACTGGTGCCGAGAATCATCGTCATTATCATAATCTGATAACGCACTGCGATAAGAGGCGAAACACCCGAGAGAATTTGCCCAGTCATCATTCCAGGCAAAGCAACCAGTCCAACAGCTAACAACCCGTTTATCTGAGGAATCATAGCCGCATGAAAAGCATTTAAACGCGCTATTTTCTCATCCTTCCCTTCATGTAATTCTGCATGATACCGCTCGGCAGCCAAACTGATTGCATTCATTGTATTAGCAAAATACATTCCTGCTAACGGTATAATTACGCGTGGCTCATACCAAACATCAACCGCTAAAACCAACTTAAGGGTAATTAACAGATGCAGCGCGACTGACACACCTAACGCAATAAAAGCAGGCTTCAGAAAACCTTTATGATGATTAACGGGGCGAATAGCAATCCATGCCGCAGCAGATATCATCACCGCCAAAACACCTATGGTTAGCCAGAGGGAAGGATTTCCGAATAATGCAACCAGAACATAGCCTACGCCTATCAATTGTAGCGTCATACGTGCGCTGGCTAACAAAATGTCTGCCGGTTTACCATTCCAATAGAAGTAGACGCCGCAAATCAAGATAACGGGGATTAAACACCACGCCAGTGACAACCACGAGATAACCGGCATAGAAGTATGCTCCGTAGAAGTTAATTTAAAGAATTCATGAACTACTTATTTAAAGCGCTTACTCAAAGAGCTTATAAAAGCTTCGCCACTAAGCTCTTGGCTTTATTTTGTATCTGTGGCGGCAATATTGGTTGAGAGCGCTGTGAGACAAAACCCGTAAAGAGTGTACCGACGGTCTCGGCACCCACAACTTTTGCCGTTGTTTTAAGCTGTTTATGCGTATCGTACAGCCAGCGGCCTAATACGCCAGGCGCGGCGCACGAAGAGACTAATAGCGCTTTCTTCTTAGGCTCATTATTTTTCCTGAAATCAGGCGAATGCTGGCCCCATGGCCAATAAGCATAAACGACTAACCGCTCCATAAATCGTTTAAAAATTGCAGTCACCGATCCAAAATTAGTCGGCGAAGCAAGTATATAAGCATCTGCCCGCTCTATTTTATCGACTAAAGCCTGCATTGCATCTTGCTGTACACATTTACCCGGTACGCTACCCTTTTGCTGCGTACACTCTCTGCAATTAAGGCAAAACTCTATTGGATATTCCCGTAATAAAACAACGTCAACATCAGCATTCGCCTCTCGCAAAGCCAGCACCATAACATTGATAGCTTGATCGGTAATCCCATCTGACCGATATGACCCGTTGATTACTAATATTTTAGTCATGATGTCCTTACCTCCCACAGCAAACAACATCTTTTTTATAACGAAAAATAATATTAAGTTAGTTAAAAATTATTTTAAAGTAATCTTGACAAAGTCCGACATACCAATCCACATTTTATTGTTTAACTTAACAGACCTCGGGGTAAAACTAATCACAGTTATAATATTGTTTGGATTATATTCATGAAGCTATCTGCTTATATCAGGAGGGTGTTGTCGGGAGAGAGCTATCGGGAGACCGCTACAAGAAATTGCTCACTCAGGAGAGTCCTGAACGAGCAATAATATTTAATGATTTTTCAGTGGCTAAATAAGTTAGCTATTTATTAATATTCTTATTTACTAGCCAAGCTAGCTGAAAAATCGAGCATACGCTGTAGTGGGCGTCGAGCGGCATCTCTCAATGATGCATCAACGAGCACTTCACCTTCACCGGTTTCAAGTGCCGAAATGATGTTTTCCAGACCATTCATCGCCATCCACGGGCAATGAGCACAGCTACGACAGGTCGCCCCACTGCCACCTGTAGGGGCTTCCAGAAACGTTTTACCAGGTGCCGCCTGACGCATTTTATAGAAAATGCCGCGATCTGTTGCAACGATGAATGTCTGATTAGGCAATTCAGCCGCCGCTTTGATTAACTGCGTTGTAGAACCAACCACATCTGCAATTTCGACAACCGCATCCGGTGATTCAGGATGTACTAATATCGCCGCATCTGGATAAACGTTTTTGAGCTCCAGGATACCTTTGGCTTTAAACTCTTCGTGAACAATACAAGAGCCATCCCACATCAACATTTCAATGCCGGTTTGCTTTTGTACATATTCCCCTAGATGCTTATCAGGTGCCCAAATAATCTTTTTACCCTGCTCTTCTAAATGCTCAACCACTTTTACGGCAATACTGGAGGTTACAACCCAGTCTGCACGGGCTTTAACAGCCGCTGATGTATTGGCATACACCACGACTTCGTAGTCAGGATGCTGGTCACAGAACTTTGAGAACTCATCAATAGGACAGCCGATATCAAGAGAGCACGTTGCTTCTAGTGTTGGCATCAGAATGCGCTTTTCGGGATTCAGGATTTTTGCCGTTTCACCCATAAAACGAACCCCGGCAACCACCAGTGTCTGCTCGGGACGCACCGTACCGAAACGTGCCATCTCAAGGGAGTCTGAGATGCAACCACCTGTTTCTTCAGTAATTTCCTGAACGATTGCGTCGGTATAATAATGCGCGACAAGGCAAGCGTCCTTCTCTTTAAGCAGTACTTTAATACGTGATTTATAGCGGTCGATTTCAACCTGGCTCATTTCACCTGGCAGATGTTCCTGCGCAAAGTGCTCCTGAACCAGAATACGATCCGAAATGTCCTGTTTACTCAACATAGTCAGATATCGCCAGTAGAAAATTAGGTTAAATAATAAAATCAAACAGTAGATTACACTATGGCGTAATCATTTTCACGCCACAGTGTTATTAACGCTGTTCAATTCAGAAGCTGTTTGACGCACGCGATTGATGCTAATCGACTGATAAACTCGCCGCAATAAAAAAGTTCAGACCTTGATATAATGCGTAGGATCCGTAACTCCGGCATCTTTGAAGCCTTGTGCCCGCAAGCGGCAACTATCGCAAACACCACATGCACGGCCATCATCGTCTGCCTGATAGCAGGAAATGGTATCAGCATAACTGACCCCTAAATATTGTCCTTCACGGATAATATCAGCCTTGGTCATATTCATCA
This sequence comes from Neptunomonas antarctica, assembly GCF_001305295.1. GTDB lineage: Bacteria > Pseudomonadota > Gammaproteobacteria > Pseudomonadales > Balneatricaceae > Neptunomonas > Neptunomonas antarctica. Next base: position 145,758 of record NZ_LJSI01000052.1, read on the forward strand.
GTGGAGTATGAATTTTAATACCTTGACCAGAGATACCTGTTTTGGTGGCTAAATTGGCCATTTTTTCGAACGCATCAATAAACTCTGGGCGACAATCCGGATAACCGGAATAATCAACGGCATTAACGCCAATGAAAATAGCATCGGCTTCTAACACTTCAGCCCAGCCCAGCGCGAGAGATAAGAAAACGGTATTACGTGCGGGAACATAAGTAACGGGGATGCCGCCGGTATCATGATCAGGGACATCAATAGTATGATCGGTCAGCGCCGATCCACCGAAGTCTTCCAGATGAAGACGAATAACGCGGTGCTCTGCGATTCCCATCTGTTCTACAATCCGCCGTGCGGCATTTAGCTCGGTCAGTGAACGCTGACCATAATCAAAGCTTAATGCAAAACATTGGAAACCCTGTTTCTTAGCCATCGCTAATGCGGTTGCTGAATCAAGGCCACCTGATAAAAGCACGACAGCCTTAGGGGCAGGCTTACTCATATAAATTTAATTCCTACTCGTATTTAAAAAACAATTACTGACTTAACGCGCTTTCAGCCAAACGTGCCGCTGAAGTTTCCGGATATTCTTTTGCCACCCGTGACATATAAGACATGGATTTTACAAGATCACCCTGCTGCTTATAGAGAATGCCCAGTTTGTATAAAGCATCCGCTGCTTTGCGTGAATCACTATATTGATCAGCAACGCGCAAAAAAGCTTCTTCGGACTGCTGATGATTACCTTGTGCCAGATAAATTTCACCTAACCAATAATAAGCATTCGGCACCCGCGGACTGTCTGGGTAATCTGTCAAAAAACGTTCGAAGCTATCTGCAGCACTATCAAAATCTCGCTCTCTAACCAGCGCAAACGCCGACTGATAATCTTTCTGATCGTTGAGATTTAAAGACTGTGCTGACGGTTTTGGAGCGGATTCTGCTTTTGACACCTCTGTTTCAGCCTTTACAACGGGCTTAGCAGCAGGCTCGGATGGCAGAGCCGACTCAGTAGGTAATGCAACCTCCCCTGATGCCGGACTTACACCATCAGCGCCCTGCATCTGGCTTTGTACTAACAAACTGATACGCCGATCCAGGTCCCGGTAACGCACCTTCTGATCCGTTTCCATTTGAGTTAACTTGTACTGCTGAGATTCAACCTGCCCCCGTAATTGACGCACCTCATCCTGCAATTGCTGAAGGCTGATAATTAATTCGCTGTTTTGCGAAAGAGCATAATTACTCGCCGTATTATTCTGATTTACTTCAATAACAGGGACGACCTGAGCAGCCTGAATGGCCACTGCAAATGCAGTGGCCACCAAGGTGATCGATATTTTTTGTATCAATGTCGGCTTCATTAGCGCGATACGTATTTCAGTTCAACACGACGGTTTTGAGACAATGAACTATCATCCGACCCCATCATCGCTGGCTTTTCTTCACCGTAGCTGATGGACTCAACTTGTCCGGCACTTACGCCGTTAACGGCCAGAAAACGCTCTACGGCTTTAGCGCGACGCTCACCCAACGCCATGTTGTATTCACGCGTTCCGCGCTCATCAGCATGGCCTTCAACACGAACGGCCGCAGTAGGGTTCATTGACAGGTACTGCGCATGCGCTTCCAGATCAGCAATACTGTCATTGCGAACAGAAGAAGTATCAAAATCAAAATAGAAAACTGTCTGGAGATTGGCAACATCAACCGACCCGCCAGCACCCGATCCATTCACACCGTTTCCTGACCCCGTTCCATAGGTAGAAGCTGAGCCATCGGCAGTAGACGATGAGGTATCTTCATCTGAAAGAGTGCTTGGTGAACTACAACCAACAATCCAGGCAACAGAAAGAGCCAAAGACACTGCTTTTGTAACATTCGAAACGCGCATGGTAACTCCTAATTAAAAACATATGGCCTTAGCCGCGGATTATATAAATAACATGATTGTTGCTTAATTTTACTGCAAGAAAGGAGACCAGGCAGGTTCCCTGACATCTCCTTGAGTATTTGGCATAGTAAACCGGACTCGTCCATCCAGTGAGACCCCTGCCAAAACTCCACGCCCCCCTTTTTTGGTTGCATAGAGTATTATGCTGCCGTTTGGTGCAATCGTGGGTGACTCATCTAATCCAGTACTCGTCAGAATATCGACACGTCCACTTTTCAGGTCTTGTACGGCAATATGAAAACCGTCGCTATCCTGATGCACCATCGTCAAAAAACGACCATCCTGAGTCAGACGGCCGCGGCTATTATACTTACCTTCAAACGTTAAGCGCTTTAAATCTCTGCTTGGCAGATGTAGAGAATATATCTGCGGCATGCCACCGCGGTCCGACGTGAACAAGATAGACTCACCATCCGGTGACCAGGTAGGCTCTGTGTCAATACCGTAATGGCGTGTTAACCGGTCTAACTGCCCTGTTGCCAGTGTCAAAACGTATATTTCCGGATTACCGTCTTTTGATAATACCAACGCAAGACGATCGCCTTGTGGAGACCAGGCAGGCGCACCGTTCAGCCCTTTAAACGATTGAATTCTCTGACGCTGACCTGTTGCAAGATGCTGCACATAGATAGAAGGACGCGTACTTTCAAATGAAACATAAGCGAGTTTACTGCCATCTTTTGACCAGGTTGGGGATAAAATGGGTTCTTTCGACTCCAGAATTGTTCGCGGACGCGCACCATCGGAATCAGCCATTTGTAAACGGTACCGGTACTTATCTTTGCCTAACATTTCTGCTGTCACGTACACAATACGGGTGGAAAAAGCCCCTTTGATCCCGGTAAGCTGCTGAAACACCTGATCAGCGATATAATGCGCAACATCGCGTAAATTGCTGCTGTTGCCATTCACTGTTTCAGACCAGACCAACTGCTCCTTGAGCACATCGTATAACTCAATGGTCGCTGTTATCTGGCCATTAGCCGCAGGAATAAGCCTTCCTATGACAATATAATCATTGTTGGAAATACGCCAATCACGGAAAAAAACCTGACTCCGCTCATGCGGTGTACTCAACATATTTTCACGCGGCATCATTTTAAAAAACCCACTACGCCCAAGATCATCTGAAACAATCTTAGCAACATCTTCGCTTAAGGCACTGCCACTCCAATCGAAAGGAACAATGGCAACAGGCGAAGGAGCGTCCACACCTTGCGTAACTTCAACCACCAATTCAGCACGGACTGTCAAGGTAGACAGTAGTAATACAAACCCTGCGAGTAACTGCTTAACCATGTTTTACCACCTCAACCCTTCTGGACGAAACTCGATTATAACCCGGCGTAACTCTCTTTCAAAAAACTGCGGATCAACTTCTGATACGCGTGTAAATCGCCCGATTCTTAATACTGCTTGTTCTGTTGATTTATCAAAGGCTGCATCGCCACTGCTGCGAAGAATTTCCACGCTATCCACTTCTCCTGAAGGAAACAAGCGTATTAACACTTTGGCTGACATACCATTACGTGTGTTACTAGGATATCTCCAGTTTTTTTCAATCAGTGCTTGAATATAGCCACTGATTTCGCTCCGCATTTTATCCGCCCGTTCAGCGGCCGCCGCTTTTTGGTTAGCTATATTTTCAGCCTTCAGACGCGCATCTTCTTGCAAACGTTTTTTCTCTTCTGCTGCTTTGCGCTCGCTCTCCTTACGCTTAGCGTCGTCCTCTTTGCGCTTTTTATCCGCGGCAACAGCTTTTTTCCGTGCATCTTCTTTCCGGGATTCTTCTGCTTTACGTTTCTTATCTGCTTCTAGCTTCTTTTTAGCATCTTCCTTTTTCTTATCTTCTTCTTTTTCAGCCGCTATTTTCCGAGCATTTTCAATGACTTTCTGCTCTTTGGCTTTAATAAGCTTCTGAACGTCGGCTTCTTGGCGCTTTTGTTCTTCGGCTACTTTTTGTTTTATTTCTGTTTCTTGTTTCTGCTGCGCCGCTTTCTGCTTGTCAATATCCTGCTGTTCAGCTAACGCTTTTTTCGTCTCTTCAAGCTTACGCTGTTGCTCGTTTTCAACACGTTTTTTTTCTTTTTCAGCCTTTTTAAGCTGCTCATCTTTGAATTGTTTCTGCAGGCTTTCCTGATTGCTTAACGTTTTATAATCAATCATCTGCGCCTGAATGAACTGTGGCGGTTTACGATAGGGGTCTTCCTGATGAAACCAATGAGGAATCAGCAACAATAACAAACCGCCGTGCAGAATCAGAGCACATAAAACCGGAATAATGTAACTGGCTATACCCACGCAATAATCTACTCAGTTACCAGACCGATACTGCTGACACCTGACTCTTGCATCAGGGACATCAACCTCACGACCTTATCGTAATTAACTTCTTTATCCCCTCTTACCAACAGCAGTTGTTTTGGGTTTATATTCATGATTTTTTCTACCCGTGATGCCACTTCGTCCGGGGTCACAGCTTCCATCTCATCGCCGCCGATATTAATATAATAGAGTCCCTCTTTATCGACGGTCACTATAATAGGTTCCTGATCCTGAGCGTCAACGGGCTCCGCTGATGTCTGAGGAAGCTCAACATTAACGCCTTGAGTCAGCATCGGTGCTGTGACCATAAAAATCACCAACAACACCATCATCACATCAATGTAGGGAACCACATTGATCTCGGCATTAAGTTTACGCTTATTCTTTTTCCGTCTGATCATAGTATTACACCATTAACCCGGCGAATGAATACGACGGTGCAGTATGCTGGAGAACTCATCGGCAAAGGTGTCATAATTATTCATTAGCCATTCTGATTTAGCAGAAAAACGGTTGTAGGCAATGACCGCCGGAATTGCAGCAAAGAGACCGATCGCCGTAGCAACCAATGCTTCAGAAATACCCGGCGCTACCGATGCCAACGTAGCCTGATGAACATTAGCCAAACCACGAAATGAATTCATAATCCCCCACACAGTTCCAAACAATCCAATATACGGACTAGTTGAACCAACGGTAGCTAAAAACGGCAGATGATGGTCCAGCTTCTCTTCTTCTCTGGCCAACGCGACACGCATGCTGCGCTGAACGCCATCCATCACGGCATCGGGGTCATAATGCTTCTGCTGTGTCATTCGCGTGTATTCTTTAATACCTGCACAGAATATAGTTTCTGCCCCGCTAAGCGTGTCAGAAGCGTCTGTAATCTCTCGATATAACTGCCCTAAATCTATACCAGACCAAAAACGATCTTCAAAATCACGTAATTCCTTACTCGTTTTACGAATAAAGGAGAAACGCTGAAAAATCATTACCCAAGACATAAAAGATGCGAGCGCCAGAATAACCATTACCACCTGAACGACAGCACTAGCGTTGGCAACAAGACTCCAGATCGACAACTGTTCGACCACTGCATTTTCTCCGCACCAACTTATTCACCAGTTCGTCTGGCTATGTTGGAATTGTAAAAATTGATTTAATTACATCTTAATAAAGCCTGATCGGCAGATGTCGTCATGAGAGTGCGAAGTACTTACAAAGTTCATAACTTCAGACTACAAAGCTTAGTCCGAGTGTATATTTGCAAGCATCAATCGCAGAGACGCCACAATAGCAGGCGCACAGATTTATACAAGATGGGCATATAAAATGAAATAAATATTTATTGTTGAACACTCTTTATCTGGGCTTTTGATCAGTACTTTTGACCAGTATTATTTAACAGACAAAGAGTGTTAATCGATCACATAGACGCGTGATGATTTTCGCGGTGTTCGTGCTCTTCTTTAGACTGGCAAGATAAGCAACGAGAAGAAACCGGCGTAGCCTTCAATCGATTAAGTTCAATCTCTTCGCCACAATCAACACACAAACCGTATGTGCCGTATTCCAAACGCTGCAAAGCGGCCTGACATTCTCCAACTTCCTGTAAGTGACGTGACATATGAGCAAGTGAAATAGTCGATTCTAACTCGGCAGTCGCCTCATCCCCGCTATCATGGGCTTCTTTCATCACTTCGTGAACTCGTTCACCTTGCCGGTCATCCAGCTCACTACCCACTTCATCACGAAGACTAGTCAATAGTTCAAGAAGCTCAGCTTTAATCAATTTTAATTGCGCAGAAGATAAATAAGATGACATGACCTTTATCCTTTTGTTAGTTGGTTTAATGCCAGACCTGCAGCATAAACCGCTAACTTCAGCATCAAAATAACTTCGCAATAAATCCCCTGTTTTTTGTCTGGTTTATTGATCCTTATCAGGCTTATCGATTCCAAAATGAAGGTAGGCATGATCAGTAACCACCCGCCCTCTGGACGTTCTCATTACATAGCCTTGCTGGATAAGGTAAGGCTCAAGAACATCTTCAATGGTATCCCGCTCCTCACTGATTGCGGCCGCGAGACTATCAATACCTACAGGCCCCCCACCGAATTTTTCAATCATAACCAGCAGTAAACGACGGTCCATATGATCAAAACCGCGCTCATCCACACTCAGCATATTCAACGCCAGATTAGCCACATCTTGTGTAATTTTTCCATTCCCTTTCACTTCGGCGTAGTCACGTGCGCGACGTAACAGCCGATTGGCGATGCGCGGGGTTCCACGACTACGCTTAGCAACCTCCTTTGCTCCCTCAATATCAATGTGAGTACCCGACAATTTTGCTGAGCGCATAACTATCTGTGTTAAATCTTCAATATTATAAAATTCAAGACGTTGCACAATACCAAAACGGTCTCGTAGTGGTGATGTAAGCGAACCGGCGCGTGTCGTAGCACCCACTAGTGTAAAGGGTGGCAAGTCCAGCTTAATGGAACGAGCTGAAGGCCCTTCACCAATCATAATATCCAGCTGATAATCTTCCATGGCCGGATATAATATTTCTTCTACGTTAGGACTAAGACGATGAATTTCATCGATAAAAAGAATATCACCGGCTTCCAGGTTGGTTAGCAACGCTGCCAGATCACCGGCTTTTTCGATGATTGGACCTGAAGTGGTTTTAATATTGCCACCCATTTCATTAGCAATAATATTTGCCAATGTAGTCTTGCCTAATCCTGGAGGGCCAAAAATAAGGGTATGATCTAACGCTTCATTACGCTGCCTCGCGGCATGGATAAAAATCTCCATCTGCTCTTTTACGACCGGCTGGCCTGTATAATCGGCTAATCTTTTTGGACGTATCGCCCGATCATGCTGCTCCTCGACCGGAGCACTAACGGATGAGATAAAACGATCTGCTTCGATCACTCTTGAATACCTCGTAACTGAATTAGCCAGATACCATTGATTTAAGTGACAAACGAATCAGCTCTTCAATGCTGACATTCGATCCCAGCTTCTGCTCAGCCTGCGAAACGGCTTTAGCGGCATGTGCCGGCTTGTAGCCGAGAGACACCAGCGCACTTTCTGCTTCTTCACGAAAACTTGCCAAGTGCTGCGCCATATCGGGCACATCTGTTGCGGTGAGCTGAAAATCAGCTGGCTCATCTTGCTGGAGAGGTTGAAGCTTATCTTTTAACTCTACGATAAGACGCTCTGCAGTCTTTTTACCTACACCAGGGATACGCGTTAGCGCTGTAGAATCTTCACGCACCAGGCAACCAATAAACTCATTGGTAGTCATTCCGGAAAGTATTGATATAGCAAGCTTTGGCCCGACACCATTCGCTTTAATGAGCGACCTGAATAAGGTTCTCTCTTTTTTATCAATAAAACCATACAGTAGCTGCGCATCTTCGCGCACCACAAAATGGGTATGCAGTAGGACCTGCTGACCTACTTCGGGCAGGCGGAAAAAAGTATTCATTGAAGCTTCAACTTCATACCCCACGCCCTGCACATCTACAAGAAGATGTGGAGGCTGCTTTTCGATCAACTCGCCTATCAGTCGCCCAATCAAAGCTATTCTCTCATTCAGTTAAAATGCATGGATGAATATACAGTAGTTGTTTGCCAATACCAATACTTTAACGTGCGACTGATCTACCCTAGAATCAACCTGAACAGCTTTGCTGTATTTTATCCATGCACGCTATCTTTTTAAGGTAATAAATTAATCAAATAAGGCGGCAACGAACTCTTCAGCCACAAACGGACGCAAATCATCAATCTGTTCACCCACACCGATAAAGCGGATGGGTAGTTGTAACTGTTTTGCGATGGCGAAGATAATCCCACCCTTTGCCGTACCATCGAGCTTAGTCAATGCTATGCCGGTGACACCAACAGAATCTTTAAAGACCCGCGCCTGGCTCATAGCGTTCTGACCGGTGCCTGCGTCCAGCACCAGCATGACTTCATGTGGTGCTGATCCATCCATTTTACGCATCACCCGGACAACTTTTTCAAGCTCCTGCATCAGATGATCTTTATTCTGTAATCGGCCCGCTGTGTCAGCAATCAGTACATCAATATTCTTTGTTTTGGCCGATTGCAGTGCGTCAAACACAACAGAGGCGGAATCCGCACCGGTATGCTGCGCAACAACCGGAACATTATTCCGATCACCCCACACCTGCAATTGCTCAACAGCAGCCGCACGGAATGTATCGCCCGCCGCCAGCATCACCGATTTACCTTCATTCTGAAAACGTTTCGTCAGCTTACCAATCGTCGTAGTTTTTCCTACGCCATTAACACCAACCATGAGGATTACGTAAGGCTTGCTCTTCGGGTCAACTACCAACGGTTGCTCGACCTGAGCCAACAGCCCACCTAATTCCTGCTTTAAAGATTCATGCAAAGCCTGCGCATCCGCCAGCTGATTACGTTCAACCCGGGCAGTTAACCGCCCGATAATCTCAGTTGTCGCTTCTACGCCCACATCGGCAGTCAGTAACAGTGTTTCAATATCTTCAAGTAACTCATCATCAATTTCTTTTTTACCCAGAAACAGATTGCCCAGCTTTTCAGACAAATTAGCTTTGGTACGACTCAAGCCCGCTTTCATGCGAGCAAACATACCTTTTTTAGCCGGCTCTTCTTTAACAGGATCGGGCTTAACGGGCTCTAACTGAACCGGTTCCTGTTTAACTGATTCTGGCTCGCCAGACGGCGTTTCTTTTTCAGGGGTACCAACAATCGACTCAGACGCAAGATCAACTTTTGTAAGCTCTGCGACTTTTACAGACTCTGCGACAAAAGCAGGCTCATCAGCCGGCTCAGGCTTAACAATCTCTGGTTCTACAGATTGAAGCCCTGCTGCTTCAGGCTGACCCGGCGTGGGTTCAACAGATTCGGATTTAACAGGCTCAGATTTAATAGGCGCGGCTTGAATAGATTCGGATTCGACAACGTCCTGCTGACTATCAACAACCTCAGCCGTCTCTTTTTGTGGTTCTTCGCTGGATGAAAATATAGATTTCAGCTTTTTAAACATATTAATTCCTCAAAACACTTGATACACCAGCGATTAGCGTAAAGTGTAATAATAATCTGGTGGTTACAGCTATGATTTAAAAAGGAATATCTTATCATAGTGCAACGCTGCACAAACCCATTGATCAAAAAATGTAGGACGCTATGGACTTTATCTGGATTTTATTTGCTTTTGTCTGCGGTTTAACCGTTAAGTTCTTCTCTTTACCTCCGCTAATAGGCTTTCTTTTTGCCGGATTTTCCTTACATTTTATGGGCATTGAACCTACCGCATCTTTAGACTCATTAGCCGATTTGGGTATTACGCTGATGCTGTTTACTATTGGCCTTAAACTGCACGTGAAGGACCTGTTAAAACGCGAAATATGGGTAAGCACCTTATCTCACATGGGCCTGTGGACGTTATTATTTGGATCACTGTCAATACTGCTCTCGATTATTGCCTTCCCTTTTTTCTTAGATATGGATATTCAAACAGCCGCTTTGCTCGGATTCGCACTGAGCTTCAGCAGCACCGTATGCATTATTAAATTACTGGAAGAAAGTGGTGAAATAAAAACGCGTCACGGCCAGATCGCTATCGGCGTGCTGGTTATGCAGGATATTGCCGCCGTTATTTTCCTGGTTTTTGCGACCGGTAAAACACCTTCTATCTGGGCGCTAGCTTTATTCGGACTTATTTTTATACGTCCATTTCTCGACGCATTACTCAATCGGGCAGGACACGGTGAAATGCTGCCGCTAACAGGATTTTTTCTGGCGTTGGGTGGATACGAATTGTTCACGCTGGTTGGGGTTAAAGGTGATTTAGGCGCTCTATTATTTGGTGTTTTACTCAGCCATCATGCCAAAGCCAGCGAACTGACGAAGTCACTTCTTAGTTTTAAGGATCTCTTTTTAATCGGCTTTTTCCTCTCTATTGGCTTTATTGCACTACCGACTTGGCCCATGCTTGGGATGGCCGCCATTATTTCCTGTTTAATTGTGGTTAAATTCGCGATGTTTTTCCTGATTTTTACGCGCCTGCAGCTACGTGGACGCACCTCCTTTCTATCTGCTTTAGCCTTGAGTAATTTCAGTGAATTTGGCCTGATAGTCGCAGCACTAAGCGTAGAATCCGGATGGCTTAACAAAGAATGGCTTGTCATTCTGGCACTGGCCGTATCCCTTTCATTTATTCTTACCAGCGTATTTTACCGGCATGCTCATCAACTGTACTCGACGTATAAAGAGTATATTAAAAAATACGAAAGCCCTGAACGTCTGCGAGAAGATCTTTTTATCCAACCTCCCCATGCTGAAATATTGGTTATTGGCTTGGGCCGTGTCGGCAAAGGCGCGTTTAAAGCCCTACAGAACATGGTTGATCAACGCGTCGTCGGGATGGATGCAGATAGACTTCGTATCAAAGAATATCAACAAAAAGGGATGAATGTATTTTTTGGTGACGGAGAAGATGCAGACTTATGGGAGAATTTTGACACATCCACTATAAAACTGATTCTACTGGCATTGCCGTCAATCGAAGATGACAAAAACATCACCACCCAGCTACGTAAAGTTAACTACCAGGGCCAGATTGCCGCTATCGCCCGCTTTCAGGACGAACGCGAACTGTTATTAAATTCGGGCATTGACAATGTATTCAACTTTTACACGGAAGCAGGAATCGGTTTTGCAGAAGAGAGCTTACGATTAATCGGAGAGGAACCCGCTATTCAGCATGCTCTCTAGAAAAAAACCCTGTATGGGAACCATACAGGGCATAAAAGAAGTAGAAGTAGATCGTTCCTGATAGGCAGTCGGATCTACCACATCCCCACTTCAAACTGTGAAATCAGAACAATGCATTAAATGGATCGCTGGTATAGCGTGAAACACATATAGCGTCACGCCAGCACAATACCAAGTAACGCTAAAATATAACGTTAAAATGAATCGCCGGGAACACGCACCCACCCTTCCATCAGCACACGAGCACTACGACTCATGATTGCTTTGGTTGCTGTCCATTCACCATCAACCTGTTTGGCTTCTGCGCCAACTTTCAACGTACCAGAGGGGTGACCGAAAGTGACGGCACTACGTTCGCCACCTCCCGCAGCCAGATTCACCAGCGTGCCGGGAATCGCAGCAGCCGTTCCGATAGCGACAGCTGCCGTACCCATCATCGCATGGTGCAATTTACCCATAGAAAGAGCACGCACCGCCACATCGATATCATCTGTGGTTACTTGCTTTCCACTGGAAGAAACATAGTTCTGTGCAGGCGCACAGAAAGCTACTTTTGGCGTGTGCTGACGTGCAACCGCTTCAGAAATATCCTGAATCAACCCCATACGCACTGCACCGTATGCACGGATAGTTTCGAAACGCTCAAGGGCGGCAGGGTCTCCATTAATCGCATCCTGCAGCTCTGTACCGTTGTAGCCTATTTCATCAGCATTGAGAAAAATAGTCGGGATACCCGCATTAATCATGGTTGCTTTGAAAGTACCGACACCCGGAACTTCAAGATCATCAACCAGGTTGCCCGTTGGGAACATAGAACCTTCGCCATCAGCCGGATCCATAAATTCAACCTGAACTTCGGCTGCCGGAAAGGTGACACCATCGAGTTCGAAATCACCCGTTTCCTGAACGTCACCGTTGGTAATGGGTACATGCGCAATAATAGTTTTCTTGATATTAGCCTGCCAGATACGCACAACACACACACCGTTCTGCGGGATGCGATCTGCATCGACCAAACCACCACTAATAGCAAAGGCACCTACGGCTGCCGTGAGGTTACCGCAGTTACCGCTCCAATCAACAAAAGCTCTGTCAATCGCTACCTGACCAAACAGATAATCCACATCATGGCCTGGCTGACTGCTCTTATCTAAAATAACCGTTTTACTGGTGCTAGACGTTGCCCCCCCCATACCGTCTGTTTGTTTGCCATATGGGTCTGGGCTACCAATCACGCGCAAAAGCATATTATCACGCGCCGCACCAGCAACCTGAGCTCTTTCAGGAAGATCCTGCCGACGGAAAAACACACCTTTACTGGTACCGCCACGGATATAAGTAGCGGGAATTTTAATCTGGGGTACGTGTGACATAATACTATTGTCCTGTCTATTAGGTCTGGCTATTTGGTCTGTTTATTTGGGCCTGGAATTAACTAACACCACGGCTCAGAAAAACCTTAATAACATCAACTGCACCATTATTTTTCTTTTAGTGGTCTGACAGCCATCTGGTTCAACAGACGTTGTTAAGGGCTTTCTTGTTCTTAACGTTGTGCTTAATATTATTCTTTATATTGTAAGTAATACCGGTATGCGTTGTTCTTTTTACAGTTCGCTGCCACTACAGCAAACTGTAAACCACACAGAACAACGCTTACCGGTTACACACAGATGCGATACTTAAGCGTTACCTTCCAGGAAATCCTGAGCAAAACGTTGTAGCACACCACCAGCGTTGTAGACATTAACTTCAGCAGCCGTATCCAAACGACAAATCATTGGCACTTTAACCGTTTCGCCATTGGCACGATTAATAATGACATTAAGCTCTGCACGAGGAGATATATCACCTTCTACATCAAAGGTTTCTGTACCATCAATAGCATAAGTCTTACGTGTCTCACCCTCTTTAAACTGCAGTGGCAACACACCCATACCAACGAGATTAGTGCGGTGAATACGCTCAAAGCCTTCAGCCATAATCGCTTCAACACCCGCCAGGCGTACACCTTTCGCAGCCCAATCACGTGATGAACCCTGACCATAGTCAGCACCCGCTACAATAATTAACGGCTGCTTACGCTCCATGTAGGTCTCTATCGCTTCCCACATGCGGCTCTCTTTGCCTTCTGGTTCGATACGTGCCAGTGATCCCTGCTTCACTTCACCTTTTTCATCGAGGCACATTTCATTCAGCAACTTAGGGTTAGCAAACGTTGCACGCTGTGCCGTTAGATGATCACCACGGTGCGTTGCATAAGAGTTGAAATCTTCTTCCGGTAAACCCATTTTGGCGCAATATTCACCGGCAGCACTAGATGCCTGAATTGCGTTTGATGGAGACAAGTGATCGGTTGTGATGTTATCGCCAAGCACAGCCAGTGGACGCATACCTTTCATCGTACGCTCACCCGCTAAAGCACCTTCCCAATAAGGGGGGCGACGGATGTAGGTGGTCTGTGGACGCCAGTCGTACAGCGGGCTTACAGCCTTTTCTACCGTCCCCAAATCAAACATCGGGATGTAAATCTGGCTAAATTGTTCCGGTTTAACGGCCTTGGCAACGATCGAATCGATCTCTTCATCGCTAGGCCAGATATCTTTCAGAGTGATCGGGTTACCGTCTTTATCAGTCCCCAGTACATCTTTCTCGATATCAAAACGTATAGTCCCTGCGATTGCATACGCTACTACAAGGGGGGGTGATGCAAGAAAGGCTTGCTTCGCATACGGATGAATACGACCATCGAAGTTACGGTTACCGGACAGTACGGCCGTGGCATACAGATCACGATCGATGATCTCTTGCTGAATCACAGGATCTAACGCGCCACTCATGCCATTACAGGTAGTGCAAGCGTAACCAACAATACCGAAGCCCAGCTGTTCCATCTCAGACAGCAAGCCTGCTTCTTCCAGATACAGCTTGGCAACTTTAGAACCGGGTGCGAATGACGTCTTAACCCAAGGCTTACGGACCAGGCCCAGCTCGTTGGCTTTCTTAGCCACTAAGCCAGCAGCCACTACGTTACGTGGGTTAGAGGTGTTGGTGCACGAGGTGATTGCCGCGATAATTACCGCGCCATCAGGCATCAGGCCTGCTTCTTCTTCAGCCTTAGCAGCCGCCAACATCTCCTCGCTAGCGATACCGCGCTCTTTCAGCGCAGAGGTTGGCAGGCGGCGATGCGGGTTAGATGGGCCAGCCATATTGCGGACAACAGACGACAGATCAAACTCTAGTACGCGTTCGTATTCAACGTTTTCAAGATCGTCCGCCCATAGGCCTGTGAGCTTAGCGTACTGCTCTACGAGAGCAACCTGCTCAGGTTCACGGCCCGTCAGCTTCAAATAGGCAATTGTCTGTTCATCGATGTAGAACATACCTGCAGACGCACCAAACTCAGGCGTCATGTTGGAGATAGTCGCGCGATCACCGATAGTCAGGTTTTTAGCGCCTTCACCGAAGAACTCCAGGTAAGCAGAAACAACTTTCTGGTTACGCAGGAATTCAGTGATAGCCAGTACGATATCCGTAGCAGTAATACCAGGCTGACGTTTACCCGTAAGCTTCACACCAATAATGTCAGGCAGGCGCATCATAGATGGCAAGCCTAGCATGACGGTTTCAGCCTCAAGCCCACCCACACCAATCGCAAGAACACCTAATGCATCTACGTGAGGGGTATGAGAGTCAGTACCTACACAAGTATCCGGGTAAGCAACACCGTCACGCGCCTGGATTACCGGAGACATTTTTTCCAGGTTAATCTGGTGCATGATGCCGTTACCGGCGGGGATTACATCGACGTTGTCAAATGCAGTCTTACACCACTCGATAAAGTGAAAACGGTCATCATTACGACGATCTTCAATCGCACGGTTTTTTTCGAATGCATCCGGGTCAAAACCAGCAGCTTCAACGGCCAGAGAATGGTCAACGATCAGCTGAGTAGGGACCACAGGGTTTACTTTAGATGGGTCACCACCTTGTTCAGCAATAGCATCACGCAGGCCTGCCAGGTCAACTAAGGCGGTCTGGCCTAAAATATCATGGCAAACAACACGTGCAGGGTACCAAGGGAAGTCTAACTCACGCTTGAATTCAATAAGCTGCTTTAGCGAGTCAGTCAACGCTTCAGGCTCACAGCGACGTACAAGCTGTTCTGCTAACACGCGAGAGGTATAAGGCAGTTTTGCATAGGAACCCGGCTGAATATCTTCGATTGCAGCACGCGTATCAAAGTAATCCAGTTTTGTGCCCGGTAATGATTTGCGGTATTCAGTATTCATAGCTTACTCCTTCGAGTAATGTTCAGAGAGGTAAAGCAGGCACAAACAATGCCCACTCCCCTGTTAATCAACGCTCAAAATCACCCGCGTTTTTCGATATCAACCCATTCAGCACTGTCTGGACCGGTATAGTCAGCAGAAGGTCGGATAATTCGGTTGTTAGCACGCTGTTCTACAACATGCGCCGTCCAGCCTGCTACACGGGAACAAACAAATATCGGGGTAAACAACTGCGTAGGAATACCCATAAAATTGTAAGCAGATGCGTGGAAGAAATCGGCATTACAGAAGAGTTTTTTCTCCCGCCACATAACCGCTTCAACACGTTCCGATACGGGGAAAAGTACGGCATCGCCGGCCTGCGCAGCAAGCTTACGCGACCATTCTTTGATAATCGCATTTCGTGGATCCGACTCGCGATAAATCGCATGGCCAAAGCCCATGATTTTATCTTTACGCTCAAGCATACCCATGATTTCAGCTTCTGCTTCATCAGGCGTTTTCCAGTCTTGAATCATATCCATGGCGGCTTCGTTAGCACCACCATGCAAGGGTCCGCGCAGTGTTCCTATTGCCCCTGTTACACAGCTATGGATATCCGACAGCGTAGAAGCACAGACACGCGCAGAAAAAGTAGAAGCATTGAACTCATGCTCTGCATACAAAATCAGAGAGGCATGCATAACATCCACATGCAATGGGTCTGGCTTTTTACCATGCAGGGTCCATAAAAACTGCTCACCGATAGAATCAGCACCCGTTTCTACTTCGATACGCTTGCCATGATGACTGAAGTTATACCAATAATTAATCAAACCCGGAAACACAGCCAACATACGATCAATATGATCGTGCTGCTCGGAAAAGTCTTTTTCTGTTTCCAAATTACCCAGCATTGAACAACCCGTACGCATAACATCCATCGGATGAGCATTGGCAGGAATCTGTTCCAAAACCGTTTTCAGCGCTTCAGGCAAAGCGCGCATGCTTTTCAGGCGTACTTTGTAGGCATCCAGTTCAGTCTGTGTTGGCAATGCGCCGTATAACAACAGATAAGCCACTTCTTCAAATTGAGCCTTGGCGGCTAATTCTTTTATGTCATAACCACGATAAGTCAGACCTGCACCGGTTTGACCCACAGTACAGAGTGCCGTTTCACCAGCAGATTGACCACGCAGGCCTGCACCACTTAGTTTGTTCGCTTCTGCCATCCGGTTTCTCCTTCTATCGCCGGGAGGATAAACACCCTCCCGTATCAGTTTATTTCTAATTATTAGGGTCGATTTAGTCATTCTTTCTGAACAGAGTTACTTGTTTTTGCCTTCAGCAAAAAGCGCATCTAATTTTTGTTCAAAATCATGATAATTCAGGAAATCATAAAGCTCCATGCGTGTTTGCATAGTATCTACAACAGCTTTCTGATCACCATCACGCAGTAGTGCTTCATAAACATTCAGCGCGGCTTTGTTGGCTGCACGAAAAGCTGATAACGGATACAAAACCATTGAAGCGCCATTGGCTGCCAGCTCAGCGGTATTAAATAGTGGCGTCGCACCAAACTCAGTGATATTTGCCAGCAAGTGACCGCCATTAATGCCATCAGCAAATGCTTTATAATCTTCGAGTGTATGCACCGCTTCAGCGAAGATACCATCCGCACCGGCTTCCAGACATGCCTGCGCACGATCGACAGCAGAGTTCAGACCTTCCATTTGGAAAGCATCGGTACGCGCAATGATAAAGAAGTCATCATCGGTTTTAGCATCAACGGCCGCTTTAACACGATCAACCATTTCCTGAGGGGAAACGATCTCTTTGTTCGGACGATGCCCACAACGTTTCTGAGCAATCTGATCTTCAATATGAACAGCGGCAGCACCCGCTTTAGTCATCTCTTTAATGGCACGAGCAATGTTGAATGCCCCACCCCACCCTGTATCGATATCCACCAACAAAGGTGTTTCAACGGCACTACTGATGCGGCGAACGTCTTCCAGTACATCATTCATGGATGTCATACCCAGATCAGGTAGGCCATATGATGCATTAGCAACACCACCACCCGACAGATAGATAGCTTTGTGGCCTACACGCTCTGCCATCATCGCATGATAAGCGTTAGTAGTGCCGACAATCTGTAATGGTTTTGCTTCTAGTAACGCTTTGCGGAATCGACCGCCTGCAGTTAGTTTAGCCATGTTTTTCACCTTTGAGGTCAATTGCTATGTTCAGTTTCTCTTCAATGTTTTTACGCGCAGCACTGATATGCCGGCGCATTAACATCTCTGCGAGTTCAGGATCCCTGGCTTCAATAGCATCAACAATTTGTCGATGCTCCTTGAGTGCACGTATGGGACGAGAACTCGATACACTGAACTGATAACGGTACATACGTACCACGTGGTATAGATCACTGCCGAGTAGCTCTAACAATGTCGCGTTTTTGCTACCCTGCACAATTCGATAATGAAAATCCAGATCGCCCTCTTTTTGAAAGTAAGAGCGACCTTCCAGTTCTTCGATTGAGAGCTCGTGCTCATCAAGCAATACTCGTAAATTGGCAATTTCTGCGTCAGTCATAAACTCCGCCGCCATGCGGCAAGCCATGCCTTCTAATGCTTCCCGTACCCGGTAAATTTCGACCAACTCTTTAGCACTGAGTTTAATAACCCGGGCACCAACATGAGGTTTGCGTTCGATCAGCCGCAACCCTTCAAGTCGCCTCATTGCTTCACGTAGTGGGCCACGACTAATACCGTAAATACGCGCCAACTCAGGCTCACTGATCTTCTGCCCTGGTGGAATGTCACCAATAACAATGGCCTTAATTATTTGCTCGCATACTTTGTCGGCCAATGTACGAGGTACTCCCGGAATATCGCTCACATTCAGTCTTCCTGTCATTACAATCTATCTTTAGGATTGTCGACAATCTTTATTTAAACTAACGATAGCGCGTGTTTTAAG
This sequence comes from Neptunomonas antarctica, assembly GCF_001305295.1. Taxonomy (GTDB): domain Bacteria; phylum Pseudomonadota; class Gammaproteobacteria; order Pseudomonadales; family Balneatricaceae; genus Neptunomonas; species Neptunomonas antarctica. The sequence goes on from NZ_LJSI01000052.1 coordinate 164,098, forward strand.
GCACGTCAACCGAATAAAAGAAGAAAGTTGTCAACACAATACAAAAGTTTAAGGAGTAACCCCTACTGTTTTTTTACGTCTGATGCCCGGTATCTAAGCACCTCTTCCGTCATAATTCTGGCAATTTGTCGCGGCTTCTGGAACGGCAGAGAGTGATCGGTACCGGGTATCATAAAGTAATGCCAGTTAGGTAAGCCTTCCGCCATATCACGATGATATTGATGCATCAGGTCAACACTTAAGCCGCCAATAAAACTTGAAACGTCACCCTGAGCGGCGACCAGTGCTTCACGATTAATACTATTAATGGCTGCGGTTACACAATCTAACGCATGCGCAAAACCCAGAGGCCGCTGCCCCAAACGTGATGCCGTTAAATCATCCACTTGCACAGACACCCTGCGATGTGGCGAAATAGTATCCATAAAGTTGCGGATTCCTACGTGCCCGTTATCACTGCGCAGATGCCCTGCAGCCTCACTGTACTGTTGACGCAGCAGTACAGTGCTATCCCAGCAAGGCCGGTCCAACAATGCAGACTCCAATAAAAACTGCTTTTGCACCCGGTCCGGATGCTGCTGCTTAAAAAGCATGCACACCATCCCTCCTAATGAATAGCCGCCAAGATCAAACGTCCACCATCCCAAATGATCGACGAGTGCATTCACATCAGCCACCAGCATTTGCGCACTAAAGCCATACTCTTGGCGGTCAGGGTAATAGGTATCCCCCATGCCCCGCTGATCAGGAATCAATATTTCCTGCCATTGTGTTAGCATTGATGAGATCAACATCCAGGTATCCATTCCTGCCACGCCAGCGCCGTGCAATAACACCAGCCTTTTACCATTCTCTACAGTCGGGTTCTTATAAACCCGATAGGTAATCACCTGATCCGCTAAATGAAGCTCTCTAACACTGACATTCTGGCTACCTCGCATGCGCTTTTTATTCTCCACTCTACATTGTCGACAATTTATTATACGCCATTCACTGATGCGTGCGGGATACGAAAAGGGTAACTCTCGCTATCCTTAAGTAGGATGCGTAAAATGCAGATCTTTTTATTGCTTCGCGAGGCTCATACGGGTGCTTAACAGAGTTACTCTTTCATATCAGGTCAGTACAACCTGCTACTTTGAACGTATCAGACCCTTGGGCAATGCTATTCTATTAGATAGCGGCAAACCTGATAGTGAACGAGGACGCTTCGATATATTGGTAGCAGCCCCTGTATGCCAGCTAACGTACCATCGTGGTGCTTTATCCGGCATCAACCTGCCTATTAGCGTTTCAGCCAATACTGACCCGTTTGTTGCATTACAAGACTTATACTCCCATTCATGCCCAACATCGCCCTGTCCGCCCTCAGAGCTGCCGTTCTGTGGTGGTCTGGTCGGACATTTTGGCTATGATCTGGGACGCGTTATCGAGAAGATACCTACACAAGCCCTCGACGATACCCTTTTACCCGAGATGCAGGTCGGTCTTTATAGCTGGGCTATTATCATCGATCATACGGCGCAAACAGCCTGTCTGGTTGGCTCTCATCTGATCAACAATACCGCACTTAACGCACTAGCAGAACAGATTGCCGACATGCCGCCAGCGGCAACTACAAGCCCAACGAAACAATTTTGCCTGACGTCTGAATTTTCCAGCAACCTGACTGAGCCGCAATACCATAGTGCTCTGAGTCGCATTGATGACTATATCCACGCAGGCGATTGTTATCAGGTGAATCTGGCGCAACGTTTCAGCGCACACTGTCAGGGAGATCCCTGGCACGCTTATAAACAACTTCGTAGCGCAGCCTCTACCCACTATGCGGCTTATTTTGATACTGAACATGGCGCGGTACTATCACTGTCACCGGAACGTTTTTTAGCCACCGATCGACAGGGTCACGTCATCACTCAACCCATCAAAGGCACACGCCCCAGAGGCGCGGATGACGCTTCGGACCAGAAACTTGCAGAAGAGTTGAAGCATTCAGAGAAGGACCGATCCGAAAATGTGATGATCGTCGATTTAATGCGTAATGATCTGAGTAAGGTGTGTCAACATCACAGTGTTAAAACACCCTCACTGTTTACCATCGAGAGTTACAAAAATGTACATCACTTAGTCAGCACTGTGACAGGCACACTCAATATCGATCAATCACCCATTAGCCTTTTACGGCATTGTTTTCCGGGTGGGTCTATTACCGGTGCTCCAAAAATCAGAGCCATGGAAATTATTGATGAGCTGGAACCACACCGCCGCAGCATTTATTGCGGCAGTATCGGTTACTTGTGTTTATCGGGACAGATGGATACCAGCATTACTATTCGTACCTTACTGGTAGAGAATAACGAAATTCACTGCTGGGCAGGTGGCGGCATCGTCGCCGACTCGATCAGCGAAATGGAATATCAGGAAACGTATGACAAGGTCAACAATCTGCTATCTACATTGGAATCAATGTAATCTATTAGCGTAAAACTAACGCGGTCTAACTGCGGTGACATAATCGACACTCAGAACCTGGTCCAAATGAAGAACGCAGCCTAGACACATTAAGAGAGCGGGACAACCCTCTTATAAATGCTTATTTTAGTGCATTTAACCTGAACGCTAAGCTTTTTAGTTTTCACTGACCGTGCTTTCTCTTTCACTACATTTCAACTACATGCCTTCTTCTGCACTACTTTCCTCTGCACTATTTTCTGCTTCACTATTTTCGGCAACCTGGCTTTCTATCTTCGCTCGCTCTTCTTTAGAAATGTAACGAGGCTTGCTAGTACTGTGCAATTTACTATTCGCTTTCTTAACTCGCTTGGTATGAATTTCGTTAAGCTTTTTCTTTCTGTTCATAAGATATATACGACTTTGCCATAAAATTTATAAGATTGATTGTAAAACTAATCGACGCAATAAGGTAATCAGTAACGTATGCTATTCACCAACAAATTCCCGCCAGGATAACAACGCTTCTTTAAAGTCCTGCAACCCACAACCCGCATAAGACTCTTCATCATAAAGATTTGTCTCTTCGGGTAGCTCATCATCCATATCAAGATCCAGCACTAAAGCAAGCACCTCGATCTCATATTGATTAAGCCGTAGCTGAAACTCTGATCCACGCTGCTGATGCTGACCTATCATACGCTGTTCTAACTGTTCGATGATGCCCAAAAGAGTGTCGATTTCATGCTGATTTGCTCTTATCTCTTCTGACATCCACCGACCTATCGCTTCAGCCCCCATAGAAAACTTTGCAACGGGCCGGCCTATATCATCAACAGTAAATTCGTAATCCACAGCGCTCTCTTGTTTTGACGTTACATAATGGACGCGCATTCTACCTTAATATGCCACACAAATATGCCACACAAGAAAGCTCTAATGAATGCTTAACTTATTGTGACTTTTTCAGAAACACTTCCTATCTCTAACAACGAATCATGTAACGCCTTAATTCTTGGATTAGCCACTCTAAACCATAGATAAAAAATAATCGTTTGATATACCTCCTTGCTCAGCACAAAATGACGTCTTCTGATTTTAAAAACGAATAGATACCATGACACCACTCTTTGATCCCGCACTTAAAGAGCAACTGAGTACTGCAGCCTCTTTTTTATGGTTAAACCCAGCTTATCGTAGCAAAATGGATAAGACCCGGCAGCCATTATCCATCGATGATATTAAATCGGCTGATTTACGCCTGCACCGTTTTGCTCCACTGCTACAAAAATTATTCCCCGAACTTCAACAAAGCCATGGCCTGATAGAATCAGAACTTCAAGCCATCCCGAACATGCAACACGCTGTGTTCCCTGAATTGCCCGGTAAATTGATGATAAAGGCTGACCACGCATTACCTGTCGCGGGTTCAATCAAAGCGCGAGGCGGTATTTATGAAGTACTTTGTCATTGCGAATCCTTAGCCTTAAAACACAGCATTTTGAGCAGCACCGAGGATAACTACCTGAAGCTGATTGATACTGATGCACGTGAAATATTCAGCCGCTACAAAATCGCCGTAAGCAGCACCGGAAATCTGGGCCTTAGCATTGGTATTATCAGCTCAGCGTTAGGCTTCAATGCAACTGTTCACATGTCAGCAGAAGCGAAGGATTGGAAAAAAAAGCGACTACGTGAGCGAGGCGTCAGTGTCATCGAACACAGTGACGATTACAGTGCCGCCGTCACAGCAGGACGACAACAATCAGAGGCCGACCCATTAAGCTATTTTATTGATGATGAAAATTCATCTCAGTTATTTACGGGTTATGCCGTGGCGGCTCTACGTCTAAAAGAACAATTAAAGGCACAACAGGTTGCCGTCGATGCCGAGCACCCTCTGTTTGTATATCTGCCCTGCGGAGTCGGCGGTGCTCCTGGTGGTATTACTTTCGGCCTTAAACAAATATTTGGCCCATACGTACATTGCTTCTTTGCGGAGCCAGTTCAAGCACCCTGCGTATTAATCGGACTGCAAGCTGATTCAGAAGAGACCTTACTCAGTGTTTACGATGTAGGCCTGACAGTGACAACTGAAGCTGATGGGTTAGCTGTGAGTAAAGCTTCAGCCTGGGTTTGCTCGGTCATTAAGAACATCTTATCCGGTGTATTTACCGTCGAAGATAACAGCTTATTCCGCCATCTTTACCAGCTCTATCTACATGAGAATATAACATTAGAGCCCTCTGCAGCAGCAGGTTTCTCTGGCCCGGAACATATTATTCAATCAGAAACGGGAAGACGCTATCTTGAACAGGAAAACCTACTTGGGCACCTAGATAAAGCAACTCATCTTATTTGGACGACCGGCGGATTATTTGTACCGCCAGAAGAGATGAAAAAATCCCAACATTATGGGCAACAGCTAATAGAGAACAATAACTGAAAAATCTCATCATAAAACACCCATAATTCATAAAAACCATCAAAAACAATAAAACTTTTGAAGGAGTTTACATGGAAGGAATTACGTCAATCATAGGATAAATTAATAGCATTGCATGGGAGACCCCTTCATGCTGATGCTGATTCAGGGTGTCGGACTTTTTCTGATGCTTGGTTTACGTGTAATGCGAATCCTGAAACCAGGAACTGGCTTCAAGCTACTTCTCTAAGGTCGCAGCACTAAGAAAGGCGAAGAGAAGGGAGATGAATATCACCCTTTCAGACTCTGAGGACAGCGCTCCCTGCTACCGTGGGTACCTTTATTGGCCATCGTTCATCTAGGCGCTGGTTTGGGCTCTCCTGCTTCCATCCCACGAATTTCAGCCATATAAGTCAACAGCGTTAAAGATGTCCGGGCCTTTTAGCCCGGACATCTTCCAATTTAGATTGATGTTCCCAGTATAAAAATTTAAATTAGATTTGAAGCAATTCATTTATTAAATATATACAAATGGTTCCGTATTACACATGAAACAAAAACTAGAGTCGATTACCCAACCAGACGACGCTTTCCCGACGTACGATGAAGCTATCTGGACTACTGTTGGGTATATTCCTAAAGGTAAGGTAGCGACGTATGGATACATCGCCGCACTCGCCGGATTCCCCCGTACAGCAAGAGCTGTAGGGCGAGCATTATCAAAACTGCCGGATAACACGACTATTCCCTGGTTTCGAGTCATTAACGCAAAAGGCGTAATATCATTCCCTATTGGTAGCGAAAAGTATGGGTGCCAGAAACAAAAGCTGTTGAACGAAAATATTGTATTATATAACGGAAAAATTAACTTAAAACGATATCATTGGGAAATATGATCAACGCTGCTCTGAATTAACACTTAAGCTCTATGATTATGTGTCGATAAATAAATATATCAGTTTCAAAAAATGCAGAATATGGATAAAAAATCACTCGAATCAGACAACATAGAATTGAAACGGGCTCTCCGGCTTACGGCTAAAAAAATTGAGCACAACGAAACGATTCTAAAACGCTTCTTTGATGTTGAGTTACGCTTACTTGCCTGCAATAAACTCTCAGACTTACTTGATTTACTACTTAACCATTTCAAAGAGACATTCCGACTATCTGCTGTCTCGGTGTTCCTTTTTGATCCAGAACAGATTGCACTAGATTTATTGGATGAGATTCCTGCCACTGACCGCAGCCGAATCAGGCTGGAACCGGATCAACGCCTGTTACGCCAACTCTATCCAGACCACAGACTCAAGGCAGGTGAAATTGATCAAAATATTCGTAACATAATCTTTCCTGACAACCCTTATATTCTCAGTGTCGCCATGCTGCCTTTGATCCGACAAAACTGCTTGATCGGTAGTCTTCATTTCGGCGCTCAGGATATTCATCGCTATACAGTAGATTACCGTTATGATTACCTCGCACACCTGTCATCCGTCATTTCAGTGTGTATCGAAAACTGTGTTAACCATGAAAATCTGCAACGACTCAGTATTATCGACATGCTGACAGGCGCACATAATCGACGTGCTTTCGATATAGAAATAGTCCGCGAAATCACACGCTCTGATCGCACCCATGAGCCGCTTAGTTGCTTATTTATCGATCTGGATTTTTTCAAAAAAGTAAATGACACTTATGGCCACCAGACAGGAGACAGGGTACTCAGAACGATAGGTCAATTATTAAAACAACAATTACGTAAAACAGATCTGGTGGCCCGCTTTGGCGGAGAAGAATTTTCTATTTTGTTACCAGGTTGCGCCAAAGAACAGGCCGCTTCTGTTGCCGAAAATATTCGGCAAAAAATTGCAACTCAGATTTACCGCAGCGTAGAAGGTACGCCCTTTCGCATTACAACGTCTTTAGGTTATTCAACCTACCTACCCGATCAGACACAATGCGCCAAGAATCAAAAAAAACAAGCAAGTCTTTTACTTCATTCATCCGACGAGGCGCTTTACGAAGCCAAGCGCCTAGGGCGAAATCGTCTATGCTATAAGGCATGCGCTAAACCAAGCCCAAGCAGCTCTATAACAGAGCTGATTACGAATTAATATCCCGCATTAACTCAACATATAGTGCTTTATATTCTTCAGCCTGTTTTTCGCCAAACAACGGATCACTTTCAACAGGAAGCTCTTTTTCAACTTTTTCCCAATCTGCGTTAGTAGCGACATGATCTAACACAGGAAAAATTTCAGTTTCCTCAAAATTAATATGCACTTTTTCATTAATAACAAACGCAGCTAATTGCTCAATCAAATCATTCATAGGCACGACAGCATCATGCAAAATACCATCAATAGTATTGAGTAACGTTTGAGTACTACCCTTTAACACGCGATGCTGGTCTTCACACTGCGACATAACATCATCTAACTCATTGCTACGACCCTTAAAAAAGGCATACATTTTATCCTCTCTAGGGTGATGATAACCTTCAGCATATTTTGCTATATAGCCAACCACATCCGCCATTAAATTAAAATTCGGCCGACTTCCTGCTTTAAGCTTAATAACTTTTTTATCCAGAATCTCAAGTAATTTATTAAGATTCACGTGATCTTGATGTAACTCGGATACAAGGGTCATATCAGTTCCTCCCACTTAATATATTTATACTATAACGCAGACTTTACCAATATTTTTAACAAATGTTTAAAAAATGATCTCTGTTTATACTTTATATCTATAAATAAAGTCAGATAAATTAGATGCAGAAAAACTGCACTGGTTATCATTCATAATGAGTAAGTATTGATATTGTCTGTTTAAATAAATTCAAACAATTTGGATAAAGAGTTAACACGATAGTCTGTTAACTCAGGCCATTGCAAATTTTCATCTTCACTGACATGAGCTGTTTTACAACCGGCTGCGCGTCCTGCCAAAAGATCAAATTTATAATCTCCGACCATAATGACATCAGAAGGAGACACATCCCATAGAGAGATAATTTTTTGTATCCCATGAGGCTCGGGCTTAGGCTCCGCCTCGTCACGGCCCACAATACATTCGTCAGTAAAGTGATGGGACAAATTCAACATGGATAAGGACAACTGCGTGAACGCTTTAGTATTACGGGTCACAATACCCATGCGACAACCTTTTCCTGATAACACATCCAGCAACTCATACACTCCTGGAGCAGATTTCGCTTGCAACGCATAAAAGTGCTCAAGCTCATCAAGACGGGCTACTTTTATGCTTCGCTGCTGATCAGACAAAGCTGCCAAATGTTGTAAGATATCCTCGTCTAGCGCAACCCCCAGCTCTTTTCGGATAAAATTAAAATCATGCACTGGCTGGGTTAATGTGCCATCAAGGTCAAAAATCCAATACTTACAATGTTCTAAAAATAGGGTCATTGTGATTACTTCTCAGAAGTAGAGTCAGAAAAACGTTGTAGTAACTTATCAACTTTACTTTCTAACCGTTTTAGTGTGATTCCACGCTGCTCGAAATTGGTATCAGCCAATAAAAACCGTTCCAACTTACCTAAACTATCCTGACTATCCTTAAGCGTTTGCAACAGGTTTCGCGATCGTTTTTTAGTGCTATCAGTTATTCTTCCCATCCGCCCCAACGTCCGCTGCAGCTGACTATCAAGATCATGTATATGCTGTGCGACCGCTAACATATCGCTACTTAATGACTGGTTGATACTACCGACCTGATCTTCCAGCTGAGAGACCGCTGTTCTGAATCGGGACAAAAACTTATCCCCTTCGCTATCCATAAAGAGCAATAGCAACTCTTCCGGATAAAGAGCACGATTACGACCTTCCGCCCTGATGGAGTATTCTCCACGGGGAGAACAGTAAGGCTTTAAATGCCCGGACGGTACTTCGATCCTCATAATCGACTTAACTTTAAGGTTTTCTATATAAATCTGTACATCAACGTTTGGATAGCAATCGGTTGCTTTGTTGATAACCATCAAACGCGCATTATCATCCACTTCGCAACCAACAACTTTACCTCTTTGCAAGCCATCTACTGTTGTGTATTCATCCACCCCAATAAGCAGCGTCCCACCATGAGGCGCGTTGGCTAACGCCACAATGTCACTACTTTTAACACCACTGACTTCACGTTTAAAGTCAACATTAGCGGTTTCAGTGGATGACAGCATCTGACGCGTACGCTTAGTCAGATGCTGATATTCACGCTTAACCGGCATCGGATCATTTACCGGTAGAGGTTATCATTAAAAGGATCTAAAGGTGTTTCAAGCATTTGATCATCACGAAAATACAAAATACGCCCTTCAAATTTTAACCCTTTGCTGGCAAACCAGCGATCAGTACTTTCTCTACCCTCTTCCGCCGCGCCAACTTTCATTGAAGCCATCAAAATACGATAGAAATATAAACCAAATAACGCCGCCGATGCGCCCAGAAAAAAGTCAGACGCCAGAGCAAATAATAAGGTGATCACGCCAGCAAGCCACACACGGCTCGCTCGTACCTGTTTAGAAATTTCATTCGCTACTTCATATTGATCCTGATATTTGAGATAACGACGAAAATTTTGTTGTAAGTTAAACTTATCTTCAGATGACAGCTTTCGGTCCATCAGCACACCTATAAATTCAGTATTGTTTATTAATTAATAATCTATTCAGACAAACAAATCACTAAAATAGTTCTATCACGCCAGACTTTTACTCACAACCTCAAATACATCCCGCGAAAGATCTCCGCTATCCGTAATACGCTGCAATTCTTTACGCATTAGCCCCTGTCTATCAGCACTGTAGCGCTTCCAGCGTGTGAGCGGAGTCACTAAACGTGACGCTATCTGTGGATTCAGCTTATTCAGCACGATAATCTGATCGGCTAAAAAACGGTATCCACTACCATCGATTGCATGGAAATTTACCGGATTCTGCGCACAAAAGCTTGCGATTAAGCTGCGCACTTTATTCGGGTTACGCATGTTAAAGGCTTCGTGATTCATCAGCGCTTCAACGTGAGTCAACACACCTGCTTGCGGATTCGAAGCCTGCACTGACAACCACTGATTAACCACTAACGGCTCATCAGACCAACGCTGATAAAACTGATCAAGGATAACCTCTCCCGCTTTCTGATAACCCGAATGCACCACAATATACAGAGCAGCCTGGCTATCCGTCATATTATTGGCCTCATGGAACTGTTTCAGTGCCAATTCAAGGAAGTCCTGCTTCCCTGTTTCCATCAGGTAACTTAAGCAAACATTGCGCAACGAACGGCGGGCAATGCTAGCCGCATCGGGAGAGTAGATATCTTCTAATGTACACGCCTGGTAGCTTGCTACAAACTCGGCTTCAAGCTGAAGAGCCAATTGCTGGCGGACAAACTGACGTACCGTATGGATAGCATCCACATCAATCACGTCTGAGAGTTCGCTTATATACGCTTCAGAAGGAAGACTCAGCACCTTAGCGACCATGGCTTTATCTAAATCAACGTTAGCTAAAACTACTTTAAAGGCGTCGCCTAGTTGTGAATCCAGCACTAATTCCCTGCCGTGCTGAAAATCTTCGATTAAGGCTTGAAGTATATTCACGGCCAGTTTCTGAGCCGCTTCCCAACGGTTAAAACCGTCACTATCATGGCTCATAAGAAACGTCAGATTATCCCGTGTATACGGGTAATGCAGCTTAACCGGTGCTGAGAAACCTCTCAGTAACGAAGGTACCGGTTTTTCAGTAATACCGGTAAATTCAAATGTCTGCTCGCTATCGTGCAACTCCAACACCTGTGTTGTTTTACCATTAGGTAAGACCAAATCTTCCCCCTCGCTATCAAGCAAGCCGATAGCCACAGGAATATGGTACGCTGCTTTTATAGCTTGTCCCGGCGTTGCAGGGCATGACTGAGCAACCGTAAGACGATAGGTTTGCGAAGCAGCATCAAACTCATCTGACACCGCCAAAACCGGTGTTCCCGCCTGATGATACCAATTTCTAAACTGCGTCAGATCACGCCCTGAGGCATCTTCCATCGCCTTAACAAAATCTTCTGTGGTGACTGCCTGGCCATCATGCCGTGAAAAATACAGATCACTGCCCTGACGAAATGCGTCTGCACCCAGTAACGTATGGATCATACGTACCACTTCAGCGCCTTTCTCATAGATCGTCATGGTGTAAAAGTTTGCAATTTCTATAAACGATGCAGGAAGAATAGGATGTGCCATCGGGCCGGCATCTTCAGCAAACTGAGCTGTCCTTAATACGGTCACATCTTCTACACGTTTGACCGTAGGCGAATTCAGATCTGCCGAAAATTCAGAATCACGAAAAACCGTAAAACCTTCTTTCAAACTCAGTTGAAACCAATCGCGGCATGTAACTCGATTACCTGACCAATTATGAAAATATTCATGCGCAACAACGCCTTCAACGCGTTGAAAACCTAAATCTGTGGTCGTATCCGGACTGGCTAAAACACAGGATGTATTAAAGACATTCAAGCCTTTATTTTCCATCGCGCCCATATTGAAGAAATCGACGGCAACGATCATAAAAATATCCAGATCATATTCACGCCCATAAACCTCTTCATCCCAGCGCATGGCATTTTTCAGAGACTGCATGGCGTAATCGAGCTTATTCAGATCTTTATTAGCAGCATAGATATGCAGAGCAACATCACGACCACCAGAGGTTGTATATTGATCTTCCACACGCTTCAGATCACCCGCCACCAAAGCAAACAGGTAGGCAGGCTTAGGGTGCGGGTCTTCCCATGTAATCCAGTGGCGACCATCATCTGCTTCACCTTGTGCAACAGGATTACCGTTAGATAACATCACAGGGTAGGCTGTTTTATCCGCTTCTATCGTTGTAGAAAAAATCGACATCACATCAGGCCGATCGAGATAAAATGTGATGCGTCTGAAACCTTCAGCTTCACATTGTGTACAGTAAATACCATCTGAACGATATAAACCTTCCAACGCCGTGTTCTGATCCGGATCTATCTCAACAACCGTTTCCAGAATAAATTCATCAGGAACGTGTGAAATTTCTAAGCCTTGATCGTGGCGCTTATAATCTTGCTCATTCAGCACTTGATCATTAACGGATACGCGACATAAACGTAATGCTTTATCGCCCTGCAGTTCTAGTACGCGAGTCTTCTGATGACTGTCGGGATTGCAGCGCATCGTCAGACGAGCTTTTACCAATGTTCGCGACGCTTCAAGCTCAAAACGCAGTTCTGTATGATCAATAAGAAAAGCAGGCACCTGATAGTCTTTCAGGTAAATCGCTTCTGGTTGCTTTGTCATCTGAAATTAACCTCTACTCTGAACTGAGTTCTATCTGATAAGACGTATATTTGCGCATATTTATAACACCAGTATCCAAGATCAGGTACTGACCTTTAACACCCAGCAATACACCTTCCGCTTCTGGTATTTTATCTAAATTATGGGTTACAACTTTGACTGGGTACTGAATAACAGGGTATTGAATATTCAGTTGTGTCGCATCAACTATCGGCTGAATCGCCTGTAATCCATGAATGTTTTGTAAATCAGTTATTTTTTCAGCACATTTTTCAAGCAATTCATCACGCTTACTTTCAAGATCAAGCAACTCTACTTGCCCTTTAAGCATGGCTCGCCAGTTAGTACGGTCAGAAACATGTTCTCCGTACACGCGCTCAACCAAACCAGACTGAAAACGTGTCTGCACTCGGAAAATGGGCAATGCCTGTACCGCACCCTGATCAATCCAGCGCGTCGGTGTTTGCGTGCCGCGTGTAATCCCGACCTTCACTCCAGAGGAATTAGCCAAATACACGATATGCGGCACAAAACAGTGACTCTCACCCCACGCAGGATCTCGACACGTGCCTTCCTGAAAATGGCACTTTTCCGGACTCATTATGCAGGTATCGCACTGCGGCAAGCGTGTAAAACAAGGGTAACAGAACCCCTGACTAAAACTTTTTTTGGTTTTTCTACCACAGTGCAGGCAATTAATCGCTCCGAGGAACTTAATATTAATCTTCTTTTCCAGCAACTGATTAACGGAAATGATTTCATCACCCAAAGCGAGCTTATATTCGATGGGTTCAGCCAGTTCAGAGCGCATTTTACTTAGTGCGCCACTACCTAATATTTGCATGTAAAGTTCTTATTAATGAGTATTAAGGATTTTTAAAACAGCAGGCTCAAGGGGATCTGAGCCATGCCGGACACCGTCTGACTTAGTTCGATCAATAAAGCCTGTACGCTGATCTTCTGGCAAACATTGCTGATCATAGGCAATAACGGCACGCATACAGATGTCACGCTGTTCAACTGTCAATTTCTGACCTGTGGGCCATTTACCCAGTTCAATCGCGCGCTTAAGTGACACGTGAACCTCCGGCGTCATGGAATTAATGAGTTCTTCATATTTCACGGTAGCATCCTCGTAAAAAATCAGATTATCAGATAGCCGAGGCTTGTCTGAAAATCATGCGTATAAGGGGCACTGCAGACAACCCGGCAATGAGCCCGGCAAGGTGCGCAGTATTCGCAATGGAACCAAAGCCAAGGACTTCCAACAAGCCGGTATAGCCGAGAGCAAGCCAGAACACCATAAAGATCATGAGTGCCGGAGGAAATCCAAACAAAGGCACAGGTGCTAGTTTATCCCATAACCACGTGTAGGCAAGGACGGCAAAAACAACACCTGATAGCCCGCCAAACATTGGCCCGGAAATCCAGAACTGCGCAATATTAGAGACAACCGCCGACCAGATAACAATGACTAAAAAAACCATCCACCCTTGTAACTGCTCTATTCGCCGTCCAATCACCCACATCCATAACGAATTAAACAGAATATGCGGCACATTGAAGTGCATAAAAATAGGAGTAACAAAGCGCCACAGCTCAAACGAACGAAGCGAATCCTGTAAATGGTTCTGCCCTTCTACACGAAAATCAGTAATCGTTAACCAGTGCATCAAGTCAGTCTGGCTACCAAAACCAATCCCCATGGTGATCACGGCACTAATAACCAACAAACTAATGGTCAGAGGAAAGTCCAGCGGATTAATACGCTGATGCAGCGGGCGCTGAACCTTGACTTCACTTATATCAGCCCCACTAAGCCATTGATCATAGATAAATCGCACTTTATCCGCGTTAACATCACGCGGCACCCAGAGTGACTGAGCTTGTTCATCCTCAACAATGCGGTGCGGGATCTCGTGCTGCCAGAGAAACTCAGCAAATTCTTTTAAGTCGACACTCAGTGATACTTCAAACACTTTAATCATAAGTTTTTAATAATCCGGCACGTACTACTCTGGTTTTTTTATTTCTGCTCGAACATCGATCCAGACAAATTTATCAGAGCGTAACTCTCTTTCATGATCATAACGATACGCTACTAATTTTCCGTACTTAACGGCACTGTAGTCCAGACAAGCGATATTTGTACTCACAGGCCTTGGCTCACCCTCACACCAATAATGGCCAATAAACAACGGTTTTTGCGTTTCATCATAATGAACAAGATCCTGACGATTATGCGCTGTCAGTGGCATTCTGGCGACATGTTCAGGTAATGGGTCCGGCTGAAATGCCACATCAATAAATAGCTGCGGCTCAACGGACCAAAATTTAGTCCTGAAGAAATGACGTTTAAAACCATCGCGACTCACCATCACTTCATTATTAGGCAATTTTAAATGTGTTCCGCGCAACAATCGATCCATCAAAACCCACTCAAAAGTATCAGGTATGGAGGAGCGGTGCAGGAAATCATCATTAATCCGATTGCCTCCCATCATCTCTTTAAATTGCGTAATTAACTCATCATGCCAACAGGCATGCACCACCCGAAAGTCATCCATTTCAAGAAAGAGAGGCATTTGCTTCATCCACTCAAGAAATTCACGCTTATCGTGCGGATAAGGGTCTAACTGCTGCAGGGTCTCCTGAAGTATGCGTCGATGCCGTTGAGTATGCTCGCGCAGAAAAGGGTGTATTTCAGGCGTGCGACTAGGCGTACAGTAACAAAGCAGATTGTATTCGTGATTACCCATAACGATCTGAGCGTGCCCTGCCTCTACCATATCCCGGACAATATGCAGCGCTTCACGAATATGCGGCCCACGGTCAACAATATCACCTAAAAAAATCATCTGTCGACGTGGATGAAAATAGGTACCGTCTCTTTTGCTATAACCCAGACGTGCAAGCAACATCCGCAGACTTAAACCGCATCCATGGATATCCCCTACCAGGTCATAACCTTCAAAGCGTCTAATGGTCACATTATCTCCCAAGTTTCGTACCCCACCCTAACTTCTCTCGACAGGTACGATAAAAATCATAATTCAGTGGGTGCAGCAACTTGAGTTTGTGTGGTTTTTTATGAATGGTAATGACATCACCGGGAGCAAGGCTAATATTGATCTGACCGTCACACGAGACGATTGGATACGTCTCATTAGCTTCGCTAATTACCAGTTTTAGCTCACTGTTACCATCTACTACAATAGGCCTGCTGGAAAGCGTATGCGGGAACATCGGCACCAACACAATGGCATCCAGCTTTGGATGCATAATAGGCCCTCCGCCAGAAAGCGCGTAAGCCGTGGAGCCAGTGGGCGTCGATACAATTAAACCATCTGATTTTTGAGTATAAACAAACTGACCTTCAATATAGAGTTCAAACTGAATCATACGTGTGGCTTTACCCGGATGCAGAACGCAGTCATTCAGTGCGGTCCCCTCTCCGATAGGTTCACCTGCGCGCTTGACAATCATATCCAGTAAAAACCGACTTTCGACGGTGTACTTTCCTTCAAGCACTTCTGTTACTTTGTCCTCAATTTCATTAGGAGAAATATCGGTCAAGAAGCCTAGATTTCCACGGTTAACACCTAATACGGGTACATGACATTGCGCTAACGCCCGCGCCGCGCCTAATAAACTCCCATCGCCACCTACGACGATAACCAGATCACAGATCTCGCCCATCATTTTTTGCTTACAAATTTGCTGACCATGCCCCGGCATCATTTCGGCATTACGCTCATCAAGAATCGTATTTAAGCCACGATCTTGCAAAAAACGCATCAGATGTTTCAACGTATCAATTGCCGTTTTACTGCCTAAGCGACCGATTAAACCGATATTGCGAAAATGATCCATACTTTACCTTTTATACGCTGACTATCTGAACAGGATAATAACTACATGATTACCGGCTTAGTCGAAGTTTTCAAGCACTTACATCAACCGATCTACGCCCCTGCAGCCCTCCCGTATGTAACAACGCCACAGTAGAACCCTTGGGATAAGCATTCTGATGCACTTTTTCTATAAATCTTCGCATCATTTTTGAGGTATAGACCGGATCAAGCGGTATTTGGTGATCCTGCTCTAATCGTAACCACGCCTCCTTGTGGGCGCTATTAATTTTCCCATAACCGCCGTAATGCGCATCAAGATCCAACGTCCATAAACACTGAGCTTCAGCGCCAGCAGCAAACAGCAATTGTTCAATATCCTGGTAAAGAAACCCTGCGCCTTTCAATACCGGGTAACCTTCAACCCTGACATGCCCCTTCGCTGCGCTTAACAACCCCGCCAAGGTCCCTCCTGTACCGCAGGCACAGAGCAACACATTCAGCTCGGGAATTTGATTTTGCACTCCAGCCATCAACTCTGCAACACCTCGCAAAGCCAATGCATTAGAGCCGCCTTCAGGTATCAAAAAGCCCGCGCCAACCTTAGCGCGCAATGTTGCTACCCAATCGGGGTTATGTCGTTCGCGATAACTCGCCCGATCTATAAAATGCAGTTGCATTCCCCACTCCCGTGCATCAGCCAGCATAGGATTAACCACTGACTCGCCACGAATAATACCGATGGAATCCAATCCAAATGATTTTGCCGACCAGGCCAACGCGTGAATATGGTTAGAGTAAGCCCCACCAAAACTGATAACACGCGAATAACCTTGCTGACGAGCCGCTCTAAGATTGTATTTAAGCTTGTACCATTTGTTACCGCTAATCTGCGGATGAATCTGATCCGTACGCACCATTAATACACGCAATTTTTTTTCAGTAAAAAGAGGCATATGCAAGTGCTGGATAATCAACGGGGCTTGTGTATCAAAAATATCGATAACTAAGGTTCCTTCCTGATGAACAAGGCGTCATCCGGCTGCAATAAAAAACAGTGGCGTCACAAGGGATGTCATGATTGATTACAAAGAGAGCAATTATAACAAGAAAGAATTAGTAAGCAGGCAGACTGTTAATAACAATTATGCGTACAACCCAACTAACACTCGTTGCTACATAGCCTGAATTGCTGGACACATGAGTAATTATTAAAAACGAGGAACAATATAACAAGCAGAGAATAATGGCAGGAGATAATAATAATCATGGTGGGCGTGGAGAGGTTCGAACTCCCGACATTCGCCTTGTAAGGGC
>NZ_LJSI01000053.1 GCF_001305295.1 Neptunomonas antarctica
AATTGTTTTAATTGTTTTAATTGTTTTAATTGTTTTAATTGTTTTAATTTGCGGATTCAAATCTGAAGGACATAACGATTGGGTTGCTTTAGCTGTTAAGTGATCCTGCAAACCAGCCGGTCTTGTTGCTACGATTGTTTAAATCGGTCTGTGCTCGTTATCAGCCTGATAACACTAGGCGTTCGTGTTCAAGCAGCTGCTGCGTGTGGCATTAGTAATAAAGTCTCAGGGACTTTATGCACTATGTGAGGGTTGGAGCAAGCGGCATCACTCTCAGTGTGACGCCCTGTGCGGATCCGCTGTACTTGCATACCCGAAGGCTACAGGCTGTTGTGGGGGCTGAGGGTCACCTCAATTGGCTGTCTTTGCTGCCGCGTCGGTTATAGCTGCTGAGGTTCGCTTGCTGTTTGTCGAGCTCTGTCTGGCAGCGGACACATAATCGCACGCCGGGGACAGCCTTACGTCGAGCTTCGGGGATGATGGCTTCACATTCCTCACAATGCGTTAAACTATCGCCGATAGGTAACCGACTGCGAGCCAGTGCTATCGCATCGTCTACACTGGCATCAATTTGATCTTGAACCGCCCCGTCTCGGGACCAGCCACCCGCCATGATTCGCTCCTGTATTTCTTAAGTTGAATGAGCCTCATATTCAACTTTGATCTAATTCATTCACTAATTCACCACTTAATTCCTGATATGCAAAAAAAAGCCGCTGAGCTCTTAAAAAAAGCTAGCGGCTAAAGGTCTGTGTCTACTACTTGATGAGAGCAAATATGATGGAACTTGGTGCAGCTGAATCGGGTAAAGCTGTCCTGATAAAATGGTCTGATAAAAAAGTTAAATTAAGGGAAGCGAACCTCCCAGACTTCTATAACTTTAAAGCTGAGCTTCTGTAGAATGAGACGGTACGCCTAAGCCTGTCAGTACGATAGCGCTTGTGTAAGTACTGTTAGACGCGTTTTGATGACCATCACCCAAATGTGCTTGAACCGATGCACCTAAGTTAGAAAGAGGGCTGCTGACTGATGCAAAGCCTTGTGCTGTCGCTACATGGCCTGCAGCCAGATTACGTTCAACTGACTGAGCAGGCACATCGCTTAACCCACCGGCAAATGCCTGTGAAGCCAAAAGAGCAGAAGAGATAAGCAACCGATACACCTAAGTTAGAAAGAGGGCTGCTGACTGATGCGAAGCCTTGCTCAGTCGCTACATGGCCTGCAGCCAGATTACGTTCAACTGAGTGAGCAGGCAGATCACTTAACCCACCGGCAAATGCCTGTGAAGCCAAAAGAGCAGAAGAGATAAGTACGGTATTAATTAAAGTTTTCATGATGGCTTCCTTATGTTCGTCAGCGAGTGTCGCTGTTTGATGGGGTTACTTTAACGCCCGAACTGAAACGAAACTGAAATAAGAACCCTTTTTTTAGTAAATTTTAGTGGTATGAATAAAAGGAGTTAAACCTAAGAAATACAACGTATTTGCCTATCAATCGACTCTACTTGTGCATACAGCATTATCAGCTTATCGCCGTGTGCTTGGGTAACATCCGGTATTAAAGAAATATCCCCCACACTGAGAGTTTTTCTCTGACAACTGTGCCGTTTGCCTTTGTATATGGTTTCAGCATTCTGTGTTTCGACGTTACCGCTTAGTACCAATGAACTAGTTTTTGCGCGCCAAAGTACACTTTTTGAATTGTTTAGTCTGAGTCATTATTAAAGAAAGAGTGAGCACTGTCAGTTCGAACCCGATACGTGTGTCGTGATAACAAAAAATGGGTGAATCTAATGTTTCTGAAAAATAAAATTTTATTATCAACGGCTGCACTGGTCTTTTGTGCAGGCCTTTCAACCCAGGCGATGGCACACGGAGATGTAACGCCTCAGGCTGTTGATACAGGAGGCCTGACGCCTCTGGGTGAGGAATGGAGTGATTTAAATCCGTACCGCACACCTTCTGAGGATAACGCGGAGGCGATCAAAATCGGCTTTTCAGCCTATACGCAAAACTGTGCCCGTTGTCATGGTCTTGAAGGTATTTCTGGTGGTATTGCGCCCGACCTTCGCATGCTTGAAGCGGGGTTTGATGGTGATGAGTGGTATGCGTACCGCGTGATAAACGGTGCTGTACGCAATGGGGCTGTCTATATGCCAAAAATGGCAGATACCCTGAGTCAGGAAGCCTTGTGGGCTATCCGTACCTGGTTGGAGTCGGTCAGTGTTACTGAGTAAGGTGCTGAATAAGTTGAGCTATAAGCTTAGCGCATGCCTGATAGCTATCTGTCTGGTATTTTCCGGGCAGGTACTGGCTCGTTCTTATGACGATGTCATCGCATCGGGGCATTTGATTATCGGCGTGTATCGTGATTTTCCACCGTATTCTTATCTGGTTGATGATGAGCCTAGCGGTGTGGATATTGAGCTGGGTAAAGCGATCGCAAAAGCCTTTAAGCTTGAGTTCCGGCTGCATTGGATTACGCCTGACGAAAGTCTCGGAGATGATCTGCGCAATAATGTCTGGAAAGGCCATTACCTCGATAAAGATACTGAACACCCGCTGTCACTGAAAAAACTCGCGGATGTGATGATGCGCGTGCCTTACGATCGTGAATTTGCGTATCGTCAGGATCCGCAAACCGGTGAGGGAGAGAATGAGCAGGTCGTGATGTTCGGGCCTTATCAGCGGGAATCCTGGCGGGTGGCGTATGATGCGCAAAAAATGGATGCCGTAAAAACCATGGCAGTTTTTCAGTATTACCCGATTGGTGTAGAAATTGACAGCTTGCCTGACTTTTATCTGAGCTCGGGTTTTCAGGGACGGATGCGCAAAAATGTACATCATTTTAGCACCGCCCGTATGGCCTTTACGGCGATGCAAGATGGCCAGGTTAATGCGGTGATGGCAATGCGTTCTGAGATTGATAACTTGTTGTTTACTGCTAATGATGCGCGTTTTCAGGTGGCTGAAAACGGCTTTCCTTCGATAGGTAAGCAGAAATGGGATGTCGGTATGGCGGTAAAGAGCAGCTACCGGCAACTGAGCTATGCGGTTGATGATGTGGTTGCCGGGATGGTGCGTTCTGGCGAAATGGCAGCGTTATTTGCTACGTACGGCATAACCTATGAGTTGCCTGAGCTGTATCAGGACACGCAATAATAATTCCCCCTGTAGGGTTATTTCGATAAAACATGGCGCCCCTTGTGGCGTCATTTTTATGCGGGATTGCTGGCAGTCTGCGTGGGTAGTAGTACTAAGTAACGAGAAAAGTTGTTCTCGGGTTTAATTGCCGGAATCCCCCAGAACTTCAGAATAAGAGAGATGATTCGGGGAAGTTTACCGACTCACCTCGAAATGTCTCACAATAAAAAAACGATTCCGTTAAGGAGCTAGTGATGAACAAAACGAATCTGGGCAAAGGTTTTGCGATCAGCGCAATTGCCGCAGCCATCTCGTTCTCTGCTGTTGTCTCGGCAGGCGTAACTGATGAAGATATTATGAATGACCAGGCAACCACGGGTGATGTGGTTTCTAATGGTATGGGCTTACGCGGTCAGCGCTATAGCCCTCTGACTGCCGTGAACGTCGATACAGTAAAAGACTTACGTCCTGTTTGGGCTTTCTCGTTCGGTGGTGAGAAGCAACGTGGACAAGAATCGCAGCCGGTTGTTAAAGATGGCGTGATGTTCGTTACTGCTTCTTACTCTCGTGTTTTTGCAATCGATGTTAATACCGGTGATGAGCTGTGGCAGTATGATGCACGCCTGCCGGACGCGATCATGCCTTGTTGTGACGTTATCAACCGTGGTGTTGCTTTGTTCGATGATCTGGTGATCTTCGGTACGTTGGATGCCAAGCTGGTTGCGCTGAATAAAGACACCGGTAAAGTTGTATGGAAAAAGACCGTTGGCGATTATAAAGCCGGTTATTCACTCACGGCTGCACCAATCATCGTTAAGGGCAAAGTGATTACCGGTGTTTCGGGTGGTGAGTTTGGTGTTGTCGGTAAAGTTGAAGCCTATGATGCAAAAACAGGTCAGCTTGCCTGGACGCGTCCTACGGTTGAAGGTCACATGGGTTATGTGTGGAAAGATGGTGAAAAAGTTGAAAGCGGTATTTCGGGTGGCGAAGCGGGTAAAACCTGGCCTGGTGACATGTGGAAAACCGGTGGGGCAGCAACCTGGTTAGGCGGTACTTATGATGCTGATGTAGATCTGTTATTTTTTGGTACGGGTAACCCTTCTCCGTGGAACTCACATTTGCGTCCTGGCGATAACCTGTTCTCTTCTTCACGTCTGGGTATCGATCCTGACGATGGAAAAATTGTTTGGCACTTCCAGACCACACCCCACGATGGTTGGGATTATGACGGTGTTAACGAACTGATTTCTTTTGATTATCAAGCGGATGGAAAAACTATTAAAGCTGCCGGTACTGCCGACCGTAATGGTTTCTTCTATGTCTTGAATCGTGAAAACGGTGGCTTTATCCGTGGATTCCCCTTTGTCGATAAAATAACATGGGCTAAGGGTCTGGATGAAAATGGCCGACCAATCTATGACGAGGCATTCCGTCCGGGTAACCCGGCTGCATCGGCTGATGGTAAGCAGGGCAGTTCGGTGGCTGCAGCACCCGCATTCCTCGGTGGTAAGAACTGGATGCCAATGTCGTATAGTCAAGATACAGGTCTGTTCTATGTTCCTTCTAATGAGTGGGAAATGGATATCTGGAACGAGCCGGTAGCGTACAAAAAAGGGGCGGCTTACCTGGGTGCAGGCTTTACGATTAGCGCAATAAACGAAGACTATATCGGCGTATTGCGTGCGATTGATCCTAAAACCGGCAAAGTAGTGTGGGATTATAAAAACTTCTCACCACTGTGGGGCGGCACTATGGTTACTAAGGGTAACTTAGTGTTTATGGGTACACCTGAAGGTTACCTGAAAGCCTTTAATGCTAAAACCGGCGAAGAGATGTACAAGTTTAATACCGGTTCCGGCGTTATCGGCACACCGATCACCTGGGATATGGGCGGTGAACAGTATGTTTCCGTCGTATCCGGTTGGGGTGGCGCGGTTCCATTATGGGGTGGTGAAGTGGCTAAACGTATTAAAGACTTTAACCAGGGCGGTACTGTCTGGACGTTTAAACTTCCAAAGCAGAACGCTAACCTTGTGAATAATTAATGTAAGGGTATGTTCCTTTTGATAGGAACCCTAAAAAGCCTGAACCCGTGAGGGTCAGGCTTTTTTTAGTTTTCTAAGAGTGCTTTACAACGCTGCCGCAGCATATCGCGGAACATGAGTACCGCCGGTGTGATTTGATTGCGGTTAGGACAGATAAGCCAGAGATTGGCAGGTTCCGTCGCATAGCCTGATAATAACTCGATCACTTTTCCCGCCCGCAGATCTAACGTCATATCCAGCCTGGATTTAAGCGCGATGCCTTGTCCGGATACCGCCCAGCGATGCACCAGATCGGCATCATTGCAGATACGATTTCCCTGAACTCTGATTTTCATGGCGGCCTGATTATGTGTAAAGCTCCATAAATCGTAGGTGCGATTACCCAGCAGGTAGAGCAGGCAGTTGTGATCAGCCAGGTCTTCAGGCCGTTCAGGACGCCCGTGGCGCTCTATATACAGTGGCGATGCACAGATAATGCGCTCGGTTTCGCAAATAGGGAATGCAACCAGCGAGGAGTCATCGGGTTTGCCGTAACGTAAGGCCACATCGACCCGATCATGGTAAAAATCTGACAGACTATCGCTGGCATTCAGGCTGATGGATAACTGCGGATGTTGCGCCATAAATTCATCCAGCCATGGCAATAACAGGTTGCGACCAAAATCTGAAGAGACCGATATATTTAGTACACCGCTAAGCTGAGTTTTGTCCTGCTCAAGGGCTTGTTGAGCGTCCATCAGTTCGGCAAGGGCACGACGGCAGTGGGGCAGATAACGCTCACCTGCAGATGTTAAGCGTAGTTTACGTGTAGAGCGAATAAACAAGCTGCAACCCAGCTGTAACTCCAGTCGCTTTATTGCTGCACTGGCAGCAGCAGGGGAAATATCCAGCTCCCGGGCCGCTGATGTGATGTTGCCGTTATCAGCAGTACGAATAAAGAGATCCAGGTCTGACAGCTTCATAAATATCATTATTACCAAAAAAATTTTGAAAAAGAATTAAGCATTACCCTGTTTTTAGTGTAGGTTTTTTCTTACACAATAGCCTCAATTATTCATTGAGGATTCAAAATATGAAAGCCATTGGTTATCAGGCGTCACTCCCTATCAGTCATGCTGATGCGTTACAGGATATTGAGATTGAAAAGCCACAGCCAACAGGCCGCGACTTGCTGGTCGAAATCAAAGCCATCTCCGTTAATCCGGTCGATTGTAAAGTGCGGATGCGTGCAGAGCCTGCGCCAGGCGAGTACAAAGTATTGGGTTGGGATGCGGTCGGTATTGTTCAGGCGGTGGGAGAGCAAGTCAGCTTATTTAAACCGGGTGATGCAGTGTGGTATGCCGGAGATATTACGCGCCAGGGAAGTAATGCTGAGTTTCAGCTGGTGGACGAGCGGCTTGTCGGTCATAAGCCAGCCTCTATCAGCGATGCTGAAGCTGCCGCTCTGCCTTTAACCAGTATTACCGCATGGGAGCTGTTATTTGAACGCTTGCAGCTCAAAAGCCCGTCTCATAAAGGTAGCAAGGTGTTGTTGATTGTGGGAGCTGCCGGAGGTGTGGGATCGATCATGACACAATTGGCGGCACAGCTACCCGATGTTGTGGTGATCGGCACCGCGTCACGGCCTGAAAGCCGTGATTGGGTACTCGCATTGGGTGCTGATTATGTGATTGATCACAGACAGCCATTAAGCGAAGAGTTAGCCCGTATCGGTATAAAAGATGTTACTCATGTTGCCAGTTTAACGCATACCGAACAGCATTTTACTGAACTGGTTAAGGTGTTACGTCCACAAGGGAAGCTGGCGCTTATTGATGATCCGGCAGAGCCGTTGGACATCATGCTTTTAAAGGGAAAAAGTATCTCATTACATTGGGAATCCATGTTCACGCGTTCGTTGTTTACCACCGACGATATGATTGAGCAGCATTCTATATTGGATGAAGTGTCGCGCATGATTGATGCCGGAACGCTTAAAACGACGCTAGGTAAGCATTTTGGGCGTATTAGTGCACAGAATTTGCGTATTGCACATCAGCATGTAGAGAGTAATACATCAGTGGGTAAAGCAGTTTTAGAAACTTTTTAACCTGTTGATATATATAAATATTTAGTTTTTTTAATGGGGAGGGTCAATATACCTCCCTCTTTTTCATGACCTCTTCTTGCGGTAATAAGCACTAAAGTAGTAGTTTTTCGACTCCAAAGGGTGATATCTGAGTTAGCTTCTGAGTCGTTACTATCGAACAGTGATTAATTGAATGGCGCCTGCTGGTTGGGCAGGGCTGAATAACAAGAAAGAGGCCACGAACATGATTTATGCACAGCCAGGAACTGAAGGCTCCGTTGTTACATTTAAAGAACGCTATGGTAATTTCATCGGTGGCGAGTGGGTTGCACCGGTTAATGGGAAATATTTCAAAAATATTTCTCCGGTTGATGGCAAGGTTTTCTGCGAAATCCCACGTTCGGATGAAGACGATATCAATTTAGCTTTGGATGCAGCGCATGCAGCCAAAGATGGCTGGGCAGCGCAGTCTGTTACAGCACGCTCTAATGTTTTGCTGAAAATTGCTGACAGAATTGAAGCCAATCTGGAAAAAATCGCAGTAGCTGAATGCTGGGATAATGGTAAAGCGGTTCGTGAAACGCTGAATGCCGACGTAGCTTTGTGTGTTGACCATTTCCGCTATTATGCGGGTTGTATCCGTGCACAGGAAGGTTCTATTGGTGAGATTGATGGTCATACCGTCGCTTATCACTTCCATGAGCCGCTGGGTGTTGTCGGTCAGATTATTCCATGGAACTTCCCGTTGTTGATGGCTGTCTGGAAACTGGCTCCGGCTATCGTTTCGGGTAACTGTGTTGTTATGAAACCGGCTGAACAGACGCCCGCTTCTATTCTTGTTCTGATGGAAACTATTGGTGATTTGATCCCGCCAGGCGTTATCAACATTGTAAACGGTTACGGTGCAGAAGCAGGTCAGGCGCTGGCAACGAGTACACGTATTGCTAAAATTGCATTCACCGGATCGACGCCGGTTGGTGCGCACATTCTGAAATGTGCAGCAGAAAATATCATTCCATCAACAGTAGAATTAGGCGGTAAATCACCGAATATTTTCTTTGCTGATGTAATGAATCACGAAGAAGAATTCCTTAGCAAGTGTGTTGAAGGGGCTGTATTGGCGTTCTTTAACCAGGGCGAAGTATGTACTGCGCCAACACGTTTGTTGATTCAGGAATCAATTTACGATGAATTCATCGCTAAAGTGATTGAGCGTATTGGATTGATCAAACGCGGTAACCCTCTGGATACTGATGTTATGGTGGGTGCTCAGGCTTCTCAGGAACAGTTTGATAAAATTCTGAGCTACCTGGAAATTGGTCGTAACGAAGGTGCTGAAGTATTGGTCGGTGGATCAGTAGAAAGCTTGCCAGGCGACCTCAGCAATGGTTATTACATCCAGCCTACCTTGCTGAAAGGCAAGAACAACATGCGCGTCTTCCAGGAAGAGATTTTTGGTCCTGTTGTTTCAGTTACCACGTTTAAAGATGAAGCCGAAGCACTGGAGATTGCAAACGATACTGAGTTTGGTTTGGGTGCGGGTGTATGGACTCGTGATATGAACTTGTCTTATCGTATGGGGCGTGGGATTCAGGCGGGTCGTGTGTGGACTAACTGCTATCACCATTATCCAGCACATGCTGCATTCGGTGGTTATAAGAAATCCGGTATAGGCCGTGAAACACATAAAATGATGTTGGAACATTATCAGCAGACTAAAAACATGCTGGTTAGCTACGATACTAATCCGATGGGCTTTTTCTAAGCTGATTTGATGTCAGAGCGGCCTTCGGATTAGAGGGCCAGCCTTGTGTTTTAAAAAGGGTTAAGCGTAATGCTTAACCCTTTTTCACGTGCAGTTTTTATTAGTGAGCTATGTTTGATAGTAACGTAGGGTTCGTCACTAAGTTTCTGACACCGTGTGCATGGTCTTCATCAAAAACATTGCCTTGCAGCCATTGGTCAATAGTACCAATAGATACCTTTTCAACGTTAGGTCTAACGCTCCAGGTTACCTGGAAAGGAGATCCTTTTTCATTATAACCAGGACCTGTCGTTGATCCTGCATACTCTACAGGAACACCTGTATTACCTGGGATATTAACTGCTTGGTATAACCCATCAACAGTTTCAACCTTTGTTAAAGATACAAAGTTTTTTGCCTCTTTATCATTAACAGCAACATAAACTTGAGTTTCTACGCGTAATTGAGGGTTTTTGATAGATTCGCTTAAGCAAGCACCTAAAGTGGCACCTGGTTCTACCTGAGCGGTAGAGTAGACATAGTGAACTTCCAGTGTGTCACCAGGGTAAATTGCGCCATGTTTAGTTTCGCCCACTTTTTTACCGAAGTCTGCTAATTCTGCATGGCTTAAATGGCCAGAATATTGATATCCTGTTTGATAACCATGGCCATCGCCATTCCCTGCATACTTAGTAAATTCTCCGCCTTTATGCTCTGCGTTTTTGTGGAAATGAATGTTACACAAATTCATTTCTGCTGAAGGAGGAGAAAGGGAGAAATCTCTATCATTACTACCCGTTTTTAAATCAATATCTCTCGGCGCCTGAGGACCAAATCCTTTATTCTTTGTTTGTACTAATAAGAAATTTCTTTGGTCCTCCATGACCTGATTTGTTATTTGTTTATGGTGAGCACTGTCAGAGCTACTTGCATTCACAAAAAATGGTGCAGCAGTTACTGCCAAAATAACGAGTTGTAGTGCCTTCATAATTAGTCCTTTATTGTGTTGGAAAATTTTCCGTTTCTGAATCGATAATCGTTAGTACTTGCTATGTAAGTTTTACCTGAATCTCAGTGCCAACTAATTTGCGTCCATACAAAATGTGTGTGATTTTTAAGACCTGAGCATCATACACGAATGGGAGTCGATTTCGACTCTGAGTGCGTGGATGTTGCTCGATGGAGCGATTACGCTAGTGCAGAGACTTTGTCCCGGCCTGTTTGTTTAGATCGGTACAGGGCTTGATCTACATGATACAGGGTCTCTTTAATATTCAATGATGCAGAAAAGCATGAAACGCCGGCACTGGCGGTTAGTGTTCCTATCTGCTGGAATGAATGCGTACGCACTTTATGGAGTAGCTTCTCAGCCAGAGTGACCGCCTCGGTCAGATTAATATAAGGGCTGATCAGAATAAATTCTTCGCCTCCCCAGCGGCCTACATAGTCTGCTTCGCGGACATTATTTTGAATAATATTAGCAAATTCAACTAATACTGAATCGCCGACAATATGCCCATAAGTGTCGTTAACACGCTTAAAAAAATCGATATCCAACAGAATGATGGCGACATCAATTTTATAACGATCGACTTCCGTTTTTCTCTCGACAAGGACATCGTCAATTTTGACTCGATTATATAGCCCGGTTAATTTATCGGTTATTGAGAGGGTTGTGAGGCGTTGGTTTAATTTTCGTAGTTGATAATAGTGGTAAATGAAGCCAAGTGATAACAGGGATAGTCCGCTGACGATTTTCCACATTAAAGAATAATCAAAAGCTATTTCTTGCTTGACCGATACCCATTTATTATAAACAGACTGTTTATCTTCAGGAGAAATGTTTTGCACTAGTTTATTAAATATTGTGTGCAGTTCGGGTTCATCATTACGCGTAGCTATGGACAGTTGTAGATCCTTGGTTAATCGGGACGAAATTTTCAGAGTGCCGCCAAAGTCTTTCTGTATCTCGTTCGCAGTCGACATTAGATTATCAATATAGCCATATAAAAGGCCGCTCTCTACCTGCTTTAATCCCTCGTGGATGGAGTCGACTTCCACAATATTAATACCGGGTATTTTTTTACGCAGATTTTCCACCATCGAATAGCCTTTTACTATGCCAAATTTCTGATCCCGGATGTCGGCGATATCACTGATAAAAAATTTATCGGTAGTCGTCGCCATGACGATGGGTAGTGTCAGGTGTGGCGTGGTGAAATCCATATATACGGCGCGTTCAGGTGTTGTTGATACTAACGATAAAATATCACAGTGGCGCTGTTTAGCTTTGTCTAATGATTCTTGCCAGCTTTTGGTTTCGACTAACTGAATGGGTATAGGTAGTTGTGAGGAAAGCTTTGAAATAATATCTGCAGCAATGCCTATATGTTGGCCGTTGTAAATACTTTCTAATGGCATCCAGTTGGGATCAACACACAGGGTGATTACTTTTTTGTTTTTTAAATAGAGCTTCTGCGCTTCATTAAAAGTCACCAAATGATTTTTTTTCAGCAGTAGTTCGTCAAATAGAAACACCCCCAATTCCTGATTTTCTGGTAGTAAGCCACTGTAATGTAGCTGCTTAACCGCGCGCGTGCTTAAATCTGTATTGATGGCACCCACATCGAAAAATTTTAGCAGCATCATTTTTTTAGTAACAGCTACTTCGTTTCTTAACGCTGTGATTGTTTTTCGTTGCGAGTATTTTTCATAAATAATCGCAATAGTTTCTTCCGGATGAGCTAAGGCATAGTGCCAGCCCTGATTCGACGCATCAATAAACTTGCGCGTTCTTTTCGGGTGTTGCAGCGCTTCATCCTGCGAAGTGAATAGGTTCACTGCACTCATTAGAAAACCAAAATCTGCAGGATCTATAATATTATATTCAATATTTAGCTGGTCCAACTCAAATAATTGGTTGGTTCTGAAGGCACTCATCGCGTCTACTTTATGCTGAATAAAATCTTCGTTATTAAACGAGTGCTCAACAAATTTTGCATTTTTGGTAGTGATAGAAAAGTGATTCAGCAGGAGGGCTAATGAACTGTATTTAAGCTCATCTTTTGTGCCCATGATGGTTTTTCCTATTAGATCATTGGGTGTTTTGATCTCTTTGGAGGTAACAAAAATAAGCGGCGATTGTTGAAAATAGGTCGCCAGTAAGACAATAGGTTTTAATTTACCGTCATTAATCATCACGCTGGAGTTATAGCTGCCGTAATTGTTTGTCTGGGCCAGAACTTTTTCAACGGTATCGATTCCCGCTTCATACTCTATCAAGTCAACATCTAAGCCTGCATCTCTATAAAAACCTTTCTCTTTTGCCATAATGAATCCGGCAAATTCAAACTGATATTTCCAGTCGAGTTGTAATGAGACTTTTTCTAACGCGGCAGCATAGGTGGCTACAGACGAACAGAAAAGGACAAAGGCAATGAGAAGGGAAAGAATATGTTTCGCATATCCTGAAGGGTAAGTGTACATGGATTATCAATTTCCATAATCTGAAGTTAAAACTATCCCTGTTGTCTCCAGGAGCAATCTGCTATTTATATTAGCATAGTTCAAAGTCGTCTTTTTTATTGGCAGGTATGTGAAAAAAAATTTTTATTTAACTCTGGTTTAGTTCCGATTTAGTTCTGATTTAACTCAAGTTTACCTACAATCGAGGGGTGCCTGAAGAAATGGCTAAAGCATTTCAGCAGGCAGTGGTTTGGAATAAAGGTAGCCCTGTACGCAATAGCAGCCTAGTGCTAGCAGCAGGTCTCTTTGCTCCGGTGTTTCAACGCCTTCGGCGAGCACTTCTAACCCCAGAGCTGTGCCAAGAGCAATAACTGTTTGCACAATCGCGCTGTCTTTCGGTGATCCCGGAAGGTGTTGGATAAATGAGCGGTCAATTTTTAA
This sequence comes from Neptunomonas antarctica, assembly GCF_001305295.1. Classification (GTDB taxonomy): domain Bacteria; phylum Pseudomonadota; class Gammaproteobacteria; order Pseudomonadales; family Balneatricaceae; genus Neptunomonas; species Neptunomonas antarctica. The sequence continues at coordinate 12,907 of NZ_LJSI01000053.1, forward strand.
TGTGTCAATAGGTAGTTGTTTGAGGTAACTCAGTGACGAATAGCCTGTACCAAAGTCATCGATAGCAATACGAATACCCATGTTACGTAATTGGGTGAGCACCCGGGTTGCCTCAAGTTCGTTACCCATCAGGAATGACTCAGTAATTTCTATCTCAAGCTTGTTGGCAGGAAACCCCGTTTCATTTAAAGCCGATATGACTATCTTCAGGAAATCGCCTTTTTTGAGTTGTTGAACTGACACATTGACGGCAATATGTTCAAAAAACTTCCCGTCATCAAGTAGCTGTTTTCCTTTTCGACAGGCTTCAATAAGAACCCACTCGCCCAGTGCCAGAATAATGCTACTTTCTTCTGCTATCGATATGAATTTATCGGGCATAACCAGCCCCAGTGTGGGATGCTGCCAGCGAATGAGCGCTTCATAACCGATCAGCTTTTCATCGGACAATCTGATTTGTGGTTGGTAGTAAAGTTCGAAATCATTCGCTTGCAGTGACTGCCTCATCATGGCTTCAAAGCTTAAGCGTTTAAACGCCTGGCTTGTCATCTCTTTGGAATAATATTGATAGGTATTACGTCCTTCTGCCTTCGCCTGATACATGGCGGCATCTGCATTACGAATCAGTTCGTCATAGGTCGCATTGTTGTTTGACGCAAGAGTGATACCGATGCTTACCGAAATATAAACATCTTGACCCTCAATGCTAAAAGGCTGAATGAATTGCTGAATCATTTTTTCAGCCATCAGAGCTGAATCCTGAACTGACAGAATGTTTTCCATAATAAACACAAATTCATCACCGCCTAATCGGGCCAGCGTGTCATCTTGACGAATGCAGTGTTGCAGTCTTTCAGTAACGGCTACCAGTAACGTATCGCCTGCCACATGTCCGAGGCTGTCATTAATGTTTTTAAAATGGTCCAGATCAAGAAATAAAACCGCAAATTGGCTATGTGAGCGTGCCTGGTGTGAAAGCAGATGCTGCACCCGTGATTCTAAGAGCAGTTTGTTAGGCAGGCCGGTTAACGCATCATAATGCGCCTGATGCTCAAGGGCTTGTTGCGATTCTTTTAGTGCCGACACATCGGAGAATACCGCGACATAATTCTGCACATCACCTTGCTTGTCCAAAATGGCTGTCATTGTTAATAGCTGCGGATAGACTTCACCGTTTTTACGGCGGTTCCATATTTCACCTGTCCATTGGTGGTTACGGCGCAACTCAGACCACATAGCATCATAAAATGCGGCATCATGGCGACCTGAGCGAAGAATAGCAGGCTTTTTGCCGAGTACATCTGCAGCAGAGTATCCGGTGATAGTCTTAAACGCTTTATTGATAGAGGTGATACGTGTGAAGGCATCGGTAATAATGACGCCTTCCAGGCTGTTTTCAAATACTATGGCCGACTGCTGGAGGCGCTCTTCTGCCTCTATCTGGAAGCTCTGATCATGCAATGTGGCGATCACCATGCGCTGGTGTTGGATCTTCAGTTGGGTCGCCGATATTTCAACAGGTATGCGCTGGCCAGAACAAGATACACAATAACCGTGGCCCCGATAACTTTGTTCACCCTTGTTAAAGGCGATAAGCATGCTATCGAAGACGGTGTTTTTGAAGGGGCTCAGATCCGTGATGATTATTTTGGGTGCGGTAGTATTGGCAGCAGCAGCCGTTGTTGCGTTTGCAAAGGTTTGTTGAGAATCATCTGCAAAGCCAAACATGTGGTTGGCTTTGGGGTTCGCTTCAAACACACTCCAGTCTTCCGCGGATAGAACAAGAATGGCATCATTTGAGTCTTCAAAAAACGCCTGATATTTATGCTCACTGTCTTCCAGTGCTACGAGTGCTGCCTTACTTGCCGTGATATCCCTTTGTATACCGATGAAATGTGTTAACACGCCAGCATCATTATAAACGGGCGAAATACTGATTCTGACCCAAAATAGCTGGCCATTTTTTTTGTAGTTACGTAATTCGACGGAACAGGAATGACCTTTTTCTAAGGCGTTCCTGATGATGCCCAATGGGGGTTGATTCCGATCATTATTTTGCAGAAATCGGCAGTTTCTTCCTAATAGCTCTTCCTGACAATAACCGGTCATTTGTTCAATGGCCGGGTTGGCATAAATGATCGGCCAATCACCCTGTGCGCTGCTAATCACTACGCCATCTTCAGTTGAACGAACGGCTCTGTCTTTAATCAGTAGTTCGTTTTTGATGATGTTTTGCTGTGTGATATCCGTGATAACGGAAAGTAATCCGCTTAATTTACCTTGTTGATCATACTGATAGCACCAGTTGATACGAATATCGACAGGAGATCCCTGTTTAGTAGATTTGGTTGTTTCTATTACATAAGGGGCGGGGCGATCTGCTTGTAATTTTGCCAATCGGGACTTCGTTCTGGCGATCTCTTCGGGCCTGAAACAGATATCCCAGATATATTTACCCACTAATTCTTCAGGTTCATACCCCAGAATTCTATGATGAGCAGGATTACTAAAAGTGATCAGGCCGTTCAGATCATTTTCCTGAATACCATGAGGCAAGGTATTCAGTAAGTTTTGCAGGTGTTGCTCCGTCGCTTCTCTTTTCTTAATATCCTGAGATAAACGTTTCTGCAGAGAGTGGCTGGTCATAGCAGAAGAGAAGTAGGCGGTAAACTCCTGTAATAAGCCTATCTCTGCTTCCGAAGGTTCCCTGGTTTCTTTGCAAAAGTGCAGGGTCAGAATGGCAGGCGCTGCTAGTTTTGCTCTTATAGGTGCGCAAAAAATTGTTTTAATATCATCTTGTATATAGTCATCATGTTGTCTGTAGGCTTCAGTATCGTGACTAACATGTATACCGGATTGGTTCATCGTCCTCAGTGCTACCGCACTCAACTGCGGTGTAAGTGGTAGATGAGTCGAATGTTCTAATGTCCCGGGAACGTCAGGAGAACAGTTTTCATAAAGAAGGGTAGCCGATGAAAAGGCAGGATCGTTAGCCATTAATAACCTGACACGATCTGCGCCGACTATACGGCGAAGATCGGTTATGGATTCTGACATTAGTGTATCGATATCAGTGGCATTCAGCATCCGTGCAGCTATATGTTTCAGCGCTTGAGCAAAATGGCTGGCTTGAATCTCTTTCTCGGCTGTTTTTAGTTTTTGGTTAAGTTGGACGATGGACTCTTGTAACAAGGCGATATAATGCGATTGAATACCGCTAATCAGGCCGTTGCGGGTGATTGTACCTGCAGCATGCCCTTGTTTATCCGTCACCAACAGACGATGACACTCCAACGTAATCATTTGTTCTCTGGCGTCACTCAGCGGTGTGCCATAAGGAATACTATAAACCGGCGTGCTCATCACTTCTTCGACAGAGGTTGAATGAATATCGACCTGTTCTTCAAGCAACCGGACAATATCTCCCTCTGTTAAAATTCCCTGTACGTGCGTGCGTGAACCGATAAGAAGGCAGCTGGTTTTACAGTGTGAAAACTCTTGGAAGGCTTCTTTGAGTGAAGTTTCTTTAGCGATAAAATGCAGGCGGCTGTCGGTAACGTTATCCACATATTTTACTTCCATCAGGTATTCGATACCGAGGTGCTGGATAAAGTCGGTAGCGGTAACCATGCCGATAGGATATCCCGTGTCATCAACCACCGTAAGGTGGCGGATGTCATGGCGTGCCAACAAATGATAGCCTTCATGGTATTCCATACTGGCAGACGCCGTAATAACCGGGGAGGTCATAATATCTGAGGCCACCAGACGCTCAATATTGTCCGTACCCGCCATCAGGATAAGATCCCGCTCTGTGATTAAACCGGTAAGTTGGCGAGTATCGTCTAACACAACCAGCGAGCTAATGCCTTGTTGGCTCATCAGGTGTAGTGCTTCAGGCACGGGTGTATTATTAGTGATAGACACCAGTGTACTAGAGCAAATAGACCTCAGTGTTAGCGCTTGTGGGGGAGTCATGCGATTCCATTTAGATTAGATTCAGGCGTTAAAACCTTGCATGCTATACCGATAGACTAATTGCTGTTGTTGACTAGAGTCAATAGCGTAGTAAATAGGTAGGATATAAATGAAAATTGGGTTGTTTAGCCCTTAATATCACTAATAATAGACTGGGTGATCGCTGATCGTTGTTTTCCTGAGGGTGATGCCGTCACAGTCTGATGGCGTAATGCAATCATAATCCCATTGGATGTATCTATAAATTTGCACGCTCTGTCTGAGTGTTGTAATGCTCACCGTTTGTGAGATGAATAGGTCCGTTGCACTCATTCAGAAACCAAAATCAGGAAGATCTGCCAACTGATATTCGCGCTCAATATAAGTTGGCTAAGTCTACCGTTTAAATATCAATTCTAGCTTTAGAAAAGCGTTAAAGAAAACAGTAGGGTTACCGATAACCGTACTCAGAGCATAGCGAATTTTATCGAAACGCTAGCGGTTAATAATACATCTGAAGCCTGTAAGAACATATACGATATCCCTGTAGTCTTTTAAATGTGTACTAATCTAAATGGAATATAATCTGTCGCTGAATTACGGGATATGAAGTATTTTTCAAAATCTAAAAATAGTCTGGCGTGGCTGCTTGTTGCTACTTGGCTATTGGGTGTTGTTATTGCTTTCTGGTGGTTTGAATTACGCTGGTATCAGCAGGTCACATTTGAATACCATGATGCGGTTTTTGATAGTCGTACGATGATGCCGGATGTGACGATTGGCGCACCAATAAAACCCGATGCTGTCGCTAAGGTTATTCATTATTTTGATCCGGAGTGCCCTTGTACGCGTTTTAACACCGAACACGTATTGGAATTAATGGAACGTTATCAAGCGTCGGGTGTGAAGTTTGAAGTGAGAGTACCTAACACTGCAGGGCTTGAGAAAGCCCTGCAAATTTTTAACGCCCCGGTGCAGATCGTAGAACATGCTGCGGCACCTGTCGCTAGTCCAGCCGCTCTTGTCTTGGATAGAACAGGGTTGGTTCATTATATTGGTCCATATAGCCCGGGTGCTGTTTGCAGCACGCGCAGTGGCGATTTTGTATCGGTTGTCCTGGATGATTTGTTGGAAGGTAGGCCTGCGTTACAAGATGTTAATCTTGCCAGGGGATGCTTTTGTAGCTGGCCTAAAAAAACCTATGAATATTTATAATGGTTGTTAATTATGAAAGAAAATGAAGAGTTAACTCTATTTACCATGCATCGCCTTTATGTCGCTGGCGATAGAATTATGGTTAGTGTGCAATGGTTTTTGTTTTTAATATCACTGACGCTCGCCAGTTGGTATGACACATGGGCGGAATCAATGGTTATTGGTTTATCGTCTGCGATTTTATGTACGGTTCTCTATGTTTCAATGCCAGGTGGACGCGTAACTCGTGTTACACAAGGATTATCTTTGATGGTGTTTTCTGCACTGTTGATTCATCAAAGCCACGGCATGCTAGAGTTCCATTTTTCCATTTTCGTATTACTTGCGTTTCTGCTTTATTACCGTGACTGGTTGCCTATTATTGCTGCTGCCGGTTTGATTGCTGTGCACCATTTCACGTTTAATTACTTACAAGAAGCCGGCTCAGGCGTTTTTATTTTCGAAAACCGCACAGGTTTAAGTATTGTTCTGTTACATGCTGCCTTTGTGGTGTTTGAATCGTTACTGTTGATTTACATGGCATTGCAGGCAAAAAAAGAAGGCGTGCAGGCAGAAGAGGTTTCTTTAGTTGTTAGCAAGCTTGCGATTCACGATGGGGTTATTGATCTTACGCAGCGTGAGACTCACAGCAATAGCTCGTTGGCTGTTAGTTTGAATAATTATATGGATGCGGTGTATAACGCGATTGATGAAGCCAAAAGGGGCGGGCTTGAGTTAAATAGTTCACTGTCAAAAACGGCTGAAATAACTCAGCAGGCTAGTATCAATGCTCAGCATCAGCAAGTCGGAACCTCTCAATTGGCTTCTGCTATTGAAGAAATGAACTGCTCATTCCATGAAGTTTCAGGTAATGCACAGCAGGCGGCAGAATTTGCGCAAAGTGCAAAAAACCAAACCATTGAAGGTGATCGTATCCTTCGACAGACGATTGAGAGCATCACATCTCTTGCCGCGAAAGTGAGTGATACAAACCAGCTGATCATTGGTCTTGAAAAAGACAGCCGGCAGATTGGTCATGTTGTGGATCTGATCAGTGGTATTGCCGACCAGACCAATTTGCTTGCATTAAATGCGGCAATTGAAGCGGCACGTGCAGGTGATGCGGGCAGAGGGTTTGCTGTTGTCGCAGATGAGGTGCGCTCTTTAGCAAGTAACACGCAGCGCTCTACTGCAGAAATACAAAAGATGATCAGCCAGCTTCAAAGCCGAAGTCTGGAAGCCTCTACGGCTATGGCGGAAAGCCAGAAACAAGCAGAGACCGGGCGCAGCCAGGTTGTTAATACGGGTGAGATCTTAGAAGACATAGGGAGGTCGATTAAAGTGATCAGTGATATGAACACTCAAATTGCCAGTTCTACTGATGAGCAGTCGGCCGTCGCATCGGAAATCAGTAAAAATGTATCGTCCATCAACGAACTTTCTATGCAGGTTGAAGGTGCGGTTAGTGAAGCGAGCGAGCGCACCCGTGTACTTACGCAAATCAGTCGACGTTTGGCTGATCAGGTTGAACGTTTTCGAACCTAAAGCGTTATGTATCCCACGCTTGTCTTTGATAGGGATTAATAACTGAATAAAACAGTAGGTTCTTGATCATTAATTAGTTTTAGCCCTTAATGTCACTAATAATAGACTGGGTGATCGCTGAAAGTAGCCGCTGATCGTTGTTTTCCTGGGGGAGAGGGCGGCACAGTCTGATGGCCTGTAAGCCCGAGCGTGCTGTGAATAAACCGGCACCGATACCTTGTCCCGCTCGTGCCGAAATAGAGGCGGTGAGCGAACTGCTGAGTATTTGGGAACCTGCATGAATCGTCATTTCACTTAGTCCGGCAAAGGCAATATTGTGTAATACCTTTTTGAGCAGGCTCCACTGCGTAGTCGCGCCGGGAGAGATGCCATAAATGTCGGTGATTTCGCGTAACATTTTCAGGTTACGCCAGCCTACCAGCCACATATCGAAGGTCGCGTAAGGGCTTAATGCAACCATAATTCCTGACTGTACGCTATAACGGTGAACGCAACGACGTGCTGCTTCATCTTGCTCCTTTAAGGCGTGGTTAGAGATGTAGTGGATGATTTCTCCGTCATTATAGGCGGAATCAACTTGCCTTAGGGCTTCTTTAAATGACCGGTTAATCGGTGTGTTTTCGTAATAGCTATCTAGTTTTTTTAACAGAGAAATCGCCTGCCCATGGGTTTTCTGGCCGCGCAGTGCTTGTGCTTCAGCGTGCAGTGCTTCTGTTTGCTTTAGCTGACGCAGCCCTTTCAAACCTTTCCATGTCCAGACTACACCGCTGATGGCCGTGATGCTGGTTAATGCAGCGAAGGTAACACCTAATACAAGGTGTGTTTCAAAGCCCCAGTTAATCAGACGGTAAACTTCACCGATAACACCGGCACTTAACAGCGTAATGATTGAGGCGGTAAACACATTAGCCCAGCGGCGTTTTTTCGGGGCAGGTGATAATTTGTCGACATTCTGGCTATCGTCTTGCTCCTCTGCGACCAGCGATACAGCGTGCAGCGGGATCTCTTGAGCATCGGGTGTTTCTGACTCGGCAGCTTTGTCGGTGTTCAAATTGTCCGGATTAATAAATACGGGCTCTTTCCAGTGTGGCTTGTCGCTCATCTGAACATATCTCCGGTCAAGTATTCCAGCGCCTGATCCAGACGGATATGATGCGCAGGTTTCAAATCTGTTTGTGGGAGCTTACGTGGTGCAAAGTCGAGAAAACGGAAGCGGCTGCTGTTCCAGTCTCGCTCTGAGGGTAGCTCCATCGGGACTTCGCCAGGAAACAGCGCGATCGTCTCACCCGTTTGTTTGTTAATGCCTTTCAGACAGGATATCGTCTGGCCATCCAGCACGGCTTCAGCCGATTCGGTCGAACGGATCGAGGCGAGTGCCATGCATCGCGTATCAATGCCGTCAAAACGCATATCCCGCTGAGCATCCTGAATGATCAGCTCAAGAAATTTATCCAGATTATGATGCTGATTGGCGGTGACGTGATCGGCTTTAGAGGAGGCAAATAACACTTTATCGATACGTGGGCTGAAAAGGCGGCGCAGAAAACCTGATTGTCCGTAATTAAAGCTTTGCAAAATATCGGTCAATGCGGACTTCATATCATCAAAACAGGGTTTGCCGTGATTGAGTACTTTCAGGCAATCCACTAAAACGACTTGTCGGTCAAAGCGGGAAAAGTGTTCGCGATAAAAGCGCTTAACGATTAATTCTTTATAGTCTTCATAGCGTTGTTGTAATTGTTGGTACATTGACCCCGCCGGTATCTGGCTGAGATCAGCAGGTGGATTGAGAATCGGGAACAGTTGCAGTAACGGATTGGATGCCCATTCCCCGGGTAACACACAGCGGCCCGGCTGGATCATGCTTAAGGCATTTTCATCATTGCGTAACAGGTGTAGTAGTGCGGTGTATTCCTCACTCAACACCGCCAGCGCATCGTCATTAGCGGGTGCCAGCCAGTCTATCCGGCTTTGCGCTGCGCACCAGTTTTTGGCCAGGGTCGCGCGTGGTTCAAGTGCAAACAACTGTTGCTGTTTGCTGCACCATTGCGCAAAGTCCAGATGCAACAGCGGCAGGTCCAACAACCATTCACCGGGATAATCGATAATGTCGAGATACAAGGTTGCAGTGTCGTTGACTAATCGCTTCAGGCGGCTGGCCGGCTTGTAGCGAATCGCTAATTTGACTTCAGATAAGCCGGTCGTTGATTCCGGCCACAGTGGCGGCTCTTGTCCTAACGCCTGTATTGACTGACGAAGCGGGAAAGGTTTTTCTGATGTTGCACTGAGGTCTTTAACGCTGATGATGCGTTGCTCGCTCGCCACTTCAAAAAAAGGCAAGGAGCGACTTTGATGCGCTTCCATCAGGTGGTGAACTAATGAGGTGATAAATACGGTTTTACCGCTGCGACTCAGGCCGGTTACCGCGATTTTAAGATGCCGGTCCAGCCCTTGAGCGGCTACCTCTTTCAGTTGATGCTGAAGATCATCCAGCAGGTCTTCACCAATCAGACTTTTTAGCTTGGAACCCAGCCCCATATTTCACATCCTGAAAATTAACGTCAGCACTTTTTATGATAAATCAGTACTTTTTATGATAAAGCGGAATCGGTGCCAACAAAAGTTTTTGTAACGCAGATTATAGTTTTAATCATACTATAGGCTCATATTTCCCGTAATCTGTTGAGCACTATACTTTTCTGTCGAGGAAAGCTTTATGAGTACACGTTTGCAAGAACAGGTAGGTCTGATAACTGATGCGCTTGAGAAAAGCCCTGAGAGCGGAGCGTCCTGTTTAGTTGAGTCCATGTCACCGGCAGAAATATCCCGTGTTATTGAGTCGCTTCCCGGGGATTTGAGAACTCCTTTGTGGTTGCAGCTACCGCGCTTAAAAAAAGGTGAAGTGCTGCTGGAGCTGCAAGGTGGGCTGCGCAAGAGTTTAATAAAGCAAACGGACGAGAAAGAGCTGATCGCTTGTTTGTCGGTTATGCAAATGGACGAACTTGCCGATCTGGATGATGATCTGCCGATGTCTGTCGTCAATGCGATGGTTAAGGCGATGGATGTTCACCGCCGGGAACGCTACGAGCGGGTTAAGCTCTATCCTGATGATGTCGCGGGTGGCTTGATGGATGTCGATGCCACGGCGGTGCGTGCTGATGTTACTTTTAAAGCGGTTTTACGTTATTTACGCCGTCTGCGGCAGCGAGAAGGATCACTGCCTGAGCATCTTGATAGTCTGATGGTTATCGATCGACATAATCGTTTTATGGGGATTCTGCCACTCAGTCATCTGGTTTCATATGACTTATCCACAATCGTGGGTGAGGTCATGTCGCCTGATGTTGTGGGTATTACGCCCTTGACCCCAAACACTGAAGTGGCACGCATCTTTGAAGACCACGATCTCATGTCAGCCCCAGTGATGGATGATAAAGGCTATCTCTTGGGGCGTATTACCGTAGATGACGTTATTAATGTGATGCGTGACCAGGCCGACCGTGAAATATTAGGGCGTGCCGGTTTAGATCAGCATGAGGATATGTTCGCGCCTGTGATCAATAGCTCGGTACGGCGTGCCGTGTGGTTAGGCATCAATCTACTGACGGCCTTTTTAGCGGCGTGGGTGATTGGCTTATTTGAAGGTTCTATTGAGAAAATGGTAGCGTTGGCCGTGCTGATGCCGGTGGTCGCCAGTATGGGTGGTGTGGCAGGGAGCCAGACCCTGACTCTGGTAACGCGAGGGATGGCGTTGGATCAAATTAGCCGGCGCAACATATGGAAATTGGCAGCGCACGAACTCACGATCGGTGCGCTTAATGGACTCTTTTGGGCCGGAGTGGTCGCCGCCATTGCATACTACTGGTTCAATGATCTGATGCTGGGACTGGTCTTTGGCGCGGCTATGTTGATCGTTATTTTTACCGGGGCCTTAGTCGGCACATTTATTCCGTTGATATTGAAGCGGATGGGTATTGATCCGGCGTTGGCGGGTGGCGTGGTGCTTACAACAGCGACCGACGCCATCGGCTTTTTTGCGTTTCTTGGGTTGGCTACCGTTATGCTGTTTTAATGCTATTTTCTATGCGTCATGCGTATCATGACGCGTCTGCTTATAAAAGAAATTCCGCCCGTGTGCGATCATTGGTTTTAAAGATGCCACCCAGCGCAGTGGTTTCCGTTGACGAGTTTACATCCATAACACCGCGTGATTTGACGCAGTAGTGGGTGGCTTGAATCGTAATGGCAACATTGTCAGTTTCCAGCAGGGTTTGTAAAGCAATTAATATTTGCTGGGTAAGACGCTCCTGAACCTGAGGCCGTTGTGAAAAAAAACGTACCAAACGGTTTATTTTAGATAATCCGATGATTTTTTTGCCAGGTATATAGGCGACTTTTGCGGTGCCGTCGATGGTGACGAAATGATGCTCGCAGGAGCTGATGAGGCTGATATCGCGTACTTTTATCATCTCCTCAACCTGCATCTTATTTTCGATCAGGCTCATGGCCGGAAAGTTTGCGTAGTCCAGGCCGGAAAAAATCTCATAGGTGTACATTTTTGCGATACGGTGCGGTGTTTCGGTCAGGCTATCGTCATTCAGATCAAGACCGAGTGTTGCCAGCACTTCGGCCATTAAGCCTTTAATTCGCTCGTATTTTTGCTCATTATTTAAGTTATTTTCAGTCAAAGGCGTTTCAAGGCCTTTTTCAATCAACTGATTACGAACGGCGCGTGCTTCATTAGAGATCATGTTTATACCTGCATTGGCTAACTCTTTTATATTGTACGGTTCAACGCATAAAGCAGATCTGATGAAATATCATCGCGGCGCTTTTAGCAGCACATCTGCCAGTGCATTAGCGCTGAACCAGGCGCCTTCCACACCCGTATGACTAAACCAGTCGCCGCATGCGCCTATCGCGTTTGCTTCACTCCAGAGAAATAGTTCGTTTTTATCGATACTGTTGTTATCAACACGGTTCTTATCAGTAGAGTTTTGCTGACGATCCTGTTTATTATGTCGGCTATATAGCCAGCGGTGTACGCGTTTTTCTTTAGGGACAAATGAACCGTTGGATAACTGCTTAAAGGATTCAAGCAGTTGGTTGGCTATTGTTTCTTTGTCTGTTTCCAGATGCACCTGGCTCCATTCGGGTGTTGCTTCAAGGCTCCATATTTCAGCCCATTCTCCCTTATCGCGTCCGGGTTTGGCGCTGTCTCTGATAGCTCTGAAGAGAACTCCATCGTTGCCAATCCACATGTCGGCGTCCAGGCCCGAGGGTTGTTCTAATGCCATAAGACAAACCCATGCAGGCGTTGGCTTAATACGCGCCGCATGCTTTGCAAAACGCGGTACGGCATCAAGTAAGGTGGCTGCTTGCTGTGCGGGTGCCGTTACAATGACAGTGTCGAAACAGCCGAGCGAATGGCCAAGGGCATCGCGCAGAAGCACACAGTTTTTTTCGGGCCAGATCTCTTTCACTGGCGTGCTGGTTATCAATGTTGCGCCCGTCAGCATGCGACGAGTTAGTGCACTCTGGCGGGGCTTTGCCACATAAACGCTAGCCGCATCTGACAATTCTGTCGTGAGCGGTTGCCAAGCTTCAACATCAGGCTGCTGTGTCAGCCATGCACTGAAGGTTTCGTTATTTGTCTCTATAAAAGGAGCGCCCAGATCTGCACTGCTCTGTCCCAGTCTGGCGCTGGCCATTCTTCCACCCGTGCCGCGGCTTTTATCAAAAACGGTGACGGCATAACCTGCTTTTAGCATTCTTTGCGCCAGCGTCGCCCCAGCGAAACCTGCACCTATGATGGCAATCGTCTTAGCGTGTGGCATTATATTTTCTTTTTGGGTGGTCATGTGAGTGGCTCTCAAGCAGGTTGGGCTTGTTTACGTATCCAGCGTAATACCGGACCGATAATCGGTAGTTTTTGATAAAAAAACTGGCTTGCATCCCAATGGTCCTGATGAAGAGTGATGAGCCCCTCATCATTAAAATGTATTTCGCTGACACCAGGGAAAGACCATTGCCCAATTTTGGGTAGCTCACCACTAAAATCCCAACGTAGCAGGCACACCTGTTGATCCCACGCGATGTGTAATACGTTGAAATGGGGCGCTTTAACCTGTTTTACAAAATGTGTAAGCACAGCAGTCACTTGCTCGCGTCCTTGCACGTCATTGAAGGGGTCTGAGAAGCGCATATTCGCATGCGTCAGTCTTTCCAACGCGCCATTGTTGAGACCTTGTTCAAGTGTGTTAAAAAAGCGGATATATTCCTCAAGCGTTTCACTGGCTTTCATGTTTGACACCGGTTAATCGTCTGACTAATGGGAAGTACAGTGAATAAGGCAAGTGCTTAAGCAGTGCCATCACGCTGGCAAAACGTGTGGGGAAGCGAATCTCAAAGGATTTTGACTCCAGCCCTTTGGCAATAATAGTGGCGGCTTGCGTTGCCGTGATAATAGAAGGCATAGGGAAGGTGTTTTTATCGGTTAAGGGTGTTTTTATGAAGCCTGGATTAATTAAACGAATATCAACGCCTTCCTGTTCCAGGTCCAGTTTCAGCGACTCGGCGAGATTAATCAACGCCGCTTTTGTCGCACCATATCCACTGGCGTTCGGTAATCCACTATAACCGGCGAGGGAGGCTACGATGGCAATCATGCCGGAGTGTCGGGGCAGCATAAAAGGCAGCAGTGCTTCAATACAATAAACGGTACCCATCAGGTTCAACTCAACTAAGGTGCGCAGATCTTCACTGTTATAGCCTTTTATCGGCTGTGATATGTGCGTGCCGGCGTTTAATATTGCTTTTGCAATCGGCTGGGTGCCCTGTTGCGTTATAGTGGCTACCGCCTGTGCGACCGCTGTTATATCGGTAATATCGAGTGGCAGAGGCAGCAGAACTCCAGCATAGGATGCTGTTTTTTTTTCTAATTCGAGTAGTGCCGTTGCGTTTCTTGCGCTGGCAAAGACACGATAGCCCTGACGAGTGTACTCAAGTGCTAATGCGGCCCCGAGTCCTTGGCTGGCGCCTGTAATCCAGATAGTTTTTTTCACATTCATGGTGTTGTTCCCTTTGCTTTGGGTCGTGCTCTGGCTCTGCTCATTAGCCACAGGAATATTATTCTGGCCTGCATTTACTGAAAACATTTACTGAAAACATTTGCTGAAAAATAAGGTCACTGTGCCTAACTGTATGCCCCACTTGGTGATAATTGCTTTATTGATTAGCACATTGCCGGGTTGCAGATACATCCAGTCGTTGAAGTGTACGCGCCAGTTCTTGCCGCCAACGGGCAGGTTCATGTCATACTGCCAGTTGAGTGCGTTGCCCATCACTTTACCTGTGGCTGTTCCTGCAATGTCGGCAGCCGTCCCTTGATATTTGCCATTACCTTGCGGGGTGATGTACCAAATACGGCGATCTTTGGCTCCATCGTTGTAGATGAAATGTTCATCCAGCATCAGCTGACCATTTTCCATCCGGCCATCAATGGTGACTTGAAAGCTACGTTTCAGGTTGCCAAAGCGGTCTTCAAATATTCCCCAGGCCCAGGTATCGCCAGTAAAGAACTCTTCAAGTGAAAGCTGGGGCTCGTTGTCTTTAAAATCTTCAATATTCATCATAATTGTGCCACATCCGTTTACGGTTTACGGATCTTGAATAAACGCACATCAAGTGCATTGTAGCGAAAGCCGCTTTCGCAATAGACCAGATAGTACTCCCACATTCTTCGAAAGCGTTCGTCGTAACCGAGCGATCTTATTTCAGGCCATGCGGCGAGGAACTGTTGCCGCCACAGATGTAAGGTTTGCGCGTAATCCTGACCAAAGCCCTGTTCCTCTTCCATCACTAGCCCATATTCCTGCGTGAGTTCACGAATACGACTGGGGGGTGGCAACATACCGCCGGGAAAAATATAGCGTTGGATAAAATCAGTATTGTTACGGTAGTATTCAAAGCGGTTTTCTTCGATACAGATAATCTGTAAGACAGCGGTGCCACCGCTTTTTAGTGAACGCTTAAGTGTCTCGAAATAGGTTTGCCAGTGAGATTCACCGACCGCTTCAAACATTTCGATAGAAATAATCCGGTCATACACACCCGTTAGGTCTCGATAATCGCAGAACGAGAGTTTAATACGCTCATCTGCTTTCAGGGCTGTCATCCTGTCTTGCGCCCAGTTCAGCTGCTCCTGAGATAAGGTAATCCCCGTCAGTTGCAAGTCGGGTTGGTTGGCAACTGTCTCTGCAAAGCCGCCCCAGCCGCATCCTATTTCCAGTAAATGATCCCCTGGCTGTGCTTCGGATAAGGCTAAAATACGTTGGTATTTTGCATGCTGTGCGGTGGCTAAGTCCTGATCAGCTGATGTAAAAAGAGCTGCCGAATAAGACATGCTGGTATCCAGCCAATGTGCATAGAACTCATTACCTAAATCATAATGGTAAGCAATGTTGCGGCGGCTACCGCGCTTGCTGTTGTTATGTAAACGATGCCATAGACGGTTAAGTCGTTGTGCGAGTGATTGTCCACTAAAGGCTTTTTCAAGCTGTGCTTCGTTATGCAGCCCCCAGTCAGTCAGCAGTAACAAATTGTCGCACTGCCAGTCACCTTCCATATAGCCTTCAGCCCATCCCAGCAGGCCATTAAACCAGCTACGCAGAATGATCCGGTTATTGTGAATATGTAGTGTTGGAATGGGGATGTCTGGCTGCGTGTGACCCACCATAACCTCCTGTCCATCTTTCAGTACCAGCCGTAATGCGCTGATGTGAGCCTTGTTTAATTTGCTGACCAGGTAACGTGTTATGAAACCTAATGAGACGGATGTCGGGGCTGACGTGGTGGTCAGCGTTGCTGCATCTGGCGGTGGCATACTGTTCATGTTCATAACGGTTACCGTTCTCTCTTATTAATCGGTTGACCACGCGTCACCAGGTGGGTCGGAGGCGCTGGACGGGTAATGAGTCGCATGCCTTTTATCCAGAGTCTCATCGCTTCCCAGTGAATAGCGAAGATGATTTTGAGGGTGCTCAATGGATGGCGAATAGCGAGGCTATTGAGTGCGGTTTGAGATAATGTTTGTCTTTCACCTCGCCAGGCCGCAACCATCAGAGGCTTGCCTTGCGAGGTTTGTTTAATCGTCAGATTTAAATGCGCGTCGGGGCGTTGAAAGCGAAATTCATACTGACAGTCCATCGGCATAAACGGAGACACATAAAAATTCTTCTCTGAGCGGTGGTGATGGTAAACCGGTGCCGTTTGCTGACCTGTTTCCTGAGCCGTTTGATTATGTGTTTGGCTTGTCGTTTCAGTCGTCTCTTCAGCGGCCGTTGGCGCGGCTGTCTCGGGCACAAAATAGTGGTGCCGTTGTTTGAAGGTATTGCGCACTTCATAAAGTGTAGCTATCAGCCGTTCTTGTTCGTCATAACAGAACCATACCGCCAGCGGATTAAATACAAAGCCCAGACATCTGACCTGGCAGAGTAGCTCAACGCGATGTGCCCGTGGCAGGTTAAAATCCTTCAGCATTGTGTCAATGAAAACGCGCGCAGGAGTACCATCGCCGAAGCCATAATCCGTATCGATAAAACTGAACAATGCGCGTTTATTCCAGCCAAAGCCTTTCAGGTTTTGATCCAGTTGCGGCAGCTCATCAATATCGATCAGCCAGCTTGTGAGCTGGTACGTGAAACGATGTTGGCGAGGCGCAAAACGTTGATGCATGACCTCACCATGATAGAGTGCCGAGTTAATCATGCAGCGGCCCCTTGATTCTCAAAGCGCTCCAGCCATCCTTCTGGAAGCGGGAGGCGTGAATACATATCCGGCACATTCCATGGCCTCTTCATGCCGCCTAATGCTTCGGCAACGGCGAGTCCTGATTGTAGGCCATCTTCATGAAACCCATAGCCACACCAGGCGCCACAGAACCAGGTATTATTTTGTCCCTGAATATCCCATAAGCGTTTTTGCGCTTGCGTTGTATGCAAGTCAAAAACCGGATGATCATAAAGAAAGCTGGCATGTACTGTGCCTTCAGCGGGTTCTTTAAAAGGGTTTAAGGTGACAATCATCGTCTGATCAGTGGTTAAATGCTGTAACGAGTTCATCCAGTAACTGACGGAAAGTTTACGACCCTGGTGTGTCGTCTCCCCCATATAATTCCAGCTCGACCAGACCTTTTTACGCTGCGGCATCAATGCAGTATCGCTATGCAATACGGCCCGATTACGCTCAAAATGAAAATGTTTGAGTACATCCGTTTCATCTGCTCTGGCGTCGGCTAAGAGCTTAAGTGTTTGGTCTGCATGGCAGGCAAATACGACATGGTCGAATTTCCAGGTGTCACCCTGCCAGTCGGTAATTATTGCTTTACCGCCTATTCTGCGCACATGGCGGACAGCACGATCGGTCAGGATTGTGCTGTTGCTGACTTTATGAATAGAGCCGTCGATATCATCACAAAGGCGCTGCACGTACTCGCGGCTTCCCCCTGTTACGGTATGCCATTGAGGGCGATCATTAATTTGCAGTAAACCGTGATTGGCACAAAAGCGCAGGAAGGCGCTGGCCGGGTAATCCAGCATTTTATCGGCGGGTGTTGACCAGATAGCCGCACCCATCGGTAGCAGATGCTCATCGCGAAAAGCGTCACCATAACCGCCTTCCTGAATGAATTGGCGCAGTGTTATGTGTTCATCTAAGAAAAAATCGGCAGACGAGGTTTCTTTATAAAATCGCAGAATATCGAGCACCATATTAATAAATCTAGGGCGCAAGAGGTTACCTGGTTGAGCGAATAATCCCTGTAACCCGCTGCCTGAATATTCCATTTTTCCATTATCTAAAGAGATACCGAATGACATTTCTGTCGGTTTAACAGGTACTTTCAGGTATTTGAACAGCTCAACAAGATTAGGGTAGTTTTTAGGGTTGAATACGATAAAGCCGGTATCCACTGGCACCGGACCTTGTGCAGTGTCTACCTCGACCGTATTACTGTGCCCGCCTCTGCGATCGTCTTTCTCAAAGAGAGTGACGGCGACCTGATCTTGCCGGGATAGCAGCCAGGCACAGCTGAGACCGCTGATGCCCGATCCAATTACGGCTATCTTTAAAGGTTTACTGTGTTGCATAATTAAATCCAAATGCTCTTTCTGTTCAATACGGTCTGACATCAGGATTGGATCAATTTTTTTATGATCCAGATGTTTGTCGGGTGCGTATAGGACGGTATGAATACGGAAATGACAATGGACTATGAGCCTGATCAGAAAGACTCAATCCAGCACTGGAATCGGTGCCTGGAAGCGGTTGCCACGACAAAAGATAAGGCAACCTATATGTTATTTTATGATCATTTTGCGCCCCGCCTTAATTCATGGCTATTGGGCGTCACTAAAGATGCTGAACTGGCAGAAGAACTCGTGCAGGAAACTATGCTGACGGTATGGCGCAAGTCAGGTCAATATGACAGTAGTAAAGCTGCCGCCAGTACTTGGTTGTTCCGAATTGCCAGGAATATGCATGTCGACCATTTACGCCGTCTGAAGGTTCGTGCTCGCGCAGATAGCATGATGCTGGATGTCGAACCAGACGAGCCTGAAGTGCATGGTGGCATGCATTATGACACTGCCCGTATCCGTGATGCGATCAAGCAGCTACCTGTACAGCAGGCTCAGGTGATCTATAAATCTTACTTTGAAGGCAAAAGCCATCAGGAAATAGCGAATGATATGGATCTGCCATTAGGCAGTGTTAAATCCAGTGTCAGACTCGCGTTTCAGAAGTTGAGCAAAGTGCTGAGGCCATAATTATGAGTGTTAACCACCATCCGGATGATGCAACTTTATTAAGTTATGCGTCGGGTAGCTTACTCGAATCTTTTGAGATTCTGGTGGCGTGCCATCTAAGATTTTGTCAGCAGTGCCGCCTGCGTGTGGATCAGGCTGAACAGCTGGGTGGGGCTATGCTTGAAAGTGCTGAAATGCTTGAAAGTACTGTAATGCTTGAGAGTGCTGTGACATCTGAAAATAAATCTATTCCGTTTGCGGGCAGAGCTGCATTTGCAGAATTGCTTGACGACGATGAGCCGTTAGTCGATATGTTAGTAGATAGCGCTCAGAAACGGGATGACACAGCAGGCTTGGTAAGAACACACCGGATTCCTGAACCGCTGCAGCGTTTGCTGGAAAGCAATGATGCAACATTAGCCTGGAAACGTCTGGTGCCGGGTATACAGCAGATTCGTTTAGATACAGAAGATGATGGCTTGCGATTAATGAAAATAGCGCCCGGCATGAGCATACCTTTGCATACACACAAAGGTAGTGAGCTGACATTTATTCTGTATGGCTCTTATAGCGATGAACTGGGGCGCCTTCAGCCGGGAGATGTTTCTGATCTGGATGCTGAAGTAGAACATCAGCCCATTACTGATGGTAAAGAGCCGTGTATTTGTTTGGTGGCGACAGATGCGCCGCTTAAATTCCACGGCTTTTTACCAAAACTACTACAACCGTTTATTGGATTTTAATTAGCAGTAGAACGCCAATCAGAACGACATAAGGGAACGCGATAGTGGGGCGTATAGCATGTAAAAAATACTCAAGTATCAGTCCTGTAAAGCCTGATCGTTGCTCAACCCAGTCGGTATTCAGCTGGCAAGGGGGCATGTTTTCTCTATCATGTTCCTGCAGCGCTGAGATGTCTTTGAGTGTTTTTTCTACCTTGATAATCCGATCTGAAATACGTGATTGAAAAGTTTTCCAGATGGCATCCTGACACCACAGAATAGCCAGAATACACGCAATGGCCATGTCTGCTTTTCCCATCAGGATGGCGCCTGCGGTAATACTAATACTCAATAATTTTATATAAAGCGCGTGTTTTTCGTAAGCATCCGATTGGTTTTGTAACAAACTCCATTCACTCACGCGTGCGTTGTATGTCTCTATTGTGCGTGTCCTTGCTTCATCGGTCGCCATATTAGCTTTTCATTCCCATTGCGATCATGTGGATAGTTAATACTCTTTAACCCACTCGGGTTGATAATCTGCCAGCGAGTCAATATTGAATTTTTGCAGTAACGCCAGTAGTTCATTTTGGTTTTTGCTTAAATCATCCAAAGTGATGGTGTTGTTATCCAATTCAAAAATATGTCGCGAAGCGCGATAGCTAAAATCGAGAATCGCCATCGCTTTTGCGTCTCCTTCTGCTGCGGCTGCTTTAATGTGACGTTGTTTACGATAAATCCGGTTCAATTCAGCCTTCACTTTACGTACGTAAACGACTTCATAAAGAAAAGGGTGTTGCTTGTAGGTGATTAGAATCCGGGCTAATAATAGTGCAGCAATAACAACACCGGCCATGTTCCACATCGTATTTTCGCCTTCGGGCCCGCCCCAAAAATGAATCAACAGGTTAGAGACCGTTAAAGCGACTATTAGCATAAAAATACAGATAGCGATAAATGTGACTTTAATATGTTTGTTATAGCGGGATTTATTAATGTCTTCTAGCTGCATCGGATAATACATTCCAGTGGTGAAGTATAGGTGCGGTATGGGTTATATATAAAGTTTATGTATAAAGTATGACCCTTGATGAATGGAGTATAAGGTAAAGCATGAATGCGTAGGCACTTATTTCGCCATTCAGTTGTGCTTATATACAAAAAAATTATTCGTTAGAGGATAACGAATAATTTTTTATGATGTTTGAATATATAGGTATCTTAGAACGCTTTTACCGTGGCTTTAAGCTCTAAAATAAGATCATTCAAATCTTTAGAGGCCGCTGTTGTTCTGTCAGCGGCTTCTTTATTGGCTGCAGAGATATCCTTGATATTGTGTATATTGCGGCTAACCTCTTCAGATACAGCGCTTTGTTCTTCTGAAGCGGCGGCCACTTGAATACTTCTGTCAGTTATATTTACCATAGCCAGAGTGGCTTCAGTAAAGGCTTCGCCTGCTTGTGTTGCATGCTGGATATTTACTTCTGCATGCTGATGGCAGCGCTCCATTGCCTGGGCCGTTTTATCTACCTGTTTTTGTATTGAATCTATGGTTGTTCTGATTTCACTTGTAGATTGTTGAGTACGTTGGGCTAATACCCGCACTTCATCTGCTACTACAGAAAATCCTCTTCCTTGTTCTCCTGCGCGCGCAGCTTCGATGGCAGCATTCAATGCCAGCAGATTGGTTTGGTCAGCAATGCTATTGATGATATTGACTACATTCTCGATAGATATCGCTTCTTTTTCTAACGCCATAGCGGCGCTACTTGCCTCTTTAACTTCTTGGACTAGTAGCTGGATACCTGAAATCATCTCATCTACTTTGAGTTTCCCTTTTTGAGCAAGCGCTGCTGTTATGCGGGTAGATTCAGATGTTTGTGATGTATTACTGGCTACGTCGTGGGCGGTTGCTGACATCTCATTAGCGGCAGTAGCCAGCATATCGCTTTCCATATTCTGCTGATCAATGCCTGCTGTTGTCTGTGCAATTGATTCATTGGTCTCTTGAATTACCTCAACAAGAGTATTGATACTATCCTCAACGCGCCCGACAACGGTTCTTATACGCGCCTGCATCATCAGAAACGACAACTCCGTAGCACCGACCTCATTCATCTCATCAGTCATGACGAGTTGCGCAAGTGGGTTGTCATAGATCTTACTGGCCTGGTCCGTGATTCTTTTAAACGGAGCAGTCAACCAGGCGACACCGCCAACAATGGCGACAGCCAGGCCGGTAATTAATGTGTGTTTTAATAACGCCGGCATAGAAAGAAAGTGAGTAATAACTAATAGAAGTGCTAAAAATGCCGTTACTAGTGTCGCTTTTGTTGCGAGGCTGAAAGAGGAGA
Source organism: Neptunomonas antarctica (assembly GCF_001305295.1). Taxonomy (GTDB): domain Bacteria; phylum Pseudomonadota; class Gammaproteobacteria; order Pseudomonadales; family Balneatricaceae; genus Neptunomonas; species Neptunomonas antarctica. The sequence continues at coordinate 34,483 of NZ_LJSI01000053.1, forward strand.
TTTTAATATCAGGTTTTTTATTGATGATGGCGTATTTTTTTTCAGCGAGTGCGATTTGTTTGTCAGTTGGACGGATACGCACTGACTGGTACCCGATTTTTGTACCTGTATGGTCAAACAGCGGCATAACATACGCTTGAACCCAATAATGTTCCTGGCGTTGGCCATTGCTTTTGCATGAATTCTTTACCATGCCCATCCATGGCTTATCATGTTTCAGATGTGTCCACAAATCGGCAAAGGCCGCCGGTGGCATATCCGGATGCCTTACCATACTGTGCGGTTGGCCTATTAATTCTTCTGCAGTGTAGCCTGCCACTTCACAGAATTCCGGATTGGCATAGACAATGTTTCCACGAAGATCCGTGGTCGAAATTAAGCGTATATCATTGGAAAATGTACGTTCTATGCTCGTCATATTTTTCATCCTTTAACCCATTCTGCTGAGCATATCCTTGCCCTAGTAGAGCCATTTGGGTGCTAATGGTTGATATCAATACAGGCTAAATTCCACTACATAAACTTTGTCTAAAGAGCAGTTTAGCTGTTAATAAAGTAATGTGTTAAATATTCACTTTATTTTAAAATGAGTAAATTTATCTCAATTGGCACCCTTATGAATTAGGCTGAGATCGCGCGTAAGCGTGCTACCGGTCGTTCATCAATGAATATATGAATCAATGCTGTGATCAACGCAATAGTAGCAGCAGCCCACCAGACGATATCGTATGCGCCTGTTGCATCGTATAAATAGCCGCCAAGCCAGACGCCGAGAAAAGAGCCTAACTGGTGGTTTAAAAATACAATGCCATAAAGTGTACCCATGTATCTGAGGCCAAACATCTGAGCGACTAAGCCCGACGTCGGAGGCACTGTCGCCAACCATAAAAAGCCGGTCATAATAGAAAACAGATAGACAGTGTTAATGGTGATAGGTATCAGCATGAATAAGGCGATAGTGACAGCCCGCCCAGCATAAATAATGCCTAATAAGTTCTTTTTTGAATATTTTCCGGACCAGGAGCCAAACAGCAGGCAACCAAAGATATTAAAGAGACCTATTAAAGAAAGGCTGGTAACCGCGACGCTGGAGTCAAAGCCCTTGTCGGACAAAAATGCCGGCATATGTACTGTAATGAAAGCAAGCTGAAAACCACAGACAAAAAAACCAGCGATTAATAGCCAGTAATGGACATGTCCCCGGGCTTCTTTAAGTGCTTCAGGAAGGGTTTGCTGCACCTCGTCTGTAGTAGTCGTAGACTGCATGGCATCATTACGAAACGGTGCTGCTAAAAACATCATACAGAGTGCGCCGCCCGCCATTAGCAGTAGTGCTGTCTGCCAACCGTAACTGCTAATAAACTCCTGGGCCACAGGAATTAATAATAACTGGCCGGCAGAACCTGCAGCTGTCCCCAGCCCTAGTGCGAAGGCTCGTTTTTCGGGTGCGACCATACGCGCCAACGCAGGCAATACAACCCCGAAACCGGTTCCTGAGATGCCCATGCCGATTAAAATCCCGGCACCGCTATGTAATTCCCAAACGCTATCGGCGTTCGCCGTAACATATAAACCTAAGGCATAGAGTAGCGCGCCAGCCAGAATTGCCTTAACGGTACCAAAGCGGTCTGCTACAGCGCCCGCGATGGGTTGAAATAGCCCCCAGCAAAGGTTTTGCAATGCGAGTGAAAACGCAAATACTTCACGTCCATAACCAAACTCACTGGATATGGGGGCCATGAAAAACCCCATCGAAGAGCGTAAGCCGAAGTTGATGGCCAGCAACAAGCAGGAACACACCACAAAGATACTCAATAATTTCACAGGATTCTTTAAAACTGTGCTCTTTAAAACAGGGCTCTTTAACGATGTGGACATGTAGACAGTTCCGCGCTGGGAAATAAATAAGGAAAGATCGGCGAATAAAGTAGCGTAGATTATGCTTCTGGTCGCGTTAGTTCAAGTGCTCATGGTATCTGGCACATAAATCAGATACAGATAAAGGGCGATCAAAATAATAACCTTGAGCGATGTGGCATTGATAATGACTTAACTGTGCGAGCTGCTCGGCGGTTTCAACGCCTTCAGCAACAACCGTGAGCTGATATGACTCACCAATAGCGATGATAGCTTTCACTAGTGATTCGCTTTCGTGGCTGGTTAATAGCTTGTTTACAAATGACTGATCTATTTTAATCTCATTGATGGGCAAATTACTTAAGTAGCTTAAGGATGAATATCCGGTGCCAAAATCATCAAGTGAAAGATTGAATCCATAGTCTCTTAATCTCTCTAATACTGGAGAAATAGAGGCTAAATCTTCTATTAATAAATTCTCAGTTATTTCCAGGGTGATAAGCCTATGTTCCATATTGCGATCAGTAACCGCTGCGACTAATTTGTCTATGAAATATGCATCATTTAATTGTTTTGGTGAGAGGTTTATGGAAACGGCTATGGGTTGGTCTTGATTGCTGTTGAAGTTGCTTATATCCAAAAGTGATTTTTTAAGCACAAACATACCAATGTCATGAATCAGGCCTGTATCTTCGGCTATCTTGATAAAATCAACCGGAGATACATTACCCAGTCTGTCATTATGCCAACGAGCTAACGCTTCGACACCATGAATCTTACCACTTTTAATGTTGATCTGAGGTTGGTAAACAACGTCAATTTCGTTGTTTTCAAGCGCTAGACGAAGCGCGGCTTCGCGCTGTAAATCAAGATGAACTTGCTGGTTGATAGCGGTATTGAAAAATAGAAAACTGCCTTTTTGACGGGCTTTCGATTTATACAACACAATATCTGCCTTGCTGATGAGTTTTTCCGGTTCGTCGCCGTCACTCGGGTACATAGTGACACCAATGCTACCGCTGGAATGGATCACTTTTCCCCCTATGTGAAACAAATTATCGAAAATGCGTTGTATGTTTTCGACTTTTTGTTCGGCTGAACGAAGATCCTGCAGCATCGGAAAACAGAAAATGAACTCATCCCCACCAAATCTTGTAACGCTTTCTCCTGGTTGAAGAATTAAGGAAAATTCTGCACTGACGGCCTTTAGCAATTCGTCGCCCACAGAGTGGCCGTAGAGGTCATTTATTTTTTTGAAATCGTCGAGGTCTACAAACATTAAGGCGAGCTGTTTATTGTTAAACTTTGATAGATCTATCCCTTGGGAAATGCGTTCTGCCAGCATTACTCTGTTAGGTAATTTGGTCAGCGGATCATGATGTGCCAAATAATCAAGTTGATCCTTGGCATGTCGAACTTCATCAATAGTGCTGGCAATCCGTTGTTGAAACTTTTCGAATCTGCTGGAAATATTGCGACTTATATAGAATAAAACGATGATAAGAATTAACGTGGATAACACGCTTAATAATAATATTTTTTGTAATTCATCCTTGTTTTGTGCGTGCAGGATTGTTTCTCTGTCTTTCAGGTAGCTTTCAACTTCGTTGATGTACACACCGGTACCAATGATCCAGTTCCAATCCGTAACACTTTTTACAAAGCTGATTTTTTGTGCCGGTTGTCCGGTAGAAGGCATGACTGATCCGAAATATTGGACATAACCACCTCCATTTTCTGCTGTTTGAATAATCTTTCGAATGAAGGGGAATCCATTGGCTCCTTTGCCGTCCAGGTTGTTGCTCCCAACCAGCTCTTTTTGAAAGTGAGAAAGATAATTACCTTGGTTATCAATGACAAAAATGTAGCCGTTGTCGCCATAGCGAATGCTGTCAACTCGCTCTAATAGTCGTTTCTTAACATCATTTTCGACATCGACAAGATATTCACCCGTGCCAATAAACCAATCATAAGGCGCAAAATATTTACCAAAGCCTATTTTTTCAAATTCTTGTGTTTTGTTCTGTGGCTTTACAAACGACCAATGGTAGAAAGCTTCTCCGTTATTCTTTACTAATTCACCCATTTCCCGAACGATGTAGCGGCCTTTTACATCCTGAAGATTCCACTTAGAGGTGCCTTCTATATGAGGCAGCAGTGGATGCATCACATTGAGTCCATTACTTTTATAGATGAAAAAGTAACCACGCCCACCGTTAAACGAAATACTGCGTAAACTGTTGGTAATCAGGCGGGAAACTTCTGCTTCCGGTTTATCCTTGTTATGTTGGTAGATGCTAGTAGCAATGGCGTAGGCTTCGTAAACGCGTTGTTTAATATCTTTTTTTAATGTGGATTCAGTGCTACTTTTTTCGAATTGAATATCTTGATAAACCTGCTCAACCTGGCCTTTTGCAACTGCTTTTTGACGATCGATAAAGTTGTCGCGTAGTGAATTTATGTCGCTCTTCGCTTTTGTTTGATTGTCATAAATAACAATGCCACTTAACAATACGATAAAGATACCCACAACCAGAACGGGAGCCACTTTAATAAGGCGGAGAAGTTTCTGATCGGATGTTATTTTCATGGTCTAAAAAATGCTCTGATACTGGAATTCGCAGATTCTATCGAATGGCTGCAGTGGAGGTGTACATAGTTTCTTATTGCGAATAATTTAGACTATAGACCAGTATTAGCAGTAAGGCACTAACGGCTATTGAATAGTGGCCGTATGACTGCGTAGCGTATCAGGTAAAGAAGTCAGTTTATCTAATCAATGGCAAACGCCTGATCTGAGTCACACATCAGTGATGAGTCGTGGCTGTTTATAATCACAAGTTTTCCTGCCCAGTGCTGATGCAGTCTGTTGAGGATGCGCACAGCGCGTTGCTGGTCGATGCCTGCTGTCGGTTCGTCTAATAATAAAATACGGCTATCCTGAAGGAGCAACCGAGCCATCCCGAGTCGTTTTAATTCTCCGCCGGATAGCATCCGTTCTCCGTTGCCTAGCCAGGTATCCAGCCCGTCGGGTAGTTGCCGCAACCAATGATCAAGCTCTACCAGCGTTAATGACTTAAGCAACGCTTCATCTGAATGTGGCTGGTGTAAGCACAGGTTGTATCGCAGCGTGCCGCGTAATAAGTCTATTTGTTGAGGCATTAAACACAGTTGCCCGGCGTTAGCCCCGATAATATTGATGGTTCCCTGGTACGGGTTGAGTTGCCCTGTTAATAGATGTAGCAGTGTGGTTTTTCCGTGGCCGCTGGGTGCTGTTATCCAATACCAGTGGGGGGCGGCTAACTTACCACTTAACTGTGAAATAACCGCTGATGCCCGTTGAGGGTAGCGGTAACTAATAGCGTTGAATTGAATGGCAGGGGAGGCGGCGGAGGGTGTCGCTATGTGTGTCTCTGCAGCTGCTGCGGCTGATATAAATGTACGTAAATCCTGTTGAATAGTGGAGGGAGCATGAGCGTTAATTCTGTTCAGTGCAGCATATCCCAACCCGAAATTTGCTAACGCGCTGGTACCGCCCAGAATCACTTCTTGAGTCCCGAGCGTCAGTAATAGCAACATGAATAGATGTGAGCCTCCAAGCTCTCCGACCGACAAAGCAAGTAGGCCTTGCCAGAGTATAATCAGGATAAGAACGGCACACATAAGATTGTTGATGGCCATTATTTTTTGCCGGGCGCGGCTGGTTTGTCTTTCGGTAATATCAGCGGCGGAGGCATTGTCGAGTAGCGTTGCACTGACGTGTTGGAGGCGCTGATAGAGAATAAGTGTCCGCAGGTTCGTAAATAAAGAGCTGGCACTGCTCCACTGTTGGCTGCGTTGCTGATGAAGGCTGTCTTGTGGTTTAAGGGTCTGTTGCAAGTATAAGTAGGGCATCAACACTACCGTGAGCAAAAGCATGGGTAGTATCCAGACGATGATATCTGGCAGAAATATCATTATTGTAAAGAGATACAGCAGAACACTCAGCAGCATTACAAAACCGGGTATCAGCGCAGACAGATATAAGGACTCAGCATATTTGATATCTTCGAGCAGCCGGCTGCTGGCGTCGTGGCTATTGAGCGGGTTTTCTTGCCAATGATGTTTCGCTAAACTGCCAAAAAGCTCTGATCGCAGGCGTGAAATAACACGTAACGTCGCTTCGTGGGTGGTGATCCGTTCCCCGTAACGGCCAGTAGTACGGATAATAGATAAGCCTCTGACAATCGCGCCGGGCGCGAAATAATTAAAACTATGTGCGCCGGCAAGACTTAGCCCTGCAAGGGCGGTGGCGCTAATGAACCAGCCAGATACGGCCAGTAACGCTATTCCGGCAATAGCAGTGATGGTTGCCAGCAAAAGTCCGATAACAGCCATCGAGCGTTGTTCCCATAGCAAACAAAAATAGCGTTTAACTAATGTAGGTACTCGGATAGCAGGTTCGTCTTTTATATCAGTTTGCGTATCAGCTCTCATTTTACTTCTCATATAAAGCACCTTCCGACGAGTGGAGTGTGATGGTCTGCTGGAAAAGTGTTTGATCACGGGTGCGGTGGCTGGCCATGATCACGATGCCTCCCAGCTGAGTAAATTGGCGAAGTGATGTTAAAAACAAGTCTGCCGTCTCGTCGTCCAGATTGGCTGTTGGTTCATCCAGTAATAATAGATCGGGCTGGTGCAGAAAAACGCGTGCCAGAGCAATGCGTTGTGCCTGGCCTCCTGACAGGTAACCCCCGCTGTCACTGATCTGATAATCAAGCTGGCCGGGTAATGCGCGTACCAGTATGTCCGCTTGCACCCGTGTTAAGGCTGCCAATAACTGAGCATCGCTAAAGTCGCGGCCTAAACAAAGATTGTTACGAATACTGTCGAATAACAGCTCGGGTTGCTGCGCCATATAGCCGATGCGACCTTGCCATTGCGCGTTGTTGAGAAGCGTTGTCGGTTGACCATTGATAAGGGTTTCGCCTGCAGTGGCAGGGATGAATCCGGCCAGCGTATCTAACAGGGTGCTCTTGCCTGCACCGGAAGGGCCTTTTAATAACAGGCTCTGGCCTGTCCGCAGCGTTAGGTTAAGCGGTTGGCCAATATTGACCGCGTTACGACCTGTTTGCAGGTTTTGCAGTGTGATTGAATCAATCTGTTTCGGCAGAACGGCATGAGCGTCGGACCTTGTCTGCAAGTGAGGCTGTAGCTGAGGCGTTCGCTGTGATTGGGAATCTTTTTTGCTAAATAAACGCAGCAAGTGTTCAGCCACACTCATGGCATCTGCACGGGCATGATAGAGCGGGCCTAAGCGACGCAGAGGCAGGTAGAATTCGGGTGCTAACATCAATAGAAAAATGCCATCACCTAATGTGACTTCTCCGCTCCAACTACCTATGTGGTATTTGCCAAGGAACAGCAGGCCCAGATAAACAGCGACCAGTGCCACGCTGATCGCGCTGAAAAATTCCAACAAAGTGCCGGATAGAAAAGCTAAGCGTAGTACCTGCATAGTGGAGTGCCGATAAGCTTCGGATTGCTCATATAGTTTTTGCTGCTCCTGATCGGTGGTTCTTGCCAGTTGTAACGCGTTAAGTCCTTTTATTCGGTCTGCCAGCAGGTTACCCAGTCGGTTTAGTTGTATGAGATTACGCTGGCTGGCGTCAGCGGCTTTGTGGCCGACAATCATCATGAAAAGAGGAACCATGGGTGCAGTCAGCGCCAGAATTAGCGGAACCAGCCAGCTAATACTGCAACAGGCGAGGAGGATCAACACCGGAGCCAACATGGCTAAGCGTTGCTGTGGCATAAATTCTGCGAAGTAATCCCGGGTACTGTCAATCTCGGTGCTGATGAGACTGCTGAGCTCTGCCGCCGTAAAATCCGGGAACAGCTTGATATGGTGTTGCTGACAATGCTCCATCGCGGCGGACCTTAAGGCATTTCTAGCCTTGATACTGGCACTATCTGCCAGCTGGGCTTGCACTAACGGTAGCAGAGCTTTAATGCAGAGCACTGCTGCCAGTAACCCCCACCAATGGAGTTGACGCCACGCGTCTTGTTGAAGATAAACAGCATCGTTGATTAATAGCGCAATAACGGCGGCAAAGATAATAGTACAGAGTGTTTGAATAATCCCGATGAGGGTTAAGCCGTTATTTTCGCGGCGAGCACTGTTGCTTGCGGCACGCAGCAGTGTTTTTGCATCAGGGCTGTTATTCAGGGATGGGTTTAGGGGCGGGTTCACTGTTTGTTTCATAGTTCGTTGCTCTGAAGCTTACATATCTGGTAGAAAACGCTATTTTTTGTCATTATCGTCATACATAAGACAAAAATGACGGGGCAGAGAGATGACTAATGCCAACTGGCTGGAAACAATGCGCACTGTATTGGACAGTTATAATGACCCAGCGGTGCTGGTGGATGCCGACTACAACGTGGTGGTTTCCAATAGTCACTATGATTTCCGGTTTGGCGGGCTGGATGATAACCGCCCTGCAAAATGCTATTTTCTCTCGCATGGCTATAACCGACCCTGTGACCTTGAAGGCGAGACCTGCCCGATGCATGAAGCACGTGAGACAGGTAAGCGCGCCAGTGTTTTGCATATTCACAATACGCCTCAGGGCAAAGAGCATGTCGGCATAGAAACGATTCCTATTGTCGATGAAGCACAGCGGACTTACTTTATCGAAGTGATGAAGCCGATTCTGGAGGTCAGTGCAGAACCCATCGCGAATAAAATGATTGGTCGCAGTAAGGCTTTTAATCGCTTGGTCGACCTTATACAGCGTGTCGGAAAAACCAATACCAATGTCCTTTTGATGGGCGCGTCGGGTACCGGTAAAGAGCTGGCCGCTCAGGCGATTCATTCGGTGAGTTCCAGAGCGAGCAAGCCTTTTGTTACGGTAGAATGTTCCGGACTGACTGACACTCTGTTTGAAAGTGAACTGTTTGGCCATATGAAGGGTGCTTTTACTGGCGCAACCTATACCCGAACCGGCTTGGTGCAGTCGGCTCATGGTGGAACTTTGTTTCTTGACGAAGTGGGCGATATTCCGTTGCATCTTCAGGTAAAATTGCTGCGGCTGATTGAAACCAAAACCTTTCGGCCTGTGGGTGACAGTAAGCCGGCCGCTGCTGATTTCAGGCTGGTCTGTGCTACCCATAAAGATCTGATAAGCATGGTTGAACGGGGTGAGTTTCGGGAAGATTTGTATCATCGTATTAGTACTTTCCCCATCCGTTTGCCTGCATTGTCTGAACGGCGTGAAGATCTGCCGTTGCTGGTAAAGAGTATTTTGCTGCGAATCGCCGAGAATCTGCCACTGAGTTTGACCGAAGAAGCCCTGGCGCTGCTGTGCGAGCAAGCGTTCAAAGGTAACATTCGGGAGCTGAAAAACATCATAGAGCGTGCCATTGTATTGCGAAATGATGACCAGATCGATGTTGATATTATTCGACAAAGCTTAAATTTGCTGCCGGTGCAGAATATTGCTGCGTCAGGAGAACAGCGTGACGGTAATGCTAACGGCAGTGTAAATTCAGGTGTAGATGCTGCTGATATGTCGAAGACTTCATCAGGCGCTTTTTTTCAGCACCTGGCTGAGCAAAAATTGACATTGGAGCAGCTCGAACAGGCCTACTTACACGCGTTATTACAAACCTACCCGGATAAAGCGCACGTAGCTGACATTGCTGGCTGTAGTCTACGCACACTGTACCGCAAACTAGATCGAAACTCAGAGTAAAGACCAAATCGACAATAGAAGCAGTGAACCCGCTAATGCAGGCTCACTTCTCTGTTCTATTCTGTTTCGTCTTCCATATGACTTTCCAGCCACATCGCATTAATGATGCCGAAGCTACACGCCAGTAATACACCTAGGATCCAAGCGAAATACCACATAAAACACTCCTTTTAGTAAAATGACACGCTGTTGTTTTCGATAGCTTCCGGCTCAACACGGCCCCACATTTTGTAGTAACTCCACACGGTGTAGGCGAGTATCAGCGGCACAAAAAAGATCACCACCCAGAGCATTATTTCTAATGTGAGTTTACTGGATGTTGCATCCCACAGCGTAAGGCTACTCGCCAGATCTGTTGATGAAGGCATCAGGAATGGGAACAGCGTCGTGCCTGCCAGTAAAATAATAGCGGTGATTGCTAGCGCGCTACTCAGGAAAGCCCAGCCATATAGCGTTGCTCGCGACAGCAGGCTGGTGACTAACGGTAGAACAACCGCCAGTAGTGGCAGCAACCAGAGCTCGGGATAAAGGCTGAAATTAACAAACCAGCTATCAATGCGAACCACGCTTTTACTCAGTGGGTTTGAGCTGGCATCGCCGATAACCGCGCTGCTGATCTCATAACCAGGGATGGATGTGAGTAGCCAGGCGCCCGCAATTATCAGTAGTACACTCAATAACGGTCCGGTCAGCAGCGTGATAGCGGTGGCGCGATGTTTGATGTCACCACCGGCGCGCATTTGCAGCCAAACAGCACCATGCAGAACGAGCATCGTAACGCTGGCTAAGCCACAAATGAGTGCAAACGGGTTAAGCAGTGCCCAGAAAGAGCCGGTATAAATTGGACGAGTAAATTCGTCAAAGCTGAACGGTACGCCGAGAAATAAATTGCCAAAGGCAACGCCGAATACCAGAGCAGGTACAAAAGAACCTAAGCACAGGCCTAAATCCCAATTGCTACGCCAGCGTTTGCCCGGCATTTTACTGCGATATTCAAAGCCGATAGGGCGAAAAAATAATGCAAATAACACCAATAACATGGCCCAGTAAAAGCCTGAAAACGCCGTGGCGTAGACCAGAGGCCAGGCTGCAAAAAGAGCACCGCCCGCCGTTACGAACCAGACCTGATTGCCATCCCAGTGTGGCGCAATGGTATTAATGATCACGCGGCGTTCGATATCGGTTTTACCTAAGATAGGTAGCAGCATGGCTGCGCCGAGATCAAAACCATCGGTGATAGCAAAGCCGATCAGTAACACGCCGACCAGTAACCACCAGACCAATCGCAGAGTTTCATAATCAAACATGCTGCAGTTCTCCTTTCTGTTCGCTGTGGTAACGCCCGGTTTCTAACGCACTCGGGCCTTTGCGAATGTACTTGACCATTAAGTAAACCTCGATGACCAGAAACACAGAGTAGAGGCTGGCAAAGCCGGCAATACTCATCCATAAATCCATTTCACTGAGATGGGATGTGGCCACGTAGGTGGGCAAAATTTCACCAATCGCCCATGGTTGTCGGCCGAACTCTGCAATAAACCAGCCGGTTTCAATGGCTACCCACGGCAGAGGAAGGCAGAAGAGCGACAATTTGAGTAGCCAGGGTGTTTTGTGTTCGCGCCGACGGGCGGTGAAATAGAAGGCGGCAGCAAAGGTAAATAGCATGGCAACGCCGGAAGCGACCATGACACGGAACGACCAGAATATAGGTGCTACCTTAGGAATAGTGCTGTTAGCCGCCGCCTGAATCTGTTCTTCAGTAGCATCGACCACGTTTTCAGTAAACCGCTTCAGCAACAGGCCGTAACCCAGGTCATCGCTCACTGCATTGAAAGCCTCCCGGTTTTCTGGTGTATCTTCCCCGGTGCGTAATTTTTGTAAAAGGCCGTAAGCGACTATGCCGCTGCGGATGCGCACTTCGCTGGCAATAATCAGATCTTTTATACCCGGTACTGGTGTATCAATCGAGCGGGTAGCGATAATCCCTAACAGGTAGGGTATTCGCAATGCGTAATCAGTAGTTTGATTTTCCTGATTAGGTAAGCCTATGACGGTAAAAGCGGCAGGTGCCGGATGTGTTTCCCACTCCGCTTCAATGGCCGCCAGTTTTACCTTTTGAACATCGCCTACTTCGTAACCACTCTCATCACCCAGAATAATAACCGAAATAATGGAGGCTAAGCCGAAGGCCGATGCAATAGCAAAAGAGCGCCGCGCAAAACCGACATCTTTATTGCGCAACAGGTAGTAAGCACTAATAGAGAGCACAAACATCGCGCCGGTTACATAACCCGCTGATACGGTATGGACAAACTTGACCTGCGCTACGGGATTGAAAATCACTTCTGTAAAGCTATCCATCTCCATGCGCATGGTTTCAAAATTGAAATAAGCGCCCACCGGATTTTGCATCCAGCCGTTAGCAATAAGAATCCACAGGGCGGAGAAGTTTGAACCAATGGCGACCAGCCAGGTGACGGATAGATGTTGGACACGCGAGAGACGGTCCCAACCGAAGAAGAACAAACCAATAAAGGTCGATTCTAAGAAGAATGCCATCAGGCCTTCAATGGCCAATGGCGCACCAAAGACATCTCCGACGTAATGCGAATAATAGGCCCAGTTAGTACCAAACTGGAACTCCATCGTTAAACCGGTAGTGACGCCTAACGCGAAGTTGATACCAAAGAGCTTGCCCCAGAAGCGGGTCATGTCTTTGTAGACTTGCTTGTTGGTCATCACATAGACAGATTCCATGATGGCCAGCATAAATGAGAGACCCAGTGTTAAAGGGACAAATAGAAAGTGGTACAGCGCTGTCATGGCAAATTGTATGCGCGAGAGCTCAACAACTGTTTCCGAGACCATAAATAACGACCTTTGAATTCAGATCCGACGATTGTCGGGAATAACAAAAAATTACCTCAGAGTTTTAAACTGAGTGCTGTAAGTGTGAATGCACAAGTTGTGCCAGAAAGGGGTCTTGATTAGAGCGTCAGTATCAAAGCACCTTTGATACTGAGTGGGCTGTTATTTGTTGTTTTGCCGATGACAGTATATGGCATTTAATGTCATTAATGGCAATTAAATGCCCATTGAATACACATTTAATGTCACTTAAATGGGTGTGTAGCCTTCTAGCATAGCAGTATAAACTGGCTTGATAAGTGATTTTTCCATCACCCAGGCTAGTGTGCTTTTTTCAAGAGGATCTACGATCTGAAATGGCAAGGCCGTTACCGGCTGCATACTGTAGTCAAACTCCCACAGCATGGCGTGGCCAACATCAAGAATCATCGGGCAGGAGGTATAACCATCCCAGCGGGCTGGCATCTCTGCTCCGCGAATTAATGCGGTAAGGTTCTTCGCCACCACTGGCAACTGGGCTTTAACTGAGGCGGCTGTTTTGCCGACAGGGGTGCCAACGGTATCTCCTAAGCCAAAAATATTCGCGTAACGTTTATGCTGCAGACTGTATTGATCTACTTCCAGATAACCTGTGAAGTCAGACGTGTCTGCCAGGGTAGAGTTACGTACGACGGCGATGGCCGACATGGGAGGCACAACATGGATAAAGTCCCAGCTTGTTTGATATTGCTCGCCGCTGGTTGTGGTAAACCATGCCTGTTTAGTGTGGCTGTCTATCGCGGTGAGGTCATGCTGGTAATGAGGGGTGATTTTTCTTTGTTGCCAGATCTCTTGCAGGCGGGCATCAAAAACCTTAACGCCAAACAGGGAATCTTCGGCGGTCATGTAATCGAAATTAAAATCATTCCGCTTGCCTGCCTGACGCACAAAATATTCAACCAGATTGGTGGCTTTCATTGGTGCACCCGCGCATTTCATAGGCCCCTTTGGTCGGGTAAATACAGCGTTTCCTCCCTTTGACTGGGCAAATGTCATCGCTTGCTGATGGCTGGCAATACCCGCTTCAGGGCTGTGATAGATGCTGGCAATACCTTCTGTGCCGATCTGTTCAGGGTCGAGCCCTTCTATTAAATCGTAGCGTAGTTCAAGCCCAGTGGCGACGATCAGGTAGTCATAGTCGAGTTTATCGGTTTGGCTGGTAGATACCTGATTATTCTCCGGATCAAACTCGGTGATGTCGGCACTTATCCAGCGAATATCAGAATTGATATATTCTTGATTGGTACTGATGACATCGTCGCGGCTTTTATAAACGCCTGCCAGTAGTAATGTTTGTCCCGGCTGATACCAGTGGTAAGGACGAGGATCTACCACGGTGATCTGAGCGCCGTTAAGGTACATCTGCAACTTATTGGCGATCGCTATACCGGCCGCCCCGCCGCCCGCTATTAGAATTTTTGCTTGGGTATCCTGTTTATTCAGCTCCCAGCTTAAGAAACCCGTGGCTGAAGCGGCGCCTAAGGTAGCACCCGAGATAAGAAGTTTACGTCGGTTAATAGCCATGATTATTCACTCTTCCCATTCTGTTTTATAACAGGGTGTGAGTGCTTTTCACCCTGATTAAAAGATTGAGCATCTGCCGTGCCATCGGGTCTGTTTTTGTGTGATAAAGCAGGCTCTTGCCAGAGCCTGCGGTGTTGCCTTACCTATCGGTGCGGTAAATTTTTTCAGGATTGGGTTTTGCTCCCCATAACAAACCTTCGTTTTGCCATCCGTTTTTAATGCGAAAACCTGATTTTTCACCTTCTTTCAGACTATCTCCCTGAAACCCGTGCACCACATAGCGGGCATTTTTAAAGCCATTCTTTTTCAGAAACTCGGCGCTGGGCAAGCCTCGCTCGCTGCCTGAACGGCACATGGTAATAATGGTCGCATCATCTCCCAGCCCTTTGGCCGTTAACGCTGCTTTGACTTGAGCGATGAAGTCAGGATTTTGATAAAGACGGAAACGTTTCTTTTTATCGTCCCATTGGCTGCGATCCACCATCAAGTAAGGGATATTAATATCTACAGCATCCGTAAAACCGATAAACATAATCTCAATCGGATCACGAACATCAAGAAAGAGAACGTTTTCATTTTTCTGAATCAGTGCTTGTGTATCCTGAGCACTAATACCGATATCTGCTGCGTTGGCAGAGTAAACCGGGATTGCCAGTGCTGCGATTAGCAACACATGCTTGAGAAGTTTATTCATAAATCTCACCTTTGTTTCGCACTGTTATTTTGCAGCTTAAAAACTATATACGCGTACATTATCAGAGGTCATCATGTCGGCCATTTCCGGTGGGGTTGCCACCTTAATACCGTCACGAAGGTCTTGTGCGTTATGTTCACTATTAGGGAGGTACAGCGCACAGACGCTGATATTGGCACCTTTTGACTGTAGTTTTGCCATGAGCTGTTCAGGGGTGACATTGCGCGGCTTCAATGCCTGGCTAACGGTAGATGAAAGCGCCAAATCACCCGCCTGATCACATAAGAGCACATCAACAGATACCCCTTTTGCCTGCATAGCATTACCCAGTACCATTGCCATGCCTTGTGTTTGCAAAGAGTTACTGGTGACGATAAAGAGTGCCTTGTTTTCGGCGGATTTGCTTTCTGCACTGTCCATACTTTCAGCCATTGCGCCAGTACTGGTTAACAATGCACCGACTAAACATGATGTGGCAAGACGCTGTGTTACGTTCATATATTATCCTAAGATTATCTAATTTAGATTAATCTAATATATATGAGTGCGAAAAATATGTAAAGATATGAGGGTGATTAGTCAGACAAAAGAACCGTCAGCGCCTGGGTATTAGTTTGTAAAAGTTGAGATATTTAAAGAAAACTAAAAAAGGCGGTCTCACAAGAGACCGCCTTTCGTATAAAGAGAGAAGTAATCAGATCATTTTGCGCACGTTGTCAGTTGGAATGTAGGGTACTTCCAGCTCATCTAATGTTTTGTAGTCAAACTCCGCATTGATGGCTCTAATCCATTGGTGTGCACGGGGTAAAAGTTTACGGTCATCGGTTTGCATTCTTCCGCGCGCAACAAGGATGCCCATATCAGCACCTAGATAAGCATAATCACCGGCGTTATAAACACGTAGGTAAAAAGCATCTTGGTTGTCGCTGACATTGTTCCAGTCAATACTGTTACGCACAAAGGTGATGTTGCCATCATCGAGCATCCGCCAGATGCCGGATTTTGGTGCTTTAGTGATTGAGCGTACTTCATCGGTGGTGTGCTTGAGGACTAGCTGTGTCCAACTGCCAAAGTCTGACCAGCGCTTTTGAATCTCATCAACATCAATTTCAAAATCAACATCCATAAATTCAAGCAGATGAAATAGCATTAATGGGATGCCACCGTACTTTGATGTCACCAGATTAGTGAGTGGGCTAGCACCACTGATGCGAGGGTTGATTTCGCCAAGATAGACTTCGCCGTCATCGGTGTCGACCAGATAGTCGAAACAGAAGGTGCCTCGGTAACCATTTTCATAAAGCTTGTCGCCCATCGCCTTAACCATGCCGATGATTTTTTCGCGCTGTGCTCCTTCAAGGAGTTCAGGGAAAATATCGTTGCCACACCAGCCGCCTTTGTACGGTGTTAGTTCTTTATAGCCGGTAATGTCAGTTTGTAACGGCCCAACCATAGTGCCACATCGGGTCGCAACTGCTTCAACGGTGCCCGGGATGTGGTTGATATACTTCATCACCTTAAGCTTTTCGCCGGTCACTTTTTTGGCGACCTCGTCCCAATCTTCTTGGTTGCTGATGAAGAATGTAGTTTTACCTGAGTCGCCATAAGGCGTTTGAACTACTAATTTTTCACCCAGATTATTTTCGGCAGCGAGGGCGCGCAGCTCCTCGTAGGTGGATGCTTCAACATCGACAATATTGGGTGCACTGGTAACACCCGCCTCATTGGCGAGTTGGGTAGTGACAATTTTAGAGTCTATTCGGGAACGCAGTTCAGCGGGTGGCAGTGCGATATCAAGGCCAAGCTGCTTGGCTATTTCTTCAGTTTTTTCATCGAACATTACGGTAAGAAGTTTGCCGTTACCGCCGCCTCGTTGAAAAAGATCGACAGACTCTTTATGGCTCAACAGATAATTGACCATGTCCTCCATCGACTGAAATTCTCTTTCAGTATTTTGTTCAGGATTGGTGACACGGAAATGACCACCGTCAAAAGAGTCGAAATGGGTAATGTATTTAAAGCCCTGAATCCACTGGCCCAGGCCCAGAATGTTATAGGCAGTTGGTGAAACAAAGTAGATGGGTGTGGTGTTTTTGCGGAAGAAACGATAAATATCGGATAAACCGCGGAGCTTTTCTTGTGTACTCATAACTACGTCCTCATTCTTATTATCTTTAGCTAAGGTTGTTTTTTCATTCAGCGTTGCGTTCATTTTTTGTGGAAAAACAGATCTGAAAATACGGATCGGTAATGACGTTATTTTTTTTATCAGAGAAGTCATACGGCTCCGTATGTGTTCTTTATTGGGTGGATCATCATGTGTGTATATGACTAGGCATAGTGAATATCCAGTATTTGTTCGGGGAATGAGTCGAATGTCAGATTCAGGCTCTGATGTGGCCAAACATAACTGACATGTCCTGTTGCGGGGCTATATACCGCTGTATATAAAGTCCCCGATGCATGGCTGTCATGAGGGCGATATAAAGGGGGATGTAAAAATTGTGTCACGGTTTGTGCTAACGAACTCTGATTATTTGCGTCAAGCCAGTTAAGTGTCTCTAGCCTAATGCCCGAATCTTTAAGAAACAGGGGTTTACCTGTTTCAATAGGGTCCTGATGGTTGGTGGATGTTAAGGCCTGAGTGATGCAAGGCTCTCTGTCAGGAGCAATCAGTACGGTGGCATGGTTACCGTGTTTATCGAGCAGAGCAATATTGTAATCAAGGTGTACCGGAACCCTTTTAAAGACGTCTACGGCCTCTGCTACTGTGTTGCATGTTTCCAGTACGTATCTAATGACAATAGTGATACCAAAGCCTTTTCCTTCGACTAATCTGCCACCGTAATTAATCGATATTGCTAAGCCTGAATCGTTGATGCCATCTAAGACCCCCCACACGCAATCAGCCATGGCAATGACTTTTTTGTCGAACCATTGGCTACGTAAAACAGTGCCTTCGCAGAGAAATGCCGGGAAATCATAATTACGAATAAGCGCGGTTTGTTCTTTTTTATAGATAAGCTGAGAGCAGGCAGAATAGAAAGTTGGCGGGCAATACAAACTAAGAAATCTGGCTTGTAAGTCATCAGCATCCAATAATTTCAAGATCTTATGATAGAGAGGAACAAGTTCCGGCATATGCTCTTTTAGCGCGGAGATACACTCCAGATAGCTGGGGCGTGCTGCTTCACCCTCATCCAGATACCAGGCACGATAGGCCGGCCAGCTTTTATTGAACAGCTGGCTGAATTTTTCGCCCGGGGATGCTTCACTGATCACTTCAAACTGCAGGTTTCTCACTAAGATACTATCTCCACACGTTGTGTTTGGCTGATTCTCAGGCTTTTAGCTGTTATCTATCTATCGCTGTTCCGGTTGGGATTCGGCTAGCTTCTCTTGCGCAGAATCTTTAGGCGCATCTTCAGGAGAATATTTAGGCGAATTGTCCCAGCCAATAATGCTTTCCAGCTGTTCTGCGATATCTAAAACCGAAGCATCACTGCCAACAGGGCCGCTCACTTGCATTGAAATAGGCAGGTTTTCGTCACCGAGCCCCATCGGTAATGCGCAGGCAGGCATGCCGGTTAGATTGGCATCGTAAAGAAAGGCTACCCAGTCCAGCCATGGATTAGTGATTTTTGTTGAACCAATATATTTAGGGTAGCGACGGGTGTGTTTGAAAGCCTCAAGCCCTAGCGTTGGCGTGAGAAAAATGCTGCTGCCATTGCGCGCGAACATGGCGCTGTAAGCGGTACTGATAACGTCGCGGTGTTCCTCCGCGGCATTGAATTCTTCTTCTGTGAGGCTTGCACCAAAGTGAAAAGTATCCAGCGTGCCTTTCTCTAGCCCTTTTAGTGGCACATCTTTTTTCTTCTGAAAGCTCCACGCATCGTAGTGCGCGGACGTAGCCCATGCAATAACAGAAGAAGGCAGGTGGGGGTGGTCATAAGTGATGGTAGCCCCGGCCTCTTCAAGCTTCCTGACGATCGCTCTGAAGGTGAAGCGTACATCATCATCAATGGGAGCGAAGCCGAGATCTTCTGAGACGATTATTGTCTGCCCCAACAATGTTAATGGCTGGTGAGCATGGGCAGTCAGTGCTTCCAGATAAGAGTGGTCTTCGTTATTGGCGGCGACCACAGAAAACATAAGGCGTACATCGGCAACACTGCGGGCCATTGGGCCGTACGACACAATGGTGCTCCATGAAGGAGAGCAAGGCTCACGCGGTACCGCCTTGAATGAGGGTTTAAAACCAACAATGCCGCAGAATGCGGCAGGGATACGGATCGACCCGCCGCCGTCACCACCCAGAGATAAGGTGCCCGCGCCAGCGGCAACCGCTACCGCCGCGCCACCAGATGAGCCACCACAGGTGCGCTCGGAATTCCAGGGGTTAGACGTGGTTCCGTAGAGTTCAGTCGCCGTTGTTCCGGTTAAACAGAACTCAGGGCAGGTGGTTTTGGCAAAAATAACCGCCCCGGCGTCTTCCAGGCGCTGCACAGCGGCACTGGTTTCATCGGGGACAAAGTCTTGCAGGGTACGGGAGCCATTGGTACAGGGAACGCCTGCCAGCCATTGTGAATCTTTGATGGTAATCGGCAGTCCGCATAAAGGACCGCCAAGACCCTGAGCCAGAAGTTCATCGGCTCGTTTGGCAGCTTGACGTGCCCGGTCATAGAGTTTGATAGAAAACGGATTGTACGCGGCGGCGATATGCTCGGCATGTTGGATGGTTTGTTCGAGCAGTTCGGTAGCTGAGATATCGTGAGCGCGAAGGTCTGAGAGTAACTCAATGGCTGTTTTGTTGCCTGCGTTCATCGGATTTCCTTCATTCTAATTATTATGTCAGGTTCTCAGGATTGGCCGGTTTTAAGCGAGTATGAAGAGTGCTTAACGCTTAATATCCAGTTGTAGAACCTTACAGCATGAACCATAATGTATGATTATCTTTGGTAAAAAGCAACACTATGGATCATGATGTTTGATAATCAGAGCTTAGAGCTATTCTTGGAGGTCGCGGGAGTCATTACTCAGGCGGAGCTTCCCATCGTCCGAGAACAGGGCCGATTGGGAGACTATGCCGTCGCCTATCGTATCTATAGAAACAAGCAGGGTGGCGGCTTTGGGGATCCGGATAAGCACCCGTTCGCCTGGGCTACGCTTGTTTATGTGGATGGCTTGCCGCTACGCTTGAACAGTGCGCGCGGAGACTGTCGTGAATGGTCAACGCTGGACCGTGTTGCGCAGTGGATGGTGAATAATGGTTTCCGATACTGGTGGACGCGTAACGATTTGGAAGCCGGAAGTATCGAGTTACCTGACTTGGATATTGAAACATCCGGATTACCCAGCGCGTATACAAACTAAGAAAATCCACTCAATACACCACTTTAGCATTCGGCTCTCCTGTTTTAGATAGCGCTGTATTTTACTGTAGAGAGGAGGGTGAGCCCCTCTCCCGTTCCGATGATTTTTCACCCAGAAAGTATTAACAAATGCACCGTTTTATGTGTCTTTTATGACATTAGTGTCTTTTGTTGAAAGTGTGCTATTATTTATTCGTGAAGGCCATATTATTTGTCCCCAGCGAATGTTTTGGCTTTTGCATGAGGCTATACCACCCTATTGGGTAGCCTCAAATTTCCTCTACGCTAAATGATGTTATTTGAATACTTCTCCGGTATTAAAAATCATTAATTCTGACGACTAATCTAGGCTCCGCTGTTATCGATTCGGGCAGGCTAGAACGCTAGTCGCTCTATCACTATAGATGATTTTGGCACAGGGATTAGTTCATTGGCGTATTGTCATCGTTTGCTGATTCAAACGATTAATATTGATCGCTTTTTCATTCTCAGAATTAAGGAATCTCCCCACTCTCAGTTGTTGGTTAAGCCAAGATTTCCTGGCCATCCCAGGCAAACACCTTACCGCTGTCGTCGCTTTGCAGGTTATTGATAACCGTTAATAAATGCTGTGCAGATTGCGCCGCCGTAAACAGCTTTTCTGCGGGTACATTTTTTTGGAAAGGCTGAGAAAGTGCGGTGTTGACAGTGCCTGGATGTAAGCCCGCAACAATCAGATCGGGATATCTCATGCGGCTTTCAATGGCCAGGCATTTCAGCATCATATTTAACGCGGCTTTGCTGGCGCGATAGCTATACCAGCCACCCAGGCGATTATCACTAATACTCCCCACTCGGGCAGACAGGGCTGTAAAAACCGTTCTTCTGGACTTATTCATATAGGGTAAAAAGTGTTTTGCTATCAGCATCGGCCCTAGTGTATTTAATAAAAACACCTCATCAAAGCTATCGGGTTGTAAGTTTCGGATACTTTTTTCAGGCTTAAATTGTTGACCGTGTAAGACGCCGGTGGCCACAATTATTGCATCCAGGCGTACGTCAGCTAATGCCGCTGCCGCTTCGGCAATACTTGATTCATGTCTATAATCGAGCGACATCTGGCTTAGATGAGCAATTTTGCAAAGCGTTGCCGACGGCGTGCGCGAGTAGGCATAGATATGGCCTATAGCGGGCATCCCCGCCAACTGCTGAATTAAGGAATGTCCGATACCGCCCGTCGCACCAATCACGGCCAAATTAAGTGCGTTATCTTCTCTATCGAATAATTGCATCATGGTGACCTTAGTGTACGTGCGGCAGTTGTTTGCTATGCGTCGAATTATTCATGGCTAGCTACTGTAGGTAGGTTTTGCTCTATTAAGTTAATGATCGCCGCATCGTTGGGTGTAATGTGACTCTTAAAGCTGGCAAGCAAGTGTCCATCGGCGCTGATTAAATACTTATGGAAGTTCCAGCCTGGATATTCCCCAGACATTTTTGCCAGTTGCTGATAAAAAGGCGATATATTATCTACTCCCTGTCTCACATGGACCTTTTCGAACATCGGAAAATTGACACCATAAGTGAGCTGACAAAAATCTTTTATCTGCTTTTCTGTTCCTGGTTCCTGCCCGGCGAAATCATTAGAGGGAAATCCGAGTATCACGAATCCGCGATCTTTATAACGTGTATAGAGAGCTTCCAAGCCATCATACTGCGGTGTAAAAGCACATTTACTGGCCGTATTGACGACCATGATCAATTTTCCATCATAGTCACACAAATTTATCGGTTGCTCGGTCCCTAATAATAAAAAACTATAGTTCAGTGCTTGTGTCGATGTGGCAGAGCAAGCAGAACCTTGTTGATTGGTCTCATTGTTAGCCGTGCTGTAGGGAGAGAGGGTTAACATGGCCAGCAAGAGTATTGCCGTTAAAGGCAGAGCGTGTTTCATGTGATCTCCGGTCGTCTTTTTATAGAACTATTTATAGAACTATTTATAGAACTATTTATAGAGCTTTTCATACTTCTACGTAAGTCAGTGCAAATCAGATCGAAAAACTCTCTTGGTCATACATAACTTATAATCTGATAGGTTGCCCGTCATGATTATGTAACTCATCTTCACTCCATCTGCATTGGTCACCTGAAGTGAAGCCTTACTACTAAGCTGAAATATGACTCTGTAGTTGCAGTATCGGTACTTTTGAAGATAATCAGTCAGGTAACTAATAGCGCTTAATAAAGAAGTGGTGATGCGACTCGTGCATTCATCATGTCTACAACAGTAGTTATATAATTGCCTGAACAAACCTGAAGCTAAGGAAAAGATATTGAAGCCTGAAAATGAGCAAATTAGCCTGTTGGTTCTGGGAGTCTCTGGTGGGGCAGGGCACGTTTATCACGGGGACTGTAGTAGCAGTTTTCTTATTCTGAAAAACGATGAGCCGCTTGTGCTTGTTGATCTTGGTTTGGGAGTGATTCAGGCACTTAAATACTACGTTTATTCGTTACCTGAGACGGTGGTTATTACTCACAATCACACTGATCATGCAGGGGAATTGCCGGTTGTACTGAGAGTAGAAGAATCGCTGGGAAGGCGTCTTAATATCATGGCTGCAGCACCGGTTTCAGAAAGATTACAACGCCACCGGATGGCTGAGCATGCTGAGCTTTATCAGCCTGGAGAATTAGCTAGCTGGATATCACCAGAGCCGGAGACGTGCATTCCTCTGGTAGATGACCTCTCTATAACATTCCATGCCGCCCAGCACTCTGAACTCTGTTTTGGTTTCGTGATCAGTCGGTCAAACGGAACCGGAAAGATACCACTGATTGGTTATACCGGAGATAGTGGCTACCTTCCTTCTCTATATGAAAAAATATCCTGCTGTCTTGTGTCGATTTTTGATGCGCGGCCGAAAGGAAACCAATGGCATGCCGGAATGGAAGAGTTAGACGCTTTTTTGAATAAGTGTATTTTAAAAGGGCATGCTTACATTATTGGTCATGGAGTTGATGTTCAAAACATTCCCGAACATGACAGGATGATGCGGCCAGGCCAAATAATTCATATACCTGAGATAGATTGAGATGCAGTTCGCAAATACGGTTAAATTGACAATCCAGGGCGTTTATTCGCTCTCGCCCTACTTCTGGGCTGATAGTTACTTGAAGAAACGTGAACTTGCTTTTCAAGAGGGCAACGAGCAGCAAATCTGGCGAACCCGCCGACTTTTGTTGTCTGAAAGGTATATCGTTTACTGGTTGTTTGCCGCTATTGCGTTTTTCATACTGACCCCTGTTCTGCCGGGATGGTTTGCCATTCCATTGTTGTTAAGAGCATTGGGAATCCTGAATAAGGAGCTGGGGGTGATACTTTTTGGTACCTGTAAGATTACCGAAGGCACAATGGTTGCGGCGTCGGGCAGAGTTATTGTGCTGGGGTTGGTAAACTACCTGACAGCGATGTTCTTGTTTGCTTCCTCGTATGCGCTGATCTGTTCATTTGAAAATATACCCCTGTACACTCAGTTAGCGCTTCCTGTATGGGCGCTTATACAAGCGATGAATGTGCAGTTTACACTAGCGGCTGCATTCCCTCCTGCCAACCTTTTGACCTGGTTTGTCTGTCTATTCCACAGCGGCTTCTGTTTTATGTTCGGTACTATTGTGATTTCGATGTTTGTTTCGCTATTAAACATTCAGCCCATAAATAATTAACACGATCACATGATAAACACATTAGCTGAAATATGAGTAAAAATAGCCAAAGCATAGGGAGTATAAACCTAGGCTTCTACTCGGTTGCGGCCATTATTTTTTGCACGGTAAAGAGCCTTGTCAGCGCGGGCGGTTAAGGTTTCAAGCGTGTCGTCACTCTGATGTGAGGCGACCCCAAAACTTGCGGTTTGGCTATCCATTATGTCAAAAGTATGGTTTTCAATCACCGCGCGTATTATTTCAGCAAGTTGTACCGCACTGGCTAAGCTGGTTGACGGAGCTACTATCAGAAATTCCTCTCCGCCCCATCGGCCAACAGTATCTACTGCCCTGGTATTATCTCTTAATATGTGTGCAATCTGCTGAAGTACAATATCACCCATTTGATGGCCATAAGAATCGTTGACCTTTTTGAAATAATCTATATCAAGCATAATGACACTAAGAGGTGTTTTGTAGCGGTTTGCCCGCTTTATCTCTTTTAATAATTCCTCATCAAGTTTGACACGGTTGTTAAGCTTGGTCAGGTAGTCAGATATAGCAAACTTCTCTATCCGTTTTTTGTCAGTGATATCCTCTGCAATCACACGGTAGTTGATATGTTTGCCATCGACATTACGAATAGGCTCTATTGATGCGAGCATCCAGTAGTCAGAACCATCTTTTTTATGGCTCTTTACCTCACTATTCCAGACCCCTCCTTGGCTGATTGTCGACCACAGATTTTGAAATAAATCAGAGCTCATCTCAAAATGATGTTTGATGTGGCAGCCTTGTCCAATCAACGTATCTTTACGATAGCCTGAAATATCATAAAACGCCTTGCTCGCACTGGTTATGATTCCCTCCAGGTCAAATGTGAAGATAATGACGTGCTTATCCAGCATGACCTGTTCTTCTTCCAGCTCTCTGGTCTTCTGCGTTAAGGCACGGCTTACCTTTTCAAGACTCAGATCGAAATAGGCGATAAGTAATGTGAGGAAGGTAGACGCAAAAACAATATTAACAATCGATGTGTCAGTAAATATGGTGGCTTCCCAATGACTATAACGCTGGAGCATAAATGCTAGAAAGTAGCCAAAAAATAGCCCGCTTGTAATTAATCCTCTCTTGTAGCCGAGTAAAAATATGGCCATTGGAGGGAAGACGGTTAGCCAATAAAGCGCATATTCGCGATGTTCAATGATGCCTATAAACACTGCTAATATTATATAGAGTAATATCAAGATGCCGTAGGACGTCATTCTAATGTTAGAGGTTTTATGGAAATAACCTAGAAGCACAATAAACAGTAGCAAAATAGCAAGTTCTATCGATGCCAGCATGTAATAGCCGACGACAATGAAGTTATAGACGCTGAAGAAAAATAACGTGATGGAAATCAGCAGAATAGAGATATTGATAATATATACGCGGTGAAACTGCGCATCATGGATTGAGAACTTAAAGTTGTTGCTAACAAACCGCTTCCACATAGGTGCTCTTTTTAGAATATACATTGCGAAGTTGATTTTAGGCTATAAATTGACGTTGGACAGACTGTTTATTATCGGCGGTTATCAGGGTAAATACGAACTACTTATTCATTTTGTGTAAACCCATGGCCTAGCGGATGTTTAAGGTAGAGAAAGCTTCTACAAGAACAATGATGAAGTTATTGGAAATCAGTGAAGAAGCGCCAAAATCTCTTGTATGATTTTCTTCTCGCATACGGAAAATCGGGAATAAATCCGCCGGTTTCAGAAAGACAAGCAATAAACTGAACACGAATGAGACTCGACAAGGGAAAACTGCTCTTAACTAAGAGAGGATCAAGAGGTATATGAAAATAATACGTATTGCTTTTATCTCCGTTGTAGGGGCGTCAGTCGTGATGCATCATAGTACCCAGTGTTATTTAGGATGATTTAATAGATAGTTGATGAATTTCTTTAAAGGTAATGGCTTAGAGTAAAAATATCCCTGACAGTAATTAATGCCCAAATTAGACAATAGTGCTGCTTGTTCCTCAGTCTCTACCCCTTCAGCAATCACTTCCAGATCTAATGTTTTTGACATCACTGTAATCGCTTTACATAAAGCCAACTCATTACTGTTCTGTTTAATATCATCAATAAATGCTTTATCAATTTTCAGGGTGTCGATCGTTAATTTTCTTAAATAGGCTAACGAGGAATAACCCGTCCCAAAATCATCTAAAGATATGCTAATTCCTGCATTTTTAAATTGCAGCAGTTGGTTGTTAATAAGAGGATCATTAACCAACAACACGCCTTCAGTTATCTCTACAGTGATATTTTTTCCAGAAAGTCCCTTTTTGTTCAGTTGTTCCAACCAATCGGTGAGAAGGTTTTTAGATTTAAATTGGATGGGTGAAATATTAATGCTGATATTCAACTCAAGTTTATGCTTGGCTTGAATTTGTTGAATCGTGTTCAATGTTTCATGAAAAACCCAATCCCCTAGCTCAGAAATAAAATTAGTTTCCTCTGCAATAGGAATAAACTCCACAGGACTAACAGGACCTAATTCAGGGTGGTGCCATCTAATCAGTGCTTCCGCTTTGAATCTTGCAGTAGGTGCCATGCTGGTTATTGGTTGATAAAACACCTCAAACTCGCCATTGGAGATCGCGATACGTAAATCGTTAGAAATGCGATGCCGCCTATCTGATAGTTGCTGCATTTCATTAGTGAAGAAAGAGTATCTATTTCGGCCTCTGTTTTTTGAGTGATAAAGAGCTTGATCTGCTGATTTTAGAAGAGTGGAAATATCTGTGCCATTAGTCGGGTATATGGCAATCCCGATACTGGCTGAGATAAATACCGCATTGCCTTTTATATAGAAAGGGTTATTCAAAGAGGTAATTATTGACTCCGCCATACGATCAATTTTTATAGGCTCGATGACTTCATTAAGAATGACTGAAAATTCATCGCCACCCACTCTAGAGATACTGTCGCTTTCATGTAGTAGAAGAGCAATACGGTCTGCCGTTTCAATTAATAGTTGATCTCCTGCATCATGTCCAAGAGAGTCATTTACCTCTTTGAATCTATCGAGGTCAATATATATCAGTACGGACGAGTGACCGGTTCGCTTACTGAGCTGCAGAGATTGGGCCAGCCGATCTGAAAATAACCTTCTGTTTGGTAATTTGGTAATCGGATCAAAGTTTGCCTTTTGCCAAATCGCATCCATTATTTTTCGAGAAGCAAAATACATCAAAGAAAATATAATTATAGCTACAGCTATGGCCGCCAAAGAGAGCTTGGTTGCAAGCTTTTCCGCCGGAGCAAGTATTTTTTCATAAGGGGCTGTTATCACTACAGTCCAGTTAAGATTTGGGCTAATGCTTTCATGCGCTAAATCTGCGAAGCCCAGTATTACCTGTTCATGGTTACCATCTAAAAATCTGAAATGCCCTACTTTTCTATTTCCCGATTTAGCTTTGATCATTAATTTTTGATCAAAGGAAAGTTCGGGTAGGATTTGCTGTTGCAAAATACTGTCGTCATTCGAGGCCATCACTAGGCCATGACTATTGATGAGTGAAATGCTATTTCTAAATTTAGGTTCGGTATCGTCAAGTTCCTTGAGCAATGCCTTTATCGGTTCCAAACTTGCCTCAACTAACAGTAATTTAATGACTTCGGTATTGCTATCATTGGTAACAGGTGTCATCAAAACCACACCCAGATTGCCTGAATCTAATTGGGTTAAAGGGGAAATGATTACTTTACCTTGTTCACTAGAAAAGGCTTCATCTATTAGGTCCTTTAAGTGGGCATAGTGTTCATAAATTGATAGTCCCTGATCGCTAGACTCAGATGAGTTAGCGAGGATAAAACCATTTAATGAAGCAATTTCAACATCTACAAAATAGGGGCTGTTTTCTGTGATTTCTTGAATGTATTGGGTTATTGCAGAAAAATTGTCTGTTTCTAAAACATCGGCTTGAGACAAATTTTTTAAATCAATCATTCTTTGGCGGTAGAATCGCTCCACATTGTTTTTAATTAAGAATGACTTTTCTTCTAGATCCTGCGATAAGGTATCGGCTAAAGTGATTTTAGCCTGATTGTTTACAGCAAAATATAAAACCGTCATTGGGATGATTGCAATCATGACGCTTATGATTGCTAAAAAAATACTCATCCTACCGTCATCATTTCTGAAAATAGGTAAAAAGTCTTTCTTCATTTCAAACGTGGCCTGATTCATAAATGGATGGGTGCAGTATAGTATGATGAGATGGCATAAGTAGGGGCAGTCCCGTATCATTTTTGAATTTAAGCTGTATCTACTAAGACTGCATTTGAACCTCTGTCGTTATTGAAGTACAGCAGTGCCAAAAACCCCGCAAATTTACAATTGATGAATCAATTAACTAAGATCGGGTGCTATAGCTAAATAAGTCTTATAAATTGAGTAGATCTTCTATAGAAGCTAAGCGTGAGGAGTTTATGACAAAGAAGATGATTTACAGTTGAAACGTACCAGTTGCACTGATTATCTGAAATTTCGTGCTACCTGAGTTTAGCTACTGCTCTGACCAAATCCCAGATACAAAAAAGCCCCACTTATCTTATAAAGAATAGCGAGGCTTCAATGTACTGAGATGGTGCCCGGACTCGGAATCGAACCAAGGACACGAGGATTTTCAATCCCTTTCTCAGATCTATCCGACAGTTACCGATACAACTCATTGCTAGCTGGGGCTTGTTTTTCTTGAGGTTATCAACATGATATTGTGCACCCAGTTTCCTGCAGATGTACCTTAATACCTGCCGTAGTTACCAGAGAGCGACCAGAGAAAATTTGAGTGATAACTTTTCAAAAGATGATTCAATTCAGCGGGTACTGCCTAGGCTTGCATTGATTTAAATGACGGGTGAAATTGCGATTGAGTTAGGAATTCTTCCATGTACGATAGAAAAGCTTTCTGAGGCAGTTAAGTCTGTAACTGATGCATGCCTTGAAGAGTTTTAAGCCTAATCTGATGTTGAACGAGCGATAATGGTGCGTGCTGAGGTGATTACGAATGCGCATCGTATTATTGATATAGATGACGCTGAAGACTCGAACTTGAAGCCGATATGCTATAGCGATGAGCAGTATTTTTACTTCACGAATGAGCACATGAAACAGATTACAAGTCATGTATCACTAATGATGATTGGACGACATTTGAGTAAGGATGGAATGTTGCATGTTCATGAAGAAGGACGTAATCAGATAAAGAAAAATATCCCAGGGCTTGCTGGTTCTAGGGTGTTTGCGATCAAACGTAGCTTCTTCGGCGATGTGGATTCTATAGGTGAATCTGATGCGGCAATAGCGGCGGATATTCAGGTTAAGGATGTGTTAACAGCCTTATTAGGGGAGTTAGATCCTAACATTCAGTTCTAGTAGTGATGTGGTCATATTATTCAAGACACCCATATGTCTAAGGCACCTAGGCCACTCCTTTCTATTTATCATTTTTCCCGGAAGTCGATACCGGGATAAACCTTCCAGCAGTCAATCCATCGTGATGCTACATCATTTAGCTTTACCCCCATTCTGTTTAAAAAGAACCTGTTTTTAAGGTGACCAATAACTGCTTAGTTACAGATTACTATGGCTATAATTGTATCGTGTAATTTCTGATCAATACTGACTGCCACGGTTACTTACGCGTGTGTTTTTCTATGAACTGACTGATCCCTTTCTTGAACTGTATCTACGTTGTTTACCGTATATGAGGAGCACGATTTCCGTATATTCAACTGATGTAAACTGATCCATAGTGGTTACAGATATGCCCATTGGAGGCATGCTGATGCTCCGAACCAGATGGATAATTCCATCACTACTACACAGAGAGGATTCTTATGCGTCACGGTGATATTTCGAGTAGCCCGGATACAGTCGGCGTTGCCGTCGTAAACTATAAAATGCCGCGCCTGCACAATAAAGCGGAAGTTCTCGCCAATGCGCGAAATATTGCTGAGATGATCAAAGGAATGAAAATAGGCTTACCCGGCATGGATCTGGTGGTCTTTCCGGAATACAGCACCATGGGTATTATGTACGACCGCGACGAAATGATGGCGACCGCAGCCACCATTCCGGGCGATGAAACACAGATATTCAGTGCCGCCTGCAAGGCGGCGAATACTTGGGGGATTTTTTCCCTGACCGGCGAGCGCCACGAAGATCACCCTGCCAAGGCTCCCTACAACACCCTAATACTGATTAATAACCAGGGAGAGATAGTACAGAAATACCGTAAATGTATTCCCTGGTGTCCGATAGAAGGCTGGTACCCTGGCGATAAAACCTATGTTTCCGAAGGACCCAAAGGGCTAAAGATCAGTTTGATTATCTGTGATGATGGTAACTATCCGGAGATATGGCGGGACTGTGCGATGAAAGGCGCCGAACTGATTGTTCGCTGTCAGGGGTATATGTACCCCGCCAAGGAGCAGCAAATCATGATGGCCAAGTCCATGGCCTGGGCCAATAACTGCTATGTGGCGGTTGCCAATGCCACCGGCTTCGATGGTGTGTATTCTTATTTCGGGCACTCTGCCCTCATCGGTTTTGATGGCCGCACGTTGGGTGAGTGTGGCGAAGAAGACATGGGCGTGCAATATGCACAGCTTTCCGTATCACAGATACGCGATGCCCGTGCTAATGATCAGTCACAAAATCATCTGTTCAAATTACTTCACCGTGGGTATACCGGCATCCATAATTCCGGAGATGGTGATAAAGGTATTGCTGATTGTCCGTTCGACTTTTACCGCACCTGGGTCATGGATGCCGAGAAGGCACAGCGCGATGTCGAAGCCATGACACGTTCGACCATTGGAGTCGCCGACTGCCCGGTCGGCAATTTACCTGTTGAGGAAAAAGAAAACCAAGCGGGCAAGACATGAAACTGGTTGATTTTTGATGCCGTTTATCAATGATCGTATTGATCAGCAGCAAGCAGACGAGACCCGGCAGCGTTACCGCAATCAAGCAGCGCGAAGTTCGCGATTCAAATTTGACCCGGCAAAGGTCATCGCAGAGTTAAGAGCCGCTATTATCGGCCAGGATCATGTGCTGGATGAGATTGACGATATTGTCCATACACTCAAGGCCGACTTTGGTTCTCCCGACAGACCCCTCGCGGTGATTCTTCTGCTGGGCCCTACCGGCGTTGGCAAAACCGAATCAGTGAGACGCCTGAGCAAGGCGATGCTCGGCAGCGCCGATAAACTCTGTCGCATTGATATGAATACGCTTGCCCAAAAACATTATTCAGCGGCACTTACCGGTTCTCCGCCTGGCTATGTGGGCAGCAAAGAAGGCCAGACGCTGTTTGATATTGATAAAATCAAAGGCAGCTTCAGTGAGCCGGGCATTGTGCTGTTCGATGAGATAGAGAAAGCCGATCAGGATGTTGTGCGCGCCATCATGAACATACTTGATACCGGAAAACTGGCATTGACATCCGGTGTCAGCCAGATCGATTTCAGTAACACTCTGATCTTTATGACCAGCAATCTAGGTGCTCGCGAACTCTATCAACTTCAAAATAATCTCAATCCACTCTGGAAACGTCTGTTCAGCCGCAAGGCTAAGTCAGTTGCTGAGATTATGGACGACGCACTGACCGCTCATTTCGATCCGGAATTCATTAACCGTATCGATCGCATCCTCGCCTATAACCGTTTGGAAACAACCCAGTTACTCGAATTGGTAACGCTGGAAATCACTCATCTGAACGCACGACTGCGTTCGCGCAATGCTTCATTGTATGCGGATGATTCAGTCAAACATTATATCGCCAGCCATTACGATATTCGTTATGGCGCCAGAGATGTGTTACGCCGCATCAGAAAAGAGTTGGAGCCGAAAATTGCCAAGGCGCTGCTGCAATTCCCTGACAACGTCGACTTTACGGTCTCGTACTACCAGCAACAGCTATGCGTAGTACCTGTAAACGCCATCTGAGGTTTGTGCGTATGACACACGATATTACTCATCCATTCGTGAAAAAGATCCACCACTGGCAATACCTGAGTGGCGCTGTCCTGTTTTCTCTGAGCCAAAAGAACAACACCATAGCAACTGCCTTACAATACTGATGCAAAGGTGTTTACTATAAATGCTCCTGGTATAGATAATGCCGGCTTAAGTCTAGCTAATTTATACACAGCTTCAGAGCCTGTGTTTAATGTGACTAAGAGGGAGTGGAATCTAGAATGCAGCGATTGGCATATATCAGTTGCTTTAGTAGTGTGGTGCACAGGGCGTTACAGGTTAGTAATTAGTAGAGCGCTAGTACTCACGCACTGTAACCTTCTTATCTTTTACCATCTTTAGTCTTCGCCATCAGAGTTACCCCATTAGATTGTATCACCGAAATAGCAGGCGGCTCCAAAGCGAAGGAATCATTAGGGGCGCTAAACTGGTGAAGACTGCGCACCAGACATTGAAAAACTAACTAAGTAGCGAGTAATAATATATAGGAAAAAATCTTAAAGACGATAAGGTTTAGTATGTAGCGTTGGTAATGATAAAAAGACGAATTGTAGAGGTGACTTGCGGGGTGTTGGACGTAGCTACCTGAGTTTAGCTGCTGCTCTGACCAGATATGGACCAGAGCCCAGATACAACAAAGCCCCACATTTGACTGTGAGGCTTGCAGTACTTGGTGCCCGGACTCGGAATCGAACCAAGGACACGAGGATTTTCAATCCTCTGCTCTACCGACTGAGCTATCCGGGCATCTCAAGAGGCGCGTATTAAACCCTGATAGAGCGGGCCTGTCAACATCTTTCCTACAACTACTTTGAAGGCGGTACGTAACCATCGGCTTTTTCGTAATCGCCGCCGTCCATGAACTTTATCATTTCTTCCTGTAGGAACTTGCGGGTGGCAGGGTCCATTAAGCTCATGTGCTTTTCGTTGATGATCATGGTCTGATGTGCAGTCCAGTCTGCCCATGCTTTTTTGGAGATGGTCTCGTAAATTTCTTGTCCTTTAGGGCCCGGGTAAGGTGGTTTTTCGAGACCTTCCAGTTCCTCTTTGTATTTACGGCACATAACGGTACGGCTCATTAATCTCTCCAAATCTATTCAGTGGTGCGGGTGTATTGCTGTAGCAACCGTTTAACCGGTGCGGCTAACCCGATATTCTGTGGTTGCTGTATGTTATACCAGAGAGTCGGATTTCCTTCCATGACACAGTCTGTAAGGTTATTACACGGAATGCGTACCGGCGTGATGTCCAGATGGAAATGACTAAAGGTATGGCGTACCGGTTCTAGCGGCTCTGCCCGGTTAATATCCAGTGATAGCCCTGTGATGCTGCTGGCGTCACGAAGGTCTGCAACTTCGGGCAAACTCCACAGGCCGCCCCATAAGCCAGTAGGCGGACGCTGCTGCAACAGCGTTTGTTGTTGCTCGTCTTGTAGCAAAAGCATAATGGTCTGTTTGACAGGAATTGTTTTTTTCGGCTTTGGATGAGGAAATTCACTGCTGCGGCCAAGCTTTAAGGCTGTGCAGTGTGTTTGCAGCGGGCAGTTCTGGCACTGCGGCTTGCTGCGGGTGCAGAGCGTCGCGCCTAAGTCCATCATCGCTTGTGTGTAATCACCTGCGCGAGTGAAGGGGGTGTTACGTTCAGCGTATTCCCAGAGCGTTTTCTGGTTGGCGGTGGTTCCCGTCCAGCCTTCTACCGCATAAAAACGTGCCAGCACTCTTTTCACGTTACCGTCGAGTATCGGGGCGCGTTTGCCGGTAGATATCGACAGTACCGCGCCTGCCGTAGAGCGGCCTATGCCGGGCAGTTGTTCGAGTTCCTCTACTGTTTGTGGAAAGATGCCGTGATAGTCGCGAGAGACTATCTGTGCCGTTTTATGCAGGTTGCGTGCGCGGGCATAATAGCCCAGCCCTGTCCAATGATGCAGAACTTCATCCTGTTCGGCATTGGCTAACGTCTTAACATCAGCGAAGCGCTCAATAAAGCGTTCAAAGTAAGGGATAACCGTCGTCACCTGGGTTTGTTGTAGCATGATCTCGGAGATCCAGGTGACGTAGGCTGTCTTGTCTTGTTGCCAGGGCAGATTATGACGTCCGTGCTGATCAAACCAGCCCAGCACGGCGTCATTAAATTGTAGAGGGGTCATTGTGTGCTTGGTATCGCTTTATCGTTTGCTTAATCTTTGTTGTCGGTATAAATGATTAAGCATGAGTTAGTTAAAAAGACCTTTTAGCAGGCCTTTGACGGCATCATCACCACCTAGTTGCTCTTTGAGTTTGTCGCCCAGCTTTTCTTGTACTTTCTTGCTGAGCTCCTCTTTGACTTTACTGGTGATTGCATTTTTTAGTATGTCGCGAATAGCGCGGGCATCGGGTTTGCATAATTGAGTAGGCTCAAGATCGAATGAACCTTTGCATCTCACGGGCCACTCCACGCCTTCCAGGCGATTATTAACCGGGCAGGTTTTCTTAAACAGGTTTTCCTGAATAATTAACGCCAGTTGGTAATCGACCGTGGCCTTAGGTAAGTCAACCGCACCGCTGCCTTTGATGTTCATCGCATCCAGTTGCACGCTTAAATCATTATTGCTGACGATGCCGTTTTTAACCGTGAAGTTGCCGCCCATTTTGGCGAAGGGGGTTGACTGGTCAACGGTCTGAGCCGGTTGAGCCGAGCCGGTAGCCGATAAATTGTTGATAGTCTGGCAGAGTTCCTGCGCCATATTAATACCGTTTACAACACCGTCAGTCACGGTGATATTAGCCGAGCCATTCATGTTATTGACGATGCTATGTACAGATTGCCCATAAGTGACCATGGTTGATTGGGTGCTGAGTGTGCCGGTTAATGAGGCTTCACCCGTCATATCTGTTAGTAGTTTGCCAATTTGTAATCCGGAAACCGCTTTATTCGTGGTGATTTTAAGCGGCTTTTTACGCGCGTCGAGCGTGACGCTGTTGCGAACTTTACCGCCATACATGTCCAGATTAATACGCTCAACTTTGACAATGCCGTTGTTGGCATCGACAGAAAAATCAATATTGCTCATCTTGATTTTCTGATAGCTGGCCGTTTTTAAGGTGACGGCCGCTGCCAGGTTCAGGCTCTGCAGTGGCTTGATAGGGATAATTTCTTGTTTTGAATATCGTTCCGCAGACGTTGTTGCCGTTGTTGTTTTTGAATCAGTATCGGACGTTGCTGCAGCACTCGACTGTTTTGTTTCTGGTGGCAGGTAGCGGTCCAGATTAATGCTGTTTCCGGCCAGTTTCAGGGCAATTCGGCTGTTCTTAAGATTAACGCTGGCACTACCGTCAAACACAGTGTCGTCCAGAGTAATACTGAGTGTCGATGTTTTGATCAGGTCTGCGGTGCCGCTAAAGGTGCTGATAAAGCCAATGTTTTTTAAGGCTTTCGGATCCGCCGTCTCTACGGCGGCTTGTCCCAGTGTTGCTAACAGTGGATTAAGCGCGAAAGGTGCGGCGGTTACGGTGCCGCTCATATCCAGGGTGTCCAGATTCGAGATAAGCAGTTTGCCGTTAAGCTTTAGGTTGGCAATATCGGCCTGCCAGTTGTCTAGCATCAACTGACGTGCGATAAGATCGATGCTGGCGTCGGTTTTAAACAAGACTTGCAGGCTGGTGTCGTTCTGTATATTTAGTTCGCCGCTAAATCCCTTAAGCTGATACTGCTGCTTAGCCAGATCCAGAAGGAGTTGTCCTTCAAGTTGAGCGGCTGCTTCCATTAGCTGCTTGCCGTTCTGGTGTTGTTTAGCATTGAGGTTCAAGCTGAAAGGAAACAGTTGATTATTCGTGATGCGGCCGGTTTCTAAATTGATATCGGTTAACTGATAATTCTGCTGCGTTTGTTCGTCGGTATAGTTAACGGCACCGCTGATGATCTGCACACTTTCAATATCGATCTGTACATTGCTTGGGGATGGCGTGTCTGATTCGGCCGTGTTGTCTGTTGGTGCAGATTCTTTAATAGCCTCTTTAAGCGACGCTGCAGCAGAAGTGTCGGTCAGCGCATTTGTTTGCCAGTTGATTTGGCCGGCTTTGTTTTTTGTCAGATTGAGCTTAAGGCCTTCAATAATAATGCTGCTCATCTTAACGTTACCCGACAGTAACTCAGGAATGCGTACAGATATTTGTGCCAGATCAAGGTGAGCCAGCGAATCCTGGTCCGGGAAGCGGGCGTCGATATTGTTAACCGTTAAACCTAACCGGGGAAAAACCGACCAGCTGATTTCTCCGCCAATATTTAACTCTATACCGCCTTGTTTGAGAGCCGCCTGTTCAATTTCAGGTTTATAGTCGTTAGGATCAAAAAAAGCAGTGAGGATAGCTCCGCCCGCTACAATCAGTACCACACATACGACGACCAGGCCCAAAATGACTTTAATTAGCTTGCCCATAACGACTCTATTCCTTTTTTCCAATAAAACCTGTTAGATACACACTAACGACCAGTGTAGCGAAAATTGTTCATATAACTACCCATATAATGACTCATATAACTGTCTGTATCACTGCCTCATAGCTTGCATGAACGATGTGAACTGACGTTAATCATTTGCTGCGGTGCATCCTGAGGCTGGTAGTTATATAATGTTAGTTTTCTGTTTTGAAACAGTTTTGAACAGCGGAGATAAGCATGACTGAGCGTAAGGCTACAGTAAACCGGGAAACTCTGGAAACTCAGATTACCGTATCTATTAATCTCGACGGCACTGGTAAATTTAGTGCGGATACGGGCGTGCCATTTCTTGAGCACATGATGGACCAGATTGCTCGTCATGGGCTGATTGATATCAGCATTGAAGCGAATGGCGATACCTATATTGATGATCACCATACGGTTGAAGATATAGGCATTACGCTGGGACAAGCATTTAAAGAAGCAGTCGGCGATAAAAAAGGCCTGACGCGTTATGGCCATGCTTATGTGCCACTGGACGAGGCGCTATCACGCGTTGTTATCGACTTTTCGGGTCGTCCGGGCTTGAGTTTTAATTGCGAATTTACGCGCGGTTCTATCGGCCGTTTGGATACTCAGTTGTTCTGGGAGTTTTTTCAGGGATTTGTCAATCATGCCGGCGTCACCCTGCATATCGATAATATCAAAGGCTTTAATGCGCATCACCAGGCTGAAACGATCTTTAAAGCGTTTGGTCGTGCTTTGCGTATGGCGCTGACTATTGATCAGCGCGCCGTTGATATGATGCCGTCAACCAAGGGTGTTCTATAAATGAGTACTGTTAAATGAGTACCATTGCCGTTATCGACTATGGCATGGGTAACCTGCACTCCGTCGCTAAGGCGCTGGAGCATGTGCAGCCCGGTGTTAAAGTGCTGGTGACCTCTGACCCTAAGCAGGTAGCGAATGCAGACCGTGTATTATTACCGGGTGTGGGTGCTATCCGCGATTGTATGGCCGAGATCTACAAACAGGGTGTGGATAAAGAAGTGGCCGAAGCGATTCGTTCGGGCCGTCCGTTTCTGGGTATCTGTGTTGGCTATCAGGCATTAATGCAGCGTTCTGAAGAGAATGGCGGCGTTGATTGTCTGGGTGAGTTTGAAGGAACGGTCAATTACTTTGGCGATCATCTGAAGGATGACGCTGGAGAACGCTTAAAAGTGCCGCACATGGGCTGGAATGAAGTACAGCAAACGGGTGATCATCCGTTATGGCAGGGCATAGAAAACGGCAGCCGCTTTTACTTTGTGCACAGTTACTATGTAAAAGCCGCGCAGCGTCAGCAAGTGGCGGCGACCTGCAACTACGGTGTGGATTTTGATGTAGCGCAGGCGCGTGACAATGTATTTGCGGTACAGTTTCACCCGGAAAAAAGCCATTCGGCGGGCTTGCAGCTGTTGAAAAATTTCATCAACTGGGATGGAAAGCCCTGAGTTGCGCCTGCGGGCACAGCTTATGTAATCCTCTTAAGTATTCTTCCGGTAAGCCCTTCTAAGGAGAACTAGCGTGGCATTAGCAAAACGAATTATCCCTTGTCTGGATGTTGAGAATGGACGTGTGGTTAAGGGTGTGCAGTTTCTCGATATCCGCGATGCCGGCGAT
The DNA here is from genome assembly GCF_001305295.1 of Neptunomonas antarctica. Lineage (GTDB taxonomy): Bacteria > Pseudomonadota > Gammaproteobacteria > Pseudomonadales > Balneatricaceae > Neptunomonas > Neptunomonas antarctica. The sequence goes on from NZ_LJSI01000053.1 coordinate 72,372, forward strand.
CCGGTTGAAGTCGCCAAACGCTATGATGAGCAAGGCGCTGACGAAATCACTTTTCTGGATATCACCGCTACCCATGAAGGCCGTGAAACCATGGTGCATACCGTTGAACGTATGGCCTCGCAGGTGTTTATTCCCTTAACGGTCGGTGGCGGTATTCGCACCTGTGAAGATATCCGCACCATGCTAAACGCCGGTGCCGATAAAGTATCTATCAACAGTGCTGCTGTGACGAATCCTGATTTTGTCCGTGAAGCCGCCGAGCGTTTTGGCTCGCAATGTATTGTCGTGGCTATTGATGCTAAAAAAGTTTCCGCTGCCGGTGAGCCCGATAGATGGGAGATCTTTACGCACGGTGGCCGTAAGCCAACGGGCTTGGATGCGGTTCAGTGGGCGAAAAAAATGGTCGCGTTAGGCGCGGGCGAAATTCTGCTGACATCGATGGATCAGGACGGCGTCAAAAACGGTTATGACTTAGGCGTAACCCGGGCTATTTCCGATGCGGTTAATGTGCCGATTATCGCTTCCGGCGGTGTCGGTAATCTGGACCATCTGGTTGATGGGGTATTAAAAGGCAAAGCGGATGCGGTATTAGCGGCATCTATTTTCCACTTTAATGAATATTCGATACCAGAAGCAAAAGCCTATATGCGGGCCAAAGGCATAGAAGTGCGCCTGTAACCTGTCAGTATAATAAACCCGGCTTTGGCTGGGTTTTTTGTAGATGCTAAATGGCTATCGATCAAAAGGAGGCGGGAGGTAAAAGGGTGGAAGGAACCAAGGGAGTCAACAGAATGAGTATGAGGCAGAAAATGATCATTATCTGCTGTGTCACTTTGCTCGGTACTCAGGCAGGTATTCAAAGTGCGTTGGCAGATACGCTGGTCAGAGTTAAGCCGTTAGCTGATGTATTACAAAAAACATTTTATTCAGCACCCGCTGATGTTGTTAATGAACAGCATATCTTACTGAGCACAGAGCTTTCGGGTGTGTTGGCAAGCTTGCATGTGCAGGTGGGTGATTTCGTACGTAAAGGACAAGAGGTCGCATCGCTGCAGTGCCAGGATTATGCTCTGTCTGAAGAGCAGGCAAAGCAAAGTGTCAACGCGATGGCGAGTCAGGTAACGCTTGCACAGCAGCAGCTTAAACGTATCCGTACACTACAAAAATCGGGCAGCGCCTCTACTGAACTTCTCAACCAGCGTCAAACAGAGTTAAGTGCATTAACGGCACAGCTTAAAGGCCAGAAGATTCAAGTGCAGCAGGCACAGCACAACACGCGTCGTTGTATGATTAAAGCCCCTTTTGATGGTGTGATAACACAGCTAATGACGGCACAAGGTGTTTATCTCTCTGTCGGGACGCCGTTGGTTAAATTGTTAAATATATCGCAGGCAGAGGTCAGTGCGCGTCTGTTGTCGACGCAGCTTGAATCCATGCAGGCTGCTGGTCGTATCTACTTCGCCCTGAATAAAAATAAATACCCACTTTCAGTCCGGGCGGTAGTTCCCTTAATCGATCAAGCTGCGAGCACGCAGGAAGTCCGTCTCAATTTTATTAATAGTTCTGCTTTGAATGCTGCGCTGAGTGGTGCGTCGGGTGAAGTCGTCTGGCAATCGTCAGTTCCCTCGATACCGCCTGAATATCTGGTCAGGAGAGACGGCTCACTGGGCATGATGCTAGTCGAAAATAGTGTGGCAAAATTTATTGCCTTACCCAGTGCTAAAGAAGGGCAGGCAGCACTGTTGCAAGCCTCGGCTGAACCAGGGCTCTCGCCGGCTTCTGCAAATAATATGTTGCTCATCGTACAGGGGCAGCATGTGCTCGAAGCAGGAGACAAAGTAGAGATTGAAGCAACAGCTATAAATAATGGCTCAAGGAGTGAGGTAAAGGCTGATGCTGGCACGCCTGCTCAATAATCATGTACTGGCTAATCTGACTTTTGTTTTGGTGCTGATGATTGGCGCCATTGCTTACATGATGTTACCTCGGCAACAAGACCCGACGATAAATTTTAATTGGATTGCTGTCACTACTGCACTGCCCGGCGCGTCGGCTCAGGATGTTGAACTGCGTGTTACTAATCCTTTGGAAGACGCGGTTCGTAATATAGCGGATATCCGTTTTGTCTCGTCAAATAGCCGTGAAGGCATCTCCAGTATGCTGATTCGCTTTGAGGACATTGATGGGCGAACCTTTGATAAGCATGTAAGCTCGATTCGACGTGAAATACAAAATGCCGAGCGTGACTTGCCTGCGGAAGCGTCTGAACCCTATATTTTAGAGATTACCTCCTCCAATGCATTCCCTAGTGCGATGCTGGCGATTACGGCGTTATCTGACGATGATAATTTACGCCAACAATCTGAAAATATTCGAAAAGATCTGGAGCGCATTAAAGGTGTGGATCGAATCGATCCGGTCGCACTGGATGACCCTGAGTTACAGATAAACCTGGATTTGGACGCATTGCAGTCGCTGGGGTTGTCGCCGGTGCAGGTATCGAATTCGGTCGCCTTATGGTTTAAAGATGTCTCTGCGGGGAGCGTCAACGTAGGTGATCAAAGCTGGTTGGTGCGCTTAGAAGGACGTAATGCTGCACCGGATCAGGTGAAGCAAATTCCGCTGGTGGGCAGTGGCGGTGATATCCGTCTGGATCGTATAGCTGAGGTAGTGAGTGGCCACGAGAAATCGACGCAACTGGCCCGTTTAAATGGCCGGCCTGCCGTGATGATGGCTATTCTCAAAAAAGAGAGTGCTAACACGCTGGAGTTAGTTGAGCGTGTTAAAGAATACATGGCAGAGCGTAACGCGCTTGAAGTACAAGCCGGTGTGCGGCTTGAGCTGATTGATGATCAAACGGTGCCGACCAGCGAAGCGATCACCTTAATGCAGAATAATGCCAGTATTGGCTTGTTGTTCGTCTTACTGGTGGCGTGGCTGTTTTTGGGCCTGCGTATCGCTCTACTGACCGCTATCGGGATTCCTTTTATCCTTGCAGGTACTTTTTGGGTGCTGTGGGGGATGGGAGAGACGCTCAATGTGGTTGCCTTATTAGGCGTAGTGATTGTACTCGGGATGCTGGTGGATGACGCCGTGGTGGTAGTGGAAGCGATCTATTACCGCTTGCAGCATGGCGACAGCCCGATGGAGGCTACGCTGGCTTCGTTGCGCGAAGTGGCGCAACCGGTATCAACGGCCGTACTCACAACCATGGCCGCCTTTTTACCCTTAATGCTATTGCCCGGCATTCTTGGTGATTTTATGCGTGTTATTCCTATGGTGGTAACTATCGCACTGGCGATCTCCCTTTTAGAAGCCTTTTGGATGTTGCCCGCGCATGTGCTGGTGGCAAAAATTTCTTTAGATAAGCCCTCGCGTACACAACTATTACGTCAGTCTATGACGCGTAAAATACAGCGTTTTTATATTCGCTCTTTATTAAAAACACTACGAAGACCTGTGATCACGCTGGTCGCGATGGTGATGTTATTTATCGGCTCCATCGGCTTAATTGCTTCTGGCCAGATTAAAATGGATTTCTTCGCGGCGGATCCGTTGCGCCTCTTTTATGTGAATATCCAAATGCCTCCGGAGATGCCGTTGCAGCGCACTCTGGAAAAAGTGCTGGAAGTTGAGCAAAAAGTGAAAGCTCACCTTAATACTGAAGATGTTCGCGCGGTAGCCAGTTATGCCGGGCAGATGTTTACTGAAATGGAGCCGTTTTTTGGTGATCAGTATGGTCAGATACTAGTCGGTCTAAAGCCTAAAACAGCACAAAATCGCAGTGTCGATGAGATCATGGATGCCATGCGCGCCGATGTGATGCGTGTTGCAGGCCCGGTGCGGGTTTCTTTCTTACGCATGTCCGGTGGTCCTCCCGTCTCTAAACCTATCAGCGTGAAAATACGCGGCAATGATTATGCTGAAATCGGCCAGGCAGCCAGAGATATGCAACAGATGTTGCTGGCGCTGCCTGGGGTAAAAGATATTGGTGATGATGCGGCAAATGGGCGTATGGCCATGACACTGAAACCGGATTACCGAGCCATCACCGCTGCCGGTATCAACCCCTCGGAAGTCCTGCGTACGCTGCAACTATTGGTCGACGGTGAAGTGGTTGCCGATATGCAATCGCGTGGTAAAAAACTGGAGGTCCGGGTGAAGGCTGAGCCTAAACCCTATCAGAATATTAATGATCTGTTGGCGTTCCGGCTTCCTGATGCTCAGGGCAATATGACGCCTCTCTCTTCGTTGGTATATGCTGATTATCAAATGAGTATCGGCAATCTTAGGCACTACAATTTTCGTCGCGCGATCACTGTGGAAGCGGATATAGAAGAAGGGGGAATGGATACGGTGCAAGCCAATGCATGGTTGCTAACGCACTGGAATGACGAGTACCAACCCCGCTACCCGAATACCAGCCTGGATTTTTCAGGCGAGCTCGATGATATCCAGGAGAGCATGGATTCAATCGCGGTGCTCTTCTTATTTGGCGTTGGCCTGATGTACTTGATTCTTGGCACGCAGTTCTCGAGTTACTGGCAGCCCTTTATGATCATGGCGACGGTGCCGATGGCGTTCACCGGTGTGGTACTTGGGTTGTGGATAACTCAGAACCCCTTGAGCTTATATACCTTGTACGGTGTCGTGGCGTTAGCCGGTATTGCGGTCAATGCGGCTATTGTGTTGATATCTGCAGCGAACCAGCGTCTGGAAAGCGGAATGAGTGTTTTACATGCGACTCTCTATGCGTCGCGTCGTCGTGTTATTCCGATTCTGATTACATCCTTGACGACCATTGCCGGGCTGTTTTCACTGGCAACGGGCTTAGGGGGACACTCACTGATTTGGGGGCCGGTTGCTACCGCGATCGTCTGTGGGTTAGCTTTCTCTACGGTGCTTACCTTGTTCGTGATACCGTTACTGTATCGTCTGTTTATGGGGAATGCTGCTGTTATGAAAAGCTCTTCTGGTATGAGCCGTTCTCCTGTTATAAAAAACTAAATAAGCAGCTAAATGAAAAACCTATTATTAAGGTATAAATATGCTCGTTATTGAAGCGCTAGATGTTCAGAAAACCTTATCGTTTATTCCTTTAGTGGCGGCGCTCAGAACAGCTTTTTCCAATGATTTCGGTATGCCGCAACGTCATGTCTATCATCTGCCTGCGGTGGGTGATAACGCTAGCCCTCAAAATGACTCCTTCGCTGTGCTTCCCGCATGGAATGATCAGGTGATGGGCGTTAAAGCCTTTACTCATCTGCCGGGAAATCCGGCTAAAGGGCTGGAAACGCTGGCGTCTAAAATGATGTTATTCAGCCGCCCAACGGGTGAGCCGTTAGCTGTTGTCGATGGTACGCAGCTGACTTTTTGGCGAACGGCGGCGGTGTCTGCTCTAGCAGCGGATTATCTGGCTAAAAAGGATGCGAAAAGTTTGCTGTTGTTTGGTACCGGAAAATTAGCACCTTATATGGCGTTGGCACATGCCAGTGTACGGCCGTTAAAAACTATTTATGTGACGGGGCGTACGCCTGAAAAAATTGCAGCAACCGTTGCTTATATTCAGGCACAACGACCTGATCTTCAGGTACAGGCTGTGAGTGATCCTGAGAGCGTCATCGGTCAAGTGGATATTATCAGTTGTGCTACCGGTGCTTCTGAACCCTTGTTTAGCTATGAGCAGGTAAGCGCGGGCACCCATATTGATCTGGTGGGAAATCATAGCCGCGATCGGCGTGAATGTGATTCAAAAACAGTACAGCAGGCCAGAGTTTTTGTGGATAGCCGTTTGAATGTGCTTAATGAAGCAGGTGAGCTACTGTTTCCCATAGCAGAAGGTGTTTTTTCCGCAGAGCAAGTGCAGGGCGAACTGGCAGACTTATGTCATGGCCGCATTGCGGGACGTTCGCCAGGCGACGCAGGGCTGGCAGAGATCACACTATTTAAGTCGGTCGGTACGGCGCTGTCGGATTTGGCGGCGGCTTATCTGGTGTATCAGCAGCTCAGCTGAGTTGCCTCAGATTTTAGTGAAAGAGATTCTAATTAAAGAGCGTCTGTTTACGTTGCTGAAGGATTAAGGGCTAACCGCTTAATCCTTCAGCTCTTTCTGCCAGCAACCAGTCCATAAAGTGCTGTTTAGCATTGAGATGCTCATGTGGCTGCGGTTCGACCACATAATAGCCACTTTCAGAACTCAGGCTAAACTCTCGCAGGCCCACCAAAATCTTACTCTCAATCAGATCATCTACCAGCGTGGCCCAGCCTAGCCCCAGCCCCTGGCCGGCAATCGCGGCCTGTATCAATAAAGTATAGTTATTAAAGGTCAGAACGGCTTCTCCCGGAACTATCTGACTGCGGCGCCCCTGAAAGTAGCCAGGCCAGTCAAACCATCCCTGGCCGGCATCCGTTCCGAGCTTGAGTAAAGGCATGGATGCCAGCTTTTTATGACTCGCCACCGGGCCATTAGCTTGAAGAAATGCGGGACTACAGATGGGAAAAACTTCTTCACTGAAAAGCTTAAATGCGTGCGGCTGTATGGGTTGTGGTCCATCAAACACAATCGCAACGTCGACATTTTGCCCTGCAAAATCATAGCGACCTTGTGATGTGATGATGCGTACATCAATTTCCGGATGCAATTCCCTGAAACGAGGCAGTCGGGGTAATAGCCAATAGGCGGCAAAAGCAAAATCAGTTGCGACATTTATGGCTTGGTGTAAACGAGTTTTTTGGAGTTTTTCCAGACAGGAGACTATCTGCTGAAAGCCTCCCTGAACGGCGATATAAAGATGAATTCCCTCTTCAGTCAGTGCAACACCGCGATAAATACGGCGAAATAGTGTGAGTCCTAAGCTGCGCTCCAGCCCCTTTATGTGCTGGCTGACCGCCGATTGAGAGGACCCCAATTCCTGGGCCGCCCCGGTAAAACTCTTATGGCGTGCGGCGGCTTCAAAGATGAGCAAGCCTTGGGTTGAAGGTAATCTTTCTGAAAGTAGCATAAGTACAACTTATATTTATCATTAATTTTAAACCCGTTTACAGTATCTTTTTTTTTGTTGAAGATCTAACCCATCAAGACAAAAAAGATCGTTCGTCTGAAATCTATCAACACGCTGTAAACATGGAATTTAAGTATTATGAGCCAGAATCAACCCAATATCCTATTTATTATGGCCGACCAGCTTGCCGCGCCGGTGCTGTCCATGTATGGCGGAAAGACTGCCAAAACACCGCATCTTGATACATTAGCTGAGAAGGGGGTTGTATTTGATTCTGCCTATTGTAATAGCCCATTGTGTGCACCCAGCCGTTATGTGCTGATGAGTGGTCAGCTCCCCAGCAAGATAGGTGCTTACGATAACGCTGCTGAGTTTCCGGCAGACATCCCGACATTTGCACACTATCTACGTTCTTCTGGTTACCGTACGGCGCTGTCCGGCAAGATGCACTTTTGTGGTCCGGATCAGTTGCATGGCTTTGAAGATCGTCTGACCACCGATATTTATCCGGCTGACTATGGCTGGTTCCCGGACTGGGAAGACTTTGAAAAGCGTCCAACCTGGTATCACAACATGTCATCTGTGACTCAGGCGGGGCCTACTATTCGCACCAATCAGCTGGACTTCGATGATGAAGTCGTCTTTCACGCCCAACGCTACCTGTTTGATCATGCCCGTGGGTCTGATGAACGTCCATTTTGTCTTACCGTGTCGATGACTCATCCTCATGATCCTTATGCCATTCCTCAGGAATATTGGGACCGGTACACAGATGACGAGATTGAGCTGCCGTCTTTTGAGTTGCGTCCTGAAGAGCAGGACCCGCACTCCAAGCGCTTGTTGCACGTTTACCAGATGGACCGCGACGCTATCACTGACCAGCAGATCCGCAACGCCCGTCGTGCTTACTATGGTGCGATCAGCTACGTGGATGATCAGATCGGAAAATTAATGAAAGCGCTGAAAGATACCGGCTTGAGTGATAACACCATCGTCGTGTTCTCTGGCGACCACGGCGATATGCTTGGTGAGAGAGGCCTGTGGTACAAGATGAGCTACTTCGAATGGTCGGGGCGCGTACCTATGGTAGTCTGCGCGCCGAAACACTTTGATGCTAAGCGTGTAGCCGCATCCGTTTCCACGATGGACCTGTTGCCCACCTTTGCTGAATTGGCCAATAAGGGTACTGCACCCGAATACGCGATGCCGATTGATGGTCGCAGCCTGATGCCGCATCTGACCGGTGGCGAAGGCCATGACGAGGTGATCGGTGAATATATGGGTGAAGGCGTTATCGCACCGATGTTTATGATACGTCGCGGCGATTACAAATATATCTGCAGCCAGCCAGATCCTGATCAGTTATTTAACCTGAAAGAGGATCCGCAGGAGCGTACCAACCTGGCGGAAGGTGCTGGCCATACTGAGCTGCTCAACGCTTTTCGTGAAGAAGCGGCGCAACGCTGGAATTCAGAGGCTATCACCCGTGATGTCATCATCAGTCAGAAGCGCCGTCGTTTGATTGCCGCCGCGCATAAACAGGGTAAAGCTCCCAAGTGGGATCACCAGCCGATCTTCGATGCCAGCACTATGTATATGCGCAACAACGTTGACCTGGATGACCTCGAAAGACGCGCGCGCTTCCCACAGGTCAAGGGTTAAAGAGTGGCGTTATGTGTGATCCCTCAATAAAAGTAAAAGGAATATTCTATGTTGTTATCTTACAAAATCAGCAGGCTGAGCACTGCTATTGGTCTGGCGACCTGTCTTTTGGCAGGCAATGCTGTAGCCGCAGAACCTGCACAGTGTAACACGGTGCATTTTACTGATCCGGGCTGGTCTGACATTAGCTCTACCAACGCTCTGGCCAGTACTGTGTTGCAAGGTTTAGGTTACAGCACCGAGATCAGCATCCTGGGGGTGCCTATCGGTTTTGAAGGCATGAAAGGTAAGGAGATTGATGTATTTCTGGGCAATTGGATGCCTGCTCAACAAAAGTTTATCGACAAGTACGCCGCAGCGGATGCCATCGATGTTGTCGGTGAAAACCTGACAGGCGCAAAATTTACCCTCGCTGTACCACGCTATGCGTATGATGCGGGCGTAAAAGACTTTTCTGATTTGGCTGAATTTGGTGATAAATTCCGTCAACGCATTTACGGCATTGAAGCCGGTTCACCCGCTAACCAATTGTTGCAGAAGATGATCGATAGTGGCGATTTTGATTTAGCTAAGTGGCGTTTGGTGGAATCTGGTGAACAGGGCGTGATGAGTCAGGTAAAGCGTGAGATCAAGCGCCAGCAATTTATCGTATTCCTGGGGTGGGAACCGCATCCGATGAACTCCAATTTTGATATGGCCTACCTGACCGGTGGTGATAAATACTTTGGCGCTGACTTCGGCGGCGCGACTATTCAGACGGTGACTCGTAAAGGCTACCGGGAAGAGTGTGGCAATGTAGGAAAGCTGCTGACTAACCTGAAGTTTACCCTGGCCATGGAAAATCAGATGATGGGCTTCATTATCGATGACGAGCAATCACCAGCGGAGGCGGCACAGAAGTATCTTAAAGCGAATCCAGAGGTGCTGGATAGCTGGTTAGCCGGTGTGACCACGATTGATGGTGATAACGGTCTGAGCGCCGTTCAAAAACATCTGGGTCTATGATGTAATGTGACGGCTGTCGAGTAATCGGCAGTCGTGCGTTTTCAACGCTACAGGTCTGCGTTCAGAATCAAGAGTAGCGCAGGCCAACATTCTATAAGCTATCACCCTCATAAATGGGCGTACTGAACCATGCTGGTAATGTCGCTGTGTTAGCCTGTTTTTTAAATTCCGACCCTGCCGTTCTTCATGCTATCTATAAACCCACTGTCAGTCAGGCATAAGCAGGATAATGTAATACCAATAGTAAGTAGCCATTATGCCGTTAACACCTGACCAGAAAAAATTGTTACAGCGTTGCCTGCCGTTTCTGTTGTGGGCACCACAGGTTAGTCGTAGCAGTCTGCAGGCTGATTTTTTTGCCGGACTTAGCGGCGCCATTATCGCCCTTCCGCAAGGTGTCGCCTATGCGCTTATTGCTGGCTTACCGCCCGAATACGGACTTTATACGGCTATTATTACGCCGATAGTGGCCGGATTATTCGGTTCATCCATGCATTTGATATCCGGCCCCGCCGCCGCTATTTCCATCGTGGTGATGAGTGTTGTCAGTAATGCGGTTGAACCCGGTAGCAGTGCGTTTATCCCTGCGGTACTGACGTTGACACTGCTGGTCGGTATTATTCAATTAGGACTAGGTCTGGCAAGGCTTGGCACTTTGGTTAATTTTATCTCGCATACTGTGGTTATCAGTTTCACCGCAGGCGCGGCGATTCTCATCGCTACCAGCCAGATAAAATACGCTATTGGCGTTACGGTGTCTTCGGGGGCTTCCTTCCTGGAATCATGGATAGCTGTTATCAATCAGCTCGGGCAAGCCAATCCCTATGCAATAGCAACGACGTTGGTGACAGTAGTATCGGCATTGCTGCTGAAACGCATTAACCCCAGACTTCCGGTCATTCTGATCGCTATGCTGATGGGTAGCGTGGCGTGCTGGCTTATGAGTGGCGCAGCCCATGGGGTTGCCTTAGTCGGTGCGCTCCCCGGCCACCTGCCTGGTTTTATCCTCCCGGATCTGTCTTACGGCACTATTAGCAACTTGCTTCCTGGCGCGATTTCAGTCGCGATACTTGGTCTGGTAGAAGCTGTATCGATTGCGCGTGCGATTGCGATTCGTTCGGGGCAGCGTATTGAGGGTAATCAGGAATTTGTCGGACAGGGACTCTCCAATATCGTCGGTAGTTTTTTTTCCTGTTATGCAGGCTCAGGTTCCTTCACCCGTAGCGGGATTAATTATGAGTCAGGGGCGCAAACCCCTATGGCAGGAATATTCGCTGCATTAATGCTTATTCTGATTTTGTTATTCGCACCAGAAATAACTGCATTACTGCCTTTGCCTGCGATGGCGGGTGCGATATTCATCATTGCCTGGGGCCTGATCGACACTCATCACATTAAGCAAATCCTGCGTAGTAATAAGCAAGAAGCGTCGGTGCTGCTGGTTACTTTTGCAGCCACCCTGATTATTAAATTGGAATTTGCTATCTACCTGGGGGTGATGTTATCACTGGTTATGTATCTTCGCCGCACGTCTCAGCCGCGGATAATGACCGTTGCCCCGAAAGGTTTCGAGCATGGTACTGAACTGCGCAGTATCGAAAGGTTTGCGTTGAAGCAATGTCCACAGTTAAAAATATTACGTATCGACGGCTCCATATTCTTCGGTGCCGTTGATCATGTTCAGAAGACACTGCAGCTATTTAACGCATCGCAAGAGTCTGGGCAGCATCTCCTCATTATCTGTTCCGGGATTAATTTTATCGATGTGTCCGGTGCCGAGATGCTCAAACAGGAAGTGAATAACATCATGAGTAAGGGCAATCGGTTAAGTTTTTGTGCGCTTAAAAATACGGTGTGGGATGAGCTTAATCAGGCTGGTTACATCGACCAGATAGGAACGGAGTGCTTTTATAGTACGATTGATGAAGCCCTGTTGAGCCTGACCGTTCAGATGAATGCCCAGGTTTGTATCAATTGCAGTCATCGGGTCTTTAAACAGTGCCCAAAACAACTCTCTACACAACGCCCTAAATAAAGCGTGCCGTTATTCATCAGTCGATTAATCTTCCCTGGGCATCGAAAAATGGATAGGGACCATCGCACTGGTCGATATGGCTCTGGTGGCTCATCAACATGCCATTCTGCGGGTGTAGTTGAATGAGCCGAATCATCGCCGGTTCTAGTGTGAATGAAGCCGGCGCTGCAGGCGACAAATCCAGTGTCACCGCATGGTTGTGGGCCGAGCCGACATACACCGGCCGGTTGCACCAGATAAATTCCACCGGGCGGTGCAGGTGTCCACAGAGGATCAGCTCTACTTGAGGATGCTGCTGCAGCACGGAGGCCAGCCGGTCGGCCTCGTACAGGCACTGCACATCCATGTGATCTAAACCAACGGCTACGGGCGGATGGTGCATAAACAGCAAGGTCCGCCGCTCTGTTGCCAAATTCAGCGTTGCCTGCAACCACTCGCTCCGCGGGGTATCTATCAGACCATGTGACTGGCCCGGTACGCTGGTATCCAGCCCGACCAATCGCAGCGGGAACCGGTCGATCACATAGCTCAGGTGTCCCTCCGTCTGGAACAGGTACTCATGATCCGCGAACAAGGCTCTGAGATTGTCCCGGTCATCATGGTTGCCGGGAATCAGAAAAAACGGCATCGCCAGGCGATCCAGTGCTTTTCGGGCCTGACGGTATTCCTCCTGCAGACCGAAATCACCCAGATCACCGGTGATCAGCACGAGCTCCGGCTGGGGCACCATCGCGTTCAGATGCGACACGGCCCTTTCCAGCTTGGCAAAGGTGTCCACTTTGCCTGCGTATGCGGTTTTTCCTTCAGCTTTGATATGCAGATCGGTGAGTTGCGCAATAATCATGCAGCAGCTCCACCCTGTCGGTCGAGACGGATCATCTGTTCCGGTCGAAGGCGCAGGCCGACCTCTTGCCCGATGAAGAAGTCCGAGCGACCGTCGCTGTCGACTATCACCAAGTCATGGTTCACTCCCTTCAGCCAGATCCGGTTCCGGTCGCCGATGAACTGGGTCTGGTGCACCACTCCGCCGAACTCGCTGCCCGCTCGGGCAGTAATTTCGATATCCTTCGGGCGGTAGTACAGTTTACCGTGGCCATCGCCCAAATGCGCACAGTGCAAGATGCCGCCTGGCAGGGTCATGCGTCGGTTACTGACCGGACCTTCGAAGGTGTTGATCTGGCCGATGAAATCAGCCACGAAGTCGTTCTGCGGTGAAAAGTAGATCTCTCTGGGGGTGCCGATCTGTGAAACGCGGCCATGATCCATCACCACGATGCGATCTCCCAATGCCATCGCCTCCTCCTGATCATGGGTGACATAGATAGTCGTGATGCCCAATTGACGCAACAGTGTATTAATATACGCGCGCAGGCGATCACGCAGGATAGCATCCAATGCCGACAGCGGCTCATCGAGAAGCAGCACGCGAGGGCTCGTGATGATCGCTCGCGCCAACGCCACGCGCTGACGTTGACCGCCCGATAGCTGGTCGATCTTGCGAGGTGCTAAGGCCCCCAGCTCCATCATGTCAAGCATTTCTGCGACCTGGTGTTTGATTACATCAGCTTTTAATTTCTGGACCTTAAGGCCGTAGCCCACGTTCTCAGCGACAGTCATGTTCGGAAATAAAGCATATGACTGGAATACCATGCCAACGTTGCGCTTTTCGATCGGTTGACGGGTAACATCCTCATCTTTGAATAGTATCCGTCCCCCTTTATCCGGAAACTCCAGGCCGGCGATCAGGCGTAACATTGTCGTCTTGCCGCAACCGGACGGCCCAAGCAGCACCAGCGTTTCACCCGCATGCACTGACAGGTCCAGCGAGTGCAGCGCCAGGGTGCCATCGGCAAATGTTTTTTGGCAATTTTCAAAGCGGATGGACGCACCATGCTCATTAATGTTCATCATTTTTTCCTAAACTAGCGTGCCGGGGTTTAGACGGGGATAGCTGCTTTTTCTGAGTATTAGCACCGACCCATTGAGTACCGATCATCAGGGGTAACAGCAGGACCAGAAAAATCAGAGTATAAGCGCTGCTGATCTCCAGCCGCATCGAGGCGTACGAGTCGGCAAGACCGACCGGAAGAGTTTTGGTCATTGGGGTGTGCAGCATCCAGGTGAGGTTGAATTCAGCGACTGAGAGGGTCAACGTCATCAGCGCGCCACTGATGATGCCGCCCTTACAATTGGGGATAATTACATCGAAAAAGCGGCGTAAGAATCCGGCGCCCAGACTGGCGGCTCCTTCTTCTAGCAGCTTTAAATCGATACTGTGCAGGACGGCCAGCACTGCGCGCACCATGAACGGAAGGGTGTAGAGTACATGGCCGATCAGAATGAACAGCCAGCTGGTGCGTAAGTCTTGTACGCCGCCGTAGACGATGATTAGCGCCAGTGCTATCGCCAGCCCGGGAATTGCTACCGGCAGCAAGATCAGCTCTTCAAACACCCGTGCCCAGCGGCTCGTTGAGCAGGCCAGAAAGTAGGCCGCCGGCACCCCCGCAATCAGGTTGACCAACAGTGTTGCTAATGCCAGCTTCAGAGTCAGCCATAGGGTGTCGCTGTAGAGCGCCATGACTTCTTCGACCCAGCGTAAGGTAAGCCCGCTGGATAGGCCTTGAAAGTAGTTGTTGGTTAGCCCGGCGGTCATAGACATCAACACTGGCACCAGCATAAAGGCGCAAATCAGCAGCGTGAAACTCAGCTGCAGGTAGTAAGATAGGGTTCGTTTCATTGCATCAGCCTCACGCAGCAGGACTAGTATTGGCGCCCGAAACGGATCGAGCCAGAAGCAGCACCAGCCAGGTGATCAGGCCAAGAATAATGCTCAAACTGGCCGCCATAGCGATATTGGCTCCCAGCGTGAACTCGGTGTAAATAGTCATCGGCATCACATTGATGCCACTGGCCAAGGCGAAGGCTGTGCCGAAAGCGCCCATTGAGGTCGCAAAGCAAATCGCGCCGCTGGCAATCAGGGCTGGTTTCAGCGCAGGAATAATCACATCAATGAACACCCTGAGTCGTGACGCCCCCAGCGATCTGGCTGCCTCTTCCAGCATCATATCCATCTTTTCAACGGCCGCGATTACCGTCAGTAGCACACGCGGAATAGAGAAATAGATATAGCCGACAAACAGCCCGACGATCGAGTAGGCGAAGGTCCAGCGAGTGTCATCAAGGAAGAGTCCCAACTCAGCACTCAAGCCCTGACGTCCACCCAGCATGATCACCAGAAAGCCAACCACAACGCCGGGAAATGCCAGCGGAAAGGTTAGTAGCGAAATTAGTACTGACTTGCCGGGAAAGTGATTGCGGGATAGAAACAGGCCTGAAATCACCGCGATAGCCAATGTGACCAGCGTAACCAGCACTGACAAAAAAAGGGTATCCAACAGACTTTGCAGATAGCGGGCATCGCTCAGCGCATGCCAGTAGATCATCAGCCCATCCTCGCCGCTGATAGAGATCACTACTAATCTGAACATGGGGATGAGTAAAAAGGTACAGGTGATGATGAGTACGGGCAACATCATCAGAAATAAGGGGCGCGTCAGTTTGGTGAACATCGTATTTCTCGTTACAGGCATGCAGACACAAGAGACATAAAAAGGCCGGGCGATAACCCGGCACTCAAAGCCACTCTCGGATTAGTTCATTCTGTCGAGGTAGCGTTTCTGGAAGCTTTTCTGCACTTCGGCCATTTTCTTGTAATCCACAGGGATGGCACGGGCGTACTCGGTATCCGGCAGGAACTTGGCTTTTACTTCATCTGTCATTGCATCAGGGCGTACCGGGCGCAGGAAAGCATTCGCCCAGACGGCCTGGCCTTTATCTGACAACACGAAGTCTAGAATTTTACGCCCCTTTTCCGGATTCGGTGCGTTCTTCACCAGACTCATGACGTAGGGGACAATGACAGTGCCTTCTTCGGGAATCACGAACTCGGTGTTAGCGCCATCCTTGTACTTAGCCCGGTAGGCGTTGAAGTCGTAGTCCAGCAGGATAGGGATTTCACCTGAGATCACTCTTCCATAAGCGGTTTGCTTCGGCACGATCGGGTCATTCTGCTGCAGTTGAGCGAAGTAGTTCAGGCCTGGTTCGAAGTTGTCCAGATTGCCCCCCAGAGCACCATTGATTGCCACGGCACCAGCGTAACCGACGAAGGCGCTGGAAGGGTCGAGATAACCTACCATCCCTTTGTAGGTAGGATCGAGCAGATCCTTCCAGCTTTTCGGCACAGGCTTGCCATCGAGAGCATCCACATTGACGAACAGACCGATAGTGCCGGAGTGGATGGCGAACCATTCCCCGTCAGGGTCCTTTAGTCCGTCAGGAATAAGATCCCAGTTGGCGGGCTTGTAAGCTTCGGTCACGCCTTTATCGGCCGCGGTGATACCGAAGGAGACGCCGTAATAGGCGACATCGGCAACGGGGTTATTTTGTTCTACCAGCAACTGCGCCAGTGTCTGCCCCGAGTTCTTATTATCAAACGGGATATCGTAACCTAGCTCCTGCTTGATAACCTTGAGCTGAGTGCCCCAATCTGCCCACTGTGGCGGGCAGTTGTAACAGATCGCATCAGCTGCTTGTACCGCACCGCTTAATACGCTTGCAGATAAGGCCAGTGCAGAAGCCAACTCGTATATACGTCGTTTAAACATCATATTTACTCTCATTGGAAAGGTTGTGGGATGTATAAGAATTTGTTGCCAGTGTTCCGCCTTCGACCCATTGGTAACCGAGCTTTCGGCCCAGGTCAGCAGGCGTATCGTCAAGTTGTGCCAGCAGCAGATCAACCGCCGCACTTCCGATGTCGATATTGGGCGTCCGAATGCTGGTCAGGGCAGGCTCACGCAGAGCCCCTGCCTGAATACCATCAAACCCGACGATTGAAATCTGTTCAGGGACAGGCTTGTCTAGCAATTCCAGCCGGGCAATGGTAGCCAGCGCCAACAGATCGTTGGAGCAAAACCAAGCAGTGGGGTGGGCACCTGACTGACCATAAATATTGGTCAAAGCCTGCTGAAGCCCCGTGGCGTTGACGGGATCAACCTGCACCAGATGCGCTAACTCTACGCCGGCATATTTGAGGCCTGCGATAAATCCTGCATGGCGTTCACGGGCACGGTCGGTACGTACAAACTCGCCGGAGACCATGCCTATACAGGTGTGCCCATAAGCAAGAATACGACTTGCCACTTCAGCGGCCGCGCGAAAGTTATCCACACCGATATAGCCGGCCACACGATGACGCGGCACGTTGTGCATAAGGCAATAGGGAAGACCGGCCTGATCCAGTTGTTTAAGTGCCGCGCTGCTTAACACATCGTTGACCGTCAGCAGGATGCCATCCACCTGATAGGCCTGCAGGTTTTCGACGGCACTCAGTTCCAGCTCATCATCGTAATCGGACGAAAGAATCAGAGGGGTATACCCCCGCGCCCGTGCTCGCTGTTGAACGCCGGATGCGGTCTCGGCAAACACCGGGTTCATCAAGCTTGGGATGATGACCCCGAGTGTTCTATTGCTGGCGGATTTGAGCGCCCGTGCTGCCATGCTGGGGCGATAACCCAGCGTCAGTACAGCGGACTCGACTTTTTTTACGGTTTCCGCACGTACCACACCCTTATTGTTGACGACTCGCGAAACTGTTGCGACGGACACGCCGCAATGCTGTGCAATATCTTTGATCGTTGCTGCTTTAACCATGACCGGCCCCTTTGTTGAGAAGTACTATAAAGTCTGATTATTGCAGTCGTGTTAACGTTTTCTTACATAATGTAATCGTATACATTGAGATTTTTGTGCTAAAAAAAGCCTGTTGCAGGATACCAAATGGACGGGAAGAATTTAAAATAAAGAAGCTTCGCTGACTCGGTGTTGGTTGATCATGTGGCACTTGAAGAACTTGGCTCTGTTCATGAATTAATCAATGGGTCACGCGTAGAAAGCCCCTTTCACTGATCGCTGCAAAAAATCGGGGTGAAAAGGCATGGCCGTCACTGATGATATTAAAATGCCTGTATATTCCTATCAGACACGAGCGTTAGTTATTCGAAATGGACTAGCGAACTTTTATTTTTAAATATTGTCCCCATAGAGTAGGGATAAGCAATATTCTTGCTCACTAGTACAATATTTGTAGAGGGTTGAAGTTCATGCGCTAAAGAGTTCTGAAAGACGGGGTGATTTGAATATCTATGCGTTAATAAAATATTGTATTAAATTGTTGTATTAAGTGGGAATTATTGATCTTGGAAAATTTAAAGTATTTTACTGGCAGTTTTATCGTAACGATTGTCGGCTTAATTCTGGCCTTGGTTGTGGGTGGTCCAAGTGCACTCTTCATCGTAGCGGTGCTGGCGGTGTTAGAGGTGTCATTATCTTTTGATAACGCCGTGGTTAACGCAACCGTGTTGAAAGATATGAACGCCGTGTGGCGTCGTCGCTTTTTGACGTGGGGTATCCTCATCGCGGTTTTTGGTATGCGCATTCTATTTCCTGTGCTTATCGTTAGTATTTTGGCTGGCGTGTCGCCGTGGGGAGCGATTGATATTGCCATCAATTCACCTGAACATTATGCCGCTGTGATGACGGAAGCGCATGTCTCTGTTATGGCATTTGGTGGTGCATTTTTGATGATGGTTGGTTTTGGATTCTTTTTTGATGATGAAAAAGATCACTGGATTCCAATGATCGAAAAGCCACTGGCAAAATTGGAAAAATTTAAATTCGCAGCAGAATTGCTTACGTTAGTGTTCATTGCTGTTGTTGCTTTGTTCATGTTGCCTGAGGCTGATAAGCAAACATTTGCATTGTCAGGTATAGCGGGTGTTGCGACTTTTTGGGTAATGCATCAAATAACTGCTTTTATGGAACGCCGTGAACAGGCTCGAATGGCTACGCATGCCGTTAAAAGTGGCGCCGCTATGTTCGTTTATTTGGAGTTGCTGGACGCATCGTTTAGTTTAGATGGTGTAATTGGTGCGTTTGCGATCACGACTAACTTGTTCATTATTGCCATTGGTTTGGGTATTGGTGCAATGTTTGTTCGCTCATTGACTATTCTCTTAGTAGAGAAAGATACATTGTCCGAATACGTATACCTTGAACATGGTGCTTTTTATGCAATAGTCGCATTAGCTAGCATGATGTTTTTAAAGACTTTTATACATATACCGGAAGTGATAACCGGTTTTATAGGTGCAGGTCTTATAGGTGTGGCATTTATTCACTCACAAATACTTAAATCACAAGAAGTAAAAGTAGTATAGAAAAACAATATGAATTGATGGGTCGCTATTTAGCGTTTGATTAGGTAGTTTTTGCTGAATTAGGCTCATCGTACTAAACACTTAACTGATTAATTAATGAGTAAAGGATATATCAATGTCTATTTCTTTAGAAAAAGGTCAGCGGATTAGCTTAGAAAAGAACGGTTCAGGGTTAGATCGTGTTTGTGTCGGCGTGAACTGGGGCGCTATTGAGAAGAAAGGCTTTTTCGGCACGAAGAAAGTTGCCGTAGATTTGGACGCCAGTATCGGCCTGTATACTGAAAGCAAAGACTTGGCTGATATCGTATATTTTGGTCAGCTAAAAAGTAAAGACGGCTCTGTTGTTCACAGCGGCGATGACAGAACCGGTGATTTAGACGGTGATGACGGTTTAGACAACGAGATTGTGTCTGTCGAACTGGGCAAAGTGCCTGCGAACGTGAAAAGTATCGCTATTGTCTTGAACAGCTATCAGGGACATGACTTCGCAAGTATTCCCTTTGCGAGTGTACGTCTTTATGAAGGTACACCAAGCCGGGTGGATAATATTATCGCTAATTATAATATCGCTCATGAAGCCAAATTTAACGGTTCGGTTTCTATGGTATTAGGCGTGCTTTATCGTCATGGCACTGCATGGAAATTTCGTGCCGTCGGTGAGCCAACAGACGATAAGAAACTGGAAAGCTTATTCCAAAGCGTAGCGGCTAACTTTTTATAATTAAGCGCTGATTTTTGGAGTATCGAATGGCAGTAGCACAGTTAGTAGCAGGACAAAATATCACCATCCCTGGTGACCGTGCTTATTGCTTTTCTGTGCAGATAGCCGATTGGCAATGGGGTGTCATTGTTTCTCGGCAGAATGGCTCGCTGAGCCTCTTAGATGCGATAGAAGGCGCTTCCATCAGCGATGATCGACTGTTACTTAACTTATCTGATATCCCTGAGGATATAGAGAAGTTAACGGTTTATATCGCTGCTGGTGTCAATAATACAGGCAATAGAACTGCTAATAGTTCAATAGCACCGACTGCCGGCATGTCGGCACGCCTGAGTGATTTAGTGGATGCTAAGGAATATGCCAGTATCGATATTTCTCAGCAATTGACAGGCCAGTTGGCGGTCAGTTTAATTGAAGTTTATCGTCGCAATGGTGCATGGAAAATACGTTGTATATTGCAAGGCTACAGAGAAGGGTTGTCAAAATTACTAGAAAGTTTTGGCTTTACCCGTGATTCATATGCAGCTGCTGTCGCTTCAATTTCAACATCCGCTTCAACCATAGCAACCGCCTCTGCTGTAAATAGGGAACAAACGGATACGCAAGCACCCGTTAACCAAGAGGCCGGCGACGCTAGTATTACTCTAGTGTGGAAGTCTGGGCAGGGTAGTTTACGCTCAGCGGCGCGTTATTTTATGGGCAAGAATTTCAAACCCGTCTCGGACTTACGTATTGGTTGTTTCTATGAATTAGAAAATGGTCAGCGTGGCATGGTGTATAGCTTTGACGCAAGTTTAGAAGGTTCGTTTGATGGAGTCCCTTATATTAAGGCAAGCCGGGCACAGAATCAGCATTTTGAGCAGTTGCTTATTAACGCGCGCTTTCGCCATAAGCTGAACAGGTTTCTGATTTTTGCTAGCATGATGGACGCCCATGATAGTTGGGGAGGGCTCAATGTAGATGTCGAGTTTCAGTTGCCCGGCGTGGCCGCGCAGACTTTGTCGCCGACGACACTCATGGTCAAGCCAATTTATGCGGTCGCTATGATCAACTTTAACGATGAACAAACAAAAATGACGCCACTGGATGAGTATTTTCAAGACCTTGCTGAAATGGATCGTGCTTTTGCTTGGGGCTTACCGTGGCAGTGTGAAAATAATTCAGATAATGAGGATCAAACATGAGTTTTTCTAGTTTTATGTCAACAATTAAGCAAAAATCAAATGAGCTTAAAGGTGAAGTTTTAAAGTTTAAAAACAAAAAATTTCTCAATGCTGCTACCGCCGGGACTGCATTAATTGCGCGCGCGGACGGAGATGTCTCCTCGGAAGAGAAGAAAAAAATGCTGAAAATCATTGAAAGCAATGATGCGCTATCAGTATTTAAAACGTCTGATGTGATTGAGGCCTTCAACGGCTTTTTAAGCAACTTCGAGTTTGATCTGGATGTAGGTGAATCTAAAGCTTTTGAGGCATTAAATTTACTGAAAGGTGATGATGTTGCTTGTCGTACGGTGATGCGCCTGATCTTATCTATTGCCGCCGCCGATGGCGTGTTTGATGATGATGAGAAGGCTGTTGCCCGTAAGGTAGCACGTGAATTAGGTTTAGACGCTGCAGATTTTGAACTGTAGTCTTTAAGCTGTAGTTTTTAAACAATACAAACATAATCAGGAGTTTTATAGCATGGGTGTATCACTACAGAAAGGCGGCAACGTTTCACTAGAGAAAGTAGCACCAGGCATGACTAAAATGCTGTTGGGCTTAGGCTGGGATTCACGCGCTTCAGATGGCACTGATTTTGACTTGGATGCGTCAGTATTCATGGTCGGTGCAGATGGTAAAGTACGTGTCGACGGCGACTTCATTTTTTATAATAACCTGAAATCTGCATGTGGTTCTGTTGAACACACCGGCGATAATAAGACAGGTGAAGGCGACGGCGATGATGAAGCGGTTAAGGTAGATTTGAGCCTGATCCCTGCTGACGTTAATAAAGTTATCGTGGGTGTTACTATTCATGAAGCTGAATCTCGTAATCAGAACTTTGGTCAGGTTTCGAATGCGTTCATCCGCGTTGTAAATCAGGATTCTAATGAAGAAGTTGCTCGTTACGACTTATCAGAAGACTACTCTGTAGAAACAGCCTTGGTCTTTGGTGAGTTATATCGTCACAATAGCGAATGGAAATTCAAGGCGATCGGTCAAGGTTTTGCTGGTGGTCTTAAGCCAATGGCACAGCAGTATGGTGTTAATGTAGGTTAATTTTTTGCTGTAATGTCAATGTATAAGCAGTCTTCGGACTGCTTTTTTTATAGATAAAGCATTGAGTATCTGGTTTTTTTTGTGTCATGACAGTACTGATCAGATTCAAATATCGCTATAGCCGCGGCGATATAATGATTACCATGTTAATGTAACCTCGCTTTAGGCAAGGCCGCGCATTGGAGTGCGGCCTTGCCTAAATCATCTTTAAAATATGGGATTTTTCACTATGCTAAACCGATGCGATGTAGAGTTGCAGACTGGCCTGCTGCAAATATCGGTTCATAATGCGCGCTATCCGCTTGAAAAATTACTGACCTTTGGCGCACGTCAGAACCCTAAACGACGCTATCTGTTTATTTCTAAGGTATTGGGGAAGTATGTTCCTTGTCTCCCCAGCGACATGCGTGAAACATATCAAACCTTGGCGAAAGTCGTTAAACAGACGCTCCCAGTGCAGCATATAACCTGGGTATTAGGTGTGGCCGAAACGGCGACAGGTTTAGGTGCCGGCGTTGCGCAAGAGTTGAAACGCAATGGTTTGAAGCGTGTGATTTATAGTCATACGACGCGTTTTGACCTCGATCGGGACATAGATTTTTCGATCACTGAAGCGCACAGCCACGCACCTTCGCATTTGATTTATTGTTTGGACAGTACGTTAGTAAAGCAACAGATTGAGTCAGTCGTTATTGTCGATGATGAAATTAGTACGGGTAAAACACTGCAGCAATTAAGCCAGAAATTGCAACAAAACCTGCCTCAATTAAAAACGATTGTGTGGGTGAGTTTAGTGAATTGGTTGTCGGTAGAGCAGCGAGAAGCGTATCGACAAGCCTACCCGCACATTACCTTTACATTTATTAGCTTGCTGGACGGCAGTTATCGATTTTACGCTGATGAAGAGTTTCTTCTCCAGTTACCAGAAAAAACCGCGAGTGGTATTAGCAGTGCAAACAGTCGGGATGATATTGGACGAACAGGTTATTTAGCATCGGCAGAACCTGAAGTGTCCTTCTATACTCCGCAGGGTATCAGGCTGGATATCAGTCAGTTAAATCCCTCTGAAAAGTACACGGTCATCGGTACGGGTGAATTTACCTATCAGCCTTTCTTGTTTGCAGAGAACCTGCAGGAACAAGGCGTCGATGTAATATTCCAGTCGACAGGACGTTCGCCGGTATTAGAAGGCGCAGGGATAAAGAGCAAACAAAGCTTTTTCGATGAAGCTCAAAGAGGCGTTTATTATTTATATAATTTACCGAAAAATAGACAAGCCATTATTTTATATGAAACATATGAGCAGTATTTCTCTTGTCCTTTTCGGTTAAAACTCAATGCTATAACCGCTATTCTCACCTAGATTTAAGGGTATTTGTATGTCGATCGTTGTTTTTACTGATATTGATGACACGCTGATTCAAACCAAAAGAAAGTGTGAGAACGGGAACGGCGCTGAGATGGCGGTGACTGCCATTGATAAAGAAGCTCAACCCGCCTCGTTTTCATCTGCCGGACAATTACATTTCTACCATTGGTGTAATGATCAGCGACTGATTCCTGTGACAGGGCGCAATAAAGAAGCCTTAGATCGTGTATCTCTGTCTTTTGATACGTATAAAGTGATTGATCACGGTGCCATTATTCTTGATAAAGAGAATAAAATTGAGGCCGATTGGTTACAGCTGCTGACCCGTGAAAGTAACCAGTGGCAGGAAATATTAGATCAATATGTAGAAGATGTATTAGCCATCATTACTGAGCAGGGGCTATCACTCCGGTGTCGTGTGATTAGCGATTTTGGTTTCCCTTGTTATATATCGATTAAAGGCGAATCTACTGACCTTCTCAGGCTTGACGGCATTGCTGAGCGTTTTTGTCAGCAAGCAGAGAATGCCCGCGTGCACATAAACGGTAAAAATATGGCACTGTTACCTCCTTATGCCTGTAAAAAACGGGCGGTAGAATTTTTACAAAAAATATTAATCGCTGCCCACAGTAACTTATTATTTCTTGGTGTAGGCGATAGTAATAGTGATTTAGCTTTCATGTCATCGTGCCATTTTCAAGTCATCCCTTCTGTTAGTCAGATTAGCCAGGATAAGTTGTTGTGAACATGCCGCTAAAGCCAGTATTTGAGCCTTTAAAAGGCAGTTATTCTTTAGAAGATTGTCAGTTTTTGCTCCAGCCTATCGATATTCCTTTGCTGACAGTGGAAGAGAAAGAACGACTCATGCAGATCGGAGGCCAGCACTATTCATCGATGATCTCGCAAGAATACCCCCCGAGTGATCAATACAGAACGTTGTTTTTTGGTTTGGTTAATAAATATAAGCAACGACTCGCCGCTGAAGTAGCGGGTTTAGCAAAAAAGATCTTCGATAAAAAAGGAGGTACCGTCACGCTTGTCTCTTTAGCGAGAGCAGGAACACCTATCGGTGTTTTATTAAGTCGGGCGCTAAAACATTATTATAAAGCGGATGTGAGTCATTATTCGGTATCGATTATCAGGGATAAAGGTATCGATAAGGCGGCGCTTGAATACCTGGAAAAGGCGGGTCATGCGGCCGAGAGTATAGTGTTTGTGGATGGCTGGACGGCAAAAGGGATCATCACCCAAGAGTTGAAAGCGGCTGTTGCTGATTGGAATAGTGACAGTGATTACAAAATTTCAGATGAGCTTTGTGTGATTTCAGATATTGGCGGGATGGCTGATCTGGTGGCGACCGTGGATGATTATACGATCCCGTCGGGCATCCTCAACAGTACCGTATCAGGGCTGGTATCAAGAACTATCCTCAGGCCAGAGTACCAGGGCTTTCATCAGTGTGTTGTATATTCACATTTGGCTGAGCACGATTTGAGCAATTGGTTTGTGGATGAAATATCAGCGCTGTTTAGCAGCATATCCCCTGACGAAAACGCCAGTGCTCAGCGTGATGAGGCAAGTACCGGACGACATCTGAAAATGCAGAGCTATGTCGACCAGTTGATGCTGCAGCATGGCGTTACTGACATAAACCGCGTTAAACCGGGCATTGCCGAAGCGACCCGGGTTATGTTGCGGCGGGTGCCGAAGTTATTAGTCGTGAAAAACAGGGCCAGCGAAGACGTTTCTCATTTATTGGTATTGGCTGACGATAAGGGTATTGAAGTCTCTCAGGATAGCGCTATGCCGTTTAATGCGGTCGCTATTGTCGCTAATGTGAACGAATAAACGCTTAACTTCGATAAATCGTTTCAATTAAGTGAAAACCAAATTTGGTTTTCACTGGCCCATGCACTGTTAGTAAGGGTTTTTTGAATACAACGTTATCAAATGCTTTCAGCATAGTACCTGGACTGAACTCTCCCAGGTCGCCACCACGTTTAGCCGAGTTGCATAACGAGTGTTTTTTAGCCAACGTGGCAAAGTCTGCACCCTTTGCCAGCCGTTCTTTAAGCTTTTCTGCTTCCTCTTTGGTTTTTACCAAAATATGCCGTGCACATGCTTTTGCCATTCGATCAAGACTCTTGTTAATACTTCTTGTTAGTAATTATTTTTCTTTATTTAATTAAACTCGCGGTAGCTCTTTATCAGCCCTCTGTAGGACGGCATCGACCAGATTATTAATGCCACTGGCGGCTTCGGTAATTGAGCCTGCCAACATATAAGCGGGTGTGCTGATAATGTTACGCTCCTGATCAATAACAATGCCATTAACCGCGCAGTCCTGGTGTTTACCACCCATCGCTTCGATCGCGCTGGCCGTGTGCTTATCACTACCAATCGTGCAGAGCGCACCGTCACCGAAAATCAGCGGAGTCATGGTGGGTGCAATGCAGATCAGACCCACGGGTTTTCCGGCACGGTGCATCGCTTGTGTAAATGTTTTCACGTCTTGATTAACCTGACATTCTGCGCCTTTCACGGCGAAAGTTGACAGGTTTTTAGCCGCGCCTGAACCACCGGGAATGATCAGTGCGTCATAGTCATCTGGGTTGGCGGTGGCCAGATCAATAATTTCACCACGTGCCAGACGTGCGGCTTCAACCAGTACATTGCGGGACTCACCTGCCACCACATCACCCGTCAGGTGATTGATTACATGCATTTGTTCAATATCAGGCGCCATACATTGATAATGAGCACCTTGTTGCTGAATGCGCAGTAACGTTAGCACTGATTCGTATATTTCAGAGCCATCATAAACGCCACAGCCGGATAATATAACGGCAATTTTTTTCATCATTTAGTCCCCTCAGTGAGTGTGTCGTGTCGATGTCGTGTCTGTGCGCACCGGGTCCGATAAACAAAGCATAACATCACAAGGTATCGCGATATAAGCATCCAGATGATAGACGGTTTAGATTTTCATGCCTGACAAGGGCGGCTATACTCTCGGTCCTCTTTTTAATGTTGTAGCGAATACCGCCGTGTCCTGGTTTTCAAGAAAACAAAAAACACCCACGCTGGCTCATGAAGCGCCGCTTTATGCGTCGCTTTCGGATAGCATCTGTATTGAACAAGTTGATCTTCAGCGTGCCAATAGCCCTCTGTTTCTCCAGCTTTCGTTGCGCTGGGAAGAATCGCGTGTTGGCCTGATCGGTAATAATGGTTCAGGTAAAAGCTCACTGGTGCGCTTGCTTAACGGCTTAATTACACCGCAGCAGGGTCGGGTGTCGGTGTTTGGTTATGATACGGTGAAGCAAGCGGCGCTGATGCCCGCATTGGTAGGATTTATTTTTCAGAATCCCGATCACCAAATGATCTTTCCGACGGTCGCTGAAGAGCTGGCGTTTGGTTGTGAACAATTAGGCCAATCCGCACAGCAAGCCAGAGTTTCTGCGCTGGCGTTATTGACTGAACAGGGTATTGCGTCGTGGGCAGACCGGCCGGTGACGCAATTATCAGAAGGGCAGAAGCAGCGCGTGTGTATTCTGTCTGTCTTGATTATGAAACCCCGCTTGCTGATATTGGATGAGCCGTTTTCATCGCTCGATTTACCCACCAGGCGTCAGCTTCTTGCACTTATCCACAGCACCGACATGCATGTATTACTCATCAGTCATGACTTAAGCGTTTACGCCGATTTTGATAGGCTCATCTGGGTAGATGAGGGGCAGATCAAAGCCGATGGTGCACCAGATGATGTGATTCGTACCTATCTGGCTGCCATTGATAAGCTTTCAGTTTCCTTATGATTAGTCTGTATTTAGCTCACAGCAGTTGGCTGCATCGTTTACCTGCGGGCTTTAAGCTCTGTTTGCTGGCGGCCGCTAGTATGATAATTTTGCCTGTGACTCAGCTTGAGTGGATGGTCGTGTTTACGCTGGCGGCTGCATTGTTATACGTAACACTTGGTAATCGTGGCTGGCAGAATCTGGAGATGGTCAGGCCGTTGTTGCCATTTTTGGCCGTTATTATGCTGTTTCATCTTTGGGCTGGTTCATTTTACGAGGGAGGTGTTTCTGTGCTGCGTTTGGTCACTATGTTCCTGCTGGCTAACCTGGTTACGCTGACGACCCGCATGAGTGACATGATGGAGGCCTTACAACCGGTATTCCGGCCTTTACAATGGATAGGTATTTCGCCGCGAGCGCTGGCGCTGGCGGTTGCGTTGATGGTGCGTTTTGCCCCGGTATTGGTGCTGGTTATGAACAGTCTGGATGAAGCATGGCGAGCCCGCGGTGGTAGAAAGAAAAAATGGCGCTTAATAGCCCCGCTTATTATTCAGGCGATTCGATTATCCGATCACGTCGCCGAAGCATTAACCGCACGGGGTGGCAGCAGTGGCATCTCTGTTCGGCCCATAGAAACCAGGAGATAAAAAAGTATGAACAAAGACAGAACCCTCGTGCAGATCGCACTCTATGCAGCGGTAATCGCCGCATTGGGGCTGTTACCTAAATTTAATATACCAGTGGCGGGCGGTGTGCCATTAACGGCTCAGACGCTAGGTTTAATGTTAGCGGGTATCATGCTAGGGCCCGTGCGTGGCTTCTTATCAGTGGCGTTGTTTATTCTGGTGGTTGCATTAGGCGCGCCTTTATTGGCAGGTGGCCGTGGCGGTTTAGGGGTGTTTGCAGGGCCTACAGTTGGATTTATTGTTGGTTTTCCGTTTGCAGCGTTGGTCACTGGGTTAATGATGCAGCAACTGCAACGCGTTAATCTCTTTGCTGCGGCGCTTATATCGTCAATAGTCGGCGGTATTCTGGTGCTATATGCGTTTGGAATCCCGGGTATGGTGGTCATGACATCATTAGATTTTGCCGGTGCTGCAAAAGCTATTCTGGTGTTTATTCCCGGAGATCTGATTAAGGCGCTGATTGCCGCATTGATTGCGCAGTCAGTGCTGCGAGCAATGCCAGGTATTATTCCTTCACGTCAGGCAATCGTATAAGCAGTAGCTCTAATACAGAATAACTCTAAAAACGGATAAACAGCCAGTGGCTCCACGGGTTGTTTATTTCTCCTGATTAGATCGATCGATACTGATGACTGTCATATTCCTTCTTAGCGAGAATGCGTTAAGATTAGAATCATGATCGACTGCTGAAAAACAGCGTAGAATCAAACGAATATGACAATTGTCATTTTTTTGTCATCTTACTGTCATACATATTTAGTTCAATTTACTCCGATTAAAAGGATATAACCGTGGCCTTTAATGATAGCCAGCGCTTCTTTCCAGAAACCCGCATGCGTCGTATGCGTGCTGATTCGTTTTCACGTCGTTTGATGCAAGAAAATAAACTGACGCCCAACGATCTGATCTACCCAGTGTTTGTGATTGAAGGCAATAATCTGACAGAAAACGTGGCGTCGATGCCCGGCGTGCAACGCATGAGCATTGATTTGATAGTGAGAGAGGCCAGAGAGTTGGTCAGCCTGGGTGTGCCTGCCATGGCATTGTTCCCGGTGACGCCACTTGATGTGAAGTCTGAATTTGCTGAAGAGGCTTATAACCCAGACGGTTTGGCGCAGCGCGCGGTACGCGCAATTAAAGATGCGTGTCCGGATCTGGGTATCATTACGGATGTGGCGCTTGATCCCTTCACCACACATGGTCAGGACGGCATCATTGATGACAAAGGCTATGTATTAAATGACCGCACAGTAGAAACCTTAATCAGGCAGGCGCTGTCACATGCAGAAGCGGGTGTGGATATCGTTGCGCCCAGCGACATGATGGATGGCAGGATTGGTGGCATCCGCGAAGTACTGGAAGAAGAGGGCTACATCAACACCCGTATTATGGCGTACTCAGCCAAGTATGCGAGTGCTTACTACGGTCCTTTCCGTGATGCAGTCGGTTCTGCCGGTAACTTGGGGACAAGTAACAAAAGTAACTACCAAATGGACCCTGCCAACAGCGACGAAGCCTTGCACGAGGTTGGGCTGGATCTGGCGGAAGGTGCAGACATGGTAATGGTGAAGCCGGGCATGCCGTACTTGGATATTGTGCGCCGGGTTAAAGATGAATTTAAAGTACCGACCTTCGCTTATCAGGTCAGCGGTGAATATGCGATGCATATGGCAGCTTTCCAGAATGGTTGGCTGGACGAGCGTAGTGTGATGATGGAGTCTCTGCTGGCGTTTAAACGCGCAGGAGCAGATGGCGTTCTTACATACTTTGCTAAACGTGCAGCGCAATTAATGAACGAATAATTGAATAGGTCGGTCTCTTACTAAACTGGAGACAAAGATGACTAAGCAGGCCACTGCGATTGATGAAAAGGTAGAGATAATGAGCGAAGAGATAGTGCAAAATCAGGCTGCGCAAGCGCTGCTGGATAGCAGGGAAATCTTGCCAACGGTGGATCATCCGGTAGAAGTAGAGCCGGTTGACCTGAAAGCGCCTGAACTCTATATCAATCGAGAACTCAGTCATCTCCAGTTTAACGTCAGAGTGTTGGAGCAAGCATTGGACGATCGCTATCCCTTGCTTGAACGACTTATGTTCTTACTGATTTTTTCCAGTAATCTGGACGAATTCTTCGAGATCCGCGTAGCTGACCAGCTACGCCAGCTCAAATATGGGCGTGAGACGGTTGGGCCGGATGCAATGTACCCGAAAAAGGTGCTGGAGAAAATCCGCGAGATCTGTGTGATCAACGTTGAGCGTCAGTACCGTATTCTTAACGAAATCATGTTTCCTGAAATGGCTCAGCACGGCATTCATTTTTTACGCCGCCGTGACTGGACGCCCGAACAGTTAGACTGGATTAAAACCTTTTTTGACGAGAAAATAGTTCCGGTTATCAGCCCTATTGGTTTAGACCCGGCGCATCCCTTCCCGCGTTTGGTTAACAAAAGCCTTAACTTTATTGTACAACTCGATGGTAAGGATGCGTTTGGACGCGAAACAGGACTGGCTATTATTCCTGCGCCACGATCGTTACCGCGCTTAATTCGTCTGCCTGATGAACTGTGCGAGTCGGGCGATAACCTTATTTTTCTCTCTTCCGTTATTCATGAATGTGCCGCCGAGCTGTTTCCTGGCATGACCGTACTGGGTTGTTATCAGTTCCGTATCACCCGAAACGCTGATTTAACCTTCGATTTTGAAGAGATGGAAGATTTAGCACGTACACTGCGTGGAGAGCTACATTCCCGAAAATACGGTGATGCGGTGCGTTTGGAAGTCGATAATAGAACGCCAGAAGAGCTGATTGAGTTTCTTAAAAAAGAATTTCATCTTGAAGAAGATCAAGTCTATAAAGTAGACGGGCCCGTAAATCTGACACGTTTGATGGCGGTGCGGGACCTTGCCGATCGTCAAGCACTGAGATGGCCTCCATTCTCACCGGGTGTACCGGGAAAATTGAAAAAAGAGAAAGATATCAATGTTTTTCAAGCCCTGAAAGCGGGTGATCAGTTACTGATGCATCCGTTCCAGTCATTCACACCGGTGGTCGATCTGCTGATGAAAGCAGCTAAAGATCCGGATGTGATTGCTATCAAACAGACGTTATACCGCACGGGTGATAAGTCCGACATCGTTAATGCGCTGGTAGAAGCTGCACGTGGTGGTAAAGAAGTGACCGTGATCATTGAATTACGCGCCCGTTTTGATGAAGAGAGTAACTTGCATTTAGCCAGTCGATTACAAGAAGCGGGTTGTCTGGTGGTGTATGGTGTGGTCGGCTATAAGACTCACGCTAAAGCGATGTTAATTGTGCGTCGTGAAGGCACAAAACTGGTGCGTTATTGTCACCTGGGTACAGGTAACTACCATTCCGGTACGGCGCGTCTTTACACGGATTACAGCTATCTGACCTCCGATGACGAGATCGGAGAAGATGTGCATAAGGTGTTCCAGCAATTGACGGGGATGGGTAAAATTCAGCGCCTTAAAAAGCTCTACAATGCGCCTTTTACCTTGCATGCCAAAATGCTGGAGTTGATTCAGCGGGAAACCAAGCTGGCGATCAGCGGTAAGTCCGGTCATATTGTTGTAAAAGTGAATGGTCTGACTGAGCCGAAAATGATCCGTGCCTTATATGAAGCCTCTCAGGCAGGGGTGAAAATCGAGTTGATTATTCGTGGTATGTGCCGTTTGCGTCCTGGTTTGCCAGGTATCTCAGAAAATATTACGGTGCGTTCTATTATCGGCCGCTTTCTTGAACATACGCGCGTGTATTACTTTGGCAACAATGGCAAACCGGATGTGCTTTGTGCCAGCGCAGACTGGATGGAAAGAAATATGCTTAACCGTGTAGAAACCTGCTTTCCTCTCAGCGGAAAACTAGCAGAACGGGTTAAAAAAGAACTGGACTATTATCTGGCAGACAATACCCAGAGCTGGGAGTTGAAGGCAGACGGTAGTTATATTCAGCTGAAACCAGAAAATGGCGCAGAACCTTTTAGTGCACAGCACCAGTTATTGCGCGATTTTGCCAGCTAGAGCCAATATAAGGATTTAGCAGAGCGCTTTTTAGCGCTCTTTTTCGTTGTGGCGACATTTTTTTAGTATTTTCAGACATCTCTTCCTCAGAATCGACGCCTAACATTGCGTTTTTAATTAAGATCAGGAAATATAGGTTCATAAGTCACATGTTTCATATAAGAAATAAGTTGGCGTATCATGCTCATTTACTACTGATCTGATACGCCCAATAATGGAAAACACTATGCCTGATACCTCGATCGCGCTCGAACTGACTGATATTCATAAATCTTATGGAAGTTTGGAAGTACTTAAGGGCGTTTCCCTTAAGGCGAACGACGGGGATGTCATATCAATACTGGGCTCCAGTGGCTCGGGTAAAAGTACCTTGCTGCGGTGTATCAACTTACTGGAACAGCCTGCGAAAGGGCGGGTCGTGATCGGTGGAGAAGAGTTGCAACTCAAGCCAGGTAAATCGGGTGAACTCGAAGCCGCAAGCCGCAAACAACTCGAATCGATGCGCTCACGTATCGGCTTCGTATTCCAAAGCTTCAATCTCTGGCCACACAAGACGATTCTAGGCAACATTATCGAAGCACCTATGCACGTGTTAAAACAGTCCCGCGAACAGGCGGTTGAGCGTGCTGAAGGGCTCCTGAAAAAAGTCGGGCTTTACGAAAAAAGAGATGCTTACCCTGGCAATTTGTCGGGCGGGCAGCAGCAGCGTGTGGCTATTGCCCGAGCCTTAGCGATGGATCCTCAAGTACTGTTGTTTGATGAACCTACGTCCGCACTGGATCCTGAGCTGGTTAATGAAGTACTCAGCGTTATGCGGGAACTGGCCGACGAGGGCAGGACGATGCTAATCGTCACACATGAAATGCGTTTTGCTCGTGATGTGTCCAGCCAGGTCGTATTTTTACATCAGGGACAGATAGAAGAAATAGGGACACCTGAGGAGGTGTTTGACAATCCGAAATCACAACGTGTACGCGACTTTATGTCCAGTCACAGTTGATTCGCCACTTTTTACATGCAAGCCACACTAAATTTTAATAAAAAAGAGAGAAACCTGATGAGTGTTCGTAAAATTATTACAGCGGTTACGCTGGTTGCAGGCGTATTTGCCGGTACTTTAATCGGAACCCAGGCTTTTGCGGGTGACACGATCCGTATCGCTACGGAAGGGGCTTACGCGCCCTTCAATATGAAAAATGAACAAGGCGAGCTGGTCGGCTTTGATGTTGAAATTGCTAAAGCACTGTGTGCAGAGATGAAAGCAGATTGCACCATTGTTGAACAGGATTGGGATGGCATGATCCCAGCTTTAAAAGGCCGTAAGTTTGATGCGATTGTCGCTTCAATGTCGATTACCCCAGAGCGTCTGGAAGCCGTTGACTTTACCGACCCCTACTATACCAATGCATTGGCTTTTGTTGGTGCTAAAGGTACGGAACTGAAAACCGATAAAGAATCACTCAAAGGTAAGACCTTAGGTGCACAGCGAGCGACTATCGCAGGCCAGTACCTGGAAGATGAGCTAGGTGATGTAGTATCTGTAAAACTGTATGACACACAGGATAATGCTTACCTGGATATGGCAACAGGCCGCTTAGATGGTTTGGTATCCGATAAATTTCCAGCCTATGACTGGTTACGCACAGATGCTGGTAAAGACTTTGAATTTAAAGGTGAAACCATTAAAACTGAATCTGTGGATAAAATCGGTATCGCCATCCGTCATAATCAGGAAGAGCTAAAACAGAAGTTTAATAAGGCGTTGAAAGCTATCGTTGAAAACGGTACTTATGAAAAAATCAATGCTAAGTATTTTCCGTTCTCTATCTATTGATAGCTTTCGATTTAACCGATCCGATTGAGAAATTCGATTGAGATATTCGATTGATAGGCTCTCTTGATAGGTGCAATGTGCGGGCTGTCAGCAGCTCGTACATCGTTAACCGAAAGGGAAAACCTCAAACCTTCCGCTGCATGAGAATAATAACGTGATAGATCTGCATGGGTTTGGTCACCTGTTATTGGCTGGAACATGGGTCACCGTAAAGCTGGCGTTAGTCAGTTTGTTTTTTGGCCTGATTTTCGGTTTGTTAGGTGCGTCAGCCAAGTTATCAAAATATAAATTCCTGAGATGGATGGCCACAGGTTACACCACGATAGTGCGTGGTATTCCTGAGCTGCTCATCGTCTTCGCCATCTACTTTGGTGGTTCCGCATTATTAATGTCGGTTGCCAGCCTGTTTGGATATGAAGACTATATAGAGGTCAATCCGTTTATGGCGGGTGTGGCTGCCTTGTCGATCGCCTTTGGTGCCTATGCAACAGAAGTGTTCCGCATGGCCATCCTATCGATACCTCAAGGGCAATGGGAATCGGCTCAGGCGCTGGGCATGACGCCTGCCAAAACGTTCTCACGTATTATCTTGCCGCAAGTCTGGCGCGTAGCTCTGCCAGGGTTAGGTAATCTATTCCAGGTACTAATGAAAGATACCGCACTGGTTTCTGTCGTGGGTTTACAAGATATTATCCGACAGGCGAGCACGGCAGTTAGCTCCACCAACGAACCGTTCACATTTTATCTGGCGGCTGCTTGCATCTATCTGGTACTGACGGCGTTTGCGACCGCAGGAACACTTTGGATGGAACGCGCCTGTACGCCACAAGCGAGGTATAAAGGATGAATTGGGACATCATCATCAAATACTATCCACAATTATTGGAGGGCGCCTTACTCACCCTCAAGCTCGTCGCGGTTTCAGGTATCATTGGCGTAATGCTGGCGGTTCCTATGGCGCTGTTACGTGCTTCGCCGTCACCCTGGGTTAGAGTGCTGCCTTTCTGCTTCATCTATTTTTTCCGTGGCACGCCACTGCTGATACAGATATTTCTGATTTACTACGGCGCCTCACAGTTTGAAGCTGTACGTGACTCAGTCTTGTGGGTGGTACTTAAAGAACCCTATTGGTGCGCTATTATCGCCTTTACATTGAACACAGCTGCCTATAGTGCTGAATTGTTTCGTGGTGCGATTCAGGCAATTCCCAAAGGAGAGCTGGAAGCTGCGGACGCTTTTGGTATGGACTGGCTGCTTAAAACCCGTCGCATCGTCCTGCCGCGAGCCTTTGGTATCGCTTTACCTGCATATGGTAACGAAGTCGTATTGATGCTTAAAAGCAGTGCGCTGGCATCCACCATTACCTTGATGGACTTAACAGGTATGGCTCGTACTATTCAGGCACGTACTTATACCCCCGTTGAGCTGTTTACCGCCGCAGGCTTCATTTACCTGCTGATGGCCGGTGTCGTGATAGGCCTGTTTCGGTTTATGGAAAATCGCTTCAACCGCTACCAGTACTACAAACCGAATGTTGATCAAATGGGCGTGGATAAACCGTAAAATGCACTGAAGCATAATGTTAAAAATAGCGTTAAATAAGCGGCTAATAGGCCGCTTTTTCTTGCCTGATAATTACTACAGTACTCTGTTACAACGGCCTCACGGTGCAAATAGACGGCACAGATATCAACAAACATCTTCATATCAGCGCGCTAATAGTTAGGCAGCCCAACGGGGTAATGTGCTGACGCGAAGGAAACGTTCACTTATCGCTTGCTGATCAAGTGTGTCTTGCCATGTGTTGAGGCGCTTACCTTTGTTTGTAGTAGGTTGCACGCAAAAGGGCGTTTATTCTGCCATACTCTTATGAGTCTAATGCTAATACTGTTCTGCATTTTGATATTCCAAATATCTTAAAAAAGCGGAAAGGTGTTTTTTATAACATTCCATTCACAAAGCTATAATGCCAACATGCTGACTAAATCCTTTTTTTTATTTCTTAGCACTGTCTTCCTATCTGCCTGCACGGCAACGGGAAGCTATCTCGTCAACACGATGGCCAGGATAGGTGATTATCAAAAAATAGAAAACATTCATTACAGTTCAACGAATAAACTGGATATCTACATTCCAGATTCAGACCCAAATCCAGCGACAGATGGTCAGGAGTCTGCGGTCGTTATCTTTTTCTATGGAGGCTGTTGGGGTGCATGTCAGAGTACTTATAAGGGAGACTATGAGTTTATAGCGGATGCTTTGACTAAAAAAGGTTACGTCGTCGTTATCCCGGATTACAGACATTATCCTGATGTGAAATTTGACACGATTATTGCTGACGCGGCATCAGCAACACAGTGGGTTAAAGAAAATATCTCTAACTATAAAGGTAACCCTGATAATCTCTTTTTGATGGGACATTCAGCCGGTGCGCATCTGGCGATCATGCTTAGCGTTAACAGTAGTGCGTATCTGAAACCTGCAACATATGCCTCTTTAAAAGGTGGTATTGGATTAGCCGGTCCTTATGATTTTATCCCTTATACTGAACCTTATCTGCCTGGTATTTTCGGTCCGGAGTCTGACGCCGCTTATTCTCAACCTGTCAACTTCATCAATGGTGACGAGCCGCCTCTTTTATTATTGTATGGGGAGCGAGATGATCTTGTGGAAGCCAAAAATATCATCAATCTCACTAAAGCAATAAAAAATAAAGATGGACGTGTGACCGCGATCACTTACGAAAAGCTCGACCACATCAGTCTGTTAACTGGTTTCACTCGTCCTTTCAGGAAACAGTCATTACTTGACGAAGTCGATGTCTTTATCAACAGTACGCAGACAACCAAGCCTGTGCGATAAGACTAAAATTCTGTTGTATTAACCAACGGTCATCACAAACAAAAACGGCTCCCGAAGGAGTCGTTATTTATTTATATTTGAAGGTTTTGTGTTTTTTCGTCTAGCTATGCCAGCTAGGCCTAAACCGAATAACAAGGCTGTTGCAGGTTCGGTTACTACTACTACTGATGCTGCTGCTGCTGCTGGCTAAGTTATTGTAAGTGGTAGCGGCGCCATTTTTGCAACCGTCCTCTCCCAATGTGGCATTTGCGCCCACTGTTACGTAAACATCGGCATAAATCGACTGATTATTTAGCTCAGCATTTAACCAGGGCATCGCTTGTGCGCTAGACGCCGCAACGATCATCGAGGTAAAGAGGAGTGATTTAGTATATTTCATAGAAATACTTTTTCGGAATACTCATTGGCGAAATTGCAGAAAAATAAAACTGCAGATCAAATCCATTTAAAATGAACCCGAGCAACTGCTACGTTATAAACAGTTTCACCACCATCTGGGGTGTTTGGCGATAGTCGTTGTTAGGTCGAACGTTTTAACGAAAAAAAATTCGTCCGGACTGTGGTTAGCATTAGCATTTTTGCTGAACTACCCGTCAGTAGTCACTTGACCGCCAAAAGTATGCGCTGCAATGGATATTGATTTTTTTGGTTAAATAAAACAGACATTATTATTCATTTAATGGCTGTTGCCGCTAAATATAGTAAGAATTTTCGGCTAATAATTATTGTTAATTATCAAAATATTAATAATTTTTTACGAAAATTTGTAGTCTTGTGCGTAAAAAATATTGATACAAATGTAAAAGAAATTCTTGGTGATTCAGCGCAGATTTTATCTATTACTTAGGGATTCATATAAGGTTCGCCCTCTAAATAAGACAGAATATCTCTAACAGCGAGAGGTTACCTATATACGACCTTTATATAAAGTTATTCAGACCTTTGGCTCTGATGCATGATTTTATCTGCGCCGTACGGAACGCGTTGATAAGTGTTTACTGTTAAATTTTTTATTGGAGAACGCGCGGCTGAGATGATTTTACCGTTCCAGGGCGCCTGTTTAATGAAGTGACTTACCCTAAGTAAGCAATAAATAAAAAAGCCTCATCTTTTAAGATGAGGCTTTTTTAACACTCAAAGGACTTATGCGCTTTTACGAAAACGCATAGCCAATAGGCCCAGACCAAGTAGAGCAAGTGTGCCAGGATTTGGAACAGTGGTAGGCTCATTGATGAAGTATGAAACACCGAAAGTAGCTTTTGATTGCGTATCCTGAACTGTATCAACGTTGCCGCCAAAAGCTTGCAGGGTTAATGAACCTAAACCTAGCAAGCCAACATTAAACGTACCCGGGCCTGTGAAAGCCAACAAGTCAGCAAAAGCGATGGTCGCCAGCATATCTGCATCGCTACCTGTCAACGTAGGTAAATTAAGGGTTGTTCCGGCAGCAACAAATTCACCAGGAGCCGTATTGCCAAAAGAATCAGAAGGAGAAATATCGATGTCTAAAGCACCACCGCCAATACTAAGATTAGCAAAAATTGATGAGCCGGCAGAACCGATAACCCATGAATCAGTAGTCGCGCTAAAAGTTAGGTCAGAGATAGATTGGCCAAATAAAGACAGCTCAACACGTTGAAGAGTGGCGCCGCCTACAAGGCTTGAATCAAATAGGTTAAAAGTAAAATCACTATTCCAAGATGTCAGGCTGAAAGGAGTCGACTGAGACTGACTTTGAACTTCGATCAAAGCAGCAGAAGCTGTACTAGCTGCAAGAGTAAGAGCGGCAGTTGCTACTATTTTCGTAAAAGCTGACATTAAATATTCCTCAAATTTATAAAAGGTGCTTCCTGCATGGGTTTTAGTGAAAGCAGTATTTAGTAAGCACAAAATGAGCCAGAATCAGTTTTTATGAGAATATATTAGTATTAAGTGTTTAAATTGCATGGTTTTTTGAGGAATGACTCTTTTCTGCAACACTCTGATGTTTTTTGATGGTGAGTTAACTCAATAAAAATTGAGTAAAGTTGTTGAGTATTCTATGACGCAAATATTTCATTAAGGCTTTATTAATATTTATTTCCTATTTAGATATCATTGATAGTGAGTGTAAAAAAAACTGACATTGTTGGTTATTTAATGATCACTAATGGAAATGTGTGATTTTTATTACTTTGCCTAAATACCTTTAAGCTCAAATAATACCCCTTATTATTCTGGGTGTATCAAATAAGAGACGTTAAGTTGTTGTTTGTTATTGATTTTAACTTCCTGGCTGTAAAAAAAGCTGACATTTTTGTTATTGATATGCAAACTTCCCTGTATTATTTGCACGTATAATTAGAATTTTCCGAAAGTCAATGTTAGCGAGACTCTTTCAGAGTGCCATATCTGCATTCTGGTGCTGCGGTATGAGCGTAGAGTCCTCCGTCTGGTGTTCTTCCAGTGTGTAGATGACTTTGTCGCGTCCTGATTCTTTCGCATGATAAAGCAGGTTGTCGACGCGCTTCAGCGTTTGTTCGATATCTTCACCCTTCATATATTGGGTGACGCCAATACTGGAAGTCACGTGGATAATTTCTGCAGCGGCGTTGTTGTCTTCTAAAGAGACCTCTTGGCGACGAATGGTATTGGCAATGCGTTCTGCAATGACAATGGCGTGAGCAAGGCATACGTCCGGTAAAATCACGACAAATTCTTCACCACCATAACGTGCGATAGTATCTGCACTACGTAGTTCTTCTTTCATTATTCCGGAAATGCTGACGAGGACTTTGTCGCCGATAGCATGTCCATAATTATCATTGATGCGTTTAAATCGATCTAAGTCAAACATCATGACCGA
Source organism: Neptunomonas antarctica (assembly GCF_001305295.1). Lineage (GTDB taxonomy): Bacteria > Pseudomonadota > Gammaproteobacteria > Pseudomonadales > Balneatricaceae > Neptunomonas > Neptunomonas antarctica. Next base: position 111,768 of record NZ_LJSI01000053.1, read on the forward strand.
GAACGGTTGTGAATATTGAGTGGCATTTTTTTGTGCGATACGCGCCTGACGTAATAGTACCCGGCGGTTAATTAGACCGGTTAAAGGGTCAATGGTTGATTCGCGGTAAAGCTTCATGAGCATCGATAATTGGCCTGCCTGCAGCCATAAGCTGATGCCTGAAAATAATATAAATAACCACGTTTTATTTAAGAGAGGGTAGTAATTTTGATTCAGTGTATCTAGCTCAAAAAGCGCTGCGGGCAGAAAAACAATAATTATCATAAGAAGGCCACTGCAGATGGTTAACGGGAATAGGCCTAACATGGAGATAATAAGATAAGGCATCATTTTAAAAGTTAAGGGGGTCGTTAATGCGTCTGTGTTAAAACTTTCCATGCTGATGAGGTAGAAAAGAGAGGGTAATAAAAATGCCAGCAGGAAGGTGACACGCGTGGCCAGTAAGGAGACATGACGATGTATGATGTAAACCAGTATGAAGAGTGAGATGGACAGACTCATGCGGGCCTTAAGTAAAAAATCAGCCTGTACTACAGGGAGTGCCGTATAGTCAAAAAAGGCAAACAAAGGAACACTAATAGCAAAAAATAAGCACATCAGTTGCAATCGAATTCTTATGTATTTATAGCGTGTTTGAGTGAAATCATTGGAGTGAGAACGGCTGAAAAGCACATCATTAAGTGTGCTGCTGATAAGGGAGGTATATAAGTTTTTTTGCTGTTTTTTGATGTTCTTCTTTCGCTGATCATTTACTTGAGAGAGGGTTTCATTATAGTCAGACACGTGAAGGCCGTTCCTTGATATGTTGTTTTAACGCAGGAATAACGCCCTTATTTTATTGATGGGTGGGACGCTTCGTGGTGTGATAATCAGGGCGTGATTATATCATCAGGAGGATATTTTTTTATTGTCTTAGGTCATCACTTGAATACTGATTGATTGCTTTTAATAGCGGTGTGAATTTGGTTTCACGCCGCGATTGGTATTCACTCCTGGTCTAGAGTGCTTATGTACCTGCCGTGAAATTTTGTAGAGCGTTGAGCATGAATACGAATGTATTTATAGTCTTATGAGGACTTTCTTAGCAGGTAGAGGGCCGCTAACCCTTGACGCGTATCGCTACTAAAGGGCGATTTTATGACATTAAGCGTGTATCAAATCTCTAACGAATTTTTTCTATACTAGCGGCATCGGTATGAGAGAACCCTTTGCTATAGATATTGAGTTTCGTTGTTTGTGTGTAGGACAGAGAGTCTGGGCCAATTTCCATTGTCATGGAGAATGTCTGGGTTGTGGCATTCACCGCGTTGCCGGCGACTTCAAATGTTCTCACTTCGTAGAAGGGTTCTACGGCAGGGCGACCTTCGCAGGCGACGTAGTTCGTTCTTTCTGGTGCTATATCCACGCGGGATTAACGGTCTTCCATGTGCCGCTTAACGGTTCGAGTGGCACATAATTTGCGTTTTGGGTTATAGCAGGCCCGGCAAAGGGTAATGAGAGGGTCGTTGATGTCAGAACTATTGCAGATAGGTGTCTGAAAATCTTCATCTTAGTTTCCAATTCTATGTTGATGGAAGGTATCATTTGATTGTTATTGCGCTTGAGTAAATATCAGAAGTGAACTCCCGTTCGCAGCATTTAATTCTGTTAAAACATTTAATATTTAATGACGTTAAGATATTAATTAACCACGGAATGTTATTAAATATTAGTTGTAGTTAGCGAATTAAAAAATAATTAAAAGTAACTATTGCCGCCTAGAATCGTGCTAATAATAAAACTTTTAACAACCTCTTTTCTGTAAAGATAAATCATAGAAAGTATTAAATTTTAATTTTAGTTGTATTTTAAATTTGTAAATAAGTTGCCAGTGTATTTCTTTATAAGGTTGTTACTTTTAGTAATTATCGATAATATATATTATGGAAAAATTATTCGGGATTTCTTCATAAATAAACGGTTATATTTTATCAAAGGGTTGATCATGGGGTACTGGTATCTGGCACTAGCGATAGGGACTGAAGTTATAGCAACCTTAGCATTAAAAGAATCCGAAGGATTTAAAAATTTAACATCAAGTATCATTTGTATTATTGGTTACGCTACTGCGTTCTATTTTTTATCGTTAGTTCTAAAAACCATCCCTGTAGGTATCGCTTATGCAGTTTGGGCAGGTATGGGAATCGTATTAATTGCTTCAATAAGTGCTATTTTATATAAACAATTACCAGATATTCCTGCAATTATTGGCATGGTTTTAATATTGGCTGGGGTGGTGGTAATAAATGTATTTTCAAAAACAGTGGGTCATTAAAAGTATATGGTTCGCCCGCATGGCAAGACAAAGTGGCTCGTAACAGCGAAAATTTTCTTCTCTATACCGGCTCTTATATAAGGTGTCAAAACCTTTGGCCGAGTTTAATGTACATAAAACCTAATTTATCCGGTAGCTTTACGCAGGTATAAAGAATGGCCTATCGGGTCACCGATGAGTCATTAAATATACACTGGTTAATAAGTGAGTGGTTGATAAATTACAGTTGTCTAGCGCTTAGATACGTCGGCGAGTTGTTTAAGTAACATGTTAAGAATGTGGCGTCTGCTTATCACGCCAATGACTTTGTTTTGACTATTGACTACAGGATAACTTTTTGGCTTTTGTTGCAACATTTGTTCTGCAATTACCATGAATTCATCATTAGGCGTCATGCATAAAACATCGGTGCGCATAATGTCTTGTACTGTAGCAACCCGCTGATTGTGATAAACCACTTGGATGATGACTTGTAAGCATTCTTGTTCTGATATCCAGCCAATCAGTTCGCCACCATCATTTATAACCGGGCCGCCTAGCATTTCTTTCTTTATTAATTCGTTACATGCTTCGACAACTGGCATGTTGGGCTTAATAATGGCGAAGTTCTTATTCATGCCATTAAGAATAGAAGTGGGAAGCATAATATCTCCATTTATCAATAATAATTATTACAGGCTTTGTAACATCTCGCAGATGAATAGGCGGCTCTATTCGACGTTAGCACTCATGCGGTGCGTTATTAGTTTCTGCGGACCAATAATAAGCACACTTAACGGAATACGGCCGCATAACACGTTGTAATGTGATTCCGAAAACAAAACTATTAGTACTATTAATATATAAGCAATATTAGTGCCATTTCCTTGATGATTTTTCTCTCGACATAATAGGAGCAGATACTCAGATAACAAATTACCAAAACGATATGAAGGTAAAAAATACAGGGTTAAATATGACCCTTTGTGCTCGCAGTTATAAAACCTCCGCCGTAAATTTTTAAATTATTAGTTAGCTTGCTAAGTAAATTTTAAGCGTTACAATACTTAGCATGCTAACTAATCTGTAGTGCTTACATGGCACGATTGGCGTTATATTGATTGAGGTTTGTATGTCTGGTGCATTAGGTAAATACAGAAAATTAAAGAGCCCTGCCTTAGGTTGGTTGTTAGGGCGAGTGTTTCGTTTATGGCGCAGCGCTATATCCCAGTCGGTTAAGCCCATGGGTATGACCGAAGCACGTTGGTCGGTCATGATGAATTTGAAAATACTAGGCGAAGGCACCTCGCAGCATAGGTTGGCGGGGGAATTGGGTATCGAAATGCCTTCATTAACCCGCACGGTCAATCAGTTGGTTGAGCTTAATTTGGTGGAAAGGCGAGCTCATCCCAGTGACGGTAGGTGCCAGTGTTTGTGGTTTACCGAAACGGGTCATGAATGCTTACAGACGTTAACTGGCTGTGTGGACGAAGTGCGCTCTACGCTCACCCAAGGTATAAGCGATGAAGAACTCGATATTGTATTTGCGGTCCTTAAAAAGCTTGAACACAATGCTGCTAATTTACTGAATAAACACAGTGAAGGAGATAAATAGAGATGGCTCCTGATCAAATTTTTAAGCGCTGGGTGCATATTGCGTTAGCCGTGTTCGCCTTAACGTTTATCTATTTTCTGTGTGCAGATCTGTGGATGCCTGTTAGCACTCAATCACGGGTGTTGCATCCTGTGGTGAATATATCGTCTAAGGTGAGTGGACAAGTGCATCAGGTCTACATTCAAAACAATCAAAGTGTGCATGCAGGGCAAGTGCTATTTAGTCTAGACAAGCGGCCCTATGAAATCAGGGTAGAGAAAGCCCGGCTCGCCGTAGAAAGTGCCGAGCAAACGAATTTTCAGTTAGATGCTTCTATTGCGGCGGCTGAGGCAAAGGTACTGGCAGCAAAAGCAGATGTAGGCGAGCTTACGTTAGAGGTTGAGCGGGTGGAGCACTTGATCCAGTCGAATACCGTCTCTCGTCAGTTTTATGATAAAACCAAAGCCAATTACCGTGCCGCACAGGCGCAGGTTGAGGCCGCACAAGCGGACGCCGTTAAGTTTAAAGTGCAGCGCGGCTCTAACGGTGAGGATAACCTGTTAATCCGCCAGGCTAAAAATACCCTGCAAGGTGCCCGGTTACAATTGAATTACACTGACGTGCGTTCTGAGGTCACCGGTCATGTTGCAAACCTGCAACTCCAGCCCGGACAGTATGCCCAGGCGGGCGTACCCGTTGCTGCTATCGTGTTAGATAAAGGCGATATTGTGGCTGACTTTAGAGAGAAATCACTCAGTCACGTACACATAGGTGATGCGGCTTCTGTCGTGTTTGATGCCTATCCCGGCAAGGTGTTTGACGGCAAGGTGGAGGCAATAGATGCGGGGGTAAAAGACGGTCAAATCAATGCTGATGGTTCGCTTGCCAACCCCGTTAATTCCGACCGTTGGGTACGAGACGCGCAGTACATGCGCACGCACATCGTTTTAATCGATGGCCTCCGGTTATTACAGTCAATGCCATCCGGTGCGAGAGCGACGGTACAGTTACATCCCATTGCCGGTCTGGCAAGTTGGTTAGGAACGCTTCAAGCCCACGTCATCAGTGTTATTCATTACATTTATTAGGTTGCGCCGATCATGAAAGCTCGTCTCAGGTTGCCTTTTATTCGTACCGGCAGCGTTAACAGACCCGCTCACCGGGCATTAACCGGCAACGAAGTGCAGCAGTGTTTACGGGTCGCATTTGGCGCCACATTAGGATTCACCATCAGTAAATTAATGGGCTGGAATTACGGTACCTTTTTTACCGTCTACCCTATGCTATTACTGGGTCTGGTACCTGTGCTGAATAGCCATATCATACGCCAGTTTTTGGCAAATATGATCCTGGTCTCTGTCTTTGTGTTTGTGGTGCAAGGTATGTTTGGCGATCAGCCTGTACCTATGACAGTCGCGGTATTTTTGATATTTGCTTTTATGTTTCGCTGTATGTCGCAAGGGGCCAATTTTCTCTTTGGTGCCGTGGGCATGGTTGGCTTGTCGATGCAGTTGCACTTTGCCAGTTATAGCTCAGCGTCGGTGAGCGATCTAGTGATGTCGAATATAGCGGCGAGTGTCTTAACTGTGTTGCTAGCTATGTTGATGCACGTGTTGTTCCCCGATGTTGAGGCACGCGCGCGACCGCCGGCTATTATAAAACCGAAAAGTAATGGGCGTCACGAAGTGATTTTAGCCAGTACGGTGGCGACTTTATCTTTTCTTGCGTTTCAGGTGCTCGATTTACAGGGTTCCTTGTCGGCGCAAGTGTCGTCTGTTCTTATTTTGTTTCCGATGAATTGGCACGGGGCAGGGCGCTCGGCGCTTAATCGGGCCATTGGTACCTTAGTTGGCTGTAATATCGGATTGGGTTGGCAGCTCATATTACTTGGCCATTCCGGTATTTTATTATTTGTGAGTATCGCGCTTTGGATAAGTGTGATGCTATTCGCCCGTTACCATATGCTTGAAGGGGGTGGTTCAGGGGCTGGCTTTGGTGCCATGACGACGATGGGAATCCTTTTTGGCCAATACTTGTCCCCTCAACAAGACTTGGTATACAACGCCCTGTATCGATTTACCTCGGTTTCAGTATCGGTGCTGATAACACTAACGGCTGTCTATTTAATGCATCGTTTACTGAATAGGTTTGTCAGTACCCGCTTTATTATTAATGCCCAACCATCTTAGCGTCATAGCTCTGCAATAATAGTCTTGAGGTGCGCCGCTACATGTTCGCATCTTGCAGAAGTTGACTGGAATGATGCACCCGATACACCGCACTCATTCAAAAAAGTGCTACGCGACGCTTATAAAGGCGTGCTAATTTTCGCGGGTCGTTATAATGCAGAAAAAGGACTGACTGATTATTCGCAATATATGAGTAGTTTATAACCATAAAACACGTGTAAAAGGAGTTCCTCCCGTATGATCGTTCGTAAACGTCCCAGTGCGTTGGGGTTGTTGCTTGCCTGGAAAGGCTCCGTGATACCTCACATCTTCCGCCATATACTGTTGGCCGGCTTGTTTGCCTGTGCCGTCACCTGGATCGCCCGCCATCATTATCTTGAAGGGGTGATCGAATATACCCTGCTGCCGTTTACCTTGCTGGGCATCGCATTGTCGATCCTGCTGAGTATGCGCAATACCGCCACCTATGACCGCTGGTGGGAGGCGCGTAAGCACTGGGGCGAGATGGTGTATGAAGTGCGCAGTCTGGCCCGTGCCAGCGCGATCTATTTGACGCCGTCGCAGCGTCGTTCGCTGATGCTGCGTGTACTGGCCTATTCCCATCTGCTGCGGGGGCAATTGCGCCGTGAAGATGTGCGCAAGGATCTGCCTGCTGAACTACCGGATGCGTTAGTTACTGAGGTGCTAAGCAAGCGCAACCCGGCGGACGCCATGCTGCTGCAGGCGGGGCTGATCATCGCCGAAGCGCTACAGGACTGCCAAATCGACACCGTTGCTGCCGTTGCGCTGGATAAGCACCTGCATGCGCTGGCGAGCGTTCAGGCGGCCTCGGAGCGAATTGCTCACACGCCGCTACCGTTCGCCTATACGCTTTTGGCGCATCGAACTGCCTACATCTATTGCTACCTGCTACCGTTTGGTCTGGTCGGTGCGGCCGGCTGGTTTACACCGGTCTTTACCGCCATTGTTGCCTATACCTTCTTCGGCCTCGACCGCTTGTCAGAGCAGCTAGAGTTCCCCTTTGGCCGGCAGACCAACGACCTGCCACTGGATGCGATCTGTCGTATTCACGAGATCAGTGTGGCCGAAGCGCTGGGTGACCCCGCTCCGGAGTTGCTGCAGCCGGTGGATTTCCAGTTGCAATGAATCCGGCCAATTCCTGTCCGTTGTGTGGCTGTATCACCTCATGGTGCACCAGGAATCGAGCCAGCAATAAGGACAGGTGTCATCAATAAACGGTTATATTTTTTATCGTTAGTTCTAAAAACCATCCCTGTAGGTATCGCTTATGCAGTGTGGGCAGGTATGGGAATCGTATTAATTGCTTCAATAAGTGCTATTTTATATAAATAATTATCAGATATTCCTGCAATTATTGGTATGGTTTTAATATTGTCTGGTGTGGTGGTAATAAATGTATTTTCAAAAACAGTAGGCCATTAAGCATATAACAAGCCTTTCAATCAGCAAAAATCACAGCCGGCTTTTTTTGTAGCCCACTGTTTGTATTTATCCTCCAAACGGCATAATAAAGCCATTTTATTAGTCTGGTATAGAGTCGTGTCTGCTGCCCGTATCAACTTACTGATATCCGTATATGAGTTATTCGTCAATACGACAATACCAGCTGATGATACCTAGAGGTGATTGCTCATGTGGTATTGCAAGTAGTGATAATGAGTAGCCAATAATACAAAATACCAAAGGGGCAAATAGAGCCCTAACATGTAAGGCTCCATTAAAGTTACTGCTATATGTAAAATACGCCAGAGCAAAGCAATTCATCAAATACACTAATTGATATCAGTACTAATGGAAAATTGTACTCACACTGCTTGACGCTAAAGGCCACCATTCCCCAGATAAATGCTGAAGATAGTATTGTGGATATAATTTTAAAAAATACATTTACATCAAGTTTATAAAGAATCCAGCTAAGGAGATTCGCAGACAAGGCAATGATAAATAGACTTCCGTTTACCTTCAGCTTTAGTCTTTTCATCACACTGATCATTCGATGGAGCGGAAATAGCGCCACCTTCCGCACGTGAATTTTTGGCCAGTTCACGGCTACTCCGGTTATTCCTGCTCGCGCAAAATATCAGCCCGCCTGGAAGCAAGCTTTCCAGACGTCCTGAATGCCATGTGTCGCATTAATCTTATTTTTATAAGGGAAATTTGAGATATCAAGGGTTGCCTGTTGCCTGTTGCCTGTTGCCTGTTGCCTGTTGCCTGTTGCCTGTTGGCAGGTGAGAGGGTAATAAATATAGAAAGACAAGAAGCTGAATATGTATCTGAGGCCATTGGAAGGTTTTCAGCAGTTTTAAGTGCTGGGGCTACTCGCCAGGAAGTGGCTGAAATGATTGGTGTAGCAATGCTGATGGGCGGTGGCCCCTCTGCTGTTTACGGTGTTGAAGCTATGCGTGCCTATGACGAGTTCGCTTTCTAATAAACTCCCGTGACTTATGTTGTGGCTTCTGCTCAAAATATATTATCCAAGGAGCTCAGATCGACGAAAATCGCTAAGGGAGCGCTGCTTGAATGTTATCAGACCATGATGACTATCCGGGCATTTGAAGAGCGCGTGCAGAAGGAATTTTGTTATCGGACGTATTTTGATATCCACCCGGGGTGGGTGGAATAAGCGCAAGTGGTGTAATTCGTTTACGCGAGATACATCACTAAAAAGTATAAGAGTATTGTGTCCCCCGGTGTCGTGAAAGGCTGCTTAGTTTACTAAGCAGCCCTGCTTACCCAAACTTATTTCTCTAAAATCACGTACCTGAGAAGGTCTACTACCTGAGCGGGGGTTGTCGCCCATGCCATCGCTGATGCGTCTACTTCTTTTAACGGATGGATAATGTCGTCTGCATGCAGGGTGATGTAAGGCTTATCCAGCGCCGCGCAATAACCAGCATCAAAGGCGGCATTCCACTGTTTGTATTTGTCACCAAACCGGATAATGGCGATGTCGCATTTCGCTATTAGGTTCTTGGTGCGAATACGATTCACCTTTGATGATTTGTGGTCGCGCCAGAAACTGTTCTCTTCAGAACCTAATATATCTCCGGCGGCATCACTGGCTTCGTGGCTAGTGACTGCGGAGGTAAAGGTTACAGGTAAGTTATGTGCTTTTGCGCCATCGATTAATTGCTGACGCCAGTCGGTGTGTATCTCGCCAGAGAGGTATATATTCCAGTTCATAGGGTTTCCTGTATCTACTTTCTGTATCTTAATAATTGCGTTATCGCTGAAGCTGTCGAAGTTAATTCTACAGCATCGGGTGCTTTTTACTTATTCCTCTCTGTTGAGGCAAACCTGATAGTATGACGGCGCTTAAATCGCCTCTTGAGATATGTGTCATGAATCAATCAAACGCCGTTAAATCTGATCTGATATTAGTCGTGGTCACGCTACTCGCTGCGGCGGGGTGGATCTTCTCTAAAGAGTCGCTTTCTGAAATACCGCCTTTGATGTTTATTGGCTTGAGGTTTTTGATTGCCGGGCTGGTGTTGGCGCTATTTGGTTGGCAGGCCCTACGCTCACTGGATCGGCGAGGAATCTTACGCACGGCATTGGTCGGGGTATCATTTGGCGTTGCTATGATTTTTTGGATCTTAGGTCTTCATCACGCACAACATATTGGCGTTGGGGCTTTTTTATCCTGCCTGGGGGCCGTAATCGTGCCGATTGTCTCAACCTTATTTGGTGAGCGTGCCAATCGGGCTGTATGGTTATCGCTTCCACTGGCTGCTATCGGTCTCGCCTGCTTATCACTGGATAGCCAGTTTATTATGGGTTGGGGAGAGCTTTCATTCTTGTGTTCAGCTGTTTTTTTCGCGTTTACATTTGTTCTGAATAGTCGCGCTGCTGCCAAAACATCGCCTATTGCGCTGGCTGCCGTTCAATTGATGGTTGTCGGGTTGGTGGCATTACCTGTGTCGTTGGCAACGGAAACCTGGTCGTTTGATTGGCCAGGTTCGATTTGGATGTGGATGCTCGCGAGTATATTTATTGCGACCAGCGTACGATTTTTTATGCAGACATGGGCGCAAAGTTTATCCAGCGCGAGTAATGCCGCGGTGATTATGACATTGGAACCGATATGGACCGCTATGTTGGCTGCCTTGTGGTTTGGCGAGACAATGACGGGTCTGCAGTTAGGCGGTTGCGCTCTTATTTTTTGTGCATTGTTGGTCAGTCGTTGGCGCAGCGTGCGTCAGGCTATACGTGTGCTGATCAAATAAACGCTATCAATTCCGGGTGATCGTTTCTTTGGCTGGCCCGTAATTCTGAGTAGAAGCACGTTGTAACCATGCTTGTGCGGCCACGGTATCTTGAATTTTTCCTTTGCGTGTTTGTAGCATCTTTGGGTATTTTTATGCCTGCAGAATAAAGCAGCCCTAAGCGATATTGTGCTTTGCTGCTACCCGCCCGCGCTGCTTTTTCGCAGTGATGGTTGTCCTTGTTTTCGAGTGCTTTCCATAGGGTGTGTGCGTTGTCGTAATGCCCCATTTTGAATTCGGCATGATGAACTCTGGCTGCACATTGTTAGTGCAGAGACATAGGGAATCGATTGGTTTTTTTATAATCTTCATTGCGAGTTATACATGAAGCTCTGCTATGTGAATATGGGATCGAAGTACTAAACCTTATAAGTACTAACCCCATCGCTTTATGGGCAGTAGCTGTTGTGACGCAGCATAGCAGCAGGAAAAGATAGTGGTTTTCAATCTTGCGGCATCGATATTACTCAACTAGAGTTTTTAGATGATTTACAGTTTATTGCGCTGTTTTATGTTTAAGCAGACGTTAATGGTGCGCATTTTTTTATCAGGGATAGTCTATTCCCACCAGAGGTTTGCTTATGTTAAGTCTGCGTTTTGCGCATATTATCCATATTACCTTGCTGTTGTTTCTTGTGTCGGGGGCATCGGCATCCTATGGTGCAAACCGTATTCTTGTGGTGATGAGTTATGAAGAAAATTTCTACTGGAGCCAAGAGGTTAAAAGAGGGATTGAACAAGTATTAGCCGCCGACAATGAACTCCATTATTTTTATATGAACACAAAAACGGATTTCAAAGGTGGCGCGGCGAAAGCGCAGGAAGCCTATGAGCTTTTTCAGTCAATCAAGCCTGATGGCGTTATAACCGTTGATGATAACGCCCAGTCGATGTTTGTGGTGCCTTATCTCAGAGATAAGACGCGAACACCTATTATGTTTTGTGGTGTGAACGCGCCCGCTGCGCAGTATGGCTATCCCAATCAGCATATATCAGGGATTTTGGAACGCGGCCACATTCGTGAATCACTGGCTTTTGCTAAGCAGTTATCGCCCGCCATCCAATCGGTGGGATTCGTTACGTTTGATAGCCCAACGGGAAACGCTATGATGGCGCAGATCAGGAATGAAGCTGATAGTTATCCTGTGAACATCTGTGTTACCCGGATAGTCCGTTCTGTCAGTGAATTAGAGCAAGTTGCCAGTCAGTCGGAGCAAAGTTGTGATGCACTTTACCTCGAGTCTATGGGGGGGATTCAAGATGGTCAGGGGCAGCCTATGGATTATCAGGCGGTCTCCGATCGCGTTCGCTCGTATTTTCATAGCCCACTTTTAGGGGGTAACCGAATTCACGTAGAAAGCGGCGCGTTGAGTGCCGTTATCAAAACCGGTGAGGAGCAAGGTCAAACGGCAGCAGAAATGCTGCTAAAGGCTATCGAGACCGGTGATGTTACGTCGTTGCCTGTGATACAAAACTTCCGTGGGCATCGTATTATCAATGTCACGACACTACGTCAGTTTAATCTCAAACCTAACCCCATCGTACTGAGTAGCGCTGAGCTAATAACATCAGAGCCTGACCGATGAATATTCATGTTTAAGAAAATGCCAACCCTTCGTAATATGCTGCTGAGCTCGAAACTGCAGTTTATTCTTGTTGCTGTTGTGGTGGCGTTGTGCAGTATCACCCTGTTGGTTATTTTCACATTAAATGACGTTAAGCGCCTATCGGGCTCAGCGGCTACCGATCAAGTGGAACAATTGCGGCAATCACGGGTGTTTTCACAACAGTTAAGCGCTGTGTTCAATGAGATATCTTTGCGTGAACGCCGTTTCTATCGTGATTCAGAGTCTCTGTTGGTGAGTATCGATACGATCAGTCAGGAGATCGAACACGTAGAGCAAGTAGCTAATGTTAAAACAAGAGGTATGCTTGAACGTTTTTCGATCGATTTTAAGCGTTACTGGAAGACACAGTTAGCGATTAATCTGATTAGTGATGAACTGAGCCTGGTAGATGAAAGGCTTAATGTTCAAGTGACTTTTATGGAGGCGTGGGTTGCCAAGAGTTTGATCGAGGCTGCTGTTAATGGCCAGGATAGTGCCTATCAAGAGCAGATGACGGCGTGGGTATTCAGCTTAAAGGTAGCGTTGCTGGAGTTGGAAAGACAACTCGCCGACGATACTAATCAAATGTTAAACCGGGATTCTTTTTCCTGGATGGATGGCGACATTGATCAGATGCTTACCAACCTTAAACTACGGGTGCAGACAATAAGCTTTGCGACTCCGGGGGTTGGGCTTGTTGCTGAAAATTTGTTGGATAACTTGAAATTATTTGAATTAAATCTTTATGCCTTGAAGCAGAAAATCCGTGATTTTCGTAGTGCCAGGATGATCCTGCTTGAATCTCGTGCGAGCCTGCAAGCGATGCTAAATGAAGTCGAAAAACAGAACAGTAATGCTAGCCTGATGCTGACGGAAAGGTTGGAGGCGATTATCTACCAGTCGCAAAAGACAGTGTTCTTCATCAGTGGATTTGTGGTGATTCTTGCGTTTGTTACTATCCGACTTCTCATTTCCCGCGCGCTTCAGAAGCCATTGACGCATCTTATTCGCGGTATAGAAACCTTTCAGGTAGGGCAACTCTATAAGCCCATTAATTTAAACCGAACCGATGAATGGGGCACCATTGAGGATGCTCTTAACAAGATGGCGCGGGAGCTAAACAACAGTTATCGGGAGTTGGCCGAGCAAAAAGAAAATATGCACCAACTCGCCCATCATGATGCGCTGACAAGGCTGCCTAACCGATTACTCTTTGATGATAGGCTGGAACATGCATTACTCAAGGCGAAGCGCAATAAAAGTAAACTAGCGGTATTCTTTATCGATCTCGATCGCTTTAAACATATTAATGATAGCCTGGGGCACGCCGCAGGTGATTTATTACTAAAAATTATAGCGACTCGCTTGAAGGCCTGCATTCGTCAGGTGGACACCGCTTCTCGTCAGGGGGGGGATGAGTTTATTTTGCTCTTAGAGGATGTTGGCGATATCCGCATGATTTCGGCGATGGCAGAAAAATTGCTGGCGAGCATCTCTGAACCCGTGATGTTGCAAAATCAACAATTTTACACCAGTGGTAGCATAGGGATTAGCGTGTCGCCGCAGGATGGTGATGATGCAGATATATTGCTGCGTAATGCTGATGCGGCGATGTACGAAGCCAAAAAGAGTGGTCGTAATGCGTACTGCTTCTATGAAAAACGCATGACTTCGCATGCAACAGAAGCTCTGAATATTGAATCGGATCTTCGTAAAGCGTTACTGAATGACGAACTATGTGTTTACTTTCAGCCCCAGTATCGTCTTACCGATGGTCTGTTGGTCGGGGCTGAGGCGTTGGTGCGCTGGCAGCACCCGACTCAGGGGATGTTGCCGCCAGCGCATTTTATTGCCATTGCGGAGCAAACCTCTTTAATTACAGCGATAGATCATTGGGTGTTAACGGAGGTTTGCCGGCAGTTGGTTGAGTGGCGATCTCGTTTGGGGTGTGGTGTGTTACCGCGGATTTCTGTCAATATCTCCGGCCGTCAGTTGGATCAGTTAAATACGGCGCAGGAAATATCCAGAATCACGCATGATAATGGCTGCCAGCCGCAGATGTTGTGTCTTGAACTCACTGAAAGCTTTTTAATGGAGCATGATGAGGAGTCTACGAATATTTTGAAAGAGTTGAGTCAGCAAGGTTTTGAGTTGGCCATTGACGATTTCGGAACCGGATATTCTTCTTTACGCTATCTTAAACAACTACCCTTCAATACTCTGAAATTAGACCGCTCCTTTGTAAAGGATGTGATAGATGATGAGCAGGATGCTGCCATCGTTAAATCCATCATCGCGCTAGGTCAGCATATGAACTTAGTGGTGCTAGCCGAGGGAATTGAAACGCAGGCGCAGGCTGATTTTTTGATTGCACAGGGATGCGAATTTGGTCAAGGCTATTTTTATAACCGCCCTCTGCCTGCTGATAAATTTGAGAGTTTGCTGCGCACTATTTTTGATGAATCGTGAAAGATATAAGGACAATTGAATGCTTCCTATGGGAACAATAATGACGGGATGCATGATAACGGGTTTGCTGTTTGCTACTCGATTACCGGTATTGCGTACACTGCAGAAATTACCTGCATGGTTCAAAAAGACAATAGCCTTTGTTGTGTTTGCTGCCGGAAGCTGGAATGTATTTTGGTACGCTATGCGTCATTTGAGTGAATTCTGGGGTGTTGCTGCCTTAATTTCCGGATGTTTGATGTTGCTGACGTCGGCATACATATTTAACGCCAAGTGTTTGCCGGGTGTTCTCCAAAAGATGCGTCCGGGTGTTTTGTTCCTGCTGCTATGTTGTGCTGTTTCATATGGAGTGACTATTTACCGCTTATGATTTAGTGAAAATCACGCTTATTTGAACCAGTTTAATGAGCTGTCAGCGCGTAAGCGTTCTGCCATTAAATCCACAAATGTTCTGATTTTCGCGGACGCGTAACGCCCTTCGCGGTGAATAATATGTACCGGCCAGGCGGCAGGCTCGTAGGTTTCCAATATGCGGACTAACGCCCCCGAAGCTAGCTGCTGGTTTACTTGGTAAGACAACAACCGTGTGACTCCAAAACCTTCCAACGCGGCTTCTAGTGCCGCATCATTGGTGTTGACGGTAAGCCTTGGCTTGATACGTATAGGCTTGCCCTCGGCAGTATTTAAGCGCCAATCGAGTGATCCGCTAATGGCGCTTGATGCGATGATAGTGTGCTGTAATAGATCGTCAGGTGTTTGAGGTTGCCCATGTTGCTGCAAGTACTCAGGGGAGGCACATATAACGCGGCGCACAGACCCGACTCTTAAAGCTCGCATGCTTGAATCCGGTAGTTCGCCAATGCGTATGCCAACGTCTAGCCCCTCTTCAAGCAGGTTAACTACCCGATCGAGAAATACCGCCGATACTTCAGTATTTGGGTAACGCTGCAGGTAGTCAACAATGCCGGGCGTGATAAATTTCCGGCCAAACAACGCAGGGGCAGTTACGGCTAAGTGTCCGTGAGGTTCGGCATTAATCCCGGCGGCGGCCTCATCAGCAGAGTCGACCTCAGCCAATATGCGTCGCGCATCTTCAAGGTAGCGCTGGCCTGCGTCGCTGGTGCGTACATAGCGTGTCGTGCGATTGAGCAGCTTTACACCTAAGTGTTCTTCCAGTGCACTGATTGCGCGGGTAACCGCCGGCGGTGACATACGTAAACGCCGAGCGGCTGCAGCAAAGCCTTCCTCGTCGGCAACCGCGACAAAAACACTCATCAGGTGAAAGCGATCCATGGGATTTCCTTGTGAAATATACTTAGTTAATTCCAATAGATGGAATAATTAATTGTGTTTTATGGTGATTCTTATTTCAAGTGGAATTTTGCATAGTGTTATCACTCGCAACGCAGTGACGTTACGAACTAAATACTCACAAAGTTTTCAGGAGAAATACCATGAGCCGCATTAACATAATCGACCACAACAACGCCAATACAGAGCAGAAAGACTTACTCGATGCTATTCAGTCTCAACTGGGAATGGTGCCAAATTTTCTTAAAATCTTTGCTAACTCACCCTCCGCACTTCGTGCTTTTCTGGGGTTACATAGTATTGCAGGTGAAGGCAGTTTGAATGAACAAACCCGCGAGCGGATCGCGTTAGCGCTCGCGCAGCAGAATGCTTGTCAGTATTGCGTATCTGCTCACACGGCGATTGGCCGTAAAGCTGGGCTGTCTGATTCAGAAATCGAGGCGAATCGTGCGGGTTCCAGCGAGGATGCTAAAGCAGCGGCCGCCATTAAGTTTGCACGTGCATTGGCCGAACACAGTGGTGATGTCACGACAGCTGAGTTGCTTGAAGTACGGGCTGCGGGTTATAGCGAATCTGATATTGTAGAGATTATTACGCATGTCGGGATGAACACACTAACCAACATTCTGGGAAAAGCCAGTCGCGTTGAGATCGATTTTCCGAAAATAGATCTACAGCTGGCTTCGTAAGCTTCGCTACTGACAATTAAAAAATAAACCCCGGAGGGTTCAGGTTATGGGACACAAATTTGCAGAGATCGCATTCACTGAATCTGTCCGGGATGTGCAGTTTCAACTGGGTAGTCGCGCCGGATATGCAGGTATGGATGAAGGGGATGATTACAACAATTTTCTTAGTCAGTATGAAGCTGATTTCATCAGCGCGCGTGATAGCTTTTACATGGCCAGTGTTAGCGAAACTGGTTGGCCGTATGTGCAGCATCGAGGCGGGCCGACTGGTTTTCTTAAAGTTATAGATGCGCAAACGATAGGCTTCGCCGACTTCAGTGGAAACCGACAATATGTAAGCGTGGGTAATCTGCGTAAAGATGACCGCGTATCCTTGTTTCTTATGGATTATAAAAACCGTCGACGACTCAAAGTGCTGGGACGAGTACGTTTGGTTGATCTGGAAGAAACAGAATTATTGGCAGTGCTCGAGGTCGATGATTACCGAGCACGTGTCGAGCGTGGTTTTGTTATTCATGTTGAGGCCTTTGATTGGAACTGTCCGCAGCATATTACGCCGCGCTATACCGAAACGGACGTTGAAGAAATGATCGAAGCTCTCCATTCAGAAAGCGCTGCCTCCGATCAGAAAGACAACGCCTTGCCGGTGCTAGGGCAGGGCGAGTTGGCATTAGTGATATCCGGAGTGCGCCAGCTGACACCACGCGTACGCGCTTATGAATTGCGGGCATTGGATGGGTCAGACCTGCCTGAGGTGGAGGCAGGCTCACATTTGAGTGTGCCAGTGCAGTTGAAAAATGCTGAGTTATCCACACGTCATTATTCGATCTGCTCAAATCCTGCACGCCGTGATATCTACGAGATAGCGGTATTAAAGGAAGGGCAAAGCAGAGGTGGCTCGCAAGCGATACATGAACTGTTTGAGATCGGTGTGCAGTTGAACTGCGAGCTTCCACAGAATCATTTTCGACTGCATGCTAATCAGCGTCCAGCCGTGTTAATTGCCGGTGGTATTGGTATTACGCCGATTAAAGCGATGGCGCAGGCATTAAAGGCAAGAGGCAATGAATTTCAGCTGCACTACGCAGGTCGTAGTGAAGTAGAAATGGCGTTTAGCGATCGCTTAACAAGAGAGTTTACGCAACGCTTAAGTCTTTACCGAGCGACGCATTCAAAGCGTATGGATGTTGCTCAATTGCTGAGTGCTGCTCCAGATGATACGGTTTTTTATGTATGCGGCCCAAACCGTTTGATTGATGACGTGGTGAAACAAGCCTGTGTGTTGAATATCAGCCCGGAAAGAATCAGATTTGAGCGTTTTTCTGCAGTGCCAGTCGTGGATGCTCAACCGATTGAAGTGGAATTGCGCCGCTCGGGTGTGCAGATTCAGGTCGGCAGTAATCAAACTATTCTTGACGCCATGCTGGAAGCCGGTGTGGACGCGCTCTATAGCTGTAAGGCAGGAAATTGCAAGGCATGTGCGGTGACGGTGCTTGAAGGAGAGCCTGCGCATCGTGATGCAGTGTTATCTCCTGCCGAGCGGCAAACCTCGATCTGTCCATGCGTATCACGTGCTAAAAGTGAACGTTTGGTATTGGATATTTAATCGAAACGTGCGCTGGCTTAATTAACCAGATGCATTAAGGAGAATAATCATGAGTCTGATAGGTGTAAAAACAGATAAACAGTCGGGTGAGTTACGTCCACCACTTCCACCGTTTACGCGCGAAACAGCGACTCAAAAGGTACGCATGGCCGAAGATGGTTGGAACAGCCGTGATCCTGTAAAAGTCTCGCTTGCATACACGCCGGATAGCTATTGGCGGAATCGCGCTGAATTCCCCGTAGGGCGTGAGCAAATTGTTGAGTTTTTAACACGTAAATGGCAGCGAGAGATTGAGTATCGCCTGATTAAAGAGCTGTGGGCGTATACAGAGAATCGTATAGCGGTGCGCTTTGCTTACGAATGGAGTGACGCAGAAGGTAACTGGTTTAGATCGTATGGGAATGAGAATTGGGAATTTGACGAGCAGGGACTGATGCAAAATCGCCACGCCAGTATCAATGATTTAGCGATAGATGAAACGGATCGGAAATTCCGCTGGCCTCAAGGCCGTCGGCCGGATGATCATCCGGGGCTCAGTGAGCTAGGGCTTTGAATCAGGCTTGATCGATAGCTCAAAAAAAATTCATCGGGCTGCGTTTTTTTTGAGTATGGGCACCGGACATTTTTTTATCTGAATCTGTTATAACGTTAAAACTGACATGTTTGTAGCGTACTTGTATCACGTCAGAGTGTCTGATTTTAGAGTGTTTAATTGCAGAAAGTTGAGGTGTGCTATGTCCATTAAACCAGAAGCGATAAAAAAAGAGTTTGAACATTTATTTGAAAAACTCGAAACAGAGCGCGATGAAGTTATTGTAAAAACGCATCTGGCTTCGATGGAAGCTAAAGAAGAGTTGATAGAAGCTGAACGAAAGTGGCAAACGTTAAAAGCAAAAGCAGCGCACATAGCGGCCGGTTCAAAAGAGGTGACTGAGGCGTTTATCGAGCAAACTAAATCGGAAGTCAAAGAGCTTCAGGAATCTTATATCCGTTTAGGGCCGTACTTATCTGAAAAGGCTTCTTTTGTACAAGATGAATTAGGTGTGTTGTACGGGAAACTCAAAACGGAACGGGATGGAATAATCGTAAAGTTGCATTTGGCCTCAATGGAAGCCAAAGAAGAGTTTGTTGAAGCAGAAAAAAAGTGGGATTTATTAAAAACCAAAATCTCGGATATCGCTGATGATACCCAAGAGACCTCTGAAGAGCTTATCGCTAAAACTACGATGATCACTGAGGAGCTGAAAGAGTCCTATGCGCGTATCATTCAGCGTCTTTCCAAGTGATGATCCCTGCCTGAAATCCTGCTTTATAGTCGGGATATAGAAACTCATATCCCGACTGCTGCAGGCGCTGGCTGTTGCAGCGTTTACTGCCACCGCGTCTGATCGGCGTTTCCTGCGTAATCTCTGTATCTGACTGTTCTGCCAGCCATGCGGTGATCTCATGAATGGGAGTGGGATTAGGGTCGCTGGCAAGGTATAACGATTCGATCACGCTGCCTTTGCTAAGTTTTTGTATCAAGTGCGCCAGCACGCCGGCGCAGTCGTCTCGGTGAATTCGATTGCTGTAGTGCAGTGGGTTTTCCGGCGCGATAGTGCCTGCCCGAACGGTGTTGATCAGGTGGTTTCTGCCCGGGCCATAAATACCACTAAAGCGCACCACGGTGGAGTTGCCTTTTGCCAATACGGCAAGTTCTGCCTGGCGCATTATCTGTCCTGATGGCTGAGTGGCTTCGGTCGGTGATTGCTCATCAACCCATTCATGCTGATGTTGACCGTAAACGCTGGTACTGGAGGTGAAAAAAAAGTGTTTGGGTGGATGAGGCAGTGCAGTGTAAATATTTTCCAGGCCATCAATGTACGCTTGTCGGTACGCGTTTTCACTACGACCGGTTGCTGCAGCGCAATAGATGAGTATATCTGTATCTGGCAAGTCTGATAGTGTGCCTTTATCAGCAATATCGGCTGAAATAGCATGGATGCAGTCAGGAAGCTGGTTTATAGTACGCCTTAAACCGTAGACGTAATGGCCCTGTTCAGTCAACTTGATACCCAGTGCGCTACCAACGTCGCCACATCCGGCAATAAGGATTCGCAGTTTACTCATCTGAACACTCCTGTTTTAGAGACTGCATAATAACAGAGGATTTAAGTAATGACGCTCACCGAGCTGCGTTACATTGTGACCCTTGCGAAAGAACAGCATTTCGGCCACGCTGCCGAGAAGTGTTTTGTCAGCCAACCCACTCTGTCGATTGCGGTTAAAAAACTGGAAGAAGAGTTGGGTGTCGCCTTATTTGAACGCAGTAAAAATGCCGTTCGCATTACGGATGTCGGCAAACAAGTGGTCGAGCAGGCGCGCAAAGTTTTGCAGCAGGCAGAGGCCATTAAAGATCTGGCTCAAGTCGGTAAAGATCAGCTGCGTACGCCTTTACGTGTCGGTGCTATTTATACCATCGGTCCTTATCTTTTTCCGCGTCTGGTGCCTGAAGTACAGGAGCTGGCACCCAATATGCCGCTGTATATCGAAGAGAACTTCACGGCTAGATTGCGCGAAAAACTGCGTAATGGTGAGTTAGATGCCATCATTATTGCATTGCCCTTTGACGAACCTGATGTGGTTGCGCGGGTGCTCTATGACGAGCCTTTTGTGATGTTGCTGCCTAAACAGCATCCCTGGTGTGAGCATAAAACGATTGATGCCACCAATCTGTCGAGCATTGAGCTGTTGTTGCTTGGAGAGGGGCACTGCTTCCGTGATCAGGTGTTGGAATCCTGCCCGACGCTACAGCAGGCGATTCAGCACCAAAATACAGTGACGGAAGGCAGTTCTCTGGAAACCATCCGTATGATGGTGGCGAGTGGCTTGGGTTCAAGTGTATTGCCGATGTCGGCGACTCAAGGGTTTTATCAATCCGATCTTGTGGTTACCAAGCCTTTTAAAGCACCGCAGCCCACCCGTACGGTTGCTGTTGCATGGCGTGCGAGTTTTCCTCGTCCTAAAGCCATCGATGTGCTGGTGGATGCCATTAGCCGTTGTGAGCTAACGAGTCAAAAAGGGGCTGCCTAGCACTGTGTATAGCTCATCTGGTAGTCCATCTATTAGCGCTTCGGCTAACGCTCCCGCTATCACTGCGCTGAAAGGTGTGGGTGCTGCGCTGGCCTTGAAATTAGCGCGCTTGGGAATTCACAGCATTCCTGATCTGCTGTTTCATCTGCCGTCACGCTACCAGGATCGCACCCGAATCATACCGATTGGCTCATTGCAGCCGGGTGATGAGTGTGTAATTGAAGGGACTATCCGCGCCTCGGATATTCAGATGGGTCGACGCCGCAGTCTGTTATGTCGTATACAGGACGGAACGGGAACGCTGACGTTACGTTTTTTCCACTTTTCAGCGGCACAAAAGAATACCTTAGCGGTTGGCGCGTCGATTCGCTGTTTTGGTGAAGTGCGTCCCGGGCCTGCAGGGCTTGAGATGGTGCATCCTGAATACCGTGCCAGTCATGCGGAAGGGCTAACGCCTGTTGAGGAATGCTTAACGCCTATTTATCCTATGACCGAAGGGTTGCAGCAAGGTCGCGTGCGTGCGTTGATCCAGCAGGCACTTACCTGGCTGGAAACAGGCAGTGTACGAGAGCTCTTGCCTGAACCTGTTCGGCAGCAATGGCGCCTACCTGCGTTAAAAAAATCATTGGTGTATCTGCATGCGCCGCCAGTAGATGCCGATCAGCATCTGTTGCTGGAAGGCATGCACCCTGCGCAGCGTCGTTTAGCGTTTGAAGAGTTACTGGCGCATCATCTGACACTTATGCAATTGCGGCATAAAGTGCAGGAGCATGGCGCGCCCATACTCAATGCGACACAACGGTTAAGCAGTCAATTTTTGCGGCAATTACCTTTTCAATTAACCCAGGCGCAACAACGGGTGAGTGCTGAGGTGTGCGCCGATCTGGAAAAACCGCTTCCCATGTTACGTCTGGTGCAAGGTGATGTGGGTTCCGGTAAAACAGTGGTCGCCGCAGTAGCCGCACTCCAAGCGGTTGAAAATCGATATCAGGCGGCAATAATGGCGCCGACAGAAATTCTGGCGGAGCAGCACTTCATCAATTTTTCACAGTGGATGGAGCCGTTAGGTATTAAACTTGCCTGGCTGGCGGGTAAAGTGAAAGGTAAGCAGCGGGCAATACAGCTAGAAGCGATAGCCGATGGCTCTGCACAGATTGTGATCGGCACCCATGCTTTGTTTCAGGAAGAAGTGAGGTTTTATAATCTGGGATTGGCGGTCATTGACGAACAGCATCGTTTCGGCGTGCATCAGCGTTTAAGTTTGCGGGAAAAAGGCCGCGATGGAAAGCGCAGTCCGCATCAGTTGATTATGACGGCGACGCCGATTCCCCGCACGCTAACCATGAGTGCTTATGCGGATCTGGATTGTTCGGTGATTGATGAACTTCCACCGGGCCGAACGCCGGTGAATACCGTGGTGATAGCGGATTCCCGACGTGATCAGGTGATTGAGCGTGTGCGCGTGGCGTGTGCGGCAGGGCGACAGGCCTATTGGGTATGTACGCTCATCGAAGAATCTGAATCACTGCAATGCCAGGCAGTGGAAGTCGCTGAAATAATGCTCAAAGAACAGCTGCCAGAACTGCGTATAGGTCTGGTGCATGGACGGATGAAGTCTAAGGATAAAGCCGAGGTGATGCAGCGCTTTAAAGCTGCGGAACTCGATCTTTTAGTGGCCACGACCGTGATTGAAGTGGGTGTCGATGTGCCTAATGCCAGTGTCATGATTATTGAGAACCCCGAGCGGTTAGGGCTGTCGCAGTTACACCAGTTGCGCGGGCGTGTGGGGCGTGGCTCGGTCGAGAGTTTTTGCGTGCTGATGTACCATGCGCCGCTTTCAAAGCAGAGTCGGGAGCGTCTGGCCGTGATGCGTGAAACCACTGATGGTTTCCGTATTGCAGAAAAAGACCTTGAATTACGTGGGCCCGGAGAGATTTTGGGGACTCGTCAGACGGGTATGATGCAGTTTCGCATCGCCGATTTGCAGCGCGATTCTGATTTGTTGGATAGTATTCGTCAGGTGGCTGCCGAGTTGGCTGATGCGCCTGATGTGATGGAATCGATAACGCGTCGCTGGTTAGGGCATCAAGAGGATTATGGCCATGTGTAAGCTGCTTATCGGAAAAATTATAGGTAAATTGATAGTTGCATTGATAGTTGCATTGATAGTTGAATTCAAACTCAGGATATTAACGAGGTGTGTGTGAGCGTTTCAGAACAGCAGTTAGCCGTTATTACCGACCAGATTGGTCGTGAGCCAAAAGGGCTGGTGAAAATCGCTGTAGCGACACCGCAAGGTGTTCCTCTGGTACTACAGATGCGTTCGCTGGTGGACGATGTGCCTTTTCCTACACTGTATTGGTTATCGTCAAAAGATTTGTGTAAGGCGATTGGCCAGATTGAAGGGCAAGGATGGGTGAAAGAGGTAGAAGCCCGTCTGCAAACGGATACTGAATTAAGAGAGGCTTATCTTGAAAATCAGAAAGCTTATGTAGCACGCCGCTGGGAGCTGATGTTGCCTGAGGATAAGCAGCGCATAGAAACATTAGGATTCAGTGAACTGTACGAACGTAACGGTATCGGTGGTATTTCGAAATGGGATCAAGTCAGATGTCTGCACATGCAGTATGCACATCATCTGGCAGAAGGTAACGTGATTGGCGCACTGATGGATCAGGAGTTTGAGCTTAATAAACGGCATTATAGCCAGTAAGATAAGACTGCCTGCTTCCCTTATGTGGGGAACAGGCAGTCATCAGCAGGTAGTAAAAACAGCTTGGCGTTGTGTTTAGGCTGATTCTTCAGCATCCATGATGCGTTCCAAACGTTCCTGCTCTTCAGCCCATGCTGCCTTAATCTCTTGTAGAACGGTATCAACATCCGCCGCTTCAGCGCTTTCTTCAAAGAGCCCTGTAAGCTCAGTTTCAGGATGTAAATCGCCTCCTTCGAATAGTGCCCACATCTCTTTAGCGTAGCGGGTATCCAGTAACTCAGGTGCATACTGCGCGTAATAAACCGTCATATTATTAACATCACGCGTCAGCATTCTCTGCGCATTGTTATTGGCTGCCGCATCAACCGCTTGCGGAAGATCGATAATAACCGGGCCATATGAGTCTACTAATACATTGAATTCTGAAAGGTCACCATGAATGAGTCCTGCACAGAGCATTAGCATTACGTATTTCATGACGACGGCATGATCTTCGCGGGCTTGTTCGGGTGTCAGGGTGATATCGTTCAGGCGTGGCGCTACGTGCCCCTCGTTATCAGTGACCAGTTCCATTAGCAATACGCCGTCGAAACAGCCATAAGGCGTGGGAACCCTCACGCCCGCATCAGCCAGACGATAGAGGGCGTCTACTTCAGCATTTTGCCACGTTTCTTCCTGCTGGCCGCGGCCAAATTTAGAACCTTTTTCCATGGCGCGTGCACGTCGACTATTGCGTACTTTACGGCCTTCCTGATATTGCGCTGCTTGCTTGAAGCCGCGTTTATTGGCTTCTTTATAGATTTTTGCGCAGCGTATCTCGGTGCCGCAGCGTACGATAAATACGTCTGCTTCTTTGCCGCTCATGAGCGGACGGAGGACTTCATCCACCAGGCCGTCTTCAATCAGGGGTAGTATTCGTTTTGGAGCTTTCATGACGCCGTTATACCCTCTTTTTTCGTGGTATGGAGTAAATCGGATAAAACTTCAGCGGCTTCGTTATTACAAAACTGCCTCTGTACTGTGTGATATGTTTTAATGGGTTTTGCCAAGAAGCTTTATAGTTGGAAAATATTGTGAGCACAAGTAGTGAAAAACGTCTCAATAAATATATCAGTGAATCCGGTTTCTGTTCCAGACGTGAAGCTGATAAATTAATTGAACAACAACGAGTTACTATCAACGGCCAACAGCCTGAACTAGGTACAAAGGTCACACCGGCGGATACAGTATTAATTGATGGAAAACGCATCGCTGCCAGTGCTGATAATAAATCCGATCGTATTTATATAGTCTATCACAAGCCAGTCGGTATTACGTGTACCACTGAGCTTCACATTAAAGGCAATATTATCGATGCGATTGGTCATAAGCAGAGAATATTCCCAATAGGGCGGCTTGATAAGCCTTCCGAAGGTCTGATTTTCCTGACCAGTGATGGTGACATTGTTAATAAAATTCTGCGTGCTGAAAATGCTCATGATAAAGAGTATATCGTCACGGTTGATAAGCCGTTAAATGAACGATTTTCTGAGCAGATGTCACGCGGTGTGCCCATTCTGGATACGGTAACCAAACCTTGTAAAGTGACGATGCAAAGCCGTTTTGTATTTAAAATTATTTTAACACAAGGGCTTAACCGCCAGATTCGGCGCATGTGTGAGTACTTAGGTTACGAGGTCACTAAGCTAAAACGAACACGGATTATGAATGTTAAATTAGATGGATTAAAACCCGGGCAGTGGAGGAATTTGACCAGCGAAGAATTGGCAGAGATCAATAAAGCCGTCGCCACCTCACATAAAACGGCAGCCATTACCGCGCCGCCAAATGCAAAGCGACACTCTCGCCTCATAAAATCTGGCCCTAAATGAACATTTGAGGCGGATTTCAGATAATAAAAAGCAGGCTTAAGCCTGCTTTTTGTTGGAGCATTTGTTGAGCTATTAAGCAGTCAGCTGGGTGTACTTGTCCATCAACTGAACTTCAGTTTCAACATGATCCGGATCTTTTGGAATACAATCTACCGGGCAAACTTCAACACACTGAGGCGTGTCATAATGACCAACGCATTCAGTACATTTGTTTGGATCGATTTCATATATTTCTTCACCCGGAGAAATGGCTTCATTCGGGCATTCTGGTTCGCAAACATCGCAGTTGATGCATTCGTCGGTAATAATTAATGCCATGTCGGCTACCTCACTGGCTCAGAAGGTTTCTGCAGTTCTTGTTAACTGCAAGATGATTCTGTAACGCTTCATTAACGGCAGGATGAACAAATTTGCTCACATCGCCATTCAACATTGCAATTTCTCTTATCAGCGTAGATGAGATAAAAGAAAGATGCTCCGCAGGTGTCAGAAAGAGACTTTCTGCTTGCGGGGCAAGCTGGCGGTTCATATTCGCCAGTTGAAATTCATATTCAAAGTCAGATACAGCGCGAAGGCCACGCAGAATAATGTTAGCGTTCTGCTGTGCTACAAAATCTGCTAATAGGCATTCAAAACCTACCACCTCAACATTTTCTAAATGTGCAAATACTTCGGTTGCAAGCGAAGTACGCAGTTCAATAGGAAATAGAGGTTGTTTTGTCTGACTGGTTGCAACGGCGACAATAACTTTGTCAAATAAGCATGACGCACGTTGTACCAGGTCAGCGTGACCATTTGTAATAGGATCAAATGTTCCCGGATAAATGGCAATATTCATTGTCGATTCACTCTAACCCTGTAAGCGTGCTTATTGCTACTGTTACAAATGCGGCATGTTATCGGAATTGCCACAGTGGTACAAATACAATAATGGAATGTATCGATCATTATTAGTTATTAAAAATATTTTTTATATGTCAATTAAGAATATGTGGGTATTGAATATGTCTTCAAAATCATCAACCAGTCTGGTTAAAGTTTCATCAGTCATTCTCTGTTTAGTGTTGTTAAGTGGTTGCGAGGCGCTACAGAGCGTAGATCGCGGACTTTATACGGCAGCTGAAGCCGTCACTGAGCGTGATCTTGTCACAGGGCAGCGGACGCTGAGTACGGCGGGTCGTGGCGAGCAAATTGCACAGGGAAATGCTGCTGTTGAGCAAATAATGGCGGCAGAGAAAAAAGCCGGCAGAAAGGTTAATGCAGCACTGGACCGTAAAGCCTACGAGCGGCTGGTCAAGGTATTTGACCGTATTCATCGTGTCAGTCACCTGGCGAATGAACGCTGGCGCCCCATCTTGATTGATAACAATGCTTTTAACGCATTCACTACCGGAGGTACTTACATTGTTGTTAACAGTGGCCTGATGAAGGATCTTCAGGATGACTCGGAACTAGCGGCTGTGCTTGGGCATGAAATTGCACATACGGTAGCCAATCACGTGTTTGAGCGGCAGACGCATCAAACAGTGGCCTTAATTGCAGGCTCTGAAGCGGCACGTCAGGGCAGTTATCAGGCTGCTTTTACACATGAGAGTGAGATCGAGGCGGATAAAATAGGCATTCTCTATGCATCGTTGGCGGGTTTTGATCCTTATGCGGCGAGTCGTATTTGGGAACGACAGTATAAAAAAGAAGGGAGCGCTAAAGGTTTGTTTTTTCATGACCATCCTGTTAATCCAGAGCGGGCGGTATTGACGCGTAATGTGGCCAGGCAGGTTGAGCCGTATTATCAGAAAGGTCAGCAGAACCCTCAGTATTCGGCGTTATTGGAGAGTAATACGTTATGGCGTAAAAAATCGGAGTCTGTAAAGGCGGGCGAAGGTGGTGGCCTGTCGGCCATACTGGGGACGGTGTTAGGTGCTTATGTTCAACATGAAGGAACGAAGCAGGAAGCCAGTCGCCAGACACAACAGATACAGATGATGCAGGCGCTGGATAAACGGGTTGTTGTGCTGGGGGAAAAGGTGATTGATCAGCATTCATGGCAGGTCGTGTGGCAAAATCGAAATTCAGTCAGTCTCAAAAATGTCGTTATGGGTGTATTAGTTAAAGATTCTGGTGGGAAGGTTAAGCGCTATGTGGCGCATGTGTCGGGTAATGTTGTGCGTGGATCACGTTTTACTGCGCAATTTACAATGCCCGATTTGAGCGTTGCCCAATTAAAGCAGATGCAAGTAAAGTACTATCTTGATGACGCGTTACCTTATCAGTAGAACTTATATTGGTGTGAGGGTAATGTTTATTCAGGACGTATAAGATAAACTGCTGTAATTAATCAGTATTAGATAGCATTGGAGACTATTTTGGCGCGTCGTACCAAAGAAGAAGCGCAGCAAACCCGGCAGCAGTTGTTAGATATGGCGCTGCTGCAGTATTCGCTGCACGGGATTAACAATGTGAGCTTGAAAACAATCGCGGCTGAAGTCGGGGTGACGCATGGTGCTTTATATTGGCACTTTAAGAGCAGGGATGATCTGATTTTAGCGCTATGCGAATCGCTCACCTTGCCTTTTGAGCATTACTATCTGGAACAGTTGCAGGCGATTGATCAGAATGCTGTTAAAGCGCTAAAGGCATTTTTGATAGAAGTAACGTGTCGTATTGCTACTCATGAACCTGCGATGCAGGTCTACAGCCTTTTTTATAATCGTAGAAAAGAGCTGCCTCAGCAAGCAGCGTTGCATGAATGTCTGGCTGATGAGTGGCAGGTGTGGACCGATTATATCAATCGCTTCCTGAAACAAGCACGCAAGCAAAAGTCGATTAGTAAAAAAACCAAAGGGCAGCCTATTGCGGAGATGCTGCTCTGTCAGGTTTTTGGCGTGTTAGTCGTTGCTGAATATATGCTGGAGCCTGTTGCTCTAAGGGATCTTGCCAGTACCAGTATCAGCAATGCCATACGGGGCTTGGAAGCCTCGTAGGTAGCTAAGCTCTAATTGGGACGTCTTAATTAAAAAGCCCTGCTTTCTTCAGGTGGTTGACGCTGGTTGGCGAAAGAGTAAGCGGTAGGTGACCTGTCCGGCGGTTTTTACACGACTCTCTTCCCAGTTCCCGGGGACAACCAGTTGACTGAGTTCTGATTCCGCTTCTATGTAGATAACAGCATTGTCAGCTAGCAGATTTCGCTTTTCGAGTAATTCGCAAATAAGCGGAAGTAGATCTTTTCTGAAGGGTGGGTCGAGAAAAACCAGATCATAGCGTGTTTCAGTATCGGTTTGGCGTGACTCTAACCAGTTTATGGCTGAAGCGGTTATTACTTCGCCGTGCTGGCTTTTTAATGTATTCAGGTTAGTTCTGAGCTGACGAACTACTGCAGGCGAGCTATCAATAAATACAACCGATTCTGCACCGCGTGAAAGTGCTTCAAGTCCCAATGCTCCACTGCCGGCAAACAGGTCAAGGCAACGCGCGCCCGGCGTGATGTTTTGCAGCCAATTGAATAATGTTTCCCTGACACGATCAGGGGTAGGGCGTAACCCTTCAGTCTCCGGAAACGGGACTTTTCGGCTACGCCATTCTCCACCGATAATACGTAGCATCGGGCGTGGTTCAGTGACTGTTGGGCTATTTTTTCGGGTTGAATTTTTTCGAGGCATCTGAATAAGTCTACGGCGGTGTTATTCGTACGATAATGGCGTGTGCAGGGTCAAACAACTGATGTATCTGTGTTTTAATCCGGGTCGCCGTGATGTCAGCAAGCGTATCACGAAATTCATCAACTGACTGAAATTTATCTTTATAGAAGAGTTGTCTGGCGAGTAAGTTAGCCCGGTATTCGGGGTCTGCCAGTTGGGTTTCATATTGACTGATCAGATCGGTTTTAATTTGCTCAAGTAGTTGAGTGTTGAAATGCTCGAGCAGGTAATCCTGTAGGTTGCCGGGTAACTTATCCTGAAGAGGACTGTTGCGCGTGATGACTAACGCGGCGTAGCCTACCGGCAGGAAAGGTTTGAGCATCAGATGGTAGGTGGCATTGTTCTTTTCTATTAGTGGTTGAAGGGCTTGATTAATATAACGAAACGCCAGTGTGCGGTTGAGGTTATTGGCGTCCATGCTAATTGGCTGGCCAATCAGATAGAGGTGCGTGTTACTACGGTGCTGTAGATTGACCAGCGGGTTAGCGGTTAAAGATGCGCTGTTTATGCTTTCAGAAGGTAATGCTGCGATGTGGCTTTCTGTCGTAGTCGGATATTGAGCTTTTAGCTGCCCGCTGATAAAAGTCGTAAGTGAATCATTTTTCTTTTTCAGGATAATCAGCGCCGTCGGCCGTTGGTAAAACAGCGAACTGATGTGACTTGGCTCCCTAAATGCAGGGGGTTGTGATGCCAGAAGCTGGGTTTTCATCGTAGAAAGTGCCAGTGTTTCAATATTATTGAGGGCCAGATAACGCTCTGCTGTAGCGCGTTGCAGTGCTGCTGGATAATTATTTTTGGCTGTTGTGATTAACTGACTGAGTAATGTATTGAAATTGAAGGTCTTCACATCAATATGATCTGCCGTAAGTGACAGAATTAATTTATCATCGTGCCACTCAGTAGTGAGGGATTCTTGCATCTTCGAAGCATCCGTTAGTGCTGTCTGTAACGCGATACGTTGCTGTGTTTGTTGCTCGGTATAGGCTGGCGTAAGAGGGTACATCAGCTTTAGTTGCTGTTTTGTTGTTGCGTCGTCAATCGACAAAAAAATCCAATTTTCGTGCAGCGTTTCGGGTAAATAAGACGTGTTGTTTTGGTTGTTCGCTGTCAGCAATACAATCACAATGGCGACAATCCAGGGTAATATTTTCAGATAGGTACGGTTAAACACTGGTTGGCGTGGCTGATCCATAATTTTCCCGTAAATTTAAGCTGTTATACGTAAAGTACCGCTATGATAAGATACTCGGCATTAATCAGGATAGACCAAGAGCACCATGATTCAGTTTGAGCATGTGAGTAAACGCTACGATGAAGGCTACGATGCCCTCAAAGACGTCAGTTTTACGTTAGATACCGGCGAAATGGCATTTCTAACAGGCCACTCCGGTGCCGGAAAAAGTACTTTGCTAAAGCTGGTCATGTTAATGGAGCAGCCAACCGCTGGCCACATTCAGGTGGGCGATCAAATACTGACGCGGCTCGGGCGTCATGATATTCCGTTTCTGCGGCGCTCCATTGGCGTTGTCTTCCAAAACCATCAGTTACTCTTTGATCGCAGCGTGTTTGATAATGTCGCGTTGCCCTTGCAAATATGTGGCTATTCTCCTGCAGATGCTGCACGCCGAGTCCGTGCAGCACTGGATAAGGTCGGATTATTAAATCGCGAAAAAATGAATCCTATGGCGTTATCGAGCGGCGAGCAGCAGCGAGTGGGGATTGCCCGGGCGATTGTTCATAAACCCAAGGTGCTATTGGCAGATGAGCCAACAGGTAACCTGGATCCTCAGCTATCAGCAGAAATCATGCATTTGTTTGAACAGTTCAATCGTGTCGGAACCACTGTATTGGTTGCCAGCCATGACCTGTCCCTGATTAAAAGTATGCGTCATCGCATGTTGACGCTCAAATCCGGGAGGCTGATTGCAGATGGATAAAAAACGAGGCGCGGTGCGTGTTCAGCCACAATCGACGGTTGCGGCGCCGCAATCGGCAGCGCGGCGTGGCGCAGAGCATCACAAAGTTGATCTTAAAGGACATAGTGAAAGCTGGTTACGCAACCACATGGATGTATGTAAAGGCACGTTAAATAAGCTTTTTAAAACACCGATGGCGACCATAATGACGGTCGCCGTGTTGGCGATAGCACTAACGTTACCGGGATTTTTGATTACTGTATTGTCTAATGTGCAGCAGTTGACGCAAGGATGGCAGGGTGAAACGCGATTATCTTTGTATCTTGAAACGACACTAAGTGACGTTGAAGCAGATCGTTTCAGCCGAACATTATTGTTACGCGATGATATCGCCGCCGTCGATTTTATCAGCCGCTCACAAGGCATGCTGGAATTTAAAAAATACTCCGGGTTTGGCGATGCTCTCGATGCGTTAAAGGATAACCCGCTGCCCGCCATGGTTGTTTTGTTACCGCGTACCAAAGCCGTCGCTGATCTTGGGTTGATGCGTGCCAGTTTTGAATCGATGCCTGAGGTCGAAGACGCGGTATTAGATTTGGAGTGGTTGCAACGTTTGGATGCCATGCTTGCTGTAGCGCGGCGCGGCGTTTTTGTGTTGGGCCTTTTGCTCGGACTAGCGGTGCTTCTGGTGATTGGTAATACCATAAAGATGGCAATAGAAAGCCGTCGGGACGAAATAGTGGTCAGTAAGCTGGTGGGTGCAACTGATGCATGGGTGCGTCGGCCATTTTTGTATACCGGCTTTTGGTATGGTTTGCTGGGTGCGGTTTGTGCTTGGCTGATTATTCAAATTGCCTGGTTGATGTTAAAAACACCCGCGCAAGAGCTGGCGCAGCTATACCGTAGTCAATTTCAATTAACCGGTTTAGGCGTTGCAGGTTCGTTTATTTTGCTGTTGGTCAGTGTTTTATTAGGATGGCTGGGGGCCTGGATTGCGGTGCGGCGTCATCTGCGTGCAATCGAACCACGATAAAATTAATTTTAAGTCATTTATAGGTGACTTATGAGCCACTTATGAAATTAATCAGCCTTGCCATTTGAACGGTAGGACGTTATCTTTTCGGGAACTTTTGATAAGATCTCGTATCATACTTTGGTATCTTGTAAAGTTAGTTAATTATACGATCAACAATGAGGTAAGGACCGAATGCGTAAAAGCTTAGAACTCATCGAGCATATTACACCCGGACAAAATCTGGATGCGTATGTGCAAACGATAAGCACGATTCCAGTGCTGAGTATCGAAGAAGAGCGAGCGTTGGCCGAGCGTCTGTTTTATCAGGATGATTTAGAAGCAGCTCGCCAGTTGGTTTTATCTCATCTGCGTTTTGTTGTACATATTGCCCGTAGTTATTCGGGGTATGGTTTGCCGCTAGGTGACTTAGTTCAGGAAGGCAACGTTGGTTTAATGAAAGCGGTTAAACGTTTTGATCCGGGCATGGGAGTACGTTTGGTCTCTTTTGCTGTGCATTGGATTAAAGCGGAAATGCACGAATACATCCTGCGCAACTGGCGTATTGTTAAAGTAGCCACGACTAAGGCGCAGCGTAAATTGTTTTTTAATCTACGCTCCAAGAAAAAAGGCTTGGGCTGGATGAATAATGCTGAAGTAACGTCTATCGCCGGAGACTTAGGCGTAGATGAACAGGTTGTTCGCCAGATGGAAGGTCGTATGGCGTCGGTTGATACGTCTTTTGATATGACCGCCAGTGATGACGACGATGCTGTCTACCTTGCACCTGCTCAATATCTTGAAGATCACTCAGGTGATCCTGCAGAGCAGTTGGAAGCATCCAACTGGGAAGCGGACTCGCAAACTCGTTTAACCGGAGCGATGGAATCACTTGATGAGCGTAGCCGCGATATATTGGCACAGCGCTGGTTAATGGATGAAAAAGCAACATTGCATCAGTTAGCGGCAAAATATAGCGTATCGGCAGAGCGTATCCGTCAGCTGGAAAAAAACGCCATGAAAAAGATCAAGCTATCGATTGGACAAGAATTGCAGCTCGCATAATATGTTTACGTGCTGTTAATGAGCCGCCCTTGGGGCGGCTTTGTTGTTTTAGTGCTTTGCATTTATAATCTTGCCTTAATTATTGAGATACACATATGAACGCCCGAATTTATTTGGCGATAGCCGCCATTAGTGGAGCTTTAAGTGTCGCGATGGGCGCGTTTGCCGCACATAGCCTCAAAAATGTACTCAGCGCTCCATTAATGGCCGTTATGCAGACCGGCGTTCAATACCAGTTTTATCACTCTATTGCCTTGTTAGTGGTCGGTTTGCTGCTTCGGCAGCAAGCATCAAGGCTGTTAACCATGAGTGCGACTGCTTTTGTGGTCGGTATTCTCCTGTTTTGCGGCAGTTTATATCTGCTGGCATTTTCAGGCGTGCATTGGTTGGGTATAGTCACGCCCGTTGGTGGGTTGGCTTTTATTGTCGGTTGGATATTACTGGCAGGTTTTTTTCTGACAGAGAGTAAAAGGTAGGGTGTGATGAAGCTTGAAGTCAACGGAGAAATAACACAGCTTAACGAAGGGGCCAGCCTGCATGACTTGGTTATCAAGTTGGATATCGTCGGGCAACGTATTGCGATAGAAGTTAATCAGGAAATTGTTCCGCGCAGTCAGCATGCGCTGCATAAGCTGAATGCAGGCGATAAGGTTGAAGTCGTGCGTGCTATTGGCGGCGGTTGAGACTGAGTCTGATATTAAGCCGAAAACTAAAAGTCAGCAGTACAGCAGATACATTCTCTTTTATGAATAACATTAAGGATTGAGTACATGTCAGAGCAAAATGATGCGATGGTGATTGCGGGTAAACGTTATCTATCACGCTTGTTGGTAGGAACCGGCAAGTATAAAGATATGCAAGAAACACGTTTGGCCATCGAAGCCAGCGGAGCGGAAATTGTGACCGTAGCGGTACGCCGTACCAACATCGGCCAGAACCCCGATGAACCGAATCTGCTCGACATCATTACACCCGATAAATACACCATCCTACCAAACACCGCTGGTTGCTATACCGCAGAAGATGCCGTACGTACCTGCCGTTTAGCGCGTGAATTGATGGACGGACATGATTTGGTCAAGCTAGAAGTATTAGGTGATCAAAAAACACTCTACCCGAATATTGTAGAAACTATCAAAGCCACTGAAATTTTAGTCAAAGATGGCTTCAAAGTGATGGTCTACACCAATGACGACCCGATAGTCGCTAAACAACTGGAAGAGATGGGCTGTGTTGCAGTCATGCCTCTGGGGTCGTTGATTGGTTCTGGTCTGGGTATACTCAATCCGCATAACATCAAACTGATTATGGAAGCTGCGAACGTGCCTATTTTAGTTGATGCCGGTGTCGGTACTGCATCAGATGCCGCTATTGCGATGGAAATGGGCTGTGAAGGCGTGTTGATGAATACCGCCATTGCAGGCGCTCGTAACCCGATTCTCATGGCCTCGGCCATGCGTAAAGCAATAGAAGCCGGTCGCGAAGCCTTTTTGGCTGGACGTATGCCGCGCAAAAGATATGCAAGTGCCTCCTCGCCACTCGAAGGCATTATTGGTTAAACATAAAAGCAAATAGTGATGGGTAATGATAGAAGAACAGAAGCATATGCGCACCGTGCGCAGTTTTGTAAAACGCGCCGGCAGGACAACAGAAAGCCAGCAAAAGGCATTGGACGATGTGTGGCCGGTCATGGGCTTAGACGTTAAAAACGGCCCTATCGTGTTCAGCGAAGTGTTTGGTCGCGAAGCGCCTGTGGTGCTGGAAATCGGTTTTGGTATGGGCGGATCCCTTATCGAAATGGCCAGCCACGAACCGGAAAAAAACTATATTGGTATCGAAGTACACAGCCCGGGTGTGGGTAGTTTATTGAGCCACGCCAACGCCGCCGGATTAACCAATATCCGCGTTTATGCGGAAGATGCGATAGACGTGCTGGCACAGTGTATTCCCGACAATAGCCTGGATGTGTTGCAGTTGTTTTTTCCAGACCCGTGGCACAAAAAACGTCACCACAAACGTAGAATAGTACAGCCGGACTTTGCGCAAAACCTGCGTAAAAAGTTAAAAATCGGTGGTTACTTTCACATGGCGACAGACTGGGAAAATTACGCTGAGCACATGATGGAAATCATGAGCGCGGCTGATGGCTACACCAATAAAATGGGTGAAGGCCAATATTCACCTCAGCCAGAATGGCGCCCCGTGACTAAATTCCAAAAACGAGGCGAACGCCTTGGGCACGGAATGTGGGACCTGATGTTTGAAAAAACAGAATAAAATGGGGTGTTGGTGTTAGGTATAATGTGTCAAAGAACAATAAAGTTATTAAGTAATAAATAGTTAGTTTTCTTTAATCTGCCCCCCTCCCTTTGTCAATTCGATGCATCGCATGGAGTTGATGAGGGAGTCTCCTTAAGCCCCCTTAGTCTTTTGATTCTCTCTTTCTCTCTTTCTTTGTCTCTCTCTTTGCTAATGGAAATTCAACTACAGCTTGAAAAAAGGCATTCAAACTTATTTCAATCAGTAACAAAAATAATCCTCGAATAGAGTCTCATAAATAATTTATGAGGAATAATTGAGGAAAATATAGATGTAAAAAAATCTGACATTAGTGGCTATGGTGTCATTTTTGATGCGTGATTTTTTACCGTTATAGGTTGTCTAGCCGAAAAAAGGTAGGTGCGAAAACATCTAAGGCTCGAAGGTAGCTCCCTCAAATAGAAGTCCTAATGCATCTCGCAGCTAATAGCGCGGCCACTCCCCCGCGGGTTTCCTGCAAGGAGAATGTAAAAAAACTGACATTTCATCCGTTTGAAAGCGCCATAATTCTGCATTACTGACAGTCGTCAAGAGGCGATAATATGTTAGTTTTTTACAATCCAATTTTATTTGACAAATGTATTTTTAACTTATTGATATTAAAGGATTAATTTTATCCATCCGGTTATTTTCTGTATCTTAATGGTCTCAAAAATAGACGTCAGTATGATTGACTTTAATTATGAACAACACATAAAGCTGTTTTGATATTTGTTTGATGTCAGTAGTCCAAAATAAAAATTTGAGTATATAGATAATGGAAAAATTCTTGGTTTATGGCTGGTTTGGCTAATGCTGGAATTATACCCTTTGGTATTCAGTCTGATGTGTCTTCAACAACGGTAGCGAGTGGGGAGTGGTTTGAGTGTTCAATGAGTAATGCAGATGCTGGTGTAGTTAAGCAATCCATATATGATAGTTTTGTTGACGAATGTCAGTTTTTTTTACACATTTAGGCGCGATTATTTAAGTATTCGCTTTTTTAGGTTAGGTTATAGGCTGGCTATTCTTGCTCGGTCGGTAGTGTTTATGGGGTGCGGCGGGGATTGTCGCTACGGAAATTGTGGTTTTTTTGAATTGTCAGTTTTTTTTACATCACTTTTTTGACACATCTGCATTTAAAATTTATCATAAAATACAACCTATTGTATTAATTGCATAATCTTTTCTTGGTATAAAATATGCATAAACTCGTGCTAAGTGATTAAATGTCACTAAGTGATTACATGTCACTAAGTGGTTGCATGTCACTTTTACTCATTGCCTAAGCGTAATAATGTGCGAAGGTATAGAAGAAAAAGGAATTTTTATGAAACGAGCTATATGTGCGGTACCATTATTGGCTGCCGTCTTTTGTGGATCCGCGTCAGCAGGATTGATAGGTTCAGCAGCGGACTTCACCGTTCTGGCTAATACCTATAATTCTGGGGGCGACCATTCCATTGTACACGGCAACGTAATCGCCAAAACTTACGCATCAACAGGTAACGGCTCCACCATCAATGGCGATTATCGCTCCGGTGATGTGTTGACGCTTGGCGATGGCGCTACCGTAACCGGTAATGCGCAATCGATTGAAGCTGGCACGGCAACCGCAAACACGAAAGTCTACGGCAATTTAGAGGTAGGCGGGGTTGGCACCATGGGCGACTCGTCCACGGTTAACGGCAACTTTATATCGGGTCTGGATGGCACGATTGGCGCAAACGCGGTCCTTGACGGCAGCTGGGAAGTGGGCGCGGGCAGTGTTGCAGCGGCATCTGCATCATCTAACAAAGTAGCCAGCGACGCTGTCGATACAGATACCGCCTATCTTAATTCGGTCAAGCAGGCGATCACAGACGATATGGCTGAGGCGACCAATGATCTGATTGATGCAAAAGCCGCGCTCACAGCCATGGGGACGGGGACAGCTCTGGCGGCGACGATGACTGTTGATAGCACCTTCTACGCAGGCATATACAGCGCAGCCAGTTGGTCCACAACCGCAGGTACAACATTGACTTTAGATGCTCAGTCCCAATCTGACGCAATGTGGGTCTTCAACATCAGCGATATTTTAGCCTTCGGTGGCGTTACAACGGTCGAAGTTGTCAACGACATATTTGACAACGCTGAAGTGTGGTGGAACGTCGGGAGCGTCGCCTCTCCTGGTGGTTACGTTTCTGTCGGTGCTGGCGCCGATATAAATGATCGTACCAACCTTGTGGGAACCATCATTGCCGATACCTACGTCGACGTCTATGCCCATGCGACCGTGAGCGCTGCCTCTACTTTTGGTGAGACTTGCGGCGGCGTTTATTCGACCACCTCGTTTGTGGCCATCCATGCTGGTGCCATTGTCGGTGGCGAAGGCTGCCAATCAAATGAGATTCCTGAACCAGAGACATATACCCTGTTGCTATCTGGTCTGAGCCTGATGAGTTTCGGATTCATCAAGCGCCGACGTACTAGAAAGACTACTAAAACTGTTTAACACAGAGACCGCATTAATATAGTTCTTGCTCCAGCAGCACGCCAGCTGTTGG
Source organism: Neptunomonas antarctica (assembly GCF_001305295.1). Taxonomy (GTDB): domain Bacteria; phylum Pseudomonadota; class Gammaproteobacteria; order Pseudomonadales; family Balneatricaceae; genus Neptunomonas; species Neptunomonas antarctica. Next base: position 150,003 of record NZ_LJSI01000053.1, read on the forward strand.
GGTAATCGATACCAGAAAGGCTGCTATAAAATAAACGGGATCAGTGTACAACTGAGGGCCCCCCCACGAATTTATTCAACATTATTCAACACCAGCGCTCGTTCCTCTAATACCATAAATAAGTTGGGTAATGGCATCACTTAAATGCTGTTTTGAGTAAGATCAAGCGTGTGTCCTTGAACGCTCGTCGCTCACGGAGTTAAAAAGGATAATGCCCGTTTTTTTATCGTTGTATTGGCTTGATAGCGACGATGTAAACCCGCACTAACAATCGTTAAACCGATGCTACCAGCCAGTGACGATGGCGGCATTGCCGATCAGTAAACTGTAAGGTTCCGATACTGTTACTGTTGGATCACAGCCCAGTTCGCCGATTTCCGCGCTATCGCCAGCCGTAACGTATGAAGTAGCAAAATAGACCGCACCACAAGAAGTTCCTATAGCGCTCACGTTGGCGTTTGCACCGACCATGATATAATTATCCGCGAGAAGCGTACCAACCACGTCCGAACCTTGCCCGAAGTGATATAACCGTTGTATGAATTCCAGTACACGCTAGCGTTAGTATTAACATTGACCACATCAACGGTGAAGTCACTACCGAAAGCCAGAATATCTGCAATGGTATAAAACCATAACTGGTCGTCGAGTCCTTGGCCATCCAGGGTAAGGATCGTACCGGCAGTTGAAACATCGCCACCCAGCATGCTGCATAGATGATTTAATTGTCTTCAATGGTTGTATAGGTGTTAGATGCTGGCCTTCTTAAGTAAAAAAGCCAAAATTATTCTTACCCGCTATGATGTGAGCAGCCAATCATAAACTCATTAGCAAGACCGTTTCCTTCATCTGTCCTTGCCGTTTGTTGCGTTCACAGTAAACACATAAATTGTTGTGATTATGAATTGAGCTGGCGGTGTGGGAAATCTGATTTAAAAAATTATTGGTACTGTTCCTGATACTTTTTTATCTACGGAATTAGGGTATGTTGATAATGTTACTTTTTCTAAAAGTTGGTCTGATAATTAGTTTTAGATTTATTTTTTGTGCAGGAACCCATCGACAGAAACATCTTTAAAAACAAAAAATGAGGTATTCACGTGAAAAGAATTATGACTCCATGGATCGGGCGTTCGGCTCCCGTGATCGGATTATGTGTCGTTTTATCCGGCTGTAACTCCAGCTCACTTATCACCACTGCAACTACTGGCATACCGTTTACATTGGGGGAGGTTGTATCTAATTATTATGATGGTAAAACGGATGGGCTTTTAGGCGGCTTTGGCCTGTCTGGCTTTCAGACCCCACCGGCTGGTTTTTATGCCGATGCGGCTAATCCTAGCGCTGCAGAATTAAGACGCCATAACATCTATCTTAGTTATACAGGCTTAGTAGATCAAAGTGATACCGGGGGGTTTGGCAGGCTTTACGGGCCTATGGATGATACCACCTATGCAGGATATGAGTATTTGGCTTATGTCGGTAAAGGGATCAACCGCGCTATTGTAATGGTACAGGTGCCCGATAGCTTTGATGTAAACAATCCCTGCATTATTGCTGCGCCTTCATCAGGATCACGCGGTGTATACGGTGCAATGGCTACCGCCGGGGCATGGGGATTAAAAAAAGGCTGTGCCGTTGCTTATACCGACGCTAACAAAGGTACGGGCGCTGTCGATCTGAGCCAGATGAAATCCTACGGCCTGCAAATGCAGGCTAAAGATCTGGCGACAACCGATGAGTTAACATTTCGTGTGCCCACACAAGAAAGCGTTAGCATGGCTCTTGGTGATGATGAATACGCGGGCGTCACACTTCCAACCGATACAGCGCTTGATAATTACATAGCGGCAAAACCAAATCGCTATGCGTTTAAACATGCCCACTCACAAAAAAATAGTGAGAAGGATTGGGGCTTACATACGCTGCAAGCCGTTAAGTTTGCTCTGCAGCAGCTCAGTACTCAGTTTGATCAGCCTTTCAGCGCTGACAATACTTTAGTGATTGCGGCCAGTGTTTCTAATGGAGGTGCGGCTGCACTGAAAGCAGCGGAAGCCGATACCGAATCCTTAATTGATGCCGTTGTGGTCGGTGAGCCGAACATTAATCCGGCAACGGCGACACAAAGCTTTGGGATTAAAATGGGGGCTAATCCATTATTCACCGCGCATAGCAAACCTGCTTACGAATATTTTGTTATTGCTGAAATGTATGCCGCCTGTGCGAGCAAAGCTGTGAGTAATACGGGTGCTTTATTTAGCGAACTACGTGGCCCGGTTAACGCGCGATGCGATGCTTTAGTGGCCGCCGGATACCTGCAAAAAGGTTCTTATGAAGAGCAGGGAGCTGAAGCGCGCGAAAAACTGAATGCCGCGGGTTATCTGCCGGATTCTGATAAGTTACTGGTGGGTTATGCAGGTGTTGATCTGTTTCAATCACTGCTTGCCACGTATGGTAATGCGTATTCAAGAAGCTCGGTGGTGGATAACCTCTGTAACATCAGCATGGCTCACGTTGCGACCGGTACTGTTGTGCCTGCTATTAACGATACCTATCAAACCCTTGCTGCAATCAGCAGTGGGATCCCTCGTACCGCTAATATCTTCCTGATTAAAGATGATGCGCTCGGTGGCCCGACTCTGCAGTTCGCTGCAACATCAGCCAACGGTAACGCAGACTATAACTTTGAAGGGGCGAAGTGCTGGTATGACCTGTTTTATAACAGCGAAAATTCACTGAATACGCGTTTGATGGCAGGTATCGAACAAATAAAAGGCAATGGTAATCTGCAACACAAACCGACCATTATCGTGCATGGGCGCAGTGATGCGTTAATCCCTGTGAACCATTCATCACGCCCTTACCTTGCATTAAACCAGCAGGTAGAAGGCGCGCAAAGCCAGCTCAAATACTACGAAATCACCAACGCCCAGCATCTGGATGCTCTCAATCAGCTCTATGCTTCGCTAGGTATGAGTTATGTACCTCTGGATTACTATTTCAAGCAGGCGTTGGATCTTATGTATGACCATCTGGAAAATGCGACGGCGTTACCGCCTAGTCAGGTTGTACGGGCACAGGGCCGAGCCGGCGCGCTGCAAGTGGCTAACCTGCCTGCCATCAGTGCAACAGCAATAGATACGATTACTTTTGATGCAGGGAATCTAGTCATACCGGAATAAACTGCCATCAGGCCGTGCTTACAAAGAAAGAGCCAGGGAGTGCTCTTTCTTTTTAATCAGATTTTTTATAGGGTCTGTATATCTATCGATTAAGGCGGGTTTGAAATGTTAAAAGCTAAAGCAAGTTGTTTATGTGGTGCCGTCGAGATAACTGCAAACGCTATTAATCCTAAATTTACAGTATGCCACTGTGACTCATGCCGGAGATGGGGCGGTGCGCCATTTTTTGCCGTTCAGTGTGGAACGAATGTCAGTATTGAGGGGAGAGAGAGCGTAAAGATGTATGACTCATCTTCTTGGGCTTCTCGGGGTTTTTGTAATGAGTGTGGAACGCATTTGTTTTTTAAATTCAATAAAAGTGGTGACTACAATATGCCTGTGGGGATATTTCAGAATCTGGAAGGGCTGAAGATGGATATGCAATATTTCAGTGATCAGCGGCCTGATTATTACTGTTTTTCAAACCAAACAAAAGAAATGACCAGAGCTGAAATAATGGCTTATTTTGCCAAAAGTATATAACACCCTATGAACCTCCTCGATTAAAATAGTGGGTGCTTAACCCGATACTTTCGGAGGGGCTTCTATGGTCGGCGTTTCATCGCGAGGCTCAGAAGAAGGGCTAGTACTAGTTTCAATTAGCCGCACCCAACCGGTCATTATATTCAACTGCCCGGCAGCGAGTTTGAGGCACACCAGTAATGGAACGGCCAGCAGTACTCCGGCGGGCCCCCAAAGCCAGCCCCAGACAAGTAGCCACAGGACTAATATCAATGGGTTGAGTCGCATGTGACGCCCCAACACTGTTGGTGTTATAAATTGGGCTTCTAACAGATTAATGCCAAAATAAATGGCGACGGGTAGCAGCGCGACCAGCTCCATACCGTACTGAGTGATGCCCGCAAGGCTGAGTATCATGAGCGCGATAATAGGGCCCACATACGGAGCAAAGTTGAGCAAGCCAACCAACGCTCCCCAGAGTAACGCGTCATCTACATCCAGCATCCAAAATACGCCTGCAGTGACCATTCCCAGCCCTGTATTGATGACAGTCACCGTAAGAATATAGCGTGATAACTCTTTTTGAAGCTTTCTAATTAGCATAACCGGTCGGCGATTGGTTTGTTCTGACAGGAAAATTTCCAGATAGCTGTCATATAATCGAGGGCCAAAAATCAGTAGAAACAGCACCAGAATCACGAACGTTACAAATTGCGCAATGACTACGGGAGTTGCACCCAGGATAGAGATGATTTTTTCTATGCCGCCCTGCATAACTTGGGTTGAAAGTGCGCTCTTACTATTGGTGGTTTTTTCTTCTGTGGCTACTACTATTGGCGGCTCATCATTACTGAACAGACCAAACAAGCCGGAGCTCTTTTCTTTTGGTGGCAATGCTTCAGTAGTTATTACAGGCGTAGGGTCTGGATTTATAGCCTTGCTAATATTATCCAGTTCTTTAGTCAGCTTCGTTGACAGCTGGGGAAGTTGCGCCAGCCATTTTTGTGCAGGTGTTGCCAGCTCGATGGCCAGTATTGTCACAGGCCCGCCAACCATGGCTAGCAGTAAAATTGCCGATAATGTACGTGGTATATAAAAGCGTTTAAGTAGTCTCACCAGTGGACTGAGTAACAACGAAAACAACAGCGCCACGAGTATCGGCATTAACAATGATTTGGCGAAGTACAACGTATATATAAGTGCCAGCGCCAGTAGCCCGTAGATGGCCACAGAATAGACAGAGCGTCTGGGTGCAACATTGGTAATTAATGGCTTGTTTATGACAACCGGCTCACTGTCAGTATTAATCATTACGCATACTCATTAAGCGACGGGTGGAACGTAGCAGAAAGGGATAAAAGCTAAAACTAGTGTTAACAACTGTATAAGCCTTGCGCCAACCAATGACATGCGTCACTACGCCGGCTAACAGGCCAATACCTATTATTAAATAAGGGCTGGTCTTTTTCAGGGCTGCTTTTGATTGCTCGTTAGCCAACTGAAATTGCTCCTGACGTAGATTCAAGCGTTGGTGTACGGATTGAATATCACGACACAAGGATTTACGTGTCACTGCTCTGGCCTCTGACAAGCTGGCGAATATGTTGCCTGGTGAGTGGTAGGGTCAGGCTTTTCTTATAATGTTTCAAACCCATGATAATACTCACCAAGCCCAAAAACTGGATAATAAAAAACGCGAGTAAACCCTGTGTAACTGATGTGTTTATTAGATAAACCAGCCATGCGAGCAACGTACTAAAACCAATCCATGTCAGCATCAGCATCGGAATAAACAGCAGCGCTAGTGCGAATAAGCGTGGGCTATCAGAAATAGCCAGTCGCAATTCAAGCTGTAATAACTGAAAAATATCGGAGCCGGTAGCCGTCGCTTGCTGTAGCCAGCTTGCCCATACTTGTAACTCATCCAACTGCCCGGATTTTTCAGCGCTGTCATGCTGTTTTGCTGTATCAGGGTTCTCGATCATTTACGTGAAAATAATTGAGAAATGACAAAGCCGGTAATAAAGGCAATACCTAACGTAGCGAGAGGCTTTTCGCGGATAAAAACAGAGGCTTGCTCGCCGAGCTCTTCTGTTTTGGCGCGGCCTTTAAGTAATTGCTCGGTGGCTTCATCTTTTATATCCAGACCTGCCGCATCAGCAGCCAACTTAAAATGCTCTTTTGCCTCCATTAATTTATCGTAAGCACTCAATACGGCCTCCTTGCTGGCCGCCAATTCATCATTTTTGTTTTTACTCGTAGTTGCCGGCATCTCTACTCTCCTTAGTGGTAGTTACATTTTGTCATGCATATCATCAGGCTATTACAGTCTTCTTTCAAGTGTCATGTGCCTTGATATGTGAGGCGATATTTTAATGCAAATAAGATGGACGGGTAGAGCACGCCGCCATCTATGTCCCTGCTTAAAAAATGTTACTTCTGCACATCTGTAATCTGTAGCTCGCCATCAGTAACCCTCTCTCTCTTTTTTTAATTCATTTAAAGCATTTATATATTAATGCTCTTGATAATCTAAACGCTAATCATTATCATTTGCTAATTGAATTTAGTTACTACTTAGGTGTCGTTTGTGAGTGTTGAAGCGGAATTGATTGTCCCGGCTGAGCTGGGTTCAAGTGTGATGTTGGATAAGGGTGATGCAATGGCTGCGCTGATTCAGGCGGCGCCTACTCTGCTTGAGAGCGTTCAGGAAGCTCCTTCCCTGCTTGAAAAGGCGCAGGGATTCTTGCTGGTCGGTGGGCCGGTAGTGTGGATTCTATTGGGCTTTTCGGTGATAGCGTTGAGTATTGTATTGATTAAATGTTGGCAGTTTGCGCTGTTGCGGCCTGAAAGCCAGCGTGATGTTCAGCAGGCGTTGATGTTATGGCGGGAAGGTGAGCATGTACAGGCCAAGGTTGTTTTAAAGCGCAGTCGGCCTGTTTCTGAGTTGGTATTTATCGCCATGCGAGGCGTTTTGAACGTTCGTGAAGATATGAATCTGCTTAAAGATGAGCTGGATCGTGTGGCGGCCTTACGCCTGAATCAATTGCGTGGGCTGTTACGGCCGCTCGAAGTCATCGCAACATTAAGCCCCTTACTCGGCTTGTTAGGAACGGTGTTGGGCATGATTACTGCGTTTCAGAAAATGGAAGCAGCGGGCAATCAGGTGGATCCTTCGGTGTTGTCGGGCGGCATCTGGCAAGCCCTGTTAACCACTGCCGTCGGGTTGGCGGTGGCTATACCGGTCGTGGTGGTACATAGCTGGTTAGAACGCAAAGTTGAACGGGTTGCGGCGTTAATGAATGATTCTGTTACCCAAGTTTTTACGGCCGTTAAAATACCTGTAATCGAACGGCTTGAGCATGAGGAGTTAAAGCGTGCAGCTTGATCTGCAGCCAGTACGTCGTCGTCAGGCGATCAGTCTAACGCCGTTGATTGATGTGGTGTTTATTCTGCTGCTGTTCTTTATGTTGTCGTCTAGTTTTATGCAGTGGCGACAGATAGATCTTTCTGCTGCGCAGGCAAGTAACAATACGTCTTCTGAAGTGCATAGACTTCGTTTGATCTCTGATCAGGGCTTAATCGAGCACGGAGGGCAACGTTATCAGATGCAGGATGCGGTTGCGCTGCACGCTCTGGTTTTGGACGCTCCTGAGGCTGTTTTTGCGATTGAAGTAGCGCCGGGTGTGATGACGCAGACGATGATTACCCTGTTGGATAATCTCAAGCAGGCCGGTGCTCAGCATGTTTCGCTGGCGGGTGTTTTGCCATGAGCAGAGTGTTATTCGGACAGTCGGTATTGAGTGCATCAAGCGCTAAAAAAGCACAGAGCAGTGACGATAACTTGATCCCTTTAATAAATGTTGTATTTCTGATGTTGATTTTTTTCATGGTCGCCGGACAAATTCAGAGCTCTGATGCGGTGAGTGTGCAACCGCCTGAATCATTCAGTGAAACCCGTCAAGCGGAGGACGGAATTACATTGATAGTCACTGTGGATGGCTTGTTATATCTGGATAATCAGAATGTTGATGAGGCCGGGTTGGTGTCAGGCTTGCTGGATGCTTTTTCCAAGGCAATAAAACCTGATGCGTTTGTTGTACTGGTAAAAGTGGATGCGGGTTTGCCTGTCGATGCTTTACAAACCGTATTACGCCAGATTAAAGCGACAGGGTTAGGCCGTGTGTCGTTAGCCACTCGTCGGGTTCAGGTAGGTGAAGCATGATTGCAGCACGCCATGGGTGGTTGGCTTTTATCTGTGCTGCGCTGTTGCATGTGCTGGCGCTGGGGTTATTTTTCGCTGCAACGCCGACTGAAGGGGCAAAAGATAAAGGCGAGCAAGGGGTAGAAGTTGACTTAGGCATGCTCGGTAATTTGGGTGACGCGCTCAATACCACGGAAGAGTTACCGACAGAACGGATAAAAGAACAGCCAAAAGACGAACCGCAAAAACCTGAACCAGAGCGCGAGTTAGAAAGAGAACCTGAGCCTATTAAGCAGGAAGTTGTTCCTGAGCCGCCAAAACAAAAGGTGGCGCTAAAGGTGAAAAAGGCGATCGACACTGAAAAAAAACCAGTGCAAGTAAAGAGTAAAAAAGCGCCTGTTGATTCTCCCCCTTCGAATCAGCAGGCGCCCATTTCCATATCGCAGACAAAAGAGAAAAAGAAGATATCGAGCGGTGTTAGCGACGCTCAAACGACAGGTGGAAATCCCGGAGCCGAACGATCTTACTTTGCCTTGTTGGCGGCAACCTTGGCAAAAAATAAACGTTATCCGACAGCATCACGCAGAAAAGGAGAGGAAGGCATTGTTCTACTCTCGTTTGTAGTGGATCGTTTTGGCGGGGTATCAGCAGCACAGATAAAATCAAGTTCTGGTTATCCGCGTTTAGATGAAGCGGTGCTGCGTATGCTGAAAAAATCCCGGCGCTTACCCGCGTTTCCGGCAGAGATGAAGCAAGCTGAGTTGCTGATTAACATCCCGATATCGTTTGAACTAAACGCTATGCGCTAACAGGGTTAAGCAACTCTCAATAAAACGCTCAATCAATCAATAGAAATTTAAATGGCCCCCAAAAAGCGGTTAGCGGGACTGCTTGGCCTTTTTTTGGGTGTCGGAATATTAATCTTGTATAAAAACGAAAGGAAAACTTCTATGTCTGTTATTAAGCAGGGTGATATTGCAACGTTGCGAAATTCAATACGGGGTAAAGATTGGAAAGACGGGCAGTACGCCTCAATGGCCGGTACCTTAGCGTTGGCTATTTCTGCAGCAATGATCGGGCCTGTTCATGCGGCTGGCGTGACACTCGATACCCTGGTTGTTGAGGAAGGTGTTATTAAGGCGGATGCTAATCCGTATGCTGAGCCAGATGCGCCTTATAAAGCCAAACGGCTGTCAGATACCCGCCAGACACGTGATATTGCCGATACCCCGCAGACGATGACTGTGATAACAAAAGAGGCAATTGCGGAATCAGGGAAGACTGAGCTGAAGGATATTCTGAGTGCTCAGCCGGGTATCACATTAGGAACAGGTGAAGGCGGTAACTCCTTTGGTGATCGTTATATTATCCGTGGTTATGAAGCACGTAGCGATGTGTATACCGATGGTTTACGAGAACCGGGCCTGATTACCCGTGAAACATTCGCTTTGGAACAAATTGAAATATCCAAAGGTCCAAGTTCAACGTTTGGCGGTCGTGGTTCTACAGGCGGTGCGGTTAACAGTGTGACCAAAAAAGCGACTATGGAAGAAGATTTTACCACGCTTGAAGGTGGCTTAGGATCTGATAAGTATAAACGTGGCACGTTAGATACCAACAGGGTTATCAATGATGATCTGGCGGTTCGTTTGAACTTATTATACACCGATGCGGATATTCCTGATCGTGCGCCCGCAAAAGAGAATCGTCAAGGTGTGCTCATATCGGGCGTGTATCAGGCAACCGATAAACTTAAAGTTTCCGCCGATTTGTATCACTTTGAAGGTGATGATAAAACCGATGCAGGAACCGCATTAGATCGGACAACGGGTGTGATCGACACAGAGCGACAGTATGTTGGCCAAGACGGATTGGATTTTCAGAAAACACAGGCAGACATCGGAACGCTGAAGCTGGACCTGGATATCACTGATGAAATTCGTTTAGAAAACAAAACAAGACTCGGCTCAACCAGCAATGATTATATTATTTCTGCCTACGACAGCCGTTTTACTGGCGGATTGAGGGCTTTTACGGGGTGGCAGGAGAATGATTATCTGGGTAACCAGACCAATCTGATCATAGATAAAAACCTAAATGGCCAGCGTCATACTATTATTGCCGGGGTCGAATATGCCAATGAAGAAACCAAGGCCGGTGACTACAGTGTGACCACCGACAGCGTCACTATTGATCCTTATAATACGGATAACGCCAGTTGGGTCGGCTCTTACAGTAAAAATGCAGGGGAAACCGAGCTTTCTATGGATACTGTTTCGGCTTATCTAATGGATACCGTCACGCTGAATGATGACTGGGAAGTGTTTGGTGGCGTGCGCTATGATTATTTCAATTACTCACTGTGGGCCGCTGAAAGTACCAGCCGAAGCGGCGTAGTGACACCCGAAACCACCTACTCATACAGTGATGGCTTCTTGAATGGTCACCTGGGTGTGGTGTTTTCGCCCTGGCAGCATGGTAACGTTTATGCGAGTTGGGGCACCTCCTCTAATATCAATGGGGGTGAAGCCGATGCCGGTACCAATTGTGGTTACGGTGGCTTGTGTACCGATGATGAGGGTAACTATAAAAGCGCAGATCCTGAGCAATCCACTAACCTGGAAATCGGCACAAAGTGGAATCTTATGGATGAAAAACTACTATTAACGGCGGCTATTTTCCGCACCACTAAAGATGATGTGATCGAAGGTGGCAACGATTCTTACGTTAGCGGTGGTAGCCTCAATACAGGTAGAAACCGTGTCGAAGGTATCGAGTTAGGTTTGTCCGGTAATATCACACCAAAATTGAGTGCTCAGTTGGGTGTGGCGATAATGGATTCTGAAATACTGAAATCTCACGATGAGGCAAATGTGGGTGAGCGAAAAGCCAACTTCGCCGATAACAGTGCCAATCTACAGTTACGCTACCAGGCAACGCCAAAACTGGCGGTGGGGGGTGTCGTTACCTACTCCAGTGAAATTTATGGCGGCCAGCCGGATGCAGCGGCTAATAGCATCGAATTGCCGGATTACACGGTGTACGACGTGTTTGCTGCTTATCAGGTGAATAAGCAACTCAGCTTGCGTGCCAATATTCAGAACCTCACCGATGAAGATTATTACACCGCTGTTTACCGTGGCGGCAGTATCGTTTATCTCGGTGATGCCCGTTCTGCAAACGTTAGTGTGACCTATAAGTTCTAGGCTCCAGGGTCTGGCTTTAACGTTAATAGCAAAGGGCCTTGTTGGCTCTTTGCGCTTTTTTACAGAGCTGCTTTTGATGATTCCTATTCGTAAAGTATTTACGCCTGAACAGGTGCAGCAGATACGGCTGCATCTGGATGAGGCCGATTGGCAAGGCGGTGAAATCACCGCCGGGCAGCAAGCTCGCCGTGTTAAGCATAATCAGCAACTGCCTCAGGACGGCACGCTTACTCAACAAATTGGTGACCTGATTCTTGATGCGCTGGCGCGCCATCCTGTGTTTATTTCGGCGGCGTTACCGCAAAAAATATTTCCGCCGATGTTTAACCGTTATAGCGTGGGGGAGACGTATGGCTCGCATGTGGATAATGCGATTCGGGTTATTCCGGGCACCACGATTCGACTACGTACCGACCTCTCGGCAACGTTGTTTTTAAGTGATCCTGATGAGTACGAGGGAGGTGACTTACAGATAGAAGACCATTTCGGTTCGCAGTGCGTGAAATTAGCCGCAGGCGATATGATTCTTTATCCGTCAACCAGCCTGCATCAGGTGATGCCAGTTACCGCCGGAAGGCGGGTGTCTGCGGTTTTCTGGTTGCAAAGTATGGTGCGTAGTAACGAACAGCGGGAGATGTTGTTTGGTCTCGACCAGAGCATCCAGTCGCTTACCTCACTGCATGGTCATGAGCATCAGGATGTGACGCGGTTGTCGGGCGTATACCAAAATCTGATTCGCCAATGGGCGGATGCATAACTTACAAAATGGCTTCCTATGATCGATAAAGCGTTACCACCACTCACCGCTGTGCCTGCCGATTTGGTCAGTGTTGCCGATTATGAGCGCTATGCGAAACACCACATCCCGCCGGCTATTTTTGAATATATTCAAGGTGGCGGGGCGGATGAAATAACCTTGCAACGTAATCGTCGTGCGTTGGATGATCTGATGATTCTGCCACGTGTTTTGCAGGATTGTACGGCAGGTGGCACTCATACAACCTTATTGGGAGAAGCGCTTCGTCATCCGATACTGTTGGCGCCGGTCGCTTTTCAAAAGTTAGTGCATCCTCAGGGGGAACTCGCCATGGCGCAGGCCGCCAGCGTTTTGGAAACAGGCATGATTGTCAGTACCTTGGCGTCGGAGTCGATCGAGGCCATAGCCGCTGAACTGGATTCGCCCAAATGGTTTCAGCTCTACTTTCAACACAGCCGTGACTTTACGTTGGCGTTAGTGAAGCGTGCCCAAGCGGCAGGCTATACAGCGTTGGTTATTACGGTGGATGCGCCGCTGCATGGCATCAGAAATCGCGCACAACGTGCCGGGTTTCAGTTGCCGAAGGGGGTTGAAGCGGTAAACCTGAAAAACCGCCCGCCACTGCCTTCTCAGCAGTTTGACGCGAGTGAGAGTATCGTTTTTCAGGGCATGATGAGTGAAGCGCCGGTGTGGCAGGATATTCACTGGTTGAAGCAGCACACAACATTGCCGATTGTACTTAAGGGCGTGTTGAACCCTGCGGATGCTTTATATGCTGCAGAGATGGGTCTGGCGGGTGTCGTCGTCTCGAACCATGGCGGACGTACGTTGGACTGTTTGCCGTCGGCGGTGGAGATGTTGCCCTTAGTACGGAAGGCCGTAGGGAAAGATTTTCCGCTGTTCATGGATGGCGGTATACAGCGCGGTACGGATGTTTTTAAAGCACTGGCACTAGGTGCAGATGCGGTCTTGATCGGGCGCCCTCAGTTGTATGCGTTGGCCGTGGCGGGTGCATTGGGTGTTGCACATATGCTTAGAGTGTTACGTGAAGAGCTGGAGGTAACCATGTCGTTGGCAGGAACGCCGACGATTAAAGATATTACAAGGAATGCTCTTTTAAAAAATAATATTTCTGGTTTTTGATTTCGTGTCTATACTTTGGTTTAATCACCGGTTGAAGGGCTGATTAATTAGGCTTGCTGCTTCTGCTTATTAAGTCATAAAAATATTAGTAGACATTATAGAGATCATATAAATGAAAGTTTCCCATAAAGTAGCATTGCTGGCTTCGTCTATAGTATTGATAGCCTTCGCGCTTTTCTCATGGATACAGTACAACACCGTACGCGATGCTTTGTATGAAAAAACAGAGCAAAGCACACATGAAGCTACAGGGGCGTTAGGTTTGCAGGTCACGAACTGGCTGAATGGTAAGTTAGTTCTGATTGATATGATGTCTGAAATAATGAACGAGAATTTGAACAGTTCAACGATCCAGCAGACGTTTGATACACCGCTATTGAAAAAGGAATTCATTTTGATTTTCGGCGGGCTGGATATCGATGGACAGCGTATTACAAATGACCCTTCATGGAATCCAGAGAATTGGGATGCCAGAAAACGTCCGTGGTATCCCTACGCAAAAAATCATAAGCGGGCGGTGTTGACCGATCCTTATGCTGATGCCGCTACTAAAGAAATTCTGATTTCAGCCGTCGCTAATTTTTATGATAAAGGTGTATTTAAAGGCGCCTTTGGCGGTGATTTGAGTTTAAAAACTGTCTCTGATGCAGTGAATACGCTTAATTTTCATAAAACAGGTTATGCCTTTTTGCTCAATAGCGAAGGTAATATTATTAGCCATCCTAATGAATCACTAAACGGTGAGTCGATCGCTAAGTTGTTCGGGCAAGCGACTCCTGTGTTATCCGAGACACTGCAAGAAACTGAGATAGATGGAAAAACAGTCTTTACCGCTTTTCATGAGCTGAAAGGTTTGTATGGTAGTGAATGGTATATTGGGGTGGTGTTAGATAAGAGCAAAGTTATGGCTAAAGCCAACCAATTTGGCTGGACTGCGTTAATTGGAACCCTTGCCAGTGCATTGCTGTGTTCGTTAGCGCTTTACTTTACGGTCTCGCGCCAGCTTTTACCGTTACAAAAATTGCGTGAGTCGCTGCAAGAAATTAATCGGGGTGAGGGAGATCTGACTAAACGTTTGGCGGTTAACAGTACCGATGAATTTGGTCAGGTTTCGACTGATTTCAATCAGTTTATTGATTATTTGCAAAGCTTAATAATACGCGTAAAAGAGATGTCTCGGGATATTCAGTCGGATACTGATTTGACAGCAGAGTCTGCATCCGAAGCTGCTGTGAAGCTTGAAACCCAGTTATTCGAATTGGATCAGCTCGCCACGGCGATGCATGAAATGTCTGCTACTGCTCAAGATGTAGCATCTAATGCACAAAGAGCAGCCGATTCTGCTCATATGGCTGATGTGGCAGCCTCTAAGGGTGTTGCTGTTGTTTCAAAAACTACGCGCGAGATTGCTTCGCTGACAAGCGAAATGGATGAAGTCGTGCACACTATTAATGAGTTGGCTGGATATAGCGACAATATCGAGTCTATTTTAACGGTGATTACCGGTATCGCTGATCAAACCAATCTACTGGCCTTGAATGCGGCCATTGAGGCGGCGCGTGCAGGTGATAAAGGGCGTGGTTTTGCTGTAGTGGCTGATGAAGTGCGGGCATTGGCCTCACGCACCCAGCAATCAACAGAAGAGATTAAAAAGATGATCCATCAGCTGCAATTAGGTGTACGCAATGCTGAGAAAATCATCATGAACAGTCGCCAAAAAGCCAGCGATACTCAGACAGCGTCCAGCGAAGCTGATGAAGTCTTAATTACGATTCGTGACAGTATCATCGAGATTAATCAGATGATTGTTCAGATCGCAACGGCGGCAGAAGAACAGAGTGCGACGGCAGAGGAAATAAACCGCAATACCTCGAATATCCGTGATATCAGCCAGTCGGTATCAAACGGAGCGAAAAGTCAGGAGCAGCTGTGTGTTTCTATGGTTGATTTAACCACTAGACAGGATGTTGAATTAGGGAAATTTAAAGTCTGAGTGTGATTAACGTCTAGTTTTAAAAGCCCGCTCAGCGGGCTTTTTTTTGCTCAGATGCGCGTTAAACAAGAGCTGGTATTATTTAATAGAATAAGTATATTCCATTATAAATAATGTATTTACATGTAATACTTTTAGGTTATTTTCTTATAAATAGGGTTATACCCGTAATTCTTTAGTCTAAATTCGATACTAAAGTACCCTGATGAAGTATCGATTGTTGCACCGCAAAAGAATAACGTAGCGAGGTTTTCACAGCTCTATGTCATCCGGAATAACTAGTAGGAGTTGTTTGGGAGTGATGAGCCCAAATCTTGCTAGGTGAAGTGTATGGCGCTAATACAAAGACCTCATGGCGAAGAACACCCATATTGGGGTTTTGGACCTTTTAAAATTCGTTTACCGGTTGTTCATTACCGCATTGAAATGCCTGAGGTTATTCAGGGGTTAGTGATGTTCGTGGTGGGGTTGGCAATGATCCCACTACTAGAAAAGTACTTAGGCATGCCGTATGAAGCCGCCTTAGCATTCACGTTTGTAGCAGGTGTAGGTTATATTTTGCCTGCGTTGCTCGGTGTACCTTTGGTGCCCGGTTGGATTACGGCAGCGATACCGGTTGTACTGCTTTACCTGAATGGCTTTGAGCCTGGGCCAGAAGCTATTAAAGCGTTGTTTGCGCTACAGATTGAAGTGACATTAATCTTTCTGATTCTTGGGGTTACCGGCTGGGGTTCTAAACTGGTCGAGGTTATTCCTAACTCGTTGAAGTCAGGCATTATTATTGGTGCGGGTATCGCGGCACTGATGGGTGAGTTGAAAGTGGGCGGACGTATTGATGCAACGCCGTATTCACTGCTCTTTGGCTCCATCATCTCTGCTTATATTCTGTTCTCACTATCATTTAAAAATGTAGTGGACAGCAATCCACTGGCTAAAAAGATTGCTAACTTCGGCATGGTGCCGGGCATGTTGATTGCCATGGTTATTGGCTGGGGTGTGGGTGAGTACCCAATGCCAGAGATTGAATGGGGCATTACTAATCCAAACTTTTCACTGATGTGGGATTATCTGGTCTTTTCCACAGGCTTTCCTGAATGGGATGTTTATTTGTTGGCTGTACCAACGGCAATCATCGCTTATGTTATTGCTTTTGGTGACATCATTGTTGGTTTTACACTGGTTGAGCGTATTGATCACTTACGTGACGATGAAAAAATTGAAACTAACGTAGACCGGGTTCACCTGGTTACTGCTTTGCGTAACGGTATACATGCGTTTCTTGCTCCGTGGCCTGGTTTGGCCGGCCCTCTGTGGACTGCCGCGCATGCTACCGTTGCCGAGCGTTATGCTATGGGTCGTAAGTCGATGGACTCTATCTATAGTGGTGGTGGTACCTTCTGGATTACCGGTTTAGTCGCACTGTTCTTGTTACCGCTGGTGACACTATTTAAGCCTGTTTTGCCTATCGCATTGTCACTCACGTTAGTGCTGACGGCTTATATCTGCATCATGGTAGGTATGGAGCAGCTGAAGAACTCCGCTGAGCGTGGTGTGGCGGGTATCGTTGCGGTAACGCTGGCAATGCCTGACCCTAAATCAACGGTATTTGCTGTGGTTATCGGGCTAGTGCTTTACTTCTTGATTGAACGTCCACGTTTGATGGGTAAGCATGACCCTGCCGATGAAATTATCTTTGCAGATCCTGAAGAACCCGTAGTTCTGGTAGATAAAAAAGCGGAAGTAAAAGTCTGACCCCTGGCAGGGTGTGTTGTTCTTAACTGTGCCGCTCTGAAATAAGTTGATCGTAAAAAGGCCTGGAATTTTCCAGGCCTTTTTCGTTGTGTGGCAGTAGTCGTTTTCAGGCTGTGGTTTATTGTTACCTTTATTCCGCGTTATCGCCCTTATCTTTACGGTCGCCTTTGTCGCCTCTATGGTCGTTATCGCCTTTATGGCCATGACCTTCACCATGACGTTCGCGCATATCTTCAAACTTGCTGAGCTGCTCTGCGGTTAGAATCTTACTCAACTCAGCTTTCATGCTGACTTTCTGATCCACTTTGTTGATGGCCAGATCTGCCGCTATACGTTTTGTTTCTGCCAGATTTTTATCATAATCTGCTGCAGCGGGATCAAGGTTGCGCATTGCTTGATGGAAGCTCTGCATCTCAGTTCGCATTGTCTGATGTTGTGCGTTCTGCTCATCAAACAATTTTTTCATTGATACTTGTTGTTCGTCACTCAGCTCCAGTCGTTTTGACATACGCTCGACCATACGTTCTGCGCGGTCTTCTCTATCTTCTTTGTCCATGCGGGATTCATGGCCTTTGCCTTCGCCGCGATCGCATTTGTCGTAACCTTCGTGATGTTGCATGCCAGCAAATGCCGCTGCACCAGCGAGTAGGATGGGAGCAGTGATCAGTGCAATAGTTAACTTTTTCATGGTGTCTCTCCGGTGTTTGAGTTGATGAAGCTATTCTGCACTTTGTCACCGCAAAGTTGGGTTGCGCCGGTGTAAAGTTAGGTAAAGACTTATCGGGCCGTGTTTATCAACGCTACACTATAGGTATTGATATAAGTGTTGATAATGTTGGGTGCAGAGCATGAATGAAAATCATATCTTGTTGGTCGATGATGATCAGGAGTTAACCGAGTTGTTATCTGACTATTTGGAAGCTGAAGGTGTAAAAGTCAGTGTCGAAAATAGTGCTAGAGCGGCATTAGTACGTTTGCAGAGTGACGAGCTTTTCGACCTGGCTGTTTTCGATATTATGATGCCAGAGATGTCTGGGTTGGAGTTATTGCAGCAGTTACGGCCTGGCCTTCAATTGCCTGTGATTATGCTCACGGGTCGGGGGGGTGATATTGATCGTATTCTGGGGCTTGAAATGGGCGCAGATGATTATCTTGCAAAACCTTGCAACCCTCGGGAGTTATTAGCCCGTATTCGGGCAGTTTTACGACGCGCGCAGCAACGTCCGGAATCAGGTACTGTTCAGTCTTTAAAATGTTGGGGTATCGCGCTTGATCCTTCGACACGCGAGGTTTATTTTGGTGCGCATTCTATTGATCTGACCAGTGCAGAATTCAACGTCCTGTATCAGTTTATGCAGCACCCCGGTGAAATCCTTAGTAAATCCAAATTAACTGAAACTGTGTTACATCGCTCATTAACGGCATATGATCGAGCGATTGATGTACATGTGAGCCGTGTAAGGCAAAAATTGGTTCCGCATATAGGGCAACAAGAGTTGATTAAAACGATACGTGGAGAAGGTTATCTGTTTATGAGAGATAACGGATGAAACGTTTTAAACGGTTGTTCTGGAAAATATTTCTGGCCTTTTGGTTGTCCAGCTTTAGTGTGATTTTAGTCACGGTCGTCGTCGTTGGGGAGATGGCCGAGCGGGAGAGTGTGCATGGTGTATTTGAATACCGGGCGCGTGAGCAGGCGCAAAAAATAATTGTGCGCTATGAAGCAGGCAATGTTCGTTTGCCGTATACGCCTCGAAAGCATCGATCAGAAAAGCACGATAATGACGATCATCATTCATTGAACAGACCTCCAAGGAAACTTCCTGTGAGGGTTTATGATGCCGAAGGGGTTTTGATCTTTGGCCAGCAGCCAGAGCAAGAGTCTGATCGCCTGCTCACGTTTGATCTCGAGTCTTCGTCAGGAAAAGACTACGTCGTTAAAGTGATTATGGATCCTGCTATTGACCATTTTGCGAGATTACAGGCATTTCTATTTTCGGTTCAGGCGGTATTGATACTGATCACATCAACCTTAGCCAGCCTCTTGTTATCTATTATTGTGGTGCGACCTGTCAATCGTCTTAGAGAATACGTGGAGCAATTTCATGGAGGGCAGTTGGATCTTAAAATTGAACCCGGATTACTTAAACGAGGTGATGAAATTGGGGCTTTAGCACGTGAATTCCAGCAAATGGCATTGTATGTCGACCGGACTTTACAAGGGCAGCAGCGATTACTGCAAGACGTATCACACGAGCTGCGTGCGCCATTGGCACGATTGCAGGCGGCTACTGGGTTAGCTGAACAGCAGCTGGGACGCGAGAGTAAAATTACGCAGCGTATGAACCTCGAGTGTGAGCGTTTGAGTCGGCTTATTGACGAAATGCTGTCACTGGCCCGACTGGATAATGTGGAGGCACAAGACAGCCTGTTTGATGTGGCGAGTGTGTTGGAACAAGAGTTGGATGACCTGAGGTTTTCGCAGCCCGATAGACGTATTACTGTGCAGAACGCGCTGAAAACAGCGGCTTTATGTAAAGGTAATCCAGAGCTTTTTACGCGTGCGCTGAGTAATATTCTCGGAAATATTCTTAAGCATACAGATGCAGAGTGTGCGGTTGATGTCTCCTTGATGTTGCCCGATCAAAAGCATGTGAGAATAAGCATCAGAGATCATGGCCAGGGTGTCAGTGAGGAGGCATTAGGCTCTCTTTTTGAACCCTTTTACCGTCATAACGGGCACGCCAAGGGGTTCGGTTTAGGCTTAAGTATTGCTAAGCGTGCAGTAGAGCGCCAGCACGGTACTATTCGAGCTGAAAACATGTCGGGCAATGGCTTTGTTGTCATCATCGAACTGCCTGTTTCGACAGCTTGATGTCGTAATAGCGGGATTATTGTATTTGTCTGACGTCGGATTCAGATAACGAATGATCGATAAATAATCCCGTGTTTTCTTCGAGTGTACAGAGTAATTGTTCCACAGAGAGCGGTGCACTATAGAGATACCCTTGCCCTGAAAAACAATGATTAGTGAGTAAAAATTGCTGCTGTTCCTGGGTTTCGATGCCTTCTGCGTGAGGCCTTAATCCCAGCTTTTCAGCCATGGCGATCACCGTTGATGTAATGATCGTACTATCATGTTCATTAGGTAGTCCCTGAATGAAACTTGTATCAATTTTCAAAATATCAATGGGCATCTGCCGGAGGTTATTAAGAGAAATACCACCTGTGCCAAAATCATCTATGGCCAGCGTAACACCCAGACTTTTAATCTGTTTCAGGGTGTCCAGTACCGAGTCTATACTACTGAGTGATAGCTCTCCGGTGATTTCCAGTGTCAATTGATCAGGTGAAAACCCGGTTTCGGTTAATACTTCATTCAAGGTCGTGATTAAAGAATGGTTTAAAAGCTGTCGGGTGGAAATGTTGATTGAAAGCATTAGTTCTGGATAACCGGCAAGATGCAGTTGTAACACGACTTCCATGGCTTTTTTTAATACCCAGTTCCCTAACGGAATGATGAGTCCGGTATCTTCTGCTTTTTGGATGAAGTCAGCGACGGGAATATCACCCTCAATGGAATGATGCCAACGGCTTAGTGCTTCAAGGCCTGTGATTTTGCCTGTACGTAAATCAATTAATGGCTGGAATACCAGTGATAGTTCTTCATGATCAATCGCATGGCGGAGGTTCATCTCAAGAGAGAGTGCCCGTTTGAATTCGAAATCCATGTGGGGCTTGAAAAAAGCAAAGGTATTCCGTCCCAGACGTTTAGCTTCATACATGGCCAGGTCAGCATTTTTAAGTAGATCACCGGCTTCGTCGCCATCCGCATGTATGAGAGTAATGCCCAGACTCACTGTGATAAGGATCTCATGCGAGTCAATCTGTATGGGTTGGGCAAGTAGTTCGATAATCTCGAGCGCCAGTTGTTCTATGGTGTTCAGATTATCTGCCCTGTGTACTAATACAGTAAATTCATCTCCACCTAGCCGGAACGCGGTATAATTTTCATTTGTACAAAAGCGCAAACGGTTTGCGATGGCGATTAATAGTTGATCCCCTGTATCATGCCCCAGCGTATCATTGACCTGTTTGAAATGATCCAGATCCAGCAATAATAAGGCTCTGTTAAAAGTATCAGGTGTGGCAATGATCTGGTTCAGCGCATCACGAAACTTACGACGGTTTCCCAGCGCAGTGAGAGGATCAAAAAATGCCAGCTGCTCCATCTGCTTTTCGTGTTCTTTGATTCTTGTAATATCTTCACTAACAGAAACAATGCTGACTAATGTGCCGCTCTGATCAATAATAGGTGCGATCGATTGGTAGGACCAATACAATGATCCGTCTTTTCTGCGGTTAACTAAGGTGCCGCGCCATTGTTTATTGGCAAGAACGTTATTCCATAGATCCCGATAAATGTTGGCATGTGTCTGGTCTGAACGAAGCAGTGCCGGCGTATTACCCAGTAGTTCATTGAGAGGGTAGCCGGTCATATCAGTGAACCGGGCGTTTGCGTATTCAATACAACCATTAGCATCAGTGATCATGACGGCACTGCCACTGTATTCGACAGCATAAGAGAGCTTTTTAACTTCAAGTAACTGATCAGCATCCGCGCTGATACCAGAGATAATAACGATGGCGGCAATAGCAACGTTAGCCTCATCTTGAATAGTCGAGACGCAAACCGAGGCGCTAAAAACCGACATGTTTTTTTTGAGCAAATTGAGTTTTAATTTATAACTATTAATCTTGCCCTTAAACAGGGTCGCTAAGCGTGCCGAAGTCTGTTTATGGCGTTTTTGTTCGAAAAGCAATAAAAACGATTGTCCCTGCAACTCGTTGGTGCCGTAGCCAAGAATATGAGTGAACGTATCGTTGGCAAATAAGCATGTTCCGTCTTCTTTGATACAGGCAACACCAATTTTAGCATCGCTGAACGGACGGTAAACTTCAGTAATTTGTTGCAGTTTAGTAGTAGACATACCATTCCGTTGGCTCATAAGTAGTCCGTAAATAGCCCATAAGCTCACAATATATGAAGCTATAAAAAAAATTATAGAGAGCATCCTCACATATACGATGGTACACATCAATATAAGTGTCGCTATAAAGTAACTCTTTTTGCTTAGATATTAATAAAGCACCTAATGAGGTGCTTTATTGGTTAATGCCTGGATCACTGTGTGACTATTATAGTGCGTCAGGACCGCTTTCGCCTGTGCGAATACGAATGACCTGTTCCAGCGGCATTACAAAAATCTTACCGTCACCAATTTTGCCAGTATTTGCAGTTTTGCTGATCGCTTCAATAACCTGATCAAGCATATCATCGTCGATGGCGACTTCAATTTTTACTTTAGGTAGGAAATCAACAACATACTCTGCACCGCGATACAGTTCGGTATGACCTTTTTGACGGCCAAAACCTTTTACTTCAGTAACCGTCACACCTTGAATACCAATATCAGACAGTGCTTCACGCACGTCATCCAATTTAAAAGGCTTGATTACTGCACTGACAAGTTTCATAGATGTCTCCTTTGAGTGTCGATTCTTAATGTCGACTGCCGAGCATATATAGATAAGATGGCCTCAGTATACGCATATTTATTTGATTGCGCATTGTCTTGGTCCAAATACAAAAAGGGTGCCGAAGCACCCTTTTACATTCTAACTAACTGATCTGAAATCTAATCATTTACCTGATGATTTGAATTCCGGGTACGCTTCCATACCACATTCAGCAATATCGGCGCCTTCATATTCTTCTTCTTCGCTGATGCGAATGCCCATGACAGCTTTCAAAACAAGCCATACCACTAAGCTGGCAAGGAATACCCAGCCGAAGATAACAACGATACCCAGTAGCTGTGAACCGAAGTTCGCATCAGCGTTATTCAGCGGCACTGCTAATAGACCCCAAATACCGGCGATACCATGAACAGAAATCGCACCAACAGGGTCATCAATACGCATTTTATCTAAGGTCAGGATAGAGGCGACTACCAGCAAACCACCTACTGCACCAATCACGGTAGAAGAGACGGCTGTAGGAGATAATGGATCGGCAGTGATAGCAACCAAACCAGCTAACGCGCCGTTCAGTGCCATGGTTAAATCTGCTTTTTTGAACAGTAAGCGAGCAAAAATCAGTGCCGCGATACAACCGCCTGCGGCAGCAGCGTTGGTATTAACGAAAACCTGAGCAACGGCATTGGCTTCGCCAACATCAGACAGCTTAAGCTCAGACCCACCGTTGAAACCGAACCAACCCAGCCACAGTATAAAAGTACCCAGTGTAGCTAATGGAAGATTGGCACCAGGAATGGCGTTGATTGAACCATTCTTGCCATATTTACCTTTACGTGCGCCCAATACCAGTACACCTGCTAAGGCAGCAGAGGCACCCGCCAAATGGACAATACCCGAACCTGCAAAGTCAGAGAAACCCGCTTCACTCAGGAAACCGCCACCCCATGTCCAGTAACCTTCAACAGGATAGATGAAACCTGTCATCACTACAGCAAAGGCTAAAAATGCCCACAGCTTCATTCGTTCAGCAACGGCGCCTGATACGATCGACATAGCGGTTGCTACAAATACGACCTGGAAAAAGAAGTCAGAACGTGAGGAGTAGTATGGCGCGTCATCACCGCCAGCGAGTACGGCATCCACACCGTTTTCATCGCCAATCAGAGCACCCAGATTTGGAAAAATACCGCCAGCATCGGAACTGTACATAATGAAATAACCGCACAGCAGGTACATTATGCAGGCAATGGAGTACAGGGCAATATTCTTAGTCAAAATTTCGGTGGTGTTTTTAGCGCGTACTAATCCGGCTTCCAGCATGGCAAAACCTGCCGCCATCCACATAACCAGTGCGCCGCACATTAAGAAGTAGAACGTATCTACTGCGTATCTCAGTTGGGCTAAATCACCCACTGTTGTATTTAATAATTCTTCCATCAGATCTGCCCTCCGTCAGGCTCGATACTTAATTCGGTTTAAAGTGCGTCGTTGCCAGACTCGCCCGTACGAATACGTACAACCTGTTCCAGCGGCATGACAAAAATCTTACCGTCACCAATTTTTCCGGTTTGCGCTGCCTGGCTGATAGCATCAACAACCTGGTCGGTCATATCATCAGATACGGCGGCGTCAATGCGTACTTTCGGTAGAAAATCTACAACGTATTCCGCACCGCGATAAAGTTCGGTATGACCTTTCTGACGCCCGAAGCCTTTAACTTCGGTGACGGTGATACCCTGTACACCGATCTCGGATAGTGCTTCACGTACATCATCCAGTTTAAAGGGTTTGATAATCGCCGAAATTAGTTTCATTGGGTGTCTCCTTAATAGTTAACGGTTTACTCACCGGCCGCTTTCGGGTCCGGTGACTCGTAACGGTTAATGCATCTCTAGCGAAACTTGTGCCTTGTTTTACAAAACATAATTAAAACAATTAGTTGGATTGGCTTTGATGTGTTTTTGTTTGATTTTATGGGATTTTTTAGCAAAAAAATAAGAATGCATCTGCTTCTTTTTTGTGCGTGCACCATTATGGTTCGCGAGAGCAAACGTAAGGGAGGGTAAAAGTGATGAAGCAATAATAGAAGGAAAAGGATTCTGCCGTTATAGTGAAGATATTTTTGAACAAATGAGAGCGTTAAACATGAACGATAAGATTCTTGAAGGTCTGTCTGCACAATTTTCACAAGTGATTAACACCTTAAATAGCGGTGCAGAATTGCCGGGGCAACAGCAAATTCGTAGTTTTCTGCAATCGGCATTAAGCAAAATGGATCTGGTTACGCGTGATGAATTTGATGCGCAATCGGCTGTATTAGCCCGTACTCGTGAGAAAGTGGAGCAGATGGAAAAAGTTTTAGCTGATCTGGAAAGCCATTTAAATACGCAGACAGGCACCATCAGCGAGACTGATAAAGATATCGCCAAAGATGATGTTAAAGAGGCTAATTAAGAACACCAGATGTGTCACTGTACTCCACAGTGTAAAAGTGGTTTCTGTTTAAAGGTAAAGATAAATGAGATGTAACCTTGCCTGGATTGATACAGCCGGACAGTATGTAACAAGTACGGAAGAGTACGCTGCCCTGTGTGGGCATTCAGTTGAATCTATCACAGGTTTACGTCTGGAGGATGCTCATCCGTCAGCCGTTATCAATATTTTGCAACCCGCGTTTATTCATGCCCGTGAACAGGGACAGACCGATACCGTGCTTGCCTTGTTTGATCAGCACACGCTTTACGATTGCCGGCTTATCTGGGTAAAGGCATCGCAGCATTTTGTTTTATATGTGGAGCGTGCGATAAAGCAGTCGCTACTTTACGATCCGTTGCTGAGCGCCGCGGATAACTCTCCTGTACCTCTTTTCAAAGTGGCTCTTAACGGCCAAATTGCCAGCGCCCGCAAAGCAGGCAAACAAGTGGCGCTGCTGAAGTTAGGATTGGAACGCTTTCAATGGATTCAGGACTCGTTAGGTCTGGACAGCAGTGAAACGATTATCGAAGAACTGGCGAGTCGGTTACTCTCGACATTAAGGGAAGGTGATATACTTTTTCGTGCTAATGACGACGCGTTTATTATTCAGATATCTAATATGGAGTCGGCAGAAGCGGCGGTGAGTGTTGCGCATCGCCTGATTGAACAGCTTTCTTACAGTTTTAGAATGGAGCAACGCGATATTCATCTGAGCGCCTCTATCGGTGTCGCACTGGCTCCCTTGCAAGCCAATGATGCGGCTGAGTTGCTGGGTGCGGCTAGCCAGGCACTTAAGGCGCTGAGCCGTTCGGGGATAAGTGATGTACGTTTGTACGATCCCCTCCGGCAGCGCAAGGCGTTGAATCTTAACGATTTAGCGCAGCTGATTAAACCTGATTATAACAGTATTGAATTGGGTTATCGGCCGGTTTACGGCGTGCGCAGTCATCGTATTGAGGCTGCACAATTAGTACCCTTATTACAAGGCGTGCCTTGTATTGGTGCAGAGGAGCATCTGTTGACACAGATGCTGGAAGGGGAGAGTGGTTGGCACACCTATTTGAGCTGGATTTTTAATCAACTGGAAACGCCGTTACAACAATTAGGACAAGAAAAAGGGTTTCAGGGTGTTATCGTGCGTATTCCACCTGATGTATTGGAATTGCCTTCCTTTATGGAATTTATGACCACGCGCCTGACGCTCTCAGAGATAGTGCGTAATAAGGTGTTATTGGAAGTTGATGCCATTGAAACACAGGATCATGAAGGCGTGCTATTTGACCTGGAAGCCTTAGGTTTCGGGATTGTCTTGGGTGGATTAAGTGACTATTTGCCGCCGATCCAGCAATTGAAAGAGCTGGAACCACAGTTACTGAAATTGGATGCTTCTTTGGTGCAAGCGATGGAAAATGACGTGAAACGGCGTCGACAGCTAGAACAGTTGGTCGATATGGCCGCCGATCTGGATATTGCGCTCGCAGCCGATGGCGTTCTCTCTGCAGGGCAGCGAATGCACTTGTCGCAGCAGGGCGTCGATTATATGCAAGGCGATTATTTTGGTCGTTTACTGAGTGCCGAGCTGTTGTTTGAACAGCTGATTTTAGAAAAAATATAACGTATTTTCGTTTTTTCGTGTTTTATGATTTTAGAGTCCAGGGAAGGATGTATGTCACTTGCGATTGTTCACACCCGCGCTCAATTAGGCGTCGCGGCTCCCTCGGTTACAGTCGAGGTCCATCTGTCGGCGGGTTTGCCTGCGCTGATGCTGGTCGGCCTTCCTGAAGCGGCGGTACGGGAAAGTAAGGAAAGAGTCCGCAGCGCCATAATTAATTCCGGTTTTGAGTTCCCCCAGCGGCGCATCACTATCAATTTAGCCCCCGCCGATCTGCCGAAAGAGGGCGGGCGATACGACCTTGCGATAGCGATTGGAATACTGGTGGCCTCCCGACAGCTGCCAGCCGATTTGCTGGGTAATATTGAATTATTGGGTGAGTTGGCGCTCTCCGGAGAGCTTCGCAGCATTACCGGGGTGTTGCCTGCCGCAGTGGCGTGTAAAAAACAACAACGGTCATTGTGGATACCCAGTGGTAATTGTACTGAAGCCGCGTTAGTGCGTGAGCTGGATATCCGTGTGGCGGATCACTTGTTGGATATTTGTGCCGCACTTGCGGGCAAAAAAGAGTTGCCAGCTGCTGTTCCGGAAATACAGACCCTGCAGGAACAGCGGTATCCGTATGATCTGTCTGATGTAAAAGGACAGATTAAAGCGAAACGCGCATTAGAGATTGCTGCTGCCGGTGGTCATAATCTGTTGATGAGCGGTGTGCCTGGCAGCGGGAAAAGCATGTTGGCGGCGCGGCTACCGAGTTTATTGCCTCCCTTGGTAGAGGAAGAACGTCTTGAAGCGGCGGCCATCTACTCTGTAGCAGGATTGTCGGTAGAGAGCATTTGTCGTGGAACGCGTCCATTCAGAGCGCCTCATCATACGGCTTCAGCCGCCGCGCTGGTCGGGGGAGGAAGTCATCCCCGTCCGGGTGAGATATCATTAGCCCATCAAGGGGTTTTATTTTTAGATGAATTGCCTGAATTCTCCCGAAAAGTATTAGAAGTCCTGCGTGAACCGTTGGAGACAGGTTCTATCCTGATCTCACGGGCGGCACGACAAACTGAGTTTCCTGCACGATTCCAGCTCATAGCGGCTATGAACCCTTGTCCTTGTGGCTATGCCGGAGACAGTTCGGGTAAGTGCCGCTGTACGCCGGATCAGATACGTCGTTATCAGGAAAAACTTTCCGGTCCGTTATTGGATCGAATTGACCTTTTTGTGACCGTTGCTGCTTTACCGGCTGAAACGCTTTTGAAACTGGATAATGCCAAAGCAGAAACCAGCGCGGAGGTATCGCGTCGGGTCTGCGCAGCACTCCAGGTGCAGTATCAGCGCCAAGCGTGCCGCAATAGTATACTGACAGCACAATCGTTGGATGCGATTTGCCAGCTGACAGATCAGAACCGACAATTGTTAGCGACTGCCGCGACGCGATTTGGCTTATCTGCGCGGGCGTGTCATCGGGTAATGAAGGTAGCTCGCACGATTGCGGATCTGAGCGGAAATGAGAAGGTTGAAAGCGAAAATCTGATGGAAGCTTTAGGGTTTAGGGACGGCTTGGTTAATCAGCCTTCAGCATTTTCATAAACTCGGATAAGGGTACGGGTGGGCTAAAGAAATAGCCTTGTACCTGGTCGCATTTTTTTTTGATAAGAAAATCCAGCTGCGCTTTTTCTCTACCCCTTCGGCAATAACGCCCATCTTGAGGTTATGCGCAAGACTGATAATAGCGCGTACAATTTCTGCGTCATCGTGGCTATCAGGGAGTTGTGTTACAAAAGAGTAATCGATTTCCAATGAGCTGATGGGTAGTTTTATGAACAGAAAAAAGCACCTACCAAATTGGAAGGTGCTCTTGATAATTTATTCAGGCATACCGTCGTCGATAATAAATTTTAATAAATAATTTATTTATTAAGATTTTTTCTTAAGTCGACGTGATGCTAATCCCATCAAACCTAATGCAAAAATGGCAAGTGTTGATGGCTCTGGAACGTTTGTAGTTGAGGTAAGGGTTTTTGCTGAATTACTGTAAGTATAATTTATGGCTGCAAAGGGTGAAACGCCACTATTTATATTACAGCTACTTGTACTTGACCAGCCACAGTTAGGGTTAACACCACCACCAAAATCAATAACAACATTCAGCATATCATCCAGAAGTATTGAAGTAGTTGTAGCCGCATCTAATAAAAAATTCAAATTAAATTTGTATGCATTATAATTATAACTTACTACATTGTAAGCTTCTGCAGAGTCAAAACCAAAATTACCAAATGAAACGCCGTCAATACTAACGTCAATACTCTCGCTTGAGTTTGCGCCATTGTTAAAGTCGCCTTGAGTTATGACTTCTAAGGTACTTGAGCTTCCAGCCAAATAATCACTAATATTAAGACTAAAGTTAAAGAGTTGACCGTCAGTCGTTTGATTTGTTATTTCTGAAACAGTCAGTAATCCAGCATTAGCAAAACAACTAACAGATAAAGCTACACCAGCGATAGCTCCTTTTAACATCTTAAACTTCATTTTCTATTCCTTTTACTTTATCGATATTGTGTTTGGAGGAGTATTTAATCTAAAAATGCCTTACAGCAAAAAACACACCAACTAAAAAAATAAGAACAATATCAATGTGATGCTAATTTTTCATATCTATTCTAGATATTTGTGTAAAAAAAGCTGACAGTATTATAGTGCATCTGGTTACTATCCCTCGTTATAGCTACCCCATTACAGATTCTTCCTGCATCCAATTTTTGAATAATCGCAGCAGAGCAGATACCTTTTAATACTAGGTCTGTTCGCTATTGGTTACTAAGAATAGGTATAGAAGTTATTCCTCATACACGCGCATTATTCCAGCTTATAGCGGCTATGAACCCTTGTCCTTGTGGCTATGCCGGAGACAGTTCGGGTAAGTGCCGCTGTACGCCGGATCAGATACGTCGTTATCAGGAAAAGCTCTCCGGTCCGTTATTGGATCGAATTGATCTTTTTGTGACCGTCGCGGCTTTACCCGCTGAAACACTTTTGAAGCTGGATAATGCCAAAGCAGAAACCAGCGCGCAGGTGTCGTCCCGGGTCTCAGCGGCGTTGCAGGTGCAGTATCGTCGGCAGTCGTGTCGCAACAGTATACTGACAGCACAATCACTGGATGCCATTTGTCAGCTGACTGACCAGAACCGACAATTGTTAGCGACTGCCGCAACGCGGTTCGGCTTGTCTGCACGGGCGTGCCATAGGGTCATGAAAGTTGCCCGCACGATTGCGGATCTGAGTGGAAATGAGAAGGTTGAAAGCGAAAATCTGATGGAAGCTTTAGGGTTTAGGGACGGCTTGGTTAATCAGCCTTCAGCATTTTCATAAACTCGGATAAGGGTACGGGTGGGCTAAAGAAATAGCCTTGTACCTGGTCGCATTTGTTTTTGATAAGAAAATCCAGCTGCGCTTTGGTCTCTACTCCTTCGGCAATAACCCTCATCTTGAGGTTATGCGCAAGAGTGATAATCGCGCGTATGATTTCTGTGTCATCGTGGCTATCAGGGAGTTGTGCTACAAAAGAGCGATCGATTTTCAGGGAGCTGATGGGTAGTTTTTGTAGCAGAGAAAAAGAAGAATAACCCGTGCCGAAATCATCCAGCGAGAAGTCGATGCCAATTTTACTCAACTGTTCAATACATTTCTGCACATGTTGGTCATCGCTGAATAAAGCGGATTCGGTCAACTCAAACTCGAATATGCGGGTATCAATTTCTTCGGATTCAATAATCCGATGAATGGTCTGTACAAGGTGGTCATCCTGAAACTGCCGGAACGACAAATTAACACCGACTTTGGCTAAAGAAAAACCAGCATTTTTAATCTGCTTGAGATCACGGCCTGTTTGCCAGATGGCCCAAAAGCCCAGAGGAATAATCTGCCCGGTATGCTCAGAAACAGGAATAAAGTCATTCGGCATAATCAGACCGTGCTCCGGATGATTCCAGCGTATCAGTGCTTCGGCACCCACAATGTCCCCTGATAGCAGATCAATACGTGGCTGATAGTACAGTTGAAATTGCTCCTTTTTCAGTGCGGTCCATATATCGGCTTCCAGCAGACCTTGATAGGAAGGGGTCCTGTCTTTGCTCTGTTCATAGATAGAAAAACTACAGCCGTGCATGCGTTTAGCTCTGCTGCGAGCTTGGTTAGCCTGATTGGTGAGACTGTCGGCATTCACACCATTTTCAGGCGCAAAGGCTACCCCAATGCTGGTGCCTATGATGTTGTTATGGCCTGCTACATCAAAGCCAAGGTATAAAACACCCGCCAGGGCTGCCAGTAACCGATCGACCTCTGCTTTTACGGATGCAGTCGTGGGTGCTGTAACTAAAATAGCAAACTCGTCGCCGTCCGTTCTGAAAACAGGAGATGAACGGGCACAACTGAGTAGACGATCACGTAGGTCCAGCAGTACTTGATCTCCGGCCGCATAGCCCATGTTTTGATTAAAGGCTTTGAAATCATCTATATCCAGACTGACTAATGCCAGTGCACCGCCACATCGCAGGATGTTAGCCAGATTGTTCTCTAGCATCCGATAAAAGCATGAACGGTTCTTAATATCTGTGAGCAGATCAGTCTGCCTGAGTAACATTATTTCAGCGTTTTTTGCCTTCATCTGAATCAGCAGCCTGAAACTTCGTGTTAGGGCTTCGTCTGTTAAATCAAACAAGGAAATATAATCTGAAAATGACGCATCCAGCAGTTTTATTCCTATTTCCGGGGCTATTTGATGATGCGCAATAACTACTGGAATATAAGAATGTCTAAAGATCGGTGTGTAAGCCT
The DNA here is from genome assembly GCF_001305295.1 of Neptunomonas antarctica. Classification (GTDB taxonomy): domain Bacteria; phylum Pseudomonadota; class Gammaproteobacteria; order Pseudomonadales; family Balneatricaceae; genus Neptunomonas; species Neptunomonas antarctica. The sequence continues at coordinate 181,196 of NZ_LJSI01000053.1, forward strand.
CCAGAGAGTTGAGCACGATTTCTGGTTCCGCGTATACCAAAATAATATGCGGTATATTTTCTTCTACGCGAATTAATAAGCCGTTGATAGTGTCTACATAGTCCAACGCTAAATTATGCTGGCTAAGGTAGGATGCCAGTATGTCTCTCATCCCTGAATGAGATGATAAAATAAGTATTTTAATAGGCATATTTATTAAGTACCGCATCCTTGAATATTATCGATACTTCAAACCTAAAAAAGGCGATGAACCGAACCGCATCAAATGTTTAGTTTGTATATAATGGAGACACAATAACTTTTCGCACTCAACTGTAACATGAAGTTTATGTTGGTCAAACAAGTGTTTGAATGCAGTAAGATCAACATTGTGAGTACTATAATTGTCTAATATCAATCGCTTGGTAAAGTCCTGACGCATGAGTAAATTAAATCCACGACAAAACGAAGCCGTAAAATTTATCAGTGGGCCTTTACTGGTGCTAGCGGGTGCGGGTTCAGGAAAGACCAGTGTGATTACACGCAAAATCGCCTATCTTGTGGAAAGTTGCGGAGTTGAGTCAAAACATATAGCGGCCGTGACTTTTACCAATAAAGCCTCGCGTGAAATGAAGGAGCGTGTCGGGCAAATTCTGCAAGGTAAAGGGAAAGGTCTTATCGTATCGACCTTTCATAATCTTGGTATGACGATTATCCGGCGTGAGCATAAGCGATTAGGCCTCAAGGCGGGCTTCTCTCTGTTCGATGATCAGGATAGTAAAGCGCTGATTAAAGATCTTATGCTGCATAACGATGAAGACAGCGATCAGGTTGATTACGTGCGTAACACTATCTCCAACTGGAAAAATGAGATGGTGAGCCCGGAAACGGCCGAAGCCAGTGCCGTCGGTCCACAGGAAATATTGGCAGCGCGTGCTTATGAAGCTTATAACCGACACCTGCGTGCCTATAACGCGGTCGATTTTGATGATCTGATTCTGGTGCCGGTTAAGTTATTTGATGATCACCCCGATGTGCTCGAACGTTGGCAAAATCGTATTCGTTATCTGCTGGTGGATGAATATCAGGATACTAACCTGAGCCAATATCGCATGGTACGGCAGCTTGTCGGGCATCGTGGCGCATTAACCGTGGTAGGTGATGATGATCAGTCTATCTATGCATGGCGTGGCGCAAGGCCAGAAAATCTGGACCAGTTACAGGTCGATTTCCCCAGTCTTAAGGTAGTGAAACTAGAGCAAAACTATCGCTCAACCAGCCGGATTCTGAAAGCAGCCAACACCTTGATTGCCAATAATCCGCATGCGTTTCAAAAAACACTGTGGAGTGAGATGGGTTTTGGCGATCCTATCCGCGTCATTCACACGCGTAATGAAGATGCTGAATGCGAACGCATCGCGAGCGAGATTCTGGATCGACACTTACGTAAGCATACGCCGTTTAAAGATTTCGCTATTCTCTATCGGGGTAATTATCAGGCACGCTTGTTGGAAGTAAAATTACAGGCGTTCCAGGTGCCTTATAAACTGTCGGGCGGGACCTCGTTTTTTGCCCGGGCAGAGATAAAGGATCTGATGAGCTACCTGAAAGTGCTGGTCAATCGCGACAATGACAATGCCTTCTTACGCGTCATTAATTTACCACGGCGTGAAATAGGCCCAAGTACACTGCAGAAACTGGGTGAGTATGCCTCAGAACGACAAGTCAGCCTGTTTGATGCCTGTGACGAGATGGGGTTGGAGCAATCACTGCCTCCCGCCGCCGTCGAGAAATTGCGCCAGTTTACCCGCTGGTTACATGAGAAATACCGCCAATGTTATGAGTCAGACCCTATTCAGGCGATTAAAGACCTGATCCATGATATCGATTATGAAGGCTGGCTTCGCCAGAATGCCTCCAGTGATAAAGTGGCAGAAACGCGCATGAATAACGTGTTTTTCTTAGTTGATTCGCTCAAAAGTACGCTGGAGCGGCTGCAGGAAGATGATCCGGAGGCGGGTATAGAAGAAGCTATCGCGCGCTTGATATTGATCGACTTGCTGGATCGTCAGGAAGAGGACGACGATTCTAATAAAGTCCAGTTGATGACGCTTCATGCCTCCAAAGGGCTGGAATTTCCACATGTCTTTCTGATGGGCATGGAAGAGGAATTATTACCCCACCGCAACAGTATTGAAAATGGCGATATAGAAGAAGAGCGTCGTTTGGCTTATGTGGGTATAACGCGCGCTAAAGAAACGCTGACGATTACACTGGCCCGACAGCGTAAACAGTTTGGCGAACTGCTCGACTGCTCACCAAGCCGTTTTTTAGACGAGTTACCGCAGGAAGATCTGGAGATAGAAGGTAATGGCGAAAAGAATCCGGAAGTGAACAAAGCAAGGGGCCGCGCCACTCTCAATAGTCTGCGTAATATGTTTGACGATCTGTAAGGCTCATTTAGAACGAAAGACAGACGTAAAAAAGGCTGCCCATGGCAGCCTTTTTTCTAAAAGCTTTCCTTGTTAAACAATCTTACTGAGCACTGTCCATCATGTGCTGGATAGCACCTTTCAATTCATCATCAGAACACGCCATACAGGTACCGCGTGGAGGCATTGCATTAATACCGCTGATAGCTGTCTTCAGCAGAGCGTCAATACCTTTAGCGTTACGTTCAGTCCAGTCGCTGGTACCGAATTTTGGCGCGCCGGCAACACCAATCGCATGACATGCAGCACACGTGGTGGTGTAGACCTCTTCACCCGAACGTGCTCCACCTGTTGCGGCAGCAACAACTGCACCGCCGCAAGAATCGTCGCCTTCAACGCAGACATTGCTTGCTGGTTTAATGCGCTCAATAATTTTCTCATCAGCCGTTGTCGCACCAACCGAGGCAGATAGCGCAACGCTTAAACCCAGAATACTCAGAACAGAAGCAATTTTAGCAGTCAATTTCACAGGGGTGACCTCATTGGAGTTGGTAGATGCGGCAAGGGAAGCATCATTAAAATTAATTTGATTAGAATTATACCGACAAAAGTCCCTCACGAAAATGGGGTTTATCTGCACCTTATGGCTTATATAGTGTATTAAGTGGCATTAATTAGACCTACAGCGCTGTATCTTCAGCCGTATCCTCTTTAATTCCTCTGAAATGAAATACATTTGTGTGAGGAATCGTGCGTCGAAAATCAATAATGAAACGCTACATGCGAAAAGTAAATCAGCTATTTCTCTTAACGATGGCTAAATGCCTGATATAAAACACCACTTAATCGATCTAAGTCCCTTGGCAAAAGGTAAATACCCCCGTATTATTACGCCCTTGAAAACATCTTGTTTTTGCGCCAGTAGCTCAGTTGGATAGAGTAGTAGGTTCCGATCCTATTGGTCGGGGGTTCGACTCCCTCCTGGCGCACCATTTTCATATTGTGGCTAACTGTATGGTTCCTCACGGAATCTGCTACCCCATCCACCCGAGCTAACGGCGCAGACTGCGCTTAAGCCAGTGGTAAAAAGCGGGATGGTCACACTATGGTCACAGTGCCGGTATAGCTCAGCTGGTAGAGCAACTGACTTGTAATCAGTAGGTCCCGAGTTCGACTCTTGGTGCCGGCACCACTTTCCCTGTATACACTACTCACGCTCGCGATAATGAGACTTATAAAGTCGCGTCTTTGGATTCGATGATGGCCATTGCCAAATCCCCGTCTAAACTCACCCTGCCACCGATCAATCCAGGCTTCATCACTGTTGTCGACTATCTGATAGACAAGTTTCCGCAGGTTGACTCCCAGATATGGCGGCAACGGGCGATCGACGGAAAACTGCATTGGCATGATGGTTCCGCTATCACCTCAGAGTCTCTCTATCGACCCCAGCAGCGTGTCTATTACTATCGCGAAGTGGATAGCGAGCCAGTGATTCCGTTCAATGAAACGATCTTATTTGAAGACGCAGAGATTCTGGTCGCCTATAAACCTCCCTTTCTTCCCGTTACGCCCGGTGGGATTTATGTGAATGAATGCCTGCAAAATAGATTGCGGCTGAAAACGGGGATGGAAAACCTACAAGCGGTGCACCGTATTGATCGAGCCACGACGGGACTGGTGATATTTTCGGTTAATCCTGACACCTGTCATCTGTACCACCAGTTGTTTGCTTCGCGACAAATCAACAAAACCTATCAAGCGATTGCCCGAATTGATATGGGAAGTGATACGGGGAGTGATACGAAGAGTGATGAGCCTTTGAGCGGCCAGCAATGGGAGGTAGTCAACCGGCTGCAATCTGCTGATCCGCGTTTTCTGATGCGGGTGGCTGATGGAGCCGCCAACAGCCATTCCCGGATTCGCTGCGTAGATCGGTTTGAGGATAAAGCCCTGTTTGAGTTAGAACCGGTTACCGGTAAAACGCATCAACTGCGGGTTCATATGCAGACGCTAGGATGGCCCATCTTACACGATCGCTACTACCCTGCATTACAGCCTAAGTCTGCCGATAACTTTGCTCAGCCTTTGCAACTATTGGCACAACAGCTACGGTTTATCGACCCGGTGACATCGCAGCCCAGAACATTCCATTGTGGTTATGCAATGAACCTAGCAACCGGAACATTTGAGAGGGTGTAATCTTCTTAACTGACTTATTAGTAGGTTTTGAATTCGACTCTGGGTTTCGTGGTCAAGGGTGCCGGCGCCACTTCTCTTTATCCACATTTAATAGCTTTATCTGAACTGGATGGTTAACCCATGAAACCACTTATCATTGTTTTACTCGCGTTAGCGCTACAGGGCTGTTTTTTGACAAAAGTGGTGACAGTGCCTTTGCGTGTTGGCGGAGCGATTATTTCTATAGTCCCAGTGGTGGGTAATGTTGCTGATGCTGCTATTGATACGACGGCTGATGCTATTGATCTGGTGCCGCTGTAAGGCCGTTTGGATGGTTTGCGATTCAGTTGTGCGGTCATACCACCCCGCCTAATAAACTTCCTGTCATCAAGCACTTCGACTCATATGTAATGAGTACTCTGCCGTAAGTTTGGATAAATGACCACAGCCGAAGGTAATGTTGAGAAGTGTCAGGTAATTTTACATTATGGAATTATAAGAAGTAGCTAATTTAAAATCATGTGCTTGTTCTATAACAAATCCTATGGTTGGCGGCATAGATTTTGCTATGTCTGTATTAAGAGATACTTATTCTTCCAGTGCCCGTAATAAGAGGTAGGATGAATGCATAAAATACTAATAAAGGCGCTATGCCTAGAGGCCATATAATGAAATATATTAAGCAAATTATTTTCCAGCCGTTAGCTCTGTGCGGATTATGTTTGGCGATTGCCACCCCAGTAGTACACGCCGGAATAATAGACCCGACCAGTCACAACCTAAGTAATTCTTCTGCTACTTGGCTAGAAGGGCGGTTGGGGCAAGGGGACTTAGATTGGGATAGTATTTGGTACGGAACGACGGGCGCTTCATCAACTAGCTGGCATGCCGCCGTTGATGGAGTCGGCCCCACGGTTTCCATCTACGACGTTAATTATGCGGGACAAAACTATCTGATCGGAGGATATACCGATTTGGACTGGACAAGTGGTGGTTATAAACACGATAGCACAGATGGATTTTTCGACAGTTTTATATTCAACTTAAATACACAAACCACACACAAATCAATGCCCGGGAACTGGGGTACGGGTGTATATGCTATTTACGCTGTCTCCACACATTTCGCCACTTTCGGTGGGGGCCACGACATTTTCGGGGGTAGTTATACATTAGGAGGCAACGCTTACTCAAATTGGCAGGGCACTTATAATCTTGGGCTAGGAAACATAATCGACAACGCAAATAACGTTGCTTCTTTTACGGTAAATAGTCTGGAAACGTTCGCTTTCGCGCCCGCCGCATCAGTCCCCACACCTGGCACGATCGCTTTATTTTCGCTAGGCTTAATGGGTCTTGGATTGAATCGACGCCGCCAGCGTAAAGCCGCTTAATCTGCGGCTGCTACCTGAGCAACAGATGTCGACACCGTTGCTCACCCTCTTCATAAATAACAAGGGAAACCAGTCACCACGCTGTTTTCCCTTTGTTTTGTCTGCTCGTTAATTACTGTATCGGATGGTCTAGTCACAATCTGATCACACTAAGCACTAAATTTGCTACCTGCCCACTCAATATGGCTGCGCAAATATACTTTCAAAGATCGATCAGTATCTTTTGCCGGTGATGGTAATAATTGGCCTCGCAGCTGACCCTTTTAGATCAGGTGTGTGCATGTGCCGGTTAACGAGAAATTGAGGGGCTACTCTCGCGCGATGTGTAGCAGTTTTTAAATTGTCTGCTACAGTCAGTGCACACGGAATAATAGGATGTTTGTATGTCACGGAAACGACGCACCTCACCACTTGAAGGTCTTATGGATATTGCATCAACATTGCCTTGCTGGGTGAGCTTGATCTTAGCCGTGATTAGTTACTTTGTTTTACATCATTACGCCAGTCAGGCGCTCACGCCGCAGATTCAATCCGGTAGTTACGTACCCCAAAACATGACACGAATAATGTTTCAGCCATTGCTCATGGCACTGCAATATTTGGTGCCTTTCGTGTTTTGTTTGGGCGCTGCTATATCAGCCGTTAAAGCGTTTAAGGGGCGTCGTTTAGCTCAGCAATACGTTTCCATAGAATCCACTCAAAAAGCTGCCGTATCGCCCCAAAATAGAACTAAGCCTACTGATTCAATGAGCTGGCAGCAGTTTGAGTTATTGGTGGGTCAGGCATTTCGTTTATTGGGCTATCGAGTTATTGATGGCGGAGAAACCGGCGCTGATGGTGGTGTCGATGTTTACTTGAAAAAGGACGGTGAAACCTTCTTTGTACAGTGTAAGCACTGGAAGACAAAGAGCGTGGGTGTCTCGGTTGTACGTGAGCTCTACGGTGTTATTGCGGCTGCCGGTGTTAAGGGCGGCTTTGTGGTCACGTCCGATTATTTCACAGCAGAGGCCGTTGCCTTTTCCAAAGGGAAGAAGCTAGGGCTCATCGATGGCGTCAAGCTAAAGAAGATGATTCTGGCTGCGAAGAAAGCAAGTCCTGAAAGTGTCCCGGAACAGCCTGAAGCAACCTCTGAAGCGCCGGTCTGCCCAAAGTGCGCATCTTCTATGGTTAAACGGAAAGCGCGTCAGGGAGCCAATGCGGGTAATGAGTTTTGGGGGTGTTCTCGGTTTCCCAAATGTCGCAGTATTATCAATATTAAGTAGGCGCTTATATGCACATCCTGATTGTTATTATATTGATACTTTTGCTACTGGTTTTTAGTAAAACGTTTCGAGTGCTGACCACTTTAGGGCTCATCGTTGTTGTAGGTGTTGTGATAGTTGGAATTATTATAGCGGCTATAAGCAATAATAATGATGCCGTGTTTCGTATCGCTGTATTACTGTTTATAGGTGTAGTGATACTTGGCTGGATCATGATCAGAATGGGGGTGCATGTTGCTGGTATCGCGACAGGATCAGTTGAGGTGTATGTGGATAATCGCATACAAGGGAAAAAGCATGATGAGTCGCTAAAATCTGCTGGAGGCAAAGCATTTGAACTATTGGTTGAGGATGCTTTTTTAATAGATTCTAATAACAAATGTAAAAAGCCAATTAGCACTTTAGATGAGCAGAAAAATACACCAGCAATTTCAAAGTTATCAAATACAGATTCTGGTCAAAGAAACCTTTCGCCTTCTACTGATAATTACACCCCGCCAGTTGCTTGCTGCCTGACCTGTCGTATGACGGTGTTCCCTGTTCAATCTATCACTAACGAGTTATTTGCACTTGATAAAATACAATATCCTTGGCTAATCCATCAATGTTGGACACCGGATAATAGTATTCAAGATGGGTCGGATTATACAGAAGGTGAGTGGCAACCATTTCAGTTTATTGCTTATGGTGGAAGCTACCTTCGAGGTAGAGTTACAAGCACTCATGACGCAACTGTTTATAAATACAATATCATCAGTAATAAATCAGGGTGGCATGGATATTGGAATTATGAACCAGTGTTCCTTGCAACGTTAAAAGACACTGAAAACACTGTTAAAATACTATCTATTGTCAGGATCGGAGATAGGTTTAGTCAGCTTGTAATTACTGCGCAATTAGCTTCCGATTTTGAGCAGTTGTAGGTGTTTTTTGATCACAGTGCCACAGCATAACCCACTGAGGCATAGCGCCTAAAACTTAGCGTGTCTTTTGCTTAAGATGCTTAGTTGTTTTTATATACTTAGTTATTAATAATCAATTGGTTGATTTTTTTGCATTTTTTCGCCTGCATTAATCTTAAGTAGTATTTGTAGCATATTAAAAATTTGATGATAATTTAAGTTTAAAAAAATAGAAGGACTTATAAGGATTCTTGATAATAACTATTATTAGCAAGTGCTCTTTGTAAATATTGTCATAGTTAGACGTTAAGGAGGACTGTCGTGAATCATAAAAAAGATTGGGTTCTATTTATATCTGGGTTTGTACTAATAATACTTCCGCTTATTTTTGTTGTTACATACACTGAACACTTTGTATCGGTACAATTTTATCTCCGGCTGATTGCATCCCTTGGTGGGGCGCTAATTGGTGCATCCTTACCTGGTTTCCTTAACATAAGAGTTCTGGGAGTAGAAGCTGGCGGGGCGTTAGCTATACTAGTATTGTTCTATCTGTTTAATCCACCAGCGGCTCTAAAGGAAGGATTATATCCTGAATCCGTAGTTTCGGATTTTCCGGGTGGAATTTACCAAATTGAAAAATCAGATGCTATATACCAAGTATCTACACCTATTTCTGATAGTGATAGTCGCGAAATTTGTGTATTTAAATGCCCAGAGCAAATACTAAATAAAAACGAGGTGTCTTTTATTGCTCCTGATAGTAAGGATGCAGAATCCTTACTAAAATTAAAAAATGAAGCATATCTAGGGCAATGTTCTGAAAACATAACATTATGTCCGGAATCTACCCACTAATGCCTAACAATTTATTCAGCTCTGTTAACGCGGCATCAGGCCTATCCACCCTAAACATCAACACCAGTTAGCACCTGCCTAGTTACTCCTCCCTTACTAACGCTCAGCTGGCAGAGGCGCAGACTCGTAACCTGCGGCTCACTGCCTGATCAACAGATGTAGACACCCTTGCTCGCCCTCTTCATCAATAACAAGGGAAACCAGTTACCACGCTGCTTTCTTTTTCTCTCTGTGTTTTATCGCTTAATCACTGTGCGGATGCTCTGGTCACAATTTGGTCATACTGGAGTCAATTTTGTGCCCGATACTGCATCACGGCCTGTTGCTACTCAGCAAGGTGCTGAAGATAGCATCCTAAGAATGGAGCGCGCCTTTTCCTAAAGGCATTCCTCCAGTGCGTAAACCTAAACGCCCTGCTGGACGCAATCGTCGGTTGGAGGAGGGTGAGTAGCATCTATTGTTAGAGGCTTTATCAGAGTCTTCGGTAGTCCGGAATATTGCGGTGTTCGCCGTTGAAACAGCCGTGCGTCGTGGTGAGCTTGTTAAGGTGAAATGGGAGAATGTCGACTGGAATAACCGGGCTCTGCATATTCCTGAAACAAAGACAGGTGTTCTTCGTGATATGCCGCTGTCTGAGCGTGCTTGTAAACCTACTGATGCAATGAGCTGCTGGCTATTGGGCGGTTCTGGGAGGCTTAGTTAAGCCGATATGATGAAATGCTATTCGGAAAAACGCCACTTATCACGTGACATTTTCATGGGGATTATGATTGTTTGTTCTTAGCTCATAGTCTTCTTAGCTTTTCACTTTTCAACACGATTTCGCTTTTCTTTAAAGTTATTATAAAGCTTGAGCCAATCCTTAAAACTCATCTCAGCATCTTTTATACCGCGGCGTGAGTCGAGTATGTTGAATGCTTTTATGTGCGCGACACAGGTTGAGCATTTCATGTCTTTCTCTTCAATCAGGTAGTTTGCCTTTAAGTAAGCGTCGTGCAAATATTTTGGATAAATCGCACCCCGATCTTTATATTGTTCTTTCGCTACAAGGGCTTTCTGTAACGCGCTATCAATGTGCCCCTCTTGCATAGCTCTGTACCAATAGTTTTCGGCCATATCTCTTCGATAAAATTCACTGCGGTTCCCCCCTAAAATGTCGTGCTTCCCTTCCCAAAGAATGTGCCCCATCGCATAGTTAAGATTATGGAGTTCCTCAAAACCAGTAGAGGATGGACTTTTTAAATGTTTCTTTTCTTTGAAATCCACATAGTTATAGGCGGGCGCTAATTGTTTGTATTCCAGAGGATCAGTGACTTCGGGATCTAAAAAGCTTTCCGTTTTCTTTAAATATTGAATCGTCTCGTATTTAGCTAGCCACTGGTTAAATACTTTCTTGTGACTCTCTTTTTCCGCAGGCTCTTCTAACGCATTAAATCGCGTTATCGCTGAATCACAAGTGGTGCAATGTAGCCCTGTTTTGTGAATCAGGTAATTTGAAATCAGATAATAGCCGAAGTGCTCGTCATGTATTACGGCGAGTATTAATGCGCTGTCTATATGACCCAGCAGCATCGCCCGCTGCAGTAGTTCTTCTGCTTCGCGCTCCTCCTGCGTTTCCAGTCCCTCAGGGTTATATGGTTTACGCATAAGAAGCATGAATGCCATAGAATACTTAGCATCATTTCCTTGCTCTGACAGAGTTGCAATATCATCTTTACGATCGTGACGCAGGATTTCATCTTTGTCGTACTTCGCCTGACCTATCTTGTACTCGTTTGGCGTTACGACTCCCGAACTAAAAAAGCTTTGGGTAGCGTTGGCCGTCGCGGAAGAAAGCAGGATTAAGGCCAATACGCCCGCGTTTATAATTTTCAATTTATTATGCCCTATAAAAACTTGTCTGGTTGTCCGTCGGTGACTGGTAATTAATATAGCCAGTTTTCATGTGAAAATTGTAGTCTAAAATTTGAGAAAATATATTAAAATCAAATATTTATGAATCTAACATATACCTTCTCGCGTTACAGTTAAGTACTCCGAAAATCAGAGATTACGCTCTATTCTTTCCTCATATTGAACCTGAAGAGGCTGAAAAAGCATCTGATACGGCTGCGTGGGTGTCTTTTGTGCTGATGTCTCAAGAGGGGGATATAAGAGCGCATAGTTGGCCGATAATTGCCGGGCGCGGATACTGAATTTCTACGGGAAATCATTTTCCACCTGCACTTATGATTCGGACTTATGCTGTAGTGCTAAGTATTGGTTTTACGGGTGCGGAAAATATCATAAGTCCATTCTTTGTGTCATGTGTGCGTTAAGTATGGCTGCACATCTCTCGACGGTATATAAAACTTAGTATAACCAAATTATTGAAGGAGGATTCTCGGTTGTGGGATCACTAACGCACCCCTCTTCTCCGATGACGTTGTCTGCGCCAAATGTGATGTAATTCGTCGCTGAAAACACGCCACCACAAGAATCACCTACGCCTGTTATCAGAGAGTTGGCCCCTGTCAGGACGTAGCTATACGCAAAAATATAGCCTGTGACTTCCGCGCGTGCGCCTAGTGATGTGTAGCCGTTCTGAATATTCCAGATAATACTGCTGTTATCGGTTACATCTTTTAATACTACCTTAGCGTCTGCAGCGAAGCTCAGGTAGTTAGGGATATTGAAAACCCAGGAGCCGTCTACACCTTTGCCATCCAGCGTGAGGGTTTTGCCTGCAGCAATCGCCAGATAATTTAAAGGACTATAGATGCCCGCTTCGAGTGTCTCATCGTTTGTCCCGAAAGGAGCGGGGAGTAGTGTCGCCGTTCCCAGTTCCCTCAGTTCCTTTTGCACAGACTCAATTAGTTCTCTCTGATTCTTTACCGCCGGAGGTGGGGGAAGAACCTTCGAAGAATATTGCGTGCTGACCCCTGCGATCTGAGCACCTGCACCCTCCGCTATAGTGGTTCCGGCATCAACATCTCCACCGATAATTGAATTAGCGCCTAGCGTTACAGCAGATCTGGCCTGAATATAGCCATCGACACGGGTATCAGCGCCGATGGTTACGGCGGCGGTCGCTATGGCGGGGTCTCCACCTATAACATTACCCTTGATCTCCGCAAGCGCGCCGATATCTATGGCCGCTCCAGCCCGAATATAGCCACCGAGCATTGAGTTAGCGCCTAGCGTCACGGCGGCTTCAGCTTGAATATAGCCACCAACACCGGCATCAGCGCCGAGTGTTACGGCGGCTCCGGCCTCAACATTGCCGCCAACAGTTGCATTGGCACCGAGCGTTATTGCTGCATCGCTCTGAATATTGCCACCAACCGTTGTACCTGCGCCCATTGTTATTGCACCACTGGAATAGAGCGCCTGGTTGCTTAGGTCTGAATCTGACAAGGGCATAAAACGCGCGTGCACACTAGGCACAACAGAGAATACCGAGATAAGGATGAGTAGTTTTGTAGGCTTCATAAACACTCTTTTTACGTATTGCTACTATTTGGAGAATCTCATCCTAAGAAGCTCAACTAAAATAATACTGAGTTAAATATAGCATATATAATGTTAAACACATGCAATAGATGTAACATATGTCATAAATGGCACATATGTCTATAATGAGAGTGTCACAACATTTTTGATGTCGAGTATCCAAAAATATATTGTTTGAAAGAGCGTTACCCCATTCGATTAGTAAGCGAAGTCGCTTTACCAAAAGTGGAAATGCCTTTCCGGATGGATAGCATTAATTTTTTAGTTCTTACGCTCAAGTAAGAACAAACCAGCATCGTATGGCCAGTAGATAAGAGCCTTGATAAGACAACACTACAATGCATAGTCCCTGTGCATTGTAGTGTTACCCCAGAAAATCGAAGCCGTATTTATTGAGTTCTCAGGTTATAAAAGAAGCGTTAAGTAAAAGGGATAACGTGTGATGTTATCGCATTAACGTCTTATGAAAATAGCGTTATGCTATCGTTAAAAATAATAATTAAATATAATTAAATCAAAGGCTTATATTTGAAATTTTCTAAGCAGAACTCCCTTAGCAGCATTGCGTTATTGCTTTTTAGTGCAATTTCTCTGGCTAATGCTGAAACGGCACCCGCTCCTGACGCGGGATTGTTGATGCGCGAAACGCGTGAGTTGCCGGAAACGGCCAAACACAAACCCGAAGTTACCATCGAAAATGCTGAGCGACAGCGCCGGCCAATGCCGTCCCAAAAAGGTTTACAGATTACGGTGCAGTCTTTTTTGCTGAGCGGTAATACCCAATTTACGGCGGTGCAGCTTTTGCCACTGCTGGATAAGTACAAAGGTCATCCGGTTGGTTTTTATGAGCTGCAAGCGGCCGCTAATTTGATTGCCGATTTTTACCGCAAGGCCGGTTATTTCGTAACACTCGCTTATTTGCCTACGCAATCGCTTAAAAACGGCGTTGTTGAGATTGTGATTCTTGAAGGTAATTTAGACAGCTCTCATTTAAACGGCAATGCCATTAAGTTAATCGGCGATACCCGAATTAATAAAAGCGTATTACAACGATTTATAAACACCAAGAAAACCGGCGAACTAGTCACTGATAAAAACTCAAGTCATCTGAGTCTGCTAATTAACGACCTGCCCGGTATTCAAAGCGTAGTTGTGCTGTCGGCGGGCAGCACAACCGGCACGTCTGCTTTAACTCTCAAGGTCAAAGAAGGCCCGTTACTGAGCGGTTATGTGTCGACCGATAATCATGGTCTGTACTCTACCGGTTATTACCGTTTTGACGGCAGCCTGAACATTAACGACCCGTTTGGCTTGGGTGATCAGCTGTCACTGCGCGTACAGACCACGGATACTGGCGGGTCGGTGATGGGGGCTGCTAATTATAATGCTCCGATTAATGGCTATGGCACCAGTTTGGCGGTTAATTTTTCCCAGCTGGATTACAGTTTAGGACGCAGCTATGAGGCTTTACAGGCCGACGGGATGGCGCGAACTTTGGGCACAAGCTTAATCCACCCCCTATATTTAACCCGCGACACTCGTTTATTCGGTACGGCGCATTATGAACATCGCTGGCTGCAAGACGATATTAATGCCTTTGATAATTACAATCAGCGTGAAATTGATGTGATGAGTTTTTCTTTTCGCATCAGTGCGTTTGATAATCTGCTGCTCACCAATGGCTTAACTCAAGCGTATATCAGCCTCTCCGCAGGCCGTCTGTCTTTTACCAATCAAGCCGCCGCTCAGCAGGATAGTCTCGCGCTAAATTCCACTGGCGGCTATCACAAATTTACTTGGAAGATTAACCGCACTCAAGATGTTTGGAACAACGACATCTGGGGCGACATCAGTATGTACATCAATTTCAGCGGTCAGGTTGCCAGCAAAAACATCGACAGTTCCGAACAAATGAGTTTTGGCGGGCCGAATGCTATCCGTGCTTATCCGGTCGGTGAAGGCAGTGCCGACGAGGGTTGGCTGTTCAACGCTGAAACCCGTTACAGTCTGCCACGTTTTGAAAGTGTTCCCGGACGTTTGCAGATAATCGGTTTCATTGATAGCGGCTATTCGCGCGTCAATGCCAGCCCATTAGCAGGTGATTTAAATAATTCGAGGCATTTGACCGGTTACGGGGTTGGGGTTAATTGGTTGGGTGCAGCAGGTTTTACTCTGCGTACCAGTGTGGCGTGGCGTGATGCAAACACACAACCGACTTCCGACCCTACCGCCAGCGAACCGCAGGTCTATTTTCAATTAACCCAAACTTTTTAAGGACAGCATCATGAACCATATTTACCGCACTATCTGGAGTGAGGCACTAGGGGCATGGGTTGCTGTCTCTGAACTGTGTAAAGGCAAAAGTAAGAATTCATCCAGCCGCCGCAAGATTTTGGCGACGGGTTTTCTGATGTGCGCTGCGCCGGTGTGGGCATTACCGACCGGCGAGCACATTGTCGCGGGGCAAATTGCGGTCAGTAATCCGGCGGCGAATCAAATGCAGATTGACCAGACCAGTTCTAAAGCGGTGATTAACTGGCAAGGGTTTTCGATTAATTCGAATCAAGCGGTGAACATTAATCAACCGAACGCACAGGCGGCCTTGCTGAATAGAGTTGTCGGGGGTGATGCCAGTGTGATTGCGGGGCAGCTTACTGCGAACGGGCAGGTTTATCTGGTCAACCCGAACGGCGTGCTGTTCGGGGCAGGAGCGCAGGTCGATGTCGGTGCTTTAACGGCGACAACGCACACTATTACGGATGCCGATTTTATAGACGGCAATAACCATTTCAGCCAAAACGGTGCGACCGGCACAGTTGAAAATCGCGGCACGATTCAAACGCCGGAAGGCGGCGTGGTGGCGTTGATTGGCTCAAGCGTGACGAATACCGGCACAATTGACACCCCGAAAGGCACGACCGCATTGGTAGCGGGTAACACCGTAGACTTGGATTTTCAGGGCAACGGCCTGGTAGAAGTCACGATTTCTGAAGCGGCGTTGAATGCCCATATTACCAATAAAGGCGCGATACTGGCTGATGGAGGACGGGTGGTTTTAACCGCGAAAGCCGCGGGCGATTTAATGAATACCGTGATTAATCAGGATGGTGTTATTCGCGCGTTGGGTTTGGTAGAACGCAACGGCGAGATTATTTTAGAGGGTGGCGATTACGGCATCACACAGGTTAGCGGATCGCTGGATACCAGCGGTGCGCAATCGGGTGGCACCATTAACGTCACCGGCAAGGATGTTAATATCGCCACAACGGCTAGCTTAACCGCTCAAGCGTTGGAAAGCGGCACAGCCGGAACGATTAACGTGTTGGCTGATATGGTTAACGGTACACTTAACGTCGCGGGAACACTGGATGCGTCTGCCGCTGGCACGGCGGATGGCGGCTTTATTGAAACCTCGGCGTCGCATGTCCAGATTGCTGATTCTGTAAAAGTAACCACCTTAGCGACAACTGGCCGCAACGGTACCTGGTTGATTGATCCGGCTGACTTTAATATCGGGGAGGATGCTGCGGGTGCTGTTAGTAATCTGTCTGGAGCAACGCTCTCGGCGAACTTAGGCGGCGGCAATGTAACGATTCTCTCTAGCAGTGGAACAGCTAACGGGTCTGGCGATGTCAACGTCAATGACGCAGTAAACTGGAGCGCGAACACCACGCTTGCTCTGACCGCTTCGAATAACGTTAACGTTAACGCTAATATCAATGCAACAGGTACGTCGGCTGGTATTGCCTTCAACCCTAACACAGCCAACGGTGCGGGTGCTTCAGCCGAAGCTGCGAGCACCACCGGTAAATTGATCCTGGCACCGGGCGTCACCGTCGGTCTGTCAGGTGCTTCATCCACGCTGGCTATCGGCGGCACAAACTATACCGTCATACACGACCTGGCGGGTCTGCAAGCCGTGAATAACAATGTGGCGGGGAGCTATGCACTGGGCAATACCATCGATGCATCGGCCACCAACGCGGCGACGTCCCCGACTCTATTTACCCCAATACTTGATTTTACAGGTCACTTCAACGGTCTGGGCAACAGCATTAACGACCTCACTATCGATACGCCAGCGTTAGATAATGTGGCTTTATTCGGATCGAGTACTGCCGCTGCCGACACCGCTACTACCGGTTCATTGAATAACATCGGTCTGGTTGATGCAAAGATTACGGGCAACAATTACGTCGCAGGTCTGGTCGCGCGTCTGACGCTGGCGGACGGCAACTTTAGTAACAACTATTCCAAGGGCGGCACGATCACGGGCTTGGGTTACATTGGCGGCCTGGCTTCGTGGGTCACACTGGGTTCGGGTGACTTCAGCAACAACTACGTCACCAGCAGCACGGCCAACGCAGGTAGCGTGACGGGCACTTCTTACAGTGGTGGTGTGGTGGGGTGGACTACGCTCGACGCGGGTAACTTTAGCCATAACTACGCCACAGTTGCTGTAAATGACGGCGGGGTCAGTGCCTCCTATATGGGCGGGGTGGTCGGTTGGGCTACACTCACCGCCGGTAATATAAACAACAACTACGCTACCGGCGATGTGGAGGGGACTTCCTACACGGGTGGACTGGCAGGATGGACCACGCTGACCGATGGTGATTTCGCTATCAACTCAGCGACTGGCGATGTGACGGATAGCAATATCAGTGGTTCTTACGCAGGCGGTCTGGTGGGCTGGAATACCATCACCAAAGGTGACTTCGTCAGCAATTCGGCTACCGGTAATGTAACGGGTTCGACCTTCCTGGGCGGTTTGGTGGGTATGAGTACACTCGGCAACGGTAGTTTCAAGATCAACTATGCGACCGGCGATGTCACAGCTACGAGCGTCGATGGCGCCAATTCCGGTGGTCTGGTGGGCTGGAGCTCGCTGACGAATGGTGACTTCGATACCAACTTCGCCACGGGAGATGTGTCCGGGGCAACTTACACCGGCGGCTTGATGGGGTTGAGCACCATCATTACCGGTAACTTGAGCAACAACTACGCCACCGGCGATGTTTATGACAGCACTACCTCCGGCACCGGTACTTACCGGGGCGGGTTGATCGGTTCGAGTTCGGTCTCAGGCGATGTTCTCAACGTTTACGCTACGGGTAGTGTGACCGGCGTGACCTATGTCGGCGGGCTATTGGGTTCCAGCTCCGAGACCCGCATCAGAAACAGCTACTCCACAGGGCTAGTGACGGGCGGGCCGACGTTGAGTGGCGCTCTGTTGGGATCCAATTCAGGTACGGTTACCAACAGTTTCTGGGATAGTTCTCCTGCGGGGCAATACGCCACCAGCGATGGCGGGACGGCTCAGGCTAACTTGAACACCAATATGCATACCCAGGCTAATTTAGCACCATGGAACTTTACCAGTAGTGCAAACGGCCCGAATACCTGGGTAATGACCGATGGCGCCACGCTGCCGTTTCTGCAGGCATTCATCACGCAGACGCCAGTGACTATCGATCCTGTAACTAAGGTCTATGACGGTTTGGCTTATACCCCGACAGAAGTGGATTATTCGGCTCTGGCTATTAACACAAACGGTACACTTGTCACCAGTGACAACACTTTTGTGACTTACTATGCGGCTCCCAATCGGAGCGTAACGTTGGCTGGTTTGGGGGCTTTGACAGTGGCCGCCGCCAGCGGTAATACCAATGTCGGTGATTATGCCCTGACGGTTGCCGGGGGAGTGAGTTCTTCAGCTACTCTCACGCAGTTGAACAGCAACGGGGTGACTGCTAACGCTGCTAATCTCACCGTGACTGCAGCACCGCTGGAGGTCACCGCCAATAGTGTCACCAAGATTTATGATGGAAAATTGACGACAGATGGCGGCGCGATTGTTACTGGCGGCACGCTTTACACCAACGCCGGTAACGGTAACACCACTCCCGATAGATTGAGCGGTGGAAGCTTCGCCTTCACCGATAAGAATGCCGGCACGGGCAATAAGACGGTTGCCGTTAGCGGGATGACCCTAAACGACGGTAACAATGGCAATAACTACGCCATTACCTACGTGGATAATAATACCAGTACCATTAATCCAGCCGTCGTTACATTGTCGGCGACCAAGGTCTACGACGGTAATACAAGCTTGGCTAATGCTGTCTCAATAGGAACCGGGGTTGACGATGAGACCCTGACCTATACAGGTGCAACAGCCAACAGTGCAAACGTGGTAGGGGCAAGCTACATCACCGCGCTCACGCTGGGTGACAGTGCTGGTGCGACGACTACAACCGGCGGCTTAGCCAGTAACTATATTCTGCCCACGCTTAATAGCACTAATGCGGCAGCGACAATTACCGCGAAAGCCGTGAGCATCACCGGCATGGCTGCAACCAACCGTGCCTATGATGGTAGCCTCGCTGCTACGCTGACAGGGGGAGCCGTAGACACAGGTATCACGGGCGAAACCCTGACCGTCACAGGACAAACCGGAACGTTTGCCGATAAGAACGTCGCCGATAATATCGCCGTGACTGTCGCCAGCGCCGCACTGGCCGATGGGACAGGCCTGGCGAGTAACTACAGCCTGACGGCACAACCGGGCGTTACTGCTGCCAATATTACCGCGAAAGCGGTGAGCATCACCGGCATGGCAGCAACCAACCGTGCCTATAATGGTAGCCTCGCTGCTACGCTGACGGGGGGAGCTGTTGACACAGGTATCACGGGCGAAACTCTGACCGTCACAGGACAAACCGGAACGTTTGCCGATAAGAACGTCGCCGATAATATCGCCGTGACTGTCACCAACGCCGCACTGACCGATGGGACAGGCCTGGCGAGTAACTACAGCCTGACGGCACAACCGAGCGATACTGCTGCCAATATCAATACGAAAGCCCTGACACTTGCCAGCGCCACGGTGACCAATAAAATCTATGATGGCAACACCGATGCGACTGTCACCAGTGGTGTTTTGAATGGACTTATTGGTACAGAGACGCTAGCCGTCTCAGGTAGTGGCGAGTTTGACGACAAAAATGCGGGCACCGCTAAAGCAGTGACAGCTAGTGCCATTACGCTAGCTAATGCCGGTAGTGGAATTACCGCCGGACTGGCGAGAAACTACAGCCTTGATGCCAGCGCCAACCCGACAACGGGCATGACCGCTGATATCACTTCCGACATTAGTAGTTCGATTGTAGCTAAAGCAAAAGAGCAAGAAGTGGTAAGGCAGTTAACCGACGCAAGTTCAGGACTGTTCAGTTCCACTACTAATTCAGGACTTGAAAGTTCTAATAAGGACAGTGTTGTCGCAGACAAAAAAATCAATAAAAACACAATGCAATTTGCCAGTAACAATGAGATTAATGTTAACGCAATAAATAACAATGTTAACGTTGAGGGGGATGGTATAAACGCCCCGTAAACCAGTAATACGTTAGGGTTTCAAGCCTTCCTTGTTTAAAAACGGGAAGGTTTTTTTTTGAAATTTTTTCGCTAAAAAACGTAAAATTATAAATTCTGGTGCAAATATTGATCCCTTATGACCAATATTGAACGGTCAGCACAAACAAAAACGGCTCCCGAAGAAGACGCTATTTATTAACTATTGAAGGGTATGCTTTCTTTCGTCTAGCTATACCCGCTAAATCGATAAGATCTAGAATAACCAAATTATAGAAGGCACCTTGTTCGGGGGGATGAAGTTACTAACGCAACCTTCCATTCCAATTACGCTATCTGCGCCAAATTCGATGTAATTCGTCGCTGAAAAAGCGCCACCACAATCATTACCTATGCCTGCGATCAGGGTGTTGGCCCCTGCCAGGACGTAGCCACGCGAAAAAATATAGCCTATGGCTTCTGCGCCTGCGCCTAGTGATGTGTAGCCGGCTGAGCCAGTTGCGTCGCCCAGGACATTCCAGAGAATACTGCTGTTTTCGGTTACATCTTTCAATATAACCTTCGCGCCCGCCGCAAAAGTCAGGTAATTCGCGATGTTAAAAACCCATGTGCCGTCCACCCCTTTGCCATCAAGTGTGAGAGTTTTGTCGGCAGCTATCGTTAGATAATCTCTAGTGCTATAAATGCCAGCTTCGAGCGTCTCATGATTTATCCCGAAAGTAAGAGAGACTAGTTCTGTCCCCGTTCCCAGCTCCTTCAGCGTTTTTTGCACAGACGCAATGAGATCTTCCTGGTTTTGAACTATGGGAGACGCAGGCACAACCTTTGAAGAATTCGCCGTAAGAGTTCCATCAATCCGAACACCGGCGCCAATCGTGGTGGTAGTTCCGGCATCAACATCCCCGCGAAAAATTGAACCAGCACCGATCGTCACGGTGCTTCCGGCCAAAACATCGCCCCAGACCTCCACACCCGCATCGATCGTAACAGTGGTTCTGGCCACAAGATCGCCCTCGATATTTACAGCCGCGCCGAGGGTTGCGGTGGTTCCCGCCAGAGTGTAGCCACCGACAATGACAGCTGCGCCAAAGGTTGCGGTGGTTCCTGCCTCAATATAACCATCGGCACCTGCATCAGCGCCGAGGGTTGCGGTGGTTCCGGCCTCAATATTGCCCCCAATGGTTGCATTAGCGGCGAGTGTTATTGCGGTGACGCTCTGAATATTACCACCCGCCGTTGTGCGTGCGCCCATTGTTATGTAGCTACTGGCATAGAGCGACTGGTTAGTTAGATCTGAATCTAACAATGGTTGAAGTCCTGCTTGTGCGCTAGGCACAACAGAGAAAATCGAGATAAGGAGGAGTTGTTTTGTCGGTTTCATAGAAGCTCTTTTACGTATTTCTACTATTTAGAGAATCTCGTCCTAAGAAGCTCAACTAAAATGATGCTAAGTTAAATATAGCATATACAAAATGCAGTACATCCTTCACAAAGCTATGATCAATCTTCAGTGGATCAGCCGTTCAAGCATTTAAGGGCGTCGTTTAGATCAACACTACCGTTCCCGCATAATCCACTGCTACAGCGTCATCGATGGCGGAGACGCCGGCGATGATGGAGGTGTAAACATTGGTAAATAAAGAGTGTAGGTATCTCCGTAGTGGGTGATCTGTACGGTTTTTTCTTTTCTTTGCAAGCAGCCGGAATTAGTGTTGTAGCAGTATATGATTTAGGCAGTAGCGTCAATAAACGTGGGCTTTTAGCCAGCTTTAGAGGCTCACAACTGCGTTTGAAGCGTGCTATATTTTGGCTAATCACTAACGGTCAGCACACACAAAAACGGCTCCCGGAAGAGGCGTTATATATTAACATTTGAAGGTTATGCTTTCTTTCGTTTAGCTATCCGAGCTAAGCCAATAAGACCTAAACCAAATAACCAAATTGATGTCGGTTCTGGTACTTTGGAGGTAATAGCTGCTTCGTTAGTGCAACCGTCCACTCCAATTACGCTATCTGCGCCAAATTCTATGAAATTCGTCGCTGAAAAAGCGCCACCACAATCATTACCTATTCCTGTTATCCGAGAATTGGCTCCTGTCTGGACGAAGCCTTTCGAAAAAATATAGCCTCTGGCTTCCGCACGTGCTCCCAGAGTTGTGTTGCCGGCTGTGCCGTCGCCAAGGACATTCCAGAGAATGCTGCTGTTATCGGTTACGTCTTTCAATATTACTTTCGCGTCCGCAGCAAAGGTTAGGTTGTTAGAAATATTGAAAAGCCAAACTCCATCCACGCCTTTGCCATCAAGCGTGAGGGTTCTGCTGGCAGACATCGTAAGATGATCTATGGTGCTATAAATGCCCGCTTCGAGTGTTTGGTCGTTTACCCCAAAATCCCAGACTAATTCTGTCCCCGTTCCCATGGCCTTCAGAGTTGTTTGAGCAGACGCAATTAGATCTTTCTGATTTTTTACGACGGGAGAAGGAGGGACAATCTTCGAAGAATTCGCCGTTTTGACTCCGCCGATTTGAACGCCAGCGCCAATCGTTGTAGTGGTTCCGGCATCAATATCGCCACGAGAAATTGAACCTGCACCGAGGGTTACGGTGGTTCCAGCCTTGATATAGCCGCCGACACTGGCATCAGCGCCGAGGGTTACGGCGGTTCCGGCCTCAACATTACCCTTAACGGCCGCATTGGCGGCGAGTGTTATTGCAGTGGCACTCTGAATATTGCCACCGACTGTTGTACGTGCGCCCATTGTTATGTAACTGCTGGCATAGAGCGACTGGTTAATTAGGTGTGAATCTAACAAAGGAATAAAGCCCGCTTGCGCGCTAGACACAACAGAGAGCATCGAGATAAAGAGGAGTTGTATTGTAGGTTTCATAGAGACCCTTTTTTATGGATTATTTTTGGAATCTAAGAAGTTCAGTTAATATTAAGATATACAATACCACATGACATATGTGACATGTATAACATGTACTCAAAATGAATAAGAGTTTTTATCTTACCTATGCCTCTCAACTGAGATTTGATGATAGGCGTATATTTTTCAGTGGTATCTGTTGTCGGCAATGCATCTGATACCGTCACTGGTGTGCCGGCTGATGCTATTGATCTGGTCACCGTGAATCAGTAATACCTCGCCGTCGCAGCTCCGTGTCTCGCTGATCATAGTATGGAATAAATCACGGTAGCTGTTTTTTCATTCAGGCCTGGCCGGAAATCATCTTTATAGCCGCCATCTGACAGCTCATATGGGAAAAAGATATCTGCCTGGCTCGCTGTGCTTTTTCTGCCGGTTTTTTGCTGTAGAACTGGTATCAACAAAGAGCTACTTTTAGTGTTTTTGGTGCATCCGACATAGCGGCAATGGCGACATTCGCGGTTAACAGTACGCAGGCGCCAGAGGCTGCCAGCAATATTTTTTTCAACATTGAGTGTCTCCTTGGTTATCGATTATCTGCAGATGTGCAGCCCGTTCGGCTATTACCTGACCGGAGCGAAAGTTCTAGTGGTGGTAAGTGACTTCTGCTTGATAGCCTCGTCGTATAGACGTAGCCTATGCCCATCGACAAACGGCGGCATAAGTGCCGGATCAGATAATTACATTAAGGAGCCACTTTATGAGCACTTCTCGGGATTTTCCGTTAAACCCGCTTGATGCAGAAGAGCAGCGTGTGATTCTGCATAAAGGCACCGAACGACCTTTTACAGGAGAGTATGATGACTTTTCTGAAACGGGCATGTTTGTCTGTAAGCAATGTGATGCAGCACTTTATCGTTCGACGGATAAATTCTCCTCTGGTTGCGGTTGGCCCAGTTTTGATGATGAAATTGAAGGTGCTATCAAACGGGTGACAGATGCGGATGGCCGTCGTACGGAAATTGTGTGTGCTAGTTGTGATGGTCACCTGGGACATGTGTTTGAGGGTGAGCACTTGACCGAAAAAGATACCCGTCACTGTGTTAATTCAATCTCTATCAAGTTTGTTAAAGCGTAAACCCATGAGTGTAAATACCGTGGGGCGCTTATTAAGCCGGCATCTTCAGGACCTCAAACCGGGGCAATTGGACTGGATTGGTCTGCGCCCCGAACGCAAAGTGAATATGCAGTGCGTCACCCACGTTGAAGCTGTTGCCGAAATGGGGCTTGCAGGAGATCGGCGTTGTAAAGGAACTCCGGGTTCTGCGCGGCAGGTGACTTTGATAAATCGTGAACATATCGATGTGGTGGCAAGTTTGTTGGCACTGGAATCGATAGATCCTGCTGTATTGCGTCGCAATCTGGTTGTATCAGGTATTAATTTAATGGCGCTGCGGCATCAGCGTTTTCGTATTGGGGAAGTGGAATTTGAAGCGACGGCCCAATGCCACCCTTGTGTGCGCATGGAGCAAGCACTCGGTAAAGGTGCCGTAGCCGCTATGCTGGGTCACGGCGGCGTCTGCGCCAAGATTATAAAGGGGGGTGTTATTGCGTTAGGGGATGAAGTGGCAAAGCTGTAGTGTGAATCTGGTTGCGGCCTTTATCTTTTGCAAGATAGAGGTGTTTGTCTGCCTCATGTATTAACTCATCCAATGTTTGCTTTAAGTCACTTTGTGCAATACCTAAGCTGACAGTGGTCGTAATGTTAGCCTGTTTGAAATTGACCCCAAACGTTTCAATTGCGATGCGTATTCGCTCAGCAAAGATGCAGGCCTGTTCAGAGGGGGTTTCGGGAAGTAATAATATGAACTCTTCTCCCCCCCAGCGGGCAAGCAGATCTTGTGCACGACATTCAGATGCTAGTAGCTGAGAAATACCGACAAGTACCTGGTCGCCGATCGCGTGTCCGTATTGATCATTGATCTGTTTGAAATGGTCCATATCGAGCATAATAATGCTGGTGATGCGATGTTTCCGAATAGCGGTACTCCAGATGTTGCTGGCGAGGTAATGAAATCCACGTCGATTAAGGAGACCTGTTAACGGGTCATGTCGGGCCATATATTCGGCCTGCATTCGGGCATCTTGCTGTTCGCGTACTTGATGTGTCAGTGCGAGTGCTAGCAGCGTTGCTTCGATAGGTATACCAATGTCGACACTATGAAAGGTCAGGGGAGTGAAAGGTATCCACCCGAGTACGGCGAAGGTTGTGACGGCCGTGCCGCACATACCAAAAAAAGCAGCGGCAAAGAAGTAACGTCCCACCGCTTGTTTTTTCCATACAGCGAATATGCCTAATAGAACCAGCCCTAAGGTGGAAGCTGTCAGATAGCTAAATGCAACCAGTACAGCATATAACTGATTGTTTTGTAAAATTGTTAACCCTATCAGGCAGGGGCCAAGCAGGATGAAATTGCGTATCCAGCGTAACAGTCGTGGGGCATGTTTCTTCAGTGAGAGAAAGCGGCAGGCGAAAATTAAACTACAGCTACTATACAGGACCATAAGCGCAAGAATGATATAGCGTTGGAATTCCGGATGAGTTGGCCAGAGCCAAGCGTAGCCATGCCCTGTATAGGCGAGGTTTGTTAAAATAAAACTGGCCAGATAGAGTAAATAATAGAGATAGCTGCGCTTCCTCAGTCTTGAATATAATATAAGGTTGTAAGCAATAAGGGCGCACAGGTAACCATACAGGAAGCCGTAACCATACTGAGTCCATTGACTTGATCCGGCTACTTTTTCGAGGGGAGTCAATTTAATCGGTAATATCAGAGGATCTTGGGTGGCTGCTCGAATGTATATTTCGCTTACCCCTGGCGGAAAAGGTTGGGTAAAGATAAACCCAGTACCCGGAAT
Source organism: Neptunomonas antarctica (assembly GCF_001305295.1). Lineage (GTDB taxonomy): Bacteria > Pseudomonadota > Gammaproteobacteria > Pseudomonadales > Balneatricaceae > Neptunomonas > Neptunomonas antarctica. Next base: position 206,858 of record NZ_LJSI01000053.1, read on the forward strand.
TAGAGAGGGAGTATTGGGCAGTGCGTCTCCAGCTTGCCAGCTGCGAATCAATTGACTGTTCTGTAAAATAGAAATATTAAGTTGGTCAATCCACGTGGTGCCAACAGCCAGCTGGTATGCAAGCGGCTGATCTGTAGAGTTATTTACAGTTAACGTTAGCCATACTGGCGGCGAATCAATACCAAAATTCAGTGCTTCTTGCTTACCCGCGCGAAACCCCCCAGCATTATTTTTAAAGATAGCCTCTTCGAGAGTGAGAGGCTTTGCATCTTCAATAAAATAATGGGTGTAATTGCCTAATGATCCGCTGGGAAGTTCGGTAAGCGTTAATGATTTAGCCTGTGTTGGGTCGCTGCTGAATGTGCTCAGGAGAATCCAGAAACATATGATTAATACTTTCACGTTTTAATAAGTCAGCCTTTTTTGTTGTAACAATGCCATAAACGCGTCAATTGGCACAGGTTTACTGAACAGATATCCTTGAAAATGGGTGCAATTATCACTGAGCAACCGCTGCATTTGCTCGCCTGTTTCCACTCCTTCAGCGATGACACTTAAGTTTAAGCTTTTGGCCATGGCTATGATGGTTCTTACAATGCTTTGATCACGGCTATTGTTGGCAAGGTCGCGCACGAATGATTGGTCTATTTTGAGTTGATATAAAGGTAATCGCTTAAGATACTGCAAAGAAGAATAACCTGTACCAAAGTCATCTAACGATAATTGGATACCAAGCTCACCTAATGCATTCATAGAGGCGATCGTGTCTTCAATATTGTGTAGTAGTAAACTTTCTGTCAACTCTAGCTTAAGCAATAAAGGGTTAACGTTATGGCGTTGAAGAGTCTCTTTTACTTGTTCAACAAAATTAACCTGGTGGAATTGTTTTGCGCTGACGTTTACAGACAAGGTCAGGTTTTTAGTTTGTGAATCTTGTTGCCATTCTTGCAATTGTGAACAGGCTGCTTCTAAGACCCATTGACCGATAGATAATATGCAGCCTGTCTCTTCGGCGATTGGAATAAACTGTAATGGAGATATTAAACCACGTTCTGGATGTATCCAGCGTATTAATGCTTCTGCGCCGAGTGGCTTTAATAAATGATCGACTTGTATTTGGTAATACAATTCAAACTGTTGATGAGCTACTGCTATTTTAAGTTCCTGTTCCTGCGTGACGCGAATGTTAATGGCGTCTTGCATCTGTTTGTTAAAAAAACGTACGGTATTGCGGCCTGATTTTTTCGCTTGATACATAGCAATATCCGTTTGCTTTAGTAAGTCTTCAACAGTTAAATGGGGAGTGTTAAACAGAGTTACGCCGATACTGACAGTCGTGTTGTAGGCTTCATTCGCCAGCTGATAGGGCTGGTTAAACGAGGTGAGTATTTTATGAGAAATTATTTCTATCTGGATCGCTGCCTCAGTGGCGTTTTTGCTGAACCCTTCTAAAATTATGACAAATTCGTCGCCTCCAAAGCGAGCCACAGTGTCGCTTTCGCGAACGCACTGTTGTAGGCGTGTGGCGACTTGTTGTAATAATAGGTCGCCGATGTCATGACCTAGTGTGTCGTTAAGGGTTTTAAAATGATCTAAGTCCAGAAATAGCAAAGCGCCTTCTTGCTGGTTTCGCGTACTAGTGACCAATGCTTGATTAAGGCGATCTATAAGTAATCTTCGATTCGGTAACTGAGTGAGTGAATCATAGAAGGCCAGATGTTCAATTTTTTCTGCCGCTTCTTTATGCAGGGTTATATCAGTTAAGTTGGCTACATAATTGGTTATTCTGCCTAAATAATCCGTTACTGCGCTAATAGCGAGGTGTTGAGGGTATATATCCCCATCTTTACGCTGGTTCCATATTTCTCCTTCCCAGTAACCCTTGCTATCAAGTGCTTCCCACATCGCATGATAGAAGGTTTCATCATGTCGACCTGAGCTCAGTATATTAGGTTTTTTCCCGATCACTTCTTCAGCAGCGTAGCCGGTGATTGTAGTGAAGGCGCGGTTAACGCGGAGAATAATTTTCTCGGCATTAGTAATCAGCATTCCTACCTGGGATTCAAATGTAGTAGCGGCGATACGAATTTCATTGTCGGCACGATGCGATTCGATAATTAACGCGGCTAAACTGGCATAACTTTCGATTAAGCCTATTTCAAATTTGCTGGGTAGCGCCGGATTTTTATGATAAATAGCGAAAGTACCCAGTACGTTTGCATTACTGTTGATAATGGGCTGTGACCAACAAGAACCTAAACCGCTTTTGGCCGCTAATTCTTTATAGTCAGACCAATAAGAGTGTGTTTGTATATTATCAACAATGACTCGTTTGCCGTGAAATGCTGCTGTTCCACATGAACCAACGGCGTTGCCTGTAGGTAAGTTTTCGATTGCTGCATTGTAAAAGTCTGGCAAGCTGGGTGCTGCGCCTTTTTGCAGGCACTGGCTGTCATAATCAAGTAGTAAAATGCTACACAACATTTCAGGGTTAGCTTTTTCAATGCTGCGGACGATGAGTTCCAACATGCCAGATAATGCCATCCCTTTGGTTAGACACTCCAGCACGTGGCTGCGCTCTTGCTCGCGCTTTTCTGCTGCTTTGCGAAAACTTATTTCACGCCGTAGCCTGTAAACCCAGTAACTCACCAGTATCAGTATCAATAAAAAAGCGATAGCGTATTTAATCAGTGTTTTAGTTTGTATTCCTTGTTCAATTTTTAGGCCAAGCCAGCGATCGAAGATAGCATCGGCCTGCGCTTCGGGAATACGGAGCATTGCTTTGGTAATAATATTAGCTAATACAGGATTGTTCTTGGTCACGGCAACACTATGCAAATTGCTATATTCCGTTTGCCCTGAAAAACGCAGGTTATGTAGACCATTTATTTTGATAGCGTAGTTGGCGGAGCCAGCGTCACCGATATAAGCATCAGCTTTACCTTCGGCAACCAGAGTGAGGGCTTCCAGTGTGTTATCTGTCACTTCTAATGTGATGGACGGATAGTTATCGGACAGTATTTCTTGTATGAAATAGCCTTTTTCTACTGCCACGTGTTTACCGGTTAAGTTATCTAACCTATCAATGAAGCGCCCTTGTCCATTATCGATGATAACCGTTTGGGTAACCTTGTAAGGGGCTGTAAACGTTAAATATTGTGATCGTTCTGGTGTTTTGACTGCATCCGTAAGCATATCCAATTCGCCACGCTTGGCCATAGCGAGGGTTTCTGACCATGAGCGGTTGTTGATGATATTAAAGCGTACGCCAATTTTTTCTTCCAGCAGGCGCATGTAGTCTGCCGTTAGGCCTTTATACTGCTTGTCTTCACTGATCCATCCATAGGGAGGAAAGTCATGGTCAATACCCACTCTTATTATGGGGTGAGTGGCAAGCCATAATCGCTCCTGATTCGTGAGGGGGATATCCAGCGCATTGCCTTTGTATATAAATCCGTCAATCTCTGCTTGACTGAGTTCGCGGTTTAAGCCTGAATTGGCATACGCGTCTGCAATCGACTTAAGGCGCTTAGGTTCTATTTTTCCTATGGGAATAACGGTCGGGATAATGAGTTTTCGTGTTGCTGCTGCTTCGAAACGAAGATGCTCGATCGATAAATTGCTGTGGTATTTATTATGTAAAATTTGGATTATTTCTTCTGGATGCTGAAGTGCGTAGTGCCAACCTTGGATGGAGGCACGTCTAACACGATCGGCTCGTCCCGGATGATTTTTTAGCTCTTGTTTGCTAGTAAAAAGAATATCACCGTAAAAATCGATCCCATAGTTTTGCGGATCAATGATATTGATTTTCACCCCTTGCTCTTGGTAATAAAACGGCTGATCGGTTATGTAACCGGATATGGCGTCTATTTGTCTGCTTGTTAATTGATTGTAATTATTGCTTTGCGGTATTGCCAGGTAAGCGTCATTCGTTATCCCCGCATTTATCAGCATGGCTCGGACAGGTGTTTCGTGGGTACTGGCAATGTCCGCCATAATGCGTTTGTTAGCCGTTTGGTAAGGGCTGATGATGTCTGAGTCGGCTAAAGTAAAAAGAACCAGAGGGTTGTGCTGGAAAATAGCGGCTAACGCGACAATAGGCTTACCTTGAGCATATTGGGAAAGTAATCCAGAATCACCCACACCGTAGTCTGCCTTGCCCGACGTCACTTGATTAACAAAACTTTTTTCAAAAGAGCGTTCTACAATTTCAACATCGAGCCCTTCATCGGCATAGTAGCCTTGTTCAATGGCGGCAATGTAACCGGCAAACTGGAATTGAATAAACCACTTGAATTGGAGGCGTACTTTCTCCAAGACAGGAGTCTGTTGAATTCGCGCAGCGTTATCCAGAGTGTGTTGAGAAGTTGATTCTTTAGCAGGCATCGCCTGAGCGGGTAGAGACATACATAAAATAAAAAACAAAGCAGCAGGTATGGGCACTCCGACTTTTATTCGAGGGTAATAGGCTGAGCTCCTACACGTCATGATTTTTGTTCTAATGTAGGTCTATGATGATAAAAAAGCATGTTGCTATCCTTGTACGAACTATTCTTATCCATTTTAACTCTGTGCTCATATCGGCCTATCTTTTATAAAACCAATAATCGTTCTTTAACGAACAATGTTTGTATTCAATATGCAATCTGGTCTAACGCTAGAGAAGGTGCTTGGCAATAAACATGAGTCGTAGCCGTTCAGCAATTTCTATCTCTACATGCTTGATAGCCTCTCTGTTCTCTGCGTGATGGAAGTTCCAACGAATGTGTTGAGTATCACTTGGCAATGTCGGTAGCGCATTATGGCTTGTATCACATAAGGTAATAACAAGATCAAAGGTCTGGTCTGCCATGTCTTCTAATGAGTTACAGTGAAGAGCCTGCTTTTTATCCGTTAACGTATCTACCCAGTTTTGTATGTAGTCCGGTATGGCTGTAGGTTCAGGGCCAGCACTCATGGCGTATACTTTTCCTTTGCCAAGCTTATTGGCCAACGCTTCGGCGATTTGAGAGCGCACGGTGTTGTGACGGCAAATAAAAAGAATTTTTAATAAGTTCGTTTCTGGCATCTGGCAGGTTCCTATAGGTGATCAATCGATTATTTGGGCTGATTGTTTCGAGTGATAGTCGCTTATTTTTCACCCGCTAACTCCGTAATTAACGGGACTTTGACCCAGCAATCCAACAATATAATGGCTGCCATAGCTGCCATAGCCCCTGTCAGCATTGCTCCTGTGAAAGGTATCAGATAACCAACGAAGGCAAAGTACTTGGCGAGTGTCCAAGACAGTGCATCACCCCAAAGTCCGAGAAACGCAAAGCTGATCAGTAGGTATTTAATCCAGCTAAAAATCTGAGTGAAAGAGAGTGTGAATCCTAAGATGACGACCAGTAAGCTCATAGCGAAGAGATGGGTATGAGTTTGAATGGCTATCTTGCTCCAGGGCTGCCCTTTTGTTGTTGTTTGGATGACTTCTTGATAAGTGGTGAGCGGTATTGAAGTCATGGCTTCGGTCATGGTGGAGCCTATGCTATGACAATTGGTGCAGTCGTCGTTCATTATCTCAACAATATGTGATTCATAGGTACTTTCAGGTGTGCCGGCTTCCACCCATTGCCTCACTGCTTCAATTGATTCATCTTCGGATACATGCTCATACATAGAGCCCTGCATAGCACTGACGATCATGATACCTGCATATTTCTGTTGTACTTTATCAAGGCTGGGAACTAGGGTTTCTCCTCCGTTAATGCTCATTATGATAGCGAGCATGGCATAAATGAGCCCCATAAGAACGGAGAGACAAAATCCGGAAATAGCGATACGTGCGGCAGGATTGAGGGCTTTAATATTCATAAAATTCCATCGCGGTATTTTTGGGTATGCTTGAAGGGTGGGCTTTCGCCCACCTCAGATGTGCTATTTAAAGACCATATTTAACACGCCATTATGGTAAACGTGATTGATTTGGCTATTGTCGAATACTGACACACCGAAAGCGTATGTTTTCTTCAGATCATTAAACTGAACGTCTTGCACGTCGGCTTTTTCACCGGTGGTGACCAGAGGGCGGCTGAGTTCCAGGTTCCACTTACCATCTTTCCAGACGCCTTTGGCTACAATGTCGCCACGTGAACCGGAAAAAGCAGAAGTGATAATGCCTGGAATACGTTTAATCTGATCCATATCATCGCTGAAGGGGATTTTCTGACTATCAACAATTACGGTAGTATCGGCAGCCAGATCGGCTTGCCCGAATGCTGGTTTGCCGTCAGCTATGTTGTTCTTGTATCCTCCCCCTGTTTTTGCATCACCGTGGCGTCCCCATCCTTTGTTCTTTTCCGGATCGGTATTGTCATCGATAAACTGGTCATCAAACTGAGCATTGGGGTTGGTGCGTACACCTTTCCAATGCCACATATCAACGGTGGTGCCAGGTTTGGTGTATTTGCGCCCCGGGGCTTTATCGTCTTTACCTTTTTGCTTGCCATTTCTAGCCATGTGGCAAACGGCACCGCAGCCTTTTTTATCAAACGCTTTGAGGTCAATATTCCAGAGCATCGACATTTTGTCTTCGTAATAGGTGTTGTCGTGTCCGGTATCATCTTTATTCTCCAGCTGTTTCCAACTGCCGTCTGCTTGCTTCATCCATGGGAATCTATTCAGGCTTTTTGTTGGGTCATCCCACTGTAGAAAAAAGTAGACATTTTTGTCATCGTGCATCGAGCGGACTTTAATCGTGGTTTTGGTAATGCCTTCAAAACCATTGTTTGGTTTGTAAGGTGTCTGATCAAGTACGACAGATAATTCGGGTGCTGCATTCCATTCTGATTCAGCAATACCGTCGATAGTAATGACGTCGTTGGTCGTAATATTTTCCAGAATGCCGAGTGGTTTTGCTTGTAGTGTTGGTGCCAAAATGAGGCTCGAAACGGTTGCTGCTATAAGAGTTATAGTCTTGCGCATAATTAATCTCCTCTTGTTATTATTTTCAGCATAGTCACTGCTCAGGTTTCAGCTAGAAAAAGGAGAGTATTGCTGCAAACAACGATCCAAAGATTGATTTAAATCATGTTGGTTGGCTTTTTTGTTTGTGAACTTTAGTTGTTTTTTGGAATGTCAGTTAAAAAACTGAATGAGTGCAGAGGGCTGTTTTTGGCGTGATACATTGCTTCATCAGCAGCGTTTAAAAGTTGTTTAGCTGTTCTTGAGTCTGAAGGGAATAAGTTAATCCCAATGCTTGCCGAGAGGTTGATGATTGATATTAAGTCATCCGGCGCAGCCAGTAGAGATAAAACACCGATGATTGAGGGCCGGTGTTATCTATTCCGCCAGAAGGACATATATAGCAGTGCAGATGATCTGTTTTCTTCATGTATAAAAGTGCAGCCCATCGAATGCAAAAGCGAAGAGTATTGTTTTTATTATATACAATGAAACATTAGTATCATCTTATGTGTTAGCTAGTTGATATTAGTCAAGTTACTTTCAGTGCGGCTTCTATACTCTGCGTCATTATGTCGCACCCTAACGGCGCAGGGTTAGAGGATAGGAAGTACGATGAACAAAGATATACAACGATGGATTGTTACTCTATTAACCTTTTTTGTATGGGCATCCAGCGCATTGGCGATGGTCCCTGTTTCTGATGAAAAACAGCTTGAACTAATCCAGAGTGCTTTTCCTGCGGCAACCAACATCAGTGAAAAGGCGCTTGTTGTTGAAGGAACGGCGATTATCCGCACCATTACTAAGGGTGATCAGGTACTGGGCTATGCGTTTGAATCGCAGGATGTTGTTGATATAGCGGCATACTCCGGCAAGCCCGTTAGAATGCTGATAGCGATTGATCCTGAAGGGAATTTTAAGTTATCCGCCGTACTTGAACATCATGAACCCATTCTGCTGGTGGGTATCCCAGAACATACATTGTTTGATTTCGCCGCGCAGTATCTGCCGTTTAAACTGACGGACAGAATCAAAGTGGGTGCGGCTAATCATAGTGATGTGATTAGTCTGGATGCTATCTCTGGCGCGACCGTAACCGTCATGGTGGTTAACGAAACCGTTATGCGTGCTTCCCGAAAAGTGGCTAAGCAGTTAGGGCTGCTGGGCATGTCTGAAGAAGCGAAAATCCCGCCTTCAACGGTGAATGCTGATCAGTTCCAAAAAGCTGACTGGACGACGCTTACCGGTGATGGCTCTATTCGCCATCTGTCACTCACGCGTGGTGATGTTAATGAAGCCTTTAAAGGCACCGCCGCTGAAAAGGATGTATCAGGTAAAGGACAGCATCAGCAAGAGCCCTTTATTGATCTTTTTTATGCGCCCGTTAATATTCCGACGATCGGCCGTAATTTATTAGGCGACAGTGAATATAAGTGGTTAATGGGCGAAATTAAACCCGGTGATCAGGTGATTGCTGTGATGGGTCAAGGGCAATACTCCTTTAAAGGTAATGGCTATGTGCGCGGCGGAATTTTTGATCGTCTGCAGCTGCAACAGTCAGACAAAGTTATCAGCTTTCATGATTCTGATTTTTTCCGTTTGAATGATGTCTTTATTGAAGGGTTTCCCGGTTTCACTGAAATGGCACTGTTCATTGTGCGCGGCCATTATGAATTTGATCTAGGTACACCTTGGCAAATTGAATTATTGGTACGCCGGCAAATCGGTGCATTAGACAGCGTTTTCACCAGCTTTTTTGGTGACTACATGACGCCTGAAGCGTATATCACTCGCCCTAAACCGGTAATTGTGACAGAGATTGAAGATGAGCCGTTATGGGTGTCTGTATGGAAGGGTAAAGCGTTTCAGATTGGTGTGTTGAGTGTCAGTTTACTATTACTTACGGTCATTATTTTCTTGCAGGATTGGCTGGTTCGCTATCCGAAATTATTACGCAATATCCGTCATATCTTCCTTACCTACACCGTATTTTTTATTGGTTGGTACACGTTAGGGCAATTGTCTATTGTTAACGTCTTTACCTTTGTTCATGCCGCTATGGGTAAGTTTCAGTGGGATGTATTCTTGCTGGATCCGGTGCTGTTCATTCTCTGGGGCTTTGTCGCAATGACGTTAGTTCTTTGGGGACGTGGCATATTCTGTGGTTGGTTATGCCCGTTTGGCGCGCTACAAGAATTGATTAATGAGATTGCCAGAGCAGTAAAAATTAAACAGTACGAACTTCCCTTTGCTGTTCATGAACGCCTTTGGGCAATCAAATATATTATTTTGCTGCTGTTGTTTGCCGTATCGCTTGAGTCGATCAACGAAGCTGAGCGCTATGCCGAGGTAGAGCCTTTTAAAACCGCCATTATGCTGAAGTTCCATCGGGAATGGGGCTATGTTTTATATGCGGGTATTCTGCTGTTCATCTCAATATTTACCCGCAAAGTCTACTGCCGTTATATATGCCCACTGGGTGCGGCGTTGGCTATTCCATCACGTTTACGTCTGTTTGATTGGTTGTATCGTCGTAAAGAATGCGGTCAGCCCTGCAAATTATGCGCGAACGAGTGTGAGATTCAGGCGATCCACCCTGATGGCACTATCAATGCTAACGAGTGCCACCACTGTCTGGATTGCCAGATGACCTATCACAATCATGATAAGTGTCCGCCGCTCGTTGTTAAAAAACGTAAAGCTAAAAAAGCAGCGCTGGTCGAAAACCAGATACCGAGCATAGATATCACTGATCCGGTGAAAGCGTGAACAGTGAATTAATTAACATCGAAAAAAACGTAAATTTCGGAGAAGATAAATGATTAATCCTAAAGATAAAGATTTACCAGTGATTGATACAGAAGACCGTAACGCCAGTGAGCACGTAAAACTGAGTCGTCGTCTTTTCCTGGGTGGTTCAGCTGCTCTTGTTGGTGCGGCGGGTGTTGGTTTCGGTTCTGCAATGATGCCAGCTGCGGCTCATGCCTCTTCAGGTGCTAAGCACACAGTAGGCCCTGGTGAGTTAGATGAGTATTACGGTTTTTGGAGTGGTGGCCATCAGGGTGAAGTGCGTGTTGTTGGCCTGCCTTCAATGCGTGAGTTGATGCGAATTCCGGTGTTTAACGTTGATAGTGCGACCGGTTGGGGTATTACGAATGAATCCAAGGCTGTTTTGGGTGAAAACGCACCTTTGAACGGTGACTGCCATCATCCCCATATGTCCATGACTGATGGCCATTATAATGGTAAGTATCTCTTCATCAACGATAAAGCCAACACGCGTGTTGCGCGTATCCGCGTTGATATCATGAAAACCGATAAGATCACTACTGTGCCTAATTGCCAGGCGATCCACGGTTTGCGCGTACAGAAAGTACCCTATACCAAGTATATTTTCGCTAATGCTGAATTCCGTATGCCGCACCCGAACGATGGCACTAATATGGATGACATTGAAGGTTACTACACCATGTTTAACGGTCTGAATGCCGAAACTATGGACGTGGATTGGCAGATTATCGTAGATGGTAACCTCGATAATACCGATGCCGACTACACGGGTAAGTATGCATTTTCGACCTGCTATAACTCTGAAGGTGCAATCAACCTGGCAGGCTCTATGCGTAACGAGCGTGACCACTTGGTTATCTTCAATATCGAGCGTATCGAAGCAGCCGTTAAAGCCGGTAAGTTCGAAACATTAGGTGACTCTAAAGTCCCTGTGTTGGATGGACGTAAAGGTTCTGAGCTTACGCGCTATGTTCCCGTTGCGAAGAATCCGCACGGTATCAATACGGCACCGGGTGGTAAGTATGCGGTAGCGAATGGCAAGTTATCTCCAACCGTGACTGTGTTCCAACTGGATAAGTTTGATGCACTGTTCGCTGACGAAATTCAGCCGCGTGATACGGTCGTCGCTGAAGTAGAATTGGGACTTGGGCCATTGCATACCGCGTTTGATGGTAAAGGTAACGCTTTTACGACGTTATTTATCGATAGCCAGATCTGTAAGTGGAATATCGAAAAAGCAATTGCTGCATATAACGGCGAAAAAGTTAACTATATCCTCCAGAAACTGGATGTGCATTATCAGCCGGGTCACAACCATACGACGATGGGTGAAACCCGTGATGCGGATGGCCAGTATCTGGTGTCTCTACAGAAATTTTCAAAAGACCGGTTCTTGCCATGCGGCCCGCTGCACCCTGAAAACGATCAGTTGATCGATATCTCCGGTGATGAAATGGTGCTGATTCACGATGGTCCTGCTTTTGCTGAACCGCACGATTGCATGATGGTCCACCGTAGCAAAATAAAAACCAGCAAGCTATATGACCGTAAAGACCCTTCTTTCGCGATGACTGTTGAGATGGCGAAGAAAGATGGCGTGACGCTTGAGACCGACAATAAAGTGATCCGTGAAGGGAAAAAAGTGCGTGTTTATATGACATCGGTTGCACCTATGTATGGCATGGATCAATTTACCGTGAAGCAGGGTGATGAAGTGACGGTTGTCATTACTAACCTGGATCAGATCGAAGATGTAACGCATGGTTTCTGCATGGTAAACCACGGTGTACAGATGGAGATCAGCCCGCAACAGACCTCCTCCGTTACCTTTATGGCTAATAATGTGGGTGTACATTGGTACTACTGCAACTGGTTCTGCCATGCACTTCACATGGAGATGCGTGGTCGTATGTTAGTTGAAATAGCGTAAAGCATAAAAACAGAAGAATTTGAGTTTTCTGCGGTGACTAACAAAAGCCAGGCGTTTTTCGTCTGGCTTTTGCTGTTTGTTTGTTTAGTTATCAGTTCTTTATAAATTAGTTACCGGGAGTAAAGTTATGCGGTTACTGCGCCACTTCATCGGTGTGATTCTGCTGCAGTTTGTTTTGCTTGCAACAGCCAGTGCTGAAGTCCGTGCTGTAAACCCTTCTCAGAATCTCCAGTCAGAAATTGATGCCGCCTATGCCGGCGATCAGCTGGTACTGAGTGCAGGTCGGTATGTGGGTAATTTTATCATTACCAAAAGTATTATTCTTAGCGGTGAATCCGGCGCGATTATCGATGCCAATGGACAAGATCATGCTTTGGTTGTTGATGTGCCCGATGCACGCATTGAAACGCTGGAAATCAGAAATTGGGGAGGTAATTTAACGACGTTAGACGCCGGTATTTTCGTCAATAAACAGGCAGCCAATACGCAAATAATAGGTAACTATCTGGTTGGTGATACGTTTGGTATTTGGGTGGATGGTACGCAGCACGTACAGATTAAAGCGAATCGTATAGAAGGTAATCTGAACGTACGCTCGCAGGACCGTGGTAACGGTATCCATCTCTTTAATGTCGGCAAAGCACGGGTTGAAGGCAATGAAGTGTGGCATACCCGCGATGGTATCTATATCGATACCAGTAATCATAATGAGCTGATCGGTAACTATCTGCACGACTTAAGATATGGCGTGCATTATATGTATTCGTACCATAATCGAGTGTCGGGTAACCACACGCTTAATACCCGTACCGGATATGCATTAATGCAATCCAAATTTCTCACCGTTACCGATAATATTTCAGAGAATGACTCGAATTACGGCATTTTGATGAACTTTATTACTAAATCTACGATTGAAAATAATTGGGTATCGGGTGTACAGAATAACCGCCCTAATGCGGGAGAAATGAGCATCCCTTCACAGACCGAAGGTAAAGGACTGTTTATTTATAACTCGTTGTTTAACCGGATTCGTGGCAATCATTTTTCAGATAACGATCTGGGTGTGCATATGACCGCTGGTTCTGAAGACAATATCTTTACCGGTAACGCCTTTGTTAATAACCGCGAGCAGGTTAAGTATGTGTCTACCCGGCATCAGAATTGGTCACATGAAGGCGTCGGTAATTACTGGAGTGACTACCTCGGATGGGATATGGATGGCGATGGTATTGGTGATACACAATATGAACCCACCGATGGCGTGGATCGCCTTTTGTGGAAGTTTCCTGCCGCCAGAGTGTTGTTAAACAGCCCGGCAGTTGAAACCATTCGCTGGGTACAGCGGCAATTTCCGGTGCTAAAAGCACAAGGGGTTGTAGATACTCATCCTTTGATGAATATGCCTGAACATTTATCGGTCCCTGCGGCCAGCGATACAATAGTGATGGAAAAAACTGATGACAAACATAGTTGAGTTAATGGGCGTAGAGAAGCGTTATCAGGGAGTGCAGGCTCTGAAGCCGCTAGACCTGGTGTTGCAGCAAGGCGAAGTATTGGGGTTGTTTGGCCATAACGGAGCAGGTAAAACGACTACTATCAAGTTGATTCTCGGGTTGATTAAAGCCAGTGCCGGGTCTGTGCGCGTATTTGGCCAGGATCCAACACTGTCTGAATCACGACGGACACGTTATCAGTTAGGTTTTCTTCAGGAAAATGTCAGTTTTTATGAACAGCTTACCGGGTTCGAAGTGCTGCGTTATTTTGCCCGCCTTAAAGGTATTCAAACATCAGAATGCCATCGTCTACTTGAGCAGGTTGGATTAAAAGCCGCCGCTGCACGGCGTGTTAAAACTTATTCAAAAGGGATGCGTCAACGCTTAGGGCTGGCGCAGGCGCTATTAGGAAATCCGAAACTACTGTTGCTGGATGAGCCGACTGTCGGCTTAGATCCACTCGCAACGCAGGATTTCTATCATCGTATTGCACAGCTTAAAGAGCAGGGTTGTACGGTAGTGCTGTGTTCTCATGTGTTACCCGGGGTTGAAAAGTACATAGACCGCGCTCTGATTATGGGTAAAGGAGCCGTGTTGGCGCAAGGCAGCCTGGATATGTTACGACTGCAGGCCGAATTACCACTGACATTGAATGTGAAAGGTTCTGGCTTGAATATTCCCGAAGGTCTGCACTCGCGCGCAACCGTATTGGCGGATGGTGTGAGCTTAACGCTTTCTTTGCAGGAAAAAATGCCGGTGATGCAGCATATGCTGGCGCAGGGCGGCGTGACCGATATTGATCTGCATTTGCCCTCGCTGGAGGATCTTTACACTCACTATACCCGTGCCTGTGTGGGGCATGAAATGGAGGGGGTGCTATGACGCCTATCGTTAGCGTTGCTGCAAAAGAGTTTCGTGATGGTTTACGTAACCGCTGGGTGCTGTCTATTGCCGTTATATTTGCGGTACTGGCCATCGGGTTAGCTTACTTTGGTTCCGCTGCGGCAGGACAAGTCGGCTTTACCTCTTTATCTACCACCATTATCAGCTTGGCAAGTTTAGCTGTTTTCATCATTCCATTGATTGCTCTGATGTTAGCGTATGACGGCATTGTCGGTGAAGATGAAAGTGGAACTTTACTCTTGTTGCTCACCTACCCTTTATCACGATGGCAGTTACTGTGCGGAAAAATGCTTGGACATGGTGCGATTATGGCGTTCTCTACCTTACTCGGTTTTGGCTCTGCTGCATTGATTATGGGGCTTTTTGCACCCGATATTGGTTGGTCTGAAATGTTGATACCTTTTATGTTATTTATCGTCTCTGCCATTTTGCTGGGCTGGATATTTATCGCCTTTGCTTATGTGATCAGTGTCAGTGTGACTGAAAAATCAAAAGCGGCAGGCTTGGCATTAATTGTCTGGTTCTTGTTTGTATTGGTATTTGATCTTGGGTTATTAGGGGTGTTAGTGGGCACGCAAGGTGATGTAGATGCTGAACTCTTTCCTTATTTATTACTTTTGAATCCTACCGATATATTCAGGTTGGTTAATATTACCTATTTTGCCGACCAACAGTTAAGCGGCTTGATGGCTATTGCAGAACATGTGCAGTTATCCACAACCTCACTAATGGCAAGTTTGCTTGTTTGGTTAGCCATACCGGTTTTATTGGCCTTAGTTTTATTTAACAGGAGAGCATTATAATGTTGAAATTACCTTACTCACGCATGCTGCCTGTTCTGTTCGTATTGCTGGCGATCTTTGGACTAACAGGATGCAATGAAGAAGCCAAAGAAAAGGTCATGGCACAACAGGCGATGGCGCTTGAAAGCGGAGATGAGTGCCACCTTTGCGGCATGCTGATTACTCGTTTTCCAGGCCCTAAAGGGCAAGTGTTCGAGCGTGGGATTAAGCAAAACATGAAATTTTGCTCAACCCGGGATATGTTTGCTTATGCGTTAGATCCAGAGCATAAGCATAATATCCAATCGGTGTTTGTACATGATATGGCGGTTAATCCGTGGGAAAAACCAACCGATGAAACCTATATTGATGGTCGCAAGGCCTGGTTTGTTATCGGATCGTCTAAGAAAGGGGCGATGGGTCCTACGCTTGCCAGCTTTAAAACACAAGAGGATGCCGAAGCGTTCGCAAAGGAGTTTGGTGGTGAGTTGAAACGTTTTGATGAACTGACGCTCGATATTATCTAGTCGGGCAGCATTGATTTATTATTCTCTATCAGGTTAGCGGACCCTATTCGATATCAGAATAGGGTGTGCGTATGTGATCGGCAATAGATTAGTTCTCGGGTCTGTAGCGTGCGGCACTAATGACACTGATTAAGTGAATGATGGCGGCAATAATGGCAGGAAAAATCAGAAAATAAAGTGCATAGCCGATTGCCGTGGTAATAAAGAAAAACAAGGCGGCTAATATCCTGCCTTGTACCAAGTGACCTAATCCGGGGATGAAAATATTACACAACGCGGCGATGACATTCCCCGCGCTACCTTGTTGACTCATCAATATATCCTCAATGTATCTTTCAAAGAAGGGTGCGTTAATCCTTCATGGCTGTCAATAATCCGTCTTTATTCGATACTAAGAATGGCCAGCTGTTTGAGATTCTTTGTGGATAAGTTTGAGGAATAGCTACGTGATATGACAAAGATTACAGAGTGAAATAACCGGATCATATTTGGTTTAGCATAAATGTAGATGTTAATATTGGTAATATCGATTTATTATTAAGCGTCAAATATCTTTTCAGCTCTAGCAGGGAGTGCTTTGTGTCGAAACTATTATCCGCCCTTGAGAGCGAAGAACAACTGAGTGTCTTGATGGCACGGCAGCCGATTTTCTCAAAAAGTCAGGATGTGGTCGCGTTTGAATTACTTTTCCGGGGATCCGACGGAGTAAGTTTAGCCACACTGAAGGATGAATTCGCTACCTTTGATGTCGTGATGAATACATATGCGAACATAGTCAAAGCGGGTGGCAATCAAAAAGTACCTTGTTATCTTAAAGTGACTGATAAAGTATTACTCGCTGACCTGTTACCCGACTTACCCCCATCGTTATTTTCGCTGGAAATTCTAGGGCGATCAGATGTCTCACCCGCTTTCGTCGAAAAATTACAAGAGTTATCAAAAAAAGGATACCGTATCGTTCTTGCCGATTACGATCCTGAGAACCCTAAGTTTACTGTTTTATTAAATGTTATCCATGTATTGAAACTCGATATTCAGAAGTTAGGGTTGTCTGAATTGCCCGGGATTATTCAGAAACTGAAACCTTATCAGTTAGATTTGTTGGCCGATAAAGTTGAGACGAAGGACGAGTTTCGCCAATGTCTTGAGATGGGTTTTACACTTTATCAGGGATACTTTCTCAGCCGGCCCGTGGCGGTAAAAGGGAAAAAAATTAACAGCAATAAAATACTATTACTTCAGTTATTAGGTGAACTTGAGCAGGAGAATGCAACAGGTGTGACACTGGAGGAAATCGCCATTAATGATCCGGCGTTGACTTACAAAATTCTAAAAGTTGTAAACTCCGCTGCGTTTCATGTCCCACGTGAGATTAACTCACTGTCGCATGCTATTACATTATTGGGTATGGAGCAGATTCGTCGCTGGATTATGTTATTTCTCTCCACTTCGCAGGACGGTAAGCCCAATGAGCTTACGCGTAATATGCTGATTCGCGGGCGAATGTGTGAGTTGCTGGCTGAATTGATGGGACACCCGAATACCATGAACTACTTTATTGTGGGTTTGCTCTCGCAATTAGATGCCATGTTTGATATTGAAATGAAGGAACTGCTAAAGGAGGTCCCGCTGAGCTCCGAACTGAAAAATGCATTATTATATTATTCGGGAGCGATGGGAGAAACGCTTAAAGATGTTGAATTCTATGAGCGAGGGCAGTTTGACCAATTGCAAGGTAGTTTGGAGAAACCATTATATGAGGTCGCTTATCGTCATAGTTTAAAGTGGTCGGATAATGTCATGCAAGCATTGTTAAGTTCTGATTGAGTCCCCGTGTTTATTTGAGTTTTATTTTTGAATCAAAACACGGAGGGATTTATGGAAACTAGTATACAAAATAAGGATGTTTTAATTGCTGTTCTTGATCGTCAGGAAAGAGATGATCTACCTTGGCGCAAAATTGGTGTCTTGATTTCTTTTATGATGACGGCCTTTTTGCAGTGCATCTTGTTGTTGAAGCCGATGGCTTTGTTGATTCATGCTGCCAATACATAATAATGATATGGTTTCCTGAAGGACTTAGTCAGGTCGATTTGATCATCCTTGTGAGTACCAGTGCCTTTACTTCAATGATGACAGCCGCCGTAGGTATTGGCGGAGGGGTGTTGTTATTAGCGGTTATGGCTCAAATGATACCCGTGCAGGCGTTGATTCCAGTACATGGGTTAGTTCAGCTCGGCTCAAATGGTAACCGTGCCTATATGACCCGCCAGCATATCGACTGGAAAATGAGTCGATTGTTTATTCTGGGTGCACTGTCAGGTGCCGTGATTTCTGCCTGGATCGTTGTTCAATTACCGTTGGATATCATTCGGTTAACGGTGGCCTTTTTTATTCTGCTTCTGGTCTGGGGGCCGAAGCCCAAAGCGGTTGTTCTCTCCAGTATTAAATTGGTGATTGCTGGCGGTGTTACCACGATTATTTCTGCTTTTGTCGGAGCAACCGGACCTTTGGTCGCCGCGTTTGTGCATCGTCAGAATATGGATAAACTGCCGACAGTGGCTACGTTTGCTACCTGTATGTCATTTCAGCACATGCTTAAGGCCGCCGTTTTTATAACTGTAGGGTTTTCCTTTCAGGAATGGATTATCGTTATTATATTGATGGTTATTAGCGGGGCAGTCGGAACATGGGTTGGTTTACATCTACTGAAAACACTCTCTGCCAAGACGTTTCAATTACTCTTCCGCTGGGTGGTCACTTTGCTGGCGCTACGTTTGTGTTGGCAAGTTTGGCTTGGTGGATGAACGCTACATAACTCTTTATACAATAAGTTACATGTCTCTATGTAAAAAACGCTACAGACAATGTATGTAAAAAATCTATGTAAAAAACCCGCCTGATATAGGCGGGTTTTTTAATAAAAGAAAGACCGATTTAATCCAGCATGCTTAAATCACGAACCGCGCCCTTATCAGCAGATGTTGCCAGCAGAGCGTAGGCTTTTAAGGCAGCAGATACTTTACGCGGACGGGCTTCAACAGGCTTCCAGCCAGCTTTGCCTTTGGCGTCCATCGCTATACGGCGTGTTGCCAGTTCGTCATCAGATATTAGCAGGTTGATGGTACGGTTTGGAATGTCGATGCGGATAATGTCACCGTTTTCAACCAGGCCGATGGCGCCGCCAGCAGCTGCTTCAGGTGACACGTGACCAATCGACAGACCGGATGTGCCGCCCGAAAAACGTCCGTCAGTCAGTAGTGCGCATTCTTTACCCAGGCCTTTGGATTTAATATATGACGTAGGATACAACATCTCTTGCATACCCGGGCCGCCTTTAGGGCCTTCGTAGCGTACGATGATGATGTCACCGGATTTAACCTTGTCCGCCAGAATGTTAGCCACAGCTTCATCCTGAGATTCAGTGACGTGTGCAGAGCCTTCAAATACCAGAATAGAT
This sequence comes from Neptunomonas antarctica, assembly GCF_001305295.1. GTDB lineage: Bacteria > Pseudomonadota > Gammaproteobacteria > Pseudomonadales > Balneatricaceae > Neptunomonas > Neptunomonas antarctica. The sequence continues at coordinate 225,697 of NZ_LJSI01000053.1, forward strand.
TCATCGACTCCGGCTGTTTTAACGACACAGCCATCCAGTGCGATGTTGCCTGTCAGTATAGCGAGCCCGCCTTCCAGAGAGTAGGCATGTTCCAGTGAGCGAATGCAGCCGTTTTCACGGTCGCCATCTACTGTTGGCCAGCGTGTCGACTGGCTAAATGCTGTTTGTGTGGGAATACCTGCAGGGCCCGCTTTGAAAAATTGGATGACTTCCGGTGACGGGTTACGCATGATATCCCACTTTTCCAGCCCTTCCAGCAAGGTTTTGCTATGTACGGTAGGTTGGTCGGTATGTAGTGTGCCTGCTCGGTCTAATTCACCCAGAATGGCAAATACACCCCCAGCACGATGCACATCTTCTACATGATAGAGGGGCGAGTTAGGTGCCACTTTACATAGCTGTGGAACGCTATGAGAGAGGCGGTCAATATCCTTCATGGTGAAATCAATTTCAGCTTCTTGCGCAATGGCTAACAAATGAAGAATAGTATTGGTTGAGCCGCCCATGGAAATATCAAGTGTCATCGCATTTTCAAAGGCTTTGAAGTTGCCAATGTTGCGTGGCAGCGCTGACTCGTCATCCTGTTCATAGTAACGTTTCGCCAAATCTACTATCCGGGCCCCTGCTTCATTGAACAGCTCACGACGATCACTATGCGTTGCCAGCATGGTGCCATTGCCAGGCAGTGAAAGGCCTAAGGCTTCTGTCAGACAGTTCATGGAGTTAGCTGTGAACATGCCTGAGCACGAGCCACACGTTGGGCAGGCTGAACGTTCATACTCGGCGACTTTTTCGTCAGACGCGGTATCATCAACCGCAATCACCATCGCATCAACCAGGTCCAGTTTATGTTCAGAGAGCTTAGTTTTACCGGCTTCCATTGGGCCGCCGGATACAAAGATAACCGGAATATTGAGGCGCATCGCTGCCATTAACATTCCCGGTGTGATTTTGTCACAGTTAGATATGCAGACGAGTGCATCAGCACAGTGTGCATTCACCATGTATTCAACGGAGTCTGCAATGATGTCGCGTGATGGCAGCGAATAAAGCATACCGTCATGACCCATCGCGATACCGTCGTCGACCGCGATAGTATTAAATTCTTTAGCAACGCCGCCGGCTTTTTCAATTTCACGAGCAACCAGCTGCCCCATGTCTTTCAGATGGACATGACCCGGCACAAATTGGGTGAATGAGTTGGCTATTGCGATGATCGGTTTGTGAAAGTCGTCGTCTTTCATGCCAGTAGCGCGCCATAAAGCACGGGCACCCGCCATATTGCGACCAGATGTAGAAGTTTTAGAGCGATAAACGGGCATGGATGACTCTCTCTGAATAGTGATTGATTAGAGTGGCTTGAAATTATACCAGAAACTTTACCGCAATTAAGAATGGCGATGTTCTTGCTTAAAGAATGTACTCACATATAAAAATATTCTGCTTAAAAGTAAGCGTAGCTTTAAAAGTCATAGAAAAACTGAGATAGTCTGACGTTATGATAATACGTGATTTACTAGGATAGCCAATGTTAGATAATACCTCTAAAAAGACTGCTACGAACACGCAAGCTAACAAAAAACTTCGCTCTGATAAGTGGTTGCGATTGTTCATGAGAGTAGGGATTCCCTTGGGCGTTATCAGTCTCGCCAGCTTATGGTTAGGTCATCTGTTAGCTCATCCTGTTTTTGGGAAGTTGTTTCTGGTGACATTACCTTTAGCGTTGATAGTTGGGTTTTCTTACAATATCCGTTATGTCATGTTGGCGGTTCGGGAGCAGCGTAAGGCATCAGAAATTAACAAATAAGAGGTGCATGTTGTGCTGTTTTCGAGCTATTAAAATTTCTGGAGAACAGTATAGGTTATGATTTTCGTCACTGTTATTTAAGTCAGGAAGGCAATATTATTAAGCGAATAGAAGGGGAGATATCGTGATGGAAAAAGTATTGGCCGGTCGATGAAATTATCCGGATTCTGATCGGATTAGTTTTGATTACTTTAGTGTTTATCGGTCCACAAGCTTTGTGGGGATGGGTTGGTGTACGTGCTTGTAAATCTTGCAGTAAATAACCAAGACAGAATTAAGCTACCCGACCGCTAATTTGAGTAGCTTTATTCTTTATGTTGGGCTGTTCACGAATAGTTCAGGTCAATTTGGTATCGTATGTGGTTAGTTAAGTTGAACTCTTAGTTCAATTGAAAACTTATTGACCTGTTCTTTTATCTTGTTTTGTCACTTTTGGGGCAATCTAGACAGGATTGTCTGTTTTTCTCATGACATTCACTAAGTACTTTTTTAGGCGTTAAACCCAAGAAAGTGGAATTAATATTGTATACCTAGAATTACAAAATACTAAAAAAAGAGCAAGAAAAATGACTCTTTTTTATGTTTTGTTTTTCCTTATAAGCCGCACCTAGCCCTGTTGATATCGCTTCGATTGATACTGTTGGCGTGGCTAAAAAAAATTATGTCGGTCAAGCAGTAAAGGTAGACAAACTCACGCTAGAAACAGGCGTGGCATATCGTATTCGTTTGGTTAACAATGGACATGTAAAAGGGGGGCTGGTTGATGCAACGAGTGGCAAGCTGTTACCCCGTAAAACCTGGAGTATTAAATGAAACTGCTCGTAGTAGAAGATGATGCAGACTTGCGTCGTCAGTTGGTCACAGGGCTGGGGTCTCACGGGTATACCGTAGAGGAAACGGCGGATGGTCAAGAAGCGCTCTACCTGGGGTATGAGTTTTCTTACGATCTGGCGATAGTTGATTTAGGTTTGCCTTCTTTATCGGGTGTGGATTTGATTAAAAAATGGCGTGCTCAAGAGCGTAATTTACCTATACTTATTCTTACTGCCAGAAGTGACTGGCAAGACAAGGTTGAAGGGCTGGAAGCAGGGGCCGATGACTTTTTGGTCAAACCTTTTCATATGGAAGAATTATTGGCGCGCTTGAATGCGTTACTCCGCAGAGCGGCAGGCCACGCGAAGCCTGTACTTGAATTCGGGGTGTTGAGTCTGGATACTATTGGACGCGTGGTGTCGTGTGATTCCCGGCCGATTAAATTGACAAGTTATGAGTATCGCACGTTAGAATATTTGATGCTGAATGCAGGTAAAACAGTATCAAAGTCGGAATTAACCGAACATCTTTATCATCAGGATTTTGACAGAGATAGTAACGTACTTGAAGTTTTTATCAGGCGGTTGCGTCAAAAGATTGATCCGAATCAGACGCTCCAACCTATTAAGACCGTTCGAGGGTTGGGGTATAGGTTTGATCTTCCGACCGCATAATTTTTCATTATGAAATCCTCCGCTGGTTTGGCCTTCCGTTCGTTAAAAGCCAGATTGCTGATAGCTTCATTCATGCTGCTGCCTCTTATTATTGGGGCGGCCGGTTACGCATTACAAAATTCCTATTCTGATAATTTGCAGGCGGCATTAGAGAAGCGTCTTCGTATACAAACATACCTTATGGTTGGTGCTGCAGAGATACAGGATAATAAGCTGGTTATCTCTGATGCTCAGCAACGGCTACATTTAGGCAGTGAAGCCTATGGATTTATTCATACCCCTCTTGGTTTACTTCAATGGCAATCAGCTTCAGCTTATCTCTTGAGTGAAAAAGTACATAATTCATTAGTGGATTTCCGCATTCCTATGGATGAAACCCGATTTGTACACTTCAAAGAAAATAATCTTTACCTCTATCAGTATCCTCTTCAGTGGAATAATGGTGCCATAGCGAGACGCTATATCTTTTCAATTGTTGCAAACGGAGCAGAATTAACGGCTGAACTAAACGCTTACCGCACCCAATTATGGAGTTGGTTATTGGCTGTTACAGTCTTCGCGATGCTGCTGCAAACGTTGATTACCCGGTGGGGGCTTCAGCCTTTAAGTGCGCTGGTCGATGATTTGCATAATATTGAGCGCGGTTATTCGACCCGATTGGCGGGGTACTATCCTGAAGAAGTCCAGGACGTCACTGATAGTCTGAATGATCTGCTGATTAGCGAGAGTGATCAGCGCGAGCGTTACCGTAATACATTGGGTGATCTTGCGCACAGTTTAAAAACGCCTTTAGCGGTGATCCAGGGGGCGGGTAATGAGCAGCTAATGTATGAAGGGTATCGTAGTGTTGTCGATGAACAGGTTCGCCGTATGGACCAGATTGTCCAATATCAATTAGCGAAAGCGGTGATAAGCCGGAACAATACGATTGCCCATGCCACACTTTTGGCCCCGGTTATTCAACGAATCACCTCGGCATTGGGCAAAGTGTACCGTGAAAAAAACGTTGTGGTCTCTCTTTTACTGGATGAAACCGCGGTTTTTGGTGCAGATGAACGTGACATGATGGAGTTGCTAGGGAACATACTTGAAAACGCTTTTAAGTATAGTTACTCTGCCGTCCGGGTGTCCTTAATCAAGGAACCCGAATGGTTGCGGTTGGATATTGAAGATGATGGGCCTGGCGTCTCGCCGGATATGCGACACATTATATTACAGCGAGGAGCGAGGGTGGATACGTCTGCCGCTCCAGGCCAGGGAATTGGCCTGACCGTCGCTGTTGATATTCTTAGTAGCTATAACGGCCAGCTAGAGGTTGGCGAGTCTTCGTTGAATGGCGCTCGCTTTAAAATTATTTTGCCAACGGTTTAATTACAGGCTTTTACTGAAGACTTTTGAATTTCTTTGGAAGTTATACAGTGTTTGTTTTTTGCCGGGTAGTTTTTCCAACGAAATTTCCGCGAAACCATGTTCAATAAACCAGTGCGCTGTTCTGGTTGTCAGTACAAATAGCGTGTTGAGTTGCAGTTCTCTGGCTTTCTCTTCGATGGCGCTTAACAGCATCTCGGCACGGTCACCACCCTGGTATTCTTTTGTAATAGCAACACAGGCAAGCTCACCCATTAATTCCTCAGGGTATTGATACAGGGCTGCACAGCCAATGATGGCACCGTCGCGTTCCACGACAAAGAATTGTTCGACCTCTGCTTCAAGCAGTTCGCGCGAGCGGCGAACCAGTATACCTTTCTCTTCTAAGGGTTTAATCAGTTCTATAATACCGCCAACGTCTTCGATATTAGCGCTTCGGACTTGCTCATATGATTCTTGAATAATCATAGTGCCGGCACCGTCTCGGGTGTAAAGTTCAGCGAGTAATGCGCCATCGTCTTTATAGCTAATTAAATGGCAGCGGGGCACGCCTCCTGCGCATACTTCTGTGGCCATTTGTAGCAGCTTGGAAAGCTCGGTGTAAGCGGTTTCAGGGTTATCCAGTTGCGAGTGATATTGATGGAGAAAGCGTTCGGCCGTGCGTGCTAGTAATTCACTACGTAATGAACCACGGCTATCAATAATGCCCTTTTCGCCGCCAAACAGAATCAGCTTATCGGCTTTGAGTGTGATGGCTGTTTGTGAGGCGACCTCTTCAACCGGAAGATTGAATATTTCTCCGGTCGGCGAATAGCCAAGATTAGATAACAGCACAATATTACCCAGATCAAGTTGACTGCGTATGCCTCTATGATCAATGCGCCTGACCTCGCCGGTATGGCATAAATCGACACCTTCATAAATGCCGATCGGTCTTCCGGTAATGTAGTTACCGGAGCACACTCGCATTTCTGCTCCATGCATTGGTGTATTCACCAACCCCATGGAAAGTTTAGCTTCAATGGTGCTTCTGATGACACCTATTGCTTCAATAACGCATTGTAATGACGCGCTATCAGTCACACGTAGATCGTGATGTAGGCGAGTTTGTACGCCTTGTGCTGTTAATCTTTCTTCGATTTGTGGGCGCGCACCATGTACCAGAACCAGACGGATTCCCAGGCTGTTCATTAGCGCGATATCATGAACGATGTTTTCGAAATTGTTATCTGCTATCGCTTCGCCGCCAAGCATCAAAACAAATGTTTTGCCCTGGTGTGCATTAATATAAGGCGAAGCGTGGCGAAACCAATTGACGTAGTTAATGCTCTCGTCAGACACCTGTGTTTTCCTTTTGTACTTCTACGCAATAGCGCTGGATCATTTGTGTAAGAATATCAACAGTGGGAGTGATCTGATCCAGAGCCAAAAATTCATCCGGCTGATGGGCTTGGTTGATACTTCCCGGCCCCATAACAATGGTTTCCATGCCCAGTGATTGCAGGAAAGGCGCTTCTGTTCCAAATGCAACGGCTTCGGCCGTATGGCCTGTTAGCTGTTCAGCCATACGTACCAGTGACGCATTTTTGTCTGTTTCGAAGGAAGGGATGCCTGGAAACAGCGGTCGACAATCGATTTTGACATTAAATAAGTCTTCAATTGGGCGTACGCGCCGAGTGATATCTTCTCTCAATAATGAAAGTCCCATACCCGGTAGAGGGCGAATATCATACTCAAGTTCACACTGACCGCAGATACGGTTAGGGTTGTCGCCTCCATGAATGCAGCCAAGGTTAAGCGTTGGCACATTAACGCTAAAAGCACTGTTTTGATAATTCTGCTGTAAGTGGTTTCGGTATTTCACCAGTTCAGACAGGACTGCGTGCATTGCATCCAGTGCATTTGCACCTAAAGAAGGGTCAGATGAATGGCCCGCGCTTCCGGTTATTCGGATGCTTTCCATCATCATTCCTTTATGCATCCGAATCGGGGTCATCTCCGTAGGTTCGCCGATAATCGCATAACGGGCTTTCGGTTTGCCGGCATCTACCAGTGCTTGTGCGCCAGACATAGAGCTTTCTTCATCGGCCGTGGCAAGGATAATGAGCGGTGCTGCCAATGGTGTATTGATGAACTTGCGTGCTGCTTCAATGGCGATGGGGAAAAAACCTTTCATGTCACAGGTGCCCAAACCATAAAGCCGATTATCACGTTCGGTCAACCTGAAAGGGTTGCTTTTCCATAGCTCGTCATTGCATGGGACGGTATCAGTATGACCTGAAAGAACCAGTCCGCCCGGGCCATGCCCTAATGTTGCTATTAAATTAGCTTTTCCTGGGTAACCCGGCACTGGCATGATTTCGGTTTTGAAACCAAGGTTGTCGAGCCATTCTGCCAGAAGGGTTATCACCGCCAGGTTGCTCATATCATGTTCAGTTGTCGTTGAACTGATAGAGGGCGCTGCGATTAGCTGGCCTAGCATTTGTATAAGAGGGGGTGTTTGTTTAGACATAAAAAAAGCCTGCACATGTTTTTAATCTATTGTGCAGGCTTTTTTTGAACAGGTCGAGTGGAACTCGGTCTGCACTGCTCTCAAGTTAGATAAAGAGCTCTCAAGTCAGGTAAAAATACCTTTAAACATAAAGAAGAACATGATTGCTAAGAGCGCGCCTGCAGGAAGTGTGATTATCCAGGAGATAAAAATAGTTCCGACCACGCGCAGATTGAGTGCGGCTAAGCCTCGGGCAAGCCCTACACCTAACACAGCGCCAACCAGCGTATGTGTGGTGGAGATAGGCAACCCAGTACCTGACGCGACAACAACTGTTGCGGCGGCCGCTAATGTGGCGGCAAATCCACGGCTGGGTGTCAGTTCAGTAATATTGTTTCCGATGGTAGCAATCACCTTGTGTCCATACATCACCAATCCAGCAACAATCCCTCCGCCACCGAGCAGTAAAATCCATACCGGCATCGCGGTTTTTTGTGCTACTTCACCACCCGAACTAACCACGCCGACCACTGCAGCCAGCGGTCCGACAGCATTTGCAACATCGTTAGAGCCATGTGCAAACGCCATTGCGCAGGCAGTAAACATCATCAGCACGCCAAATACTTTCTCGACACTGGCAAAATGGTAATCTTTATCCGCTGCCGTATCGACTTTGATTTTCTTGAGCATAAAAATGCCCCCGATCATCGTCAGTACCCCGATTCCCACAGAGATAAGTGCACTGTTGCCCCATGATATATGTAAGCCAATATGCTTCAGGCCTTTAGTGAATGTCACCATGGAGATGATAAAGCCGACTAAAAAGATATACATCGGCACGTAGCGCTTAGCATTGACGAACGGATCGGCAGTGTCCAGAATTAAGCGCTGTACGCTCCTGAACAGGAAGAAAGCGATGACGCCCGCCGTTAAAGGCGAAATAACCCAGCTGGCGACAATCATTGTAACCTTGCTCCAGTTGACTGCATCAACAGAGATACCAACAGCGGCGAATCCAACAATCGCGCCAACAATCGTGTGAGTAGTGGAAACCGGCCAGCCAAAATGCGTTGCCACTAATAGCCAGATACCGGCGGCTAGCAACGCTGAGAGCATCCCAAACACCAGTAGTTCAGGTGTTCCTGAGAGCAAAGCAGGATCAATGATGCCTTTACGAATAGTCGCCGTGACCGCGCCCCCCGCGAGGTAGGCACCCGCAAATTCGAAAACGATTGCGATTAAAATGGCTTGCTTCAGTGTGAGTGCTTTGGAGCCAACCGATGTGCCCATCGCATTCGCTACATCATTCGCGCCGACGCCCCAGGCCATAAAGAAGCCAAACACACATGCCAGAATGATGATGATATCGCCGTATTGCGCAATAATTTGCATATCTAAGCCTTAATACTAGGAATTAACGAGCCAGTAGGAGCTGTAAACGGCTCCCTACCTGTTGAGCACGATCAGCCAGATCTCCTATCCAACCGATAATTTGGTATAGAAACATCGCATCGATAGGGTGGAGCTGTTTTTCAATAACAAACAATTGCGAACGAACCTGTCGCCCCAGTTCATCATTGTTATGTTCCAGCTCATCCAGCTCAATCAGCATCCGTTCCACGACTTCTACTTCACGCCCTCTAAAGCCGCTACTGACCAACTCATCAAGTTCATTCATTGATTGCAGGGCTTGCTCGGAGGTGGCTAATGCTGATTGGACAAAATCCAGCATCAGTGTTTGAATCTCAACAGGAATAGGCATTTTTCGGCCGAGCATGATGCCGCAAATATCTTTAGCGTTATTTGCGATCTTGTCTTGCATGCGCAGTAATTCAAGTAAGTCGGTACGGGGTACCGGCAGAAATATACTGTTAGGTAAGTGCTGGCGAACATCCTTTTTCATCGCATCAGCTTCGCCTTCAAGAACAGCAATCTTATGCTGGATCTTGCTGGCTTCTTCCCAATCATCCGCTATAACGGCTTCAAAGAAAGGCAGTAACTGAACGGCACAGGCTTGTGCTTTTGCAATATGTTCTTGCATGGGTTTGAACGGTGAACGAGCAAACATCTGCAGTATCGGGTTATTGGTGACCATGGCCCTCGCCTGTGTAGGTTAATTCGCGGGAATTATACGAGGAGATGTCATAAATTTGTAGTCATAATGAAATATTACTCAAAAATATCACGTTTATCCGTCTTACGGCAGGTTCAGAGCAGACCTATAAAAAGAGGGTTGTCTTTCGCGTTAACTTTTTGACTTTGTGCCCCCCTTTCGGGTTAAGTGTTGATAACTCAGGCAGGAATTATATTGATGGCTACGGAAACTGAAATAAAATTGCGTAGTTGCCCCGCGCAGGCTATTCATAAAATAGCGCCGCTACCCCTTATTTTTACGAGTTAAGTGCGGATAACTCAGGCAGGAATTACATTGATGGCTACGGAAACTGAAATAAAATTGAGTAGTTACCCCCGCGCAGGCTATTCATAAAATAGCGCCGCTACCCCCTATTTTTACGAGTTAAGTGCGGATAACTCAGGCAGGAATTACATTGATGGCTACGGAAACTGAAATAAAATTGAGTAGTTGCCCCCGCGCAGGCTATTCATAAAATAGCGCAGCTACCCCTTGTTTTCACGAGTAAAGAGCTGATAACTCAGGCAGGAATTATATTGATGGCTACGGAAACTGAAATAAAATTGTTAGTCCCCGATCAGGCTATACATAAAATAGCGCAGTTACCTTTCATTTCTACGGGGCGATGTGAAGGGCAAAAGAGATTAATAAACTGGTACTTTGATACGTCTGATTTGCGTTTATCGGCTAATAAAATGGCGCTTAGAATCAGAGAACAAAATGGTGTTTATATTCAAACCTTAAAAACTAAGGGGCAGAGTGTCAATGGTTTACACCAGCGTGGCGAGTGGGAATGGATTATTGATAAGCCGGTACTTGATCTTGCGCGGTTAAAGGAAACAGGTTTGTCTATAGTCGATGATTTTTCTGCTCTGGCGACCCGGCTTCAGGTGATTTTTTCTACTCATTTTGATCGTACCATATGGATGGTTGAATTAGCGGAAACGGCTACGGTAATCGAAGTGGCGCTTGATCAGGGAGAAGTCAGTTATACATCGCCAGAAGGAAGGGCATGGGTAGATAAAATTTGTGAGTTAGAGCTTGAACTGAAATCGGGAAGTGTTGATGCCTTGTTAGCAGTAGCCGTACAGTGCACTAACGCTATTCCTGAATTAACACCTGGTAATATTAGTAAAGCGGAACGCGGCTACTCTTTGTTTGAACAGGCGAAAGTTGCCTCTGCTTAAAAGGTTGTTATGAGATTGTTAAGCGCGCGTTATCTTTTATAAAGAAGGAATTTTTACATGCGTCAACCTGATCTTTCCATTGTGCCTTCATCTTTACATCTGTTACTTAATAAGCAATGGGAGCGCTTAAATACGGCGGTTCCGTTAGTGTTAGACACGTTGGCTGAAGCGTCTATTACCGAATTGACGCGGGTGGTCATCGGTAGTGATTACGTGGTCGATCAACTGGTTAAATTTCCTGAACTGCTGCATAACCTGGTGGCTACCGGGGTGCTTGATCGGGCATATCAGCGCCATGAATATACCGAGCTCTTATTAGTTGTTGAATTAGCAAAGGTCGATTCAGAAGCGTCCATGATGAGATTGCTGCGTCAATTTCGGCAGCAGGAGATGGTCAGGCTGATCTGGCGAGATCTGACGCGTAAAGCTAGCATGCTTGATACCACGCGCGAATTGAGTTGGTTGGCTGATGCCATAATTGAGGGGACGCTGAGTCTGCTTTATGAGCAGGGATGTGAGCGTTGGGGTACTCCCTATGGACCAGCGGATGATGCAGGCGCTCGGGAGGCGCAGCGCATGGTCGTGTTGGGGATGGGCAAGCTGGGTGCCAATGAGCTTAATCTTTCTTCGGATATTGATCTTATCTTTTGTTTTCCTGAAAATGGCGACACCGCAGGCGCGCGCAAGACGCTATCGAATCAGGATTTCTTTATACGTTTAGGGCAAAAATTGATTCAGGCGTTGGATACACTCAATGCCGACGGTTTTGTGTTTCGTGTCGATATGCGGTTACGTCCTTTTGGCTCAGCCAGTCCTTTGGCCTGCAGTTTTGCTGCCATGGAACATTATTATCAGGATCAGGGGCGTGACTGGGAACGTTACGCGATGATTAAGGCGCGCGTAGTGGCTGGCGATAAAGAGCAGGGCAGTGAGCTGTTAACGTTGCTGAGACCTTTTGTCTATCGAAAATATATCGATTTCAGCGCTTTTGAATCACTGCGTGAAATGAAACAGATGATTAATAGGGAAGTGCGCAGAAAAGGGCTGGAGTATAACGTTAAGCTGGGGTCTGGCGGAATCAGGGAAGTTGAGTTTATTGCGCAGGCATTCCAATTAATCCGTGGAGGAAGAGACAGCCGTTTACAGCAACGTGAGCTGCGAAACATTCTACCTTTATTGCCAGAGTTGGTCGGTATGCCAGAACAGGCAGTTGATGAATTAATGGCCGCCTATACTTTTTTGCGTAATGCCGAACATGCAATTCAGGCTGTTGCCGACAAACAGACACAGGAGCTACCGAAAGATGATCTCGGGCAGGCGAGATTAGCCTTCAGTATGGGATTTGATCAGTGGGATACCTTTATAAACGTGTTAGCACAGCACCGGGCTGCGGTGAGTCAGCACTTTGCTGATGTGATTGCGCCGGCACAAGAGCAATCAGAAGCAGAATCATTGCAGCAAACCGAATGGTTGGCGCTCTGGAATGGGCAGTTGTCAGAAGAAGATGCGCTGGATGTTATTACTGACAGTGGCTTTGATGATCCCCTCAGAGCGCTCAAACTACTGAGTGATTTAAAACAATCAAGAACGGTTCAGGTATTGCAACACAAGGGTGTGGAGCGTCTGAAAATTGTGTTGCCCATTCTGTTGGAAATGATTGCTCAGGTTGATAATGCTACGCAAACGCTGGCGCGCGTATTGTTACTGATTCAAGCCATATTGCGCAGATCAGCCTATCTGGTGTTGTTGGCCGAAAATCCGGCGGCTATGAAGCAGTTAGTTAAATTATGTTCTAGTAGTGGCTGGTTCTCCGATCAATTGGCGAAAAAACCGGTATTGCTGGATGAGTTGATTGATCCACGCTCACTTTACTCTCCGCCTGATAAAGCACAGCTGGGAGCTGAATTACGACAGCAATTGTTGAGAATTCCTGAAGAGGATACTGAGCAGTTAATGGAAGCTCTGCGTTATTTTAAAAGTGCACATCTGTTGCGTGTGGCTGCTTCCGATATCACCGGTGTTTTACCTTTAATGAGGGTAAGTGATTATCTGACCTGGTTGGCTGAAGTTATTCTTGAAAGCGTGCTGGATGTAGCATGGCGCGTGATGGTGGAAAAACACGGTAGTCCAATGAAGCAGGCAGGAGTGCCCTGTGAACTGGACTTTATTGTTATTGGGTATGGCAAGCTAGGTGGGATCGAGCTGTCTTATGGATCGGATCTTGATCTGGTGTTTATCCATGATAGCGACGCTAACCTGTCTACTAATGGTGATAAATCGATTGCCAATTCCGTATTTTTTACGCGCTTAGGTCAACGGATTATCCATATCCTTAACACCTTTACGGCCGGTGGGCAGTTATATGAAGTTGATATGCGACTGCGTCCTTCCGGTAACTCGGGTTTGCTGGTGAGTTCATTAAAAGCCTTTGAAGAGTATCAGCAAAAAGAAGCCTGGACATGGGAGCATCAGGCGCTTGTGCGTACTCGTGTTGTGGCCGGATCTGCGCGTTTGGGCGCAGCATTTGCGCAGGTGCGGGCGTCAATTTTACAACAAACTCGCGAGCAGGATGACCTTAAAAAAGCCGTCGTTGAGATGCGAGAGAAGATGCGTACGCATTTAGGGACGTCAGCGAAAGAAGCTGAAACGAAACATGTTTTTAATCTGAAACAGGATCTGGGTGGTATCGTTGATATTGAATTTTTGGTTCAATATCAGGTGCTGGCTTACGCACATTTATATCCTGAGTTGTATGAGTTCACCGATAATATTCGAATTCTGGATGTGATTGAAAAAGTCCAACTCTTACCAGCAGAGGATGCCGATGCATTACGCGAAGCCTATAAAGCCTACCGTGCTGCCGGGCATCGATTGACGTTGCAGGAGCAATCGAATGTGATCAGTGAAAGCGAAATGACTGAGTGCCGGGCGTTGATCGCACGGATATGGAGTTCGGTAATGGAGTCTTAGCTGGTCATAAAACTGAGGTATAAAAGGCCCGTGATGTGAATGAGCAGTGATACAAAAAAGCCTGGCTGTATTAAGTACAATCTTAATGACAGTCAGGCTTTTGGAAGAACGTAATTTAGCGCAATATTTATACGCGGGTTAACCAGCCATGTGTATCTTCGGTTTTACCCCATTGGATATCATTCAGGGCCTGGCGTAGTTTCAATGTAGTGCTGCCGACACCACCATTCCCTACTTTATATTCATTGCCTTTGTGAATCAGCGTGCCGACCGATGTCAGTACGGCTGCAGTGCCGGATAAGGCAGCTTCACAACCGGGTTTAGCGGCGCGTTCCAATAATTCAGCAACCGTGAGCTGGCGTTCAGATACCGTCATACCCATATCCCGAGCAATAGTCAGAATAGAGTCGCGTGTCACACCATGCAGGAAGCTGTCATCTAACGCTTTAGTAATAATTTCATTACCATCAATCAGTAAAAAGTTGGCGGCGCCCGTTTCTTGAACATCGCCATTCGGGCAAAACAATACCTGATCTGCTTTCACCTCTTGTTTGGCCTGCATGATAGGACGAAGCGCACTGGCGTAGTTGCCACCGCTTTTAGTCATCCCCATATGAGGCGCGCAACGCATGCCGTTTTCTTCAAGCAGTAAGCGTAACGTTGTATCACCACCGGAAAAGTAGTCGCCCACCGGTGAAAGTAAAATATACTGACAGGATGTTTGTGTCGGTGCTGCAGCTTTACCGATGGCAGGTTCAGTGCCAATATGAGTTGGGCGGATATACATAGACCCTGGTGGTTCAGGGACGTCATCAGCAAAACGGGCAACCGCATCCAGAATCATTTTTGCAGTGGCGTCTTTATCGATAGCAGGCATCGTTAATAGGCGGCTACTCTGAGCAAAGCGTTCCAGGTTGCGGTCCATACGAAAAATGTTAATAGAACCATCCGTGTGGCGGAAGGCTTTCAGCCCCTCAAAACAGGTGCTTGAATAGTGCAGCACATGCGCACCCGGGTGAAGCTGGATGCTGTTGCTGGAGACCATCTCAGCAGGGCTCCAATGGGAACCATCAAACCAGGAAATTGCCATTTCAGGCATAAAAACGGTACCGAATGCGGCCATGTAACCTACCTCAAAGAATCAAAAATAATAGTCAGTTGAGCCTATACGTTTACGGAGTATTGACTGAAAGAACACAGACGCTGCTGATTGGCTCAAGATCGAGACGTTAATTGTAATCACCACAGCCGCAAAAGGGAATTGCTACAGCCAGGTAAAAATTTAAACAGTCCTCAGTGGGTGTTTATAGCAGACTCTAGTATTATGGGCAGCATTAAGAGCATGCTTTTAGGGCGATTAATCAATTCAGTGGGAAGTGCGTGTCTGATATTTGTATTGTGAGTGACAGTAAGCCCGGGCATTTTAACCAATCCTTAGGGTTAGTAGAGGCGATACAGCGTATCGATGCCTCGCTAACGTACGACGTCTGCCCCCCTGTATCCTTATTTCAATTAGCGAGGCTAGTCATCGCCCGCCTGTTTTCTTCCTCTGTAAAAACTCACACGTCTGGCGTTAAGGTCTTTGTTGGCGCCGGTCATCAGGTGCATTTTACATTGCTGATTTATGGCTGGTTATCGGGTGCTAAAACGATTGTTTTGATGAAACCCTCTTTGCCTTGTCGTTGGTTTGATCTTTGCCTTATTCCTGAACACGACCAACCGACCGAGAATGCTTATGTGATAGAAACCTGGGGAGCATTGAATCGGATATTACCCAGCGAAAAACAGGCGGCCAGTGGTTTAATTCTGATCGGAGGCCCTTCTAGGCATTTTGATTGGAATGATGCCAATGTGTTAGCGCAGTTAGGTGATGTATTAGCACAAAATCAAAGTATTCAATGGGTATTAACGACCTCGCGCCGTACGCCCGATTCTTTTTTGGTTGGATTATTCGCCGCTGGTTTGTCTGTTGAGGTGGTGCCTTATGAGCAAACCGATAAGGACTGGCTTCCCGATAAACTGGCTAAAGCCGAGCACTGTTGGGTATCTGAAGATAGTGTATCAATGGTGTATGAGGCGCTTACAGCGGGTTGCCGGGTAGGTTTGATTGAGCTGGGGAATATAGGGAATAAGCAGAGTGAAGGGCGTGTGGTCAGAGGGTTGGCGCGTTTGCGTGCCTCTGGCAGAGTGCGTACGTTGAAGCAAGCTCTATTATCCGAAGATAAAAGTGTACCTGCGTTAGCTGAAGCAGATCGTTGTGCACAACAAATTATCAAGAAGGGCTGGCTATGAAAGTTGTTCAGGTACTGCCGGATCTGAATGGCGGTGGTGTAGAGCGTGGCTCGTTGGAAGTCGCCGAGGCGTTGGTGAAAGCCGGACATGAGTCTATCGTTATTTCGGCGGGTGGTAACATGGTAGCCGAGCTGGTAGCCGCCGATAGTCGTCATGTGGCATGGGATTTGGGGAAAAAGTCATTGCTGACCTTTCGGCATATCTGGGCCGTCCGTAAATGGCTGATAAAAGAGCAGCCAGATATTCTCCATTTGCGTTCACGCATGCCTGCCTGGGTTGTCTGGTTGGCATGGCGAGGGTTGCCCGAGCTATCGCGGCCGCATTTAGTCATGACCGTGCATGGGCTTTATTCAGTATCCGCTTACAGCGCGATTATGCTCAAAGGAGAAAAGGTCATCGCCGTATCTGATACGGTAAAAGCCTACATATCGACACAGTATCCTGATACCGATATGTCAAAAGTCGTTAGAATATTCCGTGGTGTTGATCAGGATGATTTTGTCTATGGTTATCAGCCATCCGCTGAATGGACGACAGCCTGGTATCAACAGTATCCTCAGACGCAGGATAAAATAATTCTGACGCTGCCCGGTCGGTTAACGCGTTTGAAAGGGCATCATGATTTTATTGAATTAATTGAACGCCTTAAGCTGGCGGGCTTGAATGTATGTGGTTTAATCGTGGGTGGTGAAGATCCCAAGCGCAAAGCCTATGCGCAGGAATTACTGGCCTGCGTTAACGATAAAGGTCTAGGTGACGCTATTGTTTTTACCAGTGCTCGTTCCGATATCCGGGATATCTATTCCATCAGTAATGCGGTGTTTTCCTTATCGACTAAACCGGAATCGTTTGGCCGTACGGTGCTTGAAGCGCTAAGGATGGGCGTTGCTACAATTGGATATAATCACGGCGGTGTCGGTGAAATATTAAGTGCGATGTTTCCTGCAGGGAAAGTTGTATTGGGAGATGCAGAAGCACTTGATGATGCAGTCAAGCGTGTGATTGCCGATAAGCTGATACCGGCAAAAAGCGCCTGTTTTACGAAACAACAGATGCTGGAAAAAACCCTGTTGGTTTATGCGTCGTTAATTGACACACCTGTTATCTCTAGCCCTAGTAATAAAGAGAGTTAAAAGCCCCATGATTATTTGCGAAGTGATGGCCAGCTATGAAGAAGGCGGACTGGAGAACCATTTTATTGAGTTGTGTAATAATACAGCTACGACTTTGGCCCGGAAATTAGCATAAGTATGACTTGTTATACGTGTCTGAGTTATCATCCCTTTTTCGTATATCTTTAGCGTTAACTACTCCTACATAAATTTTGGGAATTCCGATGAAAATAGCTATTATTAGTGTTGATTTTGCGCCGAATGTCGGTGGAGTCGCAGCACATGTTGTAGAGCTAGGGAAAGCCTTGGTTACGCTTGGTCATGAAGTACACGTGCTGACGCTACCCATCGCAGATAAACAAGAGTCAATTGAAACCTGGCAGGGTATGATAGTTCATCGTCCACGCTTGCCTAAATCTAAGCCGCTATACACTGTTTTTATGAAAATATGGTTGAGAAGATTTTTGAAAAAAAATCCAGTGGATATCATACATGTGCATGGAATGCGCCCGCTTGAAGCGACCAGAGGTCTTAATACCCCAGTGATCTTTACCAACCATACATCAGGTTATCTTCGCCGGTTGGAAAAAGGCCCTAAAGTACATGCAGAGCTGGCTCGGCGACTTGCGCATATTTGTCATGTTTTAGCGCCAAGTGACGAGCTGTGTGAGGCAACGAGGGTTGTTGGATTTACAAAACCTGTTGATTTTATTCCGAATGGTGTTGATGTCGCTCGTTTTACACCTTCACCGATACGCCCCGACCGCCCCGTGACTATCTTGCTGGCAAGAAGGCTGGTCGATAAGAATGGTGTGACCGTTTATGCCGAAGCGGTAAGTGCACTTAAAGGGTTAGATGTACAGCTTATTTTTGCTGGTAATGGCCCCGAACGAGTAAAAGTTGAACGCATTTTAAAATCAAATGGTATGTTTGATAAAAGTACCTTTCTTGGTGATGTATCTAACCAGGATATGCCGGATGTATATCGGTCGGCGGATATATCTGTGCTGCCATCGTTTATGGAAGCCACTAGTATTACTGGCTTGGAGTCTATGGCCTGCGGTCTGCCGCTTATTGGTACCAGAGTGGGAGGTATACCAACCCTGATTACTGAAGGTGAGACAGGGTTGATGGTGCCACCAGGAGATCCTGATGCTCTAGGTGAAGCATTAGTATTCTTGGCTAACAACCCTTTACTACAAAAAGAAATGGGGTTAAAAGCGCGTAAAAAAGCTGAACAACAATTTTCATGGCTACATATAGCAGAAAGAACAGTTGCTGTTTATCAACAGCATATCTAAGGGTAGTAGCAACATGGTTAGTTTTAAATTTTTAAAGAGTGCAGGTTGGGCTCCCTGGTTGCCGTTGTTAGCGGTAATATCACTGCCATTCGGACGTTCCGTGGAACTATTCGTTTTAATTATGGCTGTTATCGGCCTATATGATTTAATAAAAAATCATCAGAATATTCGTCAATCTTTTGGCTTAAAAGCTTTTACCATTGTATTTATCTGTTTTATGGCACCTGCTTTACTATCCCTTCCCGATGCTTTTGATCTTAGGTATTCTTCAACAAGTCTTATAGGGATGATTCGATTTTATTTTTGTGGAGTGTTTATCATTAATCGAATAACAAACTATAACACTCATCTTTGGTTAGCTACCGGGATTGGTTGTGTTTTAGCTTTTTGGGGAGTCGATGCATGGTTGCAGCAATTAGCAGGTCATGATGTGTTTGGTCTGCCACCTTTCTCTTCAGGTCGAATTAGTGGGATTTTTAGTGATAACGCAGAATTAGGCCTCATGATTATTCCTTTTTTGGGTGTGGCTATCGCTGCGTTTAAAGAAAGAATTAATGTCTACGCCTCAGTGATATTAGCTCTGCTGAGTGTGTCCGTTATTTTGATTAGCGGTGATCGCTCTGGATGGGTGTCGCTCTTTGCCATTGCAGTATTTTGGATATTGTTATTTAGACCTAAGAATTTTAAGTTTTCCAGGAATAATTTTTTAATAAGTATCAGTGGGATTGTTTTAATGGCTGTTGCCGTTTTTAATACGCCACAGTTTCAAGCAAGGTTAGATAGATCATTAATCGGACTCAGCGGGAATTATGAATCAGTTAATACCGCCTCCTCATTTCGACTGCCTATTTGGAATACCGCGCTAAGAATGTTTGCTGATAATCCTGTTAATGGTGTCGGTGTCCGGGGATTTCGTTATGCTTATCCTGATTATGCGCTTTCTGATGATATTTTCGTTGATAAAAGTTTACCTAAAGATGAACAGGTCGGTGCTTATCAGGCTCACCAGATTGTTTTAGAATTTTTGGCTGAGATGGGTATTATTGGGCTTATTGGTTTTATGGCTGCGATGTGGGTACTGTTTGTTAAATGGTACCCTATCGTTCGTAGTCAACAATCAGCATTGGCCAGTGGTTATCTTATTTCGCTAATGGCTATCTTCTTTCCAATAAACTCTCATTTATCTTCTTTTTCTTCTAGTTGGGCTCAAGTTATTTGGTTGTTGGTTGCATTATGTGTATCCGCAATGGCGATAGAAAAACGAGATTGCAGCGACAGCTAAATTAACTGTGATGCTTAAATGTCAGGTGCTGCTGATCTTAATGCAGAGTTGTCAGTATCATAGCAAAAAAGTGTTAAGGGTTGTCCAGGAGTCGACTTTAGCTTGAAGAGGTAGTATCAAGATGATTATGAGTATTATTGCTGTTCTGATCGCTGTTGTTTTGTTGTTATGGTTTTTAGGGAATTACAATATCTGGCGTCCGGTCGTTTCTTCAGATCAGCCACGTATCTTGATGTACCATAGTATTGGTGACGGAATATCGGATCTATCTGTCAGTACTGCTAAATTTGATCAACAGCTTAAGTGGTTAAAGGCAAAAGGATATCGGTTTGTTACCGTATCAGAGTTGCTTGAACTTGATTCGACGGTAAAAGTTGTTGCGCTGACTTTCGATGATGGCTTCGAAGACAATTACACAAATATGTTTCCTGTATTGCAGCGATATGCCGCTAAAGCCACGGTCTATCTGGCACCAGATATCAGTGGTATTGATAGATTAACAGTAGAACAAGTGAAAGGCATGCAGGCTTCAGGCCTTTGTGAATTCGGAGCTCATACCCTTAATCATGTTAATCTCAGTCAGCTTGATGATCCTCAGGCGCAGGTAGAGATTATAAAATCAAAACAAAAAGTTGAAAGTATGACGGAAAGCGAATGTCGCTCATTTGCTTATCCATTTGGTCGATATACAGATCGTACTGTTGAGTTAGTTAAAGCGGCGGGTTTTGATTCGGCGGTTACTGTAAAAAAAGGTATTGAGCATATCCAGGACCCTTATAAAATTAAGCGTATATCTGTATTGGGGAAAACAAACATAGTGCAATTTCAGATTGCCATGACACGGGGGCGTTATCGGGTATGAAAGATATCAGTGTTTATCTGGTTGTTATGAATGAAGAGAAAAATATTCGTCGTGTTCTGGACAGCCTGAAAGGGTTTGAGGACATTGTTATTGTTGATAGCGGTAGCCAGGATCGCACGTTAGATATCGCTAAGGAATATACCCAACGCATTTATCATAAGGCCTGGGATGGGATGGCTGCTCAGAAAGAGTACGCCAAATCTTTGTGTCAGCACGACTGGGTGTTGAACCTGGATGCGGATGAGGAGTTAACCTCTGAGTTGGGTGAACAAATCGCACAGTTAATAATACTTGATGATTACAATGGCGCAAGTATTCCCATTAGAGAACATTTCATGGGTGCGCGGATTCATGACAAAACAAAGAAAAACTCTCATATCCGTTTGTTTCGTAAAAGTCAGGGTGCCTATGGCGATGAACGCTTCCATGAAAGTCCGACTGTTCAGGGCGCTATCAAGCAATTGAG
The DNA here is from genome assembly GCF_001305295.1 of Neptunomonas antarctica. Lineage (GTDB taxonomy): Bacteria > Pseudomonadota > Gammaproteobacteria > Pseudomonadales > Balneatricaceae > Neptunomonas > Neptunomonas antarctica. Next base: position 246,456 of record NZ_LJSI01000053.1, read on the forward strand.
CGGCGAAATTAATCATTACGGTGAAGTTTCAGTAGAAGTTAAAGTTGATAAGGTTAATCGTTATTCATCGGGTAAAGCGCTTGATAAATTCGAAAAGGGAAAACGAAGTAGTGTGTTGAAGCTTTTACTTGTTTTTCCGATCATGTTTATTAAATCTTATTTTTTGAAACGAAATTGTCTCAATGGCCGCCGGGGTTTTATATCCAGTATGGTTAACGCGTTTTATGCTTTTTTGAAAGAAGCAAAGTTATATGAAAGAGAAGTAAACGATGATATCTGAGATTAAACAAACGGTTGATTAGGACGCCTGCGATTAAGTTCTTTGTACTTATTAGCACCTTCATATAATGGAATCAGTCGGATTTCAGATTGTGTCTTCCTAGATGTAGAAAGACCTTCACGTTTTATAGACATAATTCTTCCCTTCCGGGTGTGTCTTAAAGCGTCGATGTACCCACATGTATTGAGCTGGGTCTTTACGGATCCCTTTCTCTAACTCCTGATTAATCCTCGTGGCATCGGCGATTTCATCTCCGCTGGGGAAGTCTTTAATCACTGGAAAAATCTCAAGTTCGTAACCTGAATTATCCGCTTTACGATGATGGGTGAACATCAGAATGGGCGAGTTATTTAACTTTACCATGCGAGTGGTGGCGGTAATGGTTGCGGCGGAAACCCCGAAAAAGGGTGCATAAACTGAGTGCTTAGGGCCAAAGTCCTGATCGGGGGCATACCATACCACACGATTTTTGCGTAATGCTCTTAATACTGAGCGCAGACTTTCGCGTTCAATTGCTTTGCCCAGATGCTTTTCCCTGCAGGCTTTAATGATGCTGTCCATAAGTAGGTTGTTATGTTCACGATACATGGCATCCACGTCATAGAAGCGAGATAGTAAACGACCTCCCATGTCTAATGTCGAGAAGTGGGCGCCGAGTAAAATTACACCTTTACCTAATGCGATAGCTTCATCAAGATGTTCTTTTCCTTGCAAGGTCACGGGTAGGTTCAGGCGTTTGTCGCTCGTCCACCAGCTCATGCTGGTTTCGAATAAGCCAATGGCATTGTTACGAAATATGTCCCGCACCAGTTGCCGCTGTTCTTCCTCCGATTTGTCGGGAAAGCAGAGTCTGATATTAACTTGGGTAATATGACGGCGGGATTTAAATAGCCTATGCATCAAGTCGCCAACACGATTGCCCAGTTTAATTTGTACAGGATAGGGCAGTAGACTGATCAGATACAAAATACCCAGACCAACCCAGGTTAACCAGTATTTTGGAGCAAAAAATTGTTTATCAATATGTGTCATTTATGGTCACTAATGCAGAAGCGAGGCTAGATTGTAAGAGGCTTTTGCAGTGGCAGCAAATACTTACAAAAGCAGGTTATAATAAATTCATTTTTCAAGCATGTTTGGGTATTGAATTGAGAGTCAGATGAGTACTAATTTAAAAGATGCTGAAGGCAATAACGCTGATAGACAGAAGCCAGCGCAAGGCATACCAAATCAACCCTCGCAAGGGTGGTCTGTTTACAAGCGACTATTAACCTACGCTAAACCCTACTGGCCGGTGTTTAGTGTCGCCTTTATAGGCTATGCGCTTTACGGTGCTTCTCAGGCTATGTCTGCCAAGTGGCTGGAAAGCGTTGTTGATTCGGTGCAGGAAGGGCGTTTGGATGAGCGCGTTTGGCTGGCCTTGGCGGTGCTCGGTATTTTTGCATTACGTGGGGTTGGTACTTTTTTGGGTAATTTCTGCATCAGTTATGTGGCGCGTTTTGTGGTGCACGGCTTGCGAACGGATCTTTTTGACCGGATGTTACTGTTGCCTGCGCATTATTATCATCACCATTCCTCGGGCGAAATGCTGGCTCAATTGACGTTTAATGTTGAACAGGTAACAGGTGCCGTCACGGATGCCGTTAAAGTATTAATACGCGAAGGGTTAACCGTTATTGGTCTGTTTAGTTATCTTTTTTATCTCAACTGGAAATTGACGCTGATTTTTATTACGGCGGCACCTTTTATCGGCATTGTGGTGAGTATTGCTTCAAAACGTATGCGTCGTTTGGGGCATCGCATCCAGAAGTCTGTGGGCGATATTACAAATTCAGCCTCCGAGTCTATTCAGGGATATCAGGTGGTTCGGGTATATGGCGGTACAGAATTCGAACGTCAGCGTTTCCACGGTGCCAGTGATCTTAATCGTCGTCAGTTTATGAAGCTGGTTGTGGCAGAGTCAATCAACACGCCAGTAGTGCAGTTTTTGGTGGCCATGGCGTTGGCTGCACTTATGTATATGGCGATGGCTCCCTCGGTTATGGGAACGATGAGCACGGGGGCGTTTGTGGCATTCATTACCGCCGCAGGCATGATCACCAAGCCATTACGACTGTTGACTGAGATAAATGTGATGGTACAAAAAGGCATCTCCGCGGCAGAGGCTGTGTTTGCGACCATGGATCAGGACGTTGAAAAAGACCAGGGCGTATTAAAAGTTGATCGTGTCGCCGGACAGTTATTATTTAAACAAGTCGAATTTCTGTATCCCGACACGCGTGAGCCGGTGCTGGTTGATTTTAGTCTTGAAATACCTCAGGGGAAAACCGTTGCGCTGGTGGGTAAGTCGGGTAGTGGTAAGTCGACGGTTGCCGGGCTGATACCACGTTTTAATGATGGCTGGACCGGCCAGATATTATTGGATAATCAGCCGTTAGAGAGTTATCAGCTTGCCTCGTTGCGGGAGCAGATTGCTATCGTGAGTCAGAGTGTGGTGCTGTTTAACGGCAGTATTGCAGAGAATATTGCCTATGGCACTATGGTGTTAGCAACCGATGAACAGATTCAAGCGGCGGCTGAAGCCGCGCATGTAATGGAATTTGTGAGTCGTTTACCCGATGGATTACAGACTCAGGTAGGTGAAAGCGGTGTGTTGTTGTCGGGCGGTCAGCGCCAGCGAATTGCCATCGCACGGGCGATTTTAAAAGATGCACCGATACTGATTATGGATGAAGCGACGTCTGCACTGGATACGGAATCCGAGCGCCATATACAAGATGCTTTAGAAGAGGTGATGAAGGATCGTACAACGCTGGTGATCGCGCATCGCCTCTCGACGATCGAAAAAGCAGATATCATTGTCGTGATGGATAAAGGACGCATTATTGAACAGGGCACGCATAGCGAGTTGCTGCAAAAAGAAGGCGCTTATGCACAGCTCTATAAAATGCAGTTCGGTGAATCGGCGGATGATTAACTGGCGTCGACATCTCTATACACTGCTGTTCTATCTATTGGTGCCTCTGTTATTAATGCGTTTATGGTGGCGTGGACGAAAAGCGTCGGGGTATCGTGAACGCTGGTGGCAGCGTTTTGGTTTTGTTGCTGTTGTCGATGCACCGGATAAGCCAAAACCGCTTTGGATTCATGCGGTTTCAGTAGGCGAAACTATCGCCATTGCTCCGCTGGTTGAGCGACTGTTAGGCGATTATCCAGCGCTTCCTATTATTATCACCAGCATGACGCCAACCGGCGCCGAACGTGTTCAGGCATTATTTGGAGAACGTGTTCTTCATTACTATTGCCCTTATGATCTGCCTGATGTTATTTGTCGTTTTCTTGCCCGCGTGAAGCCTCGTGGCTGTTTGATTGTGGAGACTGAACTTTGGCCGAATATGATTGCAGGATGTCAGCGTGCTGGCGTGCCTGTTATGGTCGCCAATGCAAGGCTATCTGAGCGCTCTGCTAAAGGCTATTTACGCTTGGCCGGGTTAGCAAAACAGATGCTGTCAGGTCTGACATTACTGGTCACGCAGCATCAAAGTGATGCCGATCGTTTTCAGCAATTGGGGATGCCAGCGGATAAAATATTGGTGTCTGGCAGCATCAAATTTGATATTGAGATAGATGCAGCTTCGCAGGCTCAGGGCCGGTTGCTCAGACAGGAATTGGGAAATCGCTTTACGGTCATTCTTGCCAGTAGCCATGAAGATGAAGAAGATCAGCTTTTAGCGACGCTGAGTCCTTTGTGGTCTCACTATCCTGATCTGTTAATTATGATTGTGCCGCGCCATCCCGAGCGTTTTGAGTCGGTTTGTCAGACCTGCTTTGGCTATTCTGCAAACGTGGTACGTCGCTCAGAGATGAGCCGCATCACTCCTGGTAATACGACCCGTATCTATCTGGGTGATACCATGGGCGATCTGATGAAGCTCTATGCTGCCGCTGATGTGGCGGTGATGGGAGGCAGCTTCAGTAACGTCGGTGGGCACAATCCGTTAGAACCAGCCGTGTTAGGTCTGCCCGTTATTATGGGGCCACACTATTTTAATTTCAGTGCTATTAGCGACGCGATGACGCAGGCGGGTGGGATGTTGCTGGTGCCCAACATGGCAGCTGTTGCTGAGCTGTTACCGTCGTTTGTAGAAGTTCCCTCAGCTGTCTGTGAAGCAGGTGCTAAGGCGGCGAGCTATGCCGACTCACAACGTGGCGCGCTTGATCGGCTTTATCAGGAAGTGACCGCGCGCTTGTTGTAAGATAAGTGTGAGAGTGTGGTCTTGGTGTTAGGAAAGAAGATGTCTCATTAAACTTCGAATTTAAGCTCTTCACCTGTCTGCGTGACATAGGCGTGATTCAGCATATCCACCAACGGTGTTTGGTCGCTATCACGTAACCACTGATTGCTGGTTGCATCGTAATCAAAGTGAAAGCCGCCATCCTTGGTTGCCAGCCATAATTGTAAGACAGGTGTCTGGCGCGTGAAGATAATCTGACTGCGGTTCTCACACTTAATAGTCAGCACGCCACCACTGATCAGATAATCGATATCTGACTCCGCATCATCAAGACGTTCTTCAATTTGCTGTAGTGTGCTATCAACACGATCGTGAAATTCGGATTCGGTCATCAATAGGCTCTTTAGTAAAAATAATTCGGTTAGAAAAAATAATTAGGTGATAGTACAGCATATCAGCTTTTGTACGGTACTCATCAGGCTCTTTTCAAGGGTATAATCGGTCAATTATCGACTAAAAAATGAGAACTGTATTGTGAAACTGAGCTGGGTTTGGGTATTGGCAGGGGTGATCATTCTTTCTGGTTGTGGGCAAAAAGGCCCTCTTTACCTGCCTGAAGCGGCAGATCAGACTGAAAATCAGTAAAAATGCATGAAGTTTTGCAAGTAGGAAGGGTAAATGGATAGTTTTGAATACCGCAATGGCCGTTTGCATTGCGAAGATGTCGCGCTATATAAAGTCGCGGAGCGTTTTGGTACACCGGTTTATGTTTATTCCCGTGACGCTATTGAACGCGCTTATATGGACTATGCACAAGCACTGGAAGGCCGCGATGCACTGGTGTGCTTTGCTGTAAAAGCCAACAGTAATCTGGCTGTGTTAAATGTGCTGGCCAGGTTGGGTGCAGGTTTTGATATCGTCTCTTTGGGCGAGTTGGAACGCGTTCTTAAAGCAGGTGGTCAACCTGAGAAAATCGTCTTTTCAGGTGTTGGTAAACAGGCACATGAGATAAAGCGGGCGCTTGCCGTCGGTATTCGCTGTTTTAATATTGAGTCAGAAGCTGAGCTTGAGCGTGTTAATGAGGTTGCTGGAGAGTGCGCTAGCATTGCCGATATCTCTTTCCGCGTGAATCCCGATGTTGATGCAGGTACACATCCTTATATATCCACTGGATTGAAAGATAATAAATTTGGTATAGCGATTACCGACGCCGAACGTATTTACCGCCATGCGGCCAGCTTGCCGCATGTCAATATCGTGGGAATGGATTGTCACATAGGCAGCCAGTTAACTGAAATCGCTCCGTTTATGGATGCGCTGGATCGTTTATTGGTATTGGTAGATGAACTAGCGACACAAGGTATTCATATTCATCATCTGGATCTGGGGGGTGGTTTGGGTGTTCGCTATACCGATGAAACGCCACCAACAGCGCACAGTTACATAGAAGCTGTGCTGGAAAAACTGGGTGACCGTCCTTTAGGGCTGATTTTTGAACCTGGTCGCTCCATTGTGGCTAACGCCGGCGCGCTACTTACCCGTGTCGAGTTTCTGAAATGTACTGAGTTCAAAAACTTTGCGATTATTGATGGTGCGATGAATGACTTGATTCGTCCAGCACTTTACAGCGCTTATCAGGAAATTATCCCTGTGGAGTTGCGTGAAGAGGGTGAATCCAAAGCCTATGACCTGGTCGGTCCTGTCTGCGAGACTGGAGACTTTCTGGGTAAAAACCGTGAGCTGAACTTAGCAGCGGGCGATTTGCTGGCCGTTTGTTCAGCGGGTGCATACGGTTTTGTCATGAGCTCTAATTACAATACGCGTCCGAGAGCGGCTGAAGTCATGATTGATGATAATGCCATGTTTGAAGTACGTGCGCGTGAAACCTTGAAAGATCTGATGCGTGGCGAAGTAATGCTGCCTAAAGGGCATTAAGCGGAAGGAAAAAGATGTTAGTACGCTTTACCAAAATGCATGGTCTGGGTAATGACTTTATGGTCATTGACCTGGTAACTCAGCGCATCAACTTATCAGAAGATAAAGTCAGGCAGCTGGCCGATCGCCATCTGGGAATTGGTTTCGATCAGTTGTTGCTGGTCGAGCCGCCAACCAACCCGGAAATGGACTTTCGTTACCGTATCTATAATGCGGATGGCTCAGAGGTTGAACATTGCGGTAACGGTGCGCGCTGCTTTGCCCGTTTTGTTCGCGATAAACAGCTGACAACTAAAGACGTGATCACAGTTGAAACGGCAAAAGGTAAGGCTGTACTGACCATTCACCCAGATGATCGGATCGAAGTGGATATGGGCGCGCCTGTGTTGCTTCCAAGTGCTATTCCGTTTATTGCTGAAGAGCAGGCGGCAGTTTACCCGCTTGAAGTGGATAACCAGATCGTACACTTATCGGCTATTTCTATGGGTAATCCTCATGCGGTACTGGTGGTTGATAATGTTGATCAGGCGGCAGTAGAAACGCTAGGACCGGCGCTGGAATCACATTCGCGTTTTCCTGCAAAAGCCAATATAGGTTTTATGCAGATTATTTCGCCTAACGCAGTAAAACTGCGTGTTTACGAGCGCGGAGCGGGCGAAACGATGGCGTGTGGTACGGGTGCGTGCGCGGCTGTTGTAGCGGGGCGTCTGAGAGGCTTGTTAGATGAGAACGTAAAAGTTTATCTTCCGGGCGGCGCACTACAGATTATCTGGAAAGGCGGTACAGATGATTCCGTGATGATGACGGGGCCAGCAACGACAGTTTTTGAAGGTCAGGTGTTTATATGAAGCAGAATGAAGATCAACAGACGGCATTGCCTGACATCGGTGAAACAGTGTTGCCTGGTGTCAGTGAAGTCGCGGTGGCTGATTATTTAGCACAAAATCCGGATTTTTTCACACGTCATAAACCCCTGCTGGAAGTGCTGACGGTACCGCATGATAGTGGTCGGGCCATCTCTTTAGTTGAGCGTCAGACATCGTTATTACGTGAGCGCAACCAGCAGCTGACGATCCATTTGTCAGATATGATCGATATTGCACGGCATAATGATGCGCAGTTCGAGAAAACCAAGCGTATGGTTTTGTCGCTTTTGGATGCAGCAACACTGGATGATGTCGCGGTAGCGCTGGAAGAAAGTTTATGTCGGGATTTCTATGGTGATGAAACCGCACTAGTCTTGTTTAGTGATAAACCGCTTAGTGTGAATAATTTGAGAATATTACCGCGCGCTACGGCCGGTGTGATCGAACCTTTGCTGACCACCAATTTGCCGACCTGTGGTCAGCTACAATTGATTGAAAATCGTTTTCTATTTGAAGATGCTGCAGTCAAGGTGCAATCGGCAGCGGTGATTCCGCTGGTCAAAGGTCATACGGTCGGCTTATTGGCTATCGGTAGTTACGATCCTTATTATTTTCAGAGCAGTCAGGGAACCTTATTCCTATGCTATGTCGGTGAGGTGCTGAGCCGTGTCGCGAGCCGTATTATGCATGAGGAACAGGGTTAACATCTGATGCTTAATCAGGAGTTTGCCGACAAACTGGTGATGTCGGTGCAGTTGTTTTTGGTTTCCCTGAGCACCGAGCGCAACTTATCCTCTAATACCTGTGACAGTTATCAGCGAGACCTGAATAAGCTGGTGGGTTTTCTGGCCGACTGTCGGCAGCATCAATGGTCGGATGTCACCGAGCGTGAAATCCGTGCCTTTGTTGCAGAGATTCACCGTGAAGGCTTAAGTGGTAAAAGTATTCAGCGCTGTCTGTCTGCTGTCCGAAGCTTTTATCAGTATTTAGCAAAAGAAGGGTTGGTTTCGCATAATCCTGCGCTAGGTGTACGTGCGCCTAAGGTAGGCCGATCATTACCTGAAACCCTGGATGTTGATCAGCTTAATCAACTGCTCGCTTTCCCTGTTAATGATGCTATCTCGAGTCGTGATAAGGCGATGATGGAGCTGGTGTACTCCTCTGGATTGCGTGTTTCGGAGTTGATGAGTCTTAATATTCATGATGTGGATTTTCGTGATGCGAGCTTAGTCGTGACGGGTAAAGGGCGAAAAACCCGAATGTTACCCGTTGGGCGTATCGCGTTGGATGCCCTCAATGGCTGGATTAAGTACCGTACAGGCTGGGCCGATTATAACGAAAGTGCCCTATTTATTTCTAAGCGCGGCCAGCGTTTAAGTGTGCGTAGTGTGCAGCTGCGCTTTGATCATTGGGCGAAAATTATGCACACTCAAGGTAAAGTGTATCCGCATCGGTTACGTCATAGCTTTGCCAGCCATATGCTTGAATCCAGCGGTGACTTAAGGGCCGTGCAGGAACTGTTAGGTCATGAAGATATTTCTACCACGCAAATTTATACTCACCTGGATTTTCAGCATCTAATGGATGTCTATGAAAATGCGCATCCAAGGGCACGAAAAAAAGATGATTAAATGTATAACTTTCGATCTTGATGACACCTTGTGGGCGGTTGATCCGGTCGTGCGGGCGGCTAACCATACGTTGTATGAGTGGTTGTATGAAAATGCGCCACTGTTTAATCAGACCTATCAGTTACGCGATCTTAATCAACTCAGAGAGCAGGTGCTGATACAGCAACCTCACATAGCTTACAGCGTCTCGCGTATTCGTTTAGCCGTGCTTGAATATGGCTTAGCGCAGTCGGGATACGATACTAATCAGGTTAAAACGCTCGCTGAACAGGCCTTCACTGTTTTTTATCAGGCACGCCAGAAAGTTGAATTTTTCGAACATACTTTAGTGATGCTCGAAGCGCTCAAGGCCAGCGGTTATAGACTCGGCGCTATCAGTAACGGTAATGCGGATGTTAAGCAGGTCGGTTTGTCGCATCTGCTGGATTTTCAATTTAGTGCAGATAGTGCTGGCGTTGAAAAACCTGATCCATTGATCTTCCAGCAAATGTTGGCCCATACCAGACTCAGTCCAGAGCAAGTGATACATGTAGGCGACCATCCGGTACATGATATTGAAGGCGCTAAAGCGGTCGGAATCTGGGGCGTTTGGGTGAATCTTAAAGGCCAGACCTGGTCTGGTTCTGACATGCCCGACGCTGAAATTACCTGTCTTAGTGAATTACCACAACAGGTTAAGCGGATCAGTACGATTGTGCGCAACCGGCTGTAAAGCCGGCGGCCGGTTTCAATCAAATATACAGAAAGTCATGACACTCATCCGCTGATAAATGTTTCCAGCAGATCGTTTAAAAATAGCTGTCCCTGAGGCGTTGCTTGTAAGCGGCTGGCTTCGAGCAGGTTACGTGTACGCGCTGTTGATAATGAATCTGCAATATCGCTGAGCGGCATATAAGTGCGTTGCGGGAAACAGGATTCATCGACCCCTTCGATCAGACGCAAAGCGTTCATCATAAATTCAAACGGCCGGTCTTCTCGGGCAATCTCTTGCTCACCTCCCAGCGGGTTGATGCTTTGCAGATAAGCTTTGGGAGAACGTTGTTTCCAGCGACGTAGAATCAGATCCTGTTCGGGAAACGATACCTTGCCATGCGCGCCTGCGCCAATACCGATGTAATCACCAAACTGCCAGTAGTTGAGGTTGTGTCGGGCGCGTGCTTGTGAGCCTTTAGCATAGGCAGAGACTTCATATTGTTGAAAGCCAGCGGTGGCGATCAGGGATTGTCCGGCTTGCTGAATATCCCAGAGCGTTTCGTCCTGCGGGATTATCGGTGGCTTATTAAAAAACTCGGTGTTTGGCTCAATGGTTAGCTGATACCAGGAAAGGTGATCTGGCCCCAGCGCGATAGCCGTTTCTAAATCGTGTAGCGCTTGCTCGGGTGTTTGATCGGGCAGGCCATGCATCAGGTCAATATTCAGATGAGGAAAGCCGAGCTCTCCTGCCGCCATAATGGCTTTTTTCGCCTCGTCACCGGAGTGGATTCTGCCCAGTGCTTTCAGGTGCGTCGGGTTAAAGCTTTGTACGCCCACCGATAAGCGGTTAACACCGGCATTTAAGTAACCGGCAAAGCGTTCTTGTTCGAATGTTCCAGGGTTAGCTTCCATCGTGATTTCAATATCACGAGAGAACGGGATGATCTGGTTGGCGCCATCAAGAATCTGAGCAATGGCATCGGCGGTGAACAGGCTAGGAGTGCCGCCGCCAATAAAAATGGTGTCTATCTCGCGACCTTGTGCGGCCGGTTGCTCTAGTTGTAAATCCCGTAATAACGCCGCCACGTAAGCGGCTTCAGGTATCTCACCCTTAACGGCATGCGAGTTAAAGTCGCAATAGGGGCACTTACGCACGCACCATGGAATATGAATATACAGTGACAGTGGGGGTAGCGTGCTCATGGGTGCGTACTCAGAGAAGGTGAAGTCAGATCAAAGATAATCTGTAATCTGTTGCAGGAACATCTGCATGGCCTGCCCCCGATGGCTGATCTGATGTTTGATCTCGGGCGTCAGTTCAGCCGCTGTTTTATCCATGTCGCTGACTAAAAACAGCGGGTCGTAACCAAAGCCGTAGTCTCCACGTGGAAGATGAGCAATACGGCCTTCGAGTGTCCCCTGACATATCAGCGGCATAGGGTCTTTAGCGTGACGCATAAACACCAGCACACAACGGTAGCGTGCGGTTCTTTGTGCATCAGGCGTGTCTTTAAGTGCATCAAGTAGCTTACGGTTGTTATCCTGATCACCTTTTCCAGGGCCGGCAAAGCGTGCCGAGTAAATCCCCGGCGCGCCTTGTAATGCATCAACTTCAAGCCCTGAATCATCAGCCAGCGCAGGTAAGCCTGTTATTTCACACGCGTGGCGTGCTTTGATAATCGCATTTTCAACGAAGGTCAGGCCTGTTTCGTCCGCATCATCCACATTGAAGTGTGATTGTGGCAAAACATCAACACTGAACTGTTGGAGGATTTCGTTGAACTCTTTCAGTTTTCCTTTATTGCCGCTGGCTAAAACGATGGTCGGGGTCATGATTTATTCCGTATAAAACTTCTGATCAAAGCGAATGGTGGTGGCCGGTTGATTCGGATCTGGTTGAACGTTGATGGCAACGTGCATCACTTCTTCATTCCCAAACCTAAAGCTGCCAATGTAATAGATCGCCTTATCTTCTTTAATGAGTGTGAAGGTGATGTCTTGTGTTTGTTGCATTAAGTTAGCCACCTGACCTGATAAAATGGCAGGTACGGCCTTTTCTGTGCCGTCATTATTTTTCTCGAAAACAGCAACATTCAGCATGGCTGTATAGCGGCTGCGTTGCAGGTTGTGCTGCTGTGCTACTTCGGGCGCAACAATACTGCTATTGAACGCGTTGTAATGGATAACGTAACGATCCGTTTCAATCGATTGCTCTGCAACAGCCACTTGAGCCGTCAGTAAAAACAAGAACATCGACGCTATTAGTTTAAAAGAGCTGGCTTTTATAGGGTTAAGCTTCATGGCTGGTAATTTTATGCTGCTCAATTTCATGATCCTTGATTTCATAACGATCTCCAATTTCAAATTAGCCAGTAATAAACACGATACGACTGTGTTAATTGCTACTGACTGCTTGTTTAGCGAGTGATGCGGTAGATGGCAATTTCACCCAGCATGTTGGGCCATAACTTAGTCCACCATCTATGTTGATGCTCATTATCGACGACAGTTCGATTCAGTATCCGGATATTTTTCTGAACACACAGTTGTTCAAAATCCTTGAAGGTACAAAAGTGGATGTTGGGGGTGTCGTACCAGCTATAGGCCAGAAACTTCGATACCGGCATTTGTCCCCTGAATCCAAGATAGCCTCGGGCACGCCAATGACCAAAGTTAGGGAAGGTGACTATGCACTCTTTGCCGATGCGTAACATCTCATCAACGATCAGATCGGGGCGATGCATAACCTGCAAGGCTTGTGTCATGATAACTGAATCAAAACTGTTGTCTTTGATCGATGCCAGTCCTTGATCAATATCTTTTTCAATGACGTTAACGTGATTCAGAACGCAGGCAGTGATGTTGTCATGGTTGTTTTCCAGCCCGTAGCCACGTACTTGTTTATGATCAATCAAGTGGCGCAGGAATTTCCCATCACCACAGCCAAGATCCAAAACGCGTGTCGAAGGTTTGATCCATTCACGAATGATTGTCTGATCAGCGCGCATGCGTATTCTCCTGTGCTAAGGCCGGTATATCAGTAGCGATACGCCCCATGTAGGCGTGGAAAATTTCCATATAGCGGGGGATCGGAATTAAAAAAGCATCATGTCCCTGTGGTGAATCAATTTCTGTATAACTGACATCTTTACCAGCATCCATCAAGGCGTCCAGAATTTCACGCGAGCGCTCGGGAGCGAAGCGCCAGTCTGTTGTGAATGCTATCAGCATGAACTTGGCGGTCACATGCTTTAATGCCAGTGATAGGTCGTGATTGAACTCGGAAGCGGGGTCAAAATAATCGAGCGCCTTGGTCATCAACAGGTAAGTATTAGCATCAAACGAGGTCGAGAAGCGTTCGCCTTGGTATTGCAGGTATGATTCGACTTCAAACTGCGGGTTGAAATCAAACATCAGTTTGCCAGCGCTCATCTCACGGCCAAATTTTTCACGCATACCGTCATCAGATAAGTAGGTGATATGGCCAACCATTCGGGCCAGCATTAAACCTGTTTTAGGCACAGCATCGTAGTCGTAATAGCGACCGTTATAAAAATGAGGATCCTTGGATATAGCCTGTCGTGCCACTTCGTTAAACGCGATATTCTGGGCTGAAAGTTTGGCCGCTGCAGCAATCACCATGCAGTGCCGCAACCGGTCAGGATAGGTGATGGACCATTGTAAGGCTTGCATACCACCCAGGCTGCCGCCAATAATCGCTGCCCATTGCCAAATACCCAGATGATCAGCCAGACGTGCTTGACTGGTGACCCAATCTTTAACCGTCATCAACGGGAAATCAGGGCCATAAGGCTTACCGGTCAGCGGGTCCGCTTGATTAGGACCGCTGGATCCGTGGCAACCACCGAGGTTGTTCAACCCCACCACGAAAAATTTGTTGGTATCAATCGGCTTACCGGGGCCAATGGCTGAATCCCACCAGCCGGGCTTGGTATCACCTTCGTGATAGCCCGCAAGATGATGGTGGCCGGATAGCGCATGGCAAATCAGAATGGCATTAGACTTATCGGCGTTGAGTTCGCCATAGGTCTCTATCATCAGCGTATATTGGTCGAGCGTTCTACCGCAGGCAAGCGCAAGGGGTTCGTTAAACTCTATCGCCTGAGGCTCAACAAGGCCAACAGAGTCGTATGGATATTGCTTGGATGTAGGTGTATTGGGTATATTGTCAGACATGTAAAGGTACCTCGACTAAGGAAAAGGAAATGCGTTAGTCGGGTATCACATCTCGTATAGCAGTAGCAGCACGCGTCTTAAGATCAGCGTTTTTTGTCGGGTCAATTCACGTGCGTTCAATGTTGAGTAGCTCCGGTAGTTTGCCGGGATCTTCAATCCGGACCACTTTTTTTCGGCCTGATTCGCCGCTGGTAATTGTCACTGCTGATTTACTGACGCCGAATAATTTAGCCAGTATTTTAATTAAGTGCGCATTCGCTTTGCCATCAACGGGCGGCGCAGTAATGCGGATTTTAACACTATCATCGTATAGCCCCACAATTTCATTGCGGGACGATTTAGGCTGAATATGACAAGACAGCGTTAAAACGTCGCCTCGCCACTGGTAAAAAGACAAAAGTGCCGCCTTTAAATGACCAGCCGTGCCAGTTGTGACTGGATAAGCTGTATTGCCAGGAAAATCAAAATAGGCGATAGATCTAACCCACCTAAAGGAGGAAGAACTTTTTGCGCCAGTTTGAATAAAGGCTCTGTAATCTGGCCAATGAGCTGCGGCGCGGGATGAAAACTGCCCGGCGCTACCCAACTGATAATCACGGAGCCAATCACTGCCCAGAAGTAGATGTTAAGAATGCTGTCCATTAAACCCACGACGGCATAGATAAACAGCTTGAGCATATCCACCTGGATCGCGCCGCCCGACAGCATTATCAACGCAGCAAAGGTGCCTAGCTTAACGAGCAGCGCGACGACCAGAGGTGATAGATCCATACGTCCGGCTTTGGGCAGAATTTTCTGAAACGGTAATAATACCGGCTGCGTAAAGCGCACAATGGACTGTGATATAGGGTTGTAATAGTCAGCTCTGGCTAGTTGCAACAGGAAACGCATGAGCAGTAAAAAGATATACAGCTCGCCAAGAGTTTTGATAATGAGCGTAATTGGATCTTGTCCCATAACCGGATCAGTTCCTAATCAAATAGTGGTTTTTTGAGAGTATAGTGTTTTTCATAAAATGAATGAACCTTTATGATAATAGCTTAATCATCTCCCAGTTCTTTTGCTATGGCCACGGACCTTGCTGCGCATGCCTGCATCGCTTCCTCAACGAGTGTTTCCAGCTTATTTGCCTGGAAGGATAGAATGGCTTGTTCGGTCGTGCCGTTTGGAGATGAGACTCTGCGTCTCAGTACCGCGGGAGTGACATCACTCTGTATAGCCATTTCAGCGGCACCTCGGGCGGTCTGTAGCGTTAGCTGAGTCGCCATGTCACGTGACAGCCCTTGTTTCTCTCCGGCAGCAATCATCGCTTCCATAAAGAGGAAATAGTACGCAGGTCCGGAGCCGGATACAGCAGTCACTGCATGTAACAGCTCTTCATCTTCAACCCATAGCGTGAGCCCGGTCGCGGATAAAATCTCTTCAGCCTGAGTACGCTGTTCTGGTGTCACGCTATTATTGGCATATAAGCCATTAGTGCCCATTTTTACCAGCGCGGGTGTGTTGGGCATACAGCGAACAATAGCCTGATTACCGCCTAACCATTGATTGATGCTGCTAGACGTAATACCTGCCGCCACCGAGATGAACAAGGGTTTAGTCTGTGCTGCTGTAGCCGCGAGTTGCAGCAGTACCGCCTTAAACATCTGAGGCTTAACCGCCAGAATAACCACATCTGCGGAGTGCATCGCTTCGACATTGTCTTGTGTGGTAAATAGCCCCAGCGCTTTTAAATCATCTAATTTGTTAATAGTAGGCGCGCTGGCGCGGATTTTTTCAGCAGGGTAGCCGTTGCTGACTAAACCGCCAATGATAGCGCGTGCCATATTTCCGGCACCGATAAAGGCAAGTGTAGGATGTTGACTCAAAATAGATACCTGCTGTGATTAAAGTGAATTTTTTGAAGTAGGGTACTGACGTGGACCAAATAAAGCGGTGCCAATACGCACCATAGTAGCACCTTCCTGAATGGCAATCTGCATATCGCCGGACATGCCCATAGACAGAGTATCCAGCGCCGGATATTGCTTCTTAAGATGAGTAAACAGGGTCTGCATGTCAGCCAGAGCAGATTTTTGAATGACGCTGTCGTCAGTGGCGGCGGGTATGGCCATGAGTCCGCGCACGTTCAAATTAGGCAGTGTTGATATTTCATTCAGCAGCGCTTCAGTCTCATTAGGCAGGCATCCGGCTTTGCTGGCTTCGTGGCTGATATTTATCTGTAGACAAATATTAAGGGGAGGCATTGATGCCGGTCTTTGTTCAGACAGGCGCTGGGCAATTTTGTAACGGTCGACACTATGCACCCAATCGAACTGTTCGGCGATCGGGCGGGTTTTGTTGGATTGAATAGGGCCAATAAAGTGCCAGATAATATCGAGATCAGACAGTGCCGCTATTTTATCCAGCGATTCCTGAAGATAGTTTTCGCCGAAGTGTTTCTGTCCTTGCTGGTACAGCAAACGTAATTCATCGTTTGAGCGGGTTTTGCTGACGGCCAGTAAGGTTATCTCTTCTGGTCGGCGTTGAGCGAGTAGAGCAGCCTGATTAATTAGCTGCCTAACATGTTGGAAGTTCTCTGCTATGCTAGACATATAAATATTAATGATTCTTTGAAGTAGAATGATTTTTCTATTCTGAAGTAACTGATGACTTTAAGTAAACCCTTTAAGCAGCCCTGAGCAAAAACATTATGGATATTACAGAACTTCTTTCTTTTACGGTTAAGCAGGGCGCTTCCGACCTGCATATTACCGCGGGGATGCCACCGGTTATTCGTGTCGATGGTGATGTACGGCGCATTAAGCTACCTGCACTAGAGCAAAAGCAGGTGCAGACGTTAATTTATGACATCATGAACGACAAAATCCGTAAAGAATATGAAGACAAACTTGAGGCTGATTTTTCTTTTGAAGTGCCGGGGTTAGCGCGTTTTCGTGTCAATGCTTTTAACCAGAATCGTGGTGCCGCTGCTGTATTCCGTACCATTCCCAGTAAAGTTCTGACTATGGACGATCTGGGTATGGGGAAGGTTTTTCAGGACTTATCGATGCAGGCTCGCGGCCTGGTGTTGGTGACAGGGCCAACAGGCTCAGGTAAAAGTACCACGTTGGCCGCGATGGTCGATTATGTCAATGAAGTACGTTCCGATCATATACTGACGATTGAGGATCCAATAGAGTTCGTACACGAAAGTAAAAAATGTCTGATCAATCAGCGTGAAGTACATCGTGATACCCACAGCTTTGCGGCTGCACTACGCTCCGCATTACGTGAAGATCCCGATGTTATTCTTGTCGGTGAGATGCGTGATCTGGAAACTATCCGTTTAGCACTAACAGCAGCAGAAACCGGCCACCTGGTCTTTGGTACATTGCATACAACTTCAGCGGCGAAAACGATTGACCGTATTATTGATGTGTTTCCGGCAGCAGAAAAAGCGATGGTACGTTCGATGCTATCTGAATCTTTACAGGGCGTTATTTCGCAGACGCTCTTGAAAAAGGTGAATGGCGGTCGAGTCGCTGCGCATGAAATTATGATGGGCACTCCCGCTATCCGAAACCTGATTCGTGAAGATAAAGTTGCGCAAATGTATTCTGCAATTCAGACGGGTGCGTCGCATGGTATGAAAACATTAGATCAGTCTTTAACAGAACTTCTGCAGAAAGGACTGATATCAAGAGAAACGGCCCGCGATAAAGCCAAAAACCCTCAGGGTTTTTAGCATTGGCAAACGAGTGTCGTTAACAGGAGATTTAGAGTGGAGTTTACGCAGCTTCTTAAAGTGATGACTGAGCGCGGTGCGTCAGATCTGTTTATTTCGGCAGGGGCCCGACCTAGTATTAAGGTTGATGGAACAATGCAGCCACTGACGAAAGAGCCTCTAAAACCGTCACAGGCACGTGCACTTGTTTATTCAACGATGACGGATAAACAGATATCAGAATATGATAGAACGCATGAATGTAACTTTGCGATCAGCGCACCGGGCATAGGGCGTTTTCGTGTCAGTGCTTATTTTCAACGTAACTCATCAGGTATGGTGTTACGCCGGATTAATGCCACTATTCCGAGTTTAGAAGAGTTAAACCTACCACCGGTGATGAAAGATCTTGCCATGTCCAAACGTGGCTTGGTTTTACTGGTTGGTGGTACGTCGACCGGTAAATCTACATCGTTGGCTTCCATGGTGGATTACCGTAATCAGCACAGCCGGGGACATATCATCACGATTGAAGACCCGATCGAGTATATTCACGAGCATAAAGAAAGTATCGTGACGCAGCGTGAAGTGGGGATTGATACTGAGTCGTTCGAAGTCGCTTTGCGAAACACCTTGCGACAGGCGCCCGATGTTATTCTGATGGGCGAGATTCGTAGTCAGGAATTAATGAAGTACGGGCTGGCCTTTGCGGAAACCGGGCACTTATGTATGGCGACATTGCATGCCAATAACGCCAACCAGGCGCTTGACCGGGTGGTTAGTTTTTTCCCGCCAGAACATCATAACCAACTATGGATGGAGCTTTCGCTGAACCTGAAAGCGATTGTAGCTCAGCAACTATTACCGACAAAAGATGGTAAAGGGCGTCGTGCTGCTATTGAAGTGATGATTTGTACGCCGTTGATCCAAGACTTGATCCGAAAAGGTGACGTTCATGAGATCAAGGAGGTTATGAAAAAGTCGACCAATCTGGGTATGCAAACATTTGATCAGGCGCTCTTTGAATTGTACAAAGAAGGTGATGTTAGTTATGACACTGTACTTGCGCATGCTGACTCTGCCAATGATCTGCGCCTGATGATAAAGCTTAATGCCGATGCTAATCCGGGGTTGAATACGAGTGAAGGGGCTGATTCATTATTCCTGCAAGAAGAGGAAGATCACATGAATATTTCTGGAGCACTGGATATCAATAATATGTGAAAACGTATGCTTGAATAAGAAAAAACCGTACCCAAGTACGGTTTTTTTATGCGTAAGCTATTACGTAAAGGCTGTTCCTTGAAAGCGCAGCCTCTTTACGAAGCCTGATACACTGTTTTACCTTTAATTAAGGTATGTGTGACTTTCCCTTTTAGCGGTATGTTCATAAACGGTGAATTTTTACCGGCTGAAACACAGTTAACAGAGGTAAGCTGCCATTCTGTTTCAGGGTTGAAAATACAGATGTCGGCAATGCTGCCCACGCCCAATGATCCTTTATCCAATGACAAAATAGCGGCCGGTGCCGAGGTTAACTTCTCTATTAACTGAGGTAGAGATAGTAGTTCTTGTCGAACCAGGCGTAAGCAGAGTGGTAGCAGGGTTTCGAGTCCTGAAATTCCAGGGTCTGTGGAGGCAAAGGGGGCTTGTTTAGCGGCCGGGTCGTGAGGCTGATGATCTGAACAGATGGCTTGAATACCATCTGTTACCAGCCCGTGGAGTAATCCGGCACGATCCAGCTGGCTTCTCAGGGGTGGGATAACATGAAACATACTATTGAAGCCGTTAACATTTACGTCAGTCAGTAATAAATGGTGTATAGCAACATCGGCGGTTACATTGAGTCCGCGTTGGCGTGCATCCGTCACCATTCTGACGGAGCGCTCAGCAGACAATTGGCCAAAGTGTGCACGTACACCGGTTTGTTCTACTAGCAGTAAGCAGCGGGCGACTTCGACGGTCTCAGCTGTTTCAGGGATGCCGCTAAGGCCTAAGCGTGTGCACGTGATGTCGTCGTGCATACAGCCTTTGTCTGCAAGGTGATGATCTTGCGGTTGAAATATAACCAGAAAGTCATGCGTTGCGGCATATTCAAGGCATCGTAATAGCACCAGAGCACTTGGGATGCTTTTTCGTGCATTGCTAAAAGCGACGCATCCTGAACTGCTGAGTGCATGTAATGGCGCCAGTTGTTCGCCTTCCAGGCCCTGTGTCAGTGCTCCCATGGGCAGTACTTGCGCCAAGCCAGTGGCTTCGGCACGGTCAATAATCATTTCGGCAACGGCTGGGTTATCTACCACAGGTTTGGTGGTGGGAGGTGTCACCATGGTTGTGATGCCGCCTGCTACCGCTGCGGCCGTTTCGCTGGCAATGGTGCCTTTTTGTGTGTAGCCGGGTTCTCTGACGTGTGCGCACAGATCAATGAGTCCAGGCGTAACAACAAGGCCTGTCGCATCAATGATTTGGTTCGCACTCAGTGTTTCAGCGAAGCCTTCAGGAGCCTGACCTATAGCGATAACTTTGCCATTCTGAATGTATAGATCGCAGATTTTATCGAGTTTGTTTTTGGGGTCGATCAGACGCCCATTTTGTATTACGAGCATGGGTTATGCCTCCGCCTTCATATTTTTCTCAGCCATTTGGCCTGACATCGACATCGACATGACGGCCATTCTGACAGCAATGCCGTTGGTTACCTGATCAAGAATTAATGACTGAGGGCCATCAGCTACAGCCGATTCGATCTCAACACCTCGATTGATAGGCCCCGGGTGCATAACTACCGCATCAGGCTTAGCATGTTGCAGCTTTTCATTGGTCAGGCCAAAGAGTTTGTAGAATTCAGATTCGCTGGGCAGTAGGGCGCTTTGCATGCGTTCTTTTTGTAAACGTAACATGATGACCACATCAGCATCTTTCAGGCCGGTTTGCATATGGGTAAAGACTTTTACGCCAAGTGCCTCTATGTTTCGCGGTAGTAATGTCGTCGGGGCGATGACGCGTATTTCTGCCGCGCCTAATATGCGTAGCGCATGGATCTGTGAGCGCGCCACACGTGAGTGCAAAATATCACCGACAATCGCGACAATCAGTGGAGAGAAATCACCTTTGTGGCGACGGATAGTCAGCATATCCAACATCGCCTGTGTCGGATGGGCATGGCGTCCGTCTCCGGCATTGATAACCGCGACATTGGGTGTCACATGCTCTGCAATAAAGTGTGCCGCACCGCTGTCTGAGTGGCGTACGACAAACATATCTGAATGCATCGCTTCCAGTGTCTGTAACGTATCTTTCAGCGTTTCACCTTTTGAGGTGGACGATGTGCTGATATTCAGATTAAGCACATCGGCCGATAAGCGTTTAGCGGCCAGTTCAAAGGTGCTCAGCGTGCGCGTACTGGATTCAAAAAACAGATTAACCACCGTTTTTCCGCGCAATAAAGGGACTTTTTTGACTTGCTGGGCATTCATATCAACGAATGAATCCGCGGTTTCCAGGATCTCGGTGAGCAGTTCTCTGGATAAGCCTTCGGTTGTTATAAAATGCTTAAGTTGACCTGCGCTGTTTAGCTGAATGCTGTTAGGGTCTTTAATGTCGAACATGTTGTGCTCCAGCTCAAGTTAGTCTTTTTGACTGATTTCCAGCGTCAGAGGATCAGGGCCAGTCAGTTTGACCTGCTGGTTAGCTGCTAAGGAGAGCGTGCCTCCATAGATATCGGCTTGAATCGGCAGTTGGCGGCGTTGCAAATCCAGTAACGTCACCAGTGTGACGGATGCAGGGCGTCCATAATCGAATAGCTCGTTGAGTGCTGCTCTAATGGTTCGCCCACTCATAATGACATCATCGACGAGCACAATGTCGCGACCTTCTGTGACACAAGGGATTTGGGATGCCTGGACTTTAGGGTGCAGGCCAATTTGTGAAAAATCATCTCGGTAGAAGGAAATGTCCAGTGTGCCGATAGCATTGTCTAGCGCCAATGCCGTATGTAAACGCTCAGCAATCCAGATGCCGCCGGTACGAATGCCGATAATAATAGGGTCTTCGATCTGGCGGTGAATCAATAGTGTTTTAAGCTCTGATGCCATTTTGTCGAGCATAGACTCAACACTCAGTGTTCCCTGTACCATAAAGATCCTCCAGTCGTGTGTGGCTTGGAATGCGTTGTGAACTGTTAAACCAGCTATCAAGAATGATTTGAGCGGCAATGCCGTCGACCGACTCTTTTCGGAAATTGGTGCCGCCGCCCTGCGCAAAATGAATCTCTTTGGCTTCAGCGGTAGAGAGCCTCTCATCCATCAGGAAGCATGGTAGTTGATAGCGATCTTGCATGCGGTTGGCAAAGCGGCGTGCGCGGCGGGACATTTCGCTGATGCTGCCGTCCATATTCAGAGGGATGCCGACGACCAGCACATTGGGTTGCCACTCTTTAATCACTTTGTCGAGAGCGACCCAGTCGGGTGTGCCGTCCTTCGCTTGAATGGGTGCTAATGCTAAGGTTGTTGCGGTAATTGTTTGGCCTGTGGCAAGGCCTATGCGTCGTGTGCCAAAATCAAACGCGAGTACTTGTTGGCTGGAGGATTGGCTGGATACTGTCATAGTGGCTGCTTGGCTTGTTGTCTAAATTGTTGTTTAGTGCGTAGCATAGATTGTTGCATGAGTCAGGCATGTCCGGAATGGGCGGTGAGTAAGTGAAGATTAATGCCCAAAATGGCGGCACCTGCCTGCATTCTATCGGCAGCAGGCATGTTAAACATTATATCTGAATTTGCGGGACAGCTTAACCAAGCATTGTCACTTATTTCCTGTTCCAGTTGTCCTGGTCCCCAGCAGGAGCAACCCAGTGCAATAAGTGCGTCTGCAGAGCCGCTTTGGGCAAAAGCTTCTAGAATATCAAATGATGTTGTCAGAAATAGTTCATTGGTAATTGTATGGGTAGATAGCCAGGGATTGCCTAAATAGGCTTTATGTAAGACAAAGCCTTTGTTGTTTTGCACCGGCCCTCCAGAGTAAACCGGGATCGATCTGGCAAGATGGCCTGCGGGAAGTTCCAGGTGATCGAGGATATTATCCAGATGAAAATTGAGTGGTCGATTGACTATTAGCCCCATCGCGCCATATTCACTATGATCACAGAGGTAAATAATGGTTTGCACAAAATTTTCATCATCCAGATGAGGCATGGAGATTAAAAAATGGTCACGCAAACATGTCTGGAATTTAAGCATGATAAAGCCACATAGTCAGAAAAGAAATTAACCCTCTAAGGTTTAGTACAACTGTGTGGTTTTCTCAAATTTCCAGCTACGAATGATTTCTAAAACATCAGTGGTTTTTCTCATTTCTACACTGAATGGTTGAAACGGAGCGGCGAGTTTTACGATCCGGATAGCCGCTTCATCAAGCGTTGTACTACCGGATGATTGTGTTATTTCGACGTTTTTAAGGCTTCCATCCGGCAAGATGGCAACTAATACACGTAAAGTACCATAGAGTTTTTGTCGCCGGGCCTCTTCTGGATAATTAAGGTTGCCGATCCTTTCGATATGTTTCCGCCAGTTATCTAAATATATAGCATCTTCATGAACGGTAGTGGACACCGATGTTAATCGTCGGGTCTTTGGGCGCTGTGAAAATTGTTCTTGCTGCATTTTTATCTGCGCCTGCAGATTGGCAATCTCAAGGCTTTTAGCTAGCAGTGAGGTTGATTGCCCTGCTTTAGGTTGCGATGATATGGCTGCGGCTTTACGGGGTTTAGTAATATTTTTTTTCTTTTTTTCTTTTACAGTCGTTACGACTTTGCGTTTTATTTTATCGGTCTGGTGTGAGTTGCCTTTATCTACGACGGGATTTTCTTGCGCAGGCTTCACCATATGCGTGGGTTCAGGTGTAAGTTCAGGTTTGTCTACAGGTGGTGCGGGAAGTGCTGATTGAGTCCTGATCTTAGTATCCTGAAACGTAGAGAGTTCCGTCGTTGAGGGAAGACGTTTTTCTTCAATCGTACCGCTTGCCAATTGATTGGCTTGGGCCAGGAAATCGATTTTTTCGGGTGGCTTTTCGACAATATGTTGAGCCAGTGTGATTTCCAGAGTTTGCACGGGAGGGGTTGTTGGTGAACTAATGAAACTGCTGCCCAGGATAATGACAGCATGCAATGCTACTGCCATAAATAATGTAAAGCCCAACCGATCAGTCGCGCTGATGGCAGGGCTCGTTAACATTTCCCGTGGTGTGCTGGACACTAGGCGTTATTCCGCTTCTCTTCAATGATATTCATTAATTGCATGCCGATGTCCAAGTCGAACTGATTATCCAGTTCCCGAATACAGGTCGGGCTGGTGACATTGATTTCGGTCAGGTAGTCGCCGATAACATCTAAACCGACAAACAGTAATCCTTGCTCTCGCAGCGTCGGACCTACTTGTTCGCAGATCCAGCGATCACGATCCGTTAACGGACGACCTTCGCCGCGTCCTCCAACGGCAAGGTTACCGCGGGTTTCGCCAGCCATCGGGATACGCGCCAAGGCATAAGGAACCGGTTCACCATCCAGCATAAGGATACGCTTGTCGCCATCAATAATTTCAGGGATATATTTCTGAGCCATTATTGTTTGCGTGCCATGCTCGGTGAGAGTTTCAATGATCACGCCCAAATTTACACCATCGGCTGTAATTCTGAAAATAGACGCGCCACCCATGCCGTCCAGAGGCTTGAAAATAACGTCCTGATGTTCTGCATGGAAAGCCCGCAGCAGTGCTGAATCGCTTGTTACCAGTAAAGGCGGGCAGCACTGCGGGAAGTGAGTAGCAAACAGTTTTTCATTGAAATCACGCAGACTTTGAGGGCGATTGACGATCATCGTTCCCTTTTTTTCCGCCATTTCCAGCAGTAGAGTTGTATAGACAAACTCGTTATTAAACGGAGGGTCTTTGCGCATTAGAATGACATCCAGCGATGACAAATCGGCTATCTGGTACTCTCCCCGGGTAAAAAATGAATCTGGGTTCATGTCTACAGAGAGGGGTGCCATGTTAGCGCGTGCTTTTCCGTCACGCAGGAATAAATGCTGTGGTTCCATGTACCACAATTCCCAACCCTTTTGCTGAGCAGCCCAAAGCATCGCAAGAGAACTATCTTTTTTGTAGTTAATCCCGTCAATAGGGTCCATCACAATACCGATTTTAAGTGTCATTCTCTGCTATCCTCAGGGTAGTTTTCCATGATGAGTTTAATCTAAATGTGTACGTTGACCTAGCCCAGATCGCCCCATAAATACTGAAGTACCGCCTGAGCGGCAATCGGGGCAGTTTCTGTGCGCATTACGCGGGGGCCAAAAGCAACCGGCTTAAATCCGGCCGCCAGTGCTGCATTGACCTCTGTCTCGGTAAGTCCGCCTTCAGGGCCTATCAGCAGGGCAACGGATTCAGGTCTGGGAAGTTGGCCGAGGGGTTGTTCCGTGTGGTGATGTAATACCAGCTTCAGGTCAGCGTCAACGTTGTCCAGCCATTCTTGTAGTGTTTGAATAGGAGTAATGACTGGAAGCTCATTTCTAAGCGATTGCTCGCAGGCGCTAATTGCAATGTGTTGCCAGTGCTTGGTGCGTTTATCCTGGCGGTCATTGTTCAGCCGAACTTCACAGCGTTCAGTGAATAGCGGTGTCATACTGGACATGCCCAGTTCTGTCGATTTCTGTATGGTGTAATCCATCCGTTCACCTCGGGATATGGACTGGCCAATATGCACTTTCAGCGGGCTAGAGCGGGTTAAATTCTCTTCTTGTATAACCGTGACCTCTACGTGGCGCTTCTCAACGCGAGCGAGAGTGCATAAAAACTCGCTACCTTGCCCATTAAATAACGTAATCTGCTCTGCTGGCTTCATGCGTAACACACGGGAAATATGTTGAGTGACGGACTCACTTAACGAAAATGTTTGCCCTGGGCTTAGATCAGAAGGTTCATAGAATCGAGGTATGCGCATGCAACTCAGGTCCGGCAGTAGGAAAAGGCTTATTATGCCATTGAATACCTTAAATTAGTCTATCTCTATAATCAGGTTTTGATTTTCCAGTAATTTCATGAAGGCTTCTCTTTTTAATGGTTTGCTCAGTAGGAATCCCTGCACTATATCGCAATTCAGTGTTCTGAGGATGTTGAGTTGTTCCGGTGTTTCGACGCCCTCTGCCACGACTTTAACACCAAGCCCTTGCGCCATTGTGATAATCGCCGTGATTATTTTCTTATCTCCCTGGCTTTCAGCCAGGTTTTCAATAAAAGATTGGTCAATTTTAAGTTTATTTATCTGTAAATTGCGTATGCGGCTTAATGATGAGTAACCGGTGCCAAAGTCATCAATAGAAATGCTGATTCCCATTTCCTGAACCGTATTGATTTTATCTTGTAGTGTTTCTATAGAGGCGATCAGTACGCCTTCTGTGAGTTCGAGTTCAAGGGTGTTTAACGGAATATCATAACCGTCAGTCGCGTCATGTATCAGCTTTTTCAGGTCACTGTTCATAAATGTCAGGCCTGACAGATTGATAGCAAGATGGGGAGGGTGTACACCTGCTTGCATCCACTCGTAGATTTGTTTGGCGGCGGCTTTGAGAACCCAGGTATCAAGACGGGAAACCAGTCCGCTTTGTTCGGCAAAAGGCACAAATCGGGCAGGGGAAATAAAGCCGTGTTCAGGATGTTCCCAGCGTAGTAATACTTCTGCAGAAATTAGCTGGTTAGTCTGTAAATCGTAAAGAGGTTGGAATACCAGATAAAATTGATCGTGTTCAATCGCTTTTTGAATATCTCTCCATAGTTCTAGTCGTTCATCAAGCGCAAAGGTTTTTAATTGGCTGAAAAACAGGGAGTCCTGTTCAAGACGGCGAGCTTCGTTAAGTGCTTCTTCTGCATGGCTGATTAACAGGGATTCTTGATTACCATCGATGGGCGCGGTACTGACGCCAATTTGTGATTGAAAAGATACTTCCTGCCCGTCTATGAGAGAGGGCTGCATGATGATGTTCTGGACTGTGCTGATGAGGTTGCTGACCTCGCTGATATCTGTTAAATCATTTAAAATCAGAGCGATAGAGTCGTCTGCATGACGTGATAGCAGCGCCTTATAGTTCAGCGTGGGTTTGATTCGTTGAGAGATGTCCATCAGTACTTCATTGCAATAAGCGCTGCCCCACTGCGCTAATATGTCGCGTAATAATGGAATTTTAATAATTAAAATGGCGATTATCCGATCATCGGATTGTTTCTCCAGTGCCCGATTTAGCTCGTCATTCATGGCCTTTCGGGTGAGCAGTTGCGTCTCCGGATCGTAGGTTTCGCGATACTGAGCTTCCCTATACGCACTCCTTAGCGCGTTGTTTTCAATAGTTTGATCACGAAAGTGAATTAATGCTTTGGCAATACTGCCTATTTCATCCTTACGTTCGGCATCTGTTATTATTTCGTTGATATGACCAGATGTTAGTCTGTCAATTTGCTTGACGAGCCGGGCTGTAGGTTTAGTAATACTGTTAGCAATTCGGCCTGAAATAAGGAAGGCAAGAAGGACTGAAAATAATCCCATTAACGCGTAGGTGATACTGCGGCTAATAAAAATATTTTGAAGGTCATCTATGTAGGCACCTGTTCCTATGATCCAGTCAGTTCCAGGTATCTGTTTGGCGTAGCCAAGTTTTTCATCCAGCTGAATTTTGCCTGGATGAGGCCAATAATAGTGCCAGAATACGTCACCCGTTTCGCGAACGCCTTGTAGCATCGGTTGTAAAATAAAGGCGCCGTTGCGATCGCGAATCTGGCTTAAATTTGTATCCTCAAGCTCAGGTGAAATCGGATGGGCGATACTATTGCCGACGGTATCATATAAGAATAAATAGTTATTCGTATCGTAACGTAATGTATATATTAATTGCTTCACATGAGCGAGTTTGGCTGCTTCCGAAAGATCAGAATTTTCAGAGGAAAGAATAGGCTGTAGCTGACTGACAGTACTCTCTACCACACTCCTGATAATATTTTTGCGTGATTCAATCATATCATTATGAGACAACCACAACGAAGCAATATAGGCCGTCGCTATACTAAGCATCATAAGTGTGACGAGAATAAAAAGTTTCCGTCGGATACTGATATCTTGTAGCTGCATTCTAACTCCAACGTTCGTGTTTATGAGTAAATAATGGCTTATAAGTTAAAGCCTTATATCAAACGCTTGTATGATTTTCGAATATAAATGCAGGATATGCCAGCTTTGAATGCGTTTAGAGACAAAAAAAAGACGCTAACAGCGCCTTTTTGTATGGAGATAGCGTTAAATACCCGCGTCAGCTTTTAATGCTTCAATTTTATCCGTACGTTCCCAGGTGAATGCGGTAAATGTGTCATCTTTTACGGTCATTTCGCAAGGTGTGCGGCCAAAGTGCCCATAGGCAGCTGTTGCCCTGTACATTGGATGCAGCAGGTCCAGCATGCGGGTGATGGCGTGTGGCCGCAGATCAAAATGACGGTCTATCAGTGCGATGATTTTATCATCGGAGATTTTTCCGGTACCAAAGGTGTTGATGGCTACTGACGTAGGCTCCGCTACACCAATCGCATAAGACACCTGTATTTCGCAACGATCGGCAAGCCCGGCCGCTACCAGATTTTTGGCAACATAACGACCCGCGTATGCAGCAGAACGGTCTACTTTGGATGGGTCTTTGCCGGAGAATGCACCGCCGCCATGCCGCGCCATGCCGCCGTAAGTATCAACAATAATCTTACGACCAGTCAAACCACAATCGCCTACCGGACCACCAATAACGAAGTTGCCGGTTGGATTAATGTGGAATTTAGTATCTTTGGTAAGCCATTCAGCGGGTAGTACGTGCTTAATGATTAATTCCATCACCGCTTCGCGCAAGTCGCTCAGGGAGACGTCTGGGTTGTGCTGTGTTGACAGAACAACGGCGTCGATTCCACAAGGTTTACCATTTTCATAGCGAAAGGTTACCTGTGATTTAGCATCAGGACGTAACCAGGGTAGTAAGCCGGATTTGCGAACTTCTGCCTGACGCTCGACAAGACGGTGAGCGTAAGTAATGGGAGCCGGCATGAAAACATCGGTTTCATTGGAGGCATAACCGAACATCAGACCCTGATCGCCCGCACCCTGATCTTCAGGATTGGAGCGGTCAACGCCCTGGGCGATGTCGATAGACTGCTTACCGATGATGTTGATGACGCCACAGGTTTCGCCGTCGTAACCGACATCGGATGAGGTATAACCTATCTCGCAGATAACGTTACGCACGATACTTTCAAGATCAACCCAGGCGGAAGTGGATATTTCGCCAGAAACAATAGCCACACCTGTTTTAACCAGTGTTTCACAGGCAACACGCGCATATTTATCTTCACTGATAATGGCGTCAAGAACGGCGTCTGATATCTGATCGGCAATTTTGTCTGGGTGGCCTTCAGATACGGATTCAGAAGTAAATAGGCTGTATTCGCTCATCGCGTGTGTGTTTCCTCATTAATACGGTGGAAGTCAGAGACCGAATGACAAATGTGAGTATGTCTCTGATTCGAAAAGTAAACGGTATTTTAGCCCTGTTAATCTTGTAATGCATGATTTAAGGGCTGGTTTTCTATGAAAAATTCATGAATTAACATGAAAATCCTTCACTTTTAGCCAAAATCAGGTTTTCTCGTTGAAGCGAAAGCGTATCTGCGCGAAAATTGCCGCCTGTTTTTATACTTCGCTTTACTAACATTGGGAAAATCCCAGGAGTTGATTGAATGTCCTCTCGCAGAGAACTGGCAAACGCTATTCGTGCATTAAGTATGGATGCTGTTCAAAAAGCAAAATCGGGCCATCCAGGTGCGCCAATGGGTATGGCAGATATTGCTGAAGTGCTCTGGAACGACTTTATGCAACATAATCCGTCGAATCCACAATGGTTTGACCGTGACCGTTTTATCTTGTCTAACGGTCACGGATCTATGCTGATCTATTCGCTGTTGCACCTGACAGGTTATGACGTCTCTATTGATGACATCAAAAATTTCCGTCAACTTCATTCAAAAACCGCAGGCCATCCGGAATACGGCTACTGCCCGGGCGTAGAAACCACCACAGGTCCTCTGGGGCAGGGCTTAACTAACGCCGTGGGTTTTGCGTTAGCTGAGAAAATTCTGGCGGCACAGTTTAACCGTGAAGGCCACGAGATTATTGACCATAACACCTATGTGTTTATGGGCGATGGCTGCATGATGGAAGGTATCTCTCATGAAGCCTGCTCTCTGGCAGGTACGTTAGGTTTAGGTAAACTGGTGGCTTTCTGGGATGACAACGGCATCTCTATCGACGGTGAAGTCGAAGGCTGGTACACCGACGATAACGTTAAGCGTTTTGAAGCGTATGGCTGGCAGGTAATTCCGGGTGTTGATGGGCATGATGCTGATCAGATTCGTGATGCGATCGTTAAGGCACGCGAGAATACGGAACGTCCTACACTGATCTGCTGTAAAACCACCATCGGTTTTGGTTCGCCTAATAAAGAAGGTAAAGAAGACTGTCACGGTGCGCCATTGGGTGAAGCTGAAATTGCGCTGACCCGTGAACGTTTAAATTGGCCTCATCCTGCGTTTGAAATCCCTGAAGATCTGTATGCTGACTGGAATGCTAAGCAAGCCGGTACGCATGCAGAAAATGAATGGGATGAGCGCTTCGTTGCTTACCGTGCTGAATTTCCGGAACTGGCCAGTGAATTACTACGTCGTATGTCGGGTGATCTGCCAGCAGACTTTTCTGATAAAGCGGATGCCTGGATTGCTGATGTCGCCGCTAAAGGCGAAACCATTGCTTCTCGTAAAGCGTCACAGAATGCATTAAATGCCTATGGTCCTCTGTTGCCTGAGTTGTTGGGTGGTTCTGCCGATCTGGCAGGTTCTAACTTAACCATATGGTCCGGCGCTAAGGGCATCAATAAAGACGATGCTTCTGGTAACTATCTTTATTACGGTGTGCGTGAATTCGGCATGTCGGCGATTATGAACGGCTTGGCTCTGCACGGCGGTTTTATTCCTTACGGCGCTACCTTTCTGGTCTTCATGGAATACGCGCGTAATGCACTGCGTATGGCCGCATTGATGAAACAGCGTGTTATTCATGTTTACACACATGACTCGATTGGTCTGGGTGAAGATGGTCCGACGCATCAGCCGGTTGAGCAGGTTTCTAACTTGCGTCATACGCCGAATATGAGCTGCTGGCGTCCTGGTGATGCGGTTGAATCTGCGGTGGCCTGGAAAGCGGCGTTGGAGCGCACAGACGGCCCGACAGCGTTGGTGTTCTCTCGTCAAAACCTGCCACATCAGCAGCGTACGCCTGAACAGATCGCCAATATCGCACGTGGTGGCTATATTCTGCGTGATACCGACGGTCAGCCTGATGCCATCCTTATCGCTACCGGCTCGGAACTGGGTCTGGTTATGGATGCAGCGGCAGTCTTGACTGCTGAAGGTAAGCAGATACGTGTTGTCTCTATGCCAGAAACCGGTGTGTTTGATCGTCAGGATGCTGCTTATCGCGAATCAGTCCTGCCGGCTGCAGTAACGGCGCGCGTCGCTGTTGAAGCGCTTCAGGCAGACTTCTGGTACAAATACGTCGGTTTGAACGGTGCCATCGTAGGTATGACTACCTTTGGTGAATCAGCACCTGCTTCGGATCTGTTCAAGCACTTTGGTTTCACAGTTGATAACGTTGTTGCCAACGTAAAATCTTTATTGTAACTGCTTGCTAGATGAGCCTTAAGCCGGGCGCTTGTCCGGCTTTTTAATTTTTAGATTATATTTAAAAAGCGGGTCAGATGAGTTTTCGAATTGCGATTAACGGATATGGTCGAATCGGACAATGTGTCTTGCGGGCCATCTATGAGAATGGATTACAGCAGCATTTACAGGTGGTTGCTCTGAATGAGTTGTCTGATATCGAAACGGTCACTTACCTGACCCGATATGATACCACTCATGGCCGATTCCCTCTTCCGGTTGAACATGACGGCGAATGCCTATTGATAGCAGGGGATCGGATTCAGGTGCTTAACCAGCCTGATCCTAAACTGCTGCCTTGGGATGCGTTGGGTATTGATCTGGTGATTGAATGTTCGGGTTCTTTTAATGACCGAGAGACGGCAGAGCAGCATTTACACTCAGGTGCGAAGCGTTTGCTGTTTTCTCAACCTGCCATGCCCGATGTTGATGCCACTATCGTTTACGGGCTGAATCATCAGCTCTTAGCCGCAGACATGACGGTAGTCTCTGCCGCTTCCTGTACCACGAACTGTGTGATTCCCGTGTTGGATTTGCTACATCGTGAACTGGGAATTATCAGTGGCGTAACCACCACCATCCACTCAGCGATGAATGATCAGCCAGTGATTGATAGTTATCACCAGACAGATTTACGCTTAACGCGAAGCGCCATGCAATCGATTATTCCGGTTGATACCGGATTAAGTCGGGGTATTGACCGCTTATTGCCTGAATTGGCCGGTCGTTTTGAATGCCTGCATCTGCGCGTGCCGACTATAAATGTCTCTGTTATGGATATGAGCCTTAATGTTACACGTGCGACAACCACTGCGGATGTTAATCAAATATTTAAGCACGCTGCCGCTCAAGGCTTAAAAGGCTTGTTAGGCTATACCGAGGAGGCGCATGCCTCGGTTGATTTTAATCGTGATCCACGCTCGGCGATTGTGGACGGTACACAAACCCGTGTGAGTGGTGGCAATCTGGTTAAATTGCTCTGCTGGTTTGATAACGAGTGGGGGTTTGCGAATCGTATGCTCGATATTGCACAGGATTGGTTGCGTCTGTCTGAAAATGACGAACAGTAGCTGTTATAGTAAATATCGAACGCTAGCTAATTAAAAACCAAATACTAGCCTATTAAATATCGGGCGTTAGCCGCATTCAATGCCCGTAAGTAAGCATAAAATTATTAGTAAATCAGTAGTTAATCAATAGGACACACCCATGAGTGTATTGAAGATGACGGATCTGGATCTGAACGGAAAGCGCGTACTGATCCGTGAAGATCTCAATGTTCCTGTTAAGGATGGACAAGTAACCTCAGATGCCCGTATTCGCGCGTCGTTACCCACTATCGAGTTCGCCTTGAACGCCGGTGCCAAAGTGATGCTGATGTCTCACCTGGGTCGTCCTACTGAAGGTGAATATGAAGAGGAATTTTCACTGGCGCCTGTCGCGGCTCACCTGAGTACTCTTTTGTCGCGTCCGGTACCGCTGATTAAAGATTGGCTTGGTGGTGTAGACATTGCAGCAGGCGAAGTGGTATTGCTGGAAAACGTACGCTTCAATGTTGGTGAGAAAAAAGATAATGAAGCACTGTCTAAAAAAATGGCAGCGCTGTGTGATATCTATGTAATGGATGCATTTGGCACGGCGCATCGCGCACAGGCTTCGACGCATGGTGTAGCGCGTTTTGCTGATGTAGCCTGTGCTGGCCCCTTGTTAGCAAACGAACTGGATGCGTTGGGTAAAGCACTAAAGCAGCCTAAACCACCTTTGGTTGCTATTGTTGGTGGCTCTAAAGTGTCAACTAAACTCGAAGTACTTAATTCATTATCCGATAAAGTCGATCAGTTGATTGTTGGCGGTGGTATTGCGAACACATTTTTAGCGGCGGCGGGTAAGCCGGTCGGAAAATCTTTGTGCGAGCATGACCTGATACCGGTAGCTCAGGCATTGATGAAAAAAGTGAACATCCCATTGCCTGTGGATGTGGTCGTGGCTACTGAGTTTTCAGAAACAGCGACGGCGACCGTAAAATCAGTCGATGATGTGGCTGATAATGAGATGATTCTGGATATCGGGCCTGTGTCTGCACAGAACCTGGCTAACCTGCTAAAAGGTGCCGGAACCATCATTTGGAACGGCCCCGTCGGTGTGTTTGAGTTTGATCAGTTCGGCGGCGGAACTAAAACATTGGCGCTTGCGATTGCCGAATGTGATGGTTTTTCGATCGCTGGTGGCGGTGATACTTTGGCCGCTGTGGATAAATATGAGATTGCTGATAAAGTATCGTATATCTCGACCGGTGGTGGTGCTTTTCTGGAATTTGTCGAGGGTAAAGTATTACCTGCCGTAGCAATTCTGGAAACACGTGCCGTTCAGTAAGGCGCTAAGCCGACAATAATTTACACTAATAGGTGAACAATCATGGCTTTAATTTCAATGCGTCAGTTGCTGGATCATGCAGCTGAATACGGTTACGGCATTCCGGCGTTTAACGTTAACAATCTGGAACAGATGCGCGCGATTATGGAAGCAGCGGACAAAACCAACTCTCCGGTTATTGTTCAGGCTTCTGCTGGTGCGCGTAAGTACGCAGGCTCCAACTTCCTACGTCATATGATTCTTGCAGCGATTGCAGAGTTTCCACATATTCCTGTATGTATGCATCAGGATCACGGTACGTCTCCTTTAATCTGTCAGCGCTCTATCGCCATGGGCTTTTCCTCAGTCATGATGGATGGCTCGTTAATGATGGATGGTAAAACACCGGCAAGCTACGAATATAACGTCGATGTAACGCGTCGTACTGTCGAAATGGCGCATGCATGTGGTGTATCTGTTGAAGGTGAACTGGGTTGTTTAGGTTCATTAGAAACAGGGCAGGCGGGTGAGGAAGATGGCGTGGGTGCTGAAGGTACTCTCTCCATGGAACAGATGTTGACTGACCCTGACGAAGCGGCTGATTTCGTACGTCAAACCAATGTAGATGCATTGGCTATTGCGTGTGGTACATCGCATGGCGCCTATAAATTCACCCGTCCGCCTACCGATGATATTCTGGCGATTGACCGTATTAAGGCGATTCACCAGCGTATTCCCGGCACTCATCTGGTTATGCATGGTTCATCTTCTGTGCCACAGGAGTGGTTGGCTGTGATCAATCAGTTTGGTGGAGATATGCCAGAAACATACGGTGTTCCGGTTGAACAAATTGTTGAAGGTATTAAATTCGGTGTGCGTAAAATCAACATCGATACCGATCTTCGTTTAGCCTCTACCGGTGCGATTCGTCGTTTCCTGGCAGAAAATCCATCAGAATTCGATCCGCGTAAATACCTGCAGAAAAGCATCGATGCGATGAGTGCTATCTCTGCGGCGCGCTATGAAGCTTTTGGAGCGGCGGGTCAGGCCTCTAAAATTAAGGCGATATCGCTGGAAGATATGGCCGACGCTTATGAAGCGGGCAAGTTGGATGCGAAAATAGTTTAAAGTGACGTGTTTGAAAAAAGCAGCCTCTTGAGTCTAATGCTCTTTACGTAAGCATTTGAGCCTACGCAGTTCTTGTTAGAAAATCCGATGTCATCACTGACATCGGATTTTTTTATGCCTTTAAACAAATCGCCCGTCGATCCGGATGAGTTTTTTAACTTTTCAGGTTTAAATAGATTTACCCACAATACTCTCATGGTATCGATTGAATCGGCGCTACAGCTTTCTAATCAGGAGATGGTTCCTGTAACAGGCGTCAGCAAACACACACAGGCTTTTCCCCCCCCCATACAGCCAATGCTACGTTTGATGGCTGATGTTGACATGAAGCTATAGGTAAATCAGGTGCATGATTAGAGGTATTTTAAAAATAGTCTCTTTTTAGAGACTATTTTGTCTTTATGTAATGGTTTTTTTGAAGTCTGCACTACACTTAGACGAAATAATTACGTGGAGTTTTCTCATGGGAATCATCAGTCAATCGGCTTTGCGTTTATGTATTGCCTTTTTTGTTGTCATTGCTTCTGTTAGTCACGCTGATGAGTTGCCACACCCAAAGGGACAAGTGGTACTGACAATCACGGGCAAAATCCTTAATAGTAATTCAGAAGAGGGTGTAGTCCGCTTGGATATGGCTATGTTGGAGTCCTTGCCTGCTTTTACATTTCAAACAGTAACACCTTGGACTGAAGGATTACATACGTACAAAGGCGTTTTACTTAATGAGTTACTGGCATGGGTTGACGCAGAGGGTGATCAGTTAAAAGTGACGGCACTAAATGATTACAGCACGTTAGTTGAGGTTAGCCGAATTAAGCCATATCCCATCATTCTTGCTTACAAATCAGATGGAGACTACATGAAAGTGCGTAATAAAGGCCCTTTATGGTTGCTGTATCCCCTATCTGATTACCCCGAACTTGATACCGAGGGTGATTATTCCAGTATGGTATGGCAAGTTAAAGCGCTAGTTGTCCAATGAACGATAGCTCAATGAAAAATAGTTCAATGGGCATGATCCAGTGAAGAAAACTAAGTGAAAATGCCCAGCCACTTTTACCGATTGATGTTTTTATCGTTGATCGTTGCAGTATTTGTCGTCAGTGCCTATGTGACATTTATGAAGCACAGTGAAACGTTACGTCTGGTCACTGCCAGTAGTAAAACGACTACATGGGCGGCGTCAGAACTTGAAAGTGATATGCTGAAGTTCCTCTATACTTTCGAGCTGTATGAAACAGGCAACCGGACGCATGACGAGGTATTGTTGCGCTATGAGTTGTTATGGGGGCGTGTCAATATGTTGAAAACAGGTGATGAAACACAGAGGTTTCGTTTAATAAAAGATGCTGAAACTCTGTTAACCCGCTTGTTGACAACACTAAACCGTAATGAACAAATGGTGTTAGATTTTCCGTCCTTAAATGCCACGCTTGCGAAGAAAATACATCAAGAATTTGCCAGCTTATTGCCCAGCGTCCGGCAAGCTAATATAGATAGTTTTTTGGGGCCGCAGCGTCTGGATGACTTACTTAAAGTACATAAGCTACAAAAAGAGTTCGGTTTTTTTCTGATTGGCTTATTACTTAGCGGGCTCGCTTTCATTGCGATAATACTGATTGAAAGCACCCGGCATAAAATGCAATCGTTACATGATTCATTGACCGGTTTGCCGAATCGTAAATATTTCAATGACCGACTCAGCCTGGTAGAAATAAACTCCATAAAAAAGCGTCAGAAATTTTCTATTCATATCATTGATCTAAATGGATTTAAAAGTATTAATGATACTTATGGGCACGCCGCTGGTGATCAATTACTTAAAGAAGTGGCGATTCGTCTCCAGTACTGTATTAGTGCTGACGATATGGTTGCACGTTTAGGTGGTGATGAGTTTGGTATTATACAGGAAGGTATTAATGATTCGT
Source organism: Neptunomonas antarctica (assembly GCF_001305295.1). GTDB lineage: Bacteria > Pseudomonadota > Gammaproteobacteria > Pseudomonadales > Balneatricaceae > Neptunomonas > Neptunomonas antarctica. Next base: position 283,245 of record NZ_LJSI01000053.1, read on the forward strand.
CCAGAGCAGCCTTGCTGGGAGATCGTGTTTGTAAGGCCTTATCTATTCCCTTTTGTTTTAATGATATAAACATTTACCCACGCGCCAGTATAGGTATCAGCCTGTATCCCGATGATGCCAATAGTGCTATCGATACAATGGGAAATGCTGATATGGCAATGTACAGGGCAAAGAGCAGTAATTACTTTGGCTATAATTTCTTCGACTCTGTTATGTATGAAGATGCTTTGCGTCTGAAAATTCTAGGTAATGCTTTACCTCATGCGATTATTCGAAATGAATTAACTCTTTATTATCAATCTATCGTCGATATTCAAACGGGTATCATTACCGGAGTTGAAGCCTTAATAAGATGGGAGCATTCACGTTATGGATTTATAGCGGCGCGTGAAATAATTTCAGTTGCTGAGCAGATAGGACAAACGACGCATTTTAACGAATGGGTATTGAAAACGGCCTGCACACAGAATAAACAGTGGCAAGATGAGGGATTACCTTTTGTGTATATGAGTGTGAATGTTTCGCAGGTGATGTTCATACAGGATGATCTTATTGCTTCAGTGCAGCACGCTCTCGCAGTAACAGGCTTAGCGGCAAAGTATCTGACTATAGAGATAACGGAAGACTCTATTATGGTAGAGATTGATCGTGCTATCGATATTTTAGGTAATCTGAAGCGCTTAGGTGTTTCTCTTGCATTGGGGGATTTCGGGACGGGTTACTCCTCGTTAAGTCATATGAAAGAATTGCCTGTGCAGCGATTGAAAATAAACCACAGTTTTGTTCAGGATCTAAATGAAGATCCAAAAGATACCCGGTTTATTACAACTATTTTGCAGTTAGCGCAAAGTCTGGATCTGAATGTGGTGGCAGAGGGCGTTGAAACTGAGCAAAATCGTCTGGATCTTTTGGAGTTAGGGTGTCATTTTGGACAAGGTTATCTCTTTGCTATACCGATGCCGGCACTACACATGACCGCTTTGCTCCTTAAACAAAAGGATGGAATGGCTTAAATGAAGATAATGTCTGTGAAAAACTTCACTGTGAGTCTCTTCATTGTGTTGAATATACGTGCTTAAATACGGATCTTTTAATGCAGGCGCTAAGGTGGTCGCAGTATGGTTCTGATTCTTTCTACGTGGGTAAAGTTTACTTTTCTGTTGGCTCCATTTTTTGTCGTCTCAATGTTTTTAGCGCTGACCCGAACAGATTCAGTCGCTGACCGCCGTTCTATTGCCAATCGGGCGGTATTAGCAGCCTTTTGTATTAGCTTAGTATTGTTTTTCTTCGGATCTCCCTTATTCACCTTGCTGGGTATTACACTCGACTCATTTCGTATTGGCGCAGGTATTCTTTTATTTTTATCGGCTATCAGTTTGGTCAGAGACGGCGTTCGTGCAAATGCTGAGGTCCCTTCTGAACAACGTGATGATGTATCGGTGGTGCCGTTAGCTATTCCAACCATTATAGGACCAGCGACCATTGGTACGATTTTGGTATACGGTGCGGAGCTGAAAGGTCTGAATATTGCTTATGGGTTAATTGGATTGGTGTTAGCTTTATTGAGCTTGCTGGTTTGTTTGCATCTTTCTACATGGCTGGAGCGTATTTTGGGAAAAACCGGACTGAATGTGCTGAGTAAGGTCACGGGTTTGATTTTAGCTGCCATGGCATCTCAAATTGTATTAACAGGTATTCATGGCTTTATTAAATCGTCAGGTATTTAACCGAAAATTAACAGGCGATGTATATTAATAAGCCTAGTTTGTAGCCAGTTCATATATTACTTTAATCAGAGGCGTTAAACCGATGGATTTACTAAAAGTTGCAACCGAACTGTTTCTTAGCAAATTAGGCTCATCTGCTGGTGGGATAAGCGCTGATCAGGTTGCCGGCGCATTAAGCTCATTATTGGGTGGTGCTGATGGACAGATTGATCTCAGTGATTTGATTTCTAAAGTGAGTAATAGTGGCTTGGCTTCATTAGCGCAATCATGGTTAGGCGATAGCGCAAACAGCGGCTTTTCTGTTGAGCAGGTACTGTCTGTTCTGGGGCAGTCTAAGGTGAGTGAATTTTCATCGACGTTGGGTTTGAATGAGGCAACGGCAACGACTGCGCTTTCATATATGATTCCTGAACTTATTGATCAGAATAGCTCTTCCGGAGGTTTGCTTGAATCAGTTGGCGGTGTGAGTGGTTTAGCGGGTATGGCGTCAAAATTTTTTAGCTAAAATTATTTATGCTTTTCAGCCGTGAAAAAGGCAGACTATTTTAAATAGTCTGCCTTTTTTAGAAAAGTACTCGTGGCTACTTTACAGTAGCAATAACAGATACTTCTACTAACAATTCCGGCCGGGCCATGCGTGCTTCAACACACGCTCTGGCAGGTGCATAGCCCTCAGGAACCCAAGCGTCCCATACCTCGTTCATCGCAGAGAAGTCTTTCATATCCCGGATATAGAGTGTTGCCGACAGGACATGTTCTCTATCACTACCGGCTTGCTCCAATAGTGCGTCAACTTTGGCCAGCATGGTGCGGGTTTGTTCCTGAATGCCGGTATTAGCGTCTGCGCCAACCTGACCACACAGATAAATAGTGTCGTTATGAATCACGATACGGCTCATGCGTTGCTGTGTTTCTAAGCGGGTAATGCTCATGGTCTCTCTTTTCCTTTAAAGGCTGTTAGGGTTTAAGAAGGCTTACAGTAGCCGTTCTAATGTGGCGTTGATCGGGGTGTTGAGTTTTAATGTGAGTATTTCATCTGCACGTGTTTTCCCCAGCGTTAAGGCCGCAATAGGAATGTGCCACTCATGAGCTCGTTTGCAAAATCGAAAGCCCGAGTAGACCATCAGAGATGAGCCAATGACCAGTAAGCCATCCGCTTGCTGTAGGCGTGCTAATGAATGTTCAACTTGCGCGCGCGGTACGTTGTCGCCAAAAAAGACGACGTCGGGCTTCAGTGTACCAGCACACGTTGGGCAATCGCTGACTTTAAATAGACTAAAGTCTATATCTTCTAAGTCTGCATCGCCATCGGGAGCCGCATCCGCCTGAAGGTTTTTGAAGTTGGGATTCAGTGCTTGCATCCATTCATGGGTTTGATTGCGCGAATAGCGCGCGGCACAATGCATACAGAGCACCCGGTCAGAGCGTCCGTGCAGATCAATAATGTTCTTTTGACCAGCACGTTGGTGTAATCCATCGACGTTTTGTGTAATCAACAAATCGATTCGATCCGTCTGCTCAAGTTCGGCTAATATGAAATGCCCTTTATTCGGTTGCGCATCTCGCATGACCGGCCAGCCAATCAAGCTACGTGCCCAAAAACGCTGACGTGTTGCCAGGCTAGTCATAAAATCATGATGTTGTACGGGTTGTTTTCGCTTCCATTGTGCATTGTGATCCCGGTAATCAGGAATGCCCGAATCGGTGCTGATACCTGCGCCTGTCAGGACGACTAAACGCGGGTGATTATCGATAAAGGCCTGCAGTTTTTCAGCAGCGCCTTGTGCGGTATCGGTTGCCGAAAGTATTGCCGAAGTTTGTGCCAAAACGATGTTATTCATACGGTTGTTTTTTCCGCCGTTGCCGGATATTCGATTGATAACAGGGTCCAGCCCTCAGAGGTTGCCAGAGTTTTATCGGGGCTAAAAAACCGTAGCCGAGCGTCGGGTGTTATCGCCATCAGTAATGAGCGCTGGGGGTTATCCTTTTCCCAGTGTTCCAGTGTGTAATCGGCCGTCAGCCTGGTCGCTTTAATCGGGGCTTTAATCGGGGCTTTAATCGGGGCTTTAATTGAGGCGTTCTGGCTGATTAGACTCGAGAGCTTTCTGAATGAAAAGCCATCCCTACCCATGATTTTTCCCTGAAGATCAGAGGCCACGGCGTGTCTGGAGGGTAGAGTATTTGGTTTTTCTGTTTTAATAGAATATATGAAGCGAGTTTCGAACTCTCTCCTGAAATGCAAACAGACCAACGTGTTAATTTCATGTTGTGGGGTTGCCGCGAGCAGTTGCCCATAGCCGCCGAGTTCCAGTTTTTCTGAGACCCATGTTGAAAGAGGGTTTCCATGCAGTACTTTAAGACCCGCCATGCGAGCTTCTTTGATATTCTCCCAGCTAGGGTCAATCAGTAGTGTAGGAACGCCTTGCTGCACTAAAGCCTGTGCAATGGCGCGTGCTACCTTATTCGCACCAACAATTACCAGTCCTGTCGATTCAGGTTCAGTCACGCCGAGCTTCTGGGCGATAAAGCGTGCCGTCGCACTCTGGAATACAACGGTGCCGATAATCACTGAGAAGGTGAGTGCGGTTAGTATATCGGCGTTGGCATAGCCGTTTTCTTCTAAGCGCAGCGCAAAAAAGACAGACACGGCTGCCGCCACAATACCACGAGGCCCTACCCAGGCGATCAAACTTCTTTCTTGCCAACTCAGATCACTGCCGATACTACATAGCCCGACGGAAATAGGGCGTACCACAAACTGGATGATGGCGAGCAACCCCAGGGCCGGTATGCCCAGTGCCAGCAGGCTGTCCAGGTTCAGGCGTGCAGCTAATAGAATAAATAAACCGGAGATGAGTAATAGGGTTAGATTTTCTTTAAACGAGAGTATTTCATCGATATAAATGCCTTTGGCGTTAGCTAGCCATATTCCCATGATAGTGACGGCCAATAACCCTGATTCATGGGCCAAATGGTTGGATAAAGTAAAGGTCGTGAGCACTAATGCTAATGTGCCAAAGGCCTGTAAATATTCGGGTAGCCAGTGATGACGGATGACATAGGCCAGTGCCAATGCAGCTAATGCACCTAAGCCTGCGCCTATCAAAATAATCTCACCAAAAAGCAGTAGGGTATGTGATATTAAACCGCTGGCTTGCTGGCTGGAGATCACCCACTCAAAAACGAGAACGGCCATCAGAGCGCCTATCGGATCAATAATGATCCCTTCCCAGCGCAACACGTTGGCGATGCGGCGGGTGGCACGCAATGTACGCAGCATCGGGATAATAACCGTCGGGCCTGTGACTACTACCAGTGCGCCAAACAGCGCAGCGAGTTCAGCGGGCAAGCCAATGATCCAATAAGAGGCGAGTGCAATTAATGACCAGGTAATTAATGCGCCTGCGGTCACTAGCCGTCGGACAACGCCGCTGACCTCGCGTACCTCGTTAAAATGCAGTGTCAGGCTGCCTTCAAATAGAATAATAGCGATAGATAACGACACAAAAGGAAATAGTAAGTCGCCAAAAAGAGCGTCAGGATCGAGCGTGTGGCTCACCGGCCCTAAGATAATACCGGTTAATAATAAAAACAGAATGGCTGGTAACTTCAGCCGCCAGGCGAGCCATTGGCAGGCTATGCTACTTAGCGCAATAAGCGCCAGTAAAGAAGTATCTGAAAGTTGCATCGATTGATTCGCTATGATTAAAGCTGTATTAATCACTTTACTGGCTTCTCGATGAAAATCCAGTGATGTGTGTAATGCAGAGGGGTCGAATGATGGGTGTGTTTTTATTGAGATAAAAAGTTCTGATAAATAAAATCTATCAGTTCTAATAATTATTTTTCATTAGACAGTGAGTAGCATTGCAGAGCAAGCTATGCTGATGAGTAAATTGTTTAAATAGTACACAGAATAGAGGCAGGCTATGGACGTTAATATCTCCCCTTATGATCTTCGTCAGTTGATTCGCACGGGTGAATTCACCGCTAATACTTCCGGTTACGCTCAAGGATTTGTGCAAGGTAATCTGGCAATTATGCCAAAAGAGTGGGCGAATGAATTTTTACAATTTTGTCAGCTGAATCCTAAACCCTGCCCTGTTATTGGAATGTCTGCTAATCCGGGAGATTTCCTACTGCCGGACCTGGGTAGGGATCTTGATATCCGAAGTGATCTGCCGCGTTATCGTATTTACGAAAACGGTGTACTGACGCAAGAAGTTACAGATGTCCGCGAATTTTGGCGTGATGATCTGGTGACTTTTTTACTGGGTTGTTCTTTCTCGTTTGAGGAGGCGCTGATTGCTGATGGACTGGAAGTGCGTAATATTAGCGAAGGCGTTAATGTACCTATGTACCGAACTAATATTGCATGCCGACCCGCAGGGCGCTTTAGTGGTACAACGGTTGTCAGTATGCGTCCGATGAAGCCAAAAGATGCGATTCGTGCGATTCAGATCTGTACCCGTTTTCCGTCTGTGCATGGTGCGCCGCTGCACTTTGGTAACCCTGCTGATATTGGCATCAGTAATATTAACCAGCCGGACTTTGGTGATGCGGTGACTATTAAAGACGGCGAAGTACCCGTTTTTTGGGCCTGTGGTGTTACGCCTCAGGTGGCGATTGAAGAAGCGCGTCCGCCGTTTTGTATTACACATAGCCCGGGGCATATGCTGGTGACAGATATCCCTAACAGCCATCTGGCTATTATGTAATCGTTGTCAGGAGAATGAACATGGCGTTAAAACTAAATTGTGATTTAGGTGAGAGTTTCGGTTCCTGGACTATGGGAATGGACAGCGCGGTGATGCCGCATATTGATCAGGCGAATATTGCCTGTGGTTTTCATGCCGGTGATCCTTTGGTAATGCAGAAGACTCTGACGCTAGCCAAAGCACATGGCGTGAGTATAGGTGCGCACCCGGGTTACCCTGATTTGGTCGGTTTCGGCCGTCGCTCGGTAAAGGCCAGTGATGCCGAAATCCAGGCGCTGATGCTTTATCAGATAGCGGCGTTAGATGGTATGGCCGCTTCGATGGGGCTATCGTTAGAGTATGTTAAACCGCATGGTGCGTTATACAACGATATGATGGCGGATACGGCTGTGCGTAAAAGTATTATGCAGGCCGTGGCCAGCTATCATCGTCCTATTGTATTGATGTTGCAAGGCACGCCTGAAGCACAGCAGCATCGTGCGGAAGCGGCTCAGTTGGGACTGAATCTGTGGTTTGAAGCGTTTGCTGACCGTTGTTATGCCGATGATGGCAAGCTGCTATCTCGCACACAAGAAGGTGCGGTGCATAATAAGGAAAAAATGCTGGCTCAAGTCATACAACTGGCAAACACGGGTACGGTAACCAGCGTGAGTGGTCATACCTTAAATTTGCATGCTGATACTCTGTGTGTGCATGGCGATAACATAGCCGGCGTAGAGTCTATCGAAGAGATCCGTCGATTGATCTCTGGGAATAATGCCTAGATGAAAGTTGAAATTGCAGGCGAAAACTCCCTGATTATCTATTTTGGCGAAACGGCTGACCCTAAGGTGTCCGCTCAGGTGCAGCAAGCTGCCGCTCGACTGGAAGCGGTGATGGCCGATAGTCTGATCGATATGGTGCCCTCTTACGCGTCATTATTGGTGATTTATAATCCGCTTAAAACGGATCACTATGCAGTGCGTCGTCATATCCGTGAAATGCTGGCCCAGCTGGGCAATGCTACACAGCAGGAAGGTCAGGTTATTACTTTGCCTGTCTATTACAGTGTTGAGTCTGGTCCTGATCTGGAAGCGCTAGCCGTGCGTGCGCAGCTAAGCGTTGAAGAGGTAATCAGCATTCATAGTGCGATGGAATATCGCGTTTATGCTATCGGTTTTGCGCCAGGATTCGCTTATCTGGGTGAGGTAGATGCGCGCATTGCTGCACCGCGTTTGAGCACCCCCCGACTTAAAGTACCGCGTGGTGCTGTCGCCATTGCTGACCGGCAAACCGCAGTTTATCCTGCGGTTTCTCCTGGTGGCTGGAATTTGATTGGCTTGTGCCCCACCCGAATGTTTAATCCTGATGCCGATCCCACCATGCCGGTACAAGTCGGTGATCGCGTGCAGTTTTCGGCTATCGATAGGCATGAGTTTTTAGCGTTGGGAGGCGAACTATGAAGGGCTTTAAGGTAGTTCAGCCGGGTCTTCTGACGCTGATACAAGATGGTGGGCGCTATGGCCATCACCGCATTGGTTTGACAACAGGTGGTCCGTTGGATGCTCACGCCTTTAAATGGGCAAACCGACTCTGTGAAAACGATCTTAATACAACCGCATTGGAAGTCAGTATTGGAGGCTTGGTTCTTGAAGCACAAGTCGATACCCGTGTGGCTGTTTGTGGTGCCGTCATGCCCTTTAAAATTAATGGGCAACAAATGCCGCGCTGGTGTAGCCATCGGGTTAAAGCGGGCGATAAAATTGAACTGGGTTTTGCAACTTCCGGTGCACGTGCTTATCTGGCCGTTGCGGGAGGATTTGAAATTAAGCAATCTTTCTCCAGTACGTCTACGGTGACGCGTGAAATGATCGGTGGTTTACAAGGACAAAAACTACAACCGGGTGATTTCTTGCCCTGCCAGTCATCGTATTCAGGTGCCTTATGGGCGTTACCCGAATCAGAGCAGCCTGACTATTCGCGCAGCCCGACATTACGGGTGGTGCTGGGTTATCAGCACCAGGCGTTTGATCGTGTCCAGCAACAGTTATTTTTTTCCAGCGAATATACGCTCACCAGTAGTGCGGACCGCATGGGATTCCGGTTGGCCGGGCAAGCGGTTACATCGACAATGAGCGGCATGCTCTCTGAAGGGATTTGTCATGGAGCGATTCAGATACCGGCCGATGGTCAACCGATAGTCTTGTTAAATGACCGTCAAACGATTGGTGGCTATCCAAAAATGGGGTCTGTAATCGCATTGGATACTGCACAATTATCACAACAACTGCCCGGCGCGAAAGTCTGTTTTGAAGAGATTAGCCTGGAGTTGGCACATAATATTCTTTGTTTGGCTGAACGACGTTTTGTCACAACTGATGTACTGCGTATCGCCTGAACTCAATGGTTGGAGAAGTAAAGTGAGCAATAAAAAAATGGTTGATGGCGCCGCATTGAGTTTGAAAATTGAAGATGCACTGGTGGCACGTAATCCACGTGGAATGAAAACGGTACAGCAGGCATTGCAGACCGGTTACTACTTGCGTGCGGCGCGGATTCTAAATAAATGTAAAGGTCATGTTCTTATCGGTACGGGTTTCCCTGTGATCGATACGTTTGAAACTGATGGTCCCGTAGGTGCCATTGCCCTTTATAATGCGTTAGAAACCTTGGGAGCCACACCTATCATAGTCTGTGGTCCACCGGTTTCACAGGCGCTGATGCAAAACTATCGGGTTCATGAAATCCGTGTGGGTGAGCATCAGGAGCGTACTCTGGAAGCGTTTAAAGCACTGTATCATTATCAGCCCGATGCGGTGTTATCCATCGAACGTCCAGGTCAGGCGGCGGACGGTGGTTATTATAATATGCGCGGTGAAAGTATCAGTGCTCGCACGGCCTGTTTCGATACGTTTATTAATAACGCTAAGTGCCCGACCATTGGTATTGGCGATGGCGGTAATGAAATCGGCATGGGTAATATCGCGGACGCTTTGCAAGGGCTGAATATCGTACCTTCGGCTACCTGTGTGGATGAATTACTGATCGCTGACGTCTCTAACTGGGGGGCTTATGGCATCATGGCAATGTTGAGTGTCATGAATGATATTGATTTATTGGCAAGCGTTAAACCACGTGAGATCCTTGAATATCTTTCCGGGCTTGGCAGTGTCGATGGCGTTACCCGTCAGAATGAGTTGACTGAAGATGGTCTTGATCCATCGGAAGGCGAAGCCGTATTATTACAGCTTCGTCAGATTATCGGGATGGCTTGATCGAATTAGCCTGAAACAGGAAATTGCATAATGGCACGGCTGCTATCTGCCAGTAACCGGGGTAGTAGACGGTCGTCATCAAGCCGCCAGCTATAACAAAATGCAAGTTCTGGCGGTTCGGCATCTGTTTTAAGACGTATGAGTTCTCCCGTTTTCAATGACTGCTCAACCAAGGGTGTGGGCAGTAGAGCGATACCAATGCCTTGTTTAATTAAATTAAGCAGGTTGGCTACCGAGCTACAGGTATGAATCACGGGCGGTTCATTCAATGGGCTAAATAATTGCTGTAAATAATGCCAGGGGCGGCTGTCTCTGGGGAAACTCAAAATGGGAGTTTTAGCCAGATCTTCCAGGCTGCACAGCGTTTCTCTGGATAAAGCACTCTCTGGTGTGGCGACCCAGCATTGTGGGTAGCTACACAAGGGATCAACGACCAGCGTAGGCGGAATACTTTGTTCGGCTACCATCAAAGCAAAATCGATCTGGTGATTCTGAAGTTGCAGCATCAGCGTCGGGGTAACGTCACTGGTTAACTCAAATGAGATGAGTGGATGTTGTTCCTGCCAGTGTTTCAGTAATGAGGATAGCCATAAATGAGCCAGTGTATCCGCTATGCCGATTCGCATTGTTCCTTTCTGTGGTTTATCTTGGCGTACCTGCGCTTTCATTTCTTGGCTAATGGCCAGCAATTTTTCAGCATAAGGTAGTAATTGGCTTCCCCAAGCGGTAATTCGTGTCCCGCTTTTGTCACGCATGAATAGCTTAACGCCCAGCTCCTCTTCAAGAGCGACAATACGTGCAGAGATAGCCGGTTGACTGGCATGTAATTGCTGCGAGGCCGCGTGGAAACTGCCAAGACGAGCTACTTGAATAAAGGTGGCGAGATTACGTAGGCGCATAGCATTACTGAAAGCCATAAGAAGAATGCGGTAAAGTATATTGCCCCGGCTGATGGTTTAATAGTGCGGAGATTTTTGCGGTATTAAGAGTGCTTTCAATTGGCTCGATATTCTTGATAGGATAGAGGTTGTTTTCTGATAAAACTTTTAGTTGTAAGATTTCAGAATGAATTTTAATGGGGGTTTATTACCTGTTTAAAGCCATTTATTTAGTGGAAAAATCTGTTTTTTCGTTGTTTTTAGGTGTTCTTTTTTTAATTTTTTGTCTACTTGCAAATAATCCACTTTTCGTAATATAAACCTTCTTTGATTTTAAAAAATCAGGGAAGTCGTCTTGAGTTTAAGAACGTCTTCAACGAATACTGTGCAGACTTGGCAAGCCTCATATTGACTGCCTGCCGTCCGTCCGCAAATACCCTAGCAAGCACAATAGAGGTAAATGAATATGAGCATCGCATACTTAAACGGTGAATACCTGCCACTGGCAGAAGCCCGCATTTCGCCTCTGGATCGTGGTTTCCTGTTTGGTGATGGTATTTATGAAGTGATTCCATACTACGATGGAAAATCCGTCGGTTTGGTCCCTCATATTGAACGCATGATTGATGGTTTGGCGGCGATTGAAATCAAGTGTAATAAGTCAGCTGATCAATGGAAAGTTCTGTTGGATGACCTGATTGCACGTAACGCGGGTGCTACTAACAACTTGGGCATCTACGTTCATGTATCACGTGGCACAGACGTTAAACGTTTTCATGCCTACCCTGAAAATGTAGAGCCAACTATTTTTTGTTTTACATTCGATATTAAAGATCCTGAGCCAGTTGATCGTGAAAAGGTACATGGTTATACAGTGACTACGTCGGAAGACCTGCGTTGGAAAAGATGTCATATCAAATCCACAGCACTATTGGGTAATGTTATGCATTTTCAACAAGGCCATGCATCAGGTAATAGTGAGTGCTTGTTGTATAACGCAAATAATGAATTGACTGAAGGCAGCTCAGTTAATGCTTTCATTGTTAAAGATGGTGTGGTTATTACACCAATTCAGGACAACCAGATTCTGCCAGGTATCACGCGTCGTATCATCATTGATAGCTTAAAAGCTGACGGTTCAATTAAGGTAGAAGAACGCACTGTTACCATGGATGAAGTCCATAACGCCGATGAAGTTTGGATCAGCAGCTCTTCTAAAGAGATCGCGCCGATTACGCATATTGATGGCACGCCGGTAGGTGATGGAAAAGCAGGCCCTGTATGGGAGGCGGCTTTCCGTCTTTATACAGCCGCTAAGTTTACCAACAGCTAAATCTGTGTGACCTGTAAAAAGCTCCGGCCACTGATAAAGTGCCGGGGCTTTTTTATTTTTTAAAGTATTTTTAAAGCCCTTTTAAAAGTGACCTGCAAAGGTGTAGATTCTGATTCTACAAGAACTTCTTATCCTGCAATCTATCCCTTATCCTGAAATATAGTTAAGGGGTATGACAGTACTCCACAGAATGACCGTAGACGCCATTAAACCCACTAGTACACATAAACCTACTGTCAGTACTGATGTAGCGAATAAGAACGCACGATCTTCCGGTATCTGCATAATTACCGGCACCCCGGTATAAAGCAGATAGATGCTGTAGGTGAGAGCTGCCAAAACCACCATTACGTTCAGCCATAACATGGGGTATAGGCCAGAAAGACCGGCCAGGAACATAGGTGTTGCTGTAAAGGTAGTGAGTAACAGGCAGTCTTCATATGACGCATTTCCTCCATAGGTTTTCTCCATCCAGCGAATGGCATAGGCGATTAAGCCGACGGCAATCCACATGGCAAAGTAGAACGCGATGGCAGCTATTATTGCGCTGGATGAATTGAGTTTGATAAACTCACCTCCCGCAATACTCCAGCCGATCTGGGTGGTACCGATAAACAGTGATATGGCAGGAATGGCTGCCAATATACTGATTTGAGCTATGAACACATGGGTGGCCGAATAGTGTTCGTTTTTAATCACTTCCCATTCTTTTTTTGGATGGTAGAGAATGCCCATCATATGATGAATAAACATGTTTTTTCTCCCTTGTGGCGTTATCGCCTGCCCAGGTGAAACGCCTATCTGTTTTACGCTTTAGTTAATGCTGAACTTAAATTTTTGGTTTTGCTCTTGGTTTTGCTCTTTGTTTCGTACCCTTTTTTGCTCTCTGGCTCAGTCTCCACTCAATTTTGACCTTATTTTTATTTTTAATTTTATTATTAGTTCTACTCTTAGCTTTACTATTAGTCTCGTTCTCCGGTTTATAGTTGTACTCAAATATTTTTAATTCGTATAAATCATTTTTTCCCCGATACGATTATGAAAAAATCACATAGTAATGATCGATTAATAAGACGACAAACAGCAGCATAATGTAGGTGATGCTGTATCTGAACATGGCCATCGCAATTTGCTTTTCATCACTTTTGTACACGCGCCATGCCCACTGTATAAATCGTAAATTCAGAGCAACCACACCGGCCAGATACAATTCACCGCTGAGGTGCGTGAGGTAAGGAAATGCGGTTGTAGCAATCATCAACAGCGTGTAAAGCATGATCTGCAGTTTGGTGAAGGCGTCACCGTGCGTGACAGGGAGCATTGGGATACCGGCTTTTTGATAGTCGGCTTTACGTGCGAGGCATAGCGCCCAAAAGTGGGGAGGGGTCCATGCAAAGATAATCAGCATAAGAAGCAAACTATTAGGTTCCAATGTGCCTGTAACAGCCACCCAGCCGAGTAGCGGCGGAGCAGCACCGGCTACTCCACCGATCACAATATTTTGCGGCGTCGCACGTTTTAGCCACATAGAATAGATCACCGCATAGCCAATCAGGGACGCCAGCGTTAACCACGCCGTAAGAGGGTTGATGAAAATCACCAGAGAAGAGATACCCGCTATGCCTATGATGGCAGCAAACCAGAGGGCTTGCTGATGTGTGATTTTGCCTTGTGGTAGTGGGCGATGACGTGTTCGCGCCATTTTTTCATCAATATGACTGTCTACCACATGATTGACGGCTGCTGCTGAGCAAGATGCCAGTCCAATACCCGTCATGCCCCAGAATATGATATTGAGTGGTGGGAACTCGGGTGTCGCAAGGCACATACCGACAAGTACGGTGAGTAGCATGACTGCGACAACTTTAAGCTTACACAGCCCCAGATAATCCCGCCAATGAAGCGCGGTTCTGAGAGTTGCTGAGTGAGTAATATGATCAGATTGTTCCATGTGTCACCTCCTGAGAGAGCCCAGTGCTGCACTGTTGGATATTAGTACTGCACTGAAAAAAACTAATACTACGCTGATAAAGCCATAGCATGGCTAGCAGTAAAGCCACTGCTCCTGCATGATGCGCGGTTGCCAAAGGCAGCGGAACTGCCCAGATAATATTGGCAATACCAAGCCCTGCCTGAGTAATAGAAAGAAATAACACCAGTTGAATGGGGCGATTGAACGCTGTTGTTTGTCGGCGGATGGTCCACCAGAGCCAAATGATATAACTAATTAACACGAGTGCGACGAAGCGATGAGTCATCTGAATAGCCGCTCTGGCTTCGAGTGGTAACAACCCTCCTTCATAATTGGTGTGAGTGTTGCTTTGAATGCTGGTTTCAAAATTGGCTGTGCTATTGTTTTTCAACTCACCTATAAGTTGAAATCCACGGGCAAAGTCGAGTGAAATGTTCTTTTCCTGATGACAAAAAAACCAGTCAGAGCATGCCCAACCCGCATAGTTGGAACTGGTCCAGCCGCCCAAAGCCAATTGTATAAAGAGGAGACATACACCGGCTAATATCTGGTAGCGTAGCCAGGGGTTTAATGGTCGATTTGAAGTTGCAGACGGCGGCCTAGACGACATAGAAATCTTGGCCGTACGCTGTAGTTGGGCGCGTAAAGTAAACAGCAAGGTCAGCGTCAGTAAGCCGCCTAGTAAATGCAGTGTGACAATAGGAGGGAGTAATTTTAGTGTAACAGTCCACATACCAAACAGTGCCTGGATTATGACTAAAACCAGTAACAATGCCGGTAGATTGCTAGGTGTGACTTGAATCTTACGCATTTTGTAGCTGAGCAGTGCAATTCCCAGAATAAGTAAACCCAGCGTGCCTGCCGCATAACGATGGATCATCTCCAGCCAGCCTTTGTGGGTGTCGATGATGTGACCCGGAAAGTCCGTCTGCGCTTGTTGCATGCTCTCCGCTGCACTGGGTGGCACCAGTGAACCGAAGCATCCGGGCCAGTCCGGGCAGCTCAATCCTGCATAATTCAGGCGTGTCCAGCCGCCAAGCAACACTACCACGAGGGCAAGTAGCAAGGCTATATTGACCAGAACCCATAAACTACGCTGCATAGTGCGTACTCCTTACAGTCGTCTAATCTATTGTTTATTAATCTCGAAACCTTAAGTGACTAGCCTATCCGAGAGACTTTAAGTAAACGTTTAAGGTCTTTAAGTAAATCTTTAGGTGACTGTTCTAATGAATAGTGTAAAACCAGATTGCCAAACGGATCTGCCAACCACAGGGCCTCTCCCAACTGGGATTGCTGCTCACTATTAAGTTGTACTGTCGATGATGACGTTGATTGTGCACTGTTAACCAGCGTCCATAGAACTCTGTCTCTGTCTTTGCCTAATGCTTGATTTACCTGTGGTAGTTGTGTCTGCCAATAGGCGCAGCGGCCTGTACACTCCGCGTCACTGGTCAGTAGTAGTTGCCATTTACCATTGGCTTGCCATGCCTCTCCTTTACGATCAATCAGCTTCAAGTCGCTGAGTGTTTGTCCTGGCTGAAGGAGTGCGCCATGTTGGCTGGTGGCTGAAGGTGAAAATCCGTTAAAGTAGAGCAGCATCGCCAGTAGCATCGGACCTGCCCCAAATAGCCAGATTAACCAGAAATTCAAACGATTCATGATGTTGCCTCCTTATTTATAAACATTTTCCATGCGAGCACCATGCTGCAGATGAGCCATGCGACGGCGAGTCCAAACCACTGAACGGCATAGCCGATATGCCGTTCTGGGGGTAATACAACCGGTTTCCATGTCAGCGTCAGTTCTTGCAGGGGCGGCGATACAGGACGAAACAGCCATGCAGAGGCGGGTGTGTTGAGTGCGACCGCAATTTTTTTAAGATCAACCTGTTGTATGCGTTTTGGCCAACCCTCCGCCCATCGATCGGCGGTCAACAATAAAGGCTGGGAAGGGTGGTCGGCATACGCGGTAAAGTTGAATTGGTTGTCTGGGATAACGATGGAAGGAAGCTGGTTTCGGTCGCTTGTTGCAGCCAACCATCCCAAACTCACGAGTTGAAGTGACTTGCCTGAATCAGGCTGTAGTGCTGCGATCAGTTCGTAACCTACTTTTCCTTGCCAGGTGCGGTTATCCAGTAGGAAAAAGCGATGAGTCATGAGTGTGCCGCTGAGTTCAATCTTATCGAAGCGATGAATCTGATCGTCACTGATACTTTGCTTCGTTTGTGCGTTAGAAAATTTCATCAGCAGCTGCTCTTTCTCGTTAGCGCGCTGTAGTTGCCAGTTCCCCAGCCCCACCAGCAATGAACAGATAATCAACGCCTGCACTGCCACTATCCACTTGAATAGATCCGTGTGTCGGTATTTACTGTTGATATAGCCGCATTGGAGGTCACTCATGATTAAGCTTCTGCTCCTGTTACTTTTTATTGGTGCTGTCGTCAGTTTGTTTTCCGGATTGTTTTTTCTTATTCGGGATCGTGGTAAATCCCGCCGTATTATTTACTCACTGTACTTACGCGTTCTGTTTTGCGTGCTGTTACTGGTACTGGTTGTTTATGGTTTTCTGAGTGGCCATCTGGTCTCTCATGCACCTTGGCTCTGATCAGAATGCCTCTCTTAAAATACGTAAACAAATAGGAATAACCCCACCCACACCACATCGACAAAGTGCCAATACCAAGCAACTGCTTCAAATCCAAAATGGTTGTCAGGTGTGAAGTGCCCTTTAAGAACGCGTAGCCAGGTAATAATCAGCATCAGCGTGCCCATGGTGACATGCAGGCCATGGAAGCCGGTCAGCATGAAAAAAGTGGCACCGTAGACCCCGGAATGCAACGTGAGGCCTAGCTCTTGATACGCTTCTGCATATTCGATGACTTGCAGCGATAAAAAGGTAATACCTAATAAAATGGTTAAACCCTGCCAAAGCACGATGGCTGTGCGTCGCTCTGCTTTTAATGCATGGTGAGCCAGTGTAATGGTGAAACTGGAAGATATTAGAATGGCCGTATTAATCAGCGGGAGATGCCAAGGATCGATAACCGCCTTAGCCCCCGGGAATTGCTGCATATCCGGGGTGGTCAGTAAGGGCCATTCAGCTACAAAACCTTCCCACAGCATATTGCTGACACCTTTTTCACCTTCACCCCCGAGCCACGGAACCGCGAGCGTTCGTACATAAAAAAGAGCGCCGAAAAAAGCGATGAAGAACATGATTTCAGAAAAAATAAACCAGCTCATACCCCAACGAAAAGACAAATCTGCCTGTGGGCTGAATTTTCCCTCCATGCTCTCGTTAATAATATGACGAAACCAGCCAAACAGAATCAGTGCCATCATCAACGTGCCGGACAGTACCAGTACTAATCCGATGTTTCCCGTCTCGGTCTTAAGTCCGTTAATCAGGGTGCCTGCACCATAAGCCAGCAGGAATAGTGCAATAGAGGCCAGGATGGGCCAGCGGCTTTGAGCGGGGACATAGTAAGTCTCGTGACTCATAATGTGTTCCTCCCGATATTATTAGGTTGGGATGAATCAGTGACGGGCGTGGATGTGTTGGCTTGCGTTGAAGTGGATGGTGTTGAGGTGGCCTGTGTCGAGGTAATATCGAATAACGTGTAAGACAATGTAATTGTGCTGATGTGATCAGGTAGTTCCGGGTCGATAACAAACAGCAACGGCATCTCGCGCGATTCTAGGCTATTTAATGGCTGCTGGTCGAAGCAGAAACAATTGACTTTATGTAAGTATTGAGCCGCTTCTGACGGTGAGATTGAGGGTATTGCCTGTGCCACCATGCGTTGTGATGTTGGGTTATAAGCAAGATAAGCCGCCTGTTTGCTTTCGCCGGGGTAGACGCTAACCATGGGCGTAAGTGCTTTGAACTCCCATGGCATTGATTCGTTATTAACGGCGATCATCTGTACGCGGATATGGCGGCTGGTATCGCTACCAGCAGGGGTATAAGGCCCGGTATTAGTAACCTTACCGTTGAGTCCGGTGATACGGCAAAAAACGTCATACAGAGGTACCAATGCGAAGCCGAACCCAAACATCAATACGCTCGCCAGTAACAGTGTCCGTAAGATGGAGCGATTCTTTTTATGGGTTCGGTTGGCGTTATTCATGAGAGTGCCTACTTCACTTCAGGAGGGGTGGAAAAAGTGTGATAGGGGGCGGGTGAAGGAATTGTCCATTCTAAGCCGTGCGGTTCATCCCATACTTCGGCTGTAGCGGGGCTGCCGCCACGGATGGTTTTGATGACAACTACTAAAAAAATCAGTTGTGAAAAACCAAAAATGAAAGCGCCGATGGACGCGACCATATTAAAGTCTGCAAATTGCAGCGCATAATCCGGAACACGACGCGGCATGCCGGCGAGTCCGATAAAATGCATCGGAAAAAAGGTAAGGTTCACACCAATAAAACTACACCAGAAATGTACTTTTCCCAGCGTTTCCGGATAGTAATGCCCGGTCCATTTAGGTAGCCAATAATACACCCCCGCCATAATGGCAAACACGGCGCCGGGTACCAGTACATAATGAAAATGCGCGACTACAAAATAGGTGTCATGGTACTGAAAATCGGCGGGAGCAATCGCCAGCATCAGACCGGAGAGCCCCCCTATGGTGAATAGCACCACAAACGCAATGGCAAACAGCATGGGCGTTTCAAAGGTCATGGAACCGCGGAACATTGTTGCGACCCAGTTAAAAACCTTAACGCCGGTCGGCACGGCAATTAGCATCGTGGCATACATAAAGAATAACTCGCCCATCAGTGGCAAGCCCACGGTAAACATATGGTGTACCCATACGATAAAAGAGAGAAATGCGATGGACGATGTGGCATAGACCATGGAGCTGTAGCCGAATAGCCGCTTGCGTGCAAAGGTGGGAATAATCTCGCTGACGATCCCGAACGCGGGCAAAATCATAATGTAGACTTCCGGGTGGCCAAAGAACCAGAAAACATGCTGGAATAATACCGGATCGCCACCCCCGGCAGCGTTGAAGAAGCTGGTGCCAAAGTGAATATCCGTCAGCATCATGGTGACGACACCCGCTAGCACCGGCATCACAGCAATCAATAAAAAAGCGGTGATCAGCCACGTCCAGACGAACAACGGAAGTTTCATCATGGTCATGCCGGGTGCCCGCATGTTGAGGATGGTCGCGATAATATTGATCGCGCCCATAATGGAACTGATGCCCATCATATGTACCGCGAAAATGAAGTAAGTGACACTCGGTGGCGCATAAGTCGTGGAGAGCGGCGCATAAAAGGTCCAGCCAAAATTAGGCGCGCCGCCGTCCATAAAGAACGTGCTTAACATCATGGCAAAAGCGAAGGGTAGAATCCAAAAACTCCAGTTGTTCATACGAGGTAGCGCCATGTCTGGCGCACCTACCATTATCGGCAGCATCCAGTTGGCCAGACCGACAAAGGCGGGCATCACCGCACCAAATACCATAATCAGGCCATGCATGGTCGTCATTTGATTAAAAAATTCAGGTTGAATAAGTTGCAGGCCTGGTTGAAACAGCTCCGCTCTGATCATCAGTGCCATACAGCCACCGATTAAAAACATGGTGAAGCTAAACCATAGATACAGTGTGCCAATATCTTTATGATTGGTGGTGAAAAACCAGCGCCCCAAGCCACTTGCCGGGCCGTGATGTTCTGTATGTGAAACTTTGGTCATAGTATTCATCATCAGCTTCCTACTGTTTAGCCGCCATTTTGAGCTCATCGATGGCGGCAGGTTCAACCTTGTCACCCGTGTTGTTGTTCCAGGCATTACGTTCATATGTAATGACGGCAGCCAGATCGACGGCACTGAGCTGTTCGCGGAATGCCTGCATGGCGGTACCGGTTTTGCCATTCAGAACAAGATCAATATGTTGGCTGATATCTCCGGTGGCGATCAGGCTGCCGTTGAGTGCAGGAAAGACGTTGGGGATGCCTTCGCCGTTGAGTTGGTGGCAGGCTGCGCAGCTGCTGATATAGACAGCTTCTCCTTTCTCCATGAGCGCCTCCATGCTCATACTTTGCTGAGCGGAAGACTGTTCTTCGGCTTTCCTGTTTTTCATTTGCGCCAGCCATAGTTCGTAGTCGGCTGGCGTCCTTACATCGACGACAATCGGCATAAATCCGTGGTTCTTACCGCAGAGTTCAGTGCACTGGCCGCGATAAATGCCGGGTTCAGGTACATTGGTCCAAGACTCATTGATAAAACCAGGAATGGCATCTTTTTTAACGGCGAAATCAGGTACCCACCAGCTGTGGATAACATCCACAGAGGTGATTAAAAAGCGTATTTTCTTACCGGCAGGAATAACCAGAGGGTTATCCACTTCCAGTAAGTAGTGTTCACTTTTGGGGGCTTGATTGTTGATCTGCTCGGAGGGTGTGATGGTATTAGAAAAGAAATCGACCTCTTGGCCGAGGTACTGATAACGCCATTTCCATTGATAACCGGTTACCTGTATATCCAAATCGGCATCTGAGGGATCATACATTTTGACCAGTGTGGCAGTAGCAGGAATAGCCATGGCGATGAGTATCGCAAAAGGAGCCAGCGTCCAGATAATTTCAACGAGGGTATTTTCATGGAAGTTATGGGCTTTAGCGCCACGGGATTTACGGTGATGGAAAATCGACCAGAACATGACGCCAAATACCACGACGGCAATCGCTACACAGACCCAAAAAATCAGCATATGCAGGTCGAAAATCGAGTGGCTTATGTCGGTGACACCACGGCGCATGTTGAGCTGCCATTCTGCCCGAGCATATGGAACGTTACTCGCTGATACGAGTAACAGAATCAGTGCTGCTTTCATCACAGGTTCCCCTTATCGGGTACTAGCCTGTACGAAATCTGTCCACTAAAGGCGCTGTATATCAGCGTTCTGTCTGTCTTGTCTGGCAGGTTAACGCTGTAACTTCTGCATCGTCGGTAGTGACGGGTTTCGAATAGGTACTAATGACCCAAGCTCCATCCCATCTATTGTTATTATTCATCCGTTTGGAAGGCTCAGTATAGCAGTCAAGTATTATAAGAAGTCAATGCAAGAAATTATGAAATTTATAAAATCGCTTAAAATTCATAAAAATAACAATAAAGGCGTTAATTAAGCATTAAAATCTATCAAACGCCCGCTATCGATAATGCCCATCGGGTCAGAAAGATGACGGCTATAATGAAAACTATCAAAGTTATAAGACCTAAAAAAACAAAAGGCCATAGCCTGCCTTTGCTGAAATCGCGTTCATGATTCTTTTCTGACTGCACACCAATCATGGCAGCCAGAACGCTTAATAACATCTGCCAGAGTGAGGGACGTCGTTGCGACATAGATAACCTCCGCGTAGGTGCTGGGCTACATGCTCTCATGAACACTTTCACTCTAATTAATACGCAAAGAAAGACTGAAAGCAATAGCTGTAAAGTTATGACTCGCTCTAATGCTTAAGCTGGCAGATAAAACTTCCGATAGAGATAGCGCTGAATTAACGTGGTGAGCTGAATTCGCGGTTTCGTATTTTTTTTTGTTCGTACAGTGCGGCCAGCGTATTAGAAAGGAGAGCCGTCAGAATAATCATGCCACCCAATAATGTTCTTTCGGGCGTAGCTTCCCCCACCGCTAACCAGACCCAAACTGGTCCCAGAATAGTCTCGATCATCAAGAATAAACTGACTTCTGCCGAAGGAATATATCGAGGAGCCTGCATGAGCAACCAGGTAGCCAACGGCATCTGAACCAGGCCCATAATACCCAGCCAGAAATAGCTGTTTGCGGGTAATGTCAGAGGCTCTGCTTGAAAGGTTGCAAAAATACCAGCGAATGCGCCTGAGGCGGCGATGATAGGTAGCAAGGGTAGCGTATCGAAGCGCCTTAATAAGGTGAATGCCGCCCCCATCGAAGCGGCAGTAACAAGCGCTGCTATATCTCCCTGCCAGTGGCTGCCGTTAAAGGAGCCTGCAAAGATAGTGACAACACCAGTAAAGGCGAGGACTATGGTTAGCAATACACGGCGCTTGATCGGTTCGCGTAAAAATAGTCGTGAAAATATCGCTGCAAAAAGCGGCGAGCTAGCGAGTATGACCACCGTATTAGCGGTGCTGGTATGGCCTATCGAATAGACAAAAAGTACTGTGTTCAGGCCAAATAATAGTGCGATAACAACGGCGGCGAGCCCGTGTTTATAACTCTCTGGCAGGTACGTTTGTTTACGATTCAGTAGCATCAGAGCGCTAAAAGAAAGGCAGATTAACCAGCCTCGCCAAAAAATAACATCCCATGATGAGACCCCTGAAAGTCTGATCAACATGGCGTCGAAACTGAGAACAAGAACACCGCCAGCGGCAATTTGCATGCCTTTTTTATGGTTTGCCTGTGTCAAAAAAGTGACCTTGTTATCAATGTTATAAAGAGAGGGAGGTTAGCTGAGTATGTATGCAAATACCAGTCAGAAAAATAGAGTAACAAATGACTGTGAATTCAACTACCTAGGAGCTGTCACTGCTGACATTATACTCTATACAGAAAACCGGCCGATGTTACCTGCTGACATACTGTATGGCGAGCGGTTAATGATTCCCGATTTGATCGCGCTAAATGGAAATCACTGGCGAAAAATATTCACGATTTTTGCCAAACTCGTGTCGCCTTCAGATGATTGGCGTGGTTACCGGGATGGTTTTCTTCTGCAGGAAAAGGAAGCGATTTACTTTGGCGATGCTCTTCATGAAATGCTTCATGAAACGCGTAATGAAACGGGCGATGTAATAGGCAATACAACGGTGAAAATACATCTGATTTCTGGAAAATCCACGTGGGATCGTTTGGGAGTAAATCTGGAGGAATTCCAACCGCTGGACCCACAACAGCGATTGTGGGTAAAAGATAATATGATCTGTATGCCGTACTTAGATTACAGGCAATTTCCCAATAGCTTGATTGAAATTGCTCGTAACTATTTGATTAAAGCAACGCTTTAATAAGCTTTTAATGAATTTTTAATAAACTTTTGATGTATTTTTGAGACACCTCTTTTTCTTAACAAAAGTCCGTGAAAATATATTCTATCTATTTGATTTTCAAATATTTTAAAAAATATTAAGTTATCAACATTCAAGATGTGACTTTCCAGTTATGGCCTTAGTCTAATTATATAAGTGACTCATCCGAGCTTAGTATGGATGAGGTTTAATATGTATATGAATCTTCATATTTTGAAGGGGTAAATAGATGAAATTGAATAAATTGGCATATGTTATTGCTACAGTGGTTGCTGGTAGTAATGCTTCAATGGCTATCGCTGAAAATGTTTCTTTGTTTGACTATGAAGACGCCACATCTGCATACGAAGATGCATACATTAATGCAGACTTTAACCTGCAAAGCGGTAATCAGGATCAGACAAGTTATGATCTTGATCTGAACTTAGATTATGAAAAGGTGCTTTCTTCGCCGGATAGAAATACTAAGATAGATTTTTCTGGTTATACATCAAAATATCGTGGCGGTAATGCTAATGATCCAACCTTTACGCAATATAATGCAACAGGTTCTGTGACGTTGGATAACTATTTCGAACCAAACAGTAACGGTGCATTCTGGTATGGTAAGGGTGAGTTGGGTCTGCAAAAAGATATGGAAGATCCGTACACCAAAGCAACTGTGGGTATTGGTTATGGGCGTGTAGTTGTTGCAACGCCGATGGCAAAATCTATCCGTCTGGTTGAAGCATTGACTGCACGTAACATTCTGGCACAAGCGCCTTCTAAAGCTGTTTATCAGGCTATTGCAAATGTCATAGCTCGCGAAGATGAGTACCGTGCTAAGTACGGTGCAGAAGATTATGAAATGACCTGGATCCAGGATATTGAAAACGCTCTGGGTGGAAATTTGGGTGTACAAGGCGCGATTAAGTCGTACGATATCTTGTTGAATGAGCGTATTTCTACGCGTAAATATGGCTGGTTGGTACGTGCCGGTGTGGGTGCTGTATTGTCTGATTATGATGGTTCTGATGGTAAACCAGCGCTGGAACTTGGTGCTGAATATCACATGCCATTGAACAATGCGACTCAGTTCTCCAACGAAGCTATCTTTACGGCTGTATTGGATGACGATGATGATAGTTATCGCATCCGTAACGAGATGTCTTTGACGTATGAAATGACTGACCGTGTAGACTGGGAAAACTCTTGGGTGCTGGACTACCTTGATAACGAGTCTACAAATGATGTGACTACCAATGTTTTGGCTTCGACTTACCGTTATTACATCTCTAATGCGCTGAGTTTTTCAGTGACTGGTGCGTTGACAAACCTTGAAGATGGTATCAATGGCAACAATAACGACAAGCTGGATAAAAGCTTGGTTATGGGTCTCACTTACCGTCTGAAGTAATCATTACTGATCTCCCCTTGATCTTACGCCTCTGCTTTGCAGGGGCGTTTTTTATAGTGTGCGTATATTAAAAAGATTAAGCGTTATCTTCGTTAAAAAATGGAAGTATTTCCTGGATCAGAGTGTTACGTGCTCCTCGCACAGGAAAAACCGCGTATGCCGGATGTCTTATAGTAGGGGCGTCAGGTACGCAATAGAGTAGTCCGGTGGAAAGTTCGTGTTGAATCGCTTGCTTTGGTAAGTATGCACTTCCGCCTAATGTTTGAAGGTAAGAGATAGCCATTTTAGCGGTGCCTAAGCGTGTGCGGGGTTCTGGAATATCAGGAAATAAACGCTTATGGGTGAGAGAATGTGCCAGCCCCCAGTCCACCATCAAATAATGAGCGCTCATCGCTTCCGCTACCGAACAGTTAGGCGAAGAAGAAACCAAGTCCAGTTCCAGCACAAAGATTTGTTGAATTTGAAGTACATCCAGATGTGCGGGCTCAAGCATAAAAGCGACATCCAAAATGCCATCTAATAAGCGTCGAGTGAGCACTTCGGGGGTATGGGACTCAGCAATAAGCGCAATATCAGGCAAATGAGTGCGCAATGTATGCAGCCATGGCTGAAGCAACACATCCCATAACCTCAGGCTTCCGCCAATAGAAATTTGTTGGTTTGCTCCACCTGCCGAGACATCCTGGCGTGCTTTACGCCATTCGGATAACAGCATATCTGCATGGCGGGTCAGGCGGTTGCCTTCGGGGGTTAGTTTGATATCGCGTTTCAATCGGTCGAACAGTTGCACGCCTAAGTGAGACTCCAGTAATTTGATCCGGGCGCTGACGGCTGCTTGTGTAAGATGCAGTGCTTCAGCCGCATGTCCGAAATGTCGGGTGCGTGCAACTTCCAGAAATGTTCTGAGTAATTCCAGATCCATGGCAATCCATAAAAAATATTTTAATAAATGATAAAAATTTATAGTTAGATTTGTTAGTCGTAGTTAACTAAATTCTTTTCTCCATTGCAATAGTAGGCGGTCTACGGAGGAAACGGAATGAAGTTATCTGCGATTAAGGCACTAACCGATAATGAATTGGTTGATTTAATTCAGCGACAGACAGTCAATGCTGAACAACTCTACAGTGAATTAATGGGCCGCCATCAAGTGGCGTTGCTTCATCGTTGTTATTCACGTCTGGGAAATACAGCAGACGCAGAAGATGTGGTACAGGAAACACTTTCTCGTGGTTATCGGTACATGAATGCTTTTAAAGGCGACTCAAGCTTTAAAACCTGGTTATTTTCTATTGCTGATAATCAGTGCTATAGCTTGTTTGCTGCAAAGTCACGATATGAGTTGGTGGATGATGTTGCGGCGATTATCGATCAGAATGGAGAGTATTCTCTTTTTCAGGAGGAGGATGCGCAGGTACAAGTCAATGCCGTGCGTCAGGCATGGAATCAGCTACCTGAATATGCGCGTGATGTATTAATGCTACGGTTTGATCTGGAGTTGTCGCTTATGGGTATCAGTCAGACTTTGGGGATTAGCTTAAGCGCATCAAAAATGCGGCTATATCGAGCGATAGAATTGTTTGAAAAACAATTTAGCAGTAACGCTACGGTCTAGGTGTAAACTGCTGGTATATGAATACAATACTTTATATAGGTAACCAGAATGATACGGCCTCGCGTAAATATATGCCTGTGTTACCCGAACACAAGGAATGGATAGGCTATGAGAAAATACCTTACGATTGCTAATACTGAGATCGCGCCGGGTACGCGTACCGTGATCAATCTGCCATTGCCTAAACTCAGTAGCCATACCCCTATGAACATGCCGTTACATATTATTCATGGGCGTAAAGAGGGGCCGGTACTTTTCCTGAGTGCCGCGATTCATGGTGATGAGCTGAATGGGATAGAGATTATCCGTCGTGTGCTGGCAACGAAAGCATTATCAAAATTGTCAGGGACGCTGATCGCTATTCCCGTGGTAAATGCCTATGGGTTGATACAGCAGAGCCGTTATCTGCCCGATCGACGAGACTTAAACCGTTCCTTCCCGGGTTCCGAAGGAGGGTCGTTAGCGGCGCGTTTAGCGAATCTTTTTATGGAAGAGATTGTTACTAAATGCACTCATGGTATTGATCTGCATACGGGTGCCGTTAACCGTACAAATTTACCTCAGATTCGTGCCGATCTGGACGACCCTGAAACATGTCTGCTCGCTAGTAGTTTTGGTGTGCCGGTGCTGATTAACTCTTCGGTACGTGATGGATCACTGCGCGCTGAAACCAGTGCGTTAGGTATTCCTGTCTTACTGTACGAGGCCGGAGAAGCGTTGAGATATGATGAGATCTCAATCAGAGCGGGAGTTTCAGGTGTTATTAATGTTATGCGTACGCTGGGTATGTTACCGCCATCGAGAAGTCGGTCTGTGACATCAGAGCCTTTTATTGCACGTAAAAGTTTGTGGGTACGAGCTCATGAAAGTGGTATGTTGCGTACCAAAATTGCGTTAGGTGCGCATGTCAAAAAAGGGGCGTTGCTCGGATATATATATGACCCCTTTAGTGGGTCTCAGCATCCGATCTATTCTACCGTGGAAGGTGTCGTGATAGGACGTCTTGAGTTGCCGCTTGTTTATGAAGGGGATGCAACGTTTCATATCGCCTGCTTTACTGACAATGTAATGGATGTAGCTGAGCAGGTAGAATCATTTAATACTAATCATACCGATGAACCTGTATCTGCTTAAAATCATTCGGTAAGGCTGGGAGGGAAGAATTGAGAATGGCTGGTCCCATCCGTTAGAAATAATTAAGCCAGACCTGTGCGGTGCTGGCTTAATTAATAAGCGTATACTTATTCAGATACGCTATCGGGTGTTATTCAGACACCCTGCTTCGCTTTTATTTCTAAACGACGACGATGCAACACAGGTTCTGTATATCCACTTGGCTGAGTGCAGCCGTCGAATACTAATTCACAGGCAGCGGCAAAGGCGATGTTGTTATCAAAGTCAGTGGCCATAGCGGAATAGGTAGGGTCACTGGCGTTCTGCTGATCGACAATCGCAGCCATACGCTTGAGGGTTTCCATTACCTGCTCTTTTGAACAGATGCCATGGTGTAACCAATTGGCCATATGCTGGCTGGAAATACGCAGTGTTGCGCGATCTTCCATCAGACCGACGTTATTAATGTCAGGCACTTTAGAACACCCAACTCCCTGATCTACCCAGCGAACAACATAACCGAGCAGGCCTTGCGCGTTGTTATCCAGTTCTTGCTGAATCTCTTCAGCTGTCCAGCGTGGATTGGTTTCAACAGGTATCGTCAGGATGTCGTCAAGATTAGCGCGAGGACGGCTTTTCAGCTCTTCCTGTCGGGCAAATACGTCTACTTTATGGTAATGCAGTGCATGCAGTGTTGCCGCCGTAGGAGAAGGAACCCATGCAGTATTGGCACCTGATAAGGGATGCGCAATTTTCACTTCCAGCATATTTGCCATCTGTTCAGGAATGGCCCACATGCCTTTGCCTATCTGGGCACGGCCACTCAGGCCACACAGCAAGCCGTTATCAACGTTCCAGTCTTCATAAGCACCAATCCATTTGGCTGACTTCATGTCACCTTTACGGACCATCGGGCCGGCTTTCATTGAAGTGTGGATCTCATCACCGGTACGGTCGAGGAAACCGGTGTTGATAAACACAACACGCTCTTTGGCGGCGCGGATACATTCTTTCAGGTTGACGGTGGTACGGCGTTCTTCATCCATGATGCCCATTTTCAGGGTATAGCGCGCCAGCCCCAATGCATCTTCAACGCGGCCAAACAACTCATTGGAAAAGGCGACTTCTGCAGGGCCGTGCATTTTCGGTTTTACGATATACATGGAGCCTGTTGTGGTGTTGCGGAATTTTCCGAGTGATTTGACATCATGGACTGAGATCAGCGAGGTGAGCATCGCATCCAGAATGCCTTCAGGGACTTCAAATCCTTCTTTATCGATGATGGCGCTGTTCGTCATCAGATGGCCAACATTACGTACAAACATCAGGCTGCGGCCTTTAAGCGTCAGTGTGCCGCCATTGACAGATGTGTACTCGCGATCAGGATTCATTGAGCGGGTAAAGGTTTTGCCGCTTTTGGTGACTTCTTCGGTCAGGTCGCCTTTCATCAGGCCCAACCAGTTACGATAGATCACGACTTTGTCTTCAGCATCAACGGCTGCCACGGAATCTTCGCAGTCCATGATGGCCGTGAGGGCTGATTCCATGAGGATATCTTTGACGCCTGCCGCGTCACTTTTACCAATCAGACTGTTTCGATCAATCTGAACTTCAAAGTGCAGGCCGTTATTTTTCAGCAGAATACCGTCTGGGTTAGCGGCATCGCCGGTGTAACCCAGCAGTTTTTCGGGTTGCGTTAAGGTCACTTCTGAACCGTCGCGCAAGACAACAACCAGCTGGCCATTGTGGATGCTATAACCGGCAGAATCTTTATGTGATCCATTCGACAGCGGTGCCGCTTCATCAAGAAAGTTACGTGCAAATGCGATGGTCTTAGCGCCACGCGCTGGATTATAACTGCTACCCGCGGCTGCTCCGTCCTCGTCTGAAATAGCATCTGTTCCGTAAAGGCCATCATAGAGGCTACCCCAGCGCGCATTGGCTGCATTCAGTGCAAACCGGGCATTCATGACCGGCACCACTAGCTGAGGCCCTGCCATGGTCGCCATTTCAGGGTCGACATCGGTGGTTTCCGCGCTAAAGTCTGGGCCTTCCGGAATCAGATAGCCGATCTCTTTCAGAAAAGTTTTGTATTCTGCGAAGTTGAATAGCTCGCCTTTATGGCTCAGATGCCACTGATCAATTTGTGTCTGAAAGTCATCACGTATCACCAACAACTCACGGTTACGGGGTGCCAGGTCATGAATAACGGCGTCCATGGCAGACCAGAACTGTTCATTGCTGATGCCAGTGCCAGGAAGAGCTTCATTGTTAATAAAATTATAAAGACCTTGGGCAACCTTTAGGCTCCCAGCCTGTACTCTTTGACTCATAGTAGTAATGCCTCATTGTATATGGTCCGGCTCGATGCGAGGTAACCATGACCGGTCATTATTTTATATATACTTTCATTCAGCTGAATGGTGCGTTGCAAAATACATTAAAAAAGGCCGTCTTGTCGCCCCTCGCACGCCTAAAGTATGAGGGTTATAAACGGAAGCATTAGTTTTCCAACTGAATCCGGATCTCGGCAGGCAGCGCAACTGATTTCCCTGTGTGATGATCCATCCAGACTACTTTTGAATAGCCATTACTGACTGGATTTAACGTATCTGAAGCACTGTAGATTTCATAGCGGGTCATAAAACTGGAACGGCCAGGTTCACTGACAAAGCAGTCAATACGTAATGTGTCGGGATATACTACAGGGCGCATAAACGTACAACCCGTATTAATAATAACGGGATCAATTCCATTACCGTTCATTGTGGCGCCCATTTTAGCCAGTAACTGTACCCTGGCTTCCTCCATGTAGCGCATATACATGGCATTATTGACGTGGCCATAGGCATCCATATCACCCCAGCGGACAGGGATTTCACAGCTAAAAATTAATTTTCCGGTATCGGTACTCATGTTTGTGTCCTGATATTATTCTGATGTTTGCACAAGATAAGGGAGTTTACTTATTTTGTGAAGAGTCTGCACGTGTGTGGGCTCTTCACATGCTGAAGGCTCCGTACTTGTGAATATCATGCCGTATCAGGTTTTTGGGCTTCTGTGTAAGTGTACATCCAACTGTGGGAATGCAATTTCGATGTTATGCGCCTTAAAGGTATCATCAATTAACAGGTTAATATCATGAGCAACCGGTAGACGGTCCGCCATTGTACTGACGAATAAACGTAGTTCAAGATCCAGTGAGCTGGCTCCAAAAGTGGTGAAGTATGCGGAAGGTTCAGGGTCTTTGAGTACGTTGGGATGCTGTTTGGCAGCGTCGAGTAATAGCTTATGAGCGAGACGCGTATCGGAACCATAAGCGACTCCTATTTTTATGACAAGACGGGTAATAGGATCAGTTAAAGACCAGTTAATTAATTGATCGGTGACGAAGCTCTTGTTGGGAATGATGATCTCTTTACGGTCCCAATCAGTAATTGTTGTGGCTCGTATTTGGATACGCGTTACTGTACCGGAAAAGCCACCAATGGTTATAGTATCGCCAATTCTTATCGGTTTTTCGAAAAGAATAATCAGGCCTGATACAAAGTTGGCAACAATTTCCTGCAAACCAAAACCAAGACCCACACCCATGGCCGCAATGAGCCATTGTAGTTTGGACCACTCCAGTCCCAGTTGGGAGGTGCCTGCCAATATACTGATGACAATCAGAATGTATTTGGTAATGGTAGTGACGGCATAGGTCGTACCCGGCGACAGTGTCATATGGCGTAAGACCAGTAACTCTAATAAACCGGGTAAGTTATAGGCCGCTAAGATACACAGAGTAATTAATGCGCTGCTAAACAGAATGTTTTTCAGCGTTATCGACTCGGAAATAATGCCGGCTGATGTTGTGACATCGTGGCTCCATAAAACCACATTATCCAAGATGTCCAGTGTCGGTAGCGCATTTTTTAATAACATCCAGAGTAAAGTAACCAAGAGAATAACAGTGGTTGTTTTAAGTAGAATACGCGCCTGATCCGAGATGGATTGCAGGTTGATGTAGTTTTCTTCTAGTGGCGGTACGTCTTCATTTTTCTCGCGCGCTTCCAAAATTTCATTACGGCGGGCCTTTGCACGCTCAAAGGCTAAATACCTTTCTTCGATTAATAACCAGCGGTTACCGAGTTTGAAGAAGATAAAGGTTGTGTACAAAATGCCTGTAAGAACCAGTAGCAACAGCATAATAATAGAGCCGGTGTAGACGTATCCGAGCAGAGCGGCACCAATAATAACGAGGTGAATACCAACCAATCCAGTCAGCCAGAGTTGAGAACGCTGCCACCAATGTTGGCTGTCGATTATCAGGTCAATGTGCGGTGCGACCTTCCTTAATGCGGCCCAAAAAAGTGTCACAAGAATAGCGAGTGCCAGAAAGATTAAGCGACCAAGGCCTGATCTCAATGCAGTAGAATCGGACTGATCAATGAACAGTAATAATATGATTAACGGGAGACTCAGCCAGAACAATGGGTGCAATAGTTTACGAAGTTTATTGCATAATTTTTCCGGAACAGAAAAATGTCCTTGTAATAACCCGTTTGAACTACGGTTCCAAATGCACAACGTTAAATAGGTCCACGATAGTGATGCTATGGTAAAGGCTATCATCGGTAGAGATTCTGGACTCCATGCCTCAGGATTCATCACGTTTCGCGTGAAAATCATGATGGCTGCAGGAACGGGTACTGTGATGAGCGCTGGCATCACAAATAAGCCAAAGGTGTGACTGAAACGGTCGTGGATAACGTTCCCGACTTGTTGTGTCCAGATTTCTGCATTTTTTGAATAGCGCTTATATGTCACAAACGATAGTACTATCAATAATAATAAGGCAGCGACTTTAGGTACCCAGAGATTAGCAGGTTGCCAGAAAGGAACATTATTATTAGGTTTTAACAGCGCAGCGAGAGGCTTGATTCCTTGAATGATTTCAGTAAACCACTGTCCTGATACGGGTAAAATGCTGGGAATCCAGAGCAGGTGTTGTGATATTAATTCCCGCCCTAAATTTATCTGTTTATTAACCTGTTCCTGAATAGAAAGGAGCTGAGATAGCTCGTTAATACTTTGGTTGCTGGCATCTCTGATACGGGCAGAAAGGTTTTGTTTGTCTTCACGTAACTGTTTTAATTGGGATGCTTCATGTTCGCTAAGAGATGATTCGTTATTTTCGGCATTATTTTCGGCATTAAATAATGAGCGGGTAATTTCCAGATTCAAAAGGCGTAACCGGTTAATGTTTTTGCGGGTTTCACTGGTCGATACTGGTTGGGATAAGCGTTGTGTGAATTTGCGTAATTCAACCCCTAAAGGCTGTGTGCTGAGCTCTAGTTGTTGTTGGACAGCAATATAGCTTTGACTCACAATTGCTAATTGAGCATCTAGCAGGCGACGTTGTTTCAGCGCTTTTTCACTGGTAGCGATGACTGTACGCAAAGTATCACTCAGTCTCTGAGTCTCCACAGCCAGGCTGCTGATAAGCGGATTTTGTGCGGCATCGATATTATCAGAGGTCAGTGTTTGTAAGGTTTGTTCTGTTTCAGCACGGCGCTGCGTTTGTATTGTATCTTGCAGGGTATTGATGTAATCCTGCTTTTGATTCAAATCACGGTTGATTTTTTCCATGCTGAAACGATTCAGATCATTCTGACCAGGGAGGCTGAGTACCTCTAATTCTAACGCCTGGTTTTTTGCAGCGCGCAGTGCAAATTGAGCATCAAGCCACTCGTTATCCGTTTGGTTGTCAGGTGTTGCCGTTGCTTGCTTGAGTGATATCAGCTGCTCACGAAGAGAACTTAACTTCTGATCACTTTGGTTGATCTGCTTTTGCAGTTGTTCTTTAGCTTGCTCAATTTCAAGATACTCAGCTTTGCCGAGTGTTAACATCTGCTCCAATTCTGGAACCGTCTTTTGTTGTAATGCCTCAGAGTCAATAATACTGAGTTCAGTTTGCAGACTGTCCTTTAAGCGCTTCAGCACCTCAGGTTGATTTTTAAGCATTGCCTTGAGTTGTGTGGCCTTCGTTTCTAATTGAACGGCTTCTTTATAGGTGAAAAGAATTTGTTGATAGGTTTCTTTTCGTTGCATTGATGCCGGGTTATTTTCATCGACGGACAGTTGATCCAGCCGTTGTTGATAAAGGCTGACGGATTCTTGGTTTGACGCGAGCGTGAGTGGGCTGATGCAGAGAAAAATTAGAAACACAAAGCGACTAATATGTGCCATACAGATCCAGAGAATTGATAACGTGATGATGATCGATTATAAACAGTAGTTGTTCTGACGTAATAACATTTAAAGCTAATAGCTTTAAATTAACTAATAGCTATTAAATAAACTAGTCCCATTACTTAAGGGTCGCGCTATGCAAGGCTTCAATGCCGCCGCACTTCGTCATTCACTGAAGACGTTTCGACAGGGTGATTTTTTCGAGCCGGATGCTGCCTGGCTGTCATATTTTACACTCTACAATCTTGCGCCGTTAAGGGCTCGATATCAACTGAGTCTTGGCATTGTAACGTGCGGGACATTTGAGTTGGTGGTGCAGCATTATACTCAGAAGGGGAGCAGTCGGGGGCGCAGTAAGGGCAACATAGTATTGGTTCATGGTTATATGGATCATGTCGGCTTGTATAGCAAATTGATAGGTTATTTGCTGGAGCAGGGGTGGGATGTGCTTTGTTATGATTTACCCGGTCATGGTTTGTCTTCAGGTGACAGTTACGCGATTGACCACTTTTCACAGTATGCCGAACAGCTAGAGCATATTTTGCATTATCAGGTATTGGACGGACCCTGTGTGTTGATAGGACAAAGTACGGGAGGGTCGATTGTTATGGCGCATCAGTACTTATTTGGGGATGGCGAAAATAAGGTGAATTATCGTATCTTGCTCGCGCCTTTAATTCGTCCTGCACAATATGAACTGATTCGATTCAAGTATTTTATACTGCGTTTTTTCTTAAAGAGGGTGCGCCGTATTCACTCGACTAATTCACATGATACTGATTTTATCCGCTTTGTCCGTTTTCAGGATCCCCTACAAGATAAATGGGTGGCAGTTAACTGGATTGGCGCCATGCTGGAGTGGGTCGAGTTGATAGAGAGCGGGCCGTGTAAGGATGGACCTATTACAGTCATTCAGGGAACGGATGATAAAACCGTAGATGGGCAGCATAACGTGCAGGTATTACGGCAATTATATTCTGAAATTGATGTGTTATTGGTAGACGGTGGCCGTCATCATTTAGCGAATGAGGGGCTCGTATGGCGTGAGCAGGTTTTTAGTAAAATACAGAATGTGTTAAAGCAGATATCATAAAAAAGGCAGTTTCATCAGAAACTGCCTTTTATGGTCCTTAAGTCTTTTTAGGATCCATTAAAACAAGCGACGGCAACGAATTGTGCCTTCAATATCCGACATTTTATGCAAGGCAACCACGGAGCAGTCAGCATCTACGTCGATAACTACATAACCGACCTTGTCATTGGTTTGCAGGTACTGACCAGAAATGTTGATATTGTTCTCTGAAAGAATACGGTTGATGTTAGACAGTACGCCAGGGATATTATGGTGAACATGTAATATCCGGTGGGTATTTGGGTGTTCTGGTAATGCTACTTCAGGGAAGTTTACAGAGGTGATAGACGAACCATTATCACTGTATTTCACCAGTTTTTCTGCTACTTCATAGCCAATGTTTTTCTGTGCTTCCATCGTGGAACCACCGACATGTGGTGTGAGAATAACATTGTCGAACTCACGTAATGGTGAAATAAACTCATCATTATTAGAGCGCGGTTCAACGGGGAATACGTCGATAGCTGCACCGTTGAGTTTGCCTGCACGTAATGCATCACACAGATCATCGATGACAACAACCGTACCGCGCGCCGCATTGATGAAGATTGAACCATCTTTCATTTGCTCAAACTGTGCAGCACCCATCATATCTTTGGTCGATGCGGTCTCTGGTACGTGCAGAGAGATAATGTCGCAGGTACGCAGCAGCTCGTTGAGGTTTGCTGTTTGTTTCGCATTACCCAGTGTTAATTTATTTACGACGTCATGGAAGTAAACATCCATACCGAGGCCTTCAGCTAATACACTCAGTTGTGAACCGATACTGCCGTAACCGACGATACCCAGTTTTTTACCGCGGATTTCGTAAGAATTGGTGGCCGATTTCTGCCAGATGCCACGGTGTGCTTTAGCACTTTTTTCAGCCACGCCGCGTAGCAGAATAATCGCTTCGGCTAAGACCAGTTCAGCAACAGAACGGGTGTTCGAATAAGGTGCGTTAAATACAGCTACGCCCTGACGGGTAGCTGCTGCCAGATCAACTTGATTGGTGCCGATACAAAAACACCCTACGGCAACCAGTTTTTCTGCCGCTTCAAATACTTTTTCAGTTAGCTGTGTGCGTGAGCGCAGGCCAATAAAGTGAACGTCAGCGACACGCTCCAATAATTCCTCTTCCGGTAAAGAGCCGGTGTGAAATTCAATGTTGGTGTAGCCTTGAGAATTAAGCGTGTCGATAGCGGACTGATGTACGCCTTCCAACAACAGAATTTTGATTTTGCTTTTATCCAGTGACGTAGCTTTGCTCATCTTCTGCAACTCTTTGTAGTGGTCAGAAAAAATGTCGATTATCTCGACTGCGTGAAAGGGCGCTATATTATCACAGAGACAGATGAAAGTGATTGTGCCAAAAGAGTGATTTACAGGAAAAAAATTCAACTTAAGGTGAGTCAGTTTGCTGCACAGTTATGCACCCTGTGCAGCAAGAGGTTGCTAAGTTAGCTATATGAGTAACATATGAGCTAACTATAGATGCAAAGATAAGCTGTGGTCTGTGCAACGTTAAGCTGGAACTTCTGGTTCGCATCGACATTAAATTCAGTGCCTGCAGGAAAGCTGACGTATTCAGCAGCACCTGGCAGTTTAACAATCAATTCACCGCTCACAACTTTCATCAGTTCTTTCTGGCTAGTGCCAAATTCATATTCACCGGGTGCCATTACGCCCGCAGTGACCTGACCTTCACTGTTTTCAAAACCGATCGATTTTACTTTTCCGGAAAAATATTCATTTACGTTCAGCATAAGGCTCTCTCCAATTGTATGAGCGCCGCATCATAATACCTGTTTTGTATTTTGGCTACTTCGATGATCAAGCATAAAGTTAACGAATGCCCGGTTAGCCTGTGACAAGTGGCGGTCTTTATTCCAGGCAATCGATAAATCCAGCCAGACTGGCTGACTGAAGGGCAGTGCTATCAGGTCATCATCTTTTTCGATCACCATACCGAGTAACGTGGAGATGCCGAATCCCTGTTTTACGATCGACTTAATCAGAGGTATCAGGTTGGTTTCAAAGCCAATATGTGGTTTAGCACCGATCTGATTGGCAAGACGATCAACAATTTTACGGTGAAAATATCCATCTTTGAACATCACCAGCTCTTCGGCAAAAAAATCTGTATAGGTTACCGATTGTTGTGTTGCGAAAGCATGATCTTTGCCGACGGTAACGAGCATCTGTTGGCGTAAAAAAATCTCGGTATGGAGTGTATCGGGAACAAATTCTGAAACAATCACCCCCAGGTCCAATTCGCCTTGTTCAACCATCTGCTGCAGTTTCCAGGTGCCTGCTTCGATGACTTCCAGACTGAGTTCGGGATAACGATGTTTAAAAGCCATCAAAATAGGCGGAAAGTAATAAGAGCCGAGCATGCCAGGAATGCCAATGCGCACACAGCCTTGCGTTAATCCTTTAAGCTCACGCATTTCCAGTTCTGCGTCAGCTAAGTTTTGTAGAATTATTTCAGCATGTTTGAATAGACGTTCCCCTTCATCCGTCAGTCTGATCTTACGGTCATTGCGGTGGAAGAGTTTAAGATCCAGTTCACTTTCCAGCTTTTGGATAGACATGCTGATGGCTGGTTGAGCAATATGTAGGATTTCAGCCGCTTTAGAAAAACTCTTCTGACGGGCTACTTCATGAAAATAGCGAAGCTGTTTACTGTTCATATTAATTTAATTATCAATAAAATATATGGAATGGATAATAACTATATATTTTACTGATTATATTCTGCGCAGTATGGTAGTACCAGAAATAATCGATGTCCGAGCTGGTTAGTGGTTTAGATAACAGGCTTAGATCAGTGATGCAGGGGTTCATGATGATTGACGCAGGAACAAGAGCCTTTTGGCGAGCCACATTGGCGCTTTGCCTGGGCTCTTTTATGATTTTTTCCAATGTATATGTGACGCAGCCGTTACTGCCACTGCTAATGGATAACTTTCAGATATCAGAGCTTGAGGCTAGCTGGAGCTTCACAATCACCACGTTGACGCTGGGCCTGTCATTACTGATCTATGGCCCATTATCCGATGCGATCGGGCGCAAAAATATTATGTTGGTCAGTATGGCGGGTGTCGTGCTCACGACGTTCCTTTTATCACAGACACAAAATTATTCTATGTTGTTGATTCTGCGAGGGCTACAAGGGTTATGTTTAGGTGGTTTGCCTGCCATTGCTATTGCGTACATGAGTGATGAATTCAAACATAAAGCGATGATTCTGGCCGTAGGTTTTTACATTAGCGGTAACACTATTGGTGGTATCGGAGGGCGCTTGATTGGTGGTTTTGTAGGTGAGTGGTTAGGCTGGTCTGAAGCATTTTTGGTGATGACTCTGATCAGTTTTATTCTACTGGCACTATTTGCTCTATTGTTACCCGCCTCGAGTCATTTTACTGCTAAAAGTCTGAAGCCAAGCATGATGATGACACAGTTGGCAGGGCACTTGAACAATCCGCTGTTATTGTTGGCTTATCTGATAGGTGGCTTTAATTTCTTTATTTTTATTAATCAGTACAGCTTCGTTACTTTTTTATTAGCTGATGCGCCTTATCATCTGTCGCCTTCGTGGTTAGGTCTGTTGTTCCTTACCTACCTGAGCGGTACGGTAGGGTCTGCTCTTTCAGGACGTATTGCTCAGCGAATTCCGCAACCTATGTGCATGATTATTGGCATTTTGGTGCTGATGACGGGCTCTCTGATTACACTGATACCCAGCATCTGGGCGATTATTGTCGGCTTCTTTATAAACGCTTTCGGGTTTTTCTTTGCGCACTCGACGGCGAGTAGCTGGGTGAGCCATAACGCTTATCAAGCCAAAGCCAGTGCGTCGTCTTTGTATTTAGTGTTTTATTATTTAGGTGCAAGTAGTGGTGGGTTTTATCTGCAACCTTTCTGGCAATGGGCGGGATGGTCGGGCATTGTTGCAGGCTCCATGATCATACTGACACTGACGTTATTGGCTGCCATTTTGTTATACAAAATCAGTTCTCAATGCGTTTCTGATGCGCCATCAGTAAAGGTATAAGTAAGACTGAATTGACGCATTTATTGGAAATTCACGCTTACAGTCCTACAACCCTATAGCGGCTTCTATTGTCAGCAGCTGCTGTTTTAATTCAAGCCCTGCTGCATACCCTGTCAAATTACCATTTTTACCGATCACCCGATGGCAGGGAATGATGATGAGAAGCGGATTTCGGCCAATCGCAGCCGCCACAGATCGGGCTGATTCAGGCTGGTCTATACTATCGGCGAGTTGTTGATAGTAGAGGGTTTCTCCAGCGGGAATCAGTTTTAGTGCCTGCCATACGCTTTGCTGAAAAGGTGTTCCCTTGGGTGCCAAAGGTAGCGTGAATAGATGCTCAGGATGAGACGCAAAAGCTTCCAATTGCTTTTCTAGTTCGATGAAAACCGGATGATCGGGTTCTTCTTGCCATTGTGATGCAATAGCGGGTTGGTGTTTTTGGCCTATCCTATAACACCCTGTTAGTTGTTGATTCTCTTCGGTTGCCAGCATTTCACCAAAAGAGCTGTGCCATGTGCGGTAACTTATCATCAGCTTTGTTCCTTACATTGTGTGCTTATTGATGTGACCGTATTTTCAAGAGGCTGATTAGTTATATTTATCGGTGAGTTATTCCATGGTTCCCTTAATGAATGCCACAGATGCATCACTGCGTAGGCACGCCATGGGCGCCATTTTTCAGCTAATGCCAGTAGTTTTTTTGGTCTTCTTTCCTGTAATGCTTTCATAATCCCTAAGTCCGTATGCGGGAATGCATCTGGCCAGTGTAGTGCGCGCATTGCAATATAGTGTGCTGTCCAGGGGCCGATGCCGGGAATTTGCGTCAAGGTATTAATGGTAATGTCCGGTGATGCGCTGGGTTGCAGTACAATCTCACTTTTGGATATTTTTTCAGCCAGTATTATGATGGTGTGTGCCCGCTTACTGATAATACCGAGAGAGGCTATTTGATCAATACTCAGTGTTGAGGCTACTTCCGCACTGGGGAAGAGTGTTGTGAGTGCACGGTGTGTGGTGTGAATTCGGGTGCCGAATGCTTCGGCAAAGCGGCCTGCTAAGGTGTGGGCCGCTTTGACTGTAATCTGTTGGCCAAGTATGGCTCTGACCGCCATCTCAAACCCATCAAAACTGCCAGGAAGACGGATTCCTTGGTTATTATTGACCAGCTTACCTAGCTGTTTTGCTATTAGCGCGGGTTCTGCATGTAGATCAAACTGATGCTCCAGTTTTCTTAATACAATGGGAATAATATCGGATAATGATTCTGAAAGCTCGATTGCAAGAGTATTGGCTTTAGTGAGATGAAGCTGTACTTGCAGCCATCCCTGATAGTTTTTTTCGTTCACGGTCAGGTTGACGGTACGACTATAAGTTTGCTCTTCTACGTATTCAACTCCACGGACTGTTCTTTGTTCAAGAAACTCAATCAATTGTTGCCAGTTATAAGGTGGTCGGTATTGCAGCATTAGTTTAATAGGTTTTGCTGGGCTGGTTGTTGAGGCGCGGCTCTTTGTGTTAATTCGAGTTGTATCAATTCGAGTTGTATTAGCTTCAGTTATATCTGCTCGTTTTCGCAGCGAAGAGGGGGCGGATTGGTATCTGTTTTTAAAGTGCATGTTAAAAGTACGTAGGCTTGAAAATCCACTGATATAAGCAACATGGATGATAGGCAGATGTGTTTCTGTCAGTAATTGTTTGGCGCGAAGTAGTCTTCTCGTGAGTATTATATTGCTGGGTGTGGTGCCGAACTGAGCAAGCGCCATTCTGCTCAGGTGACGGGTACTGATATGAAGGTGACGTGACAATTCAGCAATACTGAAATCAGTATGTCCCAAATCCTCCAGTTGAGTAATGGCGGATAATATGAGGTTTTGATCATTTACGTGCTGTGCAATTTGCGGTGATAACTCCGGACGGCACTTAAGACAGGGGCGAAAGCCTGCCGCTTCAGCGAGTGCTGCTGAAGTATAAAAGCTGCAATTTTCTATCTTGGGTGTGCGGACGCGACAGACTGGGCGACAGTAAATGCCTGTGCTGCTGACGCCGACAAAAAAATGCCCATCAAAACGGCTATCGTGAGATACCAGCGCTTGGTAATAATATATGTTCTGTATACTCATAACGCTACTATAGGCTTATTTAAATAAGGCTGCTCGCAGCATTCGGACATGATATTTTTTACAGCTTCGTTACACTAATGCTGAAATAGAGTAGTTAAAAGAAAGGATTGTCATTTGGCGTTTAGAATATTAACCCTGTTACTACCGGCTGCGTTGTTATTAATGGGCGCATTTTTATTACTAGCACTGGTTCCAGCGTTATCAGCCGCACAGCAGAATACCTTAGCGCTGATGCCGTATCTGATGGCAGGTATTGCGGGCTTTTTGGGTTATTGCTTTAAGCACAGTCGAGTGTTACTGGTGTCGATCAATCTTTGTGCTGCTTATTTTTTAATTCAAAATAACCTCCAGTCGAGCTTAGCCCGACCCGATAATTATGTGCTGTACAGCTTTCTCTCGCTTCTTTTACCGGTCAATATTGCGTTGATTGCGACGTATGCAGAACGCGGCGTATTTACACCTATTGGCGTGATAAGACTTGTGGTTGTGAGTGCCGGTTATCTGGCCATATACATCCTTAAAGAAATGGGAGTGCTGGGGTATTGGCTTACGGAATTGCCGATCAGTCTAATCCAAATGGCCGTTGATGAAACCTACTTGAGTGAAGCCGCCGCTATGGTTTTTGTCGTGGCTTTAATTCCTGTGGTTTTGTCTTTAATCTTCAGAAGAACTCACACAGATGCGGGGCTTTTGGCTTCGCTTATTGCGGCATTAGTGACGTTGCTATGGTTTGAGCGGCCGTTGATTTCATCATTGTTTTTATCGGCGGCTTTAATAGCCTTAGCGGTTTCTGTGGTGCAAAACAGTTATAACATGGCTTTTGTTGATGAATTGACCGGCATTTTTGGACGCAGAGCACTGCGTGATAAGTTTGCTAACCTAGGCCGTCGATATACGGTTGCGATGCTGGATATTGATCATTTTAAGAAATTCAACGATACCTACGGTCACGAGACGGGCGATCATGTGTTGCGTATGGTGGCGGCCAAAATTAATAATGTAAAAGGAGGAGGTAAGGCCTACCGTTATGGTGGGGAAGAATTTGCGGTGGTATTTGCAGGCAAAACTGAGGATGAAGTGTTGCCTTATCTTGAAGAAGTACGTGAAATTATCGCTTATTATCCAATGGCGATTCGTAGTGAAGAACGTCCGACGGATAGCGATACGGGTAAACAACTGCGCTCGAACCAAAAAAGACCCGAGCATGTTCAGGTCACGATTAGTATCGGTGTCGCTGAGAAGGATGACTCGCACAGCAATCCTGATGCCGTTATGAAATCTGCAGACCAAGCGCTCTATGCTGCTAAAAAG
Source organism: Neptunomonas antarctica (assembly GCF_001305295.1). GTDB lineage: Bacteria > Pseudomonadota > Gammaproteobacteria > Pseudomonadales > Balneatricaceae > Neptunomonas > Neptunomonas antarctica. The sequence goes on from NZ_LJSI01000053.1 coordinate 325,123, forward strand.
GCGGGGCGCAACTGTACGATTGGGTCGCATCAGCCCATTTCAGTACCGAGGCGGGTACAACTACGACGAGCTAAGGTTGATTTTGTAAACCGTGAAGGATAAACATGATGTTAACAAAAGAGAGAAACAGGAGAGCTGTAGGACAGCTCTCCACATCAGCGATTACGAGCGGCTGGTGATTTCTAGCAAATGGTAACCAAACTGTGTTTTAACAGGGCCGTGAACTTTGTTCAGTTCGCCTTTGAAGACAACTTCGTCAAATTCACGCACCATCTGGCCTGGGCCAAATGAACCTAAATCACCACCCTGCTTGCCTGAAGGGCAAGACGAGTGTTGTTTTGCTACTTCAGCAAAGTCAGTACCGGCTTCGATCTGCTGTTTTAATGTTTCGCACTGCGCTTCGGTATCGACAAGAATGTGACGTGCACTTGCTTTAGCCATGAGTAAAACCTCGGGTTATTTGTGTTTTGCGTTGTTGATATAGTGTAGTTACATGAACAATCTCGGTATAGGATACCTGTTATTAACTGTGAACCAAATATTACGGAGTGAAAAATGGCATACCAACATCGATTTGTTAACGGACAGGCCTGCGAATTAACGTTGGGTAAGATTGTATGTGTGGGTCGCAATTACGCAGATCATGCTAAAGAGTTGAATAATCCTATCCCTACCGAGCCTATGTTGTTCATAAAACCCTCAACGGCGGCACTTGAGTTGGAGCAGGATTTTTCCATCCCCGTTGGCTTGGGTAGCGTTCATTTTGAAACAGAGATGTCGGTGCTGATTGGCAAAACACTCTGTAAAGCCAGCGAACTATCTGCCAAAGAAGCGATTGCAGGTGTGGGCGTAGGCTTGGATTTAACACTGCGTGATTTACAGGATGGGTTGAAATCCAAAGGTCATCCTTGGGAAAAAGCCAAAGCGTTTGATGGCGCGTGTCCATTATCTGCCTTCGTTACGCCTGATCAGGTCGATGATTTACAAAACGTACAGATTCGTCTGACGGTGAACGGGGATGTAAGACAAGACGGTAATAGTGCATATATGCTGAATCAGGTGCTTCCATTAATCAGCTATATCAGTCAGTTTTTTACATTAGAACCTGGTGATGTAGTAATGACAGGCACTCCCGCTGGTGTCGGGCCCATACTACAAGGTGATCAATTAGAGGTAGAACTCGTCAGTATTGTATCGGCAAGAACGTCAGTTATCGCTGCATAAAGATGCGGTATACGACTGTCTTTCTGCTGTGCTTAGTATGGCAAATTGCTATTGCTGAAGAGCATTGGCAAAAGCCTGAGTACATCGTGCAAAGCTTTCTCGAAGTTGCGTTGGGAAGCGAGTTTGGTGGTGCAAAGGAAATCGTGCATAAATGGGTAAAGCCTGTGCGTATTCTCGTAACGCATCAGGTGGGTGATGAAGCACTCCATGAAACCCTACTTGATGCACATATTGCCCATCTTATTCTGATTACTGGCCATGATATTAAACGTGTTCAGCGTGCAGAACAGGCGAATGTCAGGTTGTTTTTTACCCGTGAAAGTCTGTTAATACCATTAATAAAACAGCATTCAGGAGAAGCGTCAGCCGCGCATGAGCGGGGTGCGATCTGCCTTGCAGGTTTTCGTACGAATGTGGCTGATGAAATAGCGTCGGCGTCCATTTATATACCGGTAGATAGGGCGCGCCAGAAAGCAAAATTGTTGGCTTGTATCGTTGAAGAGCTGACTCAGGTTATGGGTTTGCCGCGTGATTCTGATCGTGTATATCCTTCTGTTTTTAATGATAAGACGCCGGATGATCTGTTGACTGGGTTGGATGATATCCTTTTGAGAGTGTTATATGATCCCAGAATGCGAGCAGGGTTAAATCGTAAGCAAGTGCTTAATGTCACGCCTGATATTGTGAAAGATCTTGATAGACAAGGGTTAATTAAGAATGCTGCATTCAGAGTGCGGAAACAGGGGGCTTTGTATCGGTACTATCAATAATATTATCGATATTGAAAACAGTAATAAGTTAAGTATTAAAAGAAATTACCATTAAGGAAATACTATGCTTTGGGTAAAAATGATTCATATTCTCGCCATGACCAGCTGGATGGCGGGCATCTTTTATTTGCCACGTATTTTTGTGCATTATGTTGAAGGCAAAGAAGCCGGGCAGGATGTTGCGCGTCTGCAGATCATGGGACGTAAACTGTACGGTTTTATGAGCATCATGGCGCTCTTTACCCTGGGTTTTGGGCTGTGGTTATGGCTCGGGTATGGTTTTTCCGGTGGCTGGTTACATGCCAAACTGACGTTCGTGGGCTTGCTGATTGGTTACCATTTCTGGTGTCGTCACTATTTGAAAAAGATGCAGAATGACGTGCTGGATAGAAGTGGTCGCTATTTTCGCTTATTTAATGAGCTGCCGTTGTTGATCTTCGTTCCAATTTTGATCTTTGTCGTAGTAAAACCTTTTTAGCCCTGATCTTCTAAGCTCTGTTTCTGTTGCAATACATGGATACGGGCCGTTAGTCGGTCTGTACGATCTTTCAGGTTGTCGACTGCGTCCATGAATGCGTCAGTTTCCGGGCGTGTTGGTAAAATACGCAGTTCTTCCTGAATATACTCATGCAGGTTTTCGCGCAGGCTGTCGCTGACGTGCTTAACAAAGCTGATCTGGCCTTTAACCGCATCGCTGATCTGATGTGCGGCTAAGTCACCTGTATGCTCTGCCAGTAACCCTTCCCAATCAATACGTGTGTCGGCTAAAAGATTCTGAAACTGATTCGCCAATGCTGACTCGCCCGTCACTGAAATCCCATTGCCGAAGAATAGTTCTGCTTTGTTATCGCTGCTGAGTAGTTGCAGAAGACGGTTAGACGAACCGCTGAGGGTTACATCCGCTTCTCCCTCTATATGCGACTGAAGCTGCATGCCTGCGTTAAAAGGGAGGATGAAAACAGACTGTTGTAAGTCGTCTGCTTCTATCTGGATAATTTTACCGCTGAGCCGTTGTAATGCCTGGCAAGTAACCGGATCGCTTTGCAGAAGGGCGTTGATCGCTGATTCGAGTGGAGTAAGGACTAGAGCATATAATATATCAGCGGCCATGAGAGGTTCCTTTGTTACGGTTTGATCCCTGTATGCAGGGCAACAACACCACCCGTCATATTCTGGTACTTACAATTAACCAGTCCTGCATTCTGCATCATGCTTTTCAGAGTTTCCTGATCAGGATGCATGCGTATAGATTCTGCCAGGTACTTGTAACTTTCTGCGTCGCCAGCAATGAGTTGCCCCATTTTTGGCAGGATATTGAACGAATAGAAATCGTAGATTTTAGTCAATGCTGGATTATTGGTTTTTGAAAACTCCAATACCATCACTTTTCCGCCGGGTTTGAGTACGCGAGTCATGGAGCGAATCGCTGCATCTTTATCGGTTACGTTGCGTAAGCCAAAGGCGATGGTAATAATATCGAATGTATTGTCAGGGAAAGGCAGGCACTCTGCATTGGCCTGAACAAACTCGACATTACCGGCCACACCGCGATCCATCAGACGATCACGGCCAACTTTCAGCATCGAATCATTGATATCAGCGAGTACGACTTTGCCTTGAGGACCGACAATACGGGAGAAGCGAATAGTAAGGTCGCCAGTGCCGCCAGCAATATCTAAAATGGTATTGCCGCGTCGTGCACCACTTTGCTCTATCGTGAGTTTTTTCCACAGGCGATGCACACCACCCGACATTAAATCATTCATCAGGTCGTATTTACCTGCGACGGAATGGAAAACGTCGGCTACTTTTTTGACTTTCTCTTCTACCGGTACTTCACGAAAGCCGAAATCAGTTGTGGATTCTTTGTTCTGCTCGCTCATATGCTTTTTGCTCAACCGTTTTTGCTCAATCAGTGCGTTTGAGGCATTGTACCTCCGCCGAAAAGGTTTGTCCTGTTTAGAACTTACCAATCAGATTCTGATCACGGGTTTCACCCGCATCCACTAGATTTTGTAGATATTTTTGCCAATACTCATCGTGCTGAGTGGCTAGATCGTGAAGATATTTCCAGGTATAGAGACCACTGTCGTGACCATCATCAAAGATGATTTTTAACGCATAATTACCCGATGCTTCAACGCCTGTAATTCCCACAAATTTTTTGCCAGTCTGGAGTGTGCCGTTGCCAATTCCATGGCCTCTGACTTCAGCAGAAGGTGAGTGAACTCGTAAAAACTCTGCTTCGAGTTCAAAACTGCCATCATCATAGATAAGCTCAAGGGTGCGGGATTTCTTGTGAAGCTTGATATTATTGGGGATCGGTGACTGGCTCATCTGCAATCTCTGGTTTTGGCGTTTGGCGTTTGGCCTTGGCCCTTAGCGGTTAGGTTAAAGAGAGTGAGCCAACAGTGTTGACTCACGTAAAGAGCATATTTAAGCCTGTCTTTAAAATATGTTTTAAAGGATATAGTGGCTTAAATCTTCATCCTGACTGAGCTCGTTCAGTTGTGCATTCACATAGTCAGCGTCAATAACAACAGCTTTTCCTGACTCGTCTGATGCGTGAAACGATAGCTCTTCTAAGAGGCGTTCCATCATGGTATGAAGACGGCGTGCACCAATATTTTCGGTTTTTTCGTTAACCTGAAAAGCGAGTTCTGCAACGCGAGCTATACCGTCGTCGGTAAAGCTGATATCAACACCTTCTGTTTGTAACAGGGCAATATATTGCGCGGTTAATGACGCGTTTGGTTCGGTCAGAATACGGCGGAAATCATCAGGCGTTAGTGCATTTAATTCGACGCGAATCGGTAAACGTCCCTGTAATTCAGGGATTAAGTCCGAGGGTTTTGCCAGATGGAACGCACCCGAGGCGATAAACAGGATGTGGTCTGTTTTTACCATGCCGTATTTGGTATTGACGGTACAGCCTTCTATAAGGGGTAACAGATCACGTTGTACGCCTTCACGTGAGACATCACCACCCGTTGATCCTGATCCTCCACGTTTGCAGACTTTATCGATCTCGTCGAGAAAGACAATGCCGTTTTGCTCAACCATGAAGACAGCACGTTGCTTAATATCTTCTTCTTTAACCAGGTTGGCGGCTTCTTCTTCGATAATAAGCTTCATCGCTTCTTTGACCGTCATGCGACGACTTTGTTTGTTACCACCACCCATATTAGAGAACATGCTCTGCAGTTGGCTGGTCATCTCTTCCATGCCCGGCGGAGCCATAATCTCGACGCCAGCCTTGGATTGTGTCACTTCTATTTCAATTTCTTTGTCATCCAGCAGGCCTTCGCGTAGTTTTTTACGGAAAATTTGGCGTGTGGCATTATCTGATTTTTTTTCTATAGCGCTACTATTGGCACTATCATTTGAGCCTGTTGGGCGGGCTTGTGGTAATAACGCATCCAGAATTCGGTCTTCTGCGGCATCTTCGGCACGAAAGCGTACTTTTTCAGTTTCCTGCTCGCGTATCATCTTCATGGCCATGTCGATCAGGTCACGTATGATCGTTTCTACATCGCGGCCTACATAACCCACTTCAGTGAATTTGGTCGCTTCAACTTTGATGAACGGTGCGTTGGCCAGTTTGGCGAGGCGGCGGGCAATTTCAGTCTTACCAACACCAGTGGGGCCAATCATCAGAATATTTTTTGGCGTAACTTCTACGCGCAGCTCTTCTGAAAGCTGCATACGTCTCCAGCGGTTACGCAAAGCAATGGCGACGGAGCGCTTGGCATCCTGCTGACCGATTATATGGCGATCCAGTTCGTGAACAATTTCACGGGGTGTCATGTTTGACATGGTGCGGCTCCTGAATTCGGGCTCAGACTTTTGCTGGCAGCGTTTCAATTGTTAAACTGTGGTTGGTAAATACGCAGATATCTGCAGCAATATGAAGGCTTTTTTCGACAATGTCTCTGGCGGAGTCGTCAGTGTTGGCAACCAGTGCTTTAGCTGCTGCGAGGGCGTAGTTACCGCCGGAGCCAATCGCGATAATGCCATCTTCGGGTTCAATAACATCGCCTGTGCCCGATAATAAGTAGGTTTTTTCACTATTAGCGACCAGCATCAGTGCTTCAAGGCGACGCAATGCCCTGTCAGTTCGCCATTCACGTGCGAGACTGATGACGGCATTAACGATATTGCCATGATGTTTGTCGAGCTGTTGTTCAAACAGATCCCGTAAAGTGATCGCATCAGCTGTACTGCCGGCAAACCCGGTAATTACGTTATGTTTAGGTAAAAAGTTTACTTTTTTAGCCGTACCTTTCATGACAGTGTTGCCAAGAGATACTTGCCCATCACCACCAACGACGACTTGATCGCCGCGGCGTACTGAAACAATTGTTGTCATGGTAGCTTGACCCTATTGCGGTTCGAATACCCTCAAATATGGGACGTCGGTTGACACATTTCAAGGGTAAGGGTAAAAATTGCTGGCTAATAGATAGTTGATAAATACTTAATCGATACGAATGGCCATCGCATTAATATTCAGTTTGGCTAATTTATTGTTGGCTTTGTTCATAACGGCTTGATTATCAAAGGGGCCTATACGCACCCGATACCAGATACCGTTAGCACCATCTGATTGATTTGTATGTACATTAGGTAAGCCTGAGAGAAGTAGTTGGGCTCTCATTCTCTCCGCATCAGCGGCATTGCGGAATGAGCCTGCCTGAAGTACATAATGTTTATCAAGTTTTGCATCGCGTGGTGTGGATTTATATTCTTCCACGGCGGCGGGCATTATTTCGCTTTTGGGTAGAAGCTCGTAAAACTCATACTTGTTTTGCTTAATGGCTGCCTCGGCATCGATCGACTTATCTATAACGGTCGGACCTGATGTCTGGGCGGTTGTTTTGGTTGTTTTTTCTGCAACGGGTTTGCTTATCGTTTCTTTCTTGCTTATTTTTTGGGTTGATGTGCTGGTCGTTTTTGTTGGCGCAGTCGCCGTAGGCATCTGGGTAGCGTCAACATCAAGTAGCTGATTCAGAATGAATATTAAGCCAGCCAGAGCACATAAACTAAAGAGCGCGAGTGCCCATGGCTTGCGTTTCGGAGGCGTTGCTTTGGCACGAGGCTTAGACGCTGCTAACGGTCGGTTAGGACTGGCAGAAGACTGTTTTCGTGAACGCTGTACAAAATCCTTACGCGAAGCCATGAGGTTTCCTGTTGTTTCTATATGCTTACATCTGCTCGGGTGAGTTAACACCTAAGAGCGTCAATCCGTTGTTCAGGATTTGTCGCGTCGCTTCGCTGAGCGTGATACGGGCATTACGCAGTTCTGCGTCATCTATCAGCATCTTGTTCGCGTTATAGTATGAGTGGAAATCATTCGCCAGCTCTTTCAAATAATTGGCAAGCAGATGTGGCTCATAGTTAACCGCTGCGTTGGTAAGGATTTCTGGATATTTTGATAGCTGAGTGATCAGGTCTTTTTCATATTCAGTATCGAGTCGGTTCAGATGTGCAAGACCTGCGTCGCAATCCCATGTCCAGCTGTGTTCCGCTAGCTTACGGTGAATCGAGCAAACCCGCGCATGAGCGTACTGGATGTAGTAAATAGGGTTGTCTTTTGATTCAGTTTTGGCTAATTCAAGATCAAAATCCATATGCTGATCGGCTTTGCGGGTAACGTAAAAAAAGCGGCAGGCATCTTTGCCTACTTCTTCGCGGAGTTCGCGAAGCGTGACAAAAGAGCCCGATCGGGTCGACATCTGCACACGCTCTTCACCTCGATAAAGAATCGCAAACTGAACCAAGCGAACTAATAAGCGTTCAGGATCGTAACCTAAGGCCTGGCACGCTGCTTTCATGCGGGCAATATAGCCGTGGTGATCAGCGCCCCAAATATACAGAACCTTTTCAAAACCGCGTTCAAACTTATTCTTAAGGTAAGCGATATCTGAAGCAAAGTAGGTTGTCAGGCCATTTGCACGGCGTACCACACGGTCTTTATCGTCACCGAAATCGGTGGAGCGGAACCAGAGGTTGCCTTCTTCTTCAAAGAGGTAGCCTTTTTCTTGCAGTATGTTGATAGCACTATCAACATCGCCATTGGTGTTTAAGCTGAGTTCGGAGAACCATTTTTGATAGGTGATACCGAATTCAGATAAGTCATCACGGATATCTGAAAGAATTGAATCCAGAGCAGCGTTAAAAAAGATCGCATAACCTTCTGCTGATAGAAGTTCTTGTGCTCTTTCTGTCAGCGCATCAATGTGGCTGTCTTTATCGCCACCTTGCGGTTCGTCTGCGGGGATATCACGCATAACGTCGTCAAGTGAACGGTTGTAGAGGTCGCCATGAGCGTCGGCTACCGACGCGGCAATATCAAGAATGTAATCACCTTTATAACCATTACTTGGGAAGGTGATAGCGGTATCGAATTGTTCAAGGTAGCGTAGCCATACACTGGTAGCCAGGATGTTCATTTGGCGACCAGCATCATTCACATAGTATTCCCGTTCAACAGGAACGCCTGCTGCTTCCAGCAGATCAGCGACTGCAGCGCCGTATGCAGCACCGCGACCATGGCCAACATGTAATGGACCTGTAGGGTTTGCAGACACAAATTCAACTTGGGTGCGCTCGTTGCTTCCTGCTAAACCACGGCCAAATTGGTCTTTTTGGGCGATAATCTGCTCTATGACTGCTGTTGTTGATTCCTGAGTCACAAAGAAATTAATAAAGCCCGGGCCTGCGATTTCAGTTTTTTCCAGCGTGGAGGAAATCGGCAGTGCTTCTGTGATGAGCTGAGCTAATTCTCGGGGATTACGTCGAGCCGGTTTTGCGAGAGTCAGGGCGACATTCGAGGCAAAGTCACCATGTGACTTGTCGCGGGTGTTTTCAACCATGATGTCAGGTTGAACATCGGCGGAGAATATACCATTTTCACTCAGTGTTTTGAGTGCTGCACTGATTAGGTCTGCAATATGCTGTTTCATTTGCCTGCTGTTACCGGTTCGGTTCGAGAATTTTTAAGTAGTTAAAGATTCGAGAATAAAATGATCAAGAAAGAGCCGGTAATTATCCTCTGTTGACGAGGGGATGTTAACCCCTTGTCAGCAGAAGATTTGCAGTTTTATCTTTAGATTGTGAAGCGGCGTATCAACCCTCGATTAATTTCTACGATTTTTAGCAAGGTTGCACTGCTCTCTGCGGCCATATTTGCACCCAGTGCTGTTTCTGTAGCTGAGTGATGAATGCTAACCAATGTGCGGCTAACCTCTTGGACAGCAGTGTTTTGTTGTGAGGCTGCTTCTGCAATCTGGGTATTCATATTACGAATGGTTTGTATCGATTCTTGCATTGCATTGAGTGCCTCACTTGAAGATTGAGCATAGTCGACACACTCTCCCGCCTGATTGTGGCTGTTTCGCATGCCTGTCGCTACGCTACGGATACGCATCTGCATGCTGCCCACCATCGCCTGAATTTCTTCAGTAGAGTTTTGGGTGCGGCTGGCGAGTTGTCGTACTTCATCAGCCACTACCGCGAACCCTCGTCCTTGATCACCAGCCCGAGCAGCCTCAATGGCGGCGTTGAGTGCCAGTAGGTTGGTTTGTTCTGCAATGGTGTTGATTGTGATAAGAATAGTGTCAATTTTTTTGCTGTCTTGCTCTAATTCTGTCGATGCATGTACGGCTTGTTCGATAGTAACTGCCTGTGAGGTAATGCTGGTACGTGTCAGTTCCATTTTCTGATCTACATCTAAGCTAAGCTCTTCACAATGTTGAACGGCGGACAGCGTTGAGTTCGCATGATGAGAGACTTCTGCTACGGTGTTTTCCATCTCAGTCGCGGCCGCGGAGGTGAGTTCTAATTGTTCGCTTTGGTCTGTCATTGCTGACGTGGTTTCCTGGCTTGTCTTGGCATTATCTTCGGCCATTTGTGAAAGCTGTTTAGAGTTCGTGATCATTTGTTGCAGAATTTCTTGCAGGCCCGTCACCACGGTATTCAGACTGACGGCAAGTTCTCCAAACTCATCAGGACGTTGGTCGTTAAAGCGAATGGTCAGGTCGCCCTGACCGACGGCGGCAAGTTGCTCACGCATGCTATTTAGTGGCTGACGAATGGTGTTCAATATGACCCACCCCACGAACAAAGCCATAATTAAGCCGGCGGCACTGAGGCTGTAGATAATTATCTGACTGGTTTTTATAGTGAGGTTTGCTTGTGTTCTTGCTTGATCTGTATTGTTTAGTGCGGTTTCGAGTACTTTTTCGAGTGCTGTTTCAGCGTGAGCAAGCTGTGTATCAGCATCTTTAAGCTTGCTGTTGATTAGTTTTCGGATGTTGTCCTGTTTGATGTAGGCGCCTAATAAACCAATATTTTCTTCAAGAGAGCTTTTTAAACCTTCGACAATGCCTTCGATGCGCGCGGCTTCTTTATCTGCCTTTTTAAAACTATTGAAATTTTCTATCACTTTTGCTCTTAAACCAATTAAAGATTTTTTTAATTTCTCTATATCAAGAGTCTTCTGGTAAATCCGAACGGTGGTTTTTACTTTGTTAACCGTTCTTAAGAGTGTGCGGATGCTGTCGAGCGCCTCTTCATTTGGGCCGGTTGTCAGGTATCGTTGTCCCCAATTTGACATGGAATCAATCTGTGCCTGAAACATCTGCGTTTCGGTGATGACTTTGCGGGTGAGTAGCGTGCGTTCGCCATGGATGGTCTGGACTTCTTTAGCCGCTTTTAAATAATAGTTAGCGGCTGCTCCTGACTCGCTTAGAGCAACAAAAAGGGGACTCCCCTCGATTTGTTGGCTTTTAAGTTGATCCAGCGCCTGGGTAAAATCAGCAAAGTGCAAATCAAAAGCATTAAGGTGGGTTTGGAAATTTTCCGGCCTGCTATTCAGAAACTTCAGCAGCGATTGATTTGCCTGATTAAGTGCCAGCGTTTGTTGATAGCTTCCTGTCAGTTGAGGCACGGACTCATCTGAAATAATATGTAGCTGTTTGTTGATTCCACCTATTCCGAAAATGCCACCCGCACCCACAATCAAGATTGTAATGGCCAGTACACTAAAACCCATTATTATTTTATTTGATATATTCATCTGTTTATTTACTTCTTAATTGTTAAGGCTTTAGTGTCGGTATAAACGCCATATCGGCATGGTCGCTACGAACATTAATATAATTATTAATAAAGATCATATGGATCCACATCAATGGTCCAGCGTATTTTGTTGGCCATTGGATGTTGTTCGATACTTAAACATAGACTACTTAATGCATTTTGCAATAATGGGCGGGAATGGCTTGAGAGGAGCAGTTGCGATCGGAAGAAGCCTGCACGTTTTTCCATCGGTGATGGAAATGGGCCTGACCACTGTATCTGTGGAAAAACAGTATATTGGTGATCTCTGATTGATTGAAGGAAGCCTTCTGCGCGTCCTGTATACGCGGCTTCTGCGCGCAATATAGCAATATGTTGATAAGGTGGGAGCTGGAATGAATGGCGTCGCTTAAGCTCTTCCTTGGCGAACACTTCGTACCCTTTTGTTGCTAGCAGTGAAAGCAGTGGGTGCTCAGCATGATGGGTTTGCAGCACCACGGTGCCGGGATGATCTGCTCTTCCGGCACGACCCGCCACCTGGATAATCATTTGAGCCGTTCTTTCCATTCCCCTGAAATCTGTACTGAAAAGCCCGGCATCGGCATCCAGAATGGCCACTAGGGTTACTTTGGGGAAGTGGTGGCCTTTGGCCAGCATTTGTGTGCCTACCAGAATGCAGGGATCGCCTTGATGAACTTGATCCATGATTTTCGCCATCGCGCCTTTGCGAGACGTGCTATCACGATCTACTCGCAATATAGGCGTTTTCGGGAATAGTTCGTTAAGTGTTTGCTCGGTTCTTTCAGTTCCCGCTCCCACGGGTTTTAATGACTGGCTTCCACACTGGTCGCAGTGCCTGGGGATTGGACGCTGGCTATCACAGTGGTGGCAGTGCAGATGTGCCGGTTTCTGATGGAGTGTCATTCTTGCATCGCAACGCCGACATTCTGCTAACCAGCCACAGTCATGGCAAATTAAACTCGGTGCAAAACCTCTGCGATTGATAAAAACCAGTACTTGTGTACCTTGCTTTAAATGCTGTTTTATCTGGTTAATAAGCGGTGCGGAGATGCCGTTATTAAGGGGCAGTTTTTTAATGTCGAGCAGCTGAAAATCGGGTGCTGAGGCATTGCCTGCGCGCTTTCGCAGTGTCAGGTGTTGGTATCTGTTAAGGGCGCAGTTATGCAGCGATTCAAGCGAGGGTGTGGCACTGCCTAAAATGATAGGTATTTGTTCTGCGTGCGCTCTGACAATTGATAAATCGCGTGCGGAATATCGAAATCCATCCTGTTGTTTGAATGAGCTATCGTGTTCCTCGTCGATGATGATAATGCCGGGTGATTTTAAGGGTGTGAATATAGCCGAGCGGGTGCCAATGACGATAGGAGCTTCACCCTGGCTTGCCTGCATCCAGGCATCGAAGCGTTGTTTGTCGGTAAGGCTTGAGTGTAATACGGCTACGGGCACCCGAAATCGATGCCTGAAGCGCTGAACGGTTTGTGGGGTTAAGCCAATTTCAGGCACCAGAATGAGCGCCTGTAAGCCCATTTTCAGCACATGATGTATTGCTTGTAGATAGACTTCAGTTTTGCCCGAACCGGTAATGCCATCAAGTAAGAATGTGCGGTAATCCTGACCTTGAATTATCTGGTTTAAAGCAACTTGCTGCTCAGGGTTTAGTGGTAAGGGGGCCTCTTTGAGTAAGTGGGATGCGTCGGGCAGGATGTGTTTTTGTTGAATACGTTGGATGAGCTGCTTGGTTTCTAGGGTGGCTAATAACGATGTTTGGCCGCCTTCGGCCTTTATCGCTTCCTGGCTAATGCCTTGGGGATGATCATCAATAAGTTGATAGAGTGCCTGCTGTTGATGAGCTCTGCCAGATATATCAAGAAGCGTCGTATCAGGTAATGTTTTCCAGAGGTAAGTGTGTGAGGCAACGCATTCACCTCCTTTTCTCAGGTAAACAGGCAGTGATTGAAGCAGTGCATCGCCAATAGGGTGCTGATAATAGTCAGCAGCCCAGAGTGCCAGATCGCGAATATATTGTGGCTGTAATGGTGTGGTGTCCAGAATCTCTATAACGGGCTTTAATTTACTCAAAGGAACGTCGGTTTCTGAAGTGACCTCCAGCAGTAAACCAATGAGCTCGCGTTTACCGAAAGGTACTTTTACACGGCAACCGGGATGAAAGCTGTCAGGCGCTGCATCGAGCGGGGGTAAGTAATCAAAGTGACGTCGAAGAGGAGAAGGAATGGCCACACGAAGAACAATCATGAATTTACGCTTTGCTGAATTCTGGTTTGTTTAGTGTAAGGGCTTTTCTTGTCAGTTTAAATGGTATATATGCTTGCGGCTGATACTATCTGTCCGTATAATTTGCCGCCTGTCATTATAGGCCGGTCGCGTATCGGTATATTTATATTTGTACGGTGCCTGACACGATGATCAGGTCGCGGTGCAGAAACAATTTTTGAGGTTTACTATGAAAGCGGACATCCATCCGAAGTATGAAGACATTACTGTTACTTGTTCATGCGGTAACGAAATGAAGACTAGTTCAACACTGTGCACTGATATGCACGTGGACGTATGCAGCCAGTGTCACCCTTTCTATACTGGTAAGCAGAAAGACGCGACTTCCGGTGGCCGTATCGATCGCTTCAACAAGCGTTTCGGTTCTATCGGTGCTAAAAAGACCGCTGAATGATCAAACAGTTATTACAAAAGGCACTCTTTATGAGTGCCTTTTTTGTGTCTGTTATTTCACCTGTCATGCTGCCCGTGCTTGCATCCGATAACTGCGTTTCCGGGCTTAAAAAAGAAAAAATAGCGATTCGCTATGTTTATGACGGTGATACGGTGCAGCTGTCTGATCGTCGCAAGGTTCGTTTGGCGGGTCTTAATACTCCCGAATTAAAAGCGGGGGTTGGGTGGTCCCGCGCTATTGCTAAGGATGCGAAATCATTTTTGGAGCATTGGCTTAATGTCAGGCAGGGTGGTGTTTTTCTGCAGATTGAGCAGGAAACTCATGATAGTTACGGCAGAGTGCTGGGTTATCTTGTTGATGCTAAGGGTAAAGGACCGGGTGTTGATTTACTGAAGAAGGGATTGGGGTATGCGATTGCTATCGCGCCAAATCTTGAAAAGCAGAAATGTTACTTCGCAGCAGAGCAAAAAGCCCGGTTAGCGGGTGTTGGTGTATGGTCATTTGATTCGATTGTTCTGGCAAAAAATATAACCAGGAAGCATTCAGGTTTTCTGGTTGTTGAGGGTGAAATCACGCATCAGTACCATTTTAAAACGTCGGATGCTCTGGTGCTGAATAATCACTTAGTGGTGATGTTACGTAAGGCCCCGCGTATGTCGGAACTGATGGGTAAAAAGATTAGAGTTAGAGGGTGGGTGCATGCTAAAAAATTCACGCGTGATGGTTTTTCTGCTGATTTTTCATTGTATTTAAACCATTCCGCTAATATCGATGTGCTTTGAATTATATGTGCTTTGAATTATATGTGTATTGAACAAGTATTGTGGACACTGCTTGATCGCTATCAAGCTTATGTTTGAATGATTGTTCCTTAGTTGGGGGGTGGTTGTCCCTTTAATGTCTTTTCTATATGATTCATGGTCCGTCTTTTGTTATAAAAATTGGAACAGCAATCATGTCTGAAGATCTGAAACAAGCGGCACTTGATTACCATGAATTTCCTCGCCCTGGCAAAATCAGTGTTGAAATTACGACAGCAGCAGCAACGGCCCATGATCTTGCTTTGGCTTATAGTCCGGGTGTTGCGGAGCCTGTTCGTGAAATAGCGCGTGACCCTGATAATGCATATCGCTATACCGCTAAAGGTAACTTAGTGGCAGTAATTACAAACGGTACTGCGATTCTCGGTTTAGGTAATTTAGGTCCATTGGCTTCTAAGCCGGTGATGGAAGGTAAGGCACTGCTGTTTAAGAAATTTGCAGGCATAGATTCTGTTGATATCGAAGTGGATGCAGAAAGCCCGCAGGCGTTTATCGATACTGTCGCACGTATTGCAGAGACGTTTGGTGGTATCAATCTTGAAGATATCAAAGCGCCAGAATGTTTTGAAATCGAGCGTACTTTGATCGAGCGTTGTAATATTCCTGTCTTTCATGATGATCAGCACGGTACTGCTATTGTTACTGCTGCAGGTATGATTAGTGCGTTGGAAATTGCAGGTAAAAAGCTCGAAGAAGCTCACATTGTCACCTTAGGTGCCGGTGCTGCCGCTTCTGCTTGCATGAAGCTGTTGATTAATATGGGCGCTAAAGTAGAAAATATCTACATGATTGACCGTAAAGGTGTGATTCATTCAGGTCGTGAAGATCTGACACCAGAGAAGGCAATTTTTGCTACTGAAACTGATAAGCGTACTTTAGATGATGCGATTGATGGTGCTGATGTATTCGTCGGTCTGTCGGGTCCTAATCTACTGTCTGCTGAACAGCTGAAAAAAATGGCCGCTACACCGGTAGTATTTGCCTGTGCAAATCCAGATCCTGAAATTTCGCCGGCAGTTGCTCATGCCGCACGTAACGATGTAATCATGGCGACAGGTCGTTCTGACTATCCTAACCAGGTGAACAATGTATTAGGTTTCCCGTTCATTTTCCGTGGAGCTTTGGATGTACGTGCGTCTGCCATTAATGAAGAGATGAAAGAAGCGGCGGTACGTGCGCTTATCAAGCTGGCTAAAGAACCTGTTCCGCAGGATGTCTTGGATGCATACGGTTTAGAATCTCTGGCGTTTGGTCCTGAATATATTATTCCCAAGCCAACGGACGCGCGTTTGTTCGGTGCTTTGTCTATGGCGGTAGCTCAGGCTGCAATTGATACTGGCGTGGCTCGTTTACCTTTGCCGGCTCATTATCCGCTGACAACACTGGCTGATTTGTATAAATAATGTCTACTAAATAGCGTCAAAAAAACCCGGCTTGCCGGGTTTTTTATTGTTTGTTTATTGGCTGGATTTCAGTAAATCAGAAAATTTCTTCAGTGGACTGGCCATGATTAGATGAGTTTCCGCCCATGCCTTGCCGGGGGATTTCTTCCGCTTTAAAGTATTCGAAAATAGCATTGCTTTGCTGTGGACTAGCACGCAAGCCGGTGTTGGGATCAATACGAACCTGCACTATGCCTGCAGGCTGTGGAAGCGGAGATTCCGGTGTGTCTGCGAGAGCGACTTTCATAAAGTCTATCCAGATGGGGAGTGCAGCTGAACCGCCGTATTCTGACCGCCCCATGGGTAATGGTTGATCATATCCAACCCACGTGGTTGTAACGAGTTTGTTATTGAACCCTGTGAACCACGCGTCTTTTTGTTCATTGGTCGTACCTGTCTTTCCTGCAAGATCGCTTCTGTTTAACACGTTAGCGCGAGTTCCTGTTCCCCGACGAATCACATCCTGCATGATGCTATACAATAAAAAGTTAGTGCGCTCGTCCATAATGCGAGGCGCAATATTAGTTTTCAAGCCTGGCTCTTCTTCGCTGTTTGCGCTGCAATCTGAACAGACTTTTGCTGTATTCGATGTAAAAATTGTTTCGCCGGATTGATTGTTAATACGTTCAATGAAGTAAGGTGAGATCTTATATCCTCCATTGGCAAGGCCTGCATAGCCTGTTATTAATTCCATAGGAGTGACATCGGCGCTGCCGAGTGCGAGTGATAAATTTGCCGGTAATTTTTCAGGATCGAATCCAAAACGTGATAAATATTCGATTCCCTTGTCGATGCCAAGAGAGCGTAGCAGACGAATTGAAACCAGGTTGCGCGATTTATAAAGCCCAACACGCAGGCGGGTAGGGCCTGAAAACTCGTTGCTGGAATTCTCAGGGCGCCAGTTGCCGTCGAGACCTTTATCTTGCAGTACAATGGGGGCGTCGTTAATAATAGACGCTGGGGTGAAGCCGTTTTCCATTGCCGCCGCATAGATGAAAGGTTTAAGGTTAGAGCCCGGTTGGCGATGGGCCTGTATGGCACGGTTAAACTTGTTATATGTAAAGCTAAAACCACCTACAAGAGAGCGAATAGCGCCCGTTTGAGGTGTCATTGAAATCAGCGTTCCCTGAACGCGCGGTATCTGACTCAGTTCCCAGTACTCGCCTGTATTGAAAATGCGCACTAAATCGCCGGTCTGAACTGCGTCGTCTGCTTTTTTAGGCATAGGGCCTGAATAATTTACGGTTTTAAAAGGTTTTGCCCAGCTTAGTCCTTCCCAGGGAAGAGTTATAATTTCACCATTTTTGCGCTGGGCTGTAGCGCTATCTTTATTAACTTCAAGAATAATAGCGGGTTCCAGTTTTGCGAATGTGGATTCATTTTGCAGTAGGGCTGTTATTGCATCATGCGACAGGTCTTGGATCGTGTGTTGCTTTTCCGGACCTCGGTAGCCGTGGCGTTTTACATAATTTATAAGCCCATCACGTACCGCATTGTTAGCCGCGCTTTGCATTTTGCTGTCTAGCGTCGTGTAAACCGTGAATCCATCTGTATAAAGATCTTCGCCGTGCTGGGCATATAACTCGCTTCTGACCATTTCGGCTATATAGGGGGCGTAAAGCTCTATTTCAGTAGTATGATAGCTGGCAGTGACGGGTGCCATAAGTGCTGTTTGTAGTTCTTGTTCATTGATAAAGGATAAGCTGTGCATACGCCCTAAAATCCAGTCTCTGCGCTCGGTAGCGCGCTCTGGATTTGTTATGGGATTGAAGGTTGATGGTGCTTTAGGCAGGCCTGCAATCATTGCTAACTGAGCTAAAGAAAGTTCATCAATGTTTTTCCCGTAATACACATTAGCTGCCGCCTGAATTCCATAGGAACGGTGGCCTAAGTAAATTTTATTCGCGTAAAGCTCGAAAATTTCTTCTTTGGACAAAGATTGTTCGATTTGAATTGCCAGTAGTATTTCACTGAATTTTCGTTCGAATGTGCGCTCTCTTGAAAGGAAGAAGTTTTTGGCAACCTGCATGGTAATAGTTGAGCCGCCGCTTTGGATTCTTCCTGTAGACACTAACTGAAAAACAGCTCGGGACAGGCCAATTAAATCAATGCCGAAATGCTCAAAAAAGCGGCTGTCTTCTGCTGCCTGAAGCGCTTGAACAAACTGTTCAGGGATTTGATTGTATATAATTGGCGTGCGTTTTTTTTCGCCGAACTCTGCAATTAATTTTCCATCGGCCGATAGAACTGTTAGAGGAGTCTGGAATTTAATATCGCGGAGCGTTTCAACATCAGGCAATTGAGGTGCAAAGTATTGATATAAGCCTACAGTTGCCCCTACGCCTACTAATAGCCCGATGAGTGAAAGAATAAGAACGAAGCGGAAAATGGATTTTAGTACGCGCATGCTGACCTTAAATAGTATTTATTGGAAAAAACACATTATATAGTCGTTAATATACCCTCTATAGCTGAATTAGAGTTTAATTTTTTGAGATTTATAGCTACAGTTATTAGGTAGAAGAAAATTTATATAGTTAAAGGGATATTTAAGTGGTCAGCTTTTTCGGGAAGAAAACGGCCAACTGGGTCGGTATAGACATAGGTTCGTCGTTCGTGAAGCTGGTCGTCTTGTCCAAGCGTGGTGGTTTAATTGGACTTGATGCTTATGCGGTTGTTTCGTTGCCTCCGACGGCGGTTATTGATGGTAGTATTCAGGAAGTTCAATCGGTTGCCGATGCTATAGCGCGCGGTACGAAAATCTGCGGTATTAAACAAGGGAGCGCTATCGCTGCTGTTCCTTCTTCTGCTGTGATTATCAAGCGGATGGAGTTGAGCCGGGCTTTCTCTGAAATTGAATTAGAAGATCAGGTTAAAGTCGAAGCTGATCAGTTTATTCCTTATCCTCTTGATGAAGTTGCGCTTGATTTTGAAATTATAGGTGAGTCTCGATCTCATCCTGATTTGAATGAGCTATTGTTAGTTGCGTGTCGGCGCGATGATGTCGATCAGCGTGAGGATGCTATCAATGCGACAGGCCTGAAATGCGCAGTGGTTGATGTGGATACCTATGCCGTTGAACGTGTCTTCCCTATGTTGGTGAATGAGGACCTTAAAAATGATGATATGGTCGCCATTGTGGACATCGGTGCAGCAACGCTGACCTTGAATGTTATTCGGGATCATAAAATCATCTATAATCGTGAACAGTCATTTGGTGGTAACGATCTTACAACTAATATCCATCATCAGTATGGAATGGCTATTGATGAAGTAGAACAGTCGTTAAGGCTGGGTGAGATTAGCGATGAAATACAGGAAGCGGTAGTACAGCCTTTTCGTCTTACGATATCCCAGCAAGTTTCGCGTGCATTACAGTTTTTTTATTCATCGGGTGTTCAGCATCAATTGACAAAAATCTATCTCTGCGGCGGTGCTTCTTCGATTGATGGCTTGGTTGGTATTCTCAGTGATGAATTGGGTATTCCGGTCAGTATTGCCAATCCATTTACACAAATGACTATCGGCGTGAAAGTAAACAAAGAAAGATTAGTAAAAGATGCACCTGCGTTGGTAAAAGCCTGTGGGCTGGCGCTGAGATCGTTCGATCAATAGGGAAAAGTGATGGCAAAGATTAACTTACGACCATGGCGAGAAGAACGAACCGCTGCCAGGCAGAAAGCATTCGTATCAAGCCTGATTGCTTCAGCCCTATGTGCGGCTGCGTTGGTGTTGATGATGAGCTATTATTATGATGTGCAAATGGATCGTCAGAATCTCCGTAATGGCTTTCTACAAAACAACATCAGTAAACTTGATAAAAAAATTAAAGAGATTAAAGATCTTAAACATCAAAGAGAGCGTCTTCTTGAGCGACTTAACGCTATTCAGCAGTTGCAGGGTAATAGGCCGATCACCGTTCGTAATTTTGATGAGCTGGTAAGGGTTTTGCCTGACGGTGTTTACTATAATTCTCTTCAGAGAAAAGAAGCGGGTTTCGGTGGTGCGCAAAGTCAGGATGCAATGAAGATTCAAGGGTTAGCGCTTCAAAATAAGGATGTTTCAGAGTTGATGAGGCGTTTAGACAGTTCTATCTGGTTTGGTGAAGCCAACCTTTCAAAAGTAGCGACGTTAGGTCAAGCTCGCTCAAAGGGTAGTGCGGTTGATTCATCCGACCTCAGGGAATTTGATCTCTCTGTTATTTTGGCTAAGCCTGAAGATGAGGATGCAAAATGAGCAGTCAGACATTTAAAAATGCATTTCAGGGCTTTGATCCTAATAACCTGGACTTGAATGCAGCAGGCAATTGGCCTATTGGTATTAAAATTGTTGTTTATATCATAGTCATGTCCGTTGTCGTTTACGCGGGTATCCATTTTTATATCAGTGAGCAGCATACCCAGCTTGAGCGGGAAGTTCAGAAGGAAGTTCAGTACAAGCAGGAGTTTGAAAGTAAATCATTTCAGGTTGCCAATTTGGCTACGCTACGAAAACAGATGGAAGATGTTGAAGGGACGTTTTCGGAGTTACTGGGGCAGCTTCCGACTGACAAGGAGGTACCTGGTCTGCTTGAGGATATCAGTGATATTGGTAGGGCGGCGGGCTTGCAAATACAAGTTATTAAATTAGCGGGTGAGCGTAAAGAGAAGTTCTATATTGAACTACCTATTAATATAGAAGTTAAAGGGACATATCATCAAATGGGGCAGTTTGTAAGTGGCGTAGCCGCGATAAAACGTATCGTGACACTGCATGACTACACGCTGAAACCTACTGATGATGACATGCTGGAGATGGTTATCAGTGCTAAAACTTATCGTTATGATGATACTAAATAAGCGTTCCTCCAGATGCCTGCAAGCGGCAGTTGTAGGAATAATGGTTAGTTTAGTGTCAGGGTGTATCTGGGTTGAAGATACGGCTGACTTGTCTAAATTTGTCTCGGATGTGCAGGCGAAACCTAAAGGGAAAATTGAGCCGCTGCCAACGTTCAAATCTTATAACAGTTTTGTTTATCAAGGGGCAAGCCTAAGAGACCCCTTCGAGCCATTGGTTCGCGTTGTTTCGACAGTAGCGAATTTTGAGCAGGATAATAATAGTTTACAGCCTGATCAAGACAGGCCGCGGAGCTATCTGGAGCAGTTTTCATTCGATCAGCTATTAATGGTAGGAACGATTGGGAAAGCCGATGAAGACTTTTTTTGGGCACTGCTGCTTGATGATAATCACGAAATACATCGCGTAAAAGTAGGAGATTATTTAGGACTGGATTTTGGTCGGGTAGTAGCTGTTTCTGATCAACAACTCGACGTGGTAGAAATTATATCGAATGGACGGGGTGGATGGATGAAGCGCCCTAGAACTATTGAGTTAGCCGAGCAGAAATGAGCGAAGGATAGAAACATGAATTATAATAATGCTTATCTTCAACCCCATAGCGCGGGGCTCTTCAACAGCGCCATAATAACGATTCTTTTGCTCATGCTGTTGGGTACGCTATCTCAACGTGTTTCAGCACAAGAGGTTGCCTTACAGAAATCTTCTTTTGTTGCGTTGCCAGGTAATAAAATTGAGGTGAAATTAGACTTCGATTCAGCCCCTCCGGTACCTAAAGCTTATACGATCGATAGTCCTCCCCGGCTGGTACTGGATTTCTGGGGTGTGAACAATGAACTTGGAACAAAATCTGTCGATGTTAAATCGGGTGTTGTGGAGTCGCTTAGTTTTGCTCAGGGAAGTGGACGCTTACGTATCGTCACAAACCTGCATGAAATGACGAGCTATCGTACTTTTACTGAAGGTAACAGTTTGTTTGTCGTCTTTGGTGAAAAACAAAATTCTGTAGCGGCGACGGGTACTCTAAAGAAAATGTCTGAAAAAAGATCATTGCTCGACGCGCATAATGATAAAACGCGTGTGCAGGGTATTGATTTTGAACGTGTTGATGGTGGTGTTGGGCGTGTCGTTATTACGCTTTCCGATGATCAGGCTGGATTGGATATTCAAGAAGAAGGTAATAATGTTGCTGTTAATTTTTCAGGGGCAACATTATCAGCAGCATTACAGCAACGGGTAAATGTTCAGGACTTTGCGACACCTGTTATGTTTATTGATGCGATGGCCAGCGGACGAAATACTACAGTACTTATCAAGCCAGGTGCTGAACCTTACGATTACATGGCTTATCAGACGGGAAATAAACTGATTCTGGATTTCAAACCGTTAACGCGGGCAGAAAAAGAAGAGGCCCAAAAAAATGATTTTCCTTACAGTGGTGAGAAAATAGACCTTAACTTCCAAAACGTGAGTGTTCGTTCGGTGTTGCAGATACTGGCCGAAGTCGCACAGTTAAATTTGGTTGTGGATGATGCTGTAGGCGGTGAAATCACATTACGATTAAAGCATGTTCCTTGGGACCAGGCGCTTGATATTGTAATGAAAACGCGCGGTTTGGATAAGCGTCAGGTAGGCAACGTGTTGCTGATTGCGCCCGCTGAAGATATAGCAGAACGTGAGCGTATTGAGTTGGAAAGCCAGAAGCAGGTGGAGGAGTTATCGCCGCTTAAAACTGATTATATTCAGGTTGATTATCGTAAAGCTTCTGAAATGAAATCCCGCATATATGAAGCAAAATTAGTTTCAGAACGAGGCTTTATAGTCGCTGATGACCAGACAAATGTACTGATGGTGCGGGAAACGGCGACGCAGTTGGAAGAGATACGCAGGACGCTGCGCAAGTTTGACACAGAGGTCGCGCAGATAATGGTGGAGGCGCGTTTGGTGACGGCTTCTACCGACTTTAGCCGTGAACTGGGTATAACATGGGGGTTTGGTCGTGAAGGAAATAAATTCACTATAGGTGGAGCCGGTGCTACCGGTACTAATTTGCTTGCGAGCGGAGTAAGTCCGCTGAATGTTGATTTGGGTGTGGCTGGGAACTCTGCAATCCGCATAGGTTATGCGACAAGTGATTTTTTAATCTCTTCGGAGCTTTCTGCGCTGCAAAGTGAAGGTAAAGCTGAGATCATCTCTCAGCCTAAAATTATCACTACTAACGGCAAAGCCGCGCGGATTCAATCAGGACAACAGATCCCTTACCAGACGGTTGAAGATGGTGAGGTTAAAATTGAGTTCAAGGATGTCGTTCTGAGTTTGGATGTGACGCCTCAGCTTAATCCCGGTGACCGTATAACGCTCGATCTGAAAATCACTCAGGACTCGATAGGTGGGGTGGCAACAAATGGTGAGATTATTATTAATAATAATGAGCTTGAAACTTCTGTTGTTGTCAAAGATGGCGAAACTATTGTGCTGGGTGGAGTTTATAGTAACGAAGTGTCTGATGACGTTGATAAAACTCCCTTTTTCGGTGATTTGCCGGGCATAGGAGCACTGTTTCGTCAAACCAGAGTAAATGATAAAAAAGTGGAGCTGCTGATTTTCATAACACCTAAATTAATCAGAGAGTCTTTATCCGCAAAGTAGTCGGAGTTAGGTCCGTTTGAATATATTTCTTATTGGTCCTATGGGTGCTGGAAAAAGCACTATAGGGCGTATGCTTTCTCAAGAGCTTGCTCTTGAATTTGTTGATGTTGATCGCGAGATAGAAGAGCGTGCAGGGGCAAACATACCCTGGATCTTCGATGTCGAAGGGGAAATCGGGTTCCGTGATCGTGAAGAAATGGTCGTAGATGATCTGACACAGAGCAATAATCAAGTATTGGCTACCGGCGGCGGTGCAGTGCTACGGGCAGCCAATCGTGCTTGTTTACAGAGCCGGGGGTTCGTGGTTTATTTGGATACATCTATCGAGCAACAGCTGGAACGGACCTCCAAAGACAAGAACAGGCCGCTGTTGCGGGCAGATAATCCTCAAGAAGTGCTTGAGAGGTTGATGGAAATCCGCGATCCGCTTTATCGATTAACATCAGACTTGATAGTGAAAACAGACCGTAGGCATCCCCGTGGTGTCGTGTCAGATATCGTTAAACAACTAGTTCGTCAGGGTATTATCGCTGGCGACTAACCTAGTAAATCGGAGCTGGTGTCTTGCAATCCTTAATGGTTGATCTTGGTGAACGTTCGTACCCTATTTATATTGGTCAAAATATTATATCCGCCGAGCTGATTAAACCTTTTATAAAAGGAAATCAGGTTATGGTGGTAACTAATGAAACTATAGCGCCTTTATATCTGGATTCTTTTCTAAGCAACTTGTCAGGATATACAGTGGATGTCACTGTGTTGCCTGATGGTGAATCTTACAAAGATTTGAATCACCTTAATTTAATTTTTGATGAGTTACTTAAGTGTAAACACAACCGTACGACAACACTGATTGCTCTGGGTGGTGGTGTTGTAGGTGATATGACAGGCTTTGCAGCAGCTAGTTATCAGCGCGGTGTTGATTTTATTCAAGTCCCTACCACCTTATTGTCGCAGGTCGATTCCTCTGTCGGTGGTAAAACAGGTGTTAATCACTCTTTAGGCAAAAATATGATAGGGGCTTTTTATCAGCCTCAATTGGTGGTCGCGGATATTTCTGTGTTTGCTACCTTGCCTGATTGTGAGTTCTCAGCAGGTCTTGCTGAAGTGATTAAATATGGTTTGATTTATGATTACTCTTTTTTCTGTTGGCTTGAAGAAAATATTGAATTATTGGTCGCACGTGATGCGGATACTCTCATGCGCGCTGTTTATCGTTCGTGTGAGATAAAGGCAGAAATTGTTGCTCAGGACGAAAAAGAAGGAGGGATTCGTGCCTGGCTGAATCTAGGGCATACTTTTGGGCATGCAATAGAAACACACCAGGGCTACGGTAATTGGTTGCATGGTGAGGCCGTTGCCGCCGGGAGCATGATGGCGTTGGCGCTATCATCGAAAATGGGATGGTTGCCTGTTGATGATATGCAGCGAGCACGCCAGCTTTTTGAAAAAGCAAAGTTGCCGGTGGTTCCTCCTGCTAATATGACAGCGGCGGACTTTATGGATCTAATGCTGGTCGATAAAAAAGTACTGAACGGCCAATTACGTTTAGTTCTTTTAACGGCATTAGGGGAGGGGGTAGTGACGGCTGATTATTCTAAAGATAAACTGATGGATGTGTTAAACGCCTGATCCGGGCATTGAGTGGATGGAATCAATGAGTCAACAATTCTACTTCGAGCCGCCCAGTCGTATGCAACTGGCCGATAAAATGGCCCATTTGCTAAGGTATTCTGATTTTCTGATTGTTATTGCCGGCCCTGAAGGTAGTGGTAAAAGCTCAGTTACACAAAGATTAGCATTAGTTGCCCGAACGCCGGATATTCATCAGATAATAGTGACGCTAGAAGGCGAAACAGATGCCCTTCAGCTTGCTCGCCAATGCGCAAAATTAGTGTCAGATGAGTATGCAGATGGACTGGATCCGTTAACTATTTTGCATAACCAGAGCCGGGCTTTGCACGACGTGGGTCAGCACTTATTGATTGTTATCGATAATGCCGAGTGGCTGAATGACGAGGCCGTCGAGTTATTGGCTGGATTGCTGGTGTCAGGGACCGGCAAGCCAAAAATTGTATTATGCGGCGAAGATTCGCTGGTGAGTCGTTTAACCTCCCTGAGTCTATATGAGCTATTGGAAGGGCGGTTGCATCTTGAACGGCTGAACCCTTTTACGGAAGATGAGGCAAAAGAGTTTTTGTCGCTTAGATTTTCGGCACAGCAGGATCTTAATAAGCAAGAGTTGAGAAGTATTTATAGTGTCTCTGGCGGATATCCTGGGCGGTTAACATCAGCAGCCTCTGAACTGTATCGTTCGGGTCGTGTGGTTGCCAGAGCATCGATATTACCGTTACCAATACCTCATATTGTAGGGATTAGTTTGGTGCTTTTAGGTGTGCTTTCTGTTTCATTGTGGAAGGTCCTGCAAGATGATAATACGTTGGTTGAGCCGCAAGTTGTAGATGGGCGCGTATCTGTCCCTCTTAATGTGAGTGTCGACCCTACTGTAGAATCAGATAGCCGCTCAGAGTCAATTAATGAGATGCAGAGTGCGTTGTCTAAGCTGTTGGCTGATCAGGAGCAGGTGTTGCGCAAAGAGTCTGTGTTGGAAGGGCGTGCATCAGTAGAAAATCAGCCGGATGTTGATCGTGTCGTGCTTGCGATGCCTGTTTTATCTGCAGAAACTAAAGAAGAAGTAATTGAATCACCTGCGCTGATAAATGACGCTACTCCGGTCATAGTTGAAGAGGACGTAGTGGCATTCAATAAAGTAGAACCTGATGTTGTTCCTGAGCCCAAGAGAGTAGTTGCTGATAAAGCCGAGATTAAGGCTGTTACGCAGCCTGAAATTGTAGCTCCGCCGAAACAGGTTGTTGTAGCACCTGTTAAAGCGGCTCCTGTTAAAGCAGCCCCCGTTAAAACTGCCTCGGCCAAAGTAACCACAGGATCGCAGCCAGACGCGAGTCAATGGCTTAAAGAGGATCAGTTGTTAACCTGGCCTTCTTCTGGCTATACATTACAAGTGCTGGGCGCTCGTTCCGAGGAAAGTATTGTTAGGTTTATGACGTCTTTAAGTAGCAGGGATAAACTCTATTACTTCAATACGCTGTATAAGAACGGGCCTTGGCATGTTGTTGTTTACGGGCAATATGCCAATCGGGCTGCTGCAAACCGAGCGATAAATTCCTTGCCTCCGGATTTGAAAAAACTTAAACCCTGGGCACGGAGCATTGGTGGTGTACAGCAGGACATCAAGAAGAAATAGGTTTTTCTTCATATAAAAACAGTAAATAGTGTTAAAAAAACGGCTTTTTGCCGTTTTTTTTGTGCCTGGGCAAAGGGTAATCGGCTTAATATTTGTCCCGGAAGGTGTCTGTGTGTAGAATGTTCTCCCTTTTTGCCTGCCAAGAAAATGTTCAGTCGAAAAGGTATATTGTTAAGCCTTTGTTTTTTTAAAGAACTTTTTTAAGTGAGAATGACTATGAGCACAGGTCTGTATCGCCCCGGTGAGTTTAAGGATAACTGTGGCTTTGGTTTGATGGCGCAGCTAGAAGGTATAGCCAGTCATGACCTTTTGCAAAAGGCAATGGGTGCCCTCGCCTGCATGACCCATCGTGGCGGTATCGCTGCCGATGGAAAAACCGGTGATGGTTGCGGTTTGTTAATGCAAAAGCCTGATGGTTTTATGCGTGCAGTCGCTAAAAGTGAACTCAATATTGTGTTGGGAGAGCAGTATGCCATCGGCATGGTGTTTCTATCCCAAGATTCCGCATTGGCTGAATTGTCCCGTGCTGCGTTAAATAAAGAGTTAGATGACCAAGGTCTTGTCGTAAAAGGATGGCGCGTTGTGCCAACAGATGAGAGCTGTCTGGGGCCTATTGCTAAAGATACATTGCCACGAATTGAACAGGTGTTTATAGAATCTGCGGGTAAAACCGAACGTGATTTTGGTATCAGTCTGTTTATTGCACGCCGCAAAGCTGAGATTACATTGTCTGCTGATGGTGATTTCTATATCTGTAGTTTGTCAGATAAGGTTCTTTCCTATAAAGGCCTGACAATGCCTGTTGATTTGCCGGTCTTTTATAAAGATCTCGCAGATGAGCGTTTGGAAACAGCTGTCTGTACTTATCACCAACGATTTTCTACGAATACAGCACCGCGTTGGCCTCTGGCGCAACCGTTCCGTTTCCTTGCTCATAATGGTGAAATTAATACCATTGAAGGTAATCGTAACTGGGCGCGTGCTCGTTCGCGTAAATTTTCGACGGACTTGTTGCCCGATCTTGAGGCATTGCAACCGATTGTAAATACTACCGGTTCTGACTCTTCCAGCATGGATAACATGTTGGAGTTCCTCATGGTCGGTGGGGTGGATATCTATCGAGCTGTTCGCATGATTATCCCGCCAGCCTGGCAGAACGTGGATACGATGGATACGGAGTTGCGTGCTTTCTACGAATATAACTCTATGCACATGGAGCCGTGGGACGGTCCGGCAGGTATGGTAATGACGGATGGTCGATTTGCTGTATGTATGCTTGACCGTAACGGTTTGCGTCCTTCACGTTGGGTAATTACGAAGCAGGGC
Organism: Neptunomonas antarctica; assembly: GCF_001305295.1. Classification (GTDB taxonomy): domain Bacteria; phylum Pseudomonadota; class Gammaproteobacteria; order Pseudomonadales; family Balneatricaceae; genus Neptunomonas; species Neptunomonas antarctica. The sequence goes on from NZ_LJSI01000053.1 coordinate 353,244, forward strand.
TATATTTGTACAGCGTCTGAAATTGGTGTGTTTGATTATAAACCAGAAGATATCATCTCTCAGGGGCAGGTAGGACCGGGGCAGATTTTTGCAATCGATACAGTAACGGGTGAAGTCCTGCACACGGCTGATATTGATAACCGTCTGAAAAAAGCACAACCTTACAAAAAATGGCTAAGGGAAAATGCGCTGCGTCTTGAGCAGACGATGAACCTGAGTGAAGAGTCTCGGTCTTTCCGTGATATGCCGCCTGAAGAAGTCAAAAGGTACATGAAAATGTTCCAGGTGACTTTTGAAGAACGTGATCATGTTATCCGTCCACTCGGTGAGTCTGGTATGGAAGCCGTAGGTTCTATGGGTGACGATAAGCCAATGGCTGTTTTGTCCAGTCGTGTCCGTTCTCCCTATGATTATTTCCGTCAGCAGTTTGCCCAGGTTACTAATCCGCCGATAGACCCTTTGCGTGAAGCGATCGTGATGTCACTGGAAACCTGTATTGGTGCTGAGCAGAATATTTTTGAAGAAGGGCCGGAACATGCCCGACGCGTCATTCTGACATCGCCGGTATTATCTGCCTCAAAATTTCGTCGCCTGCGTGACAATAAAGTGTCCGGCTTTGAGGTGATAACGATAGATCTGAATTATGATCCGGCTCAGATGAACCTCAAAGAAGCGCTGATTTCAGTCACTGAACAGGCTGAACAGGCCGTACGTAATGGTAAGGTTATTCTGATTCTGTCCGATGCTAAGATCGAGCAGGGTAAGTTACCTATTCATGCGTCTATGGCGACAGGGGCTGTGCATCATCGTCTGGTAGATACGGGATTACGTTGTGATGCCAATATTGTTGTTGAGACAGCTACTGTCAGAGATCCGCATCATTTTGCAGTTCTGTTTGGCTTTGGTGCAACAGCGGTTTACCCGTTCCTTGCGTACCGGGTGCTTAAGGACCTATGCGCATCAGGTGAAATTCTTTTAGAGCCACTAGACAGCCATGAAAACTATCGTAAAGGTATCAATAAAGGCCTGATGAAAATCCTCTCAAAAATGGGGATTTCTACCATAGCATCGTACCGGGGTGCGCAACTGTTTGAAGCCATTGGTCTGAGCTCTGAGATTGTAAGTCAATGTTTTAAAGGCGTGAGTAGCCGTATTGAAGGCGCACGTTTTGAAGACTTTGAATATGAACAATCACTGTTGGCAAAAGAAGCCTGGACGGCACGTAAGCCTATTCAGCAGGGCGGCTTGTTAAAATATATGCCTGGTGGCGAATATCACGCTTATAATCCTGATGTAGTGCGGACTATTCATGAAGCGGTAGAAAGTGGTGATCCTGCTAAATATCAGTTATATGCTGACTTGGTAAACAACCGTGGTGTGGCAACCCTGCGTGATATGCTGGCGTTAAAAAAAGATGTGAAGCCAATATCGCTTGATCAGGTAGAACCGATAGAAGCCATTCTAAAACGGTTTGATTCTGCAGCCATGTCACTGGGTGCTCTGTCACCAGAAGCCCATGAATCATTAGCGGTTGCCATGAATGAGTTGGGTGGTCGTTCTAACTCGGGTGAAGGTGGAGAAGATCCTGCCCGTCATGGCACCATGAAACGCTCAAAAATCAAACAGATTGCATCAGGTCGATTTGGTGTAACACCAGAGTACCTGATGAGTGCAGATGTTTTGCAGATCAAGGTTGCTCAGGGCGCTAAACCCGGTGAAGGTGGACAGTTGCCGGGTGGTAAAGTAAATGAGCTGATTGCTCGCTTACGTTACTCGGTGCCGGGTGTAACACTGATTTCACCGCCGCCTCATCATGATATTTACTCGATTGAAGATTTGGCACAGCTGATTTTCGATTTAAAACAAATTAACCCTGAAGCTCTGGTCTCGGTAAAGCTGGTTTCACGTCCAGGCGTGGGTACCATTGCCTGTGGTGTGGCTAAAGCATACGCTGACTTGATTACTATCTCAGGATACGATGGCGGTACAGCGGCATCGCCGATCACCTCGATTCACCATGCCGGTTCCCCTTGGGAATTAGGTCTATCCGATGCGCATCAATCGTTACGTGGTAACCATCTGCGTGGCAAAATCCGCCTGCAAACAGACGGTGGGCTGAAAACAGGTCTGGATGTTGTTAAAGCGGCAATGTTAGGTGCTGAGAGCTTCGGTTTTGGTACCATGCCAATGGTGGCTTTAGGCTGTAAATACCTGCGTATCTGTCATTTGAATAACTGTGCAACCGGTGTGGCGACACAAAATGAACAACTACGTGAAGATTACTTCCGTGGTACGGTTGAAATGGTCAAAAACTTCTTCCGCTTCGTGGCTGAGGAAACGCGTCAATGGATGGCTCAGATGGGTGTTCGTACGCTGGAGGAGCTGGTGGGGCGTGTAGACCTGCTGGAAGCTATCGAAGGACATACGCCTAAACAGCGTAATCTGGACTTAAGCCCGATTATCAGTGATGGCGGTGTACCTGCTGAATATCCGCAGACGTGTCAGCAGCCGCGCAATGAACCTTATGATAAAGGCGCGTTAAATACGCAAATGCTTGAGTTATCATTGCACAGCATCGAAAAGAAAACCGGTGGCGAGTGGCAACTGACGATTACAAACTGTGATCGCTCTGTGGGTGCCCGTACTTCGGGTGTCATTGCGAAGCAGCATGGTAATCTGGGTATGTGTGGTCAGCAGCTCACGTTCCACTTTAAAGGTCATGCTGGTCAGTCATTTGGTGTGTGGAATGCCGGTGGTCAGGATCTTATCCTGGAAGGTGATGCCAACGACTACGTCGGTAAAGGCATGGCGGGTGGTAAGATTGTGATCAAACCGTTTAGTGCTGCGACGTTCAAATCGAATGAAACCGCGATCATGGGGAATACCTGTTTGTACGGTGCAACCGGCGGTAAGCTGTTTGCGGCAGGCCGTGCGGGTGAGCGTTTTGCAGTGCGTAACTCTGGTTGTCACGCTGTCGTTGAAGGTGCCGGTGATCACTGTTGCGAATATATGACAGGCGGTCTGGTGACTATTCTGGGTGCAACCGGTTACAACTTCGGTGCAGGGATGACCGGTGGTTTTGCTTATGTGTTGGATATGAGTAATACCTTTGTGGATAAGTACAACCACGAATTGGTTGAGATTCATCGTGTTCATACTGAACATATGGAAGCCTATAAAAACCATTTACGCTCAGTCATCATTGAGTTTACCAATGAAACAGGCAGTGCCTGGGGTCAGGAAATTGTCGATAATTTTGATGATTATATTGGTCGTTTCTGGATGGTTAAGCCAAAAGCGGCAGGCATTACTGATTTGCTGAATAGTGTTCGTAGGCGCCCTGAATAACAGGTTTCGTAGCGATAAAGTTTAACATGCGCCTGTTATCAGGCGCTTTAACGAGGTGGGGACCATGACTGAACGTCTTAACAACGATTTCCAGTTCCTCGACGTATCCCGTGAGGGGCCGAAGAAAATTAAAGCCTCGGTTCGTAAAAAGCAATATGCAGAAATTTACGAACCCTTTGTAGCAACAGAAGCAGCAGAGCAGTCACATCGTTGTCTGGATTGCGGTAATCCTTACTGTTCGTGGAAGTGCCCGGTGCACAATCATATTCCCGACTGGCTACAGTTAGTGGCAGAAGGAAATATTATTAAAGCGGCAGAGCTGAGCCATCAGACCAACACGCTGCCAGAAGTGTGTGGACGCGTTTGTCCACAGGATCGTTTGTGTGAAGGCGCGTGTACACTGAATGATGGTTTTGGTGCGGTGACTATTGGCTCGGTAGAAAAATATATTACGGATACCGCCTTTGCGATGGGCTGGAAGCCTGATATGTCTAATACGCCACAGACAGGTAAGCGAGTGGCAGTGATTGGCGCAGGCCCGGCGGGTTTGGGTGCGGCTGATATTCTGGTGCGTAATGGTGTGACGCCTGTGGTGTTTGACCGTTATCCGGAAATCGGTGGTTTGCTCACTTTCGGTATTCCAGAATTTAAGCTGGAAAAAGAAGTGATGGTAAACCGGCGCCGTGTTTTTGAAGAGATGGGTGTTGAATTCCGTCTCAACACTGAAATAGGCAAAGACGTATCGATGCAGTCTTTGGTTGATGAATACGACGCTGTATTTCTTGGTATGGGTACGTATACCTATATGAAAGGTGGTTTTCCAGGTGAAGACCTGGACGGTGTTTATGACGCATTGCCATTCTTGATCTCTAATGTAAATCATTGTCTGGGTTTTGAAAAAGATCCGGCTGATTACATTAACCTGAAAGGCAAAAAGGTAGTAGTTCTGGGCGGTGGCGACACGGCGATGGACTGCAACCGTACTTCTATTCGTCAGGACGCTAAGCGCGTTACTTGTGCATATCGTCGTGATGAAGCCAACATGCCGGGCTCTAAGGGCGAAGTCGTCAATGCCAAAGAAGAGGGCGTTAAATTTTTCTTTAACCGTCAGCCTGTTGAAGTGGTAGGTGAAAACGGCAAAGTAATCGGGGTTAAAGTGGTTACTACTCAGATGGGCGAACCTGATGAGAGGGGCCGACGCCGAGCAGAAGTGGTGCCGGGTTCAGAAGAAGTTCTGGATACTGATGTGGTGTTAGTTGCTTTCGGTTTCCGTCCTAGCCCCGCACCTTGGTTTGCTGATTTCGGTATTGAGTTGCATGAAGATGGCCGGGTTAAAGCGGACGAAAAACCTTCGCAGGGACGCCATGCTTTCCAAACAACTAACGCAAAAGTCTTTGCCGGTGGTGATATGGTACGCGGTTCTGACTTGGTTGTGACGGCTATTTTTGAAGGACGTCAGGCGGCTGAGGGTATCCTCGACTATCTGGAAGTCTGAATGCTTCGAGTACATTCGTAGGCACGTTAATACGAATTTGTATGTAAGCATTAGTAAATAAAAAGGCCGCTGATATCAGCGGCCTTTTTATGTTCTGGGTCCTGAATTAGCGACCCCTCCTCACTAAAGTAGTTACTTAAATGAGGAGAGCAGAGGGCTTACCTATTAAACATCCAGTTGCTTTTTGTAACGTTCAAAACTTTCCTGAATCGATTTCGCAGGCGCTGCTGTCATCAGGCTGACAGCGACGATAGCGACTGTAGCAAAGATGATGCCCGGAACTATCTCATACATATCAAAGATACCGCCGCTGATCTGTTTCCATACGACCACGGTAATACCACCGATAATCACGCCCGCCAGTGCACCAGAGTGATTCATGCGTTTCCAGTAAAGGCTTAAAACCAATGTCGGTCCAAAGGCGGCACCAAATCCAGCCCAGGCATAAGAAACCAGGCCTAATACTGAACTATCGGGGTTCAGCGCTAACATTAGCGCGACAAGAGACAGGCCAACAACCGCGATGCGGCCTACCATCACGACTTGCTTCTGAGACGCGTCTTTACGGAATACCTGTTTATAAAAGTCTTCTGCCAGTGCAGAGGAAGAGACCAGTAGCTGTGAATCTGCCGTACTCATAATGGCGGCCAGAATAGCGGCTAATAGAATACCGGCAATCACCGGATGGAACATGGCGTTGACCAGCAGCATGAAGATTTTTTCACCATCAGCAAGGTTGCCCGCTAGTGTGCTATCGACATAAATGATGCCGGCAAGTCCGACCAGAAGCGCGCCAGCCATTGATAAACCTGACCAGATAACCGCAATATGACGTGCCGTCTTGACTTCAGCATTGCTGCGAATCGCTGCAAAACGCGCCAGGATATGTGGCTGACCAAAGTAGCCTAAGCCCCACGCGGCGAGTGAAATAATAGCAATGGCGGTCAACGGTTCACCTTTACTGTCGTTCCAGATAGTAAGCAGTTCTGGATTTTTAACTTCAAGCGCAGTGAGTAGGTTACCAAAACCACCCTCTGTCTGTATGGCAATAATCGGAACAATAACAAGTGCGGCTGCCATCAATAAACCTTGCACCAGGTCTGTCCATGATACGGCCAGGAAACCCCCGAACATGGTGTAAGAAACAACACACACGGTGCCGACAATGACCGCCACGGTATAATCTAAGCCGAATACGGTTTCAAATAGTTTACCGCCGGCGACAAGCCCTGAGCTGGTGTAGAACAGGAAGAAAAGCAGGATAAAAAAGGCCGAGATGACGCGTAGATAGTTGGATTTATCCTCAAATCTATTGGCGAAAAATTCTGGAATAGTTAACGAATCGTTAGCTTCGATAGTGTAGGTGCGCAGACGTTTAGCGACGAATAGCCAATTTAACCAGGTGCCGATTAATAAGCCACCGCCGAGCCAGATGGCTTCCAGGCCAGATGAAAATGCATAGCCAGGCAGGCCGAGCAATAACCAGCCGCTCATATCCGAAGCACCGGCAGACAATGCCGCCGGCCAGGGACCGAGGGAACGACCACCCAAAAAGTAATCAGAAGAGTTAGCCGTACGCCGGTAAGCATACACACCAATGGCCAGCATTAAAGCCAGATAAATAGTAAAGGTGCCAATAATGGCACCGGTGTTAGCAATCATTTAACATACCCTGTAGTTGTTTCTAAAATTTATTATTAGAGGTTACTGTTATAAGCAACCTGCCAAGAACTAAGGTGTTTCTTCGCAGGTTGTGGAAGCCAAAAAAACCAGCCATCAATACGCGGGTGATTTTTGGATTAGTGGTCTTTGCCACCCAGTTCGAGCAGTGTGGCATTACCACCCACAGCGGTTGTGTTAACGGAAAGCGTACTTTCTGTTACAAAGCGCCAGGGATAATCGAGACTTGTCAGTGTTGGATAAGTCTCAAATTCAGTTTCTGAAATCAGTTGGGCTAAAACGCCGTTGCGTTGTGACAGTGTTTTATTAAGTGTTATAAGCGGTGCTGGCATTCCACAAAAGGCATAGGCATGAAATCCCTCATGGCGGCTTAATTCATCAATAGAAGCCGAGGTTAGCTGGGCAATGCTGTCTCCGATACCGGTATTGAGTAATGCAGCATGTAATTGATGTGCATACTTATCGACTGTTTGCATGATAACGACGTTACCGGTTGCTAACGCCGTGAACAGTTGTGCTGCTATCGCTGTGTCGAAGGCGGCTGTATCGGAGGCTGCTGAATCTGCGCAGATACAAATCACCCCCCGGCCACTCCAGTTCAGGCTATTAGCTTCGCCCGTGGGACCCGGCAAAATAACGCTATCAGGCATGCTAGCGGCGACGTTATTAAGTAACCAGTTAACTAAAGGCTGGTTCAATTCTTGTGCTGCTTTCTTTAGTTGAACGATACGTGCCGCTGCACCTAAAGCATTCCACGCTTCCCAGGCTGATTCTGCTTTCATCACCGCGTTATCTAAGGTTTGAATAGTCATCGGTATCTCCTCCTGCTCACGCTTGCTTGTTTTGGGTTTGAGTGCTTTGAGTTTGAGTGCTCTGAATTTCACGCGTAAAGCGTTTCAGATAATGCGGTCCACCGGCTTTTGGGCCAGTGCCTGAAAGTCCCTGCCCACCAAACGGTTGCACACCGACCACGGCACCTACCTGATCACGGTTAATGTAAATGTTGCCGGCACGAACACGGGCAGTAATATGCCTGGCGGTGGTTTCATTACGTGTATGTACGCCTAATGTCAGGCCAAAACCGCTGGCATTAATACTATCGATAACCTTATCAAGCTCACGTGATTTGTAGCGCACGACATGCAGGATAGGCCCGAACTGCTCTTCAGTTAACAAATCGATACCTGATATTTCAAAAGCAGTCGGTGCCACAAAGGTTCCTTTATCAGCATCAGACGGTAGCGGCGATTGAGCAATGAAGGTTGCGCTTTCCTGCATTCTTTCAATGTGTTTCAGCAGTCCGGACTGTGCTGTTTTATTGATGACCGGCCCCACGTCTGTTTGATGCAACTCGGGGTTGCCTACTGCCTGTTCTTGCATAGCGCCGCGTAACATCGGGATAATCCGATCAGCAACATCCTGTTGTACAAACAGCACACGCAGTGCTGAGCAGCGTTGGCCGGCGGATGCAAAGGCTGAGCGCACCACATCCCGAACCACTTGTTCAGGTAGGCAGGTGGAGTCGATAATCATGGCATTCTGGCCACCGGTTTCAGCAATAAAGGGTACCGGTTCTGCATCACGATTCGCTAAGGATCTGTTAATTCGTTGGGCGGTGCCTGTTGAACCGGTAAAGGCGACACCTGCTACACGCTTATCTGATGTCAGCGCTGCCCCGAGGATTGCGCCGTCGCCGGGAAGCAGTTGAATTGCGCCTGCCGGGATACCGGCTTCCAGCATTAGCTGAATAGCACGGAAGGCAATAATGCTGGTTTGTTCGGCTGGCTTAGCGATAACGGTATTGCCTGCGGCCAGAGCGGCTGAAATTTGTCCGAGGAAGATCGCCAGTGGAAAGTTCCAGGGAGAAATACAGACAAATATGCCACGCCCCTGGCGCTCAATAGTGGTGGTTGTGTTATCAAATGCAGGCATGCTGATAGCATCGGTCATGGCCAGACGCGCTTGCACGGCGTAATAACGACAGAAATCTACGGCCTCGCGAATTTCATCAATACTGTCCTGTAGCGTTTTACCTGCTTCGCGATGGCACAACGCCATCAGTTCACCGTAGTTTATTTCCAGTAAATCGGCTAAGCGTTCCAGTGCTGTTGCGCGTACTTCAACAGGTGTGTCGCGCCAGCTAGGGTAGGCGGCGGCTGCGTAAGAGAGCGCCTCGTCGACATGCGAGGCTGAGGCCCAGTTGATCTGTCCTACCGTTTGGTCATGATTGTAAGGAGCGGTAATGTGCTGTTGCGTCACATCCGTCGAGATCACTTCGCCGTTAATGATAGGGCCGGCTTGCCATGTTGTTGACATAAAGGGTTGAATCATCGCGTCAAAGGATGCAGATTCCGCTTCGATTTCGATATTGAAGCCGTGTGAGTTTTTACGCTCATCACCAAACAGCTGCGCAGGTAATGGGATATATGGATTAGCCAGTATCTGGCGTGATGACAGTACATCGGCCGGATGGTGAACCAATTCGCTGATTGGGCAGCGGGCATCAACCAGACGATGAACAAAGGAGCTGTTAGCGCCATTTTCTAACAGGCGGCGCACCAGGTAGGGCAGTAAATCTTTATGATTACCGACCGGTGCGTAAATCCGCACATTAACATCATTGTCTTTGATGATTCTGTTGTATAGCGCATCACCCATGCCATGCAGGCGTTGGAATTCAAAATCAGTATGCGTGCTCATCGCTATAACTGACGCGGCAGTGTGTGCGTTGTGGCTGGCAAATTGAGGATAAATATGGCCATGTACAGATTCGCTTAACAGAAAGCGGGCACAGGCAAGATAAGCCGTATCGGTGGCTTCTTTACGGGTATAAACCGGGTAGCCGCTCAGACCCCGCTGTTGGCAATTTTTAATTTCACTATCCCAGTAAGCGCCTTTTACCAAGCGTAATGGGATGCGATCGCCCTGGCTTTTAGCCAATGCGGCCAGCCAGGCCAGTACGGGTAAGGCGCGTTTTGAATAGGCTTGTATTACTAAGCCAAATTCACCCCAGCCACGGGTCGATTCGTGCTGATACAATTGCTGAAAAAGTTCCAGAGATAGTTCAAGACGATCGGCTTCTTCGGCATCGATGGTAATGCCCACACCCGATGCGCGGGCATGGCAGATCAGCTCAAGTACTTTATCGCACATTTCACCTAATACACGGGTTTTCTGGCCGACTTCATAGCGCGGGTGTAATGCCGATAATTTAATAGAAATAGTTGGTTTAGACCTGCTGCCTTTACCTTTACCTTTACCTTGATAGTTATCTTGTCCGACGGCGGTGATCGCCTGTTCGTAGTCAGTAAAGTATTTATCGGCATCTTGCGCGGTGAGTGCCGCCTCACCCAACATATCAAAAGAGTAAGAATAGCCTTTATCACGATCGCTGCGACCGTTTTTCAGCGCTTCTTTTATGGTGCGACCCAGTACAAACTGATGTCCCATAATTTTCATCGCCTGGTTCATCACTTTACGGATGACCGGTTCAGACATTTTATTAACAAAACGATTAATCACATTGGACGGTGTGCCGTCTTTGTTTTCGTCTAATGAAACTACCTTTCCGGTCAGCAATAGTCCCCAGGTAGAGGCATTGACGAACAGAGAATCAGAGTTCTTCAGGTGAGCCTTCCAGTCGGCAACAGAGAGCTTGTCCCGGATTAACGCATCAGCCGTGTCCGCATCGGGGATGCGCATGAGAGCTTCTGCCAGGCACATCAGCAGAATTCCTTCGTGGCTATCCAGACTGTATTCCAGCAGTAATGCATCGATCATGTGAATCGCGCCGTCATCAGCCCGCACTTGTTCAATGAGTGTGGTTGCGCCTTGAGTAATGCGTTGGCGCTCATGTGCGTCGGGTGCGGCTAAGGGCAGAAGTTCTTTCAGCCAGATAGATTCATCCACGGCATATAAGGGTGAAATTAATTGCCATAAGTTTGAAAGCGGCTGATCTAAAAACCCGGGGTTGAATATATCGGTGGCTTTGAACATAGTTATGCTCCCTAAACACGTTGAACTGCAGATAATGCAGCATAGATGAATATCATGGATGTTTCACTTTAGGGATAACGTGCATGTTTAGTCTTGCTAAATACTAGGTTTTTTTTGCGAAAAGCTCTGATCGCTTACCGCTGAGAGGTTTTTTAATAAACTTTTTCCATAAACGTGGAGGGAGTTCAGGGAAAATTCTAGTTTTTAAGCGATCAATCGCACAGAATTTGCTATGATCCGCTTTAGCGGTGTTAACTGAGTTAGCGCCTTTTTCAATACAATATATTGAATCGGATCGAGTTATATGCAACCGAAAGTCGCCATTATCATGGGCTCTAAAAGTGATTGGGAAACCATGAAATTTGCCACTGAAATTCTGGATCAACTTCAGGTGTCTTATCATGTTGAAGTGATCTCTGCACATCGCACGCCTGATAAGCTGTTCTCTTTCTCTTCGCAGGCAGTTGATGCCGGATATCAGGTTATTGTGGCGGGTGCCGGTGGTGCTGCGCATTTGCCGGGTATGGTGGCATCAAAAACCCGTTTGCCGGTGTTGGGTGTGCCCGTACAAAGTAAAGCACTCAATGGTATGGATAGCTTGCTGTCGATCGTTCAGATGCCTAAAGGTATTGCTGTAGGAACATTTGCAATAGGAACCGCAGGCGCTTTTAACGCAGGTTTACTGGCAGCACAGATTCTGGCGAATAATGATGCGGCGTTGGCGCAACGTCTGGACGCTTTCCGTCAGGCGCAGACTGATACTATTCTTGAAAATCCAGATCCAAGAGAAGACTAATGAATAAAGTATGGGTGTTAGGGGCGGGTCAGCTGGGAGCAATGATGCGCCATGCGGCTATGCCGCTGAATATTGATGTGGTACCTGTCGACTTTAATCAAGCGTTGCCAGCAGTATTGGCACCTGATGATGTTGTTACTGCTGAGATTGAGTTATGGCCTGATACAGAAACGACGACGGCGCTATCGAATCACCCGCACTTTATTAACGGTAAGGTGTTTCCTCGTCTGGCAGACCGTTACACTCAAAAGCAATTGTTGGACGAGCTTGATATAGCAACGGCACCTTGGCAATTAGTCGAGGTGGCTACTCAGGCAGATGAGCTTTATCAGACGCTCGGCGATACGGTGTTACTGAAACGTCGAACCGGTGGCTACGATGGTCGTGGGCAGTTCTGGTTGAAGCACGCACAAGCAACGGCTATTCCACAGGGCTGGCATGAGCAGGCAATCGCCGAACAGAAAATCCCTTTTGATGAAGAGGTGTCGCTTGTCGGTGCACGTGATCAGCAGGGGAATCTGTATTTTTATCCGCTGACATTAAATCTGCATGTTGATGGCATTCTGATGGCGTCGATCTCGCCGCTTGAGCGTCTTGCCGGTATTCAGTCCGAAGCAGAAGAGATGCTGGGCAAGTTGCTGACCTCTCTGGACTATGTCGGCGTGATGGCGATGGAATGTTTCCGTGTGGGTGAGAACCTTATGGTGAATGAGCTGGCGCCTCGTGTACACAATAGTGGCCACTGGACGCAGTCGGGTGCGAGTATCAGCCAGTTTGAATATCATGTTCGTGCGGTTGCCGGGCTACCTTTGGCTAATGCCGTGATTAAAGGTCAATCTGTGATGATCAATCTGATCGGTGTCGAACGAGATAACCGATGGATGGCGGTGGCAGGTACTGAGCTTTATTGGTACGGAAAAGAAGTGCGTGTGGGGCGTAAAGTCGGGCACCTCAATCTTACGTCTACTGATGTGCAGCAGTTGCATGGTTCGCTGAATACACTGCAACCTTACTTTCCGGAACCTTATCCACAAGTGTTTAGCTGGGTCGCGAACAATCTCAGGTAGTCATTATAATTAATAGTTGTAAATAGTCTTCATCCGTAAACAGCCATTACTTATGTAATGGCTGTTTACGTTTTGGTGCTTTTTATTAAGAGATACGTTACGCCTGAATCGCTGTTTTGCGGCAACGTGCAGGTGTTGTATTAAAATGATCACGAAATGCATGGGTGAAAGCGCTTTGACTGCTGAAGCCGCAATGTTCCGCTGTCTGCAAGACGTTCCAGCCGGCCGTAAGTTTTTCTCTGCCTTGTTCAAGGCGTTTATGTAATACATATTGATGCGGAGTAACGCCGGTGTTTTCTTTGAAGCAGGCGTGAAAATGGCTCGGGCTTAAAAAAGAGATGCCGGCTAATTCAATAATGGATATTTTTCGATGCATGTTCAGCTGGATGTGCAGGTCAATGGCAGTTTGATCAATGTATGAGTGAGTACGTCGGGGCGTGGGCGATTTTATGAGGTTTTGTATGGATAACAGCAGCGTCTGCCCGCAGGCTTGCAATAGTGGAGAATCAGCAGGTGTTTGTTTTATTTCCTGGCAAATCGCTTGCAGTAGCACCTGGCGCTGGCTGTCCAATGTAAAGTAAGAGGGTGTATCAAACAGCCGTGCTATTTGTTCTTGCATGGGTGCAAGTTCTATCTTCTCTGCGGGTATATTGATCACTACAATGCGGTTCTCGCCTACGCCACAGAAGGCATGATCGGTCGAAGAAGGTACCAGGCAGCCGCGGCCGAGTCCGACGTTTTCGCCGCGTCCCTGAATATCAAATTCAGTTTTCCCCTCAAGACCAAAGACCAATTGATGGAATTTATGATCATGATGGTTGGCCGTATCCGGCAATGTCAGTAGTTCTGTTGTCGTCACTGTTGCCCTTTTTATTGTCTGCGTAAGGCTTATTATGATTCAAGTGCAGCGTATTACTTTGATGGCCATGTTATGACTAAAAGTTTCACTAAAGTGGCACTGTTCGATTAGTGTACAGTAAATTTTTATCAACACCATCTGATTGAATGTGGCTTAGCCGCGTTTTCTTTGATATCGATCTTCTATTTAAAGCGCATTTTTCCTTAGAAATCGGTAGAATACGCCGCATTAAAAGAAACTTTTAGATGGCTGAAATTAACATGGCTGAATTGAAAAACGACCGCTTTTTACGTGCGCTGTTGCGCGAACCTGTTGATGTTACACCGGTATGGATGATGCGACAGGCCGGACGTTACTTACCGGAATACCGGGCTACGCGTGCTCAGGCAGGTGATTTTCTCAGCCTGTGCAAAAATAGAGAGTTGGCTTGTGAGGTGACGCTGCAGCCGTTGGAACGCTTTGATCTGGATGCGGCCATCCTGTTTTCCGACATTCTGACGATCCCTGATGCCATGGATCTGGGGCTTTATTTCGAGGAAGGTGAAGGCCCGCGTTTCAGAAAAATCATTCGCACCGAGCAAGATGTAGAAGCACTGAAAGTACCCGATGCTGCGACTGATCTTGATTATGTAATGAATGCAGTGAAGGAAGTTCGCAAAGAGTTGAATGGTCGGGTGCCGTTGATTGGTTTCTCCGGAAGCCCATGGACACTCGCAACCTATATGGTTGAAGGTGGCTCTTCTAAAGATTTCCGTCATATTAAGAAGATGATGTTCGCATCTCCGGAAGTGCTGCATGAACTACTGGGTAAATTGGCGGAGTCGGTCACTACTTATCTGAATGAGCAAATTCGCAGCGGTGCTCAGGCCGTTCAGATTTTTGATACCTGGGGTGGAGTCTTAAGTGGCGATATGTACAAAGCGTTCTCGCTGGATTACATGCGTAAAATCATCTCGGGCTTAATTCGCGAGCATGATGGCCGCAAAGTACCTGTGATTATGTTTACCAAAAATGGTGGTCAGTGGTTGGAAGTGATGGCTGAGGCTGGCGCTGATGCATTAGGGCTGGACTGGACCATAGATATTGATAATGCGCGTCGTCGGGTCGGTGATAAGGTTGCGTTGCAAGGTAATATGGACCCCTCCGTCTTATATGCACAGCCAGAACGTATTCGACAAGAAGTAGCGGATATTCTCCAGCGCTTCGGTACGGGCAATGGGCATGTGTTCAATCTGGGGCATGGTATTCATCAGTTTGCGGATCCGGATCATGCGAAAGTTTTTGTTGATGCGGTGCATGAACTCAGTGCCCAATATCATGTCTAACATAAACGTTTAAGGCGTCATAACTGGCACGATAAGAAAGGGGCCTGGTGTCCCTTTTCTGTATCTGAATTCTCATAGCTGATTTTCACGGATTAATATGAAAAAACTGCAGCACCTATTTGATAGTAATCGTTCATGGGCGGATAAAATTAACGAAGATTCCCCTGACTTTTTCGCCATATTAGCTAAACAGCAAGCGCCGGATTATTTGTGGATTGGTTGCTCAGACAGCCGGGTGCCGGCAAACGAAATTATGGGAATGATGCCGGGTGATGTTTTTGTCCACCGTAACGTCTCTAATTTGGTGATACATACGGATATGAATTGCCTTTCGGTCATTCAGTATGCTGTTACTGTGTTGAAAATTAAACATATTATGGTAGTCGGACATTATGGCTGCGGTGGTGTGCGTGCAGCGCTAGAGTCAAGACCGCATGGGCTGATCGATAATTGGCTACGGCATATTCGCGATATTGATATGAAACATCGTGGTTTGCTGTCGGCATGGCAAGATTCGGATCACTATCTTGATCGTCTTTGTGAGCTGAATGTCATTGAGCAGGCCTATAACGTTTGTAACACCACCATTACTCAAGATGCCTGGGAAAAGGGTCAGGAACTGACTATCCATGCGTGGGTCTATGGTTTAGATAATGGATTAATTCAGGATTTGAATTTTTGTATTTCAGATCAGGATTCCATTGAGTCGGGATATGCAGAGGCCATTGAAGCGATTAATCAGAAGGTCATAGGTTAAAAGTCATAGATTAAAGATCATAAATTGGCATCTGCCTGTCAGTTATTAACTGACGGGCAGATGCCGCATATAACACGTTGCTTATTTTTTCCGCTGCACCTGAACTATTTTGTGGCAGCCAGTGCCTGTTCAAGATCATCGATCAGATCGTCGATGTGCTCTATACCAATCGATAAACGAATCATCTCAGGCGCAACACCTGCAGATTTTAGTTCTTCATCATTGAGCTGGCGATGTGTGGTTTCTGCTGGAATCGATGCCAGTGATTTACAATCACCAATATTGACCAGACGTACAAAAATAGCCAACGCATCATAGAATGCCCGTGTAGCCTCACGTCCTCCTGTAACGCCAAAGCTCAGAATGCCAGATGCTTGGCCGTTCATATATTTTTGAGCGAGGGCGTGATCTTTATGACTTTCAAGACCCGCATAGTTTACCCATGCAACCTGCTCGTGGCATTGTAGATATTCGGCAATTTTTTGGGTGTTTTGATTTACTCGTTCCATGCGCAGTGCGAGTGTTTCTAAACCCTGTAAAATCAGGAAGGCATTCATCGGGGAAAGTGCTGCGCCCATGTTACGCAATGGCACAACACGACAACGGCCAATAAATGCAGCGGGTCCGAAAGCGTCGGTATATACCACGCCGTGATAAGAGGCATCCGGTTCATTCAGCAACGGAAAGCGTGCTTTGTTGTCGGCCCAGGGGAATTTTCCGGAATCAACAATGACGCCTGCCAGAGAGTTGCCGTGCCCACCCATATATTTTGTGGCGGCATGTACAACAATATCGGCGCCTTGTTCAATCGGGCGCCACATCATAGGGCTGGCGACGGTGTTATCGACAATCAATGGAACACCATGACGATGGGCGATCTCGGCTAGTTTTTCTATGTCAGCAATACCACCAGAAGGGTTGCCTATTGACTCACAGAACAGGCCTTTAGTGTGCTCATCAATATGTGCCTCAATGGCGGCGAAATCATCTTTATTCGCGAAACGTACCTTAATTCCCTGGCGTGGTAGTGTATGTGCAAACAGGTTGTAAGTGCCGCCGTATAGCTCGCTGGTAGAAACGATATTATCACCGACTTCTGCCAGTGTCTGAATGGTGTAGGTAATAGCAGACATACCAGAAGCGACCGCTAATGCGGCTATACCGCCTTCCAGTTCAGCGGCACGTTTTTCCAGCACGTCCGTTGTAGGATTCATGATACGGGTATAAATATTACCGGGCACTTTCAGGTCAAACAGATCAGCACCGTGCTGAGCATCATCAAATGCATACGCCGCTGTTTGATAAATAGGAACAGCAACGGCCTTGGTAGTGGGGTCTGGCGAATAGCCACCGTGAACGGCAATGGTTTCCAGTTTCATGTATTACTCCTTGGACGTGTGTTTATTGTTATCAGATATCAGTTATTAATAGATAAAGTAGGTCGATTGTAATGGTTATTGCTTATAAATAAACAGTGAAACCGACTAAAGCTTTATGAAGAGTGTGCAGGTTGGGTAGAATGCTGTTCATGTAACGAAGAGGGTGAGCATTATGGCGAAAGCCAAAACAGCCTATGTTTGTAATGAATGCGGCGCAGACTATAACAAATGGCAAGGGCAGTGTACTGCTTGTCAGGCATGGAACACGTTAAGTGAAGTCCGTTTGGGGGCGGTGCAAAGTGCAGCGGCGCGCCCTCGTTACGATGGCTATGCGGGGCAAGCCAGCCAGCGGGTGATGAGCCTGGCGGATGTAGATCTTGCGGATATGCCGCGTTTTGGTACGGGTACCGAAGAGCTGGATCGCGTCTTAGGTGGCGGCTTAGTGCCGGGCTCTTCAATATTGATAGGCGGGCATCCGGGTGCCGGTAAAAGCACGCTGTTACTGCAGATTATGTGTTATCTGGCCGAAAATATGCCCGCGCTCTATGTCACCGGAGAGGAGTCACTGCAACAGGTTGCCATGCGGGCACACCGTTTAGGTTTAAAAGCCGAGCATCTGAAAATGTTATCAGAAACCAGTGTGGAGGCGGTGTGTCAGGTGGCATCTGAGCTAAGACCCCGAGTTATTGTTATCGATTCTATTCAGGTTATGCATATGGCTGATATTCAGTCGGCCCCCGGCTCTGTTTCACAGGTGAGGGAGTCTGCCGCAGATCTGACGCGTTTTGCCAAACAGACCGGTTGCGTGTTGTTTTTGGTGGGGCACGTCACCAAAGATGGCTCATTAGCAGGGCCTAAAGTTCTGGAGCATATGATTGATTGCTCATTGCAACTGGAAGGTTCTTCAGACAGTCGTTTCAGGACATTACGTTCCCATAAAAACCGTTTTGGTGCCGTGAATGAGTTAGGTGTGTTCGCGATGCTGGAGACGGGATTACGTGAAGTAAAAAATCCCAGTTCTATTTTTCTCAGCCGTGGCGAAACAGCAAGCCCTGGCAGTGTGGTGATGGTGGTCTGGGAAGGTACACGGCCGTTGCTGGTAGAGATTCAGGCATTGGTTGATCAGTCGCATATGAATAACCCACGACGGGTAGCAGTTGGGTTAGATGGCAACCGTTTGGCCATGTTATTAGCCGTATTGCATCGCCATGGCGGCTTGCAAACCGGTGATCAGGATGTTTTTGTCAATGTTGTTGGCGGCGTCAAAGTGTTAGAAACCAGTGCGGATCTTGCCTTGTTGCTGGCGGTTGTCTCCAGTTATCGGGATAGAGCTTTGCCGCAGGATTTGATGGTGTTTGGTGAAGTGGGTTTGTCGGGAGAAATACGGCCCGTGCCTAATGGTCAGGAGCGGATCAGAGAAGCCGCCAAACATGGCTTTAAGCGTGCCATTGTTCCTAAGGGCAATGTGCCTAAAGAAGTCGTCAAAGGAATGGAAGTCGTTGGCGTCAGTCGCTTGGCTGACGCGCTGGATGCGCTTTGATAATCAGGTATATATATCAGGATCGATATTAGGTGCTATATAAATGATCGAGCTCTCGTTCCAGTAACGTCGGGTCGCCTAAGTTAAGCTCTACCAATCGGCGTAGATGGCTGATGCTTGACAGTTTCATTGTCTGGGCTTTGAAGCCCAGATATTTGTCACGCCGATGATTGATGATGGCAGGCATCTCAATAATGACCTCATTCCCGTCTAACACAATAATCAATTCTGCCTGGTCGCCTATGGACAGTGGAAGTTCAGTGTTGCTCTCTGCCAGTGCACCTTTAAAGCATATATCAATTAATTTAATCTCCCACTCCTTATCAGAAGTCCGGAGAATGCAGTTCGCATCAAAATTAATACGGGTAAACCGGCGGCGTTCTTGTATATTTTTTTCCACTACTTTCTCCCAATTGATCCAGACTCCAACATTAGTATAGTGTGTAAACCGGAATTAGCGAAGATCATCGTCTACACTTAGTTTATAAAGTGAATATGCAAAATATCATGGATGTATGGAGCGTAAATGAGCAGCTTTGTCGGGTTATTGAATAATGCTATTTTATTGTTGGCGCTTGGCGTTATCTATGACGTACTGGGTCTGCATAATATTGCCAATAAGAAACTGAGAGATCTGTTTACAGGGATTTTAGTCGGTGTTATCGGTATTTCCGTAATGTTGACGCCGTGGGAAATGACGCCTGGTTTGTTCTTCGATACGCGTTGGGTGCTGATCAGTTTATGTGGCTTGTATTTTGGTTGGGCTCCGACCCTGATTGCTGTATTTATGACAGTTTTCCTTCGACTCTATCAAGGCGGTGCAGGTATCTATGTCGGATCATTGGTGATCATTACCGGTGGAGCGATAGGACTCGCCTGGCGTTACTGGAGCCTGCATTATCACAAAGAGCTAAATTGGGGTGGGCTTTACCTATTAGGCCTTTCTGTTCAAATTGCCGTTATTTTATGTATGTTTCTGCTACCAGCAGAGGTGCGTTACTCCGTTATTTCGGCCATAGCATCTCCTCTGTTAATTATTTACCCTTTGATCACTATGTTGCTGGGGATGCTGCTTAAGATCCAGAAAGAAAGGCGACAAGCTGAAGTAGAGCTACGTAAGCATAAAGAAATACTGGATAGGGATCAGGGGCTGTTGAAAAGGATTATCGATAGCATCCCTGATTATATTTTTTATAAAAGCGTTGAGGGTGCTTATTTAGGCTGTAATAAAGCGACGTCTGAATTATTTGGCTGTGATGAGGCGGATCTTATTGGGAAAACTGATTTCGATATTTTTGAGCAGAAGCAGGCGATATTTTTTCGTCAAAAAGACAGTGAAATGTTACAGACGGGCAAGCATCAAAGTAATGCAGAAACTGTAATGCATCCCGATGGAAGAGAGATTCAGCTGGATACGTTAAAAACACCATTTTACGGTGAAACGGGCAAGCTATATGGTTTGATTGGTATCGGCCGGGATGTTACCGAGAAGCAAAAAACTGAAGAGCATATCCGTAAGAGTGCAGTAATCTATCATAGTGTTCTGAGTACAGCGCTGGATGGTTTCTGGATTGTGACTGCAGCGGGGATTATTGAAGACGTAAATGAAGCCTATGTGAAAATGTCAGGTTACGCTTTTGATGAGCTTCTGGGTATGCGAGTAACTGAGTTGGATGCTCTTGAAAGTGAAAAGATGGTGCAGCAGCACCTACAAAAAATTCTGGAGCAGAAAGAAAAGTGTTTCATTAGCCGGCATTGTCGTAAAGATGGCTCTGTTTTTGATGTCGAAATCAATGTCACCTATTGGCCGGAAGAGGGTGGGAAATTTTTCGTTTTTATCAAGGATATTACTGAGCGAATATTGTCACAGAAGCAACTTTTACAAAGTGAAACTCGTTTTCGGCATGTGTTTGAAAACATGGCTACTATTGCGGTTCAGGGATATGACAAAAACAGGAATGTTATTTTTTGGAACCGTGCCAGTGAAGTGCTCTACGGTTATGGATCAGAAGACGCGATAGGACAAAAGCTCGAAGACTTAATCATCCCGGATACTATTAGAGGGCCTGTAATTCAGGAGGTTGGTCGTTGGGTAGCAGGCGGCCCCGTTACACCTTCTGGCGAGATAGTTTTAAAGAAAGCTGACGGTTCACCGGTAACAGTATTTTCCAGCCATGTCATTATTACCGGAGTGAATAATGAACCGGAAATGTATTGTGTTGATTTGGATCTGACAGCACTGAAACGCGCAGAAGAAAGAGTGGTTATGCTGTCTCAGGCCGTTGAGCAAAGTCCGGTTTCTGTCGTGTTATCAGATACTGATGGTGTTATTGAATACGTCAATAGCGCGTTTGAAAAAGTAACGGGTTACGCCCGCCATGAAGTCATTGGGCAGTCGACACGTTTACTTCAATCGGGGCTGACGCCTTTAAGTCAGTATAAGCAGCTATGGGATGCGTTGATCTCGGGCGAATCGTGGCAAGGAGAGTTTCAGAATCGTAAGAAAAATGAACAACTCTTTTGGGAGTACGTTCATATTGCACCGGTAAAAAACGACTCAGGAGAGATAAAGCATTTTTTGGCGGTGAAACAGGATGTAACACAACAAAAAGAACAGGCTGAACAACTCCTGTATCAGGCGCATTTTGATCATTTAACAGGGCTTCCTAATCGGTTTTTGTCGTTAGATCGATTGTCACAGATGTTGAAAGAAGCAAAACGATCACAGCAACAGGTTGCCGTTTTTTTTCTGGATCTGGACGACTTTAAAAAAGTTAATGACACATTAGGGCATCAGGTTGGCGATGAATTGCTTGTTGAAGCGGCGTTCAGGTTGCGCTCGGCCGTACGAGATGATGATGTTATTGGGCGATTAGGGGGAGATGAGTTCATCGTATTAATTAAGCATATGGAAAGTAGTGCATTCATCGATCAATTAGCGGAAACACTATTGGCACAATTCAGAACACCTTTTTTGCTAGGTGAAAGGGAGCTTGTAGCGACGGTTAGCATTGGTGTAGCCGTATATCCAACCGATGGTTTTACACCGAACGAATTGCTTAAACAGGCTGATGCCGCGATGTATCATTCTAAAGAGCAGGGCCGCAACACCTATAATTTTTATACGAATAAAATGAATGAAGATGTTGCTCGTCGGTTATTAATAGAGGAGCAGCTACGTAATGCGCTCACAAAGAATGACCTCTATGTTTGTTATCAACCTGTAGTCGATCTGAAAAGCCGGGAAATTATTGGCGCGGAAGCACTGTTACGCTGGAATAATGAAGTGATGGGGAACGTGCCGCCCGATGAGTTTATACCTATCGCTGAGCAAACCGGTTTGATTGTGGCGATCGGTCGTTATGTGCTCGAGCAGGCCGTGATTTGCGCCTCAGGTTGGCGCAGTAAATATGCAGCCGACTTTAAGGTGGCTGTTAATATTTCACCCCGTCAATTCAGAGATGCTGAGTTGCTTGAATATTTAGAATCTTTGTTGATACAGCACAACTTACCCGCGTCGGGTCTTGAACTGGAAATAACTGAAGGCGTCTTAATGACAGGTCACGCCACGGTTGACAAGGCATTGTCCGATTTACATACCATGGGGATTAATATTTCCATGGATGATTTTGGAACGGGTTATTCTTCTTTAAGTTATTTACGCAGCTATCCATTCGATACATTAAAAGTGGATAAAAGCTTTATCGATGATATTTCGGTGGACCAGGCTGGTTTGCAGTTGGTCGGTGCTGCTATCGCAATGGGGCAGGTTCTTGGGTTGAAAATTATCGCTGAAGGCATTGAAACCGAAGAGCAGTACCAGTTGTTGGTCACCCAGCAATGCGACTATGGACAGGGATATCTGTTCAGTAAGCCTGTGCCCGCTGATGAGTTTGGAAAAATGCTTGAGGCTGATAGATTAAGGTTTTCGTGAGCCTCCGGCTGCATAAAAAATCAAATAAAACAGCCGGCGATGCCGACTGTTTGCGCATGATAATTTAATTGATACGTTTGTACTTAATACGCTCCGGTTGATGAGATTTACCGTGACGCTTTTTATAGTCTTCGGCGTACTCTGTGTAGTTACCTTCAAAGAAAGCGACCTGAGAATCACCCTCATAGGCCAGCATGTGAGTACAGACCCGATCAAGGAACCAACGGTCATGTGAAATAACGACGGCACAACCAGGGAACGCTAAAATAGCTTCTTCCAGTGCGCGTAATGTTTCCACATCCAAATCATTTGTCGGCTCATCCAATAACAATACGTTGCCACCTTCCTTCAACAGCTTCGCTAAATGCAATCGGTTGCGCTCTCCACCGGAAAGATCACCTACACGTTTCTGTTGATCCGAACCTTTGAAGTTAAAACGTCCGCAATAAGCACGAGAAGGTGTCTGATAATTACCAATGGTAATTATGTCTTGTCCATCAGAGAGCTCTTGCCAAACCGTGTTATCACCATTGAGCTGCCGCATCTGGTCAACATAAGCCAGTTTCACTGTACTGCCGATCACGACTTCGCCGGAATCTGGTGTTTCTTCACCTGCAATCATCTTGAAGAGAGTCGATTTACCCGCACCGTTACCACCGATGATGCCAACGATCGCTCCTTGAGGAATGGTTGCGGTCAGGTTTTCAAACAACAATTTATCGCCGTATGCTTTGGATACATTGTGTAGTTCAATGACCTGAGTACCAAGACGTGGTCCTGGTGGAATGTAGATCTCCTGCGTCTCATTGCGTGCCTGAAATTCGCGCGAATTCATCTCTTCGAACTGTTTCAGACGCGCTTTTGACTTGGCTTGTCGGCCTTTCTGGCCTTGCTGAACCCATTCTAATTCAGATTTCACGGCTTTTTGGTGCGCCGCTTCCTGTTTAGATTCTTTCGCTAACCGTTGCTCTTTTTGCTCAAGCCATGAAGAGTAATTTCCTTCGTACGGAATACCATGGCCGCGATCAAGCTCCAGAATCCAGCCAGCAGCGTTATCCAGAAAATAGCGGTCATGTGTAATCGCAACCACAGTACCGGGATATTCCTGTAAGAAGCGTTCGATCCAGGCGATAGACTCGGCATCCAGATGGTTGGTCGGCTCATCCAGTAATAGCATGTCCGGCTTATCAAGTAACAAGCGACACAAGGCTACGCGGCGACGTTCACCGCCCGATAGATGCTCCACTTTGGCATCCCACGGTGGCAGGCGCATGGCATCTGCTGCGCGCTCTAGTGCGATCTCCAGATTGTGGCCATCTTTGGTTTCAATCAGGTTTTCAAGCTCGCCCTGTTTCTTTGCTAAGGCATCAAAATCCGCATCGGGTTCTGCATAGGCAGCATAGACCTGATCAAGCTCAGTCAGCGCGTTTTTAACATCAGCAACCGATTCTTCAACGATTTCGCGTACAGTTTTGCTGTCATCTAATTCAGGTTCTTGCGGTAAATAGCCTACTTTAAGATTTGGCATTGGCTGAGCTTCACCAATAAAATCAGTGTCTACTCCGGCCATTATTTTCAGCAAAGTTGATTTGCCCGAGCCATTAAGACCCAGTACACCAATTTTTGCGCCAGGAAAGAAAGAAAGTGAAATATCTTTTAGAATTTGGCGCTTGGGCGGAACGATTTTGCCCAAGCGGTTCATTGTATAAACGTACTGTGCCATAAGCCCTCAGCATGTGGGTTGGTTAACCTGCCACTTAATTTTAACTGAATAAATCAAAATAAAACTCAAAGTTTTTCAAAGCATATCTGAGGTTATCCAAAAAGAATAATCTATAAATATACCTCATCGTCTTGAGCGTATTCTAATCAAGTGAAAGCAATAACAATAAAGGAGTAAGCGATTATGGGCAACTTAACTCGTTTTAATCGATTAATGGATGATACTTTTTTAAATGATTTTTTCATGCCAGTAGAAAAACGTATGGGTAGTCGGCTTCCTGCTATTGATGTACATGAAACGGATGAGAAATATTTAGTTAATGTCGATCTTCCCGGCATCAATAAAGAAGATATTCATGTGTCGATGGAAAACGGTGTCCTTACGGTGAAAGGCGAAACCCAAACGGAAGAGAAGGAAGAAAAGGAAGGTAAGATGATCCGTCGTGAAAGACATGTGGGAAGCTACATGCGACAATTTACCGTGGGTTCGGAAGTAGATCCTGATGCGATTGATGCCAGATTCGAAAATGGAGTATTGTCTCTGGAACTTAAGAAGCTTGAGAAAAGTAAACCTAATAAGCTTGAAATCAAAGTGAACTAAGTGGGTTGCTCCATGGATGCTTGCATAAGTTGTTACGCTTGCTAATAGTTAAGTACGGCCCAGTATTGCTGGGCCTTACTTTTAGTGTCGTTAGCTTTTTGAAGCAGATTAGCGTACTTCACTTATATTGAGCATCTAGGATGGGCTAACGAACTTTTGCTCCAGATAGCTGACGATGTCGTTGGATTCATACATCCAGCTGACGCTTCCGTCTTCATTCGTAATACGCAGGCACGGTACTTTGATTTGGCCGCCTTGTGTTAATAACTCCTGTCGGAATTGCCCCTCTTTTTTAGCATCGCGTAGCTCTATATTCAGCGAAGAACGCTTCATTGCACGACGAACCTTTACGCAGAAAGGGCAGGCGTTGAATTGGTAAAGTGCCAACAAGCAGGTTTGTTTATCGATTTGCGCCTGTTCTTCTGCGGTTCGTTTGATTCCGCGTGGAGTGGTAAGGAAATTGATCGTCAGAATGATTTTGCCTAAGAACCAGCGAATAAAAGCCATCGTAAAAATCTCAGTTAACAGTATAAAAAGGCGCCCACTTTACCATGTAATGTAGAGAATGATTAGCTGTTGGCTGCAGATGAATCTTCTTCGCGTAAAGGTGACCGACTTTCAAGTGCGTTTTTGTCTCAGGTTAGAGTATAATGCGCTCCTTTTTTAAGGCCGGACATAATCATCCGGGCGAGACCAGTAACCGTTCAGTTACCTTTCCGTTACCCAGGGGATAGCTATGTTTAGTAAAGATATGTCAATTGCCGGCTTTGATGCTGATCTGTGGTCAGCAATGCAGTCTGAAGCCACACGTCAGGAAGAGCACATTGAGCTGATTGCTTCTGAAAACTACACCAGCCCGCGGGTTATGGAAGCTCAGGGTTCTGTGCTGACCAATAAATATGCTGAAGGCTATCCTGGTAAACGTTACTACGGCGGTTGTGAGTATGTTGATGTCGTAGAACAGTTGGCGATTGATCGTGCCTGCGAACTATTCGGCGCAACCTATGCTAACGTGCAGCCGCATTCTGGTTCACAGGCAAACGCCGCAGTGTATATGGCGTTGTGCAAACCCGGTGATACTATTCTGGGTATGAGTCTGGCTCATGGTGGTCACTTGACGCACGGTGCCGCTGTTTCTTTCTCTGGTCGTATTTACAACGCGGTTCAGTATGGATTGAATGCTGAAACCGGCGAAATCGATTACGCAGAAGTTGAGCGTCTGGCGGTTGAACATAAACCAAAAATGATAGTGGCC
This sequence comes from Neptunomonas antarctica, assembly GCF_001305295.1. Taxonomy (GTDB): domain Bacteria; phylum Pseudomonadota; class Gammaproteobacteria; order Pseudomonadales; family Balneatricaceae; genus Neptunomonas; species Neptunomonas antarctica. Next base: position 378,998 of record NZ_LJSI01000053.1, read on the forward strand.
GGATTCTCTGCTTATTCCCGTGTTGTTGATTGGCAGCGTTTTCGTGATATCGCAGACAAAGTGGGTGCGTACCTGTTTGTTGATATGGCGCATGTCGCCGGTCTTGTAGCCGCAGGTGTATACCCATCGCCTATGGCAGTGGCTGATGTGGTGACTACAACAACGCATAAAACATTAGGTGGGCCACGTGGTGGTTTGATTCTGTCTGCCCGTGCTGATGCCGATCTGCAGAAAAAACTTAATTTTGCAGTATTCCCTGAATCCCAGGGCGGCCCGTTGATGCATGTGATTGCGGGTAAAGCGGTGTGCTTTAAAGAAGCCATGCAGCCTGAATGGAAAGCATACCAGGCGCAGGTTGTTAAAAATGCACAGGCAATGGCTGAGACGTTCAAGTCTCGTGGCATTAACATTGTTTCTGATGGAACGGATAATCATCTATTCCTGATGGACCTGATTGGTAAAGACTACAGCGGTAAAGATGCAGATGCTGCTTTAGGCCGCGCTAATATTACGGTTAATAAAAACTCGGTACCTAATGACCCGCGTTCACCGTTCGTGACTTCTGGTTTACGTATTGGTACGCCAGCGGTGACACGTCGCGGCTTTAAAGAAGCAGAAGTGACGCAGTTGACTAACTGGATTTGTGATATTCTTGACGATATTAACAACGAAGAAATTAGTGCACGTGTAAAAGGCCAGGTACTGGATATCTGTAGCCGTTTCCCTGTTTATAAATAGTATTGCGGTTTATAAATAAGCACTAAATCAGGTAGAATAGACGGGCGACTGAGAGGTCGCCCTTTTTTGCTTTTATTTTTAGCTTTAAGACACTTTACTTTACAAACATCGCTCTTTATTTCGGGTACAAGCTTTGTTATTGCTTATGTATTTTTCTTGTACTCACGCTCTTTTATGACAGGATTTCACGATGCATTGTCCCTTTTGCGGCGCCAATGAAACCAAAGTAGTTGATTCACGTCTGGTCGCTGAAGGCCAGCAGGTGCGTAGACGACGTGAATGTATAGCCTGTCATGAACGCTATACCACCTTCGAAATTGCAGAACTCCTGATGCCTCGTCTGATTAAAGCCGATGGCTCACGTCAACCTTTTGATGAAGACAAACTCCGTGCGGGTATTCAACGTGCGTTAGAGAAACGTCCGGTCAGTGTTGAAGATGTCGAGGCATGCATTAACCGTATCAAACATCGCTTACGTGCTACTGGTGAGCGTGAGCTTCCGTCACGTCAATTGGGTGAAGAGGTGATGGCAGCACTGCGTAAGCTTGATCAGGTCGCCTACGTCCGTTTTGCTTCCGTTTATCGTAGCTTTCAGGATATCAACGAATTCAGAGAAGAAATTGAGCGGCTGTCCGAAGAAGACAAGGCCGGGGGCTAAGCTATGTCTGTCTGGAGTGTAGAAGATACGACATTGATGGCCGAAGCTATCCGTCTGGCACGCCAGGGGCAATACACCACACATCCTAATCCACGTGTCGGTTGTGTCTTAGTCAAGAACGGCAGCATCGTCGGGCGTGGTTTTCATGTTCGGGCCGGTGAAGGTCATGCCGAAGTTAATGCGATAAAAGAGGCAGGTGATGCCGCACGGGGTGCTACCGCGTATGTAACACTCGAACCTTGCAGTCATTATGGTCGGACGCCTCCGTGTGCTGAAGGGCTGATCAAAGCAGGCGTGGTAAGGGTTGTGAGTGCGATGCAGGACCCGAATCCAGCCGTGGCCGGGCGTGGTCTGCAGATGCTTGTCGATTCAGGTATCAGGTGTGAAGTGGGCTTGCTGGAAGCCGCCGCGCGTGAACTCAATCCGGGCTTTATTAAAAGAATGGAAACCGGGCTGCCTTGGGTACGCGTCAAACTGGCAATGAGTCTGGATGGACGAACGGCCATGCAAAGTGGTGAGTCGCAGTGGATTACCGGCGCGGCAGCACGCCGGGATGTACAACGTTTACGCGCTAAAAGTTCGGCAATAGTCACCGGTAGTGGCTCCATCATGATCGATGATTCTTCTTTGACGGTACGTGAGGCGGAGCTGAGTTTTGGGGCCGGACTTGAAAATGCCGCTGAAATTGTAAAGCAGCAGCCTCTTCGTGTTGTCCTGGATACTGCGGGACAGATGTCAGCCAGTGCTAAAATATTGAGTCAGCCAGGTCGGACTTTATGGGTCACATTAAGCGAACGTGAGATGCCTCATGCTGAAATGCTGACGGCGCAGACCAGTGATGGTCGTATTGATCTGCGTTGGTTGCTGGAGTATTTGGCGGCAAACGAACAGTGTAATGAGGTGCTCGTTGAGGCCGGCGCAACAATGGCCGGGGCTTTTGTTGCAGCCGATTTGGTCGATGAATTAATCGTCTATATGGCGCCGACATTATTGGGATCTAACGCACGTCCATTGCTGCAATTACCATTGGATAAAATGGAGCAGCAGAAACGTCTGAAAATGACAGACTGTCGTCAGCTAGGCGATGATCTGCGTTTGACCTACCGTTTTCACGTCAATACGACAGAGGGCCCTGTTTAATGTTTACCGGTATTATTGAAGCAATAGGGAACGTGGCTGCGATAGAGCAGGCTCAGGGTGATATGCGCCTTTATATACGTACCAATACGCTTGATTTGTCGGATGTGAAGCGCGGAGATAGTATTGCGACCAACGGCGTTTGTCTGACGGCCGTTGAGCTTACAGGAGATGGTTTTTGGGCGGATGTTTCACGCGAATCGTTAGCGCATACCCGCTTCGCATCATTGAAAGTGGGTGAAAAAGTTAATTTAGAAAAAGCACTGATGGCGTCCGGTCGTTTGGGCGGTCATATCGTGACCGGACATGTTGATGGTATCGGTAAGGTTATTGAGCGTCGGGAAGATGCCCGTTCAATACATCTGGTAGTTGAAGCGCCTGCGGCGTTGTCCCGCTATATTGCCGCAAAAGGCTCGATTACCGTCGATGGTGTCAGCCTGACGGTTAATAGTGTGGAAGGTGCGTTGTTAACGCTCAATATTGTGCCTCATACTGCGCAGGAAACGTTGCTTGATCGTTATGTGGCCGGAACAGAGGTGCACTTGGAAGTAGATATTATTGCCCGTTATATGGAGCGTCTTCTGCTGGCCGGACGAGCAGATGATACGCAGGAACAGCAAAGTGGGTTGACGCTGGCGACGCTGGCGGAACATGGTTATATGAAGCGCTAAAAGCTTACAAAACAGGAAGATGATGATGGAGCTCAATAGCCCACAAGAACTGATTGAAGATATTCGTCAGGGTAAAATGGTCATCCTGATGGATGATGAAGACCGTGAAAATGAAGGTGATATCCTTATCGCCGCTGACCAGGTGCGTGCTGAAGATATCAATTTTATGGCGACGCATGCCCGTGGTCTTATTTGCCTGACGTTGACACAGAATCGTTGCGAGCAGTTAAAGCTGCCGTTAATGGTGCAAAGTAACGGTGCCCAGTTCTCGACTAATTTCACCATGTCTATCGAAGCGGCAACGGGTGTGACGACGGGTATCTCTGCGGCCGATCGTGCGCACACAGTACGGGTTGCCGTTAAAGGTGATGCCAAGCCGGAAGACATTGTCCAGCCTGGCCATGTTTTTCCACTGATGGCACAGCCCGGTGGTGTATTGAGCCGTGCAGGACACACTGAAGCGGGTTGTGACTTAGCACGTTTAGCGGGTCTGACCCCGGCGGCTGTGATTGTAGAGATTATGAATGAAGACGGCACTATGGCGCGTCGTCCTGACCTCGAAAAATTCGCCGAGAAGCACAATCTGAAAATTGGTACGATTGCCGATTTGATTCATTACCGCACGACTAATGAGCGTACCGTCGAAAAAGCCGATGAAGGCATTCTTTCGACAGAATACGGTGATTTTAATTACACCACGTATCACGACACAATCCAGAACGTAACGCACATGGCGCTGGTTAAAGGTGATATTTCATCTGATGAAGCCACGATTGTGCGTGTACATGTGCGTGGCGATGTCTTGCGTGACTTGGTGGGCGTTAACCGCGATGGCGACTCTAAATGGACGATGCATCGTGCCTTGGAGTACGTTGCTAAACAAGGGCAAGGGGTTGTGCTGCTGCTGGATAATGGTCAGCGGGAAGACTTAGGTGTTGCGCTTGATCGTGTCTTGGGTAAACAGCCTAAAATACGTGCGGCTAACTTCAGTTCATCGGGTGCCTACCTGACGGTCGGTACCGGCTCTCAGATTCTACGTGATCTGGGCGTTGGCAAGATGCGTCTGCTCAGTTCTCCGATTAAATTTAATGCGATTTCCGGATTTGATCTGGAAATTGTGGAATACATCCCCTGCGATGAGTAATTAACAGGAACACACTATGTCAGTACAAATTATTGAAGGTGACTTCGTTTCCGCCGATGGTAACTACACCATCGTAGTGGGCCGTTTCAACGCATTTGTGGTTGAGAGCTTATTGGAAGGCGCGTTGGATACCCTAAAGCGCCATGGCGTTAAAGAAGAAAATATCCGGGTAGTGCGTGTACCGGGCGCATTTGAAATTCCTTTGGTGGTGCAAAAAGTTGCAGCGCAGAAGAAAGATGATGCCATTATTGCTTTAGGTGCTGTTATCCGTGGCGGAACGCCTCATTTCGAGTATGTTTCAGCCGAAAGTTCGAAAGGTGTCGCTCAGGTGGCTATGGACTCCGGCATCCCTGTAGCAAACGGTATTCTGACTGTGAATAGTATCGAACAGGCGATTGAACGTTCGGGTACAAAAGCTGGCAATAAAGGCGCTGAAGCAGCGTTATCTGCACTAGAAATGGTTAGCTTACTGCGTAACCTTGAGGCGTAATGGGAATGATAGAAGAAAACTCTCCAACTCCAGATCCAGCTCCACAAAAAGCGAAAAAAACATCATTAACCTTGCAGCGACGTGCTGCCCGTAGTTTTGCTTTGCAGGCCCTGTATCAGTGGCACATGGCTGGCCAACCGGTGAATGAGATTGAAGCTCATTTTCGGGTTGAAAATGATATGTCAGGTACCGATATAAAACTGTTTCGTGAACTCCTGCAAGGCGTGACTCATGCAAAGAGTGAGTTGGATGAAGCATTTCAGCCTTTCCTTGATAGGGGATTGCATGAGCTTGATCCTATCGAATTAGCGGTATTGCGCATCGGTAGCTTTGAATTGATGCATCGTCCTGCAGTGCCTTACCGTGTTGCGATCAACGAAAGTGTTGATTTAGCCAAGATCTTTGGCGCGACTGATAGCCATCGCTATGTTAATGGTATCTTGGACAAACTGGCTCAGCGCGTACGTATGGTTGAGATCCGGGGCGCACGCGGAAAATAGTCGATCATGGATGAGTTTGCACTGATACGACGCTATTTTCAGTCGTTGCAACAAGATGGCTTACCTTCCAGCGTATCAGTGGGGATCGGGGATGACTGTGCGGTATTGAACGTGCCGCCAGATCAGCAGTTGGTTGTGTCTATTGATACGCTGGTGGAAGGTGTCCATTTTTTACCGGATACTCCCGCCGATCAGCTCGCCTGGCGTATTTTAGGCGCTGCCGTTAGCGATTTAGCTGCCATGGGCGCAACACCTGCGTGGTTAACATTAGCGCTTACATTGCCGCAAGCAGAGGAATCCTGGATTAGTGCTTTCTCTGCTGCGCTGTCTGCAGCGACCCGGCAGTACAATATTCAGCTGGTGGGTGGCGATACGACTCGAGGGCCGCTTACGCTTACGGCGCAAGTGCATGGTTTTGTTAAAACCGGTACGGCGCTATTACGCAAAGGTGCAAAGCCTGGCGATTTGATCTGTGTAACCGGTACGCTGGGAGATAGTCGGGCAGGGCTTGACACCTTGCTGAATGATGCCTCGTTAGATGAAGATGTGGCGTATCTGCGACGGCGTTTTTATCGGCCTGAGCCGAGAATAGAGACGGGCCAATTGATATCTCCTTTCGCCTCTTCTTGTATCGATATTTCTGATGGACTGCTGGGAGATATTAATCATATTCTGGAGCAATCGGGTGTCGGGGCGCAAATAAACCCTGCCGCACTGCCGCTCTCAGCTGAGTTGCTAAGATTCGCGGGTCAAAAAAAGGCACGAAGTTGGGCGTTAACAGGTGGTGAAGATTTTGAACTTTGCTTTACTGTGCCACCCTCACAGTGGATAAGTCTGCAGTCACAATTACAGCATCACGACGTGCAAGTAACACCTGTAGGTGCTATTTGTGAAGCCACAGGTATACAGCTCTTTATAGAATGCGAGTGGCAGATGGTTGAAGCATCAGGCTATAAACACTTTTAACCGGGCTCTTTAACCAGGAGCTTTAATTAAGCTCGTTAACCCGACTGTTTAATCAAATTCAAAGAGAAATCATATGAAACCCGACGCTATCAGTATTTTAAAGAATCCTATTCACTGTCTGGCATTTGGTTTAGGCAGCGGTCTTGCTCCTAAAGCACCAGGTACTTTTGGTACGCTAGCGGCTGTGCCATTGTTTTTATTGTTGTCCTCGTTATCGTTATCTGAATACCTCTATGTGGTGGTATTTACCTCGGTTATCGGTATCTATCTCTGTGGAAAAACAGCCCGCGATTTAGGTGTACATGACCATCCGGGAATTGTTTGGGATGAGTTTGTCGGATTCTGGATTACGATGATCGCCATACCTGTTACCTGGTGGAGCGTCCTATTAGGGTTTGCACTGTTCAGACTCTTTGATATATGGAAACCATGGCCTATTAAGTGGGTAGATCAACATGTTGATGGTGGCTTTGGAATTATGTTTGATGATGTTTTAGCGGGTCTGTTAGCGCTGGGTTGTATGCATCTGTTTATTCAGTTCATGTCTTAACAAGTAATTTTTTGTTCTAAAAACAGTGGCTTTTTTCAGTTTGGTTTCAGTTTCAGGGCTTATTCTGCAATTGAAAATAAAAAAGGAGAAAGATCATGAAAACGTTCACACAGACAATTGCTCTTACTTCAATCCTCTTTGCTGCTAGCGCGATAGCTTCAGCTGAAGGATTGGCTCCACCCATGCACTCAACTGAACTCAACATGAGCTACCCAAGTACTATGATGGCGGGTAAGCATGGTCATCCTGCTGACCTTTATCAAAATACGCTTTCAAAAAGCTCCACAGAGCGCCAGATGGGGCAAGGTTCTTTTTCTACACCACATTTAGCAGATTTTTGTGTAATAACAGACTTATCTGTTGCTCTTAATGAGCATTCAGTAGAAAACCATTTAGGTGGTAAGCAATGCTGAGTATGATGTTGCGTAGTACTTTTTCTAGAGCTATATAGTATAGGGGGATGCAGCAATGTATCTCCTTTATACTATGCAGTTAACGATGGATATTATATGAATAAAAAGAAGATATATATTCTGTTACCTTTGATAGCGTTGTTATCTCCATTAGTTGAAGCGGGTGAAGGAACACCAATCAGCTCTCCTATCTATGAAAACGGTTCTCGATTAGATTATCAGGCATGTCGCGTATTAGTCAGACGAGGAGAGATTCTTCCTATGTCCGATCTGATGACGCTAGCAAAAAAGAGATCAACCGACCATATTCTGGACGCTTTTTTATTGAAGCAAAACGATCGTTACTTTTACCAAATAGAAGCGGTCGGCGATAATGGTATTGTTAATATATTCTATATGGATGCCACCTCAGGTGAGCTGCTGCAGAATTTAGGAAAGTCTGAATGAGAATACTCTTAGTAGAAGATGATCCTGCCTTAGGGCCCGATTTGAAAAAAGAGTTGGCAGGGATGGGCTACGCTGTTGATCTTGCTGATAACGGTGTTGATGCCGAAGCATTGGGTTATGAGGATATCTACGATCTGGCTGTGCTGGATTTGGGATTGCCGCAGCGCCCTGGTATTGAGGTGCTGAAAAATTGGCGTAAACGCAGTAATAATATTCCAACGTTAATACTCACGGCTCGCTCCTCATGGCAGGAAAAGATCGACGGTTTTGATGCAGGAGCCGATGATTATTTAGCGAAGCCCTTTCATACAGAGGAATTGGTCGCACGTATGACGGCCTTATTACGTCGTGCAAAACAGCAGCCAACTAAACAGCTCGAAATATCAGGTTTGATTCTGAATGAAAAGACTCAGGCCGTGAGTGTCGATGGAGTCGATGAGTTTGAGTTAACAGGAATGGAATATAAACTGTTGAGATATTTCATGCACAATCCCGGAAGGTTGCTTTCTAAACTGCAAATTGTCGAACACATTTATGATGATGGCACGGAAAATGACAGCAATGTTGTTGAAGCTTATATCAAGATGCTGCGCAAAAAAATTGGTAAAGAACGTATCCAGACAAAACGGGGTCAGGGTTATATTTTTGTAAATCAGGCATGATAAATTCTATTCAGGGTCGCCTTAATCTGGCATTTATTGGCCTGACACTTGTCGTTTTTACCATACTCTGGTTTATGCAGGGTATGGCCGTTCGGGATGTGGCTTACGAGTTCGTTAGCGCAAGAATGCAAAGTGATGCTCGCACAGTGTTGCAAGCTGTTATGCGAAAAGATAACGAATGGCAAATTGATCCCAATTACATCTCTCCCGTTTATACGCTGCCTATGTCTGGTCATTATTATCAATTCCTGGTTGATGAGGGTGAGTGGATATATTCAAGATCATTGTGGGATGAAGAGATCCCTACTTATGATGGAAAACCCGTTGGGCAAATGAATATTAATTTGCAATATAAGCGCGATATTCCCTGGCTGGTCTATGATCACCGTTTTGAAAAATCAGGCCATCAGATTCGTATCGTATTAGCGGAAGATATTAGTCATATCGAGGCTGAAGTCGAACGTTTGCGTTGGTGGGTTGCCGGTATCGGATTAAAATTTACTATTATTCTATTGATTGCTCAGATCATTATTATTCGTGGTGGTTTAAAAAGCCTAACGCGAATGCGACTGGATATAGTCAGACTTAAAGAGGGTGATATATCTAGCCTGCCTGAGGTTCAGGTTAAAGAAATAGCCCCCTTAGTCAACGAAATCAATTACATGGTTGAGAGTATGAGTCTCAGGCTGGATCGTTCACGTCATGCTGTGGGCAATTTGGCACATGCCGCTAAAACGCCGCTTACTGTGATTGACCGACAAATTGAAACCCTCAGGCAATCCAGTCCTGAATGCGCTAATGCACTTGAGCAGCAATCTAAAGCATTACGCAGTCTGGTGGAGCGCGAGCTCACCCGTGCACGTATTGCCGGTGCTGCCATGCCGGGGCAGAAGGTGATTATTGAGGAAGAAGTAGAGAAGCTCATTAAAGCGATGAAGATGATTCATCGCGACAAGCAACTTGGCTATGAGGTTTGTATCAAGAGCACTACCTTTTTTCCTGGCGAGCGGGATGATCTGATCGAGTTGATGGGGAATTTAATAGACAACGCGAGCAAATGGGCGACAACGCAGGTTCGCATCAGAGGTATGATGAACGATCACTGTTTAGAGCTGTGTATCGAGGATGATGGGCCGGGCATTCCTGCAGATAACATGGCTCAGTTAATAGCCCGGGGTGAAAGACTTGATGAATCTACCATCGGACATGGTTTAGGGCTTAGTATCGTGATGGAAATTGTTCGTCAGTATAAAGGCATGTTCGAACTTCTGCCCTCCGATATGGGTGGATTACATGCGCATCTATTGTTACCTCGGCAGCAGAATGCTGAACTGAGATCAGTTGCATCGACCAGTCAGTTATAATGATTACCCAAAAGAGCCATCCACTGATAAACTATGCTGCCTGTTTTCTGAGGATAGATGAGTGACTGTCGAGTATGTAGCTGATTCCAAACTTCCCATGCCTTGGGGAACCTTTACTATGGTGGGTTTTGAAGACACCGAAACCGGTAAAGAACATATAGCCATGGTGTTTGGCGACGTGTCCGGTGATGAACCGGTATTAGCGCGCATTCACTCAGAATGTCTCACGGGGGATGCTTTGTTTAGTCTGCGTTGTGACTGTGGATTTCAGCTCCAGGAAGCGCTTAAGCGTATCGCAGAAAATGGTTGTGGTGTGCTTCTGTATTTACGTCAGGAAGGCCGGGGAATTGGTCTGCTTAACAAGATTAAAGCCTATCACCTACAAGATCAGGGTGCTGATACCGTTGAAGCCAACGAACGTTTAGGGTTTGCCGCAGATCTGCGAAACTACAGCATGTGTGAGCCTATGCTGGAGTATTTGGGGGTCAAGTCGGTCAGATTGATGACAAATAATCCTCGTAAAGTCTCTGCTATGGAAAGCTATGGCGTTAAAGTCGCTGAACGTGTACCGCTACAGGTAGGGAAAAACCGTCATAATGAAGAATATCTGGCGACTAAAATGGGCAAGATGGGCCATATGATGTCAGAACATCATTTTACGGATAAAGATAAAAGCTAACCTGTTTGTTGGACTGTTGGTAGATAGTTTCGTGATATTTAGGCTAGTTATAGATAATTCATTGGTTTTTAATTCAGCGAATTAAGCACTGCTTCAATTGCTCGGCTCGGGAAGCATGTTCAATCCATTGATCGGGAATGCCGAGCATTTTTAGCGTTCCGTTCCAGCCCGACTGCGTAACAAACTCTGCTACGGCGGAGCCTGCCCCGCCTTGTATCGCGTGATCTTCCATCGTTATAAAACGCTGATGCGTTTTCATCAGTATGCTGAGCAGCTCGGTATCTAATGGCTTCACAAATCTCATATCGACTAACGTGTGTTGTTCTTGTTCGGCGAGTTTTCTCGCATCGGACAATAACGGGCCAAAGTTAAGCACCGCTGTGCCAGAGTCACCTGTTGATAAAAGTCTTCCCTTGCCTATAGGCACCGTTTCGGTAAGCAGTGCTTCATCGCTGCCATCAGGCGCTGCTGGACAGGTGCCGCTACCGCGTGGGTATCTGACAGCGGCAGGCCCCGGGTAATGATAGCCTGTATTCAGCATTAACCATTGTTCCTGCTCATCGGCCGGAGTCATGATGACAAGGCCGGGAATGCAGCGCATGGCAGCAATATCAAAGCAACCTGCATGTGTAGCGCCATCTTCTCCTACTAGGCCCGCACGGTCGACGGCCAGCAATACATCCAGTGACTGAATAGCAATATCGTGGATGAGCTGGTCGTAAGCGCGTTGCAAAAAAGTAGAGTAAATGGCAACGACTGGCTTAGCGCCAGCGCAGGCCAGACCTGCAGCAAAGGTCAGTGCATGTTGTTCGGCAATAGCTACATCAAAATAGCGTTCAGGGAACGCTTCTGAAAAAGCAATCAGATCAGACCCTTCACGCATCGCAGGTGTGATGCCAATGAGTTTTTTGTCTTGTTGTGCAGTGTGTAGCAACCAGCGGCCGAAGTTGTTGGCGAATGTCGGTTGTTTCTTTTTTTGAGGTGCGTTGATTGGCTCAAGTTTGGTTAGGGCATGGTAGCCCACAGGGTCGGTTTCTGCAGGCTGAAAACCTTTACCTTTTTTAGTAACAATATGCAAAAACTGCGGGCCTGATTTACTCAGCGCGCTTGTTAATGCGGGTAATAGTGCGTCAAAGTCGTGTCCATCAATAGGGCCTTGATATTCAAATGCGAGCGCTTCAAACAAAGCGGCGGTTGTTTCGCTACGGCTGCCTTTGGTTAATTTAAGGTTTTTTGCCAGATAGGTAGCCAGGCCGCCTTCATTGCGAGAGATCGACATATCATTATCATTAAGCACGACCAAAATATTGGCATTTGTATGCGCGGCATGATTGAGTGCTTCAAATGCCATACCGGCTGTTAGTGCCCCATCGCCGATGATAGCGACAGTTTTTGTATTTTTCCCGTTCAATTGGTCGGCAACAGCCATGCCTAGTGCCGCACTTATCGATGTGCTGGAATGGCCAGTGCCGAAGGCATCATAAGGGCTCTCATCACGACGCGGAAACGGAGCAAGCCCTCCTTTCTGGCGTATGCTTAGCATCTGCTCGCGTCGGCCTGTCAGTATTTTATGCGGATAGCACTGGTGGCCTACATCCCAGACTATATGGTCGTCTGGTGTGTTAAGTAGATAATGCAGCGCGATAGTGAGCTCAACCACGCCCAAACCTGCGCCAAAATGACCACCTGTCTGGCCTACGCTATAGAGTAAGAATGCGCGTAATTGTTCAGCTAACTCTGGCAGCTGAATGTTAGCTAAACGGCGCAGATCTGTTGGCAAATTAATACCATCAAGGAGCGGTGTTTCTGGGCGTATGGTGGGTATATGAGTAAACATCAGTAAGACCGGGTGACGATGTAGTCAGCTAATTCTCTGAGCAGTTTCCCCTGAGTGCTAAAAGGTAGCAATGCATCAAGAGCCGCTTGGTGAAGTTGCTCAAGTTTGGATTTTGCGCCATCCATGCCTAATAGAGCAGGGTAAGTGGGTTTGTTTTGGTCAAGATCTGATCCTTGAGGTTTACCGAGTGTTTGTGTATCGCTCTCGATATCAAGAATGTCATCTTTGACCTGGAACGCTAATCCAATAGCGTCACCGTAGGCGATTAATGCTGTTTTGATCGCCACATCCTGGCACTCAGCGGAGTGATAACCTAATTCAATGGCCGCATTAATCAGTGCACCGGTTTTATGGCGGTGCATCTGCTCAAGTTGTATTAGCGTCAGTGGTTTGTCAACATGGCACAAGTCGAATGCCTGGCCCGCGACCATGCCGCGATTACCGCTGGCTTTTGCCAATACCGATATCATTTGCAGTCGGATTTCAGCGCTTGAGGGCGTTTCTGTTAATAGCTCAAAGGCAAAGCATTGTAGTGCGTCACCCGCCAGAATGGCGGTTGCTTCATCAAATGCAATATGACAAGTAGGTTGGCCGCGGCGTAACTCATCATCATCCATCGCCGGTAGGTCATCATGCACCAGTGAGTAACTATGTATGCACTCAATAGCAGAGGCGGGCGCATCAGCTTTATCAATCTCGCCATTAAGTAGCTGGTTGACTAAATAAACCAGCAGTGGGCGCACCCGCTTACCCCCATTGAAAAGCGCATAACGCATCGCATTCTGCAATTGGGGTTCTATACTATTATGCGAAAGAGAGCGCCTTAGATGCTCATCTACGCGGGTGTGGTATGTATTGATGGCGATTTGCAGAGCCACGAGATTATTCCTGTTCTATTTGGAAAGGCTCTGTTTGTAACTCACCGTTTTGAGAGGTGAGTATAAGCACTTTTTGTTCGGCCTGATCAAGCATAGTCTGGCATTCACGCGTAAGTTTGATACCCTCTTCAAAGGTACTGAGTGACGCTTCCAATGTCAGATCTCCTTGCTCCATTTGGGTGACCAGTGATTCCAGCTCAGCTAATGAAGTTTCAAAATCAGGTGTTTTTTTCTTGCGAGGCATCATGGACTCCGTACTGACCAAAGCGTAAAAATAACAAATTGAAAACTAGAGGTTAATCAATTCATAAAGCTGCCGACATACACCTATACTTAAACTTATGTCAGCAGAGTATATCAGCCATCGATTCTGTTATTATCCTATAAAATATATCAGACCAACAGCCATTAGCTTGTAGTAAAAGGAGATTTATGTGGATATAGCAACGATCGTCGGGTTGATAGGTAGCCTCGGTATTGTTATCGCTGCCATGATGTCGGGGGGGGATATAGGCACATTTGTTAACGGACCCTCCATGCTTATCGTGATTGGGGGTACTATTTTAGTTGCGCTGATGAAGTTTACGTTAAGTCAGTTTCTCGCAACCGGCAAAGTGGCAGCCAAAGCGTTCATGTACAAATCTGTCAGCCCTGAAGTCATCATCACCGAAACGGTTGAGCTGGCTGATGCCGCGCGCAAAGGTGGTTTGCTTTCACTTGAAGACAAAACAGTCAGTACCGATTTTATGCAACGGGGTATCCAGTTGCTGGTCGATGGTCATGATCCTGACATTGTACGTACGCTCCTTAATAAAGAGATGAGGCTGACATATGACCGGCATGACTTTGGCAGTGAAATATTTAAAGCCATGGGTGATGTTGCTCCCGGTATGGGTATGATCGGCACACTTGTTGGTCTTGTGCAGATGCTTTCAAATATGAGTGACCCTAAGTCGATCGGACCCGCGATGGCCGTAGCTCTGCTGACAACCTTATATGGAGCCATGATAGCAACGATGATCGTATTGCCGATGGCTGATAAATTGTCCCTGCGTAAAAATGAAGAAGCACTTAATCAGGCATTGACCATTGACGGTTTGCTGGCCATTCAAGCGGGCCAGAATCCACGTGTTATCGAACAAATGCTCAGAAACTACCTGCCTGAGAAAAAACGGGTTGTGGCCAGTTAGAGGATTTGAGTAATGAGTGACGAAAACGAACAAGATTGTCCTCCTTGTGTACCGGGATTGCCGGGGTGGGTCGCAACATTTGCAGATTTAATGTCCCTATTAATGTGTTTCTTTGTGCTATTACTCTCTTTTTCTGAGATGGATGTGCTGAAGTTCAAACAGTTGGCCGGTTCAATGCGTGAAGCTTTTGGCGTTCAAAATGAGATTAAAGTGGAGGATATTCCTAAAGGTACTTCCATTATTGCTCAAGAGTTCAGCCCAGGGCGTCCGGAGCCTACCCCGATAAATGAAGTCCGTCAGATGACACTCAATAACGATATGAATACGTTGGATGTTCGATCGGAAAGAGGCGAATCTGAGATCGCAGATAAAAAGTTAGGGGAAGCTGAATTACTGGCGCAAATGCAGCAGGAGATGGTGCAGCAAGCGAAGCTAGAGGCGGTGATGTTTGCCGCTGCGTTGGCGCAGGAGATTGGTGATGGCAGTGTTGAAGTAGAAACAAGTGAGCGAAAAATTATTATTCGGGTAAAAGAAAAAGGCTCCTTTACGTCAGGGTCTGCTGCGTTGAAATTTGAATATATTCCAGTGATGGCGAAAATTCGTGATGTTTTGATCGAAGTTGATGGAAGTGTATCTATTGAAGGGCATACCGATAACATTCCCTATTCTGGCAGAGCGTTTCAGTCAAACTGGGATCTATCGACGGCACGTGCGTTAGCGGTGGCTAATGAGCTATTTGATGATCCACGGATTGATCAATCTCAATACCAGATCATAGGTCATGGAGATAGTAAGCCGTTAGTACCCAATGATTCGGCACAGAATAGAGCGACCAACCGACGTGTTGAAATTGTCATTCAGAAAGGTAAAGACAAAGAGTTATTAGAAAAAATTCAGGCTAAAGGTTTAGATGATACCGAAGGGGAGCGTTTGGCACCCAATGAGATATTTTAATAACTAAGATTCATATAAGGTATTGAGCACCTCTTATAGATACCAATATAGAGAGATAAAAAAACCGCCAATAGGCGGTTTTTTTTAAAGTCTTAGACGCTATTTAGAATGGCTCAGCATATGGTCGATAGCAGCTGTTAATTCTGTATCAGTACAATCCATGCAGGTGCCCATGGGTGGCATCGCATTGAGTCCTGTTTTAGCCGTCGCCAGCAGTGCTTCAGCACCTTTTGCAATGCGAGGAGCCCACGCAGCGGCATCTCCTAATTTCGGTGCACCAGCAATACCGGACGCGTGACAGACAACACATTTACCGTTATATAGTTCTTCGCCTGTGCGTTCAGCGTTAGCGGCGATAGGTAGCATCAATGCAGTCACCGTTGCCAGAAAGAAAGCCTTTTTCATAGTAATACCCTATTGTGATTTGAAGCGATAATTGTATTCAGGTAATAAACGGCAGTTTAGGTCGTTCACCTTACTTAAGTAAATAGATGAATTAGTATTAATATGCCAACAATCAATAGTCTGATTGAATCCAATACCGATTAAAATGACGAATATCAATTATTCTGCACAAAGCTATTATTATGGATAAGCGGCTATCCTCTTAATCCCATAGCGTACTTAGCCTGGTGGTGTTGGCTGAGCAGCGTTCGCTGTGTTACGTACTTATCAGTCATACAGTCACGCGTGGCCTGCTCGATAATCTCGCGGGGTGCCGTTAGTAAATTTTGAGCATCATTGATTGAATAGCCGCGTTTCAGTAATTGCTTCAACTGAACGCTTATATGATGGTGTTCCATCTTTATTTCCTTCATTAGTTAGCATCGTCATCATGCACGAAAGGTATGACATTTTTATGTCAATGTTAGATGTCAAAGTTGAATACCTTTCTTTGTATCTCAGCCTGGTCGTTACTTTTCTGACCCTGCGTTATCAGTAATGCCCTATAAGGGTGCGTTTATCAGTCAGCCGTTATTATGCGTTCGTTTATTGTGCGTGTTTGCTGCATCAATATTATAAAATTTTCAATAATGTTTAGTTAACTAATTGAAAATATGATGTTTTTTCTAGTTGGAACGGCTTGTGCTGTATAGCTTCATATCAATAATGAGATGGAGCATCAACGGTGAAGACATTTAAAAAGACGTTGTTAAGCGCAGCATGTGTATTAACGTTATCAGCTGCGGCTCAGGCTGCATTAGCTGAAGAGACCATTAAAGTAGGTATTTTACACTCCTTATCCGGCACCATGGCTATCAGTGAAACGACACTGAAAGATACGATGCTGATGCTGATTGAAGAACAGAACGCGAAAGGTGGCTTGCTCGGTAAAAAGCTGGAAGCAGTGGTGGTTGATCCTGCCTCTAACTGGCCGTTGTTTGCTGAGAAGGCACGTGAGCTAGTCTCAAAAGATAAAGTCGATGCTGTTTTCGGCTGTTGGACGTCGGTATCCCGCAAGTCCGTTTTACCGGTGTTTGAAGAAACCAATAGCCTATTGTTTTACCCGGTACAGTACGAAGGTGAAGAGTCTTCGAAAAACGTATTTTACACCGGCGCAGCGCCTAACCAGCAGGCGATTCCTGCGGTTGATTACCTGATGGCTCAAGGTGTTGAACGTTGGGTGCTGGCGGGAACAGATTACGTCTATCCGCGCACCACCAATAAAATCCTCGAAGCGTACCTTAAATTGAAAGGTGTCGCGGCTGAAGACATCATGATCAACTACACGCCATTCGGACATTCTGACTGGCAGTCGATTGTTTCAGATATCAAAAAATTCGGATCTACCGGTAAGAAAGCCGCCGTGGTGTCTACTATCAATGGTGATGCCAACGTGCCTTTCTATAAGGAATTGGGTTCGCAGGGCGTCGCTGCTTCTGATATCCCGGTTGTTGCTTTCTCGGTAGGTGAAGAAGAGCTTTCCGGTATTGATACCGGGCCGTTAGTCGGGCATTTAGCGGCATGGAATTACTTCATGAGTGTCGATAGTGAAGCCAATGATGAATTTATCGATGCATGGCATAAATATACTAAAAATGAAGATCGTGTCACTAACGATCCGATGGAAGCCCATTATTTAGGTTTCAATATGTGGGTAAAAGCGGTAACCAAAGCCGGTACAACAGACCCGGCAGCCGTACAGGAAGCCATTATTGGTGTTGCTGTTCCAAACCTGACAGGTGGATACGCCACCATGATGCCTAACCATCACATTACGAAGCCCGTGTTGATTGGTGAAATTCAGGACGATGGTCAGTTTGCTGTTGTATGGAATACGGCAGGTACCGTGGCGGGTGATGCATGGTCTGATTTCCTTGAAGGTTCAAAAGACCTGATTTCTGATTGGAGAGCACCTTTGTCGTGCGGTAACTACAACGTCAAAACAGCTAAATGTTCAGGTCAGAATTTTTAATCAGAGCTTTTAATCGGAGCTTTTAATCAGAGCTTTGAATTAGAACTTTTAATCAGAACTGATAATTAGCGCTGTTACCCGGATGTTGATTTTCTCAATGATCATTTAAGTAATAGTTTTGTACCCGGGAGCCGGTCTATTCATTAATAGGCCGACTCCTTCCGTTTTTTGTCGCCAGAGATTTAGATTTATGACCGTTAACTTCCGCACCCTTCATCGATATTTACTGAGCTGCATTGTCATCTTTTTCTTAATGTCGGCTGGTTTCTCCATGGCAGGTACAGCGCCAAATGCGAAATTGGACGAGGTGAGCCGGTTGTTGATGAGTAAGACTTTTGACGACAAAAGTCGGGCTCTGGATGTGCTGGTAGAGCAATCTCAGCCGCGTACCGCTGAACTTTTACATCTGTTGTTAGATAGCCGGTTGTACTACCACAAAAAAGAAAAGCAGCTCTATATTATTGCCGATTACGACACGGGGAAAATAGCGATAGATTTGGCGGGTGCCGAACAGCTTATTAAGAAAAAGCGAGATTATAAAAAGATAATACTGAACAACAATTTACGAGGTCAAATCAACCGGATTCTGGCGGAATTGGGGTTAAATTCCAATGACCCGCAGCAGCGTGAAAATGCTGTGCGTGATCTGTTGAAAGATATTACACCCGATACAGTGCTGGCGTTGAAGGCTCGATTTACCATTGAAGAGAGTAAAAAAGTCCGGGAGATGATTCGGATTGCACTCGCCATTAATGATATGAAAAGCAGCGATGAAGTCTTGATCAGCAATGCGATTGAGCAACTCAATGGCTCATTAGAACAGGAATCTCGCGGTGCGTTGGTGACGTTTATCGATGCTACAGAGACACTAGATACCCCAGAGGCAAGTGCGCTGAATAAACAGGCACAGATTGCGCTGAAAGGTATCGAAGACAAGGTGCAGTACTACGGCTGGCTCGAAACGCTCTATTTTGGTTTGAGCCTGGGTTCAGTGCTGGTATTGGCGGGTATCGGTTTAGCCATCACTTTTGGCGTGATGGGTGTGATTAACATGGCGCATGGTGAGCTGATTATGATCGGAGCTTACACCACCTATGTGATTCAACTATTAATGCCGAATCATATCGAATGGTCAATTTTAGTTGCCATTCCTGCGGCATTTTTAGTCTCGGGTTTGGTCGGTATAGCGATAGAGCGGGGTGTGATTCGCTTTCTTTATGGTCGTCCGCTGGAAACATTATTAGCAACCTTTGGTATTAGTCTTATTTTACAGCAGGCAGTGCGCTCGATTTTCTCGCCACTGAACCGCAGTGTTGAAACACCCGAATGGATGAGCGGGCTTATCCAGATTAACCCGGTGTTCTCATTAACCCTGAGTCGTTTATATATCATTGTCTTCTGCTTAATGGTGTTCGTGGCACTCTTGTTAGTACTGAAGAAAACCGCGTTGGGCTTACAAGTACGTGCTGTGTCGCAGAACCGTGCGATGGCGCGTGCCATGGGCGTACGTTCGAATCGAGTCGACGCTCTCACCTTCGGGCTGGGCTCTGGCGTGGCGGGTATCGCGGGAGTCGCGTTGTCTCAGCTAACCAATGTAGGCCCTAATATGGGGCAGGCTTATATTATCGACTCCTTTATGGTGGTTGTCTTTGGCGGCGTGGGTAATCTGTGGGGCACGCTGGTGGCCGGGCTTACGCTGGGTGTGGCTAATAAGGTACTCGAACCCTGGGCTGGCGCTGTGCTGGCCAAAGTATTGATGCTGATTTTTATTATTTTGTTTATTCAGAAACGCCCACGCGGGTTATTCCCGCAACGTGGCCGTGCGGCAGAGGGTTAGATCATGAGACTGCTGAATATATTGAAAAATGACCGGGGTGGTCAGATCATGATGCTTGTGTTGCTGATCATGGCTATTCTGGTACCGATATTTAATCTGATGGTGCCGGAAAATCACCCGCTGCATGTACCCACGTACACCGTCACCTTGATGGGTAAATATCTGACGCTGGCATTACTCGCCGTTGCTGTCGATCTGGTGTGGGGCTATTTGGGCATACTCACCTTAGGCCACGGTGCATTTTTTGCGCTGGGTGGCTATGCGATGGGTATGTACCTGATGCGCCAGATAGGCGACCGTGGCGTGTACGGTAATCCTGAACTTCCCGACTTTATGGTGTTTTTAGACTGGAAGGAATTGCCGTGGTTTTGGCAGGGCTTCGACCAGTTCTGGTTTGCCGCTATTATGATTATGCTAGTGCCGGGGCTGCTGGCGTTTATCTTTGGTTGGCTGGCGTTTCGTTCCCGCGTCTCGGGGGTGTATTTATCCATCATTACACAGGCCATGACCTACGCACTGATGCTGGCGTTCTATCGTAATGAGATGGGCTTTGGTGGGAATAACGGCCTGACAGACTTTAAAGACCTGGTAGGTTTCTCACTACAGGAAGATACCACGCGCATTGCGCTGTTTGTTTTGTCTGCTGTGGCGTTAGCCATCGGTTATCTGATCTGCCGTTATCTGATGAATAGCCGCTTAGGGCGTGTCTGTATTGCCGTACGTGATTCCGAGTCACGTGCCCGCTTTATGGGTTATCGGGTCGAAAATGTAAAACTCTGGATTTTTGTTATCTCCGCCATGTTAGCGGGTGTCGCTGGTGCGCTGTATGTACCGCAAGTTGGCATCATCAATCCTAATGAATTCTCACCGATTAATTCCATTGAAATCGTCGTCTGGGTCGCGGTCGGCGGTCGGGCAACCTTGTACGGTGCTGTGATTGGCGCACTACTGATTAATTATGCCAAAACCTACTTTACGGCCGAACTGCCGGAAGTGTGGCTATTTGCACTGGGTGGCATTTTCGTACTCGTCACCCTGCTATTACCTAAAGGTGTGACCGGATTAATAGCGGGATTGAAACGCCATAAAGAGGTGCCAGCATGAGCATTATTTCAACCTTAGAGCAGATCACAGACCGGCATCATGTGTACCCGTTCTTGGTGCCGGCACAGGCACCCAAGCTGGACGTCTCTCATAATGTACTGCTCTATCTTGAAGATATTACGGTGAGTTTTGATGGCTTTAAAGCCATCAATAACCTGAATATGTATATCAATGATGGCGAGTTGCGCTGCATTATCGGCCCCAATGGTGCCGGTAAGACCACCATGATGGATATCATCACCGGTAAAACTCAGCCTGATAGCGGTTCCGCCTGGTTTGGCCAGACAATCAATTTACTAGAAATGGATGAACCGGCGATCGCACAAGCGGGAATCGGCCGGAAGTTTCAAAAGCCTACTGTATTTGAAGAACTCAGCGTCTGGGAAAACCTCGAATTGGCGATGGCGGGTAACCGTAATGTATGGTCGATCCTCAATGCCCGTCTCAACAGCGAACAAAGTGCGATGTTGCTCGAGACTATTGAGTTGATTGGTTTGCAGGCCAACACACAAATGTTGGCGGGGCGTTTATCCCACGGACAAAAACAGTGGCTGGAGATTGGCATGCTGTTGATGCAAAAACCCCGTTTACTGCTGGTGGATGAACCTGTCGCCGGTATGACGCATCAGGAGATGGACCGCACTGCTGAGTTGTTAATCTCGCTGGCGGGTCGCCATTCCGTTGTCGTGGTTGAGCATGATATGGATTTTGTACGTAATCTGGCAGGTAAAGATCGTACCGTCACCGTGCTGCATCAGGGGAGCGTTCTATCCGAAGGAACGATGAGTAAAGTGCAGCAAGACCCAAAAGTGGTCGAAGTTTATCTGGGAGAGTAATTGATGCTGAAAATTGAAGGCTTAAATCAGTTTTATGGCCAAAGTCATACCCTCTGGGATGTTGATCTGCATGTGCAGGAGGGGCAATGTACCGTTCTGATGGGGCGTAATGGTGTGGGTAAGACCACCTTGCTGCAATGTATTATGGGGCATCAGGCCGTTAAAAGCGGCAGCATGATGCTGGACGGAGCAGATCTGCTAAAAGCTTCAGTCGAGCAGCGTCCACGGATGGGTATTGGTTATGTACCACAAGGGCGACAAATATTTCCGCTCCTTAGTGTCGAAGAAAATCTACAAATAGGGTTGCCCGTCAGAGCCCGTAATGACCGTAAAATCCCCGACTACATATTTGATCTTTTTCCGGTGTTGGCTGAAATGATGCACCGCCGGGGTGGTGATCTGTCGGGCGGGCAGCAGCAACAGTTAGCGATAGGGCGTGCATTGGTGGTTAATCCTAAGTTGTTAATTCTGGATGAACCCACCGAAGGTATCCAGCCTAATGTGGTGACCGAAATAGGCGATATTATTTGTAAGCTGAACCGTGAAATGGGGCTTACTGTGCTGCTGGTCGAACAAAAACTACCCTTTGCGCGTAAAGTTGGTGATCATTTTTGTCTGCTTGATCGGGGCCGCAATGTTGCCGGTGGTGAGATAGCTACATTGGACGACGAGCTGGTCAAAAAGTACCTGACCGTATGAACGCGCCAGTTAGCAATCCGTCAGTTCAAAATCAGCAGGCCGAAAATCAGCCTCCTTCCGGCACTGGCTGGAAAGCGCAGCTACAGCTGGGTTACCGCTTTCGACAGGACAAAACGCGTTTAGTCGAACGGCTGCAGCGCGGTCCGTTAGCGGTTCAACGCTCTCTCTATCCCGAAGGCAGCCCTTGCCATACGTACATACTGCATCCTCCGGGTGGCGTTGTCGGTGGCGATCAACTGGATATCCGGGTACGAACGCACAGCGGCTCACACGCGTTGCTTACCACACCGGGGGCGACCAAATATTATCGATCAGATGAAAAAATGGCGTATCAGCAGCAGACGTTAACGGTCGAAAAAGACAGTATTCTGGAGTGGTTTCCACAAGAAAATATCTGTTTCCCCGGTGCGCATGCACAAATTCACAGCGATATTTATCTGGAGCAGGGAAGCCGCTTTATCGGCTGGGAGTTGCAGTGTCTGGGTCGGCCCGCGATACAGGAAGCTTTTACACATGGCAGTATTGATGCCAGAACCCGTGTCTATATCGACGGAGAGATCACCCTGATAGACCGCATGAGCACTCAGGGTAACGGGCTTATTAACAGTGCGGCAGGGTTACGTGGTTACGCCATGAATGCCACCCTGATTGCGGGTGTTATCGATGCCGACTCGCTTGAGCTGGTACGTTCTATATTGGAAACATTTGATCCACAATTGCCGGTAGGAGCGACCTGGGTGGATAATCTGCTGGTGGTGCGGATGCTCGGTAACAACACCGAAGATATCCAGAAAGTCTTGATACCGGTCTGGAAAGCCTTGCGTCAACACTGGCTGAAAATCCCCGCGTGCTCGCCGAGGATATGGGCCACCTGATCCTCGGTAATAAAACGCCTCTTATTAAGCGGTGTTTTTAGTATGCGCAAGTGCCCAGCGGGATGCAAAAGTACCCACCACAAAAGCGATAAACACAATCAGAATATCACGGTCAATAAAGCTCAGTGAGGTAATTATCGGGCCTGGGCAATAGCCGGCCAGACCCCAGCCGATGCCGAACAGTATGCCGCCGATGATGATTCTTTTGTCGATCTCTACCTTCAAGGGCAGACGGAAAAATTCTGCCAGCAACGGCCGCTGACGCTTAAGAATGAATGGCGTTATGAGTGCGTTGACTGCCAGGCCTCCCGCCATAACAAAAGCCAGCGATGGGTCCCAGTTTCCAAAGATATCAAGGAAATTCAACACTTTGGCAGGATCGATCATTTGCGACACCGCCAACCCAAGACCCAGCAGAGTACCGGCTGCCAGTGCGGTTAACAGGCGAAACAGGTTTGACATTAGGCAACTCCCGACAGATGACGTACGACATAGACAGTGACCACTGCACTTCCCATAAAGCATAGCGTGGCAACTAAGGAACGTGGGCTGCGCCGCGCCAGGCCGCAGATGCCATGGCCGCTGGTGCAGCCGGTACCTATCTGGGTGCCGATCCCGACCAGGAGGCCACCGATGATTAGCAGCGGTGTATCGACGATCGCCCGGATATGCCCGACCCCGACGCCGAACCCCATCCACTGGTAGATAAAGCCGCCGAGTACCAGCCCCAGAACAAACATCAGCCGCCAGCTAATATCGTTCTTGTCTTCGGGGTATATGATACCGCCAGCGATGCCGGAAATACCGGCTACGCGGCCCTGAGCCAGCAGCAGGAAAGCAGCTGCCAGACCGATCAGGGATCCGCCCAACAGAGCTGGCAGCGGGGTGAAATTAATAATTGTCATAAAAGGGTACCTGTTAAAATAATAGAGCCTGATAAGGCTCGCCAATTATTCGCTGTTAGCGCGTAATCAAGTCACTTTGCTGTTGTGGGTTCGAGGGCCGGATTAAAGGTCGTGAGGCGATAGTCCGGTAACCATTCCGGCATGGGAGGACTCGTTTGATGTTAACTCTGATCTCTTGAGTCGCTCGTCAGATTTAGCGTTTGATTAAGGCGTCATGTTGATCCGATAAATCATGCCCGGCCGCATGTGCTGCCTGCAGAAGAGGGCCAATATCACAATCTGCTTTTTGTGCCTGAGTATGCGCCCAAAGGGATATTGCACGGCGGCCAGTGCGGCAGAAAGCAAGAATAGGTGTCGGCAGCGTTTCTATCGCGTGTCCGAATGCTTCAATAGCATCGGGTGTGTATTCGCCTGGAGTTACCGGGATTTCACACCATTCCAGACCTGCCTCTTCAGCGGCTTTGCGCAGAGCAGCATCATCAGAATGATCCTCAGCTTCACCCGGCTGGCGGTTGCAGATAATAGAGAGAAAGCCATTCGCTTTGACCTCCGCCATGTCAGCAGGGTAGATCGCATGGCAGATACTAAATCCGGGTTCTAGTTGTTTGATTTCCATATAACACCTCAGGGGTTAAAATAAATTGATAGGTACTTTAAGATAAATCTGGCCGTTTTTTTCAGGCGCAGGCATGTCGCCGCCGCGCATGTTGACCTGTACCGCCGGTAGAATCAGTGCCGGCATATTCAGGGTGGCATCGCGTGCCGTTCGCATCTGGACAAACTCGTCTTCGCTGATACCTTCGTGTACATGTATGTTGTGTTGGCGCTGCTCACTTATCGATGTCTGATGTTCGAAAGACTCACGGCCGGGTGCCTTGTAATCATGACAGAGGAACAGACGAGTGCTCTCCGGCAGGCTAAGAACCTTCTGAATAGAGTGGTAAAGTATTTTGGCGTCGCCGCCGGGGAAGTCACAGCGCGCTGTGCCGTAATCAGGCATAAACAAGGTATCACCGACAAAGGCCGCATCACCGATCACATAGGTCAGACAGGCAGGTGTATGCCCCGGAGTGTGCAGCACAGTGCCCTCTAACTGGCCAATACTGAAATGA
This sequence comes from Neptunomonas antarctica, assembly GCF_001305295.1. Taxonomy (GTDB): domain Bacteria; phylum Pseudomonadota; class Gammaproteobacteria; order Pseudomonadales; family Balneatricaceae; genus Neptunomonas; species Neptunomonas antarctica. The sequence goes on from NZ_LJSI01000053.1 coordinate 404,060, forward strand.
TCATTACCTTCAAACAAGCGGTCAAACTGACTGCCATCGTGGGCAAATTCAGTGCCGGCATTAAAGGCTTTGCCGAAGGTTTCCTGCACCAGAACTATGTTGGCGCCTATACCGGTTTTACCGCCGAGTTGCGCCTGTAAATAAGGTGCGGCAGAAAGATGATCGGCGTGAACATGGGTTTCCATAATCCACTTGACCTGAAGCTGTTCTGATCTTATAAAATCGATGATCTGGTTGGCTGAGCGTACATCGGTACGACCACTGGCATAGTCAAAATCCAGTACCGAATCGATAATCGCGCAGGCATCAGACAGCGGATCACGGATCACATAACTAAAGGTGTTGGTCGGCTCGTCAAAAAAGGCCGTAACCTGAGGGGTGACCGGGTTTCCTTTCTTATCACTCACGGCTAATCTCCTGTTACAAACATACCGCTACCCTTGGCAGGGTAACGGTATGTTGTTGTCGACTAAATTAATCAGTCTCTAAATTACAGTTTTCTCTATATTTTCGATAATATTACTGTGCTTGTCTGTTTAGCGATATCTAATTTAGCAAATTCTAAAATATATGTTATAAGTATATTTCAATCAGATCTATAGATTTTTTCTATTGGAGCTGACTATCTCAATATTTTGGAGGGTATTCTCTTCTTCGTGCAAAATTACATTAAAATTTTAAGGTAATTTTAAGTACCTCACTCATTTCAAAGCCCCCACATTAAACTAATATATGTATAACGCCTATCTATGTTGGTCGTACTACGCTTGTCAGATAGAGCAAAGTAATGTTTTTAATCTCGCAAAGGTTTTTATGATTTTTTTCAGATGTTACAACGGACTAGCTAAGGCTGGGGTCGACCACTCGCATTGCTTTACCACCAATAAAGCTTATCCTTGGCGCAGTAACCACGGAGTGGTCAATAGTAGTATGGAGCGCTGATGAATAATCTCAAAGAGCCTGGCTTTATAGAAGGCGGGCGGTTTCGCATTATCGAAGTATTTATACTGTGGGAAGGCCGGGTCAACACAAAGAATCTGCAAAATATACTGGAAATAAGCCGTCAGACTGCTTCATATATTCTGCAACAATATCAAAAGCATTATCCAGAAAATCTACAATACAGTGCTTCATTGAAAGGTTATGTGCCTACAGCAGTTTTCGCACCCTGCCATTCGCAAGGGAGAATTGATGAATATGCTCACATACTTTCTCAAAGCCAGCACCCGGAAGATGTATCACTCGTTGAGACAGGTTTTACCCATCTGGATGCTCCGCTACGCAAAATATCACCCGCGCTGGTGCAACCTGTCATTCGAGCAATCCGCAATAAATTAAGGATAAATGTTGGATACACTTCAATTGCCCATCCCGAATATGAAAGCCGAATCATAGAACCCCACAGCCTTGTATTTGAAGGCATGTGCTGGCGCGTACGCGCCTATTGTGAAAAGCATCAAGGCTATCGAGATTTCGTGCTATTACGTTTTAATGGTGAGTACACTTTCGAAGGCCCCGCAACCCATTTCGCCGCACAAGACGAGCTCTGGAACACCTGGCTAGACCTCATTATCGAGCCTGATCCACGCTTTAGGCCCGAACTGCGTCGTATGATCGAAATAGACCACCAGATGGAAAATGGCCAGAGAATCATACCGGTAAGAGCCGCGCTGCTTATGTATCTCAGGCAAAAATTACGTCTGGACCACTACCAGATCACACCTGAAATGCAGCAAATCATCACTAATCCCGAATGCCTGAAAAAAATCACACCTTACATGTCTTAAAATTTGAGGTGTTTTAATGCATAGCATTCCCCGTAATCACGGGGAATGCTGGTTAAAAGGTGGCAGGCTCTGAATCGTTTTTTCTATTGATGATATTAATCGCCATTATTCAGTGGCGACTCCTTCTCATGAAGCGACACCTGAAGCGCCTGGTTTACTGCTTCGACCGGATCGCTCATCTCGGTGAGTAGCGCTTGAATTCCTTTTCTCTTTAATCGCTGAGTGAGGCCGCTACCCATACCGGCCGTAATGAGAACATCGATGTCATCCAGAGGATGTTCAGCATTAGGATTGCTTTCTCGAAAGCATTGCTCTTTGGGTAACTCTAACAACTGCTTGCTCAGGATCTGGTTTTCTTTAACGGTGAATATCCAGAATTTTCGACAGACGCCTGCATGTTCAGTGACCGTTTTGCGATTCTGGCTGGTAACGGCAATTTTCATGACTTAGCCTCTTTCCAGGTGTTGACTGATTTTTCGTTGTGCAACATAACGTGGGTTTATTATAGCCTTGTAATATTAGAATAATCTAATATTTAAACACAGGAAAAAAAAGACGGGTGTGGATGGGCTACCTGATGCAGTTGCTTTCTGTTCAATAGCGCTTATGCTTACTCCGCAACTTTGTTGTGAAACACCGCTACGGAATAGCTAATAGCAGTATGGAGTGCTGATGAGTAACCCTAAAGACCCCGGCTTTATTGAAAGTGGACGCTTTCGCATTATCCATCAATACCAGAAGCTGCATCCCTCTAATCTGCAATACAACGCGTCCCTGAAAGGGTACGTACCCACCGCCGTATTCACGCCTCACTATTCGCTGGGCAGTATCGACGAATACAATCAAACCCTCTTACATAGCCAACATCCCGAACACGTGTCTATTGCAGAAACAGGTTTTACTCATCTGGATGCACCACTACGCAAAATATCCCCCGCATTAGTACAACCGATTATTCGCGCTATTCGAGACAAATTAAGGCTCGATATCGGCTACACCTCCATCAGCAACCCAGAATATGAAAGCCGGATCATAGAACCTCACAGCCTTGTATTTGAAGGCATGCGCTGGCACGTGCGTGCCTATTGCTGCAAAAATCAAAGTTACCGCGATTTTGTACTGTCGCGCTTCAATGGCGAGTATGCCTTTGAAGGCCCAGCCACTCAGCGTTCTCCGTAAGCAAGGGGATGAGCCACCGTAGAATCTTCTGAGTGGTTCGCTTTCTTCGTCGAAGAAAACATGTATTACTATGCAATATCAAAAAGTTATGCAGGAAGATTATCCTGAATTTTCGCGTTAAAAAACGCCGGGAAATCGCAGATAATGTGATGCAAATAATCGAAAAATATAAGAATATGGCGGGGTGTTGCTGTATTAGGCTGGCCAGAATAAAAAAGCCCCACACGCAGTCTGTGGGGCAAGTCGATTGGGTCTCAGTGGCTAATCATCCAGGGTCGCATTGATGGGAACATCTTGTTGCCGTCAGCCGTATACATAAGTTTAGAGCCGCGTTTCTTATGTGTGCAACCGCAGCCATGCTTTAATTTATCTGCATTCTCTGCGCGGGAATCCACCGTAGAATGCTGCGGTTCATGTTTAGCTGCTTCATTAAGCTCTATAGCCTGTTTTTTCTCCTTAGGCATATTAAGAATACTCGGAGACAAAATGATAATGCGTGCAGACAAGCTCTGACATTCAGGGCAGGGCATCGGTTTTGCATGATCGTCGATACTGGCCAGCTCGTAAAATAAACCGTGCTCGGCGCATTTATAATCATAAACGGGCATATTGACCTCTCGTTATTATTTGATATCAGGCGCCAGAGGCATAGTTACGCTGCCATCAAGGAATTTAGTGGGGCCGTCGGCATTGGGTTTGATATCAAACTCAAAGATATCGGTCGGGAGCCAGAGAGTAGCGCAGGAGTTGGGGATATCGACCACGCCACTAATATGGCCTTGAACCGGCGCGGTGCCGAGTAAGGAGTAGGCCTGGGCGCCTGAGTAACCAAATTTCTTAAGATACTCGATGGCGTTTAAGCAGGCTTGTCGGTAGGCCACATTCACATCAAGGTAGTGCTGTTTGCCTTGCTCATCAACGGATATACCTTCAAAAATCAGGTAGTCATCATATTTAGGCGTGATAGGGCTCGGTTTGAAAATTGGGTTTTTAATGGCATATTTTTCCATGCCTCCCTTGATTAAATTGACGCGCAGGTGAATCCATCCAGCCATTTCAATAGCGCCGCAGAAAGTAATTTCGCCGTCGCCCTGACTAAAGTGAAGATCGCCCACTGACAGACCGGCGTCTTTAACATAAACGGGGAAGTACACTTTAGAGCCGCGCGATAGATCTTTTATATCGCAGTTTCCGCCATGCTCTCGGGGAGGAACGGTACGGGCTCCCTCGGCGGCGGCTATTTTCGCCTCATCAGGTTTCATTCTGCCCATATGAGCCGTGTCAACATAGGGAAGTGCTGCCAGCGGAGGTACTCTATCCGGTTCGGTATCGTACAGTTCTTTTTCTCGGGTATTCCAGTTGTTGAGCAACTCTTTTGACGGCAGGCAACCAATCAGGCCTGGGTGAATCATGCCTGCAAATTCGACGCCGGGTATGTGACGAGAGCTGGTGAACATGCCGTTGAAATCCCAGATGGATTTTTGTGCTTCAGGAAAGTGCTCGTCGAGAAAGCCGCCCCCGTTTTTCTTAGAGAAGAAACCATTAAAACCCCATTGGCTGTCATCAAAGGTGCCAATATCTAAGATATCAACGACCAGCAGGTCGCCAGGTTCCGCGCCTTCAACGCCAACAGGACCCGATAAAAAGTGAACTTGCGTTAGGTCGACGTCCCTTACATCTGAGGCGTCATCATTATTTTTGATCTGTCCGCCGGTCCAGTCGACGCACTCTATTTTAAAATCATCACCGGGTTTAACCATGGCCGCCATCGGAATATCCGGATGCCAGCGGTTATGAATATTTTCGTTCTCATAGGCTGATCTTTTAAGGTCAACTTTAATAATAGTGTCAGTCATTTTAGGCTCCTAATTTAACCCAGTGTGTTATTAATTATTTGCTTGATAATGCTATGCAGACGTTGTCGTTATTTATTGGTTTGGTTAAAAAGTCATTTTCTTAAACTGATAGATATTTTTTGATCTGATCACTGTCGACCTGATCTCGCATGTCTTCATGAATAAATTCACCTTTATCAATCACTATGATCCGATCTGCTATTGCCATGGTGAAGCTCAGTACCTGTTCCGAAACGATGATGGTGATGTCTCTGAGCTGCTTGATTTCATTTAGGATGCGGGCGATGTCTTTAATGATGGATGGCTGAATACCTTCAGTAGGCTCATCCAACAGCAATACTTTGGGGTTGGTTACCAGTGCTCGTGCTATGGCAAGCTGCTGTTGCTGGCCTCCGGAAAGGTTTCCGCCTTTACGGTGGCGCATCTCTCTGAGCACAGGAAAGAGGGCGTAAATGTCGTCGGGGATTTCTTTAAGTTTTGAAACCTCCATGCCGGTCTCAATATTTTCCTTGACGGTTAGATTCGGAAAGATCATTCGGCCTTGAGGTACGTACGCTATGCCGTTCTCAACACGCTGGTAACTTTCGAATGTCGAGACGTCTACGCCGTCTATTTCAATCACGCCTTCAGAGGAGGGTAATATGCCAATCAGTGATTTAAATAGCGTGGTTTTACCCATGCCATTGCGGCCCATAATGGCCAAGGTTTCGTTTTTCGGTACGTTGAAAGTCAGATCACTTATGACTTCACTTTGTCCGTAGCACACCTTCAAATTAGAGACGCTTAACATATACTCACCTATTAATAATGTATGATTTTCCAGACCACGTAGCGCGTTAAAAAACGCAGCCTTGTTCTAATGACCCAGATATACTTCAATCACTTTAGGGTCGTTTTGCACCTTTTCCATGTCACCTGTGGCTAGAATTTTTCCTTGGTGGAGCACGGTTACTTTGTGGGCGATGCGGGCGACAAACTCCATGTCATGCTCGATAACCAGCACAGAGCGCCCCTGGCTGATTTTATTGAGCAGCTTTGCTGTTTGCTCTCTCTCTTTTACGCTCATTCCCGCGACCGGTTCATCGAGCATCAGCAGTTGTGGATCCTGAATTAGCAGCATTCCTATTTCTAACCATTGCTTCTGTCCATGGCTTAACAATCCCGCTTCGGTATCCAGCGCTTGCTCGAGCATGATCTCTTTAGCTATTTCATGGATTTTATCCAAGACCTTTTTATTACGTTTGAACAGTAACGACCCCAACACTCCCCGGCCATGCGGGTAGGATACTTCCAGGTTTTCAAGTACGGTCAGGTTCTCGTAGATTGAAGGTGTTTGAAATTTCCGGCCAACGCCCGCTCGTACGATGGCGTGTTCCGATAAGCCTGTCAGTTCGCTATTCAAGAACTTGATGCTGCCGGAAGTCGCTTTTGTTTTGCCGCAAATCAGATCAAGAACGGTTGTTTTACCTGCGCCGTTAGGGCCGATAATGACATGCAGTTCGTTTTTATCGAGATAGAAGTTGAGATTATCGACTGCTTTAAAACCATCGAATGAAACCGTCAGGTCTTCTATGGATAAGGTAAAGTCAGTATTTGTGTGCATGTTCATTAGCGCGCATCCTCCACTTTTTTAAGTAATGATTGAGGTACTAACTTGCTAAATGCTTTTGATATAAAAACAAACTTATTGGTGATGTGGTGACCATAATCATTCCATAGGCCTGCCAGTCCGTTCGGGAATAGCATGACAACGGCGATAAATAACCCACCTATCAGGAATAACCACATCTCCGGGAAGGATTCCGAGAAGGCTGATTTTCCGTAATTAATTAATAACGTTCCGTAGACCGCCCCAATCAGTGACATTCGGCCACCCACGGCGGCAAATATGACCATTTCAATGGACGGCACAATGCCGACAAATGAAGGCGACATGAAGCCTACCTGCAGGGTAAACATGGCTCCCCCTATGGCGGAGATCATGGCAGCAAAGCAGAAGATAAATATTTTGAAATTAGCGACGTCATATCCCGAAAACCTGACCCGGTCTTCTTTGTCTCGAATCGCTAATAAAATACGCCCGAATTTACTGGTGAGAATAAATCTTGACGCCAATATGACGGTTAGTAACAGGCCGCAATTGATAAAGTAAAAAATATTTTTGGCGCTATCTGAGGTAATGTCCCAGCCATGCAGTGTACGCAAGTCGGTGATGCCGTTTATGCCGCCGGTGACACCTTGTTGGCCGACAATAAGCACGGTGAGTATGACGGCGATAACCTGTGTGATAATCGCAAAATACACACCCCCGACGCGGCGCTTGAACATGGCAGAGCCAATGATGTATGCAAACGCGGCGGGTACTATTAATACCGCCAGAATAGTAAAGGTAAAACTGGTGAAGGGTTCCCAGAACCAGGGAAGTTCTGTTAGCTGATTCCAGTCCATAAAATCGGGTATGCCCGGGGTGGATTGTATCGTGGTATTTTCCGGGGATGAGGCTTCAAGTTTCAGAAACATCGCCATGGCATACCCGCCTAAACCAAAGAATATCCCCTGGCCCAGACTGAGTATTCCGCCATAGCCCCACAACAACACCAAACTGACCGCTACAAAGGCATAAGTGAGATATTTTCCAACCAGATTAAGACGGAATGCATCCAGAAATAGTGGGAATATTATCAATATTAATGTGGCAAGAATGATAAAGCCGGTCAGGCCTTTCTTTCCGCCCATTATTTTTTCATATACGAAGCTCATAACTCTCTCCAGGACGCATCAAAGGTCAATGTAAATAGTGACTGGCTACTGTTAGTTTTTTACATTGAGAGTAAAGCTTGGCCTAACGGCGAACTTTACTGGCGAATAGTCCTTCTGGCTTAAACATTAAAATCACGACTAGGGCGAGCAAGGTATAGACTTTTGCCATAGACCCGCTGATGAAGAATTCAAGAATCGATTGTGCCTGTGCGATAGAGAACGCTGAGGCAATGGTGCCGAATAAGCTTGCCGCGCCGCCAAAGACAACCACCATAAAGGTATCAACAATATACAGAGTGCCCGTTGTGGGTCCGGTTGAAGCGATAGTGGTAAAGGCCGCTCCTGCGATGCCGGCGATACCACAGCCTAATGCAAACGTATAACGGTCAACTTTTTTAGTGTTAATCCCCACCGCACCGCTCATGACCCGATTCTGCGTGGTAGCTCTAACGCGCAGTCCCCATCGCGATTTAAACATCAGATAGTAAACGCCGAGAGTGACTACCGCCGTTAACCCCAGTACGAACATGCCATTGATCGGTATGTAGATCGTCTCTGTGGGTTGATATGAACCTAACAACCACTCAGGTAACGTTGGGCTTACTTCTCTGGCGCCGAATAGTGACCGAAATGATTGTTGCATGATGAGGCTTAATCCCCAGGTGGCTAACAAGGTATCAAGCGGTCTTTTGTAGAGGTGCCTGATAAGTGCAAACTCAGCGAGGTAGCCCAATATGCCTGCCACAATAAATGCCACGACGATGGCAAAGACAAAATAATAAGGCATGAATGCCGGAAAGTAGGTTTCGGTAAGAGTCGCCATGAAATAGGTTGTGTAAGCCCCGACGGTCATAAATTCACCGTGGGCCATGTTTATCACACCCATTTGACCAAAAATGATCGCTAAACCTAAGGCCATTAGCAAAAGAACACTGAACAAACTAATGCCAGAAAAACCCTGCATAGCAAATATTGATATCAATTCACTACTTGTATATGCGTCCATTATTAATTCCCCAAATTTAGCCAAGAGAGACAAAGATCAAGTGATACTTTGTTTGCGCTTATGACTGAAATTTTGTAACAACGTTAATCTTTGGATAGATAAGCGAACGTCCTTGTTCGCGATTGTGGCGTTAAATTTTGCTGGCTTTTAATCGGAGGTGACTAAGAAACCAGCGATTAAAATTTATTGATAGCCAGCAGGGAATGGATTTGGTTCGATCAACTCGGAGGTGTATACCACTGTCGCCTGACCATCTTTGCTCCATTCGCCAACGCGGGCTTTGCTCCACAAATGGTGGTTTTTGTGCAGTTTCACGTAGCCTTCGGGTGCTGTTGTCAGCTCGATATCACCTTTTTCAGACTCAGCAACGACCTTGTCGATATCAAAGGAACCGGCTCTTTCAACAGCAGCTTTCCATAACCATGGGCCAAGGTAGGCCGCCTGAGTTACGTCACCCATAACACTGTCTTCGCCCCACATTTCTTTGAATGCAGCAACAAAGGCTTTGTTGTTAGGGTTATCCTGGCTTTGGAAGTACTTCATGATGGAGTAGAAGCCTTCAAGGTTTTCTCCACCAATACCCAATACTTCATCTTCTGTTACCGAAATTGTCAGCAGGGTCTGTTTTTTGGATGTGATGCCGGCTGCTTTCAACTGTTTAAACCAGGCAACGTTGCTCCCACCTACCACTGCAGCATAGATAACATCAGGTTTTTTCAAACGTATCTTATTGATGACAGAACCAAATTGAGTGTTACCTAAAGGCTTATAATCTTCGCCGACTACTTTACCGCCCAGTACATTTTCAATGTGCTTGCGTGCAATTTTCATCGCCGTTCTAGGCCAGATATAGTCAGAGCCGATTAAGTAAAAAGTCTTGGCTTCTTTCTCTTTAGCTACCCAATCCAGGCCTGCCAGGATTTGTTGTGTGGCTTCTTGTCCTGTGTAGATAACGTTTTTTGATTGCTCCAGTCCTTCGTAAAAGGTGGGGTAATATAAAAGACCGTTTTCTTTTTCAAAAACAGGGAGTACCGCTTTACGGGATGCCGATGTCCATGCGCCAAATACAGCGGCTACTTTGTCTTGTACTAGTAGTTTTCTGCTTTTTTCGGCGAAGGTTGGCCAGTCACTCGCACCATCCTCCTGGATGATTTTAATCTGTCGACCGAGAATGCCGCCCGTGGCGTTAATTTGCGAAATTGCTAACTTTTCAGCTTCTTGTGCGCCGGTTTCACTAATCGCCATGGTTCCCGTTAGCGAATGTAAAATACCGATCGTTACTGTTTCATCCGTTACCGCCAAGCCGGTTGTATTGACGTTTGCCGCTGATGCGGACATTCCGATACTGGAGAGAAGAATCGCAGCCGGGAGTGCCATCAAACCTTTTGCGAAGCATCTGCGCATTACACTGGGTAGAAGAGAACTGCTAGGTTTTCTCATGAGATAGCCTCTTTAAAGTTACTTAATCAGACAAGGTTGTCGTCCTGATAAAGTATGTTGAATTTTGCGGGAGGCTATAATTCGCTAATCACACCATCCTTCTACGTCATTTAACGTATGTTTATTGGCATGATTTATGTATTGGCTTATACGGCACACGGAAATTTAAGTGCAAGCTATTAAATTGAGAGCAGTATTTAGTGGATGAGCAGCATGTATTCAAGGCCAGACGTAAATACAATCGCTGGGTGGCGAATCAAACCTTAGAAGACTATGCCCTTCGCTTTACCTCAAAAAGTGCGCGGCGCTGGTCGGTCACAAGGGTTTCTAATACGGCCTTGGGTGCGATCTCTTTTCTTGCATTAGAAGCAATAGGAGGGGCGATTACCATCCGCTATGGGTTTGATAACGCTATTACTGCCATCATGGTGGTGTCGTTTATTATCTTTCTCACAGGATTGCCTATTAGCTACTATGCGGCACGCTACGGTGTGGATATTGACCTGCTTAGCAGGGGTGCCGGCTTTGGATACATTGGTTCGACTATTACCTCGCTTATTTATGCCTCCTTTACCTTTATATTTTTTGCTCTTGAAGCGGCCATTATGGCGTCGGCGCTGGACGTCTTGTTTGGCCTGCCTCTGAGTATTGGTTATCTGGTGAGTGCGTTGGTCATTATTCCGCTGGTTACCCATGGCATCACCTTTATCAGTCGATTTCAGCTCTGGAGCCAACCTCTCTGGCTGGTGCTGCAATTGACACCTTTCGTCTTTATCCTTTGGAATGAGTGGTCTTCGGTGGACCAGTGGGTGGAGTATTCCGGATCAGCACCTATTCAGGGCGAAGGGTTTAATCTGCTCTTTTTTGGAGCGGCTTCAGGGATATTATTCGCATTGATTGCTCAAATAGGTGAGCAAGTGGATTTTTTGCGTTTCTTACCCGAAAAAAAATCCGATAACCGGGTGCGTTGGTGGCTCGCCCTGATTTCAGCTGGGCCGGGGTGGATTATTCCCGGTAGTTTGAAAATTATGGCGGGATCATTTCTAGCGGTGTTGGCTATCAACCACGGGATATCTGAAGTACTGGCTGATGATCCTGTTCATATGTATCTGATTGCCTTTGGATATTTGCATCAGTCACCTACAGCGACGCTCGCCATGACGGGTATATTCATTATTATCTGCCAGTTAAAAATTAATGTAACCAATGCCTATGCAGGTTCAATCGCGTGGTCTAATTTCTTCTCGCGTTTAACCCATACCCACCCCGGGCGTGTTGTCTGGTTGGTCTTTAATGTTGTTATTGCACTCTTGGTGATGGAGTTAGGTATCTATGCAGCATTGGAGAATATTTTAGGGATCTACTCCAACGTCGCGGTAGCCTGGGTCGGCACATTGGTAGCGGATCTGGTCATCAACAAGCCGTTGAAGTTGAGTCCGCCGCATATCGAATTTAAAAGGGCGCACCTTTACGATATTAATCCCGTGGGTGTGGGTGCGATGTTGATTGCCTCTTGTGTAGGTATTGTTGCTTACATCGGTGAAATAGGAGAACTAGCGCAAGCGATGTCTCCTTATATTGCGTTAATGACGGCTTTTATTGCTTCACCTTTAATCGCCATCGGTACCAAGGGTCGATTCTACATCGCTCGTCCCAATACGCTTGTGATAGCGGCGGTGTCTATTGACGCAGGATCGCAGTCACCAGGCGAGAGCGCGGAGGTGCAATGCAAAGTCTGTGAAAACAAATTCGAGTTTGAAGATATGGCGTCGTGCCCCGCTTATGGCGGCGCAATTTGTTCTCTGTGCTGCACGCTTGAATCACGTTGCCATGATCAATGTAAGGTGGATGCCCGGTTTGGTGAACAAGTGGCGGCTTTAGTCGCGGCCATGTTACCTCAGCCAATAGCCTCTCGAATGAATAGAAGTGTTTTGCAGTTTTCAGGATTGCTTATTCTCATTGCTGGTGTCATTGCGTCGTTATTTGGACTGGTCTATTTACAAATGCCGATAGGCGATACCGAGCTCATAGCCGCTGTGGCATCTACCATGACCCAGCTTTTCTGGTTGTTATTGATTATTGTCGGTGTATTGATCTGGCTGTTCGTGTTGGCTAATGAAAGTCGCCTGTTTGCATTAGATGATGCGCAACGTCAAACCCATTTGCTGCAAAAAGAAATTGGTGCTCATGGAGAGACTGATCTGGCTTTACAAAAAGCCAAAGAGGTAGCTGAAGCGGCGAACCAGGCAAAGAGCCGTTACTTAACCGGTATTAGTCATGAGTTAAGAAGCCCTCTTAATTCGTTGTTAGGGTATGCGCAGATATTAGAAAAAGATCGTCGTTTATTACCTGAACATCGCGATAAAGTCAGCGTGATTCGACGCAGTGGCGATCACCTTTCGGATTTAATTGAAGGGCTGCTGGATATTTCCAGAATCGAAGCGGGACGAATAGAGATTTTGCGCGATCAAGTGTCACTCCAGGGGCTTATTGTGGAGTTGATTGAGATGTTCCGTCTGCAGGCGGCCGCAAAAGGCATTCGATTCGAATATATTCCCCTAAGTAAGCTTCCTCCGGTGGTTACGGTGGATGAGAAACATCTACGTCAAATTTTAATTAACCTGCTATCCAATGCGATTAAGTATACCCAGGTAGGTCAGGTGACGCTTGAGGTGCGATACCGCAATCAGGTAGCGGAGTTTAAGATCAGTGACACCGGAGTGGGCATAGCGCCCCACGAGTCAGAACGCATATTTAAGCCCTTTGAGCGCATCAGAAAACCCGGGTCACCCCAGACTTCAGGAACAGGGCTTGGTTTAACGATTTGTAAACTACTGAGCGAAATTATGGGAGGGGATATCGCGTTACAGAGCGTCCCGGAAGTAGGGAGTACCTTCAAACTGTCGCTAATGTTACCCACTGTCGCTAAGCCTTTAATACGCCCGGAACCTATTAAACGTATAGAGTCTTATGCTGGCAAGCGGCGCACGATTATGGTGGTTGACGATGAGCCTACACACCGGGGCGTTATCAGCGAAATCCTTTCACCTTTGGGCTTTATTGTTTTTGAAGCGACGGGCGGGGATGAGTGTTTGAGTTTCGATAGTGTTGCTGATATTGATCTCTTTTTACTAGATATTTCGATGCCCGGTATGAGTGGCTGGACATTGGTTAGGGTGCTCCGTGAACGGCAGGTAAAAGTCCCGATTATTATGGTTTCTGCTGATGCGATTGAAGGCTCAGAGCATGCAGAGTCGGCTGAAAGTAAAATACGTCTCAATGATGACTATCTGAGTAAACCTATCCGAGACAACGCATTGCTCGACAAGGTGGCTACAGCGCTCAACATAAAATGGTGTTATGAGTCTGATACGCATCAGATTCATAAGATAGATAGCGCTGAAAATACTGCTAAACAAGATAAGTCTGGTGATGAAAGTTTTGATCATGGTGTCAGTGATGACGACTGCAGAGAACTTATTTCGATGGCTGAACTTGGGTTTGTCTCTGGAATGGATACCATATTAAAGCGAATGGAAGCCGCCAATATCGCTGTTGAATTTGTTACCTCTTTGCGTCGCCATTTCAGTAGTTATCAGTTTTCAGAAATAATTTCTCTTTGTAAACAGGCAATAACAGATGATCAATAATAAGCTTAAAGGGGTTGTATTGATCGCAGATGATAACCCTGATTCATTAGGGATGCTCAATGAGGTGTTAGCCAGCGAAGGTTATACCGTCTTTGTAGCACTGGACGGTGCCCAGGCGTTAGCCATTGCTGAGCGGATGGCACCTGACATTGTATTGATGGATGCGATTATGCCAAATATGGATGGTTTTGACGCTTGTAAGGCACTCAAAAAAAACAGTGAGTTGGCTGATATCCCTGTGATCTTTATGACGGGGCTGAGTGAGAGTGAAGATGTCGTTAGAGGCTTGGAAGCGGGTGGCGTTGACTATATCAATAAACCCGTAAAACTCGATGAACTCTTAGCCAGAGTTAAAGTGCATTTAAATAATTCTCGCATGACCCGCAGTGCCAGAGTTGCTTTGGACGAAGTAGGGCAGCTCACGTTTGCTTGTGATATTAATGGGGGTGTTATCTGGTCTACCACTCATACAAGACAACTACTGGCTTCGCGCAGCGATGGCCTTACGTGGATGGAGATGCAGTTACCACAGCAACTTAAAACGTGGCTAACACACAGCCCTGAAAAGCATAATAGTTTGCAATTGAACGGGCTTACAAAACCTTTACAGGTTAATTTTTTGGGTAGATCTTCTCTGGGAGAGTACTTAATGCGTCTGCTTGATGATGACGAACTTGTGGCGCGGACTGCTTTTAAAGAACGCTTTGAGCTCACAGAACGAGAGGCTGAAGTTCTGTTTTGGTTGTCGCGTGGAAAAACTAATCAAGAGATAGGCCAGATACTGTCTATGAGCCCACGAACCGTCAATAAGCACCTTGAACCTATCTATCGAAAATTAGCGGTCGAAAATAGAACGACGGCAGCCTCTGTTTGCTTACAGTACCTCAGCAACCGCTAACGCTCATAATTAAGTAATTGCGTGGAAGTGTTGTGGCTAAAATGCTTTACCCGGGACAAAGCTGCCATAACGAATGATGGGTTCAGGTTTGCCTTCTTTATTATTTCTGTATTTGAAGTATTCATCGCCTTTACGAACAACATAGCGACAACCAAATCGGGTGTTTTCCATGTTCAGGCAGATCTTATCTTTGCTATTTATTTTCCATTGTCCGGTGCGGATTTCATCGTCTCTTTGTTGAACAACCTGACCATCAACTGCATAAAATGTATAACTGATCTGATTATTATTCAGGTTGTGCGATTCGACGGTTTGATTAACAAACAGTTCATGGAGTTGCGCACGGTTAAGCGTACCGGGTTCTATGAACTGAGGTTTAATAGCCTGGCAAGCTGTGAGCGATAGTCCGAGTAAGCCGGCAGCTAAAAAAGAATGTATTTTCATAAGTGTTCCTCTTAATGTAATGTCCAAAATTTACTGATATGAGCGAGCATGTCACTCCGGCGGGCATTTTTTCCAAAATCGTGACGTTGTTTTGGCATTAGATGCAATGTGATATCGGCGGGTAGATGCTGTTGCTCTTTCGCACGATTAGCGGCGTTAACCCACGCCTCGGCGCGTTGTAAACGGTTAATGCCCTGATCTCGGTCGAGTCGCTCCGATGTTCTCAGGCTGCCATCTCGTATCGTATCCTTACTGCCGACCATAACGATGGTGGGTATGTTTAAAAACTCCTTAAGTCTTGCTGTGCCTAGCCATAATGGCCAGTTATCCAGCCCGCGTGGAAATCGTTGTTGATCATTAGGGAACGTATACCAGCCAGCACTCACCAGTGTTAGTGATGCCAGGTTGTAGGGATGCAACAATGCATAACGATGTGCAAATTGGGCACCGCCAGAATAGCCACATAAATGTATTTTAAGATCGGTAATGTTGCGCTGTGTTTTGTACGCGAGTAATAGCCGATTAAGAGCAAGATCGGAGCGTGGCGATAACGGGTCTTTGGCCAGTCGCTGATAGCCCGGGAAGTTTTCTTCACTAAATTCAGGCGCCAATAGCCAGAGGCCGTGTTTTTCTGCCAGCAGTGAATACGCTTCAATTTGTTCAATGCTATTTCGTGAGATCCCGTGGACAGCAATAATTACTTTTTGGCTATTTGTTTCGTGAGATGGTCGAAATACCCACATCGGTAAAGAAAGGCTGGCTGCAAAGGTAATCCGGCTGCTTTTTCCTGGCTCAGGTAGTTCGTTATTGAGGCTGGATGACATCATATTTTCCTAACTATCTGCATATTTTTCGCCTGACTGTTGGTTGCTTCAGCTGTTTTTCTGACCTGGCATTCAGAGGAGAGAGTCCAAATTTGATCGTACTCATTACGGGTAGCCTGCATGTCAGTTGCAGTAATGATTATTCCTTTGTACCAGGAAAAAATAGCATTAATGATGGTCATTATTTCTTGGCTTTGTTGTGCTGAATCAGAATCGATAAGCAATATTTTCGGACGTCTTAACAAGGCTCTCGCCAGCATGATTTTATAGCGCTGGCTGTCAGACAGATTTGCTCCGTTTTCCTGTAAACGGGTATCCAGCCCTGAAGGTAAACCAGAGATCCATAGGTCCAGGCCACAGACTGATAGTACTTCCTGAGTGTATGGGTCGGTGATCCTGCGAGCGCCATAAAACAGGTTTTTTCTCAGAGTCCCTCGCAGTAATGGCATATCAGGACACATCAGCGTGGCCAGTTGCGAAATAACTAACGGGTTATAATGATTGATTTCAATATCGTTAATACGCAAATCACCACTGGTAGGGCGCAATAAGCCAGCCAGTGCCGCTAACAACGAGCTTTTTCCGCTGTCTTGTTGCCCGGTGATGAGAATCCGATTTCCTTCTTTAATCGATGTCGTTACGGCTGGAAAACGGTCATGTGAAGAAAAATTATTGAGAGATAGCCGGAGTGGTTCGGTGGGGTGCTTTTTTAAGCCTTTTCTTGACATCGTTTTGCGGTTGAAAAAATACTCCAGTTTGTGTTCAGCTACTTTTTTTAATGTCCAGAGTTCGTAGAGTCTGCTGAGTGGACGTAGATGAGACAGTAAATACAGTGCGGCGGTCATCACGATGGCAATGTCACTGGTTTGGATCATCTGCTTTTGTTCCAGCAGAAAACCAACCACCAGCAGCGTTAATATTCCGCCGCCTAAAATTGCTTCATTAAAACCGCGAAGTACACCTGACATGTTGGCTCGCTTAATGCTGCTATGGGCCAGGCGGTCGCTTTGTTCATTGAAGCGTTTCCTTTCACGATTGTGTTGGTTAAAAGATTGAATCACCTTGAACTCGCGTAATTTCTCAGTCACGTTACGAATGAGTTGACCACGTATTCTTCTGACGTGAGCTGAGCAGGTATACAGGTGCTTTCCAATCCAATAGTTTCCGGCCATGATTAATAAGGTTAATGGCACTAAACTGAGGGAAAACAGGTAGTGAATGCGTGTCAGGCCGGTAATGGCAACTAACAACCATACGCTAAGAATGATAGCCGGTACCAGGCCATTTACAATCCAGTTTCGAATAGCACTCATATCCCCGGTTAAGCGCAGCAGCGTACCGCCTTTGTTAATCATTAAGGCATCAGAGACCGGCAGTTGCAGTACTTTAGCAAACACATTGTGGCGTAATTCATTGATGTATTGCTGGGCAAAAATTTCAGCCAGATAACGTTCCATATATCGCCCGATGGCAATAATAAAAACCCCTCCTATGGCTAATGCAACCCAGCCGGCGCTCAATGAAAAGGTATCCGATTGCAGTGCTGTTTTTGCTTCATACATCATGCCTATCATGCATAATGACTGAATCAGCGCAATCAGCACCAGCCCGACAAATAGCCTGCGGCGTTTTTTATCCAGCAAGGATGTGAGCACGGCTGTAGTCCTGCTTGAGGGCGCTGTACAGGTAATCAATCGCCGTCGGTTTTGCTAAGTTAGACGCGGTGAATACCGGTAAGCCGGATTCTTGTGCCACTTCTTGACAGGCGATAGGTGAACGTGAAAACAAACCGCTGATAGCATAAACGGGGAAGTTTGCTCTGGTAATCCGCTCTGTTACCATCATGGCTGACGTTGCGCTATCGGCAGCCACTATCGCCCCCGTGATTTGTTGAACAAACCGGCTAGAGTTAATCAACGCTCTGGTTTCTGGTTGTAAAATGCCATCGGCTATTTCAAGAATTAATACCTGACAGTGGGCTGCTATCGCAGCTGACTTGAATTTTTGCAGGAGATCTAAAAAGTTATCATTGGATAAACCTATCGTTGAAGGGTGGCCCGCATCCAGAAAATCAACGACTGCATTTGCACCGGCATCGTGCATGCGCCAATAGTCAGGTCCGGCACCCGTGCCCGTTAGTTTTGCGCCTGCTGTTTTTATTCCCTGACGAGTCAACCCATTGATGCAAGCGCACGCCGTGGTGGTCTTGCCTGCATTCATATCACTGCCAATAATGACTAAAACCGGAATATCTTCCTGTGTAATTGGGATTTTGGAAATAGGTGCGAAGGCCGAAAGGTTCAAAGTGTTCCCTTGCTGATCGCCTAAAACACCCAATAGCGTTATTTCGGTGGGTGCTTTGACCTGGCCGCTGCGATGAATGACATGGCCTGCAATACCGCCTGCGGCGACTAAATGACAAGTGTCTTGCTGTGTCGGTAATTCGGCACAAAACTGATCAGTTGCATAGCGTTGTGCGGCGACCACAATAATAGTGTCGCCTTCGTAAAGATGGTTTCTTCGTCCGTGAATATCTTCAAGACGCGTATGCTGTCTTATTTTATCTACTTTACAAAGCAATAAATCACCGGCACTCGGGGGAATATCTAGCAGTTGTGTGGCGTTATCAAGCTTAACATTGCGAGTGATGTAGCTTCGTTTTGCCTTATGTATAGCATTCATAAAATCAACTCATTCTTTATTAAATTCATACGTAATGTTTCTATTATTTATGAACGATAGCTGATCAATCTTAAGTGAACCTTAAATTCCCTTATGCTTATTGATTCATATCATGAAAGTCAGTGTTGAATAAAGCAGGTGTGCTTTTTGGGGGAGCATGTTGATAGTTGGTGCATGAATTGCACCATCACGGTGCTTGCCGGATCGCTTGATCGCTTGTTTCGTTTGAATGTAGGCCAACGAACTCGTACAACGTCGCAGAATTCAAGCGATGGTACGTTCCTTGCTTTACCCCTGTTGTATATAAACTGATTTGGCTTATGGGAGGCTCCGATACCGATGGAACTTACGCCGCGCGAAAAAGATAAGCTGTTGCTGTTTACTGCAGGGTTGTTGGCCGAGCGCCGCAAAGCCCGGGGCCTCAAGCTGAATTACCCCGAAGCGGTGGCCTATATCAGTGCCGCCATTCTGGAAGGTGCTCGCGATGGAAGGTCGGTTTCTGAATTGATGGATTATGGCCGTACCTTGTTATCGCTGGAAGATGTGATGGACGGTATCGCCGAGATGATCCCGGCGGTGCAGGTTGAAGCCACTTTTCCCGATGGCACCAAGTTGGTCACCGTTCACGATCCGATTGTATAACTGAGGGCAGTCATGATGATTCCAGGTGAATTAAAAACCCTTACCGGCGATATCGAACTTAACGCAGGACGCGAAACCTGTACGGTTAATGTGGCTAACACCGGTGACCGCCCGATCCAGATCGGCTCTCACTATCATTTTTTTGAAGCCAATAACGCCTTGTCTTTCGAACGGGCTAAAACGCGTGGCTTTCGTTTGAATATTCCTGCAGGGACCGCCGTGAGGTTTGAGCCGGGGCAGTCACGGACAGTTGAGCTGGTGGCTTATGCGGGCACTCGGCGGGTATTTGGTTTTCAAGGCAAGATTATGGGCGACCTGTAACTCGATTATGGGCGACCGGTAAGGAGAACACACATGGCAACAATTTCACGGCGTGCCTACGCTGAGATGTTTGGCCCGACAACGGGCGACCGGGTGCGGTTGGCAGATACTGAGTTATGGTTGGAAGTTGAAAAGGATCTGACCACTTACGGCGACGAAGTTAAGTTTGGTGGCGGTAAGGTTATCCGTGATGGCCAGGGGCAAGGCCAGTGTTGCAGTGCTGAGACGGTTGATCTGGTGATAACTAATGCAGTGATTGTTGATCACTGGGGCATTATTAAAGCCGATATCGGGATTAAAAACGGACGTATTGTGGCTATCGGTAAGGCCGGTAATCCTGATGTGCAGCCTGATGTTGATATCGTGATTGGTCCCGGCACCGAAGTGCTGGCGGCTGAAGGTTCGATCATTACAGCGGGCGGTGTTGATGCGCATATTCACTTTATCTGCCCGCAGCAAATTGATGAAGCCTTGGTGTCAGGTGTCACCACTATGCTGGGCGGCGGCACTGGCCCTGCAACCGGCACTAATGCCACGACCTGTACACCGGGGCCCTGGAATATCCACCGCATGTTGCAGGCTGTCGATAACTTACCGATGAACATTGGGTTTTTGGGTAAAGGTAATAGCAGCCAGCCAGAGGCCTTGCGTGAGCAAGTGGCAGCGGGAGCCATGGGGCTTAAATTGCATGAAGACTGGGGCACTACGCCGGCATCGATCGATTGCTGTTTGTCGGTGGCGGATGAGATGGATGTGCAGGTGGCTATCCATACCGATACGCTGAATGAGTCCGGTTTTCTGGAAGATACACTGGCGGCGATTGGCGGTCGGGTGATTCATACTTACCACACAGAAGGCGCGGGTGGCGGCCATGCCCCGGATATTATCAAGGCGGCGGGCTTTCCTAATGTGCTGCCGTCGTCCACCAATCCGACGCGCCCATACACGGTCAATACGGTTGATGAACATCTGGATATGTTGATGGTGTGCCATCACCTGGATCCGAGTATTGCCGAGGATGTCGCCTTTGCTGAGTCGCGCATCCGTCGGGAAACCATTGCCGCCGAAGATATCCTGCATGATCTCGGCGCTTTTTCGATGATAGCGTCCGATTCGCAAGCGATGGGGCGCGTCGGTGAGGTGATTATCCGCACCTGGCAAACCGCTCATAAGATGAAGGTACAACGTGGCAGCCTGGAAGGTGATCCGGCTGAGCATGATAACGGCCGTATCAAACGTTATATCGCCAAGTACACCATTAACCCGGCATTGACGCATGGTATTGCGCATGAGGTGGGTTCGGTTGAGGTGGGTAAGTTAGCCGATTTGGTGTTGTGGAAACCGGCCTTTTTTGGCGTAAAACCCAGCGCTATTCTTAAAGGCGGGATGATTGCAGCAGCCCCGATGGGTGATCCTAATGCGTCGATTCCAACACCTCAGCCCGTGCATTATCGGCCGATGTTTGGCGCGATGGGTGCGGCGTGTCATGCCACCTCGATGCTGTTTTTATCGCAGGCCGCGATTAAAAACGACATTCCTGAAAAGCTGAATTTACAGAGTTTGATCGGTGAAGTAAAAGGCTGCCGCACACTGCAAAAGGCAGACATGATTCATAATAATTATCAGCCGGATATCAGTGTCGATTCGCAAACCTACGAGGTGAAAGCCGACGGCGTATTACTCACCTGTGAGCCGGCGGCTGAGCTACCGATGGCACAACGCTATTTTCTTTTTTGAAGTTTTTTATTAAGGAACCACTATGTTACAGCTGACAAGCGTGCTGGCGGTAGTGAAACCCCATCAGGCAACGTTAAGTCTACCAATTGATAAACGTATTAAAAGTCGTTTGCGGGTCACCCTGGATGATGGCCGCGAAGCGGGTTTGTTTCTGCCACGCGGTTTGATTTTGCGTGATGGCGATCTGGTCGAAAGTGCAGAGGGCGTTGTGGTGCTGGTGCGTGCCGCGGATGAAGCGGTATCAACGATACATTGTGCTGATGCGGTATTGCTCACACGTGTGGCCTATCACTTGGGTAACCGTCATGTATCGCTGCAGGTAGCGGCAGGCTTTGTACGTTATCAGCATGATCATGTACTGGACGATATGGTGCGCGGCTTAGGCGGCGACGTTGTGGTTGAGCAAGCCCCCTTTGAGCCAGAAGCCGGCGCTTATCACAATAGTAAGCATGGTGGACATCATAATCACGAGCACCATGATCATTAATTTTTTGGAGAATGTTATGAAGAGTGCTATGAACACATCGCTTAAGACAGCAACGCTTAAGACAACAATATTAAAAACAATGGGTTGGGTTAGTCTGGCATCATTAAGTGGTCAGGCCTTCGCGCATAATGAAGCAACGGCCAGCAGTGTGCAGGCAACTCTGGCGCATCAGCTGACGGCCCCCGACCACGTGCTGACATTTTGTGGTGTGGTGGCATTAGTCGTGGCGGCGGTGGTGTATGGTCCTGCGCTTTATCGTCGTATCCGTAACGACAAAAGATAACCGAGGTTGTCTATGCTAGCGGATCTGCGTTTATATCAATTGATCAGCCCAACCTTACCGATAGGTGCGTTTACCTATTCGCAAGGCTTGGAATGGGCGATAGATTCGCATTGGGTTACGTCTGAAGCCGAGCTCGAAGCGTGGGTATGTGGCATGTTGGTGCACAGCATGAGTACCTTGGAGTTACCTGTGTTATTGCGTTTACGCGAGGCGTTTGTGCAGCAGGATGCGGAGCAGGTTTCTTATTGGTGTCGTTTTTTGCTGGCATCGCGGGAAACCTCCGAGCTGCGTAAAGAAGAACGACAACGCGGCCAGGCTCTGGCGGTTTTGCTACCACATTTGGGCGTAAAGGTAGCGCCGGAATATGAAGACGCGGTCCGTTCCACGCAAGTCGCTGGGTTTGCTGTGGCCGCGCAGCATTTTGATATTGCTGCCGATTCCGCCTGTGGAGGTTATCTGTGGAGTTGGCTCGACAATGCCGTGATGGCCGGCGTGAAGTTAATCCCTTTAGGACAAACATCGGGGCAAAAGCTGCTATTACGTATTAGTGAGCAGATTCCTGCGGTGTTAGCGCGGGCACTACTTATTGAAGATGAACAGATTGGCAGTTCTACACCGGCTCAGGCAATCGCCAGTAGCCGTCATGAAACACAATATTCACGGCTGTTCCGCTCCTGAAAGCGGGCGTCACTATTGATCAGGAGTTAACGATGAGCGAATACAAATCACCCTTGCGTATTGGGGTGGGTGGCCCTGTAGGGTCGGGTAAAACCGCGTTGCTGGAAGTGTTATGTAAAGCTATGCGCGACCAATACGATATTGCTGTTGTGACCAACGATATCTATACACAGGAAGATGCGAAAATTCTGACGCAGGCGGGCGCGTTGGCGCCGGACCGCATCATCGGCGTTGAGACGGGCGGTTGTCCACATACGGCGATTCGTGAAGATGCTTCTATGAATTTAGCGGCAGTAGAAGAGCTGGCCAAACTTCATAAAACACTCGATATCGTATTTATAGAGAGCGGTGGCGATAACCTCAGTGCGACCTTTAGCCCTGAGCTGGCAGACCTGACTATTTACGTGATTGATGTGGCGGAAGGTGAAAAAATTCCACGTAAAGGCGGCCCGGGCATTACCCGCTCGGATCTGCTGATTATTAATAAAATCGATTTGGCCCCTTATGTAGGTGCCGATCTGAACGTCATGGATCAGGATACCAAAAGGATGCGTCCGACATCGCCCTATGTATTTACCAACCTTAAAACAGGGGTAGGTGTTGAGGAAATTATCAGCTTTATTATTGAGCAGGGGATGCTGGACGCAGCATAACAGTAATAATAGCTATCTCTGTATTGAAAAAAATCGGTAATATACCAGCTGATATCAACAGCAGGCAGAGGGTATTAACGTTATGGAAACGGGTATTCTGATAGGGGGGTGTGATAACGGAAAGGTCTTTCTGAACCCTCGTTACGCTAACCGACACGGATTGATCGCTGGGGCAACGGGCACGGGTAAGACAGTGACGCTGCAGTGCCTTGCTGAAGGCTTTTCAGATATTGGCGTGCCTGTTTTTATGGCCGATGTTAAGGGCGATCTTTCGGGATTATGCCAGACTGGTAAGCCGCATCCTAAAGTGGATGAGCGTGTTGAAAAGATCCGGATTGAGAACTTTGTTCAGCGTGGTTATCCGGTAGCGTTCTGGGATGTTTTTGGTGAGCAGGGCACGCCAGTCCGTTCGACTATTTCGGAAATGGGCCCGCAGTTACTGTCGCAGCTACTGGATTTGAACGAAACCCAGGAAAGTATCCTGACGTTGATCTTTGAATTTGCTGATAATGAAGGTCTGTTGCTGGTGGATATTAATGATCTGCGCACCACGCTGGAGTTTATCGCCTCTCATGGCAAGGAGATCAGTACAAGCCTGACGGTTTCACGCGCCTCGGTAAATGCTATTTTACGCCGCTTGCTGATGCTGGAACGCGAAGGAGGTGATCTGTTCTTTGGTGAGCCAGCCCTGTTGCTCGAAGATCTGATGCAGCTGCACAGTGATGGTCGCGGCATGATTAACGTACTGGCGGCCGATAAGCTGATTTTGAGCCCGCGTGTTTATTCTACGTTTCTGTTATGGCTGTTGTCGGAGTTATTTGAAAACCTGCCTGAAGTCGGCGACGCTGAAAAGCCGAAGATGGTGTTCTTTTTTGATGAAGCGCATCTGCTTTTTAATAACGCCTCTAAGGTGTTAATTGAGAAAGTTGAGCAGGTGGTGCGTCTGATCCGCTCTAAAGGCGTAGGGGTTTATTTTATTACCCAGAGTCCGGGTGATCTGCCTGAAAACGTATTAGGTCAGCTGGGTAATCGGGTGCAGCATGCATTGCGGGCGTTTACACCCAAAGATCAAAAGTCGGTCAGAGTCGCCGCGCAAACCTTCCGTGCTAACCCGAATATGGATACCGCTGAGGTGATAACCACTATGGGTGTGGGCGAGGCGTTGGTGTCGGTGTTGCTCAAAGACGGTGTGCCCAGCATGGTTGAGCGTACTTTAATTCGGCCGCCTTCGTCACGTATGGGGCCTGCTACTGATCAGGAGCGTCAGGCCATTATCGACAGTAGCCGCCTGCAGCGCCGTTATGCTGAGGCTTATGATCCGCGTTCAGCGCATGAGGTCCTGCTGGAGCGCACCGCAGCGCGTTTGAAAACTGCTGAGGATGAAGACGCACGTGTCGCACAAGAGAAGCAAGACGCAAAAGATAATAGAAGAAGCACGCCAAAAGGCAGTAATCGTCAATCGGTGACGGAGGCTTTATTGAAGAGTGTGATACGCAGTATCGGTAGCAGCTTAGGCCGCGGCGTTGGTAAAAGTTTATTACGCGGTATCTTAGGATCTTTGATGAAGTAAGCGACGGCTGAAGCATCACCTGCGCGAGTGCGCAGGTGATGCTTTCAATTATTCCTCTTTATACCAGCAGCCTCTTATTCAAATTCCATAGCCTCAAAGACACGGCCGGCATTTTTTGACGCCAATGCTTCGAAGGTTGCCAGATGGGAGTAAGCACTTTGATCAATCTGGTAGGCATCCGCAAGGGTGCCGCCTTGCTCAATGAGTTCCGCTACCTCGCCACGAATAAATTCCAGATAGCCACGAGTCCATTGGTCAACTGTTGCAAAATCGGTGGGGCCGCCGTGTCCCGGTACAATGATTTTGTCATAAGCAAATTTACTAAAAGTCGAGTGCCATGTTTCTAGCCATTCAGCAGTATTGGTGTCGGGGAAAATAGGTAAAAGGCGCACGTGAAAGGCGATATCACCGGCGATAAGAACATTGCGCTCCGGAATGAAAACGGAGATATCTCCTGGTGAATGTGCCGGCCCAAAGCGGATGATTTCGGCGGTAATACCACCCAGGTCCACTGTCATGTTGTCTTCAAATGTTTGGTCGATAGGGACTATTTTTGTTCCTTCGGCGCGCTCTTTAAGAATGGCCTGTAAGCTGGCGATGCCCTCTAAACCATGAGCCTGAATCTCTTTTGCGGCATCCACATGGGCAATCAGTGTGGCACCTTGTTCTTTCCAGTAATTATTGCCCAGTGAGGCATGCGACTGGCCATTTTCATCTACCACATACTTAACGGGTTTGTCGGTAAGCTGTTTTATTTCATCGTGCAGTGCTTTGGCAAGTAAGTAGGATGCACTGCCATTAACCACCAATACGGCATCGTTCCCAATGACAAAAGAGAGATTGTTATTGTGGCCGGCATTTTCGTAACTGTAATACTGGGTTTGGCCAATGGCAGACCAGACATTATCTGCGACCTTCACCGGCTTATCATAGAGAAGTGATTCAGGGTAACGATCAGGAATAACTTCAGCGAGTGTACTTGTGCTGAAAATGAGGATTAAGCTGAAGCTTAGTGTCTGAAGAGCCGGAGCACTATAATTAAGGACAATTGATCGGAGTGTTCGCATCATGAGTAAACAGCCTTTTTGAATTATTATATGAGCGTATTATTTAACTACATTAGAATTATCTAATAATTAAGCGAAACGCAATAAAAGGCAAGCTATTTGGCTGCAAACTTTGCGATCGTGATGTCCATCAATTGTTGGTAGGCGGGTTTTAACTGCTGCCAGCGTAGTGCATCAATGTTGGGTGCTTGGGGGAGCGTTCCTGACTCTTTTTGGCTGACGAGTTGCTTTAGCATATCAACCAGTGACGCCGTCTCATTGCGCTTGATGGTCTTGTCCTCGGTGGCGTAACGATAGCGGCTATCAAACAGTTCTGTATACGCCAGCCGGTCGGGTATGACGGGTATTGCGCCAGCAGCCACGCCTTCCAGTACCGCAATACCCTGAAAGTCATGTAATGCGGTGGAAAGAACCACATCGGCCGTCTGTAATAGCTGGCGATATTCACTGGCAGACTGGACATACCCAAACTGGCTAAGCAGAGAGGGTAGTTGTGTTTTTATTTTGTTAAAAGCATCCGGTAGCTTGCGGAACTGCTGGCCGACAATCGAGCAGGTGATATTGACGCCCTCGGCATGCAGCGCTGCCAATGCTTCATAAAGTAGCTCCGGGCCTTTATCGAATTCCCAACGATGATTCCAGACAATATGCAGTGGGCCGGCTTCTTTTTGTGGTGGCAGGTAGCAGTTATCATTGAGTGGTACAGGCAATACGCTGGAATGTTGTTGTAGGTGTTCAGATAAGCCAGCCGGTACAAAATCAGGTAGTTTTTTTAATAACGCGCTGGCCCCGTTCAGGAAAGTATCGCGGTTGTAGTGAGTGTTAAACACGATGTGATCGGCTGCCAGCGCAGAATAGAGATTCAGAATTTTAGGTTCTACGCTTTTGAATTCATGGCCTGATTCAGGGTAGGCGAATTGATTCTCGTGAAAGTACAGCAAGGTTGGTATGCGGCTGAGCGCCGGCACAAAGCCTCTGAGGCTGGACAGGTCTGTCATCGAGGTCGCGATGATCAGGTCATAAGGTTGTTGTAACAGCGCCGCCGATTCTCCAAATGCCCAGCTAAGGCTATTGCCCCGTAGTCGCCAGGAGAAGTATCTGGCGGGCAGGGTGAGCACTGTCCATTGGTGTTCGGGGAAGTGTGTTACCAGCCCCTTATGCCAGTATTGGTGGCTGTCAGCGTCATAAGCCGATAAAAGGAGAATGTGCATAGGTTAAAATCGATTCGTTTCAGTCATGTAATTAGTGTGTTATCAACGCTTTAGCGCTTCATCTGTTTACCTTTTTACTAATGATACGCCTTTAATCTGGGCATAGAGTTTATCTCCCGTTTTTAATGCCAGCTTATCTTTTGAGCGACGCGTGATGCGCGCTAATATCTGGCTATGCTTGCCGAGTTGCAAGCGTACGTTGCACTGAGCCGTGTCGGCTTGGCTTATCTCCAGAATAGTCACCGGCAGAATATTAATGATAGTGCTATCGAGAGCTGCTTGTCGGGTCAGGCTGATATGGCTGGCACTGAGATGGATACGTTTGGCGGTGCCTACCACACCAATATTGCCCGGGACGGTCACGGTTCCTCCATCAACACTGAACTCGGTTAAATCATAGGCTGCATCATAATGGCTTACAACGGCGTCGAGCAGTGAGCCTGCGTTGCTGAAGTGTGCCAATGGCGCTGACAGATCGAGCATCATCTCTTTAATCGGCCCTTGTGCAGTTACGCGCCCCTGATCCAGCAATACGATGTGATCCGCCAGGCTTTCCACTTCCGCTAGCGCATGTGTGACATAAATAATCGGAATAGATAAACGTTCATGCAGTTGTTCAAGGTAAGGAATGATCTCTGCTTTGGTGGCGTAATCCAGTGCCGACAGCGGTTCATCCATCAGTAAAATTCCGGGATTAGAGAGCAGAGCACGGCCAATCGAGATGCGCTGCTTTTCGCCCCCCGAAAGCTTATCTGGCATGCGTTGTAATAAGTGCGATATACCGAGCAGTTGGCTGACTTCTTCTAAGGATAAAGGGCTCTGTTGTTTCGCGCGGCGATGACCAAATAAAAGATTGTTCTTAACGGATAGATGGGGAAATAAGCTAGGTTCCTGAAAAACATAGCCGACCGCCCGTTGATGGGCCGGAAGGTGCACTCCTTGTTGTTCACAACCTTGCCGTTCCCAAAGATCACCATTAATACTCAGTTGCGCATGTTCTGCATTGTGAAGCCCCGCTATGCAGCGCAGCAGTGTTGTTTTACCGCAGCCGGAGGGGCCAAATAAAACGGTAATACCGGAAGACGGAATACTGATATCAATATCTAGCGTGAAGTGTTCCAGAGGCGTACGGAAGCTAATATGCAAAGGCGTGCTCTGCTTCAAATTCGGATTGAGGCTCTGGTTCAGGCTCTGGTTCTGGTTCATAGCCTGCTTCCTTTACGGCTGTTGCGTTCCATCAGTGTCACGCTGAGAATCACAATAAAAGAGAAGCACAACATGCCGCCGGCAATCAGGTGGGCCTTACCCCATTCAAGTGATTCAACATAGTCATACATAGCAATGGATAGCACTTTGGTTTCGCCGGAAATATTGCCACCAATCATCAGCACCACACCAAATTCACCCAGTGTGTGAACAAATGTCATGATAGAACCGGTGAGTAACCCCTGTCTTGATAGCGGTAAAACGACAGAGAAAAAAGTATCCAAAGGTGATGCACGCAATGTGGCAGCAACCTCAAGAGGCCGGGAGCCGATAGACTCAAAAGTATTGCGTAGCGGTTGCACCATAAAAGGTAGCGAAAAGATAACAGAACCAATCACAAGGCCACTGAAAGTAAAGGTGAGTGGTGCACCGAAAATGGAGGTCAGTAATTGTCCTAGCGGGCTATCTGGCCCCAGTGCAATCAGCAGATAGAAGCCCAGTACAGTAGGCGGCAGCACCAGAGGCATACTGACCAGTGTCGCGATCATATCTTTAAATAACCCACGGGATTGCGCTAGCCACCAGGCTAGTGGAATACCCAGAATCAGCAATATGAGAGTCGTTAGGGTAGCGAGTTTTAAGGTCAGCAGAATGGCATCTAACATGTGTTATTTAATCACTGTGAAATATAACCGTAGTGTTGGATAACCGACTTTGCCTTATCAGTTTGTAAAAATCGATAGAAAGCGTGTGCAGCGGGGTTATTATCGCCTCGTTTCAGTAAAAGCGCGCCCTGATGAATAGGGAGATATAATGATTGAGGAACATCCCAGGCATAACCTCTCTGATCTAATGCTATTTGAGCACGCGCAACAAAAGCGGCATCTGCATTACCGCTGGCGGCGAATTGATAGGTTTGAGCAATATTATCTCCTTTCACCAACGTCCAAGGATAAGGAGAGGAGATACTGTTATCTAATACTTGTTGAGCTGCTTTTCCATAAGGAGCTGTTTTGGGGTTGGCAATGGCCAGGCGTCTGATCGCTTTACTTTTAAGGACATCGAGCCCTGAAGACACTTCCGCTAAATCACGGCTCCATAATACCAGCTTCCCGGTGGCGTAAATAAATGCTGCTGTGTTGGCATAACCTTCGTCAAATAAGCGTTGAGGGCGTTCCATATCTGCCGCAAGCAATAGGTCAAAGGGCGCACCTTGTCGTATCTGAATATACAGCTTGCCTGTTGAGCCTGAGCTTACTTGTATAGTGTGCGTTGAGGTTTGTTCGAATAAGAGAGCCAGTTTCTGTGCCGCGATAGTAAAATTGGAGGACACCGCAATACGTGCCGTATCGGCTGGCAGATATTGTGAACAGGAAATAAACAATAAGAGTGTCAGGGTAAACCTTTTCATGATGTGCCTATTATCAATGTGCCTGTCTTAAATGCAAAAAACCTCAATTAATATAGCCGCTTAGAAAAGAAAATTCAGCTCTGTGTCTACATAAGAAGAGTTTCGTTATATCTGATAGACGATAGCAGAAGTGAAGGGTTCATTTTAGTGTCACATACCTATGTGATAGTAGGTCTATAAAAATGTTTGTGCAGCGCAACAAAAAATGTTGACAAGCATGTGAATCCGACTAAAATGACCATCATTGTGCAACGCAACATAAACCAACATACAGGGATATTATCATGACTAACAACATCGATTTACAAAAGCCACTTGAAGCTGTTAAAACTTTAATGACTCTGCAGTCTACTGCTATGAACCAGTCTGTTGAATTGCAGAAAAAAGCAGGTGAAGATCTGGCTTCTTTCTTCAAAGGCGAAGTTGAGAAAGCTAAAGAACTGAAAACTCCAGAAGACTTTGTTAAATTCAACGTTGCAGCTAACACTGCACTGTTCGAAATGCTGAAAGCTCAAGGTGAAGCTTTCACCGCTTTGGCAACTTCTGCTAGCAAGAATGCAATGGAAGAAATGCAGAAAATGGCTAAGTAATTAGCGATTCTCTTTAAGAAAACCCGACATCTGTCGGGTTTTTTTTCGCTTAAAATTTAGGTTTTACTAAGCATCACCGTATTTCGTCCTGCATTTTCGGGCAAAACTAATAAAAACTCTTCCCCTCCATCCGTCTAATATATCTGCCTAATACATCAGCATCCAGGGTAAAGATATCCACCTCATGACTTACGTGTTCAGAGCCTGATCAGTAGTTTTCCTATGGGGTTGGCAATGGCGTTCTATCTCTGCCGAAAACGCCTGTCAAAGAGCGCTGAGTCTCTATATAGAATCATTTGGCTATGTCTAATGGATACTTGCGAAAGTAATGTATTCATTTTATCGTCACATACCTATGTGATAGTAGGTCTATCAAAATATTTGTGCGGTGCAGTAAAAAGAAGCATTGACAACGATGCGAATCTGACTAAAATAATCGTTATTGTGCAGTGCAACATAATTTAATTTACAAGGATATTATCATGACTAACAACGCCGATTTACAAAAGCCTCTTGAAGCTGTTAAAACGCTAATGGCTCTTCAATCTACAGCTATGAACGCGTCTGTCGAATTGCAGAAAAAAGCGGGTGAAGACATGGCTGCTTTCTTCAAAGGCGAAGCTGAGAAAGCTAAAGAATTGAAAACTCCGGAAGACGTTGTAAAATTCAACGTTGCCGCTAACACTGCATTGTTCGAAATGTTTAAAGCTCAAGGTGAAGCTTTCACTGCTCTTGCAACATCTGCTAGCAAAAATGCAATGGAAGAAATGAAGAAAATGGCTAAGTAATTAGCGATCATTTTTAAAAAATCCGACAGTTGTCGGATTTTTTTTGTCTGTAATTTAGTCTTTACTGCGCGTTACCTTATTTCGTCCTGTGTCTTTGGCACTATATAGCAGCTCATCCAAGCGTTTTAGCAAAGAACCATAATCCTCATCTTCGCGAAGCTCTGCTACACCTGCGCTTAATGTGATTTTTATATCGGATAAAAATAGCTGCTGCTGGATATGCAAACGAACTTTATTCGCCAGATTGCATGCTCCATCAAGCGTTGTTTTAGGACAGACTAGTAAAAACTCCTCCCCTCCCCATCGGCCTAATACATCAGAGTTCCGGGTAAAGGTATCCATCTCATGACTCACCTGTATCAGAATCTCATCACCGGTTTGGTGTCCGTATTGATCATTAATATTTTTAAAGAAATCCAAATCAAAAAGGGCCATCGAAACGGGTTCGTTATAACGTTTTGCCGAAGCAATCACTATCTGAATTTCCTGATCTAATAAGTATCTGTTAGGTAGCCCGGTGAGTTGGTCTGTTGTGGCTTGTTTAGCTAGTTTCTGGTTAAGGACTTCAAGCTTTCTGTTGTATTTAGTGACTTCGCGATTACGATAAACGAGTACGAATACACATGACGTAATGACCGCAAGAATGCTTCCGAGCCATGTATAATTAAAAGGGTTATCGTAGGTGATCCCTATCCAGCTATTCTGTATTTTCTGATGCTGTTCACTGGAAATACTCTGAATGGCTTTGTTCATCAGTGGGATCCACTCCGGCCAGTCTTTTCTGATGCCAATGGCAATATCAAATTCAATAGGCAGCGTGCTTGATATTTTTAAATTAACGTAATTGCTTTTTTTAACGTTGTAAGCAATGACTTCGAGGGAATCGATATAACCGAAAACTTTTTTCTCCGAGAGCAGTTTTAGTCCCTCCTGAACAGACAGTACTTCGATAAGGTTTATCTGTGGATACTTGTTATTTACGAGTAATGCCGCTGCGCTGTTTTTTATAATAGCTATAGATTGATCGGTAATCTTGCTTAAATCAGAGATGAAAAATTGATCCAGACGTGTGGCTAATACAATGGGCGAAGTGAATAACGTTTGAGTAAAATTCAGAAATTCTTTACGTGCATCGGTAGGGTTTATAGTAGTAATAATGTCACATTTCTTGTCTTTTATAAGCGCAATGGATTCGTTCCAATGGGACGTGGGTATTAGGGAGAAATTGACATCTAAACGTTGACGAATCACATCGACAAGATCAGCACTGATACCCTCATATTTACCTTCTTTATTAATGCTTGAAAATGGTAGCCACTGAGGGCCAACGCACATTTTAAGAGTCGGTTGTTGATGTATTATAGATTTTTCGTCTTCACTAAAATTGATCACGTCATCTTTAGGCTTATTATCGACCAAGGGTTGTTGGCTAAACCATTGGGTTTGAATACGTATCCTTTCATGCGCTTTGAGTGCTGCCAATCCTTTATTAAGAATTGAAACGGCTTCTGGCCATTCCTTTCTTACGCCAAAGACCAGATTCAATTTCTGCGGTAGATGAAAAGCAATGTGCAGATAAGGCATGCCTAATTTATTCGCCAGATAGAGGGTGGCACCATTACCAAATGTTGCATCTGCAGCGCCTGTCGATATTGCCGAAAATAACTCTTCTACTGTGTCGACATAGAGAATACGAGATTCTTTAAATTGTTTCGCTAGCTCGATATCAGCCAGGTTTCCTTTTTGAATGACCAGTGTTTTATGCCGTAAGTCTGCTGGACTTTGGATTAATAGAGGATTGCCACTCGACGTGAATACAGATTTTTGGAGCGTTAAATAAGGGACGCTAAAATTAAGGTAGGATCTTCTTTTCTGAACAGCGGTCCCTGTACTTAGGCCATCTATTTCACGAGATTGTGCGCTTACCTGCATATCAGTCCATTGACCGGCTGTCAGTGTAAAATTTGCGCCGGTAAGCTGATTAATTTTTCTCAGAATATCCGCATCATAACCAGAAATATGTCCATTAGGGTTAACAATGACAAAAGGTTCCCATGACGCGTCTGTGCCCAGGGTTATTTCAGGGTGGTTTTGTAAAAATATTTTCTCTTGAGCGGATAAAATCACACTATGAGGGTTAGGTGAACTGTATTCAGAAAATACAAAAGCGGAACATGTTAATCCTAACCAGAGGAACAATACTTTGCTTAACTTATACGCAAACAATCTCTGATCCATGGCTTCTCTGCTTTCTATTTAATTGAACGTTTGCTCATTAATTCCTTATATCAATAAAGTGTAGACCGTAATTGGGTTTTTTTCTTCATCAAGGTGAATGATATTGAATTAATTATCAGGCGACCAAAAAATCCATGTTTGGGTCGCCTTATCGCATCTGAAAGAAAGGCTGGTTAAGCCTCCTGCCAAATACATCCTGATCGAAATACGAGGCTACGGACTGTCTATATAAAGATTATTTAAGCATTGACGGCGCGTGGGTCGCTCTCTGCTACACCATCAAACTCAAGCTTATTAGTACGGAAATCGGAAAGGTGGGGGTATTGTGCTAAATTTGAGAGTTCCCTGAAGTGGACCCAATCTAAAAGGCAAAATAGGCAGATAGATGAGTAATCCCACGCGGAAAACTGTCCGTCTGCTACGGCTTGCTCTAAAATTGGCAGGGTGCGTTCGATACGTTCTTTTTGCAAATTTGTAATCAAAAGATCAGCATCGGTATTTATGTTTGATCGTGTCGATAGTAATAAGACGACAAATGAATCATTGGCGGCATCAATCAGAGTCAATAGGTTTTCCTGATCCCAGCTGAGCGCGGTTCCTTTTTGCTTTTCATTCAGATAGCGATGAATAATTCGTGAATCATAAATGGTCTGTTTGTTATCAATCAAAACAGGGATTTTCATGGTGGGTGTATAAGTAGAGAGTGCCTCGCGGCCTTCGGGAGAGTATATGTTGAGGTCAATAAAATCATAGTCATGACCGTCTAAAAGCAAACGAATACGACGCACATAAGGTGACATGGCTGAGCCAATGAGTTTCATACTTTCTCCAGAGTAATATTTATTGGTCGTTTAATGAGTATTTTTTCAAAGCTATTTCGTCACGTCTTTTATAGCGTAATAACAGCTTTTCTGAAACGTTAATTCCTGCCCTGCTGAAAGATAAGTAGTCAATGCATTATTGATGTACATTATTCCAGCCAACCGCCTGTTGCTTGTAGCGGTTGTGAGCTTGCTGCGGAGGTTAGCCAGACAACCATTGCTTTACGGTGCGCTTTATCGAACGCAGGTAGGTTGAAATACCATTGCTGTGTCTGACTCAGTGCCTGTAACTCTTGTAAAGCAACGAAGTCGTGGTGTAATTCTTTGCCGCTATTTTCACCGGCTGTGACGGATGTTTTTTGGTTAAATGACAAAATAACGAGATGCGCAGTGAGGTTCTCTGAGCGAGTGGGCTTCTCTGGAGTAGTGTCAGGGGCTTGGTATGCAATGCTAACCTGCTGATTGTCGTCAACACTCACGGTTAACTGACCGCCTTGTCTGGCTGAGTTAGAAGGCAGTGGTTGGCCGAGAAAAAAACCTTGCCATTCTTTGCCGTCTACCACCCATCCTGGCGTGTAAATGCTCTCGATTGAGCCCATTTTTTTCAGTGAATACTGCCGTTCATTGAACTGGCTTTGTGCGTAAGGATCTTTCCAGCCAATGTAATCCCAGTAATCAACATGAAAGGCTATCGGTAGTTTTTGTGTCCATAGTCCGGGGTCGTTAAGCAGCGCGCCTAGCGTCCGGTCAGCGGGCGGGCAGCTAGAACAACCTTCAGATGTGTACAGCTCTATTAACTGAGGAATAGGCCCTGATTGCTCAAAAACTTGTGCGGCAGATGCCGTAAGTGATGATGAAAAACCAGCCAGGTAAACAAGCAATAAAGGAATTGAAATAGGGATCATAGTGTTTACTCTTTGAGTTCAAAATCACGTTAAGCTTATTTTTTTTATATTTTTTAAGACACATAATTATCAAGAGAGTTCATAAGGCCAACGTGCCTGTAATGAAACAGAGGTCATAATGAATTTATGTTGTCACAGTATGATAAACGTGTTATTTAGCTACTTTTTTAAAGTCTCTTTTAACTCCTCTGGTTGAGGTGCCCAATGCATCAGTGTGTGGGATGTTGTAAGCATCGTTTGCCAATGTGAATGGATTGTTATGTGATGCCGTCAACACCACCTGATTTACCGTTTGAGGCACGCTCCGCTAATGTGCCTGCACCGGAATTTGAGCTACCTGAAGCGTATCTCAGTTTATTATCTTCCTTAATTCGTAGTCCCAGTGTTGTTGGCTCGGAGCATTCCTTTTTCCGCGTATTGCAGCGTGAGTTGGAAGAGCGCGGAGCCAATGTTACCTGGTACGAAGGTGTCTTAGTGGCGCAAGGGAATAAACCGGATAGCGTTATGTTTTCGGCGCATGTTGATCGCCACGGGCTTATGTGTACCGGGCCTAATGAGTTTCAGTATGCCGCGTTTGTGTCGGGTGCACGTTCGGATCTGCTCGGCAATTCGGTTAGCGAACAGTTAATGAACAAGATTGTTAATCGCTTTGAAGCTGAGGCTGTTTACGCCTATGAGCCTTGGTCCGGGGCTTATCGTGGACGCGGTGTGATTAACAGTGCTTATATTTGTGAATACCGCAACAACTTGATTTTTGAGCTCAAAGGACTTGAACATCTGGTGGCGGGAACGCCTGTGGCATTTGCCGACAAATTGAGAATAGAAAACAACGCATTGGTAGGGCAGTTGGATAATGTCCTGACGGCGGCGGCGTTAGTCTATATGTTTGAGATAGGTTTTCAGGGCACGGCATTTTTTACCGCACAGGAAGAGGCCGGTAAAAGCTGGCGCTATCTGCTGGAGTGGTTCCGTCGATTTGGCGGCACAACTAACCAGTTGATTGTAGTTGATACCAGCCCTTATCCTGATCTTGAAACGGCGCAACAGCAACATCTGGTGTTGCGTAATAAAGATGCTAACGCGACATTCAATGCGGACCTGACACAGCAGCTAGTGTCTTTGTGTTTGCAGCATGATATTAGTTATCAAATGAAAGATCATTATGTAGACACGCAGAATGCACAGCGTATCGCAAATGGAGAATCACCGGTTTCTCTTGGCTCTACTGAGCTGGGACGGATTATCTCGGCTTCCGGCGGCCTGGTTGATGGCACGACACTACAAATACCCAGTTCGGGTTACCACACATTATCAGAGTCGGCACCTATTGCTTCTGTCAGGGGATTTATTCAGATCTTGTCAGCGCTTGCGGGTTTGAGATTTCCTGAACATTAAACGAGCGACATCTCATGCATAAAACTATCGTTGTTGTTGATACCCATGATCTGATCTTTGAAAACGATCACCTCAGTATTATTACTTTTGAACAATATTTAGCGGACTACCCAAAACGTAACGAGCCGAAAACTCGTCTTATTAACCTCTGTGATACCGAGCACTATCTGAGCCGGGGTTACTATTGCTCGCTTCTGGCGGAAGCGCGCCAGCATAAAGTGTTACCCAGTGTAAGTACGATTAATGATTTACGTGATTTATCCAATGATACCTCTGCTGGTCTGCAGTTTGCGGTGCCAGCAGAGCTGATCAGTTCAGTTCCACAAGATGAATCTATCGAATTTCTGGTATTTATGGGATGGGTGGGGCACGAGCCCTGGAAAAAACTGGCTAAGCAGCTGTTTGAAAAATATCCTGCACCTATTCTGCATTTCAGTTTATCAAAAGACAGCAATGGGGTGCTGTTGCAGGTGAAACGGCATTCCTTTATCAATCTTTCTAAAGCAGATCAGGTACTGTTTTTAGAAAGGCTCAATGTATTTACTGAGCGCGTCTGGCGTACGCCAACGGCACGTAAAAAACAGCGTTGGGATATGGCCATTCTGGTTAATCCAAACGAAGAGCAGCCGCCCAGTGATAAAGATGCTATCAAACTGTTCATTAAAGCGGCCGCTAAAGTTGGCATTCATGCCGAGACAATTACGGCAGAACAGGGCAGCCAGATTTCCCAATATGATGCGTTGTTTATTCGTGAAACAACGGCAATTGATCATCATACTTATCGGTTGGCGCGTAAAGCCGAGCGCGAAGGTCTGGTCGTCATCGATGATTCTGCGTCTATTTTGCGCTGTTGTAATAAAGTTTTTCTGCATGATGCGTTCAGTTATAACGGTGTGCCTGCGCCTAAAACACATGTAGTTATTGGAGATTCAGAGCAAGATCTTGATCATATCGAATCCAGCTTTAGCTATCCTATCGTGCTTAAAATGCCCGAGGGGTCTTTTTCTAAAGGTGTTTTTAAAGTTAAGACCAGAGAAGAGTTGAAGCTTAAATTACAGGAACTCTTGGTTGATACCGCATTAGTACTGGTGCAAGAGTATCTGTATACCGATTATGACTGGCGGATTGGGGTGCTGAATGGCCGGGCTATTTATGCCTGTCGTTATCACATGGTGCGCGATCACTGGCAAATTTATAATCATGGAAATCAAAAAAGTGAGTCGGGTGGTTTTGAAACACTGCCAACCTTTGAGGTACCCAAAAGCGTATTAGATGCCGCTCTGAAAGCCTGCGCCATGATCGGACGTGGACTGTATGGGGTTGATATTAAGCATAAGGATAATCAGGTTTATGTTATTGAAGTAAATGATAATCCGAGCATAGATCATGAGGTGGAAGATCTCTATCTGGGTAATGAGCTTTATATGCTGATTATGCAGGAGTTTGTTAGCCGTTTAGAACAACGGGGTCGGTAATGTCATTCGAGAACGAGTTGCTCTCTATCGCGCCTTATGACTGGGCTGCTATTGGAACCGCTTTTTTTTGCGGTTCTATTATCGGTCTGGAGCGGCAGTTAAGGGGCAAACCGGTCGGTATTCGCACCTCTTCGTTGATCACGTTGGGGACTTACATTTTTCTGGCAACCGCATTCCAGTTACATGGAGCAGCCGTTGATCCGTCACGTGTCATTGGGCAGGTGATTACCGGTATCGGTTTTCTGGGTGCAGGCGTGATGTTGGCAAAGAATGGCGCCGTTGTTGGTGTTACCTCTGCTGCCACGATCTGGATGCTGGCAGCCATAGGTGTAATGATATCGTCAGGGTACTTATTATCGTCGGTAAAGATTGCGGTATTGGTCGTGGTTATTTTATACGGTGTGGATTTTATGGAAGATCATACGAAAGCGTTTAGTCGCGGTGTGCATGCAAAAGTGCGTGGATATACGGTTAAAAATAAGTAAATATTAAGTGTTAATGAGGGTGTATTGCTATCACCCTCATTAACGCTGTATTTGTGGATAGTAGGCGTGTTATTTACGGATAACGACTGCGGTTCTCAGGCGCTTATTACCAAACGCCGACATTTTCGCAAAATTTTCTCTGGCAATAGGGATGTGTTGGCAATCAATAGGTAGCTGATGCTTATCGTCGGGATCGGGATCATGCACATATAAACAGATATCATCGACCGCCGTCACCGTTACCCAGTGAGGTGCTTTAAGTCCATCCATTCGATAGGTGCTGATAAGTACCAGTACGGCAAAGCCTTCGGTTAACCATGCCTGAATCTGATTCTGAGTCACATCGGCATAAATCGTTTCTACACCCTCCGCTTCCGCTTTTACATGAAACTGTTTATCGACCTCTGTCATTACCGATTTTTTATGCTCTGATCGAACGCCTTCAATGAAGAGAGGGTTGCGAGAACTAATGTAAGCGGTGGCCGTAAAGCCACGACGCTGTGCGGCTAAGGCTAACCCCAACGGGTGACAACCGCCCAGGCCTGAGGTCATGAAAATAGTCGTGGCTTCGCGCCAGATATCCAGTTCCAGCCCCTGACTGAGTGTTACCTGTTTATCCAGACTCGCCATGGCCATCATTAGCGCCGCCGGTCCGCAGCTGAACTCGGTGGTTTGCTGGTACCAGGGGGTAGGCTTGTAGGCTTGTACTGATTGCATGAAGCGGATACGTTTTTGCATCCGTAGCGCGTCTGTATGGTCTTCGTAATAGTCGGAATATTCATCAAAACAAATATATCCCAGGCTTTCATAAAGACGAATGGCACCGGTATTGGATTTAGCAACTTCCAGGCGCATGTAAAGCCTGCCGCGTGCGGAAGTATCTTCCTCAAGCTGCTGCATCAGTTGCCGGGCAACGCCGTGGTGTCGGCCTCTGCTGGCAACCGCGAGGGAATAGAGGCGGGAAAGCCGTGTGCCTTTGTGGAGCAGTACGAGCCCATAGCCAACGAGACCTTGAGAATCCTCAGCGACTAAAAAAACACAGTTGGTGGCTTTCAGCCAATGCTGGAAACGTCTTTTGCTGATTCTATCGCCGGAAAAGCACGCCTGTTCAAGTTCAAGAAGGGCTGATAGATCAGCCCCGATTGCCTGACGAATACTCAGTTCACTCATCGCTTTGAGCTTCATTCCAAAAAGGAAAGATCATACACCCGGCGGAGGTTTATCAATACGAGTCCTTAAAATAAAAAGAGGTAATTTGCCCAAATTAATCTATATCCATGCAATTCGCGTAATAAGTCACGGTTGCCGGCCAATCGGAAAAGATTCCGAGAATACCTACCTCTTTTGCAAGAACATCCAGAATATGCATCGTATTACCATCACTGTTAATGACCGCGTGCTCACTGTTCTCACCGTTTAACGTCTGATGATACCAGCCCCCACCCTTAACTAGCGGGCCAGAGCGTTCCAGCGTCCAGGTTATAATCTTCAGCCCTGCTGATTTGGCTGCTTTGGCGTAATCAGAAGGAACGATCTCGCCTTCTTTTGCTTCCAGAAGCATCCACATGGGCGGCGCGATAATGTTGACACCTTGCGTGACCAATTGCTTCATTGATGGGTTCCAGGTGGCAGGGTCCCGATGATCAAATGTTTTGTCGTCGTAGCGCCCATCCAGATAAACCGCTTGGTGAGCAAAGTCGGGCTCATTTTCAATCCAGTACTGCAGATCATCCAGGTTAAATGATTGCGCATAAACATCGGAAGCAGGAATGCCCGCTTGCTTATATTCGTTGATCATCTTCTGCGCATAGTCTTGCTGTGAAAAACCATTAAATGGCATCGGAACATCGGCTGATTTCAGTTCAGGTGTCATTTTGACGCCCAGTTTTTTGAAGAGACTTATACTGTCTTTATGCGTCATCAAGGTGCCGTGAGTGGCATACAGATCCGTTCGCCATGCGGCAGTCGCGTTCATGAAGGCTTTGGCGGAGGAGGCGTTTGGATTGGAGGCATCCATTTTTCCCTTCAGCGTTTTGAATTCAGCCAATGTGATGTCGCTGGTACAGCATTGGGCGGTTGCCGGTGTCGTTAATGTACCGTCAGCAGCAAATACAGCGGGCTGAAAAGGAACAGAGCAGTTTTCAGCGAGCGGTGTGTCAAGAATGTTAGTGGTGGATTGCAGGTCGCATTGAGAGTGACGGCAGACTAATTCTTTATCCTGAGTAAAAGTCACATCACACTCAATCACACCGGCTCCCATACGGGCGGCCGCTTCGTAAGATTCTTTTGTATGTTCAGGGAATTGCATAGCAGCGCCACGATGCCCAATAGAGAAATCAGTACGCTTAAATGGCCCTTCGGCACAACTCTGTAGCGTATCTTTGAGTGCACTCTCTGCCATTTCATTGATCAGAAAATAGGGACGGGGTCCGAGTTGTATGTTCTGCTCATGTGTTTTTGTTACGCGCGTATCAGTAGCCGCTGTAACTGTTTGGCACAGCGTGGATACTGACAAAATGGCTGTTAGCATTATTGAAAAGTGTGTTGCAAGAGGAGTCGCAAGGGATGAAACAATCGTAAGACGCCGCATATCAGTCTCCTGAGTTATATCCGTGATTCACAGGTATGTGAATCACGGAACATTACGCTACGATTGTTGCAGTTGTGTGCCTGTGTGAGGACCTGAGCTACTGAGTTACGTCACTCAGGAATTCAGTAAAGCGCTGCCATGACTTTTTATCGGCGTCTTGGCGATAACTTTCCTGATCAAATACAGTAAAGGCATGCGGGGCACCGCTGTAGGTGATCATCTCATGCTGAACTCCGCTGGCTTCAAGCTCGGTGGCGAGGCTGGCAAACTGAGTCAGAGGTATGGCGGTGTCGGCACTGCCATGCATAATCAGAAACTTTCCTTTAGCCTTGCTATAGTTTTGTCCCTCAGGTGTAGCGAGCCCCCCATGGAACGTTACAAAGCCTTTCATATTGATGCCGGATCTGGCCATTTCCAGAACGGCCGCGCCACCAAAGCAATATCCCATGACAACGGCGTTACTGGTTTTCGCGCCTTGTGCCTTCGCGGTATCCAGCGCACCGGTTAACAGGTTTCTCATTTTGCCACGGTCTTTATAAAGTTCGCCGGTGTGTTGGCGTTTATCTTCAATTTGGGTGGGGCGTACGCCCGCACCGAACAGGTCGGCGGCAAACACGCTATAGCCCATGTCGGCCAGCATGTTAGCCCGTTTTATTTCATAGTCGGTTAAACCATCCCAGTCATGGATGAGTAACACCAGTGGGGCGCCTGCCGATGGGCTTACATAATAACCTTGATAGGATTTTCCATTGACGGTGTAGTTTATATTCTTACCATCAGCCATGGCTGTGGCTGATAAGATAAAACTCAGTAAAGCGATTAGCAGTGTTTTCATTATTATTCTCCCATGCTCGATCAGAAAGGTCTCTTTACTGCTGAGATAACTCAGTGTAATACGCTGAGCTTTTGAGTCTAGCGCTATTTTCATTGTGTAAAAACTACACTAATATTTTAATATTGCTGCATGTTTGAAGATGCGGGTGGTGCTTGATCACAGGCAGTGATGGTGAACCTTCCGCCGTGTTCAGATTGCGCAAGGCTCTTTCTGACTAAGCTTAAGGCTATTTCTAATTAAGCTTAAGGCTACTTCAAACTAAGCTAAAGGCTACTTCAAAATAAGCTAAAGGCTATGCCGGTTAAGCGTTAAATTTCTCCACTTCGGATGCGTTCTCCACGGGCGCGTATGTATTCAATCGTTAGCAGCATCAGCCCTGAAATGACCACCAGTAATACGGCAACGGCCAATATGGTGGGGTTGATCTGCTCACGCAATCCTGAAAACATCTGGCGTGGAATAGTGCGCTGTTCAGGTCCGGCTAAAAATAGTATCACCACCACTTCGTCAAAAGAGGTCACAAAAGCAAATAGGGCCCCAGAGATCACACCTGGACGAATCAGCGGCATGATGACGTTAAAGAACGTATAAATAGGCGGTGCTCCTAAGCCGAGTGAGGCGCGCATCAGCGAGTGGTCAAACCCGGATAATGCCGCATTGACGGTAATAATGACGAACGGCGTACCGAGTGCCGCATGCGCAAGGATGACGCCCAGATAAGTGCCTGACAGACCTAGTTGAGTATAGAAAAAATACATGCCGGCTGCTGTGATGATTAAAGGAACAATCATCGGCGAGAGCAGCATTGCCATGATGACGCGCTGAAACGGCATCACTGGATTGGATAACCCAATGGCGGCAAAGGTACCCAGAGCGGTCGCAATAATGGTGGCGCACAGGCCAATAAAGAAGCTGTTTTTGATGGCGAGCAGCCATTTTTCGTTATTGAATATTTCCGCATACCACTCCAGTGAATAGGCATCGGCATCCAGTGATAGCATCCCTTCAGTAAAGGTGAAATAAGGCTCGGCGTTGAACGATAGCGGAATGATGACCAGTATCGGGACCATCAAAAATGCCAGCACAGCCCACGCAGTCAGTCTGAGACCGTGCATGCCTGTTTTTTGCCAAAAGGAGAAGTACTTTGGAAATTTCATAGCATTACCCCAGTTTAATATTGCTGACCCCGACCAAGCGGTCGTAGATCCAGTAGAGGAGGAGAATCAGAGCCAGTAACAGCGAGCCTAATGCGGCTGCCAGTTCCCAGTTGTTCGATGACTGCATATGGAAAGCAATAATGTTGCTGATCATTTGGCCATCAGTACCGCCGACTAAGGCCGGTGTGATGTAATAACCGATAGATATAATGAAGACCAG
Source organism: Neptunomonas antarctica (assembly GCF_001305295.1). Taxonomy (GTDB): domain Bacteria; phylum Pseudomonadota; class Gammaproteobacteria; order Pseudomonadales; family Balneatricaceae; genus Neptunomonas; species Neptunomonas antarctica. The sequence goes on from NZ_LJSI01000053.1 coordinate 447,351, forward strand.
TAGTGCTCCGGCACTCAATCCAGGGACTGTCATAGGCATATAAATCCGGATAAATGCCGGAATAGGTTTAGCTCCTAACGACATGGCCGCCCGTAAGTAACTGGGATCGATCCCTTTCATAACGCTGTATAAAGGTAAAATCATGAAAGGTAATAGGATATGTGTCATGGCTATTACGGTTGCGAACTCGGTGTAAAGCATTTCGATGGGTTCGGATATCACATGGAGATATTGCAATACGGAATTGACCACACCATTGGTCTGCAATAACGCAATCCAGGAGGTGGTTCTCACCAGCAGTGATGTCCAGAAAGGTAACAGAACAAATACCATCAGTGTATTGGCCGTTTTCGGAGAAGCAGTCGCCAGATAATAGGATAAAGGAAAACCAATAAGTGCGGTCAGCAAGGTTATTGTGAGCGCAATTTTCAGACTTTTTAAATACAGTTGTATATAGACTTGCGTGTCTCGGGGGACAATTTCATCATCTGAATTACGGTCTAAATCCAAGGCGGTTAAATAGGAGCTGTCAGTAAAGATAGCACCGGACTTTTTCATAACACGCCATATTTCTACTGTCTGCCATTGTGGCTTAGTGGCAATCAGTAGGCTTGCTCCCTCACTGCTAAGCAGCGCAGGATCCATTTTTTTCATTTTGCGCCCGGTCGCCTTTATGACGCTGGAACTACCAGGCAGGCCACGGTTAATCTCTTCTGCAAGTTTGCCTGAATCACGGTCAATGGCGAGTTGTCGCAATTCCACCGCAAAGCGATTAAGTACCGCATCATCAGGACGCGCATCACTACTCTCATCCCAGTCGGACAGGGCTTCAAGCGTGTCTGGAATCAACTGTGCAACAGTAGGGTTATAAACACTTCGGTAGAGCATCGTGCCAATGGGCGCAATGAAAGCGATCATGACAAATACTAATAGAGGTGTGACGAAAGCAAAGGCGATTAATTTTCGTCGCCGCTGTATTTTACGGCTTTGTGCCATCTCCTCAACAGTCAGCACTGACTGCACCTTGTTCGAATTAGTTGTCAGATCAAATTGAGGCATAGTGGCAGCCCTTTAATAAAAGATAACGGGCCTGCGCCCAGAAAAAAAACCGGTGCGCTCAGAGGGGAGTATTCATTAACCCACTGAGGCACCCGTTGGATTCAGCAGTGACATTCATTACCACGACATGTCACATCAAGCCCAAATTTATTAAGCTCAGTTCAGCAGCCATTCGTTGAATTTTTCACCTAATGACTCACCATAATCAGCCCAGAATGTACCCGACGCCTGTAACCCCTCTTCAAGATGAGCAGACGGGAGCCTTGGAATAATGGCCGGATCTACATAAGCATAGGAAGATTGGCGTGTTGGACCGTAAGCTACATCCTGCATACCGCTTTCGGGCTTAGAGCTGGTAGCAAAGCGAATGAACTCTTCTGCCACCGCTTTATGTTTGGTGCCTTTTACAATGGCCCATACATCAAGATCGTAGATGTGAGCATCCCAGACCATTTCAAATGGCTTATTGTCGCTTTGAATCGCATCGAAGATACGACCGTTGGCGGATTGCACCATGACTGCGCCACCGTCATTCAGAAGTTGAGGGGCTTGAGACCAGCTATCGAACCACACCAGATCATTCTTGATGGTGTCCAATTTAGCAAAGGCTTGTTTTTGCCCTGCCTCAGTAGCAAGCACATCGTAGATTTGTTCTTTTGGTACGCCATCCGCTAACAAAGCCCATTCCATATTGACCTGAGGGCGTTTACGTAGCGCGCGTTTGCCGGGGAATTTTTCAGTATTAAATAAATCTTCTATCGTCGTGGGCTGTCCGCCTTCGATCGTCTCTTTGTTGTAAGAGTATAAAACGGTCCAGACAATGTTACCTACACCGCACTCGTTGGATAGAGCCTCAGGAGAAAAATCATCTTTAGCCGGGGTTCCATCATCGCCCGCAGGCAGGGTGTCGTGTGGGAAAACTTCAAGTAACCCTTCAGAGCACGCTCTCTCCAGATCTATTACTTCAATATCTACAACGTCCCAGAGCACATTGCCACTTTCTACCTGCGCCTTAATTTCGGCGATACCGCCGGAGTAATTTTCAAATAAAATTTTATGGCCTGTTTTTTCCATAAATGGATCGAGCATGTGTTTCTGTTGTGCTGCTCCGTATGCACCACCGAAAGAAACGGCAGTGAATTGGTCAGCCATCACAGGGGCTGCTGCTGTGCAGAGCGCGATGGCCACGCCTAATCGCTTGAGTGCTTTCATTATTATTTTTCCTCTACGTTTTTGTGCCGTTTATTGAAAAATCTTATGTGTGTATTGCGTTACTCCGAACGGTCTAGCGCCAACCCTCCGGCTGTTGACCAGGTTAGTCGGGTCATCGCACCACGTTGAAGTACCGGAGCGCGATGATCGTTCAGTGTTTTAACCATCAATTCGGAGCCCGAACTGAGTTTGAAAAAGTAGCGGATAGAATCACCGACATAAAGTCGTGTTGTAAAACTGGCTTCGATACTGTTTTCCAGGGATCTGTTATCCAAAGCGTCATTACTACTAATGGTACTGGCAATAAATAGATTTTCAGGGCGAATAGTGAGCGTGCAGGGAGAGCCTTCCGGCGGGCAGTTAGTGTTGCCTGTGGTGGCTATTGTGCCATCGGCAAGCTGCACCTGCGCAATACCGTTTTCGATCCGCGTGACGGTGCCTGGGATGCGGTTGTTCTCGCCGATAAAATTGGCCACAAAGGAATTAGCGGGCTTCTCATAGAGAATCTCGGGTGCGGCACATTGTTCAACAATTCCGTCGTTGAAGACGGCGACGCGGTCAGACATGGTTAACGCTTCAGTTTGGTCGTGAGTGACGTAAATGGCCGTAAAACCCAAGTCTTCATGTAAGCGTTTTATCTCGAACTGCATTTGTTCGCGTAAATTTTTATCGAGAGCACCAAGCGGTTCGTCCATCAGAACGATACTGGGTTCGAAAATCAGAGAACGCGCCAGTGCCACACGTTGCTTCTGACCACCGGAGAGTTGGCCTGGATAGCGTTTGGCGAAGCTTCCTAGTTCGACCAGCGCGAGTGATTCGTTAACCCGACGCTTAATTTCTGATGCGGAAATTTTACGCACTTTTAATGGATACGCCAGATTTTCGGCAATGGTCATGTGCGGAAATAGTGCGTAATGCTGAAAAACCATGCCGATGTTGCGGTGATAAGGAGCAATATTTGTGACGGGTTCACCATTGATAAGAATGCTGCCACTGGTAACGTCTTCAAATCCTGCCAGCATCATCAGGCAGGTTGTTTTGCCTGAACCCGAAGGCCCTAGTAAAGTGACGAATTCGCCCTTTTTTATGTCCAGATTAAAATCTTTAACGACAAGATTTCTCTGGTCGTAGCTTTTTTTGACATTAACAAAGCGTACATATTGATCATTGGTTGTGGGCGAATTACCGGCCGGGGGAGCGTCTGTCATCTTAGGGTAATCTCCATTTCGTTTTATCTTTGATACTACGTAAAAGCAAAAAAAGCTACTTAAGAGGATTATTTCCAGAAAAATAATGTGCACTTGTTTACTGAAGAGTTCAAGTATTTCTTTTGTTTATAATGAGTTAGTGGGCATAATTCTGGCGTGGTAAAAATGGGTGCGAAAAAACAGATACATTAATAAAGCGCATCAGAGTGAAGCAGTGAGTGACTATTGCAGTCACACCTTAAAGTTTAATATTATATAAAAATATTTAAAGCTGTAGTCGGTAGCACTGAAGCAATAGGTATTTTACGTAATGGATTTTATAACAAAACTAATAAAAATAAATTAGGTTTTTAGTTATACATCGGTACTTACAGGCAGGGATATATTATATCTTAGTTATTATAAATAGAGTGGGTGCTAATAATTTTATCTGCCCATTTTAATTGTCTTCTTTTTAAAAATACAGGCTTTGTTTTTTAATAACTTCTAATAATTCATGTTCTTTAATTGGCTTACTATAATAATAGCCTTGGTAACTACCGCATCCTTTAAGCTTTAAAAAATCGTATTGCCTTTGAGTGACGACGCCTTCAGCAACGACCCATAGATCAAGATTGTTAGCCAGCGATATAATAGTCTGGACGATGGCTTCATTATTATGATCTATGCCAATGTCTTGAATGAAAGACTGGTCAATTTTAAGAACATCTAACGGTAAACTTTTTAGATATTGAAGTGAGGAATAACCGGTACCAAAATCATCTATGGCAAGACGCACTCCCATATCTTTAAGAGTAAATAATTTATTTTGTGTTTCAGTTAAGTTATGAATAAGAAGAGATTCAGTGAGCTCTAATTCCAATTGTTGAGGTTTAATATTATATTTAAGAAGAATACGCTCCATCTCTGAAATAAAATTTTTCTGCTGAAATTGGCGAATACTCATGTTTACGCTGAGATAGGGCGTTGGTGGCGTGCTAAGTTTATTCCAATCAGAGATTTGCCGGCAAGCTTGCTCTAAAACCCAGGTGCCTATGGGAACAATTAATCCCGTTTCTTCCGAAATCGCAATAAATTCATCTGGGGTGACTAAACCACGATCAGGGTTATTCCATCGTATTAGTGCTTCTACACCGCTAATTTTTTGGGTTGAAAAGTTTATCTGTGGCTGATAAAAAAGTTCAAATTCCTGCCGTTCAAGGGCTTGGTGTAATCCATGTTGAACCGTTAGGCGTTCATCTGCTTCTTTCTGTAAACTCGGCGTAACAAATTGGTAGTTATTACGGCCCGATTTTTTAACCTTATACATGGCATTATCAGCAAGTTTAATCAAATTTGATATCTGATCAGAGTCATCAGGGAACATGACAATACCTATACTGAGAGTGATTTGTAGTTTATTGTTATTAGCAATAATCGGTTGCGAAATTTCATCAATAATTTTTTTAGCGACATTACTTGCACGTAATATAGCATTATGTTTGTCTTCACCCAGATCTGTGAGTAATACGACAAACTCGTCCCCCCCCATTCTTGATATAGTGTCTTCTTTACGAATACATGAGGTTAATCGCTTCGCCACTTCCTGTAAAAGTTCATCTCCGACCATATGTCCTAATGAATCATTAACCACTTTAAAGTGATCAATATCCAGAATGAAAACAGCACCGTGCTGACGGTTTCGATGTGATTGAACCAATGCTTGTTTTAAGCGATCTTGTAGTAAAATTCTATTTGGTAAACCTGTTAAGGGGTCATAGTAAGCCATAAAATGAATATGAGCGGCATCCTTTTTCCGCTCAGTGATATCAGAAGAAACGCTGATGTAATGTGCTATAGAATTATCAGTATTCTTTATTGCAGTCAGGCTTAGCCATTCAGGGTAGATCTCTCCATTTTTACGCTTGTTCCATATTTCACCCTGCCAATGGTTGTGTTCATTCAACTCGGACCACATTTCTTGGTAAAAAGATTCATCATGTTTTCCGGATTTTAATATTCTTGTATTTTTTCCAATGATTTCTTGCTCGGAATACCCTGTCGTTTGGATAAACGCATTATTAATTTTTATTATGTTCCTGTTGGCGTCTGTAACTACAATCATTTCGGCACATTCAGCAAAAACAGAAACGGAGAGACGTAAATCTTTCTCGAGTGCTTTTAAGTTTGAAATGTCAGTAATTGAAATATGAATACGTTTTCCTTGCTCATGCTGTTCTGGTACACAGTCTAATTTGACCCAAAATGGCTGGATTTTATCACTATGTAGTTGAAGCTCACATGTCTGTGGTTTTTTTTCAGTTATTAATTTCTGGCAACAGAAATAGAAAGTATCCTGATCTTCTTGTCGAATAAATTTACTGAAAAAATGTTTAAGGCAGTCTTCTTTTATTAAATGTAACATACGAACTAAGGTTTGATTCAGTTCAATTATACTGTAACTGCGATCGAGCGTAACATATCCCACAGGAGCAATGTCATAATGCCTGAAATGTATTGCAATTTCTTCTTTAAGTGTGTCTTGCAGTATATGAAGTTCTGTATTAGCCGTATGTAATTCTTCATTTTGTAATTCAAGTTCAATTCTATAGGTATCCAGCTCATGTAATAACCTGAAGAGATCACTATCTTTTTGAACGTTAGTTGGCTCGGATATCATTTTTAGAATATCTTCTGCTCGTTTACGTAGGTCGAAGAACTTATCTCCTATTTTCATTAGTTACCCCTCCTCTCTTCCATTAGTTTCTGGGATTATTACTAAAATAGAATTAAGAGCTCTTTCATTACTAACGTGTTTAGGTATTGTTATAGTTATTTCACAGTTGGTTATTGATTTTTCAGAGGTGTGAATTTTTGATGTAAATATAATATTTGTGCATTCTTCTATTATTATCTTTATTTGGTTGAAAATGTAATCGTGGTTAATGATTATATTTGGTAATGAATCAAGTAGTTTTTTCTTGTTCGGTTCATTAAATAAGGAGAGTCCAGATTCGTTTATATTTAAAACCTGAATAAGGTTTTTAATATTATTATCCATTATTTTATTAGATTTTAAATGAGACTTTAATTGAGCTACACTAATTAATTGATTATTCACTATATAGTTTTTAAGTTCTGAAATGTCGAGTTCTATTATTGTTACAGGGCAGTGATCAAATAAACTTCTGTAGCGTTGCTCGCTTTCTCTTAATTCTATTTCCACATCTTTAATCTTAGTTATATCTTCAAACGACATGACCACGCCTGCAATTACATTGTTTGCAGTACGGTAAGGAAGAGTACGCATGCGATAAAATTTGTTTTTGTCATCGCGTACTTCAGTTTCTATTTTCTCTAATGTTTTTAATACGATAGCCGCCGCATCGGATAATTTTATGTTCTGTAAACTTGACGAAAGATGATCGATAGGGCGATGTACATCAGAGGGGAGTAGATTGATAATATCAGTCATTTTTGGCGTGTAACGTCGAATTTTCAACTCAGTATCTAAGAAAACTGTCGCGATTTGAGTACTATCTAATAGGTTTTTAATATCGTCATTAGCCGTAGATAGTTCATCAATATGGCTTTGTAATTCAGCATTAACGGTGACTGATTCTTCGTTAAGCGATTGTAGTTCTTCTTTGGATGTTTCTAATTCTTCATTAGTGCTTTGTAATTCTTCGTTTGTCGATTGTAACTCTTCATTAGATGATTTTAGTTCTTCATTCGACGTTTCAAGTTCTTCAATGGTTGTTTGTAAATTTTCGCGTGTGCTTTCTAGTTCTTTTCGTAAAATATTGTCATCATTAAGGTCGGAGTCTTTGGCGGTTTCTTTGTTATTTTCTGTATTTTTTTTCTGTACATTCTCTAAAAAAGTAATCATTAATAAATCTTTAAAACCGCTAAAATCAGGCAGAGGTTTAATAGTAATATCTATAAATTTTTTATCTTCTTTATTACCTGTAATAATAGATTTTTTCTGTATTTCATTTTTTTGTAATAACGATTTACGTATGCTATGTGATAAAATATCTTTCAGCTCTGGTGTTCGTGCCATGTCTAGAATGTTACTGCTTGACCTGCCTTCTGCTGGTTCTAAATAATCTCCAAGACGGCCGTGTACATAAATAATGTTATGTTGGTTATCAATAATCACACAAGGTGCTATGTGACTTTGCTTTAGGATTATTTCAACCAGTTGGAGTGCACTAAATTCTTCGATTTGTGTCGTCGTCGCTGGTAAATTTATTCTATTCATTTTTAAAGAACTCATAGGGTCCGAGAAATGCAAACTTGACGTTGTAGTTTTTTTCTTATATTTACGTTTAAATAATTTCCATTTCTTATCTATTATTTCAAAATAAAGATTGGACTGGCCTGTTGTTTCAGAAGGTCCTAAAAAAAGAATACCGTCATCCTTTAAGCTGTAATGAAAGATAGGTAAAATATTTTTCTGTAATTCAGGCCCAAAATAAATTAATAAATTCCTGCAGCAAATAAGATCTATTTTTGAAAATGGAGGATCTTTTATCAGATTCTGAGTAGCAAAAACCAGCATGTCTCTCAGGGATTTATTAATGCGGTATTTATTTCCTTCTTTCGTAAAATATTTTTTACAATACTTTTCACCAATTTCTGAAATAATAGTGTCAGGATAGACACCACTACGCGCATGATCAATGGCATACTCATCAATATCAGTACCAAAAATTTGGATATTAATATTACTTTTGCTTTTTTCAATACACTCTAGCAACGCTATTGCAATAGAATACGCCTCCTGGCCGCTACTGCAGCCGGGAATCCAAACGCGAATTGTGTAATTGTCGGGCTTTTTGAGTAATAATTCAGGGATAATTGAATTCATGAGTACATCAAAAGCTTCTTTGTCCCTAAAAAAACTAGTAACACCGATCAGTAAATCTCTGAATAAAATAGTTATTTCATGGTTGTCTTTTTGTATAAAGGATAAATAGTCTTTGATGTTTTTTATCTGGTGTACGTGCATTCGCCTTTCAATTCGACGGTAAATAGTTTTTTTCTTATAGAGTGAAAAATCATGACCTATTTGATTTCTAATCAGTACGAGTATTTCATGTAGTATGTTATTTGAGATGGCTGTATTATTTTCGTTACTAGAATCATTCGGATGTATGTTTTTAATGTATTTTATTAAGCATTGAGGCATTTCGTCAGGAGGTAATATGAAATCAGCCAACCCTGTAGCGATTGCGTTTTTTGGCATGCTGTCATATTTGGCTGACAGAGGAGACTGCACCATCACCATGCCAGATTCTGCTTTTATTTCTTGCAGCCCTAATGATCCATCTGAACCTGTACCCGATAAAATGACGCAAATCGCATTCGAACCTTGATCTTGCGCCAACATTTTAAAGAAATAATCTATCGGTAGCTTAATACGAAGGTCAGAACGCTCCTCTAATCGTAATTCCCTGTTGATAATGGACAGATTCTTATTCGGAGGAATGACATAAATCCTATTGGCTTCGATACGTACGCAGTCAGTAATTTTGACCACATCCATTTTTGTTTGTCTTTGGAGCAATTCGGGTAAAAGGCTGACATGGGATGGGTCAAGATGCATAACGACCACAAAAGCCATATTATTGTTAGTAGGCATGGATGTAAAAAAGGTATCCAGGGCTTCTAGACCGCCTGCAGAGGCGCCTATCCCTACAATAGGTAGTATTTCATTCATATTAGTTTTAGGAATAGTCATTTAGTTGATTCAATAATAGGATAATATTGTTCTGCCGCGATATGTAGCATTATCGACACAGTAAGCATGCTGTCACCCGCATGTGTAGGTAACGTATTAACACCAACAATACTTCCTCTATTCTTATATTTCACAAACCAATGCCCTTTAGTTAATTGAAGGATGTTATATTAGTCATAACAAATACTATGGTTGAATAAAATTAAGGTGTCAATAATTGCTGAATTTCGTCCTGGTTCAGATGATTTAAGGTTGAATTATTCTGTGATAATATACTATCAAATATCAAATAAAATTTATTAAAATCAATCTATTAGAGTTTTAATAAGGACGTGCTATTACAGTTTTCCTGTATGTTTAATACAAAAGTATAGTTCAAAAATTTAATAAAAGGATGTAGCTGTTTTTTATTAGGCCACATCGCTTCTTTTAGTCCTGATGAATTTGTTGCATAGAGTGTTTTCTTGCTCTCAACCAAAAGAAATTTTCGCTTGATGGTTTAGCTTTTTTTCAGCTGGAAAATAAGGGTAAGCCAGATCTAAATGATGGCGATAGGTTGTGTCGTTTGAAGGAGGTCGCAGACACGTATCTTTCAAGTTGCTTGTTCTGGTTGAATAAGCAGGGAAGCCGCTAAAATCGATCTTGAAACAGTTCAGATGTATCAGCAAAAATCCTGAAATTTTTTCTTTAGCAGGTCGATATAAACTTCTACTAATACGTCAGTAATGCGCCGTCCTTGCGGATTAGGCTGTAATGACGGGTAGTGTTTGATCATGCTCTCTCGCTTATCCGAGTCTGACCGACGATCAATAGTTGTAGTGCGTCGTTCAACCTCTCTATAGGTGTCAAATAGGTTTTGAATACGCCATTCTTTAGTCAGCTCTAGCGTTTTACCTTCTGGGTTGAGGCTATCCTCTGATACATCAAACCCATAAAATCTGACGCCTTTGTCAGTAAGGTTTTTAACGAGTTCCATTAGCGTCTCTTTAAGACGTACAACGTAGCGCCGTTGTTGAATTACTGTCACGCTCTTCGTTTTATAGATACAACGCTGGATCAGGTAGCCCTCTATCATCTGCGCTGTGACATCTTGCGGCATGTTTAGCTTTACACTGAAAGCTATTATATCTTCAATGCTCCAGCCATTGAGGGCCATTAAAACGCCCTGATGATGGTTGTCTTGCGTGCTTGCCATATATCCTCCTTAATGTTTAAAGGCTTCCAGCCTAGGCCTTAGTATCCAACAATAGCTGATCGAATAACTATTTACCAACCGCACCTGACAGTTCACTTATCACTTGCTGATCCAGCAAGTCTTGCAGCGAGTTCTGGATAAAACAGAAATGACTCCCCAGAAGGTCAGGTAACGCATGTATTACGATATAGCTTTGCTAGCCACTTTGTAATGAACGGTGGGAATATTGTAACGTTACAAAGGATTCTTGGTCACTCTTCAGTGAAGACAACCATGCGTTATGTTCACCTGTGTCCTGACTTTTTAAACGCTGCTATTAAGTTCAATCAGATGAGTGGTATCAGTGGGCTTAGTAGTATGACGTTTGCTAAAGCTGTTTTTTTATACTATATATCAATGGGTTGTAAGCCATCTAGAAGTTTATAAATAGACTGCTATGAACATAAAGGAGTGTCATGTGAAAGAAATGGAATTGCTATCTAACTTCTGCTCGCTAGAAAAACAATTTAAATTGAATGAAAGAAAATCAGAATGTTTGGGTGAAGTTGAATATGGAAAATATATTTGTGTTCGTTTGGATGGTATAGGATTAAGCAAAAAATATCTCAAAAATGATATATCTAATACCAAATTTGATGGAGCTATGTGGCAAGCATTTCTATCAACATATGAAGCATTAAATATAAATAAAGATAAACTAGCAGATGCACCAAAAATTTTTCTGGGTGCAATAATTTGTTCCGACGAAATCTCAATAATATTCGACTCACAGTCGAATTATTGTGATAGAAGATTATTCAAAATAGTAACGACTATAGCCTCAACTTTCTCTTCATTCTTTACACGTAATGGGTGTGAACATTTTAAGAAAAAGCTTGGACATAAAATCTGCGGTGCATTTGATGGTAGGCCATTAGTTTTTTCAAGCGTGACGGATGTGTCAAATTATATGACTCATCGATACGCTATATGTATCCGCAATTCAATGTCGAAAATTTTAAGGGTATCTGGTGTAGATGCGAGTGAATTATACTCAAGAGAAAATTTTAACAACATTGATTATTACAAAAGAAAGATTGATGATTTGTCTCTTCAGGAACAATACAAGAGTGTCTTTGATAAACCCATCGTATTTTTACCAAATTACCTAAGGGAGATGCAATCTTACCGCCACGAATCAATGAGTCGCTTTATTTTAGGTCTAAATGGTGAGATTTTCGAATAAGTGTTTTCGACACATGCAGTAAATATCAAACTCCATACATGAAAAAGGTCTGGAAAACAGTCCCTTATCACTTGTGCTTTGGTGGCGGGTTTCGAACCCAGATACTACGCCTTTTGTTGTGCCAGTACATACCATAATGCTAGGGTTTCAAGGCTTTATGGTTTTCTTTCAAGGCTGTTAAACCACTATATAACGCTATGTTTTCGACACTTTATCGACACGTGTCATACCTATTCGCGTTTGTACTGGCATCTTGTTATGAAATTGTGCATTATCAAAAGCATAAGGAAAGCGTGAGTGAGATCCTGTAACCACTTACAACATCAAAACGCATGTTTATTTTCAACGGAGGAAAATAGCTGATGCAGTTAAAAAAATATACCATCCTTTACTATTAACTTTGAAATAAACTGGGAATGTAATGTGTTGGCGAATAGTCGGTTTACAAAAACCTTATATAGTCACACGCAGTTAAAGAAAGCAGGTCTGGATAATTTTAGAGTCAGAATATGTTTTTAAAGTTTTCTTGCTTATTTGTTGATTATTCAAAGTTTTTTGTATTTATATTGTTTATTTTCTTGTAAAAATTTAAAAAATACTAGTATTGTCTTGAGGATGTTTTTGTGTCTGAAAAAATAGCGGAACTGAATGATGGGTTTAATGATATTTCTTTGACTAAACTTAAGTTCCTATCCATAAGGAGGTTTAGTAAGAAGACTAATAAAACAACAAAGCTAATTAATAATAAAGATTCTTCTTCTTATATAAAAGGTCAGAATAGAGACTTCGGGTTTGAACTTCTTGAGCCTGTATATATTCATAAAATAAGTATTAGTTCTGAGGGTTATAGCAGCTATAAATCTGTTACTTTTTCTGGGGAGACAATAGGGAATAAAAAATTCGAAAAAAAACAACTAATCAATAGTGACGGTTCTTTTGATATTGTTATTAATAATGTGATTAAATCATTTGAATTTAAACCTGATAAGGATTATAAAAGCAGCCCTTTAATAAAGAGTATCGAAGTTACTGGGCTTTCTTTAGTTGAATTTAATATAGCAATTGGAGAGATAGCTGATATTGATGGCTATCATGCCGCCGCCTCAGAAAAGCTTGCTGGTATTACGGCTGATTATACTAATAAACAAATGGGATTAGAAACTGTTGATTCAGAACTCCAGTCGCTTCAAAAAGAAAAAAGTGAATTAGAAAATAGTGTAGAAGAACTGTATAATTTAATTGAAAAATCAGATGAGGATTTATCGGAAGTTGAAAGAAATATAGCAAGTATAAAGACTGAAGAACTTGCTGTTAGAAATCGTATTACTTCTTATGAACAAAATTTGGATAAAAGTAAAAATGAGCTAAATGAGTTAAATATAACGATAATAAAAAATAAAAAAACACTTAATAGTTTAGAAAATGACATTAATTTATTTCCAACTGATATACGTGGTTTTGTTGAACAAGGCGCTAGTAATATTCAACGCTATTTATTGCTATCTTTTTTGCCAATAGCAGCATTGTTTTATGTGACATGGTATTTGTTTGATAATGCAGCATTTTTTTCTGAGATTTATACGAATCTAAATTTATCTCAAATGTTTTCTCTCCTTATATCAAGACTCCCATTTGTTTTAGTATCGGTCGCTATAATTAGTGCTTGTTATAAAATAACAAGTATTTTTGTTTCTGAGATTATGAATATAAATAATCAGCGGCTGACACTTTCAAAAATTAGCATTATAGCTAAAGATGTGCATGATTCTTCTACGTTTGACCTAAACTTAAGTGAATCGCAGAGATATGAATTCAGAACTAAGCTGAAAATGGATCTATTAAAGTCTCACTTGAAAGGTGATATTGCAGATGATTATAGTTATGTTGGAAGTCCTATTTTACAAGATTCTTTAGAGAGAGATGTGGAAGTTAGTAAGTAACGATTTATTTGTAAATTTATATACGAATATTTTTGTGAGTTGTGAAATCATCCTTATTAAATTAAGGATGATTCGATTAAGTAAATGATGGATTGGTATGAGTTATTTATGCTGCTGGTAGCTATGAAAAATGAGCTTAATCGTAAGTTCCAAAAGGTATTAGAATCCCCCTGTATTTGGTGTCTATCCCTGCTTTATTTCTTGCCTCTTCTTGTTCCTAACCATTAAAACGAATCTCTTAATGCGTTTTTAAATTGTGTCCATTTCGTATCAAAAATCATGTTTCCGCTGTATTGAACCATCCAATAAACATCATCCTTTTTCCAAATAAATTGCCAGCTTGAGCAGTATCTGTTTTTTCTCACTAGGATGTATTTGCATGTGCTTTTACTTCTTATATTTATGTCTGGATTTCCCCATGCTCGGATCACGGCGTTAACGTTTGATCCAGGCGGGGCCAGCTGTCCATCGGGTAGCCTGATAATGGCAGATGAAGCAAATGCGTTTAGTGATAGTGTTAGTAAAACTATAACCGTGATTGTGCAAGCATGTGATTTTTTTTTAAGCGATCCAATTAAGTACAATCTGATAAGTGGTTTCGACACATACTGAAATTCTTAAACGCAAAATGTGAAAAAATCTCTTTAAAAACAGTAATTTATCAATTGTGTTTTTTGGAGTTGGCGGGTTTCAAACCCAGATACTACGCCTCTCGTTGTGGCAGGACATACCATAACGCTATGATTTTCAGGTTTTACGGTTTTACGTAGCGGTTGTTAAACCACTATAGATAGCTATGTTTTAGATACTTTATCGACACATGTCACAACTGAGGGTAGTTTCTCTAGCATCCTGATATGAAATTGTGCATTATCAATCGGCTAAGGAAAGCGTAGGTCAGATCCTGTACCGGATGATCATCTAAATACGCATGCTTTTTTCAGTGGAGGAAAATAGTGGATGTAATCAAAAAATCCCAATTTATCATTATCCTTCAAAGCGAAAAGCTGAACATATTGATTAATTTAAGGAATTCGAATGAGTGAAAAAGTAAGCTTTGGTAGTGTAAGTTTGGTTCGTCAAGGTGACCATAGGTTTTACTCATTCACAATGCCAAGTGATGTGCTTGCAGAGACATGTTACGTTGTAAATCGAGACGAAGATCCTATAGAAGGATTTCAGCGAGAACTAGATAAAAAAAGAGCATCAGAGATTGCTAATTATATTGATGCTGGGTTAGGAACAATTCCGAGTTCAATTGTTTTGTCAGCGCAAGACGGATGCGGTTTTTATTATGACTCCAAAAAGAAATCTGTGAGCTTTTCAAATATTAATAAGGCATTTTTAATAATTGACGGTCAACATCGTGTTTATGGTTTTAAACTAGCTAAAACAGCCCTTCGAATTCCTGTTGTAGTGTATGAAAACTTATCAAAACGTGATGAATCTAGATTATTTATAGATATTAATTCTAAACAAAAAGGAGTTCCTACCGAGTTACTTTTAGATATTAAAAAAATGGCTGAATACGAAAACGATACTGAACAATATCTCAGAGAGCTTTTTGATACTTTTTCAAAAGAAAGTGATAGTGTTCTTTATAATAGATTGTCAGCATCCAAAAGAGAAAAAGGAAAGATTACTCGATCAGTTTTTAATACTGCTTTAAAACCATTAGTGAAAGTATTTGGAAACAAAACTTCTGATGAAATATATGAAATATATAATTCTTATTTAGTTGCTTTTAATGAAGGTGTTTTAGTGCCACATCAGTTAGTCGAGCAAGCATTCAATACGACTGTATTTAAAGCAATTGCAGGATTTTTTCCTATCATTACAGCAAGAGTTAAAGATAGATTCGGTGCTATTTATTCTGTTGATAACTATTATGAATTTACACAAATGACTGGTCAAAGAATTAAACCGATTAAGATTGAAAATCCGACAAATGCATATAAGCCGCTTGTAGAACACCTTGAGGAGTCATTAAAACAGGAGTTTACTTTATAAATGACGCCTGAAATAAAAATAATTCATCAGCTTGCTGTAAATGAAATTTTTGAAATTACTTCAACAACAGAATCCGACTTAAAGGCATGGGTCGTGAATGGTCAATATCTAATGTCAAAAAAACTGGTACCTGCTGCTAAAAACCGTGCTACCAGTTTTGAACTTGATTTTAAACATTCTGATATCCTTCACGCGTCATTAGCAAATGACTGTAACCGATTTGCTCAAGCAGCAATTGAATCAATGTGGAGTGTAGGAAAAGTTGACAAGCTACCTAAAAGTACGGGATGGGCGGCTGTACAAATGTATTATTCTGCTTTTTTTGCTGCGCACGCAATATTGCGAATTTATGGAAGAGCTTGTACTCAATTAGAGCCCAATCATGTTAATAAAGTGTTCGAAATTGCGAGCGCAACGCAGTTTGATGACGGTGTTTCTAGTATTGAGAGTGGATTCTATTTTTCATTAATTTCGAATGGAGAAATTAAGTTTAAAAAGTTAAAAGAATCCCATGCTGATACATGGTCTTCTTTTTCAACTTTACTGACATGGCTAATTGATAATATTTCTAGTACAACGGGACTTGGATTGCATAAATCTGATGCAATTACATTTTTATCAGAGATAAAAGCGATAATCCACAGCTCCGGCGCTGCTAAGGGGAATTGGCTTTCACAAATTAGAAACAAGGTTAATTATCAGCACAGTCATGGTGTATGGTTTCCATACAAATTTGCGCTGCACAATAATGAAGCAGTATTAAGAAATGCAGAATGGTTAAAGGAACCTAAGTCATTTGATCTAGGTGTAAGTCATAATGATATATCAAAGCTATATAGTGTTAGCAATACCATATTGTCATTAATGTACCAGCTAATGAAATATGGTTATGAACGTTCTGGTAAAGTATCTGTTCCACTAACTAACGGGACATTTCGGCTTGTAAATCAAATACAGGTAGCGTGAAGGGAGTTAGGTGAACCAGTCGTTGCATGCGTTCTTATGCTTTTTTTTATATATGAGTAGGTAGATTTTTTATAATCTGTTTCTTTTCTGTACTGCGTCCTTAGCGGCATTGCTTATCCCTAGTCATTTTTTTAGGACTAAAACGAGTCCCGTAATGCGTTTTTAAATCGTGTCCATTTTGTATCAACAATCATACTGCCGCTGTATTGAACCATCCAATAAATATCATCCCTTTTCCAAATAAGTCGCCAGCTTGAGCAGTATCTGTTTTTTCTCACTAGGATGTATTTGCATGTGCTTTCGCTTTTGATGTCCATCAGAGGATTTCCCCATGCTCGGATCACGGCGTTAACGTTTGATCCAGGCGGGGGCCAGCTGTCCATCGGGTAGCCTGATAATGGCAGATGAAGCGAATGTGTTTAGTGCGAGTGTTAATAAAACTATAGCCGTGATTATGCTTTTCATTTTTGTTGCATCCTTGCTTTGCGCATTTCCCTGTTTTACTTACGGTACCAGCGTTCCCTTATCGTCTGCGCTATTCGGTATCCGTTCCCTTTGCTAATCCAGAGAGCATATTCTGGAAATAGGCTGTATGAACATTAGGCTAAGGTTGGCCCGTTTACTAGTGCTATCTGTTTCTTTAGGCGAGTGCTGGATAAAACCGGAATTGTTCTTCCAGAAGGTCAGGCAACGCATGTCTTACGACATAGCTTTGCTAGCCACTTTGTTATGAATGGTGGGAATATTATCACGTTACAAAGGATTCTTGGTCACTCTTCAGTTAATACAACCATGCGTTATGCTCACCTGTGCCCTGACTTTTTAAATGATGCTATTAAGTACAATCCGATGAGTGGTATGGGTATGTTCTGACCTTTAAATATGAGTAACTTCTAATATGCCTTGGCGTGTAGTTGTATAGGTATGCAAGTGTAGATGTTAGTCCTGTTGATTTGTAGATTGTTTAAACCTGTAGGTTTGTTGTACATTGTTATTTAGGTGGTTTATTTTCTTTTTTGTAGATGTGTATGTGCTGATTTGTAGATGTTGTAGTACATTGTTGTACAAGTGTTAATGTTTTTTTCGAGGATAGTATGACTTTCAAGCATTTTGATTTAGGCGTTGTTACGTGGCGTGATGAGAAGTCTTGAATCCGAAGGATTTACCCCATCTCAGAACTAAATAAACGAGATAAGTAAGCGCAATTCAATTGTTAGTTTCGACACATACCGTAAATCTCAAACTCCAGACATGAAAAAGGCCTGTAAAAACAGGCCCTTATCACTTGTGCTTTGGTGGAGGTGGCGGGTTTCGAACCCAGATACTACGCTTCTCGTTGTGCCAGTACATACCATAACACTAGGGTTTTAAGGCTTTATGGTTTTGTGTCGAGGCCGTTAAACCACTATACAAAGCTATGTTTTCGACACTTTATCGACACATGTCACAACTGCACGTTGTTTCGCTGGTATCTTCATATAAGATTGTGCACTATCATTCAAACGTGATGTTGTCACAATTCTCCAGCACTAAAGTGTGGGGTCAATACTCACAATAGGGAAATGTATGAGTAGTGCAGATATAAATGAGGTTGCCAGCTACCTCATATTAAAAGGGGAAGTTGGAATAACTCATAGAGAGTTACAAAAATTATTGTATTTCTCTCAAGGCTTTTATCTTGCTCAGTATGGTGAGCCGCTTTTTGATGCTGATATGGCTGCTTGGCAATTTGGCCCAGTAAACGTCTCAATATGGAGTCGGTTTAAAAGTAGAGGGTATAGTTGCTTAAGTGTTTCGAAGGATGTTTCAACTATCACATTAGATGATACAAGAAAGAAATTTCTAGCTGGAATATTAGCCTCTTTTTTAGTTCTCGGGCAGTCGGCCTTAATTGATATGTCGCATACAGACTACCCATGGGAAAGAAATTATATTGCAGACAGGAATAATCTGATCGAGAAAGATCTTATAAAGGAGTATTTCAATACGTTTGAAAGTCAGGAGCAATATATTAAAATTGCTAAAGAGAAAGTTGAGTTTTCAAATTTAATAGATAAAAGAACTGCTTATCTGTCTTCACTTGATGAAATTGGAGATGATTGGATATCTGGTGTTTCTGTGGCGCCAACAAAAGAAATTTGCGATGAGTGTAAGAAATTCTTGAATATATTTAGGCGAGACTTGTTTGCAAAAAATGCTGTGCCAAAAATACCAAAATTGTTACTCGGTCCAATACCTACAGGTGGAGTGGGGATTGAGTTACACCTTGAAAATAAAAATATTTATTTGCATTTTCATAACGAATCTCTGGTTGAGGTCTCCATTGAAGTTGGTGATAACTTTGAAGAATATGATATTGTACTTGAAGATTTCAATAAAGATATTGGTGTGTTTTTGGAAAGGGTAGCATAACAATGTTAATTAATGATGGTGATACTCTTTATCGATACGCTCGTCCTGATATCCTTCCAGAAGGTCAAGATGAATTACCTCTTTCAATTTTTAATGATCCTGAAATGTCTTGTGATTGGATGAAGTATCAAAAGAGTCCTAAGTGTTCTCCTCAGGTATTACATGGTAAAAATATGGTTATTTCAATAACTATTTGTGAGGAGATTAGGAATCCTAGAAACCCCAAAAGAGTTGGTGAGGTAGTAAGTGATTGGATGCAACAGGTCTTATATGATCCCGTAGATATAGTTGTAAATGATCCATTTACACCAAATAAATCACACTCACTTATTAAGGGAAAGAAAAAATGTGCAGTAACTACTGCTATACGTAAAAATTCGACGTTTGAAGTTTTTTTAGTCGTCACCTAACAATCTCTTCGATCTAACTCAGTTAAACTGATACTAAAATTTCTAGCGAAATGATAGTGCTAGGGGTATCAAGAAGTATGTTTTTTGGCTGAGTAGACTTTTTTATGTCGTCTGTAACTCAGCTAAAGAAACTTAATCTCCAGTCCCCTTGTTTAGCTTATAATTTCACTGTCATTAGCTTTCTTATAGGAATTATATGAAATCATCGACATTAAATACGCTATTAGTTGCGAAGTCTATTCTTGGTGAAACAAAGTACTTAGTCAATTCAGGAGACAAGTACTCTTGTACCGCTGGAATAATTTTACTGCAGGATTTTGTAGAGCTTGTTGTATTAGCCGCTTTAGATGAATTAGATGTAGAGGAGCAGAGAAGTCTCGCGTCGATGCCGTTTGATGGGTTGCTGGGAGAGCTCAAAAAACTAAAAGTTCCAATAATAAAATCAGGTACTATCAAAGCATTAAATAAACAAAGAGTTATTTCTAAACATTATGGGCAGTTGGCTGAACCTACGTCTGTTATTAATTATTTTGATGTGGCTCTGAAATTTGTAGATGCCCTTTTAGAACATGTAGTTGGCTCTAAACTGCAGGATATTTTCTTAACCGATATATTGAATGATGGTGTTGTGAAAACTTTAGTTAAACAATCCATAGAATTTTCTGAACAAGATAAATTTTTAGATTCGTTAATTTGTTTAAGGAAAGCGTTTTTTGTTGCTTATGAGTATGATTACAGTGTCTATTATTTTAGGAATGGTCTAGAGAAGAAGAGTGGATTGCTTGGATTAAGTCTACGTGGTGGCATAAAAGCAAATTATTGGGCTAAAGATAAAGAATGGATTCGAACCCATGTAAAAAAACCTATGGATTACATGCAAGTAAATCACGCACAGCTAAAAACCGACTGTATGGAGTTGGGAGTTAGTACGGTTGATATTGAAAATTTCAGAAGACTTACGCCCGAAGTCATTAGAACGGAGGATCAATCGTGGCACTTTGAATATACAACTAGTTTTGTAGCTAATGAAATTAATAAAGATAACTTTAATTTTTGCTTAGATATATTACTAAACTTTCTGCTTAAAAAGCAGGAGTTTGATTCAAGCAGAAAATATCCTAAATATGATAAATCGATTATGGCTCCACCTATATATATAGGGAAGCCAGTGTTTGAAAAACCGTCTCAGAGGTCTTCTGTTCTAACTGAAGTAAGGACCGAATATTATTACACTGTTGAACGTGTAGTAACTGGGTTTGATTCGTCTGAAAGGTATTTTTATGTATATTTATATCCACAAAAAGAACAGTATCAGAATGAAGAAGCCTTTCAGGGTTTTTTACTTATTGAGGATAGTAGCGAAGGCTGTTAAATTAAGCCTAATAATTTTCGTTAGTCGGTATCAGTCCCTGTTTTTCTGTAGACACTTTATTGGTGTATAGATGGCTGTTTGTTACTTTCTTTTATGCTTAGCAATTAAAACGAATCTCTTAATGCGTTTTTAAACCGTGTCCATTTTGTATCAACGATCATGCTGCCGCTGTATTGAACCATCCAATAAATATCATCCCTTTTCCAAATAAGTCGCCAGCTTGAGCAGTATCTGTTTTTTCTCACTAGGATGTATTTGCATGTGCTTTTGCTTCTTATATTCATGTCTGGATTTCCCCATGCTCGGATCACAGCGTTAACGTTTGATCCAGGCGGGGCCAGCTGTCCATCGGGTAGCCTGATAATGGCAGATGAAGCGAATGTGTTTAGTGATAGTGTTAATAAAACTATAGCCGTGACTGTGCTTTTCATTTTTGTTGCATCCTTGCTTTGCGCATTTCCCTGTTTTACTTACGGTACCAGCGTTCCCTTATCTTCTGCGCTATTCGGTATCCGTTCCCGTTTTGCCGTATTCACTCGCAGTCTCTTTTAACTCAGGGCTTATTTGTCCGATTTCTGGGTTTACTGTATCTAGCGTTAGCCAAAATGTATAAGCCGGATATCCCTTACAAATTGCTTTTAGTATAGAAGATGAAGGATCTGTTCCTTTGTTCTCTATGCTCTCTAAAGTTCTTTGAGAAATGCCTAATTTATCTGCAAAGGCTTTTCTACCCATTCCTTCTGAATCTCGAATAGCTCTGATTTTTTCTGATACGCTTATTGACATACCCATATTTCAGTATCTATACTCATATTCCAGTTACTCATATTTCAGTATCTGGTTTAGTTTATTTCTTAATGACGAAGTATAGAGGCGCAACGATGGAACAACAACCGATTACACCTGTGTCTATCCCGATGCCGCCTCTTATGCAGTGGAGAGCGTTTGCGGATTGGATACGTATGGATCATGGCGTTGTGCGTGGATGGCTTGATAACGGCTACCTACCGACTCAAAGAATTGGCAAACATCTTTTAGTCAACGTTGCTCTCTTATCTAAAAATTTATTGGAAAAGGATGACCTGGTCTAGTCATTCATCAGTAAGTATCAAGAGGTGAAAGGTATGGATATTCAAAGCGTTTCAAAACAAGTCCCCTTAATGGATAGGTCAAAATTTGCTGAAGAAGTCGGCATTTCTTTAGCCACTTTAAACGAGATGATCAGAAAAGGTTATGTCCCTGTCATCCGTCTCAAAAATGCTAATGGCAATACAAAACGTTCATTAGTTAATTTGGCAGCCCTTCGCATTACGTGCTTAAACGAGGAGGGGTTGCCGTCATGAAAAACCCTAAATACTCCCTGTTTCGTCGCTTCTGTGCGGATTCCTGCAAAAAGCGTGTAGTGACTCATAGTGACTATATGCAGGCGGTGGATATGTATCTCGAAATCTCCCGTTCCGGTGATACATCGTTAAGAAAAATTCATTACCGCTGGGTTCAGCTGCTAAGCCTTAAATTCAGACGTACCTCGTTTATGGCTCCGAACCCTACTCAATACCCTCGTTCAGTGTTCATGGCTCTAAAAAGTCATAGCGCTATCAGTTCCCGTATCGACGCTAAAGTCATTCAAGACTATAACAGCGTCGGGGGCCGTTGGACTGCTCACCCAGTTCGACGGTTTTTCAGAGCGTTTCAACGTGACTTTTTTGGTTACCCGAAAAAGCACAACACTCAACAGCTAGCACCTGCAACTGCTCGGGCCTCGGTCTCTTCATACCTTACCGCAGGCCCGTCACATTCTAAAAAAGGGTGTTCATTATGATCATCCTTACTACCAAGCCAGGTATCGGTGAATTTTGCACCCGTTGTGGTGAACTGTTCACAGAAACTAAGGCCTTTGCGGCCTTTATTGATCCTCTTTTAAATCGCGGTGCTTTAACTCTGTACGGAGCCGAGTGTTGCAAAAAATGCGCTGAAGCAATGCAGCGGATGGGAACTATTTTAAGAACTCACTATGCGACGACGTTTGGCATTAAAGAGCTGAAACTCGACCCTGTTCATTTGTGTCTTGTTTCCTGGTCAAGCTGGTGTCCGAAAGCATATGCCGAGTTTGGAATTCTTCATCGTCCAACATTAACAGCGTTCATCAATTCTCAAATCAAAGGTGTTTCTCATGGAAGTTAATATGACAGTAATCGTCACAGCGGCTAAACGCTATGACTTCGACGGTAACAAAGGTGCGCAGTTTTATACCCTGGGCGACATGATCGAAGAAGAGGATCGTGTGGGTTGTCCCGTTATGAAATTGTCCGGTGAATACAATGTTTTGGATAATCTGCGCGGCGTTAGATTACCGGCGCGATTCGATCTTAAATGTGATGTTCAAGTCGGTGCTAAAGACTCGATGAAGTACCACGTTGTTGGAGCAGCTCCTACGATGACTGCTCAACAGGAAAAAGCTTCTCAGCCTGCCAAGGCGTAGCCGTGCAGATAGCGGTCCGTTTTCAGAGAGAGTCAGTTTTCTCATCTGAAAAACCGCAAACGCACATTCTTAAATAACACACGTAACGTGGTGAACTATGAATTATTTGGGGTGCAACGGGAGTATTACCGAGAATGTTGACGGTTTTCCGCTGTGCTCCGATGGCTGGTTGGTTGTTTCTCAGGAAGCAATTATCCAGCAGTCTATGGTCATATCTCAACAAGATTCAGCTGAGTTATGGCCATTACTCTTAGGTCTGCTAGTCCTTGGCGGATCTATTAAAATTTTGAGAAATGTTTTCTCACAAAATCTAAAGGGTGGCTGATTATGTCTCGTAAATTTATGAAAAAACTGGCAGCGGGTGGTGTTGCTGTTTCTGGTCTTGTGGTTATGGCTTCGGCTAATGCAGCGCTTGATGCTGCGGTGACTACTCAGATCGCTACGACGTCCGCAGATATTACCGAAGCCGGTACTTTGCTGATTGGTTTGGCGGTTGTGGCCATGGGTCTTCGTTGGGTTAAAGCTACGTTCTTTTAACCTGGTGCCTCTTTAAACAGGGGGCATTACGTCCCCTTTTTTTGTGGAGAAATTTATGCTGATTGATCCGTATTCATTAATTCTTATTGTAGGCTTGGCGTCTCTTGCCATTGCAGCATCATGATTTCCTTTTCCTACTTAAAACCTAATTTCAAATCGCACCTGCTCAATTATTTCTTTGTTGTTATTTTCTTTTGTGTTGGTTTTTTTCCCGTTTCTTTATTTGCTGCTGATTATTATTGGAAAACTGGTTATACAACTCAAGGAATTCCAAGTGGCTCTTATATTAATTCATCACCTGTTGCGGGTTGCTATGCGTTAGTTGCTGATAAGGGTTGGACAGAAGCTAGTCCAAATAAAAGTTCAGATCGTTATAATTGTTCATCCAGAATGGCGCCTAATGCTCAGGGTTATACTCAATTTATTAGATATGGTAACGGGTGTCCTGAGGATACTGTTTATAATTCTGATACTTTGGTATGTGATGCTCCGGCTGAGCCAGAACATTGTACAGATTTAACGGGTACTACTGCTCAAGTTGCTTCTGCTAATTTATCAATGTGTGTTTCTGGTTGTCGTGCTACTACGTCCGGTTCTTCTATTACAGTTCAGTTAACTGGTGGAGATACTGCACCTAATACTTATACCTATAACGGTGAGGAATGTAATACCAATCCTTTAGTACCTTGGCAGACTAAATACGGTGATCTTTTTAATGGTACTGATCATGCTTTGCCTGCTCCTACTCAGGCTGAAAAAGACGAAGGAGATATGCAGACGTGTTATACGGCTGATGGTAAATATCTAGGCCAGGTCTCTGCTTCGGTCAATTGTCCGACATATCAACAGGCTTGTTACGATAATGATACGGGTGCTAAAACGTCGGTGATTGGTCAGGGTCAGTCTTGCCCTAATAATTCCAGTTCGTTGGCGGCGGCTTCTCGGGATACGATTAAAAAATGGGTTGAAAATAAAATCCTTAATCCTGATGGTTCTATTACTGAAAATAAAACGACCAGAACAACTGAGACGGGTGTTGATGGATCTACACATACCACTACTACCAGTACAACAGGTGGTACTAATGCTGATGGTTCGCCTAAAACTGAGACTACCACAACGACTATTGCAGTAGGCGGTGGCGGTGGCGGAGCTGATGAAGAAAAATCTAAAACATCGGTTGATTTGAAGTGTAAAACTCCTCCGGTTTGTGTCGGTGATGCGGTTGATTGTGCTTCATTAGAATTAAATTGGTTAGAGTTTTGTAAAGCCCAGGGCGCTGAATTTGGTGGATTAGATCAATGCGTTGAGCCTCCTACCTGTACGGGAGATCCGTGGCAATGCACCTTGATTATTCAGGATTGGAAGTCGTCGTGTAATCTTTCACCTGATGCATTAAATAGCGCTCTTGATGCTCCCGATACTGCTTATGATGATATTCGTACCTTAGTCGGTGATAACACTGATTCTGATGGTTCTTTATCTAATATTACGGAAGAGATTAATGTTGAGCAGGCTTTAGGCTTAGGTTCAATTCTGGCTGATAACGGGCGTTCGGGTTCTTGTCCTCCTAATGTTGGTTTAGGCATGTCTATGGCTGCTATTTTCAAATTCGATTCGATTTGTCAAATGATGGAAGCATTGCGGCCACTGGTATTATTCTCGGCGGCTTTCATGTGCATGATGATGATTTATCGTGGATTAGTGGAGAATATGTAAATGATGTGGGGAACGATTTTAACATTTATATTTTCAATTGCGGGCCCGTTGGTTTTTACCATTATTCGCATAATTGGTGTATCTGCGGTTACGTTTTTGGGGATGAATTTAGCGGTGGGTTTTGCGGTTGATTATATGCTTGATAATTATAATGGCCTGCCTTCTCAGCTTCTCGGTTTAATGGATTTATGCGGCGCTAATTCGGGTTTGGTTATGATTGGCGCCACTATGTCCTCTGTTGCAACATTCAAAGCGGTTAACCGTTTAAATTCAGTGTGGCGTGCTCCAGGCTCAGGCCCTAAACCGTGGAACGCATAGGAGGATAGAATATGTTTTTCTTATTTACGGGTCAGCCAGGCTCTAAAAAAACAGCCAACATGATCCACTTCGTTATGACGGATCCGCAGTTTAAAAATCGTCCGGTGTATTTTTATAATATCACTGAGTGCATTGTTCCTGGTTGGGAAGAACTGACAAAAGAACAGGTGTTAAATTGGCCTAATGAATTACCAGAAGGGGCGGTGTTGCTGATCGATGAAGCTCAGGAAATTTGGCGTCCTGCTGCCTGGGATAAAACTCCGCCTGAGCATGTAACCGGATTGGAAAAACATCGTCATCGTGGTCTGGATATACTCGCGACTACTCAACATCCCATGCTTATTCATACAGCTGTCAGAAGGCAGGTTCAACAACATAGGCATATTTCAGCGGCGTATGGTTTACGTTCAAAAGCTATGATCTGGGAAAAATGTGTTAATGATCCTGATGAGCATTTTACGAAACAAGATGCGGCCAGTGAGTCAGCCAACGTTCCTAAATCAGTTTTTCAGCTTTATAAATCTACGGCACTAAATACCCATAAAGTGCGTGTTCCGAAAAAACTCTACTTTGTTGGGTTTATTGTGGCGGCGGTTTTGATTGGCGGGATTAATTTTGTGTATGACATGTCGACCAGGGCTAATGATAAACAATCGGTTGCCGGTGGGTTGTCCGGTGTGGTGTCTACTATGGCGGGCGGTATTACTCAGGCTGCTCCTTCTCAAAATAAATCTTATGCGCCGATTTACCCTGTTGATCCGATCAAATATTTATCTATGTATAAACCTAGGATTGAAGGGCTTCCAGCCACTGCTCCTATCTATGATGAATTACAAAAGCCGGTAGTGGCTCCGCGTGTATTGTGTGTGCGTATTCATTTGAAAGAGGGTGCGAGTTGTAAATGCCTTACCCAGCAGGCCACTAGGGTAAATGTCCCTCTTGGTCGATGTGATTCATTAATTGATGATGGCATGTTTGATAATACTCGCACGCAAACAGTCTCCTATGATCGACGTGGTGATTCAGACAATAAAATAACTCAAGGTCAAAGGAGTGATTTATGATTATTGCCCCAATGCTCGCCCTTTTTCTGTTTACCTCTTTGCCGGTTGTCCAGGCTGAGACGGACTATGCTCCTGATTCGGAATGTCTGTACCTGGTGAAACAGTTAGAAGATATAAAAGATGCTCGTGCTATTGGTGGCTCTTCTCATTATTTCAGAATGTTAGCTGTTGAAAATAAGCGGCTCTATGATTTATTTAATATTTTGAATTGTTCATTTACATCTAAATTATTACAGAATCGGGGGTGATTTATGGATGATATACAGCATGTGGTTGAAACGTTATTAACGATTAATACCGTTCAAACGGGGATCTTTGTCGCCCTGGCTATTGGTGTGTCGAATGTTTTATTAGGTTCTATTACCAGTTATCGACTTGATCGCAACGATACTATTAAGGCGTTAAAAGCTGAGAATAAAAAGCTGTCTGATTTATTGTTTTCTACTTCTACTCCTTATGAAGAACACTCTTAATGGTCTTTTCTGATATGCGCGCGCCCCTGTGTGCATGGATGAGCGGAGCCCACAGGACAGGGGCGCAGATCACGACCCCTGTAACACGTGAAATATAACCCTTTAGATATACCCGTTGTATGTGTTTAGGCAGTTAGATAAACCATTAACCTTTATTTTCGTATGGTGAGATATGAAAAACCACGCTACTAGAGTTAATTCATTTGATTTTTCAGAGTCAAATACAGGTGATATTTTTATTGGTCAGGATTTCCAATCAGATCTATCAGATATCAATGTAATCATGTCTTCTGTTGATACGGTTAGGCAGTTATATCGTTGTACCCTTGATCATAATTGGTTATCTGACTTCGAGAATAGAATCCTCGTACATAGATCAACGGTTCAAAAGGTTCAATTGAACGGTTTTGATTTTATTCTCGGCTCTGGTGGTGCTTCTCGCTTTCAATATCGGTTACAGAACAATGAATTAGGAATGATTGTCTTTGTTAAGTCAGGATCGGTCAAAGGTGAATTTGAAGGGACTCATATTAAGATTGAATGTTCTCCAGGGCTGCTATTACGTTACAAGGTTGATGTTGTGCAAGCATGGATGGATGGTGTCGTTTCTGAATTAACTCAAGGTGAAATCTTTTACCAGGGCGTAGCAATACATTTGGCAGTTGATGTGCAGGGTTGGGACGTTCCTAAAGACTTTATGCAACGTTTACATTGTAGATCGTCTAAACGTGTTTCTTACGATGGTATAGAGACAGCTGAATATACGTTAGCGGGTGTTTCAGCTACGTATGGTGATAATGAGACTATGACGTTTGGTTCTGTTAGTGCTGTTCAATTCTCTAACTATGACAAGACTAAGCAAATGGTTGTTATGGATAAATCAGACTTCTTTAAGTCTGCTTGGTCTGGTGAATTTGCTACCCCTCTGTGTTTCTCTGAATATGACCCTGATAAGCCTGTAAGACGTTTAGAGATGCGTTTTCATCATAGTGTTATCAATCAGTTTCATGAGGGATTACTCAAGCTAGATGGTGAGAAGGGTGGTTCTATGAAGTCATATAAGGATGTATATCATCACCTCGGGGCTTTATGGCGCTATGCAATGAATCAATTCAAGCTGATGTACAACGAAGAATGGTTCGATCCTACCTGGACTATGTTTACTCAGGATGCCAATTTTAGCCAGGCACATGATGATGCTAAATATAAGCGTGTTTACAAAGAACCAGGACGAGATAACTCGCGGAATATAGGCATGATGTTAGGGAATATGATTTCCATCTATGCCAGGAACAAAACTAAAGCTCATGTAGCTATAAAAGCACTGGTTAAGATGCCTTTATGGGATGAAATCTGTGGTTATCTCTCAGATAAGGGAATGTCCTTCGACATGTTTTACCGGTGGTTCTCAGATGCCTTACTTGAAAGGCGTATGCGTTCAAAATGGGGTTAGTATTTGGCGTTGCTAACTTCTCATGCTTACGATCCTAAGCGTTACGTTATTCAATGTGCTTTTTTTACGTCATCCCGATAACGTAAATTCATGGGTGTTTATTCGAGTAGGAATTTATGATTAAACAAAAACCTAATGGAAAGTGGTTAGTTGATATTGAACCGGTCAAAGGTAAACGGTTTAGAAAGACGTTTGATACCAAGGCTGACTGTAAACGTTACGAAACACTTATCCTGTCAAAATTCACAACTAACAATGAATGGGTAAATCCTAATTCTGATAAACGTTCGTTGGTTGATATCGTCGATCTCTGGCACCAGCTGCATGGCCATACCCTTAAAGATGGGTTTCGTCGATTCAATGCCTTGATCAGATTGAGCAATGATTTAGGTAATCCAGTTGCGTCCAGGTTAACGTCTTCTATGTTCCTCATGTACAGAAAGCAAAGAATCAACCAGGGACTGAAACCAAAAACACTGAATAACGAGCTGATCTATATCAGAGCTGTGTTTAATGAACTGATAGCTCTACAACAATTGAACTATGTGAATCCTCTGGAGAAAGTGAAACCTTTGAAAGTACCTGAAAGGGAACTTACCTGGTTAAACAAGGATGAGATTAATGAATTGTTCGCAGCTGTAAGTCAGAGAACTGGTTATAACCTGAACCCTCATTTGTTTTTACTAATCGAAATTTGTCTTTCAACAGGTGCCAGGTGGTCTGAAGCTGAAGGTTTGAATGCTTCATTAGTAAAAAACAACCAGGTAACTTTTGTAGATACAAAGAATGGTAAAGCTAGAACTGTTCCGATCTCAGAAGATCTGGCAAATAGACTGTATAAACACTGGATTGAGTTCGGCCCGTTTACTAGTGCTATCGGTTCCTTTCGACGAGTCCTAGATAAAACTGGAATGACTCTCCCAGAAGGTCAGGCAACACATGTATTACGACATAGCTTTGCTAGTCACTTTGTAATGAATGGTGGGAATATTGTCACGTTACAAAGAATTCTTGGTCACTCTTCAGTCAAGACAACCATGCGTTATGCTCACCTGTGCCCTGACTTTTTAAACGATGCTATTAAGTACAATCCGATGAGTGAAGTCAGAAATATGGAATAGGGTTTGCTACGGCTGTATTTTTGCTCTATAAACTAACCCGTGTGAAATCCTATAAGGACGTAGGGGGACTGACAATTATTATGAAGATGTATTCTTCATAAATAATAGGGCGTCATATGTTCTAAACCAACGGAGAGGTTTATAAATTGCAATTTATTATTATGTTAATTACGTTCATTGGTATTGTTCTATTTCTTGTGTACCCAGTAAAGTTCTCAGCTGAGGCATTAGGAGCGGACAACACTGGATTTGGAAGATGTTTTTTTGCCGTTATTGCTTCAGTATTTATTAGTACCTTTACTGAAAGCATTGGTATCTCTGCTTTAATTCAATTAGTTATCACGTTAGCTGGTACTGCGGTTGTTTTTTCATTTCTGTTAGGCGCAAAGCTCGTTCAGGGTTTTATTATAGCACTACTTTCGACACTGATTCAATTTGGCTTAACCTTTGCTTTGATTGGTTTGGGGAGCATGTTTGGGCTGCTTAAATCATAAAAAACTTACTATCGCTTTAGGTGGCTGTTATGCACATATAAAAGCGAGTTTCAGAGCTAAAAAAGCATAACTATTCACTTAGCGGTTTCGACACTTTTTCGACACATGCAGCAAATCTTAAACGCCAGACATGAAAAAGGCCTGTAAAAACAGGCCCTTATCACTTGTGCTTTGGTGGAGGTGGCGGGTTTCGAACCCGCGTCCGCCAATCCGCTGCCTTAAGGTCTACATGCGTAGACACCTCTATTCAATTAACCCAGCACGGCCCGAGGGTCAGGGCGTTTAGGGCGAGCCTTTTTAGTTTTAACCGTTCAGCTTAAGGCGAAGCGTCCAGGCGATTCTGTCTCAAATGACACCACAAACCTCATAGTTACAGACACCTTTGAGTGTGGCGCTAGCGGCCCTTTAGGCTGCTAGAGCGTAGTTATCGTCGTTAGCAACTATAACTGTGCAGTAATTGATTTACGTGATTCACTACACTCACGGCATGCACTCAAGGTTTTGTAATCGGCGTCGAAGCCATGTCACCCCCAAGTCCGGTGATTATAACGGTACGGCTGGTGTAAATGAAAGAAGTTTCGGCCTTGATTAGCGCGTAGCCATGATTCTTTGCTTCTGACGGTCCCAGTCGCGATTTTTCTCGGTTTGGCGTTTGTCATGCTGCTGTTTACCTTTCACCAGTGCTATTTCACACTTTACGCGTCCGGTTTTCCAATATAAGGACAATGCAACACAGGTATATCCTTTTGCCTCAGTTTCTACCGATAGCTTATCTATCTGGCGGCGATGCAATAGAAGTTTCCGGTCACGTCTGGGTTCGGTGACATGGTGTGTCGATGCTTGCAGCAAAGGCGTGATATTTACGCCAACCAGCCACGCTTCACCGTCTTTCAACACGACATAGGAATCAACCAATTGAGCGCGTCCTTCGCGGAGACTTTTTATTTCCCAACCGGCGAACACAACGCCAGCTTCAAACTTCTCTTCGACATGATATTCATATCGAGCTCGTTTGTTCTGACAGATGGTGCTGCTCGTGTTTTTTGCTTTCTTTTGTTTAGCCATAGCTCGGGATTATAGCGATGCTGATGGTTGGTAGGAAGCTACTCAGGCTTTATTTGTTGATTATTTATTATTTAATGAATGAGTTTTTAAAATCGGTTCTACTAAAGTTGTCAAGACTGCAAAGAAAGGGAACAATACGTCTCCTTTTAGTCTGTTTTTTATTGAAACTGCTTAGTATAGAGAGACGTATGCAAGAGAAATTATCAATTCATGGTGCCTGGTCTAGCCGTTGGGTATTCATTATGGCGGCGACTGGGTCGGCTGTCGGTTTGGGTAATATCTGGAAGTTTCCTTATATCACGGGGGAAAACGGTGGCGGGGCGTTTGTCCTGGTTTATCTGATATGTATTCTCCTGGTAGGTATTCCTATCATGGTGTCCGAAGTGTTGATTGGCCGTCGCGGTCGGCAAAGCCCTATTAATTCAATGAAGGATCTTGCGGTTGAGTCGGGCCTGAGTCGCAAATGGTCTCTGGCAGGTTGGATGGGCGCTATCGCGGGTGTGATGATTTTTTCATTTTATTCGATTGTAGCGGGTTGGGTTCTCTATTATGTGGCGGGGATGGCTAATGGAGAATTCATTGATATTGGCAGTGAGATGGCCGGTAAAAAGTTTGAGGCGTTATTAGCTGACGCGCAAACCTTGTTAATCTGGCACACCGTGTTTGTTTTGATGGTGATGATTGTTGTTGCCGGTGGTGTTAATAAAGGGCTAGAGCGGGCCACTCGCATCATGATGCCTGCGTTGTTTGTGTTGTTATTTGTCCTGTTGGGATACTCCATGACATCCGGTGCTTTTGGCCAGGGTTTCGATTTCCTATTTCATTTTGATCCTTCTGAGTTGACGTGGAATTCAGTTCTGGTTGCGTTAGGCCATTCTTTCTTTACGTTGTCGTTAGGTATGGGGTCGATCATGGCGTATGGCTCTTATATGCCTAAGAAGTCCAGTATTGGCGGTACGGTCGTGATGATTGCGCTATTGGATACATTGGTTGCACTCGTTGCTGGTTTGGCAATTTTTCCTATCGTATTTGCCAATCAGCTAGACCCTGGTGCGGGTCCTGGGTTGATGTTTATCACGTTACCTGTTGCGTTTGGTCAGATGCCGGGCGGACAAATCTTTGGTTTCTTGTTCTTCGTGCTGATTGCTGTGGCCGCATGGACATCTGCGATCTCTCTGATGGAGCCTGCTGTTGCCTGGATGGTTGAAAAATTTGGTATTAAGCGCCTTCCTGCCTGTACTGCACTCGGCTTTTTAGTATGGGCGCTGGGTATTGCTTGTCTTGGATCATTTAATTTTATGTCTGACCTTAAAATAGGCAGTATGACTTTCTTTGATCTAATGGACTTTGCGACTGCAAACGTCATGTTGCCGTTGGGTGGTTTGTTTATCGCTATCTTTGCGGGTTGGAAGATCAAGCAGTCTGTTCTGAAGGATGAGCTGTCTATGCAGAATCATTTTTGGTTTTCGGCTTGGTATGTCGCTATCCGTTTTATCGCGCCGGTTGCAGTTGCAGCAATTTTCGCTCTTAATTTGTACAATAAGTTCACCGTGTAGAGTGGAAAAATAAAAGAGTGGGAAGATAAAGATGACGCAAGTTAATCGCAGCGCGCTGGTTCTTCATAGCGCTCAGCAGATGTTTGATATTGTTAATGATGTGAAGGCATATCCGGAATTTTTGCCGTGGTGTGCCCGAACTGAACTTTTATATGAAGATGAGCAAAAGATGGAGGCGACTCTGCATCTTGCTAAAGCGGGCTTGAAATACAGTTTTACTACGCGTAATCATTTGTTGAAGCCGAATCGGATTACACTTGATCTGGTGGAGGGCCCATTTTCTCAATTGTCCGGACTATGGATTTTTGAAGCGTTGAACGAAGAGGCGTGCAAGGTGAGTTTGAGTTTGAACTTTGAGTTTGCCGGTAAATTGAGAAGTATGGCGATGAGTAAGGTATTTAATCAGGTGGCCACCACGCTGGTCGATGCTTTTGTTCAGCGTGCGGATAAATTACATGGGTAATGTAATGATTAATGTTGAAGTGGCATATGCGCTGCCCACAGAGCAAAAAATTATTGCGCTTAAAGTTAACGAGGGAACGACGGTATACGAAGCGGCTAAATTATCGGGTATTACGAAAATTTACCCTCAGATAGATATAGAAACGGACGCTATGGGTATTTTTGGTAAAGCCGTCAAAGATCCCAAAACCGCCCTGTTAAATGAAGGGCAGCGGGTAGAGATTTACCGCCCGTTAATTGCCGACCCTAAAGAGGCGAGAGCAAAACGAGCGGAAAAAATTAAAGCCCAGCAAGCAGCTCAGCAGTAAGTGCAGCAGGCGTTATTGCACTTCTGTATTGGCTGAAGGTCTGTAATCACCAGAAAAGCGCGTTAATTGACCATCAGTAAAGAACAAAGACAGATGTTCCTGTGTTCTGGTGTCTCCGCCTTTTTTGAAGGTGTAGATGTAATCCCAGCGTTCTCCATTAAAGGTATCCACAACCAGAGGTGTTCCCATC
Organism: Neptunomonas antarctica; assembly: GCF_001305295.1. GTDB lineage: Bacteria > Pseudomonadota > Gammaproteobacteria > Pseudomonadales > Balneatricaceae > Neptunomonas > Neptunomonas antarctica. The sequence goes on from NZ_LJSI01000053.1 coordinate 481,327, forward strand.
ACGTAGCGGACTTGGCTGCCGCTCATGCCAGGCTTGAGTTGGTCTACCATTTCCTGCGTAATGACGTTACCTTGAGGAATATCAATTTTGTATACACCCGGAAATTCGGAGCAACCCGACAGTACGGTAACAGCGATAATGCTAATTAGAAACTTTCGCATCTGTAAATGACTTCCACTTTTGCATATAAATAAAGATAATAGAGTCTAACATTCAGTTGTTGGAATCAATAGAGTAATGATCATGTCCCTCGAAAATCAAGAATTAAGGAAGGCAGGCCTTAAAGTTACTTTGCCGCGCGTTAAGATTTACCAAATTCTCGAGAAAGCGGGTGAGGGTGATCATTTTAGTGCTGAAGATATTTATAAATTACTCATGAGCATCGGCGAAGATGTGGGTTTAGCCACGGTTTACCGTGTGTTGACACAGTTTGAAGCGGCTGGTTTGGTGACGCGTCATCATTTTGAAGGTGGTCATTCAGTTTTTGAATTGGCGAGTGAGCAGCAGCATGACCATATCGTTTGTGTGAAATGTGGGAAAGTGCGGGAGTTCGTAGACCCTCAAATAATTGAGCGGCAGTATGAAATAGCTAAAAAACTGGGTTTTACCATTACTGATCGTACTTTATATCTTTATGGTGTATGCGCCGATGGTTGCAAAGAAGAGTAATTCCCCTCGTCTGGTAAATAACCTTGTGTAAAAAAGCCGGCTCGGATGTTGTTGTCTCTGGTCGGCTTTTTTATGATTAATTTACTTATAATTAATTATAGCCCAGCATCTCTTTGGCGTGATCGATAGAGCGCTGAGTCACATCGATACCCCCTAGCATACGTGCAATTTCCTGGATGCGATCTTCTTGTGACAGGGTATTAATGTGGGTATGCGTATGTTCTTTATCCGCACGTTTACTGACAAATAGATGCTGATTTCCTTGTGAAGCGACTTGTGGTTGGTGCGTGACACACATAATTTGCGCACGCTCTCCTAATTGGCGCAGCATACGTCCGACTACTTCCGCAATCGCACCGCCAATACCTACGTCAACTTCATCAAATATCAGGGTTGGCGTAGTCGAGCATTGGGCTGTAATGACCTGGATTGCCAGACTGATGCGGGAAAGTTCACCGCCGGAGGCGATTTTGGCTAATGGACGTGCTAATTGGCCTTTGTTGGTAGAAATCAAAAACTCGACATCTTCAAGCCCGCTGGCCTGAGGTTTGTCGTTTATTGTTAGCGTGGCGATAAAGCACGCAGACGTCATGCCCAGTAAATGCAGCTGTTCATTAATTTGCTTATTGATCTGAATCGCGGCCTTGGTGCGAGCCTTGCCGAGTTTTGCCGCCGCCTTCATGTACTCAGTGCGTAGACTATCCACTTCTTTGCTAAGCTGTTCCAATGCATCATCTGAGTGCTGTAATGAATCGAGTTCTTGTTGCAGTTGTTGATGGAAGGCGGGCAGTGTTTCTGGTGCAACCCGGTGTTTACGGGCAATGTCATAGATGCTGGTTAGTCGCTCTTCGGTGTTGATTAAGCGCTCGGGGTTGATTTCAACCCGATCCAAATAGTGTCGCAGCTCTTGGCTCGCTTCTTCTATCTGAATTTGGGCGCTGTTCAATAATTCTGAAATTTGATCAATAACAGGCGTCTGATTTTTTAATTCTGCCAGCAAATGCAGGGAATTAGTTAAGATCTGGCTACAGTTTTCCTGCTCTCCTTCCGTTGTCAGGGTAAGCACCAGCTGGCCATTTTGCAGTATGTCGCCTGCCTGGCTGAGTGTTTTTTGTTCCTCCTCTAAGGTGCTTAACTCACCGCTAAGCATGCCTAGCTGGTCAAGTTCGCTCATCTGATAGCTGAGTAATTGAACTTTGGCTTGATGCTCATCTCCTTGGTTCAGAAGTAATTCAAGATGTTTTTGTTTTTTCTGCCAGTGCTGATACAAGCTTTTGATTTGCTGGGCTTGGGTTGTTTGGTTAGCGAACTGGTCGAGTAGCTCCCGATGGTGCTCTTTTTTTAACAGGCGCTGATGCTCATGCTGGCCGTGAATGGCAATCAGGTACTCTCCGAATTCTTTGAGTGCATTCAATGGGCAGGGTTGGCCATTAATATAGCTACGGGATCGCCCTTCACGCGTAATGACACGCCTGATAATACATTCGTTATCCTGATCAAGATCCTGCTCTTTTAACCACTGCTTTGCGTCGTGGAGCGCTTCAATATTAAAACTGGCAATGATTTCAGCTCGTTCAGCCCCGTGCCTTACGCTGCCGCTGTCGGCTCTGTAGCCCAGGGTTAAGCCTAATGCATCAAGCATTATCGATTTGCCTGCCCCCGTTTCTCCGCTGACAACCGTCATGCCTGATTTTAGTTCCAGATCGAGAGATTCGACAATGGCGTAATTTCGAATGGTTAATTGCATCAGCATTACCAGGGCTCCATACATGTGTTTTTATACAGTAGTTATTTATAGGTTATTTTTGTTTCAGGTGCAATCTTGTCAATCATATACTTGTAAAAAAAAGCGGGTTTCAGGGTTGAATTATCGAGGATTGACCGCATAAAAGACGGCATCCTAGTTTTATGAATATTTACTGCCTGCTTGAGTTGGAGTGCCCCAATGGCGAATGATCAAACGACACAAAATGAACAGGTTCTACCTGCCGATGTTGATGAAACAATACTTGAAGGCGAGTTGGTGGGTACGGAGGATGAAACTGCATCTGACGATGCCGGGAAAGTCGCACCTGAAAGCGCTGAAAATGAAGACGTTGCATCGGACACGGGCGAGAAGTCTGAGTCCACTGTGAATGCGCTTGGTAAACAGTTAGCGGCCGCTCAGGAAGAGATAGTCACACTTAAAGAACAAACGCTGCGTGTGGCGGCTGATATGCAAAATAACCGTCGCCGTGCTGATAAAGATGTTGAAAACGCGCGTAAGTTTGCACTTGAAAAATTTGTGAATGAAATGCTACCCATTATTGACAGTCTGGAGCGTACGCTTGATGCCTGCAATGTTGAGGATGAAGCGACCAAAGTGCTGCGTGATGGTGTTGAAATGACGCACAGCATGTTTGTTGCAGGGCTGGCAAAATTCAATGTTGAACAGCTGAATCCTCAGGGTGAGGTTTTTGATCCTGTTTATCATCAGGCTATGTCTTTGGTTGATGCGCCGGATGCTAAGCCTAATACGGTGATCGCTGTGATGCAGAAAGGCTATAACCTTAATGGACGTCTTATTCGCCCGGCAATGGTAATGGTCTCGAAAAGTTAAAAAAATCCTTAGTAAATGCCTTGAAATTGTACAAAACGTAGCCATATATAAGGCATACAGAATTTAACAGATTTATAGCTCGCTGAAGCGAACTACGAATAGCGGAGTAAGAAAAATGGGCAAAATTATCGGTATAGATTTAGGTACCACCAACTCTTGTGTGGCGGTTCTGGATGGCGGCAAAACACGTGTGATCGAAAACGCTGAGGGTGATCGTACAACCCCTTCTATCATTGCCTATACAGAAGATGAAATTTTGGTAGGTCAGTCTGCTAAGCGTCAGGCGGTGACTAATCCACATAATACTTTGTATGCCATCAAACGCCTTATTGGCCGTCGTTTTAAAGATGATGTTGTACAGAAAGATATCAGCATGGTGCCTTATAAAATTATCGAAGCTGATAATGGCGATGCCTGGGTTCAGGTAAGAGACAACAAAATGGCGCCACCACAGATTTCTGCTGAAATCTTGAAAAAAATGAAGAAAACAGCAGAAGATTATCTGGGTGAAGAAGTAACGGGTGCTGTTATTACTGTACCTGCTTACTTTAACGATTCTCAGCGTCAGGCTACCAAAGATGCGGGTAAAATCGCGGGTTTGGATGTTAAACGTATTATCAACGAGCCAACAGCTGCAGCACTGGCTTACGGTATGGACCAGTCTAAAGGCGATAAAACAATCGCAGTTTATGACTTAGGTGGTGGTACGTTCGATATCTCTATTATCGAAATTGCTGATGTAGATGGTGAGCACCAGTTCGAAGTATTGGCCACTAACGGTGATACTTTCCTCGGTGGTGAAGATTTTGATATGCGTCTGATCGAGTATTTGGCAGCTGAGTTCAAAAAAGAATCCGGTATCGATCTGCATCATGATCCATTAGCGCTACAGCGCTTGAAAGAAGGTGCTGAAAAAGCCAAAGTTGAATTGTCTACTACTCAGTCTACTGATGTTAACTTGCCTTACATTACGGCTGATGCAACGGGTCCTAAGCACCTTAACGTTAAAATCACCCGTGCTAAGTTAGAATCACTGGTTGAAGAGCTGGTAACACGCTCAATCGATCCTTGCCGTACAGCATTGAAGGATGCAGGCCTGAGTGCTTCTGATATCGATGAAGTTATTCTGGTCGGTGGTCAGACACGTATGCCTATGGTGCAGCAGGTTGTGGCTGATTTCTTCGGTAAAGAAGCACGTAAAGATGTTAACCCCGATGAGGCCGTAGCCGTGGGCGCAGCGATTCAGGGTGCGGTACTGTCGGGTGATGTTAAAGACGTTCTGTTGTTGGATGTTACGCCACTGACATTAGGTATCGAAACGATGGGTGGTGTTTCGACAGCATTGATCGACAAAAACACGACGATTCCTACTAAGAAATCACAGATTTTCTCTACCGCTGACGATAACCAGAATGCAGTAACGATTCATGTTGTGCAGGGTGAGCGTAAACAGGCCACGCAGAATAAATCACTGGGTCGTTTTGATCTGGCTGATATTCCACCAGCCCCTCGTGGTGTTCCACAGGTTGAAGTGACATTTGATTTGGATGCTAACGGTATTCTGAACGTGTCGGCTAAAGATAAAGCTACCGGTAAAGAGCAGTCTATTATCATCAAAGCCAACTCAGGTTTGACCGATGAAGAGATTGAACAGATGGTGCGTGATGCAGAAGCCAATGCTGATGCTGATAAAATCTTCGAAGAGTTGACTAAGGCCCGTAACCAGGGCGACGCTATGGTTCATTCTGCTAAGAAAACGCTGAAAGAAGGTGGCGATAAAGCGACTGAAGAAGAGAAATCAGCTATTGAAGCAGCGATCGCTACTTTAGAAGAAGCCTTAAAAGCTGACGATAAAGCAGAAATCGATAGCAAGACTGAAGCGTTGACTGAAGTTATCTCTGCCCTGGCTGAGAAAATGTATGCGGATGCAGCTAAAGCAGAAGGTGCTGAAGGTGAGCAGCCGGCTACTGAAAAAGAAGCGGGTGATGATGCTGTTGATGCTGAGTTTGAAGAAGTAAAGGATGACAAGAAGTAAGTCGATTCTTGCCTTTGTAAATACTGAAGTGTGACAGCGCGGGCGACAGCCCGCGTTGTTGTGTCCGGCTCCCGGCGGGAGCTAACCGCTGAAAGAGAATTAATCCGGATATGTCCAAACAAGATTATTATGAAATTTTAGGCGTTGATCGTAACGCTAACGACCGGGATATTAAAAAGGCGTTTCGTCGTCAGGCGATGAAACACCATCCCGATCGTAATCCTGATGATGCGTCAGCTGAAGATAAGTTCAAAGAACTTAACGAGGCCTATGAAGTACTCTCAGATGCGCAGAAAAAAGCTGCTTATGATCAATATGGTCATGAGGGTTTAAACCAGAATGCACGCGGCGGCGGCGGTGGTTTTGACGGCGGCTTCTCCGATGTGTTCGGCGATGTATTTGGTGATATCTTTGGCGGAGGCGGTGGCAGACAGCGCAGTTCTGTACAACGTGGAGCCGACCTGCGTTACACCATGGATCTGACACTTGAAGAAGCAGTTCGCGGTGTTGATAAAACCATCAAAGTGCCTACGCTGGTTGCTTGTGAGCCATGTAATGGTAGTGGAGCCAAAAAGGGCACTTCGGCTAAAACATGTGGTACTTGTGGTGGTGTGGGTCAGGTGAGAATGCAGCAGGGATTTTTCTCTGTACAGCAGACGTGCCCAACGTGTCGTGGCGAAGGTAAGATTATCAGTGATCCTTGCCGTAGCTGTAACGGTCAGGGACGTGTTGAAAAAACTAAAACTTTATCCGTTAAGATTCCTGCAGGTGTTGATACCGGTGACCGGATTCGTCTATCGGGTGAAGGTGAAGCGGGTTCACACGGAGGTCCGGCCGGAGATCTGTATGTGCAGGTGAGTGTACGCGAACACGCTATTTTTGAGCGTGACGGGCGTCATTTGTATTGTGAAGTACCGATCAGCTTTATTGATGCGGCGTTGGGCGGTGAGATAGAAGTGCCTACACTGGACGGTCGCGTAAAACTGAAAGTTCCCGCTGAAACCCAAACAGGCAAATTATTCCGCCTGCGTGGAAAAGGTGTTGCGCCGGTGCGTGGTGGTGGTGCAGGTGACTTGATGGTGAAAGTGGTGGTAGAAACACCGGTTAACCTGACTAGTCGTCAGAAAGAACTCTTACGTGAGTTCAATGAGACGACTGAAGAGGGACATCGTAAGCACAGTCCGAAGAGGCATTCCTTCTTTGATTCGGTGAAAAAGTTTTTTGAAGATTGATGAGTAACGGGCCGCTTAGCGGCCCGTTTGTTATATTACGGAGTGGTGAATGACGAATTTAAGTGCAGAGCCAACTGAATTGTGGCTGAGTATCCAGGAAGAGGCTAAATCCGAAGTGGCGAAAGAGCCTTGCCTGGCTAGCTTCTATCACTCTTGTATTATTAATCATTCGGATCTTAAGTCAGCATTATCCTATTTACTCGCCAGTAAACTAGCTGATGATGTGATGTCTTCATTGTTATTGCGTGAATTGTTTCAAAAAGCGATGGATTCGGATCCTGAAATTATCACCTCAGCATGTTATGACATCATTGCCGTCAGAACACGCGATCCTGCGGTAGTGCATTGTTCTACGGTGCTGCTTTATCTGAAAGGCTTTCACGCACTGCAGGCCTATCGTGTTGCTCACTGGTTTTGGCATCAGGATCGTCGTTCCATGGCGCTGTATATTCAGAGTCGGGTGAGCAGTGTTTGTCAGGTAGATATTCATCCCGCTGCACAAATTGGTCATGGGGTGATGTTTGATCACGCGACGGGTATTGTCGTGGGTGAAACCTGTGTGATTGAAAATGATGTTTCTATATTACAATCAGTCACATTGGGAGGAACCGGCAACGAAAGTGGCGATCGCCATCCCAAAATACGCGAAGGTGTATTGATTGGTGCCGGGGCAAAAATCCTGGGTAATATTGAAGTAGGTAAGGGCGCCAAAGTTGGCGGCGGTAGCGTGGTACTTGAAGATGTACCGTGTCATACAACCGTTGTTGGTGTGCCTGCCCGTGTTGTGGGGGCGTCCGGATGTGATAAACCCGCATTGGACATGAACCAGAATTGGACATAGACGCAAGAATTAAACGTCGGCAGGCCATACAGAGAGATAAAGATGATGAGAATTGCAGTAATGGGTGCCGCCGGGCGCATGGGTAAAGCATTAATTGAAGCAGTATGTCAGGCTGAAGGTGTGAGTTTGACCGCCGCGATTATTCAACCAGGCAGTACTTTGATTGGTGCGGATGCCGGTGAAGTGGCGGGCGTCGGTAAATTGGATGTACGCTTAGTTGACCAGTTATCTAAAGCAGTCGATGATTTTGATCTGTTAATCGATTTTACTTCGCCGGAAACTACCATGGAAAATCTTGATTTTTGTGCCGCTCATGGCAAAAAAATTGTGATCGGTACCACGGGGCTGTCGGATGAGCAAAAAGATCATTTGGCCGTGTGCGCAGAAAAAACGGCCGTTATGTTTGCGCCTAATATGAGTGTGGGTGTGAATGTTTGTTTCAAAATTCTGGATATTGTCGCGCGTACGTTAGGCGATGATTACGATATAGAAATTATTGAAACACATCACCGCCATAAGGTGGACTCGCCTTCAGGAACGGCATTACGTTTGGGTGAAGTTGTCGCTGATGCGTTGGGGCGCGACCTCAAAGAGTGTGCTGTGTATGGTCGTGAAGGTAAGATTGGTGCGCGCACTCGCAAAGAGATCGGTTTTGAAACAATTCGTGCCGGTGATGTTGTTGGTGATCATACGGTTATGTTTGCAACCGAAGGTGAACGTGTAGAAATTACTCATAAGGCGAGTAGCCGAATGACCTTTGCTAAAGGGGCTGTGCGTGCAGCGGGTTGGCTGGCAGGAAAATCAACCGGCCAATTTGATATGCAGGATGTTCTGGATCTGCGTTAGTCGTCGGTTTATTCTGAATACGTAAAGTCGCCTGTAGGCGGCTTTTTTTATAGTGATTTAAAATCTAGTTTATAAAAGATTTTTGTTTCCTTTAGTGAGCTTTTTTTCTATGGTGTTTTATACTTTCGTATTGATTTAAAAAATTCTGAGGGAGTGATAAGGATATGTCAGCAGATAAGTTTCCGACATTAACAGAAATGGGTATTGATGAGCCTTCTGATATCGAGCGTTATACGTCACGTATCGAAGGGGATATAGATATTCTGAAAATTTATTACCATCGTCATCAGGGCGATTGGGTGACGAAAAGTAAAAAATTCAAGTTCAAACGTATGCATAAAAACATGCGTGTCAATGAAGGCCGCGTCCCTTATATTGCCACGACTGAGTCATCGCCTTATTTTCTGCGTGCTGTTGCTGAACTTGATCAGTTAGTCAGTGCTGAAAAAACAACACAGACTCGAAAAGCGAAATTGCTGGATGATATTGAGCATCTGGAAAAAGTCGTGGCGCGTAAGATTGAAGATATTCGTCGTCAAATCGACGAAATATAAATAACGCGTGATGGATATCAGCATGTGATGCTGATATAGCGTCGTCGTTATAATAGCGGCAATGACTAGTCGCGGTCATGCTTAAAAGGGGTCTGGTAGCACGTTGATATGTGTTGCATAGAGAATCTCGCAGGCCCCTGCTCCTGTGTCTTCGCGTGTCATTGAGGTGTGCCAGAAAAAACCGTCCGGACTCTCTATATCCACCAGTTGGCCTGATACTTGAACCATATCACCTTCATCCATACGTGATAGCTGGTCTTTTACTGTTTTATTCGCGGCAATGATGTGAACATTGGCTGCGTTTGTTTCAATGTCTCTGCGAGGAATGGGTAACTTATCCGTTCGCCAGTGAAACCAACGGCCACTTTGGGTTATTTGTATCTGATCCGTAACCTCAGGATCTGCCATTGGCCCCCAGCCAAGTGCCAGGTCGATGGGCGATAAATCCGACTCTCGTCCTAATCTGTAACGCTCCTTACTCAATAATCTTGCTGCAAAGTGTATTTCGGCTTTTGGCTGAAGTGTGTATTCGTCCATTTTAAATGCTTGAGCGTTTTATTGTGTGCGTTCCGGATTGCTCCATGCCCGTGATATTTTAATTAATAAATTTTTACTGAAGCTTTAGTCGCAAATCGAGTCAATAGTACAATAAACATTGCTCTCATGCCGCACTTGCACAACGCATCAGTAATGTCTTATGTTGTAGATCAATACAGTTATTTATGGTGTGAGTTAATATATGCATTCGCTTGTTTTTTTTGTTCCTGATTCTCATCTTGATAAAGTTAAAGCTGTTCTATTCGCAAAAGGTGCCGGCCGCATCGGAGATTATGATTCCTGTTGCTGGCAAGTGTTGGGGCAGGGACAGTTTAAACCCTGCGAAGGGAGTCAGCCTTTTATCGGTGTAAAGGGTCAACTGGAAACGTTATCCGAATGGCGGGTGGAAATGGTGTGTGCGGATGACCTTATTAAAGAGGTGGTGGCAACACTCAAAGTTGTTCATCCCTATGAGGAAGTCGCTTATAGCGTGTATAAACTTGTGGACCTGTAAATCAGATGTATGCTTTGAATTAAAAGCAGGTAGTAACGGGAAGTAATGTTACTCAGCGAATCTCTGTTACCGGAATGACTATTAAGTGGTGTCTGTGTCTGGTCACTGAATTTCTTGATTTTAGAAAGCAAGAGGATGGATAGATTAATGGACTTAGGGCTCACTTCCTATAAAGGCATAGCCAGTATTGTCGGAGATATCATCAACTTACGAGTGTCTGATGTAGCGACTATGAGTACCCCGCCGAGAAATAGAGACCTCGCGATTATTGAACAAAATGGCGAGTTCTTCTCCTTAGCACAGATTATTAAACTGTCAGATGATCTGGTCTCATTGCAGGCATTCTCCGGAACGAAAGGTTTATCAAATAATGCATCGGTACGTTTTCTGGGTGAAACCATGCAGGCCATTTATTCTGAAAATATCTTCGGTCGTATTTTTAATGGCTCTGGTGTACCTATCGATAACGGGCCTGGTTTGACTCAGGAGCCTAAGGTTGCCATTAATGGTCCTACGGTAAACCCGGTATCGCGTGTGCTTGCCTCCCGTATGATTCGTACCAATATCCCGATGATCGATGTATTTAACTGTCTTGTAGAAAGCCAGAAAATCCCGATTTTTTCAGTCGCCGGAGAGCCGTTTAATAAATTTTTAGGGCGTATTGGTGTTCAGGCAGATGCTGATGTCGTTATTTTTGCAGGCCTGGGTTTGATTTTTGATGATTACTACAGCTTCAAAAAAATGTTTGAAGATGCGGGTGTAATGTCGCGAACCGTTATGTATGTCAATCTTGCATCTGATCCTGTTGTCGAACGATTAATGGTGCCTGATCTCGCATTAGCGGTAGCCGAAAAACTGGCCGTCGAAGAGGGTAAGCGAGTATTGGTGTTAATGACTGATATGACAGCTTACGCTGATGCCATGAAAGAGATTGGTATTGCGATGGAGCATATCCCATCAAATCGTGGCTATATGGGAGATTTATACTCTCAATTGGCACGTCGTTACGAGAAAGCCTGCGACTTCAGAGGCGCTGGCTCGGTTACCATATTATCTGTTACGACCATGCCGGGTAATGATGTGACGCATCCGGTTCCTGATAACACGGGATATATCACAGAAGGCCAATTTTATTTGCATAACGGTGTTATTGATCCTTTCGGCTCATTATCTCGCCTTAAACAGCATGTTATTGGTAAGCAGACCCGAGAGGATCACAGCCAAATTATGAATACCATGATTCGCTATTACTCTGAAGGTGTTGAGGCAGAGCAGAAACAGGCGATGGCCTTCGATTTAAGTGAATTTGATCATAAATTATTGAAGTTTAGTCAGTTGTTTAAGCAACAATTTATGCGCCTGGACATTTCAATGGCACTGGAACCCGCACTGGATGCTTGCTGGGTATTACTTGCTGAGTGCTTTGATAAAGAAGAAGTGATCATTAAGCAGGTATTAAAAGACAAATATTGGGCAGGGACTGATGGCAAAGTTAGCGCTTAATAAAAGTGCCTTAAGCAAAGAAAAGCACCGTAAAGCTTCTTATGGTCGATATCTGCCATCGCTTGAAATGAAACAAAAGCAGCTGTTGCTCGAGCGGAAAAAAGCAGAGGAAGCGTTACAGCAGCATGCACACGATATTGAGTCTTTGGAAGCGTCGGTCTATCAGAAGCTGCCAATGTTAGCGGTTGCAAATATCCAAATGGAAGGCTTGGTTGTTGTCGAAAGTTTCAAGCTTGCTGAAGAAAACCTGTTAGGCACCAAAGTACCTGTTCTAGAGAGCATTATCTTCAAAAGAGCCGAATATGGTTATCTTATTCGGCCGCATTGGTTTGAAGAACTCGCTACATCCCTTGAAAAAGTAATGCATCTTAAAATGGAAGAGCAAGTACTGCGGATAAGGTTTGAAAAATTAAAATCGGCTGCACGTACCATTACTCAACGGGTTAATCTGTTTTCTAAAGTGCTTATTCCTGAAGCTGAAGAGAATATAAAGAAAATCGGGCTTTTCTTATCTGATCAGGAAAGAGCAGGCGTGGTTCGCTCAAAGCTAGCTAAACAAAAAAAGCTGGTTGATGCAGAAGGGGGGCAACGATGAGTATAGCGGCGTTAAAAAAACTAACTCTGATTGGCGAAATAAATGAAAAAAGCGCCATTATGGAGCAGTTTCAGACATTTGGATTGGCTCACCTGATTACACTGTCTGAGCAGACCTTAGATCAATCAACTGATGCAACAATCCGCTTGCGGGAAGCATTAAGCTATTTGATGAGCGCGCCACTGAAAAGAAGAATGCAGATTCCACCTGAGTCCATTGAATTATCAGAGGTGATTGATCGGGTAATAAAAAACAAAAATGGCCGCGAAGATGTCATTGATGAAATTGAATTAATGACAACGCGACAAAAAGAATTAAGCGTATGGGGTGATTTCGAATTTCCACCCTTGAATGAATTAAACCAGTATCGGGTTTGGCTTTATTTAGTACCCCTCAGTAAAGAAGCGTTGTTGGATAATGTTGAACTTCCCTGGAAAATTATAAATCGGGACCACAAAAGCATCTATCTGGTAGTGATCGCCGTTGATGAGCCTGGTGCAGAAGAGGTGCCGTTTCCTCGAGCACATATTGGGCCTAATTCCCTTTCCTGTCTGGCCAGATTAAAAAATGATGCGCTCGTGCGGTTAGAAGATCTGAATGCTGAACGGCAGCTACTAACTCGATGGATAATGTCACTGACGCTATCGTTGAATGACACTATTAATGCACATGAGTTGTCATTGGCTGAGCAGCTTGTTGTGGATACAGGTGACTTTTTTGTTCTGCAATCCTGGGTGCCTGTAGATAGCTTATCTGCTTTTAAAGCGTGGGCAGAAGGCTTGCCGGTTGCTTATCAGCTTGAGGAGCCTGCTGCCAATGAGCTTCCGCCTACGTTGTTGAAAAATGACAGTTTTATGGGAGGAGGAGGAGAAGAAGCCGTCTCTTTCTTTCAGTTACCCGGGTATCGTTCCTGGGATCCTTCCATTGTCATTTTCTTCTCTTTTTCACTGTTCTTTTCAATGATTATGGCCGATGCAGGCTATGCGCTGGTATTAGGTGGCATTCTGTTGATCTTCTGGCGGAAACTGAGCGGTGGCAGTGAAACCACGGTAAGAATTCGTAACTTGTGGTTAGCGCTCGTGGCAGCCGCCTTTGTTTATGGCGTTTTGGTGGGTAGTTACTTTGGTATTAAACCCTCTGATGGAACACTCCTTAGTATCTTGCATGTGATTAACATGGACGACTTTTCATCGATGATGAGGTTATCAATTGGTGCGGGTGTTTTGCATTTGGTGATTGCCAATAGCATGGTTGCCTGGGGAAGACGCGCATCGTTAGTCGCTCTTTCGTCTATTGGCTGGGTGCTCAGCATTGGCGGTGCTTTTGCTTTATGGCTTAACTACATGCGTGTTACGGATCTTGATGTGGCAGGTACGTTTTCTCTGAAAGTTGTGCTGGCTGGTATCGTGCTTATTTTATTATTTTCAGGTGAGCGAAAACTGGATAGCGTAAAGAGTTCGTTCTTACAGTTATTTGACGGCTTTGCGGCGTTATATGGCTTGTCTAAGGCGTTTGGTGACGTGCTGAGTTATATGCGCTTGTTTGCCTTGGGCTTATCCAGTGCTTCATTAGCCGTTACTTTTAATGATCTTGCGGTTGCCGCCAGAGACTCGGTGTCAGCGGGAGGATTTATTTTATTTGCGTTAATTATTGTCCTGGGACACGGATTAAATTTTGTGCTCGGTGTTATGAGTGGAGTGATTCATGGTCTGCGCCTGAATTTACTTGAATTTTACAACTGGGGTGTAAAAGGCGAAGGCTATCCCTTTAAAGCTTTTAAGAAACGAGGAGAGTAAACATGGAACAACTCATCATCACTTTAGGGTGGTTGGGTATATTTGCTCCAACAGCATTGGGCGCAATTGGCAGTAGTTATGGGTGCTCTCGTGCGGGGCAGGCCGCCGCAGGTGCTTTGCTGGATACAGAGAGCGGTTATGGTAAATATATTGGCTTATCTGCCATGCCTTCAACCCAGGTTATTCTAGGGATTGTCGTGATGTTTACGCTTAATCGAGAGCTTACGCTTGAAAACTCACCGGGTATTTTTGCGATTGGAGTACTGACAGGTTTGGCGCTAATGATGAGTGCTATTTATCAGGGTCAGGCGCTTGTTGCCGCCATTAATGCGGCTAAAAATAAACCTGAAATATTTGGTTTGGCGATTGCGCCTGCCGCTATTGTTGAAGGCTTCTCAGTATTCGCATTCGTTTTTGCATTAGTGCTTGCAGGTTCTCTGCCTGCTTAAGTGGCTATCAAATTAGCTCGTTTCCTTAATAAGGGAAAACTGATGGTACAGTTTAAGCATAACGCTCAGGAATAAGAGGTTGATATGTCACAGTCTTTAGATATTAAACAGTCTGCCAGTGGCGTGCAGGAGCTCATTGATCAAATTAGGGAGAAAGGAGTCAGTGAAGGTAAAACGCAAGGCTCCCGAATTGTTGAGGAAGCTGAGCAGCGAGCAGCATGGATTATTAAACAAGCGACAGAAGAAGCTGAAGCGATTAAGAAAGAAGCGGATGCTAATTACCGTTTTGTTACAGAGGCAGGTAATGGTGCATTGGCGTTAGCATTCAGGGATATAAAGTTAAAACTTAAAGATGAGCTCTCGATACAGTTCTCAGAACAGTTGCGAAAACTGGTTGAAAAAGAGTTACAAGACCCGGACACGCTCAGGTTATTGCTTATTTCTGCCGTCTCAAAAATATCTATACCTGAAGCACCGCACACTATTGCGCTACCAGATAAGACTTTAGGTCTCAATGAACTACGTGAAGATCCCAGTTCTCTTGAACGCGGGGCTTTGGTGGAGCTGGTGTCAGATACGGCTAAAAAAATGTTAACAAAAGGTGTCGATATACGTCTTGATAGCAATATAAACAGTGGATTTGTATTTTTATTAAATGATGGGGAAATTACAGTAGAAGTGACCGATAAGTCACTCTCGAATATGCTGCTCAAGCATTTGCAGCCTCGTTTTAGAGCAATACTAGAAGGAGTGGTAAGCTAGTGGCCGACGCATATGATAAGTCCTAACGTTAATGCAGACTATGTAGAGTTACTCTGCTCACTGCCGTATTTACATAATCCCTTTGTTCGTCAGCGGCCCCCTATTTCTGCCGTGCAGTTTAGTAAAAGGCTAAAGATGCTCGACTTCGAGTCCCGTAAGTTAGTCGGTGAATTAGCGGGAACCTTTTATTGGGGACGGCTAAAACTTGATGATACCGACGTGGAGCTGGTGCGTAAGGCGACACGTATCATTGAGACATTAGAATTCCAGGATATAAAAAAGTGGCAGATGTGGCGAATGGATCTTCGTACCGTTATTGCCGCCCTCAGACGTCGAAAACAAGGGCTTGCTGCCCCGGATAACAAAACATTGTGGGGATATGGTCATTATGTAAGCCATATTAGTCGTCACTGGAACCACCCTACGTTTAAATTGGAATCACGTTTTCTCTGGTTGCCTGAAGCAAAAGAGCTATTGGAATCAGGTGATAGTTATGGGCTCGAACGGCATTTGATGACGACGGCATGGAACTATTATTCGCGTCAGGAGGCAGATAGGCCCTATTCATTTTCTGATGTCTGGCTTTACGCTGTGAAATGGGATCTTGTAGATCGCTGGTGTTGTTATAACGCCGATGTTGCTAAACAACACTTCGAAGAACTTGTACAGGCCGGGCTAAAACAGCCAATGGAAGAATTGAGGGCAATGGCATGAATCCGGAAATATCAGCATTAAATACTCTTAATGCCACGGCGCGGGTTGTATCGGTTAGTGATGATGTAGTCACCATTGAAACGATAGACAAAGATGTAGGAGACGCGATTACTCCTTTGGTTAAAAATGAAGTTGTGTTTATTTGCCCGCAGACAATACCGGGTACTAAACAAGAAAAACTGAAAGCCGAAGTTCTCCGGGTAAGAGGGCGCCGGGCCGACGTCCAGGTATATGAAGATACCACCGGTGTGGCGATTGGCGACCTCGTAGAGCAAAGCGGAGAAATGCTCTCAGTAGAGCTCGGACCTGGTTTATTGAGTCAGGTTTACGATGGATTACAAAATCCGTTACATCGCTTAGAGGTGATGAACGGGCGGTTTCTTCTTCGTGGTGAAGTGGCTGCAGCACTGGATCGAAATGCGAAATGGGCCTTTGTGGCCAAAGGTCGTGTAAAAGATCAACTGAAACCCGGCGATGTCTTGGGTACGGTGCAAGAAGGACGCTTTACGCATAAAATTATGGTGCCGTTTTTGCTTAGGGGAACACTCACCATTGAGTGGATTCAGGAGGGGACGTTTCCGGTTGAAACTGTTATAGCAAGATTACGTGATGCAAAAGGCAGGCTTCATGAGGTTTCTATGGTTCAGCGTTGGCCTGTGCGTGTCCCGCTGCCGGTTAATCTAATCAAAGAGGGTAGCAGTGAGCGCAAATTTCCTACTCAGCCAATCATAACGACACTACGTCTTATCGATACGTTTTTTCCCATTGCTAAAGGCGGAACGGGGTGTATTCCCGGGCCATTTGGTGCGGGTAAAACGGTTTTGCAAAATCTGATTTCACGTTACTCTGATGTTGATATTGTTATTGTAGTAGCTTGTGGCGAGCGTGCCGGTGAGGTAGTTGAAACTATTACCGAGTTTCCTAAACTTCAGGATCCGCATACCGGTGGTACGTTAATGGACCGTACCATCATTATTTGTAATACCTCTTCGATGCCGGTTGCTGCACGAGAAGCTTCTATTTATACAGGAGTTACCCTTGGCGAATATTATCGTCAAATGGGATATGAAGTCTTATTGATTGCCGATTCTACTTCACGCTGGGCGCAGGCAATGCGTGAAACGTCCGGTCGGTTAGAAGAGATTCCCGGTGAAGAAGCGTTTCCAGCGTATCTTGAATCTTCAATTCGTAATTTATATGAGCGAGCAGGTGTTATTCGTACCAATGATAACAGTGAGGGCTCACTAACCTTGATCGGAACGGTTTCTCCCGCTGGCGGCAACTTCGAAGAGCCTGTGACGCAGGGGACTTTGAATACCGTTAAGACCTTTTTGGGGCTGACTTATGAGCGTGCCTACAAACGTTTTTATCCTGCCGTAGATCCGCTACAGTCCTGGAGTCGTTATACAGAGCAGCTTGCTCCCTGGTTTTTAGAAAATATGGGGTCATCCTGGTTAGATGGAGTGGCTCATATCAATCAGTTACTGATTAGAGGTGATGAGATATCGAGAATGATGCAGGTGACGGGTGAAGAGGGCGTAAGCCAGGCTGATTTCGTTATCGAGCAAAAATCAACATTAGTCGATATGGTCTATTTGCAGCAAGACGCTTTCGATGACGTGGACGTTTCAACGGATATAAATCGTCAGAAACACAGTTTTTCGTTGCTGGTTAGCATAGTCGATACCGAGATGGTATTTCAGTCAAAAGCGGACACGCGTCGTTGGTTTAGTCGTATGACTGACACCTTTAAAAATTTAAATTACTCACAGATGAACAGTGAAGATCATAAGAAGTATGTAGATCAAATAGGTTTATTATTAAATGAATCTATTGGGAAAATTTCCGGAACAGAAACAATGCATAAGGAAGTGGCTGAATAACCTGGATGTGGTTCCAGATAAAAAATGCAAGAGTAACGGCTGTTTATACCCAATAAATCAGTCTGTTACTCACAGTGCATGAGTTGAAAACCGATGACTATTTGGATGTATTCTTTTATGAGGATAGACTATTCAAATCTAAGATGTCGTTAAGCTTTCATTAATTTTAGCTATTCTGTTCTTGGAAGCTGTTATACAATCCGGCACCTACACGGGTTTGCAGTAAAGCACGCTTTCACCTAATGGCTGAACGGATGCAGTTTTCGATTTTTTTGAATAATGTTTAATATTATCTCATTGCGAATAGATGCCCGTTCTATCCCCAGATATCAGACGTGGGGAATGATGGCTATCATCTCACTTCTTTTAATTACTATTTTTATCTTCTTCATCTCACGTCAGTATTTGGCCGATGATAAGCGGATCGCGTCGTTGTATCAGGAAACGCTGGATGAGCAGAAATCACGCTTAAAGGCCGAGCTTGGTTCAGCGCAAGACTATATCCGTTTTATGAGTCAGCAGGCTGACGTCGTATTGAAGGATGATGTGAAAGCTGAGGTGGATCAGGCATACAGTGTGATGAATGCTATTTATCAGAGCACTAAAGGTCAGCATTCGGATCAAGATATAAAACAACTCATTAATGATGCGCTCCGTGATGTGCGTTTTTTCAATGGAAGAGGTTATCTCTTTATTGATGATATGCAGGGGAAGTGCATTTTATTGCCAACCGCTCCGCAGTTTGAAGGTCAGTCTCTTTGGGATAATCAGGACGACAGCGGCCGCTATATTATGCGCTCTCTGGTTGATGCGGTAAAAAATCCGGCGGCAGCGGGCTATAGCCGATACCGTTGGTATCCGCCGGGTAACGCTACTGAAATGAAAGATAAAATCACCTATGTACGTTATTTTGAGCCTTTCGATTGGATTATTGGTGCCGGTGATTATGTGTTTCAGGCAGAGAATGATCTAAAAAAAGCAACACTTGCACGTTTATCCTCTCAGCGATTTGGGCAATATGGTTATATATCCATACTGGACCAGGAGGGTAACGTGTTATTTACACCTCAGACTAGCGCAAAGCAGCTTCCTATTCATTACAGCTTGTTACCCGATATACACGAACGTCGGGCTGTTGAGAGTATTATGGCAACGGCAATGGAAGGGGGAGGCTTTACAGAGTATGACTGGTTTGTCTCCGATAGTAGTGAACATATATCGTCAAAGTTATCTTTGGTGGAGGTCGTGCCTTTGTGGGGCTGGGTTCTTGTTGCAGGCGTCTACCCTGAAGAAATTCAGGAGGTGTTTCTGCGTGAGCGGGATAACCAGCAACAAAATTTAAAGGATGATGGTTGGCGTTTACTGTTAGCGTTGGCCGGCGTTGGTGTATTCATGATGTTAATTGTCTGGGTTTACGGGCAGTGGCTGAAACGACTTTTTTTGAATTACCAAGCAGATATTGACGTTAAACAAGAACAAATTGAAGGTGATGCGCAGGCGTTGAAAATAGCCTCACGGGTTTTTGATACAGCGCATGAAGCGATAATGGTGACGGATCCGAGTACTAAAATAGTCGCGGTAAACCATGCGTTTACTGTGATTACCGGATATCAGTTGGCAGAGGTGTTGGGGAAAACGCCGAGAATGCTTTCATCGGGTCGTCACTCTTCCGAATTTTATCATGATATCTGGAGTTCGTTGGCCACGTCTGACCAGTGGTGCGGGGAGATCTGGAATAGGAAAAAATCAGGAAAATCTTTCCCTGAGCAACTCTCTATTTCCGTTTCTAAGGATGCTGCAGGTAAAATTGTTAATTACATAGCAACTTTTAGTGACGTGACGGATAAAAAACATGCAGAAGAACAGCTGCGCTATCTTGCTGAGTATGATGATCTGACCGGGTTGCCGAACAGGCATCTTTTAATAGATCGTGTTAATCAAACAATAGCGAGGGCTAAAAGGAATGAACTACGCTGTTTTTCATTGATGTTTATCGATCTGGACCGTTTTAAAAACATCAATGATTCGTTGGGCCATGGCATAGGGGATATGGTGCTTCAGGAGGTTGCGCAAAGGCTTGAGGGTGCCGTGCGTGAAATTGATACTGTGAGTCGTATCGGTGGTGATGAATTTGTTATTCTGATTTCCGGAAAAAGGGATGATTCCAGCATTTCTGCCGCGAATCTGGCGCAGCGATTGCTTAAGTTGGTGTCTGAGCCGATACAGGACGACGCGCTAGACCTGATCGTTACTCCGAGTATTGGTATTGCTTCTTATCCTGCCGACGGGCAAGACTTTGCTACGTTACTGAAAAATGCTGATGCGGCGTTGTATTTTGCGAAATCTCAAGGGCGTAATAATTATAAATTTTATAACAGAAAGATGAACGAAAAGGCCGCTGCGCGCTTGATAATGGAAAATGCGCTGAGGCAAGCAATTGAAAAAGGGGAGTTTGAACTTTATTACCAGCCACAATATTGTTTAGTTAATAAAACAATCAGTGGGTGTGAAGTGCTACTGCGATGGTTTCATGACGATAAATTTATTCCCCCTGATGTGTTTATTCCCCTGGCAGAAGAAACCGGTCTTATACCTTCTATCGGGCAATGGGTATTAGAGCAAGGTTGTCACCAGGGAGCACAATGGATAAGTAAGGGGATCAATATTCCTACTGTTGCCATTAATGTTTCAGCATTTCAGTTTCAGCATGAGTTTTATCGTATGGTGGATAATGCTTTACGCAAGACCGGCTTTCCTGCGAATCGATTAGAACTCGAAGTGACCGAGAGTGCGCTAATGGCTGATGCTGTAAGAACCCAGCGGCTGCTTACTGCCTTTAAAAAATCGGGGATTAAAATTTCATTGGATGACTTTGGTACAGGCTATTCTAGTTTGGCTTATCTGAAAAAATTCTCGTTGGATAAGCTTAAAATTGATCGCGCTTTTATTGATGGCTTACCAGATGATAAAGACGATATGGCAATTACGGCCTCAATTCTTGATGTGGCAAAGCATTTAGGTTTGGAAACAATTGCTGAAGGTGTAGAGACGCAAGAGCAACTGGATTTTCTTGAAGCATATGGATGCGATAATGTGCAAGGGTATTACTTTTCTAAGCCGATTCCGGCTAGCGAGTTCGAATTGCTTATTAACGCTTCTAATGACATTAGATAATTATTTATTAGGCTAATACTGTTTAAAGCGTATCCTCCAGTATTTTTGAGGGATGTTCCTATGTTAGGGCGCTGGGTACCTGCGGTTAGTCTTTTTCTGGCGATGTTGTTGTGGGCGAGTTCTTTTATTGCGTTAAAGATAGCCTTTACTTTTTATGATCCGATGGTCGTCATTTTTGGCCGTATGCTGATAGCGACTTGTTGTTTTCTGTTCTTTTTTAAATATTTACTGCGTTTTGAATACCGCGCCGGTGACTGGCGTCTGTTGTCGCTGATGATTATTTCTGAGCCTTGTTTATACTTTCTATTTGAAGCTCATGCATTACAAAATACCAGTGCCGCTCAGGCAGGTATGATTACTGCAATGGCGCCGTTATTGGTTGGAGTGGGCGCGCTCTATTTTCTGCGTGAGAAATTACCCCGGGAAGCATGGGTAGGGTTTGCGGTGGCTGTTGCAGGAGCAACCTGGTTAAGTTTGGCCGGTACTGAGACTGAACATGCACCGAATCCGTTATTGGGTAACTTTCTTGAGTTGTGCGCCATGGTGTGTGCGACTGGTTATACTTTGTGTCTGAAACAGCTGTCACAGCGCTACTCAACCTGGCTTTTAACAGCGTTGCAGGGATTTTTTGGTACGTTGTTTTTTGCGCCTTTTTTGCTGCTTCCGGGAACAACTTTGCCCTCTGCATTGGAATGGGATGGGGTGTGGGCGATTGTGTATTTGGGAACGTTAATTAATATAGGGGCTTATGGATTATATAATCTAGGGGTGTCTAAAATTAAAGCAGCGGAGGCCTCGGCATATATTAACCTGATTCCCGTATTCACTTTGTTGATGGCTTATTTGGTTCTTAAGGAAACCTTCAATTTCCAGCAGTTGTGTGCCTCGGCGTTAGTGTTAGGCGGTGTGTTTCTGAGTCAGTGGAAGCCATCGATTAAACGTGAGCTGGCTGACGTGGTGTCTGTGAAATAGGAAAATTACGAGCGAGTATTTATATATTCCCTCTGATTATTTGCGAACTCTCACCACTTTTTTGCATTTAGCCTCTATTATATAAGTCTGAAACGGTTGCGTTTAGCTGTTTATGAGGGTGATTAAATGATTAATTACCATCATGTTACCCTTCTGCTGGCGTATTATGAAAAGAGAAACTAGTCAGTAGGATTTTAGTAAAAGTATTGGTAAAGGTGCTATGTTAGATCAATTACGAGAACGATTAAGCGGGTATCAGGCGCGTAGTTTTGATAGTCAGTACCCTCAGGCGAGTGTACTGATTGCATTAACCGATTGTCACGATCCTCATGTTATTCTAACCAAGCGGGCCATTGGTCTATCTACCCATGGAGGCGAAATTGCTTTTCCGGGAGGTCGGCATGACGTCTCTGACCCCGACTTATTGTTTACTGCTCTACGTGAGGCGCATGAAGAAATTGGTCTGTTGCCTGAAGCGGTAGAGGTGCTTGCTCCCCTCGGGCAGGTGATGTCTAAACATATGCTGCAGGTGACTCCGTGGGTGGGGATTGTACCTGCGTCGGTGAAATTGATTCCTAGTCCTGATGAACTTGAAAGTGTATTTACTGTGCCGTTGAGTTTTTTTCTTGAAGATAAGCGGCATCATACCGATGAAATACACTTTAAAGGAATGACACATTTTGTGCCTGCCTATGAGTATGATGGGCATATTATCTGGGGATTAACTGCCTATATGTTGGTTGAATTATTGAATATTGGTTTTGATGCGAGGATTCCTATGAAGCCGCGTCCGGAGTATGAAAGTGGGTGTTAGTCTGAAAAATAATGATGTAGTAGGTACGATTGATAAAAGTATCGAGAGACCTGTTCGTAGCCCTTGTGTGGGTGTTTGTGCATTGGATAACAATGATCTTTGTATTGCCTGTCGCCGCAGTGGTATAGAAATAGGGGAATGGGGAGTGTTGTCAAATGATCAGCGTAAAGATGTAATTAAAAAAATTGAACAACGATATCTGGACGATATGCGTTAACAGGCTTTGCTCGATGTTGGTAATGTTGGGCGATAATGATCGGAAAGGTGCAGAAAATCTGCAGAAAATCTGCAGGACTGATAGAAAACAGTCCTACAGACAATAGAGATGCTATGGGTAGAGCGTCTTGCTGTGCGTTGCTAAGGTTTGTTTGGTCGATCAAGTTCAATAATACGTGCCGTTTTGATTAAGTTATCGGTCATCTGTAAGGTTTCAATGCGATAACCATTAATATTCAGGCAGACATTCGCGTCCGGTATGGATTCCAATGTTTCAATGATCAGGCCATTCAGCGTTTTAGGGCCATCCGTAGGTAAGTCCCAGGAAAGCGATTTGTTAATGTCGCGAATATAAACGGATGCCTCAATGAAATAGCTACCATCTTCCTGAGCATGAATATCGGAGTTCTCTTCTCTGTGCTCTGTTGATAGCTCACCCACAATCTCTTCAAGAATATCTTCCAGCGTGGCTATTCCTAATACATCCCCATATTCATCAACGACCAGGCCAATGCGTCGGCTCTCTTTCTGGAAGTTGAGTAGTTGGGTTTGCAGTGGTGTGCTCTCAGGAATGAAGTAAGGCTCACGGATAACCTGAAGAATAGAGGCTTTGGTTACTTTGCCTTGTTGGATTAGTTGCGCCAGATTACGCATATGTAAGATACCAACCACTTTGTTGATATCGCCATTATAAACAGGCAAACGTGTATGGTTAGTCGTCGATAAACGGTCAAGAATCTGATCAAGCTCAAGATCCAGATTGATTCCCTGAATATCATTTTTCGGAATCATGATGTCATCGACCGTTACATCATTCAGCTCCAGTACTCCCAATAGCATCGATTGTTTGCGTTTAGGGAGTAAGGCACCGGCTTCATGTACGAGTGTACGCAGCTCTTCTGTACTAAGATGGTGATTGCTGTTGCCGTCAGGGCTAAGGCCAAAGAGTTTGAGTAGGCCGTTAGTGATGCTGTTTACAATCCAGACAAGCGGGTAGGTCAGTGTGAGTAGAGGCGTTAAAATATAAGCAGCAGGAAATGCTATTTTTTCCGGATACAGCGCGGCGACGGTCTTGGGTGATACTTCGGCAAAGATAAGGATAACAATGGTCAGTGCGGCGGTGGCAATGACAATGCCGGCATCTCCCCATAAGCGAACCGCGATAACGGTAGCAATGGCAGAGGCTAAAATATTAACAAAATTATTACCAATCAGGATGACGCCAATCAAACGGTCAGGCTGATCTAAAAGTTTGCTGGCCTTACGTGCTCCCCGGTGATTCTGTTTGACCAGATGTTTTAATCGATAACGATTAAGGGACATCATGCCTGTTTCTGAGCTAGAAAAAAAAGCTGAGCATAGAATCAGGAAGCAAAGAACTCCCAAAAGAAAACTTATCGATGCGTCTTCCAAAACCGTAACCTTATATTGCTGACTGGAGGGCTATTTTCAGTGTGGGTTGAAGAAGTGTCAAGATTTAGCGTTGGTCCAAACGTCAATAAGATCAAGAACGAGCTTTGAACCGAAAAAACTCAGCATTAATAGGAAAAAACCGCTAATAGTCCACCTTACTGCTCGATGGCCGCGCCAGCCACGGAAGACCCTTCCCCAGAGCAAAATGGCATAAAGAAACCAGGCCATGATAGATAAGAGTGTTTTGTGGACAAGGTGCTGAGCAAAGAGATTATCTAAAAATATAAAACCCGTTAGCAGTGAGGCTGTTAATAACGCCATGCCGATCCAGAGCATTTCAAACAGTAAGCGCTCCATGGTCTGCAGTGGAGGGAGTGATGCAACCAGCCCGCGGGTGTGATGTTGTTTAAGGGCCTGGTCTTGTTTTGATAGTAAAAAAGCCTGGAATGTTGCTACGGTCAGAATGCTGTAGGCCAGTATCGATAACAGTATGTGAATGATCAGGCCGCCGTGAAATATTTTAGCTGCGCCGAGGTCAGGCCCCCAGGCAGCCAGTGATGCCGCGATGGCGGCCATCGGCAATACGCCTATAAAAAGATTTTCAATAGGCTGTCGCAGGCTACTGATCACGACGACAGCGGCTACCAGCCAGGCAACCAACGAACCGGCAATGAAAAAGCCAAGATTAATGCCGCCTGGTTGGTGTAATACCCAATAGACAGTCAACATATGCAAGATAACGCCAGAGCCTGCGATTAGCTTGATCATGACAGGAGAAGCTTTCGCTTGTCCTTTCAGAGTGAATGACTGCAAAATAGTCGCAATCAGGTATAAAAATATCGCAATATATGTTGAAAGGCTAAGCATCTTTTTCTCCTAAAGACGGCTAGTTTGGCATAAATGTCGAGTGGTTGAAATATGGGGTGTGGCCTTGATCGTCACTGCGCTATAATGTCGCCAAAGTTTTAGGAAATTTAGGGTTTGACCTTGCTCAGTTATTGGCACGGTGGATAAATACTTTTTCCATCCTGATGGGGTCTGGTCTTTTAAGAGGCGATTATGTTTGAGAATCTGTCAGAACGTTTAACGAAGACGCTACGCGCGGTTACCGGGCAGGCAAAGCTCACTGAAGATAATATCAAGGATACCTTGCGTGAAGTACGTATGGCCTTGCTTGAAGCGGATGTAGCTCTGCCTGTTGTAAAAGAATTTGTAGGCTGTGTTAAAGAACGCGCTGTCGGATTAGAAGTGTCGAAAAGCCTGACGCCAGGTCAGGTCTTCGTTAAAATTGTTAACGAAGAATTAGTGCGTGTTATGGGTGAAGCCAATGAGAGCTTAAACCTGGCCGCAATTCCTCCGGCTATCGTATTAATGGCGGGGCTTCAGGGGGCGGGTAAAACCACATCCGTTGCCAAGCTGTCGTTGTTGCTGAAAGACCGTGAGAAGAAAAAAGTATTGGTAGTCTCGGTTGACGTTTATCGCCCCGCGGCTATAAAGCAGCTGGAAATGCTGGCAAAGGAGGTCGGTGTTGACTTTTTCCCTTCGGCTGCCGATCAGGATCCTATCGCTATAGCTCAGGCGGCTATTCAGCACGCTAAAATCCAGAATTACGATGTGTTGCTGGTGGATACGGCGGGTCGTTTGCATGTCGATAATGACATGATGGACGAAATTAAGCGCCTTCACAGCGCCATCAATCCCGTTGAGACGCTGTTTGTTGTTGATGCAATGACAGGTCAGGATGCCGCGAATACAGCGCGTGCCTTTAATGAAGTGCTGCCTTTAACCGGTGTGATTCTGACCAAGGCCGATGGTGATGCACGCGGTGGTGCGGCGTTGTCAGTGCGCCATATTACCGGCAAGCCTATTAAATTTATCGGTATGGGCGAGAAGGTTGATGCACTTGAACCCTTTCATCCCGATCGTCTTGCCTCACGTATTCTGGGCATGGGTGATGTGCTTTCTCTGATTGAGGAAGCAGAGCGTAAAATTGATAAAGATAAAGCAGAAAAATTTGCTGCCAAGATTAAAAAAGGCAAAGGGTTTGATCTTGAGGATTTTCGAGAACAGCTGCAGCAAATGAAAAACATGGGCGGCATGATGGGTATGCTGGATAAAATGCCAGGAATGGGGCAGCTGGCACAGGCGGCGGATGCCACCAAAGCCGAAAAAGGCATGGGGCAGATGGAGGTCATTATCAACTCCATGACGCAGGCTGAACGTCGCAACCCGGATATTATCAGTGGTTCCCGGAAAAAGCGTATAGCTTCTGGCTCAGGTACTCAGATTCAGGATATCAATCGTCTGCTGAAACAGCACAAACAGATGTCCAAGATGATGAAGAAGTTTTCCGGCAAGGGCGGTATGACCAAAATGATGCGTGGAATGAAAGGTATGTTGCCTCCAGGCATGGGTGGCGGTCCCGGTGGTTTTCCGCGGGCTTGATTTTCCAGAAAGAATAACCGTATTTGCTTTCCAATGGGGGCGGCTTCGCGTAGAATTTGCCCCTGAATTTATTTTAGTCCGGCTGAAGCTCTATTCAGTCGGTAATGCAACGCTGGGTGATATTAAAACCCACGCAATATAAAGGGATTAACGTATGGTCATTATTCGTTTGTCACGTGGCGGCTCTAAAAAGCGTCCTTTCTATCAACTTTCAGTTGCTGATTCACGCAATGCGCGCGATGGTCGCTTTATTGAGCGTATCGGCTTCTTTAATCCTTCAGCACGTGGTCAGGAAGAACGTTTCCGCGTAGACCTTGAACGTGTTGAATACTGGACTGGTAAAGGCGCGCAGTTATCTGAGCGTGTTGCACAGTTGATAAAAGAATCTAAAAAAGCTGCACAGTAATTATTTATAGTAGCTGGATAGGTCAATGAGTCGAAATACAAAGAATGATTTTACTGTAATCGGCCAGATTACCTCGGTTTATGGTGTGAAGGGTTGGGTGAAGATTTTTTCACACACTGAGCCCATGGACAGTATCCTGACCTATTCACCGTGGTTGACGAAGGTCAACGGTCAATGGAAGCCGCTTAAAATAGAGGCTTGCAAACGACACGGTAAAGGCTTTATAGCCAAGCTGGACGGTATAGACGATCGTGATATCGCGCGCAAGTTTTGTGGTGAAGATATTGCGATTGATTCCGCGCTCTTGCCAGCATTGGAAGAGGGTGAATATTACTGGAGCCAGCTGGAAAATCTGACAGTTTATACACTTGCCGACGAATTGTTGGGACGTGTAAGTCATCTGATGGAAACCGGTGCTAACGATGTCATCATCGTTAAAGGTAATGCAGAAAGTATAGATCTTCGAGAGCGAATGATCCCTTATCTGCCCGATCAGGTGATAAAAGATATTAACCTGGAGTCAGGTACTATGCGGGTCGATTGGGATCCGGAGTTCTAGACCATGTGGTTTGGTGTTATTACGCTGTTTCCTGACATGTTTGAGGCGATTACTCAGCACGGTGTCACGGGAAGAGCTGTTCGTAATGGATTGTTGTCTGTCAGGTGTTGGAGCCCTCGGGACTTTGCACATGATAAGCACCGTACCGTGGATGACCGGCCGTATGGCGGTGGTCCGGGGATGCTGATGAAAGTACAGCCATTACGTGATGCGATCCATGCTGCTAAGGCAGTAGCGGGAGAAGGAGTTAAAGTTATTTATCTTTCTCCTCAGGGTCGTAGACTGGATCATAAGGGGGTACAGGAACTTGTTTCCTGTAAAAAGTTGATTTTAGTAGCTGGGCGCTATGAAGGTATCGATGAGCGCCTGATAGGTACAGAGATTGATGAAGAATGGTCGCTGGGGGATTTTGTCCTCAGTGGAGGCGAGTTGCCTGCGATGACCATGATTGATGCAGTCTCTAGATTAGTGCCTGGTGTGTTAGGACACGAAGATTCAGCCGGAGAAGATTCTTTTGTTGAAGGTTTATTAGATTGTCCTCACTACACGCGACCAGAATCAATTGAAGAACAGCATGTACCTGATGTTCTGCTCAGTGGCAATCATGAGAAAATCAGACGCTGGCGTCTGAAGCAACAGTTAGGCAGAACCTGGCAACGCCGTTCTGATCTGCTGGTGGATCTCAAATTGACTGCGGAGCAGCAAGCGTTGTTAACCGATTATATCCATGAGGCCGATGTGCCTGATGGCGGAATATTAGGAGCGAGCGATGAGCAGTAAGAACTTAATCATTCAGCAGATTGAAGCTGAACAGATGACAAAAGAAATCACAGCATTTTCACCTGGTGACACAATTGTTGTTCAGGTGCGAGTAGTTGAAGGCACCCGTAGTCGTTTGCAGGCATTTGAAGGCGTAGTTATCGGTAAGCGTAATCGCGGTCTGAACTCTGCTTTCACTGTACGTAAAATTTCTCACGGTGTGGGTGTTGAACGTACTTTCCAGACATACAGTAAAGTGGTTGAAGAGATTACTCTGAAACGCCGCGGTGATGTGCGTCAGGCTAAAATCTACTACTTGCGTGAGCGTAGCGGTAAATCTGCACGTATCAAAGAAAAACTCGGCTGAGTTATATTTGATTCGCTGCTGTACAAAAAAGGTGACCTCAGGTCACCTTTTTTTGTTTTAGATTAGCAAACAGCAGTAAAGATCACTAGAATCTCAGAAGGTTTATAGTATTAGGGATGGACGGATAACAAATGCGACGATGGCTTAAATGGTTGTCAATACCACTAGTTATTATCTTATTAGCAGGTGGGGTTCAAGGGTATTTCTGGTACCAGATCCGATCTGATATTGATGATTTGATTGCGTCTATAAGACCTTTCGCAAAAGTTGAATATGGGAATATTTCATTTTCATTATTGGGTCGGGTCGATGTAGATCAAATTACGATTCAGCCTGCTGCGAGCAAACAGAAAGTCTCTATTCAGCAGATGTCGCTGATAGCGTCATCCTGGACTTTTTTTCTGACAGCCCAGGAGCAGTTCCGCTCGGGTGTTCTCAGGGAACCTTTATCCCTAAATTTTTCGGGTTTACGTTACGATCTAGCGGCGACATCTACACTGGATGCAAGAACTGCTCACAGCAGCACGGTTACTTCTGCTGATCTGCAAGACAGATCGCTCGAAATGTTGCTTTGCGGAGATACTTATCAGCTGAATCAAAACACCCTGCAGGCGATGGGCTACCATTATCTGAAGGGAGGATTTGATCTGTTGTTAGAGCCCTCGGCAAACAATAAGCTAATGAAAGTACGTGTGAGTGCAGAGTTTCCTGAGCTATTAAAAGGAGAAATGAATTTATGGTTGGCGTTGCATCAGGGAGGGACTCTGCGGCGTGAGGATCTGGCTAAAACAGCTATTCAGATGTTCGGTATCACATTAAGTGACCTGGGTTATAATCAACGCTGGAAGACCTATTGTTCTCAGCAAGCAGTTATTCAACCCGAGCTCTATCTGGAACGCTACCGTTCAGCACTAGCAGATAAGTTAGGGGATAAAGGGCAAGAGACTGATAGCCCTCTTTTGGATGCTTTTGCTAGTGCTCGTGGTGCGCGATCAATTGTCGCTGCCCGTTTAGAGCCTGCGGTTCCTCTTGAATTGCAAGTATTAGCGAGTGCGGAGGGTGGAGATTCGCTATTCTCCAGTTCAGAGTTTGCCATTCAGGTTAATGGTAAAGAGTTAGCGCTCGGTGAGCGTGATTGGCAGGTAATGAGTGACTTGCTGGGTGGCGATATGCGCCAGGCGGTATCAGCAGTCGTTAAGAATGAACACATTGTTTCTGTGGTAAAAAAGCTACCTGAAGTTGCTTATATGAAAGAAATTATTCCAGGTGTTATGCCGATTCGCCCTCCTGAAGTGATGAAGGCTTTTCTGAAAACGCCAGTGAATGATCTTTCAGGTTACGTTGGGAGCGCCGTGAAGCTACGCACTTTTTTTGGACGGGATTTGGAAGGTACGCTTGTGGATGTGACCCCGGATGGGATTAGTCTTCGTCATCAAATGGAGCAAGGTCGTGCAACCTTTCCCGTTGCTAAAGATAAAATTGCGTTGATAGAAGTATACCGTTAATGGTGTCGGCATCGGCTAACCATGATGATGGCTCAGGGCAGCAATGCATAGCAGATAAACGTTTTACACGGCGTTTGCCGCAGTCTGATGATGTGTGTCAGATCAGGCAGTTTATTGATGCTATTTGGTTAGAAGAAGGGCTTAGTAAAAACACCCAGTCTGCCTATCAGCGTGATCTGTCTATTTTTGCGTGTTGGTTGAATGATCACGGTAAGCTGATTGCTGAAACGGATGCACTTGTTGTCCGCCAATATCTGATGTGGCGGGTCGAACAGCACTTTACACCCACATCAACCTCTCGATTCCTCTCTTCTGCACGACGTTTTTTCCGTTACCTTTTACGTGAATCTCTTATTTCTGAAGATCCTATGCTGTTGATCGCTTTGCCTAAACGTGGACGGCCTTTGCCTAAAACGCTGAGCGAAGCTGATGTTGAGCAAATTCTAAACTCGCCTGATGTTACAAGTGTGCTGGGTTTGCGAGATAGAGCCATGTTGGAAACGCTTTATGCATCCGGGTTAAGGGTTTCGGAGTTAATATCACTTCAGTTGGGACAGGTGAATCTTGAACTGGGTGTTATCCGAGTGGTAGGTAAAGGAGAGAAAGAAAGGCTCGTGCCGTTAGGTGAAGAAGCTGTCCGCTGGATAAAGGAGTTCCTTCTCTCCGGAAGAGCCGAATTGCTGGTAGATAGGGCGGATGAAACTCTTTTCCCCAGCCTGCGTGGCACAATGATGACGAGACAGACCTTTTGGCACAGAATTAAACGTTATGCGGTTTCCTCAGGTATTGAAAAGCCAATATCCCCGCACGTGCTTCGGCACGCCTTTGCGACGCATTTGATTAATCATGGTGCAGACCTTCGTGTTGTGCAGATGATGCTGGGTCATAGTGATCTTTCGTCAACGCAAATATATACTCACGTCGCTCAACAGCGTTTACAATCGTTGCATCAGCAACATCACCCCAGAGGGTAATTGAACTTTAATTGTTTGATTTCGTCTGATAAATGTATCCATCTGAATATTGAGAGAAGTATGCGAAGTAAAATTTTTATGGCAGGCGTGTTGCTGCTGGTGAGTACACTGGTTGCCGCTGATGATGTAAAAGATGTCATCATGAAGCAGCTCCAGAAAATTGATCAGAATATTCCAGTGGTTTCTGTTAATGCCGCGCCGCTAAAGGGTATGTACGAAATTGAACTAAGCTCTGGAGAGATTATTTATTCAGATGCCAAAGGTGAGTATTTTTTATTGGGGCAGATGTACCAGTTGTCAGATGACAAAGGCTTTGTGAATCTCACAGAAGAGAAGATGGACGATCAGCGCCAGGCGCAGCTGAGTACTATCCCAGATAAAGAAAAAGTTATATTTGAGGCTGAAGGGTCTGAAAAAACTTCTGTTTATGTCTTTACGGATGTGGACTGTCCTTATTGTCGTAAATTGCACCAAGAAGTTCCTAAGCTGCAAGCTATGGGTATTCGTGTAGAATATTTAGCGTTTCCGCGTCAAGGGCCCGGTTCACCTGCGTATAAAAAGATGTCTAATATCTGGTGTGCTGCCGATAAGGCGCAGGCCATGACACTTTCTAAGCAAGGTAAAGCGCTGGAAAATATCGATTGTAACAATCCAGTGCTGGCTCAGTATGAATTGGGTCAGAAAATTGGCGTGACAGGAACCCCTGCTATTATCACAAAAGAAGGCCGGTTGATTCCTGGCTATATGCCAGCAGAACAATTGGCTATTAAATTAGGTGTTAAACCGTAATGGAGTGATGTTGCCCAAGGGCTGTGTTGCTTAATTTGTGTTTATAGAAAAGCGATCCTTATCTGAGGGTCGCTTTTTTGTGTCGCAAAGGATTCAGATTTTATTCTGCAGCAGTTAAGCCACGTGGTGGCCTGAAATTTCTAACTGCTGCTTTTCATCGATCCTTGTTTCATGGGCGAATAAATGGCATTTGACGGTTCACGTCTTTGTACAGCAAGTAGCGGAATTGGCCTGGGCCGCCTGCGTAGCAAGATTGTGGGCAGAACGCGCGCAACCACATAAAGTCGCCTGCTTCTACTTCAACCCATTGACCATTAAGGTGGTAAACCGCTTTTCCTTCCAGCACGTACAGGCCATGTTCCATTACGTGAGTTTCGTCGAATGGAATGACGCCGCCTGGCTGGAAAGTAACAATGGTGACGTGCATGTCATGACGCATATCAGTTCCATTAACAAAACGCGTGGTAGACCATACATCAAGGTCGGGCATCATAATGGGTGCAATATTGTTCTCATTAGTAACGAAAGCTTCAGGTGCCTCGATACCTTCGACGAACTGATAAGCCTTACGGATCCAATGGAATTTTACTGGCGTGTCGCCGTTGTTACGTATTGTCCAGCGACATCCTGGTGGTAGGAAAGCGTAACCGCCTTCGGTCATAGGATGCTTTTCACCTTCTATGGTGACATCCATTTCGCCTTCAACGATAAACAATACCGCTTCAGCAGCGTTATCCAGCTCTGGCTTTTCAGAGCCGCCACCTGGTGACACTTCTACAATGTACTGAGAGAAGGTTTCAGCAAAACCACTCAGCGGTCGAGCGATAACCCACATGCGCATTCCTTCCCAGAACGGCAGAAGGCTGGTAACGATATCAGTCATTACGCGTTTAGGGATAATTGCGTATGCTTCGGTGAAAATGGCGCGATCAGACAGTAGTTGAGTCTGTGGTGGCATACCGCCCGACGGTGCGTAATAAGTGTTATTTTTTGTCATTTTTTATTCATCCTCTGTAGCGGTTTTAATGTTAATCAGCCATGAGTATAGGAAGTTTGTTTTTGATTGATAAATTAAATAATCGAATTAGAATTAGTGGGAAAATCACTGATTAAAGAAGTTTTTTATCATGAAAACGATACTTGATCCTGTACTGCTGCGCAGTTTTGTTGCGGTTGTCGATACCGGTAGCTTCACCCGTGCCGCCGAGAGTACGCACCTGACTCAATCGACTGTTAGCCAGCAGATACGTAAATTGGAATCTCAGATAGGCTGCGATTTACTGCTTCGTAAGGGGCGTTACGCTACACCAACGCTAGAGGGTGAGCGGGTGCTAAATTATGCCCGGCGTATTCTGCTCCTAATGGGAGAAGCTATCTCCCAGACACTCCTCAGTGCCGAGCAGCGCGAGATCAGGCTTGGTGTGCCCGAAGATTTTGCCACTCATGAATTGATGCCAACTCTGTCACATTTTTCTGAGGATTTTCCGGATGTGCGGCTAGAAGTTAAAAGCGGCATGTGTATTGATATTTGGCGTCAGTTCCAGCAGAACGAACTTGATATGGCGTTGGTTAAACAGCGTCCGGGTAATGCTCAGGGAATGGCGAGTTGGCCGGAGCCGCTTTGCTGGATCGACAGTTTGAAGCGGGATAATCTACAGCGAAGTACTATCGAAGGTACGCCTATTCCGTTAGTTAGCCTGCCAAGCACCGGTCTGTATCTTAGTGAGATGACGCATACTTTCGATACGCTTGGTCGGCACTGGCGTATGGCATATATCACCACTAGTCTGTCAGGTGTGAGCTGCGCGGTAGAAGCGGGGTTGGGTATTTCGTTGCTACCGCAGCGGCTGGTAACGCACAAACATCGTGTGCTGGGTTATGCAGAGGGTCTGCCCGAAATACCGGCGCTTGAGCTCACGCTGCATACCCACCCGCAGTTAACGGCGCATAGTAAACTGCTGGCGGAACGTCTGATCAAAACCTGTGATGAGATCTTCGAGCGCGCGCAACAGAGTAGGGTTTAATCGCCCTTTTAGTCGCATTCTCATTAATATCATCCGAATTATAGTCTGCAGCACTCTCTGTTTTTCTTGCTTATGGTTGGTGCAGGCGATAAGGATTGGCAGCATAAAATGATCCGGTTCCCGGTTAGGTTGCAGATTAGTCGCTTTTTTTGCAGTTTGTTGTGTGTCGAATAGAGTCTGTGTGGATTATTAGCTATAATATTTTCCATTTTTATTCGTTAAGTCGGCTTAACATTGGCCTGTAAACTGCGAGGTATTAGTTTGAAACCTGTAAAAGTTGGAATATGTGGCCTGGGTACAGTAGGTAGCGGTACATTTAATGTTTTGCATAGAAATGCAGATGAAATATCTCGTAGAGCAGGGCGTCGGATTATTGTCGAGCAGGTAGGGACGCGCCGCGATCATCCTAATTGCGATACAAAAGGCACTCAGGTAACCCGTGATATTTTTGACGTGGCAACCAATCCTGAAATTGATATCGTCGTTGAGCTGATCGGTGGTTATGACATCGCCCGGGAACTCGTGATGACGGCTATTGAGAATGGCAAGCATGTGGTTACTGCTAACAAAGCTTTGATTGCTGTTCATGGTAATGAAATTTTTGCAGCGGCACAAAAGCATAATGTGATGGTCGCTTTTGAGGCGTCTGTTGCGGGTAGTATCCCGATTATTAAAGCGATTCGTGAAGGCTTGTCGGCCAATAAAATCGAATGGCTGGCAGGTATTATTAATGGTACCGGTAACTTTATACTGACCGAGATGCGCGATAAAGGGCGTGATTTTGCTGATGTATTGGCTGAAGCGCAGGCACTGGGTTATGCAGAAACTGATCCGACATTTGATGTTGAAGGGATCGATGCTGCTCATAAATTGACTATTCTTGCTTCCATTGCATTCGGTGTTCCGCTGCAATTTGATAAAGCTTACACCGAAGGGATCAGCAAGATTACTACGGAAGATGTTCAATATGCAGAGGAATTAGGTTACCGCATTAAGCATCTCGGTTTTAGCCGTCGAACAGAAAGTGGTATTGAACTACGTGTTCATCCGACATTGATTCCTGCTACTGCATTATTAGCCAATGTAAATGGTGTGATGAATGCCATATTGGTTGATGGTGATGCCGCAGGACAAACCCTTTATTACGGTGCCGGTGCCGGTGCAGAACCAACGGCGTCTTCTGTTGTTGCGGATGTTATTGATGTTGTACGTACATTGACAGGTGATCGGGATAACCGTGTTCCTCATCTGGCTTTCCAGCCAACTGAGTTATCCGATAAACCTATTTTGCCAATGAACGAAACAGAAACTGGTTATTACCTGCGTTTACAAGCCGCTGAAAAACCAGGAGTGTTGGCAAGCATCACTAAAATTCTGGGTGATAACGGCATTAATATTGAGGCCATTGTGCAGAAAGAAACGGCTGAAGAGCAGGTGCCTGTGATTCTGCTGACTCAACGTGTCAAAGAGTGGAAGATGAACGAAGCCATTGCTGCTATCGAAGCGCTGGATGCCATTATTGGCCAGGTGACGCGTATTCGTGTTGAGCACCTTTAAGGTTCAGGGGTATTTATCGTGAAATATATATCGACGCGTGGACAAGCACCTGCTCTTAATTTCGAAGAGGTATTGTTAGCTGGATTGGCTAGCGATGGTGGGTTGTATGTGCCGGAAAGTCTGCCGGTTTTCAGTCAGGAAGAGATCGCCAGTTGGGCAGGGCTTTCCTATGCCGAACTGGCTTTTAAAATCATTTCACCTTTTGTTAATGATTGCATTGCCGATACGGACCTGAAACAGATGATTGATGAAACCTACGCGGGTTTCAATCATTCAGCCGTGGCTCCGTTGAAGGAGTTGGGTACCAATGAGTGGGTGCTTGAGCTGTTTCACGGGCCAACATTAGCCTTTAAAGATTTCGCCCTTCAGTTGCTGGGACGCCTGATGGATCATGTGCTGGTTAAGCGCAATGAACATCTGGTTATTATGGGGGCGACATCGGGTGATACCGGATCTGCCGCGATTGAAGGTTGCCGTCATTCCAAGCATGTGGATATCTTTATCCTGCATCCGCATAACCGGGTTTCAGAAGTGCAGCGTCGTCAGATGACCACTGTGCTTGCTGATAATGTGCATAACATTGCATTGGAAGGTAACTTTGACGACTGTCAGGAGATGGTTAAAGCCAGCTTCGCCGATCAAAGCTTTCTTAAAGGTATGAAGCTGGGTGCTGTTAACTCGATCAATTGGGCGCGTATTATGGCGCAGATCGTGTATTATTTTTCAGCCTCATTAGCGGTGGGCGGTCCTCAGCGTCCGGTTGCTTTCTCTGTACCTACGGGTAACTTCGGTGATATTTTCGCGGGCTATCTGGCTAAAAAAATGGGTCTGCCCATCAACCAGTTAGTGGTTGCCACTAACCGCAATGATATATTGCACCGTGCGATTTCAGACAATGATATGTCCAAAAGTGAGCTGGTGCATACCTTGTCTCCGTCCATGGATATCATGGTGTCTTCGAACTTCGAACGTATGTTGTTTGAAATTTATGATCATGATGGCGCCGCTATTGATGATCTGATGAAGCGCTTCAAAACCGAGTCAGTACAGTTAGACGAATCACGTTGGAACAAAGTTCGTGAATTGTTCGATAGTTGTGCCGTTGATGACGAGGCTACCTGCCAGACCATTGCAGATGTGCATGCTGAGACGGGATATCTGCTGGATCCTCATACCGCGATTGGTGTGAAAGCAGCGAGAGAATGTAATCGGGATAAAGCGGTGCCGATGATTGTCTTAGCGACGGCGCATCCGGTTAAATTTCCTGAAGCTATACTGAACGCCAAATTGGAGTCACCTGAACTACCGGCTCATATGACGGGATTGTTTGAACGCGAAGAGCGGTTAACGGTTCTTGATAACGATATTTCGGTTGTGCAGCAATTTATCGCAGGGCATATTCACGCTGAATAGTGCCCGGCATTCTGAAAGAGCCCGATATTAATCGGGCTTTTTTGTTTGGCTCAGATTCCTGATGTAAGAAGGAGAGTGTGTGAAACTTGTATCCATTCATCGTCGGGAAGTGCCTGACGAACCCTTTCCTATCTTTAATGAAGTACCGCTTGCGCTAGCCCGTATTTATGCCAGCCGTGGCGTACAAAGCAAAGCGCAGTTGGGGCGCAATCTTAAAGAATTACTGCCCGATACAGAGATGAAAGGGATGGCGGCGGCGGTCACTCGTTTGCTGCAGGCAGTGCGGGGTAACGAATCGATAATGATCGTCGGTGATTTTGACTGCGATGGTGCCACCAGCACAACGGTTGCGGTACTCGGGCTGCGCATGATGGGGGCAGGTAATGTTGATTATCTGGTACCTAACCGGTTTGAATATGGCTATGGTTTAAGTCCTGAAATTGTCGATGTGGCGTTTACACAATCGCCGCAACTCCTGGTGACTGTTGATAATGGTATCTCCAGTGTTGAGGGGGTAGCGCGGGCTAATCATCTGGGTATGGATGTTGTGGTGACCGATCATCATCTTGCAGGCCGCGTTATTCCTGATGCCGTTGCCATCGTCAATCCAAACCAACCGGGTTGTAACTTTAAAGCGAAGTCTACCTGCGGCGTTGGTGTGATTTTTTATGTGTTGATTGCGTTGAGACGTGCGTTGCAGGCTGAGAATTGGTTCGAAGAGAATAATCTTCCGCCGCCCAACCTGGCATCCTTGTTAGATTTAGTCGCGTTGGGAACGGTCGCTGATGTCGTGGCGCTCGAGCATAATAACCGCACACTGGTCTATCAGGGGTTGCAGCGTATCCGCGCAGGCTATGCCCGGCCTGGTTTACTGGCGCTGATCGAAATAGCGGGTCGTCGAAAAGAACGGCTGGTGGCAAGTGACTTAGGTTTTGCCGTTGCACCACGTTTGAATGCTGCAGGTCGCCTGGAAGATATGTCGATTGGTATTGAGTGCTTATTGGCAGATGATCCTGAATATGCGCATGAGCTGGCGCAGCAACTGGACCAATTGAACCTTGATAGGCGCGCCATAGAACAGGATATGCAGCAACAGGCACTGAGTTGGTTAGATGAAATGCATTTTGACAATGACTCGCTGCCTTTTGGTCTTTGTCTGTTTGAAGAGGGTTGGCATCAGGGTGTTGTCGGGATTCTGGCATCACGCATAAAGGAACGTACACATCGTCCCGTGATTGCTTTTGCGCCAGGTGATAATGGAGAAATTAAAGGTTCAGCACGTTCCATTCCCGGGTTGCATATTCGTGATGTACTGGATCAAATAGCGACGCGCAATCCAAGCCTGATCAGCAAGTTTGGTGGTCACGCCATGGCGGCGGGGCTCACACTTGCTGCAAATGGACTCGAGGATTTTCGACAGGCGTTTGATGACGTCGTGCGAGAGCATCTGAATAAAGAAGATCTGGATCAGCACCTGGAAACAGATGGCCCGCTTCAGTCGACAGAGATGACCTTAGCATTAGCTGAGAATATTCGTGAAGCAGGGCCATGGGGGCATCAGTTTCCTGAACCCTTGTTTGATGGTGTCTTTCGGGTGCTGCAGCAGAGAATTGTGGGACAGCGGCATCTCAAAATTGTATTAATGGAACCGCTATCAGGTTTGGCGATAGATGCTATTCAATTTAATACAGATCTTGCGGTATGGCCAAGTGAGAGCATTAATAGCGTCCGTGCTGTTTATAAATTAGATGTAAATGAGTTTAGAGGTCAGCAATCAGTGCAGTTAATGATTGAATATCTTGAACCTGTAACCGACTAAAATGAGGAATAAAAAATGAACGATTTAACCTTAACCGAACTGGCAACATTGCTTTCTGTGTTTAATCGAGCAGGATTATCTGATCTTGATAAAACAGAACAGGAAATGTTTGAACGTATCCAGCATGCGCATGCAGAGCGTCTGGAACTGGAAAGCATGGACTTTGACGATTGTCTTGGCGGCGCGTGTAAGCTGTAATGACAATGCTTAAACCTTATTACATTGGTGCGCATGTGAGTGCCAGTGGCGGTGTTGAAAATGCACCGCTGAATGCGGAAAAAATTGGCGCGAACGCTTTTGCTTTTTTTACCAAAAATCAGCGTCGTTGGGATGCTAAGCCCCTGACGGAAAAAAGTATTGGGTTGTTCAAGGAGCGCTGTACTTCACGTGGTTTTTGCCGTGATCAAATATTGCCGCACGACAGTTACTTAATCAATTTAGGGCATCCGGAAACGGATGCGCTGGAAAAATCGCGTCTGGCATTTATTGATGAAATACGTCGTTGTCAGCAATTGGGGTTGAAATACCTGAACTTTCATCCGGGTAGTCATTTACGGGTTTTATCTGAATCTGAGTGCTTGCAGCGCATTGCTGAGTCTATCAATCTGGCGCATACAGAAACGGATGATGTCATTGCCGTGATCGAAACCACCGCTGGACAAGGTAGTAATCTGGGATATAACTTTTCACAAATTGCGCAGATTATTGACGGTGTCACGGATAAGCAACGTGTGGGTGTATGTATCGATACGTGCCATATTTTTGCCGCCGGTTATCCGCTAATAACACCTGAAGATTGTGAAACGACCTTTAATGAATTTTCTGAAAAGGTGGGTTTTTCATATTTATGTGCCATGCATTTGAATGATTCAAAAGCGGCATTAGGTGCACGTGTTGATCGTCATCACAGTCTTGGTCACGGTGAAATGGGGCTGGAAGTTTTTAAATTTATTATGCAGGATGATCGTTTTAGAGGTGTGCCGTTGGTGCTTGAAACGATTGATGAAACGGTCTGGCCCGAAGAAATACAGCTTCTCAGGGGTTTTAGTCAGCCTGTTAGCAGTTCATGAAATAAAAGCTATACTTAATCTATCTTATATTAACAGTGTTGTTTTTTCCTATGTATAGAAATACTGTCTTCATTAAAAGGTGCGGGCAGTTTTATCTGTTTATATGCCTTTTATTGACCATGACGTTAGTTACTGCAAATACGGATGCGAGTCCCCGCAGTAAGGTATTAGTGATCAATTCTTATCATCACGGCTTTCCTTGGTCTGATGGCATCTATCAAGGCCTGAGTAAGGTGCTCGAAGAATCCGGTTTAGCGGTCGATTTGCAGGTGGAGTATCTTGATACAAAGCGCTATTCAGTGGATAGCATGTTCCCATTAATGGCGTCTGTGTTGGCGGTAAAAAATAAGGGTCACATTGACGCGATCCTCGTCACTGATAATAACGCGTTGAATTTTCTGTTGCGGTATAGATCATCCCATTTCGCGGGTATTCCCGTTGTATTTGTCGGTATTAATTTTTATTCAGATACAATTATTGAAAATGATACGTTGATAACCGGTATTGCTGAAACAACAGCGCCTGACGCTAATTTCCAGTTAATTTTGACGCTTCATCCAGACGTAAAAGAAATAGTATTGTTAAGTGATTCCACAACATCAGGGCTTGCAGAACAGGCGATTTTTTCACAAGCGGCAGAAAAGTACGCCTCTCGTTTTTCTATAAAATCTATCAGTGATTGGACATGGTCTGAGTTAAAGCAGTTACTTACTGAGCTGGAGCCTGGTTCAGTCGTCTTTCGTTTACCTCTACACAGTGATAACACGGGTCTTTCAATTAGCTTGAAGGAGAGTGTTGGGATTCTTCTTGAGAGAACGGCTGTTCCTATCTATTCAGCGTGGGATACCGCTATTGCTGAAGGGCTGCTGGGTGGTTATGTCGCAACCTCTACGCTGCAAGGACAAGTAGCCGCTGAGTATCTTTTAGACATTCTTAAAGGCCGGCCAGTAAGCGAATTACCGATCATTATAGACAGCCCCACCGAGCCTGTTTTTAATGGGCGGGCTATGCAACACTTTGAGATTGACCAAGCTTTGGTTCCTGAAAATAGCGTTATTCTTGATCCTGAGCCTGTAGGAGAACGTTTAGTTTATCTTATTATCTCTCTTATTATACTGTTGACTGGCTTAGGCTTTTTTGTTTACCAGTGGTTGACTAAAAAACAGGAATTAGTGTCTTTAAATGATGAACTTGATCACGTCATAGATAAATCCTTGTTGTTGCGAGCGTTAATGGATTCTAATCCAGACCATATTTATGCTAAAGGCCTGGATGGTTCTTATATTGATTTTAATCAATCGTTTACTGAATTTGTAGGCCGCCCGCGAGAGGAAATATTAGGGCGGCGTGTGGAAGATTTTTTTGCTGATATCAATATAAATCTAACCAATGAACAAGATGCACAGGTCTTCTTAAAAGGTCAGGTTAATACTAAAGAAATCTGGGTTCCCAGGCGTGAGGGTGTCGATCAGTTGATCGAGTGTATAAAAACACCGTTGAAAAATCCAGATGGTAAGGTGATTGGACTATTGGCGGTGAATCGCAATATTACCCGAAGATATTTTGAAAATGCATTACTGAAACAGAATACACGTGTTTTAGATATGCTTATTCGTGGTGTGCCACTGAATAATATTCTCAATGAAATAGTGAAAGGTATCGAAGGGGTTTACGCTAATAGTTTGTGCTCAATATTATTAATGGCTAAAGATAAAAAGCATCTTGTACATGGAGCGGCACCTAGTTTGCCTGAATTTTATATTGAGGCCATTAATGGTATAGCGATTGGAAAAGGTGTTGGCTCATGTGGCACGGCGGCGGCAATAGGCAAGTTGGTTGTTGTTGGTGATATTCAGAACCACCCCTATTGGGTTGATTTCAAAGAACTGGCTTTAAAGGCCGGGCTTGCTTCCTGTTGGTCGCAGCCGATTATTGGATCTGGTGATGAGGTTCTGGGAACATTTGCTATTTACTACCGGCATCTGCATGAACCTAGTGTTGATCATATAGCCATGATGGAACAGGCGTCTCAATTAGTGAGTCTGGTGCTTGAGCGAAAGCACGTTGAAGGGGATTTGCAAAAAATATCGAGGGCGTTGGAACAGAGTCCAACGATGGTGCTAATTACCGATGAAACAGGAAAAATTGAATATGTAAACGAAGAGTTTACAGAGGTCAGCGGTTATTTTCTTAATGAAATAAGGGGCCTTACTCCCGCTATTTTAAATGCCGGCGAAACCGACCCTGAATTTTACAAAGAGATGTGGGCGGTAATTCAGGCAGGAAACGACTGGCATGGTGAAGTTCTTAACAGAACAAAAGCGGGTCAGTCCTACTGGTCGATGTTATCAATCTCTCCCATTCTGGATGAATCAAAAAAAATTACGCATTATATCGGTGTGAGTGAAGATATATCAGCGAAGAAGCAGACCCAGAAGCAGATTGAACAGCTGGCTTTTTATGATCCATTGACCCGTTTAGGAAATCGACGATTATTTAAAGAGCAGCTTGAGGTTGAGTTAAAAAAAGCAAAGAGGAACTCAACAATATTTGCCTTGTTTTATCTGGATTTGGATAATTTCAAACAGATTAATGACACCTTAGGACATGATGCAGGTGATGGTCTGTTGATGGCGATAGCAGATCGATTACGGAGTACCTTAAGAAACTCGGATTTGATCGCTCGCTTAGGAGGAGATGAATTTATCGTGCTCTTACCTAACGTCAGTGGTCCTGCTGAAGTAGGAACGGTTGCCCAAAAATTGCTGAAGTCGATCAATATGCCTATTTCTTTAGGGGGGAGTGATATAAAAGCGACTGTGAGTATGGGTATTACGATGGCTCCGTCTGATGGAGATGATTGGGCGGTGTTGATGAAAAATGCTGACCTGGCTATGTATCGGGCGAAAAGTAAAGGGCGCAACAACTTTCAATTGTTCACCCAAGAAATGAACATAGAGGTCATTAATCGCGCAAATATGGAGCAGCAGTTGCGTAGTGCGCTGAAAAATAAAGAGTTTTGTGTTCATTATCAGCCTCAGTGGACAATTATGAGTGAGTTGTTACCTGTCTGCTTGGAGGCGTTAGTGCGTTGGGATCACCCTCAAAGAGGTCGGGTTTCTCCTGCGGAATTTATCCCGATTGCGGAAGAGTTGGGATTGATTGTTGAGTTGGGGGAATGGGTATTGAATGAATCCTGTCGTCAAGGGCGTCAATTAATCGATGCCGGACACGCTATTCGTATCGCGGTGAACCTTTCAATGCGACAGTTTTTCGATCCGGAGTTACTGAATAAAATCACAGCAGCGTTAACATTGCATAACTTTCCAGCGTCGATGCTTGAGTTGGAAATTACAGAATCCATGATAATAGAAGATGTTGATGTGGTAGTGGATACCTTGCATCAGTTAAAACATCTGGGCGTATCATTGGCGATCGATGATTTCGGAACAGGTTATTCTTCCTTGAGTTATTTAAAACGTTTACCTTTTGATCATCTTAAAGTAGACGCTTCTTTTGTCCGTGACATCCCGCATGATAAAAATGATATGGAAATCACATCGGCTGTTATAGCAATGGCGCATAAATTGGGATTGAAGGTGATTGCAGAAGGCATTGAAACGCACGAACAGATGGCTTTTTTAAGGGAAAATAATTGTGAAATGGGGCAAGGTTATTTGCTAGCAAGACCTGCCTCGCTCGAAGAAATAATGAAATATATTGATGTTGAAATGGATTCTAGCAGCGACTGATTTAATCTGTTTGTCATTAAACTTTCATATGATTACACATTGGTATTTTTGTTATCACGGTAATCAATATGCAATCTGCTGTAATACCGCTGCCATTCTCTGAAGATGAGCAGTCGCTGAGTTATATTATTAAGAACGGTGCAATAACGGCCTATTTTCAACCAATATTTGACCTGATGACGGGCGATGCGATTGGTCATGAAGCCCTGTCTCGCGGTCCGGAAGGCAGTGCATTGTTCTCCCCGGATCAGCTATTTCAGACGGCCGTTGCCTCCGGACGATTGCATGAACTTGAGTTGCTTTGTCGCGGCAAATCATTACAGCGTTTTTCCGAATTGGCACTGCCTGGCAAGCTGTTTCTTAATATATCAGCGTCGTTGCTGAGTTCTGTTGATCATCAAAAGGGAATGACGCTGGCGTTGTTAGAAGCGATGGACATACCCCGGGATCGAATCATTATTGAGCTTTCAGAGCAGCATCCCTATGATCATTTTGGTCTGTCTCGTGCCTCTGTCGAATATTACCGGCGTATGGGTTTTGAAATTGCTATTGATGATCTGGGTGTGGGTTATTCCGGATTACGCTTATGGTCAGAACTGCAGCCTGAGTACGTTAAAATTGATAAGCATTTTATTAGTGGCGTCGATAAAGATGCGGTAAAGCGTGAGTTCGTTCGCTCTATTATTGCTATCGCTAACACCCTTCAATGCAAAATTATTGCTGAAGGGATAGAGACTCAATCTGAGTTGGACATGTTGATGGCGCTGGGCGTGACACTCGGGCAGGGATACTTGTTGGGTTATCCTGTGCAAGTACCAGATCAATTTCATAATAAATTGCTGGTCAATAAAGCGCTGCGTAGTGAGCAGAAATCTCGGCTTGATGCAGAAGAAACGGTGATTTCATTATCTCAGCCGGTGCTTGCTGTTAATGAAGATGTCCAATTGAAAGAGTTGCACAAGATTTTTAAAGAAAAGCCGGGCCTACATACCATTCCTGTATTAGCTAATG
This sequence comes from Neptunomonas antarctica, assembly GCF_001305295.1. Classification (GTDB taxonomy): domain Bacteria; phylum Pseudomonadota; class Gammaproteobacteria; order Pseudomonadales; family Balneatricaceae; genus Neptunomonas; species Neptunomonas antarctica. Next base: position 525,895 of record NZ_LJSI01000053.1, read on the forward strand.
GTATGCCTGTCGGGGTGGTTAGACGAAATGATCTGCTGGAGTTATTTTCCACCCAATACGGCAGGGCGCTTGACGAGCACAAAACAGTTTCACGGTTATTAAAAAAAGAGATATTGGTCGTCGAGAGTGATGTGAGCTTATCAAAAGTGTCACGCCTACTTACGACGCAGGATTCCGATAATATCCATAATGAAATTATTATTGTTCAGGAAGGTTGTTATCTGGGGATGGGGCGTTTACGGGACTTACTGAAAAGAATAACCGAACTGAAAATACAGAATGCAACCTATGCTAATCCGCTGACGCTGCTACCGGGTAATGTACCTATTAATATAGAAGTGAATCGTTGTCTGAAACAGGCGCGGAACTTCAGAGTAGCGTATTTCGATCTCAACGACTTTAAACCGTTCAATGATTACTATGGCTATGCTCAAGGCGATCAGGTTATACAGTTGTTAGGGCGTTTAATTAAACAGCATGCTACCCATGCCGATAATTTTATCGGGCATATCGGCGGTGATGATTTTGTGGTTGTCTTTGGCTCTGCCCAGTGGGAAGAAAGTTGCCAGGCTATTTTGAAAGATTTCGCTAAGAAAGCAAAAGATCTGTATGCCCCAAAAGAACGTGAAGAAGGTGGTTTATGGGGGGTGACCCGTTCTCAAGAAAGAGTTTTTCATAATATTATTAGTTTGGCTGTTGGTGTGGTTAATCCGGATTCGCTGGCTTGTGAGAGTCATCTTGAGGTGTCAGAACTGGCGGCAGAGGCTAAGAAGGCTGCAAAAAACATGGGTGGTAATGCGCTCTTCCTCTCCCGACGACGCAAAATAAGGCTGTTTCGCGCTAACTGTAAAATCTGAGATCCATTATTACTTTCATAATATTCGGCTCTGGTTTTCTGTTGTTTAATAGGCAACCGGTCAACTCTCATGAAAGATGAATGCTGTCTTATTTAGAATGAAATAAGAAGATAAAAGCAGCCGAAAGGCTGTTTTTTGATAGGGGGGGGTGGTTCGGTAGCAAGGCAGGTTCGTGCAATACTGTTTCTTGATTTGGATAAGTTCAAAAATCTGAATGACACATTGGGACATGCTATGGGTGATTTGCTGTTGTAACAAGTGACAGGACGCCTGACTGCATGCCTCCGAGAAGGCGATGCCGTAGCCCGTTTTGGGGGTGATGAGTTTGTCGTGCTATTAGAAAATCTGAGCGCACATGTTTACTATAATTTCTCTAGCATAGGCGCTACCTTGGCCATGAACTGATGCCAGAGGAATTGTTAAAACAGGCGGATATTGCCATGTATGCATCCAAGGTCGAAGGCGGCAATACCCTGCGTTTTTTTGACCAAATGAAGCAGAAGGCTATCATTGCCCGTGTTCACCTTGAAAATTTGCTACGCACAGCCATTGAACAGCAGCAATTCCAATTACACTATCAAATGCAAGTCGACCGTGCGGGTCAACCTTTAGGTGCTTACAGTTACGCGGCGAGTGCTGCAACCAAATTTAGAGTATTTTTGCTCGTTACTAAATATGCTGCAGCAACATCTATCCATCTAATTTTCGGTAATTTAGGCTGATTTACTTGTACTTCATTAACTTTTAACTGATCCTGCAGATTCCAACCTCTATAGTTCAAATAAGGGGGGCTTTATGAAATCGCTTTTTTTCATCATGTTGATTGCTTTCACCACCATACTTTCTGGTTGTTTTGTTGGATCGAAAACACCGCTTTTCACCGATGGTGATGATCTAGGAGTCAGCAGCAACACCTACGCGCTGAAAAACACATCCAACGAAGTTAGTATGATGGGATTGCTTCTTCTAAGCCGTAAAGGTAATACACATCAGTTTCATGACGCACTTATTGCTGCTACCGAAGATCGCTCTATCATCGATTTATACCAAGGTTCGCTGGTTTTCAAAAAGATTCCTTCTTACTCGAATTATTTCCTGATACAAAACACTCAGGTTTATAACGGTGAAAACATATATTCGTATTGGCTTGCGCATAAAAAAGAAAGGCGCCTGCAGATTTCAATGATGAAACTTAATAATCAACAGTTACAAATCGCAAAAAAGTCTGGCTTAAAATTCAGCGACGGGAAGCGAAGTGTCACGGTAGACTCCAAGGAAAGCCTAATCGAATATGCCCAATATTGGCTCGAACTAAAAGGCAGTGATTGGGTTTCGGATAGTATTTCAGAGAAAACCTTAGCCGATGGTGATAGACAATCCAGTTTTCAAATTATCGAATCACAACCAATAATTAACACAGCTAAGCAACACATTTACGATCAATTGTGTTTGATCGCTGCAGGCCATCCTGATGACACTGATGTGCAAGCACTCCCTGCACCCAATGCCAAAGGTGTTAGATCGATAAGTCAAATCAAACCCGAAGCAATGGCTTTTTGTCGGCGAGAAAGTCTTAATACAGCGCCTTTCGCTGTCCAATACGCATTAGCTAGGGCCTATTTTCAACATCACATTTATTTACCTAAGGGAAGTGATGAAGGCTCACTCGCAATTAGTAAGAGATTAGTTGCAGCCGGAGATCCTCTCGCTCATATCCTCTTGGCCAGCCACTATTTATCTGGTACTGGGGTAGAAAAAAACCTCGCTAAGGCCCAAAAAATACTAGAGCAATCTGCTCCACATCCTGCCGTATTAGCATCACTAGGCTATTACTACTTGTATGGATATTTAGGAAAAAAGGATGAGCAACAGGCCAAAGTTTTATTCGAACAGGCGATAGAGCTCGGTAGCGTCATAGCTATGGGAAGACTAGGCCTTATGTACCAAAATGGTTTAGGTATAGAAAAAGACCAAAAAAAGGGCTTAACATTAATAATCCAAGCAGCAAACAAGGGTGACTCGGAAGCGCAATATTATCTAGGCAATACCTATTATTATGCTCGTGGAACCCCTCTTAATTATACGCGCGCCTTAAGCAATTACAAAAAAGCAGCTGCAGGCAATTATGCGAGAGCCATGTACGCACTCGGGTTTATGTATTACCAAGGCCAGGGCGTTGAAGCCAGCCGTATTGAAACATTATCGTGGCTCAGAAAAGGCGCCAAGCTTGATGATATTGCTGCACGCGACCTTCATTCCGAAGTTTATTACAACAACCCAGCAACGGTAGATAAAAATGATACCTACCAAAAATGGCTGCTGGAAGGCGCTGAGTCAGGTAACCCAAGGCTTCAGTTTTTACTTGGCTCACTGTATGAAAACGGCAGAGAACAGCAGTCAGATAAACACAATAGTCGTGCACTATTCTGGTACCAAAAAGCCGCAAACCAGGGCCACAATCATGCTCAATATGCCAGCGCCCTTATTTTACTTAAGTTGAGAAATCATCGTGATGCGTTGGAATATCTGACTAAAGCATCTGCAGAAAATTTTGCACTTGCAACGCTTAAATTAGGTGACCTTCATACCAACGGACTTTCCTCCGGCAACAATGCTGTCGCTCTTAAAGCCGATATCCAAAAGGCTATATCGTATTATGAAATGGCAGCACAGCAAGGCAATAGTAACGGTTTACTAAAAGCAGGGATGACCTATTACAGTGGTCGTATCAAAGGTATACGTCGCATAGCTATAAATAAAACAAAAGCGCTCAACTACTTTAAACAGGCGGCAGCATCAGGAATCCCGCGCGCTCAAGGAATCTTAGGCAGCATTTACCAATATGGAGATGGAGTGGCTCAGGATTACAAAAAAGCTTTTAATTTATATCAAAAGGCGGCCGCTCAAGATGATACTGAATCAATCTTTGCCCTCGGCACCCTCTATCAATATGGATATGGTGTAAAACAAGATTATGCACAAGCCATTACTTGGTACAACAAAGCGTCGGCCAAACAGTATCCGCGCTCATGGAACAACCTTGGCATACTTATAGAGAAAGGTCGTGGTACCAAGCGAGACTTACCTAATGCCATCAATTTTTATCAACTGGCCGCAGATAAAGGCATTGCTGAAGCCCATGGGAATTTAGCGAGAATTTGGGCGACTGAACCAGCCACCCGCAATGCAGATAAAGCATTCGAGCATGCTAAAACTGCCATTGAAATTCAAGATAAAGCATATTTTCACGAATTATTAGCTGCTGCTTACGCCGCTAAAGGACAGTTCCAAGATGCTATAGCAGAACAAGCCACTGCAATTGCTATGTCCGCACGAAGTAACTTTTCACACCCTATACAAGACTATCGATTGAAGCTCTATCGTGAGCACAAAAGATTAACTTGCGTCAAAGAAGAAGGGCCTGGCTGCTTTTAGGAAAGAAGCAAAGGGAATCGATAGGATACCCAAAACAACCGAATGATGTTCAATTTTACTAGTATTATTTATTAAGATGGGTCTCCAATTAATCGTTACGAGTAGCCCAAGGGAACTGCCTCCTCAAGCTCTCATTGAACAAGTGCTTTGAAAGGATCATCCACGATTAATGGTGCTTAGTATCTCCAGCTACTTTATCCATGTAAGCGAAGATCAGTCCTGAAAAAACAAATGTTAAATGGATGATTACTTTCCACATAATCACATTTGTTTGTTCATCCGTAAGGCTTACGGGAATATTCATAAAAGTTTTTAACAGGTCAATGGCGGAGATCGCAACAATCGCTCCAATGACTTTTAGTTTGAGTCCTGAAAAGTTGACCTTTCCCATCCAATCAGGTCGGTCTTCATGATTATCCAAATTAATTTTTGATATGAAAATTTCGTATCCGCTAAAAATAATCATCAGTAATAAGCTACCGACAAGTGACAAATCAACTAACGCCAGAATGCCAATCACGACGTCACTTTCCGACATAGAGACAACATGACTGGCGATATGCCAAAATTCTTGAACAAATTTTACAAACAGCAATACAATGCTAAGCACTAATCCAACGTAAAAGGGAGCTAATAACCAACGACTTTTGAATATGGTTGTTTCTAGTGCGACTTCAAGTTTGTTTGACATGTATTTCTCGGTTATAAAGCACTTAATACTGCTGATTGGTTGATTAATAAATATAATATTATCGTCATATGACGCAGTTCATTTTACAGGCTTCATCATAAATATAGGCACTTATTATCTGAAATCGAGGATTAATTACAAGGCTAATTCTGTATGCAATAGAAATGGTTCAGTAGTATTTGTCGCAGAGAGTTATCTGCTCGTTTAGTGTCATTGTATAATATTCAAAGAGTTAGGCTATATTGTTGCCCATCATTGATTTTTTACTATAGACCGGGTTAGGGATGCCCTGTAGGGAGTTGAACAAAGCATTCAGGTTCTGCCGGTGTAGTGAATCATAAACAGCTGATATCAGGGTATTTATCGTCCCAGCAATCCGCAGTCGCTTAACGTTTGAAATAAAAAAGGACGCGGTTTAGAAAAACCGCGTCCTATTATGTCGTTATCTATGTCGTTACCTATTTCGGTAAAAGCACCGCGTCGATAACATGTATAACACCGTTACTCGCTTCCACATCAGTCATAACCACGTTGGCATTGTCGATCATTACACTACCATCAGCGGTCTTAATCATTAGCTTTTGACCCTGTACAGTATCTGCGCTATCTAATTTTACGACATCTGCAGCGTTAACTTTGCCAGGTACTACGTGGTATGTGAGTACAGCAACAAGTTTGGCTTTGTTTTCAGGCTTTAGTAGCATGTCCAAGGTGCCGTCAGGAAGCTTCGCAAAAGCCTCGTCTGTTGGCGCAAATACAGTAAATGGACCATCACCTTTCAAGGTTTCAACGAGTTCTGCTGCCTTGATAGCGGCGACAAGCGTATTAAACGAACCGTTTTCTGCAGCCACATCCACAATATCTTTTTTCATACCATGGCTGTCTGCATAAGAAATGGGCGTAAAAGCTAAGCTTGCGACTACAACAGCTAATATAGCGGTTAATTTTTTAAACATTATCATTTCCTTTTAAAGTTTGTTTGTTTGTTTGTTTGTTGTTTGCTTTGTCCAATACCTTTACGAAGAATCTTGATAAATAGATCAACGTGGATAGGTGAGTTTTATATTTATTGGGAGGGTTCATTACCTTCGTTCGCGTCAGACGTATCGCAGCAAGAAAATACAGGTGCTTCTTTTCAAAAAAACGGGGCCTGCCGCCTGATTTTGGCGTCCGGCACTAATCAGACTATACTGGCGTATAAGATTATGTCCTTGTTGTCATTCCTCTTAATAATAGAAGCAATGCACTACCGCCTCAGGTTCTATTTTTAACTAATGGAGAATCATCGATGAGTAAGTACTGGAACCCGGAGTTTTGTGTAGCAGACTTTACGATAGAAGATGACACTATTATTTGTGATAGTTTTTATCAGATGCGGGAAGTGCGGTTACAGCATCAACGCTTTGACGGTGGCACGGTCAGTTTGAAGCGAGATTTATTTTGGCGTCCTGATGCAGTGTGTGTGCTTCTTTATGATCCTGTAAGGGAAACCGTTGTGTTGATCGAGCAATTCCGTATAGGTGCGATCGATCATCCGCGCAGCCCTTGGTTACTTGAGTTGGTGGCGGGGCTAGTGGAGCCGGGTGAGACGATAGAAGAAGTGGCGCGTCGTGAAAGTATAGAGGAAGCGGGTGCGAAGATACTGCATTTAGAGCATATCAGCCGCTTTACACCCAGCCCGGGTGGTGCGCGTGAGTATATCGATCTCTATTGTGGTTGTGTGGATAGCGAAGGTCTTGGCGGTATACATGGGTTGGAAGGCGAAGGGGAAAACATTAAGGTTCACCTTTTTCCGGTAGACACGGCAATAGCCATGATAAAAACCGGTGATGTGGATAACGCCGCCGGTATTATCGCTTTACAATGGTTGCAGCTTAACCGATCCATAATTAAAGAGAAGTGGAGTACGAACGCCGAATGAAACGTAAGTATGTACCTGATTTAACGCGTCAAATGGCTGTGTGTGAAGTCAACTATGCGCGTTTGAATAAACTCATGCCTGACTTGGAGGGATGTGATGTGCGCGAATTCCAACTGGTATGGGGTGAGCATCAGGCGCAGATCCGGATTAAAGTCGAAGAGCGGTTTGTCTATACCACGACCTTGCAAATTTCACAGCAAGAACAGAGTGGCTCGTCTTGGTTGGATTCACCTGCCTTAGTGGTCAGGCTTTACCATGATGCTAATATGGCTGAAGTTATCTGCTTAAAGCGCCGTCGTCAGTTATCAGGGGTTTATCCCTATCCTAATCGTGAAATGCATCAGCCCGATGAAAAAGTTCAGTTGAACGAATATCTGGGTGAGTGGCTAAGCCATTGTCAGCAATATGGGCAGCTGATTGAACCCGTGTTTAGCGTTGATGCATAAGTTTGATGCATAGCCTGTGAATGAGTCTGATGAGTAAGCCTGATGAATAAAATACGGATTATCCAGGTGACGGACTGCCATTTGCAGGCGAGTGCTGATCACGACTTCAAAGGAGAGAATCCTGAGCAGCGATTATTAGCGACACTCACGCATATCCGTAAGGATCATCCGTTTCCTGATGTGCTGCTTTTGACAGGTGACCTTGCCCATCACGGTTATGAATCTGCCTATAAGCGGCTGCAGACATATACCCAAGGCATGGCCAAAAAAGTGCGTTGGATACCGGGTAATCATGATGTTGCGGCTACGATGCAGGAATACACTGAGTTATCCGGGAAGGTAATTTGCCAGGGGAGTTGGTGTATCATCTTGCTGGACTCGACCGCTGAGGCTGATGGTAAAGGTAAAGGTTCATTGTCTGCTGATGAGTTAAGCTGGTTGAATAAAGTAGCAGCCGAACACGTTGGGAAATATCTGTTGTTGGTGTTACATCACCCTCCGCTCGCGGTGGGTAGCCTGTGGCAGGATCAGATCATGCTGGGCAATGCTCAGTCTTTCTTGTCGCAAGTTGGCGGGTACGAAACGCTTAAATTACTGCTCTGCGGGCATCTGCATCAGGATCATCAATTGCAACATAACGATGTGACTGTGCTGGCCACACCGGCAACAGCACCACAGTTTGCCGTAGGAACCGCTGCGCCTGAACTGGAATCTGATCCTTATCTGTCATTACCGGGATACCGCGTGATTGACCTGTTTGATGATGGTCGATTTAGTACAGAGGTTAAGCGAGTAACCTTCTGACCTTGTATCGTGGCTTAACCTTCGGTATCTTTCTTGCAAACACTGTAAGGATAGCCAGTATGTTATCGCCGCTTTTTATTTACGTGCATGGCTTCAATAGCTCTCCCGATTCTATAAAAGCCCGCTTGTTAGGCGAATACCTCGCCATGCATGCTGATAAAGGCGATTATGTCGTCCCACACCTATCTCACTGGCCTGGCGAAGCAATGCAGCAGTTGGAGGTGTTAGTTCAGGAGCATACCGGGCGGCCCATCGTACTCGTGGGCAGTTCATTAGGCGGCTATTATAGTCTGTGGTTAACCGAGCACTATGAACATTGCCGGGCCGTTTTAGTTAACCCTGCTATGTATCCGTATCTATTGTTATCGGGTTGGCTTGGCGATAACCAAAACATCTATACGCATGAAAGCTACACCCTGACCCGTGAACATCTGCAACAACTGCAGGCTGTTGCGATTAAATCGATTAATGATCCGGCGCGTTATTTGTTGCTGGTACAGACGGCAGATGAAGTGCTGGATTATCGCGAAGCTGTTGAGTTTTTTAAACACTCGGAGATGTTCGTTCAATCAGGTGGCAGTCATGGTTTTGATCAATTTGAAAAACTGATACCGGCAATCATCAGTTTTTCTCGGGGGCAGGCAGAATTACCCGAAGCCACCCCTTTACCCTCTTTTACTGAGTAACAGGAAAAAAGAAATCGATGTCGACGCAATATACAGCTGATTCGATAGAAGTCTTAAGTGGTTTGGATCCCGTTAGGCGGCGTCCGGGCATGTATACCGAAACTGATCGGCCTAATCATCTGGCGCAGGAGGTTATTGATAACTCAGTTGATGAAGCCTTAGCAGGCCATGCAAAACAAATCGATGTGATATTGCATAAAGACGGCGCGGTCTCTGTTAGTGATGATGGACGAGGAATGCCTGTCGATCTGCATCCTGAAGAGGGTGTCAGCGGTGTTGAATTGATTTTGACGCGTCTGCATGCGGGTGGGAAATTTAATAATGATAATTACAGTTATTCCGGCGGCCTTCATGGTGTCGGTGTCTCTGTCGTTAATGCATTGTCGAAATTGCTTGAAGTGCAGATTAAACGTGATGGGCAGGTCTATAAGATTGGTTTTGCCGATGGTTATAAAGTCTCCGAGCTTGAAGTCATTGATACCTGTGGCAAGCGTAATACGGGAACGACGGTTCGCTTTTTGGCTGACCCGCAATATTTTGATACGCCTAAATACAGTGTGTCTCATCTGAAACATAATTTACGTGCTAAGGCGGTGCTTTGTCCTGGTTTGAAGGTGACTTTCACTGACCAGAGCAGCGGAAAAAATGAAAAAGAAGAATGGTATTACGAAGATGGTTTAAGTGCGTATTTACGCGGTACCACACAGGTATACGACACTTTACCTGAAGAGCCATTTATCGGCTTTCTGCAAGGCGAGACAGATGCGGTTGAATGGGCGGTTCAATGGCTGCCGGAAGGCGGTGATTTGACCTGTGAAAGTTTTGTGAATCTGATCCCGACGGTTCAGGGTGGAACTCATGTAAACGGTTTTCGCACCGGATTATTGGAAGCGATGCGCGAGTTTTGTGAAATCCGCAACATACTGCCACGCGGTGTAAAGTTGACCGGTGATGATATCTGGGAGCGCTGCGCCTATATCCTGTCCGCTAAAATGCGCGATCCACAGTTTTCCGGGCAAACTAAAGAACGTCTTTCCTCGCGTTATATTGCCGCCTTTATTTCAGGCTCCGTAAAAGATGCGTTTTCATTGTGGCTTAATAGCCATGTTGAAGAGGGTGAGAAGCTCGCGGAAAGTATCATAGCGAATGCCCAGAAGCGGTTACGTTCCAGTAAAAAAGTAGTGCGTAAAAAGATCACGCAAGGGCCGGCACTGCCTGGGAAACTGGCCGATTGTGCGGGTTCAGAAACCATGCGTTCCGAGCTGTTTCTGGTGGAAGGGGATTCGGCGGGAGGTTCTGCCAAGCAGGCGCGTGATCGTCAGTTTCAGGCCATCATGCCGCTGCGAGGCAAGATCCTGAATACCTGGGAAGTCGACTCTGGCGAGATACTGTCATCACAAGAGATACACGATATTTCAGTGGCGGTGGGTGTTGATCCGGGTTCCGATAATCTGGAAGGTCTGCGCTACGGTAAAGTCTGTGTGCTGGCCGATGCCGACTCCGATGGAGCGCATATCGCTACGCTTATCTGTGCACTGTTTCTGCGTCATTTTAAACCGCTGGTGGACGCCGGGCATATCTATGTGGCGATGCCGCCGCTGTATCGTATTGATGCGGCAAAAGATGTGTTTTACGCGCTCGATGATGCGGAGAAAAATGGCATCGTTGAGCGCATTCGGGCCGAGCGAAAAAATGTAAAAATTAATGTCCAGCGATTCAAAGGTCTGGGTGAGATGAACCCTCTGCAACTCCGCGAAACGACGATGGATCCGGATACTCGCCGCCTGGTGCAGTTGACCATTGATGCTGAAGATAATACGCACGAGATGCTGGATATGCTCTTGGCGAAAAAGCGTGCCGCTGATCGTAAAAGCTGGTTAGAAAGTAAGGGGAACCTGGCTCGAGTGTAGTCAGTTTGATGGATATTAAGATATGAGCGAAGTAGTAATAGACGAGAACATTGAGCGTATACCCCTCAAGGATTTTACCGAAAAGGCTTATCTGGATTATTCCATGTACGTCATTCTGGATCGTGCTTTACCGCATATAGGCGATGGCATGAAGCCCGTACAGCGCCGTATTATTTACGCGATGTCCGAGCTGGGATTGAAAGCCAGTGCCAAGCACAAAAAATCTGCCCGTACCGTCGGTGACGTATTGGGTAAATACCACCCGCATGGTGACAGTGCCTGCTATGAAGCGATGGTGCTGATGGCGCAGCCATTCAGTTATCGCTACCCATTGATTGATGGTCAGGGGAACTGGGGTTCGCAAGATGATCCCAAATCTTTTGCGGCGATGCGTTATACCGAAGCAAAGTTGGCTAAGTATGCAGAAGTGTTACTCCAAGAGGTTAATCAGGGAACTGTAGACTGGCTGCCTAACTTTGATGGAACCATGGTTGAGCCAACCGTATTACCGGCGCGTTTGCCTAATATTCTGCTTAACGGCGGGAGCGGTATTGCGGTCGGAATGGCGACGGATATTCCACCGCACAATCTGCGCGAAGTAACCTCGGCCTGTATTCATTTGCTGGACAACCCGAAAGCGGATATTGCTGAGCTCTGTACCTTTATTCCTGCACCAGACATGCCTACCGATGCTGAAATTATATCGTCGCGTGCAGACCTGCTGAAACTCTACGAAACCGGTAAGGGTTCGGTGCGGATGCGCGCTATCTATACGATGGAACAAGGCGATATCATTATCACTGCGCTACCGTATCAGGTGTCGGGTGACAAAATTCTCGAGCAAATTGCACAACAGATGCAACAGAAAAAGTTGCCGATGGTAGCTGATCTGCGGGATGAGTCTGATCATGAAAATCCTACGCGGTTGGTGATTATGCCGCGTTCCAACCGTATCGATGTAGATCAGTTAATGGCGCATCTGTTCGCGTCCACCGATCTGGAAAAGACCTATCGCGTGAATATGAACATGATAGGTGTGGATGGTCGTCCGCATGTAAAAAACCTGCGTACAATTCTGACCGAGTGGCTTGGCTGGCGGACAGGCGTGGTACGTAGTCGCCTTGAACACCGCTTGGCGAAAGTGCTGGATCGCTTGCATATCCTTGAAGCTCTGATGATCGCCTACCTCAATATTGATGAGGTCATCGCGATTATTCGTTATGAAGACGAGCCTAAGCAGGAATTGATGAAGCGGTTTAGCCTGAGTGAGACTCAGGCGGATGCCATTCTTGATCTTAAACTGCGGCATTTGGCCAAGCTCGAAGAATTTAAAATTCAATCTGAACAAGATGAATTAGAGGCTGAACGTAAGCGTCTGGAGCAAATATTAGGTTCAGATCAGCGTATGCGTACTCTGATTAAAAAAGAACTTAAAGACGATATGGAAACGTATGGCGATGCACGTCGCTCGCCGATTGTAGAGCGTCAGGAAGCGCAGGCGTTTAGCGAAAAAGATTTATTGTCCTCGGATCCGGTTACCTCGGTTGTTTCCAAGCAAGGTTGGATTCGTGCGGCTAAGGGTCATGATATTGATGGTGCGGGTCTGAGTTACAAAACAGGTGATGGATTCAAACTGGCGTGCGCCGGGCGTATGAATCAACCGCTGATTCTATTAGATTCGACGGGCCGCAGTTATACGGTCGAACCACATACGTTGCCAACAGCGAGAGGCCAGGGTGAGCCGATTACCGGTCGTATTACTATGCCTAAAGGTGCAACTATTGATGCGGCTGTCTCAGGCAAAGATAGCGACAAAATATTGTTGGCTTCGGATGCAGGCTATGGATTCGTCACCTCTATTGCGGACCTTTCCAGCAAAACTAAGAATGGTAAAGCTGCATTAACCTTGCCAAAAAATGCTCAGGTACTTGAGCCAATCAAGATTGAAGACATGGAGAATGCGCTGTTGGCAGCCATTACCAGTGAAGGGCGTTTGCTGGTGTTCCCTGTTGCTGAATTACCTGCGTTGGCGCGGGGCAAAGGTAATAAAATCATTAACATTCCTTCGGTGCGTGCAGCAACGCGTGAGGAAGTCGTGTGCGATATAGTTGTGCTGATGCCAGGAGCTACTCTGCAAGTGCATGCGGGTCGCCAGCATCTTAAGTTAAAGCCGGCTGATCTTGATCATTATCGGGGTGAGCGCGGTCGACGTGGTAATAAACTACCGCGTGGATATCAGCGGGTTGATCGATTAGAAGTGATGAGTGAAAAGTCTGAAACAGTCGATCCGTAATCAGCTGTTTTATGGTGTGGAGGTATCTTTAGCAGGCTTACTAAGCAGGTGGGTTGCCTGTTTGGTAAGCAGGGCCTGATAAGACGGTGTTAGCGAGAGTATTAATATCTTGTCTTCATCTTCCCGGCGCAGATCAGCACTGGATAGCAGTGTTGATTTGAGTTGGCTGGCTTCGGTCAGTGCGGTATGACTAATCAACTCATTGGTCTGCGTGGTCCGTGTCAGAAATAACGCTTCTTCTTTAATCAGACTAAATTTATTTCGATTACCGCGCACAATGGCCATGTGTAAATTAAGCACAGGCTTAAATGCTTTGATGCGTGCCTGATTAAATGCCCGGTAAAGCAGCGTGAATAATTTTGCTGCACACAGTGCATGAACGCCATGACCATCATCGGCATCCTGATCGTCAAAGAAAAGCTGCAGATCACCACTTGCGTCAATCGTAACGGTGCCACCATAAATGCTGGCCACTTTCTGAATTAGTTGTTCATAGGTTTGTAGCAGGTGGTTATGTTCTTCAGGTTCTACATAATCTGCGTGGCCGGTAGTAGCATCAATGTAGAATAAGTAAGCGGCTTCCTGTGGTTGTAACGTAAGTTCTAGCTGGTGACCTAAGCTATAGAGATCAAGCTGCTCTTCTGTGTGTTCATATTTGCGCAGAGGGTTAGGCTTCCCGGGTGACGGTTGTGATTCCTTTTGCTTATGTTCTTTAAGCTCTTCAAGCTCAAAATCAGCTTCAGGATTTTTACGTGGCACATCATCGTCTTCTTGTTGCATCGGTGTTGGAATAAAGTGAGGCATGCGCAATGTAGCGTCGGGTCTTAGTAGTTCGACCAGTTCGCTGTTATCCAGAATTTCATCTGTTAAGGTCGTTTGCATAACAGGCAAATTGGGCGGTGTGCTAAAAGGTGCTGATTTAATAAAGGTATTATTGTCTGTAGTGTTAAGTAAAGGTGGCTGGGCAGTCATTTGTTGAAGTGTTTGTTCGAAGCTTTTTGATTGCGTGCTTCCTGTGTCTGAGCTTTGATTAACAGTGCTTTGATCAGCAGCACTCTGTTCAACAAAAGTCTGCTCGAATGAAAGGTCGTCTGTGTTGCGGCTATCTTCTTCCGGTTGAGATGATCTCGCGGCCAGTTGTTTTAATGCCAGCCATAAGGTGATGAGTGTCGCCAGTAAGGTGATAGTCGACAGGATAGCCACTTGCCATAGTAAACCGGTTAGCATTTGCAGCTGTGATTGATGGCCGATATAGAGTGTTAATGTCCCTGTGGGTGTTTGCTGGTTTCCGAGAATGACTTGTTGTTCTGTACCGCTCTCTATGCCTGCCCGGGCGATCAGTTGTGAACGTTTATTGAAGACGGCGGCGCCGTTCACTTGCTGAGCTTCAGTCAGGCTGTTGAGGAAGAAATTCAGACTGATAATATCTTCTGCCAGAATATAAGGCTGGATAGTTAGGGCCGCTTGGCGGGCCGTGTGTCTTGCCGTTTTGATGGCTTCCGTTTTGGCAATACTGTCCGCCGCAAAATAAAGATAAGACGCGCTAATAACCAAGCCTGATATCATGACTAACGCGGTGGCGAATATCAGACGGAAGTGCGGTTTCTTTATAAGGAATTGCATTTTGCAGTTATTTATCCGTTAAAGGTTATTTTCCATTTAAATGTTGGCTGATGATACCAGTTAGTAGTCTTTCTGGTCACTCATATAAAGCAGTTCATGACCCGGGATTGATAGCATTGTATAATTATGGGTCACGTGAATGCGCAAGGGTAAGTGATGAACGTTGAATTATATATGAACACATTAGGGCAAAAAGCCAGAGATGCCTCTCGGTTGGTTGCGCGTGCAGATACTGGCGTCAAAAATAAAGCATTGTTAGCGATGGTTGCCGCACTGGATAGTAGCCGTGCCACGCTGGTTGAAGCCAATAAAAAAGATTTGGCACATGGTCGTGAAAATGGCCTCGATGCCGCCATGCTGGATCGTCTTGAGCTTAATGATAGTACGATTGATGGCATGATCGAAGGGCTCAGGCAGGTGGTGGCACTTCCTGATCCGGTAGGCGGCATCACGGATATGAATTATCGCCCTTCTGGTATTCAAGTAGGTAAAATGCGTGTGCCCTTGGGTGTAATCGGTATTATTTATGAATCCAGACCCAATGTGACGGTTGAAGCGGCCAGTCTGTGTCTTA
The DNA here is from genome assembly GCF_001305295.1 of Neptunomonas antarctica. Lineage (GTDB taxonomy): Bacteria > Pseudomonadota > Gammaproteobacteria > Pseudomonadales > Balneatricaceae > Neptunomonas > Neptunomonas antarctica. The sequence continues at coordinate 541,135 of NZ_LJSI01000053.1, forward strand.
AGTCGGGTAATGCCACTATTTTACGCGGCGGATCTGAAGCGATTCATTCTAATCAGGCTATTGCTGCCTGTATCCGGGTAGGATTAAAAGCAGCGGGGCTTCCTGCTGAAGCGGTTCAGGTTGTAGAAACAACTGACCGCGAAGCGGTAGGGCAGTTGATTACTATGCCTGAATTTATTGATGTGATTGTGCCTCGCGGCGGTAAAGGGTTGATCGAGCGTATCAGTCGTGACGCTAAAGTACCTGTGATTAAGCATCTGGATGGTATCTGTCATGTTTATATCGATGAACAGGCAGACAGAGCTAAAGCGGTTAATATTGCACTGAATGCTAAAACACATCGTTACGGCACCTGTAATACGATGGAAACCTTGTTGATCCATATCGCGATTGCCGCAGATATTCTGGGTGATCTGGTTGAACGGTATCAGGCGGCAGGCGTTGAGCTGCGCGGTTGTGCAAGGACATGTGCCTTGGTGCCTGCAATGATTAATGCGACGGAGGATGATTGGTCAACTGAATACCTTGCTCCGGTGTTGTCGATCAAAATTGTTGACGATATTGATGCCGCAATGTCGCATATTAATCGCTATGGTTCTCATCATACCGATGCAATTGTCACAGAAAACTATACACTGTCGCGCCGTTTTCTGCGTGAGGTGGACTCGAGCTCTGTGATCGTGAATGCATCGACTCGTTTTGCTGACGGATTTGAGTATGGCCTGGGTGCTGAAATTGGTATATCCACGGACAAAATTCATGCGCGTGGGCCGGTAGGTCTGGAAGGGCTGACATCGCAGAAATACGTGGTGTTAGGTGATGGTCATACCCGTAAATAAGCTCATTAACAAAGCACATGTGTTTATGGGTGGGACGTTTGATCCTATCCATTATGGGCACTTGAGAACAGCGCTGGAAATACAGCAGTGGCTGGACGTTGAATCTGTTTATCTGATGCCGGCTAATGTGCCTGTGCATCGGGAAACACCCGGTTCTACTTCTGCTGCGCGTCTGGCTATGATTGAGCGGGCGATTAGTGGTGAAAATACGCTCCGGTGCGATCCTCGTGAAATTCTGTCTGACCGACCGTCTTTCACGATTTACACATTGGAAGCGTTGCGTAAGGAACTCGGTTCAGAAATTCCGGTCTGTATGGTTATAGGCATGGATTCTTTTTTGACGCTGGATCAGTGGTATCGATTTGATGAATATCTTTCGAAGTGCCACATTATTGTTGCGGCAAGACCGGGTTACCACTTTAAACCGAACCAGAAACTACAGCAGTTGTTGACAGAGCATCAGGTAAGCGAGAAAAGTGATGTGCTGACACAAGCTGCAGGTGGGATTCTGCTTCATGAGCTGACACCGTTGAGTATTTCAGCAACGCACATTCGTGAATTGCTGTCCAACGGACTGTCGCCAAGGTATCTATTGCCGGATTCGGTCTGGGATTATATACAGCAAAATAAACTCTATGGTTCAAATGAAGGGTAATTAATTGTCGATGCAAACTGAACAACTTATTGAAATTGTACGTGGTGCGCTTGAAGATGTGAAAGCACGTGACATCGAGGTGATCGATGTACGAGGTAAATCAAGTATTACGAGTTATATGGTGGTTGCTTCAGGAACGTCTAAGCGACATGTGGTATCACTGGCGCATGCGGTGTCTGATAAAGTGAAAGAGGTAGGTATTCAGCCACTGGGTACTGAAGGTCAGACAGACGGTGAATGGGTGTTGGTAGATCTTGGTGAGGTTGTTGTGCATGTCTTAATGCCTGATGCCCGAAGCTATTATGATCTTGAGCATTTATGGCGCTTTGATTCACGCGAAGACGCAACGTCTGAAGCCGCACTTGAAACCGGATCTGACACTAAGGTAAGCGGGTAGCTCTGATGAAAATACGTTTGCTGGCTGTGGGCGGTAAAATGCCTGACTGGGTAACAACTGGTTTCCATGAATACAGCAAACGTTTGCCTCATGAAATGACACTGGAGTTGGTCGAACTGGCTCTGGGTCACCGGGGTAAAGGTGCCGACATGGCACGCGCCATCCGTCAGGAAGGTGATGCAATGTTGGCGGCTATTCCCAAAGGAGACCGTGTCATCGCGCTGGAAGTTAAAGGTCGTTCATGGTCAACAGAACAATTGGCTGATCAGGTGAGTGAGTGGCAGATGGATGGCCGCAATATCTCTTTGTTAGTCGGCGGGCCAGATGGTCTTGATGCCAGGTGTGTTGCTTTAGCGGATCAGAAATGGTCCTTATCCGGACTCACGCTTCCCCATCCTCTAGTGCGCGTTATTCTTGCAGAGCAAGTTTATCGGGCCTGGACAATCATTCAGGGTCACCCGTATCACAAGTAGTTATGTCTCGATTTGAACAATTAAAAGACCATTCTCAAGAAAATCGGACGTTTGTTTTCCGGGTTGTTCTTGCCTTCTGTATTGTGCTGCTATTGATAGGCGTCCTGTTAGGTCGGCTCTATTATCTGCAGGTTGTACAATATGACCGCTATGCTGCTATGTCTGATAACAACCGTATCCAGTTACAACCTGTTGCACCCACTCGTGGTCTGATTTATGACACACATGGCGTATTACTGGCGGAGAACCGGCCCAGCTATAGCGTCACGATTCTCAAAGAAGAAGTCGGTAAACAGTTGGACTCTACCTTGAGTGAACTGCAAAAAATCATTGAAATCAGTGGTAAAGACATTGAGCAGTTTAAAAAACGCTTGAAGCTACGTCGCAGACCTTATGAAACCGTGCCGGTAAGGTTTCGATTAACAGAAGAAGAAATTGCTAAACTTGCTGTCAATTATCATCGTTTGCCGGGTGTGCAGGTAGAAGCCGATTTAATACGCCACTACCCCTATGGAGAAAGTTTGGTCCATGCGATGGGGTATGTCGGGCGGATTAATATAAAAGAACTCCAACAGGCCGATCCTAAAGAATATGCAGGTACGAATTACATTGGAAAGCTAGGCATTGAAAAATTCTACGAACCGATGTTGCATGGTTCAGTGGGGATGCAAAAAGTTGAAACGAATGCTCGGGGCCGCGTGATGCGTGTGCTTGAGCGGACTGACCCGGTGCCTGGCCAGAATCTACAGTTATATATTGATCTTAGATTACAGCAAATTACTGAAAAGCTACTACAGGGAGAAAAAGCCTCTATAGTGGCCATTGATCCGGCGACGGGGGGGATTCTGGCGTTGGTCTCGACGCCCGGTTATGACCCTAATCTTTTTGTGACCGGTATATCTACCGCTAATTATTCGGCATTACGTGATTCCCCAGACCTGCCGCTGTTTAACCGTGCCGTACGTGGTCGTTACCCGCCGGGCTCAACGATTAAACCCGTGAATGCATTAGCGGCCATCGATTCTGAGACAGTATTGCCTACCCATACTGTCTGGGATCCGGGCTTTTATACGCTGACTCGTGGCGGGCGAAGGTACCATGACTGGAAGCGAGGCGGGCACGGTAAAGTTAATATGCACCTTGCTTTAGAGCAATCTTGTGATGTCTGGTTTTATGATGTTGGCTATCGGATGGGTGTCGATCCTATGTCGGATTATTTAGGGCGCTTTGGTTTTGGTCAGGTAACCAGTCTTGATTTGCCTGAGGCGCTTGCCGGTATTCTTCCCTCTCGGGAATGGAAGCGTAAAACACGTAACTTGCCCTGGTATCCGGGTGATTCATTGAATTTGAGTATCGGACAGGGCTTTTTCCTGACAACGCCGCTACAGTTGGCAACAGCGGCAACAGTACTGGCTAACCGTGGTAAATGGGTACAACCCAAACTTCTGAAAGGTGTGCGTGACGTTGATGAAGATGGTTTTTTGCGTCTTGCTATGCCTGATATTCCGAATGCGCGTCCTTACCCTGAAGATGTAAAACTTAAACACCCTAAGTACTGGGAAACCATTATTGAAAGCATGGTTGCAGTCGTGCATGGGGAGCGCGGTACTGCGCGTAGAATTGGAAAAGATGCGGCCTATAAAATTGCCGGGAAAAGCGGTACTGCACAGGTCATCGGCATAAAGCAGGATGAGCGTTATGATGCTGATAAGCTGGACAAGCGTTTCCATGACCATGCGCTGTTTTTAGCGTTCGCACCAGCAGATAAACCACGCATTGCTTTGGCCGTCATTGTCGAGAACGGTGGTGGCGGTTCCAGTGTTGCTGCGCCGTTAGCGCGACAGGTGATGGATGCCTATTTGTTAGGAATAGACCCCACCGCGGACAAAGTAGTTGCTAGTGGAACAGATGCTCATGAATAATCGTGATTTTGAACGTTCATTGCCAGAGGCAGGGCATCATCTGCGGCGCAAAAAGGGATGGTGGAGCTATACACATCTGGATGCCTGGATGTTGTTTTTTTTGTTTTTACTTTCTGCTTTCGGTTTATTTGTGCTTTATAGCGCGTCCGGACAGGATGTAGATTACGTGTTGAGGCAGGCTGTTCGTATTGGCGCAGGTTTTGTCGTGCTGATCATACTTGCTCAGTTTACACCGCGTTTATTGGCTCGATGGGCACCGTGGGTGTATGCCGCTGGTGTGGTTTTATTGGTTGCCGTCATACTTTTTGGTGTTGGGGCAAAAGGGGCTCAACGTTGGATTGCCTTACCCGGATTTCGCTTTCAGCCGGCTGAAGTCATGAAGCTTATTTTGCCGCTTATGGTGGCCTGCTATCTTGCAGGGCGATCTCTGCCGCCTAGTTTTAAGCACTGCTTTATTAGTTTGCTGCTTATTGGCGTGCCAACCGTATTGATTATGAAACAGCCGGATCTGGGGACCTCTCTGCTGATTGCTGCTTCGGGTGTCTTTGTTCTGCTGTTTTCAGGTATTCGCTGGCACTATATTATGGGTGCTCTTGCTGTTGCTGGCGCCGCATTACCTGGTTTATGGATGGTAATGAAGGACTATCAGCGGCAACGAGTGCTGACTTTTCTTGATCCTGAAAGTGATCCTTTAGGTGCTGGATGGAATATTATTCAATCGAAAACAGCGATAGGTTCAGGTGGTATCTGGGGTAAAGGCTGGTTAAGTGGAACTCAGTCGCAATTAGACTTTCTACCAGAGTCACATACCGATTTTATTATCGCAGTGATTGCTGAAGAATTGGGTCTTATAGGAATCAGTATCCTATTAGTGATGTATATTCTTATTATCGGCCGCGGCTTATGGATGGCCACGCGCGTATCAGATTGCTTCGGTAAATTGGTTGCAGCTAGTATTGTGCTCACGTTTTTTGTGTATGTTTTTGTAAATATAGGCATGGTAAGTGGCTTGTTACCTGTGGTGGGCGTGCCATTGCCGTTTGTGAGTTACGGAGGAACATCGGTCGTTACCCTGATGGCGGGTTTTGGTATTCTGATGTCGGTTTATAGTCACAAACAGATGACGTTGAGATAGGGCTGGAAATGAGAAATAATTTTACAAAATGTATTGGATTTTTGTGTGTATTGTTAATCAGTAATGGTGTTCATGCGGCAGATTCCAAAGGCTATAGTGAGCACCCTGAAGCGGAAAAATGGTTGCTCAGAATGGCGTCCGAAGATTTCTCGACAACTTATCTCAGATCAGTTCTGGAAGATGCTAAAAAGCAGGACTCTATACTGGCCGCGATGAACAGACCCGCAGAGAAACGTCTGGACTGGGGTGGTTATCGCCAGATTTTTTTACAGTCTAAGCGGATTCACAGAGGCGTTGATTTCTGGCAAGAGCATGCAGAAACGTTAGCGCGAGCAGCGCAGGTTTATGGCGTACCGGCAGAAGTGATTGTTGCGATTATTGGCATAGAAACCCATTATGGACGTAACACGGGAAGCTACCGTGCGCTGGATGCACTGGCAACGCTGGGTTTTGACTATCCCAGGCGTGCTGATTTTTTTCAAGAGCAACTAAAAGATTTGCTGGTGCTGGCGCGTAATGAAAAGCTCAATGTAGCGGATTTGAAAAGTTCGTACGCCGGTGCGATGGGGTATGGTCAATTTATACCCTCTAGCTTCCTTGCTTATGCTGTAGATTTTGATGGTGATGGCGACAAAGATCTATGGAACAGCCCGGTGGATGCTATTGGTAGTGTTGCGAATTATTTTTTAGTACATGGCTGGCAGCACAATGGTGAAGTAGTTGTTTCGGTAACACTTGAAGGTACGTTGCCTGAAGAGCAAATTAACACAGGAGAAGAGCCAGTACGCCCGTTATCTGAGTGGCAGGCTTTAGGAGTTAATGTTAATTTGCATAATAGAGGGAATGTAGCTGCTGTTTTATTGCGAATGAAAGACCAGGATAAAGCATCATACTGGCTTGGATTGAATAATTATTATGTCATTACCCGTTATAATCGCAGTCGTCTTTATGCGATGGCAGTGCATGAACTAAGTCAGGCTATCGCGGCTGAAAAAAATGCTGCAAATAGCCCGATAAAAAAGGTTAACGCAGAATGAAATTTATAATCTTGTCACTTTCTGTTATCGCTCTACTTCTTAGCGGTTGCGCAAGCAATAAAAATGGAAGTAGTCGTTACAGTATTAAAAATGATCATGGTCCTTCTTCCCCGGTTGATGTGTCGAAGATTCCGGATGCCGTCCCGAAAGTTGAACCCAGAAGCCGTGGTGGTAATAAAAGCCTCTATGAGGTTTTTGGTAAACAGTATGCTGTGCTGGATGCGTCTGATGGGTATCGGGAGCGTGGTGGGGCGTCATGGTACGGGAATAAATTTCATGGCCATCTGACATCGAACGGTGAAACGTACGATATGTATGAAATGAGTGCGGCGCACAAGTCTTTGCCTCTCCCCACCTATGTTAAAGTAACCAATCTGGCCAACGGTAGGCAGGTAATCGTCAGGGTTAATGATCGAGGTCCCTTTCATTCAGGCCGGATTATTGATTTATCTTATGCCGCGGCTTCAAAACTGGGTATGTTGCAACATGGAACGGCAAGGGTTGAAGTTGAAGCAATTAACCCCATTACCTGGAACGCATCACAAACAGTGATAGCCGTAGGGCAACAGAATAGTGCATTGACGGCCGGCAGTTATTTGCAGGTAGGTGCTTACTCAGCAGAAGTATCGGCGAATAGAGTGGCGAATCAACTAGGCGACGATTTTATCATGTCTGCATATGTGAATAATGTAGAGCGTGAGAGTGGTAAGTTTTACAGGGTTTTATTAGGGCCTGTATCTGACCGTTTTGAAGTAGATAATGTGATTGAACAATTAACCCAAAGAGGGTTTATGGGAGCGCATCTGGTAGATTTTCCATAAAGTAATTAAATAAAACAGATAAATCACCCCTATAATACGCAGGTGAGTAGAACTAAATCTTTTGATCAACGTCTACTTACAAATATCTTTAACAGACCTATTCAGGAATTTACTGTGCAAAGACTGAAAACAGCCTTTTTGACTTTTCTATTCCTTATGCTTGCAGCGAACTCTCTGCAGGCCGCAACAACACTGATACCTTCGGCTCCGCAAGTTTCCGCAACGGCTTACTTGGTCATGGATTCAGATACCGGTAAAGTGGTGCTGTCCGATAAAGCGGATGAGCGTTTTGCGCCGGCAAGCCTGACAAAAATGATGACCAGTTATATTGTTGAATATGAACTGGGTAAGGGTAATATCGGTAAAGATGATCTGGTGTTGGTGAGCGAGAAGGCTTGGCGCACGCCAGGTTCAAGAATGTTCATCAAAGAAGGTACACAGGTTAAGCTGGACGATCTTTTAAAAGGCATTATTATTCAGTCAGGAAACGATGCTTCTGTTGCTGTTGCCGAGCATATTGCAGGTAGTGAATCAGCTTTTGCTGATTTAATGAATCAGCATGCTAAATTGCTGGGGATGAATAATTCACATTTCAATAATGCGACAGGTTTGCCGTCAGAGGGACATTTCTCGACAGCAGAGGATTTAGCGATCCTGGCAAAAACGATTATTCAGAGGTTTCCTGAACATTATGGAATCTACTCTGAAAAATATTTCACCTATAATAATATTCGCCAACCTAATCGTAACAAGTTGCTGTGGCGCGATCATACGGTAGACGGTATGAAAACCGGCCATACTGAGGAAGCGGGTTATTGTTTGGTTGCTTCCGCTAAGCGTGATGGCATGCGCCTGATTTCGGTGGTGATGGGGACTAACAGTGAAGAAGCACGAGCGCAGGAAAGTCAGAAAATACTGGCGTATGCTTTTCGTTACTTTCGCACCCATAAACTTTATGGTTCTGATGAAATCCTGAACACGGCCAAAGTATGGGGTGGGCTTCAGGATGAAGTTAGTCTGGGGTTAAATGAAGCACTGGCTGTCACTATTCCTCGCGGCCAGGCCGACCAGTTAGAAGCAACTCTGGATATTGATAAAGTAATAAAAGCACCCGTTGTGAAGGGGCAAGAATACGGTAAAGTGCGTGTTACATTGAACGGAGAAGAGGTCGCGAGTGTGCCTTTAGTGGCGATGCAAGATGTTGCTGAAGGAGGGCTGCTCAAGAAAATATGGCATACCATAATGCTATTCTTCATAGGCTTGATTAGCTGATAAAGCCTTCTCGGTTCAGCTTTTATAAACTGAGCTCTTATTAATTGCGTTTTATAAATTACGCTTTTTAAATTGAGTGTTTTCAGGAACCTGCATTATCCAATGCGGGTTTCTGCGTTTTGGTGATCATGGATACAGTGTACTTAAACGGGCAGTATCTGCCTGCTGACCAGGCAAAAGTTTCAGTGTTTGATCGGGGCTTTCTGTTCGGTGACAGCGTCTACGAAGTGATTCCTTTTTATCAGGGAATAGGTTTCAGGCTGGCTGAGCATTTGCAACGTCTGGAACATAGTCTGCGAGCATTACGCATAGAAATGAATCAAGACTGGACGCCAATATTGACCCGTCTAGTTGAGTTAAATGGTGGTGGTAACGTCTCCGTTTATCTGCAGGTTACCCGTGGTAGCGCCGGTAAACGTGTTCATGTTATTGAGCCAGATATTGTGCCGACGGTGTTTGCCTGTTGTCAGTCAATCCGCGATATTTATCAAGAGGGAATTGATAAGGTCGTAGGGATCAAAGTTATCGTCACGGCTGACTTACGTTGGCATCGGTGTGATATTAAGTCGACCTGCCTATTGCCTAACATACTGGTACTTCAGCAAGCGAAAGAATCAGGTGCTCAGGAAGCTATTCTGCAACGTGATGGCGCGTTAACCGAAGGTGCCAGTTGCAACTTTTTTATAGTAGAGCAGGGTGTGATTTATACACCTCCTATAGGCACGGAAATTTTAAGTGGTACAACTCGGGCGTTGATTCTTGAGTTGGCAGATCAACATGGAATACCTCGCCAGGAAGCAGAAATTGATTATCAGCGTCTGATTCATGCTGATGAGGTCTGGATTTCCAGTTCAACAAGAGCCATTGTGCCTGTTCTTCAGGTGGACGATTATGTTGTAGGTGATGGACAAAAAGGTCCGCTCTGGCAGCGTATGTTTGAAATTTTTACGCGCTATCAACATCAGTTGATGACGGGGGAGTAATGATGAGTGAAGTGAAGCCACCAAAAATAGAATTTCCCTGCCCGGATTATCCGGTCAAGGTTGTCGGCAAAAATACTGAAGATTTTCAGGACTTTGTGGTCGAAGTGATGTTATTGCATGTACCTGATCTGGATGTGAGCCGGATTACCATTCGGGACAGTAAAAAAGGTACTTATCGATCAGTCAGAATGCTTATTACTGCCACCGGCGAGGATCAGCTAAAAAGTTTGCACGAACAGCTGATTGCCTCCGACCGGGTGCATATAGTTCTGTAATGGGTTTGCATCATAAACTCATTATCCGCACCTTGGGAATTCAGCCATACGAGCCGGTCTGGCAAAAAATGCAGGCCTTCACGGATCAGCGAGGTCCAGAAACGGCTGATGAAATATGGGTGTTGCAGCATGAGCCAGTTTTTACACAAGGACAGGCGGGTAAAGCTGAGCATCTGTTAGTAACCGGTGACATTCCCGTGGTGCAGGTGGATCGCGGCGGGCAGGTTACCTATCATGGCCCTGGCCAGCTGGTTATTTATCTATTGCTGGATATTCGCAGAAATAAGCTCGGCGTTCGTGACGTCGTTACGTTAATGGAAACTGGTATAATTGCAACGCTGCAACATTATGGCGTTGAGGCATATGCAAAGCCAGATGCGCCAGGTGTATATGTCGATAATGCTAAAATTGCTTCATTAGGCTTAAGAGTCAGAAAAGGCTGTACCTTTCATGGCTTAGCGCTGAATTTAGATATGGATCTTGAACCGTTTCTTAGAATAAACCCTTGCGGATATGCCGGTATGGCAATGACGCAACTCTGTTCGCTGGTGCCGGATGCCGATCCGCAACAGGCGAGCGAATGGCTGCTAAATTACCTGACTACAGAAATAGGTTATAATTTGATATCTCATCTGACGTCCCTTGACTCATAATAATATAGCGAACAGTTCCAATAAAGCCTGCAAGTGAGGTGTCTTATCTGGCGGCACCGATCTTCCATTCCTTCTGGTTGACAGCCTCTCTTCTTGACTTACAGCATGATCTCTCGCTTTAAGTTTCCTATCTCTTTTATTTTTAATCACTGCCTATTACTTCTTTAGTATGGATTTGCTAATATCGTTATATTAGATATTTCTTATGTTATGTGGTTCCTAGATAGTTCTTATAGAGAGGTGTTATGTCTGTTACTAAAACCGTGCGCGTTGAAGCGAAAATGGATGCGTCGTTTCGGGTTGAATCCGATATTCGTGGTCATAAAGTTATTATAGATCAGCCGGTTGCGGGTGGTGGTAGTGATGAGGGTCCAACACCGCTGGAATATTTTCTTTTCTCTTTAGCGGGTTGTGTGGCTACGATTGGTCGTGTTGCAGCAAAGCAGAAGAAGATCGAACTGCGAGAGTTTTCTGTATCAGTCGAAGGTGATTATGATCCGGCAGGGTTGTTAGGTAAGCCTTCTGAAAACCGATCAGGTTTTCAGATTTTCAGAATAACGGCAGAGATTGATGCCGATTTATCGGCTGCTGAAAAACAGGAATTTTTGGATGAAGTGTGTGAGCGTTGCCCGTTACACGATAATATTAAATTAGCGACGGTGGTGGTACATACTCTCGCAGAGTAAGTACGCTGTATTTATTGATGCTAGTTTGAGCTGCTTTTTTGTATAGAAGTGCTTCTCTGAATAGCCACGACATATTCGGCAATTGCATCTGCTTGTTCGGCAGATAATTGATCGAACATAGGCATGTTATGACCCATGTCGTAACCATACTTGATCATCAGTACGATTTCGTGGCTGGCCAGCTTTTGGCGGTCAGGCGGGAGGTATTCATACATCGCGCCTACGCCGTTTTTAATGTGACACTGCATGCAATAGTAGCTATAAAGCTCATTACCCTCTTCTAACTTCAGAGGGTTTTTCTCAGAACATCCAGTGGCGATTATAGTGCTGATAAATAAGAGTAAACAGAGCTGCTTGCCATACATCATCGCATGCTACATCCAGATTTTTTACGGCAGGAATTTCAAGAGAACGCTGTGAGTTGCAGACGTTTACCTGAAAGCGTAATAGCAATATCGGATAACATCAACCAAGGTGAGCCCGTACCCATTCCCTTGATAACTTTATCTAGCTGCTGGCTAATGTTAAGCAGTTCTTCGAGTGTATTGATACTCAGGCGGTCAGCGCAACGTCGCAGGGTTTGCTTACGTTTGCCCCAGATACGTTCTTTCTGACAGATAGTTTCATAAAGTAAACCGCGATCTAAGCCTTGGCGTATAGCGTACAAGGTGCGTATCTCTCGCGTTAGCGCCCATAGTACAATCGGTGGTTCCGTGCCTTCCTGTCGTAAAACATTCAGGATTTTGATACAGCGTTCGCTCTGTCCTAATGCAATAGCATCCATTAAAGCATAGACATCATAGCGTGAGTTATCAGAGACAGCCTCGATTATCTGTTCAGCTGTCAAAACTCCTGAGGGGTAGAGCAGATGGAGCTTGTCCAGCTCTTGTTTGGCTGCGAGTAGGTTGCCTTCAACACGATCACACAAAAGTTGAGTCGCCGCATCATCCAATTGCATATTCTTGCTGGCGGCCCTGTGCCGGATCCAGCCCGCCAGTTGATTAATATCAACCGGCCAAATTTCAATAAACACGCCTTTTTGTTCAATCGATTTATGCCATGCGGATTTCTTGGCGGCCGCATCAAGCTTATCAGCAATGATCAATAGAATATTTTCAGGCGGTGCGTGCGCTATATATTCCTGAATTATATCGCTCGCCGCTTTGTTGATTTTGTGGCTGCCTAAGCGTATCTCGATTAACTTTTGCTCAGCAAACAGAGACAATGCATTAGCGCATTCAAGCAGGTATTCCCACTTGAACTGACCTTCAACATGCAGTACTTCACGCTCGCTAAAACCTTTTTGGCGAAAAGCGCTACGTAGTTGATCACAACATTCAGCACTCAGTAGTGGCTCATCCCCCGAGACCAGATAGACCGGGGCATGAGGCTGCTGCAGATGTCCTGTGAGCTGTTCAGGTGTGAGTTTCATTACTCGCTAACCCTTACCACTAACGTGTTTGGGCTACGTATTGGCGTACAATACGTTCTGCGATTGATCCCCACATCTCTTCACGAATCTCTTTTTCTAAAGAGTAGCTGGCGGTAGCCGCATTGGCATTGTAGTCATAAATGCGTTCAGTGCGAGCAACTAACGGGCCGGAGATCGATTCACCTTTGCCATTAAGCACTTCAAACTTAACCAGCAGCAGTAACTCGTATTCATCAACATTGGCGTCGCTATCCAGCGTAATGGAACGACGATTTTCCAGAACCTGAGTGATCGCTAATTGATAAGGTGCCGCTGCCTGTAAAGTGATATCTTGTTGTCTAAGCGTTCTTTTAAGGGCTTGCTCAAACGGTAAAGACGTACCGCTTTTTAAAACCAGCGTTACGAGTCTGGCCGATTCCGGAATATCCATAGCGCCGCGTAATTTAAAACCGCAGCCAGACACCAAAACAGCGGCCAGAGTGAAACACACAAATCTATTTAAAAAACGGTAGAGGGTCATTTTCTTAATTAACTCCTTTTAGCCCACAATTATTTAGCCAGCCGATTTTAACCAGCTTATTTAACCTACAACAATGTTGACCAGTTTTCCGGGAACGACAATCTTTTTACGGATAGCTTTGCCCACTAAAAATTTCTGCACATTCTCGATCGACAGAGCGGTATGCAAAATAGTGTCTTGTTCCGCATCAGCCGCGACTTCAATTTTAGCCCGTACTTTACCGTTCACCTGAACAACCATCTCAATAGATGAGCGCACCAATGCTGATTCATCGCAGATAGGCCACGGATAATTGAGCAGGTCTGTTGTATGCCCAAGCTCGCTCCACAATTGATGTGTTACGTGCGGAACAATAGGTGCTAATAGTTGAATGGCTGCTTGTAATGCTTCGCGCATAACTGCACGGCCCTGATCGCTGGCATCAACAAATTTGCTGATACTGTTCAGCAGTTCCATGACAGCCGCAATCGCCGTATTGAAAGTCTGGCGGCGTTCAATATCATCAGAAACCTTTTTAATGGTTTCGTGGACTTTAAGACGCAGGTCTTTCTGTGGCTTGGTTAGTGCGCTCGTGTCCAGAGCAACAACACTCTGCCCGGCTTGAAGATGGTCATGAACATGCTTCCATAAACGACGCAGGAAGCGGTGAGCACCTTCCACACCAGAATCAGACCATTCCAGAGATTGCTCTGGAGGTGCTGCAAACATCATAAACAAACGCACCGTATCCGCACCGTACTTATCAATCATGACTTGCGGGTCGATGCCGTTGTTTTTTGACTTAGACATTTTAGTAACGCCTGCCTGTAATACCGGCAATCCGTCATCTTTGTGCGTGGCGCTGATAATGCGGCCTTTGTCGTCTGTTTCCGTGACAACATCGGTCGGCGCGATCCAGACTTTGCCGCCATTCTCTTCTTCGCGGTAGTAGGTGTTGGCCAATACCATTCCCTGACACAGCAGGCGAGTGAATGGCTCATCGGAATTAACCAAACCTTCGTCACGCATCAGCTTGTGGAAGAAACGGGAATACAGAAGATGCAGAATCGCGTGCTCAATACCACCGACATACTGATCTACCGGTAGCCAGTAGTTAGCTTTTTCGGGATCCAGCATGGCATTATCGCTAGAGCGACTCGCGTAACGGGCATAATACCAACTCGATTCCATGAAGGTGTCGAAGGTGTCTGTTTCGCGTTCTGCAGGACCGCCGCAAGAAGGGCAGGAGGTATTAATGAAGCTGTCCATCTTTTTGATAGGAGAACCAGTGCCATCGAACTCTACGTTTTCAGGCAGCACAACGGGTAGCTGATCTTCCGGTACAGGTACGGGACCACAGCTGACGCAGTTGATAACGGGAATGGGTGTTCCCCAATAACGCTGACGTGAAACACCCCAATCGCGCAGGCGGTAGTTAATGGTTACCTTGCCTTTACGCTGGCGTTCAAGTTGGCTTGAGATTGCTTTAAACGCAACATCAAATTCCAGATCATCAAAATCACCCGAATTGATCAATACGCCTTTATCAGTGAAGGCTTCTTTTTCGATATCGACATGAACATCTTTATTCGTAGAAGCAATCACTTGCTTGATCTGCAAACCGTATTTCTTAGCAAAATCCCAGTCACGTTGGTCATGCGCCGGAACTGCCATTACGGCGCCCGAGCCGTAATCCATCAAGACAAAGTTAGCCGTCCAGACAGGTACCTGTTCACCGGTTAACGGATGGGTGGCGGTAATGCCCAGCGCCATGCCGCGTTTTTCCATGGTCGCCATATCGGCTTCAGCCATTTTGATGTTTTTGCATTCATCAATAAACTGAGTCAGCGCCGGGTTAGATTCGGCCGCTTTCAGTGCCAATGGATGTTGTGTCGCAACAGCAACATACGTCACACCCATCAGAGTATCCGGGCGGGTGGTAAATACTTCCAGATCAGAGCCGTCTTCAACGTGGAACGCAAGCTCAACACCTTGAGAGCGGCCAATCCAGTTACGTTGCTGCGTGATGACCTGCTCTGGCCAGTCGGTCAGCTTATCCAGATCATCAACGAGTTGATCAGCATAATCAGTAATTTTGAGGAACCACTGTGGGATCTTCTTACGCTCGACCAATGCACCAGAGCGCCAGCCGCGACCATCAATCACCTGCTCGTTAGCCAGAACGGTCATGTCGACCGGATCCCAGTTCACTTCGGCTTCTTTCTTATAAACCAGCCCTTTTGCCATCAAACGGGTAAAGAACCATTGTTCCCAACGGTAATATTCCGGATGACAAGTAGCCAGTTCGCGGTTCCAGTCATAACCAAAACCCATCAGCTTCAACTGATCACGCATATAACTAACGTTTTCATAGGTCCACTTGGCAGGCGGAACATTGTTCTTCATCGCCGCATTTTCAGCCGGAAGACCAAATGCATCCCAACCCATTGGTTGCAGCACATTTTTGCCCTGCATCCGCTGGTAACGAGAGATCACATCACCGATAGTGTAGTTGCGAACATGCCCCATGTGCAGACGGCCGCTGGGGTAAGGAAACATGGAAAGACAGTAAAATTTTTCTTTACTGCTGTCTTCCGTGCAAATGAAGCTATCATTATCTTCCCAGTACTGTTGAGTCTGGGTTTCAATCTTTTGCGGTTCGTATTGTTCGTTCATAGTAGTATCGTGTCGGATCTCTAACAAAAAACCGCTTATATTGATGCCGGTTAAGAGTCTGCTGGAAAGTTCAGGGTATGCTACATAGCATACAATATAAGCCCTGCTATCAACAGCAGGTAGGCCGTCTAATTGTGTAGGACAGGAGTTGAAAATGGACAAAGAATCTAAAAACACACCAGAAAAAAAACCAGATGCCACCGGTTTATATGATCGTGTTCTGGATCGTTTAACCGAAACATTGGGAAACGCTGAGCATCACTCCTGGGAATATCTGCAAGAAAAGATAGAAGAAGCGGTAGAACTGGAGATTACCGCCGAAGAGATGACGCGAGATGAGATAGACCTGCTCACCGCGTATCTGAAACGCGATGTCAAACAGCTAGGCTACTACGCACACGAAACTGGCGAAGGCATAGCGGCCTGGTTGCATTTTGATTTGAATGTTCTGGAAAGCACCCTCGTTAAAAATCTGATGGCGTTGGCCGATCAAACGCGTATCGAGCAGGAGCGGTTGCGTGAGCAGTTAGCTAATGAAGATGACGCCTATATGGCGGGAGAGATTGCTGCCGTAGGTACATTCGAATGTCAGGGATGTGAGCAGCGCATGCAACTCACGCAAACCAGTATCATCCAGCCGTGTCGCGAGTGTGGATTTGAACATTTCAAGCGAATTTCAAACCCGTGGAACAAGCTTGTGTAAGTCAGGCTAGTATATCCAGCTATCTCAACATAAATTGCTGAGATGGCTGGCCAAAATGCCGGGAATAAGTGCTCGAAGTACGTCTCGTAAAAAGATCCCGATCAGCGTGATCAGTCGATCAAACCATACTGATCACGTAAAATTTCAACAATATCCGCTTTAGGATTATCAGAAAGCACTAATTTTTTACCAGTGACTTTCTCGGCAATGCCCACATACGTCGCTGAAATATTCATCATCACCGCTGCAGGCAAGGCGTTGTCGCGTGCCAGTGCTTTGCGTTCGGGCATACGCTCTTTGTTCAGCAGAATATCCGGATCAGGGAAATTGTTTAGCAGCCATTGACGAAAACCTTCTTTAGAATTCTCAACGATTTTGCCTTCACGATAAGCCGCGCCTTCCCAAATCCGTGAAGAGTCGGGTGTGCCAACCTCATCCATATAGATCAGCTTCTCATTGCCAGCGGCATCGGTCACATACCCAAATTCAAATTTGGTATCGACAAAAATCTGATCCAGTGCCGCCAGTGCATCGCTGATAACGCCGAAGCCTTCTTTAAGCAGTTTTTCGTATTGAGTGATATCAGCTTTGCTGCGCAGATTAAAGGCGGCAAAGTTATCTTCCAGGTTCTTACGTGTGATGTTCACATCATCCGCTTCAGGTACACCGTCAATACCTTTCAGGATGCCTTTGGTGGACGGCGTGATCAGTAGCTCAGGTAGCTTCTGGTCTTTCTGCAGGCCATCGGGTAACTGAATGCCGCAGAACTCGCGCTCCCCTTTAGAGTAGGCGCGCCACATAGAGCCCGTGATGTACTGGCGACAGATCGCCTCGATCATCACCGGTTTGGCTTTCTGCACAATCCAGACAAACGGATGCGGAATGTCCAGAATATGGCTATCGGCTAAACCGTTATCACGAAACAGCTTAAACCAATGATTAGAAATCGCGTTCAACGCCGCGCCTTTACCCGGCACACCGTTCATACCGCCTTCGCCATGCCAGATACAGTCAAATGCAGAGATACGGTCGCTAATCACCATAATTGCTAACGGTGCATCCGCCGCAACATCATAGCCTTTCTCTTCGATAAGGCGACGGCTGTCGGCGGCGGTTAACCAGTAAACCGAGCGTACTTTACCGCTATGGACGGGGCTATCGGTACGAATTGGCAGGTCGTTATTAACGGCCAGCACTTTATCGGCAAGACTCATAGGTAAACTGTCCTGTTCAGGAGTGAATCACGAAGGCTTTTTTACAGTATAGGGTTTGCGACATCACGTTTTACCGCCCTATCGCAACCGGTTTATTTCTTCTGCTTAATTTTTTGCTTAGCTTTACCCGTCGTTTTAGACGTAGTCACCCTGTCACGGATGATCTTGGTTTGGCTGGGTTTGTTGGCACGTGGCTTCTGCGATTTCTGGGTGATCTGTTTCAGTAAGTTTTCACGATTACCCACTTCAAAACCCGGCATGTTAATACGTTTAATTCTGCTGCCGATAAGACGTTCGATATCATCCAGTGCGCGTTCTTCTTCGCGGCTGACAAACGATATCGCATGGCCTTTAGCGCCTGCACGGCCGGTACGACCAATACGGTGAACATAATCTTCGGCAAGAAACGGCAGATTATAGTTAACCACATACTCCAGCCCTTTAATGTCCAAACCACGAGCAGCCACTTCGGTAGCGATCATTACCTGTACTTTGCCGGCTTTAAAATCGGCTAAAGCACGCTTGCGTGACCCCTGCGTTTTATCGCCGTGACACACCACATAAGTGATCTTGTCCATCTTCAGATCGACCACTAACTCATCTGCCTGAGCTTTGGTACTGGTAAACACTAATACCTGATACCAATTCTGCGCCTTGATCAACTCAAGAAACAAGTCCGCTTTGCGGCGCTCTTCTACCGGATAGACCACATGATCAACCGTATCGGCGGTCGAGTTTTGCTTAGCAACACGGATAGTTTCGTGACGGCTCATCAGCTTTCTGGCTAACTCATTAACCGTAGGCGTAACCGTGGCAGAAAACATAAGGGTTTGATGCTTGCTTGCTGTTTGTTGGATCAACTTATAAACATCGTTGATAAAGCCCATGTCGAGCATGCGATCGGCTTCATCTAATACCACAAACTCAACCTTAGATAAGCTGATATTACATTGCACCACATGCTCAAGCAGCCGCCCTGGCGTAGCTACCAGAATATCGACACCGGCCTTTAACCTGCCTTTTTGTGAGTCCGTACTCACGCCGCCGTAAATACCTTTAACTGTAAAGGGCAGGAACTGCGCATAACCTTTAATTGTGGTGGTTAGCTGTTCGGCCAGCTCACGCGTAGGTGCCAGAATCAGCGTACGAACCTGGCCCGGCTGAGTAGTGACAGGGCGGTCATGCATCTGCTGCAAAACCGGCACAGTAAAGGCTGCAGTTTTACCTGTGCCCGTTTGAGCATTAGCCAACACATCCTTACCACGACGGGCAGGAATAATTGCTTGTTCTTGAATCGGAGTCATCTGGCTGTAGCCGCAGGCATCCAAAGCACGTTGTAGCTCGGGAGCCAGGTCTAAAGAGGAAAACTTCATTATCTATCCTTTGTGGACAACGCCACAGCCAAAAAATACAGGTCGGATATTATAAAGGAAATTAGTATTATGATCGCCGTTTTTCGTGCATGTTTTAACGAGAAGCCGCAACGCTTAACCTAAGCAACAGAATCCCCCTGTGTGCTTCACGCACGTTCGCAAATAATACCTTAGTGTGAAGCGGGCTCTTGTGTCATCCGGAGCAGTATTTCAGGGCAGACTCTCAACCATCTTGGATTGGGTTCTGGCGATTAAGTGCAATTTATTCTGAGCAAGCTTTGGAAGAATTAAAACCTGTCAAGTCGACGCACTAGCACTAACGCATATGAGTCTTCTCAAATAATAATCAAAAGTAAGGCTTACGTGCAAAGAAATGAATATTGTACCTTCTAAGGAAAATTATCTTTAAACAGCAAACCGTCCGCTGTTTTGCCAGCCATTGAGGATGCAATATGAATAAACCTGAAAAACTAAATTATGTCGAGTTTTCAACCAAAGACTTGGCGGCGACAAAACAGTTCTTTGCTCGGGTATTTGCTTGGGCGTTCGTTGATTATGGTCCTGAATATACCGCATTTTCTAATCAAGGTTTAAATGGTGGTTTTTTTCAGGCAGACTTAGCTTCGACTGTGGCTTCAGGCGGTGCGTTACTGGTCTTTTACAGTGCGGATATAAAAGCGACATTAGCAAAAATTGTGCAGTATGGTGGCGTGATCAATCGGCCTGTTTTTGAGTTTCCGGGCGGCTATCGGTTTCACTTTATCGAGCCAGGTGGTAATGAATTTGCGGTGTGGTCCGAAGGTTGCGCCTAAGCACGGCTATCGAAGACCTATCTTATCTGTGGTACCTTGACTGAGCGCATACGAAATAAGCTGTTCATACGGAGCCTTATGAATATTACTATTTCACATAGATGTTGGTTCTCCTGTAGGAGGCTTACGGTCAATAAGTTCATGCCTAACCTGCGTGTCAATTAGGTCGCTCGCTAGTTCGCAGTAATCTTACAGTTTTAAATACAACCGCAAAAAACACGCACAAACACAACCGAAAATACACACAAACTAATTCACATAAGCAGTCTGCTGCCAGTTTCCTGATGTTGGTTTTTCCTCGACTATTGTCTTCACAGGCCACTGTGTTGCTTTGGCGCAGCCGAGAAAACCCAAAAGAAATTACGCAGTAAATCGAACAGTAAAAAGATATCTTGCGGATTAAAACCACACTGCAAACGCGGTGTCGGATCTGCTTGATTCTGAAAAACAAAACATCAAGCGTAAAGCCAAAAGGGTATATGTCGCTGATCATCTCTTTAAGGGTAAAAAATGAACCAGACATCGAAAATTACTATTTCATCACTTGATGCCACACGGCTTGAGAAAATGCTGGATTCCTTGGATGATAGCCACTTTCCCGCTCAGGATGCGTTGTCTTATGAATTAGCCAGCGCCGAGATTGTTGCGCCTGAAGATATACCGCCCAATCTCGTTACGATGAATTCAACCGTAAAGTTTATGAATAAATCTTCTGGTAAGGAGTCTTCTTTAACACTGACTTATCCACAAGATAGCCGTAACGGTGATGCTACTGTTTCGATACTGGCACCGGTTGGTGCTGCGTTGCTTGGACTGGCAGAAGGCAAACAAGTCGAATGGCCGAAACCTGATGGCGGTGTATTGGTCGTCGAAATCATTGAGGTGATTTATCAGCCTGAGCGTGAAGGTGAGTTTCTCATCTAATTTAAAAGGTACTCAGCGCTTCAACCCAGGATGCCAACGTGATGCTGATTGGCAGCATTAGCGGCCAATCGTACATCTATCAGAACGAGAGTGTATTCTTGCCTTTCATCTCACCTGCCCACCTACCTATCAATAGCCCTGTCCTATCTGTTGTGCTGGTGGTGGTTGCGATTCATACTTGTTCTGCTAACGGTAAAGATGCGAGCTCTGATGAGAATAGTATTTTTGCCGAAGTGCATTAACGATTATTATGTGTCGATACCACTACTGAATTTCAGAGTATCTGTATTAAAAAATGAAAATTGAAACCACCACTTTACCTCAGGCAGCTATTACCTGCTCAAACTGCATGGCCTGCTGTTGCCGTTTGGAAGTCATGCTTATTACGGATACGGGAGTGCCCGATCGTTTTATTGAGATAGATGAGTGGGGCGGCATGCGAATGGCCCGGCTAGAAGATGGCTGGTGCGCGGCGTTGGATCGAGACTCTATGGGTTGCACTATTTACGAGAAGCGGCCTTTGATTTGCCGTGAATTTGAAATGGCTGAATACGAATGCATCTCCGAACGCGCTGCTAATATGTAAATGGCATAACAAGCGGCTTAGCTGAAGTTACCGGTGTCACATCCTAATGCTACTAACGCGAAAATTTAAAATGGGTTCTCATGACTAATTCACAATATTTTTATCGAACTGTCATTTACACACGAAAAGATAATGAAGTTGGGTTGGCAGACATTAATCAGCCAGACAATGTAACACCCTTAGATGAATGGCTGGGTCTTGTGGTGTCGCTAGCCGATGGTTCCCATACTATTCAGGAATTGCTGGATTACGTCAGTAAGCGATATCCAACACCGCCGCCTAATCTTGAAGCGACGTTGCACTCGGTAATTGAGCGGCTTGAGGAAGGTAATCTTATTAAATTAAGCGAGAGTCCCGTGGCTTTGCCTTATTATCTGGCCGAGCCTATTGAAGCACTCGACGTAGACAAAGCCCGACAACTCATCGAAGAAGATGGCTACAGGGTTCATTAAAATGCGGGTTGATAGATCTCCTTACCTCGCAGAAGAGCAGGCAGTGCCATCAGTTAAATAGTGCATTTAATTGAGTGAGTCCTGCCTTGTAGATGCCCTGGATTGCTGCTTTCGCATCAGCATCAGCAGCCCCGGAGGCTTCGAAGGTCGAGCTTCAGATAACCTTACTGGTATGGTTTTTCGCTGATTCGACTCGTAGGGTAGATTGATAGTCTTTAACGGGTAGAGGATCAGACGTTATCGCGTAGCTGTAGTGTTGCCCTTGTGCATTATAATTAGTCAGGCGTTCGGTGATAGTGGCGCCATCCTGAAGCGTTAATGTTCTTACGTCTTCTGCCTGGTGACTCTTGGCGATGGCGGGGTGCCAGCGATCAAGTCCGTTGAAGTTGCCCGCCAGTGCCCATACAGCCGCAGGGTTAGCATTCACCATAATTGATTCTTCAACCTCGAGCGTCCCCGCAGCAAAGCCCGGAATAGAGACAAGGCCGCAGTACAGAGCTGCACCTGCGATCATTTTATTTATCATGACATTATTCATTTATTATTAGAAAGCAGTGTTAACCATAAACCTGTAGAGGTAAAAATCTATCCTGCACAGGTACCTTATCCTTAAGTATTAATAGTGTGGCGGACTTGAAATGCTTGGAGTAGTCTATATAAATAAGGTTAGTCCAGTATTACGGCTGTTGTTATGACTGTTATTCCGATTTGTGGAGGTTGTTAGCCTATTATGAATAAAGACCTGATGGTCAATACATGATTCCCTGTTCATCAAAAGACGGTGCAAATGAGCGGCGTCAGATTGCTCAGCTTTTCTTTTATTTCATACTGGTTATCGCTTCTGCCATCAGTGTGGGTAAGTGGATTGATTCTGATGCTGGCAGTGTTATTGATTATCGAATCTCCTATATCGATCAGAACTTATTAGAATATGATTATGATTCTGTATCTGATGGCCCTGATGATGTTTGTTTTGTTTCAACTCCATTTATTTATGCGAATGATACACGTACCGCTTTACCGCACTCCCCCCGTGCTTCTATAAAATTAATTGCTAAAAACTATTTCATCCGCGCTCCGCCTCTTCTCTTTAGTTAACTCTTATAGCTAGCTTTTATAGCTTAAGAATAGATATCCGATAAATTTAAGATTTAATTTTATATAGAATAAAGTTGGGTGTGATTTGTACCACTCAAACTTTATTTCTATTGTATGAAATATGGAGTTTTTTAATGAAATCATTAACCTTATATACAACAAATCCAGTCGATGAATTAGTCGTTACCCACGAGCACGCTGTGATTTCGCTGGGTTCTAGTGCGCTCGATATATTTACGGACTTTAAGGATGTAAATCCTTTTATTATCGATGAAAATATTTCAGCCATTGAAGCTGAAAGATTAATGAAAAAATCGCATGTGCGATTAAAATTGGTGGTTGATCACGATAAGAAGTTTTTGGGTGTGGTGAGTCTTGATGATTTAAATAACCAGGAAATCATGAAAAAACTGTCCGAAGGTTATGACCGTAATGACTTAACGATCACAGACTTCTTTCAGCCAAAGAGCAAGCTAAAGGCTTTCGATTATGCTGAATTGTGTCACGCTACCATTTTTGATGTTGTTGAAGTGCTAAAAAATAATGCTCAGCAGCATTGCTTGGTAATTGACCGGACGCAGCACAAAATACGCGGTGTTATTTCGGCCAGTGACATTGCGAGACGGTTACAGATTGCAGTGGATATCACCAAAGCATCGAGCTTTGTGGGTATTTATAATGCTGTTCATGTGTAAAAAGCAATGCCACATCTGAGCTAGACCCAGGTCAGACCGTAGTCAGGTTTAAGCTCTGTTGATGCTACATCAGCCCCAGGTAGGGGCTGATGTACAAGATGTTTAGGCTGTTGCCTCAGTGCTGATAAGCCCTGCATACACCATATAAAACAGTAGCAGCCCGAAAATAATTCGATACACACCAAAGGCTACAAATGTCCATCGATCAAGGAAGGATATAAAGAGTCGCATAACGATATAGGCACTTAAAAATGCCATCACAAAACCCGCAATTAACGGCCAGGCATTAACGCCGATAAAGTCCTGATAGTGTTTTAGTAGGTCTAAACCGCTGGCTGCGACCATCACAGGCATCGCTAATAAAAATGAAAATTCGGCACTGGCTTTGCGGTTAATACCCAGCAGCAGGGCACCAATAATGGTTGCGCCTGCCCGGCTGGTACCCGGAATTAATGCAAACACCTGCGCAATGCCAATAATGGCAGCCTGTGGAAAGGTTATATCTTCAACATCGTTCACGGTCGGCTCATGGTGTTTAAGACGGCGCTCAACCCACAAAAATATAAGCCCTCCTATTATGAACATGGTAGCCACGACTTCGACGGAAAACAGTTCTTTTATCTGGCTATGAAATAACAACCCCACTATGCCAATAGGGATAAAGGAAACGGCGACCTTCATCCATAATGTTGTATGGCGAAATGTGAATTTATCCCGGTAGTTTGCAACAACGGCAAGAATAGCGGCCAGTTGAATAATAACCTCAAATGCTTTGTTGCTATCTGTGGCGGGTAAACCTAGCAGATCACTGGCAATAATGAGGTGGCCTGTAGAGGATATGGGCAAGAACTCTGTAATGCCTTCTATAATGCCGAGCGTTATTCCTTGTAGCAAATCCATCTATCTAACCCTTGTAAGAAAAGCATGTATGAAAAATATCATGACGGAAATGTTGTCACGATAGGGTGTTTTTTATATCGATAAATTTTTCATGATGAGAATTTTCACCAAATGATGCGTATTTTGAACGTAAGCAGGTTATTTGCAATTTAATCTTTATTGTTATTTACGATCTTATGCTTTTAGTCGGAGCTATCTGTCGGTTTTTTACATATTTATACTGATCTTGAGGTAACGAGGGGGTGTGGGGAATGAAACGCTACGCATTGGTGTTTTTTGTTTGACTAAAAGCAGCCGCCCGGATGATTCCGAACGACTATTTTGTTGGGTTCGTACTAAAAATCAGTTATTGAATAAGGCATTTTTATATGGGGTTCCAGTAGTTCTATTGCTGACCCCAGTGCAGATGATACATTTGTAGGAATAGATAACGTTGTGATGTTTGAATCTGTTCGCTTTTCACATGCGCTATTATCCGTGAGGTTTTTGTCTTGTTGCACTGGGCGGTATGCCAAAATAGTCTTTAAAACAGTGACTGAAGTGACTCGTACTGATAAAACCGCAGGCGAGGGAAATATTGATGATTGATTCATTGCTTTGTTGAAGCAGTCGCCTTGCGTAGGATAAACGTAATTCAAGGTAGTAGCGCGAGGGTGATGTTTCCAGATAGGTCTGAAACATGCGTTCTATCTGACGCCGTGAAAGACTGACTAATGCTGCCAGTTCTTCCAGGTGAAGTGGCTCGTCAATATTGGTGTGCATCAGCGCTAAAAGGTTGCGAAGTGCCACGGGAAACGCTGAGTTATCACCTGCTAGTAGTAGTGTATGGTCGTTGTTCTCTGTTACTTGATCACAACTAAGAATTTCACGAACTGCACGGGCAAGGTGGCTGCCTTGAGTCTGTTCTATGAGTGATAACATTATTTGCAGCGCACTGACAGGGCCTGCACAGCTGATCAATTTCTCTTCGATAACTAGCGTGTTGGGCGAAAGCCTTACTTGGCTAAAGCGCTCTTTTATGTATGCATGGTTATCGGGATGGGCCGCACAACTGTGGCCATCAAGCAGACCTGCATGAGCCAATGCAATGGCGCCGTTCCATATTCCACCTAAGGTGAGTCCTTGCTTTTCTGCCGCTTTAAGTACTGACGAGAGTGGCGGTTTTTCTTCTAATGCGCATCGGAATCCGCCGCAAATGATCAATACATCAGCGGCATTATTTCCCTCCAGAGGTACCTGTTTGAGGTAGGTGTTGGTCGATATTTCGATCCCAAGATCACTGTTAACGGTTTGAGAATCAATCCCGATCGTTATGTGTGAAAAAAGCGCTACCGTATTGACAAGATTGGCGGTGACCAAGGCATCGACCGCTGCGGTAAAAGCCATCATTGAGAAATGCTCTAATAGCACGAAGCCAACGATCAATGGCTTTACTGTCAGCTCCTCGCTTGGCAGGTAGACACTGTTTTTTGCACGCATTACGGAACTAAAATCGCGCTTTATCAGGGAATTAGTCAAATTTTACCTATTATGCCATCGCTTATACATGACCTATTGTCTGGTTTTTCAGAGACGTTGTCGATAATCAAGAGGCCATAACCTGATTAAACAGCACGCTGCAAGCCGTTATCTGTTTGAGTTCATCAATAGCGTGAATGATGGTATTAATGTGATCAACGCAATTAGCGTTTGCAAACATAGCCTTAGCTATTGACATATTATTAAATTGCACTAGCATACTAGTACATGAATACAGACAAGCAATATACCCGTGAGTTAATGGAGCATCTGCTGGCGTTTAATACGCCGGATGAGATGGAGCAGGCGTTGCGTGCGCTGCTAACCCCTGCTGAATTCAGCGAGGTCACTAAGCGGTTACAGATTTTCAAGCTGTTGGGGCAGGGTATGCCACAGCGTCAGATTGCTGAAACGCTGGGTGTGGGTATTGCCACCGTGACGCGTGGTTCGCGTGCGCTTAAAGCCGAATAAGGATAACTGAGAGTAAATAAGGTTAAATGAATATGATGTCCCGTAGACCTGATCGTATCGATCTTCCTCGCAAACCGCATTATGTCACTATCACGTCTGATTGTGATTTTTTTGATCTGTTTAAGAAAATCGACAAGCAGTTTGACACCTGTTTTATGTTGGAGTCGTTAGGTGAAGATAGTTTTATCTCGCGCTATTCGATTATCGGTTTTGATCCGGAAAAAATAATCTGGGCTGAAGGCAAAACGCTGACGATTCAGGAACGTGATGGCCAGTGCGAGCAGTATCACAGTGATAACCCTTATTACCTGTTGCGTGATTTGATGCCGCAGAATGTGATTTCACGTAAATATGCGGGTGGGCTAACGGGTTATCTCAGCTACGACAGTATGAATTACTTTGAGCCAACCCTTAATCTGCAAAGCAGCGAGCTGTTCGAGGCGTTTAAGTTTGGCCTTTATAAAGATGGCGTGATTCTGGATAAGATGACAGGCGAGGTTACCTATTTCTATTACACCGATAGCCGTCTGGACTTAGTGGAATCATTAATTGCTCAAGAGTATGTGGGCAATGGCGCGCTGCAAATCACGCCCATGGGTGAGACGATGACGCAGGCTGAGCACGCGGCCGCGGTGATGAAGGTTAAGCAGGATATTATTGACGGTAAAATTTTCCAGACCGAGGTGGGCTTTAAGAAGCGCTTTAAGCTGGAAGGCGACACCATCAATATTTATGAGAAATTGCGCGAGGTTAATCCGTCTCCGCAGATGTATTACGTTAAGTTTGGCGAGCAGAAGCTGATCGGGGCCAGTCCTGAGTTATTGTTCCGTTTGCGTCAGGGCGAAATGGAAACCTTCCCGTTGGCAGGTACGGCAAAACGCGGTGCTACAGAGGAAGAAGACCGCGCCTTGGCGCGTAATCTGCTGAACGATCCTAAAGAGATCGCCGAGCACAATATGATTGTCGATCTGCACCGCAATGATATTGGTCGGGTGGCGCAGTTTGGTACGGTGAAAGTACGCAGCTTGATGGATATTAAACGCTTTAGCCATGTGCAACATATCTCCAGTGAAATTGTCGGTATTATCGCCGAAGATCAGGATATGTTCTCTGCATTGGCGAGTAATTTTCCAGCGGGTACGCTTACCGGAGCGCCAAAAATTGAAGCGATGAAAGTTATTAATGAGCTGGAACTGGACGGCCGTGGCCCGTATGGCGGCGCTGTAGGAAACTTTTCTTTTAATGGCGATTGCACCTTTGCTATTCCGATTCGGACGGTGTTTGCTAACGGCGAAGAGGCATATGTGCAAACCTGTGGAGGCAATGTTTACGATTCCAATGCCGAAGATGAATATGAAGAGATTCAGCGTAAGTTTGCAGGTACCAAGAAAGTCCTGGATCTATTTATTAAGGAAGAGGCGTGAGCATGAAAGTTTATATTATCGATAATTACGACTCGTTCACCTATAACCTCTATCAGTATATTGGCGAGATCCTGACATCTGAAAAAGCCAAAGGGGCTGTGGATGATTTCGAGATTATTGTTAAACGTAATGATCAGGTAACGCTTGAAGAGATTAAAGCCGCCAATCCTGACCGAATCATTATCTCTCCGGGGCCGGGCTCACCAGAAGATGAGCACTATTTTGGCGTCTGTGCTGAGGTTATCGGGCAGCTGGGTAAAACCATTCCCTTATTGGGCGTGTGTTTGGGAATGCAGGGTATTGTGCATCAGTTTGGCGGTAAGGTGGTGAAAGCTCCGCTGCCTGTACATGGTAAGATCAGCCCGATTACACATAATGGAAAGGGGATTTTTCGCGGTATTCCCGATAAGCTTGAAGTGATGCGTTATCATTCGCTGATGGCTGAAGTTGAGAGTTTCCCTGAGTGCCTGATATTGACCTCAGTGGTGGGAGAATTAGCAGCAGATGAGTTTGCTGATTATGCAAGAATCCATCAGGGCGGGGCGTTTGAAATTATGGCGGTCCAGCATCGTGAATATCCGATTAGCGGTATCCAATTTCATCCCGAGTCCTTTGCCACTGAAGGCGGCAAAGAGCTGATTAAGAACTTTCTTTTCTTCGCGGAATAAAACCCGCTGCTATCAATAGCATGCTGAATAACAACACAGGCAGTACCCCGTAGAGTTGATACGGTGTACTGCCTGATCTGTTCTCTATCTGTCCTTTCAATACTGCCACTTCATACGCCGGTGCTTGTGCTGCGATATCGCCATAGGGGTCGACAATGGCGGTGAGTCCGTTATTGGTGCTTCGGACTAGCCAGCGACCATTCTCTAACGCACGCATGCGCGCAATCTGTAGATGTTGCGCCGGTGCAATTGAATGGCTAAACCATGTATCGTTCGATACGGTGAGAATCCAGTCGCTGTCAGCAGACATTTTTCTGACCAGTTCCGGGTAGGCTATTTCATAGCAGATGGCCGCTGCGATTTTGCTGTCGCCCACACTTAGTGTGGTCTGTTGTTGTGTCGGCAGGCTGAAGCTGGACATAGGTAGATTGAAAAACTCGATCAGCCCCCGCAAGTAGTTTTCCATGGGTACATATTCGCCAAAAGGTACCAGTCGTTGTTTGTGGTAAATATCGGTTTCGCCTGTTAATAGCGCAAGGCTGTTGTATGCGCGATAGCCATTGGGGTGTGTTGTGTCACGTTCAATCGAGGGGATGCCACTGATCAGTGAGCGGTTATCTGCATTGAAAATGCTGAGCAGGTTATGCATGTAAGGTGTTGCGGTCGATAATAACGAGGGAATAGCTGTTTCCGGCCAGATCACGATGGACGCCTGGGTCTGTTCAAGAGTGATTTTGCTATACAGGTTAAGAAAATCCGGCAGATAATTTTTGTCCCATTTTAGCTGCTGCGCAACATTGGCCTGAACAATATCGATATCCTGAAAGTTACCGCTTGCCTGAGTCCAGTCTTTAGGCAACACCAGAGATAGACAAGGCAGTGTCAGTATAATGGCAAGAGTAATGCGCTGAGTCATGCTGCGGGAGCGGATCAGTAATATACCCGCGAGCGACAGGCTAAGTGCCACTAATGACAGTAACCAGACACCGCCTATCGGTGCCCAGAATTTAAACGGGGTGTCTATGAGTGCGTAGCCAAGATAGAGCCACGGAAATCCGGTGAGAAACCAGCTGCGAATCCATTCAAATACTATCCATACACCGATGAAACCGGCGGCCGGGAAACGTGACCCTGAAAGCCATTTGGCATAACACCAGCCTTGCGCGGCGAACATAAGTGCCAGTCCCATAGCAAATGCCAGTGTCAGTAATGACGCCAGTAAAACCGAGGCATTGCCGTAAGTATGGATGCTGACATAGACCCACGAGACGCCTGAACCAAAAAAACCCACACCAAAGCACCAGCTGACCCATGCGGCTTTGCGCGGTGCTAGATCTTGTAGTAGTAAATACAGAATGCCCGGTGTGAGTAATATCAGGACCCACAGGTCAAGCGGGGAAAATGCCAGAGGCGTGAGCGCGCCGCATAGTAGTGATAGCAGCGCGCGGTGTTTCAGTAGGGCTGTTTGTAGCATTTCAGAAGCTCTTTACGCTAAGGCGCTATAAATTCCGTTTTACCTGCAGCAATCTGATGCGTCGGTTGTCGGATGACAGTACTGTGAAGGTAAAGCCATGTATCGATACGGTTTCATCTTTGCGGGGTAAGTGGCCGAAACGGTGTGTGACAATGCCGCCAATGGTATCAAACTCGTCATCTGAGAAACTGGTGTCGAAATACTCATTAAAGTCGTCGACTTCAGTCAGTGCTTTAACAATATAGGCGTTGTCATCAAATAGACGGATATTGCCTTCGTCGTCATTGATGTCATGTTCGTCTTCAATTTCGCCGACGATCTGTTCGAGCACATCTTCAATCGTTACGAGTCCGGCAATGCCGCCGTATTCATCAATCACGATGGCCATGTGGTTTCGCGTTGCTCTGAACTCTTTCAACAGTACGTTGAGTCTTTTGCTTTCCGGGATAAGCGTCGCTTTGCGCAGTTTGCTGTAAATATCAAACGCTTCAGCGCTGTCATCAATGATCAGAGGTAGTAAGTCTTTCGCCAGTAACACACCAATCACTTCATTGGGGTTGTCACCGATCACCGGAAAACGCGAGTGGGCGCTGGATATGATAAGAGGCAGAAACTCTTTAGGTGTTTGTGCCGCGCTGACAACGGTCATTTGTGAGCGTGGGATCATGACATCCCGTACCTGCATTTCGGCGACTTGTATGGCGCCTTCGATAATGCTGAGGGCTTCTTGATCCAGTACGCTTTCTTCTACCGCATCGCGCAAGATAGTGAGTACTTCTTCGCGGGTTTTGGGTTCATCAGAGAATGCCTGGGCAAGACGCCCGAACCAACTTCGTGGTTGTCCCGATCGACCTTCACTCATTTTTCTTACACTCCTTGTTGGTAAGGATCAGGGATATTCAGGCTCGCCAGTAGTGCGATCTCCAGTGTTTCCATTTGCTCTGCATCAACATCATCTATATGGTCAAAACCGATCAGATGCAAGGTTCCGTGTATTACCATATGTGCCCAATGGTGGTGCGGCAGTTTGTTTTGTTCTTTAGCTTCTTGGGCTACGATTTCGGCGCAGATGGCAAGATCGCCGAGTAAATCCATGGGAATATCCGCCGGGCCTTCAAACGGAAAAGAAAGCACGTTGGTCGGCGATGCTTTGCCGCGATAGTCGGTATTTAGTTGCTGGCTCTCTTCGGGTTCTACCAGGCGAATACACATTTCGCCTGCTGTTTTACGTCCAGTCAGAGCTAACGAAACCCAACGTAGAAAATCTTCATCGCTGGGTAGGTCCGGGTTCTCTATGTCTCTTTGAACGTCAACAAAATAGCTCATGTTTCTGATTCCTGTTTTTGTTCAAAACGTTCGTATGCTTCAACAATGTGCTGTACCAGTGGGTGACGCACCACATCTTTAGAAGAAAAATGTGTAAATCCAATACCTTTTACACCATCCAGCACATGCATTGCGTGTTTCAGACCGGAAGGTGTTCCTTTCGGTAGGTCGATTTGGGTAATGTCGCCGGTAATAACGGCGGTGGTGCCAAAGCCTATGCGTGTCAGGAACATTTTCATCTGTTCACGCGTGGTGTTCTGGCTTTCGTCCAAAATGACAAAGGCACCATTGAGTGTGCGGCCGCGCATGTAAGCCAGCGGCGCAACTTCGATAATATTGCGTTCAAGCATCTTGTCGACTTTTTCAAAACCAAGCATTTCGTAGAGGGCGTCATACAGGGGGCGTAAATAAGGGTCGACTTTTTGTGATAGGTCGCCAGGCAGGAACCCCAGTTTTTCACCGGCTTCAACGGCAGGCCGGACCAGTAAAATGCGTTCGACTTCTTCGCGTTCGAGTGCTTCAACGGCACAGGCAACGGCTAAGTATGTCTTTCCTGTTCCTGCAGGGCCAATACCAAAATTAATGTCATGTTTCAAAATCGAGCGCACGTACATTTCCTGATTAGGGCCGCGAGGCTTAATCAGTGCTTTGCGCGTACGGATGACGACTTCATTTTTTGGCAGTTTGTGGCCGTTATCGGTACGTTGCTCTGTGCCCGATTGTTGTAAGTGCAGATGTATCAGTTCAAGCGTGATGTTAGTGCCATCAATGGAATCCTGATAAAGCTGTTTTAACATTTCGCTGGCCAGTACGATTTGCTCGGGTTCACCCGATACCTGAAACTCATTACTGCGGTTAGTGATCTCGACTCCTAAGCGCGCTTCGAGCAGTTTCAGGTGTTCGTTTACCTGCCCGCACACGTTGGCGAGGGCATCTGCATGAAAAGGCGTCAGTAAAAACTTTACGTCCTGAGTGATTTTTGAGGTCATACCGCTGGTCTAATCCGCTGTTAGGTTATCTAGCTCAGAGCTGATGAGTTCGCCCAGCAATGAGTTCTGATAAGCATCGAGAATACGCACGTCCGCGAAGTGGCCTATCAGATTAGGGTTGTCGCATTTGAAATTGACGACACGATTGTTTTCGGTGCGTCCTGACAATAAACCCGGATCTTTACGTGAATATCGGTTTACCAGAATACGCTGAGTAGACCCGATCATACGACGGCTGATCTGCATGGTTTGTTGAATAATACGTGTTTGCAGAATCTGCAGGCGCTCTTTCTTAGTCTCTTCCGTTACCGTATCAGGTAGGTCGGAAGCGGGTGTTCCCGGGCGTCGGCTGTAAATAAAACTGAATGAATTGTCGAAACCAATTTCCTGAATCAGGTTCATGGTTGCTTCAAAATCTGCATCGGTTTCGCCAGGGAAGCCGATGATGAAGTCGGATGACATGGTCAGCTCTGGACGGACTTTCATCAATTTTCGGATTTTTGATTTATATTCCAGCGCGGTATGGCCACGTTTCATGGCCATTAGAATCCGATCTGAGCCGGACTGTACCGGCAGGTGCAGATGGCTGACCAGTTCCGGTACCTCAGCGAACGCCTGAATCAGGCTGTCGGTAAACTCAACCGGATGCGATGTCGTGAAACGAATACGGTCCAAACCATCAATGGCGGCAACGTTACGAATCAATTCGGCCAGATCAACGCTGTCGCCATCATGAGTCGCACCGCAATAGGCGTTTACATTCTGGCCTAGCAGGTTGACTTCCCTTACCCCTTGTTCGGCCAGTTCTACGCATTCGGTAATAACATCATCCAACGGACGGCTGACTTCTTCACCACGGGTATAAGGCACCACGCAGAAGGAGCAATATTTACTACAACCTTCCATGACAGACACAAATGCTTCTGCGCCATCTGCCTTAGGTGTGGGCAGAACGTCGAACTTTTCTATCTCGGGGAAACTGATATCCACAATACCTTTCTTGCCCTGATAAGACAGGTCAATCATTTCAGGTAAGCGGTGCAGCGTCTGTGGACCAAAAATCATATCGACATAGGGTGCCCGGGTAAGGATATTTTCCCCTTCCTGGCTGGCAACGCAGCCGCCAACGCCAATGATGAGATCGGGGCGCGCATTTTTAAGTTTGCGCCATCGACCCAGCTGGTGAAATACTTTCTCTTGCGCTTTTTCCCTGATAGAACAGGTGTTTAGCAGCAAGACATCGGCGTCATCCTGATTATCGGTTAATTCCAATGCATGGGTCTCTCCAAGTAAGTCTGACATACGCGCAGAATCATACTCGTTCATTTGACAACCATGAGTTTTAATAAACAGCTTTTTCGCCATTACACACCTTGCTGGATCATTACAAAAGACCCGATATTGTACTGGATACGGGTGGGTTTTAATAGTTTTTGACGTGCTTGTAAAAATCGGGTTTGCCCCCATATATTGGTCAGAAAATAATGCTGTGTTATGCGGAGTTAATTGAGTATATGGCCATTGAAGAATGCATCTATCGTGTGAAATTTATTAATCAGGATAAGGTGTATGAAGTCTTTGTGGAACACATATTTCAAAGTGAAATGTGGGGTTTTATTGAGCTGGAAGGGTTTGTTTTTGGTCGCCGCTCTGAATTGCTGGTAGACCCGGGAGAAGAGAAACTAAAGCAGGAGTTTGCGGAAGTTGAGCGCAGTTATGTTCCTTTGCAGGCTATTATCCGCATTGACGAGGTTCCCAAAGGAGGTGTGGCGAAAATTAGTGATGTAAAAGGTAATGTCACACCTTTTCCTATCATGCCGCCCGCTAGAAAATAGCTAATCACAAAAATACCGCTAACCATAGGCCGCTTGATGCGGCCTATTGCCTGTCGATAATCAATGAATGCAGGCTCCTTCATCCGTTTTTATCAGCGTGTCACCACTGGCGACTTCAACGCTGCCGTCACTGAATACGATCTCAATCTCATCTATATCTAGACAATGTACGTTGCTTTTACTCCAGGTGTTTTTCCATGAGTGGCCTTGTCTGTAAGTGCCGGGCAGCACAGGACCAGCGACGCGTAAATAGGCGCTCTCATCACGGCTTCTTCTGGCGCGAACAACGTTGCCCTCTTTGTCATAGGCTGTGGTACGAAATAAAATGTACTGATAAATGCCCGTAGAGGAATTCGTAAATTGAATATTAGCGCCGACAGGCCCGCGTTTTTTATGAAGTATCGGGTCAGCGCGCTCTAATGTAATCAATGGGATAGGTACATAAACCGGTTCAGGTGGCGCAACCACCGCCACTTTTTCTGTGCTGCAGGCCGATAATAAAATAATTGTAATCAGTAGACTTGCTTGTTTTAGGCGTGATTGTTTTAGATGAAGGCCTGAGTGTTGGATGAGCTGCATGGGAAGTTCCTGTGGCTATGCATGTTTCAGTAATTAATTAATAGTTATTAACAGTAGACACCTGTCGTTCTGAAGTGGTTCCCTTTATACACGAGTAAGCTTAAGGTTAGCTGATTCTACTTGGCTGAATCAAGTTAGATTACGTTAAGCAAAGTAGTGTTTTTGACGGACGTCCCGGTATTTCCCTGGCTAATTTTGGTACCAGATAGCCAGGCAGCGCTGCTTGCAGTGATTTGACTAACTCAATGGCATCGTTATCGCTGATATCAAAATGAGCGGCACCGTGTACCGGATCGAGCACAAATAGATAGTAAGGTAAAACCCCACAATCAAACAGCGTTTCGCTGAGTGATTTTAAACCCTCTACTGAGTCATTAATACCTTTAAGCAGGACTGCTTGATTAAGCACTGTGACCTTGGCAGCTTGTAATTTTTCGATACTATAGGCGACTTCAGGGTCAATTTCATTGGCATGATTAATGTGGAGTACGCATACTGTTTTCAGGCGCGTTGATGCGAGTAGTTGGCACAGATCGTCGGTGATACGTTGCGGAATAACGACAGGTAAGCGGCTGTGAATTCTAAGTCGCTGAATATGTTGAATGGCTTCCAGGTCCTTGATCATAGAGGCCAGACGTTTATCCGGTGTTGCTAATGGGTCGCCGCCTGAGAAAATAACTTCAGTTATGCTACTGTCATTTTGTAAATAGGCCAGTACTTGCTGCCACTGCTGGTGGCCAAGTTGGTTCTCCTGATAGGGAAAGTGACGCCTGAAACAGTAGCGGCAGTTGATGGCGCATGCGCCGCTGATAATAAGCAGCACGCGGCCTTTATACTTATGAATTAATCCGGGCACAGGATTTGTGTCGCGTTCTTCCAGAGGATCGTTAGAATAGCCCGGGTAGCGTTCCATCTCCTGCGATTGTGGCAGTACCTGTAGCAATAAAGGGTCGTTAGGATTACCTTTCTCTATCCGGTTGATATAGGGCATCGGTATTCTGACCGGAAAGTCTTTGGCCGCACTGTCGCATACATCAACGGCTTCTCTGCTCAGGTTGACCTGAGTGAGTAAGTCGTCAAGACTGCAAACAGACTGACGTAATAAGGTTTGCCAGTCGGATTCGAGCAAAATAGGTGTGATTTGGTTCATGATGACCGAGGCCCAGAGTAGATTCAATTTTGCTCGCATTCTCCTTTCAAGTAGAATGAGTGTCAATTTTGAGGTGTAAACCTTTTTAGCTCGGCTTTTTAGCTCGGCTTTTTAGCTCGGCTTTTTAGATCGACTATATTTGTTAATTATTGATTAGAGAAGATTATGGCATATTCCGCGAACCAGTTAAAAAATGGCCTGAAAGTTATGCTTGAAGGTGATCCGTGTACGATGCAGGATGTTGAATTTGTTAAACCCGGTAAAGGTCAGGCATTTACTCGCGTAAAAATGCGTAATTTGCTGACCGGTCGCGTCTGGGAGCGTACATTTAAAGCTAACGAGAGCCTTGAAGGTGCGGATGTCATGGATAGAGATATGGAATATCTCTATAACGATGGTGAGCTTTACCATTTCATGGTGCCGGTGACGTTTGAACAGTACGGCGCTGATATGACGGCTGTGGGTGATGCAGCGAAATGGTTGAAAGAAAATGATACGTGCATGGTAACCCTCTGGAATGACAACCCGATTGCCATCACGGTAGGCAACTTTGTTGAGCTGGAAGTGATGGAAACAGACCCGGGTATGAAAGGTGATACCGCGCAGGGTGGATCAAAGCCGGCTAAAATGACAACGGGTGCCGTGGTTAAGGTTCCTTTATTTATAGAGCAGGGTGATATATTGAAAATTGATACACGCAGCGGCGATTACGTCAGCCGCGCATAGCTTTTCAATAGCTTATCAAACTTTCAGAATACGGCAGCTTCGGCTGCCGTTTTTAGTTTTTGTGGGCGTGAGTGACGACTATGCGTGACTGGAAACCGGCGGCCTCCGTCGAAAATTTACAAAAAAGAGCCGCTATTCTTGCTCTTATACGCCAGTATTTTACTGAGCAGCAGGTGCTCGAAGTGGATGCGGCGGTATTGTCGCAATGTGCTGTCAGCGACCCTTTTATTGATTCATTGGAGGTGAACTTTCGCGGTCATCCGACAGCTGAAGCTGAGCTCTGTTATCTGCAGACTTCACCCGAATATGCCATGAAGCGTTTGTTGGCCGCCGGTATAGGCTCTATTTATCAGATGGGTAAAGTCTTTCGGAGCGGTGAAGAAGGGCGTTTCCATAATCCTGAATTTACTATGCTGGAATGGTACCGCTTAGAATTTGATGATGTGGCGCTAATGAAGGATGTTGAGCAGCTTGTCCGGTCCATATTGGCTATCGGGCCGATACGCCGTTGTACCTATGCCGACATTTTTATGGAAAAACTGGGTATAGATATTAATCAGTCGAGCACTGAACAGCTCGCGTGCGAAATGCACCGACATGTTGAAGTTGAGCTGGATCCGGATGATCGTGATGGTTGGCTTAATCTTTTGATGTCGCATGTCATTGAGCCGATGTTAAAAGATGAGCCTGTTTTTATTACGGACTATCCTGCTAGCCAGTCTGCCTTGGCGCGCCTTAAAGCAGCGGCTGATGGGGTGCCGGTAGCGGCCCGCTTTGAGCTTTTTGTGGAGGGGATAGAATTAGCCAATGGTTATCATGAATTAACCGATCCGCAGGAACAGCAGCGCCGCCTGGAGGCCGATCAGCACACCAGACAGACACTTGGATTGCCTCAACGTCCGTTGGAGCAGCGGCTGGTGTCAGCGCTTGAAGTAGGCTTGCCTGATTGTGCAGGCGTTGCTTTGGGTGTGGATAGGCTGGTGATGCTGGCGTTGCAGGTGACACATATTGAGCAAGTGATTCCCTTTACCTTTCGTAACGCCTGATCAGTTTTAGGTTTATGTGCTAGCGTTAGTTAAGCCCTAAAACTGATCAGAAATTTAGTGTGCCGTTTTAGGCAGGCAAGTGCTTCAATAAGGCGCTTCTGATGCGTTTAACGGCTTCTTCCAGCATAGATCTTGGGCAGCCAAAGTTGAGTCTCATATAATTGCTGTCGCCAAAATCACGGCCAGGTGACATGCCTACGCCAGCTTGTTCAAAAAACTGTGCGGGGTTCTCCAATTTTGCGGCAGAGATATCGATCCACGCCAGATAAGTCGCTTCAATAGGATTGAGCTTCAGGCCGGGGATCTGATTTATCTCCCGTACCAGATAATCCCGGTTGCCCCGCAGGTAGTCGAGTTGTTTTTTGTTCCAGTCATCGCCTGCCTGATATGCCCCGATAGCGGCGGTATATCCGAGTAAATTAACGTCTGGCACAATGCCTTTTCTGACATTATTGAATTGTTTGCGCAGTTGCTCATCAGGAATGATGGCAAATGAGCAGCCTAGACCGGCAATGTTGTAGGTTTTACTCGGTGCCATCAAGGTGATAGAGCGGCTTTCCATATCTGGATTAATGGTAGCCAGCGGAATGTGTTTGAGACCGGGTTCGAGAATTAAATCACAATGAATTTCATCTGAGCAGATAACCAATTGATGTTTTTTAGCAATGTCTGCCAGTTGGCGTAACTCTGCTTCCTGGTAAACCGTACCGCCAGGATTGTGGGGGTTACAGAACAGGATGATATGAGTGTCCGGCGTGATGGATTTTTCCAGTGCAGTAAAATCCAGTACACAGCGTTCGCCCTGCTGTTGCATCGGCACTTGAATCACGCGGCGTTTAGACAGGTGAGGCGCAGAGACAAAAGGAGGGTAAACCGGCTGAGGAGCAATAATATGATCGCCGGGTTCACCTACGGCTCGGCACGCGAGATTGAGACCGCAGACCAAACCGGGTAGCCAGACTAGCCAGTCTGCTTTTATGGGCCACTGGTAAAGTGATTCCATGCGTTGGATAATCAGCTCGTTCAGTTCGGAGGGTGTGTTTGTGTAGCCGAATACCCCGTGTTCAATGCGTTTTTGTAATGCTTGAATCACACTGGGTGGGGCCATAAAGTCGGTATCTGCAACCCACATGGGTAGAATTTCAGTATCGCGGTAACGTTCCCATTTTTGGCTGGCAGTGTCGCGGCGATCAATAAACGTATCGAAATTTATGGGACTCATCGGTTTTCCCTGTTGTGTTTATAGGTCAGTAAAAAGCCGGAATAATCTATCTTGATCATTGTAACGACTGAAGGTTGCAAATGGCTCACGTCAGATTATAGTCATCGGTTGTGCAAATCAATTCAGTTAACGGGAGAGTGTTCGATTCGTGATATTATAGGCAGTCTCTGATGTGAACGGCATAGCAGATTTTCAGTACCTGCATTCGCTGCCCTGATGCAGTGAATATCCTGTTCCCTAGTCCCTGATAAATACGCTAAAATAATTCGTTTAACTCAATGCATCGATTACGCATTGCGTCACTGGTTGGAGCGCCTCCGATGAGCAGTAATAATCAAGTCATAATTTTCGATACAACCTTACGTGATGGTGAGCAGAGTCCGGGTGCGTCAATGACCAAGGACGAAAAACTGCGTATTGCCAGACAGCTTGAAAAAATGCGGGTTGATGTTATTGAGGCAGGTTTTGCCATCGCCTCTCCCGGCGATTTTGCGTCCATTAAAGCGATAGCTGATACGGTGACGGGTAGCACTATTTGTTCTTTATCCCGCGCCTTGGATGCGGATATTGATCGCGCTGCTGAAGCGCTTAAAAATGCAGCGTCAGGCCGTATTCATACCTTTATCGCTACGTCCCCGATTCATATGAAATATAAGCTTCAGATGACACCGGATCAAGTCGTTGAACATGCGGTACGTGCGGTTAAACGGGCGCATAACCTGATCAGTGATGTTGAATTTTCACTGGAGGATGCCAGTCGCTCTGATCTGGATTTCATGTGTCGTATTATCGAAAAAGTGATTGATGCCGGTGCCCGAACGATTAATATCCCGGATACGGTCGGCTACGCGATTCCAGAAGAGTTTGGTCATACTATTGAGCAGCTATTGCAGCGTATCCCCAATGCAGACAAAGCGATCTTCTCGGTTCATTGTCATAATGATTTAGGCTTAGCGGTGGCAAACTCGTTGGCGGCAGTCACCGCCGGTGCTCGTCAGGTGGAATGCACCATTAACGGATTAGGAGAGCGCGCCGGTAATGCCTCGCTCGAAGAATTTGTGATGGCTATCCGCACCCGTAAAGATCTTCTGGGTTTGGAAACCAATATCGATACCACGCAGATTGTTCCTGCATCACGTTTGGTCTCCAGCATCACGGGGTTCCCGGTGCAACCTAACAAAGCGATTGTGGGTGCCAACGCCTTTGCTCATGAGTCCGGTATTCATCAGGATGGCATGCTGAAGCACCGTGAAACTTACGAAATTATGACCGCTCAGGATGTGGGTTGGCAGACTAACCGAATGGTGATGGGCAAACATTCGGGGCGTAATGCTTTTCGTGCACGTTTAAATGAGTTGGGTGCGACCTTTAGTTCGGACGCTGAATTGAATCACGCTTTTACTCGATTTAAAGAGTTGGCGGATAAAAAACACGAAATCTTTGATGAAGATCTGCTCGCCCTGGTATCTGATGTGCAGGCGGCCGATGCTTATGAAAAGTATAAGTTATCTTCTTTGAATGTGACGTCCCAGACAGGTGAAACGCCGGTAGCACAGGTGTCTCTGATGGTTGATGGGGTTGAGCATAAAGCGGAATCAGCCGGCGGCGGTCCTGTCGATGCGGCACTGAAAGCCATTGAAGCGATCGTTCATTCTGAATCGAGCCTTGAGTTGTATTCGGTCAATGCCATTACCAGCGGTACCGACTCGCAGGGTGAAGTAACGGTTCGTCTGGAAAAATCGGGTCGTATTGTGAATGGTATGGGTGCGGATATCGATATTATCATAGCGTCGGCCAAAGCTTATGTGCATGCGCTTAATCTGCTGGATGCTAATGTACAAAAGGCACACCCACAGGTTTAATGGCGATGCACTCTAATCACTTTAAACAAGAGCAGCGTCGTCATCAGTATTTGGCGGCCATGGGGGTGACCAGCTGGTTGCCCCGTGCTGCGTTAGTGGGTGCTCGTTCCTCTCCCGAGGCCGTTTATCAGTTCCTTTATGGACATGAAAACGATGTGTTTGAATCGGATGAGGCGATAGTTGGTTCAGCTATTCTTGGCGAGCCTGCTGTTGGCCAAGCTGTGGTTTACGAAGGCGCTGATGATGCTGCCGCGATAGCCGACGCTGAACATGCAGGCGAAGACACAGTGCGAGGTGTTACCAGCAGTATTGCACGCGCTTCTCACAGCACTTCTCCCGGTCCGTCTCATAGCGTTTCTCATAACAGCTCTCATGCTACACGAGAAGCAGCGCCCGTTACGGCGGCTTCTTTGGCTCTGAATACGCCATCTGCTGTTATTTCTGAATCGCCAACAAGAGCTGCTGATCTGCCGAAAGTGCGTATTGAACCACGTGTCAGTAAAGAGCTGGCTCCGCGTTTTCGTCTGGGTTTCTGGTTGTATAATGATGTGCTGATCATTGATAGTTTGCCACCACAAAGCAGAGGCGGTATTACGGCAGAAAAATACAAGGCATTATGCGCTAATATCATGAGCGCCATGGGGCTGCGTGCTGATTTGTTAGCCTCTCCGTATGTGCTGGCATGGCCCATGCTCGCAGGTGCAGCGCTGGATCAGGGGAAATCTGAAGCAGCGTTGGCTGTGAATCATAAAATCCATAAGCTGTTTCAGATAGCGACGCCGCGTTTGATATTGTTTCTGGGTGAATCAGCGGCACAGATGGCGATGCAACGCGAAGAAGGTATTGATGAGCTACGTGCCGTCGTCTTTAGCTACAGTAGCGAGATTAAAGCGGTGACTTCACTGAGTCTTACGCAAATGATTCAAATCCCGGGTTGTAAGAAAGAGGTCTGGAGTGACCTTCAGAAAGTCCTGCCGCTCGATGCCTGAATTCTATTCGCTCACTGATAGTGATGTGCCTTCAATCATGCCGATTGAGGCGCTTTCATTTTCTGATGATCACTGGTCTGACAAGCAGATAACACAGCAATTACTAAACCCTCAATATCTGAATGTGGGTGTTAAGGAGCAGGGGGTATTAATAGGTTTTGCGTTGCTTGGTTGTGTGCTGGATGAAGCTGAAATTTACCAGATTACTATTCTTCCCGCCTTTCAGGGGCGAGGCTTAGCGACGGCTTTATTGCATCAACTCTGCGAGCGGCTAAACGTCTCAGGTGTGTGTCGGTTATTGCTGGACGTGAGAGAAACCAATCTGCCCGCTATCCGTCTGTATGAATCATTTGGTTTTGTGTTGGATGGGCGGCGCAAAGGATATTACGTTACATCGACGGGGCATGAAGATGCCTTGTTGTATTCGTATGCACTATAGCGTCGGCTAGCGTTCGTTAGTCAGTATCACCTTTACCTTCACATGTATTAATCTACTGTCCTTGTAGACCAGAATCCGGGTGCAGATTCTGGTCTTAGTGGCGGGCAAATGTATATGATTCAGGGATAAGAAGAGAGCCTTATGCAGCTCCTTTTATTTCTTCACCTCTCATATTAACCTCTTTCATCTGACGTTGAGCAAACGCTGTTAACACCGCTTGCAATACTGCCGCCGACGTATCAACCGCGATAGCGACCGCCGCATAAGCCTCGCCATTAATCGTTAAAGCAACACAGGCTTGTGCTTGGGCTGTAGTGCCTTGCGTCAGCGAGTATTCATCAAACTGAGTGATGTTTATCTCGCTGGTAAACTGCTGGCTGAGCGCGTCGCATAAGGCTTCGACGGCGCCGGCACCTTTGCCTGTGAGTATTTGACTGCTATTGCCTAAGGAGCTATCACCTAAAGTGAAGTGAGCACTAACCAGTCCCGCTTCTGTATGTAAGTCATAACCGCTGAGTAACCAGTGCGGTGCTACCTCCGTAAAGTGCTGATCAAAAAGGGCTTTAATATTAGGAGGGGATATCTCCTCGCCCGTCACTTCGGTCGCTTTCTGAACCACTTTGCTTAACTCGCTATGCATCCACTTAGGTAAGGCGATGCCATAGTCGCGTTCCAGCACTAAGGCAACACCCCCTTTGCCGCTCTGGCTATTGATGCGGATAACCGCCTCATACTCGCGTCCTATGTCGCGGGGATCAATCGGTAAGTAAGCTACATCCCAGAAGGGTAAATTGTGCGTTTCGTGATAGCTGATCGACTTTCGAATAGCATCTTGATGG
Organism: Neptunomonas antarctica; assembly: GCF_001305295.1. GTDB lineage: Bacteria > Pseudomonadota > Gammaproteobacteria > Pseudomonadales > Balneatricaceae > Neptunomonas > Neptunomonas antarctica. The sequence continues at coordinate 584,204 of NZ_LJSI01000053.1, forward strand.
CTACCCGAAAATGCGGTGTACACCAGTTCGCCGGCCCATGGGTGACGTGCAGCAACGGGTAATTCAGTACAGTATTCCACCACCTTGATAATCTCTTTGATGTCAGAGAAATCCAGCTTAGGATCAATACCCTGAGAATATAAATTCATCCCCATAGTGACAATATCCATATTGCCGGTGCGTTCGCCGTTACCAATTAATGTGCCTTCTATGCGATCTGCGCCGGCCATAATACCCAGTTCGGCTGCTGCTACGCCGCAGCCGCGATCATTGTGCGTATGTAAACTAATGGTAATCAGATCACGGTGTTTTACCTGTCGGCAAAACCACTCGATCTGATCAGCAAACACATTGGGTGTTGTCATTTCAACGGTGGCCGGCAGGTTGATAATAATTTTGCGTCCTTGTTCCGGCTGCCATTCGGCAATCACTGCATCACAGACTTCAACGGCATAATCCATCTCGGTACCGGTGAAGCTTTCTGGCGAATACTGAAAACTCCAGTCAGTGTGCGGATACTGTGCCGCATACTCCCTGACCCATTTAGCACCCTGTACGGCAATCGCTTTTATCCCCTCTTTATCAAGGCCAAACACCTGCTCACGCTGGACAGTTGAGGTTGAATTGTAAACATGCACAATGGCTTGTTTGGCGCCTTTCAGTGCTTCGTAAGAGCGGCTGATCAGTTCTTCTCTTGCCTGTGTTAATACCTGGATACAGACATCATCCGGAATCATATTTTTTTCAATCAAGGTGCGAACAAAATCAAAATCAGGCTGCGACGCGGAAGGGAAGCCGACTTCTATTTCTTTAAATCCCAGGGCTACCAACAGCGTGAACATGCGGGTTTTTTGTTCAACATTCATCGGGTTAATCAGCGCCTGATTACCATCTCTCAGGTCAACACTGCACCAGTTGGGTGCTTCAGTGATCTGTTTGTCCGGCCAGGTACGGTCAGAAAGGCGAATCGGTGTTGAAGGACGGTATTTACGATGATCAAACATAATGTGCTTCCTGCATGTGCCTGTTGGCATGTGTATGGGATGGCTTGTATTAAAGAGTCTTGGATAAAAAATCTTATAAATAACGTATGCACTTATGGTGCAAAAAATCGCTGGGTAAGCATCGGTAACACCGTTGGGATCATTAACTTTTGATCACTCTCCCGCCGGCTATCGGGTGGATGCCGGTGTATGATTCCGATGATGTAAAGTTTACGTAGGTAGGCGCGCAATTACCTTGCTATTGTTGCTGTCTGTTTTATATTTACGCAAATATATGCAATAGTATTTGTCATTATATTGTTTTTAATTGCGCTAAGGAGTATTTGGCTGATGCAAGGTGTTGAGTTGGACCGTTTTGATATCACAATATTGCGCGAACTGCAGCACGATGGCTCGTTGTCTAATCAGGAGTTGGCCGAGCGGATTGGTTTAACGGCTGCGCCTTGTTCGCGCCGCGTGAAGCAGTTGGAAGATTCGGGTGTGATTGCCAGTCGTGTGATTCGTGTCAATGAGCGTAGTGTTGGTTTAAATCTGATCGCGATGCTTCACATTAGTATGGATAAACATATACCTGAGCGATTTGAAGAGTTTGAAAAAGCAATTAGTGCGATTAGTGAAGTCATGGAGTGCTACTTAATTACCGGGCATGATGCCGACTACCAGTTAAAGGTGGCCGTGCCTGATATGGATAGTTATCACGATATTTTATTAGGAAAGATTACCCGTATTAAAGGCGTTACTGGTGTTAAATCTGCTTTTATTATGCGTAAGGTTATTGATACCACTGCGGTGCCATTGCACTATTTGCCCAATTATCGCTAAGACTTAACGCGCGTTATGTCTTTTTTAATGAGTGTTTGGGCGTAGAATGAGAGGGCAGTAAAAGTAGAATGATCTTGTATTAAAGACAATTGTATTAACAGCGATTGTAGTAGATGCAAAATAAACTTTGGATTTCACACGACATCAATAAATGACTTTTAACAATGAATATTACTGACGGTCTTTTTTCGGGTGCATGGCTTTGGGTGATGGATATTTTGTATCTCTGCGTAGTGCTGGTGGCTGCGTGGAAAAGTCCGTGGTCTGTGATTATTAGCAATCGAGGGCTGCAACACCTTTTTTTTGGCGCGACTGTGCTACTGCTGATGATGTGGAGTATGCGCGCAGGTCTCTCTCCCGGATTGAGTATTCATTTCCTGGGAGTCACGGCCTTAACCTTGGTTTTGGGCTGGGATCTGGCGATTCTATCAGCAAGTCTGGTATTACTCGGCATGACATTAATCGGTAAAGAAAGCTGGGAAGGCTTGGCGGTTAATGGACTGTGTTTAGTCGTCCTCCCTGTGTTTTTATCTTATGCAATTCATTTGTTTGTTGATAAAAAACTACCAAAAAATTTCTTCATCTATCTTTTTGTATGTGCGTTTGCAGGTTCTGTAATTGCTATCGCTGCATCAGGGTTGACCATGGCAACACTGCTTTGGATGGATGGCGTGTATCCCTGGAGTAAAATTGATCATCAATATGTAAGCCTCCTGCCGTTGATCATGTTCCCTGAGGGGCTCATGAATGGCATTTTGATGACGGCTATTATGGTGTTTTATCCTGACTGGATCAGAACTTTTAATGCGAAAGTTTATATTGATGAGCAATAGGGAGTGATATTTCTACTGATCCTTTCGCTGGGGGGCGATGGTCGAACCAGATCAACTGTTTTGACGGGTTAGTGCCAAAAACGGTCATAGGCAGTAATCCTAAAGAGTGCGAGTCACAACCCATGCGGACCCTGAGCCTGAGCGCTTAGGTGATGGGGTCACAGCCCATCTGGGGTCTAATGTGTCAGATTTCTTTACAATATTCGAGTGAAGATAGCCGCCGCCGATAGCAGAAAGTCACCTCGATGTCGCAAAGTTAGCATAGGGTCAAAAACGACTTAAATGGCTCTGAGTCGAACTACATCAATCGCTCGGGCAGGTTTGTGAACCGGTCATAGACAGTAATCCTAAAGATAGCCCGCATTCAAACCACTACAGTCCGTACCTTATTGCGTAAACGGGACAGTAAATTTCAGATGCCGTTGTTAACACTCGCTAATCCGTTAAGCGATATATAATAGTCACGTGGGCGTTGAATTGGCGTTTACCTTTAACTAAAAGTTAGTTCGCTGCGCTTTAAGCCACATTTATTGCTAAATCACCTTGGCAAAATAGCCGGACCTCGCTAGACGTTATCGTAGTCGCGGACCGGCCTTGATAGTGGATACTCAGCCAATAGAGCCTTTTTATGCGCTTTGTGTCAGATTCTTTTACATCTAAAACTCAAAAAATTTTAAGTAATATTTAAATGTTTGTATTGATGAGATATTTTCTTGATGGCATGGTTCGTGCTTAATGTGACTCTATATCGATAAAATATGTAATATAACGGAGATTAAAAAATGAAAAGAATTATTTGTTTACTTGTTTGTTTATTAGCTGGCCCGGCTAACGCTAATTTAATTACTAACGGGGATTTTACTAGCGGTAACACTGCTGGATGGACTCTCACAGGTGGTGACTATACTGATGCGTCATCCGGATATTTCACTGCATATGACAACAGTGGGTGGGGGATTATAAGTCAGGATATTAGTACCAATGCTGCATACAATTACGATCTTTCATTTGATACATACGCAGGTCAAATATCTGGCAACCAATTTGCTTGGGCGGTTGATGGAGTAATGACTACGATTGCTACCACTACCTCGTGGGTCACCAACACTGCAATGTTCGCGGGTACTGGTGCAGTTACAAATGTTGCGTTCTATTATGCAACGGGCGGTGGCTCAGGAGTTTGGAATATGGATAATGTTTCCGTCACTCAGGGAGCAGCAGCCGTTCCAGAGCCTGCTTCTCTCGCTCTGTTTGGCCTAAGTCTAGCTGGACTTTTATGGTCACGCCGCAAGAAAGCGTAATTAGATTTCTGCAATACTAAGCCTCGCTTCGGCGGGGCTTTTTTATGAGCTAATTACCTGTATGTGTCCAGGGTGTGTGAAAACTCGATTAGACCGATTAAACTAGTAATAAGACATTTTTGCTGAGGGGATACAGCATGAATAGATTCATTACCGGCGAAGCACGCTCTCAGGCGACTTTATTTCCTGAGCGTATCGATGATTACATTGATGAAGAAAACCCTGTTCGGGTCGTTGATGTATTTGTTGATTCAATTGATCTTCCTGTTCTTGGTTTTAAAACCATCCCAGCGGCTACCGGCAGACCGTCCTACCACCCTTCAACCATGCTTAAGTTATTTATCTACGGCTATCTCAATCGCATTCAATCATCGCGTCGTCTTGAACGAGAAGCAGGCCGTAATGTTGAATTAATGTGGCTGCTAGGTCGTTTAGCGCCAGACTTTAAAACCATCGCCGACTTCAGAAAAAATAATGGCAAAGGCATTCGTAAAGTCTGCGGTGAATTTGTACAGATCTGTCGTAAGCTCAATCTCTTTGCCGATGCGTATGTGGCTATTGATGGCAGTAAGTTTAAAGGGGTGAATACGCGGGATAAGAATTTCACTCAAGCGAAGATTAAGCGTCGACTTGAACAAATCGATGAAAGCATCGCTCGTTATCTAGGACAGATAGCCAGTGCTGATAGACAAGATACTCAACAGGCACACCATAAAATCGAACGACTGAAAACAAAACTCGGCAAGTTAAATGCTGAAGTCATTAAACTGAATACACTTGAAAAGCGACTGCAATCATCGCCGGATAAGCAAGTATCGCTGACCGACCCCGATGCTCGGTCAATGGCAACCAGCGGTAAAGGCAGTGGCATAGTCGGTTACAACCTCCAGGCCGCTGTTGATGCCAAGCACCATCTGATTGTCGCCCATGAAGTAACGAATGTCGGCAATGATCGCTCAGCACTGTATCGAACCGCAACGCTGGCTAAAAATGTTATCGGCAGTGACACATTAGAAGTCGTTGCTGATAGAGGGTATTACAGCGGCTTTGAAATTTATCATTGCGAACAGTCACAGATAAAAACATATCTTCCCAAAACACATACCTCGAACAACATGGCGAAAGGCTTGTTTGATAAACGCGATTTTAAATGGATAGCCAGCGCGGGTGAATATGAATGTCCGGCAGGTGAGCGTTTAATCTGGCGTTTTACTACGCAGGAACAGGGAAAGACGATTAATAAATATTGGTCTTCACGGTGCCCAAACTGCTCAATGAAAACACAATGCACAACGGGCACGTATCGACGAGTAACGCGCTGGGAACATGAAGATGTATTGGATGAAGTCGAAGCAAGAATAGACCGCGAACCCGAACGCATGGTCGTGCGTCGATCCACAGTAGAGCATCCGTTTGGTACGATTAAATCCTGGATGGATTCGACACACTTCCAAATGAAAACGCTTAAACATGTCAGCACGGAGATGAGCCTGCATGTCTTGGCCTATAACTTGAAACGCATGATTAAAATCATGGGAATTACGCCACTCATAAATACAATGAGAGCGTGATGCGCTCTTTTCTTCCGATAAATCTATTCCCCGACGCTTATTAGGTGCCAAATAGAGCTGAATCTAAATATTCAGCCATTATAGGTAAGAAAATGAAGCCGAGTGTGACAGCTCGTTAAAAGGTCATCCTGTTCGATGTGACAGCAAAAAATTAGACGAAATGCAAAGCGATACCTGTTTTTACACAGCCTAGGTCGAAAGCAGTCAATCCACTAACGAGATAGTGGCAGCGTTGGGATGTAGTCGGGCAACGGTATCCAGACGAAATAAACTTTTGCTACCCACGAATACTTAATAATAATCACTACTGCCTTACCGGGCGTTTTGCCAGTTTGCGCTGCAGCGTTCTGCGATGCATGTCTAACGCCCGCGCTGTAGCAGAGACGTTGCCATTATGCTCGCTTAGTACTTTGTGGATATATTCCCACTCTAAGCGGTTCACCGACATTGGCTGGTTGGCTATGTCGATATCTTCGTTGGCTTGGCTATGTTCAAGCGCCTGCAGAATATCATCGGCGTTAGCGGGTTTAGGCAGGTATTGTGTGGCTCCTAACTTGATAGCATCGACGGCCGTTGTAATGCTTGCATAGCCTGTTAGCACCACAATGCGCACTGACGGATTAGCCTCCACTAAGGGTTGGATAACTGTGAGTCCGGACGCGCCGTCCATTTTCAGGTCAAGAGAGACATAGTCCGGAATCCACGCGGTAATAATCTCCAATGCCGCTTCGGCGCTGCTGGCAATCTTCACGTCAAAGCCGCGTTTGGCCATGGCACGGGCTAAGACACGCGTAAAGGTTGCATCATCATCGACGATGAGAAACTGCTTGAGTTGATCATCCATGAACGGCCCTGCGTGATAATCTGACTTCCGTCATGGTTCCTTTGCCCTGTGCTGGATAGAGTTTGACCTCGCCGTCATAATGGGCGAGTGTGGTTGATGTAAGAAAAAGCCCGATACCTAAACCTTTCCCTTTAGTTGAGATAAACGGTTGGCCTAATTTATTGGCCTGCTCGATCGGTAAGCCGGCACCATAATCCCGAATGGTTAACCAAATAGCCACAGTATCCCAGCATAAAGTAATGTCTATGTGATCGGGGCAGGCATCCGCTGCATTGTTGAGAAGATTTAAAATGGCTTGTCGCAGCGCGGTTGTATTGCGCAGATCCGGCGGGAGATCTTCTTGAATGCTAGCACTATAGGTCACCTCGGGGCGGGTAATTTTCCATTGTTCTAATACTTCATCAAGAAAGGTAGTTACCAGTGATGTTTTTTCACTGTTTTTCTCTTCAGCGACCGAACGTGCCAACTGTTTTAGTTTGTCGGCACAAATCTGAACCTGCTGCTGAAGAATGCCAATGTCCTCTTTTTGTTCATCGGATAACGTAGGATCAATCTCCATTTCGTGCAAAATTACCCGCATCGTACTGAGCGGTGTGCCGAGTTCGTGGGCAGTGCCAGCGGCCATGGTGCCCAATGCCAGTATTTGTTGATGATGTACTTTGGCTTCTCGCTCTTCGATGAGGTGCTGCTGTTGGCGTTGCAGGGCGCGGTTAATTCGTACAATAAAATAGGTGATGACGATCACAGTAAGAATGAAATTTAGCCACATACCGAGCATGTGGATATTAAAAAGCTCAGGTAAAGAGTGCCGGTGCTCAGACATGATAGGTATAACAGGAACATAGTAAACCAACAGCGAGCCATAGATGGACGTGACTGTAATTGCCATCATCCAGATATAGCGACTGCTAAGCGTCATCACCGTAATAATCAGCGGAATTAATAACATGAAAATAAAAGGATTGGTGCCGCCACCTGACTGATAAAGAATAAAACCATAGATGATAGCATCGGCGATTAATTGGGTAAAAAATTCTGGTTGAGTCACCGGCCACGGTGAATGCAACCGGGCATAGGTCATGAAATTTAAAAGGCTTAACAGGACGAGCGCCAGCCCCAGAGGCCAGGGATGAATATCGATATGCAGATAAAGTAATGCAAACGCAATAGCGCAGCACTGACCAAAAAGAATAACAAAACGTATGTAGGTCAGTTGTAAAAGCTGTTGATGGTTACCTGTCACAGGACACCCCATTGAAGTAGACGCCGGATTATAACCGAAAGGGGCGTTATTGTGTCCTGAGTCAGATTGTCGCAGCTTGGTTGTGTTGGTAATGGGATATTAGAAACCCCTGCTTCAGTAGAAGGAGGAGTTTAGGGATAGGTGCTGAACATGTTGTTGTGGCGCAATTTATTAAAGCTCGGTTTGTTGAGGCTCTACTTATTAAGGCACAGCTGCATACACTACCACTTCACACAACATCTCTTCGCGGGCGAGTCCTGCAACAATCATAGCGGCACGGTTTGGATAGGGCGCTGCAAAATACTCTGCATAAACTTTATTAAACACAGGTAGTTGTTCACGAGCCGTGACATAGATTAAGACTTGCGTAACATCATCCATGGTCAGTTTAGCGGCTTCAATGGTGTGCTTTAAGTTGTCCATTGTTTGGCGGGCCTGTGCTTCGATCCCGCCGTCAACAACCTTGCCTTCTGCATTAATAGGTATCTGGGCAGTATAAAATTGATTGTTAGCAATAATGGCCCATTCAAGCGGTGCTGCTGAAGCAAATAGGTCGGTTTTTACGGCTGTTTTCATATCGTTACCACTTTTTAAATGTGAAAGTAAAAAGGAGCCATGAGCAGGCTCCTTTTGAATAATTTAAGACATTAGAGACCTTGCTCATCCGCCATTTTTTTCGCGATCTGCGGTGCAGTCCACAATGAAGGTAGCAATACCAGCGATACGGGTACGGCCGTGACAACAATGAATGATTGCAGCGCTGAAATACCGCCTGATCCGATGGAGATCAGAAGTGCAGCAACGACACCCATCATGACGCCCCAGAAGACACGTACAGAGCTTTTCGGATGATCCGTTCCTGTCATTACCATGGAGACGGCATATGTCATGGAGTCTCCGGTGGTGGCAACAAAGATAGTGGTCAGGATCAGAAACAGTACTGAGATAAAGAAGCCCATCGGTAGCTGTTCAGTAATCGCCAGCAGGGCCGCCGGTAAATTGAATCCTGTGAAGGGTTCAGAAATCACGCCGGGGTTCGCCAGTTCAAAGGCCAGGCCACTACCACCCACAATCGTAAACCAGAAGCAGGTGATAACGGGTGCCACGATTGAGATCATAAGTATCATTTGACGGATAGTGCGGCCACGGGAAATACGTGCAACGAACATCGCCATCAGTGGGCCGTAACCCAGAAACCAGCCCCAGAAAAACACAGTCCACCAGTCTAACCAGCCTGGGCTGGCACGAAAGGTTGCCATTGGGATGAATTTATCCAGGTAGATGCCAAAAGAGTGCAGGTAACTATCAATGATAAAGGCGGTTGGACCAAAAATCAGTATAAACGCCATCAGAGCAACGGCGAGAACCACATTAGCGCGGCTCAATATTTGTATACCACGGGTCACCCCACTAACCGCAGACAGTGTATAGATGGCGATCAGCCCGAGTAGAATGATGATCTGAGTAGTGTAGGTGTTAGGAATGCCAAAAAGTTTTTCCAGTCCAAAGCTGACTTGCAGCCCAAGAAAACCGATCGGGCCAACGGTACCAGCCACCACTGCTAAAACACAGCAGGAGTCAACAATGGCACCAAAAGGGCCTTTCATAACGCGATCACCAAAGACTGGATACAGCAAGGTGCGCGGCTTGAGCGGCAATCCTTTTTCATAATGCAGGTACATGTAAACAATGGCTGTCAGGCTACCGAGAATCGCCCAGGCAAGAAAGCCCCAGTGCATAAAGCTTTGCGCTAATGCATTGTAGGCCGCTTCCGCTGTGCCTGTTTCACCACCGAATAACGGTGGTGGAGAGGTAAAGTGAGCCATAGGCTCAGCTGCTGCCCAAAATACACCGCCACCCGCAAGTAGCGTACACATGATGATGGATATCCACTGGAAGGTTGACATTTCAGGGGCTTTTAAACCGCCGAGAACAACCGCACCAGTGCGTCCGATCGCCAGAATAATACCAATGACAAATGTCAGCAATAAGAGTACTTGCCAATAGGCTCCGAAATACTTAGTGGATGTGGCAAATGCGCTATTGACCCAGCCAGACATCATGTCGATGTCATAGAGTGCCAATATTGCAAACAGCACTATCGTGCCGCCACTGATAAGGAATACAGGTATATCTACACCTGCCAGCCATGTGCCTTGGCTATTATCTGGCGCGTCAGTCGCCAGAGAAGCCTGAGTTGTTTTACTCATGTGAGTCTCCTGATGGATCTCTTATAGTTATTAGTTGATCAGGTCATTTATTGATACAAGGAGTCGCTATTGCTCTCCTTATTATCAAACGCCTACATTTAGTGGCTTAAGTGCATCATCCAGAAAGTTAAGCCAGTTCAGACCCATGACTTTGGCCACATCGTCCGGGCTAAAACCACGCGCTAACAGTCCATTGGTAATGTTTGGGAAGTCTCGGCTATCCTTGAACCAGGACAATGGCCGAGGCCAGTTGGCGTTGGCTTTAGATCCTTCGCCGTAATCCATATCTTTTGACCAGCGGCCGTTGCGCATCCATTCAAGAATCGATAAGGGTTGTTCCTGACAAAGATCAGTTCCAATACCGATATGATCGATCCCCATTAGTTCTGCGGTGCTGGTGACCATGTCGCAAAACTCATTTAGCGTGCAGTCCGGGCCATTTTTCAGATGGAAAGGGTACAGGCTGAAGCCCAGTAAGCCGCCGGATTCACCGAGTGCTCTGAGTACTGTATCGGACTTGTTGCGTTTGGCTTCGTGGAAGCTGGTAGGATTTGCATGTGAAATCACAATCGGACGCTGTGAAATCTCAATGGCTTCCAGCGTACTGCGTTCTGCACTATGGCTCATATCGATAACCATACCGACGCGATTCATCTCTTTAATCGCCTGGCGGCCAAATCGAGTCACACCGCTATCTTCAGCTTCGTAGCAACCGCAGGCCAGTAGGCTTTGGTTGTTATAGGTAAGCTGCATAATCATCAGGTTCAGCTCGCGCATCACCTCAATCATGCCGATATCATCTTCAATCGGAGAGCAGTTCTGCGCACCAAACATGATGCCCACTTTGCCGAGTTGTTTAGCGTGGCGTATATCCGACGCACTTTTAACCGGCATAATCAGGTCGCTATTTTGCTCGAAAAGCCGGTTCCATTCCGAAATCCGCAGCAGTGTTTCACGAATTTGCTCGTGGTAAACGATGGTGGCATGCACCATCGTTACACCACCTTCGTGTAGCTGCTCGAAGATTTTACGGTTCCAGTTCGAATACTGCAGACCGTCAATCACAATCAGATCATTATGCAGTGCATTATTCATGGGTCTGCTCCTGTCAGGCGCGGATGTAAGTCGTTTTTACAACGGTATAAAACTCTTTCGCATAGGTGCCCTGTTCACGCGGTCCAAAGCTGGAGTCTTTACGTCCACCGAATGGCACGTGGTAATCAGTACCCGCTGTCGGCAGGTTAACCATCACGCAGCCTGTTTTGGCATTGCGTTTGAAGTCAGTGGCGTATTTCAGCGATGCTGTACAGATACCACCGGTCAGACCAAAGTTGGTATCGTTCAGCGTCGCCAGCGCTTCTGCGTAATCTTTAACTTTGATCACACAAGCGATAGGAGCAAAGGCTTCTTCACGGTTGATCGTCATAGCATTGGTAGTATTGGTGAACAGTGCTGGCTGCATGTAGTAGCCTTCGGTTTCTTCCGTCAGTACTTCACCACCATAAACCAGCGTACCACCTTCATTTTTAGCGGAATCTAAATAGCCAAGGTTCTGTTCCATCTGGCGCGCATCAGCGACTGCACCGATGTGTACACCGGCTTTTAATGGATGACCCACCACCAGTTTTTTCATACGCTCAATCACGGCAGCAACGAAACGATCATGGATGCCTTCCGTGACGATTAAACGCGAAGAGGCTGTACATTTCTGGCCTGTACCGCCGTAAGCACCACCGACAGCGCATTCGACCGCATTATCAAGGTCCGCATCATCCAAAACGACCAGTGCGTTTTTGCTGCCCATTTCAAGCTGACATTTCACCAGGTTAGCCGCGGTAGCCATGGCAACTTTACGGCCCGTTTCAAGAGAACCGGTAAAGGTTAGTGCGTTGATACCACGAGAGTTGATGAGCACGTCACCGACTTCAGCACCAGGACCCATAACCAGGTTGAATGTACCTGCTGGTAATCCTTGGCGAGAGATGATTTCAGTTAGCGCCCAGGCACTTGCCGGAACCTGATTCGCTGGTTTGAAAACCACAGCGTTACCAAACGCTAAGGCTGGCGCAATTTTCCAGGCGCCGGTGGCTGTCGGGAAGTTCCATGGAGTAATAACACCCACGACGCCTACTGGCTCACGACGGGTTTCAATCTCAACACCCGGACGAACGGAATCAGCAGTTTCGCCCATTTGGCGCAGCACTTCAGCGGCGTAGTAATGGAAGAACTGACCTGAGCGGTAAGTTTCGCCAACACCTTCTGCCAGCGTTTTACCTTCTTCGCGAGCGAGCAGTTCGCCAAGCTCATCTTTACGTGCAACCAGCTCGTCGCCAATCGCCATAAGAACAGAATAACGTCGTTCTAAACCGCTCTTAGCCCATTCGGCCTGGCCAACAGCAGCGGCTGTGATAGCTGCTTCAGTCTGAGCTTTATCCGCTTGAGCATAGTGACCGATTACGTCGCTGGTATCGGCTGGGCTGATGTTAGCCAGGTTACCCTTGTTGCCTTCTACCCACTCACCTGCGATGTAATTTTTGAATACTGAATCAGACATGTTGACCTCCGGAATGTAGTTGGAATGATCATAAAACTTGTGCTGTAATAATAAAAATTAATAAATAATATCTAACAATAAGGTTTCCTTATCATGCTTCCAGAATTAAAAGTGACTCAGCTACGCCACTTTGTTTGGGTATCTGAATTAAAAGGGTTTCATGCCGCTGCAGAGAAAGCTCATCGTACCCAGCCTGCTATTTCGTTATCTATCCGTGATCTTGAAAATAAACTCGGCGAAGGGCTATTTGAAAAGCGCAATGCAAGAACAACTAAGACCGAGCTCACACCTTTTGGAAACTATTTTTTGCCCAAAGCCAAAGAGCTGATCGCGCATCATGACCGTATCGCAGAAGATATGATGCTGTTGTCCGAGCATAAAACCGGACACTTGCGGCTTGCCTCCGTGCCTTCTATTGCGAGCCGTGTTCTGCCCGATATCTTATTGAAATTTATTGCGAATTTACCCTCTCTGCATGTGAGTTTTTATGATGATAATTCTGATGCTGTGTTGAAAATGGTAGAAAATCAGCAAGTTGATTTTGGTATTTGTCATCTGCTTCACGAGCAGGATCATAGCGATAAAGCATTTACGCCTATCTGGGAGGATCGTATTGGTGTGGTGTGTCCTAAGGGTCATCCGTTGGCAGATAAACAGGGAGTGCATTGGAAGGATCTGCGGCAGCATCGGTTGATTAGCAATGGAACCTCTCGGTTATTAGAAGATACCGAAGCACACCCGCTGCTGGGACATTCTCAGTTTTATGTGTCCAACATGATCTCGTTAATCGCGATGCTGGAGGCAGGTTTCGGGATTACAACATTGCCCTGGTATGCTTTTCCTAAAGAAAGTACCACGCTGCAATTTGTACCTCTGGAAGCACCAGAAGTGACGCGGCGGATCGGTATTGTAAAATTGAACAACAAGTCCCTGACGCCACCGGCTCAGGCGCTGGTTGATTTTATCCTTGAACAAACTAAAAAGTGATAGGGGCACGTATCAGCAGACTATTTTATAAGAAAGATCACGCGAAAAATATGACGTGGTTATAGGAAAAATAACGGTTTATGGTGATTTGATAAGTATTGCTTATCGCATGATATAACCTTTTGATTTGAGTATTATTGCCTGTTTGGCAGATGATGAGTTGCCGGTTGATGGCGGAGTGACGAAAACCAGATGTGAGCCAACAAACGAGGATAAAAATAATGATATCGCCAGCAGCCATTAACGCAGCCCTAAGGGGTGATAACGCATTGCCATTACGGCCGATTAACCAGGTTATGAATCTGGAGCGGTTAGGGGCAATGCATCAGAGCCGATTAAGTTTTATGCGCACTTTAGTGCGTCGTATTATGCGTGAACGCTGGCAGATTGCGCCGGCACGTTTTGAACTTGATGCACAGGGTTACGGCACGCTGGTATACGAAGTTAAAGCCCCTCATGGGTTGTTTAGTTTCGTTTTATTTTCCAGTTATCTGGCCCCGGAAGACCGCAATGATCGTGTCATTGCGACGCAGTGGGATCTCACCATGGCGTTGGTGGACGGTCAGGTTGACACTATATATCTTGAAAAATTACGTCAAAATGTTCCTAAGCAGGAAGCCGGGCGGGTTGACTCACGTGTGTTCGTTTTATCACGTGCTAATCGTAGTGCGCGCAATTTTGATTATGTCGTTAATCAGTTAGCCAAAGGTGAGCAGCCGGATGTCGCCAAAATTGCACAAGTAGGTTATCTGTATCGAACCACTGCTGTTTACGGCAGTGGTAAGTTGGGCATGGCGGACTGGGAAAAGGTCTCGACTCGTTACCCTGACTTCGCACGCCCTTTTGCTGCTGAGATGTTTTCGTGTTTAATGTTGCGCAATTTCAGCCTGTTACAGGTAGAGCATATTGCAAAGCATCAGGCACCGGATTCTTTTAGGCCTATGCAGCCCAAGATTAAACGTTTCTTTGGTATCGGTAATTCAACGGGTTTGGGAATGGCGCCGTATCTGATTAATCATCCTATCTTGATTAATCAATGGGTGGAGATGCGTGAATTGGCATTGGCACGTATTAGGGTGTTGGGGGGGATTGATGCGCATATCTGCCAGCAGCTGGAAGCGTTGATTCAGCGCTGCTGTGTGCATACCGCTGAAACGGTAACGGAAGATGAGTGGCAAACGCGTAATAATAAGCAAGTCCTTAACGATATGGATGCGCTTAAAGAGCGTGTGGCCGTTTCTTTTAATGATTGGAATGAATTATTGAGCTGGAGCGAGAAGTACTGCTCGTTACAAGGTCAGGAGATGCTGATCTCCATGATGTTAGAGCTGTACCCTGAGTTGGTGGATGATCTTGAAGATTATCATACAGCAGAAGAGTTCTTAGACCTTGATCCGCTGATGCCGGTACAGCAATTAAAAGAGATGATAGAACAGCGTTATGACTGGGCGCTGGCGATCGACTTTACGGCGGAGGGCGCCCGCGAAATATTCTGGTATCGCTCAGAAGAAAAAATGGAACCGCGCTTGGGTGGTTGTGAGCTGGAAGAGGGCAGGAAAAAACAGATGGCACTCGGTGTGGGTTATGCCGTGCGTAAATGCTATGACCAGTTATGTGAATATGTTGCCGCTTATCCAGAACATACGACCGCTCGCTTTATGGTGGCTCGTCCAAAGTTGAGAGGTATAGTGCGCCGCATTCAGACCATGAGTAAATGTGTCTATGGTGATATTCAGGCCAACCTGCTCGATAAAAATGTGCTGCCCATGCACTTGCTACGTGCCAAATTAGCCTTTTTTGGTGTCGGTAAATTTGATCCAAGGTCGCGTTTATGGGTACGTAATACCATGTTTCAGGGTGCTCCGTTATTGGAAGATATCGGTAAAACCTTTAATGACGACTGGTTTATGCCTTTATCACCAAAGCCAGAATCAGTAACCCCGCAACAGTAGGAGAACGCTATGCATGTATCAATGATAGAACTGAAAGCTGCTCTGCGCCGCTGTTTTGAAGCGAGTGGTTATTTTGTCGGTAATTATGAAGACGCCGCCAATATGATTTTGTGGCTGGAAAAACACGGACTCAATGGCTTAGGTGAGTTAAAAAGAGCGATCTCTTACATCAAAGAAGACAAAGAAAAGCCACTAAGCATCATGATATACGAAGATAGCACATCGGCTATTATTGATAGCAATGGCCGTAGTGCGCTGAACTGTATCGCGGCTTCTGTCGACCTTGCTCATGCCAAAGCGTTGGAGTGTGGCATCGCAACAGTGACAGTACATAACTGCCATAATCGTATGTTTGTACTTAAAGCGCTGACTGATTGTGGGCGGCGCGGTATCAGTGCTGCAGCTTATTGGCAAAATGGCTCACAGGTTGTAACTGAACATACGGTGGCTATTAAAGCAGGTGCCCGCTACCCGAGTTATAGTGAGGCAACCACTAATTTGGCGTCCACCGTGGGAGAAAAGCAAGCATTGACGATTATCTGCAGCTCTCGTGTTGACCTGACGGCCTCTTTACAACAGTCCAAAGGCAACACTAATGCGCGCTATGTCAGTGCGTTGCAGGTCGAAAAAAATAAGGAATACAGTGTAGATCACGGTATCGAAATTGATGAAACACTGTGGGCGGAGATAAACCATATCGGTGAAGGGATTCTTGTAGAGAATACAGAGCGTTCCCGGATGGGTGCTGGTGGAAGGTAGAATGGTATTATTGGTCGTGTTATCGATAGTCTGATTAATAGCATGGAAAATAGTTAAATGAGCTACTCGGCTTATGAGTTGCTAGCGCTATTGATCGTTACCAGTGGCGTTATTTTGCAAACCTGGGTTGGTATTGGCTTCGGTTTGCTGGCAGCGCCTCTGCTTTATCTGATAGATCCTGCCTATATACCGGCACCTATTTTAATTCTTGGTTTTTTCCTTTCGTTTTTGCTGGTATTGAATTCGCAGAATAAGGTGAGTTGGCGGCGCGTTTTGCCGGCGATTATTGCGCGTTTTCCAGGTTCCTTGTGCGGGGCAATGTTATTAGTTGCAGTGCCGGCCTATATGCTGAGTTTGCTGTTTGGCAGTATGTTGCTGGTAGCTGTGGGGGTTTCCTTGCGCACCTGTAAAGTGACGATAACGCCTGTTAACTTATGTATTGGCGGTTTTTTTTCGGGCCTTGTTGGTACCGTTACCTCAGTCGGCGGGCCGCCTATTGCATTAGTCTACCAAGAAGAAAATAGAATCACTGCCCGCAATGAGTTGGCCGTTTTCTTTCTGATAGGTACGCCCATCTCGATCTTCTTCCTGGCTGTACAGGGAAGTGTTGCTCTGAGCGATGTGATGCTTAGTCTTAAAATGTTGCCGGGTGTATTTATCGGATTTGGCTGCGCTCATGTGTGGGACAGTCGTATTAACACCTCTTCTGCTAAGTCTGCGTTACTGGTGATATCCAGCGCATCGGCACTGGTTGTTTTGTATAAAGGTGTGTGCGGTTGGCTGGCTGTATAGCTGGCTTAACACGTTAAGCTGACGAAAGCGTTAAGCTTAGATTGTTTCTGTACCCCAGATCAGCGAAAATAGTCATCAATCCTATTTAACACATGCAGGTTTGCGCTTTCTGTTGGTAATGTACCGTCGGTAGCAGGCACCCTATGCATAACTCAGAAGATTCTATCTCATGTCGAACGCTGCTATTGCGCAAGAAGTCTCTAAACGCAGGACTTTTGCTATCATCTCCCACCCTGATGCGGGTAAAACCACGATCACCGAAAAGCTGTTGCTCTTAGGTAACCTGATTCAGAAAGCAGGTACGGTTAAGGGTAAAAAGAGTGATCGTCACGCGACCTCCGACTGGATGACGATGGAGCAGGATCGCGGTATCTCAATAACATCTTCGGTGATGCAGTTTCACTGGAACGACCGTGTAGTTAATCTTCTTGATACTCCGGGGCATGAAGACTTCTCTGAAGATACTTATCGCACGCTGACGGCCGTCGACAGTGCCTTGATGATTGTTGATGGTGCTAAGGGTGTGGAAGACCGCACCATTAAATTGATGGATGTTTGTCGGTTGCGTGACACGCCAATCTTTTCTTTTGTGAACAAAATGGACCGCGATATTCGTGATCCGATTGAGTTGCTGGATGAGATTGAAGAGGTTCTGAAAATTCAGGCCGCGCCGATTAACTGGCCGATTGGCATGAGTACTTTTTTTAAAGGTGTATATAACCTTTATACCGATACTATTCATGTGTTCAAACCAGGACAGAATGCGGTGTTGTCTGATGATGTGCGGATTCAGGGTTTATACTCAGACGAGGCGCGGGCGCTGTTTGAAGATGACTACGATAGCTATGTAGAAGAAATTGAATTAGTCCGTGGTGCCAGTCATATATTTGATAGAGAAGCCTTTCTTGCCGGTAAGCAGACACCGGTGTTTTTCGGTACGGCGCTGGCTAACTTTGGCGTTCGTGAGATGCTGAATGACTTCGTTGAGTGGGCTCCGCCACCGATTGCGCGCGCAACGACCACGCGTGAAGTGTCTGCTGATGAAGAGCCGTTTTCTGGGTTTGTTTTCAAAATTCAGGCCAATATGGATCCTAAACATCGTGACCGTATTGCGTTTATGCGCATCTGTTCCGGTAGCTACACGCGTGGTATGAAAATGAAGCATACGCGTATTAATAAAGATGTCAGAATTGCGGATGCGGTGACTTTTCTGGCTGGAGATCGTGAGAACGTAGAAGAGGCGTGGTCCGGCGATATTATTGGTTTGCATAACCACGGTACGATTCAGATTGGCGATACCTTTACGGAGGGTGAAAATCTCAAATTTACGGGTATCCCCCACTTTGCGCCAGAGATGTTTCAGCGTGTCAGATCACTGGATCCGCTTAAGATAAAGCAGTTGCAAAAAGGTTTGCAGCAGTTAGCGGAAGAGGGAGCGGTGCAACTATTTCAGCCGCTTAAGAATAATGATCTGGTGTTGGGTGCTGTTGGTCAGCTGCAGTTTGAAGTGGTTATGTTCCGCTTGAAAGATGAGTATAAAGTGGATTGTAAGTATGAGCCTGTATCGGTTCAAACAGCACGTTGGGTTGAGTGCAACGATAATAAAATGGTAGAAGAGCTGCGTAAAAAGGGTTACGAAAACCTGGCGCTGGATGGCGGCGGCTTGCTTACTTATTTAGCCCCTACGCGGGTTAACCTTAGCCTGACTATTGAACGCTGGCCGGATGTGCAGTTCCGCGCAACACGCGAGCACTAAGGGCCAGGCTCTGGATTCTTGATTTTAGAGAGGGGGTATTAAGATGGCAGATTGGCAGATTATAGATAGTCACTGTCATCTTGATTTTCCAGTGTTTGACGGGGTTCGCCCGCAACGGGTAGTCGCAGCTCTACAGGCTGGAGTAGGCCGTATTATTGTGCCTGGTGTGGCTGCTAAGGACTTTCAGCGTGTTGTTGATACGGCGTCGGCGTTTGCTAATGTTTACTTTTCGTTAGGTCTGCATCCCTGCTTTATGCCGGAGCATCAAGCAGACGATTTGCAGATACTAGCCGATTGGGTTGCTCAATATCCAGTCTGTGCTATTGGTGAGATCGGCCTGGATTTCTATATCCCTGATCACGATAGTGCCGCTCAGATTGCCTTGTTAAAAGCTCAATTGAAAATTGCTAAGCAGCACCAGTTGCCGGTGTTACTTCATGTGCGTAAAGCACATGACGTGATGTTGAAAACACTACGTGATTTGCAATTTGAGCAGGGGGGTATTGTGCATGCCTTCAATGGTAGTGCGCAGCAGGCAAATATCTATATAAAAATGGGTTTTAAGTTAGGCTTCGGCGGGACTTTAACATATCCGGGGTCACATAGGATCAGAGCGTTGGCGGCCGAGCTTCCGCTGGAGTCTATTGTCTTGGAAACTGATGCACCGGATATGCCTTTGTATGGGCGTCGGGGCGAGCCTAATCAACCAGCCTACGTGGCAGATGTGCTGAAAGAGTTAGCCCAATTAAGAGTGGAGCCCATTGAGACGATAGCGACGCTGACGAGCGCTAATGTTGAGCAGCTATTGTCGCTGAACTAATACGACCAAAGCGTTTTTTTCAGCGCTCTTCTTTTCACTCTGTGTTTTCAATGTGGTAATTTAGCGTTGTTAGTTATAAGTACTGTTATGTATTTCGTTCAGGGTTTGCCACGTAAGATTGGTTTTATCATTTTTAGGCAAACTGTAAACATTGCCGGTTGTGCCAATTTTAGTCGCGCGATAGCTGTTATCGTTCGGTTTCATCAGTATAAGCATCAGGCTAAGAGGGTAATTCGGGCCTGTTATTCTCTGCTTATAAGCTGTCTCGACCGGCGCTAGCGAACCATTCTGACTGGCGATAATACTTAAACTGATACACATGCGCGTCATACCGTTACATAGACTGCCGGATTTAGTATCCAGGAGATAAAAACTACTGTCTTTCTCCTCGGGTACCAGAGCGCTAGCTGAAAAGCACCCACTAAGCAGTGATGTTGCCAGAATGGTGAGTGCCACTGCGAGTCTGTTGATCATAAGTATTGTCTCAAAATTGTATTATTACTTAGCTGTGTAATCACTGAAGGGATTTCCAGAGGTTAAGTCTATCTTATTTTCATAACCCGGAAGTCTGATGCTATTTTCTGTTATTTCCAGGTCATAACCAACCAGTACATTATGATCATAATGGTAAATGGGTTTAGTCAGCCCTAGTGTCGTCTGCTGGTCGTATTCCAAGGCGCGAGCAAGGGGTACTACTTTTTTCTCTTCCCACTCGGTCATTTTTTGCTGGCCATGCTTGGTCAATAGCATTTTTCGAACAATATGAGGCGCCAGCATTGGTGCGCTGGCGTTATTACCGCCAAAACCTTTTGAGTTCAATATAACGCTGTCCATGCCTTCTACGCCAACGTCTAAGTGCTGCTGAGAAAACAACAAGTTGGATTGATGGACGTCCGAAGCAATCTCGTCAGTTGTCTGTATTCCGGGAATATAGCCATAGGCCCAAGTGCCGAGTGATGCGATAAGTTGGTCGCCTCCGGCTGTGCCCTGAGAATGTCCTATGTAGCATTTGATGGCCGCCACTGGCCAGGATTTAATGTCAAAGGCTTTAGCTATTTCATTAATGACATGTGATTCAGTGACACGGTTCTGTGGGGTGCTGGTGCCATGTGCCTGAACATAAGAGCGTTGTTTTAATGACTCTTCCCCCAGCATGCTTTTAATTAGTGATGCCGCTTTGCCTAGCGTGATGTAGTTGCCGATACCCGGCGCTGCAATAGATTTTTTGTGACCGTCTGCGTTAACAAAGACATCAGGGACGGCACCGTATACTTCTGCGCCGAGCTCCATGGCCAGATCATCACTCATCAGCACGATAAACTGACTGGCTTCGCTAATGGTAAATCCGCAATTATTGCCAAAAGGACGGCAGGCTTTGCGATAATCTGCATCCGTCAGTTCCGTTAGTTTATCCAGTGCTTGCAGGTCTTTATCTTCAGCTAATGCTCCCATCGCCCGAAAGCCTTCAATGACTTCCGGTGTGACCGGTGCATCACTGCCGCCGACCAGAACGACTTTGCGGCGTCCTGAGCGGATATCCTGAACACCGCTGCGCAGGTTATACAGAAAAGTTGCGCAGGCACCCAGTGCGCCGCCTGTTGCGCCAACATTGCCCAGAATGTAAGCGTTAACAAAGTCGGCTGGCATCTGCGCATAGCCTAAAGGCATCTGTTTGGAGCTGGTACGTTTGCCGATGGACGGATATTTAGTGAGTCCGCCAAATCCAAAATCATCCAGTTGTCCAATCGAATTGCTGGCATAGACAGCAACCTGATCAGGGGATATACGGTTTAAAATATCGTCAAAAGGAATACCTGTTGATAACAGTGCATCAGAAGCGCTGTAAACAGTCATCTGTAAGTTACGCGGATGGCTTCTTGATGGGTACAGTTTTCCGGGTGAAAATCCTGAAGGTAGTTGGCCTGCAGATTGTACTTGTGCTGTTTTAAAGTCAGGTATTATTGTTGTGAAATTTCCTATGATCGTAATCTCTACTTCCTGACCACTCCCCGGTGTGACGGACCAATTATCGGGAATAATGTTCGGTAGATGGCGCTTACGTAAAGTGAAGCGAATAGGCTCTTTTTCAGTACTTTTTAATGTGGCTGCTTTATTGAAGGTGACTTGATTGACGTCAAAGCAGTCCGCTTCAATGCGGCGAATTAATGTAGAGCTAAGTAGTTGATCTTTGATGCCAGTTAATAAATTTTCCAGAGAAAGCTTATCACCCTCCTTATTGAAATAATGACCGTCCTTGTAGGTCGCTAAACCGGTTAATGTGGCTAATCCCAGCAGCGTGTTTTGCTGGTCTTGGTGATCCAGCTTTTCGAAGATAAGACGACGATAGGCGTGATGAAAGGAGCTGCGACCTGCGGGATTGATTCCACCAAAACCGACTATGAGAGGTAGATGTGACAATTAAAACTCCTCGGATGCAACTATACTGGATAGGTGTTATAAATCTTGTATTCTAGCGGTACTGCTGATCTGTGACTAGATGGAATCTGATGTAATGTCAGGATAATTTGTATTTCAGCGTGGGCGAGTCAGTTGAATAACACCAGTTCACTGTAATTTAGGTTGTTGGGAGCTGATAATGAATTCTTGTTAGATAGCTGGTTATTTGGAATAAATCTGAATTTATCAATCAGGTAGTTGTTTTGCTATTGTATAAATTTTAAGTAATCCGATATTCAGCGCTATTCAGTTATAGTGAATTAATCATTAATGTGTGTTTAGCACATAAGAGAGATATTTATGAAAAAATTAGTCGTTGCATTATTAGCGTCCAGTGTCCTTGCGGGCTGTACAACCATGGATCCATATACGGGGGAGCAGCAGACAAGTAAGTCGACTATTGGTGCGGGCGTCGGTGTTCTTGCAGGTGCTTTGTTGGGTTCGGCCGTTTCTGGTAAGGGTGATAAAACCCAGGGTGCTGTGATTGGTGCTTTAGTGGGTGGTGCGGCTGGGGGTGGTATTGGTAATTACATGGATCAGCAGGAAAATTTATTACGTCAACAGCTGCAAGGTACCGGTGTTGGTGTCGAACGTATAGGTGATGATATTCGTTTGATTATGCCTGGGAATGTTACTTTCCAGACAAATTCATATCAAATATCGGGCGGTTTTTATCCGGTGCTGGATTCCGTATCAACGGTGCTGAATAAATTCGATAAAACAGCTTTGAGTGTTAATGGTTTTACGGACAGTAGCGGTTCGTTTGAGCATAATCAGCAGCTTTCTGAGCAGCGTGCGGCCAGTGTTGCTAATTATCTGTCCAGTAAAGGTGTCAGTGGCTTGCGTATCAGCACGCAAGGGTATGGCGAGCGCTATCCTGTCGCTGATAATGCGACAGCGTCAGGACGTGGATTAAATCGTCGCGTTGAAATTAATATTCGAGGGACTCAAAAATAAGAGGTTGAGCCCCTGTTAGAGTGCGTTACTCGGCAGCGTCGACTGAATCGAATTTATTCAGAAGATGCTGCAGGTTTTCCTGCCAGACCTGCTGACCATCTTCTAATTTTTGTTTGGCTTCACGTAGTTCATTAATTTCCATTCGTAACAGTTCGACTTCATCGATCATGCTTTCAATTTTGGCTTCTAACTGGTTGAACAACTCGGTTTGCATGGGTGGCCCTTTCGTATATAACAATAAAGATGCCGATTATAGAGCGGAGCCGGGCGAAGTAAACCATTACCAGAACATCACAATGTCATCTTGCTGGATATTATGCTGTGATGTCAGGCCGTTGATATGGCCTTTAACGACTGTCGGTTGAATTTCGTCCACAATCATTGTCAGACGGGTGTTAATAAGCTCAGTCGTTGGTAGGTTTGTCTGGTTGTAAAACATGGTCTTACGATAGACTGTGAGTTTGTCGCCGCGCTTGAGTCCGCTTTCTTTGCCTGCATTGATCCATAAGTTATTATCTTCAGTGCGCGTGATCCTGGCTGAAAATGGCAGGCAGCGTAAAGACTGGACTACATCTGCGCTAATATCATCGAGTAATTTCTGGACATTTTTGCCATATTCACTCGTAAAAAAAGCAGGTGTGGCAAAGCCGATTTTTTCGGTGAGTTTGTGATTCCAGCGACCCTGTGTTTCGTAATTTTTCTGCTCTAATAACGTACCGCTGAAGCCGTCATGAATGAAAAGTTCCAGACTGAAGTGTCTTAGGTGCTTGCTGCTTTTGAAATCGAGCTGATTGTAGGTGTCAATTAACCAGTTTTTCTCGTTAATAGCAGCAGGATCTTGCATAGATAGATCTCTGATAATGCCTGATATGATAAATTGACTGTCTAGTTGCTGTGTATGCGCCATCATTGTGGTGAGGGCGCCATTATCCAGTTGGCGGGTTGTTGCGGTGCCTAGTTGCGTATAAAGCGATAAGTGACCTGCATTTAAAGCGGTGATGCCATCGTTAGCACTCAGGCGTTTTTTGAGTAATGAAGCAATACCGGATTCGATATTTCTTAAACTGCCCAGATTTGCTTGGTCCTGATGCTCCAGTGGAAATGCGGCAATGGCAACAGTTTTTCGAAAGCTGTTGCCGGTATTGCCGTTAGCGCATGTGGTTTGGGCATCTATATCTGCTCTAATGCGGACGTGAAGTTTATTTCCAACGAGTTTCTCTTCAATGATCTCGATATTAGTTAATGCGCTCATGGTTGAAATGCGCATGTTATCAATTTCAAGAATTCCATCTTCGAGTTGCTGCGTGCTGCTGATAAAAGCAGCTGCTTGTAACGATGCCTGTTGTTTAGCGTCTGTAATCGCTTGCTCGCGTGCTTTGCCCAGGTCGTTGTTATAGATGAGGGCTTGCCCTATGGCTTCGACGGTTGTTGTCGCGGATGCATGGAAAGTGCATAGCAATAACGCCAGACAAAATAAATAATATTGAAAATGTCTCAACATGTGAGCAACCTGACCGATATAAGAGTAAGAGACGAAAAGGTATGCAATTTAGGTCCTACATGCAAATCATGTCTGCCTTGTTACGCTAAAAAGTGTGAAAGAGGTGATGTGAACGGAGTGCGAACTGGCGGTTATGATAAAAAATATTGGGTTAATCCTGCTGTTGAGCTTAATGGGTTGTAGTTATCGCCAACCGGTTCCGGTCAATATTATTAGCCCACAGGCCAGTAGGGCTATCTTGGCTGAAGCACGCAATATGGCTCATGCCGAACCTGTGCCTTATAATACCGTATCAGATATGGATGTAGAGATTGATCCGGTGAGTGAGGCGGTAGAGCAGATGGCTATTCAACTGGTAAACGGCTTAAATCAGAACCGGGTAAAGCGCTTCCCTATTGCGGTTTTGCCGTTTTCGTCGTTACGTAATAGTGTGCCAGATCCGTTGTTGGGTGATCGCTTGTCTGAAAGTTTTATTTTTCCTTTGCAGCAACGTGGATATAATCTTGTGGATTACCGTGCGGTTAGTTTGGCAACGACGGAAAAATCTCCTGTCTCAAAACAAAATATTTCTGCTTTACGGCAACGGTACAAGATCTACTTTGTGCTGACCGGAACGTATGCGCACCATCCTGATGGTATTGTTATTAATGCCAGGGTGCTGGATACCACGACTCGTCAAGTGCTGGCTTCTGCGCAGACGCATATCTCTAATAAACGCTTAGAAGGAGCATTGCCGGGATTTGATCCTGTTAAGGCGCTCAGCAATGGTTATATCATTGAAAACGGTACGGGTCCTATGAGGGAGCTTAAATGAGGCTTTTGTTAATAATGTGGGTGGTTATGTTGGCTGGCTGTGAAACCGTCAGGATAACCGCTGCTGAAATGGTGGATAAACTGCCAACCCCGTCATTTGTAAAACACAGTGCGCCCGCGCCTGCGTGGGTGCAGGCTACAGGGTATGCACCGATTAGTTTGCAGCCCGGTGATACGCGTCAGCAAAAAGTGATTATGGCCATGCGCGCGTCTAAACTCAGAGCTTACCAAGAGCTGGTTGGTGTGGTGCACGGGCAGTATATTTTTGGTACAACGACAGTGCAGGATATGGTTGTGCAGAAGGATTCGTTTAAAGCAGCCGTGGCTGGATTTGTCAGAGGGGCTCGGGTTGTTAAGTCTTATCCTGTACAGGATGATACCTATGCAACGATCTTAGAAGTGGATATGAATCAACTGCAGCGTGCCTGGATTGAATAAACCGCTACAGTTGAGTTAATTGATATGCGTTTAGTGCTTCGCGTTTTCTATTTTTGGGAGTCCTTCTGCGCGAAAGCGGCGAGTTGCTCGGGCGTCGCTTCTAGCTGATGCTTTTGCTTCCACTCGGAGTAAGGTTCGCCGTAGATGGCTTCTCTGGCTTGTTCGTAGTCCATCTCTATGCCGCGTTCTTCGGCAGCGGCTTTATACCACTTTGATAAACAGTTTCGGCAGAAACCAGCTAAATTCATCAGGTCTATGTTTTGTGCGTCTTTGCGCTTATCGAGATGCGCAACCAGTTGCCGAAAAGCAGCTGCTTCAATTTCAGTCTTGGTCTGTTCGTTCATAATAATGCCTTGTTGTTTATTCATCACGGATATGTTCGTCCAACTCTCTGCAAACACGCGTTTGTAGCTCCTGGCACAGTTCCGGGTCGCTTATCGGAAGCCCATCCGCATCAGTTAAAAAGAAAAAGTCTTCAACCCTTTCGCCTACACTGGAAATTTTAGCTTTACGCACAGCGATGTTGAGTTCTGAAAATATCTGACCAATACGTGCCAGTAATCCCGGCCGGTCAGGGCTGCGGACTTCCATGATAGTGAGCTGTAAATTCGGATCATTGCTCAGGCTAACTGTGGTCGGCATGGCAAATAGTTTCATCTGTCTGGGCACGCGTCGATGAATGATGTCAGGGTAATCATCCGGATCATCAAGTTCTTCAATCAAACGCTCTTGAATACTATTCAGATAGCCTGGATTTTCAGACAAGGGTTCATTGTCGTCGGTCAGTACGGTGTAGGTGTTTAGTGTTCTGCCGTCGTCAGTCAGAATGACGCGTGCGTCTTGAATGTTGAGGTGTAGCTGATCCAGCGTTGCGACCGTTGCCGAAAATAGATTCGGCATATCTTTACTGTAAATAAAGATCTCGGTAGCGCCTTCGTAAACCCGATAAGAGGTTTTCTGAATTAATACTAAGGGTAGTTCACTTGATCCGTGCTCCAGGATTGACTGGGTATGCCATGCAATATTTTTAGCATCTTCGCGTAGAAAGTAATCTTCGCCTAATGTGCTCCAGAACTCTTTGATTTCATCATCCGGTTGGCCCGAATGAGCCAGGACGAACATCGCTTCGTTTTGAACTTGCTCAATACGGTCTTCTTTATTGATGGGGTTGTCTAGGCCGCGTCGTAGTACGCGTTTGGTTTCCATGTAAAGCTGTCTGAGCAGTGTGGCGCGCCAGCTGTTCCACAGGGTATGGTTGGTTGCATTGATATCGGCAACGGTCAGGACATAGAGATAATCAAGGTGAACAATGTCACGGACTTGCATGGCAAACGTATGTATAACATCAGGATCAGTGATGTCCTTTCGCTGAGCTGTCATCGACATTAATAAATGACTGCGTACCAGCCATGCTGTCAGATGACCATCCCATTTGCCCAGATGATGGCGATCGCAGAAAATCAATACATCTTCCGCGCCCAGTTCTGAATGATCGCCACCACGGCCTTTGGCGATATCGTGGTAGAGGCCTGCGATATAAAGTAGTTCAATTTTTGGAAGGTTGTTGACGACCCGGTGAGCGATAGGAAATTGCTCACGATGATCGGCGTGGCGGAATTGACGCATTTTCTGAATGACTTTCATAGTATGCGCATCGACGGTATAAATATGGAAAAGGTCGTGCTGCATCTGGCCAACAATTTTTCCGAATTCAGGCAGATATCGGCCAAGAATGTCGTACCGGTTCATGCGATTAAGTTCGGTTGATACGCCATTCGGAGAGCGCAGAAGTTCCATGAACAGGCTGGTGTTGCGCAAGTCGTTGCGAAAATCATCATCAATCAGATGGCGGTGATCTCTGAGCAGGCGGATGGTGGATGCTCTTACGCCGAGTATCTCGTCATGCTGGGCGAGTAAAACAAAGGCTTCGAGGATAGCAAAGGGGTGATGTTCAAAGACTTTGTCGTAAGTTGCTTCTAAATAGTTATTATGAATCTGGAAGCGTTTATTGATAGAGGTAACGGTTTGTTTGTCTTCAATTTTCAGGATTGCTTCGTTGAAATACTGCAGGAGCATGTCATTAAACTCTCCCATAGCCATGGCAACCCGATAATATTTGCTCATGAACTGCTCAACGGCGAGTGCGCCATGCTGGTCTTTATAACCAAAAAAATCAGCCAGTGTTCTTTGATGATCAAATAGCAGGCGGTCTTCCCGGCGTCTGCAAAGCATGTGCAGAGCGTAGCGTACGGTCCAGAGATAGAGTTCACCCCTGTTGAGGGTTTCCAGTTCTGATTCCGTGACAAAGCCGTGATCTACCAGGTCACGAATATAGGTGGCACCAAAGTGGCGTTTTGCTACCCAGCCGATCGTTTGTAAATCTCTGAGTCCGCCTGGCGAGTTTTTTAAATTAGGCTCAAGATTGTATTCTGTGTTGTTGGTCTTCTGATGGCGCGCTTTTTGTTCTTTCAATTTGGCGATAAAGAATTCTTTATCTGTCCAGGCGCCTTCCGAAGTGACTCGGTCATACATGCGCTGATGCAGTGCCGGATCACCGGTTAAAGGGCGAGACTCGATCAAATTAGTAGCAATAGTAATGTCATCACGAGACCGGTCGTAGCAATCTTCAATGCTTCGTACACTGGAGCCTATTTCCAGCGCGATATCCCACAATAAGGTTAAAAATTGACTGATACTCTCTTCGTAAATCGCCGGATCAATGTCGTCGACAAGAATCAAAAGGTCTACATCCGAATGTGGATGTAATTCGCCGCGTCCGTATCCTCCGACCGCTATCAGAGAAATTTTCTCGTCGGCAGGCCATGTAAAAAGATGCCAGGCAGACGTGAGTATTTTGTCAATGACACCTGCACGCCCATAGATCAATTTGCGGATGTCGCCGCCAGATTTAAAGCGTGCATCCATTGCCGCCTGGGCTTTTTTAATCGTGCTCTTGAAGACTTGGATGGGTGCTTCGCCGCTGGCCAGGCGTTCTTCGAATGCCAGGATATCAAGAAAGTCATCTGTTTCAGCAAGGGCTTGCAGGGTAGTGTTCATAATTTAATCTCAGATGATTAAAAGGTTTCGTCAGGGCGTCGGGTTAATACTTCGTGGCCTGTCTCTGTGACCAGGATAGTATGTTCCCACTGAGCAGACAGGCGTCGATCTGTTGTTTCTACAGTCCAGCCATCGCGTTTCGATGTTTTTACCTGGCGTTTACCGGCATTAATCATAGGTTCGATGGTGAAAATCATACCTTCCTCAAGCTGAATGCCTGTGCCTGCACGGCCATAGTGAAGCACTTGTGGATCTTCATGAAATCCTGCTCCAATGCCATGTCCGCAATATTCCCTGACGACCGTGTAATGGTTGGCTTCAGCATGCTGTTGAATCACATGTCCGATATCGCCCAGAAAAACACCTGGCTTGACGAGTTCAATGCCTTTGTACAGGCATTCTAATGTGACCTCGGCTAAGCGTTTAGCGTGAGGGATTTCTTTTCCTGCGAAAAACATTTTGCTGGTGTCGCCGTGGTAGCCATCTTTGATAACGGTAATGTCAATATTGACCATGTCACCATCTTTTAGTGGTTTGTCATTAGGGATGCCATGACAAACAACCTGATTCACAGAAGTGCAGATGGATTTCGGGAAGCCGTGATAATTAAGGGGTGCAGGGATGGCTTGTTGTTCATTGACAATATAGTCATGGCAAATTTTATCGAGTTGATTGGTAGTGACGCCGGCTTTGATATGAGGCGCGATCATTTCCAGAACATCGGCGGCGAGTTTGCCTGCGATACGCATTTTTTCAATCTCGTCCGCAGTTTTAATAATAATAGACATGGTTTTCCTTAAAATAATGAATGTCGAATTCTACCGCAGTTGAGTCTGCGTGTTAAATTCAGATCAATAGATTGTACCGAATTATCGCTTCTTAGCGAAGTCGACCTTCAAATTGGTCTTATCTTATGGTATAAAACGCGCTCCCGAAATGCGCTAGGTGTTTCGAGGAATATCTCACACACATATCGTCACAGTTTCCGGGTGCCGTTTTACGGTTGGATGCTGGGATATGTGGAGGTTGAACCCAATTAAAAACAGGAAATGCTAAAAATGGCACAAGTTACAATGCGCGAACTGCTTAAAGCAGGCGTTCACTTTGGACACCAGACCCGTTACTGGAACCCTAAAATGTCTCAGTACATTTTTGGTGCACGGAATAAAATTCATATCATTAACCTTGAGCATACATTGCCAGCACTAAACGGTGCTATCAACGTGGTTGAAGGTTTGGCGCAGAATAAAAATAAAATTTTGTTCGTGGGCACTAAGCGTGCTGCCAGCAAAATTATTAAAGAAGAAGCTTTGCGTGTAGGTATGCCATTCGTTAACCATCGCTGGTTGGGTGGTATGTTGACGAATTATAAAACTATTCGTCAGTCAATTCGTCGCTTGCGTGAGCTTGAAGCTGCTGTTGCGGATGGTACATTCACACAGTTGACTAAGAAAGAAGCATTGATGCGTCAACGTGAAATGGAAAAACTGGATCGTTCTATCGGTGGTATTAAAGATATGGGCGGCTTGCCAGACGCTCTGTTTGTTATCGATGTTGACCATGAGCGTATTGCGGTAAACGAAGCTAACAAGCTAGGTATTCCGGTTATCGGCGTTGTTGATACTAACAGCAACCCGGATGGCATTGATTATGTTATTCCTGGTAACGATGATGCTCTGCGTGCGATTCAGATCTATGTTAAGTCTATAGCTGATGCGTGTGGTGGTGATGTTGAAGCTGTTGCTGAGAGTGAATTTGTTGAAGTAGAAGCACCAGCGGCAGAATAATTTCTGTTGCTGTGAAGTTATATCTTCTACAGCGTTGAGTATAAGGGGAGCTATGCTCCCCTTTTTTAGATTTTGATTGAATGCGTAATCAAGGGGTAATTCAGATGGCAAGTGTATCAGCTAAGTTAGTTAAAGAACTGCGCGATCGTACTGGTTTGGGTATGATGGAGTGCAAAAGAGCACTAACTGAAGCCGGCGGTGATGTTGAAGCCGCTATTGATGAAATGCGTAAATCATCAGGCATGAAAGCCGCTAAAAAAGCAGGTCGTACCGCTGCTGATGGTGTTGTTGCTGCACGCGTTGCTGATGATAATTCTTATGGTATTATCGTTGAAGTTAACTCTGAAACTGATTTCGCTGCACGCGATGAAGGTTTCCTCGCTTTTGTAGATAAAGTGCTTACTGCTGCATTTGCTGCTAAGTCTGTTGATGTTGCTGCACTGATGGCGGGTGAGTTGGAATCGGCTCGTGAATCTCTGGTCCAGAAAATCGGTGAAAATATCGGTGTTCGTCGCATTTCTATTGTTGAAGGTGAAATGATTGGTGCATATGTGCATAGCAACAATCGTATCGCTACACTGGTGTCTTTGAAAGGCGCTAATACAGAAGTAGCTAAGGACGTTGCGATGCACGTTGCTGCGGTTAATCCGCAGGTCGTTTCTCAGAGCGATATGTCTGAAGAAGTTATCGCCAAAGAAAAAGAAATCATTATGGCGCAGCCAGATATGGCAAGCAAACCAGCTGCAATTGCAGAAAAAATGGTTGTGGGTCGTATCAATAAATTCCTGGCAGAAAACAGTCTTGTTGAGCAGGCGTTTGTTAAAAACCCAGAGCAAACAGTGGGTGAAATGGTTAAAGCTGCCGGCGGTGAAGTGGTATCTTTCTCTCGTCTGGAAGTTGGCGATGGTATTGAAATTGAGCACGTTGACTTCGCAGCAGAAGTGGCAGCCCAGTTAAATAATAAATAATACTGTTCGCTAAAAAGGTGTGTGTGCTGTGTTACAGTACGCGCACTAATTTAAGTCCTTTTAACTTCGTTCTGCGGAGGTCCTCCATGCCTGCTGTACATTCTAGACACGCCAAATATAAACGTATTCTTCTTAAGTTAAGCGGCGAGGCCTTAATGGGGGAAGAAAATTTTGGTATCGACCCTAAAGTTCTTAATCGTCTGGCGCTTGAAATAGGTCAGTTGGTTGGTATCGGCGTGCAGGTTGGTATCGTTATTGGCGGTGGTAACTTATTTCGTGGGGCAACGCTAAGTGCGGCGGGGCTTGATCGGGTGACTGGTGACCATATGGGTATGCTGGCGACGGTGATGAACTCATTGGCACTTAGAGATGCGCTTGAGCGGTCGAATATTGCCACTCGTATTATGTCTGCTATCCCGATGAGCGGTGTGGTCGATCATTATGATCGACGTAATGCTATACGCTATTTAAGTCAGGGAGATGTGGTTATTTTTTCTGCGGGCACCGGTAATCCTTTCTTTACGACCGACTCTGCTGCTTGTTTGAGAGGTATTGAGATTGATGCTGATGTTGTGTTGAAAGCAACAAAAGTGGATGGTGTGTATACAGCCGATCCGATGAAAGATCCTTCGGCTAAGCGTTATCTGCGTCTGTCTTATGATGAAGTACTGGAAAAACAGTTGGGTGTTATGGACTTAACAGCAATTTGTCTGACCCGGGACCATAAAATGCCTGTCCGAGTGTTTAATATGAATCGTCCGGGTGCGCTTGTTAATCTGCTGGTTGGCGGTGATGAGGGCACGTTGATATGTGACGAGGTAACAGGAGATCAATATGCTGAATGAAATAGCTAAAGATACTGACGTGCGTATGCAAAAAAGCGTCGAAGGCTTGGTGTCTCAATTTAAAAAAATCCGTACAGGGCGTGCTCATCCAAGTATATTGGATTCTGTTCAGGTTATGTATTATGGCGCTCCTGTTCCGTTGCAGCAGGTTGCCAATGTGTCGGTAGAAGATGCACGGACCTTGCTGATATCCCCTTGGGAAAAGCAAACTATTTCGGATATCGAAAAAGCTATTTATAAGTCCGATTTAGGTTTGAATCCTTCCAGTAATGGCGGCGTGATTCGCTTACCGATGCCTGCGCTGACAGAAGAAACACGGAAGGTGTATATTCGTCAGGCACGGCAGGAAGTTGAATCGGCGCGGGTATCGTTGCGCAGTATTCGACGTGATGCTAATAATGATCTGAAAGAGTTGCTGAAAGAGAAAGAGATTTCAGAAGATGATGAGCGTCGTGGTCAGGAAGGTATTCAAAAACTGACCGATAAATATGTATCAGAACTCGATGGCTTGCTTGAGCAAAAAGAAGCCGACCTGATGGAAATCTAAATCAGAAGGAGGGCCGGTGTGAGCTGGCCTGTCTGCCCCTCTATATGTCAGTACATGCTAAATTAAACATACCATCTGATAAGGTGTTGCCAAAACATATTGCGATTATAATGGATGGCAATAACCGTTGGGCGAAAGCACGCCGTTTGCCAAGCCTTGCAGGTCATAAGGCTGGTGTTGATAGTGTGCGTAGTGTTATTGAAGGGTGTGTTGAATACGGTGTTCAGTCACTGACACTCTTTGCTTTTAGTAGTGAAAACTGGAAGCGCCCTGAATTGGAAGTCAAAGGCTTGATGGAGCTCTTCGGTCTGGCGTTAAGTCGTGAGGGGAAGAAACTACATAAAAATAATATCCGTTTGAATGTGATAGGCGATAAAACCCGTTTTAGTAAAACGCTGCAAAGTAAGATAGCTAAGATTGAAGAGCTGACAGCGGATAATACGCTCATGACATTGAATGTAGCGGCTAACTATGGAGGCCAGTGGGATATAGTTCAGGCCGCCAAACGTTTGGCGGCAGAGTGTGTTAGCGGTAGCCGACAGCCAGAAGATATTACTGAGTCTGTTTTCGATGAATATGTATTGCTTCATGATCAATCAAACCCGGATCTTTGTATCAGAACGGGAGGCGAAAGCCGAATCAGTAATTTTCTGGTTTGGCAGATGGCCTATACGGAATATTATTTCGTTGATGATTATTGGCCTGATTTTAATAAAGTTTCTTTAGCTGCGGCTATTCGCGATTTTTGTACCCGCGAGCGGCGCTTTGGTAAAACCAGTGAACAGCTAGGGACGAAAACGAGTGCTTAAACAAAGAATTTTGACGGCATCAATATTGGCTCCTCTGGTGTTGTGTGGTGTATTTTTGTTGTCGGTTAAAGGCTTTGCTGTGTTTTTTGCTGCAGTAACACTGATTGGTGCTTGGGAGTGGGCGTTATTGTCGGGAATGAAAAAGCCGATATATCGTCTGATTTTCTCCTCTATTGTGTTTTTGGTGATTGTGATTAGTGGCTGGCTCTTTACATTGGGGCAGTATTATTTTGTACTTCTTCCCGCGGTTTTGATCTGGTTAATGGCATTCGTCTGGGTGGTTCGTTACCCATCTCCCGGTATATGGGCCAAGTCGGCTGTCAGATCGGTTTGCGGAGTTCTTATTCTTGCAGCTGCCTGGTTGAGTATGCTTGAACTGAAGTCGTTAGAATCAGGTAATGCTTGGTTATTGCTTATTTTGTTAATTGTCTGGGCCGCAGACATAGGTGCTTATTTTTCGGGTAAACGCTGGGGTAAAACTAAACTTGCGCCGCATGTAAGTCCCGGTAAAACCAGAGAAGGTATGTATGGCGGATTAGTAGCCGTCGGGATCACGGTTGTGGTATTTTCTTGGTGGAATGAACTTGAATTGGACGCAACGGTCTATTTGATGCTGTTGAGTTTTTTGGTGGGTCTTGTGTCGGTTATGGGTGATCTGTTCGAAAGTTTGCTTAAACGGCATGCCGGGATAAAAGATAGCGGTTCAATTTTGCCTGGGCATGGTGGTGTGTTGGACCGAATAGATAGTATTCTTGCAGCCGCCCCTTTCTATTTTATTGGCTTAACTTTCTTGCCTATTGTGTGAATCATTGATGGAAATTATTCAAACGCTTCTGGCGACTATTGTTACGCTTGGGATATTAGTTACTATTCATGAGTGGGGCCATTTTTGGGTCGCCCGTCGTTGCGGCGTGCAAGTACTCAGGTTCTCTATTGGTTTTGGTAAGTCGTTATGGCTGCGTAAAGGTAAAGATGGCACGGAGTATTCTGTCGCCGCGATTCCTTTAGGTGGTTACGTTAAGATGTTGGATGAGCGTGAAGGCCCTGTGCCTGAACACCTGAGATCACAAGCATTTAACAACAAACCGGTTATGCAGCGCATTGCTATTGTGGCTGCAGGGCCTGCGGTGAATCTGATTTTCGCTGTTTTTGCCTACTGGCTTATGTTTGTCGTCGGTGTTAGTACGGTTGTACCTGTCGTTGGTTCTGTTGTGCCGGGTTCTGTTATCGCTCAAGCAGGTGTGCCTGAGGGTGTGGAGTTGGTAGAAATTGATGGGCATCGGGTACGTTCCTGGGAGGAAGTGAACCTTCGCTTTGCTTCGCGTATTGGTGAATCAGGTGCGCTGACGCTGGCAGCTATATCATCGGCATCTGCTATGCCGACATATTATGATGTTGTCTTGAAAGATTGGAATGTCGATCTTGAAAGCGAATCGCCGTTGTTCGCCATGGGTATTCAGCCGTACCGACCTGAAGTGAAGCCGGTGCTTGGTCAAATAATACCAGGTGGTGCTGCTGAACAAGCTGGATTAAAAGTAGGTGACATTGTTGTCGAGGTTAATGCAGAACCTATTGATAATTGGCAGGCATTGGTCAAGATTATTCAGCAATCACCTGATCAGGAATTAGAATTTTTAATTAAACGTGGAACCGATGTTCGTAACCTTAGAGTGTTACCTGCCAGCAGGCAGCTGGACAGTGGTGAAATACAAGGCGTCATTGGCGCAGGGGTGACTCCTCCGCAGTGGCCTGTAGCTATGCTTCGAACCATTCAATATGGGCCAGTTGAGGCGGTAGGGGTTGCGTTTAATAAAACAGTTCACATGGTTGCTTTGACGCTGGATTCCATCGGGAAAATGATTGGCGGTGTTATCTCGGTAAAAAACTTGAGTGGTCCGATAACGATTGCTAAAGTGGCTGGTGCTTCGGCGGCATCGGGTTTTGAACCTTTCATTAGCTTTCTTGCTTATTTAAGCATCAGCTTGGGAGTTTTGAACCTGTTGCCAATACCTGTGCTTGATGGTGGGCACTTACTTTTTTATGGCATTGAGCTTGTAAGAGGTAAGCCGGTCAGTGAGCGGGTGCAAGTAATAGGTTTTAAGTTGGGTATGGCTTTGCTTTTGTCGTTGATGACACTAGCCATCGTTAATGATTTTATGCGCCTTTAAAAAGCAGATGCTTTTTGACTGGGAAGGGGTTTCATGAAGAATAAATTTGGGCTCGTACTTGGGTTGGTATTGTTGGCAGGTAATGTTAATGCCGCATTTACTCCCTTTAAAGTGCAAGATATTCGGCTGGAAGGTGTGCAGCAAGTTGAACCGGGTATTGTTTTCAGGAACTTTCCTATCGCTTCCGGAGATACTGTCAGTGAAGCAAATATAGCTGATGCCACCAAGCAACTTTTTAAATCAGGCTACTTTGAAGATATTAATATCTCCAAAGAAGGTGATTATTTGATTCTAACGGTCAAGGAAAGACCTTCTGTCAGCCTTATTAAGCTTGAAGGTAATAAAGTCATCAAAGATGAGGACTTGTTAAAAGGATTAAAGCAATCAGGGCTGCGTGAAGGGGATATTTTCAAACGCTCAGCGTTAGATCAGATTCGTTTAGATCTGCTACGTCTTTATGTAGGGCAAGGGCGTTACGGTGCAGCGATTGATACTACGGTTGAGACATTACCCGGTAACCGGGTTGCGTTGAACATAAAGATTAAAGAGGGCAGTGTTGCTTCTATTCAACATATAAATGTTATAGGCAATACGGTTTTTGATAATGAAACCCTGAAGAACTTATTTGCATTAAAGCTGCCAAGCTTCTGGTCTTTCTATACAAAAGATGACCGTTACGCTCGTGAAAAACTATCGGGAGATTTAGAGCGTTTACGTTCTTATTACATGGACCGTGGTTACGTCAATTTTTCGATAGACTCAACACAGGTTTCAATTACGCCTGATAAAAAGAATGTTTTCATTAGCGTGAACATTCATGAAGGCGAGCAATATACTTTACGTAATGTTGATGTGTCCGGCGATTTGGTGGTCTCTGAAGACAATCTTAAGTCGGCGATTAGTCTTGAGCAGGGCCAGGTATTTTCGCGTAAAGCGATGACTAATGCGCAAGAAATAATGACCAAAATGCTAGGTGATAAGGGTTACATGTTCGCCAATATCAGCCCGGTACCGAGTGTTCATGAAGAAGATAAGTCAGTTTCTCTTAAATTCTTCGTAGATCCGGGTAAGAAAACCTATGTCAGACGTATTAATGTACGTGGTAATAGCCGCACAGCAGATCAGGTAGTGCGTCGTGAGATGCAGCAAATGGAAGCGGCGATTGTATCGACAAAAAACATTGAGAGGACAAAAGAGCGACTCGAACGTACTGGTTATTTTCGCTCAGTCAATCTTGAAGCAACGCCGGTAGCCGGCTCTGATGATCAGGTTGATCTGAATTATACGGTTGAAGAGCAGCAATCAGGGCAATTTACAGCCAGTGTAGGGTTCTCGCAGAGTGACGGCATTATTCTTGATTTAGGCATCCAGCAGGATAACTTCTTTGGCTCGGGTAAAAAGGTAGGTTTTAATATAGCAAACAGCTCGACCAGAAAAGAAGCCAGTTTTAATTATCTGGATCCTTATTATACCGTTGACGGTGTGAGTCGTGGTTTTGATGTCTTTTATCGTAAAACTGATTTTGAAGAAGATGATGTCAGCAGCTATTCTTTGAATGAGTATGGTGGTGGCGTGACGTTCGGCTATCCTATTAACGATTACCAGCGCCTGAGCTTTTCATTAGGTATAGAAAATATTGAAGTTAACACCAATACTTCAGTGCCGGTTGAGGAAATTGAGTCCTTTCTTACTGTTGAAGGCAATGAATACCTGAATGTGAAGGGCACGTTAGGCTGGAGTGATAACCATCTTAACCGTTCGATATTTCCATCGAGTGGTTACTCACACAGCGCAAGTTTTGAAGTATCGGTTCCCGGTAGTGATTTAGCGTATTACAAAGCACTCTATCAGACTAAGTTCTATAAACCGTTAGTAGATGATTCTGGTTGGGTTTTTGGCCTCAAAGGACGTCTTGGCTATGCACAAAGTTATGGTGATAATAGCTATCCGTTCTTTAAAAACTTTTTCGCCGGAGGCTTAAGAACAGTCAGGGGTTACAAAAATAATTCGTTAGGACCGAGAGACTCGAATGACGATCCATTTGGTGGCAACATGATGGCTGTCGGCGGTGCAGAGCTTGTCTTTCCGCTCCCATTTATTGAAAATCAAAGTAGCTGGCGGTCGCTGCTGTTTGTCGATGCCGGGAATGTATTCGCGACTGAGTGCTTGGCTGACTCGGTTGCAGATGGCCGGTGTGTAGAAGGTATCACGTTTGAGGAGTTGAGATATTCGGCAGGAGTCGGCATTAGTTGGTTATCTCCTATGGGGCCGCTGTCTTTCTCTCTTGCTAAGGCGCTGAATGAAAAGACTGCTGATGAAACTGAGTTTTTCCAATTTTCCCTTGGACAAAGTTTTTAATCCATGCATTTAAAATTACATGCTTTCTAAAAAGGAATTCATATGAAGTTTTTAAAAGTTATTACTATTTGTTTGTCTCTTTCATTTGTACCTGTTGCTTTCGCGGATAAAGTGGCCGTTTTGGGGTATGAAGAAGCCTTACTGAAAACAAATGCTGCGAGCACCTTTCGCGATACTCTGAAGAAAGAACTACAAGGTGAAGAGAAAAGAGTTCTAGAGCTTGAAAAACAGGCTAAATCTTTGCGTGAGAAAATCCAGAAGAACGGCGCGACGATGGATCAGGATACATTGAGACAGTCTCAACTACAGTTTCAGAAGGCGTTTGAAGAATACCAGCGCAGTGGACAGGCTTTACAGCAGAAAGGCAAAGAACGCCAACAAGAATTTCTTAATGAAATGAGGCCGAAGCTTGATGCTATCGTCAAAAATATAATTGATGAAAATTCCTATGATGTCGTAATTTCTAAAAAAGCCACTGTTTATGTAGCTAAAGGCTTCGATATTACACCAGAAGTTATTAAATTACTTAATAAGTAGTGAGTATGCAGCCAGTCAATAGTTACTCATTAGTCGAAATAGCCAGCCTGATTAAGGGGCAGCTGATTGGGAATGGTGAGTTAACTATTAACGCATTAAATACGCTGGAGTGTGCAGTCGCGGGTCAGCTGGCTTTTCTTGCTAATACAAAGTATTTACCTCAATTAGCTAAGACAAAAGCCACGGCCGTCTTAGTGAAAGCGGAGTTTGCGAAAGATTTACCCTGTGTTGCTATCGTAGTTGATGATCCCTATTTGGCCTTTGCCAGGTTGTCCCGGATTTTCGACTGGCGTGTTCAGCCCTCTCCCGGTATTCACGACTCTGCACATATCAGTGCGAGTGCAATAATAGACGTCGCCGCTGTGATTAGTGCCGGCGTCGTTGTTGGGGATCACGTGATTATAGAGTCGGGTGTATTTGTTGGCGCGAATACGGTGATAGGTAATCGTTGTAAAGTGGGTAAGAATACCCGCTTAGAGGCTAGTGCTGTTCTTTATGATAATGTCTGTATTGGCGAAGGATGTTTGATCCACTCGAGTGTTATTTTGGGTAGTGACGGTTTTGGGTTCGCGCCTACACCTGACGGTTGGGTTAAAATTCACCAGTTAGGAGGGGTTCGTATCGGCAATGATGTTGAAATAGGTGCCGGTACCACCATTGATCGTGGCGCGCTTGATCATACTTATATTCATGATGGTGTTAAGCTCGATAATCAGATTCAAATTGCTCACAATGTCGTTATTGGTGAGCAAACGGCAATAGCGGGCTGTACGGCCGTTGCTGGAAGCACTAAAATTGGCCGCCGCTGTACCATCGCGGGATTAAGCGGAATAGTGGGGCATTTAACCATTGCCGATAATACGCATGTCACAGCCATGACACTGATTAGTAAATCAGTGACTCAGCCAGGGCAAGTATTATCTTCAGGAACAGGTCAGGATGCTCATCGTAACTGGAAAAAAAATGTTATCCGTTTTAAGCAATTAAATGAGATGGCAAAACGTATTTCCAAATTAGAACAGAAAGCTGATAATTTCTCTAGTGAAGGTTAAAACATATAATGGATGTTAAGGAAATCAGGGAATACCTCCCTCATCGCTACCCGTTTCTGTTAGTGGATAGGGTGCTTGAACTTGTTCCGGGTGAGTCAATCGTAGCGCTTAAAAACGTGTCTGTGAATGAACCTTTTTTTACTGGGCACTTTCCTGAGCACCCTGTAATGCCTGGTGTTCTCATCATTGAAGCCATGGCTCAGGCCGCCGGTATACTTGGTTTTAAAACCATGGATAAAAAACCTGAGGACGGATCCATTTATTATTTTGTTGGCTCCGATAAGTTGCGTTTTAAGCGTCCAGTCGTTCCTGGGGATCAGCTTAAATTAGAAGCCAGTATTCTGTCTGAAAAACGTGGAATATGGAAATTTGCGGTGAAAGCATCAGTTGATGGTGCTATCGTCAGTACAGCAACTATTCTCTGTGCTGATCGAAAGGTATAAAAGTGATTGATCCACAAGCAATTATTGATCCTAAAGCTATACTCGCGGATAACGTTAGTGTTGGTCCTTGGACATATATTGGACCTGATGTTGTTATTGGTGAAGGAACAGTTATTGCGTCACACGTGGTTATTAAAGGGCCCACAACGATTGGTGCTAATAACCGCTTCTTCCAATTTTCATCCATCGGTGAGGATTGTCAGGACAAAAAATATGCGGGCGAACTAACGCGCCTTGTCATCGGCGACTCCAATGTGTTTCGTGAGGGATGTACCATCCATCGCGGTACGGTTCAGGATAATGCGCTAACTCAGATTGGCAACCATAATTTATTTATGGCATATGCGCATGTCGCTCATGACTGTATTGTTGGTAATCATGTGATTCTAGCCAATAATGCAGCGCTTGCCGGGCATGTACATGTAGCTGATCATGCCATTCTTGGTGGTTTTACTGCGGTTCATCAGTTTTGCCATATTGGCGCTCATGTCATGTGTGGCGCTGGCACTGTTGTTTTAAAGGATATTCCGGCTTATGTTATGGCGACCGGTAATCCAGCAATACCACACGGCATTAATGCTGAGGGACTCAAGCGTAGAGGTTTTACGCCTGATGTTATTCGACAGATTAAGCTGGCATATAAAGCGATTTACCGCCAAACGCTAACGGTAGATCAGGCGCTTAGTGTTCTTTCTGATATGGCAGTGAATACTGTTGAAATTCAGCCGTTAATCCACGCTCTACAAACCTCATCCCGGGGCGTTATCCGCTAGGAGTCAATGTGACCAAGCTGCGTATTGCTATGGTAGCTGGTGAGGCTTCAGGTGATATTCTTGGAGCCGGCCTGATCCAGTCAATCAAAAAACGTTACCCTAATGCTAAATTTGAAGGTATCGGAGGCGATTTGATGCGCGCCGAGGGTTTTGAGTCGGTCGTGCCTATGGATAAACTGTCTGTTATGGGGCTTGTGGAAGTCTTAGGGCGATTGCCCGAGCTGTTATCCATTAGAAAGAAGCTGCGACATGCTTTCATTAAAAACCCGCCAGATCTTTTTATTGGTATCGATGCGCCTGATTTTAATCTGAATCTTGAATTTCATCTGAAGCAAGCCGGTATCCCCACCGTTCATTACGTGAGCCCTTCCGTATGGGCGTGGAAGTCGAAGCGCATATACAAGATAAAACAATCAGTCGATCTTTTGTTAGCTCTATTCCCTTTCGAATCCCGATATTATGAGCCTACGGGGCAGGATGTCGTTTGTGTCGGGCATCCGTTGGCCGATTTGATTGCAAACGATCCCAATTTACAGGATGTGAAAACACGGCTGGGTTTAGTGGGATCAGAAAAGGTGGTAGCACTTTTACCGGGAAGCCGTACGAGTGAGCTGAAATACCTTGCCGAACCTTTCCTTGAAGCGGCAAAACTATTGCAGATAACACATCCTGATATGATTTTTCTGCTACCTGCGGCAAATCAAAAGCGCTGGGAGTGGATTAAGAAGCTAATTGATGAAAAGTTTTCTGATCTGAATGTGCGATTATTACTTAATCAGTCCAGAGAAGTGATGGCTGCGTCAGATGCAATATTAATCGCATCCGGAACCGCCACACTAGAGGCTACGCTACTGAAAAAACCTATGGTGGTGGCTTATAAGATGGCCGCGTTAACCTATGCTATCTATTCGCGCATGATGAAAACCCCTTACATATCGTTACCTAATATTCTTGCAGGGGAAAAATTAGTGCCGGAAATTTTGCAAAATGATGTGACGCCACAGCGGCTTGCGAGTGAGATGGAAAAGGCACTACTGGATAAGGATTATCAGGACCGGTTAGCGGAGCGTTTTACACAAATCAATCAGACGTTAAAGTTGAATGCGGATGAGCGTGCGGCGGATGCGGTGATCTCCTTACTACAGGAAAAAGGTGTTTTAACATGCAGTCAATTATAGCGTTGGATTTTTCTCACTATGGCCGTGTGGCCGGAGTCGATGAAGTCGGACGTGGCCCTTTGGTTGGTAATGTTGTAGCTGCGGCGGTTATCCTGAATCCTGAGAAAAAGATTATCGGATTAGCGGATTCGAAAAAGCTGACAGAGAAAAAACGCGAAGCTTTGTATGAGGAAATTATGGAGAATGCGCTGGCGTGGGCTGTGGCTAGCGCTTCTCCGGAAGAAATTGATCAGATCAATATTTTGCATGCCACCATGTTAGCCATGCAAAGGGCTGTTGCTGCGTTACAAGTTCTGCCTGATTATGTGGTGATTGATGGAAATCGTTGTCCTGAATTACCTTATCCGTCTGAAGCTATCGTGAAAGGTGATTCAAAAGTCGAAGCGATCAGTGCCGCATCAATTTTGGCTAAAGTTGTGCGCGATCGCGAAATGTATGTGCTACATGAGCAGCATCCTGAATACGGCTTCAATAAGCATAAAGGCTACCCTACGGCGATGCATATGGCGGCATTGAAACAACATGGGCCTCTCCCTCAGTATAGAAAGTCATTTCGTCCGGTGGCACAGCTACTTGATGCGTCAAGCAGCTAACAGGAAAAAGTATGTCGACAAATTTTGTACATCTGCGCGTGCATACCGAGTTCTCACTCGTTGATGGGTTGGTGCGTGTTAAAGGTTTAGTGGGTGCGGCTAAAGACTCAGGCATGCCCGCGGTTGCTGTGACTGATCAGGTTAATCTGTTCGCCTTAGTTAAATTTTATAAAGCCGCATTAGGTGCAGGTATAAAGCCGATTTGTGGTGCTGATGTTCTGGTACTTAATGAAGCAGACAATGAAGGTGAACCTTATCGTGTGACTTTATTAGCTCAGAATTTTCTGGGTTATCGTCATCTGATGGAGCTGGTCTCACAAGCCTATACTGAAGGTCAGGGATACATCGTTGATAAAGCGCTGGTTAAAAAATCCTGGTTAATTGAAAAGTCAGAAGGGCTTATTGCGTTGTCGGGTGGCCGAGAAGGTGAGATAGGTCGCGCTATGATCTCCGGTAATGGTATGGCAGACAGCTTACTGGATGAGTGGATGGGGTTGTTTCCTGGTCGCTTCTATCTTGAGGTGCAAAGAACAGGACGTATTAGTGAAGATGTCATTGTTGCCGAAAGTGTGCGCTTGGGATTAGCGAAGAATTGTCCACTCGTGGCAACGAATGAAGTAATGTTTTTACGGGATACAGATTTCGACGCACATGAGGCGCGCGTGTGTATCAACCAGAGTCGCACCTTAGAAGATCCACGCAGGCCGCGTCACTACACTGCTCAGCAGTATTTTCGTACAGCAGATGAGATGGTTGAACTCTTTTCTGATATACCCAGCGCAGTACAAAATAGCGTAGAAATTGCTAAGCGATGCAATCTTGAGCTGGACTTCGGTAACTACTATCTTCCTAAATATCCCATCCCGGCCGGGATGATGATGGATGAGTATTTCTGTAAGGTTTCTGAAGACGGTTTAGAAAAGCGCTTAGAAGTACTCTTAGATAAAAATGACCCTGAGTATGCGCAAAAAAGAAAAGCGTATGATGATCGTCTTACATTTGAGCTTGGCATCATCACCCAAATGGGCTTTCCCGGTTACTTCCTGATAGTTATGGACTTTATCCAATGGGCTAAAGATAACGGCATTCCTGTAGGGCCGGGTCGTGGTTCGGGTGCCGGATCGCTGGTCGCGTATGCGCAAAAAATAACGGATTTAGATCCGCTCGAATATGATCTTCTGTTCGAGCGTTTTCTTAATCCTGAACGTGTCTCCATGCCTGACTTTGATATCGATTTCTGTATGGATAATCGTGATCAGGTTATCGATTATGTCGCAAGAACCTATGGGCGCGACGCTGTTTCTCAGATTATTACCTTCGGTACGATGGCGGCAAAAGCAGTCGTACGAGATGTTGCCCGCGTGCAGGGTAAGGCATTCGGTCTGGCGGATAAACTTTCAAAACTGATACCTTTTGAAGTGGGTATTACGCTGACCAAAGCGATGGAGCAGGAGCCGGCGCTCAGTGATTTTGTAGCGGGTAATGAAGAAGCCCAGGAAATCATGGAGATGGCTTATAAGTTGGAGGGTGTAACCCGTAACGTCGGTAAGCATGCGGGCGGTGTTGTGATCGCACCGACTAAACTCACTGATTTCTCGGCGACCTATTGCGATGCAGAAGGTCATGGGCTGGTGACACAGTTCGATAAGAACGATGTGGAAGAAGCCGGCCTGGTAAAGTTTGACTTTTTGGGTTTACGTACGCTCACCGTTATAGACTGGGCGATGAAAACGATTAACCGTACCCGTGAAAAGGAGGGTAAAGCGCCGCTCGATATTTCACAGATACCGTTGGAAGAAAAAGCCGTATTCGACCTGTTACAGTCCGCTAATACCACCGCTGTGTTTCAGTTAGAGTCCAGTGGAATGAAGGATCTGGTGAAGCGCCTGCTACCTTCGCGTTTCGAAGATATTGTAGCCCTTGTAGCGCTGTTTCGTCCTGG
This sequence comes from Neptunomonas antarctica, assembly GCF_001305295.1. Classification (GTDB taxonomy): domain Bacteria; phylum Pseudomonadota; class Gammaproteobacteria; order Pseudomonadales; family Balneatricaceae; genus Neptunomonas; species Neptunomonas antarctica. Next base: position 628,875 of record NZ_LJSI01000053.1, read on the forward strand.
TCCGTTGCAGTCCGGCATGGTAGATGACTTCATCAACCGAAAGCATGGGCGGGCAGAAATGGCCTGGCCTCATGCGGATTATCAGTTGGCGAGTTTACAGCCTGTATTAGAGCCTACCTACGGGATTATCCTGTATCAGGAACAGGTCATGCAAATCGCCCAGGTGATGGCAGGCTTTACCCTCGGTGGTGCCGATATGTTACGTCGGGCGATGGGTAAGAAAAAACCGGAAGAGATGGAAAAGCAACGCTCTCTGTTTCTTGATGGTTCTGATAAAAATGGTATAGATCGTGACTTGGCCGGCAATATCTTTGATCTGGTTGAAAAATTTGCGGGTTATGGTTTCAATAAATCACACTCTGCTGCTTATGCGCTGGTTTCTTATCAGACGGCTTGGCTGAAAACATATTACCCAGCGCCTTTCATGGCATCAGTTTTATCGGCGGATATGCAGAATACCGATAAAGTTGTGATCTTTATCGAAGATTGCCGAAGCATGGGATTGCCGCCCGCATTGCCAGATGTGTGTTCCAGTGAATATATGTTCACTGTGAACGAAGAGGGGCAGATACTATATGGCCTCGGTGCTATTAAAGGGGTAGGTGAAGGTGCTATTGAAGCCATAGTCAGCGCGCGCAATGATGGTGCTGGTGACTTTAAAGATTTTTTTGATTTTTGTAAGCGTGTCGGTGCCAAAAAACTTAATAAGCGAGTGCTGGATGCGCTGGTTAGATCCGGCGCGCTAGATAAGTTGGGGCCTGATCGCGCTATATTGTGGGCCGCTATTGGTGATGCATTGCGTACGGCCGATCAAAGCGAGCGTAATCAGAGCGCCGGTATTTTCGATCTGTTTGGTGAAGTTGAGGCTGAAGCGCCGCGTGACCCTTTTGATGATTATCGCGGCGTGCGTAGTTGGTCAGATAAGGAGCGGCTAAAAGGCGAAAAAGACACGCTGGGGTTGTATCTTACGGGCCATCCGATTGATGAGTATGAAAAAGAGTTGAGTCAATTTGTCTCTAAAAAGATAGTTGACCTACAGCCCGCCCGTGGCCGACAACAGAAAATTGCGGGTTTGATTGTGGACCAGCGGGTTAAAAAGACAAAGCGAGGCGATAATCTGTGTTTCCTGACATTGGATGATCGCTCTGCCCGGATAGATATTACCCTCTATGGTGAAGTGTATGAACAAACCCGTGAGTGGGCGGTAAAAGATACGATAGTCATCATGGAAGGAGAGGTTGTTCAGGACGATTATTCAGGTGGCCTCAAGGTGCGTTGCAATAAGTTAACGAATATTCCTCAGGCGCGTGCGCAATACGCTAAGCTGTTTAAGATAAAATCAGACGATAAAATGCTTTCAGGCCGTAACCTGAAGCCGTTTGAGGAAATTTTGAAGACATATAGCATGCCCGAGGGGCTTCCTGTGGTGGTTGAATACCAGAGAGAAGATGCAGCAGGTGTAGTCAGGCTGGGTCGAGACTGGACGGTCAATCCTTCAGATGACTTTATTTTGGCCCTTAAGGACCATTTTGGCGACGAAAGCATTACATTAGAGTACTGATCAGGGTGGTTATCCTGTAAGGGTAACGGTAAAATCTGCATTCTGAATTTGACATAATTATTTACTGGTTAAGCGGAAAGAATCGAATGAATCCGAATTATCTGGATTTCGAGCAGCCTATCGCAGAGCTCGAAGCCAAAATTGAAGAGCTAAGATTGGTTGGTGATGATACAGAGATCAATATTACTGACGAACTCGCTAAATTGCTGGGGAAAAGCCGCAGTTTAACTGAATCTATTTTTTCGAATCTTTCTGCTTGGCAGATCTCCCAGCTGTCTCGTCACCCTAAACGCCCTTATACATTGGATTATCTTAATCTGATGTTTGACGACTTCGAAGAGATTCATGGCGATCGTCATTTCTCAGATGACGCCGCCATTGTCGGTGGTATAGCGCGTTTGGAGGGGCGTCCGGTGATGGTGATCGGCCATCAGAAAGGCCGTGAAGTAAAAGAAAAAGTGCGTCGTAACTTTGGTATGCCGCGTCCGGAAGGCTACCGTAAAGCCTTACGTCTTATGGAAATGGCTGAACGTTTTCATTTGCCGGTTCTGACGTTTATTGATACACCGGGTGCTTATCCGGGAATCGATGCTGAAGAGCGTGGACAAAGTGAAGCTATCGCTTTTAATTTGGCGAAAATGTCGCAGTTAAAAACACCTATTATCTCCACGGTTGTCGGTGAAGGTGGTTCGGGTGGTGCGTTAGCCATCGGTGTGTGTGATCAGTTAACTATGCTTCAATATTCAACTTACTCTGTTATTTCTCCAGAAGGCTGTGCATCGATTCTGTGGAAAAGTGCTGAGCGCGCGCCTGATGCTGCTAAAGCCATGGGTATTACTTCCGGCCGTCTGCACGAACTCGGTTTAGTAGATAAAGTGGTGCCGGAACCCTTAGGTGGAGCGCATCGTAATCCTGAAGCCTTGGCTATGGATTTGAAAAAAGCGTTAATTGAATCTCTGGCGCATTTGGATGTGTTATCAATAGATGAATTGCTGGATCGGCGCTACAAACGTTTAATGTCTTACGGATTGACGTCTGAATAGTTTATAAAAATTCAGGCATCACTCAATACTCATGAGCCACTCGCCACTGATTGCAGCCTTTGTAGAGTCATGTGAAAAGCACCCGTGTCAACGCTGGGTGGTTGCCTTAAGTGGCGGGTTGGACTCGATAGTGATGCTGCATCTTGCCGCATCCTATCTGCCACGTAATACGCTTCATGTGCTGCATATTAACCATCATCTGCAAAAAAGTGCCGATGACTGGTCGGTTTTTTGCCGAGCGCAGGCTGAAAACCTTTCGATACCGTTTACTCAAATAGATGTATACCCCAACAACAGCAGTGAAGCGGCGGCTCGCGATGCTCGCTATCTGGCGTTCAGTGATTTTGTGCAGGCGACTGATGTGCTTTTGCTGGCTCACCATGCTGATGATCAGGCTGAGACTGTTTTATTTCGTCTGCTGAGAGGGAGCGGACTAAGAGGGCTGTCGGGGATTCCTGTTAGCAGAAGCATTGGTGCTGCTGAAATTGTACGCCCTTTGTTGACTATTTCCCGTCATAGTCTGGAAGCGTGGGCGCGTGATGAACAGTTGAGTTGGATAGAGGATCCGAGTAATCAACATGAAGTTTATGACAGAAATTTCTTACGCTTGAAAGTACTTCCTGTGCTGAAGCAGCGCTGGCCGGGCGTTATTGCGAGGATGTCATCGACTAGCCGGCTATTAGATGAAGAGCAACGCTTACTTGACCGATATCTTGATGATGAACTACAGACGCTTATTTTCAAGCGAGATTGTATTAATGGTCGGGCGCTTGAAACTTTTTCATCCTTTAAGCGAAAAACACTGCTGCGTCGTTGGATCTATAACGCTAAGGGTCAGCTGTTGAATGAGGTTCAGTTGGAGCAACTGGATGTCGACTTTTTCCAGGCGGCGCCTGATAAGTCACCTGAGTACGCACTTAAGTCTGGATGGATTAGGCGCTACAGAAGCAATTTGTACATTTGTTCTGCTCTGGATAAGGATCAAGATGATCAATCAGCTATTAATTCACTGGCCCTGACATTAGGTTTTCTGGATTGGCCAGGTGGTGTTCTCAGAGTGGAATCTGGACACGGTGCATCCGCTAGATTAAAAACGCTGGATAATGTTGTCTGTGTGAAAAGAGTGGATGGCATGAGTTGCAGGCCTGCGGGACGCAGTAGAAAAACGCTTAAAAAACTCTTTCAGGAGGCGTCAATCCCCCCGTGGCAACGGAAAAACTGGCCCGTTTGTATGGTGGCGGAGGAGATTGTTGCGATTCCTGGTATCTGTATCTGTGAAGGGTGGTTAGCCTCCTCAGCGGAAAAGCAGGGATTCTGTGTAATATGGGAGCCTTTCTGATTGTCCCAAGCGCTATTTTTTGGTAACCTGTGGCCCCATCTCTAGTTAGTTTTTTTCCTCACTTTCAGCCAAAACAGGTTCCACATGACGCGTTACATTTTCGTCACAGGTGGTGTCGTGTCCTCTTTGGGCAAAGGCATCGCATCCGCATCGCTTGCTGCTATTTTGGAAGCGCGCGGCCTAAAAGTCACTATGTTGAAACTCGACCCTTATATTAACGTCGATCCAGGTACGATGAGCCCTTTCCAGCATGGTGAAGTGTTTGTTACGGAAGATGGCGCTGAGACGGATCTCGATTTGGGACATTATGAACGTTTTATTCGAACGACTATGAATAAACGTAATAACTTCACGACGGGGCGTGTTTATCAGCATGTACTGAATAAAGAACGTCGTGGTGATTATCTGGGAGGTACCGTACAGGTTATTCCCCATATTACCGATGAAATTAAACGTCGTGTTATTGAAGGGGCCGGAGACGTTGATGTTGCGCTGGTCGAAATTGGCGGTACTGTCGGTGATATCGAGTCTCAGCCATTTTTGGAGGCAGTGCGTCAGTTAAAAGCTGAAGTGGGCTTCTCGCGTGCCATGTTTATGCATCTGACTTTGGTGCCTTACATTGCTACGGCAGGTGAAATTAAAACTAAGCCTTCTCAGCACTCAGTTAAGGAACTTCGTTCGATCGGTATTCAGCCAGATATTCTGGTGTGCCGTTCTGAGCAAGCAATTCCGGACTCCGCTCGTCGTAAGCTGTCGCTCTTCACCAACGTAGAAGAGCGTGCCGTTATCTCTATGCCAGATGCCGAGACTATCTACGACATCCCTAAAATGTTGTGGGATCAGGGATTGGATGACATCGTTGTCAAACGCTTTAATCTGGATGTGCCAACAGCTGATCTGAGTGAGTGGATCGCGGTTGCTGATGCGCATCTTAATCCCGATGGTGAAGTTAAGATCGCCATGGTCGGTAAATATATGGAGTTGTTGGATGCCTATAAATCGTTGATTGAAGCGATTTCACATGCCGGCATTCAATTGCGCAGAAAAGTACGCATCGAATATATTGATTCGGAGCGTGTCGAGCGTGAAGGCGTTGAAATATTGAAAGATGCGTGCGCTATTCTTGTTCCGGGTGGTTTTGGAGAGCGCGGCGTTGAAGGTAAAATTGCCGCTGTTAAGTATGCCCGTGAAAACAAAGTGCCTTACTTAGGTATCTGTCTGGGTATGCAGGTTGCTGTTATTGAGTATGCGCGTAATGTGGCGCATCTCGACGGTGCCACTTCTACAGAGTTCGATAAAAACACTGAGCATCCTGTTATTGGCCTGATTACCGAGTGGATTACGGAAGAAGGTGATGTTGAAGTGCGTAGTGCTGAAACCGATCTGGGTGGAACAATGCGACTGGGTGCACAGAAATGTCATCTGGAAGAAGGTTCAACCACAGCGCAGTGTTATGGCAGTACCGACATTGTAGAGCGTCATCGTCATCGCTATGAAGTTAATAATAACTATGTGTCTATTCTTGAAGAAGCAGGCTTGCGGATTGCAGGTCGTTCTGTCGATGGTGAGTTGGTTGAAGTAGTAGAAGTAGCTGACCATCCATGGTTTGTTGCCTGTCAGTTCCATCCGGAATTTACCTCATCACCTCGTGATGGGCATGGCCTCTTTACTGGTTTTATTGAAGCAGCATTAGTTGAACAGGCGCGCCGTCAATAAGACTGCATGCAGGGATTTACATCATCTTAGGAAAATTGGAGAGTAACAATGGCTCAGATTGCCGATATCAAAGCACGTGAAGTGCTGGATTCTCGTGGTAACCCAACAGTTGAAGCAGATGTTATTCTGACATCGGGTGTTGTTGGTTCTGCATGCGCACCATCTGGCGCGTCTACAGGATCTCGTGAAGCACTGGAACTACGTGATGGTGATAAATCACGCTACTTGGGTAAAGGTGTCCTGAAAGCGGTAGCGGCAATCAATGGCGTGATTCGTGACGCATTGCTTGGCATGGATGCAAAAGATCAGCGCGCAGTAGATAACGTAATGCTGGCGTTGGATGGGACTGAGAATAAAGAAAATTTAGGTGCTAATGCTATCCTGGCCGTCTCTTTGGCGGCCGCTAAAGCAGCAGCCGTTGAAAAGGGCATTCCTTTATATGCTCATATTGCTGAAATCAATGGTACGGCAGGTCAGTTTTCATTGCCGGTGCCTATGATGAATATTATCAACGGTGGTGAGCACGCGGATAACAACGTTGATATTCAGGAGTTCATGGTTCAGCCGGTTAACTTCACTAAATTCTCTGAAGGACTGCGTTGTGGCGCTGAAATCTTTCATTCGTTGAAAGCCGTTTTGAAAGCGAAAGGTTTGAGCACCTCGGTCGGTGATGAAGGTGGATTCGCGCCTAACCTTGCTTCAAACGAAGAAGCGTTGGTTGTTATCAAAGAAGCGATTTCAAATGCCGGTTACGAATTAGGTAAAGATGTAACGCTGGCATTAGATTGTGCCGCCTCTGAATTCTACAAAGATGGCAAGTATGACCTGGCGGGTGAAGGTAAAATCTTTGATGCAGAAGGTTTTAGTGATTACCTGGCAGCGTTGACTGAAAACTATCCGATTTTGTCGATTGAAGATGGTTTAGACGAGTCTGATTGGGATGGCTGGGCATACCTGACTAAGAAAATTGGTGATAAAATTCAGCTGGTCGGTGATGACCTGTTTGTCACCAATACCAAAATTCTGAGCCGTGGTATTGAACAGAATATTGGTAATTCTATCCTGATTAAGTTTAATCAAATAGGTTCGTTATCTGAAACCTTAGATGCTATTAAAATGGCGAAAGATGCAGGCTTTAGTGTCGTTATTTCGCACCGTTCAGGTGAGACAGAAGACACTACAATTGCTGATTTAGCCGTAGGTACAGCTGCCGGACAGATTAAAACGGGTTCACTGTGCCGTTCGGATCGTGTTGCTAAATACAATCGTCTGTTGCGCATCGAAGAAGAACTTGGCGATAAAGCTGTGTATAACGGTCGTGCAGAAATCAAGGGTCAGGGATAACATCCGATTCTTGTCAGAAGGGGGCTTTAGCCCCCTTTTTGGGCTCTAATTTTAGGTTCTGATTTTAGGTTCTGATTTTAGACTTTTTTTAGACGCCGATTTTAGATTCTGAGGTAAGCTGTGTTTCGCTGGTTTATTGCATTACTGCTTTTGATTCTGCTAGGCCTTCAGTTTCGTCTCTGGTTTGGCGACGCTAATATTTTGTATGTCTTGGATTTACAGGAAAAGATTGGCGAACAAGTTCAAGAGAACGAACGTTTGCAGATGAGGAATAGCCAGCTTGAGGCTGAAGTGAGTGATCTGAAAAAAGGTCTTTCTGCAATAGAAGAACGAGCCCGTAGTGATCAGGGAATGGTTCGCGACGGTGAAACCTTTTATCAATTGATCGAACCTCAACCCGAGGCAACTAAGAGAAAATAATGGATCTGCCAACCCAGTATAGCTATCTTTATAGCAAGCCTGCCAGTCAGGCTGTTATGCGTCAAACTCCTGAAGACTTTTACGTTGTTGAAATCCCTTCTTTTGTACCTGAAGGTGAAGGAGAGCATGAGTTTATTTTGATTCGTAAAACGGGTGAAAATACTGATTGGGTGGCTAAATTATTGGCAAGCTTCTGTCAGATTCCTGTCAAAGATGTAGGCTATGCAGGGAAAAAAGATCGACACGCCATTACTGAGCAATGGTTTAGTGTGCGGTTGCCTCTCACCCGTAAAATCGACTGGTCGCTGTTTGGTGGTGATTCTATACAAGTACTGGACTCGGTACGCCATCAGCGAAAATTAAGATTAGGTGCATTGCTGGGTAATAGATTTACCATCAGGCTCAAGCACCTCACTAATGAAGCTGATTTTATAGAGCGTTTGGAAAAAATAAAACTAGGCGTACCAAATTACTTTGGAGAACAGCGATTTGGTCGCGATGGCGGTAACCTCGTCAAAGGTCTTGCTTTGATCAAGGGTGAGTTTAAAGAGCGCCAGCGACATAAAAAGGGATTATATATATCAGCGGTAAGGTCCTGGTTATTTAATCATGTTGCATCTGAGCGGGTCGCACAGGGATTGTGGGATAACATTATGCCTGGCGATATGATGATGCTTAACGGCTCACGGAGTCATTTCCTGGCCGAAGCAACGGATGATAGTTTAGTGGCGCGCTTGAAAGCCTATAATATTCATCTGAGTGGCCCATTGTGGGGGCGTGGAACTAGCTTAGTAACGGATGAAGGGGCGGTATGGGAAGGAAGCGTACTGGCATCTTTGGCTAGTATAACAGAAGGACTTGAGCATTTAGGGTTACAGCAGGAGCGCCGGGCGCTAAGATTAGTACCTGAGGGCTTACGGGCCGTTAAAGAATCAGAAGGGCAGTGGTTATTAAGTTTTTCTCTGCCGGCGGGTTCTTTCGCCACCAGTATATTGCGCGAGTTATGTGAAACTTTACAGGCTGAACCAGAAGAAAAATAATGATGAAAATTCTAATCTCTAATGATGATGGTGTTTATTCTCCCGGTCTGGAAGCGCTGGCGTTAGTGCTGGCTGAAGTGGCTGAGATACAAGTTGTTGCCCCTGATCGTAATCGCAGTGGCGCTAGTAATGCATTAACGATTAGTCGTCCGGTAGATGCGCATCGTCACGAGAATAATGGTTTTGTTAGTTTGAATGGCACGCCAACTGATTGCGTCCATATGGGTGTTTCCGGATTGTTCGGGGTCGTGCCGGATATTGTCGTATCAGGTATCAATGCAGGTTCTAATCTGGGAGATGATGTTATCTATTCCGGAACGGTCGCTGCGGCTATGGAAGGTCGTTCATTAGGTCTGCCTCCGATTGCTATTTCGGTGGCGGGTCATGATCCGCAGCACTATGCTACGGCTGCCGAGATAGCTAAAAGCATCATTATGCGTATCGACAAGCTCTCACTGCCTGCGCGTACAGTATTAAATGTCAATGTACCTGATTTGCCACTGTCTGAGATAAAAGGCATCCATATTACTCGCTTGGGGCATCGGGCAGCGGCAGGTAAGCCTGAAGCGGTGGCTGATCCCCGGGGTAAGATTCGTTACTGGGTCGCGGGTGTTGGGGATGCCGTGGATAAAGCGCCGGGTACCGATTTTTATGCTATTGAACATGGCTATGTATCTATCACACCTTTACATATTGATATGACCTTATATGCCGGTATGGATAATCTGGGTGAATGGTTAGAGGGTTTGCTGTGAATGATATTCGCCTTCAGGGCATTGGTATGACATCCAGGCGAACGCGGGATCGTCTTATCGTGCGGCTACGAGAGCAAAATATCCAGGATGAGAAAGTGCTTGCTGTTATTAAAGAAACCCCAAGGCATATTTTTATTGATGAAGCGCTGGCGCATCGGGCCTATGAAGACACCGCATTACCGATCAGTTTTAACCAGACAATATCACAGCCTTACATTGTTGCAAAAATGACTGAGGTGCTGCTTGCGGGGGGGCCGTTAAAACATGTTTTAGAAGTAGGAACCGGCTCTGGTTATCAGACAGCAATATTAGCACAACTAGTAGAGCAGGTATTTTCTGTCGAGCGCATCAAGCCCTTACAGGATAAAGCGAGGCATCGATTTCGTCAGATGGGGCTTAAAAATATTAGGTTGCAGCATACTGATGGCGGTATGGGGTGGTCATCAAAAGCACCGTTTGATGGAATTATGGTAACAGCGGCACCGCAGGAAATACCTGAAGAACTATTAGCTCAGCTAGCGATCGGTGGGCGCTTGGTGATTCCTGTAGGGCAAGAGCAGCAGCAGTTAAAGTTGGTTGTTCGGGTCAATGTTAGGGATTATGACACCCGTATCATTGAAAATGTTAGATTTGTGCCTTTATTGGCGGGAACAATACAGTAAGGAGATACATATTGTGAGTCAGCGTCGTAGCCTAAAAGATTATTTTATATTGGCGTGTAAAGGTATCTTAATGGGCGCGGCTGATGCCGTGCCAGGCGTGTCAGGTGGGACTATCGCTTTTATTACGGGCATTTATGAAGAGTTAATTGGTAGTATTCGCCGTTTTGATATTGATGCAGTCAAATTGTTATTCAGCGATGGGCCTGGTGCTTTTTGGGACCATGTGAATGGTAATTTTCTAGTGACTTTACTGAGTGGTATTGCCATTAGTTTGCTGACACTTTCTCACATTGTATTATTCATGCTGGCTACCTACCCGGTTATGCTCTGGTCATTTTTCTTTGGCTTGATTCTCGCGTCGACCTGGGTTATTTCTCGCCATATTACGCATTGGAATATGACTTCTACTATACTTTTTCTCCTGGGTGCCGTATCAGCTTACGTAGTGACCAGTATTGTGCCCACTGAAATTGAAGTGACCTCCCTTGCTGTGTTCTTGTCAGGCGCTGTGGCTATCTGCGCCATGATTCTCCCGGGAATATCTGGCTCGTTTATTTTGCTCTTATTAGGTATGTACGGGCCGGTGTTGTTGGCGGTAAAAAATCTGGAGCTGTCTATTATTGGATTATTTATGGCGGGATGTGCTGTGGGTTTACTAAGCTTCTCGCGGCTACTTAACTGGTTGTTTACCTCCTATCGGATGTTTACTCTTGCTTTAATGTCTGGCTTTCTACTGGGCTCATTAAATAAAGTGTGGCCGTGGAAGTATACAACGGCTTATACGTTCGACAGGCAGGGGAAGCAGATACCTCTAGTGCAGGACAACGTTTCTCCTTTTAATTATGAAGTATTAAACGGTCAGGATTCTTTTATGGTGGCATCTATTGCATTGCTTATTTTAGGTATGGCAATTGTGCTTTGGATGGAAAGAGTTCAGTCTGCGAATCGATGAATTGTGTATATCAGCCGGAATAAAGTAAGGGTCAATATCAAATTCGTTTTGTTGGTTTCCGTGCTTCTAATGCTGGGAGGATGCTCATCAGGGTATGCCCCTGTCAGTGACCAATCTATTACACAAAATAACAGAATAGAAATTGTTAGTTCATCTCGAAACAAAAGAGCACCTGCAACTTATCGTGTCAGAAGCGGAGATACGCTTTATTCCATTGCCTGGCGATACGGGTTGGATTACCGTGAATTATCGAGTATTAATAATATTGGCCGGGACTTTCGCATTAATGTTGGTCAGAAGTTACGTTTAAAAGACTCTCGTACTGTATCAAAGACTGCCGCTACTTCTTCTGTCAATAATTCTGCGAACGCTGCGGGTGCGAAAAGTGATGTAAAGGCTGGGTCAGTCACTACAAAAATAAACACCCGTGTCGGTACTGCAAAAAATCAAGCGTCGTTGAACACAGAAAAACAATTGGCGGCAGTGAAGCCTGCAAAACCATCGTCTTCGAATGTGTCTGTTTCATCTTATAGCAGTACGCAAAAAGTAAACTGGCAATGGCCGGCGCATGGAAACATTATTGGTAAATATTCATCAGCAAGTAATATTAACAAAGGTATTAATCTGGAGGGTAAGCGAGGTGACCCTGTTTATGCGGCCGCTACCGGGAAAGTGGTGTATGCAGGCAATGGCTTATTGGGTTATGGAAATTTGATTATTATCAATCATAATCAGGAATATCTCAGTGCGTATGCACATAATAGTCGAATTTTAGTAAAAGAAAATGATAGTGTTAATGTTGGAGCGCAAGTTGCCGAAATAGGTAATAGTGGTGCTACACGTATAATGCTGCATTTTGAAATCCGCAAGGATGGTAAACCAGTAAATCCGCTTCAATATCTGCCTAAACGGTAGGTAAATATAATTATTATAATAGTGATAGATAGGTGATAACGGTGATGACAAGTCTTGATGAAAATGAGATGGACAGTGATGATTTGCCAATCGATTCGGAAGGCAGTAAAGCGTCTAATATAGATGCTGTTGAACAAGAGCCTGAGTTCATGAATAGCGGGCGAGGTCGTGGAAGTCTGGCTCACAAAGATTTAATGAATGCCAAGTCTTTAGACGCTACTCAGCTGTACCTCAATGAGATTGGTTTTTCGCCGTTATTAAGCGCAGATGAGGAAGTATACTTTTCACGGCTGGCACTCAAAGGGGATGAAAAAGCACGCAAGCGCATGATAGAGAGTAACCTTCGTTTGGTGGTTAAAATCTCTCGTCGATATATTAACCGTGGTTTGACGCTGCTTGATTTAATTGAAGAAGGTAATCTGGGGCTTATTCGTGCCGTCGAAAAATTTGATCCTGAGCGTGGCTTCAGGTTTTCTACCTATGCTACCTGGTGGATAAGACAAACTATTGAACGTGCCATTATGAATCAGACGCGCACAATCCGGTTGCCTATTCATGTCGTTAAAGAGCTGAATGTGTATCTGCGTGCTGCGCGTGAATTGTCTCAGACATTGGATCATGAGCCTTCTGCAGATGAAATCGCTGAGCTACTCAGTAAGCCGGTTGATAAGGTACAGAAAGTACTTAGGTTGAATGAGCGTGTCACCTCTATTGATATCCCTATGGGTGATTCGGATAAATCTGCTATAGAAACGATTGCCGATACACAAACATCTGATCCTGAAATTTTACTGCAGAATACTAATATTAGCGGTAATCTTGAAAAATGGTTGGATATGCTTCCCGATAAGCATGCTGAAGTATTGTCGCGACGTTTTGGTCTGCGTAACTATGATATGAGTACGCTGGAGCAAGTAGGAACAGAAATTGGCCTGACACGTGAGCGTGTCAGACAAATTCAGGTTGAGGCGTTACGTAAGTTACGTGAAATCGTTGAGAAAAATGGTCTTAGTAGCGAAGATTTACTGACATAAAGCCCTTCGCTATTTAATTAAAAAGACAAGCTTATCGTGTTTGTCTTTCCATTCTTCAGCGTCTTCGAGTGGTTCCGTTCGTTCTGTTATGTTGGGCCACTTTTCTGCAAGGTCGGCATTCAATTGAATAAAATTCTGCTGATCATCCGGTACTTCATCATCCAGAAAAATTGCTTCAGCAGGACATTCCGGTTCACATAGACCACAGTCTATACATTCATCAGGGTGAATAACCAAAAAATTCTCACCTTCGTAAAAACAATCTACCGGGCAAACTTCCACACAGTCAGTATATTTACAGCGAATGCAGTTTTGCGTTACGACGTAGGTCATTGTCTACCTCCATGCTTAATTATTATGATTTTCATTATCAAAGTTTGCTTTTCAGTGAATATAACAGTTCTAATGCCTGACGTGGAGTGAAGTTATCCAGATCAGTCTGTTTTAGTTGCTCGACAACGGGATGTATGACCGAATTAAACATGTCATTTTGTACCGGTGGCGGGCTCTCAATGTGGGTACCCGCAGCAACCGTTTCAGTTTCTAACTGAATCAGTTTCTGTCTCGCCTGAGAAATGACGTGAGCAGGCACACCGGCGAGTTGTGCTACCTGTAAACCATAGCTCTGGCTGGCGGGGCCATCATGAACCTCGTGCATGAAAACGATAGTGTCCTGATGTTCCAGTGCTGTCAGGTGAACATTGTAAACACCCTCTTGCTGATCAGGGAGCGCTGTTAGTTCAAAGTAATGGGTCGCAAATAGCGTAAAGGCTTTAATCTGCTGGGCAAGAAATTCAGCGGCTGACCACGCCAGAGATAAGCCATCAAATGTACTGGTTCCGCGTCCGACTTCGTCCATTAATACGAGGCTATATTCTGTCGCATTGTGCAGAATATTGGCCGTTTCAGTCATCTCTACCATAAAGGTAGAGCGCCCACCTGCCAGATCATCAGAAGACCCCATGCGGGTAAAAATACGATCCATTATGCCGATGTCGACCTGCTCGGCCGGTACGTAGCTTCCAATATGCGCCAGCAGACAAATTAAGGCTGCCTGTCGCATGTAGGTGGATTTACCCCCCATATTCGGGCCGGTAATAATAAGCATGCGTCGCTCAGGATCCAGAGACAGATCATTGGCAACAAAAGGTGCATCCAGCACAGATTCCACTACCGGGTGGCGACCTCCAATAATTCTTAATTGAGGAGTCTCATGCAAACGGGGTGCACTAAAATTGAGAGTGTCCGCTCTTTCGGCCAGGTTATTGAGCGTATCCAGCTCAGCTAATGCCTGCGCGCAATCTTGCAATGCGGGAAGCTGCTCAGCTAATGCGGCAATGAGCGATTCATAGAGCGCTTTTTCCCGTGCCAGCGAACGGCTTTTTGCGCTGAGTGCTTTGTCTTCGAAGTTTTTCAGTTCGGGGGTAATAAAACGTTCAGCATTTTTAAGCGTCTGGCGACGAATATAATCAGCAGGTGCCGCATCGGCCTGGCCTTTACTGATTTCAATAAAGTAACCATGGACGCGATTGTAACCCACCTTTAAGGTTGAAATGCCGGACCGCTCGCGCTCTTGCTGTTCAAGCCTGATCAGATACTCGCCGGCATTTTCGCTGATATTTCGTAACTCATCCAATTCTGCATCATAGCCTTCAGCAATCACGCCACCCTCGCGAATAATGACGGGAGGGTTATCCATAATGGCTTTCTGTAACAACTCGGCCTGCTCTGGGAATTCGCTAATGGCTTTAGCTAAAGTCTGAATATGATCGGCGCGAGATTCATCCGTCAGGAAGCTTTGCAGCTCAGGTAAACGCTGCAAAGCATCCCTTAAGCGTTCTAAATCGCGTGGTCGTGCTGATCCTAGTCCTACACGGGATAATATCCGCTCGATATCACCAATCCCTTTGAGTGTTTCAGCGAGTGTTTCATAGCGATAGTTTTGCTGTAACCACTGGATAGAGTGCTGGCGCTGTACCAGTATGTTTTTATCTCTTAGAGGTTGGTTCAACCAGCGTCGCAGTAAGCGGCTGCCCATCGGCGTGGCCGTATTGTCCATCACACTAAGCAGGGTGTTTTCACGTCCGCCAGCCAGATTCTGATCAATTTCCAGATTCCTACGTGTAGCAGCATCAAGAATAACGGTGTTCGAGCGTTGTTCAATTTGGAGCCGACGAATATGCGGCAAAGAGGAGCGCTGCGTATCCTTAGCATACTGCAGCAGGCATCCCGCTGCGCCAATGGCAATATGCATTTCAGCACAGCCAAAACCTTCAAGGTCTTGTGTGTTAAATTGTTGGCATAACAAGCGTTTTGAGGTTTCTGGTTCAAAATTCCAGGGTGCCTGAGAGCGAATGCCTTTACGGCCTTTGAGCAGAGTTTCCAGATTACTTTCATCGTTATAAAGTATTTCAGCGGGCTTCAGGCGCTCCAGCTCTGCCAATAGTGAATCGTCATCTTCAAGCTCCATCAAACTAAAACGGCCGGTGCTGATATCGACTAACGACACGCCATACCTGGACTGCGATGAGTAGATCGCGAGTAGAATATTGTCGCGGGACTCATCCAGAAACGCTTCATCGCTCAATGTTCCCGGCGTAACAATGCGCGCAACTTTACGTTCCATCGGGCCTTTGCTTGCGCCCGGATCACCATACTGCTCGCAAATCACAACCGACTCGCCTGCTCTTACGATCTTAGCTATATAGCCTTCAGCCGCATGGTAAGGCAGCCCGGCCATCGGGATCGCATTGCCACCTGTTTTACCTCGAGCCGTCAGTGATATATTCAATAACACGGAGGCGCGTTTAGCATCATCATAAAACAGCTCATAAAAGTCACCCATCCGGTAAAAAACTAATTGGTCCGGATATTCAGCTTTAATTTTAAAATATTGCTGCATCATGGGTGTGTGTTCAGGCTTTACGTCTATTGTTTTAGCTGTCTTTTTACTCATTATAAATCTATTATGCCTATATAAAACAATTGCTTATATGTTTTCTTGTTGGGTTAGACTGTCCATAGTGTTTCATTTTTTTTAATTAAAAAGTTACACTTTTTTTGTTCAGTGAGCCCCAGCGCTTGATCATAAGTTCATGGGAATCTTGTACTAATAAAAGAGATCAAAACAAGTGATGCAGGTTACCAAATCAGCCGCTAAACCGCTATCGTCAAGGGCTATCGACACAATGAAGCCTGGTGCCAAGGTAAAGTCAGGTTGAAGTTCTGGACTGAAGGGTAAGTGCAACTTGGAGCCATAAATAGCACTGGTGTTCTAAAGCTTAGACAAGCTTTAGAAATAATGAGTCATTATTTGTCAGACGAGGCTGAGAGGAATGGTGAGGAACTGTCAAAGATTGACGCCTCTTCCCTAGTTAGCTCCTGCGTTAATCATATTCTTGGTGAAACTGATATATCGATTGCTATTGAGTTCTCTGAATTAAGGAATAGGTTATTTTCAGAAACACTTTCATTGGCAGACCCTCAAATAGAGCAGTTACTTGACTCACCACCGTTTTACATTAAAACAGTGGTCTCTGTATTGTTATCAGGTATTAAGCATGAGCAAGATGCGGCTCAATAGCATGCAGTTGGTAATATTAGTACGTTCATTCATCCGATTTGGTCTCACATACCTGAAAAGGATAGATGGCAAATAGGTAACGCTTATCGAGATGCAACGGCTGCCGGGAACATTGCTGCTACTAAAGGATTAAAAAATGCATTACTAAAAGTAAATGGCTTTGATTACGTACCCGAAAACTTACGATCGGCCACCTTCAAGAAGGCTGCAAAATCTATTATTGATGCTCACTTTTCCTTGAATAACTTTTATACCGAAGCTCCCCTTGTTTCAAACTTGTCGAAGCTCGGAAGCTCGATTCCTGCACCAGCATTTATAGAATGTGTGCAAGCTATCTATGTGTTTATCTGGGTAATGCCTACGGATGTATTAAAACTTGTTCAGGCACTCGCTAATGGGGATGATTCCCGAATTCAGAGTATTGCGAAGAAACTTTATAAGAAAACTAGACAGTAAAAATCTAACAAGTCAACGCACGCGAAATTAGTAAGGCTGTCACCTTCACCAAGCCGGTGTTTGAGGCGTTACTGTCCGTGCTATTAACTTGTGCGCTTGACGGGAAGCTTACAGAGGGATTTGGTTGTTTGTGGCCAGAAGTCTAGCAAGTCCAAACTAAACCGTCCCCAGTATTGTGTGTCTAGGAAAGTCTGGGAAGTCCAATATTGGGTCTCTTGTTTATGTAGTGACGTCCATTATTTCTCTCATGATGACCAGACACACTAAGCCGATCTGAACCTAACTTGCTTAGCTCGAGGCATGCAATCACACTAGAATCGCTCGGTCAATTAACTAGTAAAAGGTACTTTGATAAAGCTTTATACGTCCAAAAAAATACTTTTATGACACCGTAAAGGTTGGCTCGTTGCTAATTTCTGTTACATTGGCCCCAAGTTCCCACTAAACCTCCTCCTTTCCCGATATAAACATCCATAGAATGACCTAGCCGGATACGTAGGCTGATTCATGGATATGCTATTTTTTCATCGGGCTGGTTATTTATGGTTGTACAAATGAATCGCACATTTAAAGTTATTTGGAATGTCAGTCGTCAAGTCTGGATGGTCACGGGTGAACTTACCAGAGGCAAAAGTAAAAGCAGCACGGCTGCATCAGCCTCTAAATTCATACCCACTCTAAGCTCTGCGCTCTTGGCGACAGGACTCAGTGCTATCGCACTACCAGCATGGAGTGTGGACACCTCTCGGACCGGTGCTAGCGGCGATTGGTTTACAACGGATAACTGGGATACCAATGCGGTCCCTACTTCATCTGATAATACGTTTATAGATAACGACGGTGCAGCACAAGTAAGTTCAGGTACAGCGCAGGCTAGGGACCTTTCCGTTGGTTTTTCAGGTAACGGCACACTCGATATCACCAATGGCGGCGCGGTTAGCAATACTTTTGGCTTCATAGGTCGCAACTCAGGCAGCAGCATCAGCAGCGTTACAGTCGATGGTGTCGGCTCTAGCTGGACTAATAGTGGCAACCTTTCCGTTGGTCATTCAGGTGACGGAACTCTCAACGTTAGCGATGGCGGCACGGTGAGCAATAATCGTGGTTTCATAGGTTTCGGCTTAGGTAGTACCAGTAGGGCCACCGTTGATGGTGCCGGCTCTAGCTGGACTAATAGTGATAGCCTTTACGTTGGTGATTCAGGTAACGGAACACTTGAAATCACCAATGGCGGCGCGGTGAGCAATACTGTTGGTTATATAGGTCATAAGTTAGACGGGATCAGTAGTGCCACCGTTGATGGTGCCGACTCTACCTGGGCTAATAGTGATCGCCTTTACGTTGGTGATGTAGGTGAGGGAACACTCGACATCACCAATGGTGGCGCGGTTAGCAATACTGTTGGCTATATAGGTTACAACACAGTTAGCAAAGGCTGGGTAACTGTTGATGGTGCCGGCTCTAGCTGGACTAATAGTGATGACCTTTACGTTGGTGATTTGGGTGACGCAGCACTCGCCATAAGCAATGGCGGTGCAGTGAGCAATACATTTGGCTACATAGGTCGTCAATCAGGCAGTACCGGCAACGTGACTGTCGATGGTGCTAGCTCTAGCTGGACTAATAGCTCCAGGCTTTACGTTGGTAGTTCAGGTGATGGAACACTCGACATCGCCAATGGCGGCGCGGTTAGCAATACTTTTGGCTATATAGGTTACGACTCGGGTAGCACGGGTAGCGTTACTGTCGATGGTACTGGCTCTAGCTGGGCTAATAGTAGCGAACTTATCGTTGGTGAGTTAGCTAACGGAACACTTGAAATCACCAATGGCGGCGCGGTGAGCAATACTAATGGGTTCATAGGTTACAACTCAGGTAGTACCGGCAGCGTTACTGTCGATGGCAGCGGCTCTAGCTGGACTAATAGTGACGACCTTTTCGTGGGTTCGTCAGGTGACGGAGCTCTCGACATCAGCAATGGTGGTACTGTCAATGTTAATTCTGGTACAGGCACAGTATCTATTGGCGGCAGTCCAGGCTCTACAGGCACACTTAATATTGGCGCCGCAAGTGGTGACACGGCTGTCGCTGCCGGCACACTGAGTGCCGCATCTGTCTCATTTGCTGCCGGTACAGGCGCTTTAGCATTCAATCATACCGAAACTGACTATACATTTTCACCTACTATTAGTGGCGCTGGCTCAATCGGGTTACTCTCTGGCAGTACTCGCTTTACCGGTGCGTTAACAGGGTATACCGGTACGCTGACTGTCGATGGTGGCACCTTAGCTATTCAGAGTGGCGAGACATTGTCTCTGGGTGGTAATTACACACAAGCAGCATCAGGTGTTATTTCTCTTGGCGTTACCAATACCGCTTCGTTCGGTAAGCTTATTGTCGCTGGCACAGCTACACTTGCTAGTAATGCTCAAATTAACGTCGATGTGGCAGGCTTGAGTACGCCCCCTAGCTTAACTAACGTTATCTTGGCAGGCACATTAACATCAGACGGCTCGTTTGTGGTGACAGATAATTCACTGCTATTTAACTTTGACGCCGTCAAAGACGGCAACACGGTTGATCTCACGCTAGCCTCTGCAGCCACCGCCCAGTCTTTGACCACTAAAAGGTCAACATTAGGTGCAGCAGCAACCATTGATAGCATCATTAGCACTAATCCTACGGGCGAGATAGCAAGCAGTCTCATTTCGCTTACCACCGTACAAGAAGTGACGGATGCCGTTGAATCATTACTTCCTGGCAATTCAAGTGGCATGGCCCAAACGACTAATATTAGTACCAATGCTGTAACGGGTATTGTGGCTTCACGCCAAGATTTAACGCGCGGCCTATCATCAGGTGATGACTTTATAACTGACCGTCATATTTGGGTTAAACCGTTTGGTGGTTGGGCAGAGCAAGATACCCGCCAAGGTGTCACAGGTTATGACGTTGATAGTTATGGTTTAGCCTTGGGTATGGATCGTGATGTCTCATCATCATGGAATGCAGGCTTGGCACTGGCTTACATCAACAGTGATGTTGCAAGCACTTTAGCTGCTGGCGCGCAATCCGTTGATATTGATACTTACTTAGCCAAAGTCTATGCCACTAACATGCTTGACGCCACGACAGCCTTAAACCTTCAAGCTGGTTTAGGCTTCTCAAACTACGATAGTAATCGCCGTATTTTCACAGGCGATGTTGCCAGTGCCGGTTACGATAGCTGGAATGTACAACTCAGTGCTGAACTTGAACGCAGCTACCAAGTCAGCGATAAAACAGTCATGACACCGTATGTGCATGCTGATTATGGTTATACCAATGTAGATGGCTACACTGAATCAGGTGCAGGTGCATTAAGCTTAAATGTGGCTAATGATAGTGCTGACAGCTTAATTATCGGTACAGGCGTAAAAGCCAACCATACCGTATCAGATAGTCTGTTACTGATGGCCAATGCCGGTATTGGATATGATGTAATGACTGATCGAACCAGTCTCACATCCTCGTTTGCAGGCGGTGGTGCGCAATTTACTACTGAAGGAATTGAACCTGATGAGTGGGTTTATAACGCAGGTCTCGGTGCTAAATACATTTTAGACAATGGCGCTGAAATTACAGCGAGCTACAACATTGATGCTCGCCAAGATTTCACAGATCAGTCGGTCAGTGTTAATTTTAGAATGATGTTCTAAAGACACATCATCAAGACAAACAAGAGAGGCGCCTTCGGGTGCTTTTTTATATTGAAACAACGCACCCTATGGTTTATCGCTCTGCTACTCTCTGGCTGCGCTAGTGTGCCCTTGCCACAACAGCGGCAAAATATTGCAAATCAACTTGCAGCAAACCACAGCTGGCAAGCCAAACTTATTCAAGCATCACCTTTTCTGTCGGTATACAAACCCTCTTACCGGAAAATTTGTACAGATAAAATTAGGGAACTCCTGATGCTTAATCATAGTTAGGTATCGCTTCAGCAATCCCTGTAGCTATGGGAGGTAGGTGGAGGGTTTTTCTAGTAAAGAGCGAAGTCAAGTAAAGATATTAGGTATCATGGGTTTTCAGTTGATCTGATGCTGCTGGTTCATGCCTTTTTTTGTGTAGTCGGTGGTAAGAACCCAGCCTTGAGCAGGTACGTTTTTAATAATGTCGTACTTTATTTTCTTACGTAACTCGCATAATAAGTTTTTTAATGCCGAGTCAGTCATATATGTTTGTGGCCATATACTATTGGCAATGGTGTTTCTTGTTACTAAGCGGCCAGCATTATGTAAGAACAACTCAAGTAATAAGCGTTCTTTTTTACCAAGGCTTGTAAGTTTTAAATCGATTATTAAAGAGCATGTTAAAAAACAGTAACGAATATTTTCAGCAATGTGATAAATAGAAAGCTTATGCTCTAATTGTTGACCAATGCGCTCAAAAATGGGATTGAGTTCTTTAAATGGAAGCGGCTTAATGAAATAACCATCAACGCGTAAATTTGCTGCACGTAATAAATGCTTGCGTTCAGATAATGCTGATAAAACGATGATAGGAATGTCGTAATTTTCTTCGCGAATTTTATCAATAAAAGTCAGGCCATCTTCGTCTGAGAGTTGAATGTCAATAATAATGATATCAATTTGTGATGTGTTGTAATAATGCATGGCAGAGCTGACATCATGAGCGAGTATTACAGACTTAAACATGGGAGAAAAAAGTGAATATGCATCTCTTTTTACATGGATGTCGTCGTCAATAAAAAGTAAATTAAGACTTTGCAAAATGATATGCGATTGCATGTATTACGGCGCCTTTTTTCATTGAGACCTTTGCGCGATAGTAGTAAACGCGCTCCCTTTTAATTTAATACGTTTTTTAAGCTGAAAACTTAATAAACGCGTAGTATCAGTAAAGCGCTTCCTTATCTTTACCTTTTTCACGCCGGCTTCAGGGTCTTGATCTACCCTGGGTTATACCTGCAGACCTCGTTTGAGGTTGTGCGCCACTTACATTAACTCAGAGCGCATACGGTTTCGGTCAATACCGAGGTGACGTGCTTTAGCTCTTGTGTAATGTTGTTTTAAGACACCAAAGACGGGTTCGTTATCCGCGTAAACAGACGATTCGTTACCGCTAAATATGTCACTGAATAGTTAGATGATATATTTTACCTGATTACTCCAATTATGTAGTCTTTTGGTATACAGCTTTTTTAAAAAACCCCAGAACAATGATGTATATCAATGGTTAAGGCGTCTGCAATTAAATTCAGCACTATGAGGCTAGGTATATTATAGCTTTCATTGGTAAATCAATGGATTGTCCGCTTATATTTGCTAGCAATGAAATCAGTTATAAACGTCGCCTAATGCGTAAAGAGAAGTTTCTTGGTTTCATCGAGCAGGGGTTCCCCGATAGTATACGCAGCATAGTTTTCGATGCGGATTATATTTAATTCATCTAATATAAGAATGTCAGCATCTGGTTATTTGCAGCGTTTTAGGAAAGATAAATATTTAATTTCAATAAATAGTAAGGACTTCAAAAAATATTATTTACCAAACCGGTTTTATTCATATTCTGTTCATGTTTGGTTGATGTTTTTTGTTAGATGCCTCGCCGGCCAGTTTAGTACAAGGCACCGAAGAGAGATAGTTCATCCATTTTCTTAGAATTTTTGGTTGCATCGTTAGTTAAATTTTTATATCAGACTGCTTTGAGACTTCATCGCGTATATTCTTTGCCGATATATTAAGACTATATTTTCATACTTATACCTGAGTGCGTGGAGAGTGCGCAGCAGAAGTGAAATATATGATTTCGTCATATTTCTGACTAATAGCTCGAATTATGATTTTTCCCCTCAAAGTATTAAAAGGATAGAAGCGCACATGTTTAAGCGAACTTTGCTGGCAACCTCACTGACCATTGTTTTGAGTGGCTGTTCAATTACACCCAACGTAATTTCTCCTGATCAGGTCGCTTCAACCGCACAGGCAGATATCGATCTGCTATCACGGAGTCAATCCGTAGAAGGCGTTGTTACGCTAAATGAAGCGATTGCCCGTGCCGTTCTGAATAACCGTGATAAAAAGCTGAAGTTATTAGAGTCTGCTCTTGCCCAAGGGCAGATAGACCTGATTCAGCATGGAATGCTGCCTAGCCTGACAGCCTCTGCCGGGTATTCAAAACGGGATGAGTATGCCGGTTCTGCCAGTGTTAGTTTCTCTGACGGCGAACCTGATGCATTGGATCCGGATCCTGCCTACTCTGTGTCTCAAAGCAAAGAACACGATACCCAAAATGTTGCCTTTACCTGGAATGTTCTGGACTTCGGGCTTTCGTATGTGCGTGCAAATCAGTATGCCGATCGTTACCTGATAAGTAAGGAACGTGAGCGCAAGGTCGTACATAACATCACGCAGGATGTACGTGCAGCCTATTGGCGTGCAGTCTCAGCTGAGCGACTTTTGACGAAGATTAACCCACTGATAGGGCACGCTAGCGTAGCGCTTAAAAACTCTCGCGAAATAGAAACTCAGCAGCTGCGTTCGCCTCTGGAAGCGCTTTATTATCAGCGGGAGTTGCTTGATATTCTTCGCGCTTTGCAGTCCGTGCGTCAGGATCTGATGGGCGCGAAAACCGAGTTGACCAGCTTATTGGGGCTCAAGCCTGGTACTGCATTTGAACTGGCGGATGTGAATACGTCCCGGCACCAGATTCCTGAATTGTCTGTCGAGCTTGAACAGATGGAAGAGCTGGCACTGCAGCAGCGTCCTGAGTTGATTGAAAACCATTACCAAAAGCGTATATCGGCTGCTGAAACTAAGGCTGCTATGTTAGACATGCTGCCCGGTATTAACTTAACCGCTGGTGTTTATAAGGATAGTAATGAGTATCTGCTCAATCAGGATTGGACCAGCATGGGTGCTCAGATTAGCTGGAACCTGTTTGATGTGTTCAAGATCGGAGCAGAGAACCGTATGGCTAAGACTAGGGATGCTCTGGTCGAAGAGCAGCGCTTAGCTACTTCCATGGCTGTGCTGACCCAAGTACACCTTGCTAATATTCGCTATAACCAGGCGCGCAAAAGCTTTGATCTTGCTAGCAGCTATCTGGATGTGGCAGAAAGAATCAGTGAGCAGACTGAGAACTCAGCCCGAATGAAGCGTGCTTCGCCGCTTGATCTGATCCGAGAGTCTCTCAACACCTTGCTGGCAGAGCTACGCCGTGATGTTGCTTATGCTGACCTGCAAAACAGCTATGGTCGTGTCTATGTCACTATGGGGATGGATTTACTGCCAGCAAACTACACCGAGGTTGGTTTAAAAGATCTGAGCCAGCAGATCGGCGAGCGTTTTGAACAGTGGCAAAAAGGCGAGCTGCAACTGAGCGCTGAACAGGTTAAAACAGAGACGGATAAATCCGCTGCTGTGAAAATAAGTGAGCAGCCTGTCGTTGCATTCGCAGAAGACAAAGTGAAATGATGCGAAAAGCATGTGTCTTTGCGCTGAACGCATCATTTCTGTTGGCTTCGGGTGCCAGTTTCGGTGCTGATTATGAAGCACGTGCCGTTATTAATGCGCTCGACCGTGCGATTTTATCGGGGGAGATTGCTGCGAAAGTCGATCGGCTTCCCCTTCGTCCAGGAGACGCCTTTGTAAAAGGCGATCTCCTTGTGGCGCTCGACTGTGCTTTGTATGAGGCTCAGACGGCTAAGGTTTCTGCTGAGGTTAAAGGGGCTAGAATCAAGCGTAATAACGCACAAGATTTGAATGCACTTCACTCGATAGGGGCGCTGGATGTTGCTTTGGCTCAGTCAGAGTATTCGCAATCATTAGCTGAGCTACGTATCGCCAAACTGAATACTGAACGTTGTGAAATACACGCTCCCTGGGAAGGGCGTGTCGTCAGCCTATTGGTTAATGCTCATGAAAATATTCGTCAACAGCAGGCGTTAATTGAAATTGTCGGAGATCGTCAGCTTGAAGCTGAAGTAGTAGTGCCGGCTGCCTGGATCTCCTGGCTAACAGTCGGGATGCCTTTGCAGCTGCAGGTAGATGATGTTGCCGCAGAGGTAGAGGCGAGCGTGGCCACAATAATCCCAGCGATCGATACCGTTAGTCAGACTGTCCTTGTACGTGTAGCACTACCCGTTGATTCCAATTTGATACCTGGCATGAGTGCCATCGCCCGATTTGATGTGCCACAGGCTCAGTGAAAATACATCTAAACAGGCCGCGCGCCTGTGCTATGGAAGGATTTAGATCATGAAAAACAAGACCCTCAATACCCCGCTCCATTGTCGTCGTAAACCGTTAATTATGGCTCTCGAGCCGCGCATCTTGCTTGATGGTGCGGCGGTAGCAACGACGGCGGAAATGACCACGGATGTTGCTTATCAGGATGATTCTGCACAGACGGACACGGTCGAACAAAGTGTTCACTTTGCAGCACCGGCACCAACGGTAGCAGATGCAGGCAACCGTCGAGAAGTCGCGTTTGTTGATACGGCAGTCGAAGACTACCAGAGTCTGGTGGATGGTTTGGGTGAGGGTGTCGAGATTATCCTGATTGATGGCAACGAAAATGGCCTGGAGCAGATGGTTACGGCGTTACAAGGTGAGACTGGCATTGATGCTATTCATCTGTTTTCACACGGTGATGTGGGCGAACTGAAACTGGGTACCCTGACCCTGAATGATGAGAATTTGCAGGCTAACGCTGAGCTGCTTTCTACGCTCGGCGAGTCGTTGAGCGAAGCCGGCGATTTGATGCTTTACGGCTGCTATGTGGGTGCTGACAATACAGGGCGCGATTTTGTCGACTCTGTGGCATCACTGACGCAGGCCGATGTAGCGGCCTCTGAAGACTTGACCGGTGCTGAAAGTCTGGGTGGGGATTGGGACTTGGAGGCCAGTAGTGGGGTGATTGAAACGCAGAATCTCAGCGTTTCAGGATATGAGCATTCATTGGTGATTTCTGGCTGGAATGATCAGTCTTACACCGAACAGCAGGGCGAAATTGCACTTGGAAACGGTATTTCGATCACCGGAGGAGATAACTACGGTACGGGCTATATCCAGTTTGAGGTTACCAACGGTAAACAGGTAGAAGATATTCTAAGTCTCGACAGCTCTAATAACCCAAGTATTGAAGATCAAGTTTCGCTGCAAGGCAGCGATGTTTATATAGGCCAAGGAGCTGGTAAAGCTCTGCTCAAAATAGGAAGCATTGATAACTACCTCAATGGGCAGGCTGGCCGTACGTTGCGGATCAATTTTGATAATGCAACGATCCCGGGCACCAACCCTGTTTTGAATGGAGATTTTTCAAGCCCATTCAGCGCCGGCTGGAATGCGTATACATCTACTGTGGATTTGGGTGTTACCAGTTTTACTTTCAGCAACGGCAGGACTTGGGTGATACCAGAGCTAGCTACGAGTGATTATCCGTCCCAAACTCCCGGCCGCGATGATAACGACCTCAACGGTACAAGCTACGGCACTTATGATAACGGCATTGTGCAGATAGATGGCAATCGCTTGCGTCTTGAAGAGTCCCGTTTGACCACCAGCGGATACGGAGTGGTGCATGGCCCCGCAGCTTACAGTGATGTGTTTGCGGCCACCAAGGATATGGTGCTGCAGTTTGACTGGGAGGCCAACAACATTGGTGATGACTACCATGTGGCTGCCTATTTAATGAATGTCGATACGGGGAATGCAGAGCTGGTCTTTACTGACTACGGCACCCGTGGTACAGGTACCGAATTTATTTCTGTTTCAGCGGATGGTAATTATAGTTTTGTCTTCGTCTCAGGGACGTTCGATAAGACCGGTGGTAGGTTGGCCGGCGCATCCATGTATATCGATAATATTCGCGTTGAAGAGGCCGCTATAACCGATGAAGTGCTGACAAATATGTTGCTTCAGGTGAAGTATAAGAATGACTCTGATAACCCTTCAACCTCTAAAGTGGTTACGCTAACCGCTAAGAATATTAATAACATAATACAAACTGATAATATGACTCTGACCGTTACCCCGGTCAATGATCCTTCGTCACTAGCGGGCAATGCGCAACTACCGACAATTATGGAAGACCAAGCCAGTAATGACGGCCGGTCGGTATCCCAGCTGTTTGGTTCACTATTCTCAGATGTGGATAATGGCGATACGCTGGGCGGTGTGTTTATTACAGCAAACCCATTGGCAGGAGATGCAACGGATGGTGTTTGGGAATACCAGGTAGCGGGCAGTTCAACCTGGCATGATGTCGGTTCTGTAAGTGAAACAGGGGGGCTTCTGCTGGCGGCTGATACCCTTATTCGATTTAACCCGGCTACTGATTATAATGGTACACCGGATTCGCTCAGCTTACGGGGTGTTGATCAGACGCTTGCAGGCATTGCTGCAACTACCGATGGCGCTCGTGGGGAGTACAACACAACAGCGGCACCGGCTAGCTCGGGCCTGAGTACTCAAACTAGAACACTGTCGATTAATGTTACATCAGTAAACGATATTCCGGAGTTCACCAACAACGAAAACAGCACAACGCTGACTGAGACCAGCGGTGCGGATTCTAATGTGAGTGACTTGACGGTTTCGCCGGGAGATGTGTTAACGGGAGTGCTAAGTGTTGATGACATCGAAACTGATGCTAACCTGCTGGCTCTGGTCATCCGAGGTGGCGTTGAAACAAGCCTTGATTCTGGCGTATGGCAGCTGTCCGGTCGTTACGGCACACTGGAACTGGATACAACCAACAATAATACATGGACCTACACACCCGATAAATGGGATGCCATCAATGCGTTGCGGGCAGGTCAGGTTGTCACGGATACCTTCCAGTTCAAGGTCAGTGATAGTGATGGCGGCCTCGCTTTACAAGACTTTATTATTACCCTCAACGGTGTAAATGATACGCCGCTCGTTGTTAATGCGCTGGCTGGCCAGTCTTTCGCAGACGATGGTAGCTGGACCTGGCAAATACCCGCCAACACGTTTACCGATGCTGAAGGAACCGGCTTGGCCTATACCGCGTGGGTGACACACGAAAGTGGCGTTGGGGTGACGCCATATCAAATTACAGTCGTCAATGGCGTCGAAGATGGCAGTGCGGCTGACTGGCTGACTTTTGATGCCAGTTCACGCACTTTAAGTGGTGACCCGACCGCTACCTGGGCAGATAAGAACCTTACCATCGAAATTCGGGCAGATGACGGGCTCGTAGAGGTAAGCAACTCCTTCACATTAGACTTGACCGGTACTGCCAACAATCAGCCGCCGGTTGTGGCTAATGAAATGACATGGACATCGATTGATGCTCAGGATACATCCTGGGAACTACAGATTCCAGGCAACACTTTTAGTGATGCTGACAGTCCGTCTGGTTTGAGCTATTCGGCTAATATTATCGAGACAAATGGCACACGTACCTCAATTGACGGTTCCACGTTCCCCGGCCTGATTTTCGATAGCAACACTGGCAAGTTGTCTGGCGACGGTACACTACAGGATCTCCTTATCGAGATTGTAGCTACTGATGATAAAGAAGCAGGGTACTCCAACGGAACGGCTTCAACTCAGTTCCAACTGGGCGTTTATGATTCTACGGGTGTTGATGGAACACCAGCGACAACAGTAACCCCTAACGTTAATGGTATCACTGGTTTGCTGATTGATGGCGCCGGTAGTGGTCGCTATACGCTACCCGCCAATGCTTTTGATATTGTGGCATCTGCCAGCAATACAGTCACCTATGCCGCACAACTTAGTAGCGCTGGGGGGCTGCCGGCCTGGCTGACCTTCGATGCTGCAACGGGTGCTTTCACTGGTAATCCGCCGCAGGGTAGCGCTGGTCTGTCCATCGAAGTAACGGCAACTGTTGACGATGGAGTCTCGCCGGTTACCTCCGGTGCGTTGGCACTCTCGTTGCAAGTGACTAACCCTAATGATCCTATAGTGTTGATTACATCACCGCTGGATGACCAGACTGTTACGGCGGGGTCTCTATTAGGCCTGACATTTGCGGCACCGTTCACGGATCCTGATGGTGTGTTATCAGGCTCAGTGAGCAATGCAGGGGTTCCGCAAGTGGATGGCATCACCTACGAGGCCTTTGTAGTTGATGAAAACGGAGTCGAGAGGCCGGTTGATGACTTTGGTCTCGCACTGGATCAGAATGCTGGTGACTTGACGCTGAACGGTAACCTGCCGGGTGGCTATGCCTATTTGAATATTCTGCTAAGAGGCACTGAAGTGGACGGGGGCACTACCCAGACAGCAACTTTCACCCTGTTCCTCAATGACCCCGCAGCTAGTGGCGATCAGGATGTAGCAGCTTATAGCGCCAACGATGCAGGTGTGGTGACGGTAGCGGGTACACCGACCCAGGGACAAACATTAACAGTATCCACCGTGGATGATGACGGGCTTACCAATAATGCGCCGAGCTATCAGTGGCAGGTTTCATCAGACAGTGGCACGACCTGGCAGGATATCGCACGCTCTCAGGCTCAGACTGCTTCCTTACAGCTAACTCAAAGCGAAGCTGGCAAACAGGTGCGTGTTCAGTCGTTCTATACTGACGACAGCGGCGTATTTGAAAGCCCATTTTCAACTGCCGTATCTGTTGCTGATGTAGATGATGCTGGCGCGATTACTATCGCCGGGTCGCCGACCGTTGGTAGCGTCCTGTCCTCGACACTAAGCGATGCAGATGGCCTGACACAGGCCGATCCTGATTATCAATGGCAGGTATCCACCAATGAAGGTGTCAGTTGGAGCAATGTTGCGGGTGCAACTTTTAGTACCTATCAGGTGACGTCTAACGAAGGTGGTCGTCAGGTTCGAGTGCAGGCAACTTACTCGGATGATATGGCTAATAATGAGACGGTAACGTCTGCTGCGCACACGATACAACTTGGTGCTGTAGCACCTGTGGCAGTGAATGACAGCGCTAGTGTGACAGAGGCTGGAGGTGTCAATAACGCCACACCTGCTGCAACCCCGGTCGCCGGCAATGTATTGACGAACGATACTGATGAGAACGTCGGAGATACGTTGAGTATTGCCAATCTCCGAGTCGGTTTGATTGAAGGCTTCGGTTTTGAAGCAACAAAGGTTTCAAGTGACTTTCAACTGTCCGGACTATACGGTCAAATTGTGATGAATTCCGTTGATGGCAGCTTTATCTACACACTGGATGAAAGTAACTCTGCTGTTCAAGCGCTTGCACTAGCAGGGACTTTGACCGAATCTTTCAATTACTCGGTCAAGGATTCGACTGAACTATTCGATGTGGGAGTGCTATCCATCACGATCAACGGCTCCAATGATGCGCCTGAGGTTGTTGTATCTACTGCTGATGATGTTGACGAGGCTGTGGATGGGGCTGCGCAGTCTATTTTATTGACAGGCACCGTGGCGTTTGATGATGTAGATGCTGGTGACCAAGTTGATATTCTTTCTGCAAGTAACGTTGATATGGCATGGAGCGGCGGTTCTTTATCTACTGACCTGCTAGCACTGCTGTGGAGTGGCTTGTCGGTAAACGAAACCGACTTGTCCGCGCCTGGTCGTATCGGCTGGGCTTATGACGTTTCTAATGCGGATCTGGACTTCCTGGCGACAGGCGAAACCATCACCTTTAGTTATGACATCACGGTGACTGACTCGGCAGGTGCCACTGTAACTGATACCTTAATGTTCACCATCAATGGCAGCAACGATACGCCGACTGTGCAGGTCTCGACAGCCTCAGATTACACCGAGGCGTTAGACGGCAGCGCTCAGTCATTGATGCAAACCGGTACAGTGTCTTTTGATGATGCTGATCAGAACAATGTACTGGTCGGCATTAGCAACGCATCCAATAATGATATCGTCTGGAAGCGAAACAATAATAGCGATGTAGTCAGTGGTCTGCCGGCTGGCTTAGCAGCACAGCTTGTGAGTGCGTTCAGTACCAGTGTTGATGATGCGGCCAATCATGGTCAGATCGCTTGGGAGTTTGATGCCAACGCACTAGATCTGGATTTCCTTAACAAAGACGACACAATAACCTTCAGCTATGCGGTCACAGTGAATGATGAACAGAATGCGCATAGCTCTGCAACAATAGGGTTCACGATTGTTGGTACTAACGATGCGCCGGAAGTGACATCGCGTCAACTTATAGATGACGAGACTATCGTGCAGATGGGCGATGATTACATACTGGATATAAGCACTCTTTTCAGCGATAAGGATTCTGTTCAGAGTCGTGAAGATTTAGATTTTCTGATAGAAGGGCTTCCCGACGGATTAAGTTATGATGCGCAAACCGGCGTTATATCCGGTGCCTCACGTGAGTCTGGAAAGTTCATAATTACTATGACGGCTATCGATACCGAAGATGCCAGGGTTACCAGGAGTTTCGAGCTGACCGTGACGGCAGTCGTTCAAGATGATAGCGGTACATCGGTGGCAGACACTACCCCACCACCGCCACCAGAGTCTGATACACAGCCGGTAGAAAGTCCCCTTTCTGGTATGCCTGATGGTTTGGTGAATGAGGATGGCTCGGCAGATCCGACAGACACCAGTGGCTATATCAATAGCGAATCAGCTACCCCTCCTGTTGATTCGGTGGTGGATGCGGCATCTGATTCAGGTGTTGCTAATGGCCTGGTAAATGAAGGCAATGATGCAGGAAAGGCCTCTGAGCAGGTGATTTTGGCCAAAGAGGGTGTTCTGGTCGTTGAAAGTAGATCTCTGGATGGCAAGACGAGTGTGCGGGCATCGGTGGATGTCAATGTCAATGATTCAGGTGAAGTCGTCTTCAGTGACACTCAGCAGGAAGCCTTTGGCGTGGTTTCTCTGGCGGTGGTTAGTATTGAGCAAACAGCTGATAATGAGCTATTTATCAATGTTAAGGATACAAGTCCCAGTGCCAGTGCTCAACGTTATAGTGGCACGCTTGGCAGTGGTGAAAGCTTGCCTGGCTGGCTGACCGTTGATCCCGCTACAGGTTCGATGACCATTCTTAACCCGCCGGCTGGACAGAAAGAAGTTGTTGTGCGTATTCAGACGATCGATGCTGACGGGAAGGTCCGGATGCTAGAGCTTAAACTGGATCTGGAAGAACTCCTCAAGCGTAACCAGGCTGATAATGATAAGACGGTTGAGACTATTAAACCGCAGACCACTTTCGTTCCTTTAGCAGACCAGCTCGAAGCGGAGCTAGTCGATAGAGATCAATATGGTAATAAGCTTATGGCATTACTGCATTCAGCATAAGGAAATATTGTGAGTGAAATTGTTGCATCCCTTTTGGGGTTGGAACAACAATTGCGCAAGGCTTCAGACCTTGCGCAATTGTTTTATACGCTGGTCAATCAGACACATCGTTGTGTCCCTTATACTCAGGCGATATTGTTAGTTGGGAAAAATTTGGAGCATACACAGATAGTGGCTGCTTCCGATATTCCAACGGTGGACTACACCTCTCCCTT
Organism: Neptunomonas antarctica; assembly: GCF_001305295.1. GTDB lineage: Bacteria > Pseudomonadota > Gammaproteobacteria > Pseudomonadales > Balneatricaceae > Neptunomonas > Neptunomonas antarctica. The sequence goes on from NZ_LJSI01000053.1 coordinate 661,188, forward strand.
TATCAGTTGGGCTGAAAGGCTCAGTAAAGAGCTTATCAGGTCAGAAAAATCATCAGCCCAGCAAGTGATGGCGGCAGATGATGTTAGTGATGATTTGGCGGTTGAGTGGCGAGACTTAGGATTGCCCAGCTTTCTTTTGTGGCAGCCGTTACCGGTGGAAGCGCTTGATAATGAGCCTGCCGGAGCGCTGTTATTGTTTCGCGAGCAGCGCTGGTCTGAGGCAGAGTACGGGGTCAGTCAGCACCTTGGAGGCAGTGCCGGGCACGCGCTATTTGCTTTACGCCGGCAGCAACCATTGCAGGGGTTTTTGCCTCGCTTGCGGCAACGCAAAATGTTGGTTATCTACTGTGTTGTTGCGGCGCTGGTGTTGATTATGCCGGTGAGGCTGAGTACGTTGGCTCCGGCTGAGGTTATTCCTAAAAATCCCTATGTAGTCGCGGCGCCTATTGATGGTGCGGTTGAAGAAGTAACCGTGTCTCCTAATCAGCTTATCAAAAAAGGCGATTTGCTGGCACGCCTGGAAACTAATGAGCTAAAAAGTGAGGAAGCGATTGCTAATCAGGCGCTGTTTGTCGCACAGGCGGAACTGAAAACCGTTCAGCAAAGTGGTTTTATGGATCCGCGTGAGAAAGCGCGTCTTGCTGAACTCGAAGCCCAAGTGCAATTGAAATCTGTGCAATGGCAATATCTGCGCGAGCGTTTGTCTCGGGCGCATATTCTATCGGACATTTCAGGGGTAGCGGTGTTAGGTGATCCGGGTGAATGGAAAGGCCGGCCGGTTAAAACCGGAGAGCGTATCTTACTGGTTGCTGATCCTGCGCAGGTTGAATTTGAAGTTCTGTTACCGGTCAAAGATTCAATTTCACTCTTGCCTGGCGCAGATGTGCGCGTATTTCTGGATAATGACCCTATGCGAGCCTGGTCTGCCCAACTAAAACATGCCGCGTATGAGCCGCGTACCACCCCTGATCAGCAGATGGCTTATAGGTTGGTTGTTAGTCTTTCATCTCATGAGGGGCCTCCACCCCGGATCGGATTGCGTGGGGCCGCTAAAATATATGGCGAGCGGGTGAGTCTTTTCTTTTACCTCTTCCGACGACCTGTTACCAGTCTCAGGCAGTGGGCAGGGTGGTAGAGGCTCGTTTACCCGCCCTTAGGCAGGACCTGAAATTATTACCGGGTTCACATGATGAGGACGGTGCTCCTCGTTGGCTACTTTATGATGGTGTTCGTAACCGTTACTTTACTCTGGCCTTGTCGGCACTCGACCTGATCAAGCACTGGCAGCCGGGAGTTACCGCTGAGGAAATGTCAGCGTATCTGGGTAGTCGGGCGCTTGAGTGTGAGGCGATTGAGATACGAGCGTTTGCGGATTTTTTGATTTCAAATAATCTGGTGATTGCTCGCTCAGAGGGCGCTTCTGATTATTTCGCGAAACAGAAACGTGATAGCCAAAAAAGTCTCTGGCGATGGTTGCTGCACAATTATCTTTTCGTGCGTATACCGCTGGTTCGCCCAGACCCGCTACTGGCTAAAATTGCTCCCAGGCTTTCCTGGCTGTTTAGCTCTGTGGTGCACTGGACGATATTGTTTTTGGGTTTGCTGGGTGCCTTGCTGGTATTAAGGCAATGGGACAGTTTTACGTCTACTTTTCTCTACTTTTTTAGTCTTGAGGGTATGTTGCTGTATGCGCTGACACTGGTTGTCGTTAAAAGTGCGCACGAACTTGGGCATGCGTTGGTTTCTCAACGGCTTGGGTGCAGGGTAGCCTCGATGGGCGTCGCTTTTCTCGTCATGTTTCCTGTGCTGTACACCGATACTACGGATGCCTGGAAGCTTCGCTCGAAAAGAGATAGGTTACGGATTGTTACGGCGGGGGTTAGAACGGAGCTTTATCTGGCGTTACTCGCAACGTTTCTGTGGGGGATTTTGCCTGATGGTGCGTGGCGCAGTGCTGCTTTTTTTGTTGCCACGACCAGTTGGATTACTTCCGTATTAGTGAATATAAGTCCATTTCTGCGTTTTGATGGCTATTACGCATTCTCTGATCTGATCGGTATCGAAAACCTTCAGCAGCGATCGTTTGCGTTGGGCCGGTGGCGAATGCGGCGCTGGCTCTGGGGTATCAATGATCCGCTACCTGAGCCACTTCCAAGGCCTCGGGCACGGCTGCTTATCGCTTATGCCTGGTGTACATGGGTCTACCGTCTATTTCTTTTCCTTGGTATCGCATTGCTGGTTTACCATTTCTTTTTCAAAGTATTAGGTATTCTGCTTTTCGTTGTCGAGATTCTCTGGTTCATTGTAATGCCTATAGTCAAAGAGCTTAAAGTCTGGCGAGAGCGTCACGCTGATTTTCATTTTACTCCACTGCGTTTTCTGGCCTGGTCATTGCCTGTGATTGTTTTGGTTTTAGGAATACTACCTCTGTCAACGGAGGTGCCTGTTTCGGCTGTCATTAAGGTTGATCGTTTTCAATATATGTTTGTACCGGAACCGGCGCAGGTTGCCGAGCTGCATGTGAGTGCCGGCGATCGTGTGGAGGCTGGTGATTTTTTACTACGCCTGAAAGCGCCCGCCTTGGAAAATGCCATGCTGCAAATTAGGGAGGAGCTGCAGTTAGCTGAACTCAGACTGGCTCGATTGGCCGCTTCTCCTCAAGAAAAAGCGGAACAGGCGAACAATCGTGAGCGCATAAGGCAGCTACAGTTAAGGCTTGCCGCGCTTGAGCTAAGGCAGCAGTTGCTGGGTGTTAGGGCTCCGTTCGCCGGTTTTATTTCTGCACTTGAAATACTTCGGCCTGATCAATGGGTTGGAAAAGATCAGTTGTTATTAACATTGGTAGACCCCGCAACACTTAAAGTGGAAGGTTTTGTCAGTGAGCAGGACCTTAATCTGTTGTCGATAGGCAGTCCGGGTGTCTTTATCAGTAACTCAGGAGAAGATCCTGCACTGCCGGTTGTTCTTGAGCAGATTGATGTGAGCGCTATCGCATCACTTCCTTATCCAGAGCTGGGTTCCGATACGGGCGGTTCAATGGCTGTTCGTCAGGTAGATAAAAGACTTATTCCTGAAACAGCACATTATCGGATCAGCGTCAGGCTTGATAGCTACCCTGCTAAAGATAGGGCGCTTCTACGCCAACCAGGTATTCTGCTACTGGAAGGGAAGAAACAGAGCTGGTTATGGAAGCAAGGTCAGCGGATTCTTGCGATTGCACTCAGGGAATCAAGTTTTTGATATGGAATATTCTTAATCATAAATGAAGCTGGGATGGATGTAGCCTTAATGTTTATGCCTTTACTAAGTACGCGTCCGATGGAAAAGATGATGCTTGTTCAGTGCTGCGAGCCAGTGTGTTTACGGTACAACCACATCATACATAATTGCGTTGTTCCACTCATTGATAAATCGTTGTTGTTTTAGTTGGTCAAGATAAACCATGAGCGCCGGGCCCAGTGGGATGGGTTTAAAGCGCAGTGGGTAGGCTTGTTGTAAGGCGCTGGCAGTGAATTTTCCTTGCGCTTTTGGGTGCAATGCAATCAGGCTGCTGTCTTGGGCGATAATTTTCTGGCCTTCCAGTGACAGCAGAAACCGTAAAAAGGCTTTGGCGTTTTCTGGATGGGCTGCGTGTTTAGTAATAAAGGCGACCCGACTCATGACGAGTGTGTAATCTTGCGGGTAAATAATGCCTAAGTTTGGTTCATTGTGAGCGTATCTCATCGCATACGAACCTAATAAATTATAGCCAAACAGTGCGTCACCAGAGGCTATTTGTTGAATGATTTCGCTTGTGCAGCAGTAAAGCTGGGTCATTACCCGGCCTAAATTCTCTTTGAGTCGGCTGCTGATACTGGAGTTGATTTCATCTTGTGAAGCAAATAGATAGCCCACTCCGGATAAACGGATATCGTAAGTAGCAATATTGTGCATAAAGAAACTGTCGTTATTACGAATCGCCAGCGCCAGATCCTCATGAGTCTGAGGTATAGGTTTTCCTTCGAAGGCCGTTTTATTATAAACCATGACAACGGGTTCGTAGGTGAAACCGAATGCCTCATCTCGCCAGTTAGCCCAATCAGGAAGTGCTTCGGTCACCGGATCGTTGAATGCCTGGGCATAGCCATCGTTTACCAGTTTTATTTGCAAATCCATGGCGGAGCTTATGACCAGGTCAGGCATCTGCTCTTTGGGTATGTGTTGGATTGTTTGGAATAATTCACTGGTTTGGAATTCTTTATATTCAACGCGGGTCGTCGGCGCAATGAGTTGAAAGGCATCAATGATTGGCTGTATGGCATCAGTATCGGTTGCGCTGTAAATAATTAACGACGTGGATTCTGATGATGGATTTTTTACGCTGGAAAGTGTCGGTAAGGCAAGCAGTGACGCCAGAACGAAGAGCCATAGCCTGAAAGTTATTTTCATAGAGGAGTACCGGGTAATCGGATGAATACGCGAAGCCCACCATGGGGACTGCGATCGAGTTTCAGAGTGCCTTGGTGTGCCTGAATAACGGTTTCAACAATAGCAAGACCAAGTCCGGATCCAGATATGGCCGGGTTTAGACATGAAAACCGTTGCAGCGCCTGACGGCGCTGATGTGGTGCAATGCCGGGCCCGCTGTCATCAATAATGATCTCTATTGTCTGCTCATCGATGCGGCCTAAAGTAATATCAATCTGGTTGTTATCAGGCCCGTAACGCACGGCGTTGTCTAGCAGGTTTTTAAGAGCTTCTTTGAGGCTGATTTTATCACCCGGCAGTTGGATAGGCTGATCTGCGGCTGTGTAGGAAAACTCGATATCAGTGTGGGCATAATCTCTGACGACTTCTGTTAATAATTCTTCTACCAGGGTGTTGAGCTTAATTTTTTGTGGTGTAAGACTGTCGCTGCGATGAGTCACCAACGCATGTGCCAGCAGTTGGTTGGTAAGTCGGGTAAGCTTCTGGTATTCATGGCGAATTTTTATTAATCGCGATTTTAGCTCGTGAGAGTCTGTGGTTTGTAATGCGATATCCAGCTGCCCCTGCAAACCTCCCAAGCTGCTGCGAATCTGGTGTGAAGCATCGGCAATAAAAATTTTCATTGTGGTGAGATTGGTCAGTAATTGCTGCTGATAATCATTGATGGCATCCACAAGCGGCGCTACTTCCTGAATGGGTGTGTTCTGTAATGGTTGGCGATTATTGAAGGGTTGCGCATGCAGGTTATTAGAGATAATACTTAAGGGTTGCAGAGCTCGCCTTACGCCAAGCCACACCAGTAGCAAGGTCAATAAGAGAATGCCAAATAAGGTGGCAAGAGCACTGTAAAAAATTTCATCAGCCAGTTCAGTTCTGGCTCGACGTGTTTGCCCTAATTTAATCACGACCCAGCCATTGGCAATCGGTGCTGTCAGGTGTTTACTTTGAATAACCCAGCTGACTGCCTCTCCTTTGTAGTAGGCATTGTAAAATTCGGGGCGGCTAGTGGGATGATAACCTGTTGGCGCCGGTGTTTGCTGGTGGCCCGTGAGATGCTGGCCTCGATGATCAAGGACTTCGTAAAAGACTTTGTCGTCGGGTGCAAGTTCAAGTATAGATAATGCGGCATAGGGTAGATCAAGATCAATCTGAGCGTCACGTACTGTGATGCGTTCGATAATCGACAAGCTGGCACTATTGAGTAACCGGTTAAAAGAAATATCGGCCGCGCGTTTGGCGTAATCCCACACCCCCGCACTCAGTACAACAAAGACGATAATCATTAATAAAGCGGTACGTATTATCAGTTGATGTTGTAGTGAGTAGCCGCGTTTAGTCATGAATGTGGCCCAGATAACCCAGTCCACGAATGGTTTTAATACGCAATGAAGAGTCGCTGAGTTTTTTGCGTAGGCGTGTCAGTGTTTGCTCAATGGCATTTGGGGTATAGGCTTCGTCAAAGGTATAGAGGCGATTCGCTATTTCTTCTTTGGTAAGAACACGATCGAGATTTTTTAAAAATAATTCTAATAGCTGAAGTTCGCGGAGTCGAAGTTCAACCGGCTCATGGTTGACTGTGATCTGGTGAGTCGCCAAATTCAAAATCAAGTTGCCACAGATCATAATGTTGCTGGCTTCGCCGCGTTCACGGCGTAATAGCGCCCGACAGCGCGCTGCCAGTTCCCTGAAATCGACCGGTTTGACCATGTAATCATCGGCACCCAGATCAAGAGCGCTGACGCGATCATCAATTTCGGCGCGGGCGGTGAGGATTAGTACCGGAATCGTATTGCCTTTGTGGCGTAACGATTGCAGTAATTGGTAGCCACTTCGTCCGGGCAGGTTGATATCAAGAATCAGTAAATCAAAGTCATCCCATGACAGATTTTTTTGAGCCTGTTCGACCGAAATAGTCCAGTCCAGTGGATGACCGATCTGGCGAAAGTATTCTTGTGTGGCGTCGGCCAGAGCTTCGTTGTCTTCTATAAGGAGTATGCGCATAGCGCTAAGAATATCGGGAGATAATTAAACAGCAAGTTATTTATTACCTATTTATGTCCATATATTGTTGCTGTCAGGCGGGTGTCAGTTAAAAGGACTATCTTTTATCTGCGCGCTCCAAGCGCTAATAAAACTAACAACAAAAAATCAATTCTGGAGAGCCTTATGAAGTTTAAACTTCCTACACTAGTCCTTGCTGCTGGTCTGGCAACGGCTATGAATGCGGCAGCATTCGAACCTTCCAAACCTGAATGTATCGCACCCGCCAAACCCGGCGGAGGTTTTGATTTAACCTGTCGTATTATCTCTAACGGTTTCAAAGAGGCGGGTCTTACGGATATCCCTATGGCCGTTAAATTTATGCCAGGTGGTGTGGGTGCTGTTGCTTATAACCATATTAATGCCAACCGTCGTGATGATGGTAATGCGCTAGTCGCTTTTAGTTCGGGTTCTCTGTTGAATATTGCACAGGGTAAATTCGGCAAAAACCTCGATGAAAATTCAGCGCGTTGGGTTGGCGCTGCGGGTGTCGACTACGGTGCGGTTATTGTGAGCGCTGATGCGCCATGGAACACGCTGGCTGAACTGGTTGCTGCTGTAAAAGCGGATCCCACTAAATATGTGGTCGGTGCGGGTGGTGGTGTCGGTAGTCAGGATTGGATGAAAGCCGCCATTTTGATGAAGTCGTCGGGTGTCGATCCTAAATCGATGCGTTATGTGGCTTATGAAGGGGGTGGTGAAGCGACAGCTGCATTGATGGGTGGGCATATTCAAATTTACCCAGGCGATGTGGGCGAAATGGTCGGTCAGGTGGCTGCCGGGAAATTAAAAATGCTGGCTGTGATGGCTCCCGAACGTCTGGAAGGCGAGTTTGCTCAAATTCCAACGGCAAAAGAGCAGGGTTTTGATGCAGAGTGGACGATTTTGCGCGGCTATTATCTGGGACCAGACGTATCGGATGATGCTTATAATTACTGGGCTGGTCAGTTTGAAAAAGCTTATGCAAGTGATGCTTTCCTCAAAGCGGTTCATGAAAAAGGCTTAATTCCTTTAAAAATGTCAGGCAAGACGTTTGATACTTATGTAAAAAGTCGCGTAGTTTATATGCGCGAATTAGCGACTGAAGCTGGCTTAATTAAGTGAGATTAGCAAATGTATGACCGTCTTTTTGCGGGTATATTGCTGCTGCTGTCCGGCCTGATGGTCTGGACAGCCCTTCAGCTCGAAGTACCCTTTCAATACGAACCACTGGGCCCTAAAGCTTTTCCGGTCATGCTAGGTAGTCTGATGTCGATGGCTGCGATCTGGTTATTTATCAAACCAGACAGTAATAGCTGGCATCCGACAAAAGAGATCGTGAAAAAACTAGTGGCTGGTTTAGTGCTCCTGGTTATCTACGCTGCGCTATTTGAACGTGCGGGCTTTATTATCGCTACCTTTGTTGTGGGTAGCGTATTTAGCTGGTTGTTTGGCGAAACGCCGAAAAGAGCCGGTATTTATGCAGTGGTGATGAGTGTCGTCAGCTATTTTCTGATGGCATCGTTACTGCAACTTAATGTTCCTTCCGGCACCTGGTGGGCTGGTCTTTTTTAGGGAGTTAACCCATGGATGTTCTTAGTCATCTGGCGACCGGTTTTTCGGTAGCCCTGCTCCCGCTTAATATTTTTTTGGTTTTGATGGGATGTTTTATTGGCACATTGATTGGCTCCCTACCGGGTATCGGTCCAATTAATGGCGTCGCGATTTTATTACCGCTGGCTTATGCATTGGGCTTGCCGCCTGAGTCTGCTTTGATTCTGTTAGCGGGGGTGTATTACGGCGCTGAATACGGTGGTCGGATATCCAGTATTTTACTGAATGTACCCGGTGATGCGGGCGCGATTATGACCACGCTTGATGGTTACCCTCTCTCACGTAAAGGTGAGGGCGGTCGTGCATTAGCTCTGTCAGCAGTGAGTTCGTTTGCAGGCAGTATAGGCGCATTGATTCTAATGGTGTTTACCGCACCTATGCTAAGCCAGTTGGCCATCAAATTCGGGCCGTCTGAATATGTTTGGTTAATGGTTTTTGCCTTTACCTGTTTGGCTACTATGGTCGGTTCCCGGCCTATTAAAACGTTAGTCGGTGTCGTGATTGGCTTGCTGTTAGCTACGGTAGGTGTCGATTCGGGTACCGGTGTGTTGCGCTTTACCATGGGTATTCCTAACTTTTTTGATGGAGTAGATTTTCTGGTAGTAGTGATCGGCATGTTTGCGATCAGTGAAGTCTTTGTCTTGCTTGAATCCTGGGCGCTTAATGACTTGAAAATCACACCTATCGGTAAGAGTTTTGTCAGCATGGCTGATATGATGCATGTTAAATGGGTCGTATTACGCTCGACATTGATGGGGTTCCTGATTGGCGTTCTGCCAGGCACAGGGGCTTCTATTGCCAGTGCGGTTGCTTACGGTATCGAAAAACGATTTGCCGTCGGTGATAAAGAACATAAAGAACATTTTGGTGAAGGTGATATTCGTGGCCTTGCAGCACCAGAAGCCGCCAATAATGCATCAGCTGTAGGTGCGATGGTGCCGATGCTGACACTGGGTATTCCGGGAAGTGGCACAACCGCTATTTTGCTGGGTGCACTGATGATGTTTAATATCACACCGGGGCCTCTCTTGTTTGAACAGCGGCCTGATATTGTCTGGGGTCTGATAGCTTCAATGTTTGTCGGTAACATTGCGTTATTGGTTATGAACTTACCTATGATCGGGATTTTCGTCCGTTTGTTATCGATTCGTCAGTCGTATCTGGTACCCGTGATCGTGATGCTCACCTTTATCGGTATTTACTCGATCCACGGCGATAGTTTCGACCTGTACTTTATGATTTTACTGGGCGTGATCGGATTTTTGCTACGCAAGCTACACTTTTCACTGGCACCGGTTATTTTAGGCTTGGTGTTAGGCGAAGTAATGGAAGAAAATTTGCGTCGTGCACTTTCTATTAGTGGCGGTGATTGGTCGATATTGTTTAATGGCCCGATTACTTATGGTTTAGCTGCTGCGACAGTCTTGGCCATATTTGTGCCATTAATGGTGGGTTCTCTGAAGAAACGTAAAGCGTTGGCGAACATGGCTGATATGGAAGATTAAAGTTAGACGTTGCCGCCTGCTGTGCAGGCGGCACTTTTAGGGTGGCTTCGGTTACCCTTTTTTTGGATTAAATTATCATGTGGCTAGTCATTCGTACCTTGTTGATTGGCGTGATGGGCTCGCTGATTGCGCATTGGATCGGTTTGCCGTCAGCTTGGCTGATTGGTGCATTAATAGCAGTAGTCTCTGTTGCTGTAGGCGGTGTGCAGGTTGCCATGCCTGCATCAACATCATCTGTTGTCAGTCTTTTTTTAGGCATTTCGGTGGCGCTAAATATCGATGCCGAACTGGTTAGTCAATTAATTAACTGGAGCCGTTCCGCGATATTAATGTGTTTTATGATGGCTGCACTGCTGTTTGTTATGTATCGCTACTATGCGCGTTTGCCGGGTTGGCGCAAAGAAGAGGCACTGTTTTGTGCGGTGCCAGGCAACTTGGCGATTATGCTATCAATGGCGTCTGAAGCAAATGCTAATGTGCGACGTATCGCGCTGATCCATAGTGTCCGGTTAGTGTTTCTGGTGTTTTTGGTTCCTCTGTTTCTTCCGTTGGCCGAGCGAGAAGTATCGTGGCGCGGCTTTTATATTGAACGTCCGGAGCAAATGCTCCTGACACTGTTATTGGCGCTGATACTTGGTTTGTTGTTACAAAAAGTACGGGTTCCTGCGTCGATGCTGGTGGGCGGTATTCTTGCTACATTGATTCTTAAATTTAGCTTTGATTGGCACTGGCGTTTCCCTGATATGGTGATGCTCACCTTGCTGGTGTTTCTTGGTTGCGCTATTGCTTCGCGTTTTAATGGTCTGGTGTTGAGAGAAGTAGTTCCCGAACTAAAAGCGGCGACAGGTGGTTTGATTATTACGCTGGTTATTTCAAGTAGTTTTGCGGCGGCGTTGCATTTTTATGCGAATATCCCGTGGACACAAGCGATGCTGGCTTATGCGCCGGGTGGTATGGAAGTGATGATTGCGATTGCTATGAATCAGAATGTTGATGCTTTGTTTGTCGCGACGCACCAAATGTTTAGGATGTTGATGATGAGCATGATGATACCGGCGCTGATGTTATTAATTAAACGCCGTTGATCGATTGCCATCAGGTGCTTAATCAGTCATCTGTTTAAGACACGTACTCAGTAAAAATGAGGAAATCTCCTTAATCACGGATCAACTATTTTAAGCAGTCCTCTCTTCATTTTTCTTTAAAATAGCCCATCCGATAAAATGTTGAGCAGTGCAATGACCCCAGAACATAAACAGAAACTGATTTCTACGCTTGAACGGCGTCAGCCTGATCTGCATTTGATCGCGGATCAGGTGCATAAACCGAGAAACCTTGCCGCACTTATTCGCAACTGTGATGCGGTGGGTATTCTTTATGCGCATACCGTGACGCCTAAGCTTGGCTATGATTTCAGAGGTACGGCTAAGGGTAGCAATCGTTGAGTTAAAACGATTAATCATGACAGTTGTGAAGAGGCTATTCAGCAGCTTAAATCGCAGGGTATGAAAGTTTATGCGGCGCATTTTTCCGAGCGAGCCATTTATTACCGGGATGTGGATTACACGCTTCCGTGTGCCATTCTGATGGGGTCTGAAAAAGACGGTGTGAGTCAGTCGGGCGCTGATTTAGATGTTGGTGACGAAGTTAACTTGTCAGTACCATGATAAGTTGGGCGCATTGATGATCGGTTCACTTCCAAGAAAGACAGGTTTTGGTCTATGCCCCTTGTGCGAGCGCGAAACATTTCTTAACTTTCATCATTTGATTCCAAAGAAAATGCATCGTCGTATGTATTTCAAAAAACACTACAGCAAACCTGAACTTGCTGCAGGTATTAATATCTGTCGGCAATGCCACAACGGCCTACATAAACGTTTTACCGAAATGGAGCTGGCTAAAAAACTTAACACCCTAGCCGCTATCCAAAATCAGCCTGCGTTGTCAGAGTATTTTAAATGGGTTAGCAGACAAAAAGTCCAATAAAGAGGGCCTAAATCAGAACAAGGGCTGTATATATAAACAGTTATTTAGTATGCTCATCTTCAAGATGATGACGTTTAAATAGAGCACACAGCCATTGCGATCTTTACCTACATTCTATTATTTGAGCCATTTTCATGAGTTTTTAAAATTTGTGATGGGCCCGTGTGGGGTACTATTAAATAATACGGATAAACAATTTATCCAAGATTTTATGGCGTTATCGAAACCACAACAATGCCTGATTGTTCGTTTTATTAACCGTAAATCTATATTTGTTAAACCAACATCTTATGCCTACGAAGAGGTTGAAGATATTGCTGGTAATTTTAAATTTTTATTTCAGGAACGATGGTTTAAGCCCCTAGAATCAAACAATGTAAGCGCGTTTGTTGAGCATCTCACCAAAGATGAGATCATTCAAATTATCGACGAATTGAATGATACCGGTTTTAATGAAAAGCCCGCATTGATATATAAAAAATCACAAGCTAAATCGATATTAGTGACCTGTATTTTAGAGTCATCTAAGGTTGATGCCGTAGTCACAACCAGCGTTGCTCAGTCTTATTGGCAAGGCAATTTTGAAACACATATTAGCTACTTCCTTTATTTGTACTTTGGCAATTTCCGTTCAAAATTGAATCAATTTTCCATGCGTGATCTGGGTGTAATGCGCACTCGAAAGGAGCAGGCGCAAGTAATGGCAAGGTTCGCTGACATTGACAGCGCTAAATCTGCTTTTGCCTTGCACTTTCTATTAAATGAATTGCGGACACAGCGTCAGTCGCTGAATCGCTCGCTTATTGTAAACCATCTTGAAAGCTTACCCCGCCCGATAGGTGCTAAAGCAAATGAGCTAGAAGCTAAAATAAAATTTTTACTGGCTTGCGAGCTGCTCAAAGAAGATGCAACTCGTGCCATTGATGTTTTAAAAACAATTAACACTGATGTTGCGCAAGAAAAATGGGCCCGCGAAGCATATAAACTAGGTTTAACAGACGAGGTTGAAGCCGAACTGAATCGTATCATCGACGAACCATTGTCTGAGGATTTATTGGCTTTTGCAGAAGACTTTTTGGCGCGTAAATATCATAAAAAGCGCACCAGCATACTCACCGATATGTTGCGTGAGAACAGTCAAACTCTGTTCATTGATGAAATGCATAAAGGCGCAGTTGAGTGTGGAGTCGTCGCTTATTATGAGCAACGAGAGTGCAAAGCCTATCGGACCGAAAATGAGATATGGCGAGAGTTATTTGGCTTATATTTCTGGCATGAAATATTCGAGCTAGAGGGGTTAGGCTTAACTAACGAGTTTGAGCATGTACCGTTATCACTTAACACTAATCAGTTTTATGAGCTCGCCTCAGACTATATTGAAATGCGGTTTAAGAGCACGGATTCTAAAGCGAAATTGATTCAACAACTCTCTCTGTCGGCAGCAACATACTATGGCCAGGGCAATATTATATTTAGATGGCGCAAAAATATATTAGAGCGCCTTATTTTGCTTATTAATCACAGTAATCTAGACGCGCTACTCTCACTACTGAAAGCCATGACTCAGGACTGGAAAAATTTGAGCGATGGATTTCCCGATTTAATGCTGATTGAAAATGAAAAGCTGCGTTTTGAAGAAGTTAAATCAGAAGGCGATCAACTGCGTCGCAATCAACTCCTCAGTATTCAAAAACTTCAAAGCGTGGGCTTTGATGTCCGTATTACTAATGTAAATTGGACTATTGACCCAATGCAGCCTTATGCGGTTATTGACATAGAGACAACCGGCGGCAGGGCGCAACAGCATCGTATTACCGAGGTCGGTATTGTTAAAATGATTGGGGGCGAAGTCGTGGCGCAGTGGCAATCTTTAATTAATCCCCAGCGACACATCCCACAAAATATCACAGCACTCACGGGTATTAATAACGACATGGTCGCTGATGCACCATTATTTTCTGAAGTAGCAGATGATATCGACGAGTTCACTAACGGATGTGTATTTGTCGCACACAATGTTAATTTCGATTATGGCTTCATAAAAGAGGAGTTTAATCGCTTAGAACGTCATTATCGACGACCAAAGCTTTGCACAGTAAGAGAAATGCGAAAGCATTTTAAAGGCTTACCCTCTTATTCTTTGGCAAACCTTACGAGGCATTTTGGTATTGATATGCAGCGTCATCATCGCGCAATGTCAGATGCTATTGCTGCGGGTGAATTGTTAAACATGGTGAACGAAAAACGGCTTAACGATAATAAAAGCTGATCCAATTCATTCATGGAAACGTAGAGAATTTATAACAATTGATTCGCTGCGGGGAAGGTTTATGCAAAAAACTAAGTTCTCGATCAAGGATATTAAGTCGCAACTCACTACTGTAGATATGCTTACAGTCTATTCTTATGAGATGAATGTTTACCTTATTAAACTTAGCGTAGGTGATAGCACCGGGTGGGTTTGTGAAGGTAACAGTCCCAAACGTTTTACTAGCTCGCAGCAGATTCGGGATGTCTTTGAAGGCCTGAATATATTAGCTTCGCAGATGTTACACGAGTCGCCTTATGATGAGATGATCGGTAATCCAGTGTCTGTACAAAGCACAAGTACGCTACCTTTCTCTATGAGACAGCCATACGAATTAAGGTATTGAAAGGTTAACTCGTGTTACTGGATGACCAGAGTATGAAGCCATCCCAAAATAAGTATAAACGTCATTGCTTTCAGCCGTATGACTAACCCTGATAACCTTAAGGGTCGTATTTTTGATTATGGCAGATGATAGTTAATTTCCAACGTCTCTAATAAAAGGAAGTTTTCATGATGATAAAAAAAATAGTAAGTTTTGCAGCTCTTATGCTGCTGTCGGTGGCGTCTGTAAACGCCAGTGTCATGGTAAATTTTTTAGAAGGTGCCCCTAAAGATAGCTTTGTAATCACCAATACTGGTCAATGCTCGTTACAGGCTGTTCGGGTCGATATTGACTTAACAAATACAACGGGGGGGTTGATCTTTGATACCACGGCGAACGGTGCTGGAGTGGAAGTCTTTCAGCCATTTGAAGTAACCAAAGGTGATATTCAGTTGAAAGACAAAGCCAGCGTGAATGACGGTGACAAGATATTGTCAGTTATCATATCCAGCATTCAGCCAAATGCATCGGTCAGCTTTACTATTGATGTCGATGACACCATGCGAAAAAGTGAACGTGGCATGATCATCGTATCTGGTGCTGAAATTGAAAACGGCTTGGTTACGGTTACGCAAGGTTCAGTTGCCAGTTCCGGCACTTTTGGTCGCAACAGTAAAGCTATGGTTAATATGGCTTCTTGCTCATAGAAAGCTGATATGGATTAGCGCGAAGTTCGACTCATTCATAATATTTATCGAGTAAGCAATGATTAAACTACATAATCTCTGTATGAACTATAACCTTGAGCAAGCGCAATTGAATGTATTAAACGACGCTCAACTAAGCATTGCAGAAGGTGAGACTCTAGCAATAGTTGGCCCGTCCGGATCGGGTAAAACAACCTTGCTTACTTTGCTTGCGGGTCTGGAACAGCCATATTCTGGCGATATAATGCTGGATGGGGTTAAGTTAAATGAGTTAGATGTAGATTCATTAGCCGATATTCGTCGGGACAAGCTAGGTATTATCTTTCAGTCTTTTCATTTAGTTCAGAGTCTTACTGCTCTGGGCAATGTCGCACTTCCACTAGAAATTGCAGGAAATAAGAATTCGTATCAACTCGCCCGTAAAATGCTTGATAGGGTTGGACTGGCTGAACGTGAAAAGCATTATCCTGCGCAGCTATCTGGTGGAGAACAGCAACGCGTGGCAATTGCGAGAGCATTAGTACACAAACCAAAACTGGTACTTGCAGACGAACCAACAGGAAACCTTGATGTAGCCACAGGTGCAACCATCATCGAACTCTTGTTTTCTCTTAACATGGACACAGGTTCAACCCTGGTATTGGTTACCCATGATGATGAAGTAGCACGGCGCTGCAAACGCATCGTGCGACTTCAAAACGGCAAGTTAGTTGAGGATCAGGATCATGCGTTTTCTGTTTGATTTCGCATGGAGAGATCTTCGTTCGAGTGGTCAGTCATTGTGGGTGTTTTTTGCCTGCCTGGTATTGGGAGTAACCCTCTTATCAGCCACGGGTGGTCTGTATCGTTTGGTAAACCTTAGTTTGCTTGCTGATACTCGTGCAATTATGGGTGGAGATTTGGAGGTGGTTACTAACCAGCCGTTAACCGGGGAGGCACTAAACTGGATCAAAGCTAATGGTGTGGTTTCAATGGTAACTGAAGTAGATACCATGCTTGGAACCGAAAGAGATCGTTTTTTGCGAATTGAATTGCAAACCATGGATGCGCAGTACCCTCTATATGGTGGCTTAGTGTTGGAGCCATCGAGGCCACTTTCGAAGATCACAGCGTTTACTAATGACCAGTGGGGCGTTGCAATTGATCCAACGCTGGCAAATCGACTCGACATTAAGGTTGGCGATAACGTAACTATCGGAGCGCTAACAATGAAAGTGAGGGCGCTTGTCCTCAAACAACCTGATAGAAGCCTGAATGCTGACTGGCGAGGAACGCCCGTTTTGTTGAGTGCTGAGGCGCTGCAGGCATCGGGTCTGATCCAGCCCGGCAGTCGAATAGATTATGAATACCGTGTACGCACTAATCAGTCAGCAGAAACATGGAGATTAAATTTTTATGATGCATTTCCAGACGAAACCTGGGAAGTAAGAACGTTCAATGATCGTAGCCAACGTCTTTCAGAGCGTTTAGGTCAAGTTGCTTCAGGGTTGCTGATTATAGGCTTTAGCACTTTGTTTATTGGCGGTCTCGGTGTGTTTAACAGTATACAGGCCTATCTGCAGGGTAAATTGAAAACTATCGCTACTCTGCGCGCACTTGGATTGCGCAACAGACGCCTTGCTATTGTTTATCTTTTACAGATCGCAATTCTTGCCGGAGCGGCTAGCTTGTTGGGTGTATTGATCGGCAGTGGACTGACGTTAGTCGGTGCTTCGATTGTGACTACCCAAATTCCATTAAGGATCAACTTCGGTGACCTTTTTTATCCAAGCATTATTGCCTTCTTTTTCGGCTTATTGACAGCCTATAGTTTCGCTTTACCCGCACTAGGTAAGGCACTCTCTACAGACCCCGCATCACTTTTTCGTGGCCTGGAGCAGAAAGGCATGCCGCTTCCACACAAATGGTGGCTAGCCACTTTAGCGTGCGCCACATTGATCGTTAGCATGATTCTGCTTGTGCTGCCAGATACCCTGTTTGGGGTTGGTTTTGTCCTGGTGATAGGTGCTCTATTGTTGATTCTTGATTTAGTCGTGCGGGGTATTAGACGTTGGGCAAGGTTAATGGAAGATCACCCGTGGATGAGAGGGCGCCTGGCGTTGAAGCTGGCGCTAGCTAACTTACACAGACCGGATAATAATTTGCGAATTTCATTAATTTCATTAGGTTCTGCGCTAACCCTCTTAGTTGCTTGTACTTTAATCGTCGTGTCGTTGTTACGTACGCTAAACGCTACCATTCCCGAACAATCTCCCGGTCTGGTGTTGTACGATGTTTTAAACGATCAGGTTGATGTTGTCGTCGATGCTATCGAGAGTTTACCCAGTGTAAAAAAAGTTGATATAGCACCGTTAGTCAGAGGTCGCATTAACGCGTTAAACGGTCGTGTACTCAGTGACGTTGATCAGCTAAATGAAATTCAACGGCGTGACAGTTCTCAGGAACGTTACAAGCTGAGTTATTTATCCAATAACATCGATGATGTCAGTATCGTCGATGGTGCATGGTGGTCGGAACCCGTTAGTGGATTACCAAAACTTGCGTTTGAGGATCGCGAAGCCAACAAGCTCGGGTTACGCGTGGGGGATGTAGTCACTTTTGCACTCCAGGGCACCAGCTTTGATGCAGAGATTGCCGCAATTTACAGTCAAAAGGGTATGCAAACACGGTTTTGGTTTGAAGGTATTCTTTCTAAGGGGGCTTTGGATCCATTTATTACAAGACATGTTGGCGCCGTATATATCGATGACGAGCAAGCAATAGCTGCGCAAAACCGTATCGCAGTCATTGCACCCAACGTTATAACGGTACGAACTGCTTCACTGTTGCAGGTAGCCCGTCAAATTCTGGGTAAGGCTGGTTCTGGGCTTGCTGTGGTCGCGAGTGTCAGCCTGTTGGCGAGTTTGTTGGTATTAATAAGCGTTATGGCTGCCGGTAGAAACCGGCAAATATATGAAGCGACTATCTTACATAGCCTCGGTGTGAGAATGGCAACCATCAAGCATAGCCTGCAATTGGAATATATGCTGCTTGCACTTATCTCCTCAGTGTTTGCGGTATTACTCGGTTCTGCCATAGCATTACCATTGCTTGAATTTCGTCTTAAATTACCCTCTACAGATTTGGTTTGGTTAGGTGCTATCGTAGCAATAGTGGTAAGTACTTTAGCTCTCGGGTCTGGCGCAGCCTATCTTTTACGTCGACTCCGATTGAAGCCGGCTGTCTTGTTGCGCAGTTCTAATTGACCGATTTTATTATCTTATCAGGACAGCCCAAAGATGCCTTTAGCGAGCCGAAAACAGACAAATTTACGTACGTTTGTGGTTCGCTGTTTAGTTCGCTATCGGAGGGTATAAAGGTTTCCGGGAAAGTTGTCAGCTTTGCCATCATATTTTACCACAAGGATTCGGATACCAGTATGTATCTGATAAACGTAATTTTAAAAACGGACAATGCAGTTCCGTTTGCATTTTTTCGTTAAAATAGCGGATCTAATAAGACTTCAGAGCATAATAATGACACCGGAACGCAAACAGAAACTGATTTCTACCCTCGAGCGGCGTCAGCCTGATCTGCATTTGATCACTGATCAGGTGCATAAACCGAGGAACCTTGCCGCGCTTATTCGTACTTGTGATGCGGTGGGTATTCCTTATGTGCATACCGTCACACCAAAAGCCGGTTATATATTCAAGGGCACGGCAAAAGGTAGTGATCGCTGGGTTAAAATGATTAGCCATGATAGTTGTGAGCAGGCGATCCAGCAGGTGAAGTTGCAAGGCTTAAAAGTGTATGCAGCGCATTTCTCTGATCGGGCTGTGGATTATCGGGATGTAGATTACACTATCCCCTGCGCGATTCTTATGGGTTCGGAAAAAGAGGGGGTTAGTGATGCGGCAGCCGGGTTGGCTGACCAGCATATTCTTATCCCTATGATGGGTATGGTAGGGTCGTTAAATGTCTCCACGGCGGCAGGTATTATCATGGTGGAAGCGCAGAATCAGCGTTTGAAAGCTGGTTTGTATAATGAGTCGCGTCTTGATCCTGACGAATTTACCGATACGCTGTTTGAGTGGAGTTTCCCGGATATGGCTGATTTCTGCTATAAAAAAGGGTTGGCGTATCCCCCTCTGAATGATGATCTGGAAATGCAGGATTCCGCTGCATGGTATCAGGCTATTCGGGATGATACGGCGATTAAACGCAATTGGTAAGTTTGATCCATAGTTATAAGGAAGCTATAAGGAAGTTATAAGGGATCTGATAAAGGCGTTGATAAGAAAGGTGGCGTGTTACTGCGTTGGCTTCCCAGAAGAAAAATCTGTTCTTTAAGCCAGCATAGCCCCGGATCATTATCGAATAAAGGATGGTGGATAGTCGTCATCTCAATGCTCGGCATTCCTTCAGGCGGCGTGACGACACGTACGGCTAACATCTGGCTGAACAGGTTCGCCATATGAGAGGGAAGCGTGATGATGGCGGATGTCTGGGCGACGATACGCGCGGCAGCCATGTAGTTGACGGTGCGCACAATCGATTGACGTGATAGCTGCTGAGTGCTCAGCCAGTTATCGATACTGCTTGAGTTGTCGCCTGTGAGATCAGAGAATACCGCATGTGGCAGATTAATATATTGCTGAATCGATAAGTTGTTTCCTACCTCTGTGTTAGCGACACCCGCCAGACAGACCAGTTGCTCGGTTATCCAGTGCTCAGCAATCAGATGAGCCGGTATTTTTTTCGACGCATCCATCCCTACAACCAAATCCACCTGTCGGTTTTCGAGTTTGGAAGATGAGGCATCCTCACTAATCATCTCTATTTGTAATCTGATATGCGGGGCAATAGTCTGCAGATGACTCACCAGATCAGGAAAAATAACGGATTCAAAATAATCGGTGCTGGCAATGCTGAAAGTTCGTTCGCTGGTGTCTGCTGTGAATAGTTCGGTGGGCTCCAGCGTACGCTCTATGAGCTCCAATGCCTTGCGTATCTCGGGCAACATTGCCAGTGCCCGTGGTGTGGGTTGCAAGCCGTGTTCGGTTCTGACCAGCAACGGATCATTCAGGTACTGACGTAAGCGGTTCAGTGCATGGCTCATGGCCGACTGACTGAGAAATACTTTTTCGGCGGCACGGCTAACATGGCACTCGCTGATCAATGCTTCAAAGATGATCAGCAGGTTGAGGTCAAACTGACGTAGAGGTTTCATTTATACCGTTCGCTTTACTAAGTATTAATTTTATACATTTATATATTATAACTATGCATTTAACTAATGGTACTGCTGGGTTTATGCTTTCTTTAATGTTTGTCTAATCAAATTTTATAGATGAGGAAGAGTGGATGTCTGGTCTGAATGATGGCGCTACCAATGCTGATGTTACTAACGATAGTGTTTCTGTAGCGGATGCGGATATGCCTTTATACGCGGCTATGGGAATGACGTTTATGCAGTTCCCTGCCGTTACCACATTGCCACAATGTAATGCAGAAGTGATTGTTAGCGGTGTGCCGTTTGATATGGCGACATCCGGGCGTTCCGGGGCACGTTTCGGGCCACAAGGCGTGCGTCAGGCATCGGTAAATCTGGTGTGGGAAGGGGCGCGTTGGCCGTGGACGTTCGCATTGGATGATCATCTGAAAGTTGCCGATGCAGGCAACGTGACATTTAAGCATGGTGAGCCACAGACGCTGGTGGACAATCTGGAAGCGCATATTTCACATATTCTGGATGCCGGTAAAAGTGCATTAACCTTTGGCGGTGACCATTTTATTACGCTGCCAATCCTGCGTGCCTACGCTAAAAAACATGGTCCGGTCGCGCTGATTCATTTTGATGCGCATACCGACACCTACTCTGGCGGCAGTAAATATGACCATGGAACCATCTTCCATCATGCGGTACAGGAAGGCTTAGTCGACACTGAGCACTCCCTGCAAATTGGTATTCGGACCGCGTACACGCTTGAAAATCATCCGTTTGAAGTACTGGATGCGGCATGGGTGAACGATCTTGGTCCTGCTGCCACGCTGGAGCGTATCAAGCAGCGAGTCGGTGATAAAAAAGCCTATGTCAGTTTTGATATTGATGGCCTGGACCCTGCATTTGCACCCGGCACAGGTACGCCGGTTGTTGCCGGTATCAGTATTGATTGTGCGTTAAAAGTCATCCGTGGCTTGCAAGGTTTGAATCTGATCGGGATGGATGTGGTTGAAGTGGCACCGGCGTATGATCATGCTGAAATTACGTCTCTGGCAGGTGCAACGTTGGCGTTGGAATACTTATACGTGCTGGCCGCGAATAAAATGGCATAAGAAACCACCGCCGCTGATGCAGCGTAACCGTTCATTGTCGGTCATAGATTTACCATTTCTGGTGAATGAGGAGGCCAGCTTATCCCGCGATTAATCAAGCATTATCCAATGCTTATTTAAAGTCTCAGGGGCTTTATGCACTACGTGATGGCTGGATTAAGCTTCATCATTCTCAGTGAAACGCCCTGTGCGGATCCGATGTGCTTGCATACCCGGAGAGTACAGGGTGTTGTGGGGGCTGAGGGTTAGGTACCCTCAGCTACCGATTATGAGACTTTTTGCTGGAATTTAATTGATTCTTTTATCAGGTCAGCGGCGTCAATTACATGCGCTATGTCTGCAAGGCTGCCTATTTTAAGTGGCAGTGGACCAACGTGCTCGGTTTGTTTCAGAGCAAGACGCCATTCGTGCTGCCATGCGTATTCCTTGGATTTATTGAATACACTCAGTTGGCTGTGATGTAGCTTTCGTTCTACATAGCTGACTTTCCTGCCGATAATATTATTTTCTTCTAGTGTGTATATTGATTGATCATTGTCTATGGTGTTTTTTAATCGATGCCAAAATTCACTTATGTCGCTACCGCCTATGAAAATAGCCTTGTTGCCAAATTTTACAAAATTGCTTGATAAGCATAAGCCGTTCTCACCAGAGCTCAATATGTCTTGGTCACTGATAATCGTCATGCTGTAGATGTTTGTTTCATCCTGATGGCATTGCCGTAAATCAACTTTATCGACAAGGCCGGTAAAGACGTGTCCGTTTAGCTCTAGAGTTATATTCTCAGGCAGGAAGCTGGCTGCGAGTCCTTCGTGTGCATCGCCTCTCAATGCTGGTTCGCTATCCTCGTAAGCTCTAAAGTATTGAATATTGTTCATGAACAATAAGCCTTCATTTATAAAGCTGTGAACGTGTTTCTCATCCATGAATTTGATAAGCAATCGATTTCGGTTTTCTGGGCTCACCATTGGAACTTCCTAAAGGCATATAACAGTCTATTTATGAGGAGCGCGTCCTCATAATAATTATTATCAGGAATCCTTATAATTCCGCTAATAATTTCTTATGAACTTTAACCACATGATATTTATAAATAATAATACACGTAGCGCTACCTCCAGAAATTAATAGGGAAAGAGTAAACGAAGGTTTTATTGATTTTTTAAGAAAAATTACACTGGGTAAATAAATAATATTTGAAAAATAACTGCTCAATGTCTCACTCCCCATTCCTTTGGTTGATCTGCGAGTACAGGCTGGTTAGGCGCTATAGTCGTAGAACCATAGCGGCATAAATAGACTGGATCAAGGCCTATATTTAATTCATCTAATGAATATCTTCCCTAAGCTCGGGAGGTGATCGGGATAAGTATTAAAAATTGTCGCAAGAGGTTGCTAGCCCCTGGCTTCAGCTGACTCAGGCCGCAAGGGTTTGGGTAAACTCTGCGCCTTACGCCAGACGATCGTGAGTCCTGACTCTGTGTCGGATATCGCGCAGTCATTGGCGTCGCTCAGATGTTCTTTTTGGGTAGGCCAACCACACAACCTGCTCTTGATTTTGATAAGCTTTACAGATCTATATGTTATAACATAACATATAGATCTGTAACACTAGGTTAATATTATGACTGGAGTATCCAACATGGGGCAGCTGCCTGTAACCGTGCTTTCTGGCTTTCTTGGCGCGGGTAAGACAACCGTACTTAGCCATATCCTGAATAATCGTCAGGGGAAGAAAGTGGCCGTTATTGTAAACGATATGAGCGATATCAATATCGACGCCGCCTTGATCCAGAGTGAGGTGTCACTGAGCCACAAGGAAGAGAAGCTCATCGAAATGAGTAATGGCTGCATTTGCTGCACACTTCGTGAGGACTTGCTGCTGGAAGTTAATAAGCTGGCCAAAGACGGAAAATTCGATTACCTGGTGATTGAATCGACGGGTATTTCCGAACCTTTACCGGTTGCAGAAACCTTTACTTTTGCTGACGAAAATGGTCTATCACTAGCGGATGTAGCAACACTGGATACCATGGTCACCGTGGTCGATGCCGTCAATTTTATGCAGGATTACGACGCAGCGAAATATTTACAAGAAGCGGGTGAATCTTTGGGCGAAGAAGATGAACGCAGCGTCGCTGATTTGCTGGTGGATCAAATCGAGTTTGCCGATGTGCTCCTTATAAGCAAAACAGATTTGCTGGAAGAACCCGATGTCGGGAAGCTGATAGCTATTCTCAAGACCCTCAACACTGACGCGCGTATCATTCCTATTGCACACGGAGAAGTAAAAATTGAGGACGTATTGAATACCGGTCTCTTTAATTTTGAGCGTGCTCAACAAGCGCCGGGCTGGTTAAAAGAAATGCGAGGTGAGCACCTTCCCGAAACCGAAGAGTATGGCATTGCCAGTTGTAGCTATGTGTCCCGTCGTCCGTTTCATCCTGAAAAGTTCTATCAGTTTCTGCATAATACCCAGGATTTTGGCAAATTGATTCGTTCAAAGGGCTATTTTTGGCTGGCTTCGCGCCCTGAATTTGCCGGCCAATGGAGTCAGGCGGGAGGCATGGCCCGTTATGGTTTTGCGGGTATGTTCTGGAAAGCCATACCGAAAACAGAGTGGCCTGCTGATGAATATTCTCTGGCCTCAATACAAAAACAATGGGTCGAACCTTTTGGTGATATGCGTCAGGAATTGGTGTTTATTGGTCAGAATCTGGATCAAAAGTTGATGATTCAGGCGCTTGATGAATGCCTGTTATCGGAGGAAGAGCTACTTAAAGGTAAGGGTTATTGGGCGACGCTAAGTGATCCATTTCCAGAATGGGAAGAAAGCGCATGAATGCCCTAAGTACTCATATGGATCATCTGACTGCAGTGGATCTATTCCGAAGTAGCGCTACGGGTAAGTCGCACCAGATACTTACAGACATCTACAGGGATGATGTCAATATGGTTATATGGCAGCGTGATCTTTGCGACGCGTTAGTGTTGGCTGCTCATCAGATTATGGAGACAAAGCCGACTTTGAAAGTCGCTATGGCTGTCACGCCGAGTGATGCCTGTTCCGCTATCTACACCGCTCTAGGGTCTACAGAGTATGCACAAACCCTGAGCGAAGATATCGCACAATTGGTCGATATGTTCTGCTGTTTGTTTGGTCTCAAACGTGCTGGGTTAAGATTGGTTGCGCTCGATCGTGCCATGTGCCCCCGCTTTCATGTCGATAAAGTACCTTCTCGCTTGATGACGACCTATCAGGGTATCGCTACGGAGTGGCTCCCTAATCACCCGCTTGATCGAAGTAAATTAGGTGCCGGCAATGACGGTAAACCGGATGAACAGTCCGGGTTGTTTGGAACAAACGACGACATTCAGCAACTGACCAAAGGCGACGTTGCTTTACTCAAGGGCGAGGGTTGGCTGGGGAATCAGGGCGCAGGGCTGGTACATCGTTCACCTCATTTATCAGATAAAAAACGCCGCCTGCTGTTAACGCTTGATTTTATAGACGATTGAGCCGCTATTCCGGCCCGTCTTCATGGCGGGCCACAACAGGCACGGCGAATAAAATGGTATAAAAATCCGCCTGTGATGAATAGGCAATTAAGTACACATATCCTTAAGTGGGTTATCCAATGATAAGCGGCAGGCATCATCATGTTTGTCGCGCTGGCTACCTACTCAGGTGTATATATTGTGGTGCTCGGGTCCTCGTAGAATCATGCTAAATGCGGTCACAGTAGAGAGGATTAATAATGACAAATCATACCGAGTGGAAAGCGCTGAGTAAGTCTCTGACTTTTCGTCATCAAGCGTATATTAATGGTCGCTTTCAGCCCGCTATCAGTGGTGAAACCTTTCCCTGTATTAATCCTGCGACCGAGCAGCTGCTGGTGGATGTTGCAAGCTGTGACGAGGCCGATGTAAATCTTGCCGTAGAAAGTGCCTTGCAGGCTTATCGTTCAGGAGTCTGGTCAGAATTAGAGCCGAAACAGCGTAAGCGTATTTTGTTAAAACTGGCTGATTTAGTCGAGCAGCATAAAGATGAGTTTGCCTTGCTGGATACTTTGGATATGGGTAAATCGATATCAGAAATGACGGCGATTGATATTCCCGACAGCATTGATTGCATCCGTTGGACCGCCGAGTGTATTGATAAGATTTACGGTGAAATTGCGCCAACGGGTAATGATACCCTGGCGCTTATCAGCCATGAACCGGTGGGAGTCGTGGCGGCTATTACACCGTGGAATTACCCCTTGATGATGGCAACGTGGAAGTTAGCACCCGCGTTGGCTGCCGGTAACAGCGTTATTCTGAAACCTTCAGAAAAATCCCCTTTGAGTGCATTGCGCTTAGCCGAACTGGCTTCAGAAGCCGGTATTCCAGATGGTGTGTTTAATGTGTTGCCAGGCTTTGGTCATACGGCGGGTAAAGCGCTGGGGCTGCATCACGATGTGAATGTGCTGGCATTTACCGGCTCTACGAGAGTGGCGGGTATGTTGATGGAATATGCCGGCCAGTCCAACCTGAAGCGTGTTTGGTTGGAAGCGGGGGGTAAGTCACCTAATTTAATCTTTGAAGATTGTGAAGATGTGAAGAAAGCGGCGGCGACAGCGGCGGCGGCTATCTTTTCAAACCAAGGCGAAGTCTGTATTGCCTGCTCGCGTATCTATGTTCAGAAAAGCATTAAAGAAGCATTTATCGCAGCGCTGGTTGAAGCCGCTAAAAGTTATCAGCCAGGCGACCCACTTGATCCTGCTACCAATATGGGGCCGATGGTGGATGAGGCGCAATTAGATACCGTTGCACGTTTCATTCGCTCTGCTCAGGATGAAGGCGGTCAGGTGTTGCTGGGAGGCTTGCCTGAGTATATTGAAGGCAAAGGTTTTTATGCTAAACCGACCATAGTTGCGGAAGCTCATAATGGTATGACGTTTGTGCAGGAAGAGATCTTTGGTCCCGTCTTAGCGGTATGTGAGTTTGAAACTGAAGAGGAGGCGATTGCGCTGGCGAACGACTCTAAATATGGCTTGGGAGCCTCTGTTTGGACGGCTAATCTGTCACGGGCACATCGCGTTAGTCGTAAAATTCACAGTGGCATGATCTGGGTAAATACCTGGGGTGAAGGTGATTCAACTGTGCCATTCGGTGGTGTTAAAGCGTCCGGTAATGGTCGGGACAAATCCTTGCATGCTATGGAGAAGTATACTGAACTGAAGAATGTCTGGATCCGATTATAAGGCAATAAAAGTCAGTAGATGGATTAACGCAGGCCAGGCTGCGTTAATTTACACAGGCGAGGCTTCTGCGCTCGGCGTGGCGGCTTCCAGTTCATTCAGGTGGGCAAGAAAGAGCGTAAATATCTCGGATTGCGTTGATGTATGTAGGCGGGTATGGATATTTTTACGGTGTACTTTGACTGTCCCTAAACTGATATTCAGTTTGCTTGCGATGGCTTTAGATGAGTGTCCGCGGAGTATTAATCCTGATATTTCCTGCTCGCGTCGGGTCAGGATGCCGCTGCCAAAGGTGTTGATCGCCTGCTTCATGGCCCCTTCAGATTTTTCATACTTCACATATTCTTGTGACTGAGACAGCCAGAACTGCCGCACCAGCGAATTAATGATGGGATAGATCTCATTCAGACGATTGAGCTCTGCGCGTGTGATTGTTCCCAGGCTGGATTTCCGACCGAGTGAAATGGTGCAGGTAACGTCGTTATCCAGCTCAATGCTGAGGTTGATTTCGTCAACCAGGTCAAAATTTTTGTAACAGGTCTGATAATACTCACTGGTATCAAATGAGTCGGGAGCGATATCGGCCAGGCGACTCAGGTCAGGATTGCACCCTGTTTGGATAGCATTAAACAGCGGATCAAGAATATAGGCCTTGTTAATATAGGTACGTAATGTAGGGCTCTGTTCCGCCGGGTCGGTTGGATGCAAAATAATAGGTTTGAACGATTTCTTGTAAGTAACCATCAGAACGCTACTGACATTACACTGTGTAGCCAGTAAATCTGCCATTGCTTTAGGGAAGTTTCGCAGACGGATATGATCGATTAAGTAAGCAAGATCTTTTTGCCAGTTAATCGAGGTGCTGTTCAGACTGGGCTGGTGATTCATCCGCTTACGCTCTCCGCATATTAGCGTTTATTAAGTTTGATAGAGCAGCTTTGAAAGCTGCTCTATATTGGCTCTTTCCTGTAATTAACTAACGGATTTTAATGTCAGATCAAAGCAAAGACGTGCTTTTTCGCATAGCTCATCCACTTCAGCATGGCTGATAATCAGTGGTGGTGACGCGACCATACGGCTACCCACGGCACGCATGATAAGGCCGTTATCAAAACAATGATCACGACAGATCATGCCGATATCAACATTATCAGGGAAAAGCTCTTTGGTTGCTTTGTCTTTAACTAAGGCAATGCCTACGAGTAAACCAACGCCTTCGATATGCCCCACGAGCGGATGATCTGCCAGGGTTTCGCGTAATTTTTTCTGGAAGTATGGGCCAATATCCTTAGCGACATACTCAACAATGTTTTCTTGCTTCATCAGTCGGATGTTAGCGATGGCCACGGCCGCCGCGACCGGATGGCCAGAATAGGTAAAGCCGTGGTAAAAGTCTTCATCGTGTTCAATCAAGGCATTAGCGATACGATTACCGACAGCGACGGCGGCAATGGGCAGATAGCCGGAAGACAGGCCTTTTGCCATCGAGATGATATCGGGCTTGATACCTAAAGTTTCACTGCCAAACCAGCTGCCGGTGCGACCAAAACCACAGATAACTTCGTCTGCGGCTAACAGAATGTCGTACTTGGTACAGATTTTCTGAATTTCAGCCCAGTAGTTCGCAGGTGGAACAATCACGCCGCCCGCTCCTTGAATAGGCTCGCCAACAAAAGCGGCTACATTATCCGGACCTACCGCTAAAATTTTATCTTCCAGTGCTTTTGCACACGCGATACCAAATTCTTCTTCTGTCATATCTCCGGCTTCGCCATACCAATAGGGCTGACGGATGCGCTCGATGTTGGGCAGCAGTGGTGCGCCCTGTTTGTGCATGCCGCTCATTCCGCCGAGGCTGGTGCCGCCTAAGGTGCTGCCGTGATAGGCGTTTTCACGACTGATCAGAATGTTTTTATAAGGTTTGCCCTGAATAGCCCAGTAATGACGCACCATACGGATAATAGTGTCGATCGCTTCTGAACCTGAATTGGCAAAAAAGATACGATTCAAATCGCCGGGTGTAACGCTGGCAATCTCTTTAGCCAGCTCTGCTGCAGGGGAATGCGTCGTTTGGAAGAAGGTATTGTAAAAAGGTAATTCGGTCATCTGGTGAGTGGCCGCTTCAACCAGCTCTTTACGCCCATAACCCATATTGACGCACCATAGGCCGGCCATTCCATCCAGAATTTTATTGCCTTCGCTATCCCAGATATACACGCCTTGGCCTTTAGTAATGACGCGTGCGCCTTTCTTGTTAAGCGCGCCAGTGTTAGTAAACGGATGTAAATGGTGGTCTGCGTCTATGGATTGGATGTCTGCCATGACGGGTGAATTATTGTTCTTATCGTTGCGCATCTGTTTCTCCACAAGGCTTTCATAAATCGCTGAAAGCGAATAACTGAAAACGAATAGTTGTCGTATTTCTGGCGACAAATATGATCATAAATGAGGCTGATTTTCCGGTGAATTATCCAGAAGTTGAGGTTATTTTGTGATCACAAAATTAAAAAGTCAATTAAAAAGCACCAGAATCAATATTTAAAAATATCGTCTGATGCTTCTCTTGGGTGTCACTCTAATACCGGTGATGCAGGAAAATACGAAGAAAGTCAGGACGCGTCTGTTCGTGATTGTTCTATAAAACGTTGTAGTAGTTCAGGCGTGTTCGCAAAGGCGATGCCTTCTCTTATGTCGGCGGAGATGGCTAATTGAAGGGCGAAGGCATCCTTTTTTTCAATCGCAATCATAGCTTCATTATGGCGATCGACTAAATAGTGCTCTTCCAGTTTACTGGTGGCCAAGCGCATAAACGGACCTAATTGAAGCCATAGACTCTCGATCAGAGGCAGCGTGACCTGATGTGGATTTGCGGTATAAAGCAGGCGATGAAAATTTTGATTAAGAATGCTGATTTGCTCCAGATCATCGTTCTCCTGAGCCTGGTCAATTAAACGATCAAGGCTGTGAAGCTGCGCCAGACGTGCCGCATCAATGTAAGGTAAGGCACGTGCCGCTGCATGTGATTCAATCGCGATGCGTGCTTCACACAACTCGTTGAATTTCATGGCAGTCATTTTTGGGACGATAACGCGGCGGTTTCCCTGGATTTCTAAGGCGTTTTCCGCAGACAGCTGTCGCAGGGCTTCACGTACCGGCATTGGGCTGACGTTAAGCAGTGTCGCAAGTTCGCGTATGGTCAATGCACGGCCAGGCAGTATCTGACCATTCATGACGGCACTTCTTAATGTCTCATATACCCACTGGGTGATAGTTACAGACTCATCACGCTCAGTTAATGTGAATTTAATAGGAGACTTCTTATCCATGGTCATTATAGATTCTGGTTATTTTCTCCTATTCTAATGCGATCACTAAACAGGAAAAAGATTTTTTTCTTAAAAGACCTGATTGATTCTGATTTATTTTTGTGATCATATAAATCTATTCTTTGTGATCACAAAATATAGTTATTTCTTGAAGTGATTATGTGAAACTATGTACATATTATTTCGTTAAAATTGCACAAAAAAGATGTCGAGTGAGAATCTGCTATGAATTCTAAAAAAGCGAATGAGTTTGATCTGTTTATCACTGATTTGAACGGTAACCTGCGTGGCAAACGTATGCCTGCCAATGCGTTATCGAAAGTAATGGAAGAGGGTGTGAAGTTGCCTCGTTCAGTGCTGGGGTTTGATTTCTGGGGCGATGACGTACTGGAAAATGGTTTGGTATTTGAAACCGGTGATAGCGATGGCGTATGTATGCCGGTCCATGATGGTGCTGTATCCGTGCCGTGGGCTGAGTCGCCGCGCGATCAGGTATTAGCAATGATGTTTAATCCCGATGGCACGCCGTTTGGTGCAGATCCTCGTCAGGTATTAAGCGGTGTAGTGAAACGATTTAAGGCACTGGGGTTAACACCGGTAGTGGCGACTGAGCTCGAATTCTACCTGATGGATGGCAAGTCAGAGGAAACTCAGCGTCCTCGTCCTCCGGTACTGATTGAAGGGCACGGCCGTCGTTTGTCTGAAACAGACTGTTACTCCATTGATGAAATGGACTGTTTGTCTGCCTTCTTTACTGAAGTACGTGAAGTCTGTGAAATACAGGGCGTTCCTGCTGATACGATTATCTCTGAGCTTGGCCCCGGCCAGTTTGAGATTAATCTGAATCACGTAGCCGACCCAATGCTGGCCGGTGACCAGGCAATTATGTTTAAACGTCTGGTTAAAGGTATTGCGCGCAAACAAGGTTACCTGGCGACCTTTATGGCTAAGCCATACACGAAAAAAAGCGGTAATGGCATGCATGTGCATTTCAGCTTATTAGACGAAGACGGTAACAACGTTTTTGATAATGGCGGGGAAGAAGGCACGGATGTTCTTAAACATGCGGTTGCCGGTTTGATGCATACCATGGCCGATAGTATGTTGACCTTTGCGCCTCACATGAACTCTTATCGCCGCTTCATGGTCGGTGCGCATGCACCAACCTATGCCAGCTGGGGTTATGAGAACCGTACCGTGGCGATTCGTATACCTGAAAGCCCACCCGTAGCGCGCCGTATTGAACATCGTGTAGCGGGTGCTGATGCTAACCCTTATTTAGTATTGGCCTCTGTTTTGGCCGGTGCTCTTTATGGTATCGAAAACAAGCTAATGCCACCGGCACCAATTGAAGGTGATGCTAACGCTGAAAGTAACGATAAATTGGTATTACCTAATAAGTGGGATGAGTCCACTGAGGTTTTCAATAAGAGCGAAGTCCTTAAAGAATACTTAGGTGAAGAATTTATTCGTGTTTATACCGCTGCTAAGCGACAAGAACAGAGAAAACTGCATGAGCAGATCTCTGATATCGAATATGAAGCTTATCTGGGCTTATTGTAATTAATAGCGCTATTATTTTGGGCTGTTATTTGGGGTTATAGTTTTGTGCTAAATACCCCCCGGGGGGTATTTAGCCGCCATGCTTTACTGGCGTAAATTGAAGGGAGTGCTTTTATAGTGGTGGCAACTCCTCCGATAGCTGGATTGTCTGAAAAATATTAATAGGTAGCGTTGTGATTGCTGAATAAAATCCAGCTAACATAAAAATACAGGCGATGCCTGAAATGGAGAATGTTCAATGAGTCCTAAAAAACTAGGTTTAGTAGCCGCTCTGGCACTTACGCTTTCTACTGCTGTTGTTGCTGAAGAGAAAGTTCTTAATATCTATAACTGGTCCGATTATATCAATCCTGAAGCGATTGCTCAGTTTGAGCAGGAAACCGGTATTAAAGTTAATTATGACGTTTATGACTCAAATGAAGTATTAGAAGCAAAATTGATGTCTGGTAGTACCGGATATGATCTGGTGGTACCCACGGGCTCTTTTTTAGAACGTCATGTTAAAGCGGGTATCTATGCGGAAATTGATCGTTCGAAATTAACAAATTATGGCAATATCGACAGCGTCTTAGCGGAAAAAATATCGCGTCATGATGCAGACAATAAGCATAATGTTCCTTATGCATGGGGAACTATTGGCTTAGGTTATAACGAAGCCATGGTTAAAAAGCGTTTAGGCGACATGCCGCTTGATACGCTGGATCTGATATTCAAGCCAGAAGTGGCTGCCAAATTGGCAGATTGTGGTATCGGCTTGCTGGATTCTCCGGCCGAAGTCATGTCTATTGCGCTAAACTATTTAGGGCTTGACCCTAACTCCGAGAAAAAATCTGATCTTAAGAAAGCCACGGAGCTGATTAAATCAGCACGTTCTAGTTATAAATACTTCCATTCAGGCCAATATATCTCCGATTTAGCGAACGGTGAAGTGTGCGTAGCGTTGGGTTACAACGGTGATATTTTACAGGCTCAGAGCCGTGCAGAAGAAGCAGGCCAGGGTAATGTGATCGGTTATTCCATCCCTAAAGAAGGTACATTGGTATGGTTTGATCTTTTAGCCATTCCAGCGGATGCGCCACATCCTGATGCCGCTCATCAGTTTATTGATTTTGTTCTGAAGGCAGAAACGGCTGCCGCTATCTCTAACTACGTTTACTACGCGGTAGCCAATACGGCTGCAGAACCGCTACTGCTGGATGAGGTGCGTAACAATCCTGGTATTTATCCTTCAAATGAAGTGAAGGCTAAACTGTTCACGCAAAATGCACATGCAGCTAAGTACGATCGTTTATTGACACGTGCCTGGAGTAACATCAAAACCGGCCGATAATCCCGGCTAAGCCACGCACCCATAATAAGGGGGTGAGTTAACTCTCCCCTTATTATTCAAAGCAAGAGTCTCTAAGTAAGCCTTTCGTTAGCTCTTAAAAAGAGTTGGCTGCCAGGTTTATTTAGAGATTCCCTGATAAAAATAAATACCTGAGGGATTGTTATGACGTCATCTCAATTTAGTGAGCTACACACGCCGACAATGACGCAAACCGCTAATATACCTTTGTGGAAACGAGAAGGCGCTGAACCTTTTCTGAAAATTGAAAACGTCACCAAAAAATTTGGTGATTTTACCGCTGTCGATAATATTTCGTTGGATATCTACAAAAACGAACTGTTTTGTCTTTTAGGGGGGTCAGGGTCCGGTAAAAGTACATTGCTACGTATTATGGCCGGTTTTGAATCGGCAACTAGCGGACGTATTATAATCGATGGTATGGATATGGCGGGTATTCAGCCATGGAACCGCCCGGTCAATATGATGTTCCAATCCTACGCGCTGTTTCCGCATTTGAATGTTGCCGATAACGTCGCCTTTGGTCTTCGTCGTGAAGGCGTAGCGCGCAGCGAAGTAAATAAACGCGTCGAAAAGATGCTGGATATGGTACAGCTGGGAGCGCTCGGTAAGCGTAAGCCGAATCAGCTATCCGGTGGGCAACGCCAACGTGTTGCGTTGGCTCGCTCGCTGATTAAACGACCTAAGCTACTGTTATTGGACGAGCCCTTAGGCGCACTTGATAAAAAGCTACGTGAAGAAACGCAGTTTGAGTTGATTAATATCCAGGAAGAGCTCGGTGTAACCTTCGTTGTTGTGACGCATGACCAGGAAGAAGCGATGACGCTGGCAACCCGAATAGGCGTAATGAACAACGGTGTGATTGTTCAGACCGCCGAACCACATGTTGTTTATGAGTATCCTAACAGCCGTTTTGTCGCTGAATTCGTTGGTTCAGTTAACTTGTTTGAAGGCATAATAGTAGAAGATCTTCCTGATAGTGTTCGCATACGCTCTACAGAAGCCGGTGCTGAACTGCATGTTAATCATGGTATTAGTTGCGCGCCAAATCAGGTTGTGCATATGGCTATACGGCCTGAAAAGATAAAAATCAGTCGTCAAAAGCCTGAACAGAATGTGAACTGTCTCCATGGGGTCATTGAAGATATTGCTTATATGGGCAGCCTTTCAGTGTTTAAAGTGCGTTTGGCCAGTGGCAAAGATGTGCGCATCACGCAGCCTAATTTTGTCAGAGATATGGGTGCTCGCTTTACCTGGCATGACTCGGTTTATCTGTCATGGGATATGGACAGTAGTGTGGTGCTAACATCATGAGCATTTCCTCAGGATCTGCATGGGTCAATAAATCAGCATCAGGCATGGCCCGATATAATTTATTCAGACGTGTGAATTGGGGGCGCTTAGGGGTTATCGCTGTACCTGGTTTGTGGCTGGGTATCTTCTTTTTTATCCCTTTTTTGGTGGTCTTCAAAATATCGCTGTCTGAATCAGCCATTGCGGTACCACCATACTCGGCTATGTTCGAGTGGAACCTGGAAGATGCGTATGCCACTTTTAAACTCAATTTTGGTAATTATTTATATCTGATAGAAGATGATTTTTACCTTGATGCTTATATCAGCTCAGTAAAAATAGCAGCCGTATCAACCTTCTTTACATTGCTTGTGGGTTTTCCTATTGCTTATTTGATAGCCCGCAGTAAGCCTTCTTTACGCGTCGTATTGCTGTCGTTAGTCATTTTGCCATTCTGGACCTCTTTCTTACTGCGTGTTTATGCATGGATGGGTTTTTTGAAAAAGAACGGTATTGTTAATGAGTTTTTGCTCTCTACCGGAATTATCGACCAACCTCTCATCATGCTACAGACAGATTTTGCCGTTTATATCGGGATTGTTTATACCTATCTTCCATTCATGATACTGCCCTTGTATACCGCGTTGGAAAAAATGGATTTAACCCTCTTAGAAGCGGCGGAAGACTTAGGCTCTCGTCCTTACCAGAGTTTTTTCCTGATTACGTTACCGTTAGCGATACCCGGTGTTATTGCGGGTTGTTTGCTGGTGTTTATTCCCGCGGTAGGAGAATTCGTGATACCGGCATTACTGGGGGGATCGGATACGCTGATGATTGGACGGGTGCTCTGGGATGAGTTCTTCCTGAATCGAGATTGGCCCATGGCCTCGGCCGTCGCCATTGTGATGCTGGTGGTATTGGTGTTGCCTATCATGTTGATCCGTAATGCTCAGGGTAAAGAGGAGGTGCACTCATGAAACGCAGATCAATATTTCTTAATACAACCGCGATGCTGGGTTTCATATTTCTCTATGCCCCCATTATCTCACTGATCGTTTATAGCTTTAATAAGTCGAAGCTAGTTACGGTGTGGGGAGGTTGGTCACTTAAATGGTATACCGAGCTGTTTAATAATGAGCAGATAATGGATGCCGCATTGGTGAGTTTTAACATTGCCCTCATCAGTGCTAGCCTGGCGGTAGTGTTAGGCACAATGGCGGGCTTTGTGCTGTCCCGGATGGGGCGCTTTCGTGGCAAGATGATCTTGTCTGGCTGGATAACGGCACCTTTGATCATGCCCGAAGTCATCACAGGGTTGTCACTATTGTTACTGTTTGTGGCGATGGAAAACATGTTTGGCTGGCCCGCCGGGCGTGGCACCGGAACCATCATTATTGCGCATACCACTTTTTGTATGGCGTATGTTGCAGTGATTGTGCAGTCGCGCTTAGCCTCTATGGACGAAACGTTAGAAGAGGCAGCAATGGATTTAGGCGCTAAGCCTTCCTCGTTGTTTTTCCTGATAACTCTTCCCTTGATTGCCCCCGCTTTGATTTCCGGTTGGTTACTATCATTTACCTTGTCATTGGATGATCTGGTTATAGCGAGCTTTGTTTCCGGGCCGGGTAATAGTACCTTACCGATGGTTATTTTCTCCAAAGTGCGTTTGGGAGTAACTCCTGAAGTGAATGCACTGGCAACTATTATGATCGCGATTGTAGCGGTGGGTGTATTGGCCGCTATGTATCAGATGCGTAGACAGACAAAGCTATCGAGTGGACAGGAATAGCGGCGCGGATAACTTGTTTCGGGTGAACGTTAGCTTTGATGAACATTAACGTCGATTGAATATTAATAATGAACAGTATTAAGTAATGGTATTAAAGTAGTGGCGGATAACATGATGAAATTAGGGATTCTTGCAACAGGGATTACCCCGGATGAACTGCTGGGCGAATTTGGCTCGTACGCGGATATGTTTGTACAGTTGTTCAGCAAAGCAGATTGCCTGTTTGAATATGAAGTGTTTGATGTGCGGGACGATGATTTTCCGGTCAATGCATCACAATGTGATGGTTGGATCATCACTGGTTCCAAGTTTAATGTTTACCAGAATTTGCCGTGGATGCAGAAACTCAAACAGCTGATTCTTGATATCCATGACGCCAATAAACCGATGGTAGGTATTTGTTTTGGGCACCAGATTATTGCAGAAGCCTTTAACGGAAAAGTAGATAAATATAAAGGTGGCTGGGGTGTCGGCTTGCAACGCTACGAGCTAACAGGAGAGTTCGACTTTCTTCCTGCAGATGTACACTCGTATGTTATTAACGCTATGCATCAGGATCAGGTGGTCGTTAAACCTGTTAATGCCCAGGTGTTTTCAACATCACCTTTTTGCCAGTACGCCGGCCTTATCTACGATAACTGTATTATCACTTTTCAGGCACATCCTGAATTTACCATTGAATTCAGCGACGTATTAGTTGATCTGCGCAAAGGTGATGCAATCCCTGCCGATGTATCTGAACAAGGGCTGGCAACACTGCGTCAGAGTGATGCTAAAACTGACTCTGTTGATGTCGCGAAGTGGATGGCGATGTTTTTGAATAGCAGGGCGGTCAGTAAGGGTTAGGCTTAAAGAAGGTGCTTTGAAAGTGCTGCTGTTTGAGGTTATAAAACCGCTCTATTGAGCGGTTTTTTTGTGGCAGTGAGATCACTACGACATATCAAACCATACATTAGAGTGAGGTTATGTTTATTAAGCTTTTAGCGGTTGCTTTAGAAACGAGAAAAGGATGCGAGAAAGACGGGAACATAGCTGGCAGTGAATTTAGGGCACAAAAAAAGCGGTAGCTTTTCAGCTCCGCTTTTTATAATCGTTCGGGATGAGCCGCTATTAGCTAAGACGCAGCAGGTTTGGCTTGCTTACTAATCGATTTACCATAGTAGTCAGACGGTTCATCCACAGGTTTTTGCGAACCAGACGGGCTTCACGCTTGTTTAACTGTGTGTATTCAGCACTTAAGCGTAAGAAATAAGCTTTCTCAGATTCATGATGAGCGGGTTGGTGATTTATTCTGAATTCATTGAGTGTGGTCATTAGAGTTCCATATAAGTCTGTATAAGACTGTAAAAAATTAACCACCAGCACTGCATGGCTGGAACGGTTTAATATGTAAGTAGAAGTGCATTCTAGTGCTTTTACTGCACTGCAACAAATGATGTTTTTTAATCATATAGATGAAAAAAGCTCATCATTGGTGCGAAAATAATTTACTAACGGCGTTTGTGCACCAATATAGAACAATTTGTGTTTGTAATTCGGAGGCTAGCAAGCAATTTCAGGAGGGTTCCCAGAGGCGACGAAAAAACTTAATTTACTGTCGGGGGGACTTGATCACTTGTATGTTGGTTGAATCCTACAACAGCAAAGGCTCTCTGATTTAGGGCTTTTCATTGTAATCATCTGCTAAATAAACTCCCCTTATGAAGGTTAGTCATAAGGGGATATCGATTATGCCTTTAACGGCAGATCATTAGAACCCGATCAGTCTTTCAGCTTCCAGAGGCTCATCTGTGCCACGCTGTGCTGGAATTTACGGGCAGTTTCGCGGATTACGAATGGCACGTCGAGTGCTTCGATAAACTCAAAGCGCTGGCTCAGTGTTTCTTTCAGGCCGTCAAGTGTGCTGAAGTTTTCACCGTTGACTTTAACCCCGCCCAGCCAGTTACTTTTGTCGGTGTAATCTTCCAGCCAGGTGTAGGGTGACGTGAGTACCAGATAGCTGCCACTGTTCATACGGCTATGTACCTCGTTGAGGAAGCGTTTAGGATCATGTAGACGGTCTATCAGGTTACCGCAGAAGATCAGGTCATACCCGCTGAATTGTGGTTTGAGGTTGTGGGCATCTCCCTGTGCGAAATGGATACGCTCTTTACCTTCTTTGGTGTAGCCAAGCTGCTCAAGACTGGTTTCCTTAAATGCTACCAGCTCACCCTCAGTCGGGATTGAAAAGCGGCTCTGGCCGGTTTCCTGCAGTTGATGGCCGTGCTGGATGAAGCGCGCGGAGAAATCGATAGCATCGACATGGCTGAAGGTTTTTGCCAGCTCAAATGAGGCGCGGCCGACAGAACAGCCCAGATCCAGCGCTTTATCGGTGTTGATAGCCGGAAGTTTAGCCAGCAGGGTTTCTATGCAGGCCACTGGATAGTTGGCGACACCAAAGTAGCTGTCGCCGTAATGGAATTCCAGATACTGGACTACTAAGTCGTCGGTTTCGTAAGTATTAACGGGTTCCACAGGGACCTCTTTAGTTGTTGCTTCTATGTAACGAAAACCGGCATGTTGGAAAAAATGACGCCGGAACGCATAGCGCGAGAATTTAAGCGCCTCGTTACCGGTCGAGATCCACGAGCCGCCTGTAAATATGTTGTGCTTGCCATCGAATGTCGGAGCTGAAAAATCATCATAGAGTGGGTGTACTTCAAAGCCGGGATAGCCGTCGATCGGGCTTTCGGTCCACTGCCAGACATTACCGGTTATATCGTAGAAACCGTTGGTTTCAAAGTGATCGACAGGGCAGGAGGAGGCAAAATACTCCAGATTCAGGTTGCCCGGCGCTTCGTCCCAGTAGGGTTGATCGGTGTCGATCATATTGCGTAGCTGCATCCACTCGGCTTCGGTCGGCAGGCGAATAAAGCGACCGGTTTGCTCGGCTTTCCAGTGACAGAATGCGTTTGCTTCGAGGTAGTTGACCTCTACCGGCCAGTTCAGCGGGAGTTCTATTTCATCGAGAAGATTACGCTGGAAGTACTTGCCATTACGTTTTACCCAGAAATGCGGAATACTTGCCTTCGTGTAGTTCAGCCAGCTCGCGCCTTCTTCGCTCCATAA
Source organism: Neptunomonas antarctica (assembly GCF_001305295.1). Lineage (GTDB taxonomy): Bacteria > Pseudomonadota > Gammaproteobacteria > Pseudomonadales > Balneatricaceae > Neptunomonas > Neptunomonas antarctica. Next base: position 700,107 of record NZ_LJSI01000053.1, read on the forward strand.
CCTCAGTTGCTGATAACCGCCGGCTTCAACGAACGCCAGGAATTCCTCATTTGAAACCAGATATTGAGAGGCATGAAAGCTATCCACTTCAACCGTTTTTGAGCCGTATTCATTATCCCAGCCGTAGGTATCTGCATTATCACCCCGACCAAGAGTAACGCAGCCGCCAGCCACCGGTAGCAGTGTATTCTTTGGTGCTGCAGCGCTGATACGGCATGGCTCCCACAAGGGGTGTGGTTTGAGGTAGTCAAGCGACAGCATCCGTATGATCACGGAAGAGGTTTCAAGGTGAATCCGCTCATGTTCGATTCCCATCAGGATCACCCATGCGGGCTGGTCCTGCGTGATCGGTAGTGTTAGCGGCATGCTACTGATCACTTCATCTACAATCCCGCGAACTTTATGGCGGTATGCGCGGGTGGTTTGCACGCTCGGCCAGTCGTAGTTTGCCTGGTTAAGATCATCCCACGACATCTCATCTACGCCAATGGCGAACATAGATTCCAGTGAGCGGTTGAGTCGTTCGTCGATATATTTGCCCAGCACCAATTTGTTAACGAAAAAAGTAGCGGTGTGACCGAAGTAGAATATCAGCGGATGACGCAGGGGTTCCGGGCGGATAAAATAAGCCTCGTCCGAGGTGATCGGTTCAAACAGGGCTTCATACAAACTATAAGTCTGGTGAAAATACTGACGAAGCTCCTCGCGTTTCGCGTCTACGGCGTCGCCGTTTAATAAAGGCGTTTTGGATACCCGCACAATCATGTTTTCTTTCATTTTATACTTGATCTCTTTGAAACTGCCAGGCATGCACATTGGCTTCTAAATCATCTTCATAATACTTTGCCTGCTTGGTTATTTCGGTACTGCAAATAGGGCAAGCATCGTCGTAATTCGAGGTCTCATTTTTGCATAGTTTACATACGTGTTTGCGCGGTAATTAGATCTCAGCTAATAATAAAATGTACGGCCAGACAGTCATATAGACACTAATAGCTGTTCGCTATTAAGCATGATTTTCGCTTGCTCATGCTATGACTACTTATACTAGGTATTATCAGGGACGAAGGTTATAGCGTAAATGCGTCTGGATATCGCAAAACAGGCCGATAGATGCGGAAAAGAGCTAAAAATAGACGAAATATAGACTGATTGTTAACTTGGTGCATGTTTGATGATTAATATCTTATACACGTAAACTCAATTTCAGCGTGAGCATCATATCTAAACGGAACTCTATCAGTAGTCGTTATTTTAGTTACTTCTAACAGTTTGTTTTTAGACTTGCAGTGTGCGTTTGCTTCTTTAATGAGTTCATATTTTGCGACGGACTGTGTCGTATTAAATCCTATGTTAGAGTTCGACATCATAAAATAATTGTCGCTGAGTTGAGTCACGCTAGGTGAATGTGTACAAGCTGTTAAAAATAAGAAGAATCCAGAAATACTTAGGGTTTTAATATGAATTTTAGTGGATCTTCTATTTTTAATTCTTGAAATTTTATCAAGTGTATTATTTTTCATCATGTTAATTGTCAACGCTATATCAGAAATACAGTGAATGAAAACTTTAGAATAATGACACATGTCTTTTAAATACCGAATAACTTAACAATCCTCCTTTAATAAGTAGGCATCAAGTTTAAAAAAACCAAAAAACAGCTTAATAAAATTTAATGTTTAATAACTATTTGATTTTTTATGGGTATTTTAAACATGGTTTATCTATTAAATGAGATTTTGTTGTCGCTAGGTCAGCCCTTGGATAAACCATGAATTCTGGCGATGAATATCTTGATGCTATTTGCTAAGATCAGCGATGATGTATTGCTTCGTTATCATGGATTGTTCGTATGACTCAGTGTCCTGCACGGCTAAAAATTTGTATCGTTATCATGGTTTTTTTGTTGGCGGGCTGTGCCCGCTTAACCTTTGATAAAAATGTGCCAGGCGAGGCGTTCGTTGCTTCAGGGTCTGGTGATCTTGCGCGTTATATGCCGATTATTGTCAGCGAGCGACCAACTCATTCTTATAATCGTATTGGCCAGCCAGAGGTTGCTGAAAAAGACGGCAAGGTTCGGCTTAGGATTAATCCTGATGTGGGGGTTGTTTATACTGACACGCGTTCCTTTGATACCGCTAACGGACAATATACAAATCTTATATACCGGATTCATTTTGAGAAAGTGCCTTTCAGCTTGCTGCCTTTTAATTTGACCGCTGGCCAGAATGTCGGGTTATTGTTGGTGGTTACATTCAATAATCAGCAGGAACCGGTGCTCATTAGTACGCTTCATACCTGTGGTTGTTATCTGGCGATAGTGCCGACGAACTATTTGCCAGAAAAGGCATACCCTGAACGCTGGAATATAGAGTCGCAAGCTGTATATGGCGCTACTTTACCGGGTTTGCTTTCATTTTCAGGTGTTGCTGATGAGACATTAGTAATTTACTTACACGATGGAACGCATCGTGTAATCCATCTGGAGATAGAGTCGCTTGCAAAGCTGGCTTCTCAATACGCGGTAAAGCCGGTGGTTTTGAAGCCGGTTAGTGCGCTGGATGAATTAATGTTACCTGAAAGCGGGCGGCAGGTTTCGATGTTTGAATCATCGGGTGCACGTCAAGGGTATGTGCGTGATGTGTCGAAACCGTTTGAGTTTTTGTTGGTGAGTTGGTGGGCTTTGGATAGGTATGTGGGTATTGATAAGCGTTATGGCACACCGGAGCAGTCTGTGCCGCGCTTTTATACCAGCATTAAACCGTGGGCCAGAGATGCCTCTGATATGCGTGATTTTCCAAGGTTTTTGAATTATTGGGGCTGGCGTTTATAACACTCGTAAAGCAGTTTTAAGGCTGCCTACGAGTGTATTAGTTGGTGATTTTAATGTGTACCAAAAGCTTCTTTGATTTAACTTAACGACCTGTTTTCAGGTCTGACCAGAAGCGGGTTAATAATCTCTCGATTTTTACTCCGCGGACATTTCCCGGATAAAAGCGTTTTTTAACTTCCGCTGAAGGGTAAATTCCGGGATTGTTGGAGATATCCTGATCCTGCAGAGCGGTAGCGGCCATGTTCGGGTTGGCATAGGCAACATAGTTGGTAATGTCAGCGATAACATCGGGCCGTAGCAGAAAGTTGATAAAGGTATGAGCATTCTTGACATTATCAGCACTGGCAGGAATAGCCAGCATATCAAACCAGATCTGTGTACCTTCTTTGGGAATGCTATAAACAATAGCTACGCCGTTATCCGCTTCTGCGGCACGATCCTGTGCCTGAATGATATCTCCGGACCAACCAATGGCCACACAGATATCGCCATTGGCGAGAGCGTTTATATACTGCGAAGAGTGAAATTGTCTAACATAAGGGCGTACGCTTTTGAGCAAGGTAGATGCGGCGCTTGTTGATGCGTAATCGGCTGTTTTTTTGCTGTTAGGATCTAACTTAAGATAGTTTAAGGCGAGTGGGTAGAGTTCGTCAGGAGAGTCCAGAAACATCACGCCGCACTTTTCCAGTTTTTTCATATTTTCTGGCTTGAATACTAAATCCCAACTATCAACAGGTGCATCTTCGCCGAGTGCTTTTTTGACCATCGCAGGGTTATAGCCTAGCCCGGTGGTGCCCCATAGATAAGGTATGCCGTAGTGATTGCCCGGGTCTACTTTCTCTAAATAGGTGAGGAGTTCGGGGTCGAGGTGCTTGCTGTTAGGTAGCTGCGCTTTATCGAGTGGTTGGAAAACACCTGCCAGTATCTGGCGTCCCATAAATGAAGAGGTAGGTACTACCAAATCATATCCTGAACTTCCCGCCAGCATTTTAGCTTCGAGTACCTCGTTACTATCGAAAACATCGGCTATCACTTTAATGCCGGTCTCTTTTTCGAAGCGTTCGATAGTGTCTTCGGCGATATAGTCTGACCAGTTAAAGAATTTTAATACTTCGTCCGCCTGCGCGGCGGGTGCTGTGACAGCTAAGCCAAAAATCAGGGCTGAAATAGTCTGTTTCAAACGCGAGGGTAAAGTGCTTTTCATGGTGTTTTCCTCTCATCGTTACTTGGTTTAGATTTTAATTATTGTGTTTATACGACGCCGCTCTCATTAGTCTTTTTCAGAGTAATGAGCATGGCGGCTGTTAGGATTGCTTACACATTCAATAGGAGAAATTCACGTTCCCAAGAGCTGATGACTTTGTGAAATGTCTCGAACTCGGCCCGTTTGACACCTATATAGGCATCAACAAAGCGAGAACCCATGATCTCTCTTATTTCAGGACAGCTTTCTAGCAAACGTAAACCTTCTTCTAGTGAGCGTGCCAGCTCAATGGTGTCGCCCTCTTCTGCGGCAGCATCGTAGGTGGGGTGAGTGGGTCGTAATTTTTCCTTGAGGCCCAGATATCCACAGGCCAGACTGGCCGCTATGGCAAGATAGGGATTGGAATCCGCCCCGGGGAAACGATTTTCGATACGCGTGGCTTCTGGCTCCGCTATGGGTACACGTAGCCCGGTGGTGCGATTGTCGATTCCCCATTTCATGTTGACGGGTGCGGACGTGTCCGGTGTGAAGCGGCGGTAAGAATTAACATTAGGGGCAAAAAAACTGATCGCATTGGGTGTGTATTTCTGCAGCCCGCCCAGATAGTTATAAAACGAATCGCTGTAATTACCGTCTTCTTTAATAAATATATTCTTACCGGTTTTTACATCAACCAAACTTTGATGGATATGCATAGAGCTGCCGGGTTCATGTTGCATCGGCTTGGCCATGAAGGTTGCATAGATACCGTGCTTCAGTGCGGTTTCACGCAGTGTTCGCTTGAAAATAAATACCTGATCGGCCAGTTCTAGTGGGTTGCCGTGGAGAAAGTTGATCTCCATTTGGGCTGCGCCGGACTCATGAATAAGTGTGTCGACATCCAGCCCCTGTGCTTCGCAATAGCTATAAAGCGTGTCAATGATAGGGTTGAACTCGTTAACAGCATCAATACTGTATGACTGTCGAGCAGTTTCGCGACGACCGGACCGGCCCGTCGCGGGTTTGAGTTCGTAATCAGGGTCGATGTTTTTCTGAATCAGATAGAACTCAACTTCTGGCGCAATAACCGGTTGCAGTCCCTCTTTTTCATAGAGGGCCAGTACTTTGCGAAGCACCGTTCGGGAAGATAGCGGGTGTAATCCGCCTTCGGTGTCATAACAGTCATTGATGACCTGCGCGGTAGGCTCGTCGGCCCAGGGAACAATTCGCAGTGTATTCGGGTCGGGGACCAGAATCATATCCCGGTCACTCGCAGCCACGATATCGTAATGGTTATCTGCCCAATCACCGGTGACAGTTTGTACCAACAGGGTCTCAGGTATACGCCCTCCTTTTTCAGCGAGAAACTTTTTCGTGGGATAAAATTTACCACGCGGATTACCTGTCATATCGGGCAGGGTTGATTCTACTTCTGTTATGAAGTTTTCTTTGAGAAACCTTTCTACGGCTTCCATAAATCACCTTTAATTGGTTGTGTCTTATTTTTTTTATCCTGTCTTGTGGCAGGGGGCCATATCAACAAGATGTTTATTATATCAGATGTGTCTAATGTTTTTATAAGCCGAATTATTATTCGGTTTTAAGAGTATTTTAATGATTCTTATAAATCAACAAAATATTAACTATTCATGAAAATTTAATAGGAAAATGGCGCTTGTCAGTCATCTATATTAGAAGTATTATTCGGTTTTATATGTATTTTTTATACATTTACGAATGATGATTAATGCATGAAAATAGTGAGAATGACGATTGCTGTAAGAATAAAAAAGGAGTCATTTCAATGAGTTTGGCTGGATATGAATCATCTTATTATACTGACTCGGCAAACAGAAAAGACGATTCGCCAGAATTGCTTAGCGGGTTCGGTCGTGAGTTTAGGGGAGAGCTTAAAGGAGAAGTCAGTACTGATGTCTGTATTATCGGTGCCGGTTATACCGGACTTTCGGCTGCGCTGCATCTGGCGGAAAAAGGTTATACGGTGACTCTGCTGGAAGCCGAGCGCGTAGGCTGGGGTGCCTCGGGACGTAACGGGGGTCAGGTCTGTCCGGGGCATAATATGGGGCATGAAGCGCTTAAGGCAAAAGTAGGTGATGTGGCGGCTAAGGCATTATGGGATATGTCGATTGAGTCAGTTTATTTAGTTAAACAGTTGATTAAACAACATGATATTCAATGTGATCTTAAGCAAGGGATATTACATGTGGCGGCGAAGCCCGCGCATGTCAGCGCGATACGCCGATCAGTTGAACATAAACAGCGGATTCTTGGGTATGACGCCATTCACTATCTGCCCAAAGACGAAGTGCAGGCGATGCTGGGCACTGATCATTTTTATGCCGGAGAGTATTGGACACAAGGTGCGCATCTTCATCCACTCAATTATGCGCTTGGGCTGGCGGATGCGGCGGTGCGTGCCGGTGTGATTATCCATGAAAACAGCCGTGTGACCGATTACCACGGGGGTGCTGATGCAACCGTTAATACTGCTCATGGTAGGGTTAAAGCACGTTATATTTTATTGGCCTGTAATGGTTATCTGGGTGATCTTGAACCACGGGTTGCCGCTAAGATCATGCCGATTAACAACTTTATATTAGCAACTGAACCCTTAAGTGATGAGTTATGTCGTAAGATTAATCGGGATGATGTGGCGGTTGCTGATTCAAAGTTTGTGATTAATTACTTTAAATTATCAGCGGATAATCGTTTGTTATGGGGTGGTGGTGAAAACTACACTACTCACTTTCCAAAGGATATTGGCAGTTTTGTGCGAAAGTACATGCTTGAGGTCTATCCTGAATTGGCGGATGTGAAGGTCGATTATGGCTGGGGTGGAACGCTGGCGATTACGCTTAACCGTATGCCCTATTTTGATCGTATTGAAGAAAATTTGTTTGTAGCGCAAGGATATTCGGGTCATGGCGTCGCGTTAGCAACGCTGGGAGGTAAACTGATGGCCGAAGCCGTGAGTGGAACTGCAGAGAAGTTTGATCTGTTTGCTAAAGTACCGACGCCAGACTTTCCCGGAGGTACATTGTTACGCTGGCCTGGGTTAGTGGCGGGTATGCTGTATTATTCATTACGTGATAAATTTTTCTGATGGTGTATTAGTGCTGCTTCATCATGATAATAAACGAGATGCTATGCCACATAATATCAAACATCTGAAGACCATGGACGATTCAGTTACTGTTCAAAAAAAAGGAAAAGTACAGGATTTATCGCCACGCAATGCGCCGGTGCAGGGTCGCTCTAAGCTGCGTTCAAAACAGATCATCGACGTTACCGGCGAATTACTGGAGCGGGTTGGGTTTGATGATCTGAATACGATTCTCATCGCTAAAGAAGTGGGCATTTCTATTGGGTCTTTATATCACTACTTTCCTAATAAACATGCGATTCTTTATGCCATGGCGCTACGCTGGCTGGAAGGCATAGAAACGGTGCTAAATGAGATTGACCAATGGCCCGTCGAATCACTAAGCGTTGATGAGTTGGTGGATCGGATGCTGGCTATTAACCTCAAAGTATATAAAAAGCAGAAGGCAATCTTAACGCTGGTCCAGGCGATGTTTTCTGTACCTGCGCTGAGGGAGTTGGATAATCAGCATGATGACCTGGTTATTTCCAGAATGGCTGTGCTCTTCAAACGTATGGGCATTCAACGCCACCTGAAAGAGCGTGAACGTCTTGCCAGGATCTATCTGGAAATGACTCACAGTATTTTTCTGGTCGTTGTTAACCAGAAAGGAGATCGGGCAAAACGCACCCTCGCCGATCTACGTATGATGGTCTGTACTCTGTTACATCATCATCTGGCATCCAAAGCTTGATATTCTGTCATTATCCCGGCTGTTACCTGATTATTTAAAACCGCCAAACGGCACTGTGATATCGTCGTTAGCTAGCAGCCTATCGGATTTATGCTGATCTTCCCGGTAACTCTCCTGCGTTGTTCTACCTCTCGCTGTGGCCGGTTAAGCCAAACACACGATGGGGCTGTTGGTTCTGCTTGCGGGTTAAGGTAGTCGCTGGTTAATAGTTAAGTGAATACTTAAGATAAGTTAAAAATATTTGTATTTAATAACTTAACAGTCTGGTCATAATGAATTCTACTGTATTCAATAAATCAGACAGAACCTATTGCAATAGAATCTATTTCGGCAAAGCTGATATCGACTTTATATAATCTATGAGGTGGCGAGTAATGAATAAGAAGAACGACGATCCGGCCCTTTGTGGTTTATCTCAGGAGCAGCTTGATGCTCACTGGATGCCATTTACCGGCAACCGAGACTTTAAGAAAGACCCACGTCTGATAGTGTCTGCTGAAGGTAACTATTACACCGATGCGCGTGGCCGTAAGATTTTTGATGGTCTGTCGGGCCTTTGGACCTGTGGTGCCGGACATAGCCGCCCTGAAATTATTGAGGCCGTTAGCCGTCAGGTTAAAGAGCTGGATTATTCGCCTGGGTTCCAATTCGGTCACCCGAAATCTTTCGAATTGGCTCATCGTATCACTCAGTTAATGCCTGCCGGACTCAATCGCGTCTTCTTTACCGGTTCCGGATCAGAATCTGTTGAAACAGCATTGAAGATTGCCCGTGCATTTTGGCGTAAAAAAGGCATGGCCAATAAAACACGTTTTATCGGCCGTGCTAAGGGTTATCACGGCGTGAACTGGGGTGGAATCAGCGTGGGTGGCATAGGTGCCAATCGTGCTATTTATGGCCAGGGTATTGATGCTGTTCACTTGCCACATACCATGATTCCAGAAAATCTTTTTACTCAAGGCATGCCTGAACAAGGTGCCCATCTGGCAGATGAACTGGAAAATTTGTTGGCGATACACGATGCATCCAATATTGCTGCCGTTATTGTTGAGCCGATGGCCGGTTCCGCCGGTGTGATTCCGCCACCCGTAGGTTATCTGAAACGCTTGCGTGAAATTTGTGATAAACACAATATTCTGCTGATTTTTGACGAAGTGATCACCGGCTTTGGGCGTATGGGCTCCAATACCGGCGCAGAAGAATTTGGTGTAACACCTGATATGATGACAGTGGCTAAACAGCTGACTAACGGTGTTATTCCGATGGGTGCTGTGGTTGCTAAGCAAGAAATCTATGATACGTTCATGGAAGCAGGTGGTGCAGACTATCTGGTGGAACTGCCGCATGGTTACACCTATTCTGCTCATCCTGTGGCGTGTGCTGCGGGTCTTGCCTCGTTGGATATTTTGGCGCAAGACAAGCTGGTTGAGAGAGTCAAAACTATGGCTCCTCAGTTTCAGGAGATGTTACATAGCCTGAAAGGTACTCAATACATCTCTGATATCCGTAATTACGGATTAGCGGGTGCGCTGACGATTGAATCTGCGCCGGGCGAGCCGGCATTGCGTCCTTATCAGATTGCGATGAAGTGTTGGGAAAAAGGCTTTTATGTACGTTACGGTGGCGACACTATTCAGCTGGGCTTACCGTTTACTGTTGAGCATTCAGAGATCGATAACGTGATTAATGCCGTAGGTGAATCGATTAACGAGCTAGCCTAAGGCTTTTCAAAATAATAATAGTGTGAGGATATACGATGATTACGGTAGGCCATTTAATTAACGGTGAGAACAGAGCCGACGCTGCAAGAACACAAGATGTCTTTAATCCGGCAACAGGTTTGGCAACTAAACAGGTTGCTCTGGCATCCAAAGAAACCGTAGAAGAAGCGATTGCTGCTGCACAAGCTGCTTTTCCAGCATGGCGTAATACGCCGGTGGGTAAGCGAGCGGCTGTGATGTTCCGTTTTAAAGCATTGCTGGAACAAAATTCCGACAAAATTTGCCAGATGATCGGCGAAGAACACGGAAAAATAAGCCACGATGCCGCAGGTGAATTACAGCGTGGTATTGAGAATGTTGAGTATGCTTGTGGTGTTGCCGAGCTATTAAAGGGTGAGCATAGCAAAAATGTTGGTCCTAACATTGATTCATGGAGTGAGTTTCAGCCATTAGGTGTGGTAACGGGTATTACACCGTTTAACTTTCCTGCGATGGTACCGCTATGGATGTACCCGATGGCGATTGCCTGCGGTAATACCTTTGTATTGAAGCCTTCTGAACGCGATCCAACGGCGACTCTGTTCATTGCTCAGTTGCTGCTAGAAGCGGGTTTGCCCGCCGGTGTTATGAACGTGGTTAACGGCGATAAAGAGGCCGTTGATGTATTGCTGACTGATGTGCGTGTTAAAGCGGTGAGTTTTGTTGGTTCAACCGCTATTGCTGAATACATCTACACCACGGCTAACGCTAATGGTAAACGGTGTCAGGCATTAGGTGGCGCTAAAAACCACGCGATTGTTATGCCCGATGCGGATATGGATAATGCTGTCAATCAGTTGCTAGGTGCTGCCTTTGGCTCTTCTGGTGAGCGGTGTATGGCGTTATCAGTAGCCGTCGCCGTAGGTGATGATGCCGCTGATGCGCTGGTGGCTAAAATGAGTGCAGCGATGCAGTCATTGAAAGTCGGTGTAGCCACCGAGAGCAGTAATGATTTTGGTCCTGTGATTACCCGCCAGCATCAGCAGAAAGTGGTCGGTTATATCGATAGTGCTGAAGCGGATGGTTGTAAGATTGTGGTTGATGGACGTCATCCTCAAATAGCCGGCTATGAAGAAGGCTTTTTTGTAGGCGCTACACTGATTGATGGCGTAACAGCGTCGATGGTGAGCTACAAGGAAGAGATCTTTGGCCCTGTATTACAGGTCGTCCGGGTTAATACCATGGATGAAGCGATGCAGCTGATCAATGATCATGAATACGGTAACGGTACCTGTATCTTTACACGTGACGGTGAAGCCGCGCGCTATTTCTCTGACAATATTCAGGTAGGCATGGTGGGTATTAACGTACCACTGCCTGTGCCTGTGTCGTACCACAGTTTTGGTGGTTGGAAGCGTTCACTGTTTGGTGATCTGCATGCTTATGGCCCTGATGCGGTACGTTTTTACACAAAACGTAAAACCATCACTCAGCGCTGGCCTTCAAGCGGTGTGCGTGAAGGCGTTTCGTTCGCTTTTCCTAGCTAAATGTTAAATGAGGAGTGACTGCTTATTATTAAGTGCCGGCTCCTCTGATCTACTGGTTTGCATGTCCTATCTTTTTGGCAGGTTTCTGATTCAGATTCCTGCCATTTTTTATGCCTTCTTTTAATAGTTCATGTTCAAATCATAGTTCTTGCAAAGAATAGTCTTGCAAAGAATAGTACGTCAAACTCGTTAGCTGCATTGGGTTTGAAAGCGAGTAGCCTTGTCCACATCGTCATAGCAGGAAGTAGTAGCCAGCATAGCCAATGAGGTAGACATTTTATTGTGTTCGGACGTTAATCTTTACTGGTATGCGTGCTCAGTTGTTCGTCTATCGTGAGTCGCTCCTTAGCAAGGCGCCGCGTAATATTTTTTGGTGTGAGTCTGAATTCAGTATTTTCAGATAAAATATGTTCGATAATAACTTCGCCTAGCTCTTCACGGTAGTGAGAGGGTTCCCAGTACCATTTCATGAATTTACCACGTCCTTCGGGTACCGTTTCAAGGGTGTAGCGGTTAAAACCGCTGAAGTCTAATAGATATCCATTAGCGAAAAAGTCCAGAGCTGATAGTTGAGTAACTAACTCTTGCTTCCATGCTAAATACAGTTCGAAATGGCCGGTTTGGTTGATAATCTCAAGATAGCGCTGATGATAGGGGCTGATAAACAGATCGAGTTTAATTCCTTTAGTCTTTAACGTATCGATCAGTATTTTTAAAGAATTCAGACTGCTGGATTGCCCCGCATCGTCTGTGAGGCTAAATGATTTACCACCAAGCCTTTTAAGTAGCCCTTGTCGTTTTTGCTCGAAGAGAGCACGCGTGCCCTCATTATTAACTATAGGTATAAAGCCCTGTGCTTGATTGAAGCCTTCAAGGGTTGTGTAGTTAGTCTGTTGGCGTTGGCTAATAAGGGTGTTAATACTTGCGAGTGTGGTGTCCAGCGAATAGAGAGTCGCTAAATGCGTTTTAACATTATTTTTAAAGTAATAAGGGTTGGGCTGTTGTAATAATGTTAATGGCATATTAGAGCTAGGAGAAGGCTTAGGTGGCCAGTTCACTCTGGAGGTTGAGCGTTGAAGAAAGTCTAGAAAATCGACACTTAATATCACTCGTTCTGGCGTGCTATTTTCCAGCAAGTTTATTAGATATTCGGCTTGTGTGCCAACCCCCGCACCTCTTATTGCAAGGTTATATACTGTTTTGTCTTTGAAAAAAGGGCTGTTAGGGTTAACGCCTAACTCCGGTCGGGAATTGCCTAATATCACTATATCTGGATTAACGTGCCGCCATTGGTAGGCTTTTGTCAGATAGATTTTTTCTCCTGCTTCTGTTTTATGGCAGTTTAAACCTTCTACACAGCGGTTATGCCAGACAGCAAATGGGTCTGTTGCCCAGTTTAATAAAGCGATAGCTAATAGCAATACAACAGTGACAGTAGAAAATTGTTTTAGATATGTGTTCATACTGTCCCTTAAAACTGAAAATAGAGGAAGTCACTGACTTGCCCAAGTGTCATCAGGCCAATGATGAATAGTAATGATGAATAACTCGCCCATATTAATGCCGGTTGCCATGCCAGTTTACGAATAAATTGTGGAGCAATCCAAAAACCAGTCCCAGTTGTTTCTTCGGTATTTGTTAGCGATGCTCTGTGATGGCGAAAGAGGTCTTGTACAGTAGGCAGACAAACGACAACAGGGATAAGTAATAGACAATAGATCCAAGCCGTTACTAAATGGCTTGCCCCACCGTGGTAGCCTGTAATACCCCATGATTGGAGCATAATACCAGTCTCACCTAAGCGAGCGAGTATGGCCATTGGTATCGATACACCGTTGAGTCCTAACATTCCTTGCAAAATACTTAATGCACCATCAAAACTTGTGGCACGGAAAAACCCCCATGCAACGATGACTGCCAGCATAGTGATAAGCCAGGCGACAGACGCATGTAGTTGCAACCAGGTATGGCGTTCGCTTACTAACCGCCATCCTTGATGAACAGCTAGATAACCTCCGTGGAGCGCGCCCCATATAACAAAATTCCAGCCTGCTCCATGCCACAATCCACCTAATAGCATAGTCGTTATAAGGAACAGGTAGCGGTAGCCTTGTCCTTTACGGTTTCCTCCGAGGGGAATGTATATGTAATCCCTGAGAAAGCGGGATAGTGTAATGTGCCAGCGCCGCCAAAATTCTGAAATAGAGCGGGCTTTATAAGGAGAGTAAAAGTTTAGAGGGAGGATGATACCAAACATGCGGGCTAAGCCCAGAGCCATGTCTGAATATCCCGAGAAATCAAAATAGATTTGAAAGGTATAAGCGAGTATGCCAGACCATGCGAGCAATAAATCAGGAGCAGAGCCCGCATCCGCTGCATTGAACATAGGGTTGGCATAGTCGGCCATACCATCTGCTATTACCGTTTTCTTAAAAAGCCCAATAGCAAAAATACTGATACCGATCGCTATATGAGTAGCACTGATCCGAAACGCATTATCACTTTGAAACTGTGGCAGCATCTCTTTGTGATGGACGATAGGGCCCGCTATTAATTGTGGGAAAAAAGTCACAAATAAAGCGTAATGAATAAAGCGGTATTCTTCGGTAACTTGTTTGTATGAGTCGACTAAGTAAGCAATTTGCTGAAATGTAAAAAAGGATATGGCTAATGGTAAAACAATATTCTCTATAGACCAGTCACTGTTGGTTAACCAGGCGAGATTGAAAACCAAAAAACCTGCATATTTGAAATACCCTAAAACAAAAAGGTTGCCTGCTACCCCGGCCGTTAGCAGCCATTTGCTTTTAAGATTATAGATATATCGCCCTAACTGATAATTACATACCATAGAGCTAAGGATAATAAGAAGATAGCTAGGGTCCCACCAACCATAAAAAAATAAGGAACTTAGTACTAACCAGAGTATGGCTGATTCGTTGCCGAAACGGTTGGCTATCCAAAAGAAGCCAAAGAGAACAATAGGAAAAAATACAAAGATGAACTCGGCGGAGTTAAATAGCATGGAATAAATCTCTCTTTTGAGTCCAATCGTGGAGCTTTATATCATAGTAAGCTTTTGAAAATAAGATATGGTCGAATCAAAAAACTCTTATTTTACAGATAAGTGAGTATTATTCTGCTGTATGCACCACTTTACCGATTCAAAGAGGCCGTGGTGCATCAGTGGCCAAACAATCGAGATAGGTTTGTTGTACCAGATTAGAGCGAGCTCCTTTGCGAGTGATTACCGAAAACAGCGTTGAGTAGTTGTTTTTTTCAGGAAGCAATGGCCGCATCCTCCCTGCCTGAATCCAATGTTCGGCCAGATGTACGGGTAAATAGCCGATATAACAACCGGTGAGAATCAGAAACGCAATGCCTTCTCTGTCGGTAGCAGTGGCGGTCGCGTTAAGTTGCTGGTGTAGCGCTTTAATTTCAGGTGTTTGCGCATAGGCAGGCACAACAGCATCCCATGTATTGAGGTCAGAATAGTCGATCTCTTGTGTGCTGAATAATGGATGGCCATTCGAGCAATAAAGTTGAGATTCTTCTTGGTACAAAGGCAGATAAGTAAGCCCGGCTAATGGTCGTAAGTCTGGCACTATACCTATATGTAAACGGCCGTCGAGCACGCCTATTTCAATCTCATTGGGAGGGCTCATATGGATGTTAACAGTAACGTCAGGGCCCTGTTTTTTAAGTGCAGACAGGGCATTAGTAATACGCATTTGTGGCATGGTTACTAAGTTGTCGGTGATACCGATATTAAGTTCACCTTTGAGATGAGTGTGCAGCGTGTTTACCTGTGTTCGGAAATCTTCAAGCGAGGAGAGTAGTTGCAGCGTGTAGTTATAAATGTGTTCTCCTTCTTCGCTGAGAGCGAAACCTGAACGACCGCGCTGGCATAGACGGAATCCGAGTCGGCTTTCCAAATCAGACATTGCGATGCTAATGGCCGCCCGGCTAATATTCAGCTCAACTTCTGCAGCGGAAAACCCACCGCACTCGACAACTATTTTATAGATTCGCAGCAAACGGAGATCGATATCACCGAGTTGGCCTTTAAACTTTTTTTTACTCACGGCTGTATCCTTAGTTAATGCGATGCCCTATTAAGCATATGTTGAGTGAACAATAAGTTTAGCTTTAGCTTATATAAGTTATTTTTATTAGGATTTTTTTTAACATAATAGAGGGGATTTGTCTGTTGGTACAGAACTGGGTTAATCATTCCTTGGTCTAATAGATTATCTAATGATTTATAATCTAAATAACGATATCTCTTTAAAACATCAGGATGGTTATTCTGGAAGGTTATGTCAGTAGATGGTCGTAAATGGGCTCTAGGTAGCAAGATAGAAAACTATGATAGGCAGAGCGAGATTATTAGATAATAGGTACAAGAATACTGTGCGTGTCTGGCTCTGTAATGCTAATGAGCTATAGTGTTATTAGTACGTTATTAGGTGGCCGTTATGCAATTACGCAACTACTCAAGTTCAGGCTTACAGGATGTTTTTTCATACGATGTCTGTCGGGAATTATCGATGTTCGGGGCGTTAACGCAGGAGTGCCTTGAGTTTCTTCTCAGTGAGGGTCACATATATGAGTGTGAACAGGGTGATGTATTATTTTCACCGGGTGAAGGGTCAGGTAATTTCTATATCGTATTGAGTGGTCGCGTTGGTTTTTCACGACAAAAAAGTGACAAAAGTATCTATATTCGCAGCTTTAACCCAGGAGAGCAGATTGGTTTTGTGGGAATGATTGGGCTGCATGAACGCAGAGGTTATGCTGTTATTGAAAAGCCGGGTTACCTGCTCGAAGTATCATCGGAGTTATTCCATCAAATCTGTGAAAAGTATCCCGCTGATTTTGTGATTTTTCTTATTAATATTACACGGGAAATGGGCCGTGAAATTAATCATTTGGATTCGTTGTGTGCTGACATTCATACCATCAAATAACTCACCTGTACAAAACATTCGCGCATTATTGTCTTAGCAATCTCTCTAGTAATATTGTCAGTAATTTCCTGTGCTTTGATCGCTATCTCAGATACTTCCGGGATAAAGCTTATTCAGGTGCCGCTGTTTTATCGAGTGGGCGCATCTGAGGAGGATGATTTCTGTCGCTCAGTTCAGCAATGAGCATTCCGGTTATGATCAATCCTGCACCTATCATTCCTTTTTCGCCCAGGGTTTCATCTAAAAATAGCCAGGCGGAGATGTGTGCAAACACCGGTTCTGCCGCAAAAATCAGTGCTACTTTATGAGGCTTAAGTAGCTTTTGGCTGGCTGATTGTGCCCAAACAGCGTATCCGGTGCCAAGAATCCCGGCAACAAGTACAGCGACGATAATGACCGGAGTCAGCAATTGTTGGTGCCAGCTAATAGGCTCCGCTTCCGGAAAGTAGAAGGCTGGATCCGGGCTGAGGAGGGCGGCACTTGTGCTGTAGACAGACACGGCAACCAATTGAACGATACTCAGCGGAATAACCGGCAGGCTATCGACCATGCGACCGGTTAGAATAATATGGATAGCGAAAGCAAACGCACAGATAAGTACCAGCGTATCACCCTTATTGAATGTCAGGTGTTCACCAATAGTGAGTAAATAGAGGCCGATAGTGGCCGTTATTACGCTTAACCACACCGATTTTTTTACCGCGTTGCGAAACAGCAGTAAACCGAGCAGTGGTACCAATGGCACACTGAGACCTGTGATAAAACCGGCATTAGAAACAGAGGTGAAACGCAGCGCTTCTGTTTGTGTATAAAATCCGATAAACAGGAGTAAACCTAATAACATACCAGCGCGTATAAGTGAGCTGTATGGCAGCGGTTTAGTGGTTTTTTGTGAAAACCACAACAAAGGAAGCAAGCATAGCGCCGCTAAAGCGAAGCGGATTGCGTTAAACGTATGCGAGGGAATTCTGGCAACAGCGAGATCAATCAGTACATATTCTATTCCCCAGAATAAGCTGACCAGTAAGAGCATGATCGTGGCAGTACGAGGAGATTTAATGATCATTGTAGTTGCCTTGAGTCATGATAATTGTGTCAGTAGAGAGGTCATAAAACAGCACTGAGGGTAAAGAGTTAATGCTTCTTTACTAAGATTCCCGTTAGGGAGTCATCAGTAAAGAAGCATTGTAGGTGCATAGGCAGATAGCTGAACAGGCGGTTAGGCCATAGCAAAGCCGAGTATCAGCAGGGAAATAAACGCCAGCGCGGCGGCGATCAGTGCGTAAGGAATTTGTGTTAACGCATGTTGCATGGGTGTGCAGCCGGAGCCCTGAGACGACAGTACGGTTGAGTCACTGAAGAAACAGGCATGGCTACCAAAGGCAGAGGCGGATAACAGCGCGCCCACCGTCAGCGGCATAGACATCTCGAAAGTGATAGCCATCGGGATAACGATCGGCAGAGAAACGACAAAGACTCCCCAGCTGGAACCCGTAGCGAATACAACCGCCGCCATTGAAGCGAATACTAATGCAGGTAACAGCTCTTTTGACAGGTAGGGCGTGAGAGAGTCTATGATGTATGGCGTCATGGCCAGTTGATCATTGATCTCTTTTACCATAAAGCCTGCACATACCACGGCAATGGGGTGAAGCATGACTTTAAAACCATCCAGCATAGCGTCAACCAGTTGAGAAAAGCTTAGCAAGCGCTGCCAGAAATACAGCACCATGGTAAACAGGGAGGCAACCAGTGCGCCCAGCAACAGGTCTATATCGTAGTAAAGGCTGGCGGCGACTAATACGGCCATGGGTAGCAGAAAGTTCATCAGGCCTACCGATGATGAAGTCTTCTTCATGTTGGATGTGTCGAAACCGTCGATCAGAATGCCCGGGGGTATCGTTTGGCCCGCCTGAGCACGTTTTTCGGCGTGCTTCATTGCGCCGAAATCACCCAAAACTCCGGCGGCTACCAGAAATACCACCACGAGTGCTAACCAGCCATACGCCATATAAGGAATAGAGTCGATATACAGTGACATGCCTTTACCTTCAGCGGCAGCGCCGTTTTCTTCTAATAGCGCTGCAAAGTAAACAGCCCAGGTTGATACCGGTACCAGAATGCAGACGGGAGCTGCGGTAGAGTCCACTAAAAAGGCCAGCTTTTCGCGGGAAATTTTGTAGTGATCAGTGAGGTTCTTCATCGAAGCTGACACGGCCAGAGAGTTGAGGTAATCATCGATAAATACCATGATGCCCAACACGCAGGTGGTTAACATTGTACCGCGTCGTGTTTTGATCCGGCGGGCGAGCATTTGGCCAAAACTGAGCACGCTGCCACCGCGCTCCAGCATATTAATCAAGCCGCCCATCATGCCGCAGACTAAGACAATCCAGGCAATGGTTTCATTCATAACGACGGATAGTGAAAGGTCGCCCAAACCGCTGACCACGTTAGAAGGGTCGAGTAATAACAAGCCGGCGATAATCCCGGCAAAAATAGACTCTAATGGCTTTTTGGTGATCACTGCAACAAACAGAATTAGTAGTGCAGGCAGCAAGCTGTAAAAACCATAGGATTCACCTTCAACATGCTGTGTTGAGAGGTAGGCAAAAAATGCCATAATGGCGACAAAGAAGAGTATCCATTTCTGGGGACTCTCGACCCTTTTTTCGCTATCAATAGTGGCGCTGTTTTCAGCGAGCGGCGGAGCAAAATCGGTACTCATAGAAACACCTTAGTCTATTTTTTATAATTTTTTAGCCGTTAGGTCGTTGGCCTCGGTTCAGATGCCAAACTTATCCCGTAGGGTGTAATACCAAGCGCCCATTGCTGTGTATGGAATACGTAAAGCACGTCCGCCCGGGAATGGGTACTGAGGTAAACCGGCAAAAATATCGTAACGTTCTGCCTGGCCTTGAATGGCATCAGACAATACTTTTCCGGCGAGGTGAGCAGAGGTGATGCCGTGGCCGCTATAGCCCTGCGCGTAATAAATATTACTGCCAATTCGACCAAACTGAGGCAGTCGCATCAGGGTAAGGAGGAAGTTGCCTGTCCAGGCGTAGTCAACTTTCACACCTTTTAGCTGAGGAAAAGTTTTTAGCATGTTGGGCACGATCAGAGACTCAATCTTATCCGGTTCGCGGGCGCCGTAAGTTACACCACCGCCATAGATCAGACGACCATCACCGGATAACCGATAGTAATCCAGCAGGTAGTTACAGTCTTCAACGCAATTATCCTGAGGTAACAATTCTTTTTGTTGTGCGTCACTCAGGGGTGCTGTCGTAATGACCTGCGTACCGCATGGCATGGCCTTTTGTTCAAGTTTAGGAATCAGGTCACCCAGATAAGCATTACCGGCAACCACAACAAAATCTGCAGTGACGCAGCCAGTACTGGTGTGTACTTTGACTTTCGATCCTTCTTCAACGCGGGTAACTTTTGAGTCTTCGTAGATTACACCGCCTAAGGATTCCAGTGCAGCCGCTTCGCCCAAGACTAAATTAAGGGAGTGAAAATGACCGCCACTCTTATCGAGTAAGCCGCCTTCATAGCGTTTCGAACCGATATGCTGTTGAATGCTATCAGCACTGAGCATCTCAAGTTGGGTGTGGCCATGCGCTTCCCACAGGGCTTTTTTGCTTTCCATTTCATGCAGTTGTTTAGTATTGCAGGCGGCAAAAATGCCACCTTCTTTAAGATCGCATTGGATATTATATTTGCTGATGAAATTGCGGATGATTCTGCCGCCTTCGAAGGCCATTTTTCCCATCTCGGTGCCAGTTTCTTTACCGTAATTTTTCTCGATAAAATCGATGTCTCGACTGTAACTGTGCACAATCTGACCACCGTTTCGGCCTGACGCACCAAACCCGATGCGGCTGCCTTCAAGTACAACAACCTTAAAGCCGCTCTCTGCAAGGTGAAGTGCGGTAGAAAGCCCTGTGTATCCTGCCCCGATAACGCAGATATCTGCACTGATTTGCTCGTTCAGTGCGGGGCGAATATTCTTATCGTTGGCCGAGGCGGCGTAATAAGACGTAGTGTGAGATGGTGCTGCCATATTGAACCTCTGTGTAACGCCTTATTCTTGATAAGGCGGCTATTGGCTACGAAGTTAAAGCAAAAGATTCGGAGCCTTTTATTTCGAATGAAATAGAGGGTTCCTAATCTCAGTTTAAGATGCTGTCTACGATACTTGGCAGGGAGTATTTGTGGATATACCTAGTAGGGTATATTTTTATTTAGAGAGGGGTTTAAAAAAATGATCTTGTAATGATCAGTAAGGCGCGATGGTTTCCGCACCAATAAAAACGCTGTTACTGGTTTTTATGAAGAGGTCTTTAGCTCGGTTCGGTTGGGCTGACTTTTTACTGATGACGGCAACACCCAGCGCGAAAAACTTGCTGTTGATGGCTATGGCTTTCAAGTCACCACAGGCTACATGAGGTTTGGCTACATACTCAGGAAGGAAGCAGATGTATTGACCGGATAAGACCATAGCAATCCGTGATTCGTAGTGATAAGACTTGCCTTTAAGGTGCATGCTGGATAGTTGCTGGTACATTTCTTCGTGTGGTTTAAGTCCTGCATGGACCATACGAGAGGAATTGATAAGTGCTTCGGTTATCAGTTCTTCAGGTAAGTCATAGAGTGGGTTGTCTCTACCACAGTACAGATAATTATTGTCGGTAAATAGATGTATGTAATTCAGTCCTACCAATTGACGATGGTAGGGGATAAATGCAATGTCTAGTTCTTCGTTGAGTACTTTTCTTTCCATATCACGGATGTGTTCAACATCGATTGACAATTCTACATCGGGTGCTTGTTGGTAAAATGCCTGAATTATTTGAGGTAAACGACAACGTGGATCAAGACTGAAGGTATCACTAAGAGCAATTTTAAGTTGCCCTGAAGGGCTGGTGCTGAGGCTGTTAATGGTGTTACGAAAGCTTTCTAACATCTCTAGTAGCTGGCCGGTCTGTTGATAGATCACAGCGCCTTCTTTGGTCAGTGAAAATCCTGACCTGCCGCGTTTACACAGGGTAAGGTTGAGCCGGGATTCCAGATTGGCTATATGACTACTAATAGTCGGGCGACTGATATTGAGTTGGGTGACTGCCGCACTAAAGCCGCCACAATCAACCACAGTCTTAAAAACTTTAAGCTGCTTAATTTCATGGTCGCCAATCTGACCCAGAGAAAAAGTTTTCATAGTGTTTACGGCTTCTCTGATGCAGTTCTTTTAAGGTAATAAGCATGTTGTTGGGATTCAAAACGATTTGACTAAAGTATTAGAAATCAATGAGTAACCCACATGCTATACAGACTAAGTGTATTTTATACGTAATGATAAATAAACCTTTACGTAGATCCACGGGAATTTAATTTTAGGGACTTATCTGTAGGATCTTAATACCTCCACGTGAAATTTTTTGAAAAACAACCAATAAAAATTACCGGATAATAATGATGAATAAAAAAACACTAGGTTTGAAGAAAAAGTTTTCTGTCGCTGCATTGGCGTTTACTCTGGGATTAGGCGCTGTTGCTGATGCCTCTGCCGCTGAGTTTAACTGGCGTTTTAGTAATTTATATACTCGTGGCACGGCTTTTGGTGCTGTGTATGAAGGCTTGGCTAAAGATATCGAAACGATGTCTGATGGACGCATTGCGGTACAGGTTCTTTACTCGGGTGAAGGCGTTTCCACCGAAGGCCTGCTGGGGGCGGTTAAAGCAGGACTTATCACCATGGGTGCGCCTTTTCAGCCAATGAATGCCGGTGAGCTTCCGGTAGGTGTGGTAGAAGTAGGTTTACCAGGCGGCACGGATGATCCTGTTAAATTGAAGGCATTGTTCCATGACCAAGGCTGGGGCGAGATCCTTGAAAAGGCTTATGGGGAGCAGGGCCTGGTGTGGCTTGAACCGTACATTCAGACACCGGTTTATATCATTACTAAAAATCCAATCAATTCAGTAGCCGATTTTAAAGGCTTGAAGATTCGTGCGCCGGGTGCTTATGGTAAATTCCTGCGCAACCTGGGAGCATCCCCTGTAGCCCTTTCGTGGAGCGAAATTTATACGAGCTTGGCTACCGGTGTTATTGACGGCTCTATCGGCAGTAACTTGATTGACCATCGTGATGGTAATCATGTTGAAGTTGCCAAGTATATGTACCCAATGCCTCTGGCTGGCGCTCAGGTGTTACCTATTATTGTGAATCGTAATGCCTGGAATAAGTTACCAGAGGATTTGCAGGCGGTAGTTCGAAAGGCTACAGAAAATCATGCTCAGGAGCAGTTGACCAAGTCTAAGCTTTGGGAAACTGAAGCGGTCACAGACATGGAAGCTAACGGATTGTTATGGAGCCCGGCAGCAAGCGATGCTGATAAAAAAGCATGGGCGGCGGCAGGTGCTACTTTATGGGATGAATACTCAGCGCAGGATGATTATAGTAAACAGTTGATCGATATTCTTAGAAAGAATCAATAAATTTGATTAAATATAAAAGGGGTGATGAGTTAGCTTATCACCTCTTTTTTTATGATAGGTGTTTTTATGGTTATCACTTTCTTAAGGACGGTATGCCGCAGTATTGATATGGCTGTGATGCTGACAGGCAAAGCTGCGGGCTACTTGATGCCTTTTTTGGCTTTTGTAGTCGCATACGAAGTGTTCTCTCGATATGTTCTTGGCAAGCCTACTATCTGGGCTTTTGATCTTTCATTGTTTTTATTTGGTTATATTGCCGCATTAGGAGGCGCCTATGCACAGCAAAAGCGGGCGCATATTAATGTTGATATTCTCTATGTAACCGTATCGCACAAAACGCGTTGTGTGTTCAATCTGTTGTCTTTTGCGCTGGGTATTTTCTTTTTACTGGTTATTTTCAAAATGAGTTTTGGTAAGTTTGAAGAGGCCATTGAGTTTGATTATCGCCGAAAAAGTGAATGGGCCCCCCCTATGTATCATTTTTGGGTGATGCTGATGGTTGCCTGTGGGCTGTTTATGGCGCAGTTAGGCCGCGATATGCTACTTGATCTGTATTACCTGTTTACCGGTAAGGCGCTAATTGAGCAGGAGAGTGATGATGGGAATTGAATTATTAACCGGCGTATTATTGGTATGTATTCTGACGTTTTTTGCATTAGGTGCACCGGTAGGTCTGGCGCTAGGTGGTATCGCCATGATTATCGGTTATCTGACCTGGGGTGAGGGAATTTACAACATTATCCCTTCCACGATTGAGGCAACCTATTTCAGCTTTATTCTCTTGGCTATTCCTCTCTATATTTATATGGGGCAATTGCTGACGAAGTCCGGCATCGGTGATGCCATGTTCAATGCCAGTCAGATGCTGATTGGTAAAGTAAGAGGCTCACTGGCCATCAGCGTGATCGCTGTCTGCTCAATGATTGGTGCTATGGTCGGTATTATAGGTGCCGGGATTATGACCTCCGGTAGTATTGCGCTTCGGCCAATGCTTGAGCGTGGTTACGACAAACGCCTGGCCTTAGGCGTGATTATGGCGGGTGGCGGTCTGGGTATTTTGATTCCGCCCAGTATTCCTATGATCATGTTTGCGGCAACAACGCATAATTCTGTCGGTCGGATGTTTCTGGGCGCGATGGTACCTGCATTATTGATGATCTGTCTGCTAGTCACCTACGTTATTGTCAGTTGCCGTCTTAATCCGGATAAAGCGCCTTTATTAGAAGAGCAGGAAGGTGTTGTTGCGTTGACTACGAAGCAGAAATTCATAACAGCACGTGACGGTTTTTTTGCGATTCTGCTTATCGTTGTGGTACTCGGTAGTATTATTACGGGTATTGCTACGCCTACCGAGTCGGGAGCGATCGGCGTCGTCGGTGCTATTGTTCTGGCCATTGTTTTTAAACGATTCAAAATGGAAATGTTTCAGTCGGCTGGATTGCAGACGGCGATTCTGGTCAGTGTTGCGATGTGGATCATTTTTGGTGCCTCGGTGTTCAGTAACTTTCATCTGTTGATGGGCGTTCAGAGCATGGTTGCCGACTTTGCTAACGGGCTTGATCTACCTCCGATCATGATTATCATCATGTTTCAGATCATTATGCTGTTTCTGGGTTTCATCATTGATGAGTTCATTATTGTCCTGATGTGCGCACCTCTGTTCACTCCGATTGCCGTCGCCTTAGGTTATGACCCGATCTGGTTTGGCGTGTTGATGATTATCAATATTCTGATTGCAGTACAGACGCCACCTTATGGATTTGCATTGTTTTATCTCAAAGGTATCGCGCCACCCGATGTAGGCATGGGGGATATTTATAAATCAGTGACGCCCTTTATTTTGCTTAATTTAGTAGTGCTGATTATTTGTATGGTCTTTCCCGAAATAGTGCTTTGGTTGCCCAATAAAGTAATGGGTTAAAAAGGAAAAATTATGTTTAAAAATATTTTGATTCCAGTAGACCTTGCCCACGAAGAGCAGTTGTCTCGGTTGATGGAGGCGGCGGTACTACTCATCGGCAGTAGCAAAGCAAAGATTGATCTGTTGTATGTAGATCAGAGCCTGGTGCACCAGGGAAGCTATCCTTACCTTGATGAAACCACCTACGCTGAGCATAAAAAAGCGGCTAAAGCGCGGCTTCAGCATCATATCGATACGTTGGCTCCGGCGCATGTCACATGCGCGAGTCATATTCGTAATGGGGCAGCACATGATCATATTGTCGAGGAAGCCAAAGCGCTGCATTCAGATGCTATTCTGATGATGGCTAAGCGGCCAGGCATTAGCAGTTACTTTATTGGGTCTACTGCAGAAAGGGTGGTGCGCCATGCTGATTGTTCCGTGTTCGTCATTCGTGATGAGTAATGGACATTAATGGGAGACTAATGATGGATCAGTTTGTCTGGCTATTATTAATGGACTGCAGCAGGCACTCATAGAAAATAGCGCTGATTGTCTCATTGCTGTGTTTCTTGCGTCTGATGGCTGTAAAGGTGTTCGAATAGCCGTAAGTGTCAATCAGCAATGGACTGATCTGATCAGTTAAGCCCCAGCTACTCACTAAGTGGCGGGGCAGTATGCCTAAATAGTGGCCGCTGAGAATTAAAGTTGCACGGGCTTCCTGATGGTGTGCTTTAGCTTGTTTATTCCAGAGTTTCATGTCTGGATAAATCTCTCTGCCGGGCATTAATCGGGGGGATTCAACAAATTTATATTGTTGCAGCTCTTCTCGGGAGATGTCCGCAGACTTTCTGTTGTAAAGAGGGTGATTTTTTGCACAGTAAAGCTGCATCTCTTCGTCGAAGAGCTTAAGGGTATCAAGCTCGGGATAAGCATGCGGCAAAACAGTAATGCCGATGTCGACTTGTTTATCCAGCACTGCGGTCGTGACTTCATCAGATGCCATTGTGCTAATTTGAACACGGACGTCAGGAGCTTGTTCTGAAAAGCTACTCACGGCGTCGACAATACAGGAGTTGTGAGCGCCTAGCATATGTTCGGCGAAACCCAGATGAAGATGCCCGAAGATACGATTATGTGAATGGTTAACACGCTGGCTAAATTGCTCCATAGCACCGAGTAAATCCAGGGTAGCATTGTAAACCACCAGGCCATGGTCAGTCAGGCTGAAACCGCCGCGACCACGATCACAAAGACGCATATCTAAACGGGTTTCGAGGTCGGAAATGTAGTTCGAGATAGTGGAGTTGGCTAGATTTAAACGAATTTCAGCCGCAGTAAAACCACCAGCATCGACTACGGCTTTGAACACCCTGAGCAGACGTAAGTCGATATCAGCGAGTTGACCTGAGATGGCTACTTTTTTACGACCCATTTTTTATTGTCCTATTGATGGTTCTTTTTTAGAGGTGCTTATCAGGAGAACTTTTTACCAGCACTTTTCAGGTGAACTTTTAGGTGCGTCATTACGACTCATGATTATGAAAAATTTTGTGAGTCATAGTGGTTCCAAAGTAAGTAATGCAAAGAAACGATGGAAAGAATGACATTTACATTTGTATATTCAAATGTAAATGTATGTAAATGATTATATAACCAAAAGAAAAACTGATCTATAAATACTCAACATAAATAGATAGCACGATTTTGAAGCTGCCTGTCGCCGGAGAAATAAGCATGACAATACAACTGAAAGACGCACGCCTGTTAAAAACTCAGGCTTATATTGATGGTCAATGGGTCGATGGCGATGCCGGTGATACCTTTGCGGTGACTAATCCTGCAACCGGAGAGCATTTGGCTGATGTAGCCAGTGTTGGTTGGGCGGAAACACGCCGTGCTATTAACGCTGCACAGCAAGCCATGATTAGCTGGAAAGCGTTGCCAGCAAAATCACGTTCAGAATTGTTAGAGCGTTGGTTTAACCTGGTAATCGAGAATCAGGAAGACCTCGCGGTACTGATGACAGCAGAGCAGGGCAAGCCATTATTTGAATCCCGTGGTGAAGTCGCTTACGGCGCTTCATTTATCAAGTGGTTTGCCGAAGAAGGTAAGCGCGTATACGGCGATATTATCCCCACGCCGAATGATCGACGCGGCGTTGTTGTTAAGCAGCCTGTCGGAGTTGTCGCGGCCATTACACCCTGGAATTTCCCCAATGCCATGATCGCCCGCAAGGTGGCACCCGCGCTTGCTGTAGGCTGTGCCATGGTATTGAAGCCTGCCGCTGAAACGCCTTTATCAGCGTTAGCTCTGGTCGAACTGGCCAATCGTGCGGGACTACCAGCGGGTTTGTTTAGTGTATTGCCGAGCAGTAATGCACGTGAGATTGGCGAAGAAATGACATCTAACCCAATCGTTAAAAAGGTCACCTTTACCGGATCAACGCCGGTGGGTAAATTGTTGATGAAACAGTGCGCCGATACCGTGAAACGTACCTCAATGGAACTGGGTGGCAATGCACCTGTTATTATTTTTGATGATGCTGATCTGGATGCGGCCGTAGCCGGTGTCTTAGTCGCCAAGTACCGTAATTCAGGCCAGACCTGCATCTGTGCTAACCGTATTCTGGTGCAAGAAGGTATCTATGATGCCTTCGTTGAAAAGTTTACGGCGGCAGTAAAAGGGTTCCGGGTGGGTAATGGTATGGATAATAACTCGACTCATGGTCCGGTTATTACTGAAAAAGCGGCGGCTGAAATTGATGCCAAAGTTAAAAGCGCTGTCGCTGAAGGTGCCACTGTTATTCTCGGTGGTAAACCCGGCGCGCAGGGTGCTTGTTTTTATGAGCCAACTATTCTTACCAATGTTACCGATAAAATGCGTGTTTTCCGTGAAGAGATCTTCGGACCTGTGGCACCTATCTTTAAATTCAGTACCGAAGAGCAAGCGATTGCGATGGCTAATGATACTGAGTTTGGATTAGCTGCCTACCTGTATACCGAAAATCTTGGCCGTATCTGGCGTGTGTCGGAAGGGATTGATTACGGCATGGTCGGTGTTAATGAAACCGCAATCAGTTCTGAAGTGATTCCATTTGGTGGTGTTAAAGAGTCTGGACAAGGTCGTGAAGGTTCTAAGTACGGTTTGGATGACTATCTGGAAACAAAATACATCTGCATGGGTGGTCTTAACCGCTAATAAGCGTTAATCGCTACCGCTATCAATTACCTTAATTCCAGCGTGCTTTTTTGAGTGTAAGAAAAAGTACGTTGGATGTTTTCCGATATTTCCGATGTTCTCGAGGAAAGAGAGTATGAGTAAAATTATTTATCCCACCACCAATTTTAAAGCGACTAATACCTTAACCATCGAGCGTGGTGAGGGTGCCTATGTTTACGACAGTAATGGTAATCAATACCTGGAAGCGTTAGCGGGCCTGTGGTGTACCTCGCTGGGATATAACAACCGTGAATTGGTTGAAACGGCCAGCGAACAGATGAGTAAGTTATCGTTTTCCCATATGTTTGGTGGCAAGACGCATCAGGTCGGTATAGATCTGGCGGAAAAACTGTCGGCGATGGTGCCGGTAGAGAACGCAAAAATATTTTTTGGTAACTCCGGCAGTGATGCTAATGATACGCATATTAAAATGCTGCGTTACTATTTTAATGCGATTGGTAAGCCTGAAAAATTCAAAATAATTTCCCGTGAACGTTCTTATCATGGCGTCACAATAGCGGCGGCATCACTAACCGGTTTACCGCCCAATCATACCCATTTTGATCTTCCGTTTGAGGCTTTGGGTGTGTTACGTACAGATGCGCCCCATTATTACCGTGGTGCTTTGCCGGGTGAAACGGAAACACAGTTTGTTGATCGTATTACCAACAACCTGGAACAGCTGATTCTGAAAGAAGGCGCTAATACTATTGCTGCCTTTATTGCTGAACCGATTACCGGTGCCAGCGGCGTGATTGTGCCGCCAGCGGGTTATTACGAAAAAGTGCAGGCGATACTGAATAAGCACGACATCCTGTTTTGGGCTGACGAAGTGATTACCGGCTTTGGTCGTACCGGCAACGATTTTGGTTGTACGACGATGAACATACAAAAACCCGATATGATGACGCTGGCCAAGCAGTTGTCTTCTGCCTATATGCCTATTAGTGCATCGGTGATTCGTGGCGATATGTATGAAGCCATGATCGAACAGAGCGCTAACGTTGGTGTATTCGGGCACGGTTACACCTACTCAGGTCATCCTGTTGCCTGTGCGGTGGCGTTGAAAACACTAGAGATTTATGAGCGTGATAATATCTTTGGTCATGCCGCCGAAGTGGGTGACTATATGCAGAAACGGCTGCGCGAATTTGCCGATCATCCGCTAGTCGGTGAGATCCGTGGTAAGGGTATGATTGGCGCTATTGAAATGGTGGCGAATAAGCAAACTGGTCAAGCATTTAATAATGGTGCTGTCGGTGCGTTTGCTCAGCAAGCTTGTCAGACTCACGGCATGATCACTCGTTCTGTTGCGGGTTCCTCTCTGGCGTTTTGCCCTCCGTTGATTGTTACTGAAGCGCAGATCGATGAGATGATAGAAAAATTTGGTAAAGCCTTGGGTGATACCCTTGGATTTGTTCAGCAAGAAGGTTTGTTCGTTAAGTAAACTTTCCACAAACCCATGCACTAATTAATGAAGTTTTTGGCTCTTGACCGTTGCGGTCTATTTTGGGGATATTTATATCCCCTTTTTTTCGCCTGAAAATTGATATTATTGAAACTCTTAAGATCATTAAATACTATATTTCAGATTGAAGTTGGACTCGGTGGCAAGTAATAATGCCCTATTGTAGGGTGAGCCTGTAAGCAGTTCTGAAGAAGTGATCTAAAAATAGTATGAGTGGGGTTATGAATAAAAGTACTCCCATGCACTGAAATGATATGAGAAAAGGTGTGGCTGATGCAGAGTCTAGCGAAAAAAGTGGGTGATGAGCTACAATCTCGTGGCTTAACATTGGCAACGGCAGAGTCGTGTACCGGCGGTGGGATTGCGCAGTTGGTGACGTCTCTGGCCGGAAGTTCTGCATGGTTTGATTGTGGTTTTGTTACCTATTCCAATTCAGCTAAGCATAAAATGCTGAATGTAAATTTGGCGGTTATAGAGCAACATGGCGCGGTCAGTGAGCCGGTTGTTATGCAGATGGCCGAAAATGCGGTGCTGCTTAGTGATGCTGATGTCGCGGTTGCAGTCAGTGGTATTGCAGGGCCAGGAGGCGGGACTCCTGAGAAGCCCGTTGGCACTATTTGGTTGGCGTGGGCAATAAAAGGTCATCCAACTGTCGCTTGCCGGAGTCTTTTGCAAGGGGAAAGAAATGAGATCAGACAGCAATGCGTGCAGCGAGCTCTGCAAGGTATATTGGAAAATCTGCCAAAATAAATAAGAGGCTTGCAATTAAATGAGGATGTCGTAATAATACTGTCCATACATACAGTACTATTATCATGCAATATAATTGTCATGCAGTATAAAGGGTTGAATATGGACGATAACAGAAAAAAAGCGCTTGATGCCGCTTTATCACAGATTGAACGTCAATTCGGTAAAGGCGCTGTCATGCGTATGGGGGATCAGCCGCGTGAAGCGATGCCTGCCGTTTCTACCGGATCTTTAGGTTTGGATATCGCTTTAGGTATTGGCGGTCTTCCTTATGGTCGTATCGTTGAGATCTATGGTCCTGAATCGTCCGGTAAAACAACCCTGACATTGCAGGTCATAGCTGAAGCACAAAAGCAGGGTAAAACCTGTGCTTTTGTTGATGCTGAGCATGCGCTGGATCCCAACTATGCTGAAAAACTGGGTGTCAATGTTGATGAGTTGTTAGTCTCACAGCCAGACACCGGTGAGCAAGCACTGGAAATTTGTGACATGTTGGTACGCTCTAATGCGGTCGATGTTATCGTCGTTGACTCCGTTGCTGCACTAACGCCTAAGGCAGAGATCGAAGGTGATATGGGTGATTCTCATATGGGTTTACAAGCCCGTTTGATGTCCCAGGCGCTGCGTAAAATGACAGGTAATGTTAAAAATTCAAATTGCCTGCTGATTTTCATCAACCAGATTCGTATGAAAATTGGTGTGATGTTTGGTTCGCCTGAAACAACCACCGGTGGTAACGCCCTTAAATTCTACGCGTCTGTACGCTTAGATATTCGCCGTATTGGTGCGGTTAAGCAAGGCGATGAAATTGTCGGTAATGAGACCCGTGTGAAAGTGGTGAAAAACAAAGTATCTCCACCCTTTAAGCAGGCTGAATTCCAGATCCTATATGGTCAGGGTATCTACCGTATGGGTGAGCTTGTTGACCTGGGCGTTCAAAATGGACTGGTCGATAAGGCGGGTGCCTGGTATGCCTACAATGGCGATAAAATCGGGCAGGGAAAAGCCAATGCCGCAAAATATCTCGAAGAACATCCTGAATCAGCTCTGGCAATAGATAATGCCTTGCGTGATAAGCTTCTGAGTGTACAAGTGCCGGTCAAAAAAGATGATAAGGCCAACGCAAAGCAATTGGATTTGTAACCGTCTCTTTCATAATAAAAGGCCGTCTTGACGGTCTTTTTTGGGTCTTGAATTTGATGAGCGGGGTTGGGCAATAAGTTTGAAAGACGGGTTA
The DNA here is from genome assembly GCF_001305295.1 of Neptunomonas antarctica. GTDB lineage: Bacteria > Pseudomonadota > Gammaproteobacteria > Pseudomonadales > Balneatricaceae > Neptunomonas > Neptunomonas antarctica. Next base: position 731,275 of record NZ_LJSI01000053.1, read on the forward strand.
GTGAAATGGAAACCGAAGCTAAGATCAGAAGTGCTGTCATTGCGCTATTAGCACGCAGAGAATATAGCCGTTCAGAGATCGAGCAGAAGTATCGTGACAAATATGATGCTGTTTTATTAGAACGTGTATTGGACCATTGTCAGGAGGCTGGTTATCAAAGTGATCAGCGTTTTGTAGAGATGCTGGTGCGCAGTAAGGTGAATCAGGGGCATGGTTTATTGCGGATATTACAAGAAGGCAAGCGCAAAGGGGTGAGTGAAGCGCTGCTGAAACAAAGTATTCAGATGCAGGCACCGGATTGGTTTGCATTAGCTGCGGAACTATACCAAAGAAAATTTAGAGAAAAAACAGATAAGCAGGATCGAAAGCTCTATGAAAAACGTATGCGTTTTCTGTTAAGTCGTGGTTTTACGTATGAACAGGCAAAGCATGCATTTGAAACTGCCGATACTGAACTAGACTAATTTCTGCTTTATATCTCCTCCTCGCTTGACAAAAATGTTCGAACAAATTCTGGTCGCGATATATACTTGTGCGCCATTTTACGTGTAATTTTCGGCAAATTACCTGCTAAAAGGGTTTTTTGAGGTGTGTAACCAGTCAGCGGAATGATTCAGCAATATGAAATACATGACAAGTGCAGAGATTCGCCAGGCATTCCTGGATTATTTTAATCAACAGGGCCATGAAATTGTGGCGTCCAGCTCGCTCATCCCCGGGAACGACGCAACTTTGCTGTTCACTAATGCAGGTATGGTGCAGTTCAAAGATGTATTTCTGGGTGAGGATAAGCGTAGCTACAGTCGAGCAACCTCTTCTCAGCGTTGTGTGCGTGCTGGTGGTAAGCATAATGATCTTGAAAACGTAGGTTACACCGCTCGGCATCATACTTTTTTTGAAATGATGGGTAATTTTAGTTTCGGTGATTATTTTAAACCCGATGCTATTCGTTTTGCCTGGGTGTTTTTGACTGAAGTTATGGGGTTACCTAAAGATAAACTCTGGATCACCGTGCATCATTCGGATGCTGAAGCAGAGCGTATTTGGAAAGAAGATATTGGTGTTGACCCAGAGCGATTCTCTAAGCTGGATGAAGATAATTTTTGGTCAATGGGTGATACCGGTCCTTGTGGGCCTTGTACTGAAATATTTTTTGATCATGGTGAAGAGATCTTTGGTGGTCCTCCAGGCAGCCCTGATGAAGACGGTGATCGTTATATAGAGATCTGGAACGTTGTGTTTATGCAGTATAACCGTACTGCCGATGGTCAGATGACACCGTTGCCTCGTCCGTCAGTTGATACAGGGATGGGTTTGGAGCGTATTGCTGCTGTTATGCAGAATGTGCACAGTAACTATGAGATCGACCTGTTTCAAAGCCTGTTAAAAGCAGCCGCTATTGCTGTACAAACGCAAGATATGGATAGCAAATCTTTAAGGGTTATTGCTGACCATATTCGTTCGTGTTCATTTTTGATTGTTGATGGTGTTACGCCATCGAAAGAAGGCCGTGGTTATGTGTTGCGTCGTATCATTCGTCGCGCCATTCGTCATGGTAATAAGCTGGGCGCTAAGGGTCCGTTTTTTCATACTTTGGTCGCTGCTTTGGCAGCAGAGATGGGGGAAGCTTATCCTGAATTGATCAAAATGCAGGATCAGATCGAACGAGTATTATTAAAAGAAGAGCAACAGTTTGCTAAAACACTCGATCACGGTATGGGTCTTTTAACTGAAGTGATTAATTCATTAGAAGGTAGCATTATCCCGGGTGAAACCGTATTTAAGCTATATGACACGTACGGTTTTCCAGCCGATTTGACCGCCGATGTAGCGCGTGAATATGAATTGACGCTGGATATGGAAGGGTTTGAGCAGGCGATGCAACAGCAGCGTGAGCGTGCCCGGGCAGCGGGTGGGTTTGCAGTAGATTACAATGATAAGTTGGATTTGAGTGGCGTAACCGATTTTATTGGTTACGATAACTTAGAGGCTCATGCTGATGTTGTAGCATTGTTTAAAGAGGGTGAAGCTGTTCACCAATTAAGTGCCGGCCAGAAAGGTATTGTGGTGCTTGATCATACGCCGTTTTATGGCGAGTCTGGTGGTCAGGTAGGTGATCAGGGTCTGTTGAGCTGGGATCAGGGACAGTTCAGTGTTCAGGGTTGTACCAAGGAAGCTAAAAATCACTTGCATCATGGTGAGTTGGTGGAGGGTGTCTTGTCGATAGGTGATAAAGTGTTCGCTCATGTGAATGAGGACGCCCGTCAAACCATCGCGGTCAATCACTCAGCAACACATCTATTGCATGCCGCTCTACGTATTGTTTTAGGTGAGCATGTACAGCAGAAAGGCTCTTCAGTAGGCCCGGAGCGTTTGCGTTTTGACTTTACCCATTTTGAAGCCTTAACAGCGCAAGAGTTGACGCAGGTTGAGCTGCTTGTGAATCAGCAAATTCGTTCTAACTCTGCTGTAAAAACTGATGTTATGTCCATGGAAGATGCAAAGCAGAGCGGAGCTATGGCGCTATTTGGTGAAAAGTATGAGGATGAAGTCCGCGTGCTAACCATGGGTGATGGCTTCTCTGTCGAGCTGTGTGGCGGTACGCATGCTAAACGTACCGGTGATATAGGGTTGCTTAAAATTGTTTCAGAAAGCGGTATTGCTGCCGGTATCCGCCGCATAGAAGCAGTGACAGGGCAAGGTGCGCTTGAATATACAGTGGGTCATGAGAGTGCTCTGTCAGAAATTTCAGCGATAGTGAAGGGTTCTCGTGAAAGCGTGGTTGAAAAAGTACGCACTCTGTCTGAGCGAACTCGCTTACTTGAAAAAGAATTGGATCGATTGAATGTGCAGCTTGCATCGGCTAAAAGTGGCGATCTGGTAGCGAAAGCGATCGAAATTAATGGAATGAAGGTGCTGGTCGAAACGCTCCAGGGTGTTGATCCAAAAGCGCTGCGCGATACCGTAGAGCAGCTGAAAAATAAGCTGGGCTCTGCAGTCGTCGTGCTGGCGGTTGAAAGTGAAGGGAAAATCAGTTTGGCGGCAGGTGTTAGCAAAGATTTGGTCAGCAGGATCAAAGCGGGAGACCTGATACGCGAACTGGCAACTAAATTAGGTGGTAAAGGCGGCGGTCGTCCAGATTTCGCTCAAGGCGGTGGTGTAGATTGTGCTGCGTTACCTGCTGTGCTTGAAAGCGTTAAAACGTTGGTCGCAAATACATAGAATGAGCTGGCTATACGGTAGCTAGGGAGACTGATAGGCAATGGCTCTATTTGTACAGAAATATGGTGGGACTTCGGTTGGTTCGGTTGAGCGAATCGAAGCAGTTGCAGATAAGCTGCAGCGGTTTCGTGAGCAGGGGCATGATTTGGTGGTAGCTGTTTCAGCAATGAGCGGTGAAACAAATCGGTTGATTGCTTTGGCAAAAGGTATTCAGGCAGAGCCGAGCCCGCGTGAAATGGACGTGTTGCTTTCGACTGGTGAGCAGGTGACGATTGCGTTGCTTTGTATGGCATTAGAAAAGCGTGGTATTTCAGCGCGTTCTTATACCGGTAGTCAAGTCCGCATTCTGACAGACAGTGCGCACATGAAAGCACGCATTCAGAATATTGACGTAGAGCGTATTCGGGCTGATATCAGCGCTGGGTATGTGGTGGTAGTGGCGGGCTTCCAGGGCGCCGATGCAGAGGGTAATATCACTACATTGGGGCGTGGAGGCTCAGATACGACTGGAGTCGCTCTGGCAGCGGCGTTAAAGGCGGATGAGTGTCAGATTTATACTGATGTTGATGGTGTTTATACAACGGACCCTCGGGTGGTTGAGGACGCACGGCGTCTTGAAAAAATCACCTTTGAAGAAATGTTGGAAATGGCCAGTCTTGGTTCAAAAATATTACAAATTCGTGCAGTCGAATTTGCCGGTAAGTATAAGGTACCTTTACGGGTGCTCTCTAGTTTCGTAGAGGGTCCGGGCACTTTGATTACGATAGAGGAAGACGATACAGTGGAAAAGCCAGTTATTTCGGGAATTGCATTCAACCGTGACGAAGCGAAATTGACCGTATTGGGTGTGCCTGATATCCCGGGTGTCGCTTCAAAAATTCTTGGGCCTGTTAGTCGCGCTAATATTGAAGTCGATATGATCCTTCAGAACGTGGCTGCTGACCAGACAACAGATTTTACCTTTACTGTTCATAGAAATGACTATGCCCGAACTGAAGAGATACTTCGCCAGGTAGCTGTTGATCTTGATGCGCGTGAAGTTAATGGGAACAATAAGATCGCGAAAGTGTCTATCGTTGGGGTTGGGATGCGTTCGCATGCCGGTGTAGCCAGTAAAATGTTTGATACGTTGGCCAGCGAAAATATTAATATTCAGATGATTTCTACATCAGAAATTAAAGTTTCTGTCGTGATAGCTGAAAAATATTTGGAATTAGCCGTGCGAGCACTGCATTCAGCATTTGAATTGGATAGAGTAGATACTGTCAGTGAATGACGACGCTTAATAATTAGTCTATAATATGCGACTAATTATTAGCCGGGTCAGTTTTGATCTTTAGGTGGCCGCAGGCTGCCTAAAATGGCTAATGATATATAATGGACGATTGGGAGATCCGAAATGCTAATTTTAACTCGCCGTGTGGGTGAAACGTTAATGGTAGGGGATGAAGTTACCGTTACCGTGTTGGGTGTGAAAGGTAATCAGGTACGTATTGGCATTAATGCGCCAAAAGATGTAGCTGTTCACCGCGAAGAAATTTACGATCGCATTCAAAGTGAAAAAGAAGGTACGGGCAATGAAAAAGAGGGTGCGGACACGCAAGACTAAGATTTTTAAAAGTTTTTTCTTGCTTTTTTAATTCAGTGTTGTATAGTACGCCCCGTTGACAAGGTGAGGTGGCCGAGTGGCTGAAGGCGCGCCCCTGCTAAGGGCGTATAGGGGGAACTCTATCGAGGGTTCGAATCCCTCCCTCACCGCCAATTATGCGCCCATAGCTCAGCTGGATAGAGTACTTGGCTACGAACCAGGCGGTCGCACGTTCGAATCGTGCTGGGCGCACCAGTCAACTGTGTATCGATTGAAAAATCGATAACTTTAAAGATAAAAATCTTTAAAGAAAAAGTTTAAAAGATAGACTGTATTTAGAGATGATTTTTATCTAAAGATACCGAGAGTTAAAGATATAAAATTTATACCTAGTAAGTGTAAGCGCGCCCATAGCTCAGCTGGATAGAGTACTTGGCTACGAACCAGGCGGTCGCACGTTCGAATCGTGCTGGGCGCACCACTTAATTATTATGATTTTTATATTTATGTTAAACATTGAATGTAAGCGCGCCCGTAGCTCAGCTGGATAGAGTACTTGGCTACGAACCAGGCGGTCGCACGTTCGAATCGTGCCGGGCGCACCACTTATTTATTCCTGCTTCCCTCCTCGTTATAGTTGCTCCTTCTACATCTTAATTTAATCTGTCAATTTAATATGAAAGTTCACTGATATGAAATTCATCGTCAAGCTGTTTCCCGAAATTACCATCAAAAGTCGTCCAGTACGGCGTCGCTTTATTCAAAGACTGCAAAACAATTTACAAATACAGCTGAAACGCATATCCAGCAAAATTACTGTCAGTAGTTTTTGGGATAAGCTCGAAGTTGTCTTGCCCGAAGGGTTATTAGATCTGCGCGAAGAGGTGTGTGGCACGATGCAGCGCACACCGGGTGTGCAATTTTTCTTGCAGGTTGTTGAGTATCCGCTAGGTGACTTTCAGGATGTGTTTGAAAGAACCTTGCCGCTTTACGTCGACCGTATCAAAGATAAGACTTTTAAGGTGCGTGTAAAGCGCCACGGGACGCATGACTTCACTTCAGTAGATATTCAACGCTACGTAGGCGCTTGTTTGCTGGCGCATACTCAATCAGCCGGTGTTGATGTACATAATCCTGATGTTTACGTTGATATGGAAATTCGTGAAGATCGGCTCTACGTTGTTGAAAAAATACATCAGGGATTAGGAGGCTACCCTCTGGGTACGCAGGAAGCCGTGTTATCTTTAATCTCCGGTGGTTTTGATTCGGTTGTCGCTTCTTATATGACCATGCGACGTGGATCAAAGACGCATTTCCTTTTCTTTAATCTGGGTGGGAAAGCTCACGAAATCGGAGTGAAGCAAGTCGCGTTGCATCTTTGGCAGCAATACGGGTCTTGTGCGCGCGTTAAGTTTGTTTCTGTTCCTTTTGATGAAGTGGTTGGCGATATTCTGCAAAACGTACATCACTCGCATATGGGTGTCGTACTCAAAAGGCAAATGATGCGTGCCGCTGAGCAAGTCGCTGATTTTATGAAAATCGATGCTATCGTGACAGGGGAAAGTATCGCTCAGGTATCCAGCCAAACCATTCCAAACTTAACTATTATTGATCAGGCCACGACTAAGTTGGTTATCCGTCCTCTGATAACGATGGACAAGCAGGATATTGTTGACAGAACTAAGGCGCTAGGCTGCTTTGATATCGTGAAAATGATTCCTGAATACTGTGGTGTTATTTCTGACAGGCCGACTTCTCAGGCAAAAATAAAAAGAGTGCTTGAAGAAGAAGCGTGTTTGGATATGAGTGTGCTGACTAAAGCAGTATATAATGCTCAAACCATGGCTATTGATCAAATTATAGAAAATCTTGATATACGCAGCGACATTGAAGCGTTGAGTAAGGTCTCAGAAAATCAAGTCATTGTCGATGTGCGCGCACCTACTGAGCAGGAGCGTAAGCCGCTTAATATGCCTGGCTGTGAGATATTGCTGGTTCCTTTTTATGAATTAGAGGCTGCTGCTGCTGCGTGGGGCTCTAATACAGAATACTTATTGTATTGTGATAAGGGTGTTATGAGTCGGCTGCACGCTGAGAACTTGCAGGATAAAGGCTTTGAGAATGTAAAAATTTACCGTCCGTTAGTCTAATTTACTTGAGACTTAGTATGTTGTTATGAAGTATCTAACTGATTTTGTTAGGTAATAGTATTATCGACAATCATGCTGCATGTGCGCAAAAGTTGATCTGAATTGGTACGGTAAAGTTGCTACGCATTGCCTTTTGAGGTTTAATTGCCCCTGTTACAAAATTCTATTTTTCAGTATTGCCTTTAAATCGAAGGTGTTATTCGCTGTAAAAAGTTTTTGTGCGTAATTTTCTATCACATATTAGGAGCAGCCACAGATGGATAATCTGTTATCAGAAGGCCTGACATTAATGGTCTTTGGTATGGGCTTTGTATTTATGTTCCTGACATTGTTGGTCGTTGTTACGACTTGCATGTCAAAGCTGGTTGTGAAATATGGGCCGGCACCGCAACTTAAAGCCGCACCGTCAAGAGCGGCTGTGCCTGTTGCAGCACAAGTTAACAGTGATGAGCTTGTTGCTGTAATAACGGCAGCCGTACATAAATATCGTTCATAAAAAACGATAAACAACTATAAAATTCGTGCACTATTATCGACAGAAGGCCTTTTACCCATGTCCGATGCTAAGAAACCACTTGGTATTACTGATGTAGTTTTACGTGATGCTCATCAGTCTCTCTTCGCTACGCGTATGCGTATTGATGATATGTTACCCATCGCTGAAAAACTGGATCAAATTGGATACTGGTCCCTTGAAAGCTGGGGCGGTGCCACGTTTGACTCCTGTATTCGTTTTATTGGTGAAGATCCATGGGATCGTATTCGCGAATTAAAAGCGGCTATGCCCAATACGCCCCAGCAAATGCTACTGCGGGGACAGAATTTACTGGGTTACCGTCATTATGCTGATGATGTTGTCAATAAATTTATAGAACGTGCGGCTAAAAATGGCGTGGATGTGTTCCGTATTTTCGATGCGATGAATGATCCTCGTAACCTGGAAACTGCGATTAAAGCAGTTAAAGAGACAGGCCGGCACGCACAGGGGACTATTTCATATACAACCAGCCCTGTGCATACCACAGATATGTGGGTTGAATACGCAAAAACGCTTGAAGATATGGGCGCAGATTCAATTGCAATTAAGGACATGGCAGGAGTTCTGACACCTTACGCAGCGTTTGATCTGGTGTCACGTCTTAAGGCACAGACCGATCTTGAAGTTCAATTGCATGCGCATGCAACGTCAGGATTGTCAGATATGACTATCTTAAAGGCTGTTGAAGCAGGTATTGACCGTGTTGATACGGCTATTTCTTCTATGTCTATGACTTATGGTCACAGTGCTACTGAGTCTGTTGTCGCAGCACTGCAAGGTACTGACCGCGATACGGGGCTTGATCTCGAAAAGCTTGAAGAGATCGCAGCTTACTTCCGTGAAGTGCGTAAGAAATATGCTAAATTCGAAGGTTCCTTGCGTGGAACCGATTCTCGGATACTGATAGCTCAGGTGCCGGGTGGTATGTTAACCAACATGGAAGGTCAGCTAAAAGAACAGGGCGCATTAGATAAGTTTGATGAAGTCCTGGCTGAAATCCCACGTATTCGTAAAGATTTAGGTTATATACCGCTAGTCACACCGACGTCTCAAATAGTGGGAACCCAGGCGGTTATTAACGTACTGATGGGTGAGCGTTATAAAACCATATCAAAAGAAGTCCAGGGTATTCTGAAAGGTGAATATGGCGCAGCGCCTGCTCCATATGATGCAGAATTACAGGCACGTGTATTGGATGGCGCTGAAGCGCTGACATGCCGTCCAGCAGATATGCTGGAATCTGAGGTAGAAAAGCTAACAACAGAGCTACGTTCTTTGGCTGCTGAAAAAGGCGTTCATTTAGCCAAGGCAGACAACGAAATAGACGATGTATTGACATACGCGTTGTTCCCTCAGATTGGTTTGAAATTTCTGGAAAATCGCGGTAACCCTGATGCGTTTGAACCTGCCCCTACAATAGAGGATGCTAAAGCTATGGCTGCACCTAAAAATACCGGACCTCAAGTTTATACAATTACGGTCAATGGTCAGAATTATGTTGTTCAAGTGGCTGAAGGTGGAGATATTTCATCGGTCACGCCGGCAGTTGCTGCGACTGCCGCGGCTCCTGCACCAACAACCGGTGAGGCTGTTCCAGCGCCACTGGCAGGTAATATCTGGAAAGTGCAGGTCTCCGTTGGTCAGGCGCTTCAAGAAGGTGACGTGTTGGTTATCCTCGAAGCAATGAAAATGGAAACCGAAGTGCGTGCAGCGAGAGCGGGCACGGTTGTTTCTGTCGAAGTTAAAGACGGCGATGCGGTTCAGGTGGGTGATACGCTGATTACACTGGCGTAAGGGGTCTACCAAAATGGATAAGCTTCTCGATTTATGGTTCGCATCAGGCATCTACAATGTTTCTGGTGGACAAGTGGTAATGATCGCAGTCGGTCTGATGCTGCTTTACCTGGCGATCCGCAAAAATTTTGAACCATTATTGCTCGTTCCAATAGGCTTTGGTGGTATTCTTGCGAACATACCTGAAGCAGGATTAGCATTTTCGGCCGTTGAAAATGCGGTGCATTTTGCTTCACCTGAGCTGTTGCTTAGTTTTGCTTCTGTATTAGGCATATCTGGTATTGATCCGCATGATATCTTGCAGGCGTATCATACGGCTAATGCGAGTACACATGCCGCAGCAACCTTGCTGGCTAATGATAATAATTTCAATAATGGGATGCTGTATAATTTTTATAGCGTTGCGATTGCGTCGGGTGCCGCCCCTTTGATTATATTCATGGGTGTCGGGGCGATGACAGATTTCGGTCCATTATTGGCTAATCCTAAAACATTGTTTTTGGGTGCTGCCGCTCAGTTTGGTATTTTTGCTACGGTATTGGGTGCGGTTGGTCTGACAAGTCTGGGTATTATGGACTTCAGTATTCAGGATGCTGCGGCTATCGGAATCATCGGCGGTGCTGATGGCCCAACGGCTATCTATGTTGCTAGTTTGCTATCTCCGCAGTTGCTGGGTGCTATAGCGGTTGCTGCATACTCGTATATGGCCTTGGTTCCGCTAATTCAGCCGCCGATTATGCGTGCTTTGACGACAGAAGCTGAGCGTAAAATTAAGATGGTCCAGCTGCGTCATATCTCTAAATTAGAGAAAATTCTATTCCCTCTGTTGTTGCTAATTCTTGTTGCCATGTTGCTACCAGATGCTGCGCCACTGTTGGGTATGTTCTGTTTCGGAAATCTAATGCGAGAGTGTGGTGTTGTTGATCGTTTGAGTGATACTTCTCAGAATGCCTTGATCAATATAGTTACCATCTTCCTTGGGCTTTCTGTGGGTTCTAAATTATCTGCAGATAAATTCTTGGATATGCAAACATTAGGTATTCTGGTGTTAGGTATCATTGCTTTTGGTATCGGTACCGCGATGGGTATTCTGATGGCTAAGTTGATGAATAAATTGGCAGGTGGTAACTCTATTAATCCATTAATTGGATCTGCAGGTGTTTCCGCTGTACCTATGGCTGCTCGTGTGTCGAATAAGCTAGGTCTTGAGGCTAATTCTCAAAACTTCTTATTGATGCACGCTATGGGCCCAAATGTCGCTGGTGTTATCGGTTCTGCTGTTGCTGCAGGTGTGATGATCAAGTTTGTTGGTTAATCGCTAAAGTAAATAAAAAGGCCGCTCATTCAGCGGCCTTTTTATATCTATTGTCCCGCCTTAAATTGTTCTGTGCTGATCCGCCGGCAAGTAAATTTTATATCTAATATCCCGCTAATATTTCTACATGCGCCTCAACACTGAAGGCCAGTGCTACTGGGTTGTAGCCACCTTCAAGAACAGAAACTATTCGACCCTTTGAATATACTCTCGCGACATCCATCAGTAACTTCGTCACCCATCGATAATCATCTTCATTAAGGTTGATATCTGCCATAGGGTCTTCATGATGCGCATCAAAACCCGCAGAAATATAAATCATATCTGGTTTATGTTTCTGTAAAGCCGGCAGCCAGTATGTTTCTACCATCTTTCTGAAAAAGGCGCTGTCGCTATGGGCAGGCATTGGGCAATTGACGATATTTGGGCGCTGAATATCGCAATACCTTTCCGGGTAGTACGGGTGCTGAAAAGTTGAGCATACTAATACTTCTGGTTTGTCTTTAAATATATCTACCGTTCCGTTGCAGTGATGTACGTCAAAATCAACAATAGCGACTCGGCTTACGTCTGGGTGCTGTAGCGCTTGCATTGCGCCAATAGCGACATTATTAAAAAAACAAAAACCCATGGGCGTATTATGTTCTGCGTGATGGCCCGGAGGTCTGACTGCGCAAAATGCATTATCTGTTTTGCCTGAGAGAACGCGGTTGGTTGCAAGAATAGTTGAGCCAGCCGCTAAGCTGGCTGCATGTAATGAATCAGGACACAATGCAGTATCCTCGTCAGTATAAACAATCCCTTCTGACGGTAGTTTCATTTCAAGGCGCTTTTGGTGCAAAGGCGCATGCGCTAATGCAATCTGTTCAGCCGTTACGTGTACTGACTGGAGTGTGTCTAATTGTTGTATTAAGCCTGTTCGTTCAAGTACTTTACGTATAGCAAGTAAGCGTATAGGACTTTCTGGATGTTCAGGCCCCATGTTATGAAGACCGCAGTCATCATGGCTGATAAAGGTAGTTGTCATAATCCTTTCTACTCTCATTCTTTCTATGCAAGTGTACTGGAAAATATCACTTCAGGCTGCTTAGCAGAAGGTCTAAGTATGCTGTAAAGGATCAATTTCTTGATTTAAATCATTGGGCCTGAGTATCCATAAGGATATTATATTTTCACAGCATAGAACTGTATTAAGCACTGCGTGTTCACCTTCGCCGGTGTTTTTTTTTATCTACGGGTTAGTCTCCTTCCCCCAGCCTCCAATGGCTTTTATACTATTGTAATAAAACCTATTCTTGTTTCAAAAGGAACACCGGTTTCGTGCATTCGCCGATAATAGATTATTCCGTAAAACGTGTGCTGTTGATAGAAAGCAGCGGTAATATGCGCTCGACTATTGTTTATATGTTGAGACAGTTGGGTATTGCCAATATTCAGGCAATAACCATTAATGATCAGGTAATGGAGCTGATAAAAGAGAGTGCCTTCGATATTGTATTGCTGGGCCATAATAGTAGTGATGCATTAGCAGGTATGCAGTTACTCGAAGAGTCGCGTTATCGTGGTTATATAAAACCGGGTACCTGTTGGATTTTCATGACAGGTGACGCCTCGCAAGAAGTTATCCTGCATGCTATCGACTGTCAGCCTGATGCGCTCCTTACAAAGCCCTTCACAATGGAAGAACTTAAATCCAGGCTTGACCTGATGATGTATCGTAAAGAGGCATTACGAGAGGTTGATGCAGCGGTCACTCGTGGGCAGTTGGATTTGGCTGTTAAGCTGTGCGACCGTGTTGAGTTATCCGGCAGTAATTATGATTATGTGCAACTTATTAAAGGAAGGTTGCTGCTGCGCATGAACCGATTTAAAGAAGCAGAAAAATTTTTTAAATATAGATTTATGCATCTGAGTGAAAAAGAAAGTGGGCTCTGTCTGGCTGAGGCTTATATCGGACAGGAGAGATATGTAGATGCAAAAAATCTTCTATCAACATTGATGAATAAATTCCCGCTCCTGTTGCCGGTCTATGACTTGTTAGCAAAAGTACTTGAGCATGAAGGCGAAATGCTTCCAGCTCAGGATGTTTTGAAAAATGCAACGCAGAAATCTCCGTTAAGTTTGTTGAGAAACATGGAGTTAGGTCGGGTAGCGGTTTATACAAAGACACTCGAGTTGGCTAGCACAGCTTATCGAAAATCAATATCTCTGGGGAGGCATAGTTGTTACCGTTCACCTGAGCCTTTTCTGCGCTTGGCCAATATTAGGCGTTTAGAAATGCTTGATGCGCCAGAACGCGAGCAGATTAACTTACGCAATCAGTTCGATGAATTACTTAATACGGCTAGCTATCAATATCCGAAAGATCATACCTTGAGGGTTAAATCGGCATTACTTAAAAGTCAGATGAGTAGTGATCTTGGTAAGGAAGAGGACGCTAATCGGTATATGAGTGAGGCGTCAAAGTATGCAGAAAAGCTTCATCCCTCATTTGATCTGCGACGTGAATTACTAGATGTAACGGGGGATCGTTTGCCTATACTGGAGAAGCAGCCCGAGCCCGCTGTTGTAAAAGGAGTTACTCATGATCCCGATATGAGTATTAGGGTTAACCGACTCGGCGTTAAGCACTATCTTGCCGATAAGATTCCTCAGGCGATTCGTTATTTTGGTTTAGCGATTGAGAATGATCCAAAAAACAGTAGAGCTTTGTTGAATCTTGCTCAGCTATTTCTCGAGTCTGCAAAGCAGCAAGTTGCCCGTCGTGATGAGCGCTTGAAAATGGTAGCCCGGTATTTACGTTTAGCAGAAAGGATGACATTAACTCAAATAGAGATGCAGAAATTAACGTTACTTAAAAAATGCAGTGCAGTTGCATTGGAGAAATTACCTGATGGCAGCCTTGGCTCGTTACTTAAATAGCGTATAAGGTCTCAGCATTCTACGAGAAGTCGGGTCAAAGGGTTGTCGTACCAGAGTAGATTCAGTAGAAAAATCTAATGTATAGAGCATGTGCGGGTGTAAACTCTGGATGCTTGGAATATTGGATAGTACGAAATTTAAAGGAAATTGGCAGGAAGGTGTAATGGTGTCCCAGGCAGGAATTGAACCTGCGACCTGCCCCTTAGGAGGGGGCTGCTCTATCCAGCTGAGCTACTGAGACAAATATAAGTACCAGGTGATGAAAAAACCTGTATTTAAGAGCCGGTATATTAAGGGTTTTTCGGTACTCTGAAAAGTAATCATCTGTTTTTTTCGGGATTTGTTCGCTAAATAGCAGAAAGATATATTGTTGTGTGGATGATGCTGTTTTGATTTTAGATGTTTGTATAGAGTGTTGTGGCGTATTGCCCTTCAGGTTTAGGCTTTTCCGAGGTGGGATTGTCCGGTGTAGTTGCCTTTTGCGCCTTTGGCTGTATAAAGGCTGTTAGTAGGTTTCTGGCCGCGTAGTATGGTGAGTAGCTTATTTACATTTTGACTATTACGCATTAAAACCTGCTCATTTCGCAGATTGGCGTCCATAGTTGTTTTTAGTGTTGTTTCCAGCGTACTCCAGTGGTTCCTAAATTGCGTAACGAGTGTTTGGTCAGATGTTTGTGCTAACAAAGATTCAAGACCCTCTTTCGATACAGAAAAACCAGCCGTCACCAGATGCTCTGCGCGGGCTTGATTATTTTGATCGAATTGGATGAGTACTTCTTTTTTTTGATCGTTTAGTTTTTGAATAACATCAATGTTACGTGATTTTAATGCGTCTAATTCTTCATCCAAAAGTTTCTTCAAGCTGCTTAAAATAGCAATGCCCTCATAAGCGAGGGCATTAATGGCGCTGACAGTGGAAGAGAAATCAGTCATCTTTGATTATTCCAGACTCGATTCAAAACTAATAATCTTATCGGCAACACTCTGAGCATCGACCTGGTAAGTGCCATTATCAATCGCGGCTTTCAGGCTGGCGACGCGATCACTATCAACGTCAGGTGTGTTGGCAATTTTAGCGTCTGCTGCCTGCATCACTTTAACGGTATCACTTAGTTCAACCGTATCTTTTTGCACCGGACGCGTAGGAGTGCTCGTCGTAGGTTCAGCACTCCCATTTGTTTTCTGGGTGCTGACCTTGTCACGGCCATTCAGCGCTTGTTGCGAGAACGAACTGTTAAGATCAATAGCCATTGTTTCTACCCTCAAAATCTACGTATACAATGTTTAGCGGCAGTGATTGGTGTAACTTTAGGGGTAAATGGAAAAATATTTATATATCAGAATGTTTCAATTATAAACAAGCGTCCAAATAATAGCTACGGCGATACCGATACCACTCCTCTGCTTTGAACGTAGGCGTGGATCTCTCTTTGTGATTTATTATTGAGCACCTTAATTTGTTCACCTTGTTTGCCGCTCTGGAGTGCGGTCCCCTGTGTTCTCACTGAAAGCGAGCCAATAACAATCTCGATGATGACTATATCGCCACGTTGAATCAGTTCAGGGATCAGTAGCATATTTGCTGTGAGTAAGGTGCCTGCAGGGATGCTCCTGCGGGCGGTAAGATTAATCAGCCGTTCTGGTTTGGTGAAGTACCCTTGGTTTAGCGAGCTGGTATTCTGTCGGGTAAAATACACGTCGGCAGCACGAAGGCGAGAGCCTTTTAGTATCGGGCGTTTAACGACGGCGACTAATGCAAATATATCGACTCTTGCACTGACATAAACCATCCATTTTTCGGGCTCATTGCAGTTGACTCGTAGTGATAAACGTCCACCTGAAGGCAGTTTATCAGGTAGCGGAATTGTAAATTTTTCACATTTTTTTGAATTTATCTGATCATTAATGTCGTTTACGACTATATTAATATCAGATCCAGGTGTTTTCGCGGTAAAGTGACTGTAAAGGCGTGTTTCTACAATGGATTGCAGAGATTCTGCTGCACATTGTGTTGAGAAAAGATAAGTACTTAATAAAATGAATAGAGTGCCGATAACCGGTATTATTCGAAAAAAACTCACGGTAGCTCCTGGATTTGAACAGGATTGTTGTCGTGGTATCGCTGTTTCAGAGACAATGGATTTGGTGTAGATCATGTCAGGTATTTTAGATACTGTAAACCTGCGTACCCAGATGGTAGGGCAGAATCGCTTAGAGCTTTTATTGTTTGCGCTTGAAACCGATCAAGTATATGGGATCAACGTTTTTAAGGTGCGCGAAGTGCTGCAATGCCCTTTGCTTACGGAGGTGCCCCGGCAGACAACGTCGGTTAAAGGTATGGCGCATATCAGAGGGGAGACGATTCCCGTATTGGATTTGTCTGAAGCGGTTGGACGTTCAGGTATTCCAAAGAATGAGCATGCGCAATGCTTCCTTATTGTTGCAGAGTACAACACACGTACGCTTGCGTTCTTAGTTCGCAAAGTAGATCGCATTCTGAATACCCATTGGGATCAGATAATGGCGCCTCCTGCAGAAATTGGTGTAGAAAACTATCTGACAGCTGTCTTTGAATATGAAAACAAGCTGATAGAAATTCTTGATGTTGAGCAGATTCTTGCTGATCTATATCCAATGCATACTAACGTCAGTGAAGAAATTGCAACAAAGGAGATGAGGCTCAAAGCGAAACAGCATCACGTGCTTTGTGTTGATGACTCCAGTGTGGCACGTAATCAGATGCAGCGTAGTTTAGAGGATCTCGGGGTCAAAGTGACAACGTGTAATAACGGTAAAATTGCCTGGGACCTGCTCAATAACCTGTCAGAAAAAGGAAATGATGTCACGCAGCTATTTCTGATGGTTATTTCTGATATTGAAATGCCAGAGATGGATGGATACACGCTCGCAGCGATGATCAGAGAGGATGATCGCATGGATAAAATGCATATCATTTTGCATTCTTCATTGAGTGGTGGATTTAATGTGTCGATGGTGAAAAAAGTTGGTGCGGATGGGTTTTTGGCTAAATTTAACCCTGATGACTTGGCCAGCGTGGTTATTGATCGGATTAAAAAAATTGAGCATCTGTCATAGAATGGAATCATTGCTATGAATGAGCGAACAGGAACGTTCAGAATATCACCGGATGAATTTAAATCATTCAGTCTATTTCTGGAAAAAAACTGTGGGATATTGCTGGCAGATCATAAGCAATACCTTGTGCAGAGCCGGTTAGGTAAAATTATGCAAGAGTGCTCTCTTGATAATCTTTCCTGCCTTATAACACAGCTTGAGCGTGCGGGAGGGAATCAGCTTAAAGATAAAGTTATTGATGCCATGACCACTAATGAAACATTGTGGTTCCGTGATACGCATCCATACGACATTCTGAAGAATAAGCTCCTGCCCGAAATTAAAGAAAAGAATCAGCGCAAGAAAGTACGTATTTGGTCGGCGGCATGCTCTACAGGGCAAGAGCCTTATTCAATGAGTATGATCATTGATGAATATAAACGTGCCAATCTAGGATCTTTTTCTGTCGGAGAAGAAATAGTTGCGACGGATATTTCGGCAAGTGTGTTACAGCAAGCACGCGGAGGAGAGTATGAGATGTTGGCCTTGGGGCGCGGACTCGAAAAGGAACGTTTGAGAAAGCATTTTAAAGCGAACGCGAATGGCTCTTGGACGATTAACCCTGATATTAAAGCCAGAGTGCGCTTTCAAAGTCTTAATTTGTTAGGTCAGTACTCAGGATTGGGTCAGTTTGATATTATTTTTTGTCGCAATGTTATGATTTATTTCTCATCCGAGCTCAAAACACAAATATTACGAAAAATGCATAAGCAATTGAATCCTGGTGGTTATTTGTTGTTAGGTGCCTCTGAATCACTTTCAGGCTTATCTGATTGTTACAAAATGATCCATTGCCGCCCTGGCATCATCTATCAGGCAATCTAGTCTCTGACCGGCAAGAAAGCGGCACTCAGTTGCCGCTTTTTTTATGTCTGCTTTTAAGATAAATCTCTCTATACCCACTGCTTCGCTGAATTTGAATATCTGGCACATACCTTGCTAACTCTATACTAGATAGAATACTAAGTTGTATGAGGTGAAGCATGGCGATTAGTTTTGATAAAGCATTAGGAATACATGATGACGCAATCGCGTTGCGCTCTAAGCGTGCCGAAGTGATTGCCAATAATATTGCTAACGCCGATACGCCAGGCTTTCAGGCACGTGATATCGACTTTAAGAGTGTGTTAGAGGGTGTTCAGAGTGGGCAGTCGTCATCGCAGAATCAAGCGCCACTAAAAATGGTGAGCACTAATGCCGCCCATAAAGATAGCGTTATTAATCCTGACTATGCCGCCGAATTAATGTTTCGCACACCCACGCAGCCAGCCGTAGACGGCAACACAGTTGATGTTCAGCAAGAGATGGCCAGATACACAGAAAATGCATTGGGGTATCAAGCATCTTTTGATTTCCTGAATCGTAAATTTAAAGGTTTAACTGACGCGATAAAAGGTAACTAATCATGTCATTGGCAAATATATTTAACATAGCCGGTTCAGCCATGAGTGCCCAGACCATTCGTCTGAACACCACCGCCAGCAACATGGCAAATGCTGACAGCGTAAGTTCCAGTGTTGATCAAACCTACCGTGCGCGTAAGCCGGTATTTGAGTTACAAGCCCCTACGCAGGAACAAATGACAGATATCGGAACAGGCTTGTTACCGGGTCAGGGCGTGAATGTTACAGGCATTGTTGAAAGCCAGGCGCCGTTACGTACCGAATATAATCCAAGCCATCCTCTAGCCGATGAAAAAGGCTACGTACATTACCCGAACGTTAATGTGGTTGAAGAGATGGCAGACATGATTTCAGCATCACGATCATTTCAGATCAATGCGGAAATTATGAATACAGCAAAACAGATGGTACAGCGTGCTCTCACGCTGGGTCAGTAATTCGCTGGCTAAGATTAACCGGGCGACTACTAATTAGTGGCCGCCTATCTTTAAAAAATTGAGGTCACAGTATGGCTGATATCAACGGTGTGAATAGTGCTACATCGCTTTATGAGCAGATAAACAGCAGTAATCAGTCGGCTTCTACCAGCACAACGCAGTCTCAGTCAGACAGCGATATGTTCATGAAGTTGATGATTGCGCAGCTGAAAAATCAGGATCCTACCAGTCCGGCGGATACTGCTGATTTTATGCAACAGATTTCCAGCATGAGTTCAGTAGAGAGTATTAATAACCTTAATACGACCATGACAGACATGAGTAGTGCGCTACTCACAAGTCAGGCGGCCTTGCAGGCTTCCTCTATGGTAGGGCAGACCGCGTTTGTGAAAACGGATAAGGCTTTTCTGTCTGAAAATGGTCAGATAGAAGGTGTGCTGACGTTGCCCTCTAGTTCATCAGACGTGAAGGTCTCTGTTTTTGATGCCGCAGGTTCGTTGGTAGATAGTTGGTCATTAGGCGCGAAAACGGCGGGCGATCATAATTTTTCATGGCAAGGCGGTGATCGACCAGCGGGTTCTTATCGGGTGGTTGTGCAAGGAGTTGATACTGATGGTGATTACGTCACGGCTGAAAGTTACATAGGCCACACAGTCAATAGTGTCACGTTGGGGCAGAACGGTATCGGAATGAAAGCGAATACCGATGCCGGTGTTATCAATGTTAATGATATCAAACAGCTGGGTTAATGAGAGGATAAGATTATGGCTGGATTTAATACAGCAGTTACAGGTATCAAAGCGTCATCAACGATGCTTGATGTGGCAGGTAATAAAATTGCCAACTCAGGCACGGTCGGTTTTAAGGCCTCGCGTACCGAGTTTGGTGATATATATGCAACAGCCGTAGTGGGTGCCGGTTCAAGTAACTTGCCGGGCTCTGGTGTCACGGTGTCTGGTATTTCACAAGATTTCAGCGCAGGTACGGCAGAATTTACCAATAATAATCTGGATTTGGCGATCAATGGTTCCGGTTTTTTCCAGTTGGATGATGGTCAGGGTGGTACTACTTATACTCGCGCTGGAGCTTTCGAGCTGGATAGTGATGGTTTTATTGTTAGCAAAAATGGCAAATATCTCCAGGGTTTTGGCTTGGATGCGCTGGGTAACCAGCTACCCTTACAAGATCTTGCTGTTGATGAGAAAGAAAGCCCGCCCCATGCTACCGAGACGATCGATCTTGCGTTCAATATAGATTCGAAGTTGGATTCGACGTTGTTGTCTGCGGTATATGATAAAAATAACCCCAACTCATTTAGTTATACGACGACAGTAGAAACCTTTGATAGTTTGGGTAATGCGCAGACGGTTAAATATAATTTTGCTGAACAGCGGCCTGTTCGCGAGCAGTATGTTTTTGATGTGGCAGGTTCTGATGTCACCATTTCCGGCCTCGATATTGCTGATGCTTCTAATCTTACGCCAACCGAGGAAGCAGCCTTACAGCTTAAGGATCCGCGTATAGATACAGATTCTATAACATATGACGGTACTGCTGGAACGCTCAGTTTTGAGCTTAAATCAGAGTCCTCTGCCGTTGGTGATGTGCGTGTCAGGGATGGGGGCGGTACGGTTGACCTCTCTGTTGCCAATCTTGATGACGGCGAGCCTCATACACGTACTGCTAATGAAATTCAGTCTTTTCTTTTAAATGTGCCAGCGCCATTAGCAGCTGCTGGGTCTGTTGAAATCGGTGGTGTCGCTATTGCTATGGATGCCGGAATGGATGCAGAAGCGGTAGGTGCGGCGGTTGTTGCAGCCCAGGAAAAGATTATAGAGAAAAACCCTGATGTGCAGGCGGTACAGTATAATAAAACGTCGAAGACGCTTTATATTACGTGGAACGCAGAAGCGGGGCCTGTCGATTCAATATCTAAAGTGGATAGTGGGGGCTTGTTAGTAGCGGATGACCCTCTGGCTGAGCCTTTATCACAAGAGGGTGATAATAGTTTCATGGGTGTGTATCGCATGTATGCTTACCTCAATGATGCGCAACAATTAGATATAGGTAAGCGTGTTGATCCCGGAGAAGTTGGTTTTGATAATGATGCTACCGAAGTCGGTGCGCTGGTTATCAAATTTGATACAACAACGGGTGTCTTGAGTAGTGTTGATGGCGAAGATATTATCACCGGTGCGGCCACGCCAAAAATCACGATCAGAGGTGCGGATCCTGCCAATCCGAACGATATTAAGTTAGATAGCGATACCGATAACCTGGTGGGTGTTCAGCTGGATATAGCGGGTTCGAGTCAGTTTTCTTCCGATTCTATTGTTAAAAAAGCGGCACAGGACGGTTACACCAAAGGTGATCTGATCGGGGTTACTTTTGAAGAAACTGGCGAGATGGTCGCGAGCTTCAGTAACGGTCAGCGTCAGAATTTAGGCTTAGTAGCGATCGCTAACTTTGAGAATCAATCCGGTTTGCAGTCGGCAGGTGACACCGAATGGGTTGCTTCGTTGTCTTCCGGACAGGCAATAGTGAATCCGCCGGGTACCGGTTTGAACGGCACATTAAGGTCTGCCTCATTAGAGCAATCGAATGTTGATTTGTCTGCCGAGTTGGTAAAGTTAATCGAAGCTCAGCGTAACTTCCAGGCAAACTCGAAA
Source organism: Neptunomonas antarctica (assembly GCF_001305295.1). Taxonomy (GTDB): domain Bacteria; phylum Pseudomonadota; class Gammaproteobacteria; order Pseudomonadales; family Balneatricaceae; genus Neptunomonas; species Neptunomonas antarctica. Next base: position 752,448 of record NZ_LJSI01000053.1, read on the forward strand.
ACGCTGGAAACGCTGAACACGGTAACGCAGGCGATTCTCCAAATTTAACAGTGCCTTAATAACGCATTATTTTATCCTCTATCAAGAGTCGCTTCGGCGGCTCTTTTTTTTGGCATGTGGTTTGCATTTAAATAGCCATAGACCCGAAAACGGCAATCATTAAAACCGGAAGACGTCATGGATAAAGTTATATTTGTAGCAATGAGTGGTGCCCGCGAAAACATGCTGGCGCAGCAGACGCATGCGAATAATCTGGCCAATGTGAGTACCACCGGTTTTAAGACAGATCTGGCTCAGGCCCGCGCCATGCAGGTCTTTGGCGAGGGGCTTCCTACGCGCGTCTATGCCATGACCGAGAGGGCAGCAACAGATACAACGACAGGCACCTTTATTGAAACGGGTCGCAATTTGGACGTGGCTGTTGATGGTGGCGGCTGGTTAGCTGTAACCGGGATGGATGGTAAAGAAGCATACACTCGTTCAGGAGAACTGCAGGTTAATGCCGCTAATCAGCTAGTGACGGGCAGTGGTTTGCCGGTGATGGGTAATGGAGGAATCCCCATTACGATACCTTCCGCCGAAAAAATTGATATTGGTTCAGACGGCACTATTACTATTCGTCCACTGGGCGAATCAGCAGCCGCACTGGCGGTGGTGGATCAAATTAAAATGGTTCAGCTAGATAATCAGTCTATCTATAAAGGTGTAGACGGTTTGATGCATGTCGACGGTGGATTGCCCCAGCCCGCTGATCTGACGCTCAAAATGCGTTCTGGTTATCTTGAATCGAGTAATGTAAATGCCGTCAACGAACTCACCAGTATTATCAGTTTGTCGCGACAATTTGAAATGAATATAAAAATGATGAAAACCGCAGAAGAAAATTCTACGGCGGCCACTAAAATTCTACAGTTAAGCTAATGCTAGTTAAATGTCTAGTTACGCTGATCGTTAACAAGTTCGGGAGTTAGCAATGCACGGTGCACTATTTGTCGCTAAAACAGGTTTGTCAGCTCAGGACACTCAGCTGAAGGTTATCTCCAACAACTTGGCGAACGTCAGTACGGTAGGCTTCAAAAAAGACCGCGCCGTCTTTGAAGATCTGCTCTATCAGGTTCAGCGCCAGCCCGGAGCCGAGTCAGCACAAGGTACCCAATTGCCCTCCGGTTTGCAGTTAGGTAATGGGGTGCGGATTGTCGGTACACAGAAGCTGTTTCAAACCGGCGAAATGCAAGTGACAGAAGAGCCGTATGATATGGCTATCAACGGACGAGGTTTTTTTCAGGTCACCATGCCGAGTGGTGAAGTTGGTTATACACGCAATGGCCAGTTTCATCTGAATGGCAATAGTGAGCTGGTAACGGTTGAAGGTTATTTGCTTGAACCTGCCATCACAATGCCAGAAGAAATTCAAACCTTTACGGTGGGTGTTGATGGAACCGTGACCGCCGTGGTGGCCGGTAGTCCTGATCCTGTGTCGCTTGGGACGTTAGAAATAGCTGATTTTGTCAATCCGGCGGGTTTGCAAGCGATTGGTCAAAATCTATTTATAGAAACAGCCGCCAGTGGTGCTCCTCAGATTGCCAGTCCTGGCGAAGCCGGTACCGGTATTCTGCGTCAGGGTATGCTGGAAGGCTCGAACGTTAACTCGGTTGAAGAGTTGGTCAACATGATCACCACACAGCGTGCTTATGAAATTAACTCTAAAGTGATCTCTACGGCAGATGAGATGCTGTCGTATGTATCGCAGCAGTTGTAATCAACTTATTATGAAAAGTTATCTATTGTTATTGACTCTATCAGTCTTGTTGGTCGGCTGTGTGAATAAGCCGGTTAAGCCTGATCGCCCCTATTATGCGCCCGTGGCACCGCAGCAGTTGCAGCAGCCAAAACCGGTAGATGGCGCTATTTTTAATGCAGCGACTAATATAGATATATACGGTGATGGGCGTGCGCATCGTGTCGGTGACATCATAACGATAGTGCTTAGCGAAAAAACTCAATCATCAAAAACCGCTAAAACTACAGCGGATAAGACCAGTACCATGTCATTGCCGCAGCCGACTATTCTGGGTAATGCGCTGTCGCTATTTGGCGCACCTTTCAGTGCGTCATCGGATGCGTCAAATAACGCATTTGAAGGCGAAGGTAAGTCGGATATGAGCAATAGTCTCAGTGGTGATATCACAGTAACAGTTCACGAAGTACTCCCGAACGGTGTGCTTTCTGTGCGGGGCGAAAAATGGATGCAGCTGAATCAGGGTGATGAATATATCCAGATTAGCGGTCTGGTTAGACCTCAGGATATCGCGGCCGATAACACTGTGCCGTCAACCAAGTTGGCCGATGCCAGAATTGGCTACAGCGGTACCGGCGGTGTGCAGGATACCAACGTGATGGGCTGGTTGGGCCGGTTCTTTATTAGTCCATTATGGCCATTTTAGTGTGATGTTTACTTTAATAATCAGGGGTGTGATATGAATAGCAAGGTCAATAGGTCGTTAACAATGCTCCTGGTTACGCTGCTTTTTTCCTCGGCGGCCATGGCTGAACGCATTAAAGATATCACCTCGGTTGCAGGTGTACGAAATAACCAGTTGGTCGGTTACGGTTTAGTGGTAGGTCTGGATGGTACGGGAGATAAGGCCAGCTTTACCTCGCAGACCTTTAGAAATATGCTGAATAATTTTGGCGTGGCCATTCCTTCTTCAGTCGACCCCAAATCTAAAAATATTGCGGCTGTGGCGATTCATGCCGAGCTGCCACCGTTTTCGAAACCGGGTCAAACGATTGACCTGACCGTGTCTTCGATAGGTGATTCAAAAAGCCTGCGTGGCGGAAGTTTGCTGTTAGCGCCGCTTAAAGGTGCCGATGGTCAGATCTATGCGATGGGACAGGGTAATCTTATTGTTTCCGGGTTTGGTGTTGAAGGGCGTGATGGTTCGCGTTTATCGTTGAATGTTCCCAGTGTTGGGCGTATCCCCAACGGCGCTACGGTTGAACGTACCGTCCCTAATGCTTTTGCACAAGGCGATAGTTTGACGTTGAACCTGAATCATGCGGACTTCACCACCTCACGTCGGGTGTCCGAAGAGATCAATAGCTTATTGGGGATGAATACGGCTTCTGCTATCGATGCGACCTCGATCCGTGTCCGCGCGCCACGCGATGCCTCGCAGCGTGTGTCCTTTATTTCTGTGCTGGAAAATTTAGAAATCACACCGGCTAAAGAGGTCGCTAAAGTCATTATCAACTCCCGTACGGGCACTATTATTATTGGGCAGGATGTACGGGTGTCGCCCGTGGCTATCACTCATGGTGGCTTGACCGTCGCCATCACTGAAAATCTGGATGTAAATCAGCCCAATGCCTTAGGCGCTGGCGATACCGTGATTACACCGCGTACCGGTATTGAAGTCGACGCAGGCTCAGGGCATATGTTTGAATTTGCGCCCGGCACCTCATTGCAGGAAATTATCGAAGCAGTCAATCAGGTGGGGGCTGCGCCGGGTGATTTAATGGCAATACTGGAAGCGCTAAAGCAAGCGGGTGCGCTTAAAGCCGAATTGATAGTGATCTGATTATGAGTATTAATAACGATTCAGGACATAATTCCCAGTTTTATGCAGACATGGGAAGTTTACAAAAGCTTAAGCAACAGGCAAAAACAGATACGCCCGAAGCGTTAAAAGAAGTTGCCCAGCAGTTTGAGCAGATGTTTCTTGGCATGCTGATGAAAAGCATGCGCGAAGCTAACGCCACTTTTGGTGAGGATAATGTCTTTAGTGGCGGTAATGTGGGTTTTTATCAGGGAATGCTGGATAACCAGCTGACGCAAGAGATATCGCAGGCTCAGGGTATTGGGTTGTCGGATGTGCTGGCGCGGCAGTTAAGCCATCAATTGAATGTTCGTATTGACGATGATGATGATAAAAAAACAGCACCGCTGTCAGATGCAGAGCAGTTGCTTAATCGTGCTTTCGATCAGGGTGCGAGTGCAGCGGCATCATCTGTGTTAGGGCAGCGTCAGGCGAACGCAGCAGGCAAAACAGAATTCCCTCCTTCAATTACACCGATTAGCGAAACCGTTGAGCAATTAGCAGTGGCTGCCATTGCTAAATCTACAACGACTACATCCACAGTAAATATGCCCGATAAGTTTGAGTCGCCAGAAGAATTCGTAGCGACATTGTTGCCATTGGCCGACGAAGTGGCAGCAGAATTGGGGGTAGATCCCAAAGTGCTATTGGCCCAAGCGGCATTGGAAACCGGATGGGGTCAGCATATTATTCGCGATGCTAATGGTAATAGTAGTAATAACCTGTTCAATATTAAAGCCGATAAACGCTGGGATGGCGAGCGGGCGCAAGTGAACACGCTGGAGTACCGTGATGGTTTAGCGCAAAAGGAAAAAGCCTTGTTTCGTTCGTATGATTCATATGAGCAGAGTTTCAGAGATTATGCGGATTTTCTAAAAACCAGTCCGCGTTACCAGCATGCCTTGGATGCCGCCGCTAATCCGCGTCAGTACCTGCAGCAGTTACAGGCCGCTGGGTATGCAACGGATCCGGCCTATGCAGACAAAATCACTACTATTTTTGAAAGCCGGATTTTGGCGATGGGACTAAACACTCCTAAAGAAGGGTAATGTTTAGCCGCTATAGAAGAGATAAATATGAGTTGTTGGCGCAGTTAACGCGGCAATCTCAGGAGAAAGGTTATGTCCAGTTTTAATTTATTAGGGTTAGGCACGCAAGCGCTGAGAGCTAATCAGACAGCGCTGGCGACGGTGGGGCAAAACATATCCAATGTTAATACGCCTGGCTATAGCCGCCAGGTTGCTAATTTTACCACCTTGCAAGATAGCAATGGGGTGAAAATAGATGATATTGATCGCATCACTGATCAGTTTTTAACTCAACAGCTCTGGGCAGATTTAGCTTCTTATAACCAAACATCGACCTATTCTGATTTATCGGGCCAGTTAGATAATCTTTTAGCCACACAATCCACCAGTGTGTCGTCTGCGTTAGATGGTTACTTCAGTGCGTTGCAAAATGTTGTGGATGATCCGGTATCTATTCCCAACCGTGAGCTATTTGTCGCCCAGTCTGATGCATTAGTACAGCGCTTCAACAACTTGGATGCGAGTATCCAGCGCCAGAATGACACGGTTAACGGCACATTAAGTAGCTTGTCCAGCCAGGTTAACTCGCTGTCAACAAATATTGCCGAGCTGAATCAGGATATCAAGCTGCAAGTAGCGGCGAACAATCCTGCTAATGAGCTCAGAGATCAGCGTGATGAGTTAACCAATCAGCTATCATCATTGATAGGTATAACGGTGCTGGAGCAGGGTGCTGACAACTTCAGCATATTCGTGGCGAATGGTGAGCCATTAGTCATGGGCATAACGGCAAATCGACTTGAGACTATGCCCGGCGATCCGGATATTTCGCAGAACAGCCTGGTATTGCGTATCGCGAACAGTACGGCTGATGTGACTACTCTGCTGAGCGGCGGAAAAATAGGCGGCTTGCTGGAATATCGTGAAAACGCGCTCAACGCTGCCCGCGATGAACTAGGGCGCATTGCTATTGGTTTTTCCGAGAGTATGAACACCGCGCATCGTGCTGGCATCGACCTGAATAATAAACTGGGCGGCGATCTGTTTTCCGATGTAAATACCTCATCGCTGCAGTCCGAGCGTATTTCGGCAGCGTTTGGCAATCAATCTGTAGTGTCAACCGCCAGAGTGGAGATTCAGGACGCCACGCAGCTGCAAGCCAGTGATTATGAGCTTTTTTATGCGAGTGCTAATGAAATCACGCTGACACGAAATAGCGATGGTCAGCAGACAAAAATTAATTTGTTAGCACCTGCCGCGACAGAGGATGTGGCTAAAGACGAGTTTTATCTTGATCCGGCTGGCAAAGGCTTAACCTTTGCTATTGATGGTATAAAAGTCTCTATCGAAACCAGCACCAATCTTGCTAAAGGCGACCGGTTTCTTATTCAGCCGGTCAGGCAGGGCGCAGAAAACATCTCGCTTGAGCTTACAGATGGTCGACAATTAGCGCTGGCGTCTCCTGTTCGTGTGACTGCTGATACCGATAATCAGGGGTCAGGCGTCGCGAGCGTCGCAGTGACCAGCCCTAATGACTTAAAAGCATCGCGCTCAAGTGAACTAGAGCCCCCCGTATCGATTGTTTTTAATGCGCCTGATGTGTCGGTAGATCCTGATGCGCCGATGACTTATACGATTTACGATGTGAGTAATGCTTCCTTTCCTACCGTGCTTGATTTGGGTGATGGTCCACTAGAAAATATAGAATATACAGAGGGTGCCGCCGTTAATTTGTCGGGATATGAGATAACTGTTAGTAATCAGCCTGAGCCTGGCGATCGCTTCAGTTTTACCTTTAATCAAGATGGCATCTCCGATAACCGTAATGCGTTAGCCCTATCAGACTTACAAAAGGCATCCACCTTAGATGGCGGGTCGTATCAGGATCTATACGGCAGCCTGGTTGAGAAAGTCGGTACCCGTACAGCGACCTCCAGAATCACCGTGCAAGCGAACAAGGCAGTGCTGGATTCCACGGTGAGTGCCAAAGCCAGTATAGCGGGTGTGAATCTAGATGAAGAAGCGGCCAAGCTAGTGCAGTTTCAACAAGCTTACCAGGCCTCTGCGCAATTGATAAAAGCGTCACAAACATTATTCGATACCTTGCTTAACAGCATTTAAAAGGAGGCTGAGTTATGCGTATCTCAACCCAGCAACAGTATTTTAAATCGATAGATCAGATGCAAAGCGGGCAAGCTAAGCTCGCGGGCCTGCAGGAACAGATCTCAACTGGTAAAAAACTTAATACACCCTCGGATGATCCTGTGGCGGCTGCTCAGGTGCTAAAGCTGGAGCTGGAACTGGCGCAGTATGAAAAGTTTGATGACAACATCAATGTCACCGAGCGACGGCTAGTGCTGGAAGAGACAATTCTGGATGACGTTAATACGGCGACAGACAGAATGCGTGAAATTACGATACAGGCAGGTAACGGCACGCTGAGCGATCTGGACCGTAAAACTATTTCGAATGAGTTGAATCAGCTAACCAGTTATGTGGCAGGCTTAATGAATACCCAAGATTCTCAGGGAGAGTATTTGTTTGCCGGTAGCCAGGGCGGCACCCAGCCGTATGTGTTAGAAAACGGCCGTTATGAATATCAAGGTGATGATGGTCAGCGTCAGATTCAGGTAGGATCGGCACTGTATATGCCGTCCAATGATTCCGGTAAATACCTGTTTGAAGCGGCAGATGATGGATTGAGTGTTCAGCTAACAGGGCAAGGCGTATTTGATTATGAAAGTGGGGTTTCGGCTATCGAACCTTTTGTGCGTAATGCTACTTTTCCCAATGAGGCAGCAGAAGCACAGTTCAGCACGGCGGCGCAAGTAGATGGCTGGGGAGCGCTTACGGTTCGGACAGCAGAAACAGCACCGCTGTCGGGTATTTTTACCTATGAAGTGGTGGATAGCGGAGGTAATGCGGTTAATGATGAATCCGGTAATCCGCTGGCAGGTGGTTTTGTCACGACCCCGCTGAGTATTAACATCCACGGTATGGATCTGGAGATTCATGAGCCCACTGCGGTTAATGTGGGCGATATAGAATTAACCGTTTCTTCTGAAAAGAATAATATCCTAGATGTCGCAATGAATCTGGCAGATATTTTAGCCATGCCCGTTACCACGGGTGAAGAGCGTACGGCACTGAATGAAGCGGTGGCGAAGGGGATCAATCAATTTGCACAAGTGGCCGAACGTAATATCGAAGCAAGAACTACACTAGGTTCACGATTGAGTACGTTGGAGCAGGTCAGTAGCTCTAATCTGGACTTTAAGTTGTCGACTGAGACTGCGATATCACAGTTGGTGGATGCTGACCTATCCTCGGTTATCAGTCAGTTTAAACTGGCAGAAGTGACACTGGAGGCGGCTCAGGCAACCTTTGGCCGCATATCGTCACTCTCACTCTTTAACTATATAAACTAGCTAGCTATATAAACTAGTTGATTGTATAAGCCAGCTGATTACTAAACTCACCCGTTCTGCTCTTATAAAAGGCTTATCAGGTTGACTGATAAGCCTTCGTCATTTTTGCCCCTTGGGTCGCTTTTTTTCTTTCGTTGGCTAATGCCTGAATCTGCTGCGTAATTTTGGGCATCATCAGCGCATCCGTTTTTTGTATCTCCCTAATCAATCTATCTATTTCGAGTGAACTGCTTTCGTTGTCGGGTATGCTAAGTTGTTCTGCTTGCTGTATTAATTGCGCTCGATTAGCTTGTAATTGTTCTATTTTCTGCCACTCGTTATTTAAGCAAAGTTGATTGATTTCTTGTGTTATATCAAAGACTTGTTTAATGATTGCAAGCATGGATAATTCCTTTCTATATTTCACTAAAGCATACCTTGCAAAGGCCGCTATAGAAAGTAACCAAATCAGTAAAGTTGCTGAAGAAGAAAGTAGAAATAAAGTCTAAAGCATCTAAATAATTGGTCGATAACTTAAACATAGCCGGTGTGATGTAACTTTTTTTAAACAGCATCTGCCGGAAATGAACACAAAACAGCCAGTCAGATCTGGTTGATGAGGAGTAACTCTTATGTCAATGGTAATTAATTCCAACATCATGTCACTTACCGCTCAGCGTAACCTGACACTGTCTCAGAATGATCAGAATTCAGCGATGGAGCGTCTGACCAGTGGTAAGCGTATCAACTCAGCAGCCGATGATGCGGCGGGTCTCGCCATTTCTAACCGTATGACTTCTCAGATTCAGGGTCTAAACCAGGCGGTACGTAACGCTAACGATGGTGCGTCATTGATTCAGACAGCCGAAGGTGCGCTGGAAGAGTCTACCAACATCCTGCAGCGTATGCGTGAACTGTCTATACAGGCAGGTAACGGAACCTACTCCGATGGTGATCGTTCTAAAATGAACGCCGAAGTTAGTCAGCTGGTATCTGAGTTGGACCGTATCTCTGAAACCACCAGCTTTAACGGCCAGAAAGTATTAGATGGATCTTTAGGTAGTGTTTCATTACAAGTAGGGTCTGAAGCGAACCAGACGATTGAAATGAAAATCGGCGCAATGGATTCTAAATCGCTGGGTATGGGTTCTACCAGTGCGGATGTGTTGGGTGGCAGTATCACGAAAGCGAATATTGACCTGTCCAATAATACAGTAACGATTAATGGTCAATCGGTAATGGCTATCGGCGAAACCTATGACGGTGGTGCTGATAATCTGGGTGATTTAGTTGATGCAATTAACACTAATGTAAGTGGTGTTAGCGCATCTACTTATGCTGAGTCCACTGCATCTACAGCTGGAACCGGTGTTTTAGTTGAAGGTACAGACACATTCACTGTTACTTTAACTAAACTGGATGGTACAGCCACAGCGGTCAGTGTTACCGGTACTGAAAATATGGATGAGCTGGTTGATAAACTCAACTCTGAAGGTGGTGGCAAGCTGAGCGCTTCTATCACTGATGATGGCAAGTTGAATGTTAGTGCTGAAGGTGTTGAATCAATTGCATTTACAGATGTGGTAGCGGCAACGGGTACCATGGGTGATGTTGAAGCCTCAATTTCCCTGACTGCTGACAATGGTGATGATATTACCGTTGAACGTGGCTCTGCGGGTACGTCTGCTGATTTGACAGCGCTTGGCTTTCGTGAAAATAATGTAGCTGGCGTGATTGAGGGAGCTACCTCCGACGGAGGTACGACAACTCTGGCGTCTGGTGATGTTACTATTAATGGTACGAAAGTAGGTGCCGGTGAAACTGGATCTCTGACTGATACATTAGCGGCAATCAACAAAGTGAGTGGTGATACCGGTGTAACCGCAACGGCTTTTACTTCTGTTGAAATTGACGCTAGTGCTTTTGATAGTACTGCGGCAGACGCTTTTGAAATCAATGGTACTGCAATTGCTTCGGGTGGTGCGACTTCAACTGCAGATGTTGTAACGGCTATAAATTTAAAAACAGCCGAAACGGGTGTTACAGCAACACTGTCGGGTACTAATCTGCGTTTGGAAGGCGATGTAGCAGGAATTAAAATCAACGATACCGATGCAGCCTCTACTGGTACATTAACTACTACTGATGCAATGTTCGGTACCTCACTGACTGCTTCAAACGGTGGTGGCGTTAAACTAACCTCTGACAGCGGCGCACCAATCAGCGTTGATGTTACTGCTGATGGTGCATTGGCAACAGGCTTGTTAGATGCAAATACAACTGCTAACGGTAAGTTCGGTGCGGCAGTTAACAGCATCGATATCTCTACCGCAGCCGGTGCGCAGAAAGCGATTGGTATTATCGATAATGCACTAGAGTCTATCAACTCAACGCGTGGTGATATGGGTGCGATCAGTAACCGTCTGGACTTCACAGTAAACAACTTGTCGAGTGTGTCTGAGAATGCATCGGCTGCACGGTCACGTATCATGGATGCTGACTTCGCGGTTGAATCAGCTAACCTGAGTCGTGCACAGGTACTACAGCAGGCCGGTACTGCCATGTTGGCACAGGCTAACGCCGCGCCTCAGCAGGTACTGTCACTGCTTCAGTAATAGAGCAATACAGTAATTGAGTTAGGGGTTAACTAACCAGCCAATGAAAATCCCTCACCACCGCTGGTGGGGGATTTTTTGCTTAGGGCCGGTATAATGAACAGGCATCAAAAGCCGGTTCAAGAGGTGTAATATGTCAGTTGAATCAATGAATGCCAGTAATGTAGCCGCCAGTGCTCAGATAACGCAGCAAGCGCCTGGGGCTCAACAAACAGGTGCCGCCAAAACCGAAAGTGTTAATCAAGCGGCACTTTCGCAAGTGGATCAATCACAGGCGGCTCAATCTGAAGAGCCATCACAAAAAATGTCGACAGAAGAGGTACAGACCGCTGTGGATAAACTCAATGAGTTTATGCATAACGGCCAGCGTAACCTTAACTTCAGTATTGATAAAGATACCGACGATATGGTGGTGAAGGTCATGGATACCGAAACGCAGGAAGTGATTCGTCAGTTTCCATCCGAAGAAACCATCAAACTGACTAAGCATATTGAAGGTATGCTGGGTTTGATATTTAATGACCATGCCTGATTAGTTTTAAGACGTTCGTATAAGGAGAAGGTGATGGATACCAGTATTATTTCCGCGTTGGGCGCCGGCTCAGGTATCGATACCACGAGTTTGGTTAAGTCGTTAGTTGAGGTAGAGAAAGCGCCGCAACAAGCGCGCCTGGACACTAAAACAGAGACATTGAATGCACAGATTTCTGCTTATGGAACCTTAAAAAGCAGTTTGGCTGAGTTTCAGGCAATACTCGAACCGCTTTCCAAACCCGATACCTTTAATGCGCGTGCTGTCTCTTTTCCTGAAACCGATGTGATCAGCCCTAATGCTATTGCGGCGAATGCGCAGGCGGGTACGTACCAGATAGAAGTGCATGAGGTTGCTCAGGCGCAGGCGTTAGCCGTGAATACCGCCTATGCCGATAAAAATGAAAGTGTCGGCTCTTCGGGTAATCTAACCATTCGCTTAGGTAGCTGGGCGTACGATGTCGGTAATAACCCGACATCGTTTGCCGAGAATGAAAGCCAAACAGCGCTGGTATTGGAGATTGCCGCCGATGACTCGATACAGGATATCGCCGACAAAATTAATGCTGCTGAATCCGACGTACAGGCGTCTGTGCTGTTGGTTGACGGTCAATACCAGTTAATGATCTCCGCACCCTCGGGGGCGAATAATGCGCTGGAAATTACGGGCGATGACCCTAGTCTGGATATTTTCGCATTCAATGCTACTAACTACGCCGGTGTTACGGAAACCCAGCAGGCCCAGGATTCAGAGATAAAAATTAATGGTTTAACGGTTTTTCGTGAATCCAATGAGATTAACGATGTTATTGAGGGGCTAACGTTTAATATTAACAAAGCCAGCCCCGATGAAAAATTTACCTTTACTATCTCTGAAGATAAGGACACCGCTGAACAGTCGGTTCGTGATTTTGTGGACGCTTATAACACGCTATACGACACCGCTAAATCGTTAACGGGCACCAGCACCGACGCCGAAACCAATATCTCGACCCGCGGGGAGTTGGCAACCGACAGCTTGGCAAAAAGTGTTATGTCACGCATACGCCAAATGGTGGGCACTGCCGTACCGGGGGTGAGTGATTTTAATAGCTTATCGATGGTAGGTATCCGTACTCAGTTGGATGGCAAGCTAGAGATTAATGAAACTGATTTCACAGCGGCGGTTAAAGATAATTTTGATAAGATAGGCGCGTTGTTTTCACCGCAAACCTCCTCGTCAACCAGCGACGTTGATGTCAGTATCGGTAGTTATGCCTCGAAAACAGTATCAGGTGTGTATTCCGGATCCATTACCACTGCACCCGCTAAAGGTTCGGTCATCAGTGATACGGCATTTGTTGCTTTTAATACGTCTGATACTCCCGCTGGAGATTTTACATTCAGTATTGATGTGAATGGTACCTCCTCAGGCGAATTGACCTTGGTCGGCGACTTTACTACGCAGGATGAGCTGCGCTCTGCGCTGCAAGCATTGATCAATAATGATGATACGTTAAAAGCCTCCGGGGCCTTGGTGGATGTGGGGGTGGAGCCGGGTGGAGAGATTACACTTTCATCACGTCAATTTGGTAGCTCTTCACAGGTATCGCTAACGGCTAACGGTACTGAGTTTGCTACGGCTACGGGACTATCAACAGCGTCTGTCTCTACCAATGGTCACGATGTGGCGGGTACTATTAATGGCGAGGCGGCATTTGGCGCGGGTGAGGTGCTGTTACCTTCCATCGATACTGATCCCTACGGGCTTAACCTGAGTGTAAAACAAGGTGCTACCCTTGGTGACTTCAGCTTCACATTTTCGCAAGGCTTTGCCGGCGAGTTGTCTCAGTTGATCGATTCGTTTCTGTCGTCTTCGGGCTCGATAAAGAGCCGTGAAACCAGTATTAATAATCAGCTGGATGGCATTGTAGACTCCCAGGAAACGCTTGACCGTAAAATGACAAAATATGAAACTCGTCTTTCTGTACAGTTTCTGGCGATGGAAAGGATTGTGGCTAGCTTTAAAACCACCAGTGATTCCTTAACCGGAATTGTTGATCGGTTACCGTTTACTGCTAGCAATTAGATTTTTGATTTATAATAATTTCACATGTGTTTATATCAGCTACGCTTTGGAGTGAGTGAAAATGAGTATTAACCTGAATGCCATGAAACAGTATAAAAGCGTAGATCTACGCGCGACTGTTGCTACCGCTTCACCTAAAGAATTAATCTCCATGCTGGTGGACGGAGCATTAATGGCTATGGCAAAAGCTAAGGGTGCGATTGAACGTAAAGATATCAGTACGCGTACTGAACAGCTGAATAAAGCTAATGATATTATTTTGGGCTTGAAAGATTTTTTAGATCACGACAAAGGCGGAGAAGTGGCCAGTAATCTTGATGCATTATATGACTACATGGTCCGTACGTTAATGCAGGCCAACCGCAGTAATGATGCTGTAAAAGTGCAGGAGGTGATGAACCTGATGCTGCAGATCAAGTCTGGCTGGAATGCGATGGAAGTTCCTGTTTAAGTGCCTATTTAAGTACCTGGCTAATTCTAATACAGCACTTGGTTAAACAGTGTCTGGTTAGTTTTTTAATCACCGCTTTTAGTCGGTGAGCGGTAGTGAGGAAAGACAGTTCATAGCCATCCTTTATAACTATGATCCATAACGTACAGCTAGCTATAACGCTTTTAGGGAAACTTAAAGGCGTTTTTTTATGGAAGTTTTTATAAAACCCTATAGGTAAATATAAGTGTCGCTAAGGGACGTATGGTTGATTAAGTGTCGATTTTGCCGTGATTCATAATTCGCCAATTTTTTGGCATTATTATTATAAACCCGTTTATCTCCTTGTTTATCTGCTTTGCTCTGCTAGACTGTCAAAAAAATGACATAACCAATAACATATATTTAGTGGCTTATGAACTCACCTTCTCAGATGAATGTCCTGCTTGTTGATGATGATGATCAGCGGCGTCAATCAGTTAGTACTATCTTTAGTTTTCTTGGCGTGGCGCATCAAATGATGACGTTTGTTGAGTGGTTTCAGAATAACCATGTGCGTGCAGATCTGAGCGCGGCTTTTATCGGACGCTGTTCGCTGCCGGTATCACTGGAAAAACTGATTACGTCATTTCGGCAGGACGAAACTCAAACTTCGCTGTGTTTGCTGGAACCCTGGGATGATGTTGAGCAACTGAGTGAACGTTCACGTGCGCAGTTATTAAGGGTGTTAGATGGCCCGTTGACCGAGCATGTGTTGATGGATCTGTTGCATGAAGCGCAAGTGATAAGAGCGGGGCAGCCGTCGACTCTCGCTAAAAAAACACTGTTTCCTTTATTAATCGGGCAGAGCCCGACCATGCATAGTCTGAAAAAAACCATGGTTCGTGTGGTTGATCGTGATGTGAATGTGTTGATTACGGGTGAGTCCGGTACCGGTAAAGAGTTGATTGCCAGAAGCTTGCATGATTATTCCAAAAGAGCAAAAGGGCCTTTTGTGCCGGTCAACTGTGGCGCTATTGCTCCGGAATTATTGGAAAGTGAATTATTCGGACATGAGAAGGGTGCCTTCACTGGCGCTATCAATGCGCGCGCCGGACGTTTTGAAATGGCAGATGGTGGTACGTTGTTTCTTGACGAAGTGGGTGATATGCCCTTGGCTATGCAGGTTAAGTTGCTGAGAGTGCTTCAAGAGCGTTGTTTTGAGCGTGTGGGTGGTAATAAAACGATTGATGTGAATGTCCGTATTATTGCAGCCACGCATAAAAATCTGGAAGAGATGATTGTCTGTGGCTCTTTTAGGGAAGATCTTTACTATCGCCTGAATGTGTATCCGATCGAAACACCTCCTCTTCGTGATAGAAAGGACGATGTGGTCATGCTGCTGCACACACTCGCGAAACGTGCAGAAAAGCAAGGCTTAGGTCGTTTGCGATTTCACGCGTCGGCACTGGATTCATTACAGCGGCATCCGTGGCCTGGCAATGTACGTGAGTTATCTAACCTGATTGAACGTTTGGCGATTATGCATCCGGATGGCGTTATTGGGGTATCTGAATTACCCGCGAAATGCCGTCACATCTCAGAACCTGAACCTACTCGATATCAGGCGCAAAATTCGTTTTATCTGGATTCTGATACTGTGTCTGAGAGCTTATCTGCTAAGGAGCGAATCGATCAGACGGGGGGGCTTAAAGATAGCCCGGTTGATGATCCGGATGCCCAGATGGTTTTTTCCGACTCCAATAGTCATATGTTGCCAATGGTGCCTGATGAAGGCATGGATCTGAAACAGTATATGGAATCTATAGAGCAATCATTAATTGCTGAAGCGTTGGACAAAACCGGTTTTGTAGTAGCGCGGGCAGCCGAATTATTAACCATCAGGAGAACAACTCTTGTTGAAAAAATGCGCAAGTATGGTATCCAGCGGTTGTCGGAATCATGAGTGAAATAGAGCGCCTTAAATGTTCGTTAGCTGAGACTCAGCAGGCGCTGCTGGAAACACAGCAAGAGCTTGAAAGAATCAAGTGTGTACGCGATAGGGAAATGGCACATGGGGATTTACTTGCGGTACGTATGCGTCAATTACTTGACTTGTTGCCGGCAGGCGTGATCCTCATTGATAAGCAGGGTTTAGTCTCTGAATGTAATCCCGCCGCAGAAGATTTGCTGGGTGAGCCTTTACGGGGTGAGCTTTGGATGCGAGTGATTCAGCGCAGTTTTGCTCCGCAAAATGATGATGGCCATGAAATCTCATTAAAAGATGGCAGGCGCGTCAGTATATTGACACGTGCAATGGCTGATGAGCCAGGGCAGGTGGTGTTGTTAACTGACCAGACAGGAACTCGGTTGCTACAGTCCCGTTTGTCGCAATATCAGCGTCTTTCCGAAATGGGTCGAATGATGGCCTCACTGGCGCATCAGATCAGGACGCCACTGTCTGCTGCGTTACTTTATGCCAGTCATTTGGGTGCCGATAATATTACCGATCCGCAACGCAAAAAATTTGCCTTAAAAGTGAAATCCCGATTACTGCATCTGGAACATCAGGTGCAGGATATGCTGCTCTTCGCCCGCGGTGAAACTAAACTGGACGACAGGGTTTCTATCGAACAACTCTTTCAGGCGATTGACGATGTACTGGATGTACCTTTAGCGCAGTATGACGCAGATTGTGAGTTGGAAAATCTGGCCGCTGGATATTGGCTGCAATGTAATCAGGAAACCTTAATCGGTGCTATCCTTAATCTGGTTAATAACGCCTTGCAGGCAGCAGGAAATGACAAGCCTTTACGTATTGTGGCGTCTGTTGACGGAAAAAATATTATGTTGCGGGTGATTGATGCAGGACCTGGTATGGATTCAGCTACGATAAAACGTGCGCTGGAGCCTTTTTTTACTACAAAATCTCACGGTACGGGTTTAGGACTTGCTGTGGCTCAGGTTGTCGCGAAAGCTCATCATGGTGAGTTCTCGCTGTTTTCATACCCTGAAAGTGGCACGATTGCACAGTTCTGTTTGCCATTTATAGACAATTTAACGGCAGCTCCCTTAATGACCGATCCGTTATAGGATTAATAACAAGCCCGCCATAGTGCTGGTGTCAGATGCACTTATAGCCTTATTTGAAAATCTCTTATAGCTGTATTTTTAGAACTAATAATAGAACAACAATAGGAAGCGAATAATGTCGTTAACAGTACTGGTTGTTGAGGATGACTTTGGCCTGAGAGAAGCGTTGGTTGACACCCTTGAATTAGCCGGGATGAATGCGATTGAGGCGGAAGATGGTGAGTCAGCTATTTTACGTTTAAAAGACAGTGCTGTGGATATGGTTGTGTCGGATATCAATATGCCAGGTATTAATGGGCATGTATTGCTGGATTATGTAAGGCAGCAGTTTCCCGGAATACCAATGTTATTGATGACGGCTTTTGGGCAAGTTGATAAGGCGGTTGATGCGATTCGCAAAGGGGCGGTAGATTATTTGCTTAAGCCGTTTGAGCCAAGTGTGCTTATCAATACTATTAATCAGTACGCGTGCGGACTCTCAAAAGCTTCCATCGAACCGGTCGCGGAAGATATCAGTAGTCAGCAATTGCTGCAGTTGGCGCGCCGTGTTGCGGTCACCAGTTCAACGGTGTTGATTACCGGTGAGTCAGGCACGGGAAAAGAGGTGCTGGCTCGTTATATCCATGAGCATTCAGAGCGTGTGGCAGAGCCGTTCATTGCTATTAACTGTGCGGCGATTCCAGAGAATATGCTGGAGGCGATGTTATTCGGGCATGAGAAGGGTGCATTTACCGGTGCGATTGCCAGTCAGCCGGGTAAATTTGAGCAAGCGAATGGTGGCACCTTGTTGCTTGATGAAGTTACTGAGATGGATCTTAGCTTGCAAGCCAAGTTGCTTCGGGTTCTACAGGAGCAGGAAGTCGAAAGGGTTGGCGGACGTAGCACGATTAAGCTGGATGTGCGGGTTTTGGCGACCACTAACCGGCAGCTGGAGAGTGCGGTAGCAGAGGGAAAGTTCAGAGAAGATCTGTATTATCGGCTTAATGTTTTTCCGCTGCAGTGGCAGCCTCTGCGTGAGCGCAGAGCAGATATTGTACCGCTCGCTAAAGGCTTATTAGAGAAGCATTGTCAGAAAATGAAACGTGAGCGAGCGTTTCTGAGCGCGGATACTGAAATCGCATTATCGCAACACAGTTGGCCGGGTAATGTACGGGAACTGGATAATGTGATTCAGCGTGCGTTGATTCTGCAACCGGGCAATCTCATCATGCCGGTCGATCTGCATATGATGTCGGGTGCGATTCCTTTACAGGAAAGCCTGTCGCTCAGCGTTACAGCAGAAACTGCGCTGTCGGAAGCGGATGAGGTCGGCAAATTAGGCAGTGATTTACGTCAGCACGAATTTCAGTTAATTATAGATGCATTAAAAACAGCAGGGGGTAGCCGTAAAGAAGCGGCGGAGCGATTGGCGATCAGCCCTAGGACGTTACGCTATAAGTTGGCAAAAATACGCGAGTCGGGTATCGAGTTGGACAAATTGTTGGCAAAGTAAGTGTTAAATATAAAATAAAATAAATCATATAAATCAAAAGGTTGTGTTTTTGTTAGACTATTGAAGTAGCTTAGATATACCAATGTCTAATTCAGAGAGGTGGCTTCGGTTGGGTATAAAACTACTTTATATCTGCCAGTCTTCTCCTTTGAAAAAATAATAATAATTAGCAGACTAGCGTTCACATAATTAAAACAAGCAAGCTAAGGGCATTTTCATGAGCGAAAAGATATATCCAGTCAATCCAGAAGTGGCGGCACAGGCACATATTGATAACGCAAAATATGAAGCGATGTATGAGCAGTCTGTGAACGATCCTGATGCATTCTGGGGAGAGCACGGAAAGCGTCTTGATTGGTTCAAGCCGTACACCAAAGTAAAAAACACTTCATTTGACCCGCATAATGTCAATATCCGCTGGTTTGAAGACGGTACTTTGAATGCTTCGTACAATTGCTTAGATCGCCACCTCGAAACCCGTGGAGATCAGGTTGCTATTATTTGGGAAGGCGACGATCCGAGCGAATCTGAAAATATTACGTATCGGGATTTACACGAGCGCGTCTGTCGCTTTTCCAATGCACTAAAAGCTCAGGGTGTTGAAAAGGGTGATGTGGTTACTCTTTATATGCCGATGATTCCAGAAGCGGCTGTCGCTATGCTGGCATGTACACGAATTGGTGCAGTACATTCTATTGTCTTCGGTGGCTTCTCTCCTGAAGCAGTAGCCGCACGTATTGAAGGCGCTAAGTCTAAAGTCGTTGTGACGTCTAACTACTCATTGCGCGGTGGCAAGATTGTTCCGCTTAAAGCAAATGTAGATAAAGCGTTGGAGCATCCTGCTGCCGCGGCGCTGGTTACTAGCGTGATTGTTGTTAAGCGTGTTGATCAGGATGTTGCCTGGAACGAAAAAGTCGACGTTTGGTACGAAGACTTAGTGGCAGCAGCATCTGCAGAGTGTGCCCCTGAAGAGATGGAAGCAGAAGCACCGATGTTTATTCTTTATACATCAGGTTCTACCGGTGCACCTAAAGGGCTGGAACATACGACAGGCGGCTACATGGTGTATGCAGCCATGACGCACGAATATGCTTTTGACTATAAACAGGGTGACATCTACTGGTGTACAGCGGATGTTGGTTGGGTAACGGGTCACAGCTATATTGTTTATGGACCATTAGCCAACGGTGCTACCACGCTGATGTTTGAAGGTGTGCCTAACTATCCGGATAACAGCCGTTTTGGTCGTGTTATCGAAAAGCATAAAGTTAACCAGTTCTATACAGCCCCTACGGCTATCCGTTCGCTGATGCAGCAGGGTGAAGATGTATTGGGTGATTCTGATTTGTCTTCTTTGCGTATTCTTGGATCGGTGGGTGAGCCTATCAATCCTGAAGCATGGGAATGGTATTACCGTGTTATAGGTAAAAATCGTTGTCCTATCGTGGATACCTGGTGGCAGACTGAAACAGGCGGTTTAATGATTCTGCCTCTGCCGGGTGCTACTCCGATGAAGCCGGGTTGTGCTTCGCGTCCATTCTTTGGTGTGCAACCTGCCTTAGTTGATGCCGAGGGGGTTGAGTTGGAAGGCGAAGCTGCAGGGAATCTTGTTATTAAAGATTCATGGCCTGGTCAGAGTCGCTCTATCTGGGGTGATCATGAGCGCTTTACTCAAACCTACTTCACTACGTATAAAGGTATGTATACCACGGGGGACGGCGCACGTCGTGACGCTGACGGTTATTACTGGATAACCGGTCGTGTCGATGACGTTATTAACGTATCGGGTCACCGTATGGGTACGGCAGAAGTTGAGTCTGCTTTGGTTGCTCATCCTGCCGTTGCTGAAGCCGCTGTTGTTGGTTATCCGCATGCCTTAAAAGGTCAGGGTATTTATGTGTACGTAACGCTTCAGTCAGGCTTTGAAGAATCAGATGAGTTGATTAAAGAGCTGCGACTGCATGTTCGTAAAGAAATCGGACCTATTGCTTCTCCTGACTTGATTCAGTTCGCTCCGGGTATGCCTAAAACCCGCTCAGGTAAAATCATGCGCCGTATATTGCGTAAAATTGCAGAAGATGATTTTGATGCGTTAGGTGATACTTCTACGCTGTCGGATCCGTCTGTTGTTGATGATCTGATCGAAAATCGAATGAATCGTAAAGTTTAAGCCTTTATAAACGATTAAATTGTTTAAAACTCCTTCTTCAGCGGGTCTGTAGAGGGAGTTTTAGGTTTAGAGGTGTTATTATTCTGATAATTAAAGAATGAATAGTAGAGATGTGGGCGTGTCTTCGTCCAGAGGATTAAATATGCAGCTAGCCAGTAAAATCATTATTGCAGATGACCATCCATTGTTTCGTGCAGCATTGCGTCAGGCAGTAAGTCAGGCGATTCAAGGTGTTGAAATTGTAGAGGCCGACTCTCTGGCTGCTGTTCAGGAAGCCGTTGTTCAGCATAGCGATGCTGATTTGGTCTTATTGGATCTTCATATGCCGGGAACGCACGGCTTTACTGGTTTGGTCTTTTTGCGTGGACAGAACCCTGGTATTCCTGTGATTGTTGTTTCAGGTAGTGAAGAAGTGAGTGTTATGAGGCGAGCAATTGATTATGGCGCTTCAGGTTTTATTCCTAAATCTGCATCGCTTGAAACCATTTCTGAAGCCATAGTTGCTGTATTAAAAGGTGAAGAGTGGCTGCCGCGGGATATTACAGAAAATGGTACCGTAGATGTAAGCGAAGAAGAGCGCAAGTTTGCTGCCGCTCTGGTATCACTGACGCCTCAGCAGTTTAGAGTGCTGACGATGCTAACCGAAGGTTTGCTGAACAAGCAGATTGCTTATGAATTAAATGTATCTGAAGCCACTATTAAGGCACACGTTACAGCTATTTTACGTAAGTTGCGTGTCCACAGTCGTACTCAGGCTGTAATAGCGGCTCAACGTTTGAGTGTTGATCCTGCACGCACAAATATGGAATAAATAGAATTTCTCAAAGATGTCTTTGTGATGCGCTGAGACGTTTTAAAAGCACCCTTGTAGGGTGCTTTTTTATGCTATTTTGCTGGCCGCAATAAGTTTATTGATCATGGCACGCAAGGCTGCGGGTTTGATAGGTTTGGTCAGTAGTTGTGCGCCGGATTGCTCTATCTTATTTTTTACTTCATCGGTGCGGTCGGCCGTTATGATGAGAGCGGGGATCTCTTTTTCCCATGTCTGATAGAGTGCTGACAGTGCCATGAGCCCTGTATCGGATTCATTTAAATGGTAGTCAGCCAGCACTATATCTGGTTGTGGTGCGTTTTCTGGGTATAAGGCGATGGCGGTTTCTATCGATATTGCTGTATATGTTTCGCAACCCCAGCCTTGTAGCAAGGCGGACATACCTTCCAGAATTTTTGGTTCATTATCGATAATCAGAGCAATGGTTCCATTTAACGCTTTGCTCCTGATCCAGCCACGTTGTTCCGGTTTTGAATGTACTTCTTTGGCAGGATCGCCTAATGGCACAAGAACGCTGAAAACGGTACCTGATCCTGGCCATGAACGTACCCTTATTTTATGCTTTAACATTCTGGCGATACGATCTGTAATAGCCAACCCGAGTCCTAGTCCTTGTACCTTTGAATGTTTCGGATTGTTGATGCGTTTAAATTCTTCAAAAACTTCATGCAGCTTTTCTTCTGGGATGCCAACACCGGTATCCCAGACTTCAATACGCAGGTTTTTTCCATCACGCCGACATCCTAGCAGTACTTTACCGTCTTGGGTGTAGCGCACAGCATTAGATAGAAAATTTTGTAGAATACGCCGTAATAGTTTTTGATCGGAAGCGATGATTTGGTGGCAGTGAACAAAATGAAACGTTAACGTTTTTTCTTGGGTAAGTGCGGTAAATTCAGCACAAAGGTTGCTAAATAATGTGTCTATAGAGAAGTGTGTAATGACCGGTTCAAGTGCGCCAGCGTCCAATTTAGAGATGTCTAGAATCGTTGTGATGAGTTCTTCGGCTGCTTTAAGAGATCCGTCCAGATTATCCACTAATTGCGTTGTACTGGGCGAATAGTGGCTTTGTTGGGCGAGCGCGGAGGTAAAGAGTCGTGCTGCATTCAGTGGCTGCAAGAGATCATGGCTGGCGGCTGCCAAAAAGCGGGTTTTACCTAAGTTAGCCGCTTCAGCATCACTTTTTGCCTGACGTAGTTCGTCTTCCATCAGAGCGCGTATAGTATTTTCTTTGCGGAGCTCTTTGTTGACGACGGACAATGCGTGAGTTCGTTCCTTAACGCGTTGTTCTAGTGTTTCGTTGGTGATTTGCAGTGCGATTTCTGCTTCACGTCGCTCGGTAATATCCTGATACAACGTAAAGTACCCTAATACATCGCCATATTCTCCGATATGCGGAATATATGTGACTTCTGCAAAGCGTTTGGCGCCGTTTTGTGAGGGTAGGTCTGTTTCAAATTTTTGGCGTTTACCGTTTAGTGCTTGCTGAATGAAGTCATAGCGTTGTGCATATATAGTGTCACTCAGAACTTTGTAAGCAGCCATACCTACGATTTTGTCTCGTTCAAGTCCAAAGGCATCAGCATAGGCTTTATTGGCAAAAAGGTAGCGGCTTTCTGTATCAAGGTATGCGATAAGCACCGGTACGTTATCGGTATAAATCCGGATGTTCTGTTCGCTTTCACGCAGGGCTTCTTCAACACGCTTGTGTTGAGTAATGTCCATATAAGTATTAACGTAGCCGCCATTGGGTGTTGGATTATCGCGCACTTCAAGGACTGATCCATCAGGTCGATAGCGTTCATATCGATGAGGCTCACCCGATTTAATGCTATCCAGACGCCGGCTGATCTGCTCTTCAATATTTCCAGGACCATATTCGCCTTTCAGTGCGTTATAGCGGAATATTTCTTCGATAGAGCGCCCTACACAGATGAGGCCTTCCGGATAGTTGAACATTTGAATGTAAGGGCGGTTCCACGCAACCAGTCGTAATTGTTGGTCGCTAACGCTGATGCCTAACCCAATATTCTCTATGGTAGATTGTAAAAGAGACCGATTAAAACGCAGTGCCTGAGATGCCTCATCAACGATAGAGACGACATCGCCGATCTGCATGTCTTTTCCGCGTAGCGTTGACGCCAGTACGATGCGCGCAGAGGACGCGCCAATTACGCCGGCGAGTAAACGTTCCGTGAAGTTATTTAGTTCTGATGTAGCTTTTTCTCCCGATTGGGGTGGATCTTCGTTGCGCTGGAGTGCGTATCCAGTGAAGGCGTGCTGGGTTCGGCTTAATCCCAGAAAACGCTCAGTAAGCATTTGCAAATCGCCTACGGTTACAGTTCCATGCTGGCGAGAGGGGGTTGTCGGGTCGTTGTTATAAACATCGACAAAAGCACTGGCCTGAATACGCTCGGATAATCGTTGTGATGTATAGTGCGAAATTACAATGTAGAGGGCGCTATTGACTAATAGGCTCCACAAAACCCCATGTGTGAGGGGGTCCAGATTACTAAAACTAAACAGCGCGGTAGGTGTTAATAGGTGGTAATCAAATAATCCATTTTCTAAAAAATGTGGAGAAATGATACCGGCATCGGTCAGTGTTGGTATGACAAGGGTATAAATCCACAGTAAAAGTCCTGCTGCCATACCGGTTAGCGCGCCTTGGCGAGAACCTTTCTTCCAGAAAATGCCGCCTATGATGGTCGGCATAAATTGCGCTACGGCGACAAAAGCGAGCAGGCCAAAGGATGAGAGGGGGCCTTGATCTCCTAAAATCCGGTAGTAAAAATAAGCCATGATAAGCAAAGCGATAATGGTTAAGCGTCTGACTTTTAATAATAGTGTGCCAAGATCATTACTTTGCGCCAACTGAAGTCGGGATATTCTGAATAGCAGGGGCATTACGATGTCGTTGCAGACCATGGTAGATAGCGTGATGCTTGCGACAATTACCATGCTGGTGGCGGCAGAGAGCCCGCCTATAAAGGCAAAAGTTGCGAGTTTTTTGTTGCCTAATTCGAAGGGCAGCATGAGAACAAAAGAGTCAGGATCAATAGATTGTCCCTGGAAATAAAAATTACCTGCTGTGGCTATCGGAAGCACAAAAATACTGAGAAGAATCATGTAGAACGGAAATAACCAGCGTGCTATGCGTAAGTTTTTAATGTCGGAATTTTCTACAATAGTGACATGGAATTGTCGAGGCAGGCAGAAGATGGCACAGGCTGCTAGTATAATCTCAGTTACAAAACTGCCTTCAAGGAAATGTGTATATTTTGAGTCGGATTGGAGCTGTTGACTGACGTGGTATAACGTATCGTAAAGACCGTCAAAAATGTGTCCGGATATAAAAATACCTACAGCTATAAAGGCGGTGAGCTTGATAATTGACTCAAAAGCAACGGCAAGCACAATACCTTCATGATGTTCGGTTGCATCAATATGTCGGGTACCAAAAAGAATGGCAAAAATGGCCATTAAAATAGCCACAAAAAGCGCAGTATCGCTACCTTTGCTAAGTGCTTCTGTAGTGCCGGGTGCGAGAGCGTTATAACTCAGCGCAACGGCTTTTAATTGCATGGCGATATAAGGGATGGTGCCAAGTACTGCGATGATCGTAACAAGCACAGCCAGTGCCTGACTTTTGCCGTAGCGTGATGAGATAAAATCGGAAATAGTAGTAATGTTTTGTTGCTTACTGATAAGCATCATTTTTTCTATAATGCGCCAGCCAAACACGAAAACGAAAACAGGCCCCAGATAGGTGGCTAAGAACTCCCAGCCCGAGTATGAAGCCCGACCGACCGACCCATAAAAGGTCCATGAGGAGCAATACACGGCCAGGGATAACGAATAAATAATCGGATTGTTTGCGTAGGACTTTCCACTGGTTGTTTTGTCCCCATAATAGGCGATGCCGAATAGCAGGCTAACATACAGGAGTGAAATCAGAATTATGGACCAGCCTGACAGCATGTCGACATACCCTTGGAATTAAATGTGTGAACCTAAGTGTAACCTAAACCCACTATGATCCTAATACTTCAGTTATACCTTTGTATAGCCTGTTGTATGTTAAAGGGTTTTCAAAGATTATGTTACAAGTGAAGAGCCATGCAGTCTGCAGCGTAGTTTTTGATAGTTGTCTACAATGTCTACCGACTAAAGTCGGGGATTTTTTTGGGCTGACTCTCTGATAAATTCACTCGGTCTACTTCTTTCACTTAATCCGATAAAAAAAAATTAAGGATAGTGCCATGTCAATCAGTAGTGAGAGCGCAAAAGCCTATTGGGGCGAAAACTTGCGCATAATAATGTTTTACCTTGCCATCTGGTTCGTAGTTTCCTACGGCTGTGGCATTTTGTTTGTTGATGCGCTTGATAAAATCGACTTTTTCGGTTTTCCATTGGGCTTCTGGTTTGGTCAGCAAGGTTCAATTTTCGTCTTCGTCGTCTTGATCTGGGCTTATGTAGCCAGTATGAACAAGCTAGATGCAAAATATGACGTTCAAGAATAATAATAATTTAACTAAATTTAGGGCGGCGTTAATATGAGTGTTGATATGTTATCGTACCTGTTTATTGGTGGATCCTTCCTCCTTTACATAGGTATTGCAGTCTGGGCCCGTGCTGGCTCAACAAAAGAGTTTTATGTTGCGGGCGGTGGTGTACACCCAATTGCTAACGGTATGGCGACAGCTGCCGATTGGATGTCTGCTGCATCTTTTATCTCCCTGGCGGGTCTGATCTCCTTTATAGGTCGTGATGGTTCTGCATATCTGATGGGTTGGACCGGTGGTTACGTGCTGTTGGCTATGTTGCTGGCACCTTACCTGCGTAAGTTTGGTAAGTTTACAGTGCCTGACTTTGTGGGTGACCGTTATGAATCGAACACTGCTCGTATTATCGGTGTTGCGTGTACCATCATCATCTCCTTCACGTATGTGGCAGGTCAGATGCGTGGTGTTGGGATCGTATTCTCCCGTTATCTGCATGTAGATATTAATACAGGTGTTATCTTAGGTATGGCGATTGTATTCTTTTATGCCGTATTGGGTGGCATGAAAGGTATTACCTATACTCAGGTAGCTCAGTACTGTGTACTGATTCTGGCATTTACTGTACCAGCATTCTTCTTGTCTGCTCAGGTAACAGGTCATATCCTTCCTCAGATCGGTTTAGGTGCTACGCTTGAAACAGGACAGTCAGTTTTGGCTACTCTGGATCAGCTGTCTATGGACCTTGGTTTTGCGCAATATACCACCGGTACGAAAAGTACGATTGATATCTTCTGTCTGACCGTCGCGCTGATGTGCGGTACTGCGGGTCTGCCACATGTAATCGTGCGTTTCTTCACGGTTCCGCGTGTTAAAGATGCACGTACGTCTGCAGGTTATGCGTTGATTTTCATCGCGCTGCTTTACACTGCTATTCCTGGTGTTGCTGGTTTTGGCCGTGTAAATCTGATTCAGACATTGAATGGTCCTGATAACGCCGGTACTGAATATGCTGCCATTCCTGACTGGTTTAAGAACTGGGAAAATGCTGGTTTGTTAGCATGGAATGACCGTAACGGTGACGGAAAAATTCAGTATGCTGCAGGTAGTGCTTTTGACAGCAAAGGCGGTAAACCTGCTTTTGATGACGGAGCAGATCCACGTGGTGAGATGGGGCAACGTCTGGCTACTAACGCATTGGTAGGCGCTGAGTTTGATGCGACTAAACAGCCTTTTGCGAACGAAGTTTATGTTGACCGTGACATCATGGTACTTGCTAACCCTGAAATTGCTCAGCTTCCGGCTTGGGTTATTGCATTGGTAGCGGCCGGTGCTGTTGCTGCGGCTCTATCGACAGCAGCAGGTCTGTTGTTGGTTATCTCTACCGCGATTGCGCATGACTTGATGAAAACAGTGATTAGTCCGAATATCACTGATAAGCAGGAGTTGATGTACGCTCGTATGGCGGCGGTTGTTGCTATCTTGATTGCAGGTTACTTCGGTATTAATCCTCCAGGGTTTGTGGCGCAGGTAGTTGCGTTGGCATTTGGTATTGCGAGTGCTTCGGTATTCCCAACACTGATGCTGGGTATCTTCTACACACGCATGAACACTCAGGGCGCGATTGCCGGTATGCTGGTAGGTCTGTTGTCTACTGTCGGCTACATGTGGTACTTCGTGTTTGGCGGTGGTGATCCTGCTGACTACTTCATGGGTATTAGCCCGGGTGGTTTTGGTGCTGTTGGTCTGGTACTGCACTTTGTGGTTGCTATTGTAGTAGCTAAGTTCACGCCTCCACCATCAGAAGAGATGCAGCGTATTGTTGCTGATCTGCGTATTCCACGTGGTGCTGGTGAAGCTCACGCTCACTAAGAATTGAGATAGTTTCGGACTAGATGTCGAAATAAACTCAGCATTATTGAAGGCGCATCAGCGAAGGTTGATGCGCCTTTTTTATTAAGACAGGAGAGTAGATATGCCTTCATCTTTTAATATGGATAACTTGCCTTTCAGTTTGCTAACTAAAAAGGAGCAAGCCTTATTACGTCAGAATCTGGATATAGGATATTTTCAGAAAGGTGAAGTAATTATGGAATCGGGATCCGTGCCAGAAGGGGTTCATGTTGTCCTTAAGGGTAAGGTTTCAGAGAGTGAAACGCGTGACAATAAAGGCGGCCATGAACACGTATTTGTTCAGTATGAAAATGAAGATTATTTTGGTGCATGGTCCGCAATAAAAGGAAAGGCGATCCATAACTTTATTGCTGAAGAGGAGACTATCTGCCACATAATACCGATAAAAACAGTACTCGAATTAGTCTCTGGTAACTCTTTGTTTGCTGATTATTTTCAGCAAAATCTTACAGCAAAAACCGAAATTGCAGAGCAGTATGGCGCGTCCCAGGACATGGCTGAGTTTATGCTGGCGCGCGTTAGTGAAGGCGTGATGCGCGATCCGATAATAGTGAGTGAGCCAACCAGTATTAAAGATGCCACCGCGTTGATGCGTGAGAAAAAAGTTGACTGTGTATTGGTTAAAAAAGGCTCCCGATATGGGATGGTTACCGGTACGGATATATTAAATGCTGTCGTTATTAATGAATTACCCATAAGTACCTGCGTAGCGACAATTGCGACCTACCGTTTAATCAGCGTTCATCCTGATGATTATCTTTTCAATGCATTAATTATCATGACGCAACAGCAAATCGAACGTGTTGTTGTTATGGATAATGATGAGTTGGTGGGTATTGTTGATTTGACTGATGTGTTGAGTTTCTTTTCAAGCCACTCTCATGTTATTGGCTTGCGAATAGAAAGAGCGAGAACGCTGGACGATTTACATATGGCGGCTCAGGGTCTTAATGATTTAATTAAGTCTTTAGTTTCACAAGGTGTAAAGGCTCGTTTTGCCATGGATCTTTTAGCGGCGATGAATAGCCGGGTTATGGCTAAGCTGTTTGATTTAATAGTCCCTGCTGATATGCAGCCTCATGTATGTTTGATTGTTATGGGCTCAGAAGGACGGGGTGAGCAGATAATGAAAACTGATCAGGATAATGCAATCATCTATCGAGACGGGCTTGTTTGGGATGAAATGCAGGAAGTGATGAATCGCTTCAGCGAGCATTTAATGGAGTTCGGCTATCCTAGGTGCCCGGGAAATATTATGGTTTCAAACCCTGAATGGGTGAATTCGCTGGGAGATTGGACCCAGAAAATGTCTGACTGGTCTGTTAGTTGGACTGAGGCTGATCAGATGAACTTAGCCATTGCTGTTGATGCAAAGCCTGTTGCTGGAAATCCGGCATTATTTAAGGCTTCTCGTAATTGGTTTTTTAAATATTTAAAAAATAACGACGCGTTTTTCTCAAATTTTGCAAAAGTTGCCTTGGAGTTCAATACACCGTTGACCTTTTTTGGGAATTTGAAAGAGCGTGGTCAGTTGGATGTCAAAAAAGGCGGAATTTTTCCTATAGTGCATGGCGTAAGAACATTGGCGCTTGAAAACCGGATATTGGCCACCAATACTTTTAAGCGTCTTGAAGCATTAGTTGAGATGGGTAAGATGCAAGAAAAGCACGCGAGGGATTTGTCTGAAGCGCTGGGATTGTTTATTCAGTTGAGATTGCGGCAGCAGATTAAGCGTGCTGAAGAGCAGGAGGCGGGTGTAGACCTAACGCCTAATACCCTTGACTTACAATCCATGAATAAAATGGACAGAGATTTATTGAGAGATGCTTTTCATATAGTGAAAGGGTTTAAGAAGCATTTGGAGTTGCATTATCACTTAGGGAGCCGTTGATTAATGATTATCCCAAGAACAATAAGAAGAATGAAAGAGAAAATGGAGCATAAATCAGGTCCTTATGCTTATTTGTTTCAGCCCTATGAAGGTGATGAGGTGGTGTCACTGGATTGTGAAACCACTGGATTGGATGTGAAAAATGCAGATATTATTTCTATTGGTGCAGTTAAGGTTAGAGGAAAAAAAGTTCTGACCAGTGAAAGACTGGATATCAAACTAAAGCCGCCTAAAACGCTGACAGGTGATTCTATTAAGATTCACAAAATACGTGCGGCTGATCTGGTTGATGGTATTGAGTTGGATGATGCGCTTGAGCAAGTATTGGCTTTTGTAGGTAACCGGCCTATTTTAGGGTATTACGTGAGTTATGATATTCGGATGTTAGATAAATTTATACGTCCTAAATTTGGATTTGGCTTGCCTTGTAAAGCTATTGAATTATCACATGTGTATCACGATATTATTAAATGGCGCATGGTAGGAGGGAATGTAGATTTACGCTTCGATACTATTTCCAGGAAGCTGGATATTCCTATGCTGGAAAGGCATACCGCATTAGGCGATGCAATTACGGTCGCCTTGATGTATGTGCGACTTAAATACGGAGATCCTCCTGAGCTGGGATAAGATGATTGTCTGATCAATGATAACTAAAAACGAGCTGATGGCTCGTTTTTTGCATTATAAAACATAACTCAGTATTTCTAAATAAGTGCCATATTTATGACGCTATCAGTTGTTGATACGCTTGTTTAAAGATAATGATTCCATATAATGTCAATAAGTTGTCGCGTTGAGATGTATGATGATTGAACGTACAGATATAAATAGTGTTTTGATGCAGATGCGTGCGCTAAAAGCGGATGCTCAGCAGGGCGTAAGTAATGCCGGAAAACCGTCACCTTTACTGGCAGATATGACTCGGCCGGTAGAAAATGAAGGTTTTGGAGAGTTGCTGAAGAATGCGATCGATAAGGTTAATGATACTCAGATGGAAGCGAGTCGTATGGCTACCGCTTTTGAGCAAGGCGACCCGCGGGTTGAGTTAACGCAAGTAATGATACAATTACAAAAAGCCAGCGTATCCTTCCAGGCAATGACTCAGGTGCGTAACAGGCTTGTGACCGCGTATGAAGACGTTATGAAAATGCCAATTTAATAATGAAAGAAGATTTGACCATGCTGTTCAATGGATAATAATACTATAAACCTGCAAAGCAGTGGCGGCGGGCTTATGTCGGGCTTTAATAAGCTGACAATTCTGCGCCAGTTTGGTCTTATGATTGGTCTGGCGGCTAGTATTGCTATCGGTTTTTCTGTGGTCTTGTGGTCCAAAACGCCTGATTACCGAGTTCTTTTTTCTAATCTTGAATTTGTCGATGCTAATCAGGTGATTGAGCAGTTGCGGCTTTATAATATCCCTTACAAATTGAAAGGTGATGGTCATGCGGTGCTCGTTCCTGAAGAGTATGTCAATCAGGCGCGACTTAAACTTGCCGCTGAAGGTTTTTCAGCAGATAAAACCATCGGATTTGAATTGATGGATAAAGACCAGGGTCTGGGTGTCAGTCAGTTCATGGAGAGTGCGCGATACCGCCGTGGCCTTGAGGGTGAGTTGGCCAGGACAATAGCGAGCATGGTCGCAGTAAGGAGTGCTCGCATACATTTAGCCATACCCAAGGATACTGTGTTTGTCAGGGATCAGAGGAAGACCAGTGCTTCTGTTTTTCTTGAGTTATTTGCCGGGCGAAAAATGGAGCGTAGTCAGGTCGCGGCTATTGCCAACTTGGTTGCGTCGTCTGTGCCTATGCTCGATGTTAAAGATGTAACCGTTGTTGATCAGCGCGGGCATTTACTGAACGCCCGCGATGAGGATCAAGATGTTGTTTTGGCGGCTAAGCAGTTTGAATATGCGCGTAAAGTCGAAGAAACTTTGTTGAATAGAGTGAATAGTATTTTGTTGCCCGTTGTTGGTCAGGGGCGTTTCAGAGCAGAGGTGTCTGCCGAAATTGATTTTACGTCTGTCGAGCAGACAGATGAGCTTTTTAACCCCGATCTTCCCTCTCTTAGAAGCGAGCAGACCGTTGTTGAAGACCGGGTTGGCGCTGTTGGTTCTCAAGGTGTGCCAGGCGCATTGTCAAATCAGCCGCCGGGGCCTAGTTCTGTGCCGGAAGTAGCGACTTCTGCTGCGGGAGGTGTTCAAAACGGGGCTACTCCTGGTAGTTCGCGTAAACAAGCGACCAGAAATTTTGAATTAGATCGCTCGATTTCTTATACCAAGCATCAGAGTGGGCGAATAATACGATTAAGTGTTGCGGTTGTGGTTGATGATTTAGTGACCATAACCGCGGATACAGGTGCTTCTGTTAAAACGCCTTGGGCTGAAAATGAGTTACAACGATTACGGATCCTGGTTCAGGATACTGTTGGCTATACTGCTGTCAGAGGAGATAGCGTTAATGTAATCAATTCTCCTTTTGTTGTCGAACAACCGTTTGTGCAGGAAGATATACCTATTTGGAAAGAAGCTTGGGTCTGGGATATTGCTAAGCAGGCAGGGGCTATTTTATTCGTATTAATCATGGTATTCGGTATTTTGCGGCCTGTTTTAAAGAGCCTCACTGTTACGGGAGGTGAGGTTGCCGCCACTAGCGATGAAATTACGGGTAATGTGGCCGCTGAGCTTGAGGGTTTGGATGGTGGAGTGGTAGCTGACGATAAAGTGACATTTGGTGGGCGCAGCGATAGTCTGCTGCCAACGCCAAATGAAAGCTTTGAATATCAACTAAATGCGGTGCGTAGCATGATTGCAGAGGATCCTGCACGTGTTGCTCAGGCTGTAAAGCAATGGGTTGGGCAGGATGAGCGGTGATAAGGATCAGACGGATATTGAAAAAGCAGCCATACTGTTAATTAGTTTGGGTGAGGACGATGCTGCAGAAGTGCTTAAGCACTTAGGGCCTAAGCAAGTACAGTTAATTGGTGAAGCGATGAGCCAATTGGATAATATACCGCAGTCGCGCGTTGAAGGCGTAGTGTCCGATTTTATGCATCTGGTCAGTGATCAAACGGGTATCGGTATCAATAATGACCGTTACATTCGGACGATGCTGAATCAGGCGTTAGGTGAAGAAAAGGCAAAAACTCTTCTCGATCGAATTCTGATGAGTACTAATACCTCCGGCCTTGATACGATGCGCTGGATGGAGCCGCGCCAGATAGCTGAAACCATTCGCTTCGAGCATCCGCAGATACAGGCTGTTATTGCGTCTTATCTCGATCCTGATCAGGCGGCTAATGTGCTGGCGTTTTTTGATGACAAAGTTCGGCTGGATATTATTATGCGTGTCGCTGCTCTTGATCGTATTCAGCCTCAGGCGCTTCAGGAATTGAATGATATGTTGGAAGGTCAGTTTAGTACTTCGCGTACCGGACAGTCCAGGACATTGGGTGGGATTAAGCAGGCTTCAAATATTATGAACTTCATTGATAGTGCTATAGAGGCTGAATTAATGGAAGGTATTCGTGAAGCGGATGAAGGATTAGCAACACAAATTCAGGATCTGATGTTCGTGTTTGATAATTTGATTGATGTCGATGACCGGGGTATTCAGGTTATTTTGCGGGAAGTTTCTACTGATGTGTTGATCGTTGCTTTAAAAGGGGCGGATACGGCACTGCAAGAAAAAATATTTAGAAACATGTCTAAACGTGCGGCTGAGTTGTTGAGAGACGACCTTGAAGCTAAAGGGCCTGTTCGTGTGAGTGAAGTTGAAGAAGCTCAAAAAGAAATTCTGACGGTTGCTCGTCGTCTGGCGGATGACGGTGAAATCATGCTGGGTGGTGGCGGTGAAGAAATGGTTTAGGTTATTTGTATGAAATCGATAGAAAAATTACCTATGCGTTTCGATTCTTCTGAGCTGCTTAAGCCCGTGGGTGGCTGGTTGCTCCCGGAGGTAAATGGCAGGCATACGATTGGTATTCAGACCAAAGTGCCTGAGCCTGTCCATATAACCGTCGTCGATGAAGAGATGGCTGCAGAAAAGATAACGCTTTCTGAGCTTGAGGCGATCCGTGATAGTGCTTATCAGGAAGGTTTTGAGTCGGGTAAAGAAGAAGGGCGTGAGTCAGGCCATGCAGCGGGTGATCTGCGTGGCTATACAGAAGGTATTGAACGGGGAAAGGCTGATATTGATAGGCAGGTTTTAAAGTTTGAAGAGATACTGCTCAAGCTGGATGAACCTTTGTCTTCTCAGCATGATCAGCTTGCCGAGTTGGTGACCGAGCTTTCTATTCATATTGCGCAAGCAGTTATCAGGCATCAGGGGGCTGAGTGCAAGGATATCGTTCAGGCGTCCGTTGCCGATGCTATTGCGGTGCTTCCAAAGCAATCCGGTGAATTAGTTATTACGGTGAATCCTGATGATGTCAGTGCGTTAGCGTCATTGGCTGAGCGACATCAGGAGCGTTGGAAGTTAATTGGAGATGCTAAGATGGCTCCCGGGGGTTGTATTATTTCTACCGACACGAGTGTCGTTGATTATTGTATGGAGTCTCGTTTCTCTGCGGTAATAAAAGAAGTCAAAGATCGGCTTGAGGGGCAAAAGTACTCCGCTAAAGCTTCCCTGAATAGAGAGAACGGTGATGAGTCCGTTTGATCTGTCTAAGACCATTAATGGGCTGTTAAATACGCCTTTAGCAGAGCCGTCACCCCGTATCGAAGGTCGAATTACGCGCTTAATAGGCCTTACTATTGAAGCTGTCGGTTTGCAGGTGGCAGTAGGTGATAACTGCCTGATTATCTTATCTTCAAATAATGAAATTGAAGCAGAGGTGGTGGGTTTTTCAGGTGACCGTATCTATTTAATGCCTTTGCATGCGGTTGAGGGATTATCTGCCGGCGCGAAAGTTATTCCACTAGGCGCTAGCCGCAATGTTCCTGTTGGTTTTGAATTATTGGGTAGAGTGTTAAATGGGGTAGGTGAACCGCTGGACGGGAAAGGGCCGTTAAATTGCCAGCAGTCGACGACGCTTGCGGGTGAGGTTATTAACCCTCTATTGCGTTTTCCGATTACCAATACCCTGAATGTAGGTATTAAGGCTATCAATGCGCTGTTAACCGTAGGCAAGGGGCAGCGGTTGGGGTTGTTCGCAGGTAGTGGTGTGGGTAAGTCTGTATTGCTGGGGATGATGACCCGAGCCACGGAAGCGGATATCACTGTCGTAGGTTTGATTGGTGAGCGTGGCCGTGAGGTTAAAGAATTTATCGATCATAACCTGGGTGCTGAAGGTTTGGCCCGCTCAGTTGTTGTCGCATCGCCAGCAGATGATTCTCCTTTGATGAGGTTGCGTGCCTCTCAATTAACAACGCGCATTGCTGAGTATTTTCGTGCAGAAGGGAAAAATGTTTTACTTTTAATGGACTCCTTAACCCGCTATGCGCAGGCGCAACGCGAGATTGCTCTGGCAATAGGTGAGCCGCCTGCGACTAAGGGTTATCCTCCTTCTGTCTTTGCAAAGCTGCCTAAACTGGTAGAACGTGCCGGTAATGATGCAACAGGTCGTGGCTCGATTACCGCTTTTTATACAGTGCTGACAGAAGGTGATGATCAGCAGGATCCCATTGCGGATGCTGCTCGTGCAATTTTAGATGGGCATATCGTACTTTCCCGGCAATTAGCTGAACAGGGACATTATCCGGCCATTGATGTTGAAGCCTCTATCAGTCGTGCTATGCCGCAGATTGTTGACCAGAAGCATTTGGCTACGGCGATGCGCTTTAAGCAGCTATATTCTAAATATCAGCAAAATGCGGATTTGATCTCTGTTGGCGCCTATGTACGGGGGAGTGATGCGGGTACCGACTTTGCCATAGAAAGAATGCCGACGATGAATCAGTTTTTACAGCAAGGGTTGACGGATGCTTTTAGTGTGGAAGAAAGCCTTAAAATGATGGCAATGGCTTTGCAGCCAAGTGAGCCGGTTCGATGAGTATTAAAAAGCGATCAGGTCGTTTAAAAGTGGTTTTGGATTTGGCGGAAAAGCGGAAGAAAGAGGCTGAGCGTTTCCTTGCTGAACAAATTCAAAGAGTGGAAAATGATAAACAACAGTTAGTTCAGCTAGAGCTTTATTTGGCGGAATATCAGCAGGGATATCGTCAGGACAGTGCGCAAGGTTTATCTATTGACCGAATGCTTAATTATCAGGGGTTTATGAATAAAATCTCAGTAGCAATTGAGCAGCATAAAAAATCCATGCTAATGAATGAAAAACAGTTAGCGCAAGTGAAACAGTATTGGGCGCAAATGCATGGTAAATATAAAGCGATAGATTCTCTGGTAGTTAAAGCATTAGATGATGAGGTTAAAGCGGTGGATAAAGTGCTTCAGAAGGAGTTGGATGAACGCTCTCAGTTGAGCCGTATAACGTATCTTTAAGTATCGCCCCTGGGGTTTAAGTCTAACTGTTGTATTTGAATTTTGTGCCAGCATTTATGATCTGCATTCCTTATCTATGGGTTCTGCATTCAACATTTCGCATATAGTTTTTATAGAAAGCTCTTATAGAAAATTCTATCTAGTTCGTATTAGTTTGTTAGTTGGCCTTGTTTTTGCTGCTCTATCCATATTGGGACTCATATCAAGCGTTTATGGTGGAATACTAAATGGCTTCTCAGCTCACGCAACTCAATGTACTGCTTCAACCGGCTGGATTGAAAAATTCATCTACATCTAACGGCGCGTTGATGACTGGCGCTTCACTGTCGCCTGTTCCGTCTGCTGAATTCAGCGCATTGCTGAAAGAAACGGGTTGGGAGGGGAAAGCCATATCGGTCCCTGTGCCTGTACGTGTTTCTTCTCATACTGATGCTGCGGGAATGGAGTTGCCTCAGGAAGGCCAGGTTTTGCCTTCTTTGGCCAATTTGTTGCCGGCTGTTAACACTCTGCGGGATGATAGTTTGCCGCTTGGGAGTGTACTTGAGGTTGTCAGCGAGCCGGTATCTGCGGCCGTTCAATCTGCAGTGCAGGGTGTGAGCGACACCGATATTGATGTTGATCTGCTGGTAGGTTCAGAAGCACCCGCTGTGGTTGCTCTGGCGCAGACGGCGCAGACCGTTCAGGCAGCTCCGACCGTTCAGGCAGTTCCGACCGCGCAGACCGTGCAGACCGCTCAAACAGCTCAAACAGCTCAAACAGCTCAAACAGCTCAAACAGCTCAGACAGCTCAGACAGCTCAGACAGCTCAGACCGCTCAGACCGCTCAGACCGCTCAGACAGCGCAGACAGCGCAGACAGCGCAGACAGCGCAGACAGCGCAGACCGCTCAGACCGCTCAAACCGCTCAAACCGCTCAGACCGCTCAGACCGCTCAGACCGCTCAGACCGCTCAGACCGCGCAGACCGCAGTGCGGAATGCAGAAACTGCTCAAACCGCTCAGGCAGCGCAGACCGCAGTGCGGAATGCAGAGACGCGACAAGTAGAACGAAGTGATCAAGCAGGCTCACTGGAAGTCGCTCAGATTGCACCGTCTCATGAGCAGGCTCTCACGCCGACTCAAATGCTGTCGCCAGGTGTTGGTCGCTCTGTTTCGGCAGACGTTGATTTTGTCGCTGGCACAGGGTTGGAGCGTGCAATTAGTAAGCCTGTAATGCCAGAGTCGCGCTCAACTGCCGTTGCTGATGATGCAGCAGAGGGCGCTGAAGTTGTTAGGAAAGTTAATGATTCTACGTTTTTGGCGCCTCGGCAAGGCGTGTCAGGCTCTGTTGAGATATCTCCAATAATATTGCCACGTACAGACAGTTCAGGTACGCCGCCGCCCGCACCATTTCGTGATGTGGTGTTGGGGTCCAAGGCCGGAGCTGCTTTATTTGAAAGCGCAGGGCTGCCGGGTAGCGTTGTATCTGGAGATGCTGTTGATTCTTCCGTCGTTAGAGATCGCTCGAACGATTTATACCTGCTAGGGTCAACGCATCAGCCTACATTGGCAAGGCCTGCGTCTGTGGTGCAAATGCAAATGCCTACAGGCATGACGCCGGTGCATCCTGGCTGGCAGCAAGCAATGTCGGAACGCGTCATGTGGGCTGCAAATCAGCAGGTTCAGACAGCAACAATCCAGCTAGATCCTCCTGAATTAGGATCGTTGCAGGTTAAGCTTCATATTTTTCAAGATCAGGTTAGCGTGACATTTTCATCTGCACACGCGAATGTCAGGGATGCAGTAGAGCAAAGTATGCCGAGGTTACGGGAAATGTTAGCCGAACAGGGGCTTAATCTGGGCGAGTCTTCAGTTGATGATCAATCTTCAGGGCAAGATCAGCGACAGCGGGAGTCGTTTGCCAATAAGTCATATGGCGCACCTGTAGACCCCGTTGTTGAATCGCAGCAAAAAGCCAGTGTTGGATTATCTTTGGTAGATTATTATGCATAAGCGATAGTCGTTCTATCTATATGGTATATTGCGCAATCTGTTCCAAATAATTTGTTACTGGGTAGTATCAGTAGGGGTGTGCGATGGCCGACGAGAGTGTAGCTGCAGAGGCTACTGAAGGTGGTAAATCTAAAAAGAAGCTTATAATATTTATCGCTTTAGGCGTCATAATTGTTGCAATATTGAGTGCGGCTGCTGTCTATTTTTTATTAGGTAGCGGCTCGGACGAGCCTGATGCTGTAGCTGAGCCGGTGCGAAAAGAGGCTATTTATTCTAAAGTGCGTACATTGGAAGGAAAACCTTCGTTTGTTGCTACTTTGAAATCTGCTGATGGAAAGCGGCATTACCTTCGGGCGTTTGTCGAAGCTAAAAGCAGAGATCAGGATGTAGTTGATGCGCTGACGCTTCACATGCCTTTAGTTGTGTCGCGTTTGAATCAACTGTTTAGCATGCAATCTTTTGATGATCTTCAAACGATTCAGGCTAAACAAAAACTGCGCCAAGATGCTAC
This sequence comes from Neptunomonas antarctica, assembly GCF_001305295.1. Taxonomy (GTDB): domain Bacteria; phylum Pseudomonadota; class Gammaproteobacteria; order Pseudomonadales; family Balneatricaceae; genus Neptunomonas; species Neptunomonas antarctica. The sequence continues at coordinate 790,941 of NZ_LJSI01000053.1, forward strand.
TCAGTTGGTTCAGGACTTTTTACAGGAAAAGATGGGCAAACCTGGCATTGAGAAAATTTTATTCACTGATTTTGTGATGCAGTAGAGTCGGGAGACTGAACATTAATGTCGGTTAAAGATCTTTTATCTCAGGAAGAAATTGACGCACTGCTACATGGTGTAGATGACGGTGATGTCGACACTGTTGAAGAGGCAGAGGATTTTGAGCCAGGTACTGTCCGTACTTATGATTTGGCAAGCCATGAGCGTATTGTTCGTGGACGGATGCCGACGCTTGAAATGATTAATGAACGCTTCGCGCGTTATACTCGCAATAGCTTGTTCAGCTTATTAAGAAAAACAACGGACGTGACTGTCGGTGGCGTACAGGTCATGAAGTACGGTGACTATATTAATACACTGTACGTTCCAACCAGTATGAACTTAGTTAAAGTTCCTCCTTTGCGGGGCACTGCCTTGTTTATTATGGATGCCAAGTTAGTCTTTAAGCTGGTAGATAATTTCTTCGGCGGCGATGGGCGGCATGCGAAAATCGAGGGGCGCGACTTTACGCCGACAGAAACTCGTTTGGTTTATAAAGTGTTGGATCTGTGTTTTATTGATCTTAAAGAGGCATGGAAGCCTGTGATGGCATTAAACTTTGAGCGCTTTGGTCACGAAATGAATCCGGCTATGGCCAATGCGGTTAGCCCTTCAGAAGTCGTGGTTGTGAGTACTTTTCAGGTGGACTTGGAAGGCGGTACGGGTGAGTTTCACATCACAATGCCTTATTCAATGCTTGAGCCGATACGGGATCTGTTAGTATCTGGCTTTCAGCGATCTGAAAACGAAAAAGATGACCGCTGGGTTAAAGCACTAAGACGTGACATTATTCTGGCACCTATGAAAATTAATGTGTGTGTTGCGAAACGTGAATTGACACTTCGGGATGTGATGGCATTTATGCCAGGTGATATCATTCCTATAGAAATCCCTGAGCACTTAACCTTGAAAGCCAATGCTGTGCCTATTTTTAATTGTAAGATGGGTACGTCGCGTGGCAATCTTGCCGTCAAGATCGTTAATAAAATTGCTAAGCATGAGTAATGCTTAAGCTATCTGTATGAATTATCTGTATGAGCTATCTGTATGAGTAATGAAGAAAATAATGAAATGGTTGATGATCAGCAGGCGATGGCCGATGAGTGGGCGTCAGCGTTAGAGGAGCAAACGGGAGAGGCGGCAACCTCAGTTAATTTCGATGAGCTTCTGGACGAATCTAAACCGATTGTAGATCCTAAATTAGATGTGATCCTTGATATTCCGGTAACTCTCTCGATGGAGGTCGGAAATACAGATATTTCTATCAGAAATTTGCTGCAATTGAGCCAAGGATCGGTTGTTGAGCTGGACCGGGTTGCGGGAGAGCCGTTAGATGTGATGATTAACGGCACGTTAATCGCCCACGGAGAAGTTGTGGTAGTCAATGATCGTTATGGAATAAGGCTTACTGATGTTATTAGTCCGCAAGAGCGTATTAAGCATCTACGCTGATGAGTAGTTTTCATTTGATTCGTTATAGTCTTGTCTGGGTGTTGTTTTTTTTACCCGTTTCTATGTTGAGTGCGGCAGAACCATCAGCGCCTTCTGTTAGTCAGGATGTATTGACGTCAAACGCTGTAATGCAAATGCTTTTAGGGTTGGGATTAGTTGTTGTTGTTATTCTTGGTCTTGCATGGGTATTACGTCGGGTGTCAAATTTACAACAGTCGCACCAGAAAATGAAAGTTATTTCATCGTTATCCTTGGGGACTCGGGAGCGAGCTGTATTGATTGAAATAGGTGACAGGCAGCTGCTTCTGGGTGTCGCTGCAGGGCATGTATCGTTGCTTGAATCGTTTTCTGAGCGAATCATTACTCCTGCTTCAAAAAAAGATTTCGCTAAACAGTTACAACAGAGCATCGATAAAAGCATCGATACACCTAGAGATGAAGGAAGCGTGGAATGAGGCTGGTTTTATTGATTGTTATTGCCTTATTCCCTGGCGTGGTGTTGGCGGCGGATGTTGGTATACCGGCGTTTAATGTCACTACAACAGCGGCGGGTGGTACAAGTTATAGCGTGACCATTCAGGTTCTTGCGTTGATGACTATGCTGACTTTTCTGCCAGCTATGCTCATGATGATGACTTCCTTTACGCGTATTATTATTGTCTTTGCTATCTTGCGTCAGGCGTTGGGATTGCAGCAAACACCTTCGAATCAAGTGATGGTGGGGTTGGCGTTATTCTTAACGTTTTTCATTATGACGCCGGTAATTGAGGAGGTAAATCAGGCCGCGGTGCAGCCTTACCTTAACGAAGAGCTGGACACGTTGGGGGCACTTAAAGCAGCGGGAGAGCCTTTTCACCGTTTTATGATTCACCAGACACGAGAAAATGATCTTAATCTGTTTCTTCGTATCTCTAAATCAGCCCCTGTTGAGTCTGCTGAGCAGGTACCGTTTACCGTGTTAGTCCCCGCTTTTGTTACCAGTGAATTAAAGACAGCCTTCCAAATTGGATTCATGTTATTTATTCCATTTTTGGTAATTGATTTAGTGGTGGCCAGTGTGCTCATGGCCATGGGGATGATGATGTTATCGCCTGTGATTATATCGTTACCTTTTAAAATTATGCTGTTTGTTCTGGTTGATGGTTGGGCTATGATTATAGGTACTCTGGCTGCCAGTTTTGGAATCTAGGAGGCTTACGTGGAACCCCAACTGATACTTGACGTTTTCGGCGAAGCTTTGTGGCTTGTTATTACGCTGGTGCTGGTCATTGTTGTGCCGAGTTTATTGGTGGGGTTGTTGATCGCAATCTTTCAGGCAGCGACGCAAATCAATGAACAAACATTGAGTTTTTTACCGCGTTTAATTGTGATCTTATTGATTGTTATGCTGATGGGGCCTTGGATGGTCACTAAGCTTTCTGATCAGTTCCATAAGATTTTCGAAGCTATTCCTGCCATGATTGGGTAAGCCATGCTGGACATCAGTCTTTTAGAGATTGAGCAATGGGTGACTGCTTTTCTTTTTCCTCTCTTTCGTATCGCCTCTTTCCTGATGGCTATGCCTATGTTTGGTACTCAGTTGGTACCAACACGTATTCGGTTGGGCTTGGCGTTAATGATGACGGCGATATTAGTGCCGGTGCTTCCAACGCCCCCTGTGATGGATGGACTGTCGCTTTCTACCTATATCTTAATAGCACAGCAAATTTTAATAGGCGCCGCGTTGGGTTTTTGTTTGCATATTATGTTTCAGATTTTCGCCGTGGGGGGGCAGTTGATTGCCAATCAGATGGGCTTGGGATTTGCATCGATGACGGATCCTGTCAATGGTGTTTCTGTTGTAGTGTTGGGGCAGTTTTATCTCATGCTTACAATGCTGATGTTTTTGGCGATGGATGGTCATTTGGTTATGCTGAATGTTATTACTCAAAGTTTTGATATTATTCCGGTAACGATGATCAATTTTTCGGCCGTAAAGTTCATGGATATAGCGTTGGCAGGCACCTGGATGTTTAGCGGTGCTTTGTTAATGGCATTGCCCGCAGTGACGTCGCTTTTAGTGATTAATTTATCTTTTGGTATTATGACTAAGGCCGCGCCTCAGCTAAATATTTTTTCCATCGGATTTCCATTTACGATGGTCATGGGGTTGTTGATTACCTGGATTAGTTTAACGGGATTTTTGGGGCAGTTTAATTTGATTGCTGATCATGCGCTGGGTGTGATCAGTCGCTTGATTGAGGTTCCGCATGGCTGAAGAAACAGGTCAGGAAAAAACTGAAGATCCCACGCCCAAACGTTTACGGGAGGCGCGTGAAAAAGGCGATATTCCACGTTCAAAAGAACTCAATGCAACGGCGTTATTATTAGCGGCTGGCGGTGCCATGCTGCTTTTTGGTACCAGTGCTGCTCACCGTATAGCGGCGATGATGGCTGGAAATTTTGAGTTACGCCGCGAAGATATGTTAGATAGCCGATTGATGTTGATTCATTTAGGAGCCTCAGTTCAGGAAGTTATTTGGGCGGTCATCGGTTTTATGGTGATAGTGACGTTAGCTGCACTAATTGCACCTATGGCATTAGGTGGGTTGAATTTCAGTGCGCAGGCTATGGCGCCAAAAATGAGTCGCCTGAACCCCGGGGCGGGTCTTAAGCGAATGTTCTCCGTTAAGGCGTTGGTAGAGTTGGCTAAGGCTTTTGCTAAATTTATGCTGGTTACCTCTTTTGCCATTACTGTATTAATGGTTATGACGCCCGAGCTTTTTGCGTTGGGCGGCCAGGCGGTAAATGTAGCTATTAGTCATGCTGCTGAACTGGTTGGTTGGTCTTTTTTAGTCATTAGTTCCAGTTTGATTTTGATATCCCTCGTTGACGTGCCTTTTCAGCTCTACGACTATTCTGAAAAACTAAAGATGACGTTGCAGGAAGTTAAGGACGAAATGAAAAACACAGAAGGTAAGCCTGAAGTGAAGGGTCGAATTCGTCAAATGCAGCGTGAAATTTCACAGCGGCAGATGATGACAGACGTGCCGCAGGCTGATGTAGTGATCACTAATCCGACTCACTATGCGGTTGCATTGAAATATATATCTGGTGACCGCGATGCTCCGATTGTTGTGGCCAAGGGTGCAGACTTTGTGGCACTTAAAATCCGTGAGATAGCAGAAGAGCATGGGGTGCCTATTTTGTCGACGCCTCCGCTTGCGCGGGCGCTGTATAATAGTACCGAAATTGATCAAGAGGTTCCGACTGCTTTGTATAAAGCGGTGGCACAAGTGCTGGCTTATGTTTTTCAGCTTAAGCGGTATAAAGAAAAACAGTCGGATATGCCTAAGCAGCTTAGTGAGCGAGATATGATAATACCTGAAGATTATCGTTATGACTGAAATCGGCTTGATTCTTGCAATGTTACATTATATGTAAGCTATTTATTTGAATTCAGGCGTAAGCGCGTCAGATAAATGGCGTTTATCGGCTTGTGCTGTTTTTTTGACGTGAGATTGTATTGGATAGAGCGGCTTTTCTTAGTAATGCCAAAGGGATAGGTCAGGGTAACCTGGGTGTGCCTATTTTATTGCTTGTTATTCTGGCGATGGTTACATTGCCGGTGCCTACTTTTCTGCTCGATGTACTGTTCACGTTTAATATCGCATTGTCGATCGTCGTATTGTTAGTCGGCGTATATTCCCTGCGTCCGCTGGATTTTGCTGTTTTCCCAACCATTTTGCTGGTTGCTACCTTGATGCGCCTGGCGCTGAATGTGGCATCAACACGCGTTGTGCTTCTTTATGGTCATGAGGGGGGAGATGCGGCAGGAAAAGTGATCGAAGCCTTTGGTTCCGTTGTTATTGGCGGCAACTATGTCGTAGGTATCGTTGTGTTCCTTATTCTGGTCATCATTAATTTTGTCGTAGTTACCAAAGGTGCAGGGCGTATTTCAGAGGTAAGTGCCCGCTTTACACTGGATGCGATGCCGGGTAAACAGATGGCGATTGATGCCGATTTGAACGCAGGGCTTATTAATCAGGATGAGGCAAAAATAAGACGAGAAGATGTTACTCAGGAAGCCGACTTTTATGGGTCAATGGATGGTGCCTCTAAGTTTGTCCGAGGGGATGCTGTTGCAGGGATATTGATTCTGGTGATCAATATTCTGGGTGGGTTGCTAATAGGTATGATTCAGCACGATCTCTCTTTTGAGGTGGCAGCAGAATATTATGCGCTTTTGACTATCGGTGATGGCTTGGTTGCTCAGATACCTTCGCTATTACTTTCTACTGCTGCTGCGATCATGGTGACGCGACAAAATAGCGCCCAGGACATGGGTAAGCAAATTATGGGTCAGTTGTTTGCTTCACCAAAAGCATTAATAGTGGCAACTGTTATCCTGACTATTATGGGGATTGTTCCGGGGATGCCGCATGTGGCATTTTTATCTCTGGCTTCTGTTGCAGGTGTTGGCGCCTGGTGGATAGTTAAAAAGCAAAAAGAATCTGCAGAACTTGAACAGCAATCACTGTTGCAGGCGACGCCTGCTTCGGATGTGGAATCCGGATCAGAGAATAGAGATTTGGACTGGGATGATGTGATGCCGGTCGATATGATTGGTTTGGAGGTGGGCTATCGTTTGATTCCGATGGTCGATAAGCTGCAAGGCGGGCAGTTATTAAACAGAATTAAAGGGGTCAGGAAAAAACTTTCTCAGGATCTGGGTTTTTTGGTGCCCTCTGTACATATAAGAGATAATCTGGATCTTATGCCTGGTGCTTATAGGATTACCCTGATGGGTGTGGTTGTCGGTGATGCAGAAATTTATCCTGATCGTGATTTGGCTATTAACCCGGGTCAGGTTTTCGGTACGTTGAAAGGCGTAGATGTTAAGGATCCTGCTTTTGGCTTGGATGCTACCTGGATTGAACCAGGGTTACGTGAACAAGCGCAGACATTAGGCTATACAGTGGTGGATGCGAGTACGGTAGTAGCCACGCATTTGAATCAAATATTGCAAAGCCATGCACATGAGTTGCTGGGTCACGAAGAAGTTCAGCAATTATTAGATATGTTAACTAAAAGTTCTCCTAAACTAGTAGAAGATCTGGTACCGGCTAAACTATCTATTAGTAGTTTATTAAAAGTCTTACAAAATTTGTTAATGGAGCAGGTGCCACTTAAAGATTTCAGAAGTATTGCTGAAGCGTTATCTGAAACCGTGGTTCGCACGCAAGATCCTGTCGGACTGACGGCCGCTGTTCGGGTGGCTATTGCGCGCTTAATTGTCCAGACGATTAATGGTCCTGAGTTGGAAATACCTGTTATTACCATGGACCCTCAATTAGAGCAGTTATTGCTAAACTCTGTGCAGCAAAGTCAGCAAGCGGGCGAGAGTGGTATGGTACTTGAACCGGGTATGGCTGAACGCTTGCAAAATTCGTTGGTAGCGGCAGCGCAAAAGCAAGAAATGCAGGGGCAGCCATCTATCTTATTGGTAGCGGCACCTGTGAGACCACTTATGGCCAAATTTGTACGCTACAGTGAGCAGTTGATTCACGTGTTGTCGTATCAGGAAATACCTGAAAATAAAAAAATCACCATCGTAGCTACAGTAGGTGGTCAAAATGTATAAATTGACGATGCTGGTTATTCATCATGGATGGGATGTCTATGAAAGTTAAGCGTATCTTTGCTCCTGATATGCGCCAGGCGATGCGTCGCGCCCGGGAGGAGATCGGGCCGGATGCCGTGATCGTTTCAAATCATCGTGTCGCCGGAGGTGTCGAAGTTGTTGCGGCGCATGAGCATGAGTTTGAAGCAGCCCAGGCAGAATTTAAGCGTGAGTATGAAAAGAAAAAACGCAAAGATGATCAGGTGAGCATCCTTACGGCAGACAGGAGTCGATTGGAACTTGATGAAGAACTGAAGAAAGCCCGGCTGCGTATTGCTGAAATAAGTGAGAAAACTGAAAAGGAACCGTCTTACCAGGCGGAAGGCAAGCGCAATCTTCAAATAGAACAGGACGACGATGATGACTTGCAAACCATTCTTGAGTCTTTGAAGACGCGACAAAAAGCAAGAAGAGATGAGTATATTGACGACGATGACGATCAGCCTGAAGAAGTGACTCGATCTGAATTTACGGCGTCGTCAGGTAATGCTGCTATGGAGCATATGCAGCAAGAAATACAGCAATTGAAGTCTTTGCTCGAGCAGCAAATACAGGCGCCTTCGCGAAAAATATGGGTTGAAGAAAGCCCGCAACGCAAGGCCGCAGAGCCTTCTGCCGTTGAAGGTAAGCTGGCTAAACGCTTTGAGCGTATGGGTTTAAGCGATGCGTTGATTTCTCAGTTAACCCGGGGTTTAGAATCCGGTTTGGATATCGCAAAAGCGTGGCGAATCACCTTGTCAAAGTTAACAGATGCAGTGCCGGTTATGAGCGAAGATTATATTGACCGTGGTGGTATGATCGCTTTTGTCGGACCTACCGGTGTCGGTAAAACCACCTCTATTGGTAAGCTGGCTGCCCGTTATGTGCTTCAGCACGGCAGCGCTGGTTTAGCGATGGTGACAACGGATACTTATCGTATTGCAGCACATGAACAGTTAAGAACGTTTGGTCGAATACTGGATGTGCCGGTGCGAGTGGTCGATGAAAATAATTCATTAGATGATGTGCTTCTATCGTTACGGGGTAAGCGTCTGGTATTGATCGATACGGCGGGAATGAGTCAGCATGAGGGGCCGAGTGAAGCGCAGAAAGCGATGTTGACGAATGTCTCTGTTAGATTGAAAAAGCTGCTGGTGCTTTCCTGTTCCAGTCAGCGTCAGGTTTTAGAAGATGCTTATGACAATTACCAGAGTATTGGGTTAAATGGTTGTGTGCTGAGTAAACTGGATGAATCGGGCAGTCTGGGTGAGGCGTTGACGTTGGTAGTAGAGAAAGCTCTGCCTATCGCCTATGTCACGGATGGTCAGAAAGTACCTGATGATATTGAGGTTGCGCAACGAAACGATCTTGTCAGTCGTGCCGTTGTTACAGCGCAAAAAACACTGGAAAGAGAGCGTGCACGTGCGTTGTCAGCAACGGGGGGTGGGTCTGCGTTGTCATCAGCTGGCTAAGTGCAGACCAATAATAAATGAAAAAACAACATTCAGTTAAAGTGATCGCTGTCACCGGGGGAAAAGGCGGTGTTGGCAAAACGAATGTGTCAGTTAATCTGTCTATCGCACTTGGAGAGTTGGGGCGAAAGACCGTATTGATGGATGCAGACCTTGGTTTGGCAAACGTTGATGTGTTGCTTGGATTGCGACCTAAGAAAAATATTAGTGATGTTTTGTCTGGCGAATGTCGGTTGACCGACGTGATGTTGGATGTGACAGAAAATGTGCGTATTGTTCCGGCATGTTCCGGGACTCAGGAGATGACTTCACTCAGTGCTCATGAGCATGCTGAGCTGATTTATGCATTTAATGAGGTAGCGGAGGATATTGATGTACTGGTGATCGATACGGCTGCCGGCATATCTGAGTCAGTGGTTAGTTTTGTGCGTGCGGCTCAGGAGGTCTTGGTTGTGGTGTGTGATGAGCCGACTTCTATTACCGACGCTTATGCCTTAATTAAATTACTTAACCGCGATTACCGTATGACGCGCTTCAGAGTTTTGGCTAATATGGTGGATACAGATACGGAAGGGAGGAATATGTTTAACAAACTTTCGACTGTTACTGATCGCTTCCTTGATGTAACGCTTCAATACGTCGGCTCAATCCCTTATGATGAGCACGTTCGTAAGTCAGTTAGACGCCAAACGCCTGTTCTTAAAGCATATTCTAAATGCAAAGCAGCATTGGCTTATCGTCAACTGGCTAACAAAGTAGATGACTGGCCTGTTCTGGATGCGCCGCGTGGGCATTTGGAGTTCTTTATTGAGCGTTTGGTCCAGGGTGTTTAATTTCGGGTCTGGTAAGGGGCTCCATGTATAACCCGCTAGATATTACTTCAAGTCACAATCTTATCGAGCAGTATGCGCCGCTTGTAAAGCGTATCGCCTATCATTTAATGGGGCGCCTGCCCTCTAGTGTTGTGCTGGATGATCTCATTCAGGCTGGCATGATGGGTTTGTTGGAGGCTGCTAAAAGATATGATGTCTCCAAAGGCGCTAGTTTCGAAACCTATGCCGGTATTCGGATTCGCGGATCTATTATTGATGAGGTGCGTAGGGGAGACTGGACGCCTCGCTCTGTGCATCGTAACAGTCGTCGAATTACTCAAGCGATTCAAAAAATTGAAGCGTCACTTGGAAGAGATGCTACAGATATTGAGATAGCGGCCGAAATGGATATTACGGTCGCGAGTTATCACGCTCTTTTGAAAGATTCGGTTGAGAGTCGTTTGTTCAGTTTCGAAGAAATGACCTCTTCTGAAGGTGATGCTCCAGGTGAGCAGTTATCCGGTGCTGAGCTTAGCCCTGTTGTTCATGCCGAAAAAGATGCCTTCAAAGCGGCGCTGGCGAGTGCTATTGATACACTCCCTGAACGCGAAAAATTGGTGTTGGCTTTATATTACGACGAAGAGTTAAATCTCAAAGAAATTGGCGAAGTACTGGGCGTTAGTGAGTCTCGTGTGAGCCAAATTCATAGTCAGGCAGCCCATCGACTTCGTGGTCGACTCAGGGATTGGCAATAATTTTTTTATCTGAGTCTCCATTTTCTTGAAAAATGGTCTAAATTCTAATCAGGTTAAATCGATAAATCAGAATCATTTATCCATATGTTTCTGAATTGGGGGATATTGTCTTGAAAAAAGACATTAAAATTCTTGTGGTTGATGATTTTTCGACCATGAGACGAATCATTAAAAATCTACTTCGTGATCTTGGGTTCAATAATGTTATTGAGGCCGATGATGGTAAAACGGCTCTGCCCATTTTGCAGCAAGGGGGTGTTCAGTTTCTTGTTACCGATTGGAATATGCCTGGTATGACAGGTATTGATCTGGTGCGATTTGTCCGGGCTGATCCAAAGCTAGCCAGTATTCCTATTTTGATGGTGACTGCCGAAGCAAAACGTGAACAAATTATTGCTGCAGCGCAAGCAGGTGTTAATGGTTATGTAATAAAACCCTTTACCGCCGCTGTTTTGAAAGAAAAAATCGATAAGATATTTGAGCGCATTGGAAGTTAATCTGTTAAGGAAGTAATGATTATGCCAGAAACAGATTTGCCTCAGGGCTTAGATGGATTTGAAGCGTTACTGCATGCGAAAGCGAACGAACTGGTCTCGGTGTTGGCGGTGGGTGATGTAAACAGTGCTCTGGATATTGTGAATGATCTTCAGAATGTTAAGCATCTTGCGTTTTATAATGAAGTTGGTTATTTAACACGCGGGTTGCATGAGGCTATAAAATCATTCTCCGGTGATGTCCCATCAGATGCGCGGGAAGATTCGATTCAGGGTATGACTGATGCGTCTGACCGGCTTGCTTATGTTATGGAGCTTACTGAAAAAACATCTCATGAAACAATGGATCGAGTCGATAAGTCACTAGCGCTGGTTGATAAGATGGATGTGCAAAGCGGTAGGTTTGCTGATTTACTTTCCTTGGTAGGCCAACTGGAATCTGAGTTTGAAGGCCTTCGGGGCGTATATGACCGAACCTGCCAGCTTAAGCAGGAGTCTGAAAGCACCGTCGCAAAATTGCGAGAGGAGTTGACTGGGATTTTGGTTGCTCAAAGCTATCAGGATATTACAGGACAGCTTATTCGTAGGGTTATAACATTAGTGACTCAAGTTGAGGGAAGCTTGGTTCAGTTGATGAATATGGCCGCAAAGGTTGAGAGTATTAGTGGGCTGCATGTAGAAGGTCCTACTGAAAATAAAAAACAGAATGCCAAAAAAGATCCAATTGAAGCTGAAGGGCCGCAACTGGCAGGCGAAAATAATCCGGAAGTGGTTGGCAATCAAGATGATGTTGATGATCTGCTGTCAAGTTTGGGTTTTTGAATAGGAGCTTCCAATGAGTTTGGACGTTGATCACGAAATTCTTGAAGATTTTCTTGTTGAAGCAGGAGAAATTCTGGAGCTGCTCTCAGAGCAATTAGTCGACCTGGAAAAGAGCCCTGATGATAAAGAGCTACTTAATTCGATCTTTCGGGGATTTCATACTGTAAAAGGTGGTGCAGGTTTTCTCCAGCTTGATGCAATGGTCGAGTGTTGTCACAAAGCGGAGAACTTGTTTGACTTACTTCGTAATGGAGAAGTTAAGGTCAGTCCAGAGCTTATGGATACCGTCCTGCAGTCCCTGGATGCTATTAATGTAATGTTTGGTAACGTCAGAGCGGGTGAGCGTATTGAGCCTGCCAGTGCTGTATTGTTAAGAAGGTTGGCGGATCACGTCGAAGGGAAAGTGGGTGTTTCTGTACCACTCAATGAGCCAACGGTCCCCTCTGCGCCAGCCCGGACTAGTAGTGCCCCTAAAGAATCGACCTCCGTTGCACGGTCGACCTCCGCTGGTGCGTCAGCCAATGAAGAATTTGATATGCTCTTGGATGACGTTATTCCAGCAGAGGTCGATTTTGCTGCCGACGACTTAATTACTGAAGACGAGTTTGAGGCATTGCTGAATGATTTGCATGGGGATGGTGCGCCAGGTATCCCTTCCGCATCGGTCATAATCGAGGATGTACCTTCTTCCTCTGGTGACCTCATCACAGAAGATGAATTTGAAAATCTCTTAGATGATTTACAGTCGCATGGTCAAGGTGCTTTTGCCAGTAGCGTTGATGTGTCTGAATATATGACAGATACGCCCGACATTGAGGATGTGTCCGTTGCCGTCGCTGATATGCCCGCTAATCCTGTAAAATCTGGTGCCGTGAAACCGGCGGCGGTAGCCAACAAGGCGGTAGTGCCTGAAAGTAATGTTCGTGTAGATACGCGTTTGCTCGATAAAATTATGAATATGGTGGGTGAGCTGGTGCTGGTTCGTAACAGGCTGGTTCGCTTGGGTGGTGCACGCGAAGATGAGGATATGGCAAAGGCACTAGGTACGCTTGATATGGTGACCGCTGACTTGCAAACATCGGTTATGAAAACTCGTATGCAGCCGGTTAAGAAAGTATTTGGCCGTTTCCCGCGTTTGATTCGTGATCTTTCCCGCAGCTTAAAGAAAGAGATTCGTCTCGAATTGAGAGGAGAAGAGACAGATTTAGATAAAAATCTGGTTGAAGCGTTGGCTGATCCATTGATTCACTTGGTACGTAACTCTGTCGATCATGGTATTGAATTACCTGCCATAAGAGATGGATTAGGTAAGCCACGTGAAGGGCATGTGTTGTTATCGGCTGAACAAGAAGGCGATCATATTCTGTTAATTATACAGGATGATGGGGCCGGTATGGATCCTGAAAAGCTGCGCAAGCTGGCGGTTAGTCGGGGGATGCTAGAGGAGGAGGCTGCAAGTCGTTTAACTGAACAGGAATGTTTTAACTTAATATTTCAGGCAGGTTTTTCTACTAAGACAGAGGTGTCAGATGTGTCCGGTCGTGGCGTTGGCATGGACGTGGTGAAGACCAAAATTACGCAGCTCAATGGGACTTTGCATATCGATTCTGTGTTAGGCCAGGGTACACGTATTGCTATCCAGGTGCCCTTAACTTTAGCAATTATGCCTACGCTGATGGTTGTTCTGGAAGATCAGGCTTTTGCTCTGCCTTTGGTCAATGTTAATGAAATATTTAATCTGGATCTAACTAAAACCAATGTAGTAGACGGGCAGCAGGTGATTATTGTCAGAGATCAGGCGTTACCGTTATTCCATATGAAGCGCTGGTTAGTGAAAGGGCAGGAACATGCTGAGCTCCCAGAGCAAGGTCATGTGGTTATCCTTACTGTCGGTACATTAAGGGTTGGTTTTGTTGTCGATCAGTTGGTTGGTCAGGAAGAGGTTGTGATTAAGCCTCTCGGAACAATTTTGCATGGTACGCCAGGGTTATCAGGTGCCACCATTACTGGAGATGGACGTATTGCACTGATTATTGACATACCTAATTTGCTGAAGCGGTACGTCTCTTAGTATGGTGCTGCATACAGAGAGGTTTTCATGTCGGTAAAAGTGCTGATAGTTGATGATTCCGGATTTTTTAGGCAACGTATCAACGATATATTGTCTAGTGATAGTCGCATTGAAGTTATTGGCGTGGCATGTAATGGCAATGAAGCGGTTGAGCTGACTAAAAAGCTAAGACCGGATGTAATCACCATGGATGTAGAAATGCCGCAACTTAATGGCATTGATGCTGTACGTATTATCATGCGTGATAGCCCTACTACTGTGCTAATGCTGTCATCTCTGACTCATGAAGGAGCACAGGTGACTATGTTAGCACTGGAGGCGGGTGCCGCAGACTACCTGACAAAAGATATCCGAGCATGGATTAATAAAACTAACTCGATGCAAAATGAGTTGGTTGAGCGGGTAGTCGCATTGGGTCGAAGTAAGCGCTTTATTCGTAGCTCTGCTTTTTCAGCAAAACCTTTAAAAGCGGGCGAGTCGTCTAGTATTCACTCTTCTCGTTCTTTTGATGTAAATGAGGATAGCGCGCTGTCAAAAATCGCAAATTTGACGCCTGCGTCTAGAAAAAAATTGCCTATAACTCAGAAGACTAAGCCCTCTGCTATCCGGAGTAATCCGCGAAGTGCGCATTTTCCTAGCAGTTGTAAGCTGGTCGTCATAGGGGCATCTACGGGAGGTCCTGCCGCACTGCAGACAATTCTTACGCAGTTGCCGGCTAATTTTCCGCACCCGATATTATTGGTTCAACATATGCCAAAGACATTCACTTCAGTCTTTGCAGCCCGCTTGAATCAGCAGTGCCAGATAGAAGTAAAAGAAGCGGTTGACGGTGATAGGTTTAAGCCCGGCTGTGCATTGCTTGTACCAGGAGGTCATCAGGTCATGATAGAAAGTCGTCAGCCTGATCGCGTCAAAATTTTGCCAGGTGACGAGCGCATAACGTATCGTCCAAGCGTTGATTTTGCATTTGCTGCAGCTGCAAAGGTTTATGGTAATAAAGTCTTGGCCATTATTTTGACAGGTATGGGTGCCGATGGTGCTGATGGTGCACGCCTTCTAAAGCAAGCCGGGGCTAAAATATGGGCACAAGATGAAGCAAGTTGTACTATCTATGGTATGCCGCAAGCGGTAGTAAAAGCCGGTCTTGCCGATGATGTACTTGACTTGAATTGTATTGCTTCGATGTTGAAAAACTACGGTATGTAATAAGACAGAGTGCGCTGTGTATCAGGGCGTTAAAATTTTAATAAACTTCAAGTCTTATCGCTAAAATAGCAGCAGTCATAACGGGAAAACGCTATGCAAGTTTGGGCCATTGCAAATCAAAAGGGTGGTGTTGGAAAAACCACGACCGTCGTTACGTTGGCGGGTTTGTTGGCTGAAGTTGGCTACAAAGTTCTTATGGTTGACCTTGATCCACATGGCTCTCTAACCAGCTATTTTCAGTATGATCCTGATGAGTTAGATCATAGTGTGTATGACCTTTTTGTTACTCAAGGGGATGTGACGGCAGTACAAGTTAAATCATTACTCTGTAACACTAATGTCGAGAGCATACAGTTGTTGCCTGCGTCAACCGCTATGGCGACACTTGAGCGGCGTGCTATAGAGCATCATGGTATGGGGTTGCAGGTTGCTAAAGCATTGCGTCATCTCAAAGGCAGCTATGATTATGTATTGATTGATAGTCCTCCGGTATTAGGCGTGCTCATGGTGAATGCATTAGCGGCTTGCAATCATTTGCTGATTCCCGCACAAACTGAGTTCCTTGCGTTGAAAGGCCTTGAGCGGATGATTCGAACGATCAGTATGATCAATCGTGCCCGTAAGAAAAAATTAAAATATACTATTATTCCTACTTTCTATGATCGCAGGACTCAGGCCTCGGTTAGCTGTTTGCGTGAATTGCATAAATGCTACCCTGACGAGCTGGCTAGTGCTGTTGTTCCTATCGATACAAAATTCCGAAATGCCAGTATGAAGGGTGTTGTTCCGTCATCATTAGATGCTAGTAGTCGAGGCGTGAATGCCTATGCGCGCTTGCTGCGTACGTTAATTGAGCAGCAGGGGTGATCGGCTATGTCAGATAAGAAAGTGTCAGATAAGAAATCCACTGGTCGCCAGCATCAAGTTGTTTTTGACTACCTGGAAGCGCTGTTATCAGAACCTGGCGAACTTTTAGACGATGAAGGTAGTACTTGCGAGATTGATAATAAAGAGTCGGAACATGAAAGTGTTAATCCGGAGCTTGCTCTTGTTCAGAAAACACAAATACTGATGCCAGAGCCAGAGCCAGAGCCAGAGCCAGAGCCAGAGCCAGAGCCAGAGCCAGAGCCAGAGCCAGAGCCAGAGCCAGAGCCAGAGCCAGAGCCAGAGCCAGAGCCAGAGCCAGAGCCAGAGCCAGAGCCAGAGCCAGAGCCAGAGCCAGAGCCAGAGCCAGAGCCAGAGCCAGAGCCAGAGCCAGAGCCAGAGCCAGAGCCAGAGCCAGAGCCAGAGCCAGAGCCAGAGCCAGAGCCAGAGCCAGAGCCAGAGCCAGAGCCAGAGCCAGAGCCAGAGCCAGAGCCAGAGCCAGAGCCAGAGCCAGAGCCAGAGCCAGAGCCAGAGCCAGAGCCAGAGCCAGAGCCAGAGCCAGAGCCAGAGCCAGAGCCAGAGCCAGAGCCAGAGCCAGAGCCAGAGCCAGAGCCAGAGCCAGAGCCAGAGCCAGAGCCAGAGCCAGAGCCAGAGCCAGAGCCAGAGCCAGAGCCAGAGCCAGAGCCAGAGCCAGAGCCAGAGCCAGAGCCAGAGCCAGAGCCAGAGCCAGAGCCAGAGCCAGAGCCAGAGCCAGAGCCAGAGCCAGAGCCAGAGCCAGAGCCAGAGCCAGAGCCAGAGCCAGAGCCAGAGCCAGAGCCAGAGCCAGAGCCAGAGCCAGAGCCAGAGCCAGAGCCAGAGCCAGAGCCAGAGCCAGAGCCAGAGCCAGAGCCAGAGCCAGAGCCAGAGCCAGAGCCAGAGCCAGAGCCAGAGCCAGAGCCAGAGCCAGAGCCTCCTTTTATTATGGGGGAATTAAACTGTGTTTTAGTTAATGTTTATGGGCTTAAGTTGGCGCTGCCTTTTGAACATATAGAGGGTGTTATGTCTCTAAGTACGGTGACATTGGCGCTTAATAATGATTATGACTGGATCTTAGGCAGTTTTGGGCGTTCGTTACCAGATACATTTATTGTTGATACAGGCTGCTGGTTAATGCCCAATAAATACGACGCAACAAAATCTCGCTATGAGGAGTTTGTGGTGCTTGAAGGACGGCGCTGGGCATTGGCTTGCGATGAGTTGGTCAAATCAGTACGTATTCCGCGCGACCGCATTAATCCAAACGCCGATAGGCAAAGTCGTCCATGGCTCCTCGGTACCTACATGGAAGAGCGTTGTGCTATTGTTGATGTCAGAGTATTACTTGAACAGTTAGAGCAATCGTTTTAAAAGTGAATAATACTGTTAATCTTTGTGGAATTAAAATTTAACAGTCTGACCTAGGGGGCTCTGTTGACAGAATCTAGTGTGTGGTTGGTTTCTTTTTTGACCGTCATAGTTGTCTTGTTTGCGGGATTAAGTCTTTATGTTTTCTCTCGGCAAAAGCAGCATGAACGACAATATAAAGCGCTAGTCACCGTGCTGCGTAATGAAATTCGTTCGATAACAGGTAGCTCTATTGGTATGGGGAAGCGCCTTGCAGATATTGAACAAAAACTCAATATTACTGTTGAAAAGCAGTTGGAGCTTGAAAATAGAGATCCAGGAGAACTGGCTTATAATCAGGCTGCTCGTTTAATGGAAATGGGCGCAGATGTTGGCGATTTGGTGAAAAATTGTGGGATTGGCAGACCCGAAGCGGAATTAATGGCGTTACTCCATAAAGAGTTGCATACACATCACGGTATAGAGCAGAAGCATTAAAATGTTGCGCTAAAGTATTGCCGTTATTTTTTTAGGTTATAGGCAAAAGCAATTACTTCAGCGATTGCTCTATAGAGCGCTTCAGGTATCTCATCGCCTAGCTCCAATCTTATTAACACCTCTAGTAATTCGGGGCTTTGGTGAACATGTATGTCATGTTCTTTTGCCAATGCCAGTATTTGCTTAGCAATGTCACCTTTGCCTTTTGCTACTATTGTCGGTGCGGCGGCTGAGCTGTGGTCGTATTTTAGCGCAATAGCCGCCTCGATTTTTTTGTCATTATTCATGTTTTAATATCAATTAATTGTTTATGGATAGGTGTTGTCCGGGCTCTATGCTGACCTTGTTTGCATACCAGTGTGGGCACTTGTAATCCCAGCGTGTTGAGTTGTTTTTTGAACTGATCAAGTTGGTTTTTGATGGATGTTACGGTCTCTTGTTGTGAGCAGGTGAAAGAAGCGGTCAGTTCATTTTGCTCTTCATTAAGGCTTAGATCTGCATCTATACTCCCTTCTTGTTCCAGCTCAAAATGGAGTCTGACTGTCCAGAGGGTTTCAACCTCGCCACGGGTGTTTTTCTGATTACGTTGACTTATATGTAGCTCGACATTTTCGAGTGATTGCTGGTTTTGAATAGGTAGATCTAATTGGAAAAAGCGCTCATTACTCTCAATTCTATCCTGACGTTGTTGTACAGTGCTTAATTGATTAGTGGTGATGCCAGCTAACATTTTACTGACAGTCGCTTGGATTATCTGTTTTTGATCCGCAGGGAGCTGTTCAGATAGTGACTGAATTTTTCCCAAAAATTGCTTGATGTCTTTATTCACCGGTTTATTCTGCGCCAGTTTGTTTTCTGTAAACAATCCACCAAAGTGAATGTTTTGTTTAATGGCTTGCTGTGCCTGCATTGCCCCTGGCTGGACGCCGAAAAGCTGAAGTAATGACTGAACTACTTTATCAATATGCCCAGCTGTTGTCGTGTTACTCATCTGAGTGCTATTCAGTAGCTGCTGGATGCCGCTAGAAAGAGGAATTTGTTGCGGCATAAATTCCCGGAAACTAGTTTCTACCGTTTGAGTCTGAGGTGGAGTTAATGGCTGTGTCAAGGAAGGTTGAGGGCTTGAAACCGGCTGTGACCAGCGAATAGTTAATTGTTCCCCGCTACCTCGGGTTAGCATTACCTGTTGTAATGGCGGAGGGTTAGCGGTTGTTTGCAGTACTATTGATTCACCTTTTATATTCAGCGTCATGGTGTTAGCAAGTTGAACAGTACGATATTGATTCGAACTGTGTTGAGTAGGGGATGCTTGTTGTGAGGGCGCTTGGGTCTGGAGTTGAGTCGCTTGCTGCACCAAATTTTGTGGTTGAACTGCAGGCTTTATTGCCGGTTGAGCAGGCGTCTGAATGGGTGACGTTGGTTGTGTTTGAATTTGTGGCTGGGTTTGAAATTGTGATGGCATCTGGCTAGGTTGTTGAATCGGACTATGTGCTTGAATAGCTGAGGATAATGTTGAGCTCTGTGGTTGATATATAGATTGGCTTTGTGGCTGAGGTATGGGCTTTATTGCCGGTTGAGCAGGTGTCGGTATTTGAGCTGTTAGCTGTGGTTGTGTTGTGGTTTGGGGTTGCGTTAGTGGTTGAGTAGGCGTCTGTTGCTGGATGCCTGTTTGTAACGGTAGCGGCGTTAACGCTGGTATGGGCGCCGGGGTAGACGTCGCTGCCGGAGTTTGTGAAATAACTCGGGCATTAATGGTTTGGCCGCTAGGAACTAAGCGCTCAAGCGTAGTTAGATCGCGTTCTGAGCGGATAACAGGTGTCGCCGCAATCTGATAGGTTCTGGTGGTCACTACTTTATCAGAAGCAGTAGCGTTGGTATTCGTCGTTTGCGCCGCAGAGGCTGTATTTAAGGTCGGCGCTGGGGTGCTCAATTGTACCGACAGTTGGCCATTATTCGAGCGCGATAGTATCACCTGGCTGCCCTGTGCAATGGGTTGTTGCACTTTGAGTTCCATCAGTAAGCTATTGGCTTCGAGCTTAAGCCTGAAGACGTTTGGGCTGAGTTTATCCTGAGATACTTGCCGGACTGTCGCTTGCAGTGATTGTCCTGGCGGAATTAGCTTGTCACTGCTGCCCGTGCGTGTATTCCCTGAAGAATCGAGCAGGCTAAGTGATTGCGGTACTATGGTATTCATGACGGTATTCATTGATACACACTTTTTACATGAAATCTAATCAAGAGCAATGCCCCTGTTGAACCTTATTTGTATATAATGCACTGCTTATACATCGGCCGATAGCGTATAAAGTGTAGCGTGATACTTTTAAATACGCAGTTTCCGAGGAAAAGATAGTGTCAAAGCCGTTATTAGCTGTCGTAGATCTGTTTTGCGAACGGGATGAGCGTACTTTATTTGAAGCCCTTTCGTTTGAGCTTGCGGCAGGAGAGTTGCTGCAGATAGAGGGCGCGAACGGTAGCGGAAAAACAACATTGCTAAGAATATTGAGTGGGCTTTCTAATGATTTTGAAGGTGCCATGTACTGGTGTGGTGAACCTATTGCTCTGGCGAAAGACGATTTTTTGTCCTCGCTACTATATTTCGGGCATCAGCCTGGGGTAAAGGGTGTATTAACGCCGGTCGAGAATTTGCAGTGGTACGCTGCTATTCATCCTGCGTTATCGGCGGATAAAATTTTACCCGCCCTAGAAGCTGTTGGTCTTAAAGGTTATGAAGATGTTCCTTGTCATTCACTGTCTGCAGGTCAGGGGAGACGGGTCAGTTTGGCGCGGCTTTATATGAATACCGCCAGACTATGGATTTTGGATGAACCTTTTACCGCCATTGATAAACATGGTGTTATCGCTAAAGAAGCACTCTTAGCATCACATGTTAGGTCAGGAGGGAGTGTTATTTTGACGACGCATCATGATTTGACCGCTTGCGGGCCTGTAACAAAGATTAATCTAGACCAATTAATGGGAACTTGATGGCTGAATTGTGTACTAACCCATCTGAAATATCGTTAGGGAAGTTGTTCTCTGCTGTACTGAAAAGAGATTTATTACTGTCTTTCAGACGTAAGAGCGATTTGGTTAATCCGTTGATTTTTTTCCTGATGGTGGCAACCTTGTTTCCATTAGGTGTGAGTCCTGAACCCGATTTTTTGGCTGATGTTGCCCCGGGTGTTGTTTGGGTGGCTGCATTGCTGGCAACGCTGTTGTCATTGGATGGTATATTCCGTTCGGACTATGACGATGGCACTTTAGAACAAGTGATTTTAAGTCCGCAGCCGCTTATGGTGGTTTGTTTAGCAAAAGTTATCGCGCACTGGATGACCACCGGTTTACCGTTAGCGCTGATGTCGCCTTTATTAGGCGTGATGTTATTTTTACCCGCCAGTGCGATGTTCGGATTAGTAACAAGTCTGTTAATTGGCACCTTGGTTCTTAGTTTGGTTGGCGCCATTGGAGCCGGTCTGACGGTTGGTTTGAAACGCGGAGGGGTGTTGATCTCTTTGTTGGTGCTACCGCTCTATATACCCGTACTGATTTTTGGTTCGGGTGCGGTACAGGCCGCTGTAGCAGGTTTGCCTCTGACAGGTTATCTGGCGTTGCTGGGAGCGATGCTAGCGTTAGGAATGGTTTTGGCGCCGCTGGCAATTAGCGCGGCAGTACGAATTTCAGTAAGTGGTTAAGGGACTTTGAAACTAAGGGGTTTTGAAAAATGGCAGTAAGTAAATGGATTCCACGTTGGTTTTATCAACTGGCATCGCCCCGCTGGTGTTATGACATCACAGGTAAGCTACTGCCTGTTTTTTTAGTGGCGGCTGCATTATTACTTTTGGTCGGTCTCGTATGGGCACTCGCTTTTGCGCCGCCTGATTACCAGCAAGGAAACAGTTTCAGAATAATGTATATCCATGTTCCTTCTGCAATACTGGCGCAGTCATGTTATATGCTGATGGCAGTTGCGGGTGCTGTGGGTCTGATATGGAAGATCAAGGTGGCGGATATGGTGGCCTTTGCCTGTGCTCCGATTGGTGCGTCTATTGCCGTAATGGCTTTGGCGACAGGCGCTATCTGGGGTAAGCCTACATGGGGTTCCTGGTGGGTGTGGGATGCGCGTTTAACATCAATGCTGATTTTGCTTTTTCTCTATTTAGGTGTGATGGCACTGTATGCGGCGATGGATAATGAAACCATGGCCGCAAAAGCAGCCTCGGTATTATCGTTGGTGGGTCTGGTTAATATTCCGATTATTAAGTATTCAGTCGAGTGGTGGAATACACTGCACCAGCCTGCGACATTTAGTTTGACCGAGAAACCATCAATGCCGATTGAAATGTGGTTGCCCCTCTTAGTTATGGTATTGGGCTTTTACTGTTTTTTTGCCGTGTCTTTGATGTTAAGGCTACGGAATGAAATTATCCGTCGAGAGCGTCGCTCAGGTTGGGTGCGTGAATTGATTACTTCCCGCTGAGGTTATTTGTGCAGTTTGAAACGATTTCTGAATTCATCGATATGAATGGACATGGGCTTTATGTCTGGGTGTCATATGGGCTTGGTATTGCGATTATCATTGGCAATATTGTCTTACCACTATTTACACGTAAAGAGCTGATAAAAAATCTGGCTCGTCGTATGCGCAGGGAGAATAAAACTCAATGAATCCGAAACGAAAAAAGAGGCTTATCCTCGTACTTTTTCTTGTTTTTGGTGTGGGTGTCGCGGTGAGTTTAGCGCTCTATGCTCTGAATCAGAACATTAACCTCTTTTATTCACCTCAGCAGATGGCTAAGGGGGAAGCGCCCGAGAATACCCGTATTCGTGCTGGCGGGATGGTGGTAGAAGGTAGCGTCGTACGTGATCAGCAAAGTCTGCATGTTCAGTTTGATATAACGGATTATGCTGAGTCGGTTACGGTTGAATATACCGGAATCTTGCCTGACCTTTTTCGTGAAGGCCAGGGCATCGTTGCACAAGGTTCTATGGACGCGAGTGGTGTTTTTCAAGCGGTAGAAGTGTTGGCAAAACATGATGAAAACTATATGCCACCAGAAGTCGCTTATGCGCTCGAAAAGGCAGGAAAAATGCCAGTAACACCTAAAGAGGCCTTTAATAAATGATTCCTGAACTTGGTCAATATTCGCTGATACTGGCGCTCACACTTTCGGCTCTTTTAGCCATTGTTCCTTTGGCTGGTGCCTATACAGGCAACAGGCTTTGGATGAGCTATGCCAGACCGCTGTCTAAGGGACTGTTTCTGTTTTTGCTGATTAGTATGTTGTGTCTTGGTTATGCCTTCATGACGGATGATTTTTCGGTGTCTTATGTCGCCGGCAATTCAAATACAGCCTTGCCTGTGTATTATAAATTCAGTGCTATCTGGGGCGGCCATGAAGGGTCCTTGCTGCTGTGGGTGTTTATTCTGAGTTGCTGGACCTGCGCTGTTGCTGTGAAAAGTAAAGAATTACCGCTGGATATTGTTGCGCGTGTTTTATCTGTGATGGGCATGATTAGTGTGGGTTTCACCATGTTTACGCTGATGACATCGAGTCCTTTTACACGCTTGCTGACGAATACCCCGTTAGAAGGTGGCGACCTTAATCCCTTGTTGCAGGATATAGGGCTGATTATTCATCCTCCTATGCTCTACATGGGATATGTTGGCTTTTCGGTTGCCTTTGCTTTCGCTATTGCGGCGCTAATGAGCGGTCGACTGGATTCTGCATGGGCACGCTGGTCTCGTCCTTGGACAAACGTTGCCTGGGCTTTTCTGACATTCGGTATCGTACTGGGTAGTTGGTGGGCTTATTATGAGCTTGGCTGGGGCGGTTGGTGGTTCTGGGACCCTGTTGAAAACGCATCGTTTATGCCATGGCTAGTGGGTACCGCACTGGTACATAGTTTGGCAGCGACGGAAAAACGCGGTGTTTTCAAAAGCTGGACAGTTTTGTTGGCTATCTTTGCCTTCTCGCTTAGTTTGTTGGGAACCTTTTTGGTACGTTCCGGGGTGTTAACCTCTGTTCATGCGTTCGCTACGGATCCGGAACGGGGTTATTTTATACTCGCGCTCTTAGCGATCACGATCGGCGGCTCTTTTCTCCTGTATGCCATCAAGGCGGCCCATGTTAAAAGCGAATCATCGTTTGAACTGGTATCACGGGAAAGCTTCTTATTAATTAATAATATTCTTTTAGTGATCGTCT
The DNA here is from genome assembly GCF_001305295.1 of Neptunomonas antarctica. GTDB lineage: Bacteria > Pseudomonadota > Gammaproteobacteria > Pseudomonadales > Balneatricaceae > Neptunomonas > Neptunomonas antarctica. Next base: position 814,680 of record NZ_LJSI01000053.1, read on the forward strand.
GCCTGATGGTGTTATTGGGAACTCTGTATCCCTTAATTATTGATGCCATGTCGCTGGGAAAAATTTCGGTGGGTCCTCCTTACTTTAATGCGCTGTTCGTACCGCTTATTGCGATTATGGTGGTGTTTATGGGTATTGGCTCTGTCACTCGCTGGAAAAAAACAGACCCTCATTACCTGCTAAAACAGTTAGGTATTCCGGCTGTCATCGCCGTCGCTTTGGGTTCGGTTTTTCCGCTTATCTATGCAGGTGCTTTCGAGTTTAAAACGGCGTTAGGTATGGTGTTAGCCTTCTGGGTGGTGCTCGCCGTGTTGCGTGATGTACTCAATAAAGTTAAAAACAAGCGGACCTTGTCGGCCGGTTTAAAAGGTCTTTCGCGCAGCCATATTGCCATGATGATTGCGCATGTGGGTGTTGCTGTGTCTATCACCGGTGTATCACTGGTCTCAATCTATAACGAAGAACGGGACCTGCGTATGATGCCGGGTGATACCCTGGTATTTGAGAATTTCACCTTTGTGTTTGAAGGCTCAAAGCATATCCAGGGGCCGAATTACACGGCTGACCGAGGCATACTGACCGTCCTGAAAGATGGCAAGCCTTACACCGTTATGCATCCTGAAAAACGTCTGTACACGGCGCGGGGCAGTGTTATGACGGAAGCTGATATCGATCCTGGCTTGTTTGCTGATCTGTATGTGGCGATGGGTGAGCCGTTAGCAGACGGTGCCTGGGCTATCCGGGTGCAGTATAAGCCTTTTGTACGCTGGATCTGGTTAGGTGGTTTGTTAATGGCATTGGGTGGCGTGTTAGCGGCGAGTGATCCGCGTTATCGTAAGCAGCGCGCGCGTCAATCTGGTCTGAATAAACAGCTTTCTTCTGAAAGTGTGACGGTTTAATGGGTATCAATATGCGTCGCTTCTTTCTTTTTATCCCGCTTATCATCTTCCTTGTGATCGGTGCCTTGTTTTGGCAAGGCTTAAAGCTGAATCCCACTGATTTGCCCTCAGCATTAATCGACAAACCAGTGCCAGACTTTAGTTTGCCCGCGTTGCAGGATGATGCGCGCGCTATTACTCAGGACGATCTTAAGGGAGAGCCCGCGTTGCTGAACGTCTGGGCGACCTGGTGTCCTACCTGTAAACAGGAACACGCGCAGTTGAATAAAATTGCCCGTGAAGAAAATGTCGTGATATACGGCATTAATTACAAAGACGAACGCGCCGCCGCAACAGAGTGGTTACGCCGCTATAGGAACCCTTATGTCTTGAATGTGTTTGATAAGGACGGAACCTTAGGTCTGGATCTAGGTGTCTACGGGGCACCGGAAACCTACGTGCTGGATGCACAGGGCGTGATTCGTTATAAGCATGTGGGCGCGGTCAATGAAAAAGTATGGGCCGAATTAAGAAAGATTCTGCAACAGGTTTCTGCAGATTCTCAGGGGTAATGATGAAATCCATAATTGCGCTATTATTAGTGTTCGTGTCAATGGGGGTTAATGCCGCGATTGATGCCTACGAGTTTAAAGACGATGCTAACCGCGAACGTTTTCAGCAACTCACCACTGAACTGCGCTGCCCTAAGTGTCAGAATCAGAATTTGGCTGACTCCAACTCGCCGATCGCCACTGACCTTCGCCGTGAAGTGTATCGTATGGTTGAAGCCGGTCAGCAGGATGAAGAGATCACCGATTTTATGGTGTCCCGCTACGGTGAATTTGTCTTATATCGCCCGAAAGTGAACGAAAGCACCTGGATCTTATGGTACGGGCCTTTTGTGTTATTGGCTGTGGGTGCTGTGGTTATTTTACTAATTACCCGCAAACGTAAGCGTACTAATAACACTCCGGATGATTCGTTAAATGAAAATGAAAAAACGCGCTTGGCGAGATTGCTGAATAAGGGAAATGTTAAATGATTCAATTGTGGTTAGGTATAGCTCTGCTAACAGTGTTGGCGCTGTCTTTTGTATTTATCCCTTTTATTAAGGCGAACAGAGCACAGAAGAATGCTGAAACGGTGGGCCGAACCCATAAGAATATCGAAATATTTGAAGAGCGTTTAGCTGAACTTGATGTTGAACGAGTCGCCGGTAATCTACAGGATCACGATTACAACGAGCTAAAGCTGGAGCTTGAAAAGAACCTGCTTGAAGATGCGAGTGACGATGAAAAAACAGTTTTACCCATGCAGGTTGGTTCCAGGCAGCTAGTGGCGGTTACATTAATGGCGTTGCTGATTCCTGTGATCTCATTCGGATTGTATTTTCAGTATGGCAGCGCCCAACAGTTGCAGGTGGCACTAGAGGGGCCTGAACAAGTACAGTTTGCCAGCGGTGAGCAGCCAACGGTAGAAGAAGCATTGCAGATGCTGGTAAGTGAACTGGAAAAGAATCCAGATAATGCCGAAGGGTGGTATATCCTGGCAACCACCTATATGAATGTAGGTGAATTTGAAAAAGGCGTATCTGGTTTTAAACGTGTGTTGGAATTATTGCCTGAGGATGCTCCTCAGTATGTGGGTGTGATGGGGCAGTATGCGCAAGGGCTCTATTTTGCAAAAGGCGGCAAAATGGATGAAGAAGTAAGGCAACAAATTCAGCGAACGCTGGATCGAGAGCCATTAGAAGTCACCGCGCTGGGATTACTGGGTATTGATGCTTTTGAACAAAGCCGATTGGAGGATGCAATAGCTTACTGGCGTAAAGCGCTAGTCAATGCTGAACCCGCTGCTGCCGAGTCTATAAAGTCTGGTATCCAGCGAGCATTAGAACAACTCGCTACAGAGGGTAAACCAATACCCGACGTACCTGAATTAGTGAACGCATCGATTCAGTTGCAAGTCAGTATTGCTCCACAGTTGCTTGATAAGGTTACGCCAGATCAAACCGTGTTTGTATTTGCGAAACCCGTCGGCGGCAGGATGCCGGTTGCTGCTGTACGTTTGACGGTAGCTGAGTTGCCAAAAATGATCACGTTGGATGACAGTTTGGCTATGACGCCACAAGCAAAATTGTCACTACAATCTGAGGTGGAGATTGGTGCCCGGATTTCGTTCACGGGACAGCCGCAGGCAACCGTCGGCGATTTACAATCGGCAACGGTGTTGGTTTCAGTCAAAGATTCGTCAGAAGCCGTAATGCTGTCTATCGATCAGATTGTTCAGTAGTGCTGTTGGGTTTATAGTAAGCACTGTAGTTGTAAGTTCTATAGTTGTAATACTATAGTGCTAAGTGTCATTAATACCTTAATGTTATTCGAGGCAAATATTTAAACCATGGATATCGGCTTAAGAGAATGGTTAATAATTGGGGGCCTTTTAGTGATAGGCCTGATTGTTTTCGACGGTTGGCGCCGTATGAAAGGGCAGCGCAACACCCTGAAAATAGATATTGATTCAAATTTTGTTGACTCAGAAGAAAATGATCACAATTCAGAATTGCCCAACGGCGGCGCCAGAATGCTTCGGGATATAAAGACAGGTTTGTTTTATGTCGATCCCGCCGCTGATCCATCGCGTTCTCATGAACGTATAGATCCTGGTTTTGATCATCTTGCCGAATACGTTGAGCCGGAACATACTAAAAAAGCCGATGCTGAGCTCAAGCGCAATGAGCCCGGATATGAATCCGAATATGGACCAGAATATAGAGCACCTGCCAGCGAAAAGCGTGAAGCAGAAGAACAGTTACGTCCCTCTCAGGCGTCGTCGTCTTCGAAATCAGATAGGCGTGAAGCTGGTTATTTCAGTGAGGATGAAGAACTGGATCCGTTATTTGATGATATTCCTGAAATACTCTCTCCTGCCAGAAAATCCAGCACCGATCTGTCAAGAAATGATGTGTTTGCAAATGATACGGCTCAAGTGGACCAGAGTGAATTCAATAGAGCTGATTTAAAAACAGCATCGATAACACAACGTTCAGAGTCGATATCTGCAGTTCAGGAAAAAATAGCTACAGATCAGGAAAGAGCTTCAGCCGTTCAGAAAAGAGCTTCAATAGCTCAGAAGAAAGCAGGGCAGTCAGAATTTCTTGATTTGGAACAACCGATTACAGTATTGATGCGCCAGGCGTCTGAAAAAACTGGCTGGAATGAAGACCCGCTGCCACAGGAGGAAGAGTCTACCTCTTCAACCACAGATAAAGGACATCCTTCCACGGCGACTGCTCCCGAATCTTCTGATAGTTATCGTCGTGATACAGACTCTTCTGAAACGGATGAAGCTGTATTTATAGATGAAGCCTTATCCGAAGAAGAGCTAATCGACGAACCTGGGCAGGATTCTCTTTTTGATGACAAAAAACTAGCACACGCAAGAAGTGACCGAAAAGCAAGAGAGCAAGCGCCAGAGCCTGAAGAAGTGCTGGTTATCACGGTAGTCGGTAAAGATGCACCGTTGGAGGGGCAAACATTACTGCAAGTTGTCTTGGCCTGTGGCATGCGGTTTGGTGATATGAATCTATTCCATCGTTTCGAGGAGGGAATAGATAAAGGTGCAGTACAGTTTAGCATGGCCAATGCAGTGAATCCGGGTACGTTTGATCTTGAGCATATGTCTGGAATGACAACGCCGGGTGTCAGCTTCTTTATGTCGATGGGTGAACCGGCTGATGCGAAGAATGCGTTCGAGTGCATGCTTGCAACGGCTGAAACAGTATCTAAGCATGTAGGTGGTGATTTGCTGGATGAAAACCGTTCGGTTATGCGGCCTCAGACGAAGGCCCATTATCGGGAACGTATCCGTGAATTCGAATTACATAATAGGCATCGTCGGGGCTAGTCTTAAACTAGTCCACCCGAGGCCTTTAGGGTCTGCGTTTTATAAGCCCAACATTAAGATTCAGTATCGCAGCTCTTGCTGCAAATTTTTGTGTTGTAAAGCAAGCTGCCGTGTCAGCCAATTTCTAATATATAGCCTGAATAATTACCTTATATGCCTTTAAATACCTCTTTAAACAGTTCTCTGCTTCAGGAAATTCAGCAGCTGCGTGCTGTTATTGATCAACATAACTATCGTTATTATGTGCAGGATGAGCCCGTCGTCCCTGATGCTGAATTCGACCGATTATTTCAACGACTAAAGCAATTCGAGCAACAGCATCCGGAACTGATAACGCCGGACTCTCCGACACAGCGTGTCGGCAGTAAACCTATCAGTGGATTTACTGAAGTACAGCATGAAATGCCGATGTTATCGTTAGATAATGCGTTCTCAGAAGAAGATCTTCGAGACTTTGATCGCCGTGTGCGTGAACGTCTGGGTGATGACTCGCGTAACATTGACTATGCCTGTGAGCCAAAATTAGATGGTATAGCTGTGAGTCTGCTCTACGAAAACGGCGTTCTTATTCGTGGAGCAACCCGTGGCGATGGAACCACCGGTGAGAACATCACACACAATGTCAGAACCATTCCTTCCATACCGCTTAAACTCTTAGGGGATGGTATTCCTGATCGCCTGGAAGTGCGTGGCGAGATCTATATGCCAAAAGCCGGTTTTGCTTCGTTGAATGAGCGAGCACAAAAAAATGCAGATAAGGTCTTCGTTAATCCTCGTAATGCGGCAGCCGGAAGCTTACGTCAACTGGATGCGAGGATTACAGCAACACGTCCGTTAGAGATGTGTTGCTATGGTATTGGCGTATTTTCCGGAGGAGAGATGCCAGCAACGCATGTGGAAACCATGCAGCAGCTTAATCGCTGGGGTTTTAAAATGAGCCGATATCTGGAGCAGGTCGAAGGAACAGAAGGCTGTCTGGATTACTATCATCGGATGGCGGAGCTCAGAAACGGTTTGCCATATGAGATAGATGGTCTTGTCTTCAAGGTTAATGAGTACTCACTTCAGCAGCGTTTAGGATTTGTTTCACGTTATCCTCGTTGGGCTATTGCTCATAAATTTCCTGCGCAGGAAGAGATGACTCAAGTAGAAAATATTGAATTTCAGGTAGGTCGCACCGGCGCCATCACGCCAGTAGCGCGCTTAAAGCCTGTCTTTGTGGGTGGGGTGACCGTCAGTAATGCCACCCTGCATAACATGGATGAAATCACACGCTTAGGCGTAAAAGTCAAAGACTGGGTGATTATACGGCGTGCCGGCGAAGTGATTCCTAAAGTCGTCAGCGTGGTCGTTGATCAGCGTCCTGCGGATGCTGTTGATGTGATATTTCCAGAAGTCTGCCCGGTATGCGGTTCCGATGTGGAGCGTATTGAAGGTGAAGCGATTGCCCGATGCAGTGGTGGGCTCAGTTGCTCAGCGCAGCGTAAGGAGGCCTTGCGCCATTATGCTTCACGCAAGGCAATGGATATTGAGGGCTTAGGGGTAAAGCTTATCGATGCGCTGGTGGATAAAGATCTTTTGAATTCAATTGCTGATATTTACCATCTAAAACATGAAGATATCGCTGGGCTGGAGCGTATGGGGCCGAAGTCTGCCTTGAATGTACTGGCCGCCATTGAAAAATGTAAATCAACAAGCTTGGCGCGTTTTATTTATGCCCTGGGTATTCGTGAGGTGGGAGAGGCAACCGCGCGTAATTTAGCTAATGCGTTTGGTAATCTGGATGGCGTGATTCAGGCCAGTGAAGAGCAACTATTGGGTGTGTCCGATGTAGGCGACATTGTTGCCCGGCATATAAAAACCTTCTTTCAGCAAACGCATAATCTTGAGGTGGTTGATGCCTTACGCCAAGTAGGCGTCAATTGGCCAGAACATACACCAGCGCCGGAGGAAGACTTACCGCTGAGCGGTAAAGTCTATGTACTGACCGGCACGCTTGAGCGTATGAGTCGGGACGAAGGCAAGGAGAAATTACAATCACTGGGTGCCAAGGTATCGGGTAGTGTGTCTAAAAAAACGGATTGTGTGGTCGCCGGTCCAGGGGCGGGAAGTAAGCTAGCGAAAGCTGAATCGTTAGGGGTCAGTGTGCTGGATGAAAACGCCTTTATACAATTGCTTACATCTTATGGGGTCTTAGTAGAATGATTGTACCGGTAGAAGCTGTCTCTGATGAAGCGCTTGAGGGCATGATAGAAGAGTTTGTTACTCGTGACGGAACCGATTACGGTTTTGAGGAAACGCCCCTCGCGCAGCGCGTAGAACAGATAAAACGTAAATTGACAAGTAAAGAAATCGTCATATTATTTAGCGAAGCCACGGGCGAAGCTAATCTTGTGCTACGAGAGCGCTTACAACGCTAAGCTTATCGGCTAACGGTTCAGGCCCAGCTTTCAATGTGAGGTCCGCTGATTAATAACCGCAGTAGATCCGACCGGCAAATTATTCCTAATAACTGGCTTTCCTCATCGAATACTGGCATCGCATTGATTTTATAATCAATAAAGCTGGATGAAATAACCGAAATATCGGTGTCGGGTGAAGCGGCAATCAATTGTCGAGTATAAAAGTTGGCAATGCTGACAGTTGATTCTTTGCCGTGCTCAATAATATCAATATGTGAAATGATTCCTACCGGATCATCGTTGGCCCCTGTCACCATTAAATGGCTGATATGTAGCTCCTGCATCCGTATCCAGGCGGCTTTGAATGTGACTTCACGGGCAATCGTATGCACCGGCCATGTCATAATTTGTGCGGCCTTGAGTTTTACGCTGTGTGATTTAGGTTTATCGGGATTAATGGCGCTGTAGGTGTTGGGCGTCTGTTGTTTAGGGCTGTTGGCTGTTGTTTCCCCTTTAAGGAAATCAGTAAAACTTTCGCCATCCGCATGCAAGCGCTTTTCAGTCCCTGAACTGTCGTGTAGTGCCTTGGGTTGCGTAGTCGCATCTACTCCGCGTGCCGGAAACAGAGAGCTAATCGGTGTTTCGATCCGGTTACCATGATCTATAATAATTAACGACATCAGTATATTTTCCTCAAGTGTTAATTGAATAGCGGCTGATTACTTTACTCCTTGAGATTCATTATGGTTGTTGCTTCGGACCAGCGATTTAATAATAAAACGTGCAGGGTGCAATGCATAGCTAATCTTGCGGGAAAAAGGTAACGGTTCTCCGCATATCGATGCAGCCAAATACTCCGCTGCCAATGGCGCTGTAATCAGTCCTTTCGAGCCATGACCGACATTCACATAAAGGCCACTATGTAACGGCGCCGGGCTGTTAGCAAACTTCCATTTTCTATCATGCTGTAATTTAGCATAGTGGTCCATATATTGATGAACGATAGGTGCGGGGCCAGCAATCGGTAAGTAATCAGGTGTCGAGCAACGGTAGCCAACTTTGCCTGTCCATTCATCAATGGGTGGGAGTTGATTGGCGAAATCAGGCACAACATTAGATAGCATAGTAAGGTTGGCTTCATGATCTACATGCCGTAGCTGTGGCGATTGATCATGCAGATCAAACGTGGCACCAAAACTATAGCGGTTATCCAGAGAGGGTGAAATATAGCCTGCACCACAGATCACCGTTTTTAAAACGGGCATGCCAGACGCTGTTGGTGTTACGGATACCTGTCCGCGAATCGGTTTAATCGGTAAATGGCTGAGTAAATTAAATTCTTTAGCCTGTGTGGCTGACGCGACGATCAAGATATCGGCGCTATGCTGATTGTCGCTCTGGTCGGTCACGCTCCAGCTACAATCGCCCGGTTGAGTAGGGCTCTGTTGAGCGATAGAGATGACTGTAGTTGACAGCGTTAGCGTAATATAGGGATGGTTAATCAATGTATCGCAAAAGCTTTTAGGCTGAACCCAGCCAGCCCGTGGCAAGTAAAGTGCCTGATGTTGAATATCAGTGCCGGCAATAATCGAGGCTTGCTCCGCCGATACACTCGAAACCACCTCATGCGGGTAATGCTCGCTGGCTATTAAAGTATTCTGACGAGCCACTTCCTTCGCGGAAGTAGCGAGTTGCAAGACACCGCATTGAGAAGCTATTTTGCCATCCATGCAGCCCTTAATCATTAACAATCGCAGCGTGTATTCCAGACCGCATAAATGAAACTCACCTGCCAGCGTAGGTGCCGTAGGCAGCTTAGCGTATAAAACGCCCTGATGATTACCGGAAGCCTCCTGACAAATAGCATCACAACGATCAATCAACTGCACACTAATTCCGCGCCGGGCCAGTGCTTCGGCCATAGCGCAGCCTGAAAGGCCCGCACCGAGGATGATCGCTGTTTTAGGTTTAGTTACGGTCGGTAACGTAAACCAAGGCTGCTTATTGTGTTCGGGGGCAGGTGCCGTTTCAGGTGGTAGCATAGGTATGTGGGCTCATTGGGGCGGAAAAGAGTATTGTAGGGGAAATGGTAGTGAATGTGAGGGGCTTATCGTACAAGTCCATCCTCATATGCTAGAATTGCCTTCATTTTACTGATTGAAGAGCTGTGGTTTTTTGTCTAAATTGGTAACTATTAATTTTTAATGAGTAGTATCTATTAGTGGCTAATCTCTGTTTTTCGTCTACGCTTTTGTCTCAAGGAGGAGATGGCATATACTCTTACCTGTAGCAAATATGAATAAATGATTTTAATGAACTTTCTTCTCTTTTTATTGGCTTTTAATCGGTAGGCACGTTAATGGATTTTTCTATTCAAGACACTCGCATCGCAATTCTTGGTTTAGGTTATGTCGGGCTACCTCTCGCCGCTGAGTTTGGTAAGCATTATCCAACGGTAGGTTTTGACATCAATAAAGCCCGGCTGGAGGAGTTACAGGCCGGTGTTGATAGTACGCTTGAAGTCAGTAGTGAAGAACTCGCAGAAGCATCATTATTAACATATAGCTCTGAAATTGACGCGCTGAAAAGTTGTAATGTTTTTATTGTGACGGTGCCAACGCCTATTAATGAACACAAGCAGCCTGATCTTACGCCCTTGCTTAAAGCCAGTGCCGTCATCGGCAAAGCTTTGAAGCAGGGTGATGTTGTTATTTATGAATCGACCGTTTATCCCGGTGCGACAGAAGAAGATTGCGTTCCTGTTTTAGAACGTGAATCTGGTCTGAAATACAACGTTGATTTTTTCTGTGGATATAGCCCCGAGCGTATCAATCCGGGTGATAAAGAACACCGTGTTACCACTATCCTGAAAGTGACCTCCGGATCGACACCCGACGTAGCAGATTTTGTCGATAGCCTTTACCGCTCAATTATTACTGCCGGCACCTATAAAGCCAGCTCTATCAAAGTGGCCGAGGCTGCCAAGGTTATTGAAAATACGCAACGTGATGTCAATATCGGTCTGATTAACGAATTAGCGGTTATTTTCAATAAGCTAGGTATCGATACAGAAGAAGTACTCAAAGCAGCCGGAACGAAATGGAACTTCTTACCCTTCCGTCCGGGTTTGGTCGGTGGTCATTGCATAGGCGTAGATCCCTATTACCTCACTCATAAGGCACAGTCTGTTGGTTATCAGCCTGAAATTATTCTGGCAGGGCGTCGTCTGAATGATGGCATGGGTGCATATGTCGTTAGTCAGTTAGTTAAATCTATGCTGAAGAAAAGAATTCAGGTAAATGGTGCGCGTGTGCTGGTATTGGGATTAACCTTTAAAGAAGATTGCCCCGATCTGCGTAATACCAAAGTGGTCGATATCATCAATGAACTTTCAGATTACGGTATTAATGTTGACTGTCATGACCCTTGGATCAATGTGACAGATGCTGAACACGAATATGGTATCACACCGGTATCAACGCCGGAGCAGGGTGCTTACGATGCCGTTATTATTGCGGTAGCGCACCAACAGTTTAAAGCGATGGGAGCAGAAGGCATTCGATCATTTGGTAAGCCGGAGCATGTACTCTACGATCTTAAATACATTTTGCCTGCAGAAGCTACTGACCTTCGTCTTTAAGGAAAAAACATGACTCGTTACGAACAGATTAAAACAGAGCTTCTGGCCACCCCGAAAACCTGGCTAGTGACAGGTGTTGCAGGTTTTATCGGATCTAACCTATTAGAGCATTTATTGAAACTGAATCAACGTGTTATCGGCCTGGATAACTTTGCAACCGGCTTTCAACATAATTTAGATGAAGTGCAATCACAGGTAACGGCTGAGCAGTGGAAAGGGTTCAGGTTTATTAAAGGCGATATTCGCCAGCTTCAAGACTGCCATACAGCCTGTACGGGTGTTGATTATGTATTGCACCAGGCAGCATTGGGTTCTGTGCCCCGTTCGATTAACGATCCTATCGCTACCAATGAAACAAATATCAGCGGCTTTCTGAATATGCTGGTGGCAGCACGTGATGCAGAGGTAAAAAGTTTTACCTATGCGGCGAGTAGCTCCACCTATGGTGATCATCCGGCATTACCCAAAGTGGAAGAGACTATTGGCAATCCACTATCTCCTTACGCTGTTACAAAATATGTAAACGAACTCTATACAGATGTGTTTGCGCGCACCTATGGCTTTAAATCCATAGGACTGCGTTACTTCAATATTTTTGGCAAACGCCAAGATCCGGATGGAGCCTATGCGGCAGTTATTCCTAAATGGACCGCCGCCATGATCAAAAATGAGGAAGTTTTCATTAATGGTGATGGCGAAACCAGTCGTGACTTCTGTTTTATTGAGAATGCCGTGCAAGCGAATATATTGGCTGCTACCTCCGGTGAAGCAGCAAAAGGTGAAGTGTATAACGTTGCTGTGAGTGGGCGAACGGATCTGAATCAGTTATTTAACGCCATTAAACAGAGCCTTGGCGATAATGAAGTGCGTTACGATAAAGAACCTGTATACCGCGCTTTTCGTGCCGGTGATGTGCGCCATTCTCAGGCCGATATCAGTAAAGCGCAACGTCTGCTGGGTTATGCTCCAGTATTCGATATCGAAGCAGGGATAACTAAAGCGATGCCTTGGTATGTAAGTTTTATGCAAGGTGATAAGTAGTTTATGAAGATTTTTCCTGCCGGTGATGTCAGTAGTTTTACAGGATATTCTTAGTTCAACGGATAATGTTTGCATAGTTGTGTCTAGTGGTAACTGATGCATATATGTGCACTCTAGTAGAAACAAGTAATATTAGCTGTGGCATGTAACCCATTTGAGGGTGATGCATTATTTTTGAACTTATTTTTACTATAAAAATAGTTTATAAGGTTTATAGGGTTTATGAAAACTTTTCGGAATATCCTTGATTTGTTGACTCATCATGAAAAGCGTCAAGGTCTAAGGGTTTTATTGATGGTTATTGGGATGGCTTTACTTGAGTCAATAGGCGTGGTTTCGGTGATGCCATTTCTTGCTGTTTTAGGGAACCCAGAGATGATTAATATAAATCCTGTGTTAAGCGAATTGTTCGATATGTCGAAGAGTTTTGGTGTTAATAGCGCAGATCAATTTCTCATGGCGCTTGGTGTTGGCGCGTTTTTGATTATAATTACCTCTTCTATATATCGGGCCTTTACTCACTTTTATCTTAATCGATTTATTGAGATGCGTAGAGACTCGATAGGTTCTCGATTACTTGAGACTTACCTGTATCAGCCTTACTCCTTTTTTCTTGGTCGTCATAGTGGAGAGATGTCAAAAACTGTATTATCAGAAGTGGATCAGTTTGTACATCAAACTCTGCGCCCTGTGATTATGATGCTGGCTTATTCAGTTGTGCTTGTAAGTCTGATTGCTCTACTTGTGATAGCTGATCCGAAACTCGCCATAATTGTAGCGGCGACATTTGGTTTGCTTTACTTTTTTGTGTACCTGGCAATTCGTGGTTATCTTGAAAGAACAGGTAAATTACGCGTAGAAAGCAACAGCGAACGGTTTTTGATGGCGGCTGAAGCTTTTGGAGGTATCAAAAGTATCAAATTGCGCGGTTGTGAGCCTTTTTATATGGACCGTTTTTCTTCTGCGTCAAGGCAGTTTGCGCGAATTTATGCCGGGCATCAAACGCTGACTCAGGCCCCCAAATTCTTAATTGAGGCAATTGCCTTTGGAGGAGTAATCCTACTCACATTAGCTTTGCTGCATCAGCAAGGAGGTGGGCAAGGTGGTGCATTGGGGCAGGTGTTGCCTTTGCTTGGATTATATGCATTTGCTGCATATCGTATCCAGCCTGCGACTACAGCAATTTATTTAGGTATGGCAAATCTTAGATATGGAGCTCTTACCGTTGAAAACTTACGCCGGGATTTGTCGATCGGAGTGCCTGATTCTCATCAGCAAAATGTTACAGGTTTTGATCATGCGCGAGAGTATATTGAATTAGATAATGTGGATTTTAGTTATCCTGAGACGACAAAAATGACATTATCGGGCATTAATTTAAAAATACCGGTCGGTAGCTCTATTGGAATTGTCGGAAGTACAGGATCTGGTAAAACCACGCTAGTCGATATTATTTTGGGGCTTCTTCGGCCATCGGAAGGAGCGATACTGGTTGATGGTAAGCTAGTGACTGAGAATAACCTTCGAGATTGGCAGCGAACTCTTGGATATGTCCCTCAGGAAATATTTTTGACCGATACTAGTATAGCTCAAAATATTGCTTACGGATTATCGCGAGAAGAAATCGATATGGCGCAGGTAGAGCGCTGTGCGCGGATGGCTCAGGTGCATGACTTTATTTCTCAAGAGCTTCCAGGAGGTTATGAATCCTTAGTTGGTGAGCGTGGTGTTCGTTTGTCAGGAGGGCAGCGCCAAAGAATTGGTATCGCCCGTGCTCTTTATCATGATCCCTCTGTTATGGTCTTTGATGAAGCAACGAGTGCCTTGGATACCGTTACAGAACAAGCTGTCATGCAAGCAATAGAAAAATTCCAAAATAATAAGACAATTATTATAATTGCTCACCGCTTAAGTACAGTTAGTAATTGCGATAATGTGGTTATACTGGCCGGTGGGCACGTCAAGGCTCAGGGCAGTTTTAATGAACTATCAGAGAGTGACCCACAGTTTAAGGCTATGGTGTAATCATGAATATCAAAAAAAATAACATTAAGATGCTCGATTGTACGCTTCGTGATGGTGGTTATTATACAAACTGGGACTTTTCGAGTGAATTGATAGGGCGCTACCTTCGTGCGATGAAAGCGGCTAAAGTGGATGTTGTTGAATTAGGATTCAGGTTTTGGGGAAATGAAGGATTTAAGGGGGCTTGCGCCTTTACAACAGATGAGTTTTTGCGAACGTTAGAAATTCCTTCTGGGCTTACGGTTGGTGTGATGCTAAATGCGTCAGATATCATAATGGACGGTGCCTTAAGCGAAGAGAGGTTGCAGCTCCTAATACCTGAGTTTGCAAGTACTACACCACTTGATTTGGTCCGTATAGCTTGTCATGTTCATGAGTTTAGAGCCGCTTTGCCGGCGGCTAGCTGGCTAAAATGTCGAGGGTATCAAGTTGGGTTTAATTTGATGCAAGTGGCAGACCGATCTGTTCAGGAGCTTGAGAGTCTAAGTCAGGAAGTTGCTGCTTTTCCTGTGGATGTACTCTATTTTGCAGACAGTTTGGGAGGGATGCAGATCAGTGATGTTTCGCGCGTGATCAGAGCTCTTAGTTCAAGTTGGCCGGGTCTAATAGGAATACATACTCATAATAATCAAGGGCTAGCTATGTCCAATGCTTTAAAGGCATTGGATGAAGGAGCTGCTTGGGTTGACTCGACTATTGCAGGGATGGGGCGTGGGCCTGGTAATGCGCGAACAGAAGAAATGGTTGTTGAAGTGGATAGCCTGCTGAATAGGACCTCGGACTCGCTGCCCTTATTGAGCTTGATTAGCAGTACATTTGGGCCTATGAAGGAAAAAAAAGGCTGGGGGACAAGTATTTACTATTATCTTTCAGGGAAGTACGGTATACATCCGACCTATATCCAAGAGATGCTAAGCGATCCACGCTATGATGATGAGGATATTCTTGCCGTGATTGACCATCTCCGCGAAAATGGTGCGAAAAAATTCTCAATTGATGAGCTTGATATCGCTAGTCGTTTTTACAAAGGTGAGCCTAGGGGAACATGGGAGGCCGCTTCGCTACTCGAAGGCCGTGATGTGCTGATTCTTGGAGCGGGCCCGTCTGTTATTGAACACAGAGAAGCAATCGAGCGCTACGTGCATCGACAGAAACCCTTGGTTCTTGCTCTGAATACAAGGACTGATATTGCTGGTGAGCTTATTGATTTCAGAGTTGCGTCTCACCCTGTGCGAATGCTTTCAGATGTAGAAGCCCATCTTTGTCTAAGTCAGCCGTTGATAACACCCGCTTCAATGTTACCGAAGAATCTTTTGGCATCCTTTGCCGAAAAGGTTTTGTTGGATTTTGGTGTGGGTGTTGAACCAGATACCTTTAAATTTGGGCGAGAGTATTGTATTACACCTAGTCCGTTGGTTATGGCATATGCTCTTGCAGTTACTTATAGTGGAAAAGCTAAATCTATTTCTCTGGCAGGTTTTGATGGGTACCCACGAGGGGATGCTAGGAATGATGAAATAGATATGGTTCTGCAGAGCTTTAAAGTAATGAATACTCGTCAACCTTGTGTATCTATTACTCCGACTATTCACAGAGGTATAGTTGTCAAAAGTGTCTATTCTTTATGATGCTCAACTTTCTCCTTATTTTACACCTGTGGCTACAGGAATAAGTATTTTGAGTTGGAATCGCTGACAATTCGGTGCTTAGTTAACAATTCTTGTTGATTAATAAATTTAAAGAGTAACTTATATATTATGTCTAGTTGCGTAATTATTCCAGCCCGTTATGCCTCAAGTCGTTTCCCTGGTAAGCCTTTAGCTAAAATTCATGGACGTCCGATGATTCTTTGGGTCGCAGAATTATCTGCAGAAGCTGTCGGGAGAGAGCATGTATATGTGGCTACAGAAAGTGAGCTTATTGCTGAAGTTGTTATTTCAGCGGGATTTAATGCGATAATGACTGATCCAGAAGCGTTGACGGGAACAGATCGAGTTGCCGAAGCAGCACAAAAACTGGATTACGACGTGTTTATAAATGTGCAAGGTGATGAGCCGATAGTCCGTCCTGAAGATATCCGTCGATGTATCCAAATCAAACTAGATCATCCTTATGATATCGTATGTGGATACTGTTGGATGAATGATAAAGAAGACCCTACAAGTGTAAATGTGCCTAAGGTCGTCGTTAATGAAGCTGATATGATGGTGTATATGTCAAGATTGCCTGTTCCTGGTCATAAAACTAAGCAGAGTGCCCCTGGTAAATACGCTAAGCAGGTATGCATATATGGTTTCAGTCGTTCCGATTTGGCTCAATATAGGGCGTTCGGTCGTAAAAGTTACCTCGAGAGTTGTGAGGATATAGAAATACTGCGCTATCTTGAATTGAACCTAAGCATAAGGATGTTTGAAACACCTTCGGGAAGTCTTGCTGTTGATATACCGGAAGATATAAGTGCAGTAGAGGAGGCGATATTTCTACGATGAATCTCCGAAAATATAATACTTTCATCTTCGACTGTGATGGTGTGCTTCTTGACTCGAATAGATTAAAGACTGCAGCATTTTACCAGGCTGTTGAGTCATATGGAGATCAGGCAGCCGAGAAGTTTATCCAGTATCATATAGAGAATGGGGGTGTTTCCCGGTATAAAAAAATTGACTACTTCTTTAATGATATATTAAAAGTTACTATCGAAAATTTCGAAAAAGAACGTGTATTAGAGCTTTACGCTCATTTAGTCAGAGATGGTCTTATGAAATGCAAAGTTGCATCTGGATTACATGCTTTGCGTAAAAAATACCCAGCAACCCTATGGATGGTTGCGTCTGGGGGAGATCAAAAAGAGCTGAGAGAAGTCTTTGAGGCCCGAAACTTATATCAGCTATTTGATGGAGGGATTTTCGGAAGCCCTGATGATAAGGGTCTTATTGTTAAACGTGAAAAGGAATCTGTTAACTTCTTACATCCAGCAGTATTTTTTGGAGATAGTCAGCTTGACCATAAGGTTGCCAAGCAAGAAGATATAGATTTTATTTTTGTCCATGAGTGGACTGAGTTTTCGCAGTGGAAGAAGTACTGTGATGAACATCAAGTACTTTCAATAAATAACTTGGCTGAAATTAGTTAGTACTTAGAATGAATAGATCGTATTTGATTGTAATGAATATATATAGCTTAAATAATAAATCATATCCTTATGAATCGTGAATGCTATATAAATATTACAGCGCCAATTTTTTGAGATTTTAATGCAAAAAAAAATCAGAATAGAACAAATAGTTTTTCTTTGGAGGAATTTAGTTATCCTCATCTTGAAAAACAGAGTGACCTCACGACTAAGGATAGGGCTGAAAAAAATGGTGCCCGAAAAAGTAGTTAGAAATTTTGACGGCTTTAGGAAAACCTCAAGTGAAAGACGGTATGAAAAAATTAGTAATGATATTGACGATATAGAGTGCGCGGAACACCACTCCGATGATTCAATATCATTTTTAGTAGGTGACCTGTTAAATAAATACAAATTGGATGGCGTGCGCCCCTGTATGAGAAGTATTCAAGGGCTTGATAGCGATAGCCTGTCAACTGACCAATGGTTACAGGCTTATTTTTCCTTTTTTTCCAACGGCTTGGTTTCAGAGTCCGCAGTATTGAGATCTAAAGCTGTTGCTCGCTCCATACAGAAGCATGAACAAGTGCCGGGAGATTTAAAACGAGATCATCGAGCAATGAGTGCGATGATGGAACTTGGTTGGGATGTAAAAAAAATAAAATCGACAATGGGTGGCTTGTCATCTGAGCTTGACCCAATAATTCAAGCAGGGTTTTCTCGGTATCAGAAAAATGTTTCCAATAATATTAAAGATGAAAAATATGCAAAGATGGTGAGTGGGAAACGTATCGCTATACTGGGCCCTGCAGCATCAAAAATGCTAGATGTCGAAGAGTTGAGGCAGTATGATCTATTGATAACGACTAATGAGCATGGGTGTAATCCACTCGCGAATGAGTTTATAGCTAGTGGTAAATGTATATCATACTATAACTCCTACCATTCTAAATTGCTCCATCAAGAGCGTACTATCCGACCTTACAATACAAAATTGTTCTCAATATACAGATCTTTCGAATATGATTACCAAGTATATCAAGCAGTCCGAGATCATGCGAGATTAATACATAGAAATGATTATTTTTTCAATGGTGTGCCTCAAGCATTTCAAGCGATTTTGCACGATCTATCATATTTCGAATTTTCAGAAATTAAAGCTTTCGGTTTTGACCTTTACACATCGGAGCATCCTTATCGCAGCGGTTACCAATCTCCTACGCATAGGGTGTTATATGATCTTGGTAGACATGATTTAATATCAAATTTCCTTTATGCAAAGTCATTTTATGACTCAGGAAGATTGAAAGCTGATGATTCATTGCATCGTGTGCTAACGTTAAGCTTGACAGAATATTTGGAGAGGGTCGAGAGCTGTATCGTACACTGGTGAATTGATAATTGATAATTGATAATTGAGAAGATGATTGTATGAGTAAGACTGTTCGCTCGATTCTTGTATTTACACAAATGTTTCCAAAGTCGGGAAATGATGCTGTGATTAGTGGAATGATAAAAAATCCTTTCTATCAAACAATATCTCTAAGTAAGATGGGTTGTGATATAGATGTTGTTTCGACAGGTGATAGCCGCGATTCTTATGAGTTGGATGGGGTAAGGGTTTACTCTATAGGTGATGGTGTCTTAAAAGGGATGGTGAAATCTTTTTCTTATGAATTGAAGATGTTTATAAAATACCTCTCCTTATCTAGAAATAATAGTTACGATGTTATACATGTACATCACCTCAATATCCCATGGCTTGGTCTTCTGAAAAAAATGGGTCTTTTAAAATCACATCTTGTTTATACTGCGCATGGTACTTCGACACCAGAACTTAAGGCTGCTCGTCAAGGTGGCTGGTTGTTTTATTTTTTACTAAAAGTAAATGGTAAATTGCAACACAGTATGGATAAATGGTGTTGGAAGCAAGCGGAGTTACTATTGTCGCCGAGCGCGTTCCAGATAAAAGAAATGCAAGAACTTTATGCTGTTGGAAATAAACCAGTTGAAGTCGTTTATAATGGCTATGATGAGAACCTTTATTTCAAACATAAAGAGTCTGGACAAAAAATAAAAAATCGATTGGGAATCGGTGAAACGGAAAAGGTAGTTATTTTTGTTGGCAGGGCTGCGCGCAAAAAGGGGATAGATCTTCTGATCAAAGCAATGGATGAAGTCCGAGATACATTAAGTGACACTAAACTTATAATAGTGATGGGCTTTATTGGTCGTCAAAAAGATTTCAGGAAGCAAATATATAATATGGCGTCTGAAAGGGAATATGTCATATTATGTGAGAATGTTCCAGAGTCTGATTTGGCTAGCTACTATAACGCAGCAGATTTATGTGTAGTGCCTTCGCTTGGGTATGAATCAATTCCTACTGTGATTTATGAAGCTATGGCTTGTGGTTTGCCTGTGTTAACTCAGGGAGCGTGGGGGATTCCTGAGGTTTTGAATGGAGACTTTCTTAAGGAAAGTGAGCTTAAAAATAAGGCATTCCCGAAGCGAATTATCCAGTTGTTGAGTGACGAAGAGCTTCTCAATCGCTATGCGACAGAGAATTTGAAAAATGTCGCACAGTTTTCTTGGCGTAATGGGGGGAGTAAGCTTTTAGCTATCTTCAATAAGCATTTTAAAAATGAATTTGATAATGAGTAATTTAGTGAAAAAAAAGCTCCTTCTTTTGGATTTTGCCCAAGAGACAAACTCCGGTGACGATATTATGCAGAGATCGATTATAGAGCTCTGCGAAAGACATTTGGAGGGAGAACTCAGTATTACTAGCTACTTTGGTACCAATGAGTTTTCTTATGCAAAGAGAGAGTTCAGAGGATACAGGGAAGATTATTCCTTAGATACATCAGGAGGAGTCTATCCTACCGTGTTTCTTAAACCTATAGATGGACTTTTAGGGCGGTTAAAGCCGACTAAGAACATTCTTCGGGTAATGTATGTTATGTGGTTTTGTGTGATTCTTATGTTGTTGCGGATGGGAGTCCCGTTGATTATTACAAAATTTCTCTTGTCTAAATCTCAGAGGCAGGCTTTTAAAAAGTATTTATCTGCTGATATAGTGGTTTGGAATGGTCGTAATTTTAGAGGTAAAGGACGTTTTTCTGAAGCCTTAAAGATTTTTGAGTTGTGTGTTAACCCCCTTATTTGTATGTTTTTAAAAAAACCTGTTATATGCGTTGGTTCGTCAGTGTGGACTTTAAATAGCAGTATTTCACGATATTTGATTCGTTTGGTGGTTCGCAATTCAAAACTGTTTTTAGTTAGAGAAAAAAGTACACTGCGCTATATAAACGAGTGTGTATTAGGAGGAAATAGCTGTAAGTCTCTCCAATATATGCCAGATTTGTCATTTTACTCATTGAATAAGGTCATTACACAAAAAGAACTTAATTCTGTCAGTGAGTCCAGAAGGGTAGTCGCTTTGACACTTGTAGGAAGACGAGAGTTTTTAAACGATGAGGTTCACCTGCGTTACCTGAAGGCTATATCAGATCTTATTAATCATATCACTCATTTGAATTATAAAATTCGGGTAATACCACAAGTAACTTACTCACTAGAACCTTATGAGCAAGAACTACAGAGCATCATTAGTCAGAATGTTGATGCAGATATAGAAGTCGTTCAAAGCTATCTAGGAACTGAAGAATTATTAAATGAGTATATCTCTGCTGATGTGTTGGTGGCCTCACGCATGCATTCAGCGATTTTTGCCAGTTCTGTGGGCACTCCGATTATAGCGATCTCATATGACTCTGGTGCTAAGTGGGCTATATTGGATGACCTTGGCGTAGACTCTGAGATGATTCTGTCAGCAGACTGCGTATCATCAAGCGCGCTCATAGAAAACTTTAATAAAGCAATTTTACTTGGTAAATTAAACGACTCTAAAAACCTGACGCAGCAGCTTGCTGCGCAAATTGACAGAGTCTTTTATGAGCTTAAATCAAAATCATGGATGGTGTAGGTATTCTGATGGCTGATGTTGGATTTTCGCCTATTTTTCTATTTCTGAATGAGTTGCTTCTAAAATGGCTTCATTAAAAAAAATTAGTTTAATTATGCCCTCTTTCAGAGGAGGGGGGGCAGAGCGGGTCTTTATCGACTTGGCCGAGGGGCTGGCTGATAAAGGTTTTAATGTTGATTTAGTAGTGATCAATGATGAAGGTCCATATCGAGATAGCGTCAATCCAAAAGTTAACGTTATATGTATTTTTGGGCGCAGTGCTTCTCGAAGTGTTTTTAAATTGCAGCGTTATATTAAAGGCTGTGGTTCTACGACTATATTCTCATGCCTTACCCATCTGAATATTATTGTATTGATAGCCTCACAACTGGCACGTTTTAAAGGTAGGATTGTGGTAACCGAACATAATCACTATTCACTAGAAAAAGCAGGCCTGCCCAGTCGTAAGGCATTTCTGCTTAAATTATGTGCGAAATATTTATACCCATTAGCTGAGAATGTTATCGCTGTATCTGAAGGGGTGGCAGATGATTTGAGTGTAAGCTTAGATCTTGATAGAGATAGCCTCCAAGTAATATATAACCCGATCGATTCTAGCCGCATTCGCACGCTCTCTGAGTGTATTCCTCTTAATATTAGTCCTATTGTGAATGAGCTGTTCTCAAAGCGCTACCTGATCGGGATTGGTAGATTAGTGAAACAGAAACGATACGACTTAATGATAAAGGCGTTTCGTCAAGTGCGGAGCCGCGACAAAAATATCATTCTTGTTATCTTAGGAGATGGGCCTCAAAAGAATCAGCTTATGAAGTTAATTGAGGATGAACAGCTAAATGATTGTGTTTACCTTTTAGGCTTTATCGACAACCCTTTTTGTTTTTTAGCTGCAGCTGAAGCTCTGGTCTTGTCATCTGACTTTGAGGGGTTCGGTAACGTCATTGCTGAGGCGTTAGTCTTAGGTGTGCCTGTAATATCTACCGATTGCCCTAGTGGGCCAAATGAAATTTTGATGGGAGGTCAATTTGGTACTTTAGTTAAGCTTGATAATCCTGATTCTCTTGCGGCAGCAATGGTGGCTGTGCTTGAAGAAAATAGATTTCAAAAGAATGAGTTGATTGAAAGAGGAAATGAGTTTGATAAGGTGGTTGCAGTTGAACAGTACGAGAAACTATGTAGAGGATGAACTTCGGATGAAAGTATTGCATGTTATAACTGACTTAAAAGATGGAGGAGCGGAGGCTGTGCTATACAGATTAGTACATGCATGCCCAGAGCATAGTCATTATATTGTATGTCTTGGTAAGGGTGGGAAGTACTCGGATTTATTTTTTCAAGAAGGCTTTTCTATTACTTTACTAGATATAAAGTCTGGAATAGGAGGTTTTTTACGGGCATTAACTTTTTTAAAATTAGTAAGAAGATTTAAGCCCGATTTAATTCAATCTTGGATGTATCATGCCAATTTCTTTGTTGGTGTGTATGGGTTTTTTTTTCCCAAAGTTCCTGTTTTTTGGGGAATACATCATACTAATCTTGATAAGATAGCAGATCCAAAAACTACTCATTTGATGTCTAATTTATGCTCTAAGCTTTCTTATAAAGTTCCTGTGTCGGTTATTTGCTGTGGTTATAAGTCACAGTTAACTCATTTGGAATATGGGTATTCAAAAATTAATCTGATGGTTATACCTAATGGTTATGATACAAGTGATTTTATGCCTGCTTTAGAAAATAGTAGTTCTATTAAAAATTCAATACTCAGTAATCATGATGGGCGGTTTGTTATTGGTTCGGTGGCTCGCTTCGCGCCTCAAAAAGATCATGAAAATTTATTACTCGCTTTAGCAAATGTGAAAGAGAAAGGCGTTTATTTTTGTTGCTTATTAATAGGTTACGGATTGGTTAAAGAAAATAGGGAGCTAGTGTCGAAAATTTCGGAATTAGGACTAGAAAATGAAATTATTCTTTTAGGTCAGCAGAATAACATAAACGAAATTATGAACATACTCGATGTGCACGTAACTTCAAGTGCTTTTGGGGAGGCTTTTCCTAATGTTATATGTGAAGCAATGGCTTGTGGTACTCCGTGCATCACCACGGATGTAGGTGACGCAGGATATATAGTTGAGGGTTCAGGTTGGGTTGTTCCATCTAAGGATCCGGCTGCCCTTGCAGAGGCAATAATTAAAGCAAAATGTGCCATGAATGATTTTGGTTGGAATGTGCGTAAAGATAATGCTCGTAACCGAATTGTTGATAATTTTTGTATTGATAAAATGGCTCTTAATTATAATAATCAATGGGATAAAATAAAAGTAGATTAATTGGTTAATTTGTAGGTCTATGTATTAATTTCTAATAATAAATAAACCTGTATTGATAAGTATATAATTATTTTTCAATGTTTTTGGTGCACTAGTAAGGTTGGTTTTTAAGTATGGACTATTTTGAAACTAGTATTTATGACCCTCCTGTTTTTTTTACTACTCTTAGGGCTTGGTTATAAAATAGCTGGAGTTTTTTGGTTTTAATGCTGCATTATTTTTTATTATAGTTATATTTCTGATACTTTTAAATATTAGCCCCTCATATTTTGGTAGTGATCATGTTGCTAAGGTGGTGGCGCTTTATTCTATTATCCCTTTGTCTGTAGAAATATCGCCTATTAGTTTGGTTTTTTGTATTTTTTCTATTAATTTGGTTATATAAAAAATATTATAACTCGTGTTTCTAGTTTGTTTTATCCTATATTTGTAAGCTATATGCTGCACTTTTTATTCGATATTATTTTTTTGTTGTTTTTTGTGCTGATTTTCATATAAGACCTTTGTTAGATGTTAATAAAGATAAAATTCGTTTCTATTAAATTTGGTTGGTGACATTTTGTTGAAAATTATATTTGTCGTAAATTCTCTTGAGTTTTTTATTTCTCATCGCTTGCCTATTGCGATTACTGCACGAGACTGTGGCTATACCGTCCATATTGCATCTATGGGTAGTGTAGAAGTTGAAAAAATCAAGAATTATGGTTTTGTTCATCATAGAGTTCCTTTTACTCGCAGAGGTCAAAATCCATTCGTTGAATTTAGAGCATTTATTTACTTATATCGTTTGTTTAAAGACGTACAACCAGATTTGGTTCATTTGATAACAATTAAGCCCGTGCTTTATGGTGGTATAGCCGCTAGGATGGCTAGAATAAAGTCAGTGGTTGTAGCTATCACAGGCTTAGGTACTGTGTTTATAGCGCAAACTAAAATGGCGATTATCCGTCGCAGGCTTATATCTTTAATGTATAATTTAGCAATTGGAGAGACGGCGACTGTAATTTTTCAGAATCTTGATGATCGAAACATACTTTTAAAGTTTTGCCGCCTAAAGTTAAAGCAAGTTAGAATTATTAAAGGTTCAGGCGTAGATCTTGATAGCTATCGGTTGAGTCCTCAACACCAAGGTGTTCCCGTTGTCGTAATGGCTGCACGTTTATTGCGAGATAAAGGGGTCTTTGAGTTTATAGAGGCTGCAAGAATACTCCGCCTACGTAGCGTTCCTCTAAAAATGCGCTTAATCGGAGAGATTGATCAAGGTAATCCGACAAGCGTTTCCGAATCTGAAATGGAGTTATGGAGAAAAGAGGGTGTAGTAGAGTTGATAGATTATTCTAAAAATATTCCTCATCAGTATGCAGCAGCAAATATTGTGTGTTTACCTTCTTATCGTGAAGGCTTACCAAAAGGACTTGTAGAAGCAGCAGCATGCGGTCGCGCAGTTATAACAACTGATGTACCAGGTTGTTGTGATGCCATCGTACCTGGAGTTACAGGGATTTTAGTTCCAGTAAGGAATGCCACAGCACTGGCTGATGCAATTCAAGACTTAATAGAGAGGCCTTTAAAACGTAAGAAAATGGGTGAAGCAGGAAGGAAGTTAGCAGAGCAGGAGTTTGGTATTAAAAAGATCGTTGAGCAACATATGAATATCTATAAAGAATTATTGACCGATGCTTGACGGTGTTTGTGTGTTAATTACAGGCGCTAATGGTTTTCTCGGTAAGCACCTAATACATGTTTTTTCTGAGAAAGGTATTGATGTTATTGGTGCATATCGTGCTGTTTCAACTTCTAGTGATCAGAATTCGGTTGCTATAGGTAATATTGACTCAATGACAGATTGGTCAAACGTACTGAAGAAACGGCAAGTGGTTATCCATACAGCAGCGCGCGCACATATAATGAAAGACTCAGCAGTTGATCCATTAACAGCCTATCGTGAGGTCAATACTGCCGGTACACTACACTTAGCGCGTCAGGCCGCTATGGCTGGTGTTAAACGTTTCATTTTTATCAGCTCAATAAAAGTTAATGGTGAAACTACGACATCTTTACCGGCTTTTGCTGTGAATGATACGCCAGCACCCCAGGATCCCTACGGTGTGTCCAAAATGGAAGCCGAAGACGGCTTACGTAAAATTGCACAGGATGCGGGTATGGAGGTCGTTATTATCCGTCCTCCTTTGATTTATGGGCCAGGAGTAAAAGCTAATTTTCGTAACTTAATGAAGCTGGCAAATACCGCTGTACCGCTACCTTTTGGTGCTATCCATAATATACGCAGTATGTTGTATATTGGTAATTTAGTGGGTTTTATTGTGAAGTGTATTGATCATCCGGCAGCGGCAAATCAGACTTTTTTACTCTCTGATGGACAGGATTTGTCGCTTACGGAGCTGTTATGTTTGTTGCGTTCATCTATGAAAAAACCGACTCGTCTGGTTCCTGTGTCTGCTTCTTTTTTTCGTGTAGCAGGTTCAGTTACAGGTAAACGCGCTGTGGTTGATCGCTTGGTGGGGTCGTTACAAGTTGATTCTAGTAAAGCCTGTGAGTTATTAAATTGGCAGCCGCCTTATACGGTTGAGCAAGGAATTAAAGCGACAACCGATCATTTTTTAAAAGAGTAAATAGTACAATGTTACGTATATTTGATGTTGTTTTTGCATTACTGGGACTGGTATGTGGCTTTCCAGTGTTACTGGTAATTTACATTCTTGGGCTATTCGATACAGGATCACCGTTATTTTTACAGGAACGCGTGGGCCGAAATAAAAAGCCTTTTACGCTGGCAAAATTTCGGACTATGAAAGTAGATACTGCTTCAGTTGCTAGCCATCTTGCTTCCTCTTCATCGATTACTAAGCTAGGTGGCTTTTTACGTAAAACGAAGTTAGATGAGTTACCACAATTGTGGAATGTACTAAAAGGTGAAATGAGTTTAGTGGGCCCGCGCCCTAATTTGTACAATCAGGAAAAGCTGATCAGTGAGCGTGATGCGCTTGGTGTTTATGCTGTTCGCCCCGGTATTACTGGTCTGGCGCAGATCAGTGAGATTGATATGTCTACTCCTCAATTACTAGCAAAAACGGATGCTCAAATGATTCGAGAAATGTCGCTCATTAATTACTTTCAGTATATCTTTAAAACGGTTGCCGGTAAGGGCGCTGGCGACCGAGTTCAATCTTAATTAGTATCGTTTTTATGGATGAGTAGATGTTTAGTTCTATTACCTGGTTGTTCAAACAACCGCGCAGTATAAAACGGATCATTAGTGTTGTACTTGATATTGTTTTTATCACCTCTGCATTTTGGGGGGCATATATACTTCGGCTTGAAAATTTAGAGTTGTTATCATCTGCTAAGCATTGGGGTATGTTGGCTGCCATCTTGCCAGTGACGATTTTATGTTTTATCCGCCTGGGCTTGTACCGTGCTGTTTTGCGTTATTTAAGCCACCAGGCCATTACCACTGTGTTAATCAGTATCGCTGTTTCAGTAGCAGCTATGGTTATTTCAGCACATTATCTACATGCCTTTCTGCCTCGTTCAGTTCCTGTGCTTTATGCTGCATTCGTACTTATTTTGTGCGGGGGGGCGCGTCTTTCTGTGAGAGCTCTGTATAACCAGAGTACCAAACGACAAAAAATTCCGGTTATCATTTATGGCGCAGGCTCTTCTGGCAGGCAATTAAATACCTCATTGCTTCACGGGAATGAATATCGGGCGGTGGCATTTGTAGATGATAATTCTGTATTCGTTAACAGTGTGTTACAGGGCTTAACCGTTTACTCTCCTTCTGAACTTGCTTGGCTAACTGAGCGTTTTGGCGCGCAAAAAATATTGCTGGCGGTGCCAAGCTTAACACGCCAGCGTCGACGTGAAATTATTGAAAGTTTAGCCCTTTTACCTCTCGAGGTTCTGACGATTCCGGGGATGGCAGATATTGTTAGTGGTATGGCTAAAGTAAGTGAGCTCCAGGAAGTCAGTATTGATGATCTGCTGGGAAGAGACCCTGTTGAGCCTTATACTGATTTAATTGCTGCCAATATCACTAATAAGGTCGTTATGGTTACGGGGGCGGGTGGCTCGATTGGATCGGAGTTATGTCGACAGATACTGCAACAACGGCCCACTATACTTGTATTGTTTGAGATGTCTGAATTCGCGTTGTATCAGATAGATCAGGAGCTAAGTGGAATCTGCAACACTACAGCACTTAATGTGCGTGTTATTCCACTGATGGGTTCGGTTCAGCGGCAAAATCGTTTAGAAGCCGCCATGCATGCCTACAGTGTACAAACTGTTTATCATGCGGCGGCTTGTAAGCATGTTCCCTTGGTTGAATATAATGTGGTTGAAGGCGTGCGTAATAATGTGTTTGGTACCTGGCGAGCAGCCGAAGCTGCGATTAATACGGGTGTTGA
Source organism: Neptunomonas antarctica (assembly GCF_001305295.1). Classification (GTDB taxonomy): domain Bacteria; phylum Pseudomonadota; class Gammaproteobacteria; order Pseudomonadales; family Balneatricaceae; genus Neptunomonas; species Neptunomonas antarctica. The sequence goes on from NZ_LJSI01000053.1 coordinate 842,426, forward strand.
AACGTTTGTATTGATATCTACTGATAAGGCGGTGCGGCCCTCCAATGTGATGGGTACCAGTAAGCGCTTGGCTGAGTTGGTATTGCAAGGCTTGGCGCAGCGACAAAGTAGTACACGTTTTTGTATGGTCCGTTTTGGTAATGTATTAGGGTCTTCTGGTTCTGTTGTTCCTTTATTTAAGAAGCAGATAAAAGCGGGTGGGCCAATTACGTTAACGCATAAAGATATCACGCGTTATTTTATGACGATTCCCGAAGCGGCTCAGTTAGTTATTCAGGCGGGCGCCTTAGGTCAAGGTGGTGATGTTTTTGTACTGGATATGGGAGAGCCCGTACGTATTATTGATTTAGCCACAAAGATGGTTCGTCTGATGGGTTACGATGTAAAGAGTCTTGCAATCCCTGCTGGTGATATCGAGATTAAAGTCACAGGATTACGTCCAGGTGAAAAGCTATATGAAGAGTTACTGATAGGTGGTGATGAGCAGCCCACCTTGCATCCGCGTATACGCACAGCACATGAAGTATCACTTCCCTGGGATCAGATGGCGGCTTATCTCGCTCGCCTTAATATTGCGTGTGAGGTTTATGACCAAGCGGAGATCAGGGCGTTATTACTGGAAGCGCCTGTGGCGTTTTCGCCGCAGGCTGGCATCTGTGATCTGCTATGGGTTGAGAATAATTAGATAGGTCTGATTGTATGAATATTCGAGTAAACGAGATCAATAATAACCGTAGAAGCCAGAAAGATTAGAAAAATATGACTAAAAACACGAAGGCTAGAGCAGCAAGAGAGATAAAAAAGAATTAATGGTTTTCATCCTGAATACCCGCCTGAGCCACCTAACTTACGCAGAATAGTGACGATTACAGACAATAACATGGGCACCCTATAGCCCAAGAATAGAACTATATCGTAGTAACTATATTGATTGCTATGGTACCGGACAGATACTGAAATTATTTAATATTAGCTTCATTGTGCAGGGTGGAATTATTCTGACTCTACAGAGGATCTTAGGTGAGACAGTATCAACGTGAAAATGTGTTACGCCGCCTATTACTTGAGTATCGAATCGAGGCAAAGGCATATAAGTAATGTGACAATTTTGTAGAAAGAGATGAAAGTCGAAAGGGTAGGGGGAAGTTGTAACTTGTTGATTGTATCAGTGAAAATGGTGGGCCTTACTGGACTTGAACCAGTGACCGTTCGATTATGAGTCGAGCGCTCTAACCAACTGAGCTAAAGGCCCATTTACACTTTTCAGGAGGAATCGACTGATTATAAGTCGAATGCTCTAATTAACTGAGCTAAAGGCCCTGAAGAGGCGCAAATAATACATGCTCTGTATCATTTGCGCAATAGGTTGATATGCAAAGAGAAAACTATTCGTCCAGGAAGCTGCGTAAATGATCCGAGCGGCTCGGATGGCGTAGCTTTCTTAGTGCTTTTGCTTCGATCTGGCGGATACGTTCACGTGTTACATCAAACTGTTTGCCTACTTCTTCAAGTGTGTGATCGGTATTCATATCAATACCGAAACGCATTCTCAGAACTTTGGCTTCACGTGCGGTTAGTCCGGCCAGTACTTCTCGTGTTGCTTCGCGCAGGCCTTCGCCGGTTGCTGAGTCGACAGGGGAGGTATGGTTACCATCTTCGATAAAGTCGCCAAGGCTGGAGTCTTCATCATCACCGATAGGTGTTTCCATCGAGATAGGTTCTTTGGCAATCTTCAGAACCTTTCTGATTTTATCTTCTGGCATTTCCATACGCTCTGCCAATTCTTCTGGCAGTGGCTCGCGGCCCATCTCTTGTAACATTTGACGAGAGATGCGGTTCAGTTTGTTAATCGTTTCGATCATGTGAACCGGAATACGGATTGTCCGTGCCTGATCCGCAATAGAGCGGGTAATGGCTTGTCGAATCCACCAGGTAGCATAAGTCGAGAATTTGTAACCACGACGGTATTCGAATTTGTCGACGGCTTTCATCAGACCAATGTTACCTTCCTGAATTAAATCGAGGAACTGAAGGCCGCGGTTGGTGTATTTTTTAGCGATAGAAATAACCAAACGAAGGTTAGCTTCTACCATTTCTTTTTTGGCACGTCGGAAATGCGCTTCACCGATTGATAGGCGACGGTTAACGTCTTTAATATCGGCCAGTGTAATCTGTGATTCTTCTTCAAGTTGAAGAAGTTTGCGCTGTGCGCGTTGCAAGTCGGGTAGATTAGCCTTTATTGCGGGAGCAAAGTCAGCGTCAGATGACGCCATCTCATCCAGCCATGCAGAATTTGTTTCATTACCAGGAAATTCTTTAATAAAGAATGTTCTTTTCATTTTAGAACGTTGTATACAGATACGCATAATAGTGCGTTCTTGTTGGCGTATACGTGTAATGAAGCCTCGCACGCGTGAAACTAATGTTTCATAAAAACGAGGTGATAATTTAATAGGAGAGAAGGAATCTGATAATTCCAGCATTGCTACATCAAATTCTTTGCTGTGACGGCCGCTATTCTCGATAGCTTCGTATACGGCAAGTAAGCTCTCTTTGATCCGCGTGAAACGTATGCGTGCTTCTTCAGGATCCGGACCGCGATCAGCTTCTTCTTCGTCTTCGTCACTTGAGTCGCTATCGTCATCGCTATCACTGTCGTCATCAGTGGCGTTGGCGGCGGCTTCTTCTTGCAGTGCTTCGTCGATCTTAGCTCGGGCCAGCATGACGCTATCCGGGTCGATATAACCACTGAATATGTCGCTGAGTCGGCCTTCTTCCTGAACGACAGAGTCATACGCTTCTAGAATGATCTCTACGGAACCTGGGAAGCATGCCAAAGCAGACATGACTTCACGTATGCCTTCTTCGATGCGTTTGGCGATAACGATTTCGCCTTCGCGGGTCAGCAGTTCGACGGTGCCCATTTCGCGCATGTACATACGCACAGGGTCTGTAGTGCGACCTGCGTCTGATTCAACCGCTGCGAGTGCTGCAACGGCTTCTTCATCGGCGTCTTCTGATGAATCGCCGCCCTTCATGAGAAGGGTTTCAGCATCGGGTGCTTCTTCTGACACGGGAATACCCATGTCATTGATCATGCGGATAATATCTTCAACCTGATCGGGATCGGCGATGTCTTCAGGCAGGTGATCATTCACCTCAGTATATGTAAGATAACCCTGTTCTTTACCACGGGCGATCAGTTCTTTGAGACGAGATTGCTGCTGAGAGATACCTGTCATAGATGTCCTACGATGATGCGATTTTGAACGACAAAAAAAGAGAGCGCAACATTATAACGTCGCACACATACCAAATCCAGCTTAAACCCGAGTTAAGGGCCACACAGGGTTAACTTTAGTCTATTTCTGTATAATTGGGGTTAAATTGAGAAAAACAACCGGTTGTTAGTTTGATGTTAGTGATCGTAAGCGTTTTTTTTCTTCTGTTGTCAGTGTCGAGAGTGACTTTTTTTGTAATTTTTCCAGCTCTGCTTCATTTTGTCGTGAAAGCAGTCTTGTCCACACTTCATCAAAAAGTTGATTAGGGTCGCCACTCAGGACGGGATCCAGATGAGAAATTTCACTTAGCTGTAGTAAGTGGCGGTTTAGGGTAGCGTCGTCGCGCCAGTCAATCAGTAGTGGGCCTAAAGAAGGGCTGGATGTTTGTTTCAGGTAGTCGATAAGTAAGCGTAATAGTTCAATATGATGCTCGTTGAGAGAGGCCAGGCTTTGCGAGCTCTCAATTTTTTCTATCAATTTAGGGTGATGCAGTAGTAAGGAAATAATATGGCTGCAAAGGCTCGCCGTTTCTTTCGTAGGTGTGGTTTGTGCCTGCTGTTGTATTCTGCGGTAGGGCTTGGGTGCTTTGTCTTCCTGATGTTGTGAATAGGAAGGGATGCTTTGTGTCAGGTTTATTGTGTTGTTGATTTGATCCAGCGTCAGTCCTGTTACTTTGCAGATACGATCGAGCATCATTTGCTGCAGTAAACTGGTTTGCATTTGCTGTATAAGAGGAAGTGCTGCATTGCTGAATTTTGCCTGGCCATCCATTGACGTCATATCGATGTCTTCCTCTAATGAGCGGAAGAAAAACTCGGACAGCAGTGGTGCCTCGTTGAGACGTTTCTCGAAGCCTTCTCTTGATTCGCGTCGGATCAGGGTGTCTGGATCGTCTCCTTCGGGTAGAAAAAGGAAGCGTGCCTGAAAGCCGTCTTTAATAATTGGGAGTGTGGCTTCAAGGGCGCGTTCAGCTGCTTTTCTGCCGGCGCTATCACCGTCAAAACAAAAGATAATTTCTGGCACTGTTTTGAATAGGCGTTCAATGTGTTGTGCGGTGGTCGCGGTGCCAAGCGTCGCTACGGCGTAAGTAATTCCGAATTGAGCCAGGCTGATGACGTCCATGTAGCCTTCGACAATAATAATGCGCTCAAGTTTTTGAGAAAGCTTACGCGCTTCATAGAGGCCGTAAAGTTCCCGGCTCTTATGGAAGGTATCCGTTTCGGGGGAGTTCAGGTACTTGGGTTTGTCGTCTCCGAGCACTCTGCCGCCAAAGGCGATGGTACGTCCGCGCATATCCCGGATAGGGAAAATAATTCTCTCCCGAAAGCGATCGTAAAGACTGTCGCGTTCTTCGTGCCTGATAAGCATGCCGCTTTTTTCAAGCAAAAGTAAATTATCGGGGGTGGTGCCAATCTTTTTAAGTAGATTGTCCCAGCCCGGAGGTGCATAGCCGATGCCGAAAACCTGTGCGATTTTTCCGGTTAAACCACGGGACTTTAAGTAGGTTACAGCTTGGTCGCGATGTGAACTGGTTCTTAACTGTTCTTGGTAGAATGATGTGGTTTCGTCAAGAATATTGTACTGGGCTTTATATTCGCTGTGGCGTTGTTCTTGCTGCTCATCTCGCGGGACGTCGACGCCTACAAGTTTGGCGACTTCTTCTACAGCTTGAGGGAATTCAAGGCGATCGTATTCCATCAGGAAGCCGATTGCATTGCCACCTGCGCCGCAGCCGAAACAATAATAAAATTGCTTGTCGGGGCTAACAGAAAAAGAGGGAGATTTTTCTTGGTGAAACGGGCACAAGCCGGAATAGTTTTTTCCGGTTTTCTTAAGTTTTACGCGACCGTCGACGATATCGACGATATTGACCCGTGCAAGAAGGTCGTCAATAAAATTTTGCGGTATACGTCCAGCCATATTCTACTCAATCATAAGGATTGTTGAGAATCTTAACGTGTCAGACGCTCTTTTACGAGTTTAGAAAGCATTCCCATATCAGTACGGCCTTGCACTTTTGGCTTTAATTCAGCCATTAGTTTTCCCATGTCCTGCATACTGCTTGCGCCTGTTGTGGCGATCGCTTCTTCCAGAGCCATGTTTACTTCATCAGCATTTAGCGGGTGCGGCAAGTAGGTTTTAATCACCTCCAGTTCTTGTCGCTCGATGTCCGCCAGGTCAGTGCGGTCCGCTTTGTCAAATTGTGAGATTGAATCTTTGCGCTGCTTTGACATTTTGTCTAGCGTCGCGATGACTCTTTCATCATCCAGCTCAATACGCTCGTCTACTTCGATGCGTTTGATTTCTGCCAAAATTAAGCGGATGGTCCCCAGTTGCACTTTATCTTTAGCGCGCATGGCTGCTTTCATCGCTTCAGTAATCTGTTTTTTGAGTACTGGCATTGTGGCCTGTCCTGTGCTGAATAATGTTTAAATCTCGAAAAAATCTTTCTGCTTAGTACATGCGTACGCGACGTGAAATATCACGTGAGATTTTCTTAGCATGACGTTTTACAGCGGCTGCTGCTTTACGTTTACGTACAGATGTAGGCTTTTCGTAAAATTCGCGTTTACGTACTTCAGCTAATACACCCGCTTTTTCGCAAGAACGCTTAAAGCGACGAAGTGCAACATCAAATGGCTCGTTATCTTTTACTTTTACTGCAGGCATGTTTAATCAACCTAACCTTGTTAATAAAATAATGAAATCTCACCGGTATCTTGCTAAAACCATATTTACAAATATGCTTAAACGCAATCATCCCAAATGAGGCGGTAAATTTTAAGGGTATGAGTGGGTATTGTCAAAGTGATATTCGTGTAATTGAGTAACATATAAGGGATAATATGGCAGTTTCCGCAAAAAAGTGAGTTAAAAAAGAATAATGAAAGTTTTGGGAATAGAAACGTCGTGTGATGAGACGGGCGTCGCCATTTATGACAGTGAGCAGGGTTTGCTGGCGGATACTCTTTATAGCCAGGTTGCCATGCATTCTGAGTATGGCGGGGTCGTGCCTGAGCTGGCATCGCGTGACCATATTCGTAAATTATTACCTTTGATTAGCGAAACCTTAGCATTGGCGAACCTCGAGGCATCATCTATTGATGCGGTTGCTTATACTGCAGGTCCGGGTTTAGTGGGGGCGCTGATGGTTGGTGCATCGACAGGTCGGGCTCTGGCTATGGGGTGGGGAGTTCCGGCAATTGGCGTACATCATATGGAGGGTCATCTGCTTGCACCTATGCTGGAAGACAACCCGCCTGAGTTTCCCTTCGTTGCATTGCTGGTGAGTGGTGGGCACACACAGCTCGTTAAAGTGCCCCGCATAGGGAGTTATGAATTATTAGGTGAGTCTTTGGATGATGCGGCCGGTGAAGCCTTTGATAAAGCCGCTAAAATGCTCGGCCTGGATTATCCCGGTGGACCTTTAATTGCGAAATTGGCGGCAAAAGGTGATCGCTCACGGTTACGTTTCCCGCGTCCTATGACTGATCGCCCCGGTCTTGATTTTAGTTTCTCCGGTTTGAAAACCTTTACGATGAATACCATTGCTGCACATAAAGTGGATGGGCAGCTCTCTGCGCAGGATCAGGCGGATATTGCGGCGGCGTTTGAAGAAGCGGCTGTTGATACCTTAACCATCAAGTGTCGGCGTGCGCTTCAGCAAACAGGACTTAAGCAGCTTATTATTGCCGGAGGGGTGAGTGCGAATCTGCGGTTGCGTGAATCCCTGGAAAAAATGGTTAAAAAAGAAAAAGCTAAGCTGTTTTATGCGCGACAAGAGTTTTGTACGGATAATGGTGCGATGATTGCTTATGCCGGATGTCAGCGTTTACTGGCGGGGCAGTCAAGTGATCTTGTGATTGAAGCCAGGCCTCGTTGGCCCATGGATCTTTTAGAAGATTGTCGCTAATTTAATCTTTATCAATCAGCCTAATTTAATGTTTATCAATAGGCCTCATTTAATGTTTACCAATAGGATAGCTGTCTAGTGGATATTGTTTATATCAGGTCCTTGCAAGTCGAAACAGTCATCGGGATTTATGACTGGGAACGCGAAATTCGTCAAGTAGTATCATTGGACGTGGAAATGGGTACGGATATCCGTCAGGCGGCGTTAACTGAAGATATAGAAAGCACGCTCAACTATAAAAGTGTTTGTGATCGCTTGATTGCATTTATCCAGGGCAGTGAGTTTTTATTAGTCGAGACGATGGCTGAAGAGATTGCCACATTAGTCATGCAGGAATTTAGCGTGCCCTGGATAAGATTGCGAGTAGGTAAGCCCGGCGCTATCCCTGAGGCTGCTGAGGTTGGGGTGGTGATAGAAAGAGGGAATCCTCTCTGATGCTGCGTGTTTACCTGAGTATTGGCAGTAATATCGAACGATATAAACACGTTATTGCGGGTCTGGATGTATTAGAAAAACGTTTCTCTCCGTTGTCTATCTCTTCAGTATATGAAAGCGAAGCCGTTGGTTTTAAGGGAAACCCTTTCTTAAATCTGGTTGTCGGTCTTGATACCGAACTCGATATCGGTGGGTTTTCAGCATTGTTGAAAAGTATTGAGGATGATAATGGACGCCTTCGTGGGGGTGCTAAATTTGCGCCTCGTACATTAGATGTCGATATTTTAACATTCGGAGATCAGGTGGGTTTGATTGAGGGTGTTCAGTTACCCAGAGATGAGATTCTAACCAATGCTTTTGTGTTGTGGCCGTTATCTGAAGTGGCGTTTGACAAAAAGCATCCGGTGTTAAAGCAGACATACCTGTCGCTCTGGAATAGTTATGATAAAACCCAGCAGAAACTCTGGCCAGTAGATTTTAAGTGGCAGGGCAGACTGATTTCTTTGGCGCGCTGATAAGGCTCTTGTTTTGTGCGTTGCTTGTTTGGTTTATTTACAGAATCGATGGTTCATTTTCGCACATTGTCAGCTGCTGGCGTTTTATTTCAGTACCGAGTGCCGCGCCTTTAAAGCCTTGCTGAATTATTTGGGCAGGGCTGATGTCTTTGAGCTTGATGAGCAGTGATTCGAGTGCCTGTGTATTTAATCTTTCCTGGTAAAGCGCACTGATCAATAAAGTACATGTTTGCAGTATTGAACCAAGACGCTCCGGGCGGCGTATAAGGTCGAGTGCCTGAATCAAGGTAAGACGTTGTTCTGCAGAGACGGTCGACCAGTGATGTAAAACGGGCAGTGCGGTGAGGGTGTGAAGCGCCAGATCTCTGTACTGATTTGGAGTTCTCAGTTGTTGACAGAAATTGAGCAAGGCTTCTTTGGCGTCAGCTGCTTCTATAAAACCTTCTTCTCTAAAACAAAGCACGCACAACGCTGCAAAGCGAATCTCGTTGGCTGTGTCATCTGTAAACAGCTGTTGTAGCGATGTTGCCGCCGTCGCTGTTGCTGCTGATGTTACTGAAGGGACCAGTTTCTTAAAAACTGGAAATAGTGTCGTTAACGCGTTTGCCTGATCTAACGTAGTGAAAAATACCAGAGGTGTTTTTTCAGCCAAAGCGCGATCCAGTTCTTGCCATACCCGTTCGCGTGTTAAGTGCTCGAGTTCATCGCTGGCAGAGATATTCTGCATTAATTGCAGTGTTTCAGGGGCTAGCGTGAATCCAAGATGGGCATAGCGCGCAGCAAAACGAGCGACCCTTAATATACGTAGAGGGTCTTCGCTAAATGCCGGTGATACATGGCGTAAAAGTTTGGCCTGGAGGTCATCCAGGCCACCGTAAGGATCAATTATTTTCCCGTCCTTAGATTGCGCCATAGCGTTGATGGTCAGATCTCGACGTGACAAATCTTCTTCTAGCGTCACCTCCGGGCTGGCATAGTACTGAAAGCCGGTATAACCTTTTCCGCTTTTGCGCTCAGTGCGTGCCAGTGCGTACTCTTCATTACTGGTAGGGTGAATAAAAACAGGAAAGTCACTGCCGACGGGTTTATATCCCAGTTCGAGCATTGCTTCAGGTGTTGCGCCTACGACCACCCAATCCTTATCGTAAATCGGATAACTGAGTAATTGATCTCTAACCGCGCCGCCAACAAGATAGATTTCCATAGGGGCTATTTATCAGGGTTATTTATTGTAGATTCAATATGTTCAGGTTGGGTTTTGCCCCAGTCTTCAAATCCGCCATCAAGACTGCATACCTGCTCAAACCCCTGATGAACCAGATACTGAGCCGCTGATTGACTACTGATGCCGTGGTAACAGCAGACAATCAGTGGTTTTTCAAAATCAGCCGCCAGCATGAATTCATGCATATTGTCATTTGACAGATTAAAAGCGCCGGGAATATGCCCTTGCTGGAAGCTTTGGCTGTCTCTGATATCGGCAACAATAGCGCCTTTTTCAAGCCATTCAATAGCCTGACCAGAGTTGATACAGGTGTATTTATCCGTCATGATTACTCCGCCGTAAAGGCTGGTTTTTATAAGCTGGGTGTTTGTAAACTGGGTGTATGGTAATAAGTTAAATCATCCAGTCGAAGCGCCGTCAATGTTGAGCCCCAGACACAGCCGGTATCCAGCGCATATGTATTGTCTGTATCCGTTCTGCCTTCCAGCGCGGCCCAGTGACCAAAAATAATTTTTTGATCGTCTGTTTTGCGGTGAGGGTGTTGGTACCAGGGGAGAAACCCTTTCGGTTGTGTTTCTAAGCCGCCTTTAGAGGCAAACTCAAGCTCGCCTTGGGTTGTGCAAAAGCGCATACGGGTTAAGTAGTTAGTGATAACGCGGAGTCTTTCCCAACCTTGCAGTTCGCTATTCCATTTTTTTGGTTTATTGCCATACATATTTTCGAAAAACACAGGCGCGGATGTCGAGCGTAATATGCTTTCAACTTCATGCGCTAAGCCTTGTGCTGTAGGTATGCTCCAGTCAGGAGGAATGCCGGCGTGGACCATGGTAAAGCCCAATGTTGAATCTGTATGTAATAGGGGTTGATGTCGCAACCAGTCCATCAATTCATCACGATCTGGGGCGGCAAGTATCGAATCCAGTGTGTCATTATTTTTTTTGCGTGTCGGGTTAAAGTGTACCGCTAATAGATGTAGGTCATGATTACCCAGCACAGTAACGGCTTGGGATTGCTCACTCAACTGCTTAAGGAAACGTAGCGTTTGGAGAGATTTCGGACCCCGGTTTACCAGATCACCGCATAGCCAGAGCGTATCTGTCTGATTGAAGTTGATGCGCTCCAGTAAGTTCTGGAGTTCATCAAAACAACCTTGAATATCACCAATCGCATAAGTAGCCATAAGCTGTTAATGCAATGCGTTGGGTAGCGCTAAGGTAAACGCAGGAATAGGTGCGTTAAAGCGATGGCCGTCCGAAGTTTCCATCGTGTAATGGCCGAACATGCTGCCAACACGCGTAGCAAGCACAGTGCCGCTGGTATATTGGTAATATTGCTGAGGTTGTATGATGGGTTGCTCGCCAATCACACCTTCGCCTTCAATTTCCTGTACATGTTCATTACCATCGGTCACGACCCATCGGCGGCTAAGAAGCTGAACGGGTTGGCTGTATTCGTTGGTAATGGTTATTTCGTAAGAGAAGACGAAACGGTGAGATTCTGGATCTGACTGCCCAGGTAAAAAGCGTGTTTGTATTTCGATTTTGATCTGGGTGCTGGGGTCAATGTGATCCATGAAGTCTCTATTATCTCTGTTTTGGTGTCGAATTCGGTCATTAACAACTAAGGTGTCAACGGCTCAGGCGTTAAAAAATCTGCAATGCTAATAAAGTCTTTCAATGACAAGCGTTCAGGGCGCAGTGAAGGATCAATATTAAGTGATTCAAGTGTCTCTGTACTAATCAGTTCTTTTAAATTATTACGCAATGTTTTACGACGATGTGCGAACGCTGTTTTAACCACCTGCTTTAATAATAGCGGATCTTTTGCTACAAAAGGCAGTACTTTATACGGAGTCAGCCTTACGATGGCTGAGTCTACCTTAGGTACCGGATTAAACGCCTCAGGGGGAACGATAAATAAGGGCTCAACTTCGCAATAGTACTGCGCCATAATACCCAGACGACCGTAATTGTTTTCGCCCGGTTTGGCTGCCAGCCTGTCAACGACTTCCTTTTGCAGCATAAAGTGCATATCTAACACATCACCGGAGTGGCTGAGCAGATGGAAAATCAGTTGTGTCGAGATGTTGTAAGGGAGGTTGCCGACAATACGTAGCGGGCGATCATCTTCACGCAGACTTTTAAAATCAAACTTCATGGCATCCGCTTCAAAAATGCGGAAACTGTCTTCATATCTGAAAAATTTAGTACGTAAAATGGGTGGCAGGTCCCGGTCCAGCTCGATCGCGTCGAGAGCGCCTGCTTCAGCCAGAATTTCTTCTGTCAGTGCGCCTAAACCCGGACCTATTTCAACCATATGGTCGCTGGGATGCGGTGCAATTGAGCGGATAATTTGTCGAATAATGCCTTGATCCTGAAGAAAGTTTTGACCAAAGCGTTTTCTTGCCTTATGCATAACGGGTTGTTTATGACTCATGAATACTCTTTGACTTGTTGCGAGCCATCTCGGCTGCATAATGAATGGCTAACGTCAGGCTGCCGATATCTGCTTTACCGGTTCCTGCCAGATCCAGGGCGGTTCCATGATCAACAGAGGTTCGGATAATAGGCATGCCCAGCGTGATATTGACGGCATTACCGAAGCCTTTGTACTTTAATACGGGCAGGCCCTGATCATGATACATGGCAAGCACTGCATCGCAATGATTTAAATACTTAGGCGTAAATAAGGTGTCTGCAGGCAGCGGTCCCTGTAGCTCATAGCCTTTGTTACGTAGCTCATTCAGTACTGGTTCTATGGTGTCTATCTCTTCGCGGCCCATATGGCCACCTTCCCCGGCATGTGGATTTAAGCCAGAGACAATGATTCTTGGCGAGCTAATGCCGAACGTATGAATCAGATCATGCCGTAGCACTTCAATGATCGTTCTCAATAAAGGTTGAGTAATAGCCGTGGCTACCTGGTTCAGTGGGATATGCGTGGTCACCAGTGCAACCTTGAGTCCCTCCGTTGCCAGCATCATCACGACTTGCTGGCTGCCGGTCAGCGTTTCCAGAAACTCAGTATGACCGGAAAAGGGAATGCCGGCATCGTTGATGATGCCTTTGTGAACCGGTGCCGTCACCATGGCATCAAACTGTCCGCTAAGGCAGCCATTCGCGGCGATGGTCAGTGTTTCCAGAACATAATTAGCATTTTTGGTATCGAGTTGTCCTGCAATGACTGTTCTGCTCAACTGAACCGGAAGCACTTTGATCGTCCGTGCTACTGTGGGTGACGGCGGATCCTCTGGATTGAACTTCTCAATAACGATCGGCATATCCAATTGAAGAGCGCGCGCACACAGCATTTCGGGATCGCAAATAGCTATTAGTTCATCTGGATGCGATTTCTGTACCAGTTGAATAATCAGGTCAGGGCCTATGCCCGCTGGTTCTCCGGCGGTGATAGCAAGACGTTTACAGTGTGACATTATGGCTTAATCTCGACATAGGCTTGTGAACGGATTTCTCGTAGCCAATTCACCAGTTCTTCAGCATATTTGCGCTTGCTGATGGTTGATCTGGCCTGGGATTCCTTGACTTGATCCCCCATATCCTGAGTCCGGCGGTCCTGTACTTGTAAAATATGCCATCCAAAACGAGATTCGAACGGTGCGCTAAGTTCACCGATAGGTGTGCGTTGCATTACTTGCTCAAACTCAGGAACCATTTGTCCTGGAGATGCCCAGTTAAGGTCGCCTCCCTCAGAGCCACTGGCGGAATCATCGCTTAGTTCTTTTGCCAGTTCTTCAAATGATTCGCCCTGGTTCAAACGCGTGTATAGTCGCTCAATCAGTCTTTTGGTTTGTTCCGGGGAGCGAATTTCACTCGGTTTTAGTAATATATGCCGTACCTGAGTTTGCTCTACTAATTGTACTGTGCCACCACGCTTGTCTCTGAGTTGTGCAATGTAGAAACCACTGGGTGTTTTAATGGGTGCACTAATGTCCCCGGGTTTCATATTGGAGACCGCTGCTGTCAGAGTTTCTGGTAGTTCAGTTGCTTTGCGCCATCCCAGATCACCACCATTGAGTGCATTAGGTGCGTTGGAGGTGGCGATGGCTGTCTCAGCAAAGTCGGCCTTGTTAACGAGCGCCTGATAAATTGAATTGGCTTTTGTATCGGATGCCTGGATCTGTTCTGGAGACGCCTGTTCAGGGATCGCAATAAGAATAATGCTAAGTAATAATTCAGATTGATTAGCGGCACCGCTGTCGGATTTCAGAAAGTTTTTGATCTCCTGATCAGATACGCGGATACGGCGGCTAACGTTGCTTTGTTGAACCTGCGCTATCAGCATCTCACGGCGTATCTGCTCTCGCGCCGTGAGATAATCTTGTCCTTCTGCAATTAATGCTTCACGGAATTGCGGCAAGGTCATGCTGTTACGACTGGCAATATTATTGATTGCGTCATTCAGTTGGCGATCCGTTACTTTGATACCTTGTTGATCAGCCAGTTGTAACATCAGGTTATCGAGCACTAGCCGGTCCATTACCTGGGGTTCTAAAATATTATCCGGTGGTATGCGTTGCTTACGAGCGTTTAATTGCTCACGTATTATTTGAATCCGTTGTTTAAATTCGGATGCCAGAACGACATCATCGTTGACGATAGCGACAACGCTGTCAAGTTGAAGGGGGGCCGCATGTAAGTGGCTGCTAAGAAGTAGCGAAGCCAGGGTTACAAGGCCAAATTGACGAACTTTCATTAATTTAGAATTGATCATTTGTCTCTTCGCGTTGTTCAAAACCGGTTATTTTTTCAGCGAAACTTGATCCGCCGCTGCTACCAAAACTGCCGAGTCCTTTTAGCACGAACTGCAGATATATGGCTGTATCTTGTTCATCAGTATCCTGAAGCCACTGGCGTGTAATGAGTCGGGTTTTCCAGCAACAGCTTTCATACTCAATACCGATGGCGGTATCCAGATTATCACTATTAAGCCAATCATATTGCCAAACCCCTAAAGCTGACCAGTTTTTACTGACTGGCCAGATGAAGGAAGCGGTACTTTGATCGCGGACATCCTCGGAAAAACGGTAGCTTAAGTTAACAATACGATTGATATCTTCCTGATACCGAACGGCCAGATTGTTCTCCGTATTACGGGTATCTTCATGATCGAAGTTAGCATTAAAGGTAACGTTCATGCGAGTATTCGGACGCCAGCTAACGCTGGTGGCAATGTCTGAAAAATCCGATGTTTCAGCATCGGTGTCGCTGTCCAGGGTGACATCACGGTCGCCAAAATAGATAGCTTGTCCAATGCTCGCCGTGATTGCTTCACGTCCTTTTAGGTCGATCAGGCGGGTAGTGACCCCAAGCGATATTTGTTTTGTATCCCCGATGCGGTCATACCCGCTGTAACGGTTATTTCTAAAAAGTGACGCGTAACTGAAACTATATTCCGTTGTATCAAAATCCGGTATGGCTGATTGATCTTGATATGGAACATACAGTCCATAGAGGCGAGGTTCAAGCGTTTGCTGATAAGTGTTATCTGCTAATGTGAACTCGCGGTCAAAGTAAAGCCCTGAATCAATACTCACCACAGGTACGCTGATCGACGGTGAGTCGTTTAAATCATCTACCTGATTATCGAGCTGATATTGTGAATACCATAGTTTGAATCCGGGTTTAATGTATCCGCTGGTGCTACGAAACGACGCCGTTAGCTCGGGTTCCATATGAAAACGGCTACCAATAATTCGCTCATCATCTGTTAGCCCCGTCAAATCACGGTCAAACTGTGTCAGGCTAACCACATAACTAGCCGATAACCAGTCAGGCTCAAGCGTCGGGTTACCCCATATTTGTAGTTGCGGTAAGCTACGGTAAGGCGCTGTGTTGTCATCGATGGTTTGATAGCTTTGTAATAATAGTTCTGCCTGCCATTGATTTCCATAATAGGTAAGCGAACCGCTTTGATTAAGATGGCTTTCTTCGGTAACACTTAGTTTGGTACCCAGATCATCAAAATAGTCGTTATCACTGACCTGAAGGTAATTAATATTACTTCTCCAGTGCTCACTTGGTATGCCCGTATGCTCAACCCCCAGCAACCAGCGGTCTTCGTCTGTCAGGCTGTCGCTGGGTAGAAACGAGGTGCTCAGTGTGTTCATTGAATGCGAATTCATATATCTGAATTCGTTTTCCAGCAACAGGCCCCTTTTTTCCAGAAAACGTGGGGTCAGTGTGTCGTCCATATTGGGCGCAATATTAAAATAGTAAGGCGTGCCAATATCAAAGCCCTCGGTATCTGAGTAGCTTATTGTCGGGTACAGAAACCCTGAGTGACGTCTGTCATCTATAGGGAAGTAAAAATAGGGAACATAAAGTATCGGGATATTTGATATGCGTAATGTGGCATTTTTTGCCCAACCAAAACCACTTTCCTGGTCCAGATGTATTTCTTTAGCGAATACTTTCCATGAATCAGTATCAGGCGGACACTGAGTATAAGTACCTTCTTTTATCGTGATTGTAGCATCTTCATTACGGGCGATTTGCGCAACAGAGCCTCTGATGTTTTTCTCATAGAGTACATATTCAGCATCGTTTAGCGTTGTCTTTTTTGAGTTGGTATTTGTTTGGGCTGTTTTTCCTGTAAACAGTAACCCTGGCTCGCGATAGGTTGCGCCACCTTTAAGGTCAATCTGCCCCGTTTCCTGATTAATTGTTGCCGAACTGCTGTAAAGGCTGCGAGTGCCTTGGACAACTTTTACGCTACCTGTTAATTCCGTCCCCTGCCCCAGCTGCGTGCGTGCCTCTGATGCATCGATGACGATTGGCTGGAACTGGAATGGTGTCCCATCATCGATAGGGAGTTCCGGTTCTATATAACGACCGCTGCAATGATCGGGTGATTTTCCTTTAGGATAAGGATACCAATTCAGATGCGCATAAGGCGATAGAGGCAATATCGCTTTATAGGGGATATCTGTTGCGGCCGTCTCAGACTGTTCAGGTTTCATCGGCGTCAGCGTTTTAGCGACGGGCTTCTCACCTGAGTTACTTTCTATATTGGGTGCAGATGCCTTAGGGGCTGGGTTATTAAGTGCTGAGTCATTGAGTACTGAATCATTGGGAGTGGCTTCGGTTGGAGTAGGCAATGCCTTGTTGCTTGTTTCAGGCTTAATAGCAGTATTGCCTGCTTCAATGGCTGGTCTAGGCGCGTCTGTTCCCATATCAGTCTGAATGTTATCGGCCGCGGGTATGTCTTTGTTCGTGTTCAAGATAGGCTTTGACGAATCTGAGCAATCCCAACTGCCATTAATCTGGCGGCAGTCCCAATCATTTAGTTCGGCCAGTGCCATTTGATGATGTGACAAAAGGGCAGCAGTAATAGCCAGTGTCAATTTGTGTGAAGCGCGTTTCAGAATTGGCATTCCAGGACTTCCCTGTAGCGGATAACGACCAGCATAGTATCCCGTGAATAGTATATTGATTCTATATTCGGTTGTGTAACTGGCAAAGTCTGGAATAATAAACATTCATACGATGATACGCTAGAGGAAACAGCAGATGGGGCAACGGTTATCTACTTTATTAGGGTGGATTGAAGCATTGGCGGCTTCGGGAGCACTGGATATTGAAGAAGGGTGGGATTTATTGCCTGTTTCCGGTGATGCGAGTTTCAGACGATACTTTCGTGTGAAATCAGGCAATCGTTCATGGATTGCTGTGGATGCACCCCCTGAAAAAGAAAATAGTGACGTTTTTGTGCAAATAGCCAAGGACTGGAAAGCGCAAAAGGTCAATGTTCCGAGTGTTATCAGTGCTGATCTGGTGCAGGGCTTTATGTTGCTGAGTGACTTCGGTGACCGTTTATATCTGCCTGAATTGACAGAAGATAGTGCTGATAATCTTTACCGGCTTGCGTTGACTGAGTTATTTCTCATTCAAAAATGTAATGCTGACGCTTTGCCTGTCTACGATAGCGCTTTATTGCAGCGTGAAATGTCCTTGTTTTCTGAATGGTTTTTGGGGTCTTTACTAAAAATTGATTTTAATCCACAGGAATTAGAATGTATCAATGCCGCTTTTTCATTATTGGAGCAAAGTGCATTAGCGCAGCCCGTAGTGTGTGTGCATCGTGATTATCACTCACGTAATTTAATGATTACCTCTGAAAAGACGCCTGGTGTTATTGATTTTCAGGATGCTGTTAAAGGTCCAGTCACTTATGATCTGGCTTCCTTGCTCAGGGATTGTTATATCAGTTGGCCCGATGCGGATGTTTACGCATGGGTTGAGTCTTTCCGGATAGCTCTGATCGAGCAAGGTGTTATTTCGTTAGAGGTGACGTCCGATTGCTTTAAACGTTGGTTTGATTTGATGGGTATGCAGCGGCACCTTAAGGCGATAGGTATTTTTGCCCGATTAAGTATTCGTGATGATAAGCATGCGTACTTACAGGATATTCCACGGACGCTAACTTATGTGCAAAATGTTGCGGCAAAGTACCCGGAGTTAAGTCACTTTAGACAATTGCTGGAAGAGCGGATTGTGCCTGCGATGTCAGAGAGCCATTATTTTCCAGATGAGACACTATGAGGATGATATGAAGGCGATGATCTTAGCGGCAGGGCTCGGAACGCGGTTGCGACCGTTAACCTTGAGTACACCGAAGCCGCTCGTGCCGGTTAATGGAAAAGCATTAATTGTGTATCATATTGAAAAGCTGGCTAAAGCGGGTGTTAACGATATTATTATCAATCACGCGTGGCTGGGTGAGCAGATTGAAACAGCACTGGGTGATGGCTCGCAGTGGGGCGTGAATATTACCTATTCGCCTGAAGGAGAGCCGTTGGAAACCGGCGGAGGGATTTTTCGGGTGCTGGATAGGCTCTCTGAAAATGACGAGCCATTTATCGTGATTAATGGCGATATCATGATAAATTTCGACTACTCGTTGTTAATGGATAATACGCTGTTAGAAGGTGCTACAGATGATATAGCTCATTTGGTATTAGTACCTAACCCTGAACATCATCCAGAGGGTGATTTTGCTTGTTTGCCGGATGGCAGGCTTTCTATGCAAGGCAATAAGCAGACTTTTTCCGGAGTCAGTGTTCTGACCCCCCGAC
The DNA here is from genome assembly GCF_001305295.1 of Neptunomonas antarctica. Classification (GTDB taxonomy): domain Bacteria; phylum Pseudomonadota; class Gammaproteobacteria; order Pseudomonadales; family Balneatricaceae; genus Neptunomonas; species Neptunomonas antarctica. Next base: position 860,889 of record NZ_LJSI01000053.1, read on the forward strand.
TTTTTGCCGGATGTGACGCTGCTGCGTTTGCATTAGGACCATTGTTAAAACGTGCGATAGACGAAGGGCAGGTAAGCGGGTCGGTTTATCCCGGGTTCTGGATCGATGTCGGTACTTATGAGCGGCTGCAGCAGGCTGAAACTTTTTATAAGAGCTTACATAAGCTTACAAGAGAATAAATGATATGGCATTTGACGCACAAGCGGCAGGACAAAGCATAGGTGCATCACTGCGAAAGTACCGTAATGGCATTATTATTGGCGCGCTGGTCGGGCTAATGAGCGGCGGTTTATGGGGCTTGATTTTTGGTGGGGCGGTGGGTGGCTTTATTAGCAAAACCCTTTCTAATCTTTTGACAGGAAAGCACTCTCCGCAAGCGGCATTCTTCCGTGCTACTTTTGCCGTGATGGGTAAAGTCGCCAAAGCTGATGGGCGGGTGACCGAAGACGAGATACAGTTCGCACGTGATGTGATGGCGCGTATGAATTTGTCTGATGAGCGAAAACGCGAAGCCATGGGGTATTTCTCTCAGGGCAAGGAAGCAGATTTCAATATTGCAGACGTATTAATGCCTTTGTCTCGTGTTATTCAGTCTCAGGCTTCAGTTAAGATCATGTTTATTGAGATTCAGCTGCAGATTGCGATGGCTGATGGGCAGCTATCACCGGAAGAATTAGCCGTGGTGCAGGAAGCCTGCACATTGTTGAGAATGTCCGGGATAGAGATGGCAGCACTTATGTCAAGAATGCAGGCACAGCAAGCTTTTCAGGAGCAAAGCTATCGGCAGCATCAGCATTTTCAGCCAGCCTCAGAGCTGGGGTTATTGAAAGAAGCCTATGGTGTGCTAGGAGTTAAAGACAGTGATACAGAGGCGGTTGTCAAAAAGGCCTATCGTAGATTGATGAGTCAGCATCATCCAGACAAGCTGGTGGCAAAAGGTTTGCCGCCTGAAATGATGCAGCTGGCTAAGGAAAAAACTCAAGAGATTCAGGCAGCTTACGATCGTGTAAAAACCTCCCGCAAGAACTGATCTTCTGTTCTCTTCTTATAGGGAGGACGGGCCTAAAGGGGTATTTATATCGGTGTTTGGTTTTTATTGCCTGCGGGTTGAGGTTGTGGTGATCCCGGTTGTTGGTTGATCTGTGGTGCTGGCGTAGAGGAGGGCACAGGGTTCTCTTCTTCAGCTTTAATGATATAGGTTTCCAGCAGTCCGCGTGTATACCGCACCAGCCATGGTTGTCCTGAAAGCGTGGTGGCGATTTTGGGTAAACGGCTTTGATGATAGTTGTTCATAGAGTGCCGGCGTGCTTCTTTCACGCGTAATTCGGGTTGTTGTGCGTATGAATTATTGAAGATCTTTGGGGCGGCGCTATAAAGATCCAGAGTTGTGATTGTGAGCTCAGGTATGAGCGTTAATAATGTCGGGGCACTAATATCATTTGATTGCTCTGCATCAATCATCAATAGTTTGATATTTGTCTGTCCCTGAAGATTAGTTGCTAAGGCTGTTGCCCACGTAGCACCGCTTCCCGCTCCGACAAGCACTATGCGATCAATCTGTTTCTGTTGTAATGCCTGAACGGCAGTTATTCCGCGTTGCATAATGCGTTTATATCGATCAGAACTTTGTGGTATTTTTTGTTCTTCCGCTGTTTTTATCTCTGCAGGGGTAGAAGGTTCTGCTGTACCGGGCGTATCTGCATTTATATTCTCTTCGCTTGTTTCTGCTGGTGTTGTCTTAATTGCGGTGAGGGACGGTAGGGTTCTGATCGGATTGTCGGCTGTAACTGGTGCAGGCAGAGGAATAGCCAGGGTAGCCCATCCATAATCTGTCAAACCGATTCGTAATGGATTTAAAATGATGGGCCATGTGGGATGAGTGCGATCATCAGGGAAAAAAATGATGCCGCCATGCAAAATAGCACCGCTCCTGTCACGGTAAAACGCATCGAAGCTATCTTCCCCCGCGCTTAATGGCATAATCTGTGTTTCCGGATCCAGTAAATCATTCGATAAATCCGCTAATAAAGACGTCCGGGGTTGCGGCTCAACGCGAGGGCGTTCCGGAGATGGTTGCGGCGCTTCAGCGGGCTGATCTGTTGATGCTGCCTGTGATGTAGCTTCAGAATTGGCCGCCTGATCCTCAGCTGATACGAAGCTGCTGACGCTCGACATAATCCAGAGTACGCTGATCAGGGTAATGGGGTGCTTTGATATTGTCATATTCATAGGTTGATTATCAGCAAAAAAACGTAACCTGCAAGCTATACGCTGCATATATAAACGCGCTTGGGTACAATAGCCGGATATCTCATTTGTTATGGAATTTCGTGCTATGTCTGATTTTAAAATTGCGCCTTCAATATTGTCTGCAGATTTTGCTCGTCTGGGTGAAGAAGTTGAAAACGTGCTGAAGGCTGGTGCCGATATTGTTCATTTTGATGTAATGGATAATCACTATGTTCCTAACCTGACTATTGGGCCTATGGTGTGCAAAGCATTACGCAAGCATGGCATTACAGCGCCGATTGATGTGCATCTGATGGTGAAGCCGGTTGACCGCATGATTGCTGATTTTATTGAAGCAGGCGCGACCTACATCACGTTTCACCCCGAAGCGTCTGAACATATTGATCGCTCTTTGCAGATGATCAGAGACGCGGGTTGTCAGGCAGGGCTGGTCTTTAATCCGGCGACGCCGTTGCACTATCTGGATTACGTTATGGATAAAGTAGATATGATTCTTCTGATGTCGGTTAATCCTGGCTTTGGTGGGCAGTCGTTTATCCCGGGCACTCTCGCTAAGTTAGCAGAAGTCCGCAAACTGATTGATGCCAGTGGTCAGAATATAAGACTTGAAGTGGATGGTGGCGTCACCGTTCAAAACATTGGCGCCATTGCGGCGGCGGGTGCTGATACGTTTGTGGCGGGCTCCGCTATTTTTAATACCGATGATTATGCCGCCACGATAGAGAAAATGCGTGCTGAACTTGCCAAAGCGAAGGGGTTCGTTTGTTAATGAAATCCCTTTTTGAGGGAAGTTTTCCACAGCTAATTATGTTTGATCTGGACGGGACGCTGGTGGATAGCGTCCCAGACCTCGCATCGGCGATAGATAAAACATTGCAGAGTTTGGGTTTGCCTGTAGTGGGTGAAACCAATGTACGTTTGTGGGTAGGTAATGGGGCGTCAATGCTGGTGGAGCGTGCTTTGAAGCATGTTTCACCTGTTATTGACTCTTCTTTATCTGGCCGTGCTTATGCCCGGTTCTTGAATAATTATGCTGACTGTCTGGCAGATAAAAGCCAATTGTATGGGGGCGTTTTAGACGCGCTTGAAAAGCTCTACGCGCGGGAGATTCCCATGGCGATTGTTACCAATAAGCCCATCGCTTTTACTCATCCTTTGTTAACGGGGCTGGAGATAGCGCACTTTTTCCCTACGGTGCTTGGTGGTGACTCGTTACCGGCTAAAAAACCCGATCCTTTACCTTTGAATACGCTTATCGAGCAATATGGTATACGCCCGGATCAGGCGCTCATGGTCGGCGACTCTGTTAATGATATTCTTGCGGCCAGAGCGGCTGGCTGTCCGGTTATTGCGGTTCCTTATGGTTACAACCATGGGCAAAGTATTTATGAGGCGGGTGCGGATAAGGTGATCTGTGATCTTGGCGAGTTATTAGAGTGAGTTTGTTTTTGATGCTCGCTCTTACTGAAGTGCCACGCTTCAGGAAATTCAGAGCAATCTGACGAGCAGTTTAGACGGTTGCTTCGTTCTCGTCGCTCAATAGAGACGTTAACAAATTGATCGCGTGGGGGTTTCATTTCAGTTACTTCGATTTACATATAAAACTGATATCAGTATTAAAGAAAATATTGATAAAAATAATCATATTTTCTTTAATTATCAGATGGATACGCTATTTAAATATAGTATATCCCCGTCCTTCTTAAAGGCGGGGTGGGTGAAACTGATAATCTGTCAATAAATTCGGTGTTGATTGTAGGCTTGATCGATTCGTATGACGGCTATTAAAAAATATTATGTTATTAGTGTCGCTTCTTGTAAGTTTTTATCTATTTGATATTAAAACAGTTTTTATAATTAGGCTATTCCTTGTCTTAAAAAAGAGACGCTTTGGTCGTATTGCGGAAAATGATATTGTGTTTTTTTGCGATAAGTATCGTACTGTGTTTGGGTTTTTCGATTTGGCATGTTTTTTTCATAGGATGAAACAAGGTAGTAATCACAGTGATGTTTAATAATAATTTTTAAGAGATAGTATGATCATGAGTATTTGTTATGAAATTAGTAATAATCCATTTTTTTTGTCTCAATACTATAAAATTCGCGAAGATTGTTTTAGGTCTGATTTGTGTTTGAGTGACTTTAATGGATCAAAAGACGAGTACGACATGCTTGGGCAGATTTTGATTATACGTGAAGGCGACTTATGTCTTGGCGGAGCTAGGCTAAATGGAAGAAAGCAAGGGGATACCGTAAGACTCCCGATGGAAAGTGAAACATTTGAACTCAGAGATGTCTGTTCTGATATTTTACTTGATAATAATAGCTACTGTCAGTGGTCGAGACTTGCCATAGATCCAAAATTTAGAAAGCGTGTCAATTTTTCACTATTATGTGAAAAAATGTTGGCAGAGGCTATAAAGCTCGGATATTTATACTCTTTTAATGTGACAGGCTCTGTTCGAACACGATTTTTCCAGAAAATTCATCGAAGCTTAGGCTTTAGTTACCATACTCTTAGTCATGTGGATATCCATGCAGAAGATGGATTTGAAGATCTTCCCCACTTGTTGGGAGTGGCTCGTCTTGATAAAAAACCGGTTTTCTCCTCTGGTCGCCTTGATAAAAGTGTAGCTTGATGGGCAAGTTTTTTATATGGACTCATTATAAAGGGCTAAAAGCCCTTTTTAGTAAGCAAGAAATAAGCTCACCTTGTTTTTTGACGTATATATTGCCTCCTCAGATTAATGGATAATAACTGCTGACTATACTCCCTTGTATTTAGTCAGCGGGAGAGCATCACTATCACTAACAGACCTCCTCTCGTGGTTCCATCATTAATATCGCACTTATTTTCTAAAATCGCCTATAGTAAACATGTCTTTTAAACTTAACGTCCCTTTTTGATCTAAAGAAGAAGGGGCTTTGATAGAAAAGATTAATTTTCTATGGGAATCTATACGTTATGTTAAAGTTTGTGTAAAATTTGGCGGTCTGATGCACTGAATACGATACTGTGTGGTATTGGTCGTGCACTTTATAGAATTTAAGGAGAGCTTTAATATGCTTGTCTTTTCAGGGAATGTTACAAAAAGAATTCTAGTGCTGGGTCTGGCATCAGTAGTTTTAGGTCTCTCCGGATGTTCGAGTACTAATTACCCCCAGGTCTCTGAGGAAGAACGTTTTGTTCAGCCAGATTACAATTATGTGATTGGGGCGGGTGATTCTGTGCAGATTTTTGTATGGGGTAATGCTGAATTATCCACTTCGGTAACGGTTCGCCCGGATGGGAAAATAACGACAAATTTAGTTGAGGATCTGGAAGCCAGTAGTAAAACCTCAACTGAATTGGCAAGAGAAATTGAATCTGTATACTCAGAATATATTAAAAACCCAGTTGTAACAGTCATAGTCAATAATTTTGTTACCATTCCTGATCATCAAATCAGGGTTGTAGGTGCGGGGGCTAGTCCTCTTAAGCTCCCTTATAGTAAACATATGACTTTGTTGGATTTGATGATCGCAATCGGAGGTCTGAATGAGTTTGCGGATGGTAATAAAGCAGTACTTATTAGACGTTTTGATGGTGACCAGAGTACTTATGGTCTGCGCCTCGACAGTCTATTAAAAGACGGTGATATAACTGCCAATTTGGCGCTTAAACCTGGGGATATCGTAATTATCCCAGAAGCGTGGTTCTAGTCTCTAATTAACTTGGCGTGTTTGACCTATGCGTGAAATATTATCTCAACTTTCTGAGTATGTTTGGGGGGTCTGGCGTTTTCGCTGGATCGGTCTTGTTATTATCTGGCTTGTAGCAATGGGAGGTTGGACCTTTGTTTCATTGACGCCAGAAAAGTATCTGGCGACGGCTCGTATAGATGTCGATACTAATACCATATTAAGGCCTTTGCTACGAGGCTTGGCTATTCAGCCTGATGTGGACCAGCGAATAGCCCTCATGAGCAGGACATTACTGAGTCGTCCTAATCTTGAAAAATTGATGCGTATGGCAGATATGGATCTTTATATTAAGACTGAGGCAGGCAAAGACAAGATGCTTGATGAAATCCTCCGCTCCATTACATTATCAGGCGATAGAAGAAATACGTCGTTATACTCAGTCTCCTTTAAGCATGAAAACCGTGATATAGCAAAAAAAGTCGTACAGTCTCTCATTACTATTTTTGTTGAAAGTGCTTTGGGAGATAAGCGAAAAGATAGTTCTGGTGCGCAGGAATTTCTGGATCGCCAAATAGCAGACTATGAGCAAAGGCTTGTTGATGCAGAAAGACGTTTAGCAGATTTCAAGCAGCGTAACGTAGGTGTCTTGCCGGGTGAAACGGGCGGTTATTATACGCGTCTGGAAAGTGAAAAAAGCCAATTGGCTATAGCTCAGTTACAGTTAAAGGAATTAGGTACTCGACGTGATGAACTTAATCGTCAAATAGAGGGTGAGGAACCTGTTTTTTTATCGAGCCAGATAGAAAATTCTCCGGAAATAAGAGCGCTGGAGGGTAGGATTGCCGCTCTGGAAGGCGCGCTGGATGGTTTACTTCTTAAGTATACTAATCGCCACCCTGATGTTGTTCAGGCAAATGGCATGATTAAAGTGCTGCGAGCGCAGAAACGCGATGAAGAAGCCCGTGTGCAAGCGACTATGCCGGAGCAGTTTTCGGGTTTGAGTGATAGTCCTGTGTATCAGCAGATGAGAAGTATGCTGGCTGAAACGGAAGCAACAGAAGCAGAATTACGCACGCGTGTTGAAGAATATCAGAAACGTGTAAATGAGCTTGAAGAGAAGGTTGATAATATTCCTCTGATTGAGAGTGAGTTACAGCAACTTGATCGGGATTATGGCGTTATTTCTGCGCAGCATAAAACTTTGTTAAGTCGGCGTGAGTCAGCTTTAATATCTGAAAACGTTGGATTGCAGGCCAATGATGTTAAATTTCGTGTAATAGATCCTCCTTTTGTACCTCAGAGGCCAAATGAACCGAATAAAGTCTTGATGAATGCAGTGGTGTTTGTACTTGCTATTGGTGTTGGTTTAGGTAGTGCTTTATTGTTGTCACTTTTTCGTCCTGTGATAACCACTCGGGATACTCTGGCTCAAATTACAGGGTTGCCTGTTCTGGGTAGTGTAATGTTAATCAGTTCTCCTTTTGAGAAAAAGCGGGCGTTGATAAATAATCTTATGTTCTTTTCCTTATTTGGTTTCCTGGCTGTGGCCTATGTCGGCGTGTCTGTATTCCATGGGTTGGAGTTCTTTATTACAGGCGTGGAAGACGTATTCAAGGCGGTATTTGTATGAGCATTATAGAAAGAGCCGTAAAAAGACTTGATACGAAAAGTGATTCAGAGAAAAACAATCAAAGCTTAATAAAAGATACTGTTTTTTCAGGCACTCAGTCGTCTGAAAAAGTGACACCAGATGAGGTTGTAGTATCTGAGGTAAAAGACAAAATACTAAAATCTCAGGAAGATGATTCTAGTATTGATAATATGGTTCATATTCCTTTTGCGCGTTTAAGTTCGCTGGGGATGGTAACGCCTAATGCGCCAAGTGCGCCTATCGCTGAAGAGTTCCGTTCCATAAAGCGTCCACTATTACTTAATATTGAAGGGAAAGGCGCGGCGCAGGTCGATCATGCTAACCTCATTATGGTGGCTAGTGCGTTGTCAGGTGAAGGTAAGACATTTTCTGCTATTAACCTTGCTATGAGTATTGCCCTGGAGCAGGGAAAATCAGTTCTTTTTGTGGACGCGGATGTCTCAAAAGCGGCTGCAGGTTCTTTGTTAGGTGTTCCCGATAAAGCGCCGGGTTTAATCGATCTTCTTGAAAATAAAGGGTTGGCTTTTCATGATGTCGTTTTAAAATGTAATATTCCAAACCTTAGGATTTTACCTGCTGGGAACTTACATCAGCGCTCTACCGAATTACTGGCCAGCGATAATATGCGAGCCTTAATGATTGAAATTTCTCAACGATATTCTGACAGGGTGATTATTTTTGATTCGCCACCTCTATTGCTGACAACGGAGTCAAGGGTGCTGTCCAATTTTATGGGGCAGATTGTCTTTATAGTTGCAGCAGAACAGACTTCGCAAGAAGCGGTAGTCGAGGCCTTACAGTACTTGAATAGTGACAGTATTGTGGGGATGGTCTTGAATAAAGTACAACGTCAGACTGTAGGGAAATATGGCTATGGCTATGGCTATGGTGGAAGGCAAAGCGAATCACAAAGCGTCACGCTTGAATAAGGAATAGTTATATGTATCCAAGGAGTAAATCAGTAACGGCATGTCTCTTTCTTGGCCTCTTTGGTGCTGAAAATGTCTTGTCAGCGGATTGGCAGATATCTAAATCTATTACCTTAGCAGAGGTTTTTACAGACAATGTTGATCTTGAACACGACAATAAAAACAGTGAATGGATTACAACGGTAACTCCGAATATTTCGGTGCAAGCGAATGGTGCAAGGGCGAATCTTAGTCTTACCGGTTCATTAGAGGCTAATACCGGCGGCGGTGGATCCAACTCAATTAACCCTCGCTTAGGTGCGAGTGCTGATGCAGAAGTTATTGAAGATTTTGTCTTTATTGATACGTCCGCGAACATTACTCAGAATACTGTTGATGCTTTTAGTCCCAGTGGAGTAGATAGTCTAAACAGTACTGAGAACACAACTAATACTTATAATTATAATATCAGCCCATATTTCACTCAGCGCTTTAAGGGCGCGGCTGAAGTGACCGGTCGCTATACCTATAACTATCAATTGAACAGCAGTGCAGATGTTGACGATAGTAGCAGTCAGGCGGTGATGTTGGGGGTTAATAGTGGGTCTGATTTCACCCAATTTACTTGGGGTAGTACGGTTAATTACAAAGACTCTAATAGTGATACGACTGGTAGTGAGCTGTTATCCGCCGGTGCTAATTTCGGGTATAAACTTAATCGAAGCTGGCAGCTGCAAAGTTCTCTTGGTTATGAATGGAATGAAATCGATACAAACATACGTGATAGTAGTAATGGCACCCAATGGAGTCTTGCTGCTGTATGGACGCCGACAACTAGAACATCATTAAGTATTGGTTATGGTGATCGTTTTTTCGGTAGTACGCCAACATTAGATTTTTCACATCGTAGTCGTAAAAGCGTGTTTACTGCGAGTTATTCCCGCGAGTTAACGGACTCAGCAACATTGCTGAGCCAGCAAGATGCATTTTCGACTACCGATGCGTTTGGTGAGCCTATAGATCCTATAACAGGTGACCCATTGCCTGTTTCAAATTCGACGATCAATGTTACCGATGGCGTTTTTGTTGATGAGCGGTTTGATTTGGCTTATACATTAACGGGTAAACGTAGCACGTTCAGGGTGGGTGGAAGTCATTCAACACAACGTTTTGAAGATGGGCGTAGTGATGAAATTCTTCAAGAATATAATGTGGGCCTTACCCGACAACTTTCTCGTACCTTAGACGCTAATCTGGGTGTTACAGTGAGCCAACAAAGCCGAGAAAGTAGCGAAGATACGACAACAATAAACTATGACTTAGGTGTGACACGTAAGGTGGGCGTTGATGGTAAGTTCAATTTATCTTACAGGCTAATTGATAGTAGTTCTGACGATATAACAAATGATTACCAGGAAAACCGACTGCAATTTTCATATACGATGAGTTTATGATGGCTTGGTAGTACCTTCGGTCGAGATTGATGTCCTGCAAGCAGGAAAGAAAAGAGCTAGGGTACGTAGGGTAAAGGTAAGGCTCTAAAGTCATGTGAGTAATAAAATCCTATAATATTTTCTCAAGTAATCAGTAATGAAGAGTGTAATCTATGCAGAAAACTTCGGGATCCATCGTTAATGCGATGACCGTAGATGTCGAAGATTATTTTCAAGTATCTGCATTTGAAAAACAGATATCGAGAAATGATTGGGCTTCACATTCCAGTAGAGTAGAAGAGAATACGGATCGGATCTTAGCTTTATTTGCTATTTATAATGTTAAAGCTACTTTTTTCACATTAGGTTGGCTGGCGGAACGTTATCCTCAAATGGTGCAGCGTATCGTAGAGCAAGGCCATGAAATAGCAAGCCATGGTTGGGATCATCGGCGTGCGACCAGTCAGAGTAAAGATGAATTCAGGCAAGATATTGTACGTGCAAAAGCAATGCTGGAAGATGTGTCTGGGCAAGTAGTTAAAGGGTATCGAGCGCCCAGTTATTCTATATGTGAAGAAAATTTATGGGCACTGGACATTCTTGCTGACGAAGGGCATTTATATAGTTCGAGCATTGTACCCATTAAACATGATCACTATGGTATGCCAGGTGCTTCACGTTTTGCTTTTATGGCAGCCGATGGGCGACTATTAGAAATTCCTGTGACGACTATTCCTATCTTTAATCGCAATATTAATTGCGGCGGCGGTGGTTGGTTTCGTTTATTTCCATACGCTTTTACTCGCTGGGCTTTGAATCAGGTGAATAATGATGAGGGCATGCCTTGTAATTTTTATTTTCACCCTTGGGAAATAGATCCGCAGCAGCCCAAAATTGCAGATATTTCATTCAAAACACGTTTTAGACATTATTTGAATCTAGATAAAATGCATGGTCGACTAGAAAACGTTTTACAGGATTTCAGATGGGGGAGAATGGATGAGATTTTTCTTGATGAATCTGAATCACGGACAGTTTTGACGAGTTTTAGAAAGTAATTAATTGTCATTAAACTGCTTTAAAGTAGCAACCATGTAAGCAATTTTTAATTAATAGACCCAAAAGTAAACACTGTAATGGAGTACTTATGAATATCAATATCTTCGTCCTAAAGAATCTAGATTCATTAAAATGGGATGCCTATGTTGATAGTAGTAATCAGTCAACTTTTTTTCATCGGGCGGGTTGGAAAGAAGTACTTGAAAAAGCGTTTGGACATAAAGCGCACTTTCTTTATGCAGAAAGAAACGGTCAAATAACAGGTATTCTTCCATTAGCTCAGGTGAAAAGTTTGCTGTTTGGCAATAACTTAGTATCTCTGCCTTTTTGTGTTTACGGTGGAATTGTTGCAGATGATGAAGAGACCGCTGATCTGTTACGAAAAGCAGCGTGTGAACTTGCTACCGAGCTGGGTGTAGATACGCTGGAGTTACGCAATACGGAAGCATCAGGACAGGAGTGGCCTGTAAAGTCTCTTTACTATACGTTTCGAAGAGATATCTCTGAAGATAATGACGTTAATATGTCCGCTATCCCGAGAAAGCGTAGGGCAATGATTCGCGGTGGAATTAAAGCGGGCTTACAGAGTGAAGTCGATGATGGCTGGAAGCGCCTTTATAACGCCTATGCAGAAAGTGTCCGTAATCTGGGGACACCAGTTTTCCCCGCTAAATTTTTCAAAGTTTTAAGAGAAGTATTCAAAGAAGATTGTCGAGTCCTGATGATCACACATGAGGAACAAGATGTTGCCGGTGTGATGAGTTTTTATTTTAAAGATCAGGTGCTGCCCTACTATGCAGGGAGTTATGACTCAGCTAAAACACATAAAGCCCATGATTTCATGTATTGGGAGTTGATGAGACATTCTTGTGATGAAGGGATTAAACTTTTTGATTTTGGCCGAAGTAAAGAAGGTACAGGACCTTTTTCTTTTAAAAAGGGGTGGGGGTTTGAACCCAAAGCGTTACATTATGAATACTTTCTGGTTAAAGCGGATAAAATACCTGAAATAAATCCGTCTAATCCAAAATACAAAATATTTATCGATGTATGGAAAAAGCTGCCTTTACCGATTGCCAATAGACTGGGACCTTTGCTATCCAGGAATTTAGGCTAATGAAACCCAATCTGTTATTTCTTTGCCACCGTATTCCTTATCCTCCTAATAAAGGAGATAAAATACGTGTTTATCATTTATTGAAGTATCTCGCAGATCATTACACGATTTATTTGGGAACATTTATTGATGATCCTAGTGATTGGAAGTATGTGGGGAATGTAGAAGCATTCTGTGCAAAAAGTTGTTTTATAAAACTCGATCCGCTATCAGCAAAAATAAAATGTATAAAAGGATTTTTTACGGGTAAGCCTCTTACACTGCCGTATTACGAAAATCATGAGCTTCAGCAATGGATTAATTCCGTAGTACGCGAGCATCATATTGATAAAGTTCTCGCGGTTTCTGCTGTTATGGCGCAGTTTTTGACGGACCCCTCTCTCGGTCTTAATACAAAAATTATTGATATAGTCGACATAGATTCGGATAAGTGGCAACAGTATTCAGACATGAAAATGTGGCCATTGAGTTGGGTTTATCGCCGGGAAGCAAGAACATTGCTGAGCTACGAAAAACAGGTCGCTGATTTTTTTGATATCAGTTTTTTCGTCTCTTCTGCTGAGGCGGAATTATTTAAGAAAAAAGCACTGGGTTTAGAACATAAAATCACTTTTTATAATAATGGTGTTGACAGTGAGTATTTCACACTATTAAACATATGTTCATCACCGTACCCAAAAAATATTTTACCTATTGTTTTTACCGGCGCAATGGATTATTGGCCAAATATAGATGCGGTCAATTGGTTTGCTAAAAAAGTAATGCCTGAGTTAAAGAAAATTCTTCCTGATATTTGTTTTTATATTGTAGGTAGTAATCCCAGTGAACAGGTTCGTCAATTACAGAAAACAGGTGAAGTTGATGTCATTGGCCGGGTCGAAGATATAAGGCCCTATATTCATCATGCTATGGCATCTGTCGCTCCGATGAGAATAGCACGGGGCATTCAGAATAAAGTGCTTGAAGCGATGGCAATGGAAAAAACTGTTGTAGTTTCCACGATGGGCCTTGAAGGTATTAATGCGGAATCCGGAACAGAGATTATCTTGGCCGATTCTGTAGAAGAATATGTAAAAGAAATAAATGCTATTGTGCAGGGCAAGTACCAATCAATGGGATCAACAGCCCGTAAACGTGTGCAAGCTGATTTTAACTGGAGCGAAACTCTCCCTATCGTAAAAACACTACTTGAGAAAGATTTCGGGGGGAATGTTTAATGACATTGTTAGCTAAGGATCAAGCTATTTCAGCAGAGTACAATCCATGGAAGTATTACCTGCCTCTGGTTATCGTTTATTTATTAGTATTTTCAGCTCTTTTTTATGAAACCGTGTGGTCTATGGTCTCCATCTGGATACGATCTGAGACATTTGCACATGCCTTTTTAATACTTCCTCTATCAATATGGTTGGTGTGGGAGAAGCGCGCATACTTGAGATATGAACAACCTGAATTCTCCTGGTTGGGAATGGTGGCACTGTTTGGAGCTGGTTTTCTATGGCTATTTGGCTACTTGGTGGACGCCTTAGTTGTACAGCAATTTACATGGGTGGCTGCGTTTATTGCGGGTATTTGGGCTATTCTAGGTAATCGAATTGCATGGTTAATCGCATTTCCTCTGGCCTTTTTGTTTTTTCTTGTGCCTGCTGGTGAAGACCTTGTACCGGCGATGATGGAATTTACGGCTGACTTTACAGTAGCCTTGGTTAGACTAACCGGCATTCCGGTCTACAGAGAAGGTTTGTTTTTTACACTGCCCTCTGGAAACTGGTCGGTTGTAGAAGCCTGCAGTGGCATAAGGTATTTAATCGCATCTGTGACGTTAGGCTGTTTGTATGCATATCTGACTTATAGCAGCATGAAAAAACGCCTGATTTTCATTGTAATTTCTATTATTGTCCCCGTTATTGCTAATGGTTTTAGAGCATACATTATCGTTATGTTAGGCCATATGAGTGATATGACGATAGCGACAGGGGTTGATCACTTAATTTACGGTTGGTTGTTTTTTGGACTGGTTATTTTTCTGCTAATCACTATAGGCTCCTGGTTTCGTGATCCTGAAGTCGCTGAAAAACCACCCGTTAAACACATTATCAATATACCTGAAAACCACCATGGTTTTCGTCAGGCTCTGCCTTCAACATTGGCGGCGCTAGCACTTATCGCTATTTGGCCGGTTTTTGCTTACGCAATACAAAATAAAGCAACGCTGCTACCGGCGACTCAGATGTCCGCTATTACAGATGTAAAAAACTGGAAAACAGTAGAGCAGAGTCACTGGGATTGGCAGCCTGTTAGTCCTGGATCGGAGGAACTCAGTCAATATTTTGAGCAGCAGAATGTTCGAGTGGGAATGTATTTGCAGTACTATTTTACTCAGCATCAGGGTGCTGAGCTTATTAATTCGCAAAATTTAATCGTAGACCCTACGCTTAAAGCGTGGCGTGTAGCGGGGCAAAAGCCTGTTAGTATTTCCCTTGGTTCTCATAGGGTTGATGTTGATCAAACCCTGCTAAAAGGCCCGAATAGTACATTGTTAATATGGTCATGGTATCGGGTAGGTGATTATTATACGTCGAACAAATACATTGCCAAATTAATGGAAGGGTTGGCGCGTTTAACATTTGATCGCCAGGATGCCGGAAAAATCACAGTGGCCATTCAGCTTGATAAAGAAGGCCAAGAAGCCGAACGTGCTACCCTTCTACAAAGTTTCCTAACAGGTATTCTACCGGAAATTGAGAATACGGTTGATCATGTGGCGGGTGTTAAGTGAAGCGTAAGCGGCAAGAACCACCGCTTATCATGCATATTATTTATGCATTAGGGACCGGTGGTCTGGAAAATGGGTTAGTTAATATCATTAATCGTATGCCGGCTGATAAATACAGGCATGCGATCATTTGCCTGACTCATGCCACTTCTTTTGCAGACCGTATAACGGCATCTGATGTCACGGTTATCGAGCTGAATAAAAAACCAGGTAATGATTTTAAGGTTCATTGGCAGTTATTAAAAATTCTCTGGCAATTTAAACCTGCGATTGTTCATACGCGTAACCTTGCCGCACTAGAGATGCAGTTACTGACGTTGTTAATCCCGGGTACGAAGCGAGTACATGGTGAACATGGCAGGGATATGTATGATTTGTATGGTGAAAATAAGAAATATAATCGCTTACGTAAAATATTGAGCTATTTCATTCATCGCTATATCGCCGTCAGTCAAGATCTGGAAACCTGGCTAATTAATACCGTTAAAGTTCCAAAGAAAAAAGTGAGACAATTGTATAACGGTGTTGATTTAGAACGTTTTCATCAGGTACCTATGGACCTGAAGCGAGCGGTATTACCACCGGGTTTTGTCCGGGAAGATAGTATTATTATTGGCACGGTTGGCAGAATTGCTGCGGTTAAAGATCAACTGTCTCTGATTAATGCATTTGATATATTGCTTAAAAATCCTACAGTCGATTCCGATCGGCTGCGTCTGATTATCGTCGGTGATGGCCCTCTTTATATTGAGCTGAAAGCGAGGGTCTGTACACTGGGTTTGGAAGACAAGGTATGGATGCCTGGAGATAGAAAAGATATACCGGCATTGCTCCGTTCAATGGATGTGTTTGTTTTACCTTCGTTAGGAGAAGGGATTTCTAATACAATTCTGGAAGCGATGGCCACTGCTCTTCCTGTAGTAGCCACTGATGTTGGCGGAAATTCAGAACTTATCGATCAGCATTCTACCGGTGTGTTAGTACCCGTTAGTGATGCTGAATTGTTAGCTGACGCATTAAATGATTTAGTGAATAACCCAGACAGGTTGCGCACTATGGGCAACGCGGGATTCGAAAAAGTATGCCAGCAGTTTCATTGGGATATAACGGTAGCGAATTATCTGCAGGTTTATGATGAGTTGCTTACATAGATTTTTTATAAAAGGATAGTAGAAATCGATGTGTGGAATTGTTGGAGTATTTGATTTACAGGGGAAAAGAGCGTTTTCTCGTGAATTAATATCACAGATGAATGAAACTCAGCACCACCGCGGCCCGGATGAAGGTGGAATTCATATCGAGCCTGGTGTCGGGTTTGGGCATCGTCGTTTATCGATTATAGATTTGTCGAGTGGGCAGCAGCCGTTGTTCAATGAAGATGGCTCGGTTGTTGTTACCTATAATGGAGAAATATACAATTTCTCAGAGCTTTCTGATGAACTTAAAGCGTGTGGTCACATTTTCAAAACGCACTGTGATACAGAGGTTATTGTGCATGCGTGGGAGGAGTGGGGCGAAGCTTGTGTTGAGCGCTTCAGGGGTATGTTTGCCTTCGCCATCTGGGATAGAAACCAACAAACTCTTTTTCTCGCACGTGATCGCTTGGGTATCAAGCCTCTCTTTTATGCCGTATTGCCAGACAATTCATTTGCGTTTAGTTCAGAACTGAAAGCACTTAAAATACTAGATAACCTGCCGCGTGAAATAGATCCTACCTGTATAGAAGATTATTTCACGTTTGGTTATGTGCCAGAGCCTAAAACGATTTTTAAGAACGTCTATAAGCTTCGCCCCGGGCACACATTACTGATTAAACATGGCGACAGCGTTCCAGAGCCTCAAGAGTATTGGGATATTCCGTTTACGCCGGTCAATTATGTTTCTGAAGCTGCCTTAAAAGAAGAATTAATTCAGCGTATGCGTGAAGCGGTGAATATTCGAATGGTGGCAGAGGTACCTTTAGGCGCCTTTTTGTCGGGAGGTGTCGACTCCAGCGCTATAGTCGCCATGATGGCTCAACAACAGGAAAAACCAGTGCATACCTGTGCGATTGGTTTTGATGTGAAGCAGTTTAATGAAACTGAATTTGCGACGCAGGTCGCCGTGCAATATAAAACCGATCACGTTGAAGAGATTGTCGGAAGTGATGATTTTGATTTGCTGGACACCTTAGCAGATTTGTATGATGAGCCGTATGCGGATAGCTCAGCCATACCCACTTATCGTGTCTGCCAGCTTGCTAAGAAGCACGTCACGGTTGCGTTGTCAGGTGATGGTGGTGATGAACACTTTGCCGGTTATCGTCGTTATCGCTGGCATATGAATGAAGAAAAAATACGACAGATTTTGCCTCTGAGCATCAGAAAGCCTCTTTTCGGTGCGTTAGGTAAACTCTATCCCAAAGCTGATTGGGCGCCACGGGTATTCAGAGCCAAGACTACTTTCCAGGGACTGGCACGCAGTTCAGTCGAAGCGTATTTACATACAGTATCATTGTTATCAGATGAACAGCGGGATTCCCTGTTTAGCGACGAGCTAAAAACAGCGCTAAAAGGTTATAAGTCTATCGAGACGTTTAACTATTATGTGAATAAGTCACCCACAAAAGATCCTTTAGCGCTTATACAATACCTGGATATGAAGACCTATCTGGTCGGTGACATTCTTACTAAAGTAGATCGTGCAAGTATGGCCCATGCACTTGAAGTGCGCGTACCGTTACTGGATCATAAGTTTATTGAATGGGTTTCCGGGTTACCCTCCAACGTCAAACTGAAAGGCCAGGAAGGCAAATACATCCTCAAAAAATCACTTGAGCCTTATCTGCCTAATGATGTTCTGTACCGTCCCAAAATGGGCTTTGGTGTTCCTCTGGCTAAATGGTTCAGAGGTCCCTTAAAAGGGAAAATTCAGCAGAGTCTTCTCGGCGATACGATACGCCGAAGTGGTTTGTTTAATATGAATTATGTCGAAAAAGTAATTACACAGCATCAAAGCGGTGCCAGGGA
The DNA here is from genome assembly GCF_001305295.1 of Neptunomonas antarctica. Taxonomy (GTDB): domain Bacteria; phylum Pseudomonadota; class Gammaproteobacteria; order Pseudomonadales; family Balneatricaceae; genus Neptunomonas; species Neptunomonas antarctica. The sequence continues at coordinate 878,775 of NZ_LJSI01000053.1, forward strand.
TTACAGTGTGATTATTTGGTCATTGTTGATGTTTAATGCCTTTTTAGAACGTGAGCTTGAAGCCGCCGCTTGATGTAGCGGTTTGTGATGTAGCCATAGGGAATAGTTAACGCGTGAAAATACTACATATTCTAGACCACTCAATTCCGTTGCATAGTGGCTATACATTCAGAACACGTTCTATTTTAAAACAACAGCGTGCACTAGGTTGGGAAACCGTACACGTGACTTCGGGTAAGCACACGGCTGAATCACCATTAACGGAGCAAGTAGAAGAGTTTTTGTTTTATCGGACGCCTCTTCAGCCATCATTGATGGATAAGTTGCCGCTGCTGAATCAACTGGCCATTATTAATCAGTTAACCAAACGGGTCTGTGAAGTCATAGAAGAAACCAAACCGGATATTTTGCATGCGCATTCGCCCGCACTCACGGGAGTAGCCGCGTTAAGAGCAGGACGAAAATACGGCCTGCCGGTTGTTTATGAATGCCGGGGTTTCTGGGAAGACGCAGCGGTTGATCATGGTACTTGTAAAGAAGATGGGGTGCGTTACAAGCTTACCAGAGCGCTCGAGACCTATGTTTTTAAGCATGCCGACGCAGTGACGACCATCTGCGAGGGTTTACGTAAAAATATTTCTGAAAGGGGCATCGGGAATAATAAAATTACCGTAATACCCAATGCTGTTGATGTTGAAAAATTCAGCGTGATTACACACAGTGATGCTGTTTTAGCTGAGCAGTTGAATTTACAAAATAAAAAAGTCTTAGGGTTCATCGGATCATTTTATGCATACGAAGGATTGTTGTTATTACTTGATGCACTCCCCGCGATGATCAGACAAAATTCTGATATCCGATTATTATTAGTCGGTGGCGGGCCGCAAAGTGACATGATTAATAGCAAAATTGAGGCATTAAATCTTCAGGAATATGTGATCACCACAGGCCGGGTGCCACATACAGAAGTACAGTCATACTACAGCTTAGTCGACATATTTATTTATCCACGGCTGGCTATGCGGTTAACTGAGCTGGTAACACCGTTGAAACCGTTAGAAGCGATGGCGCAAGGCAAACTTGTAGTGGCATCAGATGTTGGTGGTCATAAAGAGTTAATCGAAGACGGCGTGACCGGACGTTTATTCAAAGCGGGCGATAAACAAGATTTAGCCCGTGTCGTACTGGAAATGTTGGATCAAACGGATGATTGGCCATCCTACAAGCTACAAGGTAGAAGATATGTAGAGCAGGAGCGTAATTGGCCGGTGAGTGTAAATCGATATTCGAAGGTTTATCCGGCATTAATAAAAAGTTAAGGTTTATAAAACCACATAAATAATAAAGGCTATAGGGATTGAAAATACTAACGATATCAACATTATATCCAAACAATATTGATCATAAACACGGTATTTTTGTTGAAAACAGATTGCGTAAGCTTAGAGAAAGACATCCTGCTATCGAATCTGTTGTTATTGCTCCCGTTCCTTGGTTACCCTCTTTTATAAAAGGAATAGAAGAATATGAAAAATATAGAGGGATTTCAAAAGAAGAAACACGCAATGGCATTAAAATCTACCACCCCAGGTATCTCGTGGTCCCCAAAATAGGCATGTTGTTAACGCCTTTTTTTATGGCGATTTCGTTAGTCTTGGCAGTAAGACAATTAAAAAAAGATGGATTCGTCTTTGATTTAATAGATGGGCATTATTTTTATCCTGATGGTGTAGCCATAGCCATCGCTCATATTTTTCTTAAAATTCCATTTGTTTGTACTGCTCGTGGTACAGATATAAATTTAATACCTAAACAGTATTTACCAAAAAAACTTATTCAGTACGTATTTAGAAAATCTGAACATCTGATGGCAGTGTGCCAGGCATTAAAAGATGAAATGGTAGCAATAGGTGCGGATGAAAATAAAATAACAGTATTGCGTAATGGTATAGATTTAGAAAAATTTAAATTCTCTGATGACAATGAACAAAGCAAACTGAAAGACAAGTATGGATTGACAGGAAAAGTTATCTTGTCAGTTGGCGGATTAGTTGAACGCAAAGGGCATTATTTAGTAATAGAAGCGATCGCTTCTATTGAAGGTGCGACACTTATTATTATTGGTGATGGGGTCGATTTAAAAGATCTAAAGCAACAAGTGACTGACTTGAAATTAGAAGAAAGAGTGATATTTACGGGTGCTTTACAACAAGAGGCACTTATTGAATATTATGGGTTAGCAGATGCGATGGTTTTGGCTTCCAGCAGAGAAGGCTGGGCAAATGTTTTACTTGAATCAATGTCATGTGGTTCTCCTGTTGTTGCAACTAAAGTGTGGGGCACGCCTGAAGTGGTTACTTCAAGGGATGCGGGTATACTTGTAGATAGAAGTGTCGAAAGTATTAGAAGTGCTATCGTAGATATATTTGATACACCGCGTTCTAGAGTTTCGACAAGAAGTCATGCCGAAAAATTTACGTGGGATAGTACCTCTGATGGCCAGTTCGAAATATTTAAAGATAAAATTAATAATAAGTACAGTTAGCCAATAATTTAATAGAGAAACAAAAGTTTAATGCGAGATATACTTGTAACACTTATCGTATTTGGAAGCATTCCATTTATACTCAGGAAACCATACATAGGTATTCTGATGTGGGCATGGCTTAGTTATATGAACCCCCATAGGCTGACCTATGGGTTCGCTTATAATATGCCTTTTTCACAAGTGATTGCCATCGTCTTATTTGTCTCCTTTCTATTTTCAAAAGAAAAAAAATATATTCCTATGGAAGGGATAATCATCATTTGGCTTATGTTTTTAGTGTGGATGTGTTTCACCTCTTTTGTGGCTGTTTATCCAGAATTCGCGACTGATTATTATATCCGGGTTTTGAAAATTCAGGTCCTCACCTTATTAACATTAATGTTAATAACAAATCAGGATAAGGTAAATAAATTAGTATGGGTGATAGCGCTATCAATTGGATTTTATAGTATAAAAGGTGGGTTGTTTACTATTTTATCCGGAGGGTCTTTTAGGGTATGGGGGCCTGCTGGTACCTTTATTGAAGAGAATAATGGGTTGGCATTAGCATCACTAATGGTAATTCCTTTGATGGTCTATTTGCACTCTCTTGTGGATAATAAATGGCTAAAGTATTTTTTAGCAAGCTCATCTGTTTTGAGTTTAGTGTCAGTTGTTGGTTCTCAATCTCGTGGTGCATTAATTTCCATTGTTGCAGTAATGGGTTTTTTTTGGTTAAAGACTAAAAATAAAATGATCACAGGGATTATGATAATTTTTCTTGCCGTAGTCGGATGGAATTTTATGCCGGATACTTGGCATAATCGAATGAATACAATAGAAACATATGAAGAAGATGCCTCTGCTATGGGGCGAATAAATGCTTGGATCTATAGCATTAATATTGCTAATAACAGGGTTACAGGTGGTGGGTTTGAGTCGTGGTCAAGAGGTACATATGCATTGTATAACCCTGAGGCCGAATTAATTATCGTTGCACATAGCATTTATTTTAGCGTATTAGCAGATCATGGTTGGATAGGGTTACTCCTGTTTCTTTTGATTTTAATCTTAACGTGGAAAAATTTAACAAAAATTATAAATTTTACAAATAAAAAACCTCTTTATGTTCAGCAGAATATGTTGGCGAGGATGTTGCAGATTAGTTTACTTGCTTATCTTGTCGGAGGTACTTTTCTTAGTCTAGCATACTTTGATTTACCCTGGCATATAATAGCCATTGCCTTTCTTCTTAAAATTCAAGTACTACCAAATGTTAAAAAGATGCCTATTAATCGTCATGTTCGAGAGTGATATCTCACTCATTTCTTAGTGAGTAGATAGAAATAATAATAAATAACTTATCTGTTATTATGAGATTTTAGTTTTAATATACAAGATTTAACTTATTATTTAAGTAATTTATTGAAAATATCAATAAACTGGTATGATAAAAGACGTCTATCAAAAGTGTTTATGAATTTTTCATTTCTCTCATTATAGTTAGTATAATTTTTAATAAATAATTCTAATTCTGACACACAGATTTCTAGATTTTCTACAGGCACTACTTTGCCAATATTGGCCTCGTTGATTATACCATTTGTTGCAGCGCTATCGCTGAGTGCGAAAATTGGTTTCTTCGATGCTATATATTCAAATAATTTCCCAGGAATTACACCATCAGTAGTTTCACCCGTATCAACTATCAATAAAAGAAAATCAGATGTCACCAGTGCTTTTTTTGATGCTTCGAATGAAACATCCCCGTGGAAAATAAAGTTTTCATATAAATTGTATTTTTCAATTATATTTTTATAGTTTTTAAATATGATGGGTTCTATGTCGCCATAAAAATTTACCCTTATAGGCTTTACCAACTCAGGTGATTTATTTTTTATTAAGCCTAGTGATTCAATAAAGTTATAACCCTTGCGGTTTTTAAATAAACGGCCACAGTAAACAATATTTAATTCTTTGTTAGATTTGATTTCAATAGAATTAAACTCACTCAATAGTTCATCAAAGGAGTCTAAATCAAATCCATTTGTAATGGTATGACACGGGATCTTATTATTAACCAGATCGCGAATATAATCTGTTTTTGGTGAAGAGACGGTTATTATGGCGTCCGCTTTCTTTAGATAAGATTTCTCTAAAAATGATTCATATTTAACACGTATTTTTGGTACCCATTCACGTAATACATCACCCGACCATAAATCTCTATAATCGACGATTAAAGGTAAATTTGTCGAATCTTTTAGTTTGGCACCAAGACCTAAAGCACTAAAGGGAGGAAGGCTTACATAAATTAAGTCTATGTTATGTTTTTCAATGATTTCTAATGCTATAGGAAAAGCATTTTTAGCCCAAATGCTATAGTCATCAGGTATGGCAACCCAATTTCGGTAGAAATTTTTATATAAGTGAGTCAGACCTTCAAGCGAGCCACTCTTAATGATATTTTTTTCCTGAACCGGGGTCTCTTCAGCACTGCTAGTGCTTACTGTATTTGGCCTATTGTTTTTTCTTAGTATTTTTTTTGCGATATTTATTAATGCATCTTCTTGCTGGGGGTTATCAACCCGATAGACATGAATATCATCTGGAATTTCAGCTTCCAGGCTTTCTTCATAAGTAGAGTATGTTTTTTCATAGTTAATAGTGAGCACTACTGGGGTATGGCCTGCCTCTTTCCAATGTTGTACTAACTTTGCAGAGCGTATTCTACCAATTGTTTTTAATGGAGGGTATTCGCCAGCGATAACTAAAATATTTGCCATTTTATATACCAGAAAGAGTTATTTTAATGTTTCACATAATGAATTAAATTGTATCGCACATGCAGCAAATGACTTTTCTTGTACATAAACTTTACCCTGTGCCGCTAGCTTTTCGGCAAGTCCGGGATCATCTAGCAATTTTAGCATGGCCATAGAGACCTCATTTTCATTTAAGCCATCAACAGAAATACCATTCAGATCATTAATCACCGCATCACTTGCTCCCCCAGCCCTACCCGCGATTACGGGTATGCCACAAGCATTTGCCTCTAAAAATACTAATCCAAAACCTTCGGTATCACCATCGGGCATAGTACGGTTTGGCATAATAAAAACATCCGCCATATTGTAATGTGCTACTAACTCAGAATGATCAATATTTCCTGCGAAAGTGACGGATGAGGATAAGTTTAGATTGGTAACAATATTTTCAAGCTGATCTTTAATGGGGCCTGTACCTACAATAAGATAATGCGCATCAGGATGACTCTCCAAAACATGAGGAAGGGATTTTATAACGGTATCAATTCCCTTTCGAGGCACTAATCTACCGACAGTGATAAATATTTTCTTATCCTTGAGGTTATATCTATCTCTCAGTGTTAAGCGAGCATTTAATTTATCAACATCTGTAAAATTAGTTGTATTAACACCATTTGTGATAACTGTTATTTTCTGCGGTGAGAGTCTAAACCTATTGATCAGGTAGTCTTTTGTAAAATAACTAACAGCAATAATAGCGTCGGCATCTTTCAGGTAGTTTGAGCGTGCTCGTTGGAAGCTTTTGTAATTTGCTTCTGTTGTAACTTCTTCCCCGTGAATGTAATTTATAACTTTTATATTAGTAAAAATCTTTAGCCATTTACCGAGCCAGCTGAGAGAATTTAAATCGCCAACGCATAATGTGGTGACCTTGTGCTTTTTTACTAACTGAAGTGCTTTCGTAAAAACTTTAATTCTTAGAGGAATGTCGACAAATAATAATAAAAATAGTGAATGAAATATAGAAGATGATTTTATTATCTTTGAACGAAGTAATTTTAGCCTGTAAATAGGGTAGTCAACACTATTATCATGCTCTTCCCAACCATCAATAGTTTTTCCAGTACTATAATTACAAGTGGCCGTTAGTATGATAATTGAACCCTTTTCAAGATTTTGGCAAAGGTTTTCATAAACAACAGCTGATCCACCGTTAATAGGAGCGAAGATACTAGTGATTAATAGACATGACATTTGAATTTACCGGTTACAATGGTGACATAATCTTATCGATGGATTATTATACTTTAAATAAATTATTAAAGAAATTTCTCTATGCTAGAGCAAGTATTTAAAAAATGTTTAGTTTCGAACTCTAATACACTCACCCAATTAATGAGAATATTGGTGCATTTTATTGCTTGCTTCCAGAGTAGAAAAAAAATAACAGCATTAATCTACCATAGAGTATCCCTCGAACCTGCAAAGTTCGACGATTTTAGTCTGCCAGTCGAAATATTTGATTGGCAAATGCGATTAGTGTCGAAGTTATTTAATGTAATAACCATGGACCAAGCGTTAGATTTTCTTGAAGGCGGAGCAATACCTTCCCGGTCTGTTGTCATAACATTTGATGACGGCTACATGGATAATTATACGGTGGCCTTGCCCGTATTGAAAAAATATGGCTTATGCGCAACTATTTATGTGGCGGGTGATGCCATAATATCGGGTAAAATTTGGAATGAGGAAGTGACTCATGCGGTATCCAACACCGCTAAGTTAGCATTGCACTTACCAAAAATAGGTATAGAAACACTCCTTGTAGATAGTTTAACCCAGAAAGTTGAAGCAATAGCTACATTGAAGGCGTTATTTAAAAAACAAAACACTGATGTTCGAGATAGTTTTTTACATGAACTGGTGTTGGAGTCAGGGTCTCCGGTAAGTGAGCGCTACATGATGACAGAAGGCCAATTACAGGAAATAGCTGCTGAACCCTTGATTAGCATCGGCTGCCACTCAATGAGCCACCCGATGTTGAGCTATGTATCCAAAGATGTAGCGCGTGTTGATATACAAAATAGTCTGGATTATCTGCAAGAACTTATAGAACAGCCAGTCGTGCATTTTGCTTACCCATACGGAAAGTACGGTGAAGACTTTCATGCCGAGCATGTAAATTGTGTAGCAGATTTGCCTATTAAAACGGCTGTAACAACTGAGTGGGGCACAATTAGAGCTAATTCTAGTTTTTATTTGCTGAAAAGATTTACCCCATGGAATCTTAATATATTACATTTTTTTATTCAGTTATGTAAAAACTATTATAGGTGATTTCAGTTACAACCACTCTTACAATAACCATGCTTATTTAATTGTCTTTTCAATCCTTTGAGCGGATAACCTAGTTTGTAAGCAATTTTTGCATGCTTTTCGCTAAGGGGGTATTCTTCAAGTTTAACCAAAGTCAGGGCTAAGTTATAATGAGTGTTTGCATAGTTTTTCTGGCCAAGCTCTATTGCTTTTAAGTATGCTTCTTTCGCTTCTTGAAACTTGTTATTACGGTGAAGATGGATGCCATAGATCACATAGGTTTCTGCGTAAGGTGCAAACTTAATTGCTCTTTCAAAATAGCAATTAGCACTTCGTTTCATTTTTTCATAAAGGAACAAAGAAGATTTTGTCGGCGATCGCAGCCTTGCTTCGAGTCGGGATGCTAAGTTGAGTCCCTCTGGATGGTTTGGTATTGCTCTTAAAGTGTAGTCGAGATCACCTGAAATAGTGCCAGTTGCTCTGCCGGTTAATAAAAGCATTTTTTTAGATAAATGGACATTTGTTACTCGTCTGATTTTACCCATTGGATCAGCTCCCGTTGGTAGGTTGCTGTTTGAGTCGTAAAAATCAAAGGGGCCGTAGCCATTTTTTAAGTCTAAACTGCATGCCGCTGACGTATCTGTCGCTACTGCCAGAGTGTTTACCGCTATTAAAACAATTAAAGCGATTTTATTTTTTTTTTGCTTATAATTAACTAGTTTCATATTTTTTCTAATTTATGTTTATAGTATCTAATTATCATAACAGAACTGAACTTAGGAATGGGAGCGTTGTGGCGATATAAAAAGCGTGTCCCCCCCCATTTTTTCGTATTATTGCAGTAAGCTTGCTTTACCAAGGAAAATAATTTTGTTTTTTCTTAACCACTAATAGTCAGAAGGCAGCTATCTCTGTAAATGTAGGTATCATCAAACAATGTCTTTTACGTAGACATGAAAAATCATAATTTATATTTTAACCTTATAAAAGAGATACCTTGCTCTCTCAGTCTACAGTAAATCTACAGCTATATTTAATGGAGCAGTCAACATTCTTGTTTACTGCTTATTGCAGCGATAAGGCTTACTTATCCCAGTCAAAATCACGCAGTATTTTTTCTGAACCGCTAATCGTCAGGTGACCTCCATCGATGTAAATGTAAGTCTCATCAAGCTTGGATTTGCAGGTATCTTCGGCGCATAACAGATCGGACAACCAGGCTATTTTTACGTCAGTTCGTTGTTCCAGCGTCAGAAGGGACTTAATTACTTCTGCATCAGAGGCCTGATATTCAGCCATACTGATATCACAGCTACTTCTTAATACTACCACTCCTTTGTATTTTCGTTCATTGCAGTCGCCGAGATTATGGCCTGAGCGCGGTGGGGGTGAAATTAATATCACCTTCTTCCCTGCTTCTGTAAGTTTGTCAATGGTCACCGCAAGAGATTCAATTGCCACGGCAGCATCCATTTTAACGACCGCGTCCCCCATCAGGAAATACCCGTCTGTCCACTTGAAATATTGTACAAATGAAGAGCTGAGTATGACATGTGTTATGACTTTCGATTCTACAATAGACTGGAATGCCTGTTGATTGTGCTGTTGGCACTTCTGTGCCCAGTCTTTAGTATAGCGACCATAGATAGGAGCAAGATCCAGAAATGGACCGCAGACACTTTTCGTCAGTTGTATAAGGTCTGACTTCTGTGCAATTCCCGGTACCAGGTGCATGGCATAGCTATCTCCCCAGATCGCTAATTTTGGGTTTGCCCCGCGCACGCATTCAGGTTTTATCTCAATGTCGGATAAGTACCTCTCGCAGTCTTCGGAAAGTCCGTTGTTGGTACGTCTCACGGCTTCGAAATTAATGAGTTGAGTTGTTGATGTATCTGAATTACTGAATACGGCTGGCGCTGGGATCAGGAATACCGCCATAGTAGCAGCAGCAAACCAGCCCCATGTTGATTTTGACTGGCTTTTCCAGCCGTACCGAAAAGGCGTTTCAACAAAACGATACTGTGCATATCCTAACAACAAAGACACCATAACCAATACAATTTTGACACTCAGCGGTACCTGCGCTAGATACCCCAAATAGGCAAAAGCAAATAGTGGCCAATGCACCAGGTAAACCGAATAGGACCAATCGCCTAAGCGCTCTATGCAATTGATCACCGACCACTTGGGCAACCAGTTATCCTGCCCGAGGATAATAACGGAGGTGGCGAGTACAACCAACATGGCTCCACCACGAGGATGTATTGAATCTACTGTTATGCAGCTGGCGACAATAATGGTCAATAGCGCCAGCCATTTCAGTGCGGGATTGACATTGATATCGGCATTTTTGAGCATAAACCAGGCGCATACCGAACCTGCCAGTAGTTCCCACGCCCGCGTAGGAAATAGATAAAAAGCCCATTCAGCCACACTGGCCTCGCCGAAGCGCCATAAAAAAGGGGGGGCTTTAGCTGGTTCCAGTGTCCAGCTTATACACCAGGCCAAGCTCCCTGCGAGTAGTAACAGCAAACCGGATAATTGCCATTTTCTGGGTAATAAAAAAAGAAAGAGTGGCAGAAAGAAGTAATACTGCTCTTCTAACGACAGCGACCAGATATGCAGTAAAGGTTTACCCTCGGCGCTGCCGGCAAAGTAGCCTGATTGGGTGGGTAAAACCATGTTGGCCGAAAAACTTACAGCGCCGACAAACTGTTCAATATAGTCATGCCACTGCCCTCCTGTTAGAAATCCGTAGGCTAATAGCGAAGTAAAGGCTAGGGTGCAGTATAAAGCAGGCAATAATCGTTTGGCGCGGCGTAAATAGAAACCTGCAAAGGAAAAGGTATCAGACTCAAGGTCCTTGAGGATAATTGTGGTAATAAGAAAACCGGAAACCACAAAAAAGACGTCGACTCCCAGATATCCATGTGGGGTAATCCCGAAGCCAGCGTGGTAAATGACCACAAATAAAACCGCGATGCCTCTCAGTAGTTGTATGTCACGGCGCATGCTTTATGTCCATATAGGTTTAGTTGATCAGTACAAGTGTTTTTTGATGGGCTTTGCTCAGTTACGAAATCATTTCTAGTAACCATTCCTCGTAGGCATCTACACGTTTTTCCCAGGAGTTTGATAATGCGGTAGCAATTCTTTGATCCGGAGTGCCTACGCCTCCTGTATTTAATGCGTGCTCTAAGGCAAGTTGCCATTCACTTTCATTTTTCGCAATAGCGACTACATCAGAAAAATATTCACAAATGGCCGTTTGAGGTGACGCAACCACCGGCTTTCCAACAGCTAGATACTCGTTAAGTTTCAATGGGTAACCAGCGATAACCCAGTCATCGGGCCTTATACGGTAACAAATGGTAGAAATGTTTATATGCTGTGCGTATGCAGGAATAGCATGTCGGGATTTTTCCCCAAGAAAGTACACGTTACTTAGCTTTTTACATTTCGCTAAACCATCGCGAGCTTCATTATCGGTATTCAGTTCAGCCTCTTCTAACCTGCCAACAAATACCCAACTCCAATTTGGGTTTTTATTAGCGAGTTCCGCTATTAATTTCATATCCATTTTGAGGTTGACTGTGCCTAGATTTGCGATACGTGGATGGGGTATGTCTTTTAGGTCTTCTGGACAAGGCATTCGGTTGGCTAGAAGAAATGGTGTCGGGTCCACTCCATTGTGGAGAATTTTAGTTTTTCCTACGCCGTTTAATGGTAAAGACTCGGCCATACTTGCTGTGGACGCAGTAATCAGATCAGCTCTTTTTACAGTATTTGAAAGCATTATCTCCATGCTCTGGTCCCAATTTGGCATGCCTGAATAGCTGTCATATACATGTAATGCTAAAAATTTTGATTTTAGATAATTAGCATAAGGGTAAAACTCAGGATGAAACAACAAGGTAATACTAGAATTTGCACTTACATCTAAATATTTTTTAATAGATTTCGTATATGTTTGACGTGAGAAATTACTAATTAATTCACTTTTAGGCCAAGTGGGAAATGCTTTGCCTGCTATATGTACGCTGACATTATCCTGTTGCTGATATTGACTCAAATAAGGAGCAGTTTTCCATTTTTCTGTGTTGCGTTGCCATAGACTTAGTGCGCCGGTATTGTACACAATAGGCCATCCTCGCTCGCCTAAGCGGGAGAGTAAATGTTGTCTGTTCATCCATTGAGGTTCGTCCCATGGGTGAGGTGCAAACGCAATAATAGGGATTTTTTTGGTCATTAATTAAAGTGCTTAGTATTTGTAGTGGTATGAAGCTACACGCATATTTTGGCAAACTCAGTTTCTGGGTGAATTATAAGGCCTATATCTGCTGTGTTTTTCATCCCACATAGTTAAAATTAATCTACTTACTATATATTAATTCAAGACTAGAAGCATGTGCTACATCACTGAATTTAGTCTCAACATAATGTCGCCCATGGAGGATGTTATCTCCTTGATTTAAGCATTCTTTATGTGCGTTTAATATTGCATTTTCTAGTGCGGCGATGTCATTTAAGGGTACTAGAAATCCATGCTTACCATTATTTAACGCTTCCCTTGTGCCTGGTAGATCAGTTACCACAGGCACTCGTTTTCTGGCTAGAGCTTCGATGAGGACCATTCCAAATCCTTCACTAACGCTGGGTAGGACAAGTACACTAGAGTTATCAATGGCCTCTTTTATTTTGTCTTCTGTTTGCCAGCCTATAAATTGGGTGTGTAATTCAAGTTTTGTGGCCTGTTTTTTAATGCTTTCTTCAGTTTTTCCTTCCCCAATAAATGTACAGTTGTAAGAGATCTGTTTCGAGGATAATAGTTTGAGAGCACTGAGTAACCATTGATGATTTTTAATAGGTACGAATCCGGCAATACATACAATAGAAAGCCTTTTTGCGGGGGGAGTAGTATCTTCCAAAAAAATTGGGTTTATAGCGTTATTAAGAATTGATGTTTTGTTGATGACAGAGGGGCATGACTCTGTTATACGATTCATTATAGACTTAGACACGCACAAAATTTCCTTTATTCGCGGATTCGAGATTTTGCGCTCCCAGCCCTGATCAACCAATATGTCACTGCCGTGGGCAGTAAATACAATAGGTATATTTAGTATGTCGGCTAGAGGTATGACATATTCCAGATGCCAAGCAAAATGTACATGAATTAGATCTGGTTTCCATTGTTGAGCTATTCTAAGAATGTTATGCCAATGGATTGCTTTATTTGTGCCAATATACTTTCCGAAGAATTTCCACTGTGCTTCGTCATTGATATATTGACGATATGGTTCATTGAAAACCCCCTTAAACTTAAAGATAAGATACCAGATAAGTGTTTTGAATGGGGTGTTTGGTTTATGAAAAAAACCATTGTAAATAACCCATTTTGATGGTTTTTTAGAGGGCAGTCTCGTAATAAGTTTTATTTCATGGCCTCTGTTTTCGAGGGATTGTATTTCTGACTTAATAAAAATTGATTTTTCTGGATCTACGCCACAAACCATGAGAATTTTTTTATTAACTGATTTCATTTTTTTAATTTTTTCGTATCAAATTTAGTGAGTATTTTTTTTACGGCTGTCTTTAATTCTGAAGCAATTGGATTTTTAGTTATAAATAATGCAGCTATAAAAGAGATAGCCCAAACTGAAGAAGTAGTGATTAACATAAATAGTGATTTTTGGTCTTCAACAAGATGGAAGCAGAGGGCAGTTGGGCCCATGCAAATTACCGTTAATAGAATATTTTTAAGCGTTATACTCATAAGTTCGCTCAGAGAAACAGATATTAGGCGGTGTAGATAGTGGTGAGTTAAGATGAGATACAAAAAATAATAGATTATTTGGATACCCGCCACATACTCCAGGCCGTAGAACGATGCATAAATAGTGGCTGCAATTCGAACAGGTTGAATAATAAATTGAATTTTCAAGGCACAATCTATTTTTTGCATGGCAATAAGGCCTGGATATGCAAATACACTGAGTGCCTGGAGAGAGAACGCAGCGCATAAAATCGGGACGATAGGTGAAGCTTGATGCCATTGCTCACCATAAAGTATATCTATAATTGGTAGGGGCATTAGTGCAAGTAGTGAATAGAAAGGCCAGGCTAAGGTGCTGAAGTACATGATTCCTTTTAAGTAACTTTCTTTTATGCTTATGCCATTACGTATGCTGTTTGAGAAGGATGGCAGTATCACTGGTTGGACTGCGGACGTAAGTGCAAAATTGAAAAGCTGGACAACACCGGCGCCTCTGCTGTAGTAGCCAAGACTTTGCATACTTAAATTTTTACCGATAGATAAGTCAGCACTACTTTGGCCAATTTCTGACAGGCTGGTTGCAATTGTAGAATACGTACCAAATTTCAAGATTCCTTTTAACTCTTTGAAAGATGGTATAAATTCAGATTGGGAGTCTCTCAATAGTATGCCAACTAAAAGAGTCGTGGCTGCACTTGAAACTGATGCCCACGCGAGGCTTGAAAAACCGAATCCATTGTATGCTAGTAATATTGCAGTTAATGCATTCGCTAGGGAGCTGCATACATTGATAACCATTAATCGTTTAAAGTTCAGATTACGTCTTAATAGCCCTAAAACTGTAGAGTTAAAAGGAATAAAGAATAAGCTAATACTTAAAACTGTTATAACTTCATTTATGCCGGGTTCTGCGTAAAACTCCGCTATAACGTTCTTCATCAACAGGAGGATAACGGCAATAGACCATGCAGTTATGAGCGTGATTCCCAATGCGCTGCGTATTTTTTGTTTGGTTAATTCCTTCTCTTGAATTAGGTAATTAGAAATTCCAAAATCACGTATCATTTGAACCAAATTAACTACGACAATTCCGACAGAAAATATACCAATTTCTTCAGGTGTTAGGAGTCTCGCAAGGATCATCGTTGCCGTAAATTGGATAACTAGAAGGCAATATTTGTCCAAAAAAGATATAGCTAGTGATTTTCTGATTGAGGTCACAAGTAGTCCGTTAATTAACCAGTGGCAGCACCTGAGCTATTTTAGATTCTGCTCAGGTAATATGGGATGCGCAAAAGCTTTGCCCTGCCGGGATTCGAAAATAGATAATATCACTGCTATGGGCCGTATGTGAAAATACAAGCCAGCCATTCACGTTGCAAGTGTACAGGCTTTTTGTACGACAGCATAAAACTTTAAAAAGTACTAAGAAAACGGACATTACTAACGGTATGCGTTGAGGGGTGATAGGGAGGATTCCGTATAATAAAAATTATATTATTGCAAATATAATCTTTCTGAATACTGCCGTAAAGCTCAAAAACTCTCCCGAAAAAGTGCTAGACTAAGATTTTTCTTCTTAGAATAGGGGCCATTACTTGCCTTAAGAATAAGGGTAACCCGCTATCAATCACGTTTGGATTAGTGGATGAAGAGTGCCACCTTAAAATACATTTAATGGTATTTGAGTAAATTTTTAGATTTTGGCCGGATCAATAATTCTGGTCTTCTGATAATTTATCTGTCTGTGTTTGAAGGTTGCTGGCTCATCTGTCTGGTGTTATCAGGTCGTTAAATGGGTGCATACGTAAAACAGTAAAGCATTAGATTTTTCAGAGAGCCATGAAAGAATGATAAATAATAAGATATCGGCCATAGTCACGACCTATAACCGAGGCGAAGTTTTATCAGATTGTGTAGGTGCTATGGCATCTCAAATATTCAGACCGATAGAAATAGTGATTGTTGATGATGGAAGTACGGATAATACTTGTGAAATTGTCAAACAGCTTCAGTCGGAACTAGATATATCTATAAAGTATATAAGACAATCGAATGCAGGTCCCTCAGAAGCTAGAAATGCAGGATTTGATGCAGCTATCGGCGATTATGTTGCCTGTTGTGATGATGATGATCTTTGGCATCCTCAGCATTTAGAATGGGTGAATGATGCTATTAATTTATTTCCCGATGCCCGTGTTTTCAGTGGCTATATTGGTAGAGACTTTTCTGAGAAATCATTAGTTAAATCAAATAATAAACATTATTTCTCGACCTACGTCAAAGTGCCAAATACAACCATTTTATATAGGAAAAAACAGCTATTAAAAGCGCCGTTTTATACGCCTTGTTTTTCAACAGTAGTGATTCACAGTGATATCATCAGAAAAATCCGTGTTGATAAAGATCTTCAGTGTAGAGAAGATATTGATTTTTTCTGGAGAATTTCAGAAGTTACGGATATCGTACTAGATGAACGGATTCATGCGATGGCTTTACAGTTGCCCATAAGTCATATGTCTGTTGCGGCAGATGCCGATGAAAATCTTCAACTCGAACTGCAGATTAAACGTGGGTATTGGGGTGTTCTACTTATGCAGAAAACCGTTGATCGGTATCCTGATAATCGTGTCTTTAAAAAATTGTTGGCTCAAGACTATCTAGGGTACGCTCATTATCTGTACATTGCTCGCAGAGATAAAGAAGCCAGATTTAACTTAGTTAAATCAATTAAGTCTGCCCTTATCTTTAATCAGATTAAATTGATTCTTAGAATGCTGTTCGCAATAAGGCCGAATGCTTCCAGTGTGCTTAGGTAATCCGGCATTTCAAAGCAGTGAGGCACAATATAATATATCATTGACGTGGTATATTATGGATTTCTCATATAGCGTGAAAAATTGACATATTTGACCTGTCGTATATGTCAATTTTGTTATTTATAATCTTGCGCAATTTCAATTCCCAAGTGCGGCGCGTACCTATTTATCCCAAGGGGTGTAGTAGGAATATCATGTGGCTACTGAAACCTGAGACACTTTCTTTACCTTAACTTTTTTGGCTTGTAGCTGTTCAGCTAATTCATCACTTCGCGGGCGTAAATCTGTTTATTTCGGAATCTAGGCCTATATCTGTATTGCTGCCTGAATAGGGATTGCGCATAACGCAGGATTTGTTCTTTGGCCAATATCGACAGAGTAGGGTGTGCCAGGTGATCAAATGATAGATAATTCTGTCCGCAGACCGGGAAAATGGGTGCTATGTCGAAATCCGATTTGGATTAAGGTGTTTTTCCGTAATGTCATTTTATGGAACTTTACTGCTCTATTATAAAATAATTGTTAACATTGCTAATGTATAATGAATGTCTTTTGAGAAATATAAACATGATAGATATTCACCAGCTGAAAAAGTCTTTAAAGAAAATCCTGTTCAAATATAATGCACAAAAGTTATCCAAGGCTCTTGATCGCTTAGGGATTCAAGAAGGGGATGTGTTGATGGTGCATTCTTCATGGCTGCCTGATAATGGTTTTGCTGGCACAGCTAAACAGTTTATTGATTCATTGAAATCTGCAATAGGAGATGATGGATTGTTGGCCATGATGTCTATGCCTTATCAGAATGAATCAACGAAACAGTATTTATCGAAAAATCTCGTCTTTAAAGTGAAAAGAACACCATCAAAAGTAGGTTTGTTAACCGAAGTTTTCAGACGGGGTAAAAATGTTGTGCGAAGTTTTAATTCTGCACACCCTGTTGTTGCCTGGGGGGGCGGTAGTAAAACTTTTGTAGCGGATCATAACTTAACAGAATGTTCATTTGGAAAAGGTAGCCCGTTTGATAAACTTGCCCAGCTTGATGGTAAAATACTCCTAGTTGACGCACCTTTTAATACGATTACCTTTAATCATTATTTAGAATCACTTAATGAAGCAGACTACCCTGTTCAATTGTTTGATCATGAGGTTGTAAGAGGCCGTGTGCTGGATGAGGACGGGGCTGTTGTTGGTTTTTCTACTAAGGTTTTGGCAAAAGAGTCATCTGGTTACCGGATCGACGACAGGCTTGAAGCAGAAATGGATAAACGTGGACTTATACGGCGCCTAAGGGTGGGTGGTACCCGCCTCATTTTAGTAAATACAAGTGACTTAGTTTTATGTGCTTCTGCATGTGTACAAAACTGGGAAAAGTAAATTTATCTGCATGAATAGCGCGAGGGATTATGAATTTAGTTAAAACAGCACGTGAGCTTTACGAAGTACATAAAGACAAACAAAATGTGATCACGCCAAAAGATGATCTTGTACATTTGAAATCCGCTATGGACTGGCTGGTACGTGCTCACGATGTTACTGCTGATAATGGGGTTGCCCAGACATATTTAACTAAATATAAAAAGTGGGCTAACTCATATCCAGAGACGACTGGTTACATTATTCCTACTTTCTACCGTTATTATCAAATGACGGGTGATGATAATTACAAGTCCAGAGCTATTAAAATGGCAGATTGGGAATGTGATATTCAGCTTGATAGTGGTGGTGTGTTAGCCGGTGCTATGGGTGATTCAGAATTGCCAACTGTTTTTAATACAGGGCAGGTTCTATTTGGTTGGGCAACTGCTTATGAGAGCGAGCAGAACGAACGTTACTTAAACAGCCTTAATAGAGCTTCAGATTGGTTGTGTGACATCATGGATGATGATGGCTGTTGGCGGCAGTTTGGTTCACCTATGACCTTGACCGATGGCGTTAACTTATATAATACCCGTACGGCATGGGGATTGATTAGAGCACATCAGATTTCCGGAAATTCAAGATATTTAGAATCTGCCTGCAAAAATTTAGAGTGGGCGCTTTCAAATTGTTCTGATAATGGTTTCGCTGAGTTCAACTGTCTCCAGGATCGTACCCAGCCGTTTTTGCACACCATTGCCTATGCAATGAGGGGCTTTTTAGAGATTGGTGAGTATGCCGGGCGTAAGGACTTTTTGGATCAGGCAATATTGATGGGTGATGCTTTACTTCCACATGTTGGTGTAAATGGTCATATTCCAGGCAGGTTTGATAAAGATTGGAAGCCTACTGTCAAATGGGCGTGTTTGACAGGCAATGCGCAAATTAGCATTAATTGGTGCCGTCTTTATCAGATTACGGGCGAAACTAAATATTTAAAAGCGGCTCGAGCTGTGATGGATTTTACAAAATCTACTCAGCTGATTGATTCCGAAAATATAGATATTAGAGGGGGAATAAAAGGCAGTCATCCTATTAATGGGGGCTACCATCCTTGGCAATACCCGAATTGGGCTACTAAGTTTTTTGCCGATGCTTTAATGATCTTGATCACCATAGAGTCTGGTGAAGGTCCATATTCACAGAAATGATATTCATTCTTAGCAGAATTTAAATAATATGCATTCTTCCTTTTGTTGATAGAGGTAAATAGTAGTGGCTGGATGGAATTGGCTCTTAACATTAAAGCTTTCAGGCTGTTCTTTGTTGGGTGCATTAAGTAACTATGCTGTTTAATTCCTATACGTTTATTTTTGCGTACCTGCCGCTAACTATGCTGATTTTTTTTGCATTTAGTCGCTTAGGTAACATAACTATGGCGCTAACTTCATTAGTGGCCTGTTCACTTTTTTTCTATGGGTGGTGGAATCCGGCTTATCTGGGGTTAATAGTCGTATCTATCGGATGGAATTATTTTCTTGGGCGGCTCCTGGAAAAAGATCGGATACAGCGTAAAGCTCTGCTTTGGCTTGGAATTGTCAGTAATATTGCTGTGTTAGGGTACTTTAAATATGCCAATTTTTTTGTTGAAAACCTGAATCTTATATTGGTTAATGACATTCATCTGGAGACAGTGGTATTGCCGCTGGCGATCTCTTTCTTTACATTCCAGCAAGTCGCCTACTTGGTTGATGCATACCGCGGTGAAACCAAAGAACATAGCTTCTTGCACTATTGCCTTTTCGTGACCTTTTTCCCGCAGTTAATTGCAGGCCCTATTGTGCATCATAAGGAGATGCTGCCTCAGTTTTCCCGTCCTCAAACTTACCAACTTCAAGCCTCAAATATTGCCATCGGTATGACCATTTTTTTTATAGGCTTATTTAAAAAAGTGATTATAGCTGATGGTTTTGCCCGGTGGGGTTCGCCAGTGTTTGGTGCGGCTGATGCGGGCCAAACCATATCACTTCTGGAGGCGTGGGCAGGAGCGCTCAGTTACACTTTACAGCTTTATTTTGATTTCTCAGGTTACTCAGATATGGCGGTCGGCCTGGCACGGTTGTTTGGTATTAAGCTGCCGATCAATTTTTTCTCCCCTTATCGCGCTCTGAATATCAGTGATTTTTGGCGTCGCTGGCATATGACATTATCCCGATTTTTACGCGATTACCTCTATATTTCCCTGGGTGGAAACAGAAAAGGGCCCGTAAGACGTTATACAAACTTGATGGCTACCATGGTGTTGGGAGGGATCTGGCACGGCGCAGGATGGAACTTCTTTATTTGGGGTGGTTTACACGGTTGCTATCTGGTGATCCATCAGTTGTGGCAGGCGACTTTTGCTACCACGTTGATCGCTACTTATAAGAAATATTGGTTTTACCGTTTTCTTGCCTGGTTAATTACTATGCTGGTAGTAGTCGTGGGTTGGGTGTTTTTTAGAGCGGCAAGTTTTGATGGTGCCGTTAATATCCTTTCAGGAATGTTTGCAATTAACGGTTGTTCTCTTCCCGAACATTATTTAATAGCGACTGGCAGTGTCGGTACGATATTGAATGATTTGGGCTGTAAACCCGTAGCAGAATTAACGTATTTTTATGGCCTACTTCAATTGGCTACCTTGGTAGGCTTTATGTTGGTTGTTGTTTGGTGGCCTAATACTTACGAGTTGATGGGGCGTTACCGGCCTGCCTATGACTTAGGTAAGATACTTTACCGTGATAAGAGCAGAGGTTTCTGGCAATGGAGGGTAAGTCGAAAATGGGCTGCCATGACGGCCATTGTTGCATTAATAGGCATTCTTGCGCTTGGGAGAGTGAGTGAGTTTATATATTTCCAGTTCTGATAAATTACATGCAGGTTGATAATGAAGCTTAACAAGGGATCAGACGAAGGTGGCCGAGTGAGCAGTCAGAATCAGCTTTGGGTGCAGTATTTAAAAAGCAGTATTTTTTTATTGCTGTTGTTAACTGTGTTCGTCTCAATATTTAATTTTTGGGTTAATCCCTACAATTTGTTTTGTGAAGATTGTTCAGAACCACGCCAAGCTGAATCAACTAATCAACGAGCATTCAAAATGTTTGATCTGATTAGATATCATCCTAAACAATTGTTGCTAGGCACCAGTAGAGTTGATTACGGTGTTAATGGTAAGGATTTAAAACCGCTGCCTTTTTATAACGGCGGTTTATCAGACGCCAGTATTACTGAGATGTATTCATTATTACAATCAGCAAATGTTATTACTGGTTTAGAAAAAGTAGTTTTGTTTCTGGATATTTCATCCTTTGATGAAGCAAGTAATAACGGTACAGAGAAATTTCGACTTGATTTAGGTCAGAGTGTCAACGAGCTTAAATTATGGAGCTACTTTGGAATAGAAACTACCCGTTCTATTGTGAGTCTGGATGCTGTGCTAGCGAGTATTGATGTATTAATGACAAGAGATCAGCGCTGTACAGGGACAAGAGTATACGGCCAGGCACAAGGTCAGGATAAAGCATGCCATGCAACTCAAGCTGGGCGATATGATGCATTTATGGAAGCCGCACATAGTTTAGCCAGTAAGTACGGTCGTGAAGGTGATGATCATCTTCAGTTAGGGTTAACGGTTTTTGAGTCAATTTTGGAGTATTGCCGCATCAATGCTATTGATCTTCAGATAGTATTTCCACCGGTGCACGAAGAGGTTTTGAGAATATCTCGTTCATTATCTTCAGCTCCTGTATTTCCTGGGTGGAAAGTCAGTATTGAACAGCGAATAGAAATCAGTTCAAAAAAACCGTGGAAATCAGTTTTGCAATTAAAGGATTTAACCTCGATTCCTGGTGTGACAGATGAAGCAGTAGGAGAGAACATGCAATATTGGTGGGAGGCTTCGCATTTTAAACCTGAAGTAAAACTACAGCTATAATTTAATAGACGTTAGTATTCTTATTATGAATAATTAAGACACATATAATAAAAACTTTGTTGATAATTTATTTAGCCATATTATAGAGTGCTGCATGCAATGTTGAGCAGTTCCTATGAGTTTGTTTTTCTCATGGTTATGAATTTTTAAATATGTTTCTAATACGTCTTATTTTCTTTATCGATGGAAGTTGAAGGGTAATATGATACATGTCGCGTATTTCGTTAGTCCACTTTGTATGCCATTCCATTACTCTGCCGTAAAATTCAATACGTCTGAATGATGTATTGTTGAAGATATATTCAAATTCTTCCTTTCTCATAAGTGTAGATGGTGATGTTTTTGAATATTCCTCATTATATGTTGTCTTAAGAATAATGATCGATGTTTCATTTTCTATACAGAGGTCGGAGGCTACCACTATATCGTTATATTTATATTGGAATATTTTTGCTAATCCTTTATTGGCAAATAACGTTAGCATATCAACATAGAATAATCCTTGTTTGTTGTTTATATTGATTGCTGTGTTTTCTTTAGATTTCCATCCCGCACTTTCCATCTCTCCGAATATTTCTACAGCATTTTTTATGTCTTTTGGATTTTCAATAATAGATAGATTGGCCGTAATACCATTACGCTTGAGTTTATTTGATTGTTTAGAAAAATTATTCCGAAGGTTCTTTCCTCTGTGCATCCAGTACTCGGAGAACTCTTCATGTATGGTTATACATGCTGTATCTATATAGTGGGATGTGGTTAGCGTTTTACTTTGGGGCGGAATGGGCAGTAAATCACTATCTTGCTGGGTAATGCTGAATACCAGTGATGGAAATGGCAGTACTTTTCTTAACTCGCGACCTAAGTATTCAGTTGAATTTTCAGTTGTTTGTAACCAGCAGCCTAATGGTGCCTGAGATGGTTGAAAAGTACACCAGCACCCTAATTTCACAGGTTCTATTATTGCCATGGCTTTAATCTTAACGCCTTCTCTATAGATGGCCAGTTTTTCTTTTCCTGTACCAAAATGCTTGAGTAAGGGGAGAATAAAGTCACTTTGTAAAACAGCTGTGTTTAATGTATTAAGATTGTCCCATTCATAGATATAGGTATTGAGTTCATTTGCATTGTATATCGACCATTTTAATTGGTTCATATGAAGAGTATCAGCATATTGTGTTTTTGATTTCACTAATCATCCAGTTTATTTCATCTTCAGTTAAATCCTGGTGGCATGGAAACTGAAATATATGTTTTGAAAGCTCTACGCTCATAGGAAAATTATCATTAGTGATTTCAGTACTTAACATCTCGCCAAAGCGCCAAATCGGTATGCCTTTAGACTTTAATACTGAAAAGCTTTCTTCAGGATAATCTACATATAAAGGATACAAAAATGGTACTGTTTCGGCACTTATTGTTTTATAGAGAGGATGGGAATTTTTAAGGTTTTTTAGTTCTTGATGTAGCGCGCCATAGTTTTCTTTTCTTTTCTTAATGATTTCATTATGGTCGCTATATTTGATAATAAATCCAGATACTTTAGTCGATTTTTTATGGATCCAATCTTCTTCTAATCCATAGCCTCCATCTGAAGCAGCGGGCGTTATTGTTATGCTTGATTTACGATGACTAAATGATTTTATTATTTCCCATAAGCTTTCTTTTACTATTATCATTTTTTCTGAAATTTTATTAAGCTTATTTAATCGGTTGTAATATATTGATTTTTCTATAATGTTGAAAAATGATTTAACTTCAAATAAATAGGGTGAATTTTTTAATGGTATATTTGATAAGTCTTTGCATGATGAAGCTAGAATGCCGCCATCATAGCAAGGAAAAAATTTCATGCTGCTTGCAATTGAATAGTCCCCTTGTTCGCCAACACTGATGCCTTCTTTGGATCCAAAGAAGGCATGAGCACAATCTTCGATTAGTAGAATATTCTTGCTGATGCAGTACTGCTTTATTTCTGTTAGGTTTTGCATGACCCCAAAATAATGTGTAATTATTATTGCTTTTGTATTTGGTGTTGTTTTAGTAATAATGTCAGAAAAATCTATGTTGGTATCGGACAAAATATTAAAAAAAACGGGAGTAGCTTGTACCCATTCTACCGGGTGAACCATTGATAGACTGTGATAGGCCGGAATTAGAACTTCATCTCCTTTCTTTATGCGCGCGTGCTCAAGGGCTATAGCAATAGCTGATCTGCCATTTGTCAGCTGTAAGATATGTTTACATGACAGTATAGAATTTTTTTTTGTCTTGTTTTTATTTTTTTTAAATAGATTAAATGTAAACACCGGCGATAGCGGAATAGCCGGTTTAGGGTATTCCGGCACTGTTTCGTCCGCTATATTCATGACAACTCTATTCTTTAGTAGATATTTTTTGTGGGAGAAGTGGGTAGGGTTCTAAGCCAGCTTCTTCACGTGTTTTAAAAAACAGATTAAAACCTGATAGTTCAGGTTGTTGGCTTGCAATAATGATGTTATTTCTGATGTCGGTGTCAGTTAATGAATTTTTTTGATGCAGTAGTGTATTACCGGCGTTACGTTCCAGAATGAAAATATTATTAATAAGCTGTATTTTGTTAATAGAATGTCTACTTTTTTCAAGCGCATAGCCGATCATGTCGCCATTTTCTGAGGTAGGGCCTTGCTCTAAAACAGAGTTTTTTATTTCTAAAACTCCACCATCTGGAATGTCTATTAATCGGCTATCAAGGGAGGAAAAAGAAGCAATAATACTGTTGTTGATTTGTGTGAGCTCTGCACGAGATTTGATTTCGTGACCTTCGCTCTTTGCCGCAATAAAAAGGCTATTATTAATTTTAAGCTGGCCTCCTCCGATGTACACACCATGAGCTTGTCCATTTTTACCCAGTTGCTCGAATCGGCTATCATTAATTTCTACTATTCCAGGCTTACTGCCTGTTAGAAGGCCTTGTTCGCTATTGTGAAAATAGACATTTTGCAGTGTAAGATTGATTCCTTCATGTCTTACACATGAGCCGTTTTTATCTCTGACTTGTATGTTCCGACATTCAATATTTACAATGCGGGTATTACTACCTTTGGTTATAATTGCACCTTTTCCTTCGGCTTCAGTGCTTTCTAAGATGACATGACCGTTTCCAATTACTGTAATATTATTTGCTTTAATGACGAGTGGCTCTTGGTATAAGCCTTCTCCAATAATCAGCGTATCTCCATCTTTTAACGCTTGTGCCGCTTCCTTAAGTGAGCTATACAATTGATCATTAATTTGAATCCCGAGTAAAGGCAGCTCGGGATTATTTATAAAACTCCAGGTAGGAAAATTTTCTGCAATCTCTTCTTCAAGTGTTTTTTCTACCAGTATATGGTGTCCCGATAACTGACTTAAAAAAGGTATGTGCTTTTTAATTTTGTCTGTTGCGAGGGTATATCCTTTTTTCACTATCTCAGGCTTTGCTATATAGAGTGTAAATAACATCAGGTGCCCTACAAGGCCGGCACCAGCAAAATACAATATGATAAGTCGAGTCGTATGTTTCATCATTACCTCTATTCTGCATTATGGCTTTCAAGCCATAACTCAAATACCATTAATATCCAGATTAGCTCCCCATAATAAGCAGCGTGTCCTTCGCGGTGTAATTTAATTATATTATCGAGAAATTCAGGCTTGAAGTATCTGCGTTTCTTTAATTTAAGTAAGCTTTCATACGCCAGATCTTGCAATGGTTTATGAGTTTGCATCCAGACGCCAAAGGGAAGACCAAATCCCTGTTTTTTCTTTGTGATTGTTTCGTTGGGAAGCCAGTTTTTCATGGCCTCTTTATAGAAATACCGGAGTTTTTGCCCTTTCAGTTTCCAGTCATCAGGTATGTCGCAAGCGAGCGCCAGCATAGTATCGTCAAGCATTGGATAAGCTACTTCTATCCCTGCGAGTGCGCACATGTGGCTAACTTTTCTAAGGTCATTATCCGCCAGTGTAAATTGCCAGTCGAGATACAACATCCTGCTTAACGAGGTAGCATTTTGAGGCTTTTGATAAACAGATTCGAGTAGCTCTAGCGGGTAGTTGGTTGATACCTGATCAATAAAGCTGTCGCAGAATATTTCTTTAGGCGCGTGCTGGTTAAGGAAATTATACGTTTGCATGCGGGCGGGCAATGAAATGTTTGCTTGATTGACGTAACTACGCGCTTTATCTGCCAAAGGAATTTGGCCAGGAATTAATCGCAGTAATGGTTCTAAGATACTGCTGCGTAAAGTTTTTGGTAGTGTTCCATATAACTCAAACACTTTTTGCTTTGCATAGCGCTCATTTCCGGCAAATAGCTCATCGCCACCATCACCGCCTAATAACAATTGCACGCCATCTTTTGCAGCTTCTTTAGCGCAGAAATAGGCAGGTAAAGCCGATGAATTACCAAAAGGTTCATCATAGCTGGCGACAATTGTTGGTAGTGCATCCACGATATCTTCTGGTGTTACATAGTATTCGTGTAATTTAACGCCGAAATGCTTTGCGGTAATACGTGCATAAGCCATTTCGTCATAGCCTTTAGCCGAAAAGCCGATGGAGTAGGCATGTGCTTGGCTGTCGCTGAGCTCGGAGAGCATTCCTGTGACTGAGGAACTATCCAGCCCGCCGCTCAGAAATGCGGCGACTGATTTGTTTTCCGGCATGCAACGTTTTACTGAGTCCTTTAAGGTTGCCCTTAGTTCAATACACTTGTCTTCAAACCCTGCCGTTTGAGTATTTTTAAAAGTGGGTATCCAGTAATGATTCAGGATTACGCTCGCGTCTTTCCAGAAGAGGCTATAACCCGCCAGCAGCTTACTCATATCTTCATAGATAGGCGTTGGGCTTGGTACCATATGAAAGTAAACGTAGTTATAAAGTCCTTGATCTCTTAGCTTTGTCTTAACCGATTCGTGGGCGAGTACGCTGCCTGCTGACGTGCCGAAAACAATGTGGTTTTCAGATTGGGTGTAGTAAAGAGGGATGCTGGCTAAGCGGTCAACGCCTGCAGAGAGTGTTTTTTGATTGTTGTCGATAATAATATAGGCAAAAGACCCCTGCAGTTCGCTCGCACAGTCATTGCCTTTACGGTTATAAATTTCGAGGAGGGCTGCTGCATTGCTCTGCTGTTGTGCTATTTTTTGTGATTCTGTCGTAGACCACCAGGGTGTACCAATAATGGTTGCGATAACATTGTTAGCTTCGTATACCTCTGAAGTAGACCCAAGCAAGCATTCATCAGGGTTGTTAGTTAAAGACGAAAACGTTGACGCATTTTTCAGTGCATCTTGCATGTTCTGAGCGTTCGCAGCGGCAGAAACACCTGATCCAGACAGATTAAAGCAGCCATAGAGTGCCGGTGTTAATAAATGAGTATGGTTTAAATGTTTATGACTAGTCGCGGTGCTTGCTGTATTCCCTGTCATTTTTACGGCCTTACTGTCTATATCTTAAGGAAGTGTCATGGTATTACGGACACGGAATTTAGTGTATCGCTGTTTATTACGAATGTCCTTAGGGTTTGGCTTATCCTTTGGGTGTTTTTTGCCTGAACTGTTTTGCTGCTTTATCTGTAGATGCTAACATGGCGAACAATTATTTTACCTTATTGGCTTTCAAGTAACAGGAGATTTGCGTGATTACATTGGATGAAGTGAAGCAGATTGTGGGTGATGCTTTACAGTTAGGTTCGCGGGTTGATGAGTATGATGAATCAACGCCTTTACTGGGCAGTATTCCTGAATTTGATTCTATGGCGGTTGTGATGGTTATTACTGCTATTGAAGAGAGCTACGATATTACCGTCGAAGATGATGAAATTAGTGCTGAGGTATTTGAAACAATAGGGGCCTTACACCGATTTATCAATTATAAGCTTACGGCATAAGTCTTAATTAAGCCTTTATGATACCTCAGTTTATTTCAGGACCCGCCGGTCGTCTGTTTATCTCGCTGTATTCACCGATCCAACATGTAACGGATGAATGGATTATTCATTTACCCGCATTTGCGGAAGAGATGAATAAATCCCGTAAAATGATGCACGATCAAGCGGCTGCATTTTCTGCTAAAGGCGCCGTTGTTATTGTGCCTGATCTTTATGGTACCGGAGATAGCGAAGGTGATTTCGGAGATGCCAGCTGGGGTGTGTGGAAGCAAGATATTCGTTATCTTGTCGAGTGGGCTAAGACCCGCGGTGCACAAAAAATTACGTTGTGGGGGAATCGGTCGGGTGGCTTAATGGCGCTCGATCTGATTCGTGAAGGGTTGAATGACGTATCACATTTGATTCTTTGGCAGCCTGTTCATAGCGGTGAGCAGTTGATGACACAATTTTTAAGGTTGCGTATGGCTGCCGGAATGATTTCTGGTGAGAAGGAGACAGTCGCGCAACAGCGAGAACAATTGAAAACAGGTAAAATGCTTGAAGTTGCAGGTTATGATGTTGGGGCTGCTTTATTGCTGGAACTGGATAGCATCTCGTTAAAGCAGATGATATTACCTGTTTCATTGCGCATTGACTGGTTGGAGGTTGTTTCGAGCTCAGAGAGACCTTTACTCCCGGCCTCACAAAAATTGTTAGCGTTGTGGCAATCACAGGGAATTGATGTTCACAGTCAAACGGTCGTCGGTGAGCCTTTTTGGTCCACACAAGAGATAACTTCTGTGCCTGCCCTTGTTCACGACACCGCACTGTTGATTTCGCCGCTATTAATGGCTGTTGATAGTTCTGCTGAATTATCCCCATCCAGGCTGACCTCGTCTGAATCCTTATCTAAGCATGAATATAAACAAGAATCTAAATCAGGGCTTCTATCAGCGCCTGAATCAGAGCATCCCTTTGTGTTTAGCTGTGAAGGCGAGGAGTTGGTGGGTGTAATACATTTACCTGTGTCGTCTGCATCTACTGACATAGATGAAGATACAGGCGTATTAATCATCGTCGGCGGTCCTCAATACCGTGCAGGAAGTCATCGCCAGTTTGTGCATCTGGCACGCCATTTGGCAGAACAGAATATTCCTGTAATGCGTTTTGATTATCGGGGGATGGGAGATTCATCAGGCGCTTTTGTAGGTTTTGAAAATATTGGGGTGGATATTAAACATGCCATCGATAGTTTCATGGAGCGGGTTCCTACACTTAAAGGCGTCGTTTTGTGGGGGCTATGTGATGCGGCTACTGCCGCGTGTTTTTATGCGCCTGAGGATAAGCGGGTATCCGGATTGGTGATATTGAATCCCTGGGTGCGAAGTGAGGCCGGAGAGGCCACAGCTTTCCTGAAACACTATTATTTACAGCGTTTTTGTTCAAAACAGTTTTGGCAAAAAGTGATTAAGGGCGAGTTTAATATTTCTGGCTCTGTTGCTTCTTTGCTGTCGATGCTTAAGCGTTCTGCTGGTGGTAAGGCAGTAGAAGCTGATATTGCTGCGGACCTTATAAAGGTAAGTGAGATAACAGCAATTTCTTCTACTAATCTGGCAGAAAAAATTGAATCTTCTTTGGGCGCATACCGCGGGCCGGTTCAATGTATTATCAGTGGGAATGATCTGACCGCAGCTGAATTTGATGATGTTGTTAAGCGCTCTAAAAGCTTTACTCGCTTGCTTAAACAAAAACGAATCAACCGTGAAGACTTAAAAAGTGCCGATCATACCTTTTCAAAACGTGAATGGCGGGACAAAGTAGCGGCATGGACAGTCAACTGGATTCGCACACTATAAATAACGTTCTCCTGATCGCTTTTCATTACCCTCCGGTTAAGGTGAGTAGTGGCGTACAGCGCACCTTGGCTTTTTCCCGATACCTTCCTGAAAATCAGTGGCAGCCATGGGTGCTGACTGCACACCCACGCGCTTATCCTTCAATCAGTGATGACCAGATAGGCGATATTCCAGAAGGTGTTGTGGTAAAACGTGCATTTGCATTGGATTCAGCACGTCATTTGTCATGTAGAGGACGCTATTTGGATATTCTGGCACTGCCTGACCGTTGGATAAGCTGGTGGATGGCAGGGGTGATCGGGGGATTAAGAACCATTCGTCAGAATAAAGTGTCGCTCATATGGTCGACCTATCCTATCACCACGGCTCATTTGATCGCGTTAGTACTGCAGCGTGTGACGGGGTTGCCCTGGGTAGCGGATTTTCGTGATGCGATGGTGGACGACGTTTATCCTGCACCAGGTATCCGGAGACGATGTCATGCATGGATTGAGAAAAAAACAGTGGAGGCCTGTGCGGCCGCGGTTTTTACCTCGCCGGGAGCTATCGCTCTGTATCGGCAGCGTTATCCGACTATGGCTGAGAATAAGTGGCACTTAATCCCTAATGGATATAACGAAGAAATTTTCGCAGAAGTTGAAGCAGACATGAAGCCTGAAGCCGGTAAGGCAGGACGTGCTTTACGTCTCATTCACAGCGGTGTGTTATATCCATCAGAACGCGATCCAAAGCCATTCTTTGAGGCGATAGCCGAACTGAAAGTGCAAGGTTTGCTTTCGGTCGAGCGTATCAGGATTATCCTTCGTGCTACCGAGCATGATGAACTTTACCAACCGCTGATAGATGCTTTATGCATTAATGATATTGTAGCGTTGGAACCGGGCATTTCTTATAGAGAAGCATTGTCTGAAATGCTTAATGCTGATGGATTATTGATATTTCAGGCGGCTAATTGTAATCACCAAATACCGGCCAAACTGTATGAATACTTTCGTGCTAAACGACCCATTTTTGCTTTGACGGATAGCCATGGTGATACTGCGAGTGCATTACGGGCCGCGGGTATCGATACCTGTGTTGCATTAGATAATAAAGAGGCGATTAAGGTGGGGCTGCTCAGCTTTATTAGCGCTTTGGAACAGGGGACAGGTGCGGTTGTGTCACAAACCGATGCTAACTATTATTCAAGAAGAGCTTTTACGAAAAACTTAGGGGCGCTCTTTAATCAGGTCATTGCAGCGGCTAAGTGAGTCTGATAAATCGAGTTTTGTGAAAATAGAGATTAGTACAAATAGTGTAAACCCAGCGGGCAGCGTGGGTTTACACTTTTGACGTTCAGAGCATTTTTAAAACATGAACTTAAACTAATATTTCCATCGGATGGGGATGGCTCAGAAAATCTCGTGGACTGGCGGTAAATCCATATGCGCCTGATTGATAAACGGCAATCAAGTCCCCTACGCAGATTTCGGGTAGCGTCATTTTATCCGCAATAATATCCAGCGGTGTACACAGTGGGCCGACGATACTGATTTTTTCCAGGCGATCACTTGTCACGCGGTTAGCGACACTCACCGGATAGTTTTTACGGATCACTTGTCCAAAATTTCCCGATGCAGAAAGATGATGGTGTAAACCGCCGTTGGTAATAGCGTATTTTTCACCGCGTGACTCTTTGCACTCAACCACCTCGGATATATACAACCCAGCTTCACCGACAAAATAACGGCCTAACTCCATCACTATTTCAGCTTCAGGAAGGCGTTGTTGTGCTTCAATAATCAGCGGCTTGAGATTTTCGGCTATTGCATCTAATGATATCGGCGTTTCACCCGGGAAATAGGGGATGCCCAGGCCTCCACCGATATTCAGCCAGGTAATCGGCTGTGGTGCAAACTCAGCGAGCCGGTAAGCCAGCGCAAAGGTTTTTGTTTGTGCTTCAATGATGGCTTCGGGGCGCAGATTTTGAGAGCCGCTGAAGATATGAAAACCTTTGAAATTCAGATTCAACTCGCCGCAGCGCTTCAGCATTTCAGGAACACGTTCAGCATCAACACCAAAAGGCTTAGGTCCGCCGCCCATTTTCATGCCGGATGTTTTTAATTCAAAATCAGGGTTAACACGAACAGCCACATTGGGAAGAATAGAGAGAGCGTTGCCTAGCAGGGTAATGCGCTCCATCTCGCCTTCAGATTCCATGTTGATAATAATACCGGCGGCAATCGCCGATCTTAATTCGGCATCGGTTTTGCCCGGGCCTGCAAAGCTAATCGTCAGGGGATTGATGCCCGTATTGAGTGCCACCTGCATTTCGGCAACTGACGCAACATCGATACCGTCTGTCAGCTGTGAAAGGTGTTGTACAACGGCCGGCATCGGATTGGCCTTCATAGCATAATGAAGATGCAGCCCTTCGGGTAATACTGCGCGTAATTGTTCAACCTTTTGCGTCATGATGGAACGATCATAAACGTAAAAAGGTGTCTGGCCTACGCGAGCCGCTAAGCGGGTAATCGTTTGTCCTCCAGCGTGTAGGCAATTATCGATAACCGGAAACCAATCCATGTTGGCATGTTTAGGGGCTGCTTTGATCAAGATGTAGACTCCTGAAATATATCTTTGTATTCGGTAGCAAGGTTTTTGCGATCAAGCTTGCCGTTCTGATTCCGCGGTAACATATCTACAAACAAAATCTGTTTAGGTAGCATAAAATTAGGTAACTCTTTCTGGCAGTAACGCAGAAGCTCTGTTTCAGAAATATCTTTGCTTTTAATAGCGAGCAACAGAATCGCTTGCCCCAGCAAGGGGTGAGTAATACCCAATGCCGCCACTTCTTTAATCAGCCCCGAGCTATAGAGCACTTCTTCTATTTCGGTTGGGCTGACCCTATAACCGGAAGTCTTAATCATTTCATCTTTACGGCTGATGAAATAGAGATAACCTTCGTCATCTTTACGCACTTGATCGCCGGACCATACCGCTATTTCTGTTAGTGGTATTTCAGGGTGTCGGCCTGGAATAGGCTTGAAATGTACGGCTGTTTTGGCAGCATCATTCCAATATCCCAGTGAGACCAGAGAGCCTCGGTGAACCAGCTCGCCGGGTTCGCCGGGTGCGCATTCGCTGCCATCTTCTCTTAGTACCAGAATTTCTGCATTGGGAATGGCTTTACCCATGGAGTCCGGGCGTATAGCTACTTGCTCGGGAGGCAGGTAAGTCGACCGAAACGCTTCTGTTAAACCGTACATCAAATAAAAGTCAGTGGTTGGTAATACGTTTGACAGTTTTCTGGTGGTTGCAATCGGCATAGCACCACCGCTATTGGTCAGGTAACGCAGAGAATCTGCCGCTTCTGCCGGCCACTCGAGTTCAGCCAGTTGGTTCCACAAAGGAGGGACGGCTGCTAACCCCGTAATCTTAAAGCGTGTAATCGCACGAATAACATCACGTGGTAGTAAGTAATCCATCAGTACCACAGAGGCGCCGACCGAGAATGCCGTAGTTAGTTGGCTGAGTCCGTAGTCAAAACTGAAAGGCAGCACCGCGAGTAAGCGATCATCAGCAGAATTTTTCAGGTAGCTGGCAACACTGAAGGCACCGGTCATCATGTTGCGATGAGTAAGAACCACGCCTTTCGGGTTGCCTGTGCTGCCTGATGTATAAAGAATAGCGGCCATATCAGTATCTATACGCCGGGGATGTTCGGGTGTCCTCTGTTGCTGAGGTGCCGAATACCATCGAGCAAGTGTGACTGTGGAGAGTAGGTCGTCGGGTATTTTGCCTTCGTCAATCACCACGACGGATCGCAGATCGTGACAATCTTTAAGTGCTTCGCTGACTAACCTGAGACGATCTGAAGAAGTGATTAATATACGGACATTACAGTCTTTAAGAATATAGGCAACTTGCTGAGGTTTCAGGAGAGGGTTAACCGGTACAAAAACCCCACCTGCTTTAGATGCCCCGAAAAGGGCAAACACCGTTTCAGGTACTTTAGGTAAATAGATAGCGACGCGTTCACCGGGTAAAATGCCTAGTTCCAGTAATTTTTGGCTGCTCTGGTCTATATGTGAGGCCAACTCAACATAATTTAAGACATTATCTTTATGAATTAAGGCGCAGGCCGTTGGCGTTAGGTGGGCTTGCCTGTGGATCAAATCGTCTAGTAATTCCGGCATGTTACATCCTTATTCTCGGAAAACGGTATGAATAGCGCCATTTTTCAGCCTATTATAACTTTTTGAATTCAGCTGTATATGCAGACTTTCGGGGTTGTATACTAGCTATATTTAGAAAAGTAAGATCAAGGAGGTTTTTATGTTGGGAAAAAATATTTTTATAGGCTGTGCAGGGCTTTGGGTAGCGATCTGCAGTGTGAGTGTTAGTGCGGAACTTGCTGATACCATTGATCAGATTCGTGGCAGTATTGTAGCGGTCGGTAGTCTATATCCGAATAAAAGAACAAGCGCCAATCGGCCTAAGGCTACTTATAGTGGTACCGGATTTGTTGTAGGTAATGGGCATCAGGTTATTACCAATTATCATGTCATTAGCGCAAAAGAATTGGATGTCGCTAAGGGTGAGAAATTTGCAATTTTCAGTGGACGTGGTAAGGCGGCTACCGCTCGTAGTGTCAGGGTTGTTCGTACTGATGTAGATCATGATTTGGCATTGTTGGAGTTTGATGGGCCGGCATTGCCTGCCATGAAGCTAGCAGGAGCAACCTGGCTGCGTGAAGGTCGGGAAGTTGCGTTTACCGGGTTTCCTATTGGAATGGTTTTGGGGTTATACCCGGTCACGCATAAAGGCATTATTTCAGCGGTTACGCCTATTGTTATACCCGCGCAATCTTCAAGGCAGCTCACTGCTGCTCAAATTAAGCGACTGCGCTCGCCCCTTGAGGTCTATCAGTTAGATGCTATCGCTTATCCTGGCAACAGTGGCAGCCCGGTTTACGAACAGGACACGGGTAAAGTGGTGGGTGTAGTGAACAGCGTCTTTGTTAAAGGGACAAAAGAATCTGCGCTGGAACATCCTTCAGGTATCAGTTACGCCATACCGGTTAAATATGTACAGCAATTAATGAATAAATAAAATACATACAAGTGAGAGCTAAACAATCAAAAATGGTAAAGTAAAAGCATGATTTATATATAAATTGAGTGGTTAGGATGATGGTTTTTTTAATTAAAGATTAGGTTTTCACTATTGTAAGCGATATGAGTCAGTAAGTTGTGATAGGAAACGTAATCAAATCAAGGACAATATTATGCTAAATGGTTGTAATATAAGCTCAAAAATATCACTAGTTAATTCTTTCAAGAAAAAGTGTGCATTAGTATGTCTCAGCTTTTTGGTATTGCCAGGCTGTCAGGCGGATAAAACGGATATCGAATACGTTGATTCGGCCAAAAAGTTTGCTGTTGCTGGTGACATGAAATCTTATGAGATTTATTTGAAAAACGCTTTGCAGCTTAATCCGGACAATGTAGAAGCAAGGGTCCTATTGGGAAAGCGGTATTTATCAGCTCAGATGGGCGCTTTGGCCGAAAAAGAATTTCAGCGGGCTATTGACGCTGGGTTTGAGCGTGCTGGCATCTTAGCTGAGATCTTACAATCCAAGTATTATGAATTTCAATATAATGAAATTATCGAGATCCCATTGAGTGAGGTTGCCCTCGAGGGTGAAGATAAGGCCCGAGCATATTTGTATCACGGGCTTGCTAACCTTAATTTGAATAAAAAATGGGAAGCTGAAGCAGATTTTAAAGATGCAGCCAGTGTTGGTGGGGAATCTCCTTCTGTGATTTTAGCTCAGTCCTACGTATTATCCTTAGAGTTGAAGTATGAAGATGCCCAAAACCTGCTGGGTGGACTGATTGTAAAAAAACCTGACAATACCGAAGCGCATATACTTTCCAGTCGTTTATTCGAGATTTCCGGCGATTATGATAAAGCCATTGATGCAGCCAATAAAGCCATAGCGCTTGAGCCTTCAAGGCTTAAGTTGTATGTTTTCGCAGCAAAAAACTATATTAATAATAAACAGTTGGATCTGGCAGAGCAGTATCTGGATAAGGTTTTGAAGGCGGCTCCTAATCATTTGTTATCCAATTTAATGAAAGCCAATTTGCGACTACAGGCTAAAGATTGGGAAGGTGCTAAAAGTGCAGCTCAGGTTGTGCTGGCTCAGAATCAATTAAAGGAAGCATTGCTGATCGCAGGGATATCCGATTTTTATTTACAAAATTGGGAGCTTGCACGAAATAATTTGAACATGGTTAAAGCTTCTTTGAAGCCAGATCATTTAGCGCACCGTTTGCTCGCGTTTGCAGAATCAAAATTGGGATATGAGCAATCAGCTGATTCTATTCTAAACTCAATGGGTAAAGTGCAAGCTCATGATGGAAAATTATTATCCTTTTTTGGTGGCGAATTCCTTAAAGAAGGGCGTAGAGATGAGGCGGTAAAGGTTTTTTCCGCTGCCGCTGCCGCGGATCCTGAAGATTTGAAAATATTATCAGCATTAGGACTGTTAAAACTCGAACAAAATGATCCAAGTGGGATAGTAGACCTGGAAAAAGTGTTAGAAAGTGATGTTTCTTCCTCTTGGGCTCGGGCAGCCATTGTAAGGAATCATCTGCAGAATGGTCGCAATGATGAGGCGATTGAAGTTGCTCAGGCTTCAGTGGATTCGGCACCTGAAAAGAAAGAAGGGTATTTGTTATTAGCCAATGTTTTTGCAGAGTTGAAAGATATTACGAAAGCAAAAGATCTTCTGAATCAGGCTCTTGAAAAAGAAGGAGATAATAAAACTGTATATCAACGTCTATTCCAAATCGCCGTTGCTGAAAAAAGTTTTGAAGCAGCCGCTATGTTTAATAGCAAGGTGCTTGAAGCTGAGCCTGCGAATAAAGTAGCGCTTATGAATAAGTATCGTTTAGGCAAGGCCGCAGGTGATACCACTGATGCGATACAGGCTATTGAAGCTGTCCTTAAAGATAATAAGAACAATGAAGAGTTACAGCTTTTGTCCGCACTGCTCTATATCGACTCGGGTAATCGGGAAAAGGGCTTTTCAGCGTTGAAAAGCATAAAGACAACCTCCTCATTTTATGATAACGCTCAGGCTGCGTTAGGGGGAGTCTATGCAAGAGAAAGGGAATATGAACAAGCGATACCCTATTTTAGGGAGTGGGTTGTAACAAGTCCGGCTATGCTTACAGCGCATCAGGCACTTATTACTGCGCAAATAAAAGCAGGCAAGTTAGAAGACGCGTTAGCGTCAAATCAACTGGCATTGCAGCAGCTACCAGACAATCGCCTCTTAGAGCTTAGTGAAATTAGAGTATTACTGGATTTAGGTAATAAGGACCAGGGGCTCAATAAAGCTAAAATTTTTAAATCTAAATATTCCGAGAGTCCAGAGCTTGATTTCAGTTTGGGGCAGTTTTTTGCAAGAAATAAAGACTATTCAGAATCATTGGGTTATTTTCAGGCAGCGCATCGTCAGGCAGGTACCAGTCGTTCGGTAATAGCTGTTGCTGAAATCCAAAATATTATGGGTCAAAAAGAAAATGCTACTAAATTGCTGACCGAGTGGCTAAATGAAAAG
The DNA here is from genome assembly GCF_001305295.1 of Neptunomonas antarctica. Taxonomy (GTDB): domain Bacteria; phylum Pseudomonadota; class Gammaproteobacteria; order Pseudomonadales; family Balneatricaceae; genus Neptunomonas; species Neptunomonas antarctica. Next base: position 915,671 of record NZ_LJSI01000053.1, read on the forward strand.
CCAAACGATCAGGTGGTGAGGCTTTATTTGGCTAATGCCAGTTCTACTAGTGACCAAAATAATGCTATTGAGCAGTACCGTAAACTTATTGAACTAGATGGAAATAATTACATAGCTTTGAATAATTTAGCATGGTTGCTTGGTGAGAAAGGAAATCTGACAGAGGCAATTTTACATGCAGAATCAGCAGTGAATTTGCAGCCTAAAAATGCGCAAGCATTGGATACGTTGGGTTTTTTATTGCTGAGGGCTGGTGATATAGCCAAGGCCAAAGATGTATTAGAAAGTGCGCATATGCTTGATAAGTTGGATTCAACCGTTGCTTACCATTATGCATTATCGTTGAAAGAAAATGGTGATATGGCCGCGGCTGCAGGAATATTACGATCGTTGCCCGCGCAAGACTTCCCGGAAGCTCAGGCGGCGAAGACTTTGTTAAATGAAATCGAATAAAGAGTAAAATTAAGTTTTTTCCATTATTTTTCATTAGAAAGTTGTCAGGTTTTTTTACATTTTTCGAATTTTAAATAAGGGTATAAATAAAATATCATTTAAAATCAACAATTTGTAAAAGTGGCACGGTATCTGCTTATTCTAGTTAGGCGCTAAATAAGCGTAATATATCTAAACTTATTATAGGGAAAGGGATATGAAAATTTTTAATAAAACAGCCATCGCATTAGCTTTAGTTCTCGGAGCTAGTTCATCCGTATATGCTAGCCCAATGCAGCTTGATCTTTCGAGTTTTGGTGGTAATCAGCATGATGCAGGTCGTTTCATTGGAACGGCTGATGCGAATTCTTCAACGGCAACTTTTACAGAGTTTGGTTTTAGCCAGATGTTGGCTACATCTGCATATGATATGACAGACGGTTCTCTGTTAGGATCGTTTTATGATACCAATATTCCAGCTGAACTAGCTGCCCTTGGTGTTCCTACCAGTGGCATTGCGATGGATGGCGTAACTACAGTTAACCTGGCTTCGCCACTTTGTGCTGCTGGTGGTGGTCAATGTGACATTGATGCATTGAGCCCTATCGTTCCTCCTTTGGCATCAGATAACGAAGGTTTCCTTCAGACTTGGGATTTGCAAGTAGCGTATCATTTTGATGGTACATTAACGGCAGCTGGTCCGTCGTACACAGGGGGTACTTTTGAGGTATTCTTTAACTCCTTCCTTGATGATAACTTAGATGCTCTGGCTTTTTCCGGAACGCTGACAGGCTCTACTCTTAGTGCCGCCAATCTGGACCTGTTTTTTGATATTACATTCGCTGCTGATAATTTCCTGAATATTTGGAATGGTTCATCATGGGTGGATGCTCATGATGCTATAGCAGCAGGTGATGTGCCAACGTTGGCGCTTGATACGAATGTTAATCCACCAATCCCAACATTAGATCAGCTTCTTTTAGTGGGTGATAGTGCTATTCGCCAGACCACATTGGATGGTTCTGTAACTGCGAATATTCCTGAACCTGCTTCAATTGCATTGTTTGGTCTTGGATTGTTAGGTTTTGGTGCCGCTTCTAGAAAGAGAAAAGCAGCACAGGCTTAATAAGTAGTACTGATTAAAAAGGAGCTAATTAGCTCCTTTTTTTATTTCAGTAATATTCTTTCTGCAATGCGTAATGTAATTTTTTGTAGAGGGTTTTTGTTTCCGCCGGGCCTCCATGTTTTTGTAAGTTTATTTTTGTATGCATCAAAATGTAACCCGTAGGGTGCCGCAATCACATCTCCTCTTTTTAATAGAATCTTAAGCGCATTTGAACCTGCTATTCCCGCACACAAGTCAACAGCCATTGGAGTTGAAGGGCCTTTTTTGGCCTTGAAATCGGCGCGTGTCATATCGACGAGGTAAGATTTTTGCAGCATTGAAGGCGATAACCCGATTAAAAAGCGTATCAATTGCTGTTCTTCTGTATGTCCTTCTAAACAAAAATAATCTTCAAAAGAGAGCTTTCCAGGCAGGAATGCTAAAAAAGCACAGCCCATGCCTAAGGGTGCTGCAGTAATGGCGGGGATTTTTTTCTCGGCGCATTTACGAAAGGCAAGTTTTCTGGCATCAAGAGCGAAAAAATCTAAACTATCGACGTACAAGTCTACACCCTCAAGAAATTCATCAATGTTGTTGCTATCAACGCCTGTTGGAAAGGAGCGTATGTCAGATGAGGGGTTTATATCAAAAACTTTATCGCGCATAACATTTAATTTTTCTTTGCCGACAGTACTCATCAAAGCCCCGTTTTGTCGATTCATGTTATGAACTTCAAAGGAATCAAAATCAGAAATATTGAAGTTGGCGATACCCAGTCGTGCAAGTGTGACTAAATGAGCCCCGCCCACTCCACCCAGGCCGGCTATGGCTACTCTTTTATTGCGTAATAGATTTTGTTCGTCCTCCGTAACCCATCCAATGTTTCTTGATACGGCTGAATCATAGTTGTACATGGCTTCACCAAAATCCTTCCCTTGTTGGGGATATTAAGTTTTTGTATAAGTAAGTGTAGACTTTAATTGTTGCTGCTAACAGGTGACTTTGAATCGCTTAAATCAATAGCCTTTGTATTGTGTATGAGAGTGTTACTACATCCTAAATATATAATATTGCTACTCTGGTTTGATAGAAAGTTAATGATCCGCCAAAAGGTGGGTAGTGTTACGTTATCGTTCTTTATAATGTTAATATTGATGAATAATAGATTGTTTCAATATAGTGCCAGTGTGTGAATGAAGTAAACACTAATAAAAGGCGTGATTCTTGTTTTCTAAAATAATTAAAAAATATTTTTCAAATAAGCCTGTTGTGAAAATTCTGGTAGTTTGCCTTGAGAATATTTGTCGATCTCCCGTTGTTGAGGGCGTACTTAACCAAGAAATTTCTCGGCAAGGTCTTGAGGGGCTGGTAAGAGTCGATTCGGCAGGTGCCCGTGTGTCAATGCTCCGATCTAGACCTGATGTTCGGGCAGTGAAAGTTGTCAGTCGTCATGGCGTTGATATTAGTGGGGGACGTGCACGGCAAATTAGCGGCAGTGACTTTATTGATTATGATTTAATTTTTGCTGTGGATAAGCAGGTATTGGATATGCTTCTCACTGTTTGTCCAGCGACGTGTCAGAGTAAGGTGACGCTTTTAATGGGTTTTGTAGGGGGGAGTGGAGATATTCCCGATCCCTACTTTGGCAATGAGAAGGGGTTTGAGAAAATTGTAGAGTTAATAGAGGGTGTGAGTCATGATTTTATTAGACAGGTAAAAGTTGATTTCGCATCAAAAATTAACCATAAATAGAAATTAATCTTATGTAAAAACCCGCAATGTATTTTTATTAGACTAGAATGAACAGAAGAAGAGATTCAGAAAAGTAGTTTAAGCGGAGTTTGGTGTTATGGCTATTTCAATTGCCGACAATTTTCAAAAGTATTTTTCCGTGCAATTTGCTAATAACAAAGAGCTTATAGATAAAGTATATAGCATTCGTTATCGTGTTTATTGTGAGGAGTTTGGGTATGAATCGTTAGATGATTTCCCTGACGATAAGGAATCAGATTCCTTTGATGCTTTTTCGTTGCATTGTTTGATTACACATAAAGAAACTGGTTTGCCGGCAGGTTGTGTCAGGCTTGTACCTGCTGGCCTTCAAACTTTACTGCCGTTTGAGGAGTATTGTTTTGATAGCCTGGATCATGAGTTTATAGATGGCTTGAATGTGGAGCGCCAAACTGTTTGCGAGATCTCAAGACTGGCTGTTGATGGAGCATTCCGTCGCAGGCCGCACGAGGAAAAAGATCGCTTTGGTTCTGTTCATGGATTTAAGTTTGCAGCTGAAGAGCAGCGTGTTTTTCCTTTGATAGCGGTGTCTGCTTTTCTTGCAGCTATGTCGCTGACAGTATTGACCGGTAGAACTAATGTTTTTGCTATGATGGAACCGTTTTTGCCTCGATTGTTACGTAAGTCAGATATGCACTTTAATCGAGCAGGTAATGATATAGATTATCATGGGATTAGAGCACCATATTTTGGTGCTACTCAATCGGCCGTAGAAAGTATGAGGCCTGAATTAAAGGAATTGTACGACGCAATTCATGCCAGTATTGGCGAGGAGTACTCCGCTTACGTCGCGTCCAAATGATACTTATGAGAAAAGTATTTTTAATTTGTCTTTAGCTTCTTACGCATCAGGCGTTGGTAAAGTGGAATTATGAATACTAAAGACGCACCTAACGTGTCTAGTGCAACATCTGACATTGAAGCATATCTTCCGGGTACACTTATTTGATGATATTCATCGATAACACCGTAGAGAACAGTAAAGAAAAATGCTGTAAATATATGTGAATAGCGGCGTGAAATATATCTCTTTAAGCTATAGACCCATGCTAACGCAAGGCCAAAGAATAACGGGATATGTAATAGGTTTTGTAAATTGGGTGTTATCCATAAAAAGGTGCTCTCCAAAATGTTCTCTGGATTGCTGGTGTCACCAGAGATCGATGAGAGCATGAAGATAAATCCCATATATAATATTGGAATCGATAGTTTGGACATTATAAATTTTTCCCTCAATAGGGGTTAACCTTGTAAGTGAACTGAAAAGTATACATGCATGTATTTTGTGTCGGCTTACGATTTTATTTTTGTTCTAATGATCTCTGGTGGATCCTTCGATAAAATTTCTAATTGGAAACCTAAAGCAATAGCTCCGTGAACAGGATTATGGTGGATAGGACTCCATGTTTTTTGCCATGAAATAGATTGAACCTAGTAGTGGGATTTCGTTTGATGTCTGTGTGTAATGAGCTTAAGGTACCTGTTTTTATGGTGATGGCATCTTAGTGTCGTTTAGGCTCACAATATCAGGTGGCAGCATCATTATAAAATAATTTTTAGTCGAAATATGAAAAAATGCGACGTCTGATGTATATTTGCAATTCAGTTGCAGGTGATTTAGATGTGGCATTTTAAATCGTCATCGTAATATTTGATCTATACTTACAGTTTAAAGTGCTGAGTTTCATTACATAATGAATCATTGATGACTTCAATTCTATCGTAGTTAATTGGGAACACTGTTCATGGATAAAATTAATACTCATTATGAAGAATCGGAAAAAACTTATGAGACGGAAGGGCCAAAACTGCCGTCTCCGCGGGTGAAAATGCGATTTTGCCATGGGAAATTCAGAGTTTTTGGGCATTATGTTCATGCTCAGTTCTTATTATTAGCACTATTCGAATTCATGTTATTGACCTTGCTTAGCTATCTTGTTCATCTGTCCTTCGCGGTTGTTGATCAGTCTGTTCCGTCATTTTTCGCCAATAGCGCAAGTATTTTGTTACCGCCTGTGTTGTTGTCATTTAATTTAGCCGCTATGGGGTTATACGATACCCGCCAAAGACAACGTTTAGTAGGCGTCTTATCTCGCTTGGTCGTGGCGACTTTTTTTGGGATCAGTATAGCTATCGGTATAAATTATTTTTTCCCTCATACCTATAGTGGATATGCTGTATTGCCTGTTACTGCTTTGGCATCGCTTGCAGGGTTAATATTGATAAGAACGTTATTTTATAGTTTTGTTGACGGTAAAGTTCTACGTCGGCGTGTGCTTGTTTTAGGTGCGGGGAAAAGTGCTTCTTATATCGATAACCTACGTCGTCAGAGCGATATGAGAGGCGTTAATCTATTGGGTTTTATTCAGCTTGATAATGCTGGGAAAAGTGGTATTTCTGCTGAGAAACTGGTTTCTCCTGGTGATTGTTTGTGTGCTTACGGCTTGAGAAATGATGTTGATGAAATCGTCATCGCATTAGATGATCGTAGGCTAAAATTACCGATCAAAGAATTGCTTGATTGTCGCATGAGCGGTATTGATATTATTGATATGCTTGATTTTTTTGAGAGAGAAAGAGGGCTTATTCAATTAGATTTGCTGTATCCTGGTTGGTTGATTTTCGCTAAAGGTTTTTCTCCTGACGCGTTCCGTACATTGAAAAAACGCATAGTTGACTTGTGTGTTGGCTTGGTTCTACTGGTCGTATTTTCTCCGTTTATGTTATTGACCACATTGGCGATTCTTCTCGAAAGTCGGGGAAAAGGATCAGTGTTATATCGGCAACAAAGAGTTGGGCGAAATGGTGTTGTCTTCAATGTTATTAAGTTCAGAAGTATGAGGTCGGACGCAGAGGCGGATGGTAAGGCTCAATGGGCGAAAAAAGATGATTCCAGAGTTACCCGTGTGGGAAATTTTATCAGAAAATATCGTCTGGATGAGTTACCCCAATTGTGGAATGTGCTGGTGGGAGATATGAGTATTGTTGGCCCTCGGCCTGAAAGACCCGAGTTTGTTTCCAAGCTTAGTCATTTGAATTCGCTATACGATGAAAGGCACCGCCTTAGCCCTGGAGTAACGGGGTGGGCGCAGTTGTGTTACCCCTATGGTGCTTCTGATGAAGATTCAATTCAGAAACTTCAATATGATCTCTATTACATAAAGAATCATAGTGTTTTTCTGGATATGTACATTCTTATACAGACAGTAGAAGTTGTACTCTTCAAGAAGGGCTCTCGTTAATAATACGTAAAACATCCTCTTGATTAGTTGTCAGGGCGGAGTGCAATTTATTGGCTAATGCCGGATAAGATGTATTTTACCTGTCGATTAATCTAGTTTGGGGTGCAGGTTGTGTTTTTCCAGTAGGGTATACAGTGTGGGTCTGGTTATTCCCAATGCCTTTGCAGTATCCGAGATACTTGAGTCTGCATGGCTTAATGCTCTTTTAATGGCTTTTTTCTCTGCTTCTTCTCTTATTTGTTTTAGGTTTAACGGGATTGCATCTACATCCAGTGAGCTTAGTTCCAGATCCTCAGTGGTAATGTATGAGTTGTCCGCCATGATAACGGCGCGCTTGATTCTGCTTTCTATTTCACGGACATTGCCTGGCCAGTCATAGGACTCTATTGCTGCTATTGCTTCGTTATCAAAGCTGCTAATTGTTTTTCCATACTCTTTGTTAAGGCGTATCAGGAATGATTTTGCAAGAAGCAAAGCATCTCCTTCGCGCTCTTTTAAAGTGGGAATTTGTATAACAATTTCGCTAATCCTATAATACAGATCTTCACGGAAACGGCCTTCTTTGATATGAGCTGTCAGATCCTGATGCGTTGCGCAGATGATGCGTACATCAACAGGTATTTCTTTTCGTCCTCCAACGCGTTCGATGACACGTTCTTGAAAAAAACGAAGCAGTTTTGCTTGGAGCTCAAAAGGAAGGTCGCCAATTTCATCAAGAAATAGTGTGCCTCCGTGGGCAAGTTCAATTTTCCCGATAGTTTGTTTACTCGCGCCGGTAAACGATCCCTTTTCATGGCCAAATAGTTCACTTTCGAGCAAGTTGGCGGGAATGGCAGCACAATTAATAGCTACGATTTTTTCTTTAGCGCGCGGACTAAGTTTATGAATAGCTTGTGCAAATAGTTCTTTGCCTGTGCCGCTGGCTCCTAATAATAGAGTTGTGATGTCGGACGGTGCAACCTTTTCAATAGTGCGGCATATTTTCAGCATAGGAGGGCTTGAGGTGATAATGCCATCCAGAGGCATGCTGTGACAGCTCTGCTGTAATTTTTTGTTTTCTAATTCGAGTTCATAGACCCGGTTTGCTCTCTCGACTATCAGAGTTAGAATCTCAGGGTCAGCAGGTTTTTGATAAAAATCGTAGGCACCCAAAGCAATTGCTTTTACTGCATTAGTGCGATCATTATCTCCAGTCACAACGATAACTTTACACTCTGGTATGAGTGAGAGAATTTCTTTCAGTGTAGCGAAGCCTTCGGTGACGCCGCCTGGATCAGGAGGTAGTCCAAGGTCTAGTAAGACTACGCCTGGTTGAGTGCGTCGGAGTTGTGTAATGGCATCTGCACGGTTTCCGCATATGGCAACATCAAAACCATCGAAACACCAGCGTAATTGACTTTGCAGGCCTTCATCATCTTCAACGATAAGCAGGTTTTTTTTAATTCCATTCATGTATAGCTCCTTTATTAGTTTATTCCGGTTTGAGTGGGTTTTCATGGTACAGCGGAAGGGTTACTTTGAATAAAGTTCCGGTGCCCAATTCGCTTTTAACTTGGATGTCGCCGCCGAGCGAGCGAATAACTTCGCGACTTTCAAAGACGCCTACCCCCATTCCGGTGAGCCCTTTGGTTGAATCAAAGGGCTTGAATAGCCTGTGTTGAATAAAGTCCTCATCCATACCGCAGCCATCATCTTTAATTTCAATGATGGCTTCATTGGCTGAATATGTTAACTGTACATCTACCTGACCGTTGGTGTCAGTAGCCTCTTGTGCATTTTGAATGATATGTCCGAAAACATTAGATAATTGTTCATTGTCAGCAAAGACGACAACGCGGATATCAGGTTCGATAAAAGTCGGGTTAGGTAAATGCTTTTCATAGCGGTGAGATATCGTTTTTAATAGAAGTCTCAAGTCCAGAGGTACAGGCGCTGTGCCACGCATTCCATTTCGCATCTGTTCCATTAAGCGTGTCATTCTGGTGACTGAGTTGCTTACCGTCAGGAATACATCGTCAACAAATTCCGGATTGTGTCTATGTTTTTCCGCATTTGAAACAATAAGTGATTGTTGTGCCAGAATATTTTTTAGGTCGTGTACTATATATGCCGACAAGCGGTTGAATGCTTCGAACTGTTGCGCTTGAATGAGTGCTTGGCTGGCTTGATGTTGTGCTAGCAAACTAGCTGCTTGTTTACCTGCAATTTTTAGTAGATCCCGATCTTCCCAGTTAATATTTTTTTGAATGTCGGAGTGTTTTACGAGAACGAAACCGTAGACTTCGGCATTGAAGAGTAACGGAATAATAAGCCAAGCATTGGGTATGTCCAGGATTTCTTCAGGAATGCTAAGGTTTTCATAAACACCGGGTGTCAGTCTGTATTCATCTAAGTCTATTACCCATTCTGTGCGTTCAAAAAAACCACTTATAGTATGCAGGTTGGCTGTTGATATATCCGGTGGAGGCATCTCCCAAGTGGTTAATAATTGGTAAGTTGAGTGCTCGTCTCTTCCCCATATAATACCTCCTTTACTCTGCACCAGAGATCCGATTGCGACACAGATTCGTTCAGGTGTTTCATGATGCATTTCTGAAAGCTGGAGTGTGAATTTTTGCCATTCATCACGGTAATCATATTTATAACTAAAAAAATGTTTGCTCAACAGAACGCGAAAGCTGGCGCGGATTTTGTCTGAAAAGAGTAATACGAAAAGCAGCAGCCCTGCGCCAAAAAGGAAGGTTATTTGTAAGACGGATCCCCACGTTCCTCCATAATATTGAATGAAATAGCCAGCCGCAGACATGAGAACAAGGTAAATTCCGGCACCTGTCAGTGTTGCAGTGTGAAATACAACTTTACGTGAAATTTGAATATTGAGTGCCAAATTGGGATTTCTGATAAGGGATGTCGCAATAAGAGGTGCTGCAATACAGTTAATAATGCCGCGGGCTTCCCATAGCTGCTGGTCGAGGTGCTTGAATAGTAAGGCATCGGCATACATGAAAAAATCATAGACGAAAATACTTCCTAGTCCTAAGCATAGGTGCTTTAAAAACCAGTGCTGATCTTTGCTGGAGTTTCTGTAAACCTGCTCTAAGAGAAGAAGGCCTATGATTGAAAAAGCCATCCAGGCAATTAATGGGATATCTGTTGCTGAATTGCTAAACATAATGTTTTGCAGTGATGAGCTCGTTAATATGATCATAATACTGAGAATGATCAGTATGCTAATCAGGAAAAATGGAGTGTTCACATATTTTTTGAACAAAGAGCACGGATCTTTTTTATTAGGAGTAATGATTTTCAATAAAAAGAAGAACCATGTTGCATTGCGCACGATTTCGGTTACTTGTATCGCGTATTGAGGTACGTGGCTTGATGAATATGATGCGGTGATAACGATCGCCCAGATAGCGGTCGATAATGTGGCAATCTTGATCGGCGTTCCTGATTTGTCGGCTTTTGGTGACGTTAATAAAAGAATACCAAGTATCAAGTAACCAAAAAATGCGAATAAATAACTATAAAAGCCGACACTCTCAAACATTGCCTATGTCTCTAATAAATATAATTAAATTGAGTATACTGTGAAGTGATTAATATCACTCAGTTTTTATGTTTAAAATAGTCTAGTCACAGAGCCTTGATGTTGTAAAAATAGAGTGCAGCTGTTATTTTTCAGCTAATTTTTAAGGGTTATATTGATGCGGTTTGTTGATAAATGACTGTATATAAGAATGTTAAGAACAGCTTGGTAGAACCGCCACGTACTTGCTTAATAACGGGCGTTGCAGGTTTTATTGGTTCTCATATTCTTGATGAGCTTCCTTCCGCCGATGAAGTAGTATTGGCGGTTGCTCATAAAAGCTATCATAAACTCAATGTTGAAGATTTTAATCAACTTGTGGGTGATAATGTTGTAGTAATGGATGTAAAATGCCTGTTAGAAAGGAAAACATTCGCTGATGCAAATATTGATCTATGGCGATTGTAAGCTAACATCAATTGATTTTTATTTTCTGGGATGGACACGCAGCAAAGTGTCAGGTTTTTTTACAATGATCGGTGTGGTAATGGTGAGTAGCAACAGATAGTTTAAAAAAGTATTTGATAATCATGTGTTAAGTTTTTTAGGCGTGCATCTTGCATTCTTTATATTAATGCACATGAATTACTGCCCCAATACGTTATTTAATAGAGTTTAAAGATAGGGTTGCTCAAATGAAGGATCAAATAGATCGTCTAAACGAGAAGGAATCGGCAATCGATCAGCTTGCTGATACTGAAAATGGTACTAACAACAAGCCTGCGGGAGTTGATGCCTCTCGTCGTCGTTTGTTTGGTGCGGGTATTGCTGCGCCTATTATTCTTACTATGTCTAGCCGTACAGCATGGGGTGGTGCGTTATGTTCTCCCTCTGCCTTTAATTCAGCGACGTTTACTTCTCATCATCCTCAACCAAATGAATGTACTGGGACTGCAGGCTATAGCCCTGCGTATTGGCTAATAAACCTAGCTAGTTGGCCTGTAAATATTTTGCCTGGCAATCGGTTCGACTCTTATTTTGCTTCTTCTCCTGCTCCTCTTTCTGCAGACTCAACGTTGCAACAGGTGCTCGAAGCGAGTTCTACTAGTATTGCGTCTCATGCTATTGCCGCGCTGCTGAATGCTGAAGCGAGCCTTATTTTGCAGGGTGATGCTAATGCTGTTACTACAGTTATAGACATGTTTAATGCTTTCTTGGTTGGTGATGGTTATACGCTTTCTGCTGGTACGGTAGTGTTTTGGGATAGTCCTGTTGATTTCTCAATGAGAAAGTTCTTTACTGACTATATAGATAAGCCATACATGTAGTAATGATTACTCTCTGATTTTAAAGGTTTTTTAAAGGTTTTTTAAAGGTTTTTTAAAGGTTTTTTAATGGTTTATTATAGTGCAGTCATCGATTTAAGTACGGCTTTGGTCGCTAACTTTGATGACATGTCGGTATTGCATAAGCCTGAAACTGACCAATTACATGTACTAAGTTCTCCAGTAGTTACTCTATTAAGAATGGTTCAGGGTAGTCGAATATTGGAAGCAGAAGTGCTTGAGTTAATAAAAGAGAATTGTTTTGACGTTCATCCTGTTTCTGAAGAAGATTGTCAGCAATACTTACAGCTTTTAGTTAGTCAGGGCATATTTGAAAAAACGCAATGATAGTCTCTGATATTTCGCTGGACGAATGCACTCAGCATCTCCGCAGTACTGGTTTAAAACTTAATGTTGGTCCTTTTTGGTGTGATATCAAGTCGGCTCTTCCTTCTGTTGCGCATCATATTACTGAACTTTACCCTGATGCCTTGATAGATCAGGAGAGAGTTTTTTCAGATTTTCCGATAGAGATCGCCCGAAAATCAGGCGTACGTGGTTGGATTAAGCCGTTGGTGGAGTTTACCTTTAACGGTAATATTCCCTTTACCCCGTTGTCATTGGATCAGTCTCCAGCATTAACTGAATGGGGTATTAATTGGTGCGTGTCAGGTCATGCTAATCAATATCTTATACTGCATGCTGCTGTTGTCGAAAAAAATGGGAAAGCCGTTATTTTGCCCGCTCCTTCAGGTTCAGGGAAAAGCACGCTATGTGTCGCGTTAGTGAGTCGTGGTTGGCGCCTATTGTCGGATGAGCTGACATTGATATCGATTAAAGATTCGATGCTGCAACCGCTCCCTAAGCCGATGAGCCTTAAGAATGAATCGATACAGGTTATTCGGGATTATTGGCCACAATCTGTGTTTGGGCATGTTTGCACTGATACGGTTAAAGGTTCCGTAGCTCATGTGAAACCGCCAGTTGACAGTGTGAATTCTGCCGCTATTATGGCGAAAGCTGCCTTCGTTATTTTCCCAAAATACCAGCAAGGCTCATCTCTGCAGTTGGTTGAAAAAGAGAAAGCGTTCGCCTATATGTCTCTTGTTGAAAATGCATTTAACTACCACTTACTGGGAGCACACGCTTTTCACGCGTTATCACGACTGGTAAATCAGGTAGAAGCTTATGATTTTTTATACAGCGACCTGAATGAAGCTGTGGCCCGGTTTGAGTCATTGGTTACATGACCTTACGTAAATTTAAGCCTTTATGTCTATTGCTAATCGGAGAATGTGCGGCAAAAGACTTGTCTCTGAGCGAGTGGAACCTGATTGTCCAGCAAGGGCGCAGTGCGCAAGTGTTGGGTATGCTTTATTCGAGACTTGCGCACCGTAATCAATTAGCAGATATTCCGCCTTCTGTTATTTGGCATCTTGAGGCTGCATCGATTGTGGCGGAAAAATATTTACGTGACACTCAGTGTGAAATCAAATATTTTCTTCCCCTCTTCTCCTCTTTAGAGCAGCGGTTTATTTTACTCAAAGGTGCTGCTTATGTCGCATCTGGAAAGGCGTGGGCCGAGGGGCGAACTTTTTCTGATATCGACCTTTTAGTACCTAAAGAGTGTCTTACTTCGCTGGAATCTTCTCTTCAGTGGTTTGGTTGGGCAGGTACGCATCAGACACCTTATGATCAACGCTATTATCGTGAATGGATGCATGAAATTCCTCCGCTGGTGCATGTTACACGACAGACAGTTATCGATATTCATCACACCATTTTGCCATTAACGGCTGCACTTAAGCCTGTAGCTACTAAGTTTTTTGAGGATGTTCAGGAAATCGCTGAAGGAGTATGGACGCTTTCGGATATCGATATGCTCTTGCATAGCGCCACTCACCTGTTTATGGATTCTGAATTTGATCATGCTTTTAGAGATCTTCTGGATTTTGATAGTTTAATCAGAAATGCTCTGAATAACGGGCTTGATTGGCAGATGTTGATCAAAAGAGGACAAGAGATGGATTTAATTCCTCCTCTGTATTATGCGTTACGCTATAGCGGTCGTATCTTTAATACCCCGGTTCCTGAGGATGTTCTGCATAAATGCGGGGAAGTATGGCAACCATATATTCCTGTTGTCCTCATGGATATGTTGTTTGAGCGGGTGATTGTGCCGCCACACCACAGTGCCCGTAGAGTAGGGGCGTCTTTAGCAAATAGGGCGTTGTTTATACGTGGGCATTATCTGAGAATGCCGTTCGGGCAGCTTGTTAGGCATTTGTTTCAGAAAGCATTTATCTCTCCTTACGAAAAGTCGTCATCTAAAGTTTAGTTTCCTTATTAACACTGCGCATAGTTAAGGTCAGGTTTATCGGATCTTTTTCGTGTTTTTCAGTGGCTGATTCAGCAGTGTAATGATTTCTGACACAGCCAAATGGTCCGATTCAATACCTGTATCACGAAGTTCATTAGAAAAGCCTTTATGGAAGCGTTTTAGCCGCTTAACTCGTTTTCAACGTGTTACTGTGTTTGTCTTGTGAATGCAGCCGATTCATGGGCAAAAGCTGTTCCTCCCGTAGTTCATGAATAATAGTATGAATATCCTGAATATTCAGCGTATTTTTTTTTGTGAGCCAGCCATGCATAAAGAGCCGGCTACATATCAGGTTAATCACCCGGGGTATGCCATTACTGAATCGATGGATGTAATGAAATACTTTACTGTTGATTACAGGCGTATTTTGCCAATTACACTGTGATAATCGGTATTGAATATAGCGCTGTGTATCGTTTTCATTAAGTGTTTTCATATGATAAGAGGCAATAATTTTTTGCCGTAATTGTGTTAAATTAGGTGCGGCTATGAGAGTCTGGAGCTTCTCTTGTCCTACTAGAAAAATTTGTAAAAAAGGTTTGTTATTACTCTGTAGGTTAGTCAGCAGAGGTAGTTCCTCCAGAGCCTTTTCTGACAGGTTTTGTGCTTCATCAATGATCAGTAATGTATGTTTTCCAGCATGTTGCTGAGCTAAGAAAAAAAGATGCAAGGCGTTCAAAAGTTCAGTGCTATTGCCTGAAACGGAGCTGATTCCAAAGTTAAGGCTGATCAGAGAAAGTAAATCTTGCGATGAGAGTTGAGATGAAGTGATCTGAGTAAATGTAATGGTTTCAGGAAGGTGAGCTATCAAATCGCAGATGAGAGTAGACTTTCCTGTGCCGGGTTGGCCTGAGATCACAATAAAGCCTTCCTTGCGACGTAAGGCATATTCCATCGCTGCCTGGGCTTTAGTAAATTCAGAATGCATAAAGCACAAGTCCGGATCGGGAGTTAAGCGAAAGGGGTCAGCTGTTAAGCCATAATATTCTTCGTACATATGATCTCCGTGCTCAGGGTCTGCAATTATACCCAAGGTGGCATTTTTTGTTCTGTACGGAGGCTCGTATTATAATAAAAGCACAATAAACAGCGCCCTTTTAATGTATGTCATAATTATCGTGCGATAATATGTAAAGGTTACCCGTTCAAATGCGGTGGCTCAAGTATGATTCTCTGTCCGAGCCGGGATTTTTTCAGGGTAAAAGATAAGTAGAATAATGTGTGAGGTGATTAAATCACTCTCGATGCTTTTAGATTACGGAATAATACTGATGTACGAAGCTTATTATCACCTTACAGAAGAACCTTTTCGTTTAAGTTCTGATTTTCGCTTTTGTTATGCGCATAAGAGCTTTGTGAGAGCCCGCGCTTATATGCAGTATGCGTTTGAGCGAGCTGAAGGGTTTGTCATGATTACCGGTCAGCCTGGAACGGGCAAAACAACGCTGGTTAATGATCTTGTTCATAGTCTTGAATCAACCAGTAGCGTTAAAGTAGCGATGCTAGTGACAACGCAAATGGAAGCAAATGACCTGCTTCGAATGGTGGCTTATTCTTTTGGTATTAAAGAGCAAATATCAAATAAAGCCGTCTTGCTGCAGCGTATGTCAGAAATGCTGATTAGTAATCATAGGAACGGTGGTCGGGCCTTATTGATCATTGATGAAGCGCAAGGGCTCTCTGTATCTGCGCTTGAGGAATTAAGACTTCTCACTAATATACAGCTTAGCAGTGTCCCTCTTATTCAGATTTTCCTATTAGGCCAGGAAGGTCTACAAGACTTGATTCATCGTCCTGATATGGAGCAGGTGCATCAGCGCTTAGTAGCCACTTGTTTTCTTAAGCCCTTGCTTGAAAATGAAACTAAGGAATACATCAGGCATCGTCTGAATATTGCCGGGTGGAAGAACAATCCCGCTATTAGTGAGGTTGTTTATCCTATTGTTTATAAATACAGTCAGGGTATACCAAGAAGAATCAATCTTATCTGTAGCCGTTTATTCTTATACGCTAGCCTTGAAGAGTTAGATAAGATTGGTGTTAAGGCTGCCGAGTTAGTGGTTTCTGAGCTCAGAAGTGAGCGGTTATTGCCGGTGGGTATTGATGCGGGTAATGAATTTGATGCGGTAGATGTGTATGAATCTATAAATACAGATGCTGTGGAAGATGAGCCGATAATACTGCCAGAACCAGAACCAGAACCAGAACCAGAACCAGAACCAGAACCAGAACCAGAACCAAAAGTTGATTCTGCGTCACTTGCTGATGTGGATTTTCAATCAAAAAGTGTTTTTGATAGCCGCTTTGAGAGTGACGTATCTTCTGTCGCAGATGTTAGCTCAGAGGTTAACTCAGAGGTTAACTCAGAGGTTAACTCAGAGGCTGAAGACGCGTTACCACTCACACAGAGTGCGCGTTTAGACAGGGAATATAGTGCGTCCAAAAGAATTGATGCTGCAAATATCTCTGGGGGCGTGGCAGTAGTAGGTCGATCGGTAGGGAGGACTGATAATAGTAACTTTGGGTTGATTTTAGTCGCGGTTGGCGCTGCTTTATTGACGATTATGATCGCGTTTTACCTGATGAGTCCGGCAGTATTTATTGAAAAAGTAATTAAGGCTAAGGGATGGGTTGAGCAGTCGCTGAGCCAGGCGGAAGTTTCCCCGCTGAGGGAACTGAAACAAGATGATTGGCAGAAATCATGACGGCAGACAAGCGAAGAGTTTTCATGCTAGCGGCATTGTTGTTTTTCGTTTGTATGAGCAGTAGTGTGACTGCCAGTATGCCTTATATTGTTGTGGAGGCTGAGTCAGGAACAGTTATTAAGCAGTCCGATGCCGATGTGCCGTGGTATCCGGCCTCTTTGACCAAAATGATGACGCTCTATCTCACTTTTCAGAAGCTTAAAAACCACGATATTTTGTTGGGTAGCTTATTAAATGTATCAGATAATGCGGTACGGCAACCGGCAGTAAAGCTGGGAGTGCAGTCTGGTGAGAAGATATCTGTTGAAAAAGCGATCAAAGCCCTATCCACTGTTTCTTCGAATGATGTTGCTGTTGTTTTAGCTGAAGCTATTAGTGGTAGCGAAGAAAAATTTGCAGAAAAAATGAATGCTCAAGCTCGTATCATGTCTATGAAAGATTCTTTTTTCAAAAATGCGACAGGCCTGCCTGATGCAGAGCAAATTAGCAGTGCGCGTGATATGGCCATTCTGGCGCGCAGGTTATTACTGGATTTTCCTGAGTATTATCATTATTTCTCGAATCGATCACTGGTTCATAATGGTGCAGTATTCGTTTCACATAATGGTTTTTTGAGTGCTTATCCGGGAGCCGATGGTTTTAAAACCGGTTATACCTGCGGATCTGGTTATAATCTGGTTGCCTCCGCGTTACATGACGGTAATCGGTTAATTGTTGTTTTATTCGGGGCAGGAAGTTCCGGAGAGCGAAAGAAAACAGTTAAAAAATTGATGGATCAGGGGTTTGAAATGGATTCAGATGCGCCAGGGTTGCCATTATTGTCGCTCCGAGGGAGCGTGCCGGTACATTTGGGAGCTCCATCTATCATACAGGGGGCTCATTGCCAGTCATTATAACCAGCACAGGATAAGTGTTGAATCAAATAACTAATCTTACACAATGCCAGTATCAACTATTTTGGGACGTCTCAGATGCCATTTACAGCACATAAACTTGCAGTCGTGATCTTTATGCTGATAGCGCTTGCTACTCAGGCATATGCGTCTGCTTTTGCTGCGGATCGGCATAGCTTTGGACTGGCTTCTCCTTTTCAAGAACAGTCGATGGCTGTGCATCATGTCACTTTAAACGATACGGAATGTGCTGATTCTTGCTGTGAAGATGACCCCGATTGCTCTCCTGTCCATTGCTCTTACTTTACCGGGTGTGCTGTTTTCTCGTTTCGGCCTGATACTCAAGTAGTTGCTCGTGGCTGCTTCACCGGCAATTCGCTGATATTATCTCAGTGCGTCGGTTCTCTTTACCGGCCTCCTATATCCCTTTGATCTGAATTGGTCGTAGTTTTAAGGCCAGCGTTTTCAGCGGGAGTGTTTCATGCTCCCGGCTACAAAATGCCCATTTGTCTATACAGCCGCTTTACATGAAGGCTGGTTGGGTGTGTTGCTATATTATCGGGGAATATTACTATGTCTGTATTTTTAAAGCCTGCTTTTGGTCTGTGTGTGCTTGCCGCTGTTGTGCTCACCGCTTGCTCTGACTCATCTGAAACACGTGAGACTAAGAAGGAAGTGGTCTCTGTATCTTCCGATATTGAGCTGGATGTCTATAAAAGTCCTACCTGTGGTTGTTGTGTTAGTTGGGTTGAGCATATCGAGAAACACGGTTTTACTGCAAAAACAATCCATCCGGCTGATCTCTCTTTGGAGAAAAGCCAGCGGGGTATCCAACCTATATATCGTTCTTGTCATACAGCCGTCTCACCTGATGGTTATGTTTTTGAAGGGCATATCCCGGCGAAATATATTAAGCAGTTTCTTGCTGAAAAGCCGGTGGATGTCATTGGTCTGTCTGTGCCTGGTATGCCGGCAGGAAGCCCTGGAATGGAGGTCGGTGATATGTTTATGCCTTATCCGATATTATTATTAAAAAAAGATGGCAGCAGTGAAGTTTATGCTCAAGTGAAGTCTTTGGAGGACCAGCGTTAATGCGAGCCGCTTAAAGAGTGGTTTGAGGCGCCGGTTGATAAATCAGCTGAGTTGTTTTTGATTTCTCAGCTGATGCGTTCTCAGTTGGTGATTGGCAGATGGTTTTGCTCCAGCCGCGTGTGTATTGAAAAATATGGTACGATTCTGTTTTTTTATAGTTGTGTCGTGTACGTGTCAGTCTATAAGTGCAACAGGCTGTTAATACTTGGTTTTGGCGATAGAGCAGGTTATACATGCTGTTGATGATCGATAATTTCGATTCTTTTACCTTTAATATAGTGCAATATCTGGGCGAATTGGGTGCCGATGTTCAGGTTTATCGTAATAATGAGATTACCCTCGATCAGATTAAAGCGCTTAATCCCAGCCATCTGGTTATCTCCCCGGGGCCGTGTTCGCCCAATGAAGCCGGTGTGTCTTTAGCGGCGATAGATTATTTTGCGGGCAAGTTGCCTATCCTGGGAATCTGTCTTGGGCATCAGAGTATCGGGCAGGTATTTGGTGGTATGATTGTGCGTGCCAGGCAGGTAATGCACGGGAAAAACTCCCCGATATTACATCAGGATAGGGGGGTGTTTAAGGGTCTGAATAACCCATTGAATGTTACGCGATACCATTCATTGGTTGTTGAAAAAAGTTCCTTGCCTGACTGTCTTGAAATAACGGCATGGACTTTAACACCCGCTGGCGATATTGATGAAATCATGGGTGTGCGACATAAAGAGTATGATATTGAAGGGGTGCAATTTCATCCCGAAGCGATTTTGACAGAGCAAGGGCATGCGTTACTGGCGAATTTTTTACGCCGCTAGCATTAGGCTCGCAAAGAATAAGATGAGGAGCTATTGGTGGATATTAAGCAAGCATTGACGGCGGTGGTTGAGCGCCGCAATCTTTCTATTGAAGAGATGCGGGAGGTCATGCATCAAATTATGTCCGGGCAGGCAACGGATGCTCAGATAGGTGGATTATTGATTGCACTGCGCATGAAAGGCGAAACTGTTGCTGAAATTACAGCAGCGGCGAGTGTGATGCGTGAATTGGCGATTCCTGTTGTTATTCAGGCAGAAAATGCGGTTGATATTGTAGGCACCGGAGGAGACAGTGCTAATCTGTTTAATGTGTCCTCGGCGTGTGGGTTTGTTGTGGCGGCGGCGGGAGGCTGCGTTGCTAAGCATGGTAATCGTTCCGTATCATCCAGCTCAGGTTCAGCAGATTTGTTGGAAGCGGCGGGTATCAATTTATCGCTTTCACCTGAGAAAATCGCACGCTGTATTGATGAGGTCGGTATCGGTTTTATGTTCGCCCCTCAGCATCATAGTGCCATGAAATATGCGATAGGTCCTCGAAAAGAGATGGCATTACGCACAATTTTTAATGTGTTGGGGCCGTTAACAAACCCTGCTAGTGTGAAACATTATCTGTTAGGCGTTTTTGATAAATCCTTGTGTAAGCCTCTGGCCGAAGCATTAAAAGCTCTGGGTGCACGTCATGCGCTTGTCGTGCATGCTGCAGAAGGGCTTGATGAGATCAGTCTTGCGGGAGAAACCTACGTTGCTGAGCTAAAGCATGGAGAGGTGAGCGAATACAGTATCTTCCCTGAAGATGCCGGGCTGCTGCGACAATCTTTAGATGGGCTGCAAGTTAACAGTTCATCTGAAAGCCTGACGCTGATCAACGCCGCGTTCGCTGGTGAGAATGCTAAGGCTATCGATATGATTGCGCTGAATGCGGGGGCCGCATTATATGTGGCGGATCAGGCTGAGACTCTGAAAGAGGGTGTTTCTTTAGCTAAAGCCACTATTCTGAACGGTTCTGCTGCACATAAAATGGCCGAGTTGGTTGAATTTAGCCAAGGATTAAAAGAGTAAATATATGTCTGATACACCCACAATATTAAAGAACATATTACAGCGTAAATATGAAGAAGTTGAAGAGCGATCAAGTGTTATTTCTTTAGCCAATCTGGAACAACAGATTAAAGATCAGGCACGCGATAATGATATGAAACCGAGAGGTTTTACTAATGTTATGGCGCATTCTATTGCGGGTGGTTTATCTGCTGTGATTGCGGAAATAAAAAAAGCCAGCCCTTCCAAAGGCTTGTTGCGTGATCCTTTTGTACCTGCGGAAATAGCAAAATCGTATCAGTACGGCGGGGCGAGCTGTCTTTCTGTGCTGACGGATGCAGATTTTTTTCAAGGCCATGAAGATTATCTGAAAGCCGCGCGTGCGGCGTGCTCGCTGCCGGTTATCCGTAAGGATTTTATGGTAGATCCTTATCAGGTATTTGAAGCGCGTGCTATTGGTGCTGACTGTATCCTCCTGATTGTCTCGGCGCTTGAAGATGCGCAGATGTTAGAACTGAATCGCATCGCGCATAAGTTGGGTATGGATGTGCTGGTGGAAGTGCACGACGGTGACGAATTAGAGAGGGCCTTAAAGTTAGACAACAGATTGCTGGGTATTAATAATCGGAATTTACATACCTTTGAGGTCTCTCTGGATAACACTTATGAGTTGCTGCGTTTTATTCCTGATAACCGTATCGTTGTCACTGAAAGTGGTATCCATACACGCGATGATGTAAAAGCGATGCGCGATCATAATGTCTTTAGCTTTTTAGTGGGCGAGACATTTATGCGTGCAGACGAT
Organism: Neptunomonas antarctica; assembly: GCF_001305295.1. Classification (GTDB taxonomy): domain Bacteria; phylum Pseudomonadota; class Gammaproteobacteria; order Pseudomonadales; family Balneatricaceae; genus Neptunomonas; species Neptunomonas antarctica. Next base: position 936,820 of record NZ_LJSI01000053.1, read on the forward strand.
CCGGGTGAAAAATTAAAAGAGCTGTTCAGTTAAGGGGCGACAATAGTGACCATGAATGCAAAAGTAAAGTGGGATGGGGATGTTCGTTTTAAAGGAACAACAGGGTCTGGCTTTGATATAACGCTGGATGGTGAGTTAAAAGCCGGTCCGCGCCCTATGGAGTTACTTCTTTTAGGATTGGGTGGATGTACCAGTTACGATGTTGTGGGTATTTTGAAAAAAACCCGTCAGGATGTTGTCGATTGTGTCGCTGAAATATCTGCTGAGAGAGCCGATGCTGTCCCTGCTGTTTTTACAAAAATTCACGTCAAATTTATTGTTAGCGGACGTGGCTTAAAAGAGAAGCAAGTAGAACGTGCTGTTAAACTGTCGGCAGAACAGTATTGCTCCGCATCACTCATGCTAGAGAAAGGCGGTGTGGAAATCACACACAGCTTTGAAATTGTCGAAGTAGGGTCAGTGGAGTAAATAGGATCGATAATAGCAGCACTAATATGGGCGATTGGGAATTAGTGTTGCTTTTATTCTGCGGTTTTTGATGAATCAGTTTCAATTGCGGGTTTTAATTTATAAACAGGTGTTTGCTCATTTAATAACTCTCCCTGTCGTGGTGGGAGGTTCTCGTCAGCTTTTCGTGCCGGAGATAAATTCCTGTACTCTTCTCTGATTGCATTCGGGCCACAAGGGAAGCCACTGAATACTTTTTTGCCATCAGCGTTCTGGCATTTGTAGACAAAGTCTGCATTAGAAGCTGAAGATGCCAGAAATAGTGATATCGCTATTAGCAGCGGTTTTAAGTGGGTCATCTCGCAGTCCTCATTGCATACTCTGAAAGTATGGGATGTTGTAATAATCCTTAGTTTTAAAATATAGCACATTCATTTATTACTGCTTTAAACGATTTTCTACGTATTGCATATATCCATGGTAATACGTATAATTTTGCGCTCTCTTTGAGAAATACTATTAACCTCCTTGCTTTCGGCTTTGTATATTTTTAAATAGCTTATTAGTCCGAGGGCTTCAAACCGTAAGGAGCTACAATGCGTCATTACGAAATCGTATTCATGGTTCATCCGAATCAGAGCGAACAGGTTCCAGCAATGGTAGAGCGTTACACCGGCGTTATCGAAGGTGCTGACGGTAAAATCCATCGCATGGAAGATTGGGGTCGTCGTCAATTGGCTTATCCAATCAACAATGCACATAAAGCACACTACATTCTTATGAACATCGAGTGCAACCAGGAAACTCTGGATGAACTGGAAAGTATGTTCCGTTATAACGATGCAGTACTGCGTAACATGATGATTCGTCGTAAAGAAGCGGTCACAGAAATATCTCCAATCAAAGCATCTGAAGCACGTGAAGAGCGTAAGCCTCGTCGTACTGAAGAGCCGCGCCAGGAAGAAAAACCTGCTGCTGTTGCGCCTGTTGCTGAAGCGCCTGCTGTTGTTGAAGCGCCTGCTGCTGTTGAAGCACCTGCTGCTGAATAATTTAAAAATTAGGAGATATTAAGATGGCTCGTTTTTTTCGTCGTCGCAAATTTTGCCGTTTTACCGCTGAAGGTGTTATCGAGATCGATTATAAAGATCTGGAAGTACTGAAAGGTTATGTTAGTGAAACGGGTAAAATCGTACCAAGCCGTATCACTGGTACTAAAGCTCGTTACCAGCGTCAGCTGGCTACTGCTATCAAGCGTGCCCGTTTTCTGGCACTACTGCCTTACTCTGATAGCCATCAGTAAGTCGGAGTTAGTTGCCTCTGCTTTATGAGGTGAGTAGCGCTTAAGTGATTACGGGGCTAGCTGATAACTGCATTAATTAGATAAGTTGTTAGTTAGCTATGAATTAGTACTGTAGTGAGTAAGCTACAGAACAAATGAGGTTTACGAGATGGAAGTTATTCTACTCGAAAAAATGGGTAAGCTCGGTTCACTAGGCGATAAAGTGTCTGTGAAGTCTGGTTTTTGTCGTAACTACCTGTTTCCACAGGGTAAAGCAGTACGTGCTACTGCTGATAATGTTACAAAATTTGAAGCACGTCGTGCTGAACTTGAAAAAACAGCTGCTGAAAAAGTAGACGCTGCTAACGCACGCGCTGAAGCTTTGTCAGGCCTGGTTGTTACTATCGCTTCTAAAGCGGGTGACGAAGGTAAGCTGTTCGGTTCAATCGGTACTCGTGATATCGCTGAAGCGCTGGCTGCTGCTGGTCAGGTAGTTGATAAGAGTGAAGTTCGTTTGCCAGAAGGTGCTCTGCGCCACACAGGTGAATTCGAAGTAGCTCTGCATCTGCATGCAGACGTGAACACTACTGTTACTGTGGCTATTGTTAGCACGAATTAATTCGTAAAAACATTCAAGTCATAAAAAGCACTGCGTAGAATACTACGCGGTGCTTTTTTATTTCCGGGTACTTACTTTCAACGCACTTGTTTCAAAGGTGCTAGTTTTAAAAGTGTTTTTTAATAGCGCTTGATTTTAAAATTCTTATTTTTAGAGGTGAAAATTTCGATGGAATTTGCTGATTTACATGATGCAGAGGTAGCGAACGTTAAGGTCTCGCCTCATTCTATCGAAGCGGAGCAGTCCGTGCTTGGTGGCCTGATGTTGGATAACAACACCTGGGATACTGCGTCCGAGATCGTTACTGAAGAGCACTTTTATCGTCATGATCATCGTCTGATTTTTAGGGTGATGCAGAAACTGGTTAACAATCAGCAACCTGTAGATGTGGTAACGCTGTCTGAAGAGCTGGACAGGACAGGAGAGTTAGACAAAGCAGGTGGCTTGGATTATCTGGTTAAGTTAGCCCGTAATACGCCCAGTGCATCAAATATTAAAGCTTATGCTGAAATTGTACGTGACAGAGCATTGTTGCGACAGATGATCGGCGTTGCTCACGAAATTGCCGAAAATGCGTTTAGCCCGGAAGGGCGAGGCTCGGAAGAGATTCTTAACGACGCTGAACAAAAGATCTTTCAGATTGCGGAAAGCCGCCCGAATCAGGGAGGTCCGGAGCCTGTTAATCCACTCTTAAAACGCGCTGTTGATCGTATTGATTTTTTGTTTAATAACAGCGATCAAATAACCGGTGTTACAACAGGTTTTGATGAGCTGGATGATCGTACAGCCGGATTGCAGCCATCCGATTTAATTATTGTGGCGGCGCGCCCATCGATGGGTAAAACCACCTTTGCGATGAACTTAGTAGAAAACGCCCTGATGGCAGAAGAAAAGCCCGTGTTGGTTTTCAGTCTTGAGATGCCTGCTGATCAGCTGATTTCTCGTATGCTATCTTCCATCGGGCGTATTGATCAGAGCAAGGTTCGTTCGGGGCAGTTGGATGAAGAAGATTGGCCGAAATTAACCACAGCGGTCAATATGTTGCGTGATAAGCCGCTGTTTATCGATGACACTTCGGGTATTAGCCCCAATGAAATGAGAACCAGAGCGCGTCGAATTGTGCGTGAGCATGGTGAGTTGGGTATGATCATGGTCGATTATCTTCAGTTGATGCAGATTAAAACGGGTAAGGCTTCTAACCGCACCGAAGAAATATCAGAAATTTCGCGCTCGTTGAAAGCCTTGGCTAAAGAGATGAAATGCCCTGTCGTGGCGCTTTCCCAGTTGAACCGTAGTCTTGAGAACCGTCCTAACAAACGTCCGGTTAACTCAGACTTACGTGAATCCGGAGCGATAGAGCAGGATGCCGATGTCATCATGTTTATTTATCGTGATGAAGTGTACAACGAAGATTCTGTGGATAAGGGCATAGCTGAGATTATTCTGGGTAAGCAGCGTAACGGCCCTATCGGTTCTATTAAGTTAGCCTTCATTGGTAAGTACACGCGATTTGAAAACCTGGCCAGAGGCAGTTACAGCGATTTCGATGAGTAGCGAATGTTGCTTAAGGGTGCAGTTGGTTAGGATCAGTTAGTCAGAGCAGACTTTAATTAGAGCAGGTGTTAATCAAGGCAGTTTTTATTTTAGAGAAGTCATCAGGATAACGGAAGATGACTGTTATCCTGATGTCTGACTCTCTGTCAGGTATCTTTTTGCATGCAGGCTTTAAATCCCTCTGGTACGGGTATCACCTTGCGCTGCTTGTAATCAAAAAAGACAATACCCGTTTTGGCGTGAGCAATTTCTGCCGCGGTTTTTTTATTAGAAAGCAGATAGTAGATGTCACAGCCATACTTATTGAAATCCCCTACGGCTACATCAATCTGTATTTGGTCTCCGTGGAATCCTTCGGCTCGATAGACAATCGCAGAATCTGTCATAATGATACCGCCACCTTCAACATCCAGTTCTGTGTAGTGGTAATAATTCAGAAAACGAATTCTTGCTTCATGTATCATCGACAGAACAGCATCATTGCCTAAATGCCCGCCATAATTAATGTCACTGATGGTAACGGGAAGTTCAGTCGTAAATGTATAATTATCAGGCATATCAATTTTAATACGTGCCATATAGATTCCTTTTTAACTTATAGCAATTTATAACATCTTATCAGAGGGTGCATGATGATGAACCTCTATAGGCAACATATTTTCCCTTATTTGCTGGATAAGGTATCGAGAAAGCTGGATGCCGACAGACAGCGGATTCTTCCCTATCTTCGTGGTGATGTGCTTGAGTTGGGCGCGGGTACTGGCGTTAATTTTAGTTTTTATTCTCAGCAAATAAACTCATTAATTGCGCTCGAGCCTGAGCCTGCTTTGTTGCTTATGGCAGCGCAGCAACGTTCTTCATTAGAGGCAAAACAGGCCGGGCGGTTTTACCTTATTCAGGGTGACGGGCATCATCTGCCACTGGCGTCTAATAGCCTGGATGTAGTGCTCTGCTGTTTGGTATTGTGCTCAGTATCTGATCCACAGCAAGCGCTGTTGGAAATTTATCGGGTGTTAAAGCCCGGCGGTACATTAGTGGTATTTGAACATGTGAGAAGTGAGCATGTCTTCACCAGAGCTTGTCAGCAGCTAGTAAATCCACTATGGAAGCCACTGGCCTGTGGCTGTCATTTACAGCGACATACTTTTCAATACATAGAAGAGGCAGGCTTCACAACTGATAAACTGGAAACATACCGGCATCAAGCCCTGCCAGCACTGGTAGGAACCGTGCTGGAAGGTGTGGCTTTTAAGCCTTTTTAGATGTTTTCCTTTTTGAAATACTGTCTTATTTCAAATAGCGATGTAATACCTCGATGATGCCCGATGTCAGGGTATTCAGTGTTTCGTTATCCATAATATAGGGCGGCATGATATAGACAAGCTTACCAAATGGCCGCACCCAGATTCCCTTTTCGATAAACATCTTTTGGATGCGAGCGCTGTCTACAGGTTGGCTTAATTCGACTACACCGATTCCGCCTAAGCAACGTACTTCTGCTACACCCTTTATTTCGGACGCTGGGTTCAGTCCTGTTTTAAGTGCCGTTTCTATGCGTTGAAGATTAGATTTCCAGTCAGACTCTATCAGTAACTGCAGACTGCTGTTAGCAACCGCGCAGGCGAGCGGGTTCCCCATAAATGTCGGGCCATGCATGAAGCAGCCCGCACCGCCAGCAGATATGGTTTCTGCGACTTGAGTGGTCGTTAATGTGGCAGCTAATGACATATAACCACCGGTGATGGCTTTGCCGAGGCATATAATATCGGGTACCACATCCGCGTGATGACAGGCGAGCATTTTACCTGTTCTGGCGAATCCGGTCGCAATTTCGTCGGCGATGAGTAGCAGGCCGTATTCATCGCATAATGCGCGCGCTGCTTTAAGATAGTGCGGAGAATAAAAACGCATACCGCCGGCACCCTGAACAATTGGTTCGAGGATCAGGGCTGCCAACTCATGATGTTGCTGTTCGATAATCTGTTTTAGTGAGGCAATATCCGCACTGTCCCATGCCTGATGAAAACCAATCTCAGGCCTGTCTGCAAAATGGTGTTTGGGCAGAACGGCAGTAAAAATTTCATGCATTCCATTGATGGGATCGCAGACCGACATCGCACCAAAGGTGTCACCGTGATAGCCGTTTCTGATCGTAACCAACTTATGTTTTTCTGGTTTTTCCAGAGCATGCCAGTACTGAATTGCCATCTTAATGGCGACTTCAACGGCGACAGAGCCTGAGTCTGCAATAAAAACTTTGTCCAGAGCGGCAGGTGTCAGCTCGACGAGTTTGCGCGCCAGTTCAATGGCCGGTTCATGAGTAATGCCGCCAAACATGACATGAGACATCTGATCAATTTGTGCATGAGCGGCGGCATTCAATACAGGATGATTGTAGCCGTGGATAGCCGACCACCAGGATGCCATACCATCTATGAGTTCCCGTCCATCAGACATCTTAAGGCGGACACCTTTGGCTGAAACGATGGGGTAAACCGGCGAAGGATTAGTCATTGATGAATAAGGATGCCAGATGTGATCGCGATCATAGCGGATCTGTTCGGCGCTAATGCTGGTCATTCTGAATGCTCCTAGATAGAAAATCGGGCTCCATTAGAGCCCGTTATCCGGTGGAGTGCAACAGGGTGTCGGTTGGCTATAGGATGATGTTTTTAATCTGCCTGGAAGAGACTGCCGCTGATAATGCCTTTAACGGTTTTATAAAGTAATAAGGTAACGACCAGCGAGACAATCCCTAGCATCAGGTAGCTAAGTGTTAAAAATAAGGGTGCTCCGGTTCGCGAATACATGATTTCGGAGGTGATAGTGAATGCCGCCAGCGGGAATGAGTAGGCCCACCAGGATATGTAAAACTGGATGCGGGAAAAACGGCTGAATTGAGTCATGAGTAATAAGACTAAAAAAGCGGCAGCGTAATATAGAACACGGCCAAAACTATCTAACACGTCATGATTGAGTTTCATGTAAGAGATAAACCCAACAGCCGGCGGCGCAATCAGGATAAATAGCGTGGGCAAGAGTCTTTCAGGTAGAGGCTCATGAAAGATAATTCTGTTAAATATCAGTGTCTTTAAAACGATCCAATAGATAATGCCAATGCTGAAGAAAAACCAGGAAACTTCATAGAAGCCGTGTTCGACCCCGGAAATAGGGATGAGGATGTTGCCCACAACCGGAATAAACCAGGCAGGTGTGCTGTGGGTTATTTGAAAATGCCGGTGATGAATCCACCGAGTCAGCGCATTCAGTGTGAAAATCAATTGCAGCGTGCTGCCCAGTATCCATAAAAAGCGGGATAATTCGGTTGATACCTCAAGCGTGGCAATGCTCATCAGGATGATGCTGATAGAGAATGCCGGGAAAAAACTCATGGTTATCGGGTGGTTAAACTCGGCAATGACGGATGATGAGTGACGTACTATTTTTAGCAGATAAACGCTGACAATGATCGCAAACAAGGTGGCTGAAACAATCAGTAATACCTGTGAGATGATAGTCGGTAGTGCAAGGACATTAGCAGATTTCTGCCATGCGAGCGTTAGGCCCAGTGTGCCCATGATCATAGAAAAAAATGCCACCGGGAAATGTTGTAGACGGGCGATAGCTATTTTAGGTGGGGAGGGTAGCTCAGTCATATGCTTTCCAGATATTAGTTTAGAATATTCTAATATAATAATGTGTTAGTTGCTTTTCGCCAATAGCCAGAACCAAGAGCCAAGCCAGTTTTATCAAAGCAGAGATGCATCGACAGAGTCGACTGCGTGTACATATATGGCCTCATCTTCGGCGATAGACCAGCGAATATTGTAATCATGCAGGCGAATTCCATACTCTCTTTCTGCAGAGCGCTGATAAGCCGGGCGAGGATCACAACGTAGTACTTCTGTAATTTGTTCCGCAATAGGCAAGCTTGTCGCCTGAGTGATCTGTGCACATTGTGCTGTTGCTTGTTCGCTGAAAACAACCGGAATTTCCAGCCCGCGATAACTGTCTGCCAATGTGAAATGCGCGTCAGGTAATGCATCTGAATAAGGTAAATAGGGTTTAATATCGAGAATCGGCGTTTGATCCAGCAGATCCGCACCACTGACCATTAATTGTACTTTACCCTTAATGCAACGTATGTCATCCAGTTTAACGGCCGACAGACCAATGGGGTTAGGTCTGAAAGGAGAGCGGGTCGCCAGTACTCCTACGCGCCGGTTACCGCCGAGTCTGGGTGGACGAACCGTCGGATGCCAGCCTTTGCCAACACAGGCGCTGAAGATGAAAATCAGCCAGATATGCGAGCATCCTTCAAGCCCCCGCACAATTTCTTCGCTGGCGTATTCCGGGAGCAATTCAATAGTGGCTTGCATCGATCCGGCTAAACCGGGCTGTCTGGGGATACCAAACTTTTCTTTAAAGCCAGAATGGATAACGCCTATAGGCTCAAGGTTCATAGCTGCCTCGTAACGTAAATTTCATCAATAGTATTAACCGTTGTCAGGAGTAGAAAGCCTAGAAAAAGGCGTCAAATAATAGTTTGATACCCATCAAAAACAAGAATGAATAACATATCTGATAGAACCACACGTCGCTGATTTTATGGTGTAAGCGCACACCCAGTAAAACCCCGATGGGTGCGAGGATAGCCAGCGTGGCCGCTGTCGTTAATGTTTCATAGGTAAATTGCCCGAGCAAGGTGTACGGCACAAGCTTAATGAAGTTGACGGTTGCAAAGAAAATAATGGTGGTGCCAACATAATCATATTTAGCTAATTTCAAGGGCAGCAGATAAGCGTTGAGTGGTGCACCGCCGGCATGTACACCAAAACTGGTAAAGCCTGCGATGGCTCCCCAGAAACTACCACGCATCCGGCTTGGTGTTTTAGGCTCTCTGTTTTTAGGTTTCAGCCAGAAGTTTAAAGCAAAAGTGACGGCGATAAGGCCGACGATAATACGGATATGATCTGCTGAGAAATACTTGAATGTCAGCGCGCCAAATATGATGCCGATAGCGGCGGCAGGCAGTAATGTCTTTAAGCTGTGGCGGTGGCCTTTGCCGCGAAAGCTCCACAGGCCGACGAGGTCCATCAGGCATAAGATAGGTAGCAGGATAGCTGCTGCTTGTTGAGGTGCGATTACCAGTGCCATCATAGGGACGCCTAAAAGCCCTAAACCACCACCAAATCCACCTTTGGATATGGCCGTAATGAGCACAGCGGGTATAGCTGCAGCATAAAACCAAGGATCGGTGATCATCTATTTTCCTGCATTCCTTGCATGTATGGGGAGCATGCTGCTCCAGTAAGTCGAGGCTTTTTCGGCCTGTTCGGCCAGTCGGCGCAAGTGGCTGAGGGCGTCCAGCAAGGTAACACACTCCGCCGCCTCAAGCTTGCCGGACGTGGCTGCATTGAGAATATCTGATTTTAGTGCCTGGTAATCGTATTCCAGTGTATGCAGTAATTTTCGGGGTGGTTCGCTTTCGGTATTACTATTTTCATCGATTCGACATTCATTGAGGAGCGTAGTGATATCTTTCTTAAAATTAAAAACGCTTTGGCGAATGCTGGAATCAGAGATGTTTTCTAAGCTATCGTGGTAATCCACAAGGCGTGTAGAGAGTCGTGCTACCTCATTTAGATAGCGGGCTACGCGTAGTGACGACGGTAAAATATCAGTAATATCAGGATTCAGGTTTTGTTGTGCAATTTTCTGGTTGAATTGTCCGATAGAAGATACCAGCGCCATGATACTCGACAAATCTTTTTCAAGCTGCGGTGGATTGCCATCTTCTTCACTTACGGCCGCCAACGCCATAGCGGTGCAGAGTCGGCTGACCCTGCCCAGTTCCATGCTCATCGCTTCCAATGCCAGATAGGGTGTAGTGAGTATATTTTTATCCAGATACTGTGGTGTGCTGATGTTTTCTTCCTGAGAGAGAAAGCGCTTCGCCAAAAAATTAACCATAGTGTTTGTTAAAGGCCACATTATGCATACACCCAGTACATTAAAGAGCGTATGAAATAGCGCCAGCAGTATCACGATGCCGATAAAACCATTATTCAGATGGTTGACCTGTGAAGAGAAAAGTATTAACAGTAAAAATCCGACAGCACCTGTTATCAGATTAAAAATGACATGCGCTGCAGCTATTCGTTTCGCATTGGGCGTGGCTCCAATGACAGCGAGCATGGCTGTAGAGGTGGTACCCAGGTTGGCACCGATGACTAGCGCGGCGGCTGCCGTGATGTTAATAGAACCGGCGGCGGCGAGTGATAGCGTAATCGCCATGGAGGCTGCAGACGATTGCATTAAGAGCGTCAGAATAAAGCCGGCGACTAAAAACAGGAGTTCGCTTAGTGGTAAATTGCTGATAGCTGTCAGGTTAATGTGTTGTTCCAGGCCCTCAAAACTTTCTTTGAGAAAATCGAGACCAATAAAAAAAACCCCAAACCCCGCCACTGCAAATCCTATTTGTCGAATCCGTTCTGTGGAAGCGACGACATTCATGAGCATCCCAAAAGCAATTAAGGGTAATGCAAAGACGCTGATGTTAATTTTGAAGCCGATAAGGGCTACCAGCCAGCTGGTCATGGTAGAGCCAATATTGCAGCCATAAATAACGGCAACCGATTGCGGAATGGTTAATAAACCGGCATTAACAAAACCGATAGTAGCCACCGTTACCGCGCTGGATGATTGTACGATCGCGGTAATCAGCGTGCCGGAAAGAAGGCCTTTTAAACGGCTTTGTGTCGCCGCCTGAAGAACGCTTTTTAATGACTTGCCGGCCGCTTGCCTAAGCCCTTGCGTCATTAGATGCATTCCTAGCAAAAATAATCCTATGCCGCCAGCAAGGCTACCTAAAATAGCGATATCCAATAAAGGGCTCCTCACTTATGTCAATGTAAATACTCATAATAGTCGTGAACGCGATGTGTAGCTATTGATCCGTGAAACATTATTGAGTCGTTGCTAATCCGGTGCAGGTGTACGCGCGATGACCCATATGTCGACACGTTCAATACCTGAGTTTTTCAGTATTTTGCTGATTTCTTTTATCGTCGTTCCTGTGGTAACAACATCATCAATCAGGACTACATGTCTCAGAATCGGGCCGTTATAGCTGAATGCATTATCCAAATTGGCTCTGCGTTGTTTAGCGGTTAATCTTGATTGTGATTTAGTGTGTTTTATTTTTTGCAGTCGATTCAGTAATAAAGGTATTTTCAATTGTTGGCTCAGATAGCGGGCAATCATTGTCGATTGATTAAATCCTCTGCTCATTAATCGGAAAGGATGCACGGGTACCGGAATAATCGCCTCTGGCCAGGCTTGTGGTCGATCAAGTAAGCGTTTTAATAAACACTGGGCCAGCCAGGTAGTATGGTGCAGACCGTGGTGGTGCTTTATTTTTGGAATAATCGCACTGATAGGGAATCGATAATAGAAAGCTGCTTGAGTATTAGAGAAAGCGGGCGGCTCTTTAATACATTGGCCGCAGATCAGAGGTTTCTGCTTTGAGTCTGTTTGTTCTAAGCCCCGTGCTTCTATGTTGAGTGTTTCTGAACTCAGTGGTAGAGCGCAAACATAGCAAGCAGTGGCGAGCCAAGGGAGATCATTAAGACAGTTTTCGCAAAGCGGGTGTGAAATGTGTGTTGATTCGCCGCATAAAGCACATTTATGCTTATTATTTGTACAGATGTTTTTAAATATTGCTAGCATAAGTTGACAGTTCCTTCTGTCGATTTATCATTGTCAGTTATAGCAGCATATCAATGTTGAATGTCATATTTAAAAGGGGAAGTACGCATGACAGTTAAAGCACCCGTTCGTAACAATTGGACCGTAGAAGAGGTGCGAGACCTTTTTGAGCTTCCCTTTAACGACCTCATGTTTCAGGCGCACACGGTTCACCGCCAATACTTTAAGCCAAATGAAGTTCAGGTCAGTACGTTGCTTTCCATCAAAACCGGTGCTTGTCCGGAAGACTGTAAATACTGCCCTCAAAGTGGGCATTATAATACCGGACTGGAAAAAGAACGTTTGATGCAGGTCGATAAGGTGCTTGAAAAAGCCCGTCAGGCAAAAGCATCAGGGTCTACTCGTTTCTGCATGGGGGCTGCCTGGAAGCATCCGGCTGATAAAGATATGCCGTATGTGGTTGATATGGTGCAGCAGGTTAAGGCTCTGGGGTTAGAAACCTGCATGACGCTGGGTATGCTGGACGAAGGTAAAGCCGGGCAGTTGGCCGATGCTGGTTTGGATTATTACAATCATAATTTGGATACGTCTCCTGAATTTTACGACAAAATCATCACGACGCGTTCTTTTCAGGACCGTCTGGATACTCTGAAAAATGTTCGTGATTCCGGGATGAAGGTCTGTAGTGGCGGGATTCTCGGCATGGGTGAAACGGCTACCGACCGTATCGGGCTGCTGCGTCAGCTGGCGAATTTGCCGGTTCAGCCAGAAAGTGTGCCGATTAATATGCTAGTAAAAGTGAAAGGAACACCGCTGGAAAATGTCGATGATCTCGATCATTTAGTCTTTATTCGCACGATTGCGGTTGCCCGCATTATGATGCCTGCGTCACATGTGCGCTTATCAGCCGGCCGTGAGAGTATGAGCGATGAAATGCAGGCGATGACATTTTTTGCAGGCGCAAACTCTGTATTTTATGGCGACTGCCTGTTGACGACGCCAAATCCTGAAACGCATCGTGATCTGCAGCTCTTCAAGCGCTTGGGTATCAATCCTGAGCAACGTATTTCTGTTGATGATGATGTACAAGAAGCGGCTATCATTAAAGACCTGCAAAAACAGCAGGACAGCACACATTTCTACGAAGCATAACTGTCATTAAGGCATCTAGGCAGCGGCTCAGTAAGCGCTGCCTTTTTCAGCTTCTACTGCATTGATAGATAGTAAGAGTCGATAGATCGTCGTTAATAAGAGCATTCTGCGGTGAATCACTATGTCATTTGATCAATTAGCGTCTGAGCTACAGGTGCGTAAAGCCGCCTCGTTGTATCGCGGGCGTAAAGTGCTACAGAGCCCACAGCAGCCAGAGGTTGTCGTGGATGGTAAAGCGTATCTGGCTTTTTGTTCAAACGACTATTTAGGTCTGGCCAATCACCCTGCCATTGTCAGTGCTTTCAAGCAGGCGGCAGATGAATACGGCGTCGGGGGAGGCGCATCTTCTTTAGTCAGCGGGCATAGTTTTCATCATCACGCATTAGAAGAAGAGCTGGCTGCTTTTACGGGGCGGCCACGGGCATTGTTGTTTTCAAATGGTTACATGGCAAATCTCGGAACAGTGAATGCCTTGTTGGGTAAGCAGGATGCCGTGTTTCAAGATCGCCTTAATCATGCCTCATTGTTGGATGCCGGCTTGCTTAGTGGTGCGCGCTTTCAGCGTTATTTGCATAATGATGTTGATAGCCTCACCCAGCGCTTGAGTAAAACTCAGGCGCGTCGTTCGTTGGTGGTTACTGATGGTGTGTTTAGCATGGATGGCGATATCGCCGACCTGCCTGCCATTTGCGATGTGGCTAATCATCACAAGGCCTGGGTCATGGTAGATGATGCGCACGGCATCGGCTGTCTTGGGAAAACGGGAGCAGGGTGTGCTGAGCACTTCGGCCTTAGTGAACAACAATTACCGATATTGATGGGCACATTAGGCAAGGCGTTTGGTACCTCGGGTGCTTTCGTAGCGGGCAGTGACGTCTTGATTGAAACCTTGATTCAGCATGCGCGTACCTATATTTATACCACCAGCATGCCGCCTGCTGTCGCTGCGGCCACCAGAGTCAGTCTTAAATTGGTGCAAACCGAACAATGGCGACGTGAGCAGTTGACTAGTTTGATCCAGCGCTTTCGTCGTGGCTGTGAACAGCTGGGTTTGAGTTTGATGGACTCGCCCACGCCAATACAACCGATCATGATCGGAAATGCGGATAAAGCGATGGCAATGAGTGCGGCGTTACGCGATAAGGGGTTGTTTATTACGGCGATTCGTCCGCCGACTGTACCTCATGGCAGCGCACGACTTCGCGTCACGCTCAGCGCCAGCCACACAGAAGTACAGGTTGATCGTCTGTTAGACGCATTGGATCAGGTTAAATAATGGCGATATATCATCAATCTTTTGGTTCCACAGATAATCCCGAACTAGTCTTACTGCATGGTTGGGGGATGAGTTCTGCCATATGGCAAACCTTAATGTCAGAGCTTACCATGTCTTTTTATGTAACATTAATCGACTTGCCAGGGCTGGGTCGCTCTGCCGGTGTTGACAGCGTTAAAAGAGTTGAAGGGACGCTGTCGCTGGATTCTATAGCTGAACAAGTCGCTGCTGTGGTTAAACAACCCGCCTATTGGTTAGGCTGGTCGTTAGGGGGCTTAATCGCAACGCAGATTGCTGTGCAGTATCCGGAAAAAGTGAAAGGCCTTATTACGGTAGCGTCCAATCCCTGTTTTGTACAAAAAACAGACTGGCCGAGTGCCATGGAGCGTGGCGTTTATGCTCAGTTTAAGGAGGCCGTTGCGGTTAATCCTGAGAAAGCCTTAATGCGTTTTGCCATGTTGCAAGTGCAGGGCAGTGAGGCCGCAAAACCACTACTGAAACAGATTAAGGCGGTGTTGGCAGAAAGCCAGCCTACGCATTTACTGGAGACCTTAACCTTACTGGAAAATGATATCCGCGAGCGCTTGTCACAGTTACGTTGCCCTGTGTTACATATCTATGGCGCCGCCGATCAGCTAGTGCCTGTCTGCATCGTATCTGCCGTTGCTGAGCTTAGTTCAGAGCTTAGTTCAAAGTTTAGTCCGGCGCATCAGATTGTCTGCTTTGAATCGGCAGGACATTTGCCTTTTCTATCGCATCCGGAGGCATTTATGCAGTCACTACTGGATTTTACCCGAAGCGCTATCATTCATGGGTGAGTTGATTGATAAGCTGCGTGTAGCAGAGTCCTTCAGTAAAGCCGCGTCCACTTATGATAGTGTGGCGGCCTTGCAGCGAAATATTGGCCATCAGTTATTGGAGATGCTTTCCAGTCACAGTCAAGACAGCCAGAGCGGACATACTGAGCCTGCCTCTATTCTTGATCTTGGCTGCGGTACCGGATATTTTACCTCCGTGTTACGGGATCGGTATCCCGATAGGCCATTAGCAGGACTGGATATAGCCTCTGGGATGTTGGCGTATGCTCGTACGACAAGAGCATTAGACAATGACGTTACCTGGATTTGTGGCGATGCAGAAAGTTTACCGTTAAAAAATCAGTCCTACTCCTTAGTTTTTTCCAGTTTGGCAATTCAGTGGTGTGAAAATAGCTCAATGCTGTTTGCTGAAATGTCACGCGTCCTTAGTCGCGATGGTATCGCTTGTATCGCGACATTGGGCCCGCAGACGCTGTGTGAATTAAGAGATGCCTGGTCTCGGATAGATGATTATCAACATGTAAACCAATTTCAATCGCTGGCGCAGCTTTGTAAAGCGTTGCCTGATGATCTTGAGTTAATAGAGACAGAATGCGAGATGCGTGTGCTGCACTATCCGCAGCTCAAAGAGCTGACCTGTGAATTAAAAGGGATTGGTGCACATAATATGAATGCGGGTCAGGCAAAAGGTCTAACCGGCCCCGCCCGTGTAAAAGCCTTTAAAGCGGCGTATGAGCTTTTTCGCACCTCAGAAGGTTTGTTGCCAGCAAGTTACGAAGTTTATTATCTGATTTTGAGGAAGCGTTAATGGCAAAGCGACAGTTTTTTGTAACAGGAACAGATACGGATGTAGGCAAGACGATCGTTACCGCAGGCTTACTGGAAAAAGCCAATCAGTTGGGGTATCGCACGATTGGTTTAAAACCGGTAGCCGCCGGGTGTCTACACACAGAAAATGGCCTGCAGAACAGTGATGCCCTTTTGTTGCAGCAAACAGCCAGTGTTGCGCTGAGTTATAGCGAAGTAAATCCTATTGTGTTTGAAGCGGCGGTGGCACCACATATTGCGGCTGAGCAAACCGGCAAGCGTTTATCGGCGGACAGAATAGCCGCCTTATGTCGTGGTGCAATGATGAACCCGGCCGACGTCGTACTGATCGAGGGTGCGGGTGGATGGCGTGTGCCTTTCAACAGAACCGAAACCTTTGCCGATGTGCCCAAACTGCTTAATACGCCTGTTATTCTTGTTGTCGGGATAAAGCTGGGGTGTATCAATCATGCGTTGTTAACGGCCGAAGCAATCGTTAGAGATGGTTTGTCGATAGCAGGCTGGGTGGCCAATCGTATTGATCCTGATATGAGCTGTTCTGACGATAATGTAGCCACATTAGAGACCCTATTACAGACTAGGTTTCGTGCACCCCTGTTAGGTGACATTCCATTTCTTCAGGCGTTAAGCCCCATAATAGTTGCTGAGTATCTGGATGTGCAGGCTCTTTTTGAATAGCCATGTGTGAATAACAGAGCTATTTCACTAAATGAATACCTCTGAACCAAATGCTACTTAAATTAATGGTTGCTTTAGTACTTATGCTGATCAAAAAATAGTCAAATTTAAAATTGTGGCCTATACTTACAGCACTCTGAATTTTAATTTAACGTGCAGGTGAATGCCATGAACATCTCAGGGACAATGCAATCAGGCGTTATCGGTTTAAACCGTATGCTGGATAATACCCTGAAATCACCCAGTGATCAGCTGGGTAATGGTAAACCAAGCTCATCAGAGCAGGCTTCAGGGCAGGCACTCAGTAGTACCTTAAGTAGCGCGGATAATACGGCGACGGCTAATAATAGCAACGCTGTCAACGCGAATGAACAAGCACAAGCAACCAAGGTAGTCACGGATGCTGGTGAAGTATTAGGTACGAATATAGATACGCGCGCATAGTTATATATAACGTTTTTCATCTTGGACTTTGTGTTTATTGTTTTGAAAGTCCCGGCAATAGTAGTCGTTAGAAGAACAAACAGTGAGCAAAGGCGGCAGATCACCAAAACAAACAGTTAACAAAGAAAGGATATCAGGGTGATTATTAACAATTACTCTTCCAGTATGATCCGATCAGCGTCGCACGATTCATCTGCGGCGGTTAAGTCTATTTCGTCTAATCAATCGTCCTCAACGACCTCCTCTTCAAATACGCAGATACAAAGCGCTTCTTCTGATCCGTTACAGGGGCAAGATAAATTCTCCAAACAAGGTGCTGAGATTAGTCAGACGACAGTATCGGCCTCAGAAGCGTCCACGAATCAATCTTCAGATAAACGAGTTGAAGAAGCGAATAGACAGATTGCTCAGGATCTTTCCAGACGTGACCTAGAAGTCAAAAACCATGAACGGATTCATGCGTCGATCGGTGGCGCGTTTGCTTCAGCTCCAAATTTTGATTATGAGCGTGGCCCGGATGGCCAGCTCTATGCTGTTGGGGGAGATGTGCGTATTGATACCTCTCCTGTATCAGATGACCCCAGAGCGACGCTGGAAAAAGCGCAAGTTATTATCCGTGCTGCGCTCTCTGTTCCTGAGCCATCAACGCAAGATCGGCGTGTTGCAGCTCAGGCACGGGTGATGGCAACGGAGGCTCAGGCCGAGATTGCTAAGCTTGAAGCACCCGTTCAGATTTCAGATCAAGACACGCGTAGTGAGAAATCGGATAGCCAGGAAATAGATAGCCAAAAAGCAGCGTTGGCAAATGAGGCTGCCGCATTGGAAGACGAAAAAAATAAACTGCGCAGTGAAGAAACTAAAGATAAGCAATCTGAAGATCAAAAAACGTTAGCAGAACGTAACGAAGAGCAAAATGCTTCTGGTCGCGCGGTTGCATCGCTACAGGAGTTTAATAACCGACTCAATGATCTCAATAAAAAGCTCAGCGACATCAACCTTCGTTTGGTTGACGCGGGCGTTTTTCAGAAGCTTTTTCCTGAAGGCTCGATTATTGACAAAAATATCTGATGTATTAAGTGGATGATAAAGGATTCAGCATCTAATCAATATAAGCAAAGAATGCGTTAGATTTTTATATCAAGCCTGTAAAAAATTGATCAGTATTTTCGTAAAGATGGCAGGCTTTTCCGCATGTGGCCAATGACCAGCGCCTTGAATTATTTTGTAGGTGGCTTTAGGGAAGAGTGCCAGAATTCCGTCGCGGTGGTCTGTCTGTATGTAGTGTGATTCCTCACCTTTGATAAACAGTGTTTTACCATTAAACGGATGTCCGGTTGGTGCTGCACTGATGTCGTCATAGTGTTTATCTAAAACCGGCAGGTTCATGCGCCATTGGAATTGTTTGTTCTCATCGCGGTAAAGGTTTTTCAGTAAAAAAGCTCTGATACCTGGTTCAGGGATATAAGCACCGAGTTGTTTGTCGGCATCTGTACGCGATTTTATGTGCGCCAGATCAATCGAAAAAAGTCCCTTCAATACATCCTTATGATGATGTTCGTATGCAACAGGAGAGATATCAACAACAATGAGTTTATTTAGGCGCTCGGGATGCGTCAGTGCTAGTTGCATGGCAACTTTTCCGCCCATGGAATGCCCCATCAGATTTACTTTATCCAATCCTAAATCATCTAGCAGGTTAATGATGTCGTCGACCATGAGGGCATAATTCATGTCGTCGGTGTGTGGACTGCGGCCATGATTTCTCAGATCAACGGCGATCACCTGAAAATGTTCAGAAAGCGCTTTAATCTGGCTGCCCCAGTTTTCCAGCGTGCCGAATAAGCCGTGCAAAATAACTAAAGGAGCTCCGTTGCCATGGAGTTGATAGTTAAGAAGAGAGTTATGAGGGGAGTTAAGTTGCATGGTTTGTATTGGCTTCATTAAAGGTCCCGGCAATATAAAACCGGGCAAAAGCATTGCCCGGTTTGTATTACGACATTAGAGAATGTCGAGCAGTTCTATATCAAATATCAGTGTTGCAAAAGGTGGGATTCCACCAGGTGAACCCTGTTCACCATAAGCAAGAGAGTAAGGAACCGTTAAGCGCCATTTTGCGCCAGTGTTCATCAATTGAAGAGCTTCAGTCCAGCCTGCGATTACGCCGCCTACAGGAAATTCAGTTGGCTGACCGCGATCATAAGAGCTATCAAAAACTTTGCCATCTGGGAATGTGCCATGGTAATGCGTACGTACGGTTGAATCCGCTGTTGGCTTTTCGCTTGCAGCGTCACCTGCTTCAATGACTTCGTACTGCAGACCTGATTCAAGAACGACAACGCCTTCACGTGCAGCATTTTCTGCCAGAAAAGCGGCGCCCGCCTCGTTAGCTTCTTTGGCTTGCGCTTCGTGAATTTCTTTCATACGACGGTTCAGTTCGTTAAAAGCTGTCTGGATCTCAGCCACAGGCACTGCAAGTTCTTTGCCCAGGTAAGAATCTTTGATACCCGCTGCAACCGCATCAAGATCAATGCCTTCAAAGCCGTTTTGAGCCAGTTGGTCGCCCATTTGACGGCCAACACCATAGCTTGCATGTTGTTCTAGTGTTTCAAATTTTAGTTCAGACATTGTTTTTTCTACCAATAAAAATGAAAAGGGATGCTAACACGTTTTTATGGGGCTTTTTTAGAGATAAACAAGAGCGGATCAACACGCGTATTGTTTAAACTCACGCTCCAGTGCAGGTGAGGCCCCGTCACACGGCCGGTTTTGCCTATCTTGCCGATGATGTCACCGGTTTTAAGGATGTCACCTTTTTTTACATCAATCACACTCATATGGCAGTACATGGTTGTTAAGCCGTTACCATGATCTAAAATTACAGTGTTGCCATTAAAAAAGTAGTTGCCAACAGCGACGACGCTGGAATTGGCGGGAGCCCAGATGGGATCGCTCATTGGCGCTGCTATGTCCAGACCGCTGTGGGGGTTACGTGGTTGTTTGTTGAAAAAGCGTTTTAATCCAAAGGGACTGCTAAAAGGCCCCTTTGCCGGCAGAATAAATTCCGTGATCGTCTGCTCAGGCGTGGTCCATAGTGTAAAAGCGGTTTTCATTTCTGCTGATTCACGTCTCCAGCGTGCCACTTGCTCGGGATCTGGATTAACATGCTTTTTATTTTTAATAGTCAGATACTGCGCTTTATATTCCTTGTCCTTAATCGTAAAAGGAAAGGAGATGCCATTGGCGACTAAAAGCTGCTCTTTGCCGGGGTCGGCTTTTAACGGAATGCCAATCACCGCCAGCCACTTGGCTTTGTCCGCATAAGGCGTCTCTAAACTGGAAACGACCATAACCCGGTTGCTTCGGTACCAGGCGTTAGGTAAGCGTTCTTTGTCTATTCCTTGTAATGGCAAGATGACAACCCCGCCAGGGGTGTCGGATGCCTCGGGTAAGGTGAGTGCGTAACTGTTTAACGAGGCTAAAAGGCCGATAAATAGTATGAAGAATCTAATCATGAGTGTTCTCGAAGTCGTTAGCTGTATTGTCTGAGTTGTTATCGATATAAATAGTCTCAACGCGACTGCTGAATGATCCTTGGTGTAGCCGGTTGATCAGTACATCGCCTGTTTTGACTTGCTGCGCTTGTGTAACCACTTTACCTTTATTGTCTTGAATGATGGCATAACCACGCTCCAGCGTTGCTAGCGGGCTTATGGCGTTAAGACGTGTTGCCAGCTGACCTAATGCATAGCGCTTTTGATCACGATGTTTATAAAATTGATGCGTTAAGCGCTCTTCATTCCTGACCAGCCGCAGACTAATTTGTTCAATCTGTCGACGCGGATGAAACTGTATGAGTTGCTGTTCAAGTAAGGAACTCTGGTGTTTTGCTTTTACAAGCCGGTGGTTGATGGTGGCCAGTAAACGCTGTTCAAGATTGCTTAGTCGTGCTTTCTGCTCTCTGATGCGATCACCGGGATGACGCAGACGCTGGCGAAGGTGCAACACCCGCTGACGGTGTCGGGTAAGGGTTTCTTTGAGCTGTCTATCCAGACGATTCGCTTGGCGATCCAGTAATATGCGCAATGCATCCTGATCGGGGCTGATTAGCTCTGCGGCGGCAGAAGGGGTTGGTGCGCGAAGATCCGCTACCAGATCTGAGATGGAATAATCCACTTCATGGCCAACAGCACTAATGATCGGTAGTGTGCAGGCAAATAAAGCGCGCGCCAGCTTTTCATCGTTAAACGGCCATAGATCCTCTAGCGAGCCGCCGCCGCGGCCAATAATAATCAGGTCTGCTTGCTTATGGCGTTGGGCAGCCTCTAGGGCGCTAATTAATTGGGTTGCCGCACCGGCTCCCTGAACTGCAGAAGGATAAACCGTCACAGGAAGGCTCGGGAAGCGGCGCTTTAAGACGGAGAGTATGTCGTGAATGGCCGCCCCTGTTGGAGAGGTGATAACACCAAGGTGCTTGGGATGGGCGGGTATTGATTTTTTATGCGCGTTGGCAAAGAGACCTTCTTTGGCCAGTGATGTTTTGAGCGCTTCAAAAGCCTGCTGCAGCTGACCCTCACCATCGGATTCCAGCATCTCGCCGATAAGTTGATAGTCACCACGCCCTTCATAAAGGCTGACTTTAGCGGTAAGCACGACCTGATCTCCATCTTTAGGTGAAAACCTGACGCGTAGATTGCGGTTGCGAAACAGGGCGCATTTAACCTGAGCCTTGCCGTCCTTCAGTGTGAAATACCAGTGGCCGGAAGCAGGTTTGGAGAAATTTGAAATTTCGCCCTGTACCCTTACTTGTAAAAAAGACGATTCCAGAAGCGATTTAACCTGGCGGTTAAGCTCTGAGACAGTAAAAGCATGACGGTTATGATCTGAGTATGAATGCATGGCGTTATATTAATCGATTCTTTGCAGGATAGTCATTATGTTAGAACAGCAAAGAGCTAAACTCGATTCCTCTATAGAGCGAATATTGTCAGCCTACTCTCAAATTCAGGCTTGTTAGTACAGTAGGTCAACCTCAATCGATCACTAATAAAACTCTACTGTAATCTGAACTACCGGGATGTTAGTTTATTAACGGTATGCTCGGGCCGTATCCCTCAGTTCGATTAATGCTGCTTCTGCATCTATCCCACGATCTTTAACCGAGTCTATCCACTCCTTATCCATCCCTTTGGTGAGGCGAACAAACTCACGATAAATCGGGTCACTTTTTTTTACGTAATTTATCACAGCACCAGTACTCAGAGCAGTTTGATACCCTTCCTGATCAGCTTTTTCCCACGTGTAACCAGCTAAAGCAGAAAGTTTTTCGCCAGAAATTTTTAAAATAGCCACTCGATCCCTCTGACTCAGGGACGCTAAAAAATCAGGGTTAATGAACATACTGAAACTACCTAAATACATTCCTCCTTCTAAAGCAATAATATGCTTAGCCAACTCATTTAAGCGTAAACTTTTTTGTACTGAAAACGGAATGAAAGCACCATCAATTAACCCTTGTCCCATCATCTCATATATATTATCAGCGGGTGCTGAAACAGAAGTCACTTGCATTCGCTTTGCAAGATATCCCTGCACTCCTCCTCCGATTCGAATTTTTTTATCTTTGAGTTCAGCTAGTGAGGCGATAGGTTCAACAGTATGTATTTGGGCGGGCCCATGTGTAAAAAGTGCGACTAACACTAGGCCATTATGCTCATCAGCTTTGGATAGGTATTTTTGATGAATGCGCCAATAAGATACCGAGGCGGCTTCAGCATCTGCACCTAGCATGGGTAATTCGACAATTGATGTAAGTTTAAAGCGCCCGGGAACATAGCCATGAAAGCTCCAGCTCGCATCAACTACACCATCTTCAACCAGATCAAACATAGATTTCGGATGCCCCAAACCATATTCAAGCTTAATTTTTACACGTCCTTCAGTCGCTGCTTCAATCCAACTTCCATAAGTGGGCCAAACTATACTGTTTTGCAAGTGTGAGGGGGGGAGCCAGCTAGCGACATGCATGATTGTTTCCGTCTCTGCTAGCACCGAGCGAGACGAGGGGAGGGCAGCCGAAGCAATAAAGATTAGCTTTACTATTAAACGTAAACGCACTATCAAAGCCTGCTGGTTACTATGGATTAAAATGAGACGGGGTGTTAATCATTATAATCAACTGTATTAGATTGCAGGTTGCAACGTGAATAAACAACAGGCTGAGAAGAGTCGTCATTTTGAATATTGAAATTTAGCTACTAAGTCACTGATGTTTTTTGAGTGCAAACACCAGTGATTATCCCTTAATAAATTAACTCAGGATCAATCTATTTCAAGCAGATCTTTACCAACAACAACCTCACCCTGATAGTGCTTTCTAATACCTTTTATCCATAACTCAGGATTATCAAATGCAGGTAAGCCAGTGGGGACGAAATGATTTAACACGAGTTTCTTAACTCCCGCCGCCGCCGCGACCTCTCCTACTTCTTCCGTTGGTGTATGAGCTTCGATAATATGTCGTTTAAGAGCATCGTTACCTGGATCTATACGGTTAACAATCGCCTCTACACCATGAATGCTAACAACTTCATGAACTAATACATCAGCGCCTTTTGCTGTTTTTATAAGATTATCACTGCGAGCCGTATCTCCTGAAAATACAATGGAGCGATCCGGGGTGTCGAAACGGAAACCATAAGATGGTTTTGCTGCACCATGAGGAACTTCAAATGCAGTTACAGTGATGTTTTCATCCTTGTATATAACACCATCTCCTTCAATATTATTGGCACGCACGAGGCTCTGTAATGGAACTCGGTTTTCATCTCTTATTCTCAATTTTATTTCCCAATCCATATACTCCATATATGCATTCGTCATTTTTTTAAGTGGTGGAGGCCCAAAAGTATCAACGGGTGTTTTTAAACCACTCAACCATGCACGTAATAACAAAGTACCATAGTCGGCATTATGGTCTGTATGATTATGTGTAATGAAAACTGCACGTAGTTTCTTTGCCGAAATACCTGCTAAAGCCATTTGCCGTGCAACTCCGTTCCCTGCATCAACAATATACACGCTGCCATTAACAATAACGGCATTTGCAGGTTGCGCTCTCGCTTTCTTAATTGACGGCCCTCCTGCGGTACCAAGCAGAACCAAACGAGTTCCAGAATTTTCTTCTGCCTTTATTTGACTACTTATTAACCCGAAGGAGAGCAATGCTATAAGTATCAGCCAGGTTTGATTTTGCTTAAATATACTATTCATTTTTTGTACCTTATTATTATTAATTTCATCTTGAGACAACCTTTGTAAGGCTATTAAAAAAAAATCAGTTAAAATACTCCCTTGTTTCACTAGGTGAAACAAGGGAGTATTTAAAAAAATTACAGGTATATGAATTTGAGTGAAGTTAAAAAAATACGAGCACTTGCTCGTGGGCTGCAGGTAGTCGAATTTTTAGGTAAAAGATCTAAAACATCACTAAATGAACTACATTTGGCGACTAAGTTACCAAAAGCCACTTTATTAAGGATTTTATCAACCTTTGAGGATCACGGCTGGGTATATAGAGGATTGGGAGATAACCATTATAGAATGAGTGTGAATGGACCAAGATTTGACACAAATAACGGGGAAGAAAATGAGCTGATCGAACTTTCAAGCTCGATCTTAATCGAGTTATGTAACAACGTGGGATGGCCTTCTGATCTTGCTATTAGAAATCTTACAAAAATGAAAATTATTGATTCGACGCGCCGTCAGAGCTTACTAACAATTAATAAAGATGTAGTGGGTTTTTGCCCACACATGCTTTGGTCTGCTCTAGGTCGAGCTTATCTCGCTTTCTGTCCTCACTCTGAGCGAGAAGAAATTATTATCTCCTTGAAAACGTCGGAAGAGCGTTTTGATCAGGTATCTTTAGACGGTCCTTGGGTAGAAAAGCTACTCAATGAAACAAGAGTTCGTGGGTATGCAACACGTGAAACAGGGTATTGGGGGCATATTGTCGATTACCCTAGTAATGTGGACGCCATCGCGGTTCCCGTAATAAAAAATAACAAGCTAATTTGTTGTATTAGTATCGCTTGGGCTTCAGGTGAAGTTACAAAAAATCAAATAGAAACAGAGTTTTTTCCCGCGCTCAAAGCCGCTTCTGACCAGTTAGTTGGAAAAATCACCTATTAATAGAAGATTCCAGAAGCGATTTAACCTGGCGGTTAAGCTCTGAGACGGTAAAAGCATGACGGTTATGATCTGAGTATGAGTGCATGCCACTATCTTAATCGAAGCTTTGTCGAATAGTCATTACGCAAAGGTATTTCGTTTCTTAAAATGTAAATAAGATTGTTCGGATATGCCTAAATCTGTATAATTTATCGTTTAAATTTTCTAAAAGATATGGGTTGTTTAGATCATGTTGCGAATCGTTGAAGAAGCACTGACTTTTGATGATGTTTTACTGTTGCCAGGTTACTCAGAAGTTCTGCCGAAGGACGTTTCTCTGAAGACACAGATCACAAAAGGGATTTCCCTGAATATACCATTGGTATCTGCTGCAATGGATACAGTAACAGAATCCCGTCTGGCCATTGCTATGGCGCAGGAAGGCGGTATTGGTATCATTCATAAAAACCTGACGATTGATGAGCAGGCAACGGAAGTTCGTAAAGTCAAAAAATACGAAGCCGGTGTTGTCAGCGACCCAATTACTTGCTCATCCGATATGACGGTGGGTGAGTTACGTCGGATGGCCGCGCAGTTAGGTTTCTCTGGCTTTCCTGTGGTTGATAATGGCGAGTTGGTAGGCATTGTTACCAGCCGCGATATGCGTTTTGAAAACTATCTGGACTCAACCGTCGCTTCTGTTATGACGACCAAAGATCGTTTAGTCACAGTAGAAGAAGGCGTTGATAAAGATAAAGTACGCAACTTGTTGCGCAAACATCGCATCGAGAAAATTCTGGTCGTTGATAGTGCCTTCAAACTTAAGGGTATGATGACCGTTAAAGATATGTATAAAGCAGAAGCTTTCCCGAATGCAGCCAAAGACGGCAAAGGCCGTTTGATTGTGGGTGCAGCCGTGGGTACGGGCCCTGAAACAGCAGATCGTGTTAAAGCACTGGCTGATGCCGGTGTCGATGTTATTGTTGTTGATACTGCGCATGGTCACTCTAAAGGTGTGATTGACCGGGTTACATGGGTTAAGCAAAATTTTCCACAGGTACAGGTTATTGGTGGAAATATAGCAACAGCTGCGGCCGCCATCGCGTTGGCCGATGCCGGTGCTGATGGCGTCAAAGTAGGTATCGGTCCGGGATCTATCTGTACTACACGTATCGTTTCCGGGATTGGTGTTCCGCAAATTACAGCGGTTGCCAATGTGGCAGAAGCATTAAAAGGCCGTGGTATTCCATTGATCGCTGATGGTGGGATTCGTTTTTCCGGTGATATTGCTAAAGCGATTGCCGCTGGTGCATCGGCTGTAATGGTCGGTTCTATGTTGGCGGGTACAGATGAAGCGCCGGGTGAAGTTGAACTTTTCCAAGGGCGTGCTTATAAATCATACCGTGGCATGGGATCTATTGGAGCGATGGCGCAAACGTCGGGATCATCTGATCGATATTTTCAGGATGCGTCGGAAGGTTCAGAAAAACTGGTACCCGAAGGTATTGAGGGGCGTGTTGCCTGTAAAGGCCCGATGGTGGGTGTTGTGCATCAGCTAATGGGTGGGGTACGTGCTTCTATGGGTTATACCGGAAGTCAGGATATTGAAGAGATGCGTACTAAACCTGAGTTTGTACGTATTACGAGTGCAGGTATGAATGAAAGCCACGTGCATGATGTGAGCATCACGAAAGAAGCGCCTAATTATCGCGTTGGCTAAGTTTTTATTATTTTATAAAGTGGGGCGCTACTATGGTTGCCCCATTTTTAGTTTTAAGGGCTGATAATCAGCCATTCGGTGGAGCCACTGAGCATGACTACAGATATTCACGCACAACGCATTCTGATTCTTGACTTCGGATCTCAATACACGCAGTTGATCGCACGTCGTATACGTGAAATCGGCGTATTTTGTGAGATTCGGGCCTGGGACATGGATGAAGCAGAAATTCGCGAATTTAATCCCAAAGGTGTCATCCTTGCTGGTGGTCCTGAGTCGGTAACAGAGAATGACTCTCCCCGTGCCCCCGCGATTGTTTTTGAGTTGGATGTCCCTGTACTGGGTATCTGTTACGGCATGCAGACCATGGCTGCTCAAATGGGCGGTAAGGTTGAAGGGTCTGACCAGCGTGAATTTGGCTATGCCAAAGTACGCTTAGCAGGGAGTTCTAGCCGTTTGTTAGAAGGTATTGAAGATCATATCGCTAACAACGGTTCTTTGTTGCTGGATGTCTGGATGAGTCATGGTGATAAAGTCACAGAATTACCTGAAGGCTTTAGCGTTATTGCTTCTACTGATTCGGCGCCGATTGCTGCTATGTGCCATCCGGCGAAGCATTTTTATGGCTTGCAGTTCCATCCTGAAGTGACGCATACCAAGCAAGGCGGGCGTATTATTGAGCGTTTTGTCCGCGATATATGCCAGACTGACGCTTTGTGGACCGCTGAAAATATTATCAGTGACCAGATTGAAAAAGTACGTGCGCAAGTCGGTAATCAAAAAGTACTACTGGGTCTTTCCGGTGGTGTCGATTCCTCTGTAGTGGCGGCACTGTTGCATAAGGCGATTGGCGATCAGTTGACATGCGTGTTTGTCGATAACGGACTACTGCGTAAAAACGAAGGTGATCAGGTAATGGACATGTTTGCTAAGAACATGGGCGTTAAGGTTATTCGTTCAGATAGTGCCGACCTGTTTCTGGGGCGTTTGAAAGGTGAAAACGATCCCGAGAAGAAACGTAAGATTATTGGTAATGCCTTTATTGAAGTATTTGATGAAGAGGCGACAAAGCTTAAGGATGTTAACTTCCTGGCGCAGGGGACGATCTATCCGGATGTAATTGAATCAGCGGGCGCTAAGACCGGTAAAGCCCATGTGATTAAATCGCATCACAATGTCGGTGGTCTGCCTGATGATATGAAGATGGATCTGGTTGAGCCGTTACGCGAATTGTTCAAGGATGAAGTGCGTAAAATAGGTCTTGAACTAGGTTTGCCGTATGACATGGTTTATCGTCATCCGTTCCCAGGCCCGGGTTTAGGCGTGCGGATTCTCGGTGAAGTGAAAAAAGAGTACGCTGATATTCTGCGTGAAGCGGATGCTATTTTTCTTGAAGAGTTGCATAAAGCGGACTGGTACCATAAGACCAGCCAGGCGTTTGCCGTATTTTTACCGGTAAAATCTGTCGGTGTCGTAGGTGACGGGCGTCGTTACGAATATGTTATCGCTATTCGTGCAGTCGAAACGATCGACTTTATGACGGCGCGTTGGGCGCATCTTCCTTATGAGTTGTTGGAAACAGTGTCTGGTCGTATTATCAACGAAATACCTCACGTTTCTCGTGTGGCCTACGATGTGTCAAGTAAGCCGCCCGCAACGATTGAGTGGGAATAAGCAGATAGCTGGATATAAAATATCGAAAATAAAAGCTCACGTAATGTGAGCTTTTTATTGCAAGAGAGTAACGTGGTGGTGCAAAAAAAAGATACCCAGGCAGCAAATGAACAGACGCCAAAAGAACCGCTGGATGTGCATAAACCCGAGTCGCAGTTAACAGAGGCGCAGCTGAAAATTGATCAACACTGGATGTTGCAGGCTCTGTTGCTTGCAGACCGAGCGGCTGAATTGGGTGAAGTGCCCGTGGGTGCTTTGGTGGTGTTAGAAGGTGAGATCATAGGACGCGGTTGGAATCAGCCTATTACTCAGCATGATCCTACCGCGCATGCCGAAATTATGGCGTTGCGTGATGCAGCTACTCAGGTTGGGAATTATCGGGTAGTAAACGCCGATCTATACGTAACGCTTGAGCCGTGCTCTATGTGCGCGGGTGCCATGGTTCATGGTCGTATTAAGCGCGTAATTTTTGGTGCTTATGAGCCTAAAGCGGGTGTGATCGTAAGTCGTCAGCATTTCTTACAGCAAAATTGGTTGAATCATCATGTAGCATTCACCGAGGGCGTGATGGCTGATCTATGCGGAGATAAAATAAGTCATTTTTTCAAAATGCGTAGAGAGCAGAAGCGGCTGGAAAAAGAAAAAAATCGTCTCGGCTAATAAAATCCGGATGCTACGCGGATTTAAAGTGTAGCGGGTATGATCTTTAGCTCAATAATAGTAGCAGGTTCCATTTTTTCTTTTTCTTCCGCACGAATAGAAGCATCCCGTGCTTGGCGGATCTGTTGGATTTGTTTTTCCCATTCCAATAGCTCAATATATTTTTTAATATTTTTTACATACTTAACCGGCTCCTGTCCGCGAGCATAGCCATATTTCACGGTCGAAAAATACTTTTCTTTGGACAGTAACGGTAAGAACTCTTTTACATCTTCCCATTTATCAGAATCTTTGTTGGCGCGTTGCGTGAGTATACGCGCGTCTTCTAAGTGACCAAAACCTATGTTGTAACCCGCTAATGCAAACCAGGTGTGATCTGGTTCGCTAATCCGTTCAGGAATTTTATCTTTTACATTGAGAAGGTATTGAGCTCCACCAAGAATACTTTGTATAGGATCGGTTCGATCAATGACACCTACTTCTTTTGCAGCCCCGTGAGTCAGCATCATAATTCCTTTTACGCCGGTAGGTGATACCGCATCTGCTTTCCAGTGAGATTCCTGGTAAGCAATAGAGGCTAATAGCATCCAGTCAATGTCCGTTTCCTGTTCAGCCATATAGAAGTATTGCTCTAATGTTGGAAGGTATGTCTCCATGTCCTGTTTAAAAGTGACGGTGTCAAAGTAGTTTAAAGGATTGCGCTTAGTTAAATATTTGGCTTTTAATTTTTTAATGAGCGCTAGCGTACGCGGTTTGGAGAGAAATTTATTGACGGCGCGCTTAATAGATCCGTCCTGATTTGGGGTGACAACCCAGGCGATAGGCTGGGTGTCTCCTATCGTAAATGCATCTCGCAGTCCTGGATAAAATGAGCTTTGCGAATCATAAACGGTTGAATCGACAATGGCGTAATCGGCTTCTTCCGTAAATATCTTATCTAGAATATCGGTATTGGTTAGCTCGCTGGTTTCACTCCACGCCAGATCCTGATAATTGTTTTTTAGGGTGTTGAGTTGCTCTGCCTGAATCGAATTTGCCAGAACTAAGATGTGCTTACCTATTAAATCCTCCACCGTTTCGGGTGCTGGTATGCCTTGCTTTAGTCGGTAAATAACAGTGGAGATACTTTCATCATACGCTGTCGAGAACTCGAAGTTTTCTTTGCGATTTTCTGAAATATTTATGCCTGCTGCAACAATATGCGCATCGCGCTTTATGATTGACTGGAAGAGGCCGTCAATAGTATCCGGAATTATCAGTTCCATGGCTACGTTCAGGTCATCGGCAAACGCTTTTGCCAATTCGTATTCAAAGCCGGCAGGTTCGCCTTTATCGATATAATAGGCGCTGGGAGTGTTTCGTGTGGCAACGCGAAGAGTCCCCTTTGTCTGGATGACTTCAAGTTGAGTCATTGAGTTATAACTGACCAGCGCAGGCAAGCTAATAATCACAAGGATCGTCAGCAGGTGTAAAACATCTTTTTTTCTGCGTAAGTCAAATAACATAGGGTCCTTTTCTGGCACTTGTGCAGTAGTTTCAGGTAAAATGCCTGCTTACTTTTCCTGTCTGTTTTGGCTCATTTAAGAGGCTCGATATCAACATGCTAGTAATGCGTGGAGCGCCTGCTCTTTCTGCCTTCCGTCACGATAAACTATTAGCTGCTTTGCAGAGCGAAGTCTCTGTTATTACAGCGGTTTATGGTGAATTCTATCACTTTTCCGATACCTCAGAAGCGTTAACCGACGACGAGCAAAGCGTGCTGTCACGCATCCTTCGTTATGGCCCTAAAGCTGAGATTAAAGAGCCAGCAGGATTATTGCAACTGGTTATTCCCCGGCCCGGCACTATATCGCCTTGGTCCAGTAAGGCTACTGATATTGCCAGAAATTGTGGATTAAGCAAAATCAAACGTCTTGAGCGAGGCATTGCTTATTCCATTGAGTCTTGCGTTGCATTGTCTGACGATCAAATACAAACCGTCGCGGCACTATTACACGATCGTATGATTGAGCACGTTCTTGGCAGTATAGATGAAGCGAGTGAATTATTTGTTCGCACTGAGCCAAAGCCTTTAAATATCATTAGTATTCAGGGTGACGGTCATAAAGCGTTAGCAAAAGCGAATATTGATTTAGGTTTGGCGCTGGCTGAAGATGAAATCGATTATCTGGTATCTAGCTTTGTCGCCTTACAGCGCGACCCGTCTGACGTTGAATTGATGATGTTTGCGCAGGCAAACTCAGAGCATTGCCGTCATAAGATATTCAATGCTTCGTGGGATATTGATGGTGAAGCGCAGGATAAATCGCTTTTTTCAATGATTCGTAACACCAACGAACTGGGTGGTGAGAATGTATTATCCGCCTATTCTGACAATGCTGCTGTCATTGCCGGTAGTAAGGCTGGGCGTTTCTTTCCTGATCCCGAAACCGCTGAATATTCTGCTAATCAAGAAGATATCCATATTCTGATTAAGGTAGAAACACATAACCACCCAACCGCTATTGCACCGCATCCGGGAGCGGCTACCGGTTCTGGTGGTGAAATTCGCGATGAAGGTGCGACCGGTAAAGGCGGCAAACCCAAAGCGGGTTTATCTGGTTTTACGGTATCCGATCTTAATATTCCGGGCTTTGGTCAGCCGTGGGAATCTCAGTATGGTAAACCTGGCAGGATTGTATCCGCGTTAGATATTATGCTCGAAGGGCCTATCGGTGGTGCTGCATTCAACAATGAATTTGGTCGCCCTAATCTAACTGGTTATTTTCGTACATTTGAACAAAAAGTGAATGGCGCAGCCGGTGAAGAGGTGCGTGGTTACCATAAGCCCATCATGATTGCTGGTGGTATGGGTAATATCCGTGCCGGACATGTTGATAAAGGCCAAATCAGTACGGGTGCTAAGCTCATCTGTTTGGGCGGTCCTGCGATGTTGATTGGTTTGGGTGGCGGTGCGGCTTCATCCATGTCATCCGGTACCTCTTCTGAGAATTTGGATTTTGCGTCTGTGCAGCGCGGCAACCCTGAAATAGAGCGCCGTTGTCAGGAAGTTATCGATCGCTGCTGGCAGCAAGGTGACAATAATCCGATCGCGTTTATCCATGATGTAGGTGCTGGCGGTTTATCTAATGCCTTTCCTGAGCTGGTAAAAGATGGTGGCTGCGGCGGTCATTTCGAACTGCGCAATGTGAATAATGACGAACCGGGCATGTCTCCACTGGAAATTTGGTGTAATGAGGCGCAAGAGCGTTACGTGCTGGCGGTTAAGCCAGAAGATATGGCGCGTTTTGAAGCCTTGTGTACGCGTGAGCGTTGTCCGTATGCCGTGGTGGGTGACGCGACAGAAGCGCATCATCTAACCTTAGGTGATACGCACTTCGAGAATAAACCAGTAGATTTACCAATGAGCGTGCTGTTTGGAAAACCACCCAAAATGCATCGTTCGGTCGAACGTATTAGTTACCAGCTTCCTGAGTTTTCAACTGCTGATATTCAGCTAGACGAAGCGATTGAGCGGGTCTTGAAATTCCCGGCGGTGGCTTCTAAGTCATTTTTGATCACTATTGGTGACCGCTCTATTACCGGACAAGTTGCGCGTGATCAGATGGTCGGGCCCTGGCAAGTGCCGGTTGCCGATTGCGCTGTTACGACGGCCGCTTATGATACCTATGCCGGTGAAGCCATGGCGATGGGCGAGCGTACGCCGCTAGCACTGATCGATGCCGCTGCTTCAGGACGCATGGCTATTGGTGAGGTCTTAACCAATATCGTGGCTGCACCGATCGCTGATATTTCAGACGTGAAGTTATCAGCTAACTGGATGTGCGCAGCAGGGCATCCGGGTGAAGATGAAAAACTTTATGACACAGTAAAAGCCGTGGGTATGGAGTTGTGTCCGGAATTAGGCATCACTATTCCTGTTGGTAAAGATTCCATGTCTATGCGTACTGTCTGGAAAGACGGAGACGAAGATAAAAGTGTGACGGCACCCTTGTCGGTGATCATTTCCGGGTTTGCCCCCGTGACAGATGCGCGCTTGGTGTTGACTCCGCAATTGCATACGGACCAGGGTGAAACTGATCTTATTTTACTGGATCTGGGTAATGGCAAAAACCGTTTAGGTTTGTCTGTATTGGCGCAGGTCTATAACGAAGTAGGCACCAGCGTACCTGATGTTGATGATGCGCAGCAGTTGGCTACTTTCTTTGCGGCTATTCAAGAGTTGAATAAGCTTGGCTTGTTGCTGGCTTATCACGACCGTTCTGATGGCGGGTTATTAGCAACGATTACCGAAATGGCTTTTGCCGGCCATGTGGGTGTTGATATTAATCTGGATATGATGGCTGCCAATCAGGCTGAATGGCTAGCGGCGCTCTTTAATGAAGAACTGGGCGCTGTCGTTCAGGTCAAACGTGAAAATACTGAACAAGTATTAATCGAATTAAACGCAGCGGGTCTGGGCGATGTTGTCATGGTGATTGGCTCGACCAATCAGGATGATGAAATTCGTCTACATTTTGAAGAAGACGAAATTTACAGTGCTTCCAGGGTTCAGTTACAGCGCTGGTGGTCGGAAACGTCTTATCGTTTACAGGCATTGCGTGATAATTCTGCTTGTGCGGATCAAGAATTTGACCGTTTATTGGATAAAGAGGACCCGGGTATTCAGGTGGCACTGGCATACGATATCAATGAAGATGTTGCTGCTTCTTTAATTACTGCTGGTACGCGCCCGCGTGTTGCGATATTGCGTGAGCAGGGTGTCAATGGCCAGATAGAAATGGCCGCCGCGTTTGATCGTGCTGGCTTTGCCACCATTGATGTTCATATGAGCGATATTCTTGAGGGGCGTGTCTCTCTGGATACCTTTAAAGGACTGGTTGCCTGTGGCGGTTTCTCATACGGTGATGTATTGGGGGCAGGTGAAGGATGGGCTAAGTCTATTCTCTTTAATCAGCGTGCACGTGAGCAGTTCAGCGCGTTTTTTGAGCGTAAAGATACCTTTACTCTAGGGGTATGTAATGGCTGTCAGATGCTGTCGAATTTGCATGAGCTGATTCCGGGTGCAGATTTGTGGCCACATTTTGTGCGTAACATGTCTGAGCAGTTTGAAGCACGTGTCGCGACGGTTGAAGTGCAAAAAAGTAGTTCTATCTTTTTGCAGGGAATGGAAGGCTCGCGGATGCCAATCGCTGTGGCGCATGGTGAAGGCTATGCTGAATTTGCTTCAGCCGAGCAATTAACAGCACTACAGGCGTCAGGTACTGTTTCTCTGAAATATGTTGATAACTATGGTCAGGTAACAGAAACATATCCACTCAATCCGAATGGTTCGCCTGGTGGTATTACCGGTCTGACTACGCCGGATGGACGCGTCACTATAATGATGCCACATCCTGAGCGAGTATTCAGAGCGGTTCAGAATTCATGGGCGCCTGATGAATGGAGTGAAGATGGCGCCTGGATGCGTATGTTCCGTAATGCGCGCGTATGGGTCGGTTAATTAGGTCAGTTGATCGTCTGAGCTAAAGTAACACCTTAAAAAGGCAGCCGTAACAGGCTGCTTTTTTGTGCGCGCTGTTATAGAGTCGGGTAATTTTGTTGCCACCAGGCACGCATTCCGCCGCTTAGTTCATACACATCATATCCGTGTCGAAGTAATTCTCTGGCGACCGGTGTGCTTCTGTGTGCCGTCAGGCAGATGCAGATAATCGTTTTATCTTTTGGGATTTTGCTGATATTGACATTAAAAACAGGAATGCAATGGCTGGCTTCAATATGGCTCAGCTTCCATTCTGTGTGACTCCGAACATCAAGAAGAAAAAGTGATCGATGCTCAGACTTTAGCTGTGTATGTAAAGTTTCAGCTGAAATTTGCGGCACAGGTTTAAAGGATAACCAGTCTTTTATTTTCATGGCCGTACGTATATATAACCTTTCTGCTGCAAATCAATGATAGTCGGCAGGCCCGCTTGTACAACATCGTCTTCCTCAACATCGTAGAGATCTTTGCGGGTAAGTTTGTATCCATCAAGAGTGTTGCCGCAGATGATAAATTGGACATCCCGAAGGCGTAACGAGTCGAGAGTGATTTGTTTGGCTTGGTCGTGAACTGCATCCATAAAGTATTCTATGGCTTTGCCGTGTACCACAACCTTAATATCGATATGGTCTTCGCCTAGTGCTTGTATATGGTTTGAAATATTGGTCATTGTTTCAGCAATACGGCTCTCATCATGATAATTCATGTGATAAACAACTTTCTGATCATTGTACTGATTGTCTGCAAAGCTAAGCGAGCTTATTAATAAGCTTACTATCAGAAAGACTGTTTTGAATATATACATGAAGTCACCTGTTACAAAACCCGGTTGCAAAATTCGCTTACAAAAAAGTGTTAAAAAAAGGTATTACAAGATTTTGGTTAAAAAAAAGGCCGACACAAGGCCAGCCTTTTCAAAAAAGTAATTATTACTTCTTGCCAGTGATTTGAACGTCAACGCGACGATCAGCACGCAAGCAGCTGATTAGTGCAGCGCCACGGCCAGAACACTGTGCGATAGGTGCAGTTTCACCCAAAGCATCAACAGTCATGTTGTCAGAGTTAACGCCGGCATTACGAAGAGCCGTTGCAACGTTTTCAGCACGACGTTTAGATAGTGCATCGTTATAAGCGCTTGAGCCGATGTAATCAGCGTTACCGATCAGCTTGATGCTATTAACTGCAGCCATACCATTAACGTAACTAACGATATCAGAAACGCTATCAACTGCAGCGCTATCGAAATCGAAGAATATAGCGAATTTTTTATCAGCCGCCATCATTGCTGGTGCAGGTGCAGGTGCAGGTGCTGGTGCAGCAGCTACTTTCTGGTAACCATCACAACCTTCAACTGTTGCATCATCCTGTCCCCAGAAACCAGTATGCCAGCACTCACCAAAACCTGTGCGCCATACAGTATCGCTAGAGTCGGTAACATAACCACTGTTAACTGGATGAGCCAGGGCAGCAGCAGACATGCTCATTGCAAGCGCGAAACCTGCGGTCATAGCAAGCTTTTTCATAGTAGTATCCTTGTGAATTGTGGGTTATAGCATTCTTAATATTTCATGAATCTAACCCATTGTCCATTAACGCATCGTTAATGAATGAAAAATGGGAAATGGTTCACATACTTAGCTATCTAGCATTTTACTTCGACTGCCGTAAGTATGGAACCATATTGTCAGTAATATTATTAAAAATCAGAGGGTTTAGGGTAATACTTTCTTATAAGGCTTAACGACAACGCTGGCATAAACGCCAGACGAGAAATAAGGGTCGGCATCTGCCCAGTGTTGAGCGTCTGAGAGAGAATCAAATTCTGCTATAACGAGGCTGCCGGTGAACCCTGCTGCACCGGGATCTTCTGAATCAATAGCGGGGTGCGGGCCTGCTATTAATAGCTTGCCCTCGTCTTTTAATGCGACGAGCCTTGCTAAGTGCTCGGGGCGTGCGGCAAGGCGAGCATCCAATGTGCCGGGGTGATCTTCTGCAATGATGGCATAAAACATAAATAAGGCTCCTAATCTGTGTTCTTTATATATTTGGACATATAAAGACCCTGGATAACAATGAAAATGACAGTCAGGCCAAGCATTCCAAATAATTTAAAGTTGACCCACGTCTCTTCTGAAAAATTATAAGCAACAAACAGATTGATGATACCCATAGAAAGGAAGAAAAAAACCCACGCAAGGTTTAAGGTTCTCCATGCATTAGAAGGTAATTCAATATTGGCGGCCATGATTCTTTCAATAATTGTTTTAGGGCCAATAAATTGGCTGCCAAGAAAAGCCATGCCAAATAACCAGTTTACTACGGTAGGTTTCCATTGAATGAAAGTTTTATCCTGAAATATAACGGTTGCGCCGCCCATTATCACTACAAGTGCTAAGGTGACCAGTTGCATTTTTTCAATTTTATGCTCCTTGATCCAGGTGTAGAGGAGTTGTATTAGAGTAGCCGGTATCAAAATAGCGGTAGCCATGATGATGTCGCCCGTATATTTGTAAACACCGAAAAAAATAATTATCGGTAAAAAGTCGAGAAGTAGTTTCATCGGAAAAGCCGTATAATTACTTTATGGGCCTTGAAGTATATAGGGCTGTCCTCTGCTTATAAACCCGGAATTGATATGGTTATGCATTCTTATGATTTTCACACCCATTCGACTGCTTCGGATGGGACATTAGCGCCTGAAGTACTGATTGAAAAAGCGAGTGCTGCGGGTGTGAAATTGATGGCATTAACTGATCATGACTCGATCAGTGGTTATCAAAGTATAGCAGGCATGTCATTTTCTGAAGATATCAGGGTGATTTCTGGTGTTGAGTTGACATGCCGGCTGGATAAGCAGGTCGTCCATATTGTTGGTCTGAATCTTGATACCGGAAATGACCGGTTGCTAATGCATCTGGGTGCGCTAGACACGCTTCGTATGGAGCGGGCTAAAGCGATAGCGTTGCGTTTAGAAAAGGCAGGTTTACCCGATTTGCTGGAGGCTGCTATTAATTGTTCGGCGGGTGGTCAGATTGGACGGCCGCATTTTGCGCAAGCGATGGTCGACCTGCAATTGGTAACTGATCAGCAACAAGCGTTTAAAAAATACCTTGGCGCAGGTAAAAAAGGTGATGTAAAGGTAGAATGGCCAGAGCTTGCTTCGGTTATAGCGCTTATTGGTGAAGCGCAAGGTTTGAGTGTTCTGGCGCACCCGACAAAATATAATCTGACACAGAATAAAATCCGTTTTCTTGTGCAGCGATTCAGTGAGTTAGGTGGGGATGCTTTGGAAATAGGTTATCCAGCGGTGACGCTGGATCATCAGCGGGCACTCTCGTTATTGATAGAAAAATTTAAGTTATTGGCTTCTGGTGGAAGTGATTTTCATAACCCTGCGAATCATTGGACCGGGCTGGGACGTTTTCCTAATATTCCTGAACATCTGCCGCATGTATTAGATGTTGTTAGTTAGCCGATAATAATGTCGAGGCGATGTCATTAAAGATGTTGTTAGTTAGCAGATAATAATTTCGAGGTTCTATTGTGAGTCAGTTTTTTCAGATACATTCAGAAAATCCGCAGAAAAGGCTGATACAGCAAGCGGTCGATATCATTAAAAAAGGTGGGGTTGTTGTTTATCCGACTGACTGTGCTTACGCTTTAGGTTGTCATTTGGGGGATAAGTCAGCCTTAGATAAAATTAAGCGCATTCGTAAATTAGATGATAAACATAATTTCACCTTGGTGTGTCGGGATCTTAGCGAAATAGGAACTTACGCAAAAGTTGATAATCAGGTATATCGGTTTTTAAAAGCCCATACGCCTGGTGCCTATACGTTTATTCTTAAAGCTACAAGCGAAGTACCAAAGCGTCTTCTGCATCCCAAAAGACGGGCAATTGGTTTACGTATACCGGATAACAAAATTGTTCAGGCATTATTAGAAGAGCTGGGTGAGCCTATAATGAGTACGTCTTTAATTATGCCTGGTGATGTAGAGCCGTTATCAGATCCTTATGAAATACGGGATTTATTACAGCATGAAATAGATTTAGTAGTTGATGGTGGTTATTGTGGCACTGCAGCAACTACGGTTATTAGTTTTTTGGATGATCAGCCGGAAATTATCAGAAAAGGGGCTGGTGACGTATCTGCATTTGATTAATGCTTACTTTTTCAAATAATATTAACTAAAAATTTTTAATTTCTTGAAATAATCATTTTTTTGACCATAATACTCCTGAAGTTAATTAATAATTATTGAGTTAAATAATGACCGATATCGTAAAAATTTTAACACGTAAAAATTCTCTGCGTAAGCAGTGTCAGGATTTATCAATAACGGACATTGAAAAAATTATCGTTGATCTTTCTGATATATTGAAAGAGAAAGAAGCCAGTGAGCTAGAGAGAGCTGAAGCTGATCGTGAGAAAAATGCGAAAATAGATATGATTCGCAAAACGATGCAGGATGCAGGTATAGGCTTAGACGATATTAAAGATTTAGTAGTTGCTTCTCCTAAGAAAAAAGTAGAAGCCAAATATCGTATTACGGATGCTAATGGCGATAATCATGAATGGTCTGGTCGTGGCAGAACGCCTCTGGCTTTCCAGGAATACTTTGATAAGAATGGTGTAACTAAAGACGATTGCTTAATTTAATCGTTCTTATATCAATTGTCTTATATAGATAAGAGTTCAGGCTCTTCAGCTTTATGCTGAGGGGCTTTTTTGTTTTATGCTTTTAGGAGCGTCACATGTCTGATGAAAAGTTACAAAAAGTGTTGGCGCGCTCTGGATATGGCTCACGTCGTGAGATGGAGCGCTGGATAGAAGACGGCCGTGTGTTTGTTAATGGGCGCACAGCTAAGTTAGGCGATCGGGTCACTCATCGCGATCAGATTCTACTGAATGGTAAAGCAGCGGAAATTGTTTCTGAGGCCGATAGTCCTCGTCGTGTATTAATTTACAACAAGCCTGTAGGTGAAGTGTCGACCCGACATGATCCTGAAGGACGTCCAACCGTTTATGATCATCTTCCGCCGCTTAAGACGGGACGATGGATTGCGATAGGGCGTTTAGACCTTAATACCAGTGGTCTGCTGGTATTTACTACTGATGGTGAATTGGCGCACATGATGATGCACCCTTCTGCCAATATTGATCGGGAATACGCTGTACGTGTTCTTGGTAATGTTCCAGATGAGATGTTGCTTCGTCTTAAAGAGGGTGTGTTGCTCGAAGACGGCATGGCTAAATTTACAGATGTTCGCTTCTTTGATGGTGACGGCGCCAATAAATGGTATCACTGCGTTGTTATGGAAGGTCGAAATAGGGAAGTTCGCCGTTTATGGGAGTCTCAGGGGTTGCAGGTTAGTCGGTTAAAACGCGTGCGTTATGGTTCGTTGTTTTTGCCGAGTGATGTTAAAGCCGGTACCTGGAAAGAGTTGACCTCAAAAGATATCAAAGTGCTGTCAGCTAAGCTTGGTTTGGATGATAAGAAACCCATGCGAATGAAGCCAGCAGATTGGGCTAAGTTAGAGCGTCGCTATAAGCATCAACAGGTTCGTCATTCTGTTGGGCCAAAGCATCGTAAAGACTAGTATCAGCAGGTGTATCATTCTGTTGGGTCTGCCAAGACACCGTAAAGACTAGAATTATAAAGAATAAAAAACGCAGCCAATTGAAGTGACCCCCAATAGTTGGACATTCCAATTACTGGGGGTCTTTTTATGCCTAA
This sequence comes from Neptunomonas antarctica, assembly GCF_001305295.1. Lineage (GTDB taxonomy): Bacteria > Pseudomonadota > Gammaproteobacteria > Pseudomonadales > Balneatricaceae > Neptunomonas > Neptunomonas antarctica. The sequence goes on from NZ_LJSI01000053.1 coordinate 977,129, forward strand.
ATACAGTAGAGCATTCAAGCAACAATTAGCAAAGCTTGCTCAACA
>NZ_LJSI01000054.1 GCF_001305295.1 Neptunomonas antarctica
CCGCGGTGATGATACGTGCACCACTGTCTTCGGCGATGGCGGCCAGCGTCACCGGATCGGTTGTCGGTGCATTGTTCACTACTACTGGCGGCTCCTGAGCATTAATCACTAGTGCTTCAGGATCTACAGTAAATGCAGTCTGAGTCGCGGTTAAACCTATCGTGTCAAAACCTGCTTCAGCATTACCTTCTGCAGCGGTCCTTTCAACTAACACAAAAGAACTACCTTCATTCTCTCCTGCCGCCGCTCCGGCAACATTACCCGCAGCAGGTGCTTCAGCAGCCTGAGTCGGGTCAACGCCTGCCAAAATGGCCTGCTGGATAGCTTCAACAGAGGCTACGTCATCATTTATTACTGCTTCATCTATAGGGTAATCCGCCGCGGCAGTATATGTGTCTGCCGAAACCAACCAGCTTTGACCACCTTCCAGAGCTACTGATTGGCCATCTGCCATTGTGATTTCAATTTTTGCATCAGGAGCAGTACGAATAACTTCGTCCGCATACACTTCATCTCCGAGCATCAGAAGCCTCTGTGTACCATCCGCTTTAATTGCATATGCTTGCCCAAGAATAAAGTTTACAGTTCCAACGACAGTAGCCATGTTATTTACCCTATATAATATTGCCTAATTGCAGACTATTTAACTGCATTCGAACCTCATTTTGAACTGTACCGTGGTACAGGATATACCGATGTCTACACGCGGCAGATGCAGAGAGCTCGGTTGACTAAAAACCGACACACCCTCCACCGCAGATCAAAACCAGAGAATATAGGAAAGAAAACTAAATTTTAGCTGACTGGAGGCGCTGATAAGCCATTAATAAGGAAGTGTGTGTTTGAAGCGGCCCTAACTCTGCATCAATGCTGATCAAGCTTTCAAAAACACCTTCACCTTTAAGCATCGCCTGACATCGACTCACCTGCTCAGCTCCATATAAGTCATTTAATACATGCACAAAGGATTCAACGTCACCATCTTCTAGCAAAGAAAATTGCAGCAACTGATGTAAACAACGATATAATCTTGCACGTTCTTTATTTAAGCAAGCAAACTGTAACAACCCATTACCACACGCCAACGCTACTTTCAGGTGCTGCAACCTAAGTGCGATGAGATACTTCAATTCAACCACCCTTAAGCCATCAAAGCCACTACCGGAATCAGGCGTGATACCAATCAGTTCTGAAATAAGCTGCTGATCATCCAGCCCTTTTTTGCCAATCTCCTGATAAAGCTCCTCAAGCACATGATCAGATAGCGTAGCTATCGACATAATTCGGCTGCGCATACCAATACCGAGATTATTATTATTCCTTACCAGCGTTTCCACTGGGTAAACTTCAGACATTCCCGGCACAATAACCCGGCAACAATACACACCTAGATGTTCGTAGTCCGCGATATAGATATCCATATCTACTTTATGAATCAAGTGACACAAATGCTCAAACTCCTCCTTGCTATCGCCTTCCATGTTCCAATCAGCGAATTCATAGTCTGTATCAGACGACAATAATTCCCACGAAACTAATCCACTTGAGTCGATAAAATGAGTTTCCAGATTGTGCTGCTCTGCCACCAACTGAAGATCAAACGAGGGCTCAGAGAAATGCTCCAACTGATTCAGCGCCCTTCCTTGCAATAATTCAGTGACGGCTTTTTCTAAAGCCACCTCAAATTTCGGATGGGCGCCAAATGAGGCGAAACAACCGCCATCTTCAGGATTCATCAATGTCACGTTCACCAACGGAAATTTACCGCCCAACGAGGCATCCAAAACATAGACAATAAAACCATGCTGACGAAGCGCAGCAATAGCCTCGGTCATTTTAGGATAGCGATTAATCACCTCATCAGGGATTTTTGGCAAACTGATACCTGATGAAATTATTGTGTTCTTTATATGACGCTCAAATATCTCTGATATCGCCTGAACCCGGGCTTCATTAAGCGTGTTACCCGCCGCCATGCCATTACTAGCATAGAGATTGCCGATAATATTGACGGGGAACCATATTTCTTCTTTAGTCTTTTGCTTAATAAAGGGTAATGCACAAATACCACGCTCCCGATTACCCGAATTTGTATCAATTAACATAGACGCAGTTAATTCATCATCCATGTTGTAGTGACTGAGTGTCGCCTCATCCAGCAAACCTTTGGGTATTTCATCAGAGGAAACCGGAAACCACCGCTCATTGGGATAGTGTACGAAGTCGCCTGTCGATACATTTTTACCTAAATAGAAATCTGCAAAGAAATAATTACAACTAAGCTGCTCAAAATACTCACCCAGCGCACTGGCTCTGGCTGCCTCTTTTGTTGCCCCTTTTCCATTCGTAAACAACATAGGACAATTTTTATCCCGCATGTGTACGGACCAAACATTAGGCACCGGATTCAGCCAATTAATCTCTTCTATTTCAAAACCCAGCGTTAACAACAAACCAGACATCTTTTCTATTGAATCTTCTAATGGCACGTCTTTACCAGTTATACATGTCATATTACATCTCTACTCAGCTTTGGCCGCTTACACTCGACTTATTATTGTTATGCCACTGCCGCTACTTTCTGGTAGCCGTATTTACAGATAAACAAGCGTATAGCACCATAAGTAACAAGAAAATATAAGATTTAGTTAATCTCATTAAAAACAAGGGGTTTTATTAGTATTTTTTAACAAATTCGCTTGACGACATGCGCCTCCATCACTAATATACGCGCCCACAGGTTAGGTGATTCCTCGATAGCTCAGTTGGTAGAGCAGTAGACTGTTAATCTATTGGTCGCTGGTTCGAGTCCAGCTCGAGGAGCCAATCTGTAATAGTGTCGGAGCATAGCGCAGCCTGGTAGCGCATCTGGTTTGGGACCAGAGGGTCGTAGGTTCGAATCCTACTGTTCCGACCATTGATTTTCCCAAAGAACTCTATAGATTAATTTATAGTGTTCAGCTTTTTAGTCGGAGCATAGCGCAGCCTGGTAGCGCATCTGGTTTGGGACCAGAGGGTCGTAGGTTCGAATCCTACTGTTCCGACCACTTACTTCCCAAAGAACTCTATAAGTTATTTTATAGTGTTCAGCTTTTTAGTCGGAGCATAGCGCAGCCTGGTAGCGCATCTGGTTTGGGACCAGAGGGTCGTAGGTTCGAATCCTACTGTTCCGACCACTTATCCGCTAAACGATCCGAATTTCGTTTTATCATGCCTCGATCCTTCGTAATGCCTAGATATATTTTCAGTGTTCTGACCACCTCTTAACGAGACAATTTAATTAGTCACTCGGGTACGTATTCGTATTACCGCCTGCTTTATCTTGTATATAACTACCCGAATCTCTTCTCATAATCTCTTGAAATAAAAAAACCACCCCGAAGGATGGCTTGAGAAAAGACTGATACCGTCTATTACTGTCGTTTTACAAAGCATTTAATGCATACTAACAACCCAACTAAGCGCCACCCAAGCTTCCGCTTGCTGGCCTTCAGTCGTTCCATTTATCATCAAGCTAACTCTATTAGCCTCAAAGTCTTTGATAAGACCGAGGGAAGCCCGTGTCCAATTATTATCCTGATCATCTATAACCACTGAGAAGCTATCTCCTGCTCCTGTAAAACCAGAAACAGAACCAGCGCTGACTCCCAATCTATGCACTTGCTCCAGGCCAGCAGTCAAATAGGCATGACCAGACAATGCCCGCATCAAGCTGATACCCACGCGCAGCTCAGACACATGGTAATTAAAATCATCGAAAGCCACCGGGGCTGAACCACCTCGCTCTGTATAGGCATCTACGGATGAGGACATATAGGAGAGATCCACAAAAGGTGAAAAATTCGCACCCACTACCGCAAACAAGTCTTCCCAATCCGTGCGCGCTCGCACTGCCCAAGTATTGGCATCCGTCTCGCCCAACGAAAGATCAATACCTGAATCAGTTAGGTAGCCACGCTCAATTTTTGTACTGGACGGACTGTAATACCCTGTCAACGTCAGCCACATATCAGGTGAGAGATCTTCTATGGGCGCAATATACTCAACTAGCAGATAGTAACCATCCTGATCTTGTTCACCACCATAAAGTGTACTTATCTGCCTTCCTGTTCGCCCCACGGCTAACCCGACTTGAGCACGAGACTCGTTTAAAACTTTACAACCACCGAGCTCCGCAAGATACCGCGAACCATCAGAAGAGCCATGGTTCAACACACCCCAATCACCAGAGGCCCAAAGACAAGCATCAGAGCCTGCTGCAGCTCGCATGAGAAGAGGATGCCCATGATTACCGTGAAGGACCATACTACCCGCATTTACGCCTTCTAAAGCTAATCCACTTAGCGTTTTTAAACTTTCTAATGGATCAGGGATATTCAAAGTCGATATTATCAGGTGGAGAGTCGACTCTTTTTGGATATTGTAATCCGCAAGTGTCCTTTCATCTTCTAATTCTTCACCAGCAAAGACTAAACGCTGCTTACCAGGGAACACTCCTTCTTTTTCTTGGATCTTAGACTTTACGGTTTCGATCGTATCCCCAGCCTCAACGTCAAGCGTAATAGTTTTTCCTGATGTCGTTTTAACAAAGATCTGCATAGCAGAAACCTGACCAGACATAAACATCAAACTGACTAACAGAAACGGAAGTAGAAGCTTATTAATAGAGCTCTGAATCTTGAAGTATCGCGAATAAGCACCTACGTACTGCATATATTTTTCTCTAGGTTAGATGGGTAATAGTAGTAAGTTATTAGTGACTAAATCCGAGAGCACGGGAAAACCCTACTCTTTAGAGTCACTGAATCGGTTTGCTGCTCAATCCTTGCATAAGAGCGATCACGCATCAGACACTTATTCCGGACACTTATCCCTATTTTCACAGCCTTATCGTGCCTACAACATATGAATTAATATATAGTATATTTTATTCGTATGTTCTTATCTAACTGCCGACACGGTTTAACACTTTTCAAGATCCATTTACTCGCATTCAAAGAATCATTTTATTTGTAAAGCCCTCAAATTATTTGTAAAGCCCTCAAACTTAGCTTTAAATACGTAACGGTTTAGCTCACTAAGGATTTGATGTGCTATCAAGACTTTTCTTAATATGGACTGTTTGCTTACTGATCTCGGCACATGCTATGTCGAGTGAAAAAGTAACATTACAACTCCGCTGGCATCATCAAGCACAATTCATAGGTTATTACACAGCCAAAACAAAAGGCTATTATGATGAAGTTGGTTTAGATGTAACTATTCAAGCCGGCGGCCCAGGCATCATCCCTTGGCAGGAAGTCATCAGCGGCCGGGCAGATTACGGCATAGAAAACACTAACGCTTTAACTGCTTTTATGTCTGGCGAACCAATTATCGCGCTTGCGGCCATCTACCAACACTCTCCCAGCGCTTTCTTGACCAAGCGCTCTTCTGGCATCAAACACCCCACAGACCTAGCCGGTAAAAAAGTGATGATTTTTCCAGGCGGACAAGACCCAGAATTAATGCTATTACTCAAACAAGCTGAATTATCCAAAGCCAACATCAGCCTCATCCCGACCAGCACTGATTTAAACGACTTAATCAATGACAAAGTTGATGTTTATAATGCCTACATTTCTAATGAGCCTTACGCCCTGGAACAAAAAAACATACCTTATCGCCTGATCAAACCAGCAGATTACGGAATTGATTTCTATAGCGACATCCTTATTGCAAATAGATTAACAGTTAACGAAAAACGACAACAAATTGATAAATTTATCTCCGCTAGCCTCAAAGGCTGGCAATATGCTTTAAGCCACCCTGAAGAAGCGATCGCCCTTTTTAAAAAAGAATACCCAACGAACAAAGACCTTGGATATTTACGCTATGAATTAAATATCGCACATGAACTCATCATGCCCGGACTAATTGAAATCGGCCACATGAACCCCGAACGCTGGCAGCACATAGCAGACATGCTAGCCGAAGCCGATCTCATAAGAAAAAACCGTAGCATTGAGGGGTTTATCTATCAACCGAAAGAAAACTTTGACTGGTCCGAGTGGGAACCCATCTTGTATTCGGCAGCCGGCTTAATATTACTACTATTAGTGTTTAGTTTTTATTTACTCTCACTGAACTTAAAACTAAAACGTGAGATAAATATTCGACAAGCAGCAGAACAGCAGCTTAAACGCCTCGCAACACACGACTCACTAACCGGCTTAGCCAATCGCCCCGCCCTTTCTGCGCATCTGGATATGATAATTAAGCTCGCCCGAAGAAAAAACCTCAATCCCAGCATTCTCTTTATCGATCTGGATGGCTTTAAAGAAGTTAATGACACACATGGCCACTCCGTAGGCGACCAGGCTCTTATTCACTTTGCCAAAAAAACCAAAGCACTTCTCAGAGAAAGTGATATTTTTGGTCGCCTTGGCGGTGACGAATTTCTTATCCTAATTGAGGACAGCACGCAAGAAGGAGCCCACAACCTTGCAAGCAAAATACTTTCCAACCTTGAAACACCGTTCATATCAAAAAACTCATTTAGCCAACTAAGCGCAAGCATAGGCATTGCTATTTACAAAAACCACGCAGAAACTCTGGACCTATTTCTTACAAGAGCAGATAAGGCAATGTATGACGTTAAGAACAATGGAAAGTCTGGCATTGGAATAGCCGCGCCTTTTCAGCCAATACAGTGAAAAACACATCTTTCGCATAAGAAACTTTTATATTGAAATTCATTATAATATAAAAATTTGCCTTTTTACTCGACAATTAGCCAATAACTCTCGATAGTTACTGATTAATCAGTTCAGTCTGAAAGCTTATAAAAGAGATGGAGATACGAATGTCTGACCTGCCACTTCCTCATAGTCAGAACCCTATATTTAAAGTTGTACGCCAAACATCCAGCGAAGCAACGGTTGAGCCCGTTCAATTAGGGAAACGTGTCCGCGAAATCCGTCTGAGCCAAAGCCTCACTCTCGAAGAGGCTAGCAAGTTAACCGGACTGGCTCGATCAACGCTCTCAAAAATCGAAAATGAACAAATTTCTCCTACCTTCAGCGCTGTCTCGAAATTAGTTAAGGGTTTAGGCATAGACATCCCCCAACTATTTTCCCAACCATCCCGCTCTGCCGGGGCCGGCGGTCGCAGAGATATAACTCGCGCGGGAGAAGGAAAACCACACCCAACACCCACCTATGAGCATGAATTATTAGCAAACCAACTCACTTGCAAGAAAATGCTTCCGTATAGAACAACGGTTCGCGCCAGATCATTTGATGAGTTTGGAGGCTGGATCCGACACGAAGGTGAAGAACTGCTTTATGTTATTAGTGGCAGCATTATTTTTTATTCTGAATTTTACGAACCGGTATCTATGAACGAAGGCGATAGTGCCTATTACGATTGCGAAATGGGCCACGCAGTCACATCCACCAGCGAAAATGACGCTATCATTCTTTGGGTTACCGCCTAGAATAATAAAAAATAACACCCCGTTTTTCATCAAGCTATTGCCGCATAAGACACCTGATGCTAAATTACACCTACATTAAGAGAAGGGCTGACGTCCTCGCCAACCTGCCAACCTGGGCAAGGTGGTTACCGAACCTCGGTGATGTGGTCTATCGACAACTAATCAGGAGACCCATTTCTCGTCAGCTTTTGATTTATTTTTATATCAGGAGCCTTTCATGTTTGAAGCACACCTACCGTCTGCAGATCTATCTTCACAGCCGGCCCATCATCACGACCAAACAACATCAAATGACCAGTTAATTAACCGTATAGTTCACAGTAGCACTCATAACTGCCCGATATGGGTCTGGAGCACCCACGGAAAACGTAAAGATAAAAAAGGCGCTCTTTTAAACGCCGTATTTCTTTACATCGAATACAAAAACCCACAAAACAACACCTGCTATTTATGCAAGGAACTGACGGGAAAATCACTCGTCGATAATCAATTTTTGACCATGCTGGCCGAATCAGCATTACTCGCCAATATCTGTACCAGCAAAACCCGCCATTGGCTGAAAAACTTTAATGAAACTGATTCAGAAATAATCTGACATTCAGCCTTTATGCTATATATTGTCAATATAATAAAGAAATTAAAATGGCTTACGTATATACATAAATCCATTAAAGCTCAGAGACTTAAGTAATTTCGCCATCAAGCCATGCAGCATTCAAGCCATCCGTTAAAACAGCGGCCTGTACTAAATGGGCGATATATTCTATAATCGTTCATTAACATTCATTCCGGTCGATCTAATCGACCATGATTTAACACAGGTTCATTAGATGTCATTAGACGACCAGCCCGCCTTTTCAGAATTGGGCTTGGCCGCTCCTTTGTTGCAAGTGCTTCAAGAGATCGGTTACGAAACACCTTCGCCCATTCAAGCCAGATGCATCCCTCAGCTTCTTGACGGAAAAGATCTGCTAGGGCAGGCACAAACAGGTACGGGTAAAACAGGCGCTTTTGCTCTCCCTATTATGTCACGTATCGACATGGTAGCTACCACTCCACAAGTACTGGTACTGGCACCCACACGAGAATTGGCTATTCAGGTAGCCGAAGCGTTTCAGACGTATGCTCGTCACATGCCTAACTTCCGCGTACTCCCTATCTACGGCGGCCAGGCATATGATGTTCAGCTAAAACAGCTGCGTCGCGGTGTACACGTTGTTGTAGGAACACCCGGCCGCGTGATGGATCATATCCGTCGTGGCTCACTTGTTCTGGACAAACTTAAAACACTCGTACTCGACGAAGCAGATGAAATGCTACGTATGGGCTTTATTGATGATGTTGACTGGATATTGAGTCACACACCACCTACTCGCCAAATTGCTCTGTTTTCTGCAACAATGCCACAGGCAATTCGCAAACTTGCTCTCCAGCATTTAAAAGATCCTATTGAAATCAAGATTGCCAGTAAAACGGCAACCGCGACAACGATCAAGCAGCATTACTGGCGCGTAAGCGGCGTGCATAAATTGGATGCATTAACCCGCATCCTCGAAATGCAGCAGTTTGATGCCATGTTGGTATTTGTTCGCACAAAATCAGCGACCACAGAGTTAGCAGAAAAACTATCTGCACGTGGCTATGCTTGTGAAGCACTTAATGGTGACATCTCTCAGCAAATACGCGAGCGTACCGTTGAGCGCCTTAAAAATGGCAAGCTAGATATCCTCATAGCCACAGATGTTGTAGCACGCGGCTTGGATGTAGAACGCATCAGCCACGTTCTTAACTATGATATTCCTTACGATACAGAGTCTTACGTACACCGTATTGGCCGTACTGGTCGTGCTGGTCGTTCAGGTGAAGCTATTTTGTTTGTAGCACCGCGCGAACAGCGGATGTTACGTATGATCGAACAGGCAACACGCCAGAAAATCGAGCCGATGGCACTGCCGTCTGCTGCTGATATCAACGTGAAACGTCTGGATCGCTTTAAACAGCAAATCAGCGACACCATGGATAGCAAGGATCTTTCTCAATATATTGATCTGTTGACTGAATATCAGCATGAGCATGATACTGATCCAATCAATATCGCTGCTGCATTAGCATTATTGCTGCAAGGCCAGACACCTCTTCTCATTAGTGAGAAAGAATTACAAGGCCCTAAAGCTTTCGATGATAGAGATAACAGAGACAGCAGAGATAGCAGAAGCGACCGCGGCGAACGCAAACCACGTAAACCACGTGGAGAGAACTCTGATCTGGAAATGCAACGCTACTGCTTATCTGTCGGCCAGGAACACGGTGTTAAGCCTGGTAATATTGTTGGTGCTATTGCCAATGAAGCAGATATCGAAAGTCGCTTTATCGGACAGATTGAGATCAAAGAGAAAGCAACCTTTGTGGATCTGCCATCTGGCTTACCTAAAGAAACACTCGATATCCTACAGAAAATTGTAGTATGCGGACAACGCCTCAACCTTAAAAAGGTTGATGGTGCTTCCCGCCCCGGCGCTCGTCCAGCATCGAGAGGCCCTAGACCGGCTTCTTCCGCTCCTCGTAAGCCTCGCGCTAAAGAATAGATCTGATATAGATCGATAAAAAGGCGGGCCCTGTAAAGGGCCCGCCTTTTTTGTGTTTAAATATTATGACTAGTACGTCTTCCTCAAATGCAAAATCATCCAAATGCTGAAAGCCTATTACCTCAAAAGAAAAACCAGTTCCTCATATCAAGGTTGCCGTCTATTCATTAAGCGTCCAAACAACAATTAATACACAACGCGCATAACCCCAGCTCTTTGCAGCAACCGAACTTGCTCACCCACCTTAAAGAAGTACTGATTTTCAACTTCTTGGACAATAGACAAATTTTCACCATTTGATAAACGCACCGTTATTTCCTGCCCCTGCTTACGCGTGGCATTTCCTTCAATCGCCTGCCCAACCATACCCCCTGCCACAGCACCCAAAACTGCAGCAATACTACTACCCTTACCACCACCAATCGTACTTCCGGCAATACCTCCCACAATAGCACCAGCACCGGTACCAACAATACCGTCTTTGCGACCTTCAATGATGACAGGAGTAACCGACAAAACCGTACCATAACGCACTTGCTGAACCTGACGAGCATCACTTCGGCTATAAGTCGTTCCGGTCAAACCTGGAGACGCACAACCAGACAACACTAAAGACATTGTTACAACGATAGTTCCCATAAAAGAACCACTCGAAACGCCAATATTCTTCTTTAATAAAATCATAATATCACCTCATTCCTACAAGCCAAAAACAATACCCTGTTCGTTTTAACTGCCCAATAAGGCAGCACTAAGTTAAAACAATTTCGCTAACATATTCTAATGCTGACCATAGAGCCTGGCATACAAACCATCCTGCTCTATTAATTGGTGATGCCCACCCTCTTCAGCTATTTGTCCATCTTCAAAGACATAAACATGATCTGCCTGCTTCACCGCACTTAAACGATGCGCAATGATAAGTGTAGTTCTGTTCACCAAAAATTCTTGTAACGCCAAATGCAACTCCCGCTCTGTTTCTGTATCGAGCGCAGAAGTCGCCTCATCAAGAATGACAACTTTAGGATCCGCTAAAACCATCCGTGCAACAGCCAATCGCTGCCGCTGGCCTCCCGATAAGCGGACACCCTGCCGCCCCACCAGCGTATTCAACCCTAAATCTAACGTCTTAATAAAAGTAGATAATTGAGCAATTTCCAAAGCCTGCCACAGTTCCTTATCATTAAAATCTTTGCCCATACAAAGATTACTGCGTACCGTCCCATTAAATAACGCAGGTTGCTGTAATACCGTAGCTACGTTATCTCTGACCACATCAAGCCCAATCTGTTCGACAGCGACACCATTGAAGCTCACTCGTCCTTGCTGAGGCACGTATAGCCCCAACAGCACCTGTACAAATGTTGACTTGCCGCCGCCACTAGCACCGACTAATGCAATCTTCTGGCCTTTTTTAATCTGCAGTGAAATGCCTTTTAAGACCTCGGTTCCATCTCCGTACGAAAAATGTACATTGTCGATTTCAATACTGACACTATCAGCATCTTCGAACGGATTAATCAGCGTCGGATACTTCGGCTCTTGTTGTAGTTCAAGTATGTTGTTTAACCGACTAATCGCCGCTTTAGCACCATAATATGCATACTGAATACCTAATACTTCCTGAACCGGCCCCATCATGAACCAAAGGTAACCGAACACCGCCATCATCTGACCAATCGACAAATCAGAAAAAACCACCATTAACATTGATACTGCCCGAAACAGATCAAAACCTATCAAAAATATTAGAAAACTAAATCGCCCTGCGGCTTCACTCTTCCATTCATAGGCACTGGACTCATCACGTACTTGTCGGGCGTGCTCAACAAGGCGACTCAAATAATGCTGTTCTCGGTTGCCCGCTCTGATCTGCTGAATAGCATCCAATGTTTCTGTAAGCGCTCCCTGAAAAACCTCATAAGACTTATTTTCTCGTTTCTTAAGATCTTTCACCCGCTTGCCAATAATGGTTGTGAAATAAATCACAACAGGATTAAGAAACATAATAAACAGAGCAAGCGCCCAATCCATCCAGAGCAAAATAACAGCCGTGCCAATAATGGATAAAGAAGCGACTAATAACCGGCTAACAGAACTGCCAATAAAGCGATCAACGGTGTCCAAATCAGTCACAAAATGCGAGCTGACAGCACCACTCCCCATGGTTTCATACTCAGCCATTGAAATACGACCCAACCTCTCCAGCATCATTTTTCTCATTCTGAAAATAATATCTTTTGAGATAATCGTAAACTGCCTGGCTTGCCAGACATTAAGTATGAGTGCCGCCGCACGTAGCACGATGGTAATTACTAAAATTGAAACAATATAGAGAACAGGCCCGTGCCAACTAACTGGAAAGAATGGATTTAACGTATCAATTAACAGACCTGGCGTCTTAAGCAAAACCTCATCTACTAATAGAGGCATTAACAGCGGTAACGGAACCGATGCGATCGTAGCCAGAATCGCTACCAGATTCGCCATAATCAACTCGCGTTTATGCTCCAGCGTAATGCTTAAGATATAGTTCCAACTGAATCGAAACGACTGCATATTACTCCACGTTTATTGAGTGTATTGCAGCATTATATAACATATCCCTCGTCGGCGTTCATCGCTACAGATACAATAACACCCGCCGAAGCAGGTGTTATTGTGGACTCAATAGATACTCTATATCAAAAGAGTTATCTGAAAGGCTATATAGAAGAACTATCTACGCTGTAGCAGTCAACATCGCATACAACTGATCTTTCAAATGAAGACGTTTAATTTTCAGCTCTTCTTCGGTGTGCGTTGTAACCGGCTCTGCTTCCTTCTCCATACGCTCAACCTGCTTAGTGACATCATGATACTCATCGAACAACCTGGAAAAATGTGCATCTTTCATTTTAAGCGCGTGAATCTGTTCGCGAAACTCAGGTAATTCATGTACTAAGTCGTGATGTTCAATGCTCATAATCAGTGCTTCCTCATGGACTACAGTGTTTTTTATCTTCAAAGACAGTATCTAACAAAGACCAACCCTGTTCATTGATGCTTATCAACGAAGAGCACTTCATTGTTATAAAATATCGTGTCACGTTAAAAGCTATCCGATTAAACACGTTCCGTCTCATGCCACGTACGACACTATTTTTTGCTTTTTACTCTCGACCTTACGCCTAACACAAGGTAGGTTATACACCCCTGATAATTGTTCAATATAGAGCTCGTAATCCATGGAAAGTCTGACACTTCAGCCCATCTCCTCTGTTGCCGGTGAGGTACAGATTCCGGGTTCAAAAAGTCTATCAAATCGAATTTTACTGCTGGCTGCATTAGCAGAAGGACAAACCACGATCACCAATCTGCTCGACAGTGATGACGTTCGCCACATGCTTAATGGCTTAAGCGCATTAGGTGTTAGCTATGAGTTATCTGATGATCGGCGCACTTGTATTATTAAGGGCCGGGGACAAACCCTAGGTAACACAGATTCCGCCCTTTTTCTGGGTAACGCCGGTACCGCCATGCGTCCACTGTGTGCTGCACTTTGCCTCAGTCAGGGAGAGTATGAGCTGACAGGGGAGCCACGCATGTATGAGCGGCCTATCGGGGATTTAGTTGACGCACTGAGAACATTGGGAGCAGACATCACTTATTTAGGTACTGAAGGCTTTCCTCCACTTCGCATTAAAGCCAATGGCCTGAACGGCGGCGAGGTGAGTATTAAGGGTAATATCTCCAGCCAATTTCTAACGGCCCTATTGATGGCTGCACCTCTAGCAAACGATGATTTAACCATCCATGTTGATGGTGAATTGGTATCCAAACCGTATATCGATATCACGCTGCATACTATGGCGCTATTTGGCGTTGAAGTCATCAATCAGGACTACCAACACTTCATCATTCGTGCAGGCCAAAAATACAAATCTCCGGGAGAGATCATGGTCGAAGGCGATGCCTCTTCGGCATCTTACTTTCTTGCTGCGGCAGCCATCGCAGGCGGTACTGTTCGCGTCTATGGCGTAGGGGCCGATAGCGTTCAGGGCGATAAGCGTTTTGCTGAAGTACTTGAAGCAATGGGGGCTAATGTTACCTACGGTCCGACGTTTATCGAAGTAACAAAAGGCAGCGAACTGATAGGCGTTGATCTGGATCTTAACCACATTCCTGATGCCGCTATGACCATTGCGACTACTGCCCTGTTTGCCAAAGGCACCACCGCTATTCGTAACATCTATAACTGGCGAGTTAAGGAAACAGATCGCCTGGCAGCGATGGCCACCGAGCTACGTAAAGTGGGAGCTACCGTGGTTGAAGGAGATGATTTTATAGAAGTGACGCCTCCGGCACAGCTTACACATGCCACCATTGATACTTACGATGACCATCGCATGGCTATGTGTTTCTCGCTAGTTGCGTTAAGCGATACGCCAGTCACTATTAATGACCCGGGTTGCACCCGTAAAACATTCCCTGAGTACTTCGATCTGTTTAAAAGCATCTGCCGATAAACGCAAAAAGGCGTGCTGGTCATCATGACTGGCACGCCTTATAACAGATAGCTTCATGTTCTTAGAAACGATTAAAAAACCCTCAAACTCTATTTCACGGCCTCCCCTTTTTAGAGTCTCTCAATAATTGCCGTTATGCCACTATCAACCAGTGATTCAGATAAAACCCGCCAAAGATCAACATCACAAAAAGCATCAGCGACAATATCATCGGCTTAGCACCAGCGTGCCTGATAGTACTCCAACGCGTTTGAACACCTAAAGCAGCCATCGCTATCGCTAACGAAAACTGACTACCCAACTGCAAACTGCTTAACAAAGCCTCTGGTATCACCAAAACACTATTGATGCCTGATGCTGCAATAAAACCAAACACAAACCATGGAATTATAATTTTTCCGCCAGAACTACAACCAGATGAGCTTTTACCACTGCGTGTGAGAAACGCACTCAAGATAAGAATAAAAGGCGCTAACATCATCACACGAATTAATTTAACAACTACTGCGTTTTGCAACGCCTCTCCACCGACCGCCTCCCCAGCGGCTACCGCTTGAGCCACCTCATGCACAGTACTGCCAATGTAAATACCAAAGGCTTGCTCACTCATGCCTGAAAACTGAAAAATAATGGGATAACTGAACATGGCCAACGTGCCGAACAGAACCACCGTAGCTACAGCCACCGTGACATTTTCCTGACGGGGTTTTAATACCGATTCAGTAGCAAGAATAGCCGCCGCACCACAAATAGCACTACCGACCGAAGTCAGTATCGCCAGCTCTTTATCTAATTTAAGGAAGCGTATACCGATATAAGTGCCTACACAAAATATAGTCGTAATCACCAACAGATCTAACACTAACGCTTGCCAGCCAACGGATATAATCTGCTGAAAACTCAAGCTAAACCCAAAAAGAATAATCCCCGCACGTAACAACTTTTGCTGACAAAAGCGTGTAAATACAATCTCCTTACCCGCCGCCTCACGTGTATTCACATGACCTGCAACGATGCCCAAAACGATAGCTAATGGTAGAGCACTTAAACCAAACTGCGCGATGGCTGGCACTTTTGCCAGCAAAATTGCCGCAATCGCAATAAATGGTAACACTATCAATTGAGACATAGGAAAGCACTCGAAGAAAGATCAGTTGTGATGATGATCCACCTATACAAACAAGAAGTAAAATGGGATTATTCAAACTAATACATAAGATAAACCGATCGTTTTAAACCCAAGCGTTTATCACAAACCATTTATTACGAAGCTATTTGTCACGAAGCTATCTATTACGAACTTATATCATGAGCGTATTTATTATGAGTGCATCGGTTAAACAACTGAGGGTCTTTGAAGCGACAGCCCGACTTGGCCGATTAAGCGCCGCTGCCGAAGAACAAGCCATGAGTCAGTCAGCAGCCAGCCAATCACTTAAAGAGCTTGAATCCACATTCAATTACCCGCTATTCCAACGCGTAGGCCGTGAACTTATGATCACTGAGGCCGGTCGAGACATGCTACCCAAGGTCAATCAAATCCTGCATTTAATAGATAGCCTCCATATATCGGGAGACGGCACCATCAGCGGCCCGTTACGTATTGCCGCCAGTGTTACCATTGCCAGCTACCTACTCCCCCGCCTACTAGCAGAATTTATCCAGCAGTATCCAGAGGTAGTACCTGACGTTAAGATAGAAAATACACAGCAAGTTATTGCCACATTAGAAAAAGGACAGGCGCATGTTGGCTTGATCGAAGGCCCTGCTCAACATCGCCAATTACAGATAACGCCATGGCACCAAGACAAACTAGAAGTGTTTTGCCACACAAGCCACCCTCAGGCACAGGCTGGCCAAATATCCCTGAAACAAATAGAGCAGCAACGCTGGATATTACGTGAAGACGGCTCAGGCACCCGCCGAATCTTTGACACCGCCATGCAAACCATAAATATTCAGGCGCAAGTAGCCTTTGCATTAAACAGGCAAGAAGCCATTAAACAATCCGTTAAAGCGGGGCTAGGCGTGGGCTGCTTATCTCAACTCTCTATTGTTGAAGAGCTAAAGGCAGGCAGCTTAGTTGTGCTTAACAGCCCTTTGGAATTAACACGGCGCTTCTCTCTTGTTACTCAGCCTTCACATAACAATCGACTAACCGAAGCATTTATAGAGTTTATTAAATCGCAAACTCAATCTGTTTAAAAAAACCTAATCAAAAAAACATAAATCATGTGCGCCAAAGCTTGATAGAGAGAGTCATTCCAACGCTCAGCGACGTTCCCTCATTATACACATTGCCATTACCGCAAAGGCTCACGACTGCGGTCCTTCATCCACAGCATCACCGCAAATGCCAGGAGAGATCCCACCACGAGCATCCCAGCCGGTGCAACGGTAAATCCGGAAACATCAATCAGCCAGGTGGCAAACATCGGGGTGGCACCTCCAATGACTCCCAAGCCCAGATTATAAGAGACTGAATAGCCAGACAACCGATCGGCTGGTGGGAACAGTTCAACAAACATAGCGGGAGCCGACCCCAGCGGTACCGCCAGAATAACCACCATTATGGTCTGGACAATGATCGCCCCCCAGATGCCATCCTCCAACAGCCATGTGTACAGGGGAATGGCTAACAATGCCGAACAGAGCATGGCTCCTGCGATAAAGTGGGTTCGTCGGATAAAGCGGTCACCGAGCCACCCCGAGACGGGTATAAGTAGCAGTAACAGCAAAGTCCCGCCGGTATTGATTTGCAGTGCCTGGTGTCTTTCCATACCTGTCTGGTCGTGCAGCCATTCGGGCAGATAAACCAGCGGAATGTAAAACAGCACGCCATAAGCGGACGCGAAAAGAGAGGCTTGAATCATTTCCAAACGATTGGTAGTGAACGCCTGAATCAGCGGAGACGTCTTCGGGCGCTTTCGATCATGGCGCTTGAAATGCTGCGATTGCGGCAGGTTGCGTCGTAAAAAAATTGCTACGCCGCCAATGAGTCCGCCCAGTAAGAAGGGAATGCGCCAGCCCCAGGAATTTACCTCGTCCGCTGTCAACAATCCGGTTAACAAAGCAGCAGCTCCGGCACCTAGTAACATACCCACCATGCTACCCGTATTGGCCCAACTTCCCGCGTAGCCACGCCGGCCATCCTCAGCGGTTTCTACTAAGTAGGTAACCGAACTGCTGAATTCACCTCCGACGGAAAGGCCTTGAACGAGGCGGATGATAACTAGCAACACCGGCGCCCAGATACCAATGGTTTCATGCGTTGGCAATACGCCGAGAAAAACGGTTGGCACCACCATCATGATAACGGAAATCATCATAGTTCGACTGCGGCCAATCGTATCACCTAACCAGCCGAAGACTGCCGAGCCGAGAGGACGCATTAAAAACCCGGCGGCAAAAATACCATAGGTGGCAATCAAACCTGCCGTTTTACTTTGCTCAGGGAAAAACAGGACGGCAAGAATTCCCGCCATGTATCCGTAGAGTGCGAAATCATACCACTCAACGACATTACCAATAAATCCGGCCAGCAACGCTGTCCTTTGTTTTCCAACGACCATTAACGTTTCTGCCTTTTCTCTTAAGTATCTTTATTGACAGTGCTAAAGCTTCAAACCAAAGCGAGGGCTCACTTTTTCACTGAGGGGAGAAAGGGTTAGGGACTTGTGTTTTGTCTACAGAGCAAAAGAAAAGACGTGATGAAAAGATGCGCGTTTTGGAACGATATCGCCACAGCGTCATATGAAAGCCCCTCAGGCAGAAGTTATGCAACCATCTAGTCTGCTTGCCACCATCGACTTTATGTAGCAGCAGATCAAAAAGCGGCTAAGCTTTTGATCTGCTACCAGCGACGTATTATAAGCTTCTCAATGTAAATCAGTAACATTATTCACAAATCGATCAAGCTGCTGTTTCAAACGCTCGTTCTCTTTGAGTAAGGCATCTTTTTGCTGCAGTAAATCGATTACTATCGCAATCGACACCCAATCGATATCAAGATCATGATATAGCCGGATCGCTTTCTTCATCCAGTAAACGCTATTTAATTCGAAAATCCAGTCATTAACATCATTACCTGCGAGTGGTTCCGCAATCCCATACTCAACCACTTCAATCAGCATGGTTTCGGTTATACCTTCTTGCACACACAACTCTTGCAATGAAACTTCCAACTCAATATCAGACATTTTGTTTCTCCCATTCATTTCTGGGATCAAAAGCCGATATATCAGACAGCGACTGCCACAACGCTTTTGATTCTTCGTTAGTATATTTTGGTATTACAATTTTGAAGATAACATACAGATCGCCAGTGCCATTTTTCATAGGCAAACCCTTGCCTTTAATACGCAACTTTTGACCCGACTGGCTATTGGGGGGCACACTTAAGCTGATCTTGCCTGTCAGGGTAGCTAAAGTAACTTTTGCACCCAATGCAGCTTCCCAGGGAGCAATGGGCACAGTTATCAGTAAATTATGACCCTCTACATCGAACATAGGGTGAGGTATAAGACGAATATGTAAATAAAGATCACCGTTAGGTGCATCTCCCGGGCCGGGTGCGCCTTGCCCCTTTAATCGAATCCGTTCACCATCAGAAACACCTTTGGGTATTTTAACTTTCAAGGATTTTTTGACTTCCGTTACCTGACCATTTTCAATGGCCGGCATCCGATACTCAATGGGCTTGGGTACATCAGAGAGAAGCTCTTCAAGAAACACCGGCATTTCGACCTCAACATCCTGACCGCGCGCGGCAGTTTGCTGGAAATCACTATAACCTTGAAAACCACCACTTCTATTACCAAAGGCAGAATTAAAAAAGTCGGAAAAGTCACCCTCAAATTGGCCGTTACCTGATGACGCGCTTCCGCCTCTTTGCCGACCTGACGGCGTTTCAGAACCTTTACCATGCGGCCCCCCATAGCGACGCATTTCATCATATTCGGCACGGCGTTCGGCATTTTTTAATACTTCATAAGCCCCCGCCACTTCCTTGAATTTTTCTTCAGCGCCCTCTTCGGGATTAACGTCGGGATGATATTTACGAGCAAGCTTACGATAGGCTGTTTTAATGCTTTTGGCATCTGCATCGTGCGCGACCCCAAGTATCTTGTAATAATCTTTAAATTCCATAATACCTTCCAGATATGCTAATGCGTCCTATAAAACACTATTCTGACGCCATTCCTTTCAACACTATAAACCTATCTTTAGCGGTATAGCATGTAATAATCTTAGGCTTATATGTACTTGGTCATGAAAATAAAACGTAACGGATGGATACACCAATTTTGCAAACACCAGAACCCTTTCCAACACTATAAGGCCTCGTGCTTCAACTAAGTATTTCCAATGATGCTGACGATATGAGCAGAGCCCAAACACTGCGTAAAAATTTTCGCGTTAATTGCTTTCGTTAGCAGGCGTTGTTTCTACTATTTGAATCTGTGTTTTACTCTCTAAATTAAGCTTATACATTTGATAAGCTCCATACGAAAAGATAACGACCAGAAAAACAGTGGTAATAATAATTCTTGAATTTTCTACTTCAGGAACTTCATCACTAAGCCCTTCTAACTCTGAAGGGTGATATAGAGATCTTGGGCTCCATATTGCGATCATAATAAAAGCAAAAACTATACTTAGAAATGTATGTATTGCGTAAATAAATGCGTCTAACTCTCCCATCAAACCCGCTGAAAGTGAAAAAACAGCATTACAAATGAGCATCGCCAGCCCAAACATACTTAAAGGGGAACGCAAAGAAGAAATAATAGCCGGATAAGCCTTTAGATCTGACGTATTGTTTTCTTTATTCACCACTTCATCTTTACTCATTTGTATACCTCCTAATGGTCTGCTTATCAGGACTCTTTATAAATACTAATTTTAATAAAAAATCACACTGAGTAAATAAATAGCATTTGCTAAAGAACTACTCAATGGCAACTCCTCATACCTTTGATTCATCCGCGAGTACATGCTAGTTAGGCGCCATAGTCCTAGAACCATAGCGGCATACCTATTGTCGATCAATACCTAATTTATGAGCAGATAATGATTAGCTTTTCGAGCCGCCTTTGCAGGCTGGTGAGGGCATCACTACACCGTTTTTCTTCTGCCACTCTTCCTCTGTGTAAAGATGCATGGCTAAGGCATGAATGGGATTTTGTAACTCATCCGCCAATATTTTATAAATCATCTGATGACGCTTAACTAAGCCTTTATCGACAAACTCTTCTGACACCAGCAATAGTTTAAAGTGACTCTCTGCGGCGGGTCCGGAATGCATATGGCTTTCATTAACGATTTGTAATTCAGAAATAGCCAATGCTGCATGCAATTTATCTTCAATAATCTGTGCGGTACTCATTTTATTTCTTCACCTCTTTTGACACTTGTTCATCCGCAAGATCAGCCTCTCGCTGTTCTTTTGCCAGTTTTAGAAAGTGTTTATGTATTTTACGCGTCGCTAACCATACGCTACTGATAACAACAGGCACAGCAATGCCGAGTGCCAGATTCTTATTAAAATGTAAGCCGCTGTCATGCGCCGCTTCCATCATGATTTTAATCAAGCCAACGGCGTAATAACTAATAGCCGCGACCGATAATCCTTCTACGGTATGCTGCATCATTAACTGAATTTTAGAACGCCGATCCATGGATGCCAGCAATTGCTGATTTTGCGCCTGAATGGATAACTCGACCCGTGTCCGCATCATATCAGACACCCTATCGATACGTTTTGACATATCTTCAAGACGCTCACCGACGGATTGGCAGGTACGCACTGCTGGCGTTAAACGCCGCGTTAAAAACTCGGTGACGGTTAAATGGCCAGACACTTCATCTTCACGCAGTTCAACCAAGCGTTGTAAGACCAGTTCATGATATGCCTGCGTCGCGGTAAAACGGAAGGTGGTTTTGGCCCGATAATCCTCAACCCGCGCCGCTATAAAGGTTAGCTCAGACAACACCTCTTTCTCATTGATAACATCGCGCTCTGAAAGATGCTGAGTTAACTCGGCCAGTTGCCGATCCATCGCCCCTAAATGAGGCGCACATTCTCGCGCCAGCGGTAAAGAAATTAAGGCCATCAAACGATAGGTTTCAATCTCCATGATACGTTGTGCCAAACGGCCCAACTGGCTGTCACTCATGCGTTTATTGCATATTAGAAAGCGACCGAAACCATCGCTGTGTAAGCGTAAGGTTGTCCAGACGCGGGCATCCCCTTGCTGAGGGCTACTACCCACCAGCCGCATTCCTTCGAAAAACTGTTTTACCCTCGGTAACATCACATCATCATCGGAATCAGACGCTTCAACCGACAAATGAAATGCAGTAATCACTTCACCTGGCATACTCTGCAACCATGCGTGCGGCAAAGCGGCCACACCCGTAACGTCAAACGGATCAGAATCGGCGGGCACATCAAAGTTAATGAAGGTGTAGGTCGTAAATTCCAGATGCTTTTCGCGACGAACTCTTAATCCTCCCAACTCATACTGAATACACACCTCATCATGCTCGGGCGGCGTTACGCCAAAAGCAGTAAAGAGTGTTTTCAGATGTTCAAATTGCTCCTGTCTCTGGGTGTCATCACATAAAATGGCCAGATGCGTAACACGGGCGGGGCTGGGAATGACCTGAAACGGCCGTGAATGCATCTCTTCATAGAAGGCTTCGCGTAGGGGATGGAACCTCATTCCCTGAGAGATATTCTGTAGCACTTCATTATTCATGCGTTATCACCGCTCATTCGGTCAAATTTTCTAACGGGGCGAGTAACAACACCTCATCAGATACATCAAACGTCATTATCTGATTCGTACGCTCAAACCATTGGCAGAATAACTCATACGATAAATTTTCAGGCCAATGATCTCCAAACTCATCCCACGCTGCCAGCTCATTTTTAAAGATCATTTCCCATGAGTGCTTTAATGCCTCTGCAAAATCAGCTTCTTCATCGACTTCATTAATAAGATAAACATTGCCTTCTTTACGCAGCTCCTCCAATGAGGTGGGCACGCTAATTAATTCGCTATCTAAAGGTAAACCAGCAATCCATTCAGCAAAAGGGATCCGGGCTAACAAAGTAATGGCGGATCTGTTCAATAGTTTCATAATGCGTTGGTTACCTATTCTCTTTATACTCTGGGAAAAAATGATACTCTATAATGATGCATATTCCTGTTCTAAATCAATTAGAAACCCGTACTGAATGGATCTCTTTCTTTAGGAGAGAGCGGTCGTACGCTTATCTTAAAACACCGCTATGCCTGATAGATTTTCAGACCACCTATTTACAGATAACCCTGTTGACAGAAGATATGCTCGATGGACGTCAGGCTACAAAATTCAGCCTTGGATCAAAAAGCAGCATCGAGCCGGTATGGAAACTAATCAAAGCCTGTAACTGGCAGCTAACCGCCATTATTCAGGGGCTTGAAGCACTCTCTTTCAGCAGCAATGCGCGCGATAATACTTTCCCTGGTATAGATCGCGATCTGAGTGTCAGAAAATTTTTTGCAAAAGATAAACAGTTATTAGCACCGTCGCTGATTGGCTCTTTAGAGCCTCTCTGCTCGCCTCCCGAGCTTTGGTGCATAAAGGACATCTGCCGATTACTGAGTCATCAGCAGTTTACTCATACTGAATTTATGCCTGATCCTGCAAAACCGGCTCCGTTAAGAAGTATTTTACTGCGCCTGCTGGACTCAGCCTCTGACTGGTCGATTTCGGAAAAGGGAGTCTCGGAAAAAGGAGGCACTATAATTCTCAGCTATATGGACAAAAACATTCTGGCCATTGATCCCTCTTTCAAAAAGCCAGCCCCTCGATTAAAAAGCCAGTCTCTCATTTAAAAGAGACTGGCTAAAAAATCAGACCGTTTCCAGTGCCGCCTCATACAAGTCGTCTTGTTCCATCAGTTTACGCGGGGTATCCGAGTTCAATAACTCTTTACCCTTCGCGGTAGGAAACTCCACATCAAGATCCACTACACGCCCATCACGACAGACATTGATGATGGTATCCATACAGGAAGATAGCAGAGAGTATTTTTCATCCGGTGCCGCAATAATAGTCTGCAGCCCCAAATCGGTCATAAAGCCCAATGACGTCATGGTATTTTCCGAATCCAACTTGTTAAAGGCTTCATCAAATACCGACAAACTCATACCACCTACGGCTTTACCATCAGGCCCTTCTTTAAGCCGGTAAGCCGCGCCCATCGCGGCTGCCATGGCCACATAGAAAGGTACCTGATGCTCACCCCCTGAACCGGTTTTAATACGCTGTGTTAACGTGGTTTTACGGTTGCCATTGAGATCTTTAACCACCAGTTCAAAATTATAAAAGTTACGATAATCCTGAAGCAGACTACTTTCACCTTCATCTTTCAAAACATCATGGATTTTAGACAACGCATCCTGATGCGGACGATCTTCATCGTATTTGAGATCGAACAGCGAGCCGACATTGGCCTGATCCAGGCGCGTATAGGCTTCTACCAACTCAAGAATATCCTTCAATTCCGGGTTCGGCATCATCTCAAAACTGTACATTTCTTTGTGAAATGGACGATTTTTAAGATGGTTATTCAGCTCGCGAATCAGATCTTTGATGTTATTGATCTGATCATTCAGATGGGCAACAAAGTCAGAACGGAACGACGCTTCAGCCTCAAGGCGCGCACGCTCTGCTTTTAACGTGTACAAGGCCAGTTCAGAGTCAGTTAACGCCTGTACTGTTTCGTTAACGTACTGTTCAAGCTCTTCGTGTGTTGACTCAGGTCCGATTTTATCCAGTCCCTGATGACTCATACCGCCGCCATGAAATTTCGCTTTATAGTTAGCGATGGCATCCCGGACAGAGTACTTTTTCTTCTCGTGAAGCGATAATTCTGCCTGCGCTTTTTTAGCCGCTTCAAAAATAATCCGCTCTAACTCTCCGCCACAACTCTCGTCAAGATAATCACGTTTTTCCTGCGCCGACTGCGCATCAAAGTCCGCTTTTACCGCGCACACATTACGCGCGTCAGCATGCTCGGTAAGCTCTTGGGTAAGCACTTCCAGCGCCGCCGAATCCTTTATCATATGGGTACGGATGCGCTGCAATTTATCCATCAGCAGCTTGTTTTTCTCTCCGGCTACCTTTTGAGCCTCAGCCAGCTCAACGATACGCTGCTGAATACCCGTGTCATCATGATTACGCATATCGGTAATGGCCTGACGACAACCCTGAATATCAGCGCTTAGCTGCTCGCGCTGTTGTACCAGATCAAACACTTTCTCAGTGGCACCGGCCAGACTTGTGGTCAAATTGATCAGGCTATCTCGTAATTTCTCCAATGATTCATGGCGTTTTCCGAGCGTCGTAAACTCAACCATCATCTCATCGACTTGTTTACCCTGAGTTGCCAACTGATCACCACGACGGCGAATACCCATAATCGGCGATAATTCATTAATAGACGTCGTTGAGCCTTCGGTTTGCAGCATGCAATCGTAGGTTAATGCACGCTCCTGACGTAGTAACTCAGTCTCGGTTTCGACGGCAATCACGCCACCCAGGGCGCGATTCATATACGCTTGTGCGTGTTCATTGTCGGTATCAACAAAATGCGCCAGCGACTGGGGTTTATTACGATTTAACCATTCGCCCGACTTTGTCGTATTAATGATACGACAGCCTTTCAAGTGACGACCTTTGCGACGATACAAAGTAATCGCTTCTTTAACACGATCAGGATCAACAATCAGTGCTTCACGACGAGCACCCAAAAAGGACTCAATGGCAATACGCCATTTATCTTCATTGATATCCACCAGCTCACAGATCGGCGTGGATTCAATACCGTATTCAGCCAAAAGCTCCATCAAATCACGGGTATTATGGCGTACCGGTGCCCGCCCTTGCTTGAGCTGTTCTACTGCGCCCTTCTGATTCTGAATATTGGTACGCAGTTCGTTGATACGAATGACCGATTCTTCAAATTTACGACCGATATCGCGCCTCACAGAATCAACACTCTGCTTAAGCTGATCAAGCGTGTTATCGACTTCAACCGGCTCTGGCGGCCAGACATCGGCCATCATATCCTCACCCGAACGCCACAAGGCAACAGAGTTCATCACTAATGGGCGAAAAGATTCCGGTAATAGTTGTTCATAATTTGAAAACCCAACCGTAGTTCTCAGTAAATTATAAACATTCTGAATTTTATCTTTAACCACACCTTCTTCATGCAGGCGTGCAGTGATCGAATTTTCCAACGCTTTAATCTGATGAGCGGCGTTAGTGTTATTCAACTGTGCGCGCGCATCGGCAAGGCTTTGCATCACATTGCTCATCTCTGCGCTGTGATTTTCTAATTCTTTCTGTGCGCCGCTTTCTTTTTCCTGATTACTTTCAAGTCGCTCTTGAGCATCTTCTTTCTTCAGGTCGGCATTATCAAAACGAGTTTCATGTACAACCCACTCATATTCGACCGCGTTTTTTATATTGCGCTGAATCCCCTTACACTGCTCCTGAACTTTTTCCAACTCGGCTATGCGATTGAATACTTCACGCGTTTTCTGCTCCATTGCACGGTATTCGTCCAATGATTTACGAAAGGCACCAACGTGAACAATCTTTTCATCCAAAACAAATTCACGCACGAATCGGGTGGGGCTGTCGATGGGGACGAAACGCAATGCACTTTTAAAGTTCTTAATGAATTTTTCATCATCATTAGGCATCTGTGGGTCATGGCTCAGCGTCGCCGTCACATCACGTATAAACTTACTGGCACGCTTTTCCAGAATCATCTCCGGACATTGTTTCAGCAACTGATCGCGTACCTGTGACCACGCTTTTGGCAGGCGACCATCACCCTCACGTAGTGAGAAGTCATCTAGCCCTACTGAAAAATCAGGCAAGATAAAACGCCCTAAAATCTCTTCATCAGGTGAAGCTGTCGATGCGCTAATTGCAATGCCGATACAGGTTTCTTTGGCCGTCTCTGTATCAAAAAAACTGAGCGCCATATAGGTCAGAGAATCTTCCCTCAACATGGCCTTTTTGCTGCCGTCATCCAGATAACCCAGACAATAGGTGCGCAAAGAACGCTCGCTTTTTTGGCCTGCCGATGCGTTAAAACTCATATGGCGCTTATGCCCACCCATCAAAACTGTCTGGATAGCATCCAACAATGCCGACTTACCCGAGCCATTGGGACCGACAATCGCCACATTTCCTTTGATAGGTATTTCAACAGCACCCAGCACATACCAGTTAACCAGGACTATACGATTAAGCTGTTTCATCTGCATCCGCCTCTTCTGCTTCTGTCAGGGCATCACGTGTGTCTGTATCACATAACGCTTCGAGCTGACCGATGTAATCTTCGACAACAACCTGACGAATCGTCGGTTGAATACTGAATGGAATATTTTTCGGCTCCATTTCATTAGGCTTGCCCCGCTCAATCACACCATGACGAGCGAAGAGCGATAAAATTTCCTTCATGCGGGTTTCATTCGGTATCTCTTTACCCGTTAAGTTCTCATATAAAGAGAGTAAATCATTAATCGTGGTATAGGCCTTACCACTTTCCACTTCAAACTTTTCCAACTTCTGCTCATATTGTTGGCGCATACATAACAGTAGTAATGATTCGTCTAAACGTAGCTTTAAATTACGTTCTTCAGCTTGAGGAAGGATACCAAGATAGGCTTCATCCGGCTGATACAGGAAAGACCAGCCAATGGCTTCAAACAGATTGGTAAAATAATCGATATGTGAGGCTATCAGGAAATAACTATCCCGGTGCGATGAACGATCAGCGTGTAAAAACTGACTGGTCAGCAACAAATTAGCAGCACGCGTAAAATCCGCTGCTTCATACTGATCACTTCGGCCGATTATTTTTTGCAGATCACCAAGCATTAACGTTTCCTATAAATAACAAAATCACGACACTCGACCATTCCGGCAACCTGAGTGTATTGATCATTAAACTGAATATTGAACTGCTCTGCCGTTTTTTTGGCTTGCTTGCCCAACGAAGCTAAATGGCGGATATAGCTAAAGCAGATGTAGTCTTCGATGCTATCAATTTGGAATTCATCCGCACGTAGCGATTCTTTTTGGATCAGATGGCGATCAAGATACGCATCAATGCGATCGATCCTAACCTCACGTCGCTCTTTAAACTCTTTGAATAACTGACGCAGCTGAAGCGCTTTCGGATCAATGATTTGCTGATGTATGACGCGTGGCTCATTCTGAATACGTCGTTTAAAAGGCGAACGCACACTGGATGGCGAGATAAACCCTACTTCTTCTAAGTTTGTAATAACAGGCAGCGCGGGGTTTGTAGCGACTTTGGTAATCAATCGAGATAACCTCGATGCCATTCCAGGTGTTGTTTTGTCCATATACCGTATGGTATCAGCTACCCGTTTTTCAAGGCGATAACGGAAATCATCGATGGTATCAAGACGTTTATCAACAGATTCAAAGATACGCATAATACGGTTAATATGCAGATGAACCATCGCTTCAGCATCGTCATAAGTAGATTCAAACTGTTCCTGATAATGCACGGTCAGTTTATCCAGTTTGATGCTATCAAACTGCAAATCACGTAAAAGTGAGATAATTTGTCGACGAAACCTGAACGGATTATTTTTAGTTTTCAGCGTTTTGTAGTCTGACACAAGAATCTTTTCGACAAACCGATCAAAAAAACCGCGTACCACTTCCTGTGGGCTTTCTACGTTTGACAAACTGATTCTCAGCTCACGTAACCCCAACATCATATCGGTCAGATGCGCACTGAAATCGGCTGCTGTTTGCGCTGCTTCCGACAGCGTAATGCCACGCCCTGCGGGATCATTCACAGCAGACTCTAAAGAGCTCAGCACGTTAAGTACAGCGCCGCCATAGGAACGTTTCTCAAGTTTGGAGATAGAGACAAGCGAACGTAACAGAAAACTGATCGAAGGAGACATCAGCACAAACGTGCGATAAATACGCTGTTCCTCTTCCAGCCACCCCGTTTGAACCAGACGTCGATAGATACGGTTGGTGTATTCTGCCGTTGAACGCGGCAACTCACCTGCTTCGGAATCATCTTCTTCCGGTTCCCAGCGCCGGACGCCTAAACGCACCACAGCATATTCAATGGTCGAACGTACCATATCCTTAGGAATAAAAGGATCAACCAGATCCTCATCAAAAAACAGATCAGCCAATTGCAAAAGAACGGCGTGATAAATATGTCGGTTCTTACCCGAAAGCGGTAAAAACAGGTCATCAGGGAGCTTGTTAAAAAGCATTCAGCATCCAATACGAATTTATGCTACTTCATTAATAAGCAGCACTTTGTTATAAATTTGGCTTAGCAGTGGATTTTAGCCCAGCTGGACCTGACAAATAAAGGATCTGATAAATAAAGATTTGACGAATAAGCTACTGTAAAAACACAAAAGCCCCGGTTCGAAAACCAGGGCTGACAGTTACACACAGAGTTAGCCTCTATTGTGACCCGTATTTGTTATATTTCCAGCTTATGAGTCATTACCGGTTTATGAATCATTAGTAGTCGCTTCAATTTTATGAATACTAAGATCAGCACCGTTAAACTCTTCTTCTTCACTCAAACGTAAACCAACAACGGCCTTGATACCACCATAGACAATCGCCGCACCGACGACGGCGACAGTAACACCAGCAACCGTACCTATTATCTGAGAAGTCAGGCTAACGCCTCCCAGACCACCTAAAGCTTCGCTGCCAAAAATACCCGCAGCAATCCCACCCCAGACACCACATAAGCCATGCAAGGGCCACACACCCAGCACATCATCAATTTTCCATTTATTCTGCTGTAGCGTGAACATCCAGACAAAAATAACACCGGCGATAGCACCCACCACTAACGCACCAATAGGATGCATCACATCGGAACCCGCGCATACAGCAACCAATCCAGCCAATGGACCATTATGAATAAAGCCAGGGTCATTCTTACCGACGATTAATGCGGCAATAATACCACCGACCATCGCCATCAGAGAGTTCACCGCCACCAACCCCGAAACACCTTCAAGTGTTTGAGCCGACATTACGTTAAAACCAAACCAGCCAATCGACAGGATCCAGGCTCCTAAGGCTAAAAATGGAATATTCGACGGTGGAAAAGCCACCAAACGCCCATTACGATAACGTCCTTTACGAATTCCCAGAAACAACACAGCCACCAGCGCAATCCACCCACCCACTGCATGTACTACTACCGAGCCTGCAAAATCATGAAAACCGGCGCCAAAAGAAGACTCTAACCATGCCTGAAAACCATAATTCCCGTTCCAGATAATCCCTTCAAAAAGCGGATATACAAAAGCGACAGTTAATGTTGATGCAACAAGCACCGGCCAGAATTTAGCACGCTCCGCTATGCCTCCTGAGACAATCGCAGGAATAGCGGCAGCAAACGTCATTAGGAAGAAGAATTTAACAAGCTCATAACCATTACCAGCGGCAAGCGTTTCCGCATCCTGAAAAAAAGTAACGTCATAAGCTATCCAATAACCAATAAAGAAATAGGCGACAGCAGAGAAACCAAAATCCGTCATGATTTTAACCAGCGCGTTTACCTGATTCTTATGACGTACGGTACCCACTTCAAGAAAGGCAAATCCGGCATGCATGGCAAACACCATGATGGCACCCATCAAAATAAACAGGGTATTGGAGCTTTGAACTAGCGTCTCTACAGCACTATTAACATTATCCACAACTATCTCCTAAGTTCATACTGACGCATACATTACTGATGCTCAATTATGGTGCGCTTTCTTATATTTCATCCCAAATAGGTGCAGAATTTTAATAATCGGATTAATTATCATTCTTAGAGTAGATATAAATACCCAATAAGCTATTGATTATTAATGGATATAAAAAAACAACCCAGTTTGGTGCAACAAAGCGCCTATGAGGCGCTTTGCTTCGCACTAAAATACAGCATGAACTATGCCAAAATTCACTGCAGCCGTGAATTCACACTCACTTAAGGCCAGCGTATTTCAAAGCAGCTATGGATACGCGTATTCCGCTTGAAGTCAGGATCAATTGTTTTCGCGGTAATTTCACGAATATCAAAACCCGCCAACAACTCATAATCCATTTTAAAGCGGCGATAGTTATTTGAAAAAATCAACACGCCATCCTTGCGCAACAAGCGCATAGCCAACTTAATTAAATCAATATGATCACGCTGCACATCCAGCACATCCAGCATTTTCTTAGAGTTAGAAAAAGTAGGAGGATCCATAAAGATCAGGTCATATTCTGGCTTACGTTGTTTTTTCAACCAACTAATACAATCCGCTTCAATAAAATGATGTGCTTTATTATTGAAACCATTTAACGCCATATTTTTCATGGCCCATTGTAAATACGTAGTTGACATATCAACACTGGTCGTCGATTTTGCACCACCAACCGCCGCATGCACACTGGCCGATGCGGTGTAACAGAACAGGTTTAAGAAATCCTTACCGGCTGCCATTTCCTGAATCTGGTGACGTATGGGTCGATGATCCAGAAATAATCCGGTATCCAGATAATCATGTAAATTGATGCGTAATCGGCAACCGTGCTCTTTCACCTCGAAAAACCGGCCGACACTCGCCTGTTTACCGTATTGATCACTACCGCTTTGTTTTTTACGCTGCTTCAATATAATGCGGCGTGGATCAACGCCTAAAGCTTCGGGTATGGCCGCCAAGACATCTTTAATACGGTCAAACGCTTTTACTTTATCGATTGATGCGGGTGCAGCATATTCCTGTACATGCACCCACTCTTTATACAAGTCGACAGCCACAGCATATTCTGGCATATCCGCATCATAAAGACGGTAACATTCAATCTCTTCTTGCTTGTGCCACTTTTTAAGGGCTTTAAGGTTTTTCTTCAGGCGATTAGCAAACATCTGTGCGTTGTCGCTCAGCGTGCCTGCTTCTTGCTCATCATCATGTTTTGCTGTGGTAGCCCGGTCTGTATACAAGGTATAAAGAAACAAGCGCCCATCTATCGGGCCATTATTGAGACTGTATGATTTATCCGCTTTAAGACCCACCACCTGGCAAAGATCTGGATTCCCGGTAAATATGGCCGCTTTCCAACCCGCAAAATCCTGTTTTAGTGCATCCCCGATATGACGATACAAAAACATGAGTTCCTGACTTTCGCCCATTCGCTCCCCATAAGGAGGATTTGTCACCATCAAACCAGGCGCATTCTCAGGCACGACCATCTGCTCAACGGATGCTTTCTTAAAGCTGATCAGGTGATCGACCCCTGCTCTTTCAGCATTATCTTTCGCCAGTACAAGTACTTCAGAATCCTGATCATAGCCATAAAAACGCGTGGTTAACTGAGCCAAACCGGCTTCTTTACGCTGCTCCGCTTCAGCAAGCAGTGACTCCCACAATTCCGGCTGGTGCTGCACCCAGCGCTCGAAGCCAAACTGCTCACGCAATATACCTGGCGCAATATCAGCCGCCATTAATACACCTTCAATCACCAATGTGCCGGAACCACACATAGGGTCGAATAAGACAGGATGATCAACCGCTAACTCAGGCCATTGAGCTCTGCGTAAAATAGCGGCCGCCAAATTTTCTTTTAACGGGGCCATACCGGCGCGAATACGATAACCACGGCGATGCAAACTGCCGCCGGAGAGATCAAGCGATAAAGTTAACTTGCCACGATAAATATGAGCATGTACACGCAGATCAGGATTTTCGCGGTCAATGCTGGGGCGCATCTGCGTTTTATCTCTAATTTGATCAACAATGGCATCTTTAACTTTTAAAGCACCGAAGTGCGTATGGTTGATCGCATCAGTTTTACCGGTAAAGGCAACCAATAAAGACGCTTCCGGCCTCATATGCTCCAACCAGTCAACCGACTGTACCGCATCATAAAGCTGATCGGCTGTTTCTACATTTTCTTCGGCAATGGGTAGTAAAATACGGTTAGCTAGCCGCGACCACAAACACGCTCTATATGCCTGCTCTAGTTCGCCATAAAACTCAGCGCCCGTCGCTGTTAGTTTGACGTCAGCAGCACCTAATTCGGTTAATTCCGCTACCAACAATATTTCTAGCCCTTTAGGACAGGTCGCAAAAAATTTCATTTTTTTTCCAAGTTATGTATACCGTCTGCAAAAAAACAGTCAGATCAAGTAGTTACGCTTACATCGATAATAACATTCAATCGTTCTCAGCATCCCGTGAATTTTTTTCATGCCGTTTTTCTACAGTAATGAACGTATCTAAGCTGCTGATAGATCACCTTTTTTGCAGGCGCTTACTATCAGAAGCAATAAAGTAATAGATAATTTTAATCGCACTAACACACTATTTTCGTTATCAATACAGGTGTGATGAGCCAAATGATGGAATTTATCACAGTATCAGTGAATATCCAGCCTCAGGATTCACGTTCTCATAATAACGAAATATAGGCACTTTTTTATGAAGAGACAAAAACGAGATAAGGCTTCAACTCTTTTCAACCGGGGCTTCCAGGCCGGCTTAAGTGGGAAATCTCGCGACGACTGTCCTGTTAAAGTTATCGATTTGCGCAGCCACTGGATGAGTGGATGGCGCCAAGGTCGTGAGGCTCATTGGAATGGAATGGCAGGAGTATCAGCCATTCAGGCTCACCCAGCATTACATTGATGCTGTACCCCTTTTACAAAAAATTAGGCTCCTCATATTGAGGAGCCTTTTTTTGTCATTGCATGTGCTCTTAACCATCACGCCTTTAACTATCGCGTAAAATAGCGATCAACTTCATAAACCAGCGGTCGTCTATACGTTGTGTAACGCCTGTATAGCTCTAACAGAATCACTGACCAAAGTCGGACCTTTATAAATAAAGCCAGTGTAGACCTGAACAAGGCTAGCACCCGCCTCAATCTTCTCAGCGGCATCAAAACCTTCAGTAATGCCACCCACGCCTATAATAGGCAAGGCGCCATCCAATGCTTTAGATAATACGCGTATCACTTTAGTCGATTTATTGCGTACAGGCGCACCACTCAAACCACCGGATTCAACTTGCAAAGCTGAGTCTTCAACACCTTCTCTGGATAGCGTTGTATTGGTTGCAATAACTCCATCCATTTCATAGGTTTTTAATGAATAGGCAACCATTTCAATCTCTTCGTCTGTCATATCCGGCGCAATTTTTACAGCGATAGGCACATAACGATCATGTAAATTCGCCTGTTTGGCTTGCTCATTTTTGATAACTTCTAACAAGGTATTCAATGACTCGCCAAACTGTAATGATCGCAATCCGGGTGTATTGGGAGAAGAAATATTGAGTGCTATATAGGAAGCGCGTGAATAAACCTTACGTAGGCAGTATATGTAATCATCGTTCGCTTTTTTATTGGATGTGTCTTTATTCTTGCCTATATTAATCCCCAACACTCCCTTGTAACGAGCGCGATCAATATTAGCGAGAAGTTCATCCACCCCGTGATTATTAAATCCCATACGATTAATAATCGCATTATGTTCGGGGATACGGAATAAGCGCGGCTTGGGATTACCTATCTGCGGCCGTGGCGTCACGGTACCCACTTCGATAAAACCGAAGCCCATCGCCGCCAAGCCATCAATAGCTGAACCATTTTTGTCCAAGCCTGCCGCCAGACCTACTGGATTAGGAAAT
Source organism: Neptunomonas antarctica (assembly GCF_001305295.1). GTDB lineage: Bacteria > Pseudomonadota > Gammaproteobacteria > Pseudomonadales > Balneatricaceae > Neptunomonas > Neptunomonas antarctica. Next base: position 34,347 of record NZ_LJSI01000054.1, read on the forward strand.
TTAATACCCATGACTTCAACGGGCGCATCAAGCTTTTCGGCACCCATCAATGACGGTAATCCGATGGCCGCCGCCATATTCATACTGCGTAATGCAATATGATGTGAGCGTTCTGCATCCATACTGAACATAAGGGATTTTGCCAAGGTATAAAGCATAACCAGACCGTTTTAAGAAAAAGATGACTGCATTATAACGATGCTACGCATGTTTTACATCCTGTCATCAGATTCAGATTCATATTCGATCTATTGTTTTAAATTTCCCATGCAAATCAAACACAATTTTAAAACTACCGGCTATTCCAGTGTGCAATAAAAAGGGCTGGAGAATGTCAGCGGGGAAACGCACGCTTCGCCCATCGCGCGCATGGGTACTTACCATACAGCCGGGTATACGGTACTGTTTTATGTATTCATCGGGAGATATACGGATATCTACAATAATTTCATTCATAATGAGTTTGTCTTGCTTCTCTATAATGCCAACATTGTACTGTGAAATGCACAAAACCGTGAACTATAGATTTCTCAATTTATAGGCTGATTATTTAATTGCGCTTATACGAGAATCTAACTCAAATGGGGACCAAGTCATTGATATAACAGGTTGCTTCATTAATAATAAATATTTGCTCATCTACTTTCAGTCTGGATCACGATAACGTCATGCGAACTTTTCTACTTCTATTTGTGCTACTCGCTTCGCCTGTACATGCCGAGGTCAATGCTTACTTAAACAAGTACAGTATTTCAACTCAGGAAACTGTCCGTCTGACGATTGAGTCAACTCAACAAGGGCAACCACAAAGACCTGACTTATCTGTACTGAACCAGGATTTTGATTTACTGGGTATCAAACAAATGACAATTTCGAGCCTACAAGCGGGCTCAAGACAAGCAACCACTCGCTGGCAAGTTCTGTTGCGACCTAAGCATGCGGGTCAAATTAAAATTCCAGCGCTATCGGTAAATGGTGAACAGGCGGACCCTTTATTAATAGAGGTAACAGGGCTTCTACCGAAAGAAATCACAAATCAAAGCACACCGACTGTCGACGGGGAGCCCCTTTTTATCACGACAAGCATTGATCATACTGAAGCCTATGAGGGTAGTCAGCTCATATACAGAGTCAAATTTTTCCATAAAGAGCCATTAAATAAGAATGCTGTTTTGTCTGACCCCTTCTTAAATCAGGCACTTATTCTGCCTATTGAGGAGATAAAGAAAAGTGAGATAAAGATCAAAGGGCAAGCGTACTTTCTGGAAGAACGCCGCTATGCAATTTTTCCCGATGAGCCTGGCACTCACTTTATTGAACCACCCTTGTTTTCAGGCACCTCAGCCAGCGATCAATATTTTGAAACACAAGGCAATGAAATTGAAATTGCCGTTATTCCACGAGCAAATACAAACTCACGGGGTTATTGGCTTCCTTTAAGCACTCTTCAGCTGGAAGAGTCAATCGATCAACCTGCCGTACTCGCACCTGGAAGCTCACTTATACGAAAGTTAACACTGACCGCGCATGGGTTGCCTGCGGCACGTTTACCCTCCTTATCAATACTAAAAAATGAACTCGCCGATCTGGAACTCCTGCAAACCGATCTTGAAGAAAGTTTTGATGAACGCGGGCTGGTGAGCCGCCGTATTGAGACCGTTAAAGTCACGATGAAAGAAAGAGGGGAAGTCACGCTCCCACCCATTGATATTCACTGGTGGGACACGTATGAAGACCAGAGTAAAATTGCCTCGATTCCCCCTCTTATTCTCCATGTAAACTCGCCAACTCATTCAACAAGCCCGCTAGTTCCAGCAAAGAAAGCAGTATCGTTTGAATCGACTTCTGCACCTGAATCACCCACATCAGATATCCAATCAACAACTCCTACTCAACAACCCCCTAGCCAACAGATCCCACTCATTGTGTTTTTGGCAACCGTGAGTATCATTTCATCGTTAGGATGGCTCTATACTTATAACGGCTTGCGCAAAATGAGAGTGAAGACACAGAAAAAACGTGAAGCACTCACTGAACGCCAAAATGAGAAAAAGATACACGCTCATTCCCTTGCAGAAAAAAACACCTTTCAAGCACTCGCTATGGCATGTCAGCAAGACAATGTCGATATTAGCAAATTACGTTTAATTGAATGGGCTCAGCACTTTTGGCCCGACACGCTTATTCAGACGTTGGAAGATATCAGCCCCCTTACCCGAAACAAGACATTCGATTTTCTTATTATTGATATGGAACAACATCTATATTCAAACGAAAAATCCTTATGGCAAGGCGATCTTCTTTTACAGGCAATAGAAAAACTTCGACTACGCCGCAACAAAGGCAAGATATAGTAACAGGAAGCACGTATGACCTTTCAGAGACATCAAGCGTTACTGAGCCGTATTGGTTTCGGTGGCGTAAGCGATCAAGAGAATAATCGTGCTAAACGCTGGTCCCGACGTTTAGAAGGGCCGATGATGCTGGTTGCTCTCTGGATTATTGTCGATTGGTATTTGCGTGAAAAAGGCTTATCGACCCCTGCCATCACTTTTCTTACTGACTGGTTTATCTGGATTTGCTTTATCGTAGAATCCAGCATCCTGCTAACACTGGTCGATAACCGCAGACAATACTTAGCTGACAACTGGATGAACATACTGATCATCCTGGCGGGCATACCTATCATCTGGGGTATGGAAACCTTCTATGCCGGTATGCTCAGAAGCCTGAGGCTTCTGATTATGTTCGGCATTTTCCTGCGAATTTCTACAGACGTACGCTCAGTATTATCTCGGCATAATTTAGGAATGACGCTCTTTATCAGTTTTCTGATCATGCTTTTTTCAGGATTTATGATATCCGGAATTGATCCTGCTTTCGAATCACCCCTGGATGGCATCTGGTGGGCATGGGTTACTATCACAACGGTCGGCTATGGTGATCTGGTGCCTAGCACCACCACAGGACGCCTGTTTGGCGCACTACTCATTTTAATGGGTATTGGCTTGTTCTCAATGCTCACCGCGAGCTTCTCTGTATTTTTCATTGAGCAGGATGAAAAAGTGATGATTACCCGGGAAGATGAAAACATTCGCCGTATTACTCGCATAGAATCTAAATTAGAGCGCATCGAAAAACAACTGGAGAGAACGCTGGAACAACTTAAAATCCAGAATACTAACTCTCAGCCTAAAGAACCGAGTGCAACGCCTCTTCAAGACCGGGATAAGTAAATTCAAATCCTGCATCCAGTAAACACGCGGGGTAAACCCTCTGCCCTTTCACTAACAACTCACTCGCTTCACCCAACATTAGCGACAACATAAACTCAGGTACTGTCAGCCAGGTAGGTTTATCTAATACGGCACCTAAGGTTTTTGTAAAAACTTTATTGGTAACCGCATTAGGTGATGTCACATTGAAAACGCCCACCAGCGTTTCATGTACCATTAAAAACCGAATGGCGGCTACTTCATCCTCTAAATGTATCCATGACATCCATTGCTCACCACTACCGATAGCCCCCCCTAATCCAAACTTAAACGGTGGCAACATTTTAGCGAGAGCGCCGCCACCCGCACCTAAAACGACACCCGTTCTTAGCAGACAAACCCTCGACCCCAATCGCTTCTGAGCCTCTAATGCAGCCGCTTCCCAGTCTCGACATAAATCATGAGTAAACCCGATGACCGGATTACTCTTTTCATTCAAGGGCGCACCACCTTCATGGCTCCCATAAAAACCAATAGCAGAACCGCTGATAAAAAACGCCGGACGCGCATCAGCCATAACCAACTGCTCAATTAACTGCTCGGTAAAGTCAATTCGACTTTCCCGTAATAATTTTTTACGCTGTGCATTCCAGCGTTTATCAACAATAGGCTCACCTGCAAGATTAATAACCCCGTCAATAGGCTCTTTTATAAGATTCACGTCATTAAGACTAACCGCATTAACACCCGGCCCCAGAAGCCCCATGACTTTTTCTGGCGAGCGCGAAACAACCGTGACCTTATGGTTATCTTCCAGCAAACTATGAACTAACCGGCTTCCGATGAAACCAGTTCCTCCTGTCATCAGATAATGCATGTAATACTCCTTTGGCTAAAATATTGGTGCAGGTATTTTGAGTCTATATACGCTATCCTCTCCCCTTTAGATTAATCGCTAGATACAGGAAAGGTAAAGATGTTTACAGGTATTGTGCAGGGGCTCGCTGAAGTCACCGCGCTGAACAAACGCGACAACTTTATGCAACTGCACTTAAAACTGCCGCAAATCCATGCCAACAACCTGCAAACCGGCGCTAGCATTGCCGTTAATGGTACGTGTCTGACAATTACGGAGTTTCATGAGAACAACGTACAGTTTGATCTGATACATGAGACGCTCGATGTAACAAACCTTGGTCAGCTGGACGTCGGGGATAGGGTCAATTTTGAACGTGCGGCCCGCTATGGCGATGAAATTGGCGGGCATCAATTGTCGGGGCATATCTCGTCTGTCGCTACCATTGATCAGATTGAACGCACACCTGACAACTGCACGCTTTGGCTTAAGGCACCAGCGCACCTTATGCAATATCTGCTACCTAAAGGCTTTGTTGCCCTGAATGGATGCAGCCTTACTATTGGCGAAGTAGAAGCATCACGTTTTTGCATCTATCTGATCCCCGAAACACTCACAGTTACCAGCTTCGGCAACACAAAAATCGGTGATAAAATCAATCTGGAAGTTGACCCGCAAACACAAGCCATTGTTGATACCGTCAATAATTATTTAACCAACCGTAACCTTTAGAAAGTCGCAGAACTATTACTTATGAACACTTTTGAATACCTCAGACAAAGTTTTTACTTTTTCAAACAGAATTTTTCAACCATCGCTAAGATACAACTACCTTTTCTTTTACTTCTTAATGGCCTGGCATTATGGCTGGACATTAATACCAGTGAAACTGACGATTTAAAACAACAAGCGGCTTACCTTTCTATTCTCAGCCTGACGTTTCTTCCTATTTATTGGGGAGGAACGATTTTATTCATGCAGTCAACACTCGATAATGCCCCGCTCTCTGCCAGCCAGGCAATTATTGGCAGCCTGTCATTCTGGCGCACCCTGCTTTTCACATTTATCCTGACCTCCATTGCTGTTTTTGGAGGGCTTCTGTTGCTCATATTACCCGGACTTTATATCGGTGTACGGTTAGCTTTTGCTGACTACATCTGCGTTTTAGAAAATCAATCTGCTATGGATAGTCTAAAACAAAGCTGGAAGGATTCGGCTGATTACTTTTGGAAACTGCTTCCGGGGTTCGCCATTCTCTTTACAAGCATACAACTTATTCAGATGCCCATTGCACATATGCTTTCTACGATGGAAGACCGGAGCCTGATACTGGAGTTACCTATCATTGCTTTGTTCGACCTTCTCGGCGCTCTGATTACCGTATTTGGATTCCGGATGTATTGCGTCATGCGTGCAGAAACAAGACCACACACATTCGATCCGGCCGATAAAAAACCAGACGAGCTTTCTGATAACTCTTCTGATGGCTCTTCTGATGGCTCTGATCGATAAGGTAAATTTTCAATCTATAAATCAGAAAAAAGTATATATACCTTTTTTGTGTAAATATTGAGTACAAATACGGCTAATAATTATGACTCAAGCGATATATCATTATGTATCTCACTCATCAATTTACGAGCAGCCGTATGGTGTCAGAGAAGCGAGAGCCACCTGAAAAAAACATAAGCATTATGCTGCTCGATCCGCATGGTGAATATCTCAACTGGTCAAAATTGCTCAAACAAACCGGCAGAGAGTGGGAAATTTTCTGCATAGATGATCCAGACACGCTTATTTCCCGCCTGGAAATCAGACATTATGATGCCATAATGCTGAGCAGTTCAGTAAAGGACTATATTGAGCTAAGCGTGCTGCGTCGGGCACAAAAAATCAGGCCAGAGACATTACGCTTCCAATTAGGCGCGAAACTTGAATTCCCCAAAGAAATGGCACTCACACTGGAATTAACGCATCGCATTTTTCCAACGCCTTCTGCGACAGAAGAGATTGCCCAAACAATCGAATACTTACTCAAAGTTACCCGTCTAATAAACCGACCGGCACTTAAACGCTACATTAGCCAGCAACAGAAACTTCCCGCAGTACCTCAGATATACCAAGATCTCACGCAAGAATTAAACTCTGATTCAACCGATGCCAGAAAAATATCTGCGATTATTGAACGTGATCCAACGCTCAGCGCCAAAGTAATACAACTGGTGAACTCCTCCTTTTTTGGTCTGCCACGTCAAATCAGTCATATAACAGAAGCGGTTTCAATGATTGGTACCCGCATGCTCAGTGGGCTGGCATTATCCAACCAAATCACAAGTACTTACCCTCCTCATAAAAACTGGAAATACTTTTCATTCGAGAAAATAAATAAAAGATCTTTATTGGTTGCACGATTAGCGCGTGATATATGCAAAGATGCAGGCGCTGATAAAGGCATTACTGAGCAAGCCTTTTTAGCGGGTTTGCTACATGATGTAGGGATTCTGGTTATGGTTTCTCAAGATCCTGCCTCGTATCTTAAAGTTCTGCAATATGCAGTCAAAGAGGAAAAACTTTTACATGTTGCCGAAAAAAAAATCACCGGCGTTTATCACGGTGAGGTAGGTGCCGCGTTGATGGCACTTTGGAATATCCCGACGTTAACCGTAGAGGCTATATTATTCCACCCAATCCCCCAGTTATCTGAAGATAATAGCTTTCAGCCATTAACTGCTGTACATGTCGCCGATGCACTTATCCCTGCGGCCTGGCATAGTAAAAACACTAAAATGAATAGCCAGTTGTCTGAAGCCTATATAGAGAGAATCGGCCATATAGGCGATTTGCACCGCTGGAAACTCATTGCTTATGACTATAAATTACTGATGCAATCCAACTAAAAAAGAGTGCCCGCACCTGAACCCATACTTAACTCGTTATAGACAAACTCTGCGCGTACCGGGCTTGAGGTTGATAGCAAGAAACCCGACATAAACATGTCAGCACTATTTTATACATGACGAGAATCCGAAAATTTAATTAAATATTGTTCAAAATAATCTTAAAACCCTCCCAATCAAACTCAAAATAATTGCGGAATCTGATGTAGTTATAAGACAATATGACTATATATTAACTTAGTTATTTAAGTTAAAACGCTATTAGCACTTACCTTTTATGTAAGATTTACTTCAAGCATATAGCTACGTAGAGACTTGGACTCATGTACTAATCTTAAATTTTTTATTAACAATAAGAATAAGAATAGAAGAAATATTTTAAAAAACACTTCCTTGAAAATAACGATTATTGATGGGCTTTGTTTTCTCAAACTATTTTTAATAAAAAGAGGATGCTGCTATGAACATAAAAAGCCGTACGAAACAGGTAAATATCAGAACAACTATGGTGATCCCCGTTGAAGAACTTTTACGCTGGAGAGATCCTCATTGCCCTGATGGTGAGCTATTACAAGAAGAATTTTATTGTGTTAATAACGATGTTGATTTCTGGTTTGATACAGATGAAGAGCAAACTCGCCATTAATTAACACTCTCTTCTATAGTACAGAGGTGCTAGCGCATTCTGCATTCGCTAGCATCACTCTGCAAACATTCGCCTTTAAGGCCAAGCCTTAATGCTATGCCCACGTTATATTCTACTATCAGCACTTAATCCTTCTTATCGATGGTGACTTCAAGCGCTTTCGTACTACCTGCAAACCACTTCTGTACATACAAAGTACCCATAATAGGTGCTTTTCCCTCTTCTGGTACCTCCTGATAACGCACGCTATTTTTGGTTTCCTTTTCGTATTCAAATTTAACGGTAACCTTGGACATAATTCTCTCACTGTATGAATTTCATGATTAGGAATATACGAATAAGCATCGTTTTACACAAGGATCTTTGTGGCAGTCTTTACATCAGCGATTCGTCATTTTCAGCCGTGTTCGGGTTATACTTTGTGACATCCGAGGAAGGTTAAAAGGCGAAGGTTAAAATTAATGAATCACATCCCAAAAAGCACCATTTCAGACGAAACAAAAACGGAAGCAATGCGACTTGCCAAGGCAACACAGAAACCAGGCCAGACGAAAGAACAAACAAAACTAGTTATTCAGGGAATACAGAAAGGAATCGATCAGTATAAAAAGCAGCAAAAAACCAAGGCACGGGAAACAGATCGTCTACGTAAAAAGTTGAAGCCCGTAAGTTCAGCGCTACTCGACATACAATCTGATAACTCTCTTCAAAGCCAACCTGACAGCCAACAAACGATTTCATCCGGCAATAAATTACCTTGGGTACTGTTAGGGCTTTCCTGGCTATTGTTCGCAGGCTATCAATTCCTCAATAATTTTATTTCATAACACCAATTTCACAAACCCCACTACGTTTAAATAGAGAGCCTTTAAATACAGCATCCGCTGAAAAATAGTGCTTTTAAATAGATACTTGAGAAGTGTAATAGCAGAGAGACCAGCCTTGACTACGCTCTTTTCGCTTTGCCCATCGAACGATATTCTAAAATCAAACTAATAAGTTCATGATCACTGGCGACCGCTAACATGGAATCATCCATTGAACGGCGTTGCGGAAGTGCAATGTTAAATTTATCACGTAAAACGTTAGTAATTTCTTCATCAGAGTTGGGATCAAACTCTTGTCCCGCAAAAACGCATATCCGTTGAAGAATAAATGCCTTAGTAGCCATTAATAGTGTTCCAATATTGTAGTAAATAAAAATATCTACTGGCGATAATGTATTGATACATAACCAGAAGGATAGTGTCTGTCCATAAAACAGCCTCAACCAATAAAATAGTGTTTATCGACAAAAAGGCAAATGGGGGAAAACCAGTTCAATATTCAAGGTAAAGCGATTCAAGGTAAAACATTAGCGCAAACGAGAAATACTATGGAAAGAGCTGTTAATTAGTCACCATGACATAAGTCCGGCAAACGCATCGAACGACACTCTGTATAGACATCAACCCGACATGGCTGTGGATAATAGATGCCTATAGGGCTGAATTGTACCACAGAAGCGATCCATATACCTGAGCATCTTCGCTAACCATTACATTTTGACCAAGTTAATGTCCATGTAATTGAGCACCTCAAAAATAAAATGAGGCATAACACTTGCCTGATCAAAGGAATTAGCGATAATTTGCACCTATTGTTACTAAAATGGAAGATAAAATTGCAGTTATTACGTATCGAATGTCTGGGACGGGAGCTACGCCTTGAAGGCTCAATGGCCGGCTGGCAGGCCCTGTACTGGGACAACCAGTTAGTCTCGCAACACAATGCAAGCGCAGACCCTTCTTCAAAACCTGTCCATCAATTTACCTTACAGGCAGACCAGACAACGCTTCAATGCCAATTAAGTATTGATCTGACGTGGCAACCCTTTGCACTGCAGTATCAGCTACATATTGATAATGACCTTATTAGCCAAAGTACTCTCAATGAAAAAGACATTGAAACGCAAGAAGTACGGCAACGCCCTAAAACACCCAACAAATTAAGCATCATCGGACTGGGTTCATTAGCGCTGAAACTGTTTAAAAGCGCAAAAATCATTAAGGTGCTGTTTGCTGCCGGCAGCTTAGCCGCTTACGCCTGGCTATTTTCGTTTCAGTTCGCCATTGCACTGATTCTGTGTCTGGTATTTCATGAATACGGTCACATTCGGGCTATGAAATACTTTGGTTTGAAAACCAAAGGCATCTACCTGATTCCATTCGTCGGTGGGCTGGCGTTATCTGATGATAAAATTAACACCCGCTGGCAAGATGTCGTCATCTCCATCATGGGGCCATTTTTCGGACTAATTTTGTCATGCGTCTGTCTGGTCGTGTATTGGATAACCGATATCGAGTTGTTCGCAGGTCTTGCCGTCTTTAATGCGTTACTCAATTTGTTCAATCTACTGCCGGTTCTCCCACTGGACGGCGGACATATATTAAAGAGCATCGCCTTCTCGGTTAATTCCATCGTGGGATTAGTCGCCTGCGTTTTAGGTGCCGCCTTAGGGATTTTTGCCAGCTACTATTTTGGCTTAGCACTGTTAGGTTTTCTGCTCGCCATTGGCAGCATGGAGATCATTTTTGAATGGAAGCACCGCCATTTAAGCCAACTGCTGCCACTCAATCGTTATGCCCAAATCGTATCCGCGTTATGGTATTTCATTACCATTGGCGGCCTCAGTGCGATTATATGGATGGTTGGCCAGGGAGATAACCACGCACTGGCGCTGCCCCTTAAAATATTAGCCAGCTAATGCGGCTTTCTCAGTTTCTGGTATTCGCGGGGATCTGCTCTCGCCACTCTGCCAGCAAGCTTATCGCCGCACGGCTCGTCACCATTGATGGTGTAATAGCCGAGCACCCGTGCTTTGTCAGCGGACAAGAAAAGATTATTGCCGATGGCACCCTAGCGATACTGCCCGACCAGTGCAGTTATGTGCTTTATAACAAACCGGTGGGGGTCGACTGTAATTGTAATGCCGACAACCCACAGAGTATCGTTAATCAACTCGTACTACCCCCGGCGGTATCCATACGCCTATTCCCCGTGGGAAGGATCGATAAAGACTCACACGGGTTAATGCTGTTAACCAATGATGGCGATTTATGTTATCGATTACTATCGCCGGATTACTCACACCCAAAAACCTATCGTGTCACGGTAGAACCCCACTATAAAAAACCGGATATAGATGCGGATTTTCAGCAAAGAATGACGCAGGGAATAGACTTAGATGGCACGCTGACACTCCCTTGCGAACTCACTATATTTGAGACAAACCAATTTACCATCACGCTGACCCAGGGCCTCAATCGCCAGATCAGGCGGATGTCCCGCGCAGTGGGTTACAAGGTGATCGATTTACAACGTATTCATATAATGAACCTGGCGCTCGGTGATTTACCGCTTAACCAATCACGCGAACTCACCACAGAAGAACTCGCAACGCTAAAAAAACACATCAGTACCCCAAGCTGATTGGGGTCGGGTGGAATTCCTGCTAGAATCACATCTATTGATCGACTTCCTACTTAATTACCCAGAAGAACATAGCCCCATGAAATTATTAGTACGCAACCTTCCCCGCACCACTACAGAAGCTGAACTCCTGGCTATGTTCGAGGCTCACGGCGCAGTGCAGTCTTGTTCTCTGGTAATGGATGAACATAACGGTAAATCCAAAGGCTTCGCATTTGTAGAAATGCCTAAACAAGGCGATGCTAAAGCAGCCATCATTACGCTGAACGGCAAAAAAATTGACGGCAATGTTCTCCGCGTCAAAAAAGCCGACATCAAGTAATAAAAAGCTAAATAATAGAAATGCTAAGTAAGTAAAAAACGAAGCACTGCCGGAGATATCCGGCAGTGTTTAGAAAAAACGTAGATAAAACTGGTTAACGAAAAAGTATTGAAACAGCGACTACTCTGGTTTCATCGATTTTTTATCGCGATACTTATTCAGCACACCGGTTAAAAAATTACGTAATACCTGATCATTACAAACCCGATAATTCTGGTGATCTGCCTTTCTGAAAAACGCGCTGAGTTCATGCTTACTTAAACTAGTATTCGCGTCCGACATTACATCTAATACATCTTCGGCGGTCATATTTAACGCAATTTTCAGCTTCCTGAAAATAATATTATTGTTTAAACGTGTCTCAGGCTCTGGCGTTGGCCCCTCTTTTTTACCACGCATCTCAACAATTAAACCATTCAGAAAAATCGCCAACTCACGATCGCTGCATTCCAGATACTCAGCCTCTTCCTCTTTTTTCAACCACCCGGCAATTTGAACGCGGGTGACCTGATGCTCAGCAAGACGGAAAATACCGACCATTTTTGAATCATGAAAATCGAAGGTATAGCGAAGACGGCGTAAAATATCATTATTGGTCACAGGCATGCTCTAATCGGTATAGCAGTGGTGTCACAACGACTCACTGGCTGGGTAATGCAGTTTAACAGATTTACCGTTTTCTTGATTCAATGAATCCAAGATTTTTATTTCTGTGCTCACCCAAGGCATGAAAGACATCCCTCTTCTTAAGCCCTCTTCAATTTCTATCCAACCTTCTTGAGCTCCATTTAATCGATGATCACGTGCCCTCGCACCATAGATAAGCCTTGCTCATATGCGGGTATCTGGTTATGGTCTAGCGAATAATAAGCCACGCAATACACCACGCGTAGCACCTGACAAGCAGTTGGGCAGACAAACCTAAGGAATGGGAGCACATCATTGAACAGTCACCTCTCAAAAACTGTGCATTCACAGATTGTAATTTTTCTTGCTGTGTCCCCACGCCTTGTCACTGATTCTTTCCTATTTAGCTTTCATAGACAGCACCATGCATTTATTTATAAATATAGTTCAATTAGTTACAAACCATGAAGGTGTAATCATGGAATTATAAGGATTCCTGATAATAATTATTATGAGGACGCGTTCCTTATAAATAGACTGTTAGTTTCTTTGGAGGCATAAATGAAACATTACCAAGATACAGAGACAGGCAAGATTTGGGCATTCGAGAATAGTCTAGATCTGAAAACCTATAAAAATCGTAATGTTCCAAAGACTCTAGTCGAAAACGTTAAGGAAAAGCCAAGTGGAGAGTTTTATTGGCATAATGCTGATTGGGTTAATATTAACGATTTACCTGATGGTTACAAAGAACCAGCATCCAGTGTTCCGATATATAACCCCGCATGGGTAACGTTTTTGTTCCCTGTGGGAACGTTTGTTTGGCCTGATAGTAAGCCACTTCTTGAAATATCGTTGGAGCAAGTAAATTCAAACAACTATCAAGGTTCAATGTTTCAAGAACTTGCTACAACAATCAAACTCTCTAATTCTGAGTTACCTGCATTGATAACACATGATGGTTCATTAGCCTTACCTATGTGTACGACATTTCCGGATGCAAGCGTAGCCTTAAACACAATGAACAATATAGAGGGAGCGATATTTCTGGGGGGACTCATTTTAAGTCCAACAAGTCATAAGACCATAGAGTGTGGAAGCCTGTCGGAAATAGGGCAAAGAGTTCACTCTAATATAGTATCTACACACAATAGATTTCGTAGTAATTCAGCATCATTATCTGAACGTATTGCTCTCTGTCACCCAAATTACATAATGGTGTCTGATCTAAAATCTGCATTCTCGATTGGGGTGCAAGTTCTCGAACACATTGGCAACTTGTCACCAAACTTTCTTGTCAAAGGGCACAATGCTTTGGTTGCATGGGATTTGTCAGGTGCTTTAAGTAATCTATGGATTTCAGTTGAACAGATAACTAGCTACTTATGGGAAAACAAGATTACATCTAACCTCAAAGATTTGGAAAGCTCCATTTCGAAAGAGTATTCCCAGCTTCAGAAATCGAAGCAAGACTGGAAAATTTCAGTGAGACACAATTTACTGAAAAAAGCAGGTTACATCTCAAAACCTAACTTTGATGTACTTGGCAAGGCAAGACAAAGAAGAAATAAACTAGCTCATAATGGCTCTTTACCTGAATTTGAAGTCGTCGAGAGTTTGTGGTTTGCCTTGATTTCGTTGATTGAAGAACATAGCAAAGTCTCTCTTGAAAAATTACGACAATGCACATCTTTAGGTGACGGAAAATTCAATAAACACTTTCCTCCGGGCTTTTCTGAAGAACAAAATATTACTAGAGCAGAGTTCCCAGAGTGGCCGTTAGAAGAACGAAACTAATCAGGTAGCCGAGGGTATCTAACCCTCAGCCCCCACAACACCCTGTACCCTACGGGTATGCAAGCACACCGGATGCGCACAGGGCGTTTCACTGAGAATAATGAAGCTTAATCCAGCCATCACGTAGTACGTAAAGCCCCTGAGACTTTAAATAAGCATTGGATAATGCTTGGTTAATCCCCGGAGTTTTTGAACTGCGCCATGGGCCTTTACTAGTAATACCAGACGCAACAACGGCCTGAGCACGAACGCCCAGCCTCATCAGGCTTCTTACTTAAGTAGTACACGGTTTTCGCTATTATCGCCTGTCAGCCATCCGAACTATGCGGCTGATGCCTGCAAATGCGTCCGGTTTTTTCCAGACCAAACCTCGTGGTTAAGCCCTTGCCATTTGCTAGTCGTTAACATCTAATAACGACAAAAATCGCTATCACGTGCAGCAACTTCCCCATGTAACCAACGTCAGCCAAATATGACCATGATTGAAATCAAACACCCACAAGATCTCACACGCTTACGCCGCCTTGCCCTGTCTTCACAAGGTTTGCTGCAGGCTCAGTCCTTTGGGCGTGGTTTGGCGGGGGCGCGTGAAGCGGTTAGTCACTTGGGTTATGTACAGCTCGACACCATATCGGTGGTGGAGCGGGCACACCATCATGTGCTCTATTCCAGAGTGCCTGAGTTTACGCCTGCCATGACAAATCAATTGCTGCTCGATAAAGATGTTTTTGAGTACTGGTCACATGCAGCGGCGCTTTTACCCATCGCTGATTTTCGCTTCTCTTTACCTTATAAATACTCTATTAAAAACGGCCAAACCCATTGGTATAAAAACCCTGATCAAAAGCTTATGAGTGAGTTGTTAGCGCGCATAGCTTCAGATGGCCCGTTACGCTCGCGAGATTTAGAAACCAACACCACTAAGCCTGCAGGCTGGTGGGATTGGAAGCCTGCCAAAAAAGCACTCGAACAGCTGTATATGCAAGGCGATTTGATGGTCAGCAACCGCGAAGGTTTCCAAAAGACCTATGATCTGACCGAGCGGGTATTGCCATCTCACATAAGCTCCAACATGCCCAGCATAGAAGAATTTGCGGCGCACTTGCTCGATCAGCAGTTGCGCTGCCACGGGCTTGTATCGCTCAAAGGGCTGACTTACCTGCGCCGCAACGCCGAACTACGTAAAGCGGTAAAAGCCCTGGTCAACGAAAGGTTGGCACAGGGCACATTAGAGCAAGTACAAATCAGCAGTGGCGAGCTGTTTATTATGGAAACGGGTGCGCTCGAACGCCCTCTTCCTCGTTTAAGCAACCGCTTGTTGATTGTTTCGCCCTTCGACAACAGTGTTATTCAGCGCGACCGGCTAAAAACACTGTTTCAATATAACTATCAGATCGAATGCTATGTGCCCGCGGCCAAACGTCAGTACGGCTACTTTTGTTTGCCTCTACTTTACCGGGGTGAATTTATGGGGCGGATGGATTGTAAAGCTCATCGCAAAACTCGTCATTTAGAGATCAAATCGCTATTTTTGGAGTCGCTATTTTTAGAATCGCTCAATTTTGATGAGGATTCAGTCATTGCGTCATTTGTAGACGCCATGACAGAATTCAGTCATTTTCAACAATGTGACTCAGTGTCTTTAATTCAGGCCCACCCACAGCACCTAACCCAACGTTTGCACAGTGCACTAAAATCTATAGGGTGACACCAAGATAAGGAGCTCAGATAAGAAGCCAAGATAAGACGCCAAGATAAGACCTAGGCGGCGCTTAGTCTGAATCCATATTTTTAGCATAAAATAGAACAATCGTACTGGCCATAACCTGTCCACTATGAAACTATCGTCGCTTACAGTGGACTTCACCAGCCTCCTGTCTGTCGAGAGTAATAGCCCCCTCGCCGACTGTCCTGGAACGCCTCATCGGCATCAAGATCCATACGCTATTACCACACAGTACTACAAGGACAGATGATGACTAGTGCACAATGGTTTCTGTTGATTGGCGGACTCCTGCTCACCATGGGCTTGACTCCCTCGTTGATCAAACGCCTGCCGATCACCTCCGCGATTCTTTACCTCGCCGTCGGTTTTATTATCGGCCCCTCCCTGCTTAACGCCTTCCATTTCAACCCTCTGAAAGAAGCACCACTGCTGGAAGTGTTAACTGAAGTGGCAGTGCTGATCTCCCTGTTCGCTGCGGGTGTCAAGATGCCGGTCCCGTTCAGCCTTCCCCGCTGGCGCAGCCCCATCTTGCTGGCCTTTGGCGCCATGACGATCAGCGTTGCCCTGATGACCCTGTTCGGCCACTTCACACTCGGGCTTCCCTTGGGAGCGGCGTTGCTACTTGGTGCCATTCTGGCCCCCACCGATCCGGTATTAGCCACCGATGTGCAGATTCGCCATCCGGGCGATCACGACCGGTTGCGGTTCACCCTCACCTGCGAAGCCGGCATGAATGACGGTAGTGCCTTTCCGTTTGTCATGCTCGGCCTGGGCCTGCTGGGCCTGCACGATCTGGGGACGTATGGCGCACGCTGGATACTGGTAGACGTGCTCTGGGCGACCTCCGCCGGCATCCTGATCGGTGTGGTATTAGGCACTGCACTCGGTCGCCTGAGCATGATGCTGCGTCGCCGCACGCATACCCATGATCTACTGGACGATTTTCTCGGTCTGGGATTGATCGCTACGGTATACGGGGTCAGCGAAATGGTCGAAGCATGGGGCTTTCTGGCGGTATTTTTCGCGGCGGTGGCGCTGCGCCATAGTGAGCACCGCTCCATGGCTCGTGAGGCAATTTTCGACAAGACCGACACAGAAACACAATCCATGGACGTTAACTCACCAACCGCCAGCGTCAGCGAGGGATCCCTGATCTTCAAGGAGCACCTGGAACGCCTTTCGGAGCTGGTCCTGATCCTGTTAGTGGGCGGCTCATTGTTCCTCGATTCATGGAGCTGGCGAGCCATCGCTACCGCGGGCTTCCTATTTATAGTAGCGCGTCCGCTCAGTGTGCTGATCGGTCTATGGGCATCACGTACGCCTATGGACATCCGCGCCATGACCAGCTGGTTTGGGGTGCGCGGTATCGGCTCGCTCTATTATCTGATGTTCGCGATCCAGCACGGCCTGCCCGAATCTCTGGCCCTGGAGCTGATCCACATTACCCTGATCGTAATCACCCTCTCGATTCTGGTTCATGGAATCAGTGTTAAGCCGCTGCTGAAACGCTTTGAAAGCCTGCGCAGACGCTCGCCACAAGCGACGCGCACGGAGAAAAAGTAACGCGTGAATAGTGTTTATTAACTTACATTTTTAAAAATTTAGGGCTCGTTAACTGAATGAAAAAGACCGATAAGAAAATTGAAAACGCTATCAGGCTAGCATTGACCGACGTTTGTGACGTGGCGCTTAACGAAGTGGGCGGATTTAAGTGGATCACCCATTTTGTAAACTACAACGCATTTCCAGCCTCTTTGTTGGTGGTGTGCGTATTCACGACCAACAGCGATTTATCACATGCGCTGAGTACACACCAGGATGATTTTTTACGCACACTCATAAGCAATAAATTAAGAGCTGCCAATATTCAGCTTAAAGATATTCACCCGCATGTGAAATTTGATTCAGAAGAGGCCTGTGAATCCGCACATGCCGGAAACTGGCAGCAACGCTTTGCGTCCTCTTGTAAAAGCGATTGAAAATCCAAACCTAAAGAGGCTAAAATCCCGCGCTCTAAAAAGCTTTTATTTTCGGGAGCCGTACACGACAAAAGGCTTGTAGATTCTATTGGTATTGTGTGGGGTAATTGATTGAATAAAGATTACCTTTTCAGTGCGTATTCCCATGAGCGTTTCTTTAATAGGGTAAAGACCAATGACGACAGATAAACAAGAACACCCCTCTCATGACCAGGATTTTCTGGCACCGGGTGACCGGCGCGACCCGGACTATAAAAACCGCCCTGATCCGACCTCTTCTCCCGTCAGTGGTTTACGCTTGGCGGGCTTAATCGGCGGCCCCATTGCGGCCATGATTATTCTGATGCTACCCGCACCTGAAGGCATGCCATTAGAAGCCTGGCGTTTGGTCGCTATGGCTGTCTGGATGGTCGCGTGGTGGTTGACCGAAGCGGTGCCTATTCCGGCAACGGCCCTGTTGCCCATGATCCTGATGCCGCTGTTAAGTATCGATAAGATGAAACCGGTTGCGGCCAATTATGCTCACCCCTTGATTTACCTGTTCCTGGGTGGCTTCTTGCTAGCCGCAGCCATGCAACATGTGGGCTTACACCGTCGTATCGCGCTGAAGATCGTCAGCCGTATAGGCTCTTCGCCTTCAAGAATCATCTTAGGCTTTATGCTCGCGACTGCCTTTTTGTCGATGTGGATCTCCAACACAGCCACCACCATCATGATGTTCGCGGTCGGCTTATCAGTTATTGATTTTATTTCTAAACAAACCGAAGACAAAAAGGTAGTACGTAATTTTGGTGTGGCACTGATGCTCTCTATTGCCTACAGCGCCTCAATCGGTGGCGTGGGCACGCTCATCGGAACGCCCCCTAACGCGCTGCTGGCCAGTTTTTTGCAAAGCACCTACAACATAGAAATCACTTTCTTTAACTGGATGCTGCTCGGCGTACCGGTCGTCGTTATCATGTTGCCCGCCACCTGGCTTATTCTGACAAAACTGCTATTTCCTTCACACCAAATTGCCATCGAGGATCCGGGCAGCGTTGTCGAGCGTGAGCTAAAAGCACTGGGGATTATGTCGCGCGGCGAGAAGCTGGTCGGTATCGTTTTCCTTTGTGCGGCACTGGGGTGGATTTTCCGTGGTGTATTAGTCGATCTAACGGGTTTACCGCTTGATGACACTATGATTGCGCTAATCGCCGCTATGGTGCTGTTTGCGGTGCCGATTTCACGATCAAAAGGAGAATTTGCGCTAGACTGGGAAGCGGCCAGAAATGTTCCCTGGGGTGTATTATTGCTGTTTGGAGGCGGCTTAGCGCTGGCTAGCGGTTTTAAATCCACAGGTTTGGCTGAATGGATTGGTAGCTCTGTTGCTGGTGTCGATATCAGCACGATTGCATTAGTTCTGCTAGTCACTGTCGTGATCGTCTACCTGACCGAAATCACTTCTAATACAGCATCTACGGCCACCTTTTTACCGATACTCGCCGCCGTTGCTGTTGGCTTTGGGCTAGACCCGCGCATCCTGACCATACCCGTAGCACTGGCAGCCTCAATGGCGTTTATGATGCCGGTTGCCACGCCACCCAATGCCATCGTTTTCTCCTACGAACAAATGGAGTTACGCGATATGGTGCGGGCTGGTTTCTTACTGAACATCCTGGCCATTATCGTATCCTTCGGCCTGTTTATGTTGCTCGGGGAAATAGTCTTCGGCCTGGAGTTCTAGTCTCTACCTTTTAGCCCGGCTTTTTAACCGAGCTTTTAACCTGCCTTTTATTTGGCATATCCGGATATCACTAGTAATAGCGATATCCGGAATCCATACCTGATCAACAAGCAGACCAACAAGCCGATCAACAGCCAAAGTATTTTCAATTAGTACTTGAAGGTTCCCTCGCTACTTCTGCGCACTGACCCCCATGAGCCGATCGACCTTTTCTACGTTTTTGAAGCCAGCCGACTTGAGCCTGCGGATAACGCCATCGACAAAGCCACTTCCCTTCCTTATTACGTGCGGATTTCCGGTGTAATGAAACAGCCGTCCGTTGCGGCGCAGCACCCGAAAAATCTCGCTGTAAAACTCCTCGCTATACAGCTCCCCTGCCAGCGAAAATCGCGGCGGGTCGTGAATAACCGAATCGAAGGAGTTATTCAGCATGGTGCCTATCAGTTCATAGCTGCTGCCCTGAAGCTGAGTAATCCCCTCCTTTTCTAAATCGTTTGACCAGGGATTCTGGGCGCGGAGTGCCATCACCTCCGGACTCAGCTCGATGCTCAGCACCTCGCGTGCGCCCAGACGATGAGCCGCGATGGCCGCATAGCCTAATCCGCCGCAGCAGTCCAGCACCCGGTCACCCGTACGCACCGCCTGTTGCGCCATCTCGGAGGCGCTGATAAAGGGGTCAGTACCTTTGGAGATGTGCATCTTAACGCCGCTAATTTCAAGCAGCGGTGACCCAGCCGTAGGAACGAGCTTGTAGTAGCCTGCACTGCGGTCTTCCAGTGGATCCAGCTCGCCGTCATGGCAGAGGAAGATCTTCTGGGTTTTTTTAACAATAAATTTGAGTTCATCGACAGAGAGCTGATTGGCTTCGTCGAGCATCAGGCCCTGGTCATTCAGGGAGAAATCCCGTTCCGAAATATTCAGGTCAGTTGAGAGCCGAACGCAGGAAAGCCCCTTAGCCAGAGCCTCTAGTGCCTGTTTGGCATTTTCAGCATGAAGGTAGTAGTTGGGCATATCGTTCGCTTATCTTATTGGATTTTCTGATCCGCACTATACCCTGTTTATGCTTCCTATATCCTAAATCAGGGAAAGATGACGGCAGTCTGGTGGACTTTTTAAATCAACTGATCCGGGCATCGTTAATAATAGCGATGTCCGGTTATAGATGTTCCCTCAGATAGTCGTGTATGAAATCACGTAAGCATCTCGCTTTGGCATTCAGTAAACGCCCCGTTGGCCACACGGCGAACAGGTCTCTATCAGGGCCTCTCCATTCAGGCAAGACCCGCTTTAGCTGTCCGCTTTCGATATGACTTTTTACTTCGCTCATCGGCAGTAATGCGATGCCGATTCCATCGCATGCGAGTTGGGTAATTAAGGAAACATCGTTCGATAACGTCGAAACGCGAGGGCGGTATTCATATTGCTGGCCTGTTTTTGAATTCACTAAATTCCATATAGACACGGCCTTTGTCGCAATCAAATGATGCCCCTTCAGGGCATCCAGACTTTCAGGCTCACCTTTATTTTTCAGGTAACCCGATGTCGCGACCAACACTGTTTGTAGTGTGCCGAGATGCTTTTGATATAAGGCTGAATTTTGTTGCGGGCCGACACGCAACGCTAAGTCAGCCTTTGATAGCGCCATGTCTTCAATAACATTATTTAAACTTATCTCAAGCTGGATATCAGGATAAGTTTTGATAAAGCGCGACCACATGGGTTGTAGCAGGCCAATAGAAATACCTGTTGGGGCTAAAACTTTTAACTTTCCACTCATCTCATGCATATCAGCACGTAAGCTTCTCTGCGTCAGCTCCAGCTGTTCTACTAAATTTGCATACGCAAGATAATGCGCCTCTCCTTCAGGGGTTAACACAAACTGGCGTGCAGACCGGTGAACGAGTTGACACCCCAAGGAGCGCTCAAGTTTTTGCAGCTTTCTCGTCATCGTAGCGGCAGGTATACCTAGCTGTTGAGCTGCCGCTGCTAATCCGCGATGTTGAACGATATGAATAAATAAAACGATGTCGTCATACATAAATTACGATTTCATATTTGGAATTTAATGTTGATAACAACAGCATATATTCCATATATAAAAACATCTAGGATAGATTTACTTTTTTATAAGACCACTAACTACGTAACCTGAGAGTAAAAATGAAACAAAGAATTATATTTGCCCTGTTAATGTCCTTCCTGCTATCAATACTGATGACGTGCTGGGTCACATGGATCAATCTGGGATGGACTCCTGGTTTTTACACTCAATGGCTACATGCTTTTACCCTTGCCTGGCCGGTAGCCGGGTTGATCGCATTCTTTGTAGGGCCCGAGATTTACAAACTATCAGCAAAGCTTGCCCGCTAAGTTAGCGCTGCAAAGCGACGCTTTAGGCCAGCGACTGTTTATCCCTGTGCCGATGGCTTTCATCGGCCCCTAATATTGTTCTTTAGCGCCGCGCTGAAACAGCACAATACCAATCGCTACCAATACACCCGCCAGGCCAAGATTTGGCGGTGCCATTTCGCCTAAGACAAACACAGACAATAAAGTACCACTGAGTGCAGCCACCGTGCCTATCTGGCTAAAGTAGACAGGGCCGGCAAGCTGCTGGAGCAAGAAGTAAAACAGGTAAAGGACAGTGAATATGGCAATTTCTAAGGCAAGTAACTGAATAGTTTCAGTAGATTCGAACAGTGCCTGCACCTGCCCTGCTTCGAGCACTAATACGAACGGCAGTAAAGTAATGGCACCTCCCAGCATCATCAACGCCGCGAGGAATACCGGAGACGCTCCTACAGGCCACCGTAATGTTCTATAGATATTTCCGCAGGCAATAACAACAGGCAACGACAGTACCAGAATAATCCAGCCTTGTGCTTCGCTGGCATCAGCACTCTTGGATGCAGCCAGAATGATGCCGCCGCTTAGCGCCAGCATGACACCGGAAAAACGTAATACCCGCAGCCTTTCCATGCGCAGCACTACCGCTAGCAGCCAGGTAATAAGAATAGGAAAAGCATAACTCAACGAGATAAACCCCGCGCCTACATGACGTATCGCCAAAAAGCCTAACGCATTGGGCAGTGCGAACAGCACACCTGAAACGATGCCGTATTCAATCATGCGTCTATTTAATGCCATAGGGTGGCGTTTAATTGCAGATATAATGCAAAGCATCACACTCGCGCCCAACATAGATATCATCAGAAAAGTTAACAGAGGCGCGCCCGCTGTGGAGGCCAATTTACCCACCACTAAAGACAGTGCCAGAAAAGCGCCCACCAACAGCAGACAAGCAAATGCATATAAGCTGGCTCGGCTGTTTTGTTTACTCACTATTTGCTGATGTGATAGTGGGTTATTCAGATTTTTGCTAACCGGCATCGCGCTTCTCCTGTCGCGTGGTAATATATTAGTGATAAGTTTCTTATTACAAAGCTTCTTATTACAAAACCTCTTAGTAAAAAGCTTCTTGATGAAAAGTATCTTAACGTGGAGATAAATATATAACAATGAACAAAGTCAAATTTGTCACGTCGCAATGGCAGCGCGAGATGCCCGAACTCGACCTTTTACCGATGAAAGTAATTGCACATCTGGGTAAAGCGACTCGATTAATTACTCGGGATTATCTGGACCCGTTCTTTAAAAGCCACGGTTTACAGCTGGGGGAGTTTGATGTGTTGGCCACTCTGCGTCGCTCTGGCGCGCCTTATGAACTGGCACCAACACAGCTATTTGAAGCGCTGTTAATTTCATCAGGCGGAATGACCAATCGGCTCGACCGGCTGGAAAAAGCCGGCTTGATTGCACGTGCGCCCAACCCGGAAGATCGGCGCGGTACACTGGTAGTTTTAACTGAAGAAGGTTTAGCGTTAATGAACCACCTGGTGCCATTACATGTGGCAAACGAAGCACGCTCACTGGACTGCCTAAGCCAAGAAGAGCAAGAGATGCTAGAGAGTTTACTGGGAAAATTACTCGATGGGCTGGAATGAAAATAATCTACACCAGATGAGCCGGAAGTATCAAAGCACAGAAAATAGCATTTTAATGCTCAAGACGAAGAGCAAGAACCCAAATATTTTCTTTAAGTTAGCGACAGGGATACGATAAGCCAGCTTGACGCCCAGCGGCGCGGTAAAAAAGCTGACCGCTGAAATAAGCAAGACGGCTGGCCAATATATATAACCAATCACAAATGCCTCTTCATGAGTACTTTCCCAACCACTGATCAAATAACCGCACGTGCCTGCCAGCGAAATGAAAAAGCCAACCGCAGAAGATGAGCCTATCGCTTGCTTGATATCTACATTTCGCCACACAAAATAGGGCACCATCAATGAGCCCCCTCCAATCGAAACAAGTGACGAGATACTCCCTATAGCGCCTCCGACCAAAAACAAACGGGTCTTATTTGGCAATTCTTTATCCGGTTTTGGTTTTTTGTTTAAAAACATCTGGATCGCAACAAACAACATAAATGCTGCAAAAAGTAGTGCCAGAAACAGCGTACTTAGCAGCGAAGCAAGAAACGCAGCAGCAAAAGCACCCATTAATACGCCGGGTAACATGGCTTTAACCACATTCCACAACACACCCTGTTTGGCATGATGTGACCGCAAACTGGAGAAAGCAGTAACCACCATCGAGGCCATCGATGTACCTAACGCCAAATGCACGACCATTTCATTACTAACGCCCTGATAAATAAAAAGCGACGTCAGCACCGGTACCATAATGCCACCACCGCCAATCCCTAATAAGCCCGCCATCACACCGACAAACCCACCCAGCAACAGAAAGGCTACAATCATTTCATACGCTAACATTGTGATTCCAATATTGATCAAATAACCGGATTAACGGACCGGGGGTTGAAGCGAAGCCTAAAACTGCACATTAAGATAAGCATGCTAAGTGAGCAATATGAACTCAGTGCTATTTTTATTGGTCTTTTGTTATTTGTACTACCATTACTTTTGAATAGGAGCCGTCTATCCACTTAAATTGAATGAATAGTGGTGATAGCGGCAATGAGTACGAAATAAAGCGCGACGTTCGAGTTTTTTCGCGAATTTTCCAGTCTTTTCTCACCTCAAATTTTATCGGCAGCCGCAACCTTTCAACGAGGGGAACAGGGTCTCTGCTGTTAACTGGAGTGCCAAAACTCAAATTCGATTGTTTTTCTTTTTTTACAGGCCTTGCCTCTTCATCTGCAAGCATCGCTAATCGCTGCTTTTCAGCATCCTTGGTAAGTAGGTTAATGTCACCCTTTGTAATTGACACAAGTCTGTCAGACTTAACGCCTATTAAAATATCTTCTATGGTATCCACGTCTTCTTGTGTCGCTTGTAACCATGAGAAAACGCAACCATAGGAGTTGCACTGAAATAGGTTTTTAGTTTGCTGTTTGTTCTTAGTTAAGCGCTGATCGTTGAGTTTTGTATTAAAGTTAAGTGAATATTGAAATTCGGATACGCTTCCATCTTTGTGCGTTGCTATTAGCTTGACCGTTTCCTGGCTATTTAATCCATCTGAAAGTGGGGAGTGATACCATGTTCCGACTGGCGTGAACGCATTATTCACATTGGGGTAAATCTGCCAGTCAAGGGCTGTCACATTGCTATCTGTAGCAGCAACCATTAGCAATGGGCTAGTTGGCAACCATTGCAACAAAAACAGCGGAATGGCATCCGGCGTGGATGAGTTTATATGATAATTATTACCGTCATTAGGCGAAGATAAATTCAGACTAAACACCGGGCTTTTTTCACCATTGATATACTCCACTTGATAAAAATGAGTTTTATCCGTCATCGGAATGAAAAATTCAAATGTACCATTCGAATCATTGAGCTTGTAACCGGCCACCCCTTGAGTATCCAATGTTTGTAAATTTATTCGATTGATGAGTGCGTTTTTCTGTTCGCCATAGGAAAAATAGTTAATGTAACTTAATAACTCTTGATACTTTTTCCCTTGCCCAAATGAGCCGAAATAACATGCTTTGACTCCTGCATAAAATGGAGTAATAGGTGAACAGTAGGTCGTGCCGCTTTTGTTGAAAAGAGTAATCAGTTTTTTAATTCGTTTATGCTTAGCCTCTTCTATTAAATATGGCAACTGAGGTATTGCATAATGTAGCGGTGCGCTTTTTTCGCCGTCTAAATCTTCCAGGATAAGCGTAACATTGAGTGGGACTTCATCGAATTCAGGGATTTCAATTTGGGCACCCACTAAACCGTTTATCTCACGCACGCTGGTGCCGTTATCAAACTTAAGATTGTAGTAATATTGCTTGGTAATTAACGAGAGACTCGACGCCAAACCCACTCCGATGGGAGTAAAATTAATTCGGTAACTATCCCCCAATTCATAATGGTTTATTTTAACTTGGAAATCTTCAACAGAAACGTCAGATATACCGTCTAATGCACTGGGCATATTGCTCAGACCAGAGCTATAAAAAAACTTCACCACAAAAAATAACAAGATGCCGACTGTGGCTATGCCCAGTGTATTTTTACGTAAAATTCGAAACAGCTTCAAGCCAAGGCCAGGAGGGGTGGGAGAAAAACCAGGCTGATCTGTTTGCTTTACATTTGCCACGATTTGTTGGAGTCGTTCGGGGTAATCGGCCGCCCAACTATCAACCCATTGAGTTGAGCCCAAAATCAACTCAAGGTTTTTAGGGACAGCTACCTCTTCCAACCTAACTGTATAAATTCTACGGCGATAGCTTTTGGCGCGTTCAACTTCGTTTTCTACATATTCAGCAAATTTGGTATTCTCGGAAAGTAACAGCAACAGGCATTTGGAGCGGATCACACCTTCAAGTATTTCTTCGAGGTATTTATTTCCTGCCCGTACATTGCGAGGCGCTATCCAACATTGTAATCCTTGTTTTTCAAGCTCTTCACATAGGCTTTTCGCAGCATCTTCATCCGGCCCGGCATAGCTAATAAACACATCATAACTTGGTTTGTTATCTTCAGTTGGCACGCTAATAATCCCTGTTTTTGTTATTTTACCTATGGATTAGGTCCGTTTGATGTTCCGAGTGATTCCATACAGCATGCTCTGCCATTGCTTCTTGTGCCAACTCAGCCAGCATTTCGGTTTGCAAACTATCTTGCTCTTTATCCAATAAATACAATGCGCGAACATACAGCATGCGTAAGTTTTCATAACCGTTATAGGTGTAATGATAGTTAGCCAGTTCCTGCCACAATGCCATAACAGCCCCTAGCATCAATGCAAACTGAACGCCTAGCAGCGTAAGCGTAGATATAGCGAGCCAATTATCTAATTGATTCTGTCGCAATTCGTGAGCCATTTGGATAGCCATCAATACCGCGGCAACAACAATAGCCAAAGTGAATGCCCGACTAGACCAGCGGGCTAAAAACGTAGCAGCCTTCTTTGGTCGCTTATATAAGAATTCTTTTAACGTTGATTTGCTGGTCATTTGCAGACGTGAATCTAAGAAGTCTATTTGTCCCTGTAACCATTCGGTTTTCACTAACCTGATATCTGCATTCACCGTTTGTGTCCACAGTACTAGCTCGGCAAGTCTGGAGACATAGTTAATGATTGGCCAATTTTGTCTGTATCGTCGAGGAATAATGGGCTTCACGTCTGGCGGAACATTGGCTAGATTCAGGTAAGCACGAATTCTGAGAGCCTCTGCAACACAGCGGAAGGTTTGATATTTAATCTTGGTTTGGTTTTTCTTTTCCTGTTTGATTAAAAATACCAGGCCCAATATACAGACCAAGATTGTCACATTGAAGACTATACCAAGCGGCTTATTGAGTAGTGCAGACATCAGCTCATATGAGATAAGCCCGTAAAGTGCGATGCGAATAAAGCTTTCAAGGTTGTTGCGATAACTTTTTTGATACGCTAAAGCCGAAGCATCTGCTTGATAAAATAAGCTGGCAGATTTCTTCAAGCCTTCTTCTATCCCTGCTATTTTATGCTCTGATGCGTCGACATGACTTCGCTCTGCAAAGATATTGAAACGAACAAGTTGCTGGTTAAGCAAAGCAAATTCGTTACTCAAAAATTCCTTAATGGGGTTTTCTTGTTTATTCAAGCAGTAGCTGACATAAAGTGGATAGGGTGTGTCGTGATAGTCTTTATGCTCTAGTTGAACGAGTTTTGACAATAAGGGGATTCCTGAAGCAGACTGACGTCGATTAATAGAAATATGTTGAACAACACCACCAATTTGGCCATCAAATTCACTATGGGGCTGCAATCCGACAGCAATAGCATTGCTACACCAATCTAACCGTTCACCACACTTGTATCTAACAATATCTGCGGTGCCGCCAACACCTCTGCTAAGGTTGCCGTCCCATAGCGCCATAAGTACGTGGCTGTATTTAGCAATAAACAATCCTACATTTAAGTACTGATAGTCCCGTTGTTGCTGGGCATCCATTTCGGCAGATAAAGGCGTGGTTCGCATTGCTTGAAACGGCTCACTAACCACTATCATATTCTGGCGATGGGCGTTCAAGCGGTTTTTAAATCCAGACAGGCCAAATTGGTATTCTTCTGGCGTCGTCACGAAGTCTTTTTCATACTCTTCTTCTGCCATTGGCAAGCATGGAAAAACTTCAAAATTATTCGTGCCATCAATACCACTGTCTCGTAATTCTTCAAGAGCCTGAACTGCCAATAAATCACACCCTTCAGCCATCGCACTCATCAACCAGATAGGCGTTTGTTCACCCAATTTTTTACGCCAGTAAAGAATACAGTCTTTGATAGCGTCCTTAATTTCAACTATTGAGGAATTACCCGTTTGAAGTTGATAAGGATCTCGATGACCAGTGACGCCAATAATAAAGGGAACTGACGCACTAGAGGGCGTTGATTCTTGTGACAGGTGATCTTGGAGTGCGTGCACTGCACTTTCCTCAATATCAAAAGTGAATTTGAGTCAGTAATTGTTTATAAATAAAACAATAGCCCAGTGCAGAGCGCAAGTCACCTCCTCATTGATCACATAGGATTTTTACGTAATCATGCAACCTTTCACTGCAATAGACGGTTCTTTATTAAAGAAACAGGCTTATCATCCCTGGATTTGAGCGACGCCTAAAACTGTAAACCAGGTTAATAATTCACATTAATTCATTAATACTTCTAACATTTTTATTATTTTTTCTGTGTTAATTTCACCCATTAGTTCTGGGTTTGAAAGCGCATAAATATAGCCTTCATTGCGTGCGAAATTAATATCATCTCTGCATTCTATAAAGTTTGCCCACTCCTCTAATTCATCTGCCGATATAAAACCGGCGATAAACAGCTGAAGTACATCGGCTAATATTGAATCGGATATTTCTACTAACTCGACGTCGCTATCAAATCCAAATTGACATAACGCCGAAAATGCCGGTTCGCGACACTCACCAAATGTGATTATTTGAACGAGTGCTTCAACTCTCTTCATCATTCATACTTTTTAAATCGCCTGTAAGTTAACCGATACAGTATCCACCTGTTAATTAATAAGATGGTCACGCACATCGTTCAGCAATGTAATATGCGGCATTGCTGCCAACACATCAGAGGACGACGACCAGGGATACGATAATGCTTCCAACCAGGACATTACCGCTGCCTGATCCGTAAAGGAAAGAACAATCATATTGTCTATTACTATGGTTAAACGGCTCACCAAATTTGAATCGGGCGCTTCAAATATCCACTGATAATCCCCGTATCCTACTCGCGACAGCCCGGACGATTTTTCTGTCATACCGACTAACCATCGGCAATTCAGGCTGGTGTTATCTTGCTGTAGCGTATCGGTAAGGCAGATGGTATAGACATTTTCGTATAACGTATGAAAGTCTCTCACTAATGTTTCGGTTATATTTGGCAAGCCTGACACGATAGGCGGGAAGGAAACATTGGCCGTACTTACCTTCATTTCAAGCGTAGCGTTGTGAGAAAAGACATGATCCATTAAATGAGGCTTATGCCCATCTTTTGCCCGTATATATCGACACACTTGTGCCACAAACTGACTATCCATATTGATTCCCTACATCCAATTCTTTACGGCGTTTATTGATTCAAGTGACATCAGACTAGTCGATTGCACTTATACATCGAACTTATACACCGCACTTATTCGTTAGCAATGTCCTGAGCAAGGGCTGTTATACCCCGATCACTCAAGCAATATCAATGTGATCTTGAACAAGACTGGTTGTTCTGCAAGCTGATACCTATGAAGCAGTACCTGGGAATCAGCAACTATGAATCAGCGCGTATAAATCAGCTTGGATTATCTGATGTATAATTGTCGCTTTTCCGACTCTATGAGTGTTTATGACACAGCGTAAACGTAACAGCTATTTCCAATGCAAGCAGTTCACTATTGACCAGGGTGACTGCGCGATGAAAGTCACGACCGATGCTTCTCTGTTAGGTGCGTATGTCGATGTATCTCATGCGCAGCGCATACTCGATATTGGCGCAGGCACAGGATTACTCAGTTTATTTGCCGCGCAGCGATCTTCTGCCTGTATTGATGCGGTGGAACTGGATGTGAAAGCGGCTGAGCAGGCACGTAAAAACTTTGCTAATAGCCCGTGGCCTGATCGATTATCACTGCTAGAAATGGATATTCGTGACTACGCACCCCAACACCTGCAACGTTACGATTGTATTATAACCAACCCTCCTTTTTTTACTGACTCAACACCCAACCCTTGTGAGCGCACCGCACTAGCACGACACAATACGCATCTGCCTTTAGCTGATTTGATGGCGGCCATTAATCAGCTATTAAGTGCCGATGGTCTGGTGTGGATTTTACTACCACTGGCAGAATCAGACACCCTGATTCAACTCGCTGAACCACTAGCACTCTATCCACAACAGAGAATGCTAGTGCAAAATAGCAGCCGACACGCGCCTCATCGTGAAATTTTGTCATTAGGCAGAAACCGCACGACAGTCGCGCACAGTGTTTTTTCGCTTTATAAAGAGCACCCTTTCCATACCCACGCGGCGGCGGCATTATTCGGCCAATACTATACCCGTATGAAAGTCGAAGAATAATGTTATAAAAAGCAGTCACTTATCATAAAGAGCCATTAACGCTACAGAATATTTATTGCAGCTTTGTCATCATTTATTCACACACTCAGTTTAGCCTTCCAGTCATTAGTTTTAACCCGCCACTCTTGGCTACTGATTAGCCATTAATGAGCAACCACATTTAACGACTACTGGATATTTGTAATGAAAAAACTCGAACTTCAGAATGCTGCTAACCCTGTAAACGATGACGAGTCAGAATTTTCTAAAATCATCGAAAGCGGTTTGAGCCGTCGTCGTTTTATGCAAGGTGGTGCGGCTGCAATGGGACTTTTCCTGGCAGCAAATCCTTTGGCACAAGCCATTGCAGCAGTAACACACCCTGCCAGCAAATTGCTGGGATTTACGGCAATGCCGATCAGCACCTCCGATGAGTTTCTTGTTCCTGAAGGCTATATTGCTAAACCACTAATCTCATGGGGTGACCCGATTCTTAAAAATGCTCCGGCCTTTGATGAATCAGGTATGCAGCCCAGCTCTGCACAAGCAGGCCAGTTTGGTGATAATACCGACGGTATGAGTCTGTTTCCATTGTCCGGTAACCGTGCCCTAATGGCCGTTAACAATGAGTACACTAACTATCTGCTTCTGTTTGCTCATCAAGGCAATAACCTGACGGCTGATGATGTTAAGAAAGCACAGGCAGCTCATGGTGTCTCCATCTTTGAAGTAGAATTAAAAGCCGATGGTCACTGGCACTACCTGAAAGACTCTAGCTACAACCGCCGTATTACCGCCAATACCGAAATGGAACTGACCGGTGTTGCCGCTGGCCACGCGTTGTTAAAAACCAATGCAGACCCTACCGGTAAAAAAGTACTGGGCACATTTAACAACTGCTCTAATGGTAAAACACCTTGGGGAACGTACCTGACATGCGAAGAGAACTTTAACGGTTACTTTGCAGCACCGGGTGCTGAGATGGACACACATCAAAAACGTTATGGTTTGAAAGCGGATAAGAACAAATATCAGTGGAACACCTTTGATCCGCGTTTTGATATGACTAAAGAGCCGAACGAGCCGCACCGTCATGGCTGGATTGTTGAGATTGATCCGATGGACCCAACCTCTACGCCGAAAAAACGTACCGCACTGGGTCGTTTCAAGCATGAAAACGCGGCTGTAACCTTGGCTGATAACGGTCATGTTATCGTGTATCTGGGTGATGATGAACGCGGCGAACACATTTACAAATTTGTATCTAAAAACCGTTACAACCCTGATGATAAAGCCGCCAACACGGATCTTCTGGAAGAAGGCACTCTGTTTGTTGCACGTTTTGATGCTGCTGAAGGTGAGCTCAAAGGTAATGGCGAGTGGCTTGAACTGACGCATGGTAAAAATGGATTAACAGCAGAAAACGGCTTTGACAGCCAGGCTGAAGTCATGATCTATGCACGTGAAGCCGCTACGATTGTCGGCGCTACCACAATGGATCGCCCCGAGTGGATAGCCGTTCACCCTGACAACAAAACCATCTTCTGCACGCTGACCAACAATAAAAACCGTGGCAATAAAGATAATCAACCTGTTGGTGGCCCTAATCCACGTGCCGATAACAAATATGGCCAGATACTCCGCTGGATGCCGGAAAAAGGCGATCACACTAGCGATGCATTCAACTGGGATCTGTTTCTGGTCGCGGGTAACCCAACAGTACACAGTGATTTTTATGCCGGCAGCGCGAATATCACCGATGAAAACATGTTCAACAGTCCTGATGGCTTAGGCTTTGATGATGCTGGCCGCATGTGGATTCTTACAGATGGTAAGTATTCGAACGAAGGCGACTATGCCGGCATGGGTAATAACCAAATGCTATGTGCTGACCCTGCTTCAGGTGAAGTACGCCGCTTTGCTACCGGGCCTATCGCTTGTGAAATTACAGGTCTGACTTTCTCACCCGATCAGCGCAGCATGTTTGTTGGTGTGCAGCATCCGGGTGAAGATAATAAACCATCACACTTCCCTGCTGGCGGTAACAGCAAACCCCGTTCTAGCATTATGGTTATTCAACGTGAAGATGGCGGCATTATCGGCGCCTGATCATCGCCCCTGATCAACAATAGCATTCTGATAAAAGCCCCTTAAAAAAGGGGCTTTTTTATACCAGTTAACTATTTGTTACTAAGAGTGCTCCAAAAGAGCTCGAACTGAGTTCTTAGGCGTTTTAGCTATCTTTTGTAGTAGTTTGAAGGGTATTTCCGGAAGTACAGTCTGTTTTTCAATAGTTCTTAACATAGCCTGCCATAGTTTGGCTGCCATTTCTGAGTCGTATAAGGCTCTGTGAAATGCGCCGTCACTGGGGATATTTGCATACCGCACCAATGTGCCTAGCTTATGGTCTGGTGCATGCGGATAGATCCGGCGAGCCACCAGCATTGAACAGGCAAACTGTCCTGAATAGGTGCGTGATATGTTACTTAATTCTGCGTCTAAAAAGCGTTTGTCGAATGAAGCATTATGCGCGACCAGATTATAACCGCTAATAAAATCGGCAAATTGAGACATCACCTCTTCGCATGAAGGAGCATGCTTTAACATACTGTTGGTAATCCCGGTGTAGTCTTCAATAAAACCACTGATACGCTGCCCAGGGTTCATTAACTCCTGAAAGCGCCCGGTTATTTCACCGTTTTCGATACGCACCGCGCCAATCTCAATAGCACGATCACCCATAGTCGGTGATAAGCCGGTGGTCTCGAAATCCAATACGACGACCGTATCTGCATTGGGCATAGCGGGTTCCTTTATTCGTGGTTTTTGATTGGGTGCTGAAATGTCGCAGTAATACTGCCTAAATCACCATATGCTAAGGAAAATTCCACATTAGGTTGTACTTCAAATACGCCAGCGTAGGAGCCGGTAATCACCACCTGCCCTGCTTTGATATCGATACCACGCTGTGATAGAAAATTAACTAACCAAAACAAAGGACGTTGCGGAAACAGATGAGGATGTTTACCTGGCATAATTTCAACTGCTGATTCAACTGCTGATTCAACTGCTGACTCAACTGCTGATGGAACGGCTAAAAGAGCGCTTGATTGAGCAAGCGTGAAATTAATCTCTGACGCTGAAAAAGCCTGAGATAATGTGATTTCTGGCCCGACAAAAACCCCTTGGTTAAACAAACAATCAGCCAGATGCTCATAATAGGTGACCTCTTCCGAAGGCACATAACGGTTCTGAATAAGCTCAAGTGCCAGGTGCGCACTCCCTAATGCCGCAGTGATTTCTTCTTCGGTGTAAGCTTCTTTACGGCTGGGTAGGTCGTGTGCAAATTTAAACGCAATTTCCGGTTCTATCTTACAAACGCCCTCATCCAATTGTATCGGGCACGGAGATTGGTTAAAAACAGTGCTACCCAGTATAGGTGCCACAATAAAATCATCACCGTTGGGTAATGAACATTTCCAACCACCCAGCGTATCTTCCATTTGATCCAGCATCGCCTGCTGAATGGCAAATCCATCTTCGATCGTATGTGGCCGCAAATAAGCGTCGTATCTGGCCGATATCTGGTGTGTTATACGCCGCATTAATAATAAAGCGGCGCTCACCTCGATCAATGATGTTTCCATTACACACCCTGAAATAATGTTTGTTTTACTGAACGTTTATCGCCTGTATTTCAGACTGACAATCAGCCACCTTAACATTAAAAAACGCAAAGGCCATTACTAACGGTGTATGTCACGGCGTTTGAGTAACAGGGCCGGTCAAACGCTCAACCATGCTGTTAATGGCCTGCATTTGTGGCGCATCTTTATGTGCATAGTTAAAGGGTGGCAAATTGTTACTGGTATATCCCCAAAAATCCCAGCATCCGCGCGGATTGATAGTCGATTTTTTCACCTGCGGGTACAGCACAATCAGATGATTACTATCGGCCACTTCCATATAACCCGTTTGTTCAATGTAGACGGTATTGATAACGGAGATTCCCTGCCGGCATCCATGTAAAGCAACATGCACACGGCACTGCTCTGTTCTGCATGACTGGGGAATATACACGTAAGCATCGTCATCCATACCCGCTATGGATGATTCGAAAAACTCCCTTTGATTAAAACGAATAAGGTCACCTTGTGGCACTGCAACCGGCTCGTTTAACTCACCATAGATATGGGTAAGCATTCTCTTTGCCTGCGGGATATTACAGTTATTGATGTAAGGCGCCTGTGTGACATCACACTCAGAATCATCTGCATCATTGGTAATAAATGCATGGCCTGCATCAACCGTTTTATTATAAAAAACCTGATCATCACTCAAGCCAAGTAAATGGTAAAATTCGGAGGTTGAATCAACGACTTTAGTGACGACTGTTTTATCGTTAAGTCCGGAAAAAATATAGACGTTGTCGTCTTGTAAATTTTCCAGATCATCAATAAGTGCATCATTAGCAGACGTTTTCGCCAGATCCACGAGGTCGCTACCATCAGGGAAAAATAGAGAAGGACAGATAAACCATGTGTATTTACAAGGGTCCATACAAGTCGTCACTGCATTATAAAGCGGCGACATAAATGAAAAAGTGGATGCACAATTCCACGGCCCACCCGCCACGATACCCGCACCGACTAAATTTTTTGAGTAAGCCACATGAAATTGCGCCGCCATAAAGCCACCAGACGATAAACCAGAAACGGAGGTTTGATCAGAAAAAGCGTTCATCTCTGGCAACCGTATTTCCTCAGCACTGACTATCTGGGTCATCATGACCATTAACAGTACAATAGAAAATCTGATTTTATGTAGCATAGTCATTAAGCCTCCTGGCTTTCGATATCATTTTATTGTTCCATAATTTACACATGACAAATCTTAAAGTTAATGTCTTTTTAGTCGAACTATTTTATGGAATTGTATGGGCATACTCTTCGTTACATTAGGTTACGCTGCACCGATTCGAGCGTTTGGCTGATTAAGGTATTGATAGTCATCGGGCCTACACCACCAGGCACAGGCGTAAGCGCAGATACGCGGGATTCTAACCCTGTTTTTTCGATATCGCCAATACCCCCCTCGTGATAACCGGCATCGATAACAACGGCACCATCTTTGATCCATTCGGCCTTGATGAGCTCTGGCTGCCCTACGGCACCAACAACAATATCAGCCTGGCGTACCAGCGTTGCCAAATCGATTGTACGGGAGTGGCAGAGAGTAACCGTTGCGTTTGCATTGAGCAGCATAGCGGCCATCGGTTTACCTAAAATAGGGCTACGTCCGACAACAACCGCGTGCTTCCCTTCAATAACAATATCGTAATGTTTGAGTAGCGTCATAATGCCCGCCGGTGTTGCCGAACCAAATGCGTGTTCTCCCATCGCCATACGGCCAAAGCCTTGCGTGGTAACACCATCTACATCTTTTTCCAGTGCGATAGCATCAAAACAAGCACGTTCATCAATCTGATCCGGCACCGGGTGCTGCAATAAAATACCATTCACTTTGGGATCGTTATTCAGACGGTGGATCTCTGCCAACAGCTCTTCAGTAGAGGTACTGGCAGGCATTGCGATGCTTTGCGATCCCATACCGACACGTCCACAGGCGTTTATTTTCATCTGTACATACGTTGCGGAAGAAGGGTCATCACCCACTAGAATGGTAGCCAATGCTGGCTTACGACCACCTTCGCTAACCAGCTGATCAATAACAGTTTTTAGCTGCTGCTCGCGGCTTTTAGCTAATACTTTCCCATCCAGAACCAGTGCAGGCATCAGATAACGCTCCTCATTAACAATCTAATTAAACCAAACCGCGATTTCATGAAATAACGATGCAGGTAAGATTTAAAATTTTCCCAGAAATAAAAAAATATTAATCACTCCAGAACAAACTCACGACTATAAAATCATCAGCTCACACCCTGTCACATTTTATAATAAAAAAATGACAGAGTGCGCTAAATAAGACGGATGCTTACTCTATTTAGAATAGATATTTGGAATCTCTTTAAAAATCTGCTTAAGCAGCGGCTTAAAAAATAGCGAAAAGCCTGCTAGCTGCTTATCTTAGGAAGCTTTTTACTCAGTGTTTTCGGGTGTTTATCCCAGCGAACCTTGATATCGAACTGCTGCCGGTCTTCCTCTTCAGACGCACTCACTTTTAAGTACAGCAAGCCCTGTGGTTCCAGTGTTAACACACCTTTATCGTCACTAAACTCAAGACTGCCTTTACCCAGTCCTTTGGAAATAGCTTTAAGCAGGTCCTGAATATCAGCAGGATCTAACAGGGCTTCATGTTTAAACGTGGTTTTGGATTTCATTACTTATTATCCGTCAATCAGCTGTAGTTCTTTTGGTTTGAGTACTTTGGCTGTCGGGTAGTCGCAACTAATGCCAATGATGCCGTTGCGTTTATCAATTAAGGTCGCCCCCATACCAAAGCCCTTCAGGCCTTCATTTTTACGCGAATGCCGATCAAGCGTTATATCTGCTTCAACATGTACGAGCCCTTTTTTGATCGCAATTCGTTGTCCTTCTTGTTGGTTAATATGCCCTTGAACCACCACGCGAATACCGGCTTTGTGTATAGCTTTAACGCCACGCTCTGTCAGAGGAAGATCGACATCCCTGTATTTAGTTCTGAACGTATTGGCTATCGAACTATAATAAAAACCAAATAAATCTCTGTGTTTAAGGTTGCGGTGGAAGGCTTTATTGGCATAACCCGTACCACTTTTTAACAACAATTCACCCATGGTGTCATCGAGACCCGCATGCAGGAATAAAAATGATCCGCGTTTTTCGACCAATTTCATCTTACGATAAAACCAGTGAAACTCCCCTTTTTTATGCAGAAAGAGTTTCTGGCACTTAAGAGAAGCGGCATATATATGCTGTAAACTCAATCCGGCGGCAACACAGTTTTTCTCAAAGCTCTTTACCTTCGAATGCATTTTCCGGACCTCTCGTTCAATCCCTTCTGTGGTCAGTTGTCCTGCTGCATGATAAGGAAATTGTTCGAACCACTTTTCATTCGGGAACAACGCTTTGCGACAAGCATCTTCATCGGGAATATTACGCTGCCAATTTTTATCCGCTAAATACTGCTCGAACACTTCTTTGAACAGAGGGATGACTTTTTTACCCATGCGTACGAAAAAGTGCTGATTACCAATATCTTTTTTCCGCGCTAATGCTAACAACCCCATAAACAATCGTAGATCATGATTACCTGCCAACAACGTCACACGCGCATTGAGGCGATAGAGATGCTTAACACTGCGCAGTAGAGACAAATTACTTGGCCCCTTATCAAGACAATCCCCACCAATGATAATTTCAGATTGTCGGCCTTTTTTCGTCAGTTTTAAATGACAGAGCCCGCTATCCATTTGCTTAGTGACGCCAGCTGCAATCAATGAGGCTTCAAACGCATGTGCATCAGCATGAGGATCGGAGATAAAAACAACAGGCCGCTTTGGCCAACGCAATTCATGTTTTGCAGGGACTTTTGTCGAGCGTTTCTTAGAGAGTTTCTTAGAGAGTTTTATTGAAGGTTTGGCACCTTTTATCGAGTGCTTTATGACTGTTAATGGAGTCTCCTCAGGCTCTCTGGCAACAGCATTACAGGAGCTACGGCCTTGCGGCCATGAGGTCCACTTGTTCGGTAACCTGGCAATAATATCGGCGTGTTCAGGACGATCGGAAATATAAGGGAGAGGGCTTAGCATTTTCATCATTTACCTATCATTCACTTATCAATAAGTGTGCTGTCGGTGAGTCCATCATCAATCTGGTACGTCTTGAATCTGACGCTGTTTCCATTGGCCGAAAAGCAGACGCGGGCACTGACCATCGGCAAATTCAAGCCCCATTTCAAATACCACCGGATGTCCGTAAAACATACTCAGCCTTTTAATATCGCACCGCTTAATAACATTAAGATGATACGCCGCATGCCTGATAGCAGCACCGTGGCCAACGAACAACTTAATGCCACTCTTCATTCCACTCTTCATTTCACTCTCAGCGCCTTCGCGCCACGCTAACAAATGCTGAGCGACACGCTCACCCGCCTCCATCAACGACTCTGCCCCATCAAATGGCAACCGATAATCACTATCCGACTTCCAGTTGGCTGGCGGCGTATCAAAACGTGGGTCCAGTTCGATAACACGTTCTATTTCGCTGACACTCAAATTTGCTACGGCGCCGACACTACGCTCGCACAGGCTCGGAAAGCTTTTCAGTTGCGGAGGTGCCTGAAAGAATTCATGTAATTCTTCCATGTATATTTGGCCTGTCTGCCACGCCCGCAACAGTGTGGATGTCTCCACCAGCGGATCGAGAGTGCGACCTGTTGCACGCAACCATAGACCAAAAGCACGCGCTTGTTGTCGAACCTCTTCCGTACCTTCTCTGGTTAATGGATAGGGTTGCAGGGCACTGGGCACATTCGGTAATTGCTCGTAAGCGCCATGGCGAATCAGTGCGCAACAGACATTGCTCTCCGTGCTCATCATGTATCCATTTGCTCAATCAACTCGAACGCTTTATCGAAGTCTATCAACCCGGTAAGCCTGAAAACACATACGCCTTTGAGCATCGCACAATAGCTTGCTACGGATGCACACGCATTCAGGTCACCGAAAGCGCCGGCGGCATCCTGAAAAAATGGACCTGGCCGTTTGCGTAAACCTTCAATGGCTTGTGGTTCATCCTCAAGATTAACCCTTTCCAGACGCGTCGGTTCAGTTGAATCCAGAGACCAATCCAGCATCAGCAGGTTAGTCAGTTCGCCTTGCAGCTGCACACGATCCGGACCGTATTCATCTTCGATTTGCACATCATATTTTTGCTCTAATACCCATAAATCCTGCTGCGTTAACTGGCGCATTTTATGCTGCTGATCTACAGGCAAAATATGTTTCAGACGCTCAGAATGCAATAAGGTGCCGGGATTGACGCGCGGTAACTTTGCCACACCAACCGCTGTTACAGCGTCCTGTGTAGCCTGCATCAGAATACGGTCATTGGTTAAAAATTGTCTTTGCTGATTTTCCAGACATCTCAACATCAAGGTCGACTTGCCGCCGCCAGAGCCGGCGGCAATGGCCGTTACTTTTCCTTGGACGACGAAGCCAGACGCATGGCCGAGTAAATAGCCACGGCACAAGTGGGCGTTAATAAATTGATTGTTGATAAAGTTAATGATCTGGGCAATATTCTGCAAGCAAGGGCCGACAACCACCGGATCCTTCTGACGCTGTAGCATAAGCATGCCGGTTTTAAATTTTTTGATCCAGCGTCCTGACTCACTATCCAGATAGCCTTCTTTTTTGCCTTGTTTGCCGGCTTCCCGGGGCACCTCTTGCCAATCGAGCGACTCACTGGCAGTCGACTGTTCAATCACAAAGATGTCTACTTCATGTTCGGTGGCCGTGTCTTCCTGATAGCTTTTATAATAGTCGCTAAGCTGATCAAGAATGATCGCGACGTTGCTATGGACGTTTACACCTAGCGAACCGAATACTAACCTTGAATTGAACCGGCAATTCGAAAGCTCCGTCTGCAGCGCATTCGCATCGAGTGGATTAATGATCATTTACAGCGCCTCTATCACTTTCCCTACAGTTCGCCACTTCGGCAAGGATATAATTTGCATAGGCGGAAGCCGCATCGACACCACAACCATCAAGCGCTCCTTTGAAACCGCCAAATGCTGACACCTCAAAGACAACAGGCCCTTCATCGGTAAGCGCGATATCTACCGTCGTAAAGCTAAGGTTAAAGCACGCCTGGGCGCGGTGACCTAGCTCAATCAATTCAGCACCGGGCTCAAAAAGCTCATAGCGACCCCCGCTTTGAATGGTCGTATTCCATGCGCCCGCCTCGGCAACCCGCGCATAGGTACAGAGATACTCCCCGCCTAAAAACACCATTCCCAAATCCCGTCCTTTCAGGTCTAACGCCTGCTGGATATAGAAAATCGAGTTTGTCTGACGATATTCTTCTAACTGGGATTTGACCTCTTCATCGCTGTCCTTTTGCCCTAAAATCAACATACCGCGTGCTTTAGTCGAATACAGCGGCTTGAGTATCGCAGAGCCAAATTCACGAATGGCATCAAAAGCACGCTGGGAGCATTCCGTCACGCGGGTTTTCGGCATGGGAATGCCACCTTGCTGCAGCACCAGTGTTCCGCTCAGACGGTTGATCAGTTTACTCATACTCTGTGTCGGGCTAAACACCGGAACACCAACAGCCTCAAGGTGAGCCAGCATATGGATTCGATCTTCGGTACCCGGCGCATAAATTTCGCTGATTTTCTTAACCACCAACCCATCAAGCTGGGTTAGATCAAAGCCGTTACACATTAGCTTATTGCTATCCAGGCGCAGCTCTACATCCTTCATATCGAAAACAGCACGAAACCCGGTTTGCGCTTCTAATCTATCAGCGAGTACTTCCGTTGACCATTTACCAGGGATGCCAACGACCCCTATTCTGGACTTATTCAATATAAAGTTCCTCTAATGGTATGTTAAACAGCAACTCTTGCTCGGGTGAAAGTTGCGCCAATTGTTCGAGTAAATAACGCGCCCGCAGATGCATGCGGGACGCGAGCTTCTTATCAAAAATAAAGCGTGTTGAGGTGGCAAAAGAACGCGCTAATCCAGCCGCCAGACGAGGCTCAAAATAGTGATCGCCGCGGCGTTTAGCAAAACCCCGTGCGAAATGGTAGATCTGAATGGCACTGGCCATCATCAACTCACGCGTTGAGCCACTGAGTACTTGCAGACGATAGATAGAGACCATTAATACCGAGATATCCTGAATATAGTCCAGGTACGTAGAACGGTGTAGGTCTATAAAATAGATGCGCCCTTCAACAGCGTCGTAAATCAGGTTATCGACATTGAAGTCGCCATGGATCAGCACTGAAAAGGGTGCCATCCAGCGTGACTCTTTCGCCTCTACCTTGCTTATTAAGGTTCGAAAACCCGGCCGGATATATCCACAGACACTGTACTC
This sequence comes from Neptunomonas antarctica, assembly GCF_001305295.1. GTDB lineage: Bacteria > Pseudomonadota > Gammaproteobacteria > Pseudomonadales > Balneatricaceae > Neptunomonas > Neptunomonas antarctica. The sequence continues at coordinate 75,742 of NZ_LJSI01000054.1, forward strand.
ATCAGCAAAAAAGTCGGGATGTATCTTGATGCTATCGCCGATACGTTTCTCTAATTGCGCCATGAATTTTGCATACGAAGGTTCAGGCGTATAGGTTGCCTGCCAAATGCGTTCCAGTGTTTTGAATAACGTAGCGAGTGCCTGGTCAACTTCATCTTTGCGTCCATCAAGCAGCAAAGCTTCCAGAGTTTTACCGGAAAGATGTTCGATCAAGAGCGCAGATGAGCCACCTTCTGACACCTCATGAGCCAATACATCAGGGGCTAGCCGGCGATCAACTTTCTGCCAGTTTTTTACGCCCTCAACTTCTTCAGCCAGTTTGCTCTGATCACCTTCTTTATAGACGGCGAGTACGTCCTGATCAGATTCGTTTTTGTGAGAGATGGCGGCGATAGCGCTGCCTGAACGCGTCAATGCTAAGCGGCGTACTTTCAGGTCGCTAAGGCTATAGTTGAGTGTTGATGCGGTATTACGCAGGTGATCGTAGTTCTGCAAGGAGACAACCTGGCCCAGATCCGCTTTAATCAAGGCTTCACCAACAATCGCCAGCTGATCGATAACGCGCTTTAGTCCGAAGCTACTCAATATCGCCGCGCGTAACTGGGTGTCGCTTAATGAACCTTTCGCCGCTAAGGTGGCGATTTGTATCTCATCATACAGAGACAGCAAGCCCTGCCTGCGTCGACCAAGCTTTATGCCTGTGCGGCGCTGGGCTTTATCCATACCTAGTTTAATCAGGTTGAGCGCCCGCGCTATTCTGTGTACTAATCTGGCGCACGCCTGACTGCCAGGATGAATGTACGCTTCTGTCAAGGTGCCTTCTTGTATACAGTCAAGAAAACTGCTGGATACACCCTCTAACGCGGCAGCAAGCGATCGTATGGCCTCTACCCGCATATAATAAGCGGTACCCGGCTTACGCCTGGCGATCATCAATGCGCACTCAGTCTCAATTTTTTCGTGCAGTGTTTGCACATAGCCACGACGGGCACGAATGCGCGGCAGAAGATCTATTGAATGCGTTTTAAAAAAAAGATCAACAAGATGGCAATGCGTTTCTACTTCGTTGAGGAGAAAATGAAGGTTCTCCTGAATGCCCAAGGGAGATGTTGGCATGATTGACTAACCGTGATACGACTTTGGCGCCTACTATACGCGAATTACACGACTAAAAAATTACGTTTTTATTACAGTTTATATCCATGACTCAATTGCCTGACACCTGAGACAATCTTGATAGTTGGTGGACAGTTGATCGATAGCTGCGCCTGAGGCGCAGCCATCCATAACGATCAAAAGCTATCACTAACCATCAATAATTATCGACTAAGACAAGAGACTGCCCTAAACAACAACGGCTTTTGGCTCTATAGCACGACGGCTATACATAAATATGGCTATGAATACGGCCAACGAGATCAGACTAATCACGATCTGATGATGCGGCCAGAGCAGTCCCATACCCGCTGCTCCACATAACAGACGCAGGATAAGAGACAAGCGCCCCTCCAGATACCCCTCCATAAATCCAACTAATGCGTACATTCCGAAAAGCGCAAAAACAAAAATAGTTAAGACTTCTACCGCAGTGCCGCCAATAAAGTTCGTGTAAGCAAACAACACCGGGACAACATACAGCCCTTTAGCAATTTTCCACGCCATTATGCCTGTCGCCATCGGCGGTGTACCCGCAATGGCCGCCGCGGCAAAAGCCGTCAGACACACGGGGGGAGTCACGTTAGAGTCTTGTGATAGCCAGAAGATAATCATATGCGCCGACAACAGCAACATCGACAATGCTGTTGGATCGATAGCCTGCTGCAATAGCTGGCCTTTTAACTCATTTGGTATCATCTCTATTAACGCCAACGCGTCGACTTCTGACATAGGCGCCGCTAACAAGGCCACCTTATCCATATCTACCAGCATGAAAATCGTTTTAGCGACCTCAGGCAATGCGCCATCAACAATCAGTTGAACCAACTGCATCTCTGCCATTAAGTTATAGAGCGCAGGAGCAGACAATGTCGCCAATACGATATACGCCGCCGTGACAGGTAAGCCCATCCCCAGCACCAGCGATGCCAACGCCACCAGCACAAGCGTAATCAACAGACTACCACCCGCCCATTCTGTGACCATCAGCGAGAAAGTATTACCGATACCCGTCATGGCAACCACATTCACCACCAGACCTACGGCAATCAGCAGAATAGCGGTCGACGCCATATTCTTTGAACCCTGAGCCAATGCATCCAATATATCTTTAATGCCCATCGGGTGCTTAGACAGCCACGAAGAGGCAATCACGGATAAAATCGAAATACCGGCCGCATAAGTGGGCGTAAACCCATAAATAAGCAAGCCAACCAGTACCCCAATTGGCAATAAAAAATGCCAGCCTTCTTTAAAAACTTCTTTCGCCGGACGGCTATCGAGTTCAATCGCATGCGCATGACTACGCTGAGCCTCAACGCGCACATAAAAACCGACTGACATGAAGTACAGCAACGCAGGCAATGCGGCGATCGCAATAATCTCGACATAAGGAATCTGTGTGTATGACGCCATGATAAAAGCACCGGCACCCATCACCGGAGGCATTAGCTGCCCACCTGTTGAAGCAGCGGCTTCAACACCTGCCGCAAACTTAGCGGGAAACCCTGCTTTACGCATCAACGGGATAGTGATGACACCGGTCGACACGGTATTAGCAACGGATGAGCCAGAAACCGACCCCATCAAACCAGACCCCAGCACCGCGACGAACCCAGGCCCACCGACAAACCGACCTGCAGCACAACGCGATAATTCAATAATAAAGTCCCCTGCACCGGATTTCACCAGAAAAGCGCCGAAGAGTATAAACATGAATACATACGTCCATGAGATACGTGCAATTTGCCCGAACATCCCTTCAGACGAAAAATAACTGCGATACATAACCGTTTCAAGACTAAGACCGGCAAAGCCAAACATACCGTCAATATAAGGCCCCCACCAGAAGACATATGTCAGCGCAACAAGCACCATTGTGGGGATAAACCATCCTGTAGTTCGCCGCGTAAGCTCTAACGCAATAGCGATGGCAAGTATCGAAAACACCCAATCCCAGGTAGAGAATTTAACACCACGCTCATAAAGCGCATCTTCAAAACCGATTAGATACAGCGCGCACGCTACCGCAGCAAGCCCCACTAACATATCCATGATTAACACGGGTTTAGTGGCGCCGGCATGACCTTTTATCATGGGAAACATAAGCGAAGAAAGCAGCGCAAAGCCACCAAAGTGGATCGCTGAGACCCACAATTCAGACATCGTCCCTAATGTATTAAAATAAATATGCAGGATAGCAAAAAGTACACCCGCCCAGTATATAAAGCGGCCGACAGGACTAGCGTCATCGCGCTGCGCTAGCTCCAGACTTTTTAATTTTTCAGCAGTTTCCTGCTCAGAAGCAGACGATGCTTGAGTCATAATCACTCACCTATGTATTAAATCTTAGATTTAAAAGAAGCATTTACCAGAAGTAACAGAGGACACCGATGCAGCCTGAGTCAGACCACACCGGTTTAAAGTGATCAGTTAGCGATCAGATGATCAGGGATAGTGAGACCCATCTCTTTGTAGTAACGCACAGCACCCGGGTGCAATGGCAACGGCAAACCAGCAATAGCTTTATCCAGCGCCATTGCTTTGGTGGCTTTATGAATACCGTTCAGGAATGGCAGGTTTTCATAAAATGTTTTTGTCAGCAAATAGACATCTTCTTCAGAAACATCATCACGTACGGCTAAAAAATTAGGCTGCGCCATGGTGTTAATTTCTTTGGTCTGGCCTGGGTAAGTGTTCGCTGGAATATTAAAACGCGTCCACAGTTTATACTTACCATTTGCTTTTTCAATCTGAGCATCGGTAAAGTCCAGCACAGTGATATCACTACCCATCGACGCATATGCGCGTGTAATAGCGGAGGTAGGTACGCCCGATGGGATATTCATACCTTCAATGGTACCGTTCTGCAGCGCATCTGCAGATGATCCGTATCCCATATAAGCAAAGCTAAAGCTTCCAGTATCAAGACCCAGATTGTTCATGATCGCTAAACCCGAACCTTCTGTACCTGAGTTTTTCTTACCGATAGAAAACTTCTCATCGCTTAAGGCGCCCAGATCGTCAATCGTGCCTGATTTTGCAAATTGGCTTTTAACGACAAATTGCTCAACGTTTTGCCACAACATAGAAATCGAACGAAGATTTTTCTGTGGCCCACTATTCACAAGCTTGCCTTCACCCTCCCAGGCCCAAGCGCCATAGAGACCTTGAAGAATAGCAAACTGTGCTTCATTTTCGCCTAACAACTTAATATTCTCACCGGATCCTGCTGAGTTAATAGCAGACATGGAGATGTTATGCGTAGGTTCCAGTTTTATTTTTGCTAACGTTGCCAGCGCAACACCTACAGGATAATAAGTACCACCCGTTGAGGCGGTAGCCAGAATATAAGAGCGTTTTTCATCAGCCTGAGCCAATCCGCTGACACCAGCAACGGTGGCTAGTGCGACAGCCATTGAGAGTGATTTGATCAATGAGCGTTTGCTAATTTTCATTCTGTCACCTTTTATAATAATTATTTTATTATGATTGTTTTTGCGAGCAGTCTTTATAAATACAAAACAACTTAAAGCAGATATCGAGCCAAAAAAAACAACTCTTTGTTTTATAAGTAAAAAAATAATCATTCAACATTGATAAAGTAAAAATGAGCTGATTATTGCCTATAAGAAGCGTTTGATAGGCAAAAAATAGCTTATGAGCTACTTTTCCGGTTAATGCCTATAAAACAAGGGATTCACCGCTATTGCCAGCATAAAAAATAAAGAGCCAAATCAGTAATGAGCTATTTATTGCCGAGTGAGATAGTGTGAGCAGTGATAAAAAGCGGGAGAGTTTATTAAAGAATACAGAAAGGAAACCAATGGACCCATGTCAGGCCTCATTGGTTTTTACAAGATCAATTAGCGATCAGATGCTCAGGAATAACCATTCCTACTTCTTTGTAATAACGCGCGGCGCCTGGATGTAATGGTACAGGAAGACCTGCAATCGCTTTCTCAATAGCCATTGCTTTGGTAGCTTTATGGATACTATTCAGAAACGAAAGGTTCTCGTAGATGGTTTTGGTTATAAGATAAACATCTTCTTCAGAAACATCATCACGCACCGCCAGAAAATTAGGTTGCGCCATGGTGTTAATCTCTTTGGTCTGACCTGGGTAGGTGTTCGCCGGAATATTAAAACGCGTCCATAGATTATATTTACCATTAGCACGAACTATCTGCTCATCAGTAAAATCAAGCATCGTCATCTCATTACCCAAAGCAGCATAAGCGCGCGTCACCGCACTCGTCGGCACACCGGCAGGAATATTCATACCACTCACCGTACCATTTTGCAGAGCATCAGCGCTTGGACTATATCCTAAATACGCCAGATTGAACTTGTCTGCATTCATATCTAAATTACCCATGATATGGCGTGCAGCGCCTTCAGCTCCTGAGTTTTTTCCGCCAATAGCAAACTTATCGTCCATCAAACCGGCAAGATCAGAAATTGTGCCCGTTTTGACATACTTAGATTTAATTGAAAACTGCTCAACGTTTTGCCAGAGCATAGTAACGGAGCGCAGGTTCTTTTGCGGACTATGGGAAGCTAATGCTCCCTCACCATTCCATGCCCACGCACCGTAAAGCCCCATCAGAATCGCAAACTGAGATTCATTATCACGGAGTAATTTAATGTTCTCACCGGACCCTGCTGAGTTAATAGCAGACATGGAGATGTTATGCGTAGGTTCCAGTTTTATTTTTGCCAACGTTGCCAGCGCTACACCTACAGGATAGTAAGTACCACCTGTGGAGGCAGTAGCCATAATATAAGAACGCTGTTCATCAGCCTGAGCCAAGCCACTGACACCGGAGGCCAGAGCAACAGCCATTGAGAGTGATTTGATCAATGAGCGTTTACTAATATTCATTCTAAAACCTTTTATTATGCTTATTATTGTGAGAATTTTTTGTAAATGCAGAACAGCTTAAAATGCTTTGTAAATACATAATAGTCTAGAGCAGATATCGAGCCAGAAAACACAACATTTTGTTTTACAAGGAAAAATAAAATTTACAACATTAACAAAGTTAAAATGAGCTAATTATTGCCGATTAGCCTCTTTTTATAGGCAATAATTAGCTCATAGGCGAATACCCCTGTGAGAGCCTATAGAACAAGGGATTCAGCGCTATTGCCACACAAAAAATAAAGAGCCAAATCAATAATGAGCTATTTATTGCCGATATAGGCAGACATTCGTCGCAATGAGAAACGGGACGCTTATTCTTTAAAATCTGTTCTGCTGATACCATATCGCATCATTTTTTGATTTAAGGTGCGGCGCGGCAAATCCAGCTGCTCCATCGTCACTTTAATATTTCCCTGATAGTTGCGTAACGCTGCCCGAATAACTTCGGCTTCAAAGTTAGCCACCTGCACCGCTAACGGTAATGCCTTAAACAGCCTAGGCTCAAGCGTCGACATGCCTTCCGCCGCCATCAGAATATCAGCAACCGACAACTCCGGATCCAAAGAATAGCGGATGGCTATATTCTTCAGCTCCCTTACATTCCCGGGCCAATGATATCCTGCCAACGTCAATTGATCCTGAGTAGATAAAGTACGCGGGCTTCTGGCATGGTCAACCGCGACTATTTTCAGATAATGATTAAATAACAAAGGCACATCTTCCAACCTGTCTCTTAATGGAGGGATATGTAATTGGGAAACACTTAAACGATAAAACAGATCTTCCCTGAAGTTGCTATCTTCTCTTAAATCTACCTTTGCGGCGGCAATAACACGCAGGTCAACACTAATTACATTGTTTGACCCTAGCCGCTCAATCACCCCTTCCTGAAAAGCTCTCAACAGCTTGATTTGCAGGTTCTGAGGCATACTCTCAATTTCATCGAGAAATAACGTCCCCTTATCTGAGTACTCAAACTTACCAATACGCTGTTTTGCTGCACTGGTAAAAGCACCCGCCTCATGCCCGAACAGTTCGCTTTCTATCAATGATTCAGGAATCGCACCGCAGTTAATGGGCACAAAGTTGTGCTTTTTACGATGACTGTACTCGTGTAAACATTGCGCTACCAACTCCTTCCCCGTACCCGTTTCCCCATAGACAATCACATTAGTATCCTGCTCCGCTACTTTGAGCAACTCACGCTTTAAACGCTGGATAGAGGGCGATATACCTATAATTCTTGCATCAATACCGGATAAAGAAGCTAAATTCTGCTGCAATTTCTGGTTTTCTAACACGAGTCGACGCTTTTCACATGCCCGGTGCACCGTTTCCGCCAAGCGTTCAGGAACATAAGGCTTTTCAATGAAATCATAAGCGCCGTCACGCAGAGAGCTGATGGCCATATCAACATCACCATGCGCGGTCAGCAAAATAACAGGCAGCCCCGAGACTTTTTGCAAGGCCGCCTTCATGAACTCAAGCCCATTCATGCCAGGCATTCTCACATCGGTTACGACTACACCCGAAAATGAATCATCCAGTGCTGCCAACGCCTCCTCAGCACTGGCATAACTGTCCACCGTAAATCCACATATTTGCAACCACTGCTGCGTCGATTGACGCACCATGGTTTCGTCATCAACTAATAGTACATGCCCACAATGTTCCAACTAAGATTCCCCTTCTTCGACGGCAGACAATGGCAAATAAACAGTAAAACATAATCCACATGCCTGATTACGACCTACCTTAATTTTACCGCCCAGATCACGAATAATACCTTCAACAATCGGCAAGCCAAGACCTAAACCACTGCCCATTGTTTTAGTTGTATAGAATGGCTCAAACATATGCGCTAACTGAGCATCTGTTGCACCCTCACCACTATCACTAATTTCAAGAACAATCTGCTCATTCAGCTGATTAACCCGTATCGAAACATCCCGAAGACCCGTACACCCTTGCATTGCATCACAGGCATTTTTCACCAGATTTATCAATACCTGCTCAACACGCACTTCATCTGCATCCACCCAATAGCAAGGTAACTCATGCGTAAATTGACACCTGATATGATGTTCACTGAAAACACCATCAAACTGCCCTAACACATGATTGATAGCATGAATTAATTCGGACGAGCCACGCTTATCAGGATTTTTATAAGCGAACGTTTTAAGCTGCCCGGTAATCAATGCCATACGATCGACTAAGCTATTCACCAAAATAAGATTTTCATTAAGCAGTTCAGGCCGATCCATCACGCGTCGTATAATCGCCAGATAATTTCGCATGGCCGTTAACGGCTGATTTAATTCATGGACGATAGCGGTCGACATCCTGCCCAGTGCTGCCAGCTTTTCTGCCTGCACCAATTCACTTTGTGCCGACTGCAGAGCCTGAGTTCGCTCAACCACTTTATGCTCAAGCGACTCATTCACTTCCCGCAATGTATGCTCCAGCCTTTTACGCCGCGTGATATCAATCATGGTTACTAAATAACTAGGCTCAGGTGTTGCTGTCATCATTCTGATAGAAAACAGAATAGGAAACACTGATCCATCCGAGCGTTTACCCACCACTTCATACCCGGTGATGGGCGTAAATTCACCCTGCGACAGCCCATCTAACCAGCGCTTCAGGGGTGTAAACTGATCAATATCTGCAAAAATAATATGCAAAGGCTGGTTTATAATCAATGCGAGCGAGACACCAAACTGCTGCATTACCATTGGATTAATGAATACAATAGCCCCGTTCTTATCGACCGTAATCAACCCAACCTGAGCGGTATTGATAATGTAACGCTGGCGCTGCTCACTGTCCCGTTGCGCTCTGATCACGTCCGCTTGTGAGCGTCTCTTCAAGCGAAACTCACGTAAATACAAGACTAATAACGCCAGAGCCAAACAGCCGCCTGCTACGATAGAACTTACATAAAAGGCTTTCTGTTGAGCGGATTCAATCGGCGCGAGAATGCCCACATTCCATCCAAGATCATCAAGGATCACCGACAAATTTAATTGTGCGCCGCCCCCCGGTTTCCAGAGGCTAATCTTTCGTCCGTCATTTAGATTTTCAGTATATAGAGGTGCTAACGGCCAGAAGTTATCGCCGCCATTTAATAATGATTTATTCGTTAAAAATGCCTGGCCTGTCAGCAATGACTGACTAGCGAACAATAACTGACCTTCTTTATCCGCTACATAAAAAGCATATTCAAGAGAAAGCTGCTCTTTGACTTTTTCAATGTCCAGCCGCATGACCGATACACCGATGAACTGCTGACGAGAATAAATAGCGGCTGAAAGATAATAAGAGGGGCTTGCCGGCTTGCCATCCACGACAAAATAGCGCCCTTGCTCCCCTGCGGTTGCCTGCTTGAAAAACGGGGCATCCTGATAAGATTGTGCCGTATTCGCGTCCTGCTCCCGCCAGTTACTATAAGCAACAACTCGTCCGGTTCGATCCAGCACCATTAACGCGGCTGAACCCGCCACCAGATTAGTTTGCTCAAGATAACGGCTCACGCGAACAATTTTATCGGGATTGGGGCGGATCAATAGATCCTTCACATCACGGTTCTGCGACAAGAGAAAAGGCAAATAACGATATTGGTCGATCGCTACGCGAAGCGCACTAATGGTATCCAACAGCTTTGAGGAACCCTGCTGATGCAGCTGAGTAACTTCCCAGTCGCGCGTATAGATATACGATTGCCAAGATAGAATCAGGCTAAAAATAGCCGCCATCACTACGACAATAATTGAGCGTTTTACCAGCAAAGTCTCACCTTTAATTCGTTTTATCCTGCACCCGGAGAAGTAACAGGGTTCTTGCTCTTGATAAAGATTCAACGCATCGCCATGCCTATGACATAATGGCGACTTAATTGACCGACAACTGACTGACGGAAATCACTATATCATGAGCACCAATACCATTGCTTATCAGGGCCATAAAGGCGCCTACTCACATTTAGCATGTCGCCACGTTTATCCAGAGATGGAAGCGTTTGCTTGTGGGAGTTTTGTAGAAGCGATGTTTATGGTTGAGCGAGGAGATGCGCAACTGGCCATGATTCCACTGGAAAACTCAACCGCCGGGCGTGTAGAAGAGATTTACCGCCTTATGCCTAAAACTCAATTACATATTATTAGCGAACATTTTGAACCGGTCAATCATTGCCTGCTCGCCAAACGAGGTACGAAAATTGAAGAACTTCGTAAAGTCTCGTCTCACCCGCAAGCCCTGGCACAGTGTGACAATAATACTAAAAGACTCGGTTTAACACCTATCGCCAGCCTTGATACTGCTGGTGCCGCAGAAGCTCTGCTGACAATGGAAGAACCAGGGCATGCGGCGATAGCCTCTAGTTTGGCCGCTGAGCTGTATGATCTCGACATTCTTAAAGACAATTTCCAGGATAAAACAGGCAATACCACGCGTTTTGTCATATTGGCAAAAGAAAGTCACATGCCAAAACTTGAGCCGGGTATTACTTTTATTACCACCATCATGTTCACTGTTCGTAACCTACCGGCAGCGCTTTACAAAGGCTTAGGTGGCTTTGCTACCAACGGCGTGAATATGGTCAAATTAGAAAGCTATCTGGCATCGGACACTATGCAAGCCGCCAGTTTTCATTTGGATGTTGAAGGCCACCCTGACCAAAAATCTATGCAATATGCCTTACAAGAACTCGACTTTTTCGCAAAGGAGGTTCGTATTATCGGCACTTATGTAGCTCACCCTTTCCGTTTAAAGCAGAATCAAAAAATCGAGCTTTAAATATAGAAAAGTGCAGCGCACAATAACAAGCTATTGAATTATTTATAATTAATTCAATAGCTTAAAACAGTTATACTAAAGTATAATTGTGCAGTGCACCAAAAAAATCAATAGTAACACCTGATAGAGATATTCGTGTTGCCCTTTTTCACGAAACCATGTGTCTATCACATCCCTACTTTCAACTCTGACTTTTCGAGTTGTCTTTTTTAGCCCCTGTTTACAGGGGTTTTTTTTCGTCCGGCTGAAGTAATTGATCAGTAAACGATTAACGAGCAACTACCACACACGGCTCCTTAGCATCAAAAAAGGAACCAACAATACAGTCATGGCAGATCCCGATCTGATCTACCCGGCAAAAAAAATCCGTATTGCGTTAGAAAAATTAAAACAATATTGGCTCAACAATCCGGCCGAACACCCAACAACAAAGGAAAACTGTGTGCTTTTTAAACGATTTTCCTTTTATTATCTCTTTTTTTAAAATAAATCGTTTTTAGGGGTTGAACAAAGCAACCCTCCTCATTATTATACGCGCACTTCAACACAGCGCCGGTATAGCTCAGCTGGTAGAGCAACTGACTTGTAATCAGTAGGTCCCGAGTTCGACTCTTGGTGCCGGCACCACTTCCCTCTGTTGAAAATTGTATACATAGCTAAATTCTGCCTTTACAGACCCTACTTTTTTAGCTAATTCAAAGCTCTTTATATCCAGTACTATCCCTATACACCTTTCATACTTTATATTTATCACTCGCATTGCGATCTCGCTACATATACACGACTCACATCAACCCCTCTCTGATTAGAATTGAGATACCCCCCAACAGCGTCTAAACTCATACCAAACCAGTTGAGTGAGACCGCTATGCAACAACCTTCCGCCATCCTACTGCAAAATGACACACCCACCCTTTCAGCACTTGCGCTTAACGATGCCAGCATTGCTAACAAAAAAAAATACGAGAAAAAACTCAAGAAATGGCAACAGAGGCTTTTGCATGTTCAGCAAGCCTACTACCATCAGAATCGACGTGCCATAATCGTATTTGAAGGATGGGATGCCGGCGGCAAAGGTGGTGCCATCAGACGCCTGACTGAACGACTCGACCCTCGCGGATTTCAGGTACACCCTATTGGCTCCCCTGAAAAAGAGGAACAAGGCAAACACTACCTGTATCGTTTTCAGACCCGCCTGCCAGCACCGGGTAAAATCGCCATATTTGACCGCTCATGGTATGGACGTGTACTGGTAGAACGCGTTGAAGCATTTGCCAGCAAGCCAGAATGGCAACGGGCCTATCAAGAGATCAATGAGTTTGAACGGATGCTGTCAGACGATGGTGTAAGAATTATTAAAATATTCCTGCATATCTCACCCGAAGAGCAACTAAAACGCTTTACCGAGCGATTAGGCAACCCGACTAAGCGCTGGAAGCTAACAGAAGAAGATATCCGCAATCGGAATCGCTGGCCAGAGTACGCTGAAGCGATAGAGCAAATGTTTGAAAAAACATCAACCAAAACATCCCCATGGCATCCGATTGCGGGAAATCATAAGTGGTATGCCAGGCTAAAAGTATTAAAACATATCGTTAAAACCATGGAGAAGGGTGTAGACCTGGCACCGCCACCGGTTAATCCAGATGTACTCATAGCAGCAAGGCAACATCTTGGACTTGACGTATAACAGCCAGCGCTGACAAAAACACAGCGCCTCTTTGCACGCACAGAGGCGCGTCAGAAAGGGATTTAAATAGCACTTAAGCAGCATATCCTGTAAGCTTCACGACCGCCTGAAAAGGCGAAAACCAACCTGTAATACACATCAACAAGAGATATTCTATGAGCTTTGCCTCCCTGGGCCTGTCCGCACCTATACTCGACGCTGTTACCGAGAAAGGCTATACAACTCCTTCGCCTATTCAGGCTCAGGCAATACCTGCTGTACTTGAAGGCAAGGACGTTATGGCAGCTGCCCAAACAGGCACAGGTAAAACAGCAGGCTTTACACTGCCTTTGTTGGAAATACTCTCCAGAGGCACGCCTCCCAGAGCCAACCAGGTACGTGCACTGGTACTCACACCTACCCGGGAACTGGCAGCCCAGGTTAGCGAAAGCATAACGACCTATGGTAAAAACCTACCCTTGCATTCCACCGTTGTATTTGGTGGCGTGAAGATCAACCCTCAAATGATGAAATTACGTAAGGGTGTAGACATACTGGTCGCCACACCGGGCCGCTTAATGGACCTGTACAACCAAAGGGCTGTTAGGTTTGATCAACTCGAAGTGCTGATTTTAGATGAAGCAGATCGCATGCTGGATATGGGCTTTATCAACGATATCCGCAAAATCATCGCGCTGTTACCTAAAAAACGCCAGAACCTGATGTTCTCAGCCACTTTTTCTGATGACATCCGTAAGTTGGCAAAAGGCCTGGTTAACAACCCGATTGAGATTTCAGTGAGTCCACGCAACGCAGCGGCACCTACAGTCGAGCAGTGGATCTCACCGGTCGACAAGAACAGAAAACCAGCGCTGCTCACCCAATTGATTAAAGAACATCAGTGGAGCCAGGTATTGGTATTTACCAAAACCAAGCATGGCGCTAACAAGCTGACTAAACATTTAGAAGCGTCAGGCATCAAATCTGCAGCCATCCATGGCAACAAAAGTCAGGGCGCACGCACAAAAGCACTCGCCGACTTCAAAAACTATTCAGTTCAGGTCTTGGTGGCGACCGATATCGCCGCACGTGGACTGGATATCGAACAGCTACCACAGGTTGTCAACTTTGACTTACCGAACGTGGCAGAAGACTATGTTCACCGCATTGGTCGTACCGGTCGTGCAGGATCAACTGGTCAGGCTATATCACTGGTATGTGCCGATGAGTTCAAACTACTGGCTGCTATTGAACGCCTGACAGGCACACTACTGGCACGAAAAGATATACCTGGTTTTCAACCGGTACACCCTCTACCAGAGTCACGCTTACAACGTTCCGCTCACCCAAGGCACCCGAAAAAGCCAAAAACCGGACACAGAGACGGACAGCGCTCTGGGGAAAACGCCCGGGGCCACAACCCGACAAGTAAAGCTTAATTTAAGCTGACTTACACTTCAGGCTCACACCTGAGAAGCACACTAAAACCCCGGTTATTGACCGGGGTTTTTTAATTAACGCAAATAGCGCAATATTTGCCCGGAAAAAGGCTTATCAAGATAATCTGTATTTTCAGGTTTATGTTGGTTATGCGCATAACCCAAGGTTAGCATTCTCTTACTGAAACGCGAATGATGCCCTCGGCCGGGATCAACCAAAATCACCTCGCAATGCGGCTTAGCGTGCCGGTCAATGAAATCAGACAATAGCTCAACGTGTTCTTTTTCATACAACAAATCACTACCCACTATTACATCAAACACACCCAAACCACTATAGACATCGGCCCATCCGGTCCGCACAAAGGGTATAACTTTGCCATTATTCAACGCGATATTTACTTTCAGAAAATCACCGACTTCCGGGTGATAGTCTGTCGCTGTAATGTTTGCATGACGATGATTCAACATGAGGCTGGTAAGGCCGATACCACAGCCTACTTCCAGAATTCTTTTACCTTCAATTTCATAATCAAACATAAAATGTGCAAGTACCTCACCCGAGGGCCAGATAATACCGAATAATGGCCATGCAGCAGAAGAAATACCTAATATTTCAGCCACACCACCCACATCAAGAAATTGCTGATTATCACGTAATGTTCGCACATGAATATCAACCTCACCAAACTCAATTGTTTGATAACTCAGACGAAGCGCAGACATAAACTAACCTAATGAATTGACATGCAAAACGTGCTTATCTGAGAAATTGATTAGCGACGCAGATCTTATATTTTACCCCCTTAATTAAGACATAACCAATTGTTAAATCCGATAGTAGCGCAGAACTCAAGAGCACTTTGACTCTCTATAAAAATACAACGACCCCTCACTTTGCTAATAAAACATTTTTCGTTTCATAAACTCTTAAGTTAACGCAAACGTAAACGCAAAGCTGGCTATTGACCTTGATTAAAAGATCGCCTATCTTTGCACACAGCGCTTCACAAGAGCCATTAATAATGGACCGGCCTACCGGCCGAATAAAAATAACAAAAGTTGAACATTACTGAGATCCAGTAATCGTTTGAGGAATACCACATGACTCAACCGCATAACCACTCAAGCCACCCATCGTTATCAATAATATCATCGCCTCATCGAATAATTTCACCCCATGAAATTTCAGACTAACGTTTGGCTATTTTTTAGCCGTTGATCTTTTGTTTTTTATGTTGATCTCTTACGAGACCTAAGAAGCACTACCTATCAATTCAGACGTTAATTACCCTTACATAGTGCGCCACCACCAGGCAATACTGCTGTGTAACCGGGTAAATTCGAATTGATGCGTGATGCTTCCGTACCATATCCGTGCCTTAAAGCACGACAGCGGGAGTACACCCATGAAAGATGTAACACTTAATGATAAATGGGAATTAGATTCAGGACGCGTTTATCTAACCGGTAGCCAGGCATTAGCGCGCATACCGATGATGCAGGCACAGCGCGATAAACAGCAGGGATTAAATACCGCGGGTTTTATTTCAGGCTATCGTGGATCCCCACTGGGTGGTTTTGATAAGACACTCTGGCAGGCTAAAAAATACTTAGCGACACATAATATCTTTTTCCAACCCGGTATCAACGAAGATCTGGGTGCGACATCAGTATGGGGATCCCAGCAGGTCAATGTATTTGACGGCGCTAAATACGACGGTGTCTTTGGCCTCTGGTATGGCAAAGGCCCGGGTGTAGACCGGACCGGCGATGTGTTAAAACACGCCAATGCATTTGGCACCTCGGAGTTTGGCGGTGTATTAGCCGTGGCCGGTGATGACCATGCCTGCAAGTCGTCTACCCTGCCCCATCAAAGTGACTACGCCTTTGTTGATGCGATGATACCGGTGCTGTATCCATCAGGTATTCAGGAGATGCTGGACTTTGGTATTTATGGCTGGGCAATGTCTCGCTATAGCGGCTGCTGGGTTGGCTTTAAAACACTCGCAGAACTTCTCGATTCATCTATATCTGCTGACCTTGATCTTGATCGGGTCAAAATTCAGATCCCTTCAGATTTCACATTACCTGCAGAAGGCATCAACGCGCGCTGGCCTGATAAACCGATGCAACAGGAAGCTCGCTTACATACCTACAAACTCAAAGCAGCCGAAGCTTTTTGTCGCGCCAATAAACTCGATAAAACCGTGATTGACAGCCCGCAACCACGCCTGGGAATTATCACTACCGGCAAATCTTATATGGATGTATTGCAGGCTCTGGATGATTTGGGCATCAGCCATGAAATGGCCAGCGAACTAGGCATTAAACTCTACAAGGTCGGCATGGTCTGGCCACTGGAACCCGTCGGTATTCGCGAGTTTGCCAAAGGCACCCCAGAGCTGCTATTGGTCGAAGAAAAACGCGGTATTATTGAAGATCAGATTAAAGATTACCTTTACAGCTGGCAGGACGATATTCGCCCTCGCATTGTCGGCAAACGTGATGAAAACGGTAATGAGTTACTTACTACATTAGGCGAGCTAACACCCGCCATGATTGCCAGAGCGATTGCATCACGGATAGCGCCTTTTTACCAAAGCGAACAGGTCGCCTCTCGTTTAGCCTTCCTCTGCGCTAAAGAGGCCGAACTGGCACAACCGCGCTCGCTGGTTGAACGCACCCCTCACTTCTGTTCAGGCTGCCCGCATAACACATCAACCGTTGTGCCCGAAGGCAGTAAAGCGCTTGGCGGCATTGGTTGCCATTATATGGCGACGTGGATGGATCGCGGCACCGAAACGTTCACCCAAATGGGCGGCGAAGGGGCGACCTGGATCGGCCAGGCTCCCTTCACAAATAATAAACATGTGTTTCAGAATTTGGGGGATGGTACCTATTTCCACTCTGGCCTATTAGCCATTCGGGCCGCGATCGCCTCTGGCGTAAATATTACTTATAAAATCTTATACAACGATGCCGTGGCTATGACCGGTGGGCAACCCGTCGACGGACAGCTCACAGTACAAAAGATCACACACCAACTGTTTGGAGAAGGCATACGTCGCCTTGCCATTGTCAGCGACGAACCCTTTAAATACCCAAGCCGGGCCGACTTTGCAGACGGCGTCACTTTCCATCACCGTGATGATCTGGACGCTGTTCAACGCGAGCTTCGCGAGATAGAAGGCTGTACAGCAATGATCTATGATCAAACCTGTGCAGCAGAAAAACGTCGCCGCCGCAAACGTGGTCAGCTACCTGATCCAGATAAGCGCGTTGTCATCAACAGCGAAATTTGTGAAGGCTGTGGTGATTGCGGTGTGCAATCTAACTGCTTGTCAGTTTTACCCAAAGAAACAGAAAAGGGACGTAAACGCCAGATCGATCAATCTTCCTGTAACAAAGACTTCAGCTGTATCCGCGGCTTTTGCCCCAGCTTTGTCACGGTTAAAGGCGGCACTCTTCGTAAAGCAGCCGGTTTAGATGCAACACCACCAGCAGACAATCTGCCGGAGCCTGTCACACCTGTTATCAGTAAACCCTATAACATTCTGCTGACGGGTGTCGGTGGTACCGGCGTTGTAACGGTCAGCGCGTTGCTTGGCATGGCCGGCCATCTGGAAGAGAAAGGCGTAGGTGTTCTTGATCAGATAGGCCTGGCGCAGAAATTTGGTGCCGTAATGAGCCACATCAGAATTGCACCTTCACAAGACCAAATCCATACCGTGCGCATTCCAGCCGGTGAAACTGATTTATTAATTGGTTTCGATCTAATGGTCGGTGCCAGCGAAGAAGCACTCGGCAAACTCGACGGCAAACGCAGCTTTGCCATCATCAATAATCACGACACAATGCCAGCCGCGTTTACCCGCGATCCTGATCTGCACGTGCCGAATAAAGAGATGCAGGCCGTCATCGAAGCAACAGCTCGCCCGGATGGCACCTTCTGTTTTGATGCCACGCAACTGGCAACAGATCTGATGGGCGATGGTATGGCCGTCAACCTCTTTACTGTCGGCTATGCTTGCCAGAAAGGTCTGCTGCCGCTACACCGCGCCTCAATTGAACAGGCCATCAAGCTTAACGGTGCATCAGTCGACA
This sequence comes from Neptunomonas antarctica, assembly GCF_001305295.1. Lineage (GTDB taxonomy): Bacteria > Pseudomonadota > Gammaproteobacteria > Pseudomonadales > Balneatricaceae > Neptunomonas > Neptunomonas antarctica. Next base: position 93,836 of record NZ_LJSI01000054.1, read on the forward strand.
CCAACCTTAAAGCGTTCTTATGGGGACGTTGCGCCGCGCATAATCTGGATAAAGTGATCCAGATAGTCAAACCCGATGCCGCCGTACAAACCGTACGCATGCTGCCATCACTGGATGAGCAAATAGCACGTGAGATGGCACACCTGAGCCAATACCAAAATACGGCACTGGCTCAGCGTTACCAAAAACGACTGGGACAGTTTATAGACGTTGAAAAAGAACAGACCCGGAAAACTCACATCAGCCGTGCGATTGCCGAAAACTACAGCAAAGTGCTGGCCTATAAAGATGAATATGAAGTGGCACGTCAGCTCACATCCGACACTTTCCGCCAGCAATTGACTGAGCAATTTGAAGGCGAATTCGAACTTGAATTCAACTTGGCCCCTCCGCTACTTGCGCGTAAAGACAAGCACACAGGCCGGCCGCGAAAACGTAAATTCAGCCAGAAAATTCTGCCTCTATTTCGCCTGCTCGCCCGGATGAAAAGCCTGCGTGGCACGCCCCTGGATATATTTGCCTGGAGTGAAGACCGCCGCCTGGAGCAACAAATTATCCGCGACTATGAAGCCGACATGACTCTTATAGAAAAAGCGCTGCTCGTAAATGATGCCAATCATGGTATCTACAGCGCAGCTCAGCAGCTCGCCGAATTACCCGGAATGATCCGTGGTTATGGCCCGGTGAAAGAGGCCAACTACCACAAAGCTCAGGAAAAACGTCAGCTTCTGCAGGCGCAATTACTAACGACTGATGCAGCCATCAAGGAAGTGGCTGCCGAACAACTCTAAAGCTACTCAAACAAGCATTGTAAATTCGCTGCCTGTCGGTCTTGACCAGTTAAGTCCGACAGGCGGCTGAAATAATCTTAAGGAACACGAGGTTTATATGTCAGTTTTTAGTCATCCCGAATTTGATTTACACGAGCAGGTCAATTTTTTTCATGATGAAGCGACCGGCCTTAAAGCCATTGTAGCCATCCATAATTCCAATCGTGGCCCCGCTCTGGGGGGCTGTCGTATGTGGAATTATGCGAACGACGAAGAAGCGCTGACCGATGCGCTGCGTCTGTCTAAAGGCATGACCTACAAATCAGCTCTCGCCAATCTGGATCTGGGCGGCGGCAAGTCCGTGATTATCGGCAACCCACGTCAACACAAAACGGAAGCCTTACTGGCAATGATGGGACGTTGCCTGGAAAGCCTCAGTGGCCGCTATATTGCAGCCGAAGATTCAGGCACTAGTGTCGCTGATCTTAAAATCATGGGCCGTCATACTCAATATGTAGCGGGCATTACGGAACGCGCCGGTATAGACGGTAAAGCCTCTAATGGCGACCCGTCTCCAGCCACAGCCTACGGTACCTTTATCGGCCTCAAAGCGGCAGTTAAGCAGCGTCTGGGGCGAGATGATTTACAAGGATTATCCGTAGCCATTCAGGGCGTAGGGAATGTGGGATATCGTCTGGCCGAACACTTACACCTTGCAGGTGCAGTACTCTATGTGACCGATATCCATCAGGAACAAGTCGACAAAGCGGTACAGTTATTAGGTGCTACGGCTGTTTCTGCAGAAGATATTCTAGCGTTAGACGTCGATGTACTCGCCCCTTGTGCTTTAGGTGCCATTCTTAATGACGTTAGCATTCCAACCATTCAGGCAAGCGTGATTGCCGGGGCTTCTAATAACCAATTAGCCGCCTCGCGTCACGATATGATGCTAAAAGAGCGCGGCATCCTGTACGCCCCTGATTTCGCCATTAACGCTGGCGGCATTATCGATATTTTCTATGACCGTGTAGGTCATACACCAGAAAAAGTGTTACGCCATATTGAAACCATAGGCGAAACACTCGCAGAGATCTTCCGCCGCAGTGATACCACAGGCCTACCAACCGGCATGATCGCCAACACGCTGGCAGAAGAGCGATTTATGGGAAGGTAACCGTATAAACACCTTTTTTCACCCATACATATAAAAATAAATTAGTGGAGATACATTCGTGACCCAAGTAAGCAAAACTTATACAGAGGCGCCCTCTGTCGCTGACGCTCGTAAAGACAACCCGATGTGGTCGTCCAGACTGGCCTTTATTCTGGCAGCCAGCGGCTCTGCGGTCGGGCTGGGTAATATCTGGAAGTTCCCCTACATTACAGGTGAAAATGGAGGCGGAGCCTTCGTACTCGTTTATCTGCTATGTATCGCGCTGATCGGTATTCCTATTATGATTGCCGAGGTTATGATCGGCCGCCGCGGAGGTCGCAGCCCCATCAATTCACTGCGTATGCTGACACAACATGACGGCCTGTCCTCACGCTGGACCTGGATCGGCTGGATGGGAATCACAGCATCGTTCCTGATTCTCTCGTTCTATTCAGTGATAGGTGGCTGGGCATTAGCTTACGTTGGCCAGTCCGCCAGCGGCGTTTTTGCGGGTGGTGACGCCGATAGTATTGGCGCTCTGTTTGGTGACCTGCTTGCAGACCCATGGACACTGCTGTTATGGCATTCTATTTTCATGGTGCTGGTCATCATTATCGTAGCCCGCGGCATTCGCTCAGGCATGGAGAAAGCAATCAATATCCTGATGCCGTTACTCTTTGTCTTACTGCTAGTCATGGTCGGTTATGCCATAAATAGTGGCGAGTTCGTCCAGGGCTTTACTTTTCTATTCCAGCCTGACTTTTCAAAACTAACCACTGCAGGCTTCTTAACGGCACTCGGTCACGCTTTCTTTACCCTAAGCCTCGGAATGGGCGTAATGATGGCGTACGGCTCCTACCTACCCAAAAATGTATCAATCGTAAAAACAGCCGTCGCTGTATCTGTTGTGGACACCGCTGTGGCGCTACTAGCCGGACTGGCGATCTTTCCGCTGGTGTTTGCCAACGGCCTTGAACCCGGTTCAGGCCCGGGCTTGATCTTCCAAACGCTGCCTTTAGCATTTGGCAAAATGACCGGCGGGGTATTGTTCGGATCACTATTTTTTACATTATTAGTGGTTGCCGCCGTAACTTCTGCCATTTCACTGCTGGAACCGGTGGTTGAATGGCTGGAAGAACAAAAAGGTATTAGCCGTTTATCAGGAACACTGATTGGCGGTGTAGCGATCTGGCTGCTAGGTATGCTGACGATCTTGTCGTTCAATGAATGGGCTGATGTTTACCCGTTATCATTTATTCCGGCGTTTGAAAGTAAAACTATCTTTGACCTGCTGGATTACGCAACCGCTAATGTAATGATGCCTTTAGGAGGCTTATGCATTGCTATATTCACGGGCTGGTTTATGAGTAAGCAGGCGGTCGAAAATCAACTGGATATAGGTAACCGCATCGCCTTTAAGAGCTTTATGTTTGTACTGCGTTTTATTACACCCGCAGCCGTCGCCGTAGTCTTTATCTACAACCTGGTGTAAATCCAGCCTACCATTGCGCAATCACGCGTGTTTAACATAGGGAGCCAAAGCGGCTCCTTATTTATGCCTACAGATTGATGCGCTGCACCTGACAAACAATGATTAATATCCAGACCTTAATGCTCATACCAGCATCAATATCAACCGGTAACATCATTGCTATCGCAAAAATCAGTCAGGGACTAATGACACAGCAGTACTGAGCATCTGGCCTGTATTTATCACTGAGCCCAAAAAACTGAAGGTTCGGCGCAGACGACAAAAGAAGGGTTCAATAAAGATTCCGAATTAGCGTTATAGACAAGCGGCGCTAACGAATCCAAAGCCAAAACCTGGCCACCCGATGCGAGTACCACAGCATGGCCTGCCGCCGTGTCCCATTCACTCGTTGGGCTTAAACGCGGGTATAGGTCAGCAGCCCCTTCTGCAACTAAACACAGCTTTAAAGAACTACCCATTCCAATAATATGAGCTTCAGGCAGAGATTCCATAAATACCTTAAACGCGGGTGATTGATGTGAACGACTGCCGAGTACACGCCAACCGGTAGGCTGGTCTGGTACAGCAGACACAGAGATAGATTCGATGGGCTCTAAACCTATCTGCTTAAAAGCGCCCTTACCAAGTTCACCCCAATACAGCGTGCTATCTGCTGGAGCCAAAACAACACCAAGAACAGGGACACCATTTTTAATCAGAGCCACATTAATAGTGAACTCACCATTTTTCTTTATGAATTCCTTCGTCCCATCCAAAGGATCAATCAGCCAATAGGTAGACCAGTTTATTCGATCAATTTTAACTGAGTCATCGGACTCTTCTGATAAAACAGGAATATCGGGTGTTAAAGCCGTTAAGCCATCAACCAGTATATGGTGAGCTGCCATATCGGCTGCGGTGAGTGGACTATTATCCGACTTTTCAAAAACCGAAAAATCTTTACGATATATATCCATCACAGCAATAGCCGCTTGCCGGACAAGTACGATTACGTTATCTATTTGCATTGAATCGCTATCCCTATTTAAATATTGAATTTACTCTCGTATTTTAATTAGCAGCCTGCCTGGCAAAAGGTATGACTCATCCCTTCCTGACAAAATCGTAAGATAAGTTTCGACAAGACGCAACATCAGATCCTACTGTGTTTGAGCTGTGGCTTTGTTGCAGAGCCGGATGATAAAGCCCCACTAGTTATTCCGCGATTCACACTAACACAGTCATTAAGAAGCAAAGTACGCCGTATCTGCACAACAACAATGTCATTCCCCTATAATTGTCACTATCTCCGAGATTCGCTTGACAGTTAACGGGGCGAAGCGCAAATTCCCCCCTCTCTCTATATATAGCCGAGACAGATCCATATGCCTAAAGTAGGAATGCCCGAAATAAGAAAACCGCAGCTTATCAATGCGACAATGGAAGCGATCAATGCCGTTGGCTTACATAAGGCCAGTGTTGCGATGATTAGCAGTTACGCAGGCGTGTCTCCGGCGATTATTAACCATTATTTCGGCGGCAAGCATGGTCTTTTGGAAGCAACCATGCGCTCGGTGTTACAGCAACTCTCTCATGGTGTTAAAATTCGCTTACAAGAAACCGCACCTGATGATGTCGTCAGCCGTATTAAAGCTATTGTCAGCGGCAACTTTGATACCCGACAAGTGGAACCCAAAGTCGTCAAAACCTGGCTGGCGTTCTGGTCTTTAGCGATGCATGATCCGGCACTTCATCGCCTGCAGCGTGTCAACGAAAAACGGCTTTTATCACATTTGCTTCTGGAATTAAAACAGGTATTACCCACGGATAGAGCCTTGATTGTAGCGCAGAGTATCGCGGCACTCATCGATGGTATTTGGCTGCGGGGCGCATTGACGCCGACAGGGATTGATAGTGATGTAGCACAGCGCCTGATTACCGATTACCTTGAGCAACAACTGCCTGAAGACGTCATAGCCAGACACAAATCCGGCACGGGTTATTGAACTCAAAAGCCAGGCAGGCGGTGTTTTCAAGATGCCCGGCCCTTATTCAGCACTTTTAATTTTTTCTTTATAAGTCAGGGCACCATTAAGTGCGCCAGCGGGTTTGTAAACGGGTATGCCTCTTCAGCCGCATACGTCGGGAACTCTGTCAGTGGAAAAATAGTCAGCCACACAAATACCCGGAAATCTCCCATTGACGTAAGTGTTATACAGATTGCGGATCTATAGCCCGGCGCCAGACTAAAGGCCGAGCTATGCTTTCATGTCAGCTATTGCATTGCCTGGATAGCGAATTTTGCCCAGTCGGTGGTGTGTATCAGCCCATTAAATTGGCCAGTCACTGACTCAGGCCCCCAGGCTACAATCGGGACAGGAGTATTAGTATGCGTACCAGTCGCCCATACCGTGTTTTGCTGTTTACCCACAATACTGGCCAATAAGTTGTGCCTTACTTCATTGCCGTAAACGAAGAACTCTTTGAATTCATTCACTTTAGGGAACGTTTTAGCGCTAAGGTAGCTGTGCCCTTCAACAAAATACTCATTGTTTTCCGTTTCCAGTACTCTGGCAGCCTCAGCTTCCGAGATAGCAAAACGCGTATGACTGTTAACCAATCCTGCCAATGCTGCGGGTGTTTGCTCAACCGCAGGTAACGCATCGAACATACTGAAAATATCAACATAAGAAGCCGTCTGCTGATAAATTTTGTCCAGAATGCCGTAGTTACCAAAATTGAAATTCGGCTTAAATTCATTCCCTTCAAAAACATCACCCGGAAGGTCTCTGCCTTCAGGCAAATTACTACGAGAATAACTAAAACCGAAACCACCCGTTTCATGATCTGCGGTTACGATTATCAAGGTATCATCCCGGTCTTTTGCCCACTCTCGTAAATATTCTACAACGCCGTCCATTTTCAGCATTTCATGTAGCATATAGCCGGTATCATTATCATGCGCTGCCCAGTCGATTAAGCCGGACTCCACCATCATGAAAAACCCTTTATCGTTACGCTCCAGAATTGACACGGCCTTCTCGGTCATTTCACGTAACGTGGGAACAGTACGATCCGCACTATTAGCCGTCATCGACTCCTGAATACCATTCAGCGTTTGCGAGTAAGAGAATAAACCCAGCAACTTATCACCAGAAGATGCCTTTAACTGCTCTTTGGTAAATGCTAACTGGTAACCTTGTTGTTGGGCTTCCTCCAATAAATTACGTTCGTCCTTACGCTTAGATTTAATACGCACGGCGCCGCCGGTAATATCTTTCAGGTGAGCCTGGACATTACCGTCTTTATCATTAGCGCCTTTCGGTATCCAATGACGCAAACCACCACCCAATAACACATCAACCTTATTATTGAGCATATCTATGGCGATCTCATTTTCTTTAGATCGATGAGTCTGGTGAGCAGCAAATCCTGCAGGTGTTGCATGCGTTACACGGGTATCAGTGATTAAGCCTGTTGATTTGCCCATCTTCGCCGCTATTTCAAGCATTGTTTCTGTGGCATAACCATCAAGATCAGTTCCAACCATTTCCGACCCTGCCATTTTGCCGCTAGCAAATTGTGTGGCAGAAGCAGCAGAGTCAGTGACCAGCACATTAGCTGCATCAGTATAAGCAAGACCCAGCACACCCTCTTTAGCAAGAGACTCCCATGCACTGCGTCTGTTTTTATCTTTATAAACCGAGTTAGGAGCATGCTTTACATAGCTATTTAATAAACCTATTTGCTGCGGCCCCATACCATCGCCAATAACCACTATCACGTTTTTAATACCATCCGCATACGCCCCTGTCATAGACACAGCGACGACACCCAACACCAAGGCTAATTTTCGCAAGATCATAAATCTCTCCTGATTATTATTTTTTTGCTACTAACATTCAGAGCCATGACTACCTTTAGTCAGAACCAACAGTAAAGTGCTTACCCAGTAGTGCATGATAGAAATCTTTGTCTAACAAGACACCCACCAGTTTGTCACTTTCAGTCAGCAGTACCGGCAAACCTGTTTTATATTTGATTTCGATCGCTAAGCGCATCGATACATCCGCAGCAGCCATCACCAGCAAACCTTCTGCAAGGTCTTCTATGTCTTGTCCGTCAATCCAACGATGTAGATTCAACGGCTGATCCTGACGGCTAGCCGCGACGACGGCCCCTTCTGCGTTGACGCTGATCAGCGTATTGTCGTGAGGGTTCAAGACTCTCATATCATCCGGCATGTCATCGCGTGTATCCAATTCGCTTACATCCGTCATCAGTGAGCGGCCACACAGAACATTCAATGGATTAGTATGGGCAACGAAGTCTGCGACATAAGGCGTTTTTGGGTTAAGAACGATATCTTCCGGCTTGTCATGCTGAATAATTTTGGCTGATTCCATAATGGCAATATGAGTACCGAGCTTGAGCGCTTCATCCAGATCGTGGCTAACGAACAAGATGGTTTTATTCAAGCGCTGTTGCAACTCAATTAATTCATCTTGCAACTGGTTGCGGATCAAGGGGTCAAGCGCAGAAAAAGGCTCATCCATCAGCAATATGTCGCTATCCATCGCAAATGCTCGTGCCAAACCTACACGCTGCTGCATGCCACCCGACAATTCATGCGGATACTTATCTTTCCATTCAGTTAAGCTCACCATCTCCAACTGCTGCATCGCTTTAGCGCGACGTTTTGGCTTACTCATACCCTGCATTTCCAGACCAAAGGCAACGTTATCGATGACAGTCATCCATGGCATCAGGGCAAAATTCTGAAACACCATGGATATTCTACGGGTCCGCATATGCTGCAAGGTTTTGGCATCACAGCTGGCGATATCCACCATTTGATCACCATCCTGCACTAAAATCTCGCCCCGGCTGACCGTGTTCAAGCCATTCACTGCACGTAACAAACTTGATTTACCGGAGCCGGACAGGCCCATTAATACACAGATCTCACCTGGCTGCACTTCGATACAGGCGTTATGTACACCCACTACATCACCCGTCGCATCGATGATTTCTTGCCGACTGCTACCCTTATCGAGTAATGCCAGACTCTGCTCAACATGGTTACCAAATACGACATCCACATTGCGAATACTAATTGCTGCCATGATTAACCTTCCTCTTTAGCGCCGGGCGCTTTACAGATTCGATCCAGAATAATGGCCACCAGCACGATGGCTAGCCCGGCTTCGAAACCCTGAGAAATATTGACCGTATTCAGCGCGCGAATAACGGGTTTGCCTAAACCGTCAGCACCCACCAGCGCCGATATCACCACCATTGAAAGGGATAACATGATGCATTGTGTAACACCTGCCATGATGTTTGGCATGGCGGCAGGTAACTCAACCTTATAAAGAAGCTTGAACGGTGTAGCACCAAACGCCTTACCCGCTTCGATCAGATTTGCAGGAACACGACTAATGCCCAAATAAGTCAGTCGGATAGGTGCCGCCACAGCAAATATGATCGTTGATATCAGCCCCGGCACTACACCAAGACCAAACAATACGAGTGTAGGAATGAGGTACACAAAGGTAGGAATGGTCTGCATCAAATCAAGAATAGGCCGCAAGATGGTGTACACCCAGGGCTTATGAGCCGCCATGATTCCGATAGGAATACCCATGGCAACAGAAAACGTCGTGGCTGCCAGGACTAACACAAAAGTTTCCAGCATTTCCTGCCAATAACCCAGGTTAAGAATTAATAACAGCGCGGCAACTACAAAAATCACTAATGGCAGACTACGATGCAGCCACCAAGCAATAGCTGCCGTCAGCATCATAGGTACGAAGGGAGGAAACCACTGGAAAATATCTACCATCGAGATAATTATCCATTCCAAAGAGATTGAAATGGCATCGAAAAAACCGGCGGCATTAAATGTCAGCCAATCAACAAAAGCTTCCATCCAGCTGCCGAGCGGAATCTTGTGCTCAGTAATCCAATTCATGAGTTTGCCTTTTTATAAATAAACGATAGCCTCACCACGCGATGGGGCGAAGAAGTACTTCAAAAATACAGGGAAACTCTGTTGTCGGGCGCATATCGCGCCCGACAACAGACAATGATAGGATCAGAGCTCTAAATGCTTACGCACAGTCGCCAGCGCATCGCCACCGTCTTTGGTAGTCACGCCTTCCAACCAGCTATTGATCGCTTCAGGGTTAGCTTTTAACCAGGCTAATGCGGCAACACGGGGCTTTTTACCCTCATCAAGAATCGCGCCCATGACTTCGTTTTCCATAGTCAGGGTAAAAGACAAGTTCTCCAGTAAGCGCCCTACATTCGGACAATCCTGTCGGTAGTTTTTACGCACGTTGGTATAAACACTGGCGCCACCGTAGTTGGGGCCAAAGAAATCATCACCGCCCTGCAGGTATTCCATCTCAATATTGCTATTCATCGGATGCGGAGCCCACCCCAGAAAGACGATCCATTGTTCGCGTTTGGCTGAACGCGAAACCTGTGACATCATGCCCGCTTCGCTGGATTCCACCAGCTTAAAGCCTTTTAAGCCAAAAGCATCCTGGTCGATCATATCCAGCATTAAGCGGTTACCATCGTTACCGGGCTCGATACCGTAAAGACGGCCTTTAAACTGATCTTTGAATTTTGCGATATCGGCGAAGCTCTTAACACCGGCGTCATACACATATTTAGGCACAGCAAGGGTGTATTTGGCGCCTTCCAGATTAGCGCGCACGGTTTCAACGCTACCGTCTTCACGGTATTTGGCGATATCAGCCTCCATCGTAGGCATCCAATTACCAAGGAACACGTCGATATCAGCATTAGCGAGTGAGGTATAAGTCACCGGCACAGACAATAGCTGAGTCGTTGATTTATAGCCCAGTGCTTCGACGACTTCGCTGGTGACTGCGGTGGTAGCTGTAATGTCTGTCCAACCCACATCGGAGAAACGCACCGTGTCACACTGGCCAGCAAACGCCACAGAGGCAGACAAGCCCATCGCTACGACGATGCCGCGCATTAGATTATGTTTACGGATAATTTTTTTCTGTTGAGTTGTCATGATTGTTACCTTATTTTAGTTTTAAATTCTCTTACGATTACTACTTTTCGATAGTGTGTCTCAATTAAGTTAGTGACTAGCACACGCTTAGGGCTATCTATTAACTATTCGCTTAGGGCTATCTATTAACTATTCGCATAGGGCTATCTACTTAGTTATCAACTACCCGCTTAGGGGCTATCTGTTAACAAACCCGCTTAGGGCTATTTAAACGCTGCTGCTGCTGCCATTGTGGATCGATCCATACTTCGACACCCTCATCCGGCAACGGCTGCTTGTCAAAAATCATGTCAGCCGCTTTCTCCGCCACCATAATAGTGGGTGCATTTAAGTTACCATTCGGAATAGTGGGAAAAACCGAAGAGTCGACGACCCGCAGCGATTCAACGCCTCTGACCCGACACTGAGTATCCAGCACGGCCATGGCATCGTCATCAGCTCCGATTTTGCAGGTGCACGACGGATGATAGGCACTCTCAACATTTTCACGGACCCAGCGATCAACGTCTATATCACTGCTAACCTGCGCGCCTGGCTGAACTTCATCGCCGCGATAGGCATCCAGGGCAGGCTGTTTCAGAATTTCACGCGTCAGACGGATGCAATCACGCCAGTCCTGCTTGTCTTGTTCAGTGCCGATATAGTTAAAGACAATGCTCGGTTTAGCTTTCGGGTCGGCTGATTTAATCCATACACGGCCACGGCTCTGCGGCTTATTGGGCCCTACATGCACCTGAAATCCGTGTCCTTCAATCGCCTTACCACCGTCATAACGCATCGCTGCTGGCAAAAAGTGATACTGAATATTAGGCCATTTCAAGCCTTTACGGGAGCGGATAAAGCCACAGGATTCAAAATGATTGGTCGCACCCAGGCCATCTTTGAACAGCATCCAGCGTGCACCTATAAGGCCTTTGCTCACCAGATCCAGCTTCCCATTCAAGGTAATGGGCTGCTTACAGTGGTATTGAAAGTAAATTTCCAGGTGATCCTGCAGATTTTCACCGACACCTGGTAAGTCATGCACCAGCGCAACTCCAGCTTCTTCCAACACTTTCGCAGGACCAATACCAGAGAGCTGTAACAAATGCGGTGAACCAATGGAGCCGGCGGCTAAAATAACTTCTTTATTCGCCGTCGCATTAATTACTCGTGCACTTTTGTCAGAGCTCTTTTTTTCAGAGCTCTTTTTTTCAGAGTCCATTTTTTCATACTCGATACCCACGGCACGCTTACCTTCCATGATCACCTTACGTGTCAATACACCACTGATCAACGTCAGGTTAGGGCGCTGCATTGCGTCACGCAGATAGGCATTAGAGGTTGATGCACGCACACCCGCTTTGACGGTCATATGCATGGCACCAAAACCTTCCTGACGGTAGCCGTTGTAATCATCAGTGGTCGGGTAGCCCGCATCTTCACCGGCATCAATAAATGCCTGATAAAGAGGGTTCAGTTTCATATCGTTACCGTTACAGGTAAACAAGGGACCGCTCCCTCCACGATAATCATCACTGCCTTTAGCCCAGGTTTCCGCTTTCTTGAAATAGGGCAAACATTGCTGGTAACCCCACCCTGTAGCACCCTTTTCACTCCACTCATCAAAGTCACAGGCATGCCCGCGGACATACACCATACCGTTAATCGAAGAGCTGCCACCCAGCACTTTACCGCGCGGGCAATGCATTGAGCGACCGTCCAGAAAAGGCTCTCCTTCGGTATGGAATTGCCACGCATACTTAGGAGTATTCATTGGATAAGACAACGCCGTCGGCATCTGAATAAATATACTTTTATCCGAGCCGCCAGCTTCCAGCAGCAATACAGTGTGCTGCCCATCTTCCGTTAAACGGTTAGCCAATACGCAGCCGGCAGAACCGGCGCCAACAATGATGTAGTCATAGCGTGTATCAGTGGTCATACTTATTTCCATACCTCGGGTCGCTGCTTATAAAGGCACTCGTTATAAGAGCTCTATTTATAAGGGCTCTCTTTACAGGGCTCTATTAATAGGACTCTCAATTAATAAGGGCAGTCGACATCACCCAGCTCAACGAAGACGCTTTTAATCTGGGTATAATGATTGAGTGTTTCGATACCGTTTTCACGACCAATACCGGATTGCTTATAGCCTCCGACCGGCATTTCTGCAGGCGATGCACCCCAGGTATTAATCCAGCAGATACCTGCCTCAAGACGCGCAATAACGCGATGAGCACGCGAAAAATTGGTTGAGAAGACACCCGCTGCCAGACCGTATTCGGTATCATTGGCGCGCCGAATCACTTCTTCTTCATCACTGAAGCGCAGAATCGACATCACCGGGCCGAATATTTCTTCTTTTACGTTAGGCATGTCATCCGTGCAATCGGCAAACACCGTAGGCTGAACGAAGTAGCCTTTATCCAAACCGTTTGCAATAACACGTTCACCACCACACGCCAGACGAGCACCGGCTGTTTTCGCCGCTTCAATAAAACCTAGTACCTTGTGCATGTGATCTTCAGAGATCAGCGCACCGACTTGCGTATTAAGATCCGTTGGATCACCGATAACCATACGCTCAGTACGCGCCACCACTTTGCTGACAAACTCATCATAAATACTGTCGTGTACAAATACCCGTGTACCGTTAGTGCAGACTTCACCTTGCGTATAAAAATTGGCCAACAACGCACCCGATACCGCGTTATCCAGATCCGCATCGCCAAACACCAGCAGCGGAGACTTTCCTCCCAACTCCATCGTGACCTGCTTTAAGGAGCTAGCCGCATCGGCCACGACTTTTTTACCCGTCCCACACTCACCCGTAAAAGAGACCTTGGCTATCTGAGGATGGCGCGACAGTGCCTGCCCAGCACGATAATCACCTTGTATAACATTGAACACGCCATCCGGCAGCCCAGCTTCGGTGAAAATTTCAGCTAACTTCATTACGCTCAGAGGCGTTTCTTCGGACGGTTTGAAAATCATGCAATTGCCCGCGGCTAACGCAGGGCCAGACTTCCACATGGCGATCTGAATCGGATAGTTCCACGCGCCAATACCCGCACAAACACCCAGCGGCTCACGACGGCTATAGTAAAAGTTAGTGCCGCCAAGGTCCTGCTGCTGACCATGAATAGTCGCTGCAAGGCCCGCATAAAATTCAATAACATCGGCACCTGTTGCAATATCAACACAGTTCGCTTCCTGCAGCGGCTTACCGGTATCTAATACCTCTAGCATCGCCAGTTCATCATTGCGCTCACGTAAAATAGCCACGGCACGCATCAGAATACGACCCCGCTCTGCACCACTCATGGCAGACCAAACGAGAAAACCTGCTTGTGCAGCTTCAACCGCCTTATCAACATCGGCCAGCGAAGCCTGCTGAACTTCAGCCAGCACTTCTCCTGTTGCTGGATTGCGAGTGATGAAAGTCTCACCCGAGGTGGCATCTTGATATCGACCATTGATGTAAAGAGAGTGTTGCATATAACGGCATCCTGATTATCTGGTTTCAATACAATTTGGTGCGCCCACAGCGCAACCGAAAATCTACCTATCTTTTCTGCTGCTGATTCTAATGTAGTCACGTTAGCTACTGTTAATAACCGCCATACACCTGCGATCGGATTACTTGGTTATTAAGTTTTTATTAAATGAACGTTTAATAAAAAACTACTCTGACTACATTTTGCTCAGATGTCAAAAAACCTTGCCGGTTATTTTCAAGTAAACCCGGACAAAGAAGCACACTAAAGATAGCGACAATTAATGTATTTATATTGATTTTTTGAAGATAATAGAAGATTTTAAAAACCGAAAAACACTATTCAATGTCGCTTTCAGTTAAAATTTATTATGTGAATACAGGGTTTTTTTGACGATAACAGAGAATAATTTGTCGCTATCAGTTAATTACCGGCTGGGGAAACCGTAGTTTTTAAGCGCTTTATACCGATACACAGAGACCAACTCAAAACAAAGCTATCCAAATACAGTCAGAGGGCATATGCCCCATACAGTTCAGGGCGGGTCCATAAAAAGCTAAAGCCGCCTCAGATTGAGCGTCCATACCTGGCAACGGAAAGTCTTATCTGACTAATTCAGATAAGACAACATTATCAGCATCCATGCGCATCAAATTGGCGTGAATCTCATCTTTCATCGACTGTGTTAAAGAAAAGGGCCAACTGGTATTTTTTCAAGATCCGCTCTTTTCCATACGGCAAGGCCTTGAGCAGGGCTAACCTCTTGCCAAAACGCGGATTTTTTAGAATCCGCTACATTTTCAAGCTTTGGAATATCAGGTTATTCTTAGCGTTTGGGAATACCATTTCGCCCAGGAAAATCCGGAGCTAATTCCCTGGCATTAGGCATCTTCAGCCACAACCTATACAAATGCCGTCTACGCTCTACTTCGTCGTAATCTTCGAAACTAGTGCGGGAATGAAAAATTGTATAATTATTTGCGAATTGGATATCACCGGGTTCCATCATCATATCTAAACGAATATCTGGATTATTTAAAGTCGAATCAATAAGGTCTAAGGCTTCAACTTCTACATTTGATAACGGAAAGCCTGCATTTTCCTGTGCAATTTCTATATATCGACGTAAATACCGAGCGCTTAACTTACCCTTATGATGACTAAAGATTGGGGTTAAACCTGCATTTCCGTCATCAAGATGTTCTAACAGGAATAGACGGTGGAGAAGTCCAATATACTCTGGATTTTTTTCCAGAATTTCATTATAAAGCGTCATCGCACTTGAAAGACTACTCATACCCCCTGATTTAGCTTTTCGAATAGAAAGTAAACCAACAACATCCGATAAATCGGCGTGATAAGGCAGATATTCATTCGTTTCATAGACACGAACATGTTTCGTATCTATTTCCCCGATATCTTTGACATGCCCTAACATTTCGCCTTTTATATTCTGAGAAACCGGAGTACCCATGTGAAGGCCTAGACCATAGTAAATAATGGCTGCTTCATCATCCGTATACCGCTCAACTGGCAAACCGCGAATTAATATAAAACCCTTGCCATTTTCTAACTCCTCATTGAAGTAAGCGATTTCTTTGGATAGTTCAGTAATCGGAAAATCTTCTTTAGCAAAATCGGGTACTTGCAAATCTTTTTGTTTGACATTTTCTAAGGCCTTTTCTAGAACGCGAATCGATTCATCGGACCAATGATAAATCCATGAATCATCGTCCTTTAAATCCTTCCCTTTCCACGCTGATGGACCTGTAATTTTTTCTTTATGAATGACGCTCATTATCTATTCCTCTAAAAATAAGGTTATTATTTTTTGATACGATCCCATAAAGGAATGAGTTTCGCCTGACCTGACTTCTCAAACATTAATTGAACTTAGCAACATTTAACCCACATTTAATGGATTTTAAGACAATTTAGCGAAATTAATTTTCTTCGCGTTTCGATCTTTTTTAGAATAAACATAAAAATACAGATATAACAATAATTATTTTGTGGGTTTGATGAAGCTTAAACCAGCGCCTCACCATCCAAAATATTCTGTTCGCAAAGCTGCTGAATCAATTCGATGAGAAGAAGCTCAATAGCCCGACAAGCCGATGAAAAGGATCTGTTTTCTAAGCGGACGATAGCGTGAATCCGGTCAATCGAAGGGTTAATAATTTTTAGTGCATCTAAATCTCCACGCTGTAACTCGGTTGTCATCACATCGTAGGGAATGATGGCATTGGCAATGCCGTTGTTCATCAGGCAGCGCAGTGTCAAGCCAGTATCCTGTTCGTACTGGATATCCAAAGGCCACTTCGCCTCCAGTGCTTTTTGTTCAATATGCAAACGAATATTGTGTGGCCGCGATGGAGCAACCAAGGGGTAATTTGATAACTCTTCGAACAATATCGTACCCGAGAGATGTTTTGCAGCGATCCCTTTTCCCACCAGATGCAGAGGTTCCCGATACACCGGAATCACATGCACACCGCTGAGGTCGGCGGCGTTCGGAATCAAACCGATATCAACCTTGCCATCGGCGATATTTTGCGCTGCATTCAGGCTCATGGCATCGTATATTTTCAACTGGACTTCAGGAAAACGACTGGCGCATTCGGTAACCAGCAGGGGAATAAGCGTGTAAGCTTTGGAAGCATCGATCACCACACTCACCTCCCCCCGTGGAGAAAACTCATCAGATATAACATCCGCTTTTGCAATATCAACCTGACGCAATATCAACTTCGCATGATGAACCAATTTCTCGCCAGCAAGTGTGAGTCGCACCCCTTTGACACTGCGAACAAATAACAAAACACCTAACTCATTTTCTAACGCGGCTACCTGGTGGCTCAACGCAGGTTGCGCGATAAATAACTCACGAGCGGCGGCTGATACGCTGCCCACCTCCGCAATTTTCAAAAAATACTTCAGTTGAGTAAATTTCATATTCCCATCCATAACTAAAACATATGGCTAATCATAGTTATTATGTATTTTTTTAAATAGCTTTTCATCTCTAGAGTTATCCAGGTTCCCGTCTCTTCAGCGAGCCACCTGGATACCGCCATGAACTCAAACATTGCAGCGAGCATCAGAACACAGCGACTTGCCAGCCTCATTCCAATGCTGAGCAAGATGATTCCTGAGCATGCAATCTTGAGTGAGCCAGAACAACTCAAAGCCTACGAGTGCGATGCATTCACCACAATGCGCCAAATGCCGTTACTGACGGTACTCCCTGATACCATCGAACAAGTTCAGCATGTCATGCGCTGCTGCCATGCGCTTGATATCCCTGTCGTGGCTCGTGGAGCAGGCACCGGATTAACGGCAGGCGCGATGCCGGTTGAAAATGGCGTGTTACTGGGGATGAGTAAATTTAATAAAATCCATGCGATTGATTTGCATAACCGTACCGCATGGATAGACCCCGGCGTTCGTAATCAAGCGGTTTCTGATGCGGTTGCCCCCTACAATCTTTACTTTGCACCCGACCCTTCGTCTCAACTCGCTTGCTCTGTCGGTGGTAACGTCGCCGAAAATGCCGGCGGTGTTCACTGTCTGAAATACGGATTAACCGTACATAACATTCTTGAACTGGAGATTGTCAGCATCGAAGGCGAACGCATGACACTGGGCGGCCCGGCACTCGATGCCGCCGGTTACGATCTGATGGCCATCATGACCGGCTCAGAAGGCCTGCTCGGCATTGTCGTCGGTATTCGTGTAAAGCTGCTGGCGAAACCGGCCAGCGCACGCGTGCTACTCGCCGCATTTTCAACCATCGAAGATGCCGGGAATGCTATTGCTAAAATCATTGGTGCCGGAATCATCCCCGCAGGATTAGAGATGATCGACCAAACAGGGATACAGGCGATCGAAGCACTGATGCATGCCGGATATCCGGTTCATGCTGCCGCCGTGATTATTTGCGAATTAGACGGCAGTGTTGAAGAAGTTGAAGATGAACTCAGCAGCGTTATTGCTATTCTCAACAGCTTAAACGCCTCGGATATACAGGTTTCTACCAACGAAACAGAGAGCAAACGGATTTGGGCGGCTCGCAAGGCTGCGTTTCCCGCACTCGCCAGCCTCGCCCCCGACAACTATGTGATGGACGGTACTATTCCACGCCGGGCGCTGGCCGAGGTGTGGACCAAGATCAACCGGCTCTCCGACGAGTATCAGTTGTTAGTCGTCAACGTCTTCCATGCCGGAGATGGCAACATGCACCCCTCGATCCTGTTTGACTCTTCAGATGAAAATCAGTACCAGCGAGCCAATGAACTGGCCACACGGATTCTGGAGTTATGTATACAGGTTGGCGGTACTATTTCGGGTGAGCACGGCATCGGATTGGAAAAAATAAATCAGATGTGCCTGCAGTTTTCAGACGCCGAAATCAACCAGTTCCATGCTTTAAAACATGCCTTCGACGAAAAGAGGTTACTCAATCCCGGTAAACAAATACCAACGCTCGCGCGCTGTGCTGAGTTTAATGCGATGCATATCCACAGAGGCGAAATGCCATTTCCTCACCTGGAGCGATTTTAATGGCTGATTCAATAAATGCGACACCTGAGTCGCTGGCCGAACAGGTAAAAAACGCCCACTACAATCAATCCCCTCTGCAGATTATGGGAAGCGGCAGCAAATCATTTTACGGCCGTAACATCACCGCCATTCCGCTTTCAGTAGCGGCTTACAGCGGCGTGATCAATTACGAACCATCAGAGCTGGTGATTACTGCGCGTGCCGGAACCCCGTTACGAGAAATAGAAAATCTGCTGGACGAGCAAGGGCAAATGCTCGGCTTTGAACCGCCCTCTTTTACCGATACTGCCACGCTCGGCGGCACCATTGCTTGTGGCATATCAGGCCCACGTCGTCCCTATGCCGGTGCAGCCAGAGATTTTGTGCTGGGCGTTACTATCATCAATGGTAAAGGCGAGATTCTTAAGTTCGGTGGCCAGGTGATAAAAAATGTTGCGGGCTATGATGTGTCGCGTTTAATGACCGGTGCGCAAGGCTCGCTGGGCATTCTGCTGGACATATCCCTTAAAGTCATCCCAAAACCGGCCTATGAAGCAACACGGGTGCTCCCCTATAGCCACCAGCAGATGAACACACTACTGAGTGATATTGGCCGTAAACCTGTGCCGGTTTCTGCAACGCTACTGCATAACAACTCACTTTACATTCGTCTTTCAGGCGCAAAAGCAGGTGTTCAGGCGGCGGCTTCAGCGATAGGAGGCGACACTCTTCAGAATGCCGATCCATTCTGGCAGCAACTAAAAGAGCAGCAACAACCCTTCTTTAATCAGCAACGCCCTTTATGGCGGGTCTCTCTACCACCGGCTGCGGCCGTTATTCCTGGGGATCTTGTAGAAGAGGAGTCTTTTATAGAGTGGGGAGGCGCACAACGCTGGGTATATAGCCACAACGGTAAAAAGCTACAAGAATGGGCGATTAAGAACGGTGGCCACGCCAGCTGTTTTAGAGATGCTAAGCGTGATCCTTCTCTATCACACAGCGCAGACGAAACCGTTTTTAGCCCGCTAAGCCCCGCGCTTTTCGCGCTCAGCAAACGTATTAAAGACAGTTTCGACCCGGCACATATTCTTAACCCAAACCGCCTTTATACAGGCCTGTAGTCAAAACTAAAGCTGAAACACTCGCTGAGTTAAGTGTAAAGCTGAATAGTAAGGGTGATATAAACAGTGCGAACTAATTTAGCAGAAGAGATCAAGAATACCTCCCATGGTAAAGAAGCCGATGCCATCCTGCGCAAATGTGTGCATTGCGGCTTTTGCCTTGCGACCTGCCCGACTTACAACCTTTTAGGTGATGAGCTGGATAGTCCACGCGGGCGCATCTATCTGATCAAACAGGTACTTGAAGGCACTCCTGCTTCTGCAATTACGCAATCTCATCTTGATAAATGCCTGAACTGTCGCGCCTGTGAAACGACCTGCCCAGTCAACGTAGACTATCACCGCCTACTTGATATCGGCACACAGATAGTCGAACAGCAAGTGCCTCGCGCATTCACACAAAAAGTGTTGCGTAGCGCCATACTCACTCTATTGCCTTATCCTTCCAGGTTTACACCGGTGTTACGTACGGCACAGGCGCTTCGCCCGCTTCTGCCTAAGTCAATCAAAGCAAAGATTCCTCAAACAGATACCGCTCAGCCATGGCCAAAACCTAAACATCAACGCCGCATGCTGGTTTTGGGGGGCTGTGTACAACCCGGTATCGCTCCTGATATCAATGCAGCAACGGCACGTGTATTAAACCAGTTCGATATTTCCTTGATTGAGGCTAAACAGGCCGGTTGCTGCGGCGCTATGAGCTATCACCTTAATAAGCAGCAAGAGGGTCTGGATTTCATGCGACGCAATATAGACGCATGGTGGCCCTATGTAGAAGAAGGCTGTGAAGCGATTCTCATGACAGCCAGCGGTTGCGGCGCAACGGTCAAAGAGTATGGAAAGCTGTTAAAAAACGACGCCGCTTATGCCGAAAAAGCCATTCAGATCTCTGCACTTACCAAAGATCTGGTCGAAGTGATCAGCGAGCAGTCGCTGGAAAAACTCGCTATATCTGCAACAGAAAGCGTCGCTTTTCAATGTCCCTGCTCTTTACAGCATGCCCAAGGATTATCGGGAGCTGTTGAATCGCTACTGACTCGTTTAGGCTTCACAGTAAACCCCGTTGAAGATAGTCACCTCTGTTGCGGATCTGCCGGCACCTACTCTATCTTCCAGCCCGAACTAGCAACAGAGCTGGGCAACAACAAAGCCAAAGCTCTCGAAAAAACAGATCCAGATGTTATCGGCACAGCCAACATAGGTTGCATGATACATCTCGCTGGAAAATCAACACGGCCCGTTAAACACTGGATTCAGATTATTGATGCAGCAATGACCTAACACAGCACACATCTACATTTTATAAAAACCACTGCCTTATATAAGAAGGCATAAAATAAAAAAGGCAACCCTAATGAAACTAAAGACAATGATTAAATCAACAGCGGGGCTTTCTCTCGGCCTACTCTTATCCGGCAACCTACTCGCGGACACTGTCATGCGTGTTTCCAGCTGGCTACCACCGACCCACCCACAAAATTCCGTAGTTCTGACAACGTGGGGGAAATGGATTGAAGAAGCAACACAGGGTCGTGTCACAATGGCAATTGAATACGGCATGGGACACCCCAAAACCATGTTCAATCTGGTTGAAGATCATGTCGTGGATGCAAGCTGGAGTGTTCACGGTTATATCCCAGGACGCTTTAAACTCACCGAGGCTGCTGAACTGCCTAATCTAGGGGTTAACGCAGAAGCCGCTTCCGTGGCGCTGTGGAGAATCAACGATAAATATTATAAACAGGCCAATGAGCATGATGGTCTGACCTTAGCGGCGCTATTTACTCACGGACCCGGCCAAATTCATTTAGCCCAACCCATTGAATCACTGGCTGATATGAAAAACCGAAAAATCCGCTTAGGCGGCGGCATTCAATTAGAGGTCGGCGAACGTATGGGGGTTACCGCTGTTAGCGCACCGGCTACAAAAGTATATGAAATGATGCAACAGGGCGTTATCGATGGCGTCTTTCTTCCCATGAGTGAACATAAGTACCAACGTCTGAAAGAAATAGTAAAGCACGTCGTTAAGTTGCCAGGCGGCCTCTACCAAAACAGCTTCTCAATATTTATGAACCCTGAATTTTTGCAGAGCCTCACAAAAGAAGATCGTGACGCTATTATGTCGGTATCTGGCGAAAAACTCTCAGCTTTAGCGGGTCGTGCATGGGATGATGCTGATATAGTCGGGCTAGCTGAAGCAAAAGAAGCTGGCGTGTCTATTCTGGAAGTTAAAAAGGGCGATTTAATCGCTCAGGAATTCCAGGCAATGATTGTCGGCATGGATGATGATTATCTTGAGCGAGTGGCAGATCGTGGTATCGACGCCGCATCAGCATTGAAAGAATTCCGTGAAATTGCTCGAAGCTATATACCTGAAAGCGCAAACTAAAACAGCTCAAGACTGATCCCAACACAGCAGGTCTCTGATAGGCACTAACCTAAATAGCGACGTTCACTCTGGTTATCCATACACGCTTATTCCCTAAGGATAATCAGGGTACTTTTTAAAGCATAGGTTTCAGCCGTCAGTTCGACACATTGAATACTGGAGGCAAGACGAAACACGCTATTGAGTGATTCGATGGCGCTGGTGGTGGAAAGCCCCTATACCCATCCCTGAATCCACACACTTTCGTTCTGTAACTCATGCCAATCAATAGTGTGTTCATTGCGACTTATCACCGCCTCTAAAACGCATGCGGTAATCACCTGTTCATCATCCTCACATAACTGAGTGACTAGAAAGTGCTTTTCACGCTCCAGCGGTTTCACGGCCGTCCACTTACTCAGCTTTAATTTTTTAGGATTTAGTGTATGCATAATATCTCTCAAAGAATATCCGGCAAATAGCATGATACCGGGTGGAAAGCCTTTACAGGCTTTCTTTAATCAGTGCGGCCATCAGATCGATATGTGCGGGGTTGTCATTCAGACAAGGAATATAGTGATATTTTTCACCTCCTGCCTGGATAAAGTATTCTTTATTTTCTTCTTCAATTTCTTCGAGTGTTTCCAGACAGTCGGCAGAAAAACCCGGACAGATGACTGCAACATGCTTTACCCCTTTTTCTGGAAGCGATTTAAGCGTTACATCAGTGTAAGGCTGTAACCACACAGCTTTACCAAAACGTGACTGAAAACTGGTTATCACCTTGTCTGCATCATCACCCTGCCACCCCAACTGTTCAACTACCAACCTTGTCGTTTGCAGGCAAAAACAATAATAAGGATCGCCCTGCTCCAAATATCGCTTCGGTGTGCCATGATATGAAAATAATAGCCTATCGGGCATACCATGCTGATCTATATATTCTTTAACTGACTGGCAAAGCGCATTTATATAGCCAGCATGCTGATGGTAACCATTAATAAACTTCAATCCCGGAACCCAGCGATACTCCCGTAACGCTTGTGAGACGGCATCAAAGGTTGATCCGGTCGTCACCGCACAATATTGCGGATAAAGTGGCAACACAATGATGTTTCGCACATTCATCTGCGTTAATTGTTCAAGTGCACCTTTAATAGAAGGGTTTCCATAACGCATCGCAACGACAACAGGGATAGTGTCTTGTCCAAACTCAGCATCCAGCTTCTGTTGCAATGCTGTTGCCTGGCGCTGTGTGATGTCCATCAGCGGAGAACCCGCATCAGTCCAGACCTGTGCATATAATTTTGCAGAGCGTTTTGAACGGAACGGCAAGATAAACAGATGAAGAATAAGCCACCAGACCACACGGGGTATTTCCACAACGCGAGGATCACTTAGAAACTCTTTCAGATAACGCCGTAACGACACAGCATCGGGAGCATCAGGTGTTCCCAGATTACTCAGCAATACGCCTGTTTTTGGGTGAGGCTGCTTATGGTCATATTCTGTCTGGCCTTGAAAACGCATATTGCTCTGCTCTGATTAACTCTGATTGAATGGTGCTAACGGTTACGCAGCTATTAGTTCGTATAAAGGGTTTCTTCATACGAACTATTTTTTACGTATAGTTATATAAATAGCTATACGAGCAATCATCTCATTTGGATGTGTGCTTTGTGAAGATATCCCTTAGATTCATGCCTTAGCTCTCTTTTTCGTAGTAGGTGTAACCTTGCATGCTGGTATTAAAGGTATTGATCATTTGCTGGCGCTCACGAGCCGTGATCCGCCCTTCCCGCACCGCCCGCTCAGCCGTATTACGATAACGCACCTGCATCTCTTTAGGATTGTATTCAACGTAACTCAGAACATCCGCGATGCTATCACCGTGAATTTCTTTAACGAACTCAAAGCCGCCTTCGTTACCTAAACGCACACTGACCACATTGGTGTCGCCAAATAGATTGTGAAGGTCACCCAGCGTTTCCTGATAAGCCCCCACCAGGAAAACACCTAAGTAGTACTCTTCGCCTTCAATCAGCTTATGCAGTGGTAACGTATTGGTCGGTTCGGGATCACCGATAAAGCGATCAATTTTACCATCGCAATCACAGGTAATATCGGCGATAACGGCCTGTCGGTCAGGTCGCTCGTTAAGACGATGTATAGGCATAATAGGAAACAGCTGACCAATCGCCCAAATATCGGGTAAGGATTGAAATAAACTGAAGTTTCCGTAGTAAATATCAGCCAGGGATTCTTTTAAATTAGCCAGATCAGGCGGAATCCGCTCCAGGGTCGCCATTAATGAAATAATGCGATGCATAATATCGAGGAACAAGTTTTCTGCCACAGAGCGGGTGCGTAAATCGGTTGCACCCCGTTTAAATAACTCGCGTATTTCATGTCGATAAAAATGGGCGTCGTTGTAACACTCCTGCACACGATCAGCCGTCAAATACTCGATAATCGCCCGCATATTTTTTAACTGATTCGGTTCATTCGTACTGACACCCGGCAAGCTCACCGGCTCAAAATGGGTCGTATCGAGTATGTTAAACAACAGTATTGACGAATAAGCCACGGTAGCGCGCCCTGATTCAGTCACTATGGTCGGATGAGCGATATTCTGCTCGTCCAGCGTTTGCTTAAGCGTCTCGACTACATCTTCGCAGTATTCATCCAGGGTGTAGTTACGACTTTGCTCACTGGCACACCGGGCGCCGGTATAATCGACCGCCAAACCACCGCCTAAATCAATATGGTTGAGTGAGGCGCCTTCTTTCATCAGATCAGTGTAGTAACGGCAGGCTTCAATCACGCCACTACGGATTTCCTGAATACTCGGTATTTGTGAACCCAGATGGCAATGCAGTAATTGCAGGCAATCCAGCATATCTTCCTGCTTGAGCCTATCAACTACTTCTATCAACTGAGTCGCGGTAAGACCGAAAACACTACGGTCTCCACTGGTTGTGTTCCAATGCCCACTCACCTGCGTGTTCATCTTAGCGCGAACGCCTATTAAAGGTTTTATGCCCAACACCCGGCTGCGTTCAATAATAATAGGCAGTTCAGTTGTTGTCTCAATCACAAAGAAACACTTAAAGCCCAATTTTACGGCTTGCAGACCTAAATCAATGAATTCCTGATCTTTATAACCATTACAAATAATCAGGCTGCCCGGCTCTTCCAACATAGCTAACGCGGCTATCATTTCAGGCTTACTGCCGACTTCAAGGCCATGACTAAAACGTGCGCCAAAACGGGCAATTTCTTCCACTACCTGCGCTTGCTGATTCACCTTAATCGGATAGACACCACGGTATCGACCCTCATAATTGACTTTTTCAATCGCGTTAGCGAACGCGGTATTAAGCCGATAGATCTGTGCATCAAGAATGTTTTCAATACGAAGCAGCACCGGCATTTTCATGTCACGCTCAGTCATACCGTCAACGATATCCATCAGCGCAACGGAGCTGTTCAGCGTTTTTGCCGTTACCATACCTTCTGCGGACAAGCCAAAATAGTCGTTACCCCAGCGTTCAAGGCCATAAAGCTCTGCAGACTGTTCCAGATCCCAGTCAGATTCATGTGGCTGATTCAAATTATGTCCCCTTAAGTAGCAAAAATGACCGTGAACGGTATGTACAATAGATGACGCGTAACATAACGCCATTAAGCGATCAATGTATAGAAATAAACGCAGCCTAACTCAATTTTTTATAACGATAATAATAGGCGATATTCACGGTGACGGTCACGACATAAAATAATTTCTGCGCAGGTGTGTAAATTGAAACGAAACAGCGAGGCCGAGGAGGGTTGAGAACCCCGGCTACCCTATTAGGCTTTCTGACACGCCTAAACTGTTTTAACTTTTGGTATATGATTTCTTAATTGAATAGGTAACTTAACCACTAAATTTTCTCTGACACTATGCCAATAGGCAGATAAGATCAAAAGCGCGCCCCCTATAAAAACACCCGTTAGGGCAAAGCTATAGCCAACGCCCCCATAGGTTTTAATTAAACTAGACAGCGCATAAAGCACATACACCAGCGAAGAAACCATAAATGCACGCCGATCAATAGCAATAGATATTGAGGTCATTAGCAGATACAACACAATAACCACTGCCATACTCACTAAGTTTTCTTGTCCGTTTAGAACGCCCAAGCTTGAAAAAACCGGATGAATAATAAGTGGCGCCGATAGAAGATGTAGCCAAAAAGCCACATCTGATCGACGTGTGGTTCTATGGGTATCGGAGGAATCCCAGTACATCGCGAATACAAAGGCGCTAAGGCCTCCTATAAACAAAATGACCAACAGCCAGTCCTTTGCGCCAGGAAACAACGCTATGCTAGCTGACACTAAAACACCAATACCTGCCGCCGTACCAACGGCGATAGTAATAGGAACATTAAACCGTAGCCAGTGAAAGTAGGCGGCCAGCGTTGCTATTGCAGTGGCGACAATAAAAGACATTTCTGAAGTAGAAGAAAAAAAGGAAATAGCTAACGCGAAAATCCCACCAATAAATGACAGCAGAAGCGCAATGGCCGGCAGCGCCATTCTTCTTTTCAGAACAAAAAATTCAGACAAACACCATGATAAAACAGTGAATACAAAAAACCCCAGGCTTTCATTGATGCCTTTCAGCACCCACAGCGAAGAAAACAGCAGCAACGCACAGGCAATTACGATAAAAATATCGTTGAATCCACCAATCAGCCTAAAATTCTCTTCATCGACAGAGGGTGAATTTTTTGACGATGCCAGTAAACATCGAAACTCCTCAACAGAGGTGGTCGTAAAGACCCCTTTATCGACTGCAAAATCTAAATCTTCGTCGGTATACATGCTTATCCTTAATAGAGATTAACGATGGCTCTTCGACGTTTCATGTGGGTTAGGCATTCCTGCGAACGAACACCCATCAACACAACCGCCTTGTGTATTATTAATGTCTGCTCGATATTTAATAACTCAGATTTTATCGATGCAAACACGCTTATGCTCAGTATGACATTACATTTCCAGGTTTGTTGTCGCCGGTAACGATATTTGAGCGTTTTATCAACGTCTTATGTCGGCTTACGTCGCCTTATTGGCTCGTGTTCTTGCCAATATTATGCACCATGCAGCACATTAACCACAGGCATGAACCTTGTCTTTCAGTCGCTCTACGGCACAATCACTTCGATAACCGTCATAGAGATATGCTGCAGGCGCTGCCTGTTAATGCATTCGGTGAGAACATCCGTTGATGATAGATTTTAGAGGATTTTTTGGCAGAAATATGTGATTACTACTTTGAAATAAACCGTTGTTAACTATACGGCTGCACGCCGATTAGCCAGGAAGGCAAAAATGTAGCGGACCATAAATGAGTGTTTTCTGACTGCATCTGCTTTTTTCCTCCGTTGAAAATAAGCGGCGCGTTTTGATGTGGGTTCTTTGCGCGATCTCTACCTGCGCTATGCACAATCTCTTACTCAATGACCAGAAAGACCGCGCCTGGTGAGGCACAGTCATTAGTGTCAAAACGCACACGTTTTCTCTGAAAGCTTATCTATGCCATTTCACTTGCAACGACTTTATCGCAAATATAGCTGCCGATAGGGATAGCGGAGGTGGCCGCAGGTGAGGGAGCATTACAGACGTGCAGGCTGCGCGGGCTTTCGGCAAACAGGAAGTCGTGTACCAGTGAGCCGTCTTTCATCACTGCCTGGGCACGAATACCGGCAGGGTAGGGTTTGAGATCCTCGACCACCAGCTGTGGACAATATTTCTGTACGAGTTTTAAGTAACCCGGCTTCCATAGTGAATTCTTAGTTTCGACAATACCGGTCTTAATATGGCTTTTTAAAACACGCCAGAATCCAACAAAGGTGACCATATCCCAGATATCCCGCAAGCTGATATTGATACGGCCATAGCCTTCCCGCTTCCAGCCTTGTACGGCATTGGGTCCTACCGTCACGGTGCCATCGATCATACGTGTCAGATGTACGCCTAAGAAAGGCAATTCCGGATCGGGGATTGGATAGATAAGGTGATTGACGATATTATTATACTTCGCCGGTAACTGATAATACTCGCCACGGAACGGTATGATTTGGAAGTCGGTGGGTATGCCCAGCATTTTAGTAGTGCGGTCGGCCATTAAGCCTGAGCAGGTAATGAGAAAGCGACCGGTAAAGGTGACTTTTTGTCCATTATGCAGCGCATCAACAGTAACATCGTCCGTTGTTTCTTTAAGCCCTACTACCTTGTGATTGAGGCGTGCATCACCGCCCATCTCGATAAAACGCTCTGCCATTTTGGTGGTGACTTGCTGATAGTTGACGATGGCGGTGTCTTTGACCAACAGCCCACCCAAACCCACAATATTGGGCTCACGCTCTTTGAGCTGCTCAGCATTTAGCAACTCAACATTAATATCATTCTGCTGACAGCGCTCAAACAGCGAATTCATGCGCTCTACTTCTAAGGCATTGGTGGCCACGAGTAGCTTGCCGCACTGGTTATAAGGCACGTCATTTGCGTCACAGAAGGCCATAGTGGCGGCTACTCCGGCTTTGCAAAACTGGGCTTTTAAGCTGCCGGGTGCGTAATAAACGCCGGCATGAATAACACCGCTGTTATGGCCCGTTTGATGTTTTGAATAAACCGACTCTTTTTCCAACAGCAGTACTTTTTTATCCGGAAAGCGTTGTTGCAATTGCCATGCGGTCGACATACCCACAATACCGCCACCCATAATAATGTAGTCGTATGTCATAACACTGCTCGCTTTTATGTAGAAAATTGTTTGAAAAGTTATCTAAGTAATTATTTCGATCGTAAAACAGAAAACCCGCTTAGCTAGTTATTTATATGAATTTATATCAATAAATGCTAAACGGATTTTCGGATGTATATTAACGCTTATTACTATTCAATATCACTTGGTAAAATGACCACGCTGGCGTAACAGTTCACGGCTCAGCTCGGGATGCGCGACAAACTTATCACGACCATGCATCCAGCAATGGTTCTGTGCAATTAACATAGAGCCAACCGGTAAACATACTGAAAGATAGTTAGGATCTGCTTCAATCGACTCGCCCATTTGGTACAAATATAGCCCTTCTGCCATATTTTGAGGCTCAACAAACTGATCGATAAATAGCATATGAGGTTTGCCGTTTTTATCTTCTTCGAAGAAAATCGGATGTGTAATCTTACTCTCTACATTTTTTGATTTAGGTGCGCCCCAAACGAGTTCTTGCTTAGCCAGCGGATGGTGATAAAACTTATTGAGATCAGCCCAGTCATCGATATGCAACAGTAACGATTCACCGCCTTCCATATGGGCTTCACCCAGCTTTTGCATCAATACAAAGTCGGTACGCTCATTAACGTAGGTGCCATCATTGTGCAATTCCATACGACGATGCGCCTGACGCAGATAACTATCTGAGTTATCTTCATTTTTAACCGTAAAGCGTGCGTAGTATTTACCATACATAGAATCATGATTAGGCATACCTATCATGTGTGAAATAGCAGTCGACAGCTTAATTTCAAATTCTGTTCGCAGCTCGCCCGCCTCTACGTTTGGCTCGCCTTCATATTGCAGCACAAAAGCAGCTGTTTCACGATCCTGCATGGTCGCATTCAAAAAACGCCCTAGCGTGTGTTCAGTCAAAGCATCCAGTTTATCGGCCACGGCAAAGCGCAAAAAAGGTTTGTATTCCAATGCTTGTACTGGCCATTGCGCCACGGCATCAACAAAACCATTGATTACCTCATTACTCAAGGTAACCACCTGGAGACGCTGGCTTGATTCATGAGGGTTAACGGTAAAACCGGTAGGTATCAAAGGGGATTCAACTGCACGCAATAGAGCTGTCATTTATTGTTTCTCCAAAACTGTATTCGTTTTGATTATTAATGTCGGCGAAAATGAATAATGTCGACATTTTACAATATCGTCAAGTATTATTTACAACGTCCTCCTTAACTATTTTTAAGTTTTCACTTAGAATAAGACACTATTTGTGGGAAAACAGAGGCTTAACATTCCTGCTGTACAGGTTAGACATCTACTATTTTTATCAGAAAACTTGCCCAACTGAGCCTAACTTAATGCCAGAAAACGTCCCGCTCGTCATCGACAGCAAAGATAATTTTGCCTCTCACGTTATGCTGCAATTGAAGCAGGATATTCTTACCGGTTATTTTTATCCCGGCGAAAAACTGCGCATGGCACGTTTAAAGGAACGTTATCACGTCGGGATTAGCCCTCTGAGAGAAGCGTTATCACAGCTTTTGATTGAACAATTGGTCATTGTTGAAAACCAGCGTGGCTTTCGGGTACATCCCATTTCAAAGGAAGAGATGCTGGATATCTATGAAACCCGCGCCTCTATCGAAGCGCTGTGTATAGGCTTGGCAATTGAGCGCGGTGATGATGAATGGGAAGCCGGCATTATCGCTGCAGCGCATACCATGCATAAGTATTCAGGGCTGTTAGAAAAAGACCCCCACGAGTGGGAGCGTCGCCATCAGGCGTTTCATACTGCGATTGCAGAAGGTTGCCAATCGCCAACGCTGCTGCACGTGCGCCGTTCGCTGTACGAGAAAGCTTCTCGTTACCGGAATCTGTGGCTGAAAAAGAACATGGTTAACAGTGCTGTGTTTGATGCCAACCAAAAAGAACATAGCGCACTCATTGACGCATTGCTTTCGCATGACGCTGATCAGGCAAAAAGCCTAATTCGGGAACACTTGCTAAGCCCTAGCCGTATTTTGCAGGTGACGGAAGACCGCACGTAACATCGAGAATACTATCGAAAATGCTCGCTCAAATAATCTACCAGCATGCGCACTTTAGGCGACAGGTGCCGGTTGTGTGGATAAAGTGCCCAAACATCTTCATCGCTGGGTTGGTACTTTTGTAACAACGCCGTTAACTGTCCTCGCTCGATAGATTCCTGAACATAATAGTCAGGCAGTTGCACTATCCCCAAACCTTTCAACGCGGCATCCAGCAACCCCTGACCCACGTTGTAACGGA
Source organism: Neptunomonas antarctica (assembly GCF_001305295.1). Taxonomy (GTDB): domain Bacteria; phylum Pseudomonadota; class Gammaproteobacteria; order Pseudomonadales; family Balneatricaceae; genus Neptunomonas; species Neptunomonas antarctica. Next base: position 124,876 of record NZ_LJSI01000054.1, read on the forward strand.
TATTCCCGTTTATTTTGACATTTCTCTCCAGGCCATTCTCCTGAAACCGCCAATAGTCCAGCGTACCTTGCAAACAGTTATGATCCTCCAGCTCAGACAGATAAGCAGGCTCACCGTAACGTGATATATACGCGGGTGAAGCACACACATACAGACGACGGGAAGCCAAACGTTTTGCCATCATGCTGGAGTCGTCCAATGAACCGACGCGGATCGCAAGATCAAAACCGCTTTCAATTAAGTTAACGGTTTGATTCGTCATTCGGCACTCCACTTCAAGCTCGGGATAGAGTGCGATAAAATCGTTTAACAACGGAGCGATAATACTTTCACCGTAGGTAGCGGGTGCTGTTATTTTCAACTTACCCCGTGGCGCACTTTGCAAATTGGCCAGTGCCCTTTCGGCTTCTTCCAGCCCATCCAGTACTTGCCGACAGTGCTGATAGTAAATCTTGCCCGCTTCGGTAATCGACACCTTACGCGTGGTTCGATAAAGCAGCTGAGTAGCCAGCCGACTTTCCAAAGCGCTGACCTGCCGACTTACCTGAGCAATGGAGATGCCTAAGCGCCGGGAAGCGACCGTAAAACTCTCTGTTTCAGCCACGGCAACAAATTCAGTTACACCTTCCCAGTTAAACATTATTACTCTCTCGTAAAGATGATTTTCTATTCGCGCAGATTATGTTCTTATTAAAAACTATTACAATGGTCGCATCAGCAGTCAAAGCGCCGATCTATTAAGCAGGATAAATAATGAACAACAAAACCATCAAATCTAAAGCAGCCATTGCATGGGGACCTAACCAACCCCTTTCGATTGAAGAAGTAGACGTAATGCCTCCCCAAAAAGGCGAGGTGCGGGTTCGTATTGTGGCATCTGGCGTTTGTCATACTGATGCATTTACCCTATCCGGTGACGACCCTGAAGGAATATTCCCTGCCATCCTCGGCCACGAAGGTGCCGGTATCGTAGAATCGATTGGCGAAGGCGTTACCAGTGTTGCTGTGGGTGATCACGTTATCCCGCTTTACACGCCTGAGTGTGGTGAGTGTAAGTTTTGTAAATCCGGCAAAACAAATTTATGTCAGAAAATCCGCGAGACGCAGGGAAAAGGCCTGATGCCAGATGGCACCACACGTTTTCACAAAGATGGCCAGCCGATTTTCCATTACATGGGCTGTTCTACTTTTTCTGAATACACCGTTTTGCCTGAAATATCCCTCGCTAAAGTGAACAAAGATGCGCCCCTGGAAGAAATCTGCCTGTTAGGCTGTGGCGTAACGACCGGCATGGGCGCGGTGATGAACACCGCCAAAGTGGAAGAAGGCGCGACCGTAGCAATCTTCGGCATCGGTGGTATTGGTTTGTCTGCCATCATTGGCGCTACTATGGCCAAAGCCAGTCGTATTATTGCCATCGACATCAATGAAAGTAAATTTGAGCTGGCACGTAAGCTAGGCGCAACCGATTGTATTAACCCGAAAGATTATGACAAGCCGATCCAGGATGTCATCGTGGAACTGACCGACGGCGGTGTCGATTATTCGTTTGAATGTATTGGCAATGTTAATGTGATGCGTTCGGCACTGGAATGCTGCCATAAAGGATGGGGCGAATCGGTCGTTATCGGCGTAGCCGGAGCGGGTCAGGAGATCTCAACCCGTCCGTTCCAGTTAGTCACCGGGCGCGTCTGGAGGGGTTCTGCTTTTGGTGGTGTTAAAGGCCGTTCGGAATTACCTGACTTTGTAGAACGCTACATGAAAGGTGAATTCAAACTGGATGATTTCATTACTCACACTATGACTCTGGAAGAGATAAACACAGCCTTCGATTTAATGCATGAAGGCAAAAGTATCCGTAGCGTCATTCATTTCGATAAATAATTGCGTTCAATTGACCACCTGCTGTCATCAGTGAAGAAGGCTGATGACGGGAGGCTGTATTCAGCTCCTTTTGACACTTTCTTTTACACTTTCTTTTTACAGGCTTGGCCGCGAAAGTGTATAGCGCCGTTCAGGCCGACCGACACTACCGTAACTAACCTCGGCTGACAGCTCGTTATTACTGACCAGATATTCAAGATAACGCCGCGCCGTCGTTCGGCTGGCACCAATATGCAGCCCTACCTCTTCGGCATTTAGCGCGCCCGCATCTGTACTAAAAACACTTCTGACTTTATCCAGAGTAAGCGCATCAACACCTTTCGGCAAACGCACTTCCTGGGATTCATAGGTTTTTGCCATGTTACTGTGGGGTAAAATTGTATCAACGTCGCTTTGCACTATCGATTCCATCGTCTGGAATTTTTGCAGATGTTTATAGTATCTGTCCAGCGTCTCCTGCAATCGCTCAAACACTAAGGGTTTCAAAATGTAATCAAAAATACCTCCGTGCAGTGCTTCTCTAAGCGTATCGACCTCTTTAGCTGCGGTCACCAAAATCACATCTACACGGCTGGTTCTTGCTCTCAGTTTTCGAAGCAGATCAAGCCCTGTACCGGTAGGGAAGTTTATATCAAGCAACAGCAGTTCTGGCTGAAGAACATCAACCAAATCTTCAGCATCTTCCAGGCTATGAGCAATACCGACCAATTCAAAACCTTCTATACGCTCTAAAAAGCGCTGTTGTATCTCTGCTATTTGCTGATCATCTTCAGCAATGACTATGCGTATCGGATTCATACTTTATTCTTATTTTATTTATATTAATCAAAATTTTAAAGTCAGGTATAACTTTTAGGTATATAAACGATGAAGCGGCATCCCTCCTCATCGCCTTTTTCAAGCGTAATAGTACCACCCAAATTTTTCAGCAACCCTTTAACCAGATGCAAGCCAATCCCGTGACCCGCTTCGGTTTTACTGGTAAATCCTTTATCAAAAATTTGTTGCTCTTCTATCTCGGATACACCGGCCCCCTGATCTTCTACTTCAAAAATAAGGTCATTACCCAGATCAGTCATGGATAAATTTACCTGACCGCCTGGCCCCTTATGCAATAAGGTTGCTTCCAAGGCGTTATCAATTAAGTTTCCGATAATACTGACCAATTGCTCTCGCGGTAAGCGATCAGGCAACTCAGTCATATGACTGTCCGGATCAATGACTAATTGCAATCCGACTTCACGCGCACGATTATATTTCCCCAAGAGGAAGCCCGCCAGAATAGGATCAGGCACTGCTTCTAATAATAGGTGAATCAGCTCTTGATGCTCCTGGTTTTCCTGACCAATAAATGCCATTGCTTCATCTTTGGCATCTAATTGAATCAAGCCGGCGATCGTGTGTAATTTGTTAGTATATTCATGTGCCTGACTGCGCAGATTATCGGCGTACTGGCGAATACGCGTTAACTTCTTACTGACAAGATCAAGTTCGTCTTTACGCCTGAAACTGGAGACTACACCGGTAACTTGGTTACCTTGTTGCAGCGGTATGCGGTTCACAATATATACATCGTTGTGCAGCCACACCTCACAGTCAAACTGAGGCTGACCCGTTCGTAACACCTCCGACATGGCCGACTCAGGCAAAACATCTTCAATTGAGCGGCCGGTTAACTGAGTGTTCTCAGAGAGCCCCAGCGTTTTAATAGCATTACGATTAAAGATCGTTATTATACCTTCGCAGTTAATCGCAATAATGCCTTCGCGGACTGTTTCTAAGGTGGCTTTTTGTTCATCAAACAAATGCGCAATTTGCTCTGGTTCTAAACCAAAAATAGCTTTCTTAAAATGATTGGCAAACCATACGGCAATCACGGCACTGAGCAGAAAAGAGAGCCCTATCACGGCCACCAGCGTCAATCGATAACGGTTGATAACGCCATCCACCTGATCCAGATGATAACCCACCGACACCACACCAATAATCTCTTGTTGATCCAACGCATAAATGGGCGCTTTACCTCGCATGGACCAGCCAAGACTGCCTAATGCTTTAGAGATATACCCTTCCCCCTCTATTAAGGCGATACCACCATCATCCCCATCATCATCCGCCATCGAAAAACCAATTTTTTCGTGACTGGGATGCGCCAGTCGAATACCTTGTTTATCCCCTATTACAACAAATCGCGCCTGTGTTTTTTTAGCTAACAACATACTAATCGGTTGTAGGTAAGCGGTATTTCTCTGAGAAACCGCCTCTGAAATCTGCGGCATAGCGGCGATAGTTTTTGCAACATGCAGGGCACGCTGCCCTATCTGTTCTTCCAAGGATTGATGCAAATATTGCACGGCAAACACACCGATCAACCCCGTTTGCACCAGCGCCATCAGACCTAGAATAAGGATCATGCGATTTTTGAGCTTTAAACTACGTAGCAAATTCATTGCATTTCTCTTGGGACGCTCTTGGCATTCTCCTAGAACGCGCTTGGGACTCTCTGATAACTCCAAACAGACGCCCTGTTTTTTGTAGGCGTTGATTAGATAGTAGACAACTAATTCTTAAAATACCCGTGAACAGTATGAACAAAATGAATTTAAAGTTTTAAAAATCCTTTAAATTCATAAGCTTTAATACGAACTCCTAAATGTTTACCTTGCAGCTATTAAAAAAATAAAGACAACATCCGTGAGGTAAACCCTATGTTCATTACATCCAGTTTGCGTAAACCTAACAGCCGTACACGTACAGGCCTGATGGCAGCCGTATTAACCACCTGCTTAACAGCAGGCGCTTCATTTAATGTATCCGCATTAGAAAGCATTCACTTCCTGGTACCCGGTGGAGCTGGCGGTGGTTGGGATTCAACCGCCCGTGGTACAGGGGAAGCACTGTCTAAATCGGGCCTTGTGTCTACCATTTCTTATGAAAACATGTCAGGCGGTGGTGGTGGTAAAGCAATCGCTCACCTGATTGAAACCGCCACACAAAAACAAGACACATTAATGGTGAACTCTACGCCAATCGTCATCCGTTCACTGTCTAAAGTGTTCCCTCAATCTTTTCGGGACCTGACCCCAATTGCTGCAACCATCGGTGATTTTGGTGCTTTTATCGTCAGAAATGATTCTAAGTACACCAGCTTTACTCAGGTAGTAGAAGACTTCAAAAAAGATAACCGCTCGGTAAAAATTTCCGGCGGTTCAGCACGGGGTAGCATGGACCATTTAGTGGCTGCGATGGCTTTTAAAGCCGCTGGCGGTGACCCATCCAAAGTACGCTACGTTGCTTATGATGGTGGATCAGAAGCTATGGCCGGATTACTGTCAGGCGAAACAGAAGTTCTATCTACGGGCTTCAGCGAAGCACTGACGCTCTCTGCGGCAGGTGAAGTACGCATTCTGGTCATGACGGGAGACGAACGTAATGAAGCAGATGTCAATGTGCCGACCCTGAAAGAATTAGGTTATGACGCATCTTTTGTGAATTGGCGCGGTTTCTTTGCCGCACCGGGCATATCTGAAACCCAGAAAAATGAATTTATCGATTCACTTGAAAAAATGTACGCAACCGATGAATGGGAAGCCGTCAGAGCACGTAACGGTTGGGTTGAGAGCTTCAAGCCTGGCCCTCAGTTCGTTAGCTTCCTTGAACAGCAAGAGCAAGTGATAGGCGACTTGATGCGCGAATTGGGTTTCCTTAAATAACTCGCCACTTTTCGTAATAAATCAGTCACTTGACACAGTCTTCAGGCCTTGTTCACTAACAAAAATATAGTGACGGGCCCGAGGTCTATTTTGCCCCATAAAGCGGAGCGTTTCGCCGCCCGGAGTACCCCATGATTGTTACCAAAGACCATATTGGTGGACTTATCTTTCTGTGCTTATCCGTCATCTACGGTTACTACACTGGAGATATTGCACTACTGCCAGGGGATGAATATGAGCCATTTAATTCCCAGTCATTACCTTACGCACTGGCAATGCTTGGGGGCGCACTCTCCCTCGGGCTACTCATCACTGCTAAATCAGACCTAAACAATAAACTAAGCTTGCGGGGGTATGACTTTCTGCTGGTCTTCAAGTTGCTGTTACTTGTGGTGCTATTTGCATTAGCACTGGAGTGGGTGGGGTTTTTGTTAGCAACCGTGTTTTTCTTAATCAGTGGATACTGGTTATTGGGTGAACGTCGCACAAAAATGCTGCTGTTAGCATCAGTGCCCTTTGCCATTGGCATCTGGTTTGCCCTTACCCAATTGCTGGATGTGTATCTGGCGCCGGGGCAACTCTACATACTACTGTTTGGAGGATAAGCACATGTTAGACGGAATTTTCACCGGGCTATCAACAGCTGTGATGCCCTTTAATTTAATGATGGTTGTTGTCGGCTGCTTCGCTGGAACCTTCATCGGCATGTTACCAGGGCTTGGGCCTATTTCGGCCGTCGCCTTAATGATCCCGATTACTTATGGTATCGACCCCTCATCAGGTATCATTCTGATGGCCGGTGTTTATTATGGTGCCGTATTTGGCGGCTCGACCTCCTCTATTCTTATCAATGCACCCGGTTGCGCCAGCACCGTTGTAACATCATTTGATGGCTACCCATTGGCCCAGCAAGGTCAAGCGGGCAAAGCATTAGCATTAGCGGCCTACAGCTCTTTTATCGGAGGAACCATTGGTGCCATAGCATTACTCATTGCCGCCCCGGCCTTAGCGGCAGTTTCTCTGAGTTTTCAATCTACCGATTATTTCGCACTCATGATATTAGGCCTGACCGCCGTTGCTGCTTTTTCAGGCAAAGGGCAGGTCATCAAAGCGATGATCATGACTGTTTTTGGCCTGATGATAGCCACCGTCGGCACTGATAAAACCTCTGGCGTCCCTCGGTTCACCTTCGGTAGTGTTGACCTGATCGACGGTATTAGCTTTCTGCTGTTAGCGATGGCGACGTTTGCACTCGCAGAAGTGGTAATGACTATCCTCAATGGAAAGCACAAAGAAAAAGATGCACAGCTGAGCATGGCTCAACTCGGCAGCATGAAGCTGAGTAAAGAGGAGATATTACATGTCGCGCCGACTGTTGCCCGCTCTTCTGTTTTTGGCTTTATTGTCGGTGTTCTTCCCGGCGCGGGTGCAACTATTGCGTCTTTTCTTGCTTATGGGCTTGAGCGCAACATTGCTTCAGCAAAAGAAAAACTTAAATTTGGCAAAGGCTCCTTACGAGGCCTGGCGGCACCAGAAACGGCCAACAATGCCGCCTCAACGGGATCATTCGTACCCTTGCTGACGCTCGGCATTCCGGGATCAGGCACCACTGCCATCATGTTAGGTGCCTTAATTGCTGCTGGCGTACAACCAGGCCCTCGCCTGTTTGTTGATAACCCTGAGGTTTTCTGGTCAGTCATTATTTCGATGTATTTTGGCAACCTGGTGCTATTGATTCTTAATTTGCCGCTGATCCCTTATATTTCGAAATTGCTGACGATTCCACGTCCGATACTCACTCCCCTCATCCTGTTCTTCTCAATCACGGGTGTCTATCTGGTGAGCTTTAACACCTTTGATATCCATATGATGGTAATGATTACCGTCGTTGCTCTCTTTCTGAAGTTACTGGAGTTCCCCATGGCTCCCATGCTACTCGGTTATATTTTGGGAGGCATGATGGAAATCAACCTCAGCCGGGCGCTGGTGATTTCAGATGGAAGCTTTGCATTTTTGTGGGAACGACCCTTAACACTGGGCATCATGATAGCGGCCATTTTTATGCTCTGTTTGCCACCCATTCTGGAACGACTGAACAAGCGTAAAGCTGTTAGTGGCCCGGAAGTAGCTATCAATGAAGGAGAGGGATAACAACCCACCTTCTTTATAAAGACCTGTTAAACCCGATCAACCCTTATCTCCCAGCATTGATATTCAATGCTGCGGGCTCTCTTTGCCTTAAGTTGCCGGGCCTGAGAGAAAAACGCTTAAACGTTTCAAAAAAAATAATATGTAAAACCCCGGAGATCTAAATGAAAAAAATAATATTAGTAGCCGCTATTTCCAGCATCACCGCTTTCAGTTCTGCTCAGGCAGCAACCATTTATGAAGGCAAAGGCCTTACATATGAGTTGAAAGGAGACTTACAGGTACAGCTTCGTCAAAAGATTGGTGAAGATAAGAATACCGATATCGAATTCGATGACCTTGAACTGAAAAACCGCGTCACCTATAAGTTAAACGAAGGCCTTTCTGCTTTTGGTCAGCTTGATTTTAGTTTTGACAGGGCCGCCAATGGTGGCGAAGATGGCGCCAAACTTGAAGAAGCCTACCTCGGTTTAGATTTTGGTAATGTTGCCGTACGCGTTGGTAAACAAAACTACTCTACTGATGAATTCAGCGTTGAAAAAGCTTACGAAACCGTTGTCAATGATGACATTTTTGATCTGACCGGCGATGCGGGTGATGATGTTATTCGTGTCGACGCACAATTCGATAACATCTTCGTTTCGGTCTCAACCGATCTTGAAGCAGACGGCAACTCAAACAGCGATGGCGACCAATCTACTGACCTGTTTGTATCTACATCAGTAGGTAAAGTTGACCTGGCAGCAGCTTTCCAAAGCTATCAAGCTAATGGATCTGATTCTGTCAACGTGTGGGCCGTCAGTGCCGTTTATGATGCTGGATTTGCCACTTTTGGTGCTGATTACGGATCAATGGAAGACACAGCCAACGTCTATAATCTGGTTGCTGCATTCCCTGTCACCAATACCACTAAGGCGGCGATAGGCCTACAAAATATCGACAACGAAGACGAGTCTGTTGACGATGTCACCGGTTGGTATGCAAACGTTACTTACAAATTCCCAGAACAGAAAAACGTTAGCCTTTTTGCAGAGATCGGCGATACGGATGAAGACAGCAGCAGCATGGGTTACTTAGCTGGCTTACAAATCAAGTTCTAAGGACATCAGATTGGCTTGAGAAGTATCCCCCTTCATATTTTTCAAGCGAGTCCATCTGGAAAAGGATTTCCATTCTTACCTAAAGGGATAACCTAAGAAATAAGAGATCCTGTAAATATACATCCTTAAAATAATGTGCTCTACCGCCGAAAACTGACTTTATTCTTCTCAACCATTTATAGTTTATTTCAATAATTCATCAAGCCTTTCATTTACAGACAATAATTCAAATTCAAGCTCAGACACTCTTGCCTCTAACGCATCAACCCTGCTGTCAGCCTTTTCCTTGTGTTCATGTCCTTTTGCTAAATTAGCCTCCATTGAGTACTCTCCAACATCAACGTCACCGCTGAACAAATGCGCGTATCGGGATTCTCGTTTACCCGACTCACGTGGAAGGCGAACAACATAAGGGCCATGGTCCGGTTCGCTTAGTGTGTGCAGTACACTTTCTACTTCGTGTACATCGTTAAAGCGGCATAATCTATTAGTACGACTGCGCAGTTCTCCGGGTGTTTGAGGGCCACGTAGAAAGAGTGTGCAGATGATCCCCAATGCCTGCTCATTCAGCTTTAACTCACTGAATTCGGTGTTACAAAATCGATGCTTATACTTAACCACCCGACTACCAAAACCCACCTCTTCCTTCATAAGGCGCTTTTTAATCAGCTCATCCAGAATATCCTGAACATCGGATTCACTCAGCGTCATTACAGGCTCACGACTACTCTTTTGATTACAGGCAGCAACAAGCGAATTTAAAGAGAGGGGATATTGCTCTGGCGTTGTGATCTCTTTTTCAATCAAACAACCAATCACCCGCGTTTGGTTCAAGCTTAAATCCATATCCACAGAATTTTCTCTCCTCATTCAACATCAAAAATGGTTGTCCGTTAATCTTTTTGGACTGTAGAGAAGCGTAGTGCAAAAAAATCATTTGTTTAAATCATCACTCATTAATACTCCTCTATCAACAACCTTTTTATACCCTTTCAATTACCACTTCATCACTATCATCGCGAACAAACTGACAAGCCCTTTTATTTTGCAGTGCAACATTTTAAAACAAGCCGCACTAAAAAGGTGCTTAAACACGCTTCATTAAATTTATAAAATAGACAATTTAGATAAAAAATATCCATATATTTCAATAATATAAAAATTAATTTAATTATTGGAACATTTTATGCTTCCTCTAAATTAACAGAGTAAATAAACATGATGATACATCAATATAAAGTAGCACCTATAAAGATCACTACTTTAAGAAACCATCAGCAGTTGCGTAATATCAATTAGAGAGAGGAAATATTATGTCTTATTTAGTGCCGTCTGAATTTGTCACGAAAATGGTGGATGCCGGTGAATCTAAGGTTCACATGTCGACTCGGGATACGTTGATCAGAGCCTATATGGCAGGTGCCATCTTGGCACTGGCTGCTGTTTTCGCCATTACCATTGCGGTGCAAACCGGTGTCTTTTTGATTGGCGCTATTTTGTTCCCTGTTGGTTTTTGCATGCTCTACCTCATGGGATTCGACCTACTCACCGGCGTCTTTGTTCTGACCCCGCTGGCTTTGATTGATAAACGCCCAGGCGTCACCGTCAATGGTGTACTGAGGAACTGGGGGCTGGTATTTTTAGGCAACTTCGCGGGCGCTCTAACGGTCGCGGTGATGATGGCGTTTATTTTCACTTACGGCTTTAATACCGATCCTGGTGCGGTGGGTAAAAAAATCGCTGCTATCGGTGAAGCACGTACGTTAGGTTATGCGGAATACGGCGCAGCGGGATGGTTCACTATTTTCATACGCGGCATGTTATGTAACTGGATGGTTTCACTCGGTGTAGTCGGTGCGATGATCTCTACCTCGGTAAGCGGTAAAGTGATCGCGATGTGGATGCCTATCATGCTCTTCTTTTTTATGGGATTTGAGCACTCTGTGGTGAATATGTTTCTCTTCCCGTCCGCTATGATTATGGGCGGTGAGTTCTCTATCATGGATTACCTCGTCTGGAATGAGATTCCAACAGTCTTAGGTAACTTAATTGGCGGTCTGGCATTCACGGGATTAACGCTTTACACCACCCATATAAGAACAGCAAAAAACCGCGCCAGTGCTCCAGAATTTAATTCCCGCCTCGCTTAAATTTTTCCGATAATAGCCTCAGCCATATAATTTGGCTGAGGCTTTTGGCAGAAGATATGAAAAATCAGTTAAAAGTATCCGTCGGCCAGTGTTCTGATAAAGGCAGAAAAGAATCCAATCAGGACTTTCATGGGTTTTACCGACCCAACGAGCCACAACTGAGCTCGAAAGGTATCGCATTTGCCATGGCCGACGGCATAAGCAGCAGCCAAGTGAGCCATATAGCCAGTGAAACGGCGGTAAAAAGTTTCTTAGATGACTACTTCTGCACCTCTGAAGCCTGGTCCGTTAAAAACTCAGCTCACCGAGTGATAACAGCGACTAACTCTTGGCTGCATTCACAAACCAGACAGGATCAGCTGCATTACGACAAAGATAAAGGCTATGTGTGTACTTTAAGCGCCCTGGTGATCAAATCCACAACGGCTTATCTGTTTCATGTGGGCGATACGCGTATTTATAAGTTGCATGATAATGCGTTGGAACAGCTAACCAAGGATCATCGGCTTTGGGTCTCTCAGGATAAAAGCTATCTAAGCAGAGCGTTAGGTATCGAACAGGAACTTGAACTCGATCACCTCTCTCTTCCGCTAAAGACAGGTGACATTTTCATAATGGCAACTGATGGTGTATATGAGCATGTTGACGCACAATTCATCATCAACACACTGCAACAAAAACCAGACAGTCTGGATGAAGCCGCCAAGGTAATCCTCAACCAGGCATACGAACAAGGTAGCCAGGATAACCTGACCATCCAAATTATCCGTATCGATGATTTACCCCTGCTAAACTCCACAGAAATTCAGCAGCAGATTGATGAACTTCCGTTTCCTGATATATTACAAGCAAGGGAAAATTTTGACGGCTATACGATTTTACGTGAGGTGCATGCCACCAGCCGCAGCCATATCTATCTGGCACTTGATGAAGAAACCAATACGCACGTCATATTAAAAACACCCTCCATTGACCTTCGCAGCGATCCAGCCTATCTGGAACGTTTCCTGATGGAAGAGTGGATTGCCCGACGCATCAGCAGCGCACATGTTCTGAAAGCAGGCCTGCCAACCCGTAAACGTAACTACCTCTATACCGTGACAGAATTTGTCGATGGTCAAACGCTGGCACAATGGCTGATCGATAACCCTAAACCCGATCTCGAAACAGTACGCAGCATCATTGAACAGGTAGCCAAAGGTTTACGAGCACTGCATCGTATGGAAATACTGCATCAAGACTTAAAGCCAGACAACATCATGATCGATAATACCGGTACGGTTAAGATCATTGATTTTGGGTCTGCCCGAGTAGCCGGCGTTGTTGAAGCCACCGTCACTATTGAGCAAAACGATATACTCGGAACCGCCTTATACACCGCACCAGAATATTTTCTGGGCGAAGCGGGATCACAACGTTCAGATTTATACTCGCTGGCCGTTATCACCTATCACATGATATCGCGTGAATTCCCTTATGACACACAGGTTTCTAAATCCAGAACGATAGCCGCACAACGTCGTTTAACATACAACTCGGTATTAAATGAAGAACGTGAAATTCCGGCGTGGGTTGATGAAACACTCAAAAAAGCCCTCCATCCAAACCCGTATAAACGCTACGAATCACTATCAGAATTTCTATTTGATCTGCGCCAGCCAAACAAAGCATTTTTGAATAAAACACGCCCGCCTATCATGGATCGAAACCCTGTTGTTTTTTGGCAAAGTATCTCTTTGATTCTGTCAATTATCATTGCTGCATTGTTGATAAGGTAAAGGCTGATCAGGTAAAGAGCGGTCGATAAATATCCTGACGTTCGGGAATCATTACCCTTAAATAAACACAAAAAAGGTATTTAATATGATCAGTCATCGTGATGAAGTAACCCAAATGATTTTATCTGCCAAAGTACTGAAAGGCATCAAATGGTGCGACGCCGCTAAGGCTATCAAGCTGTCAAAAGAATGGACCACAGCGGCCTGCCTTGGACAAATGACGTTTAATAAATCGCAGGCTGAAACTATTGGAGAATTATTCGGTTTATCTGATGAAGCCATCGCCTGGCTACAAGTGGCTCCTTATAAAGGATCACTAGCAACAGCAGTACCTACGGATCCTTTAATTTATCGCTGGTATGAAGTCGTCAATGTATACGGCAGCTCTATTAAAGAACTGATCCATGAAGAATTCGGGGACGGAATAATGAGCGCTATTGATTTTTCAATGGATATACAACGCGAAGAAAACCCGAATGGGGATCGCGTCAATGTAGTATTGTCAGGTAAATTCCTACCCTATAAAAGCTATTAAGGCGTTCGGGTTTTCCGACTTTCCAGATAAGATGATTGCATGGTCTAATAGACGAATATATATCTGTTAATTCAGATCTTATATTCCTACTTATGTACTTAAACACACTTATCAGACGAGATTCTCTATGCGACGTGGCAGATTTCCTGAGCAACCCGCTACTCCCCTTAACTGGCAGGTTCTAAAGGTTATCTGGCCTTATCTACTTGAATACAAGCAACGCGTTAGCATTGCACTGGGATGCCTGATTTTGGCAAAAATTGTCAGTGTCGTCGGGCCCTTCTTACTCAAGCATATTGTCGATACGCTCGACGGGGCATCGTCAAAAGGCACAGAATTGATTCTGGTCCCCGTGGGTTTACTGCTGGCTTATGGTCTGGCTCGCTTATTAAACGTCTTACTCGGCGAGATACGTGACACTCTATTCGGGCGGGTGACTGAACGGGCCATGCGGCGTCTCGGCTTGCAGGTTTTTCAGCATATGCATGCGCTGGATCTGGACTTTCATCTGAATCGCCAAACCGGTGGAATTTCGCGAGATATAGACCGGGGCACCAACGGCATTAGCTTTTTGATGCGCTTTTTTATCTTCAATATCGTCCCCACACTGCTCGAAATCGCCATGGTGATCGGCATACTCTTTTATAATTACGGTATCAGTTTCGCTCTGATTACACTGTCAGCCATCATTGTTTATATCGCTTTTTCGATTGTGACGACGGAATGGCGAACCCAGTTTGTGCGGGAAGCCAATCTGGCGGATTCAGCCTCTAATACCCGCGCTATCGATAGCTTACTCAACTACGAAACCGTCAAATACTTTACCAACGAAAGCTTCGAAGCTAAGCGCTACGACGGCGAGTTGCAAAAATGGGAGCTGGCGCGTCGCAAAAACCGTCTGTCACTCTTTACGCTTAACGCCGGACAAGCGTTAATCATCGCGGCGGCGACCACCAGTATGATGTGGCTGGCCGCCGTGAAGGTCAGCACGGGTGACATGACACTGGGCGACTTTGTACTGGTAAACGCTTTTATGATTCAGTTATTTATGCCACTGAACTTTCTCGGTTTCGTCTATCGTGAAATTAAAGGGTCCATGGCCAGCATTGAGAAAATGTTTGAGCTATTAGATGTTAAACCCAAGGTAACTGATATCGAGAATGCAAACGACCTCGTATTAAGCCTAGGTCGAATCACCTTTAATGACGTCTCGTTCCATTATGCAAAAGAGCGCCCTATTCTTAACAACGTCAGTTTTAGCATAGAGCCGGGACAAAAAGTGGCGGTGGTGGGTGCCAGCGGTGCAGGTAAATCCACACTGGTAAAATTACTGTTTCGTTTTTACGATCCCAGTAGCGGCAACATCAGTATTGATGGTCAGGATGTTCATAATATCAGCCAACTCTCATTGCGTAAGGTGATAGGCATCGTTCCTCAGGATACCGTACTGTTCAATGATACAATCTTTGAAAATGTACGTTACGGCCGCCCGGATGCCAGCGATGAAGAGGTACGCGAAGCGATCCGAATGGCATACCTGCAGGACTTTATTGAAGAGCTTCCTCAAGGAGTTGGCACTATCGTCGGCGAACGTGGATTAAAGTTATCGGGTGGTGAAAAACAACGGGTAGCGATTGCACGCACTATCCTGAAGCGACCGCCCATTATGGTTTTTGATGAAGCAACCTCATCTTTGGATAGCCGCTCTGAGCAATCAATTCTAGCAGCCATCAGAGAGATAGCCGTTAATCACACCAGCTTAGTGATCGCCCATCGCCTATCGACTGTCGTCGATGCCGATAATATTATTGTGCTAGATCACGGCAAGATTGTCGAACAAGGCAGGCATCAACAACTGCTTGAGCAACAAGGTTCTTACGCACGCCTATGGCAAATACAACAGCAGCAGCCTTGAGCTCGTTAAAGAGCCTTGAGCTATTTAACGAGCCTTGGCTCTTTCAAAGAGCTTTGAGCAGCGTTTACCAGCTAATAAATGCCTACATCAAGACCCGCTGACATGGTCATTCCCAGCTCTTCACATTGCTCAAGAAACGACGCTTGCCAGTCTCCTCGACATACCAACGGCGGCTGAATCCAGCTCCATCGTAAACCAGTGCAGATAGTTTCTACGGCACGGCAAGTACCCGTGCCATCATTTCCTGCACGCACATACAAAGCACAAGGCAACCCTTGCTTTGCTTCCAGACAGGGATAATAGCAGCGATCAAAAAAATCTTTCAGCGCACCGCTCATATAACCCAGATTTTCTGTTGTACCCAGAATAATGGCATCGCAGGCCAAAACATCGTCTGGTGTCGTTTCTAACGGCGCAATCCAGCGTGCTTGTACCTGTTCAATATCCGGATGCTGCGCGCCTTTTAAAACGGCTTCGGCCATTAGGCGTGTATTTTCAGAGGGAGCATGTGCCACAATCAGCAGTGTTTTCATCATTTTTACACTTTCACTAGAAAATTCGTTTAACTCGACATTACACTAAATAAGCGTTGACGGTTCAGCACATTTTACGGTGTTGCCGGTCAGTATATTTGAGTACACATCATAAATTAGTTGTTAAATCCGAGACCTGAAAATAAATAACAAAACGGTCTTCAAATCAAAATCGATTTATGATTAAACTTTAAGGAGCAGAAGTGTCAAACTATTACCTTTTTTACAATAGCTGTCCTACACTAGACATAATGTTACCCCTAAATAGAACTCCTAAATAGAACGCCACTGATAGGTACTGGAACGATGTTAAAAACTAAAAAAATATTATCTACGTTCGCACTTATCGGCACCTCACTGAGTATCTTTGCGTCCCTACCTGCAGCATACGCCAGCACATCTGAGCGCACTTTATATAAGCAGGCTAAAGTGGCTTTCGACAAAAACGATACCGCACTTGCCGACAAGCTAATCGTGCAACTCAGGGACTATCCACTGGTTCCCTATCTGCACATTAAGCAATTCAAAAGAGACATTTCTCAACTGAATGACAATATCATCAGTAAATATATACAGGACAACAAGACCACACCGTTCGCGGATGACGCTCAACGCGTTCGGCTAGATAATATGATGGAGCAACAGCGCTGGCAGTCATTTACCCGCGCCTATAATGAGTTTCCGCTTAAACGCAATCGATACCTATGCGGATTAGGTTATGCGCAATTGCAAGCCGGACATAAAAAAGAGGCATTCCAAACCGCACAACAACTGTGGGAAGTCGGACATTCTCAAGATGCAGCCTGCGACCCGCTGTTTGCAGAGTGGATGAAAGAGGGTCATCTAACTTCAGATGTAGCCAACCACCGCTTCTGGAATGCTATACAGGAAAAAAACTTCGCACTCGCTAAATATATTGAGCGCTTCCTGAGCGACCCTACCCATAAAAAAGAAAGTGAGCTATTTTGGTCGGTTAAAGCAAAACCAGAATTGTTAAATGATGTTGCCTTGCTATCAAAACAAAATCCACATCACGGGATAATGGCAGCGTATGGTATCCGTCAAATAGCCCGCAAAGATATTAGTCAAGCGACAGATCTATGGTTGCGTGACCGTACAAGGTTAAGCATAGACAAGCCTACTCTTGATAAACTTAACGAGTATTTCGGGCTGCGCTACGCCAAAGGCTTTCGAGATAATGCCGTTGAAATACTCGCTAAGCTCGATCCTGATTTTACTTACGAAAAACTCACTGAGTGGCGCATCCGCCTTGAGCTGGCGAAACAGGACTGGCAATCGGCGCTTAATCTGATCGAGAAGCTTCCCGATACGCTAAAAGCAGATGGCCGTTGGGTATACTGGAAAGAAACCTCCAAATATCGCCTGAATCCTAAAAGCTACCAAGCCAATTATGCCAGCGTCGTAAAAGAAAGAAGCTTTTATGGTTTTCTGGCATCTGAGCTTTCCAGCGATCCCTTCTATCTCAACCACCAACCTTCTGGGGTGACTAAAGAACAAAAAGCAATACTAAGCAAACTTCCTGCAGTCATGCGCATGAAAGAATTACTGGCATTTGATTATCAATATGCGGCTCGCGTGGAATGGAACTTCCTGAACAAACAGCTTGCTGCTAGTGATCAGCTGGCCTTAGCGCATATTGCCTATGACTGGGGCTGGTATGATCAGGCGATACGTGGCGCATCCCGCCTTAAAGCCTGGAATGATCTGGATATTCGATTTCCTAACCCTCACCCTTCACTCTTTGAAGAGCTCGCTAACGAACGCGGAATATACCAAACCTGGGCTATTGCTATTGCGCGCCAGGAAAGCGCTTTCCACTTACAAGCACGTTCCAGAGTAGGCGCCCGTGGTTTGATGCAATTAATGCCTGCCACCGCAAAACAGACAGCGAAAAGATTTGACGTTAACTATACAAAACCCGATCAGTTATTTATCCCACGAACTAATATAGCATTAGGCACAGCATACCTTGCCCAGGTACTCGGCACTTTCGAAGGGAATCGTGTTTATGCGACAGCTGCTTATAATGCGGGCCCTCACCGTGTTAAACGCTGGCTAAAAGAGCGTGGAGATGTTCCTCTGGACGTATGGATAGAGACCATTCCATTCGATGAAACCCGAAATTATGTACAAAATGTATTAGCCTTCAGCGTCATTTATGATGTTATGGCATCAAGAAGCACAACACTGTTTAACACACAAGAGTCAGCCTCGTTTGCTCTGAACTACGGTAATAAATCAGCTCGTCCATCGACGCTTTAATACTGATGACTGAGTTAATAACGACCGAGCTTATCGACATTGGCGTTAATCTGACAGATAAACGTTTTCGCCATGATATAGATGAGGTTATTGCCCGGGCAAAAGCATCGCGTATAAGCGCGATGCTCATTACGGGTACATCGCTGGAGTCGTCACGACAGGCCATTGCCCTCTGCAAGGAAAACCCTGGTTATCTTTATGCGACAACAGGTATTCACCCCCATGACGCTTCTTCCATGTCCGATCACACAATGGAGGAACTCTACAAGCTCAGCCAGCAGCCTGGTGTCGTTGCTATTGGTGAAACGGGCCTCGATTTTAATCGGAATTTTTCTACTCCCGAAGAACAGATAGCCGCATTTGAGCGGCAAATCGATCTGGCTATAACAACGAAACTGCCGCTGTTTTTACACGACAGGGAAGCAACTGAGACACAAATCAAGATACTCAAACCTGTAATCCGGCAACTTGAAGGGGCCGTTATTCATTGCTTTACCGGTGACAAAGCAGCCTTATTTGGCTATCTGGACTTAGGGCTTTATATTGGCATTACAGGCTGGATCTGTGATGAACGACGCGGACTGTCACTTAAAGCACTTATAAAAGAGATCCCTCACGATAGATTACTACTTGAAACGGATGCTCCTTACCTGCTTCCGAGAGACCTGCCAATAAAGCCCAAAAAAGGCCGCAATGAACCCGTTTACTTGCATCATATTGCAAGGACGATTGCGCAGCTCCGAGGGATTACAATAGAAGAGTTATCGACCCAGACCACGAACAACACCAAACGACTCTTTAACGTCTGACGGTCTGTAACCCTTAGCCGCTAATCCATCAGTTATGATTATTTATTAATGAAGAGCCGTAATTGATGAGCATCAAACGGCCAGTCTAACTCTGCATTTGTTTGCTCGTTTTGTAACACAGGTATACGTTCGCCATAGGTTTCAAGTAATTGATCATCATAAGCAATATCAATCACATCTATCTGATGCAGCCCAGGATCAAGACTGGAAACAAGCAACGCTTCTGCCTGCTCACACAGATGACAAGCTTGCGTACTAAAAAGTAAAAAACTCTTCATAAAGCCTCAAAATTCAGTCGAATATTAGGATGTTTTTATACGGATTATGCCATTCCTGCTCACCTTACGCCTAGCCATCCATGCTAACCTTTCAGCCAGATTAAGCGTTTAGTCATACTGATTGTTTTACAACATATCGACGCTATGATTGATGAGCATCATACAACTAAGCAAGGCTAAAGGACTATTATGATCTGTTGTATATGACTTGCATGCCTTGTAGTAGCAAGGATATGCTAAACGTCAGTAATTTTATTGTCACAGAAAACTGTAATCATTAATCTGGAAACGTCACATCGACACCTAGGTATTAGCTGGGCAAATCAGCAGATTTCAGCATAAAGGTAGTTTCATGGAAAAAAATATTAACGACAAGCTTACGAATCCTCAAGAGTTCATTAACTACGTCAACCAGGAAACCCAAAAGCTTCTCGAAAACTATACCACTGCAGGTGGGGATGATGTTTTCAGCCAGTTCACTCAATCATGGTCTGAACTAGCAACACGCTCTGCTGAGGATCCAACGGTCTGGATCAAAGCAATCACAGATTACCAGCAAGCTCAAATGAGCATGTGGAAAAATTTGTTATCAGGACAGTCTGTTATAAAACCGGTTGCCGAACCGGCTAAAGGCGACCGCCGTTTTAATGCAGAAGAATGGTCAACAAGCCCGGTTTTCAGCTATATCAAGCAATCATATCTGCTTGGCTCTGGTATGCTGCAGAATATGGCTTCTAAAGCTAACCTGTCTGAAACAGAACAACGTAAACTTGAGTTTTATACTCAACAGTACATTGATGCAATGTCTCCTACTAACTTTGCTATTACTAACCCTGAAGTTTTACAGCAAGCTCTTGAAACTAAAGGCCAAAGTCTGGTAGATGGCTTACAGAACCTGCTCGGCGATATCGAGAAAGGCCGCATCTCGATGAGCGATGAAAGTGCTTTTGTTCTAGGCGAAAATATCGCTACGTCTGAAGGCGCTGTTGTTTTCGAAAATGAGATGTTCCAACTGCTTCAGTACAAGCCGCTAACTGAACAAGTATTTGAAAAACCGACATTAATTGTCCCTCCTTGTATTAATAAATTCTACATTCTGGATCTTCAGGAACATAACTCCTATGTGAAGTTCTGTGTAGAACAAGGTCAAACGGTATTCCTGATCTCCTGGGTTAACCCGACTATTGAACAGGGTAATATCAGCTGGGATAACTATGTAGGCGATGGTGTTCTAAAAGCCATTGACGTTGTTAAAGAGATTTCAGGTTCACCCAAAGTCAACACCGTCGCTTGGTGTATCGGTGGTACGCTTGTTGCTTCAGCATTAGCTGTTCTTGCACACCGTAAGGATACCAGTGTTGCATCTGCTACCTTCCTGACAACACTGACCGATTTCAGGGACCCTGGTGATCTGTGTGTATTCCTCGACGAACAACAAGTCAAAAAACTAGAAACCAAGGTCAATAACCAGGGTTATCTATCCGGTAAAGAGCTTGCCACTTCGTTCAACATGTTACGTTCGAATGACTTGATTTGGTCTTATGTAGTGAATAACTACCTGAAAGGCCAGACACCTCCTCCATTTGATATTCTATATTGGAATGGTGACTCAACTAATCTACCAGCAGAAATGTACACTTATTACATCACAAAGATGTATGTTGAGAATAAACTGGTAGAAAAAGATGCACTGACTATGTGCGGATCTCCAATTGACTTAGGACGTATCAAGACACCTTGTTACTTCCTATCTACTATTGATGATCACATCGCACCTTGGAAAGGCACCTATACAGGAATGGAAAACTTCGGTGGCCCTATAGAGTTTGTTCTGGGTGCAAGTGGACATGTAGCCGGCGTTATTAATCCTGCGTCAAAAAATCGTCGAAACTACTGGGTTAAAGGCGAGCAAGGAAAAGGCTCTGACCATTGGCTCGACACAGCTGAAAGCGTTGAAGGTTCATGGTGGCCAAACTGGTCAGAATGGCATAAACGTCGTGCTGGCAAAAAAATTGATGCACCGAAAGAATATGGAAATGCAGAGCATAAAGCGATCGAAGCAGCGCCAGGCCGTTTCGTCACAGTTCGTATTGAATAAATAATTAGTGCTTTATAAAAGCCTCTGCACTGCAGGGGCTTTTTTTTGTTTTCACTTCTGTGGTTGCATTCACCTATCGCTACTCCTATGATCTCCTTCGCTTATTGGGATACTGCGTACCCATACTACTCGTCTTTTTTCAGAGATTTGATTGTTGAAACAATACCGCCTCTGGCAGGAATCAAAAATCCTGCTGTCATTAGGCTTGCCTATTATGCTGACGCAATTAGCGCAGGCATCCATGGGTTTTGTCGACACCCTTATTGCAGGACAATACAGTACGCTTGATCTGGCGGCTGTCGCGCTTGGATCAAGCATCTGGCTACCTATTTTTTTAGCAGCCACGGGAATCCTGATGGCAACTACGCCGCTGGTCGCTTTTGCTATGGGGTCGGAACGATCGGATAAAGTGCTGAGTATTTTCAGGCAAGGGATCTGGGTCGCATTAACGTTAGGCATAGTCAGCGTATTTTTATTAAATTCGACAACATGGATTCTTGAATTCATGAAAGTCGAGCCTCATCTAGCCGCAAAAACACAAGCCTATCTGCACGCCATCTCCTGGGGATTTCCTGCTCTCATGCTTTACCAATTATTCAGAAGTTATTTTGAAGGACTCGGTAAAACACGCCCTGCCATGCATATTGCTTTTGCCGCATTACTACTTAACATACCGCTAAACTATATCTTTGTTTTCGGGAAATTGGGGATGCCCGAACTGGGCGCGGCAGGTTGTGGCTGGGCCAGCGCGCTGGTAATGTGGTTAATGCTGATCTGCGGCTGGTTAGCGCTGAAGCATAAACCTCAACTGAAACTACCTCATGCAACTACGGCCAGATGGCTGGATATCGCCGCCCTTTTTAACTACCTGAAGCTTGGCGTTCCTATGGGCTTTGCCATCCTCATCGAAACCAGCATGTTTTCAGTTATTGCTCTACTACTTGCCCCATTAGGCACGGTTATCGTCGCAGCACACCAAATCACGATGACCTTTACCGGTTTGATTTTTATGATCCCACTCAGCATAGCCATGGCTTGTACCATTCGTATTGGTCAGCTATCGGGCGCAGCAAAACCGCATGATGCCTGGTTTAGCGCCAAGATAGGCGTACTGATTACCAGCAGTATTGCAGTGTTCACCAGCATCGCAATCTGGCTACTAGCCAGCCAAATTGCGCAAATTTTCACGACCGAAAAAAATCTTATTGAGCTTGCCGCCAATCTATTATTGATTGCAGCGCTCTTCGGAATATCCGATGCGCTTCAAGTGACGGCGGCAGGCGCTTTACGCGGCTACAAAGATACCAGCATTCCTCTACTCATTGTGTTTATCGCCTATTGGGGCATTGGCCTGCCACTAGGGTACATTCTAGGTCTTACCGATTGGCTTACGCCGGCCATGGGCGCCGCCGGTTTCTGGTATGGCTTAGTTATCGGCCTCTCGGTATCCGCCGTATTATTACTTATCAGGCTCCGGCGTGTCGCGAAACAGTCCTGCCGTTAATTTTTGCTTATATTTAGCGGCGCTACTTTTTCTCAGCGCCTGCAGCCGGGTGTCCGAAGAACAAACCCTGATGCAAACCTATGCCAATCGCGTCGCTTATGTGCTTGATGAGCCCCCACAATGGAACACCGAACAACTAACAATACCCGCGCTACCCGCCCAACGACAACGCTTTCAGAAAGCCACTGATATCAGTGAAGGATTACTTGATGTTCTCGATTTAGGGAGGTGCGACTTGCTATCATTAATTGCGTCAAGAAACAGCTCGCTAGGCAAACTGGCAGCCCCTTCGCAGAGGCTGAGCTACGAAATTCAATTCTATGTGAAAATTCGTCAATGCTTAACATTAGCTGTGAATGATCCAACGATAGAAGTTGATCTAAAAAAACGTATTGAAAAAATTGTTACTATCAAACGAGACAATATGCCTTTAATAGTCTGGAATGCCCTTTATACAGGCAAAGAGATTGATGCATCGCTTGCCATGAATCAGCCGCCCCTTCCTTTCATTCAATCAGACCATACGGCCACCCTACAGGCGCTGAAAAAATTATCCTTTATTGTGAGCAGCGTATTTCATCCGACCGAAACTACTGAAAAATCATTATTCGTTAACTTAAATAGCCTAGAGAAAAACTATGAGTCTATTTATCGTGACCCACTTGGCACCCCGTTATTAAAATCACTCGTATTACTTGAAACAACATTCAATAGCGTATCAGATAGTATTGACAACCGACTAGCACGCAGAGCCATGTGCTTTGATAACATGCGCAACCCACAGGCTGACGTACTCAAAAACGTCTTTTTAGAATATTACGCCCATCAAATTCAACCTTACATGGCTCAGGTTCAGCGTATTGGATATGAGTGGTTCAGCACCCATGAAAAAATGCTCTCTTTTTTGTCCGTACCAGAGGAAATTAAAAAATATACTGATCAGGTTTTCATGACGGATACTGACATCAGTGTCTGGAAACGCTATATTAGCGCCCGAAATAGACATACAGAGGCTTGGCATAGAATCCTTACACAATGCAATTTAATGCCTTCCCTATCCGACTAAAAAAATTCCACCTTGTAAAAGTGCACTATTTCTACCATGCTGAATCCACTACTTCTCCTGCACAGGGCACGCCGTGCTGAATAACCCCTTCTCCATTATCGAAAAGAGACGGCCCACATCGTTTAAAATCAGTGCATTCTGTTGTCTTTGCGTTGCGACTCTTTCCTTAACATTATCTATGCTTGCATTAAGTGAAATCAGCGTGCGGCTGACTAAAGCTTACATTCATCAGTTAGGTCAAAAGTACGGAGCCGAAGCAGAGCTGCGATTACAGGCATGGCAGAATCTAATGAATGATATAGCCAATAAGCCTGAAAAAGAAAAACTAAAGCAAGTTAACGATTTTTTTAATCAGGTCAGGTTTCTGGATGATATCAGCCATTGGAAGCAAAAAGACTACTGGGCTACACCGGTTGAATTTCTGATCAGTAATGGCGGCGATTGCGAAGATTTTTCTATTGCGAAATACTACACTCTCAAGGAGGTTGGTGTAGATATGAACAAGCTAAGCATTTCTTATGTTAAAGCACTCAAACTAAATCAGGCGCATATGGTGCTGACATATTATGAGCAACCTAATGCTATTCCTGTTGTATTAGACAACCTGATTCCTGAAATAAAACCGGCGTCCCAACGCCCAGACCTACTGCATGTTTATAGCTTTAATGGTGACAATCTATGGCTTTCGAAAAAAGGCCGCAGAACCACATTAGTTGGAACATCAGATCGCCTGGGCCCTTGGGTACAGCTAAAATCGAGATTGGAAAATAATCGTGTTAATGTTAATTAATCAGGGGTCAGGGAGATCTTTATGTCTTTACTCAATCAGCTAACCGCCGCAGTCTTTGCTGTTTTGATTGGCCTAGTGTCAGGCACCCTTTACATCATGTCCGACAGTTCAAAAGAGATGTTGCTGCATCAATTAGAATCTCACGGACAGGACACAGCGACCCATTTAGGTTTGTATCTTGCTCCATACATGGCAGACGAAGACACTGCAATGATTGAAACCACAGTTAATGCAATTTTCGACAGTGGTTTTTATCACAAAATTGAAGTCACGAATGCAGACCAAAAAACTCTTTTTTCTTCAACAACACCGGTTATCATTTCAGAAAAAGTGCCCCAATGGTTTCTCAAGCTGGTCCAAATAACACCGCCTTCTATGGAGCGGGAAATAAGCCATCAATGGCGTAAAGTCGGTAAAATTAAAGTTCAGAGTCGAGCAGGCTATGCCTATGAACAATTATGGAAAGGCGCTGAGAAAACACTTATTTGGTTTATTTCATTAGCACTTATTGCGGTATTGTCTCTTAGCTATTTATTAAGACTTATCCTGCGTCCGCTAAAAGGCGTTGAAGAACAAGCAACCGCTTTATCTGAACGCAAATATGTTGAACAAAAACAGATACCTAAGACTCGCGAATTAAAAAACGTTGTTGAAGCAATGAACCGAATGGTTCGACGCGTACATCTAATGTTCGACGAGCAGAGTCGCCATATTGATGATCTGCGCAAAACCGCTTATCAAGACAACCTGACAGGCCTTGCCAATCAGCGGTCTACTCAGGCCCAACTGTGCGACTGGCTCGATTATCGCAAGGAGTTCGGCCCCGGTACCTGTATATATCTGCACATTCCCAATCTGCAGGCCCTTAATGAAAAGTTTGGTGAAGAAAAAGCCAATAACTTCCTGAGATATACGGCTAAACAGCTGGAAAATTTATCGATACGCTATCAGCCAAACATTGTCGGGCGTCTCTCTGGTGCTGATTTTATTGCTTTAATTCCAGAGACCGACGAAGAAACAATAAAATGTGAAATCACAAAATTAAACCATACCATCAAAACCCGAGCCGATTTTGAAAACATTTCACCTGATCAGCCTGCTGTCCATATCTCTGTGACGCAGAGTACAGATGACACATCCGCCGCCCAACTGCTATCAGAAGCGAGAATTCTTGTCAGACAGGCAGCAATAGAAAAAACAGATATTCAGTTTCCAGAGCAATTTACCGGAACTCAGGTTGCATCCAGTTCTTGGCAAGAACATGTGGCAAATGCCATTAATAATAAACAGGTCTTCCTACAGTTTCAGAAAGTCCTTTCTTCCACAGAAAAAAAACCTCTGCAACGTGAATTATTAGTGCGTATCTTAAACAGAGAGAACATTCCCTGTACTGCAAACGAATTTATACACGTAGTGAAAGAGCTGGGGCTAATTGAAGCGCTGGATAAAGCAGTATTAGAACGCGCCATCGAATATATCTCACATAACCCGACGAGCTCCCCCTTGACCGTCAATTTAACTCAGCAAACGATTCATACTGAAAATTTTGATAAATGGTTGCGAAGGAAGCTGGGTAAACATCCGCTGAAAGGCAAGTTAAATATTGAGATTAATGAAACCGCTGTTCTTAATGATGTTGAACATATTGTTCGTTTTCGTGACCTTTTAAGAAAAAATAGTATCGGATTTGGTGTAGATAATTTTGGTATTCATCCAAGTGGTTTCAGCTATATTTATGCTGTCCAGCCAGATTATATTAAAATTGATGGCTCACTTATCAGGGAGGTAGACCATAGTGCTGAAGACCGTTTCTTTATCAGCAGCCTGATAACTGCAGTGCATAGCCTGGGAATTGAAGTTTATGCTGAGCGTGTTGAAAAACAGAGTCAGGTTGAGCAGTTAATTCTGCTCAATATCGATGGGACTCAAGGATTCTTACATGGCAGGCCAGAGGCTCTTGTATAACTCCTGCAGAGCCTTATCTAACTAAGGCTCTGGCAATATACATTACTCCATAGATTAAACAGACATCTGCAACCAGCGCATTAAGCTGGTTGCATCCACGGCTCCCGCCTGTCGTGCTATCTCTTTCCCATCTTTTATCATCAGTAACGTCGGTATGCTGCGGACCGCATATCGAGCCGCTAACGCTTGTTCTACTTCCGTATTCACTTTCACAAAACGAAACTTCGGTTCGAGTTGAGCAGCCACTTGAGTAAAAACCGGACCCATCATTTTGCATGGACCACACCAGGGTGCCCAAAAATCAACGACAACAGGAATGTCAGTAGACTTTATCAGTTTATCAAACCGCGCAGCATCAAGCTCTACAGGCTTCCCTTGAAACAGCAGTTCTCGACATCGCCCACAAACAGGCTTATCAGACAACTTCTGAAAGGGAACACGATTGGGTGTTTGGCAAGACGGACAAGAAATTAGTTTAATCTGAGACATAAAGCACCCTATATAAGAACCCTGTAACATAAGAACTTTTTAATATAAGGTGCTTTACTATGAATTCATAGTCGTAATTAGCGCTTATTCAACGCAACCAGTTGGTCTAATTTACTATGGATACGGTCAGCTTTTTCAATTTCGCGCTGTTGTTTTTCATTCTCGCGCTGAATTTCACGACGATGCTGATGAAATTCTTTTAATTTACCTTTCGCATGTTCAGCTTCTTCTGCCGTCACCTGACCTTGTGGCTCTCCCAGCAAATTAATCCGATCAGCCCCATCCTGCAAAGACCGGAAATACTGAGGCGCTCGCACATATGATGCAAGTGCACGCTTGATTTTATTTTTCGCTACTTTCTCTTCAGCGATTAAATCGTCCTGAATACCAATCTTGAGAGGACGTACGTTGTCACGATTAAATACTTTAGGATAGGTTTCCATCAAAAGCTGAAGCGCTGCCTGATTTGCCGCTCTATTCTTTGCTTTACTTTTACTTTTTGGGGTCACTACGTCGTTCACAACATTTCTCTCGATCACTTTGATATTCAAACGGTTTTTCTTTAGCTCTAAATCGCTTAATAACCGTTCGCATTCATCAACCATCTGCAATGTTTTATTCACCGCAGTATCTACATCGTCATGGACCATCTCAGGCACCTTTGCGGATATAGTAGCTGAACTTTTGTTTTCCGTTTTCATTGATTTGCTCAACAAGCTCATGTCCAAGAAATGTACAGAACTTGGGGATATCGCGCTGAGTTGAAGGATCAGTGGCTAATACTAACAACACCTCACCTATTTCAATTTCACGCACCTTACTGTGCAACATCATAACCGGTTCGGGACAATATAAGCCCGTAGCATCCAGCAAATGATCTTCTTTGATACCCACCATTTCGCATCTCTACCCAAAAACACGCCTATTGTCTCAAATAATACTCACCAGCGGAAGCCAGCACTGGCCAAAGTATGAGTTTGTGATTATCAGCACAAGGTTTATGCTTACTCTATAGCAATAGACCACAGGGAGCACGTCATGATTAAAGTGATTATTGAACGACACATTGCTGATGAGGAATTGTGCAAGCATTATGAAAAATCTGAAATGAACACACTGCAAAAAGCGATGCAGGCACATGGCTTCATTTCAGGCGAAGCATTAAAGGATGTACATGATTCAAACCATCGCATCATAATCGCCACTTACCGTACGGTTGATGACTGGCATCGCTGGAGAATATCAACTGAACGAAAAGAATTAATGGAAATGATTAGCCCGATGCTAGATCGAGACGAAAAATTTATGATTCTAGAGCATTAACGTCACGCTCTGAATGGCGCCTGACAATGACAGACGTCATAACGCTGAGTGCTGAATCAATATGAGCTGATTGTGTACAACCTGACCTTTTTCTAGGCTTCAGATCGTGATTGCCATCTTCAAACCAGTTAATCTGGACAGTTGACGGCAATACGTAATTATTCACTTCCGTCATATGACCCATAGGGTCGCGTTCGCCCTGAAATATATACAATGGCTTTTCTAACGCCAGTAAATGATCTGTACGAGTAGTCAACGGCTTGCCAACAGGATGAAAGGGGTATCCGAAGACAAAACATGCTTGTGCGTCAGATTGATCAAGAACCATCGAGGCAACCCGACCTCCCATTGACTTCCCAGCCAGAAACAGTGGCACTTGATCGGAAAAACTATCAATTACATCGTTGTAAGCCTGAATCAGACGATCCAAACGATCTGGCGGTCTTTTTTTGCCCCCTGAACGCCGTTGATGCATGTAATCAAACTCGAAGCGCACCACCTGTATTTGATTCTCAACCAAACGATGGCTTACGTATTCCATAAACTCACTATCCATGGCCGCACCTGCACCATGAGCAAGAATAACTCGCCCCAATAAAGCATCCCCTTCAATTAAAAGATCCAAAATTCAACATTACCTATCAAAACAGACTATTAATGCATTGTACTGCTTGATCTACATCAAGCAAATGCTAGTTAAGAAACGTCAAAAACACGCCTAAAGTAGTACTAATTAACAAAAGAGCAGCGCTAAATAGGGTCTTATACGATTGTACAATAACTGATTATATTTTATTAACTTTTTATAAATCAATAAGATATAAACACAAGACGGCATAAAGTAATATTCATATAGAATATATTTAATTTAAGTTATGTGCGACAATACGCCACACTCAACGCATGAAGATCGTTGAAAACACAGGGCTATTCCAAGATAATTACCCTTGTAACTGTACTATCAAACCAAGCTTTTTGATGAGAGCCTGACATGAGCACTGCAATCGAACATCCAACTTATAACTACAAAGTTGTACGCCAGTTCGCCATTATGACGGTGATATGGGGTATCGTAGGCATGACAGTAGGCGTCTTTATTGCCGCTCAACTGGTATGGCCGGCATTAAACTTTGACACGGCGTGGCTCTCTTTTGGCCGCATTCGTCCTCTACACACCAATGCGGTTATATTCGCATTTGGTGGATCAGCCCTGTTCGCTACATCTTATTATGTAGTTCAGCGTACCTGCCAAACACGTCTTTTCTCTGACGGTTTGGCTGCTTTCACATTCTGGGGCTGGCAAACAGTCATTCTTCTAGCAGCAATTACGCTGCCAATGGGTCTGACTTCCAGCAAGGAATACGCAGAGCTGGAATGGCCAATCGATATACTCCTTGCGGTTGTATGGATTTGCTATGCCATCGTATTTCTGGGCACAGTGAAAAACCGTAAAACTTCTCATATCTATGTGGGTAACTGGTTCTACATGGCTTTTATCATTACTGTAGCGGTACTTCATATCGTTAACAGTGCAGTGATACCGGTCACTATGTGGAAATCCTACTCTGTTTACCCTGGTGCAGTTGATGCCATGGTGCAGTGGTGGTATGGGCATAATGCTGTAGGTTTCTTCCTCACAGCAGGCTTCCTGGGCATGATGTATTACTTCGTTCCGAAGCAAGCTGAACGTCCAATTTACTCTTATCGCTTATCTATCGTGCATTTCTGGGCGCTGATTGCGACATACATGTGGGCCGGTGGTCATCACCTGCATTACTCTGCCCTGCCTGACTGGACTCAGTCTGTTGCCATGGTTATGTCTTTGATTCTTCTGGCACCTTCATGGGGCGGTATGATCAACGGTATGATGACGCTCTCTGGCGCCTGGCACAAACTACGCACTGATCCTATCCTTCGCTTTTTGGTTGTTTCTCTATCCTTCTACGGTATGTCTACCTTCGAAGGCCCTATGATGGCAATCAAAACAGTGAATGCACTGTCTCACAACACTGACTGGACGGTAGGTCACGTACATGCCGGCGCTCTTGGCTGGGTTGCTATGATCACTATCGGTGCAACCTATCACATGATTCCCAAACTGTTCGGGAAGACACAGATGTGGAGCGTTGCCTTGATCAATACTCACTTCTGGCTGGCAACTGTTGGTACTGTACTTTACATCTGCGCGATGTGGGTTAATGGTATATTGCAGGGTCTGATGTGGCGCGCAGTTAACGAAGATGGCACGCTGACTTACAGCTTCGTTGAAGCACTGGAAGCATCACATCCAGGTTACTTCGTACGCTGGTTGGGTGGATTATTCTTGCTGACAGGTATGTTTCTGATGGCTTTCAACACTTGGCAGACTGTTCGTAAAGACAGTAAAGCCCCAGTAGCTGACGCTGCTGCGCAGGTTGCATAAGGCTGAGGAGCAGAATAATGATCAAGCATGAAACAATAGAAAAAAACATCGGCTTAATGGTCCTGCTGATTATCATCGTTATCAGCGGTGGTGGTTTGGCTGAGATCGTACCTTTGTTTTTCCAGGCATCAACGACCAAACCAATTGAAGGCCTGCGCACTTATACTGCAGTAGAACTTGAAGGACGTGATATTTACATCCGCGAAGGCTGCCATGTGTGCCACACTCAGATGATCCGTCCGTTCCGTGCAGAAACAGAACGTTATGGCCATTTTTCAACAGCTGACGAACATGTATGGGAACATCCGTTCCTATGGGGTTCTAAACGCACAGGGCCTGATTTGGCCCGTGTCGGTGGCCGCTACTCAGATGATTGGCATCGCGCGCATTTATACAACCCTCGTGATGTTGTACCTGAGTCAAAAATGCCTTCATTCCCATGGCTGTTCGAAGACAAGCTAACGGGAGAAGATACGGCTGCCAAAATGAGTGTTCTGCGTCAACTGGGTGTCCCTTACACTGACGATCAAATCGCCAGTGCTCAAGAAGACGCTGCAGGTAAATATGAAATTGAAGCATTGATTTCATATTTGCAGGCGCTGGGCAAAACCCATTCTGTTTACAATAACAAACGGTAATCCCTAGTGAGTTACGATGTTTACGGTCCTTTCATACCGGTGATTATGCTTATCACTTTTCTTGGCCTTTTTATCTGGGTATTACTTCCAGGCAATAAGAAGCGATTTGATGAGGCATCTCAACTCCCCTTCGCAGACGAAGGGGATAGCAACCGGGATGAAACGCCCCCGAACAGGAGTGTTGAAAAATGAGTGCTTTCTGGAGCGCATGGGTAACCATTATCACCCTAGCCGTTATTTTTGGCTGTACTTGGTTACTTTTGCAAACGCGTAAAAGTGAACCCTACAAAGAAGAAACTGAAAAAACAGTCGGTCATGAATTTGACGGCATTGCAGAATACGATAACCCATTACCAAAATGGTGGTTCCAGATGTTTATGGCAACTATCGTTTTTGGTTTGGTTTATCTGGCTCTGTACCCTGGACTTGGCAACTGGAAAGGCCTATTGGGCTGGACTTCAACCAACCAGTGGGAAGAAGAGATGGCTCATGCTGATGAAGTATACAAGCCCGTCTTTGCTAAATACGCAGTGCTTTCAGTTGAAGACCTGCAAAAACCTGAAAACGTAGCAGGCCTTAAAATGGGGCAGCGCATGTTTGCAAACAACTGTTCTGTTTGTCATGGTACTGCTGCAACTGGCGCGCACGGCTTTCCTAACCTGACGGATAATGACTGGCTGTATGGCGGCGCTCCTGCCACCATTAAGCAGACGCTTTTACATGGTCGTCAGGGTGCGATGCCAGCATGGGGAGCGGTTCTTGGCGAAGAAGGTGTTCGTGACGTAGCAAGCTACGTACAGACACTTAGCGGCCAGGAATCTGACCCTGAATCTACTGCACGCGGTAAGACTCAGTTCCAGGCACTCTGTACGGCCTGTCACGGTGTTGATGGTAAAGGAATGCAAGCTTTAGGCGCACCTAACCTGACTGACACTACTTGGCTGTACGGTGGTACTTTTGAACAAATAACCCATACTATCCGTTCAGGGCGTAATGGTGTTATGCCTGCTCAGAAGAATCTGCTCAGCGAGGATAAAATCCAGCTAATTGCTGCCTATGTCTATAGCTTGTCTAACAAGTAATTGACAGTTATCAATTAAAAGGCGATATGAAGATATTCATATCGCCTTTTTTTTAGAGAAAACATTATAATATTCAACATATCTAATAGATAAGTTATAGATACGTTGGCCCAGTAGGCTAATACCCATCCATTCAGCTTGCGAGCACAGGAATGAATCAGATACCCGTAAAAGATATAACGCCGCCACCTTCTCCTAGTGAAAAAGCAGCATCTATTGATCTCTACTCAAGTAGAGAACACATTTATGTAAAGTTTTATAAAGGTATCTTTAAAAATTTACGCGTTATCTCTGGCGCGATTATGCTGATCATGTTTTATGGCTTTCCCCTTATTGAGTGGAATGGCAGACAAGCGATCCTCTTTGATCTGCCTAGTCGTCAGTTTCACGTGTTTGGCATGACTTTTTGGCCTCAAGACTTCATGCTGCTATCTTGGCTACTAATCATCCTGGCATTCACCCTGTTTTTTGTAACTGTTTTTGCAGGGCGTCTCTGGTGTGGCTATGCTTGCCCTCAGTTCGTATGGACATGGCTGTTTATATGGGCAGAGAGAATTGCCGAAGGTGATCGCAACCAGCGCATGAAGCTAGACAAAGCCGGTTGGAGCCTCACAAAACTCCGCAAGAAAGTTGTAAAACATGGTTTATGGTTATTCATAGCAATCACCTCTGCTATTGCCTTTGTCGGCTATTTTTCGCCCATTCGCCAACTGGTCAATGATTTCGCTAGTTTTTCGCTCGGCCCCTGGGAAACCTGGTGGATTGGTTTTGTTGCGGTTGCTACCTATGCCAACGCAGGCTGGCTTCGCGAGCAGGTATGTATCTATATGTGTCCTTATGCACGCTTTCAAAGCGTCATGTTTGATCAGGATACACTCGTCATATCCTATGATGAAAAACGCGGTGAACATCGAGGAAAACGCAAGAAGGATACCGATTATAAAGCAGAAGGTTTAGGTGACTGCATCGATTGTGGTTTCTGTGTAAACGTGTGCCCTGTTGGTATAGATATTCGCGATGGCTTACAATACGAATGCGTAGCTTGTGGTGCGTGTGTGGATGCCTGTGATGACATCATGGATCGTATGGGATATGAAAGAGGACTGGTTCGATACACGACAGAGCACCAATTAGAGGGCAAAAAAACCCACTTATTAAGACCTCGTCTTATGGGCTATTTATTAGTACTCATAGCCATGTGTATTGCTTTTGGTTACACCATTTACAGCCGAATCCCTCTCGAAGTTGATATTCTGCGTGACCGTGGACAACTTTATAATAAAACCCCCAATGGTTTAATAGAGAATGTGTACAATCTCAAACTAGCCAATAAAGAGCAGCGTGATCATGACTATCGAATTAGTTTATCGGGCGTCGAAGGACTGCAACTAATTTCAGATCCTGTAGTCACCATTAAAGCAGGCGAACTTCTGGGTTACGTTATTCGTGTTCAGTTAGATCCGGAGCAAATCAAACGGTCTAACTATGATATCCAGATTAATGTTCAGGCATTAGATGATGACAGCATCTCTATCACCGAAGACAGTCGCTTTTTAGGCCCTGCGCCACGTCGATAAGCGACGGCGTAATAAATGAGTAAAAATAGCTGCTTTCTGCAAAGACAGCAGCTATTTTTTATAGTCGTAATTTTTTATAGCAGTAACCAATATGACCGAAGATGAGATTGATAAGATTCAAGCAGCAAAACCCTGGTACCAACAACCTTGGCTATGGTTTATTTTATCGCCCCTGATTGCCGTAGCTATTTATGGATTTACCTTTCTCTATCTCGCTATTACAACCATGGACGGCGTGGTTAAAGATGATTATTACCGCATAGCAAGAGGCTATGAGGTGAACACAGTAAAAACTCAAAAAGCTATCGAGCATCATATCGCTGCCACACTCAGCCTGGATAATATGACGGGTGATATTATGGTCAAGCTCAAGGGTGAATTTAGCGCCATCCCTGAATATCTGATGCTTGATATCGTCCATCCGACACACCAGAAATATGATCAGATGATCACATTAAAAGCGGTCGGTTCTCAGCAACTGTATTCAGGAACCCTATCCTCTCAGCTAAAGGGTAAACGCTTTATTTTCATAGCACCCCCTAATGAAGACTGGCATTTGAATAAAGAAATCCAGCCACCTTATGATCAAATAAGCGTTGAGCTGAAGCCCACTTTATAGGCCTGTTAACATGAATAGTAAGTTCGAGGGTCAGGCATGTTTCCATTGTGGCCTGGATGTACCCAAAGGCACCTTGTTTATTGCCGACATCAACGGGACAGCACAACCTATGTGCTGTCCCGGCTGCAAAGCGGTCGCTGAAACCATTGTCTCCAGCGGGCTTGAGCACTACTATAAATACCGTCAGGGAGATTCCGTCGCTATTCCGGAGCTCTCAGGCACCGATCTACCCACGAATGTACAAGACGAGTTGCAGCTTTACGATAACAACACTATCCAAAAAGCCTTTGTTATTTCCCTGCAAGACGACCTTAAAGAAGCCACACTCGTTATAGAAGGAATCACCTGTGCGGCGTGCGTTTGGTTACTTGAGCATCATTTGGTCAAGCAATCCGGAGTAGAGCAAGCCTCTGTCAACCTGACCAATCATCGCGCGCGTATCCGCTGGCATGACGATACGATTCAACTCAGCCAGATCATGGCGGCCATCTATCATGTCGGTTATAAAGGCCATCCTTACCATCCTGATAAAGAAGAACAACTTCTGGAACTTGAGAAAAAGCGGGCTTTTCGTCGCTTAGGTGTAGCCGGGCTCGGCATGATGCAAGTCATGATGATGTCTATCGCACTATATGCTGGCGCTTTACAGGGAATTGAGGATAAATTTGAAACATTTATTCGCTGGACCAGCCTGATTATTGCGACACCTGTTTTACTTTACTCTGCCCGTCCTTTTTTTATTGCCGCGATACGTGACATCAAATCCCGCTACCTAAGCATGGATGTTCCAGTGTCTATCGCCGTCGGCGGAGCTTACCTTGCAAGCGCATGGGCCACTATTACACAGAGCGGTGAAGTTTATTTTGATTCAGTCACGATGTTTACTTTCTTCCTGTTGATTGGCCGATATCTTGAGATGCAAGCAAGGCACCGTACCGGACGTGCCGGAAACGCTCTCTTAAACTTAATTCCAGCCAGCGCGATACGGATCAGAGAGGGTAATGAAACATTGATTCCGGCAACAGAGCTGAATATTGATGACATCATTTTGGTCAAACCCGGCCACACTATTCCTGCTGACGGCATTATTATCGAGGGCTACTCATCTATTGATGAATCAGCCTTAACCGGCGAATATCTCCCGATCAACAAAACCATTGGCGATAGTGTTGCAAGCGGCACCATTAATGTCGAAAGTCCGGTGCAATTAAAAGTCACCGACGTCGGTGCAGACACTAAATTATCTGCCATCGTTCGTCTTTTGGAGCGGGCTCAAGAAGAGAAACCCGCTGTGGCCAAGATTGCTGATAAAGTGGCTAGTTACTTTGTCGCATCAGTCCTGCTCACTGCGGCTATTGTCAGCCTTTTCTGGTGGAGTATCGACCCGCAGAATGCATTCTGGATAACCCTCTCTGTCTTAGTTGTCACCTGCCCTTGCGCTCTTTCGCTAGCGACACCAACCGCTTTGACAGCAGCAACAGGGACATTAAGGCAGCACGGCTTGTTAATTACGCGAGGTCACGTACTTGAAAGCCTGGCAACAGCAACACATATCATTTTTGATAAAACAGGGACACTGACAGAAGGCAATCTATCGCTTAAAAGCACTCAGTTATGCAGTGATCTCGATACACAAACGGTACTGGGCATAGCCGCCGCACTCGAAGCACATTCGGAACACCCCATCGCCAAAGCATTCCATAAGTATCAAACGCAAACGGCTAAAGCACTTAACGTCGAATTAGGCCAGGGCCTTGAAGGTACAATTGAGGGTGTAAGTTACCGTATTGGAAAACCCGAATACTCCTCCGCACTCTGCCAACAACAACTTACCTACAAAGATGCGCCTGATCTTGACGGCCAATGGCTATTATTGTGTGGTACTCAATCCCCGTTAGCCTGGTTCTGCTTAAACGATCAGATCCGCAAAGACACGCCACGGACACTCGCCATCCTACGCCGATTAGGACTCAATGTTCAGATGTTAACCGGTGATAACTCAGGCGCTGTTAAGGAAGTCGCTAACGCACTTAACATAAAGGATGTTATTTCCAATACCTCGCCACAAGAAAAATTAGCTTATATACAAAAACTACAAAGCCAGGGCGCAAAAGTGGTTATGGTCGGCGATGGTATTAACGATATCCCTGTATTAGCCGGCGCTCAAACGTCTATTGCAATGGGCAGTGCGACGGATTTGGCTAAAACCAATGCGGACGCTATTCTTATCAGCAGCGATATTGGCCGATTGGTGGACGCCATTCTATTATCCAGAAAAACCCAATCTATTATTCGTCAGAACCTCAGCTGGGCACTGCTTTATAACCTGATCGCATTACCACTCGCAGCAATGGGCTTTATTGCACCCTACATGGCGGCTATTGGCATGTCCGTCAGCTCGCTGATTGTTGTGGGTAATGCTTTGCGCCTGACTAAACTTGTTCGCAGAAATCCTGTAAAATAACACTTTAATTTTGAGCTGATTCCCAATGGAAATTATATTTATATTAATCCCCATAGCAATCATTCTGCTGGGTTTTGCTGTCTGGGCTTTTTTCTGGAGCGTCAATTCAGGTCAATATGATGATCTTGACTCCCCTGCCCACAGTATTTTATTTGACGATGACGATCATCTGATTCCTGACGAGGCCAAGCAAAGCAAGGCACACTCACCACGTGACTGAATCATTATCGCTAACAACCGCTGTTCTCCTGGGCCTCCTCGGCAGCGCCCACTGCATCGGCATGTGCGGTGGAATTGCAGCCACCATGGCGATGGGACCGCAACACACCAGAGTACCTAACCTTATAGGTTACAACATGGGCAGGCTAATCAGTTATGCATTAGCTGGAGCCTTAGTTGGATCTATCGGTATTTTAGTCAAAGACAGCACATTAGCTATCGTGTTACGCACCCTCGCAGGTCTCTTGCTTATCACTATGGGCTTGTATGTTGCCCAATGGTGGAAAGGGCTTGTTCATGTTGAAAAGCTTGGAAGCAAACTCTGGTCTGTTATACGGCCAGCCACCAGCAAGCTCCTGCCTGTTAAAAATGTTAAACAAGCCTTATTACTTGGCTTTTTCTGGGGATGGCTACCCTGTGGGTTAGTCTATAGTACCTTGATATGGGCGGCGACAGCTCAAGATGCCCTGCAAAGCAGTAGTCTAATGTTTGCGTTTGGTATCGGCACACTACCTGCCATGCTTACAACAGGTCTGCTTGCCAAACAGGTGAAAACTTTATTAGCCAATCGTAACGTTCAACATCTCGCGGGCCTGTTGATTATTCTGTTTGGCTTTTACACTATTCCCTTCCAGGCAATCATTAGTCTTTGATTAGCATCAAATCAAATATCAGACTCACTTGTTATACTGCCGCACAATTAACAATGAGGATACTATCGTGAGCCTGGACAATACCATTACATGGGACCTGGATCTTATTAAACGCTATGATCTTTCCGGCCCCCGATATACCTCATATCCGACTGCCATTCAATTTGACGCCGCGCTTTCTGAAACACAGTTAGTCGCAGACGGGCAGCTAACGACTGACAAAAACGCGCCGCTATCACTCTATGTGCATATACCTTTTTGCGCGCACGTTTGTTATTTTTGTGCCTGCAATAAAGTAATCACCCGCAATCGCAAAAAAGCTCAACCCTATCTCGACACTTTATTTAAAGAGATTGAGCAAGTAGCTAAATGGTACAGTGAAAACCGCATAGTTAACCAACTGCATTGGGGTGGCGGCACACCTACGTTTATCAGTGACGAGCAAATGACTGAGCTGATGAATAAACTGAAACAGGAATTCAATCTGCTTGATGACGACAGCGGTGATTACTCTATAGAGATCGATCCCCGCGAAGCGTCGCTTGAGACACTAAAAACTCTCAGAAGTATTGGCTTTAATCGTATTAGTCTTGGTGTTCAGGATGTTAATCCAGCCGTACAAAAAGCGGTAAATCGCATCCAGTCCACCGAACAAACTGCAGGTATATTAACCGCCGCACGTGAACTGGGTTTTAAATCCATTAATATGGATCTTATTTATGGCCTCCCACACCAAACCTTGGAAAGCTTCAACGAAACGCTGGACGTAGTCATTGATCTGAGCCCTGACCGTCTGTCTGTATTCAACTACGCACACATGCCAGACCGCTTTCGCTCACAAAAGCATATTAATGGAGAAGATTTACCCAGCCCTGAAGTTAAATTAGCGATTCTGGAGTCGACGATCAATAAACTCCTCACTGCCGAGTATGTGTACATTGGCATGGATCACTTTGCTAAACCCGATGACGAACTGGCATTAGCGCAAAAAAGTGGCCATCTACACCGTAACTTCCAGGGTTACACCACCCATTCTGATTGCGACCTGGTGGCAATGGGTGTCTCCGCTATTAGCCAAATTGGCAATGTTTATTATCAGAATGAGCACGACATTACAGCTTATACAGATGCGGTTGAATCACGCTCCAGTGCCATTCGTCGTGGTGTAAAACTAAATACCGATGACTGTATTCGGCGTACGGTTATTACACAGCTAATCTGCCATTTTGAACTGGATACTCAGCTAATAGAATCAAAATTCAGTATTGATTTCAAAGAATACTTCGCAACGGAACAGGTAGAGATTCAGCGTTTTATTGAGGATGGCTTAGTACAGATAGATGGTCAGCGGATTATCGTTAC
Organism: Neptunomonas antarctica; assembly: GCF_001305295.1. Taxonomy (GTDB): domain Bacteria; phylum Pseudomonadota; class Gammaproteobacteria; order Pseudomonadales; family Balneatricaceae; genus Neptunomonas; species Neptunomonas antarctica. The sequence goes on from NZ_LJSI01000054.1 coordinate 164,273, forward strand.
TGCGGCTGGTCGATTATTAATCAGGCGCATCTGCATGGCCTTCGATCAATACATTCCGAAGCAGCAACCCACACAAGGTTTTTCACGTATCATCTAATGGATGCTTCACGGTTCACTCGAAATACGACATAATTCAGGTATGAGTAGCCTCTCATTATGTTTAATAACCACAGGAACCGGCCATGAGTGATCTTAAAAGGGAAGGAAAACTGCATACGTTGCAGCAAGCACACTGCAATACATGCAGTATTAGCTCGCTCTGCCTTCCCGTATCCTTAAACAACTCGGAGATGGAAAGCCTAGATAACATCATCGAGAAAAGCCGCCCACTAAAAAAAGGTGACCACCTTTTCCATCAAGGTGATACTTTTGAATCGGTCTATGCTATCAGAGCCGGAAGCGTCAAAAGTTATACCATCACCAATGAAGGCGAAGAGCAAATTACCGGATTTTATTTTCCGGGTGAGCTCGTCGGACTAAGTGGGTATGACAACCAACATCATCCTGTTTCCACTAAAATAATGGAAACAACCACGGTGTGTGAAATTCCATTTGATCATTTGGATACATTGTGTGGCCAATTACCCGAGCTGCGTCGTCAGGTAATGCGTACCATGAGCAAAGAGATCAGAGATGACCAGCAAATGATGCTGCTACTCTCTAAAAAGAATGCAGAGGAGCGTGTAGCTACTTTTCTGATCAAACTTTCTTTACGCTTTCAGGCACGCGGTTACTCTGCTCATAAATTCAGATTATCCATGTCACGTAATGAGATTGGTAATTATCTGGGACTTGCTGTTGAAACTGTCAGTAGGATATTTACCCGCTTCCAGAAAACTAATCTGATTCAGGTAGATGGAAAAGAAGTAGAGCTGCTTGACCTTGATAATCTGTATCAGGTGTCAGGCGAATGTAACGGAAACGACAGCACTAAAGAAACCGACATACAACAACTGTCTTTATAAACTTATTATAAAGACATCTTGAAAAACGCCGTTCAAATAATGAACGGCGCGTACTACTGTTGCACAAAAAAGTAGCCATCTCTATGTGTAATCCAACAAAACCATTAAAGCGTAGATTTACTTTTTAAACATTGAGCCATATCAACCGTTCTTGCTCAAAGCCTGCTTGAGGAGCTATTAGTACATGTCCTACGACGAATTTTACATCAAGTCAGTTATCCGTTCTCTACCTGACTGGCCTGAGCCGGGTGTCATGTTTCGTGACATCACGCCCATTTTCAAAGATCCAAAAGCATTAAGAATGGTAGCCGATGCGTTTATTCAGCGTTATATGGATTCAGAACTGACGCACATTGCCTGCATTGATGCCCGCGGCTTTTTAATTGCCTCAATTATGGCCTACCAGATGCAAAAACCTCTGGTACTGGTGCGCAAAAAAGGAAAACTACCAGGCGAAACTGTTCATCAGGAATACCAACTGGAATATGGTACCTCTGCTGTAGAGATGCAAGTTGATGCGGTAGGCCCTGGCGACAAAGTTTTGGTATTTGATGACCTTATCGCAACCGGCGGAACTATTCTGGCTGCCTGCACATTAATCAAAAGACTCGGCGCAGAAGTTATCGAAAGCGCTGCATTGGTTGATTTACCTGATTTACAAGGTTCCATTCGAATCCAGGAAACTGGCATACCGGTTTTCACTATGCTTGCTTACGAAGGCTTATAGCCAAAGTCAGAGACCTCTGTTATTGTTTAGTTTTATTATAAGCTTATAACCATAGCAGAGGCTCAAATGCTTAAAATACTGCTTAACACTTCCTCACTTTTTCTACTACTTACGGCGCTGCCTCTAAGTGCTCAGGAAGTCACTCTCGCCCATGAAACGCTTAATCATAAAATACTAACCCTCAATGCTGAGATGAAACTCGCTGAAAACAGCCAACTCTCAGACGGAGTTATGTTGATTACCCACGGCACTCTGGCACATAACAAAATGGAGGTTATCAGCACGTTCCAAAATCTGTTAGCGGATGCGGGTATTAATACATTAGCCATTAATTTAAGCCTGGGTATCAACAACCGTCATGGTATGTATGATTGTAAGGTTCCACATCAACATAAGCATACTGACGCGATTGAAGAAATAAACGCATGGCTAAGCTGGTTACAACAGCAAGGCGCAGGAAACATTACCTTGATGGGACACTCTCGTGGCGGAAACCAAACCGCCTGGTTTAGCGACAGTCATCCGGATCAACTTATCAAAGCACAAATTTTATTGGCGCCTGCTACATGGTCGGAAAAAGCGGAGCAGGACAATTATCAAACAAGCTATGGAAAATCACTTTCGACCCTGCTTTCTGACGCTCAACGCGCCCAACCCAACACTTGGATGGAGCATGTAGATTTTATTTACTGCGCCGATAGCCGGGTTAAAGCCGACTCATTTGTGGATTACTACCAAGCCAATCCAAAATTTAATACACCTTATTTGCTGAAACAGACCACTATACCTACGCTGGTGATTAGCGGCTCTGAAGATAAAACCGTCTCTGATTTACCTGAAATGATGACGAACGTATCCAACCCACTGGTACAACATATTGAGATAGAGGGCGCAGACCATTACTTCAGGGATCTTTATGCTGATGAAGCAGTTGAGAGTATTATTGAGTTTTTGGATAATCAAGAATGATATCCCGTCACCTCCTAAGCTATGTTTCAGGCCTTATTCTTAGCGGAGTATTCTCTATTGCAGCCTCTACCGCGCACGCCAGCGATCTTCCCGTAACGACGAGTTTATTACAGGATGCAAACGCTCTGGGTAGCAACCGCGTGCTTGTAGTCATGCTGAGCCAACAGGATTGTAGTTATTGCCAGTTGATCCGCCATGATTTTCTTGAACCTATGCATCGCGGCGGTCTCTATCAAAAAAAAGCTTTATTCAGGGAGTTAAAAACTGATTCAAACCAGCTGATCACAGATTTTGACGGTACACAGATATCCCCTCAAAGTTTCGCGCGACGCTATAAAGCAACGTTAATACCCACATTACTTTTCCTCAATAACAGCGGCAAAGCAATAGTGCCTAATAGCGTCGGAATCAGCACACCTGAGTTTTATGGTTATTACTTAGACCAATCGATAGACGACGCCATTGCGCAGTTAAACATTGATTAAGACCTAACTGATTAAAACTAAAGATCACCAATCACTTGTCAAACTACTCACTCCCCCCCACCACAACTACCCAGCACAACTACCTGCATTCTTAATCAGTTAAGTTTCCCTTAACGCTGCTGTCCACGATATACTTTTCACCTCATTCCCAGCCGTTGTTTATATGCCAAAATCGTCGATCAAACTGCCTATCTACACTGTTATTCCCGATCTTATTGCAGCGCTTGCGATCCGACATGAAGCCGTATTAGAAGCGCCGCCCGGTGCCGGAAAAACAACGGTTGTTCCCCTGGAGCTGCTACACCAGCCATGGCTAAAACAGAATAAGATCATTATGCTGGAACCTCGTCGCCTGGCAGCACGAGCAGCGGCAGAGCGCATGGCCTCTACACTGGGCGAAGCAGTAGGTCAGACGGTTGGCTACCGAGTACGAATGGATACAAAAATCAGCCACAAGACAAGAATCGAAGTTGTTACGGAGGGCATACTGACCCGAATGCTGCAGCAAGACCCTAGCCTGGAAGGCGTGGGCTTAGTCATCTTTGATGAATTCCACGAACGTAGCCTGGATGCTGATTTAGGGCTAGCGCTCATATTACAAGGGCGCACATTATTCAGAGAAGACGAACCACTCAAAATACTCATGATGTCAGCTACGCTGGACAGTCACGCCATTGCTGAATTACTCGATAATGCACCAGTTATCAGTAGCAAAGGTAGAAGTTTTCCGGTCGAGCTTATTTATAGCACTCCCTGGAAGAGTAAAGAATGGGTTGAACCCAGAGTAGTTTCTGCCATCAAAACAGCACTCAGCGCGCAGACAGGTAGCCTATTGGTCTTTCTACCAGGACAGGCTGAAATAAGACGCGTCGAAACGCAGCTATATGCAAACTTAAACGAATTCGATAAGCAAACATTGCTCATTACACCGCTTTATGGCGACCTCAGTCTCGAACAACAACGTAAGGCTATTGCTCCAGCCCCTGCCGAACATCGTAAAATAGTGCTGACGACTGCCATTGCAGAAACCAGCCTGACGATTGAAGGCGTCGACGTGGTTATCGATAGCGGCCTCAGCAGGCAGGCAAACTACGACCCCAATACCGGTATGACTCGCTTACACACGCGCCGATTATCTCGCGCTGCAAGCACACAGCGTGCCGGTCGAGCGGGACGCATGGCGCCCGGCACCTGCTATCGGCTCTGGTCATTAGAGCAGCAGGCGCAACTGGCCCCTTTTACCTTACCTGAAATCCAGAAAGCTGATCTGACGCCATTGATACTGCAACTTTATCGCTGGGGCTGTAATGATCCGTCCGAGCTGGCGTGGCTTGATCCCCCCGCAGCCGCACCGAGCCAGCAGGCACGAGAATTACTCGTGCAACTAAACGCGCTGCAACTCACCGCTTCAGGCTATCGCCTCACGGAACAGGGAGAGCAGATGGCTCGCTTACCTGTGCATCCACGTTTAGCCCATATGATGCTGCAGGGGCGGCGCTATCAGTTAGGTTACCTGGCCTGTGAGCTGGCGGCGCTTCTCTCCGAACGCGACCCGTTACAGACACGCCAGGCCGATATACAGCAGCGCCTGGACTGGCTACAGGGTAAAAAGGCGTGCCATGCGTCACAACAAGGACAGCTTTACCGCTTAAAACAACAGTGTCAGCGCTTTTACGCTATGTGCCAGCAACTCCCCATTGAAACGACGCTAGCGACCATTGAGGCCAACGATCGAATCGGCTTTCTGATCGCCAGTGCATGGCCAGATCGTGTAGCCCAACAGAAAGGCCCGCAACGCTTCCTGCTGGCCAATGGTCGTGCCTCGCACCTGAATGATAACGATTACCTCAGCAAAACACCCTGGCTCGCGATCGCGCAGCTCGGTGGCCATGAAGGCAAGTCCAGTGATGCTATTTGGTTGGCCGCGCCATTCAATACGGCGCTGTTTAACGGCCCCCTCAGCTCAATGCTACACACTCGCCAGCGTGTAGAATGGAATGACCAGCAACAAAAACTCATCGCAGAAGAACAACAATGCTGCGGTGAGTTAATTATCCAAAGCAAACCACTCAGCAAACTCTCTGATGAAGCAAGGATTGAAGCGTTAGTCGGGTTGGTCAGAATTAAAGGTCTGAGCATTTTTTCGCATCCTCAAGCACTTAATCAATGGCGTCAGCGGGTCAATTTTTTGCATAACACTTTTTCAAATAATACGGGGTTGCCATCAGGCAGTGAGAACCCATGGCCCGACTTATCAGACGCAGCACTACTCGCAACCCTCGAGGTTTGGCTAACCCCTTATTTAAGTAAAGTTAGCCGTCTTAATCACTTTGCTCAGCTCAATTTACACAGCATACTATTAGCTCTACTGCCATGGCCTTTACCGCAAAAGCTGGATGAACTCGCCCCTGAACGCCTCACCGTTCCATCAGGTTCAAAAATCCGCATCGACTACAGTGAAAGCCCACCCATACTGGGAGTTAAACTACAAGAAATGTTCGGTGGCACATCAACGCCGACCATTGCTAACGATGTAAAACTTAAAATACACTTGCTTTCACCTGCCGGACATCCACTGCAGGTGACGCAGGACCTGGAAAATTTCTGGCAGCAGATTTATCCGCAGGTCAAAAAGGAGATGAAGGGCCGCTATCCCAAACATCCCTGGCCTGATGATCCCTGGAGTGCTATTGCCACGCACAAAACCAAACGTCATTTAAGCTGAACGCCGATATTGAGAACGCGTTCTCTTGAAAAATGTTGTACCTCTCATGCATTTAGCACTAAGCTAACTGCGATTTTAATTTACTTAAATGGAAGCGTTATGTGGTTCAAAAATTTCATCTTTTATCGGTTTACAGAACAACAGGATTACACCCAAGAACAACTGGAAACCGCCTTCTCTGAACATCTTTTTGAGCCGTGTCGTAGCCAGGAACTCAGCCGCTTCGGTTGGGTTGCACCTCATCCTGCGCTTGACGAGCAAACCGTTTTTGCTTCATCCGGTGCGTATTTGATCACAGCACAAAAAGAAGAAAAAATATTACCTGCAACGGTTATCAAGAAGAATTTAAACGAACGAGTACACCAAATTGAGCAGGAACAAGCGCGCAAAGTGTACCGTAAAGAACAACTGCAAATGAAAGACGAGATCATACTTGATCTGCTTCCACGTGCTTTCAGTAAATTCCAGCAAACCAGCGCTCTGCTTTTACCCCGCGCTGGCTTTATTGTGGTAGATAGCTCAAGCCACAAAGGCGCTGAGGAGCTATTAAACCTGTTGCGTAACAGTCTTTCAACATTGCCTATCGCCCTGCCTGAAACACAGCAGTCACCGGGTGTTGTTATGTCTGAGTGGTTGCAGCAAACCAGCTCATTCCCCGCTTTTACCTGCCTGGATGAGTGTGAATTAAAAGATCAGACAGAAGAAGGCGGCGTTATCCGCATCAAAGGCCATGACCTTCACAGTAGCGAAGTGATTGCCCATTTGGAGAAAGACAAGAAAGTCACTAAACTTGCCATGCAGTGGGATGAAACGCTCAGCTTTATTTTGCAGGATGATCTTTCAATCAAACGCGTTAAACCAACAGACGAGCTAACGCAAACATTGAATGAAGAAGCCTCAGAAGACCCGCTGGTTCGACTGGATAGCGATGTGGCTCGCCTGGCGCTGGAATGCCAACGCTTATACCCGCAGCTGCTGGAAGCCTTTGGTGGCCAGATACAACGCTAATACCCTCTATTGGTCCGCGGTTCATAAACCAATGAGCGCCAAAGATCTCTAACGAAAAAGGGGCTGTATATTCACATATCAGCCCCTTTTGTCTATTCATGTTGTGAGATCGTGCTTTCTCTTTCTAGATCAACATGTACTCGCCTGCGCATACCTTCACTTAGACATGCACTCCAGCGGATTATTGACTAACTAAAACGCGTTAAACCGGATAGTCAATAATACCCGGATTACCCTCAACATTTTTCAGCTTTGGTGTATTCAATTTATCAATACTGGCCACTTTACGATCTTTAAGATATTCCGCCACCACATCCCAAATATCCGCACCTTCTGAACGCGCGCCTACCGTTGCCCAGCCACTAACTTTATAAGATTTTTCAGCATCAATTTTTTCGCCATTATCCAACGTCATTTCACTGATACGACTGCCGATACTTTCAGCGGGATCACACACGTAGTCAAATCCGCCAACACGTACCATATCACCACCCGATTGCAGATAAGGTTCAGGATTAAATAAGTTATCAGCGACATCTTCCAAAATAAGCTTGAGCTCCGACCCCTTCATCTCACGCACATAGGTTTCTGGATAAGTAAGACAGGTCTGATCCAGTACATGCTCCATCGTTACCATCTGCCCTTTAAGGACTGTCGTTCCCCAACGGAATCCGGGAGACAGGGATATTTGAGCATCATTCACTTTACGCAACGCATCACAAATAACCTGATCGAAGGTACCGTTAAAATTACCACGGCGAAACATCAGTTCATCAGCAGGCGCTAATGCTTCAGTCAGCCAAGGTAAATACGGAGCACGAATATCTGTTATCAGCTTTGCCATTCCTGCATCAGGTGCCAACAGCTCTGAAAAGACCGGCATTAATCGATAACGAAAATCCTCAACCTTACCGTTACGGATATCCAGATCCATTACACCCACAAATTTGCCATTAGAGCCAACATTACAAACCAGCGTTGTCCCACCATTATTTTTGACAACCGTAGGGCTCGGTATACCATCATGGGTGTGACCACCCAGAATCACATCGACACCAGAAACCCGACCCGCCATAGCAAGATCAACATCCATACCGTTATGCGAGAGCACCACAACAGCATCAACATTTTCCGTGCCACGGATATTATCTACCTGCTCCTGTAACTTCCCATCATAAATATCAAACGTCCAATCGGGAATAAAGCGCGCAGGGTTTGCTATCTTAGTCCGAGGAAATGCCTGTCCGATAATGGCGATACGTGCGCCATTAATCTCACGAATACTATAAGGCTGGAATACATGCCCGGTATCTTCATCATAAATATATTCCTCTGCACCAGAGAACAATGCTTCTTCAGTGACGAATACATTTTGTGCTAAAAATTCACCATTAAATGCTTTTATATTTTTCAGGATCTCTTCCTGATGATAGGTAAACTCCCAATGGCCGGTCATATAATCGACACCCAACTCATTAGACGCTTCAACCATATCCATTCCGCGTGTTTTATACGCTGTACCTGATCCCTGCCACGTATCTCCACCATCTAATAATAGAGTTTTTTCACGACCATAAGATTCACGCAGGCGATCAACCAAGGTTTTGATATGCGCAAAGCCCCCTACCTTGCCGTATTTAACGGCAGCTTCTTCATACTGAAGACAAGAAAATGCATGCGCTTCCAGCGAATTGGAAGCGATGCCAAAGTGGTTAAGCAGTTTATCTCCGACTAAATGAGGCGCCTGGCCTTTCGCGGCCCCCATGCCAAGATTAACGTTCGGTTCTCTAAAGTAGATAGGCAATAATTGTGCATGACAATCTGTCATATGCAGCAATCGTACATTACCAAAATTAGCGACTTCATAAGGATCAGCAGAATGTTTTAATGCAGCAAAGCCTGTAGACGGCAGAACACCAGCGGCACCAGCAAGACCCAAAAGTTGCGCAAATTCACGGCGTGACATAGACATAAAAAATTCACCTTAAGACAAAAAAATACCCGCAGCAGCACTGCCACTACAGGTATTTAAAATGACAAATTATTGAGGTACGGAGAGCTGCCAGTTTTGCTCCGCATAAGCATGCTGCTGCAAACCTATACGGGCGTGATATTTAGCCTGAGCTGCCAGATTAAGTGCTTTGCGATAATCCCCCGTTGTAACAGCGGCATCGGCGTCTGCAATAATTCCTTTTGTCAGCTTCCATTCGAAACCGACCTTGGCGACTTCAGCATTTTTCGCTTTAGCTTTTACTATAAGGTCTTCAGCATTCTCTTTGGTTGCCTCAACACTTGCTTCAACTTCTTCAGGATGAGTCGTTAAGTATTGTTTCCCCGTCCAGCTAAAAGAATGATCTTTACCATACATCGCGCGGTTCATCTCAAAGGCTTCATCAAAAGTTTCTGCCACTGCCACGGTAGGTAGGAAAATACCATTAGCAAGAACAGTAGCCAGAACAGTAGCAAGAGTCGCTATCAGTTTTTTCATCTGTGTATCTCCTATTTACGTGAGCCTGGGCCGTTTACAACAAGACCATTGCTCATATATGTCTGGAAAAACTCCAGATTACGGAATGTTTCACTCTGCATATCCAAGGGATTTGAACGACTATCCTGATGACAACCTTTATAACGACGATGCAATGTGCCTAACTCTCCCCATTTTGAACGGAACACTGGGAAATGACTTGTATGCCCCAAAGCAGGGCTTGCAAGATCTGCACGGATACGTATGTTAGAACCTTGTACATGGCAATTCGCACACGATAAATTCAGTTGTCCTCGTTTAGAATAAAAGAATTTTTTACCGTCCAGGTAAGCAGCCAATGCTTTTTTGTCTCCGTCAGGAATGCTGATATCGAATACCTTACCGCGAGAGGTCCACGCCATATAAGCAGAGATTTGAGCAATAGGACCTTTACCCCATTTTAATGCTTTTTCACCGTTGCTTTCGCGGCACTCGTTAATCTCCTGTTCCAGCGTTTTTACCGTACCTTCTTCTTTATTCCAATACGGGAAATTCTGCCGAATGCCGATGCCACCATTTTCAAAACAATCTGCATACCCTTTACCATTGGCAAAAGCGATATTAAATAAACGCTCGCCCTCCTCCACATCAAACTCATAGGGAGGGAACGCTTCAATATCTTCCCACTGCGTTCTTGAATCCGCATCAACAGCATAAATACCATTGACGTAATCCTGCAACTCAGTGTTAGGAAATCGTTTTTTGTAGAAATTTTGTAAGGCAATACGGTCTGCTTCAGGACTAACCGTCTCCAGCGTCGTACCCGTTGACGCTGCAGACACTAGCTGCGTACTCATTATGAAACTCACACCCAGTGCTAAATTTTTTATTATTTTCATTCGTTAATACTCCACCCGTCATATCGACGGGTTAAGCAGACCCGATAGAGATGGGCCTAACTCTGGTTATTTGATTGCCGCCGTTTCAGTGCCGGATTTCCCAGAATTTTCAGTCCAGGTCAACACCAATTCATCGCCACTAGCACCACCTTCAAACTTAAAAGCGAAGTACGGGTTTTTAGAAATTGACGGTCCAAGGTTTGCTTCAAATACAACCTTGTCGGCGTGCTTAACGACTAAGTTTTGTAGAAATAAGGCAGGAATCAACTCACCGCTTTTCTTATCTTTACGTTGCCCTGATTCCATAATGTGCTTAGCCATCATCTTAACGCTGGTAGCACTTCCAGCAGTTTTTGCTTTAACTTTTAAAATACCATTAGCCATTTTGAAACTCTCCTATCCGAATTAACCGCCACAACCACCGATGGTGACTTTCACTTCTTTTGACGCGCTGTAAAGCTTGCCATTTGCTTTAACGACAGCCGTTACTTTCGTCGTTTTCCCCATACGTACACGGGTCGATACGTCAGCTTGTGTGCCAGCAGGAATAATAAATTCAGCCGATAATGGTGAAGGGTTACCTTCAACAAAAATGCTCATAGACTCAACACCCGATAGTGTAGAGACCACCGTTATCGGTACGACGGCGCCATTTTCAGCAATATCAGGCGCTTTCAGATTAACTTCAGTACTTTCTTCAAGTGCATCAGAACCCAGCAACGCTTTCATAGCAGCAGTTTGTTCTTTAGCCTCAAAGGCTTCTTTACTCCATGCAGCAAGTGCAATACGGGGCATCAACACACTTGCACCCATTAAAGCACCACCGACTGCAATAACTTTCACTATAGAACGACGATCTATACTCATATCTATATCCTCTTACTTGATCACCCTAAGGGCTGATCAAAATTGGTAGATGTACTCAACAACTGCATCGATATCTTCTTCAGAGAGGATCCAGTGCTTACCTAATGGCGGCATAATACTGATGGGGTTATTTTTTGTCGCATCCCATACCTGAGCACGTAATATACGTTTATCAGGAAAGCGTTGCGCCATGGCGAACATCGGTGGACCTTGATTTCCTGGAAGATTAGCATCCGGATCATTGATCTGATGGCAAGAGATGCAGTTACCTCTTGATTTACCCATATAGACCGCTTTACCTTCGGCGATACTTTCCTCCACTGTTAACGCACTGGCAGGTGATGTGGCTAGTAAAGCCACCAGACCTGTTACGCACATCGAGGTGGTCAGTTTGCGCATTATTGTGTCCTCTATACTGTCTTAGCTGACAGATTTTATTATTGTTATATTGAAAAAGGTACGTCTAAATCACACTGTAAACTTAGTACTATTTACTGGATTCAACCATGTAGTTTACCGCTTCTTCTACCTGCTGATCGCTCAAATCAACACGACCACCTTTGGGTGGCATAATACCGAATGTCCCTGCAAAGCCATTTATGGCGTGCCCAACTAAGACCGACATATCCTGCTTAACGCGTGGAGCCCACGCCTCATGATCACCTAACTTTGGTGAGCCGGCAATACCCGAACCATGACAAACTTTACAGGCATTTTCGAACGTCTCTTTACCTGCCAATGCTTTATCCGAGAAGCTAACTGAAACGGCATCCTGCTCAGACTGAACCTCTTCGCCAGACAACGCCGCTTGACGTGCTTGTGCTTTTTCCCGCTCCAGGTCTTGTTGGCCTTCATGGGACGCCGCAGGCGCATCAGCTCCTTCAATAAAGTGACCCACAGGGGTTATGCCCTTAAGTGTGCCTTCTATTGTCATAGTTTTAGGGTCATCACACGCTTGCATACAGCGAATATTTTTTACATCGGGCCTTGGATCTATAAAGAATCCATCTTTATTCGGCATCTCAATCTGAGCCAGGTTCTCATGCGTTAGTACAAAATCATCATCAACGAGTTCATTGAGATAAAGTACATAAGCAGTGAGCTGGTATGTTTGTTCATCCGTCAAAGAACGAGGCGCTGTGAAAGGCATCGCTCGGCGAATGTAATCGTATAAAGTGGAAGCATACGGCCAATAAGAACCCACTGTTTTCGTCGGACGAGCGTCTTTAAGTGTGCCTTTACCGCCAGCAAGCACTGGCCAACGGCCTTCACCTTCACCAAAAAGTCCATGGCATGCCGCACAAATTTGCTCATAAAGCACTTCGCCGTCTTCTACACTACCCTGTCCGATCGGAAGACCTTTACCATCAGGACGAATATCAATATCCCATCCCGCGATCTCTTCAGGCGTAGCCGTTTTACCAACATTATATTTTTCTGAAGCAGAAGCTGTGATAGCAACCACCAATGAAGCGCCCAGCAATGAAGCCATAAGCGTATGTTTAAGAGATCTGTACATTGGTGACCTCCCCGTTAGCCGCAACTTTCCACGTATGAATTGAGTTTTTATGGTAAATAGAATTACCACCGCGTACCTCGCGTAACTGCTTCAATGTAGGCTGAACATAACCGGTTTCATCAATAGCCCTTGCTTGCAACAACCACGGTTGCCCGTCCCATTTCGTAACTAAACTAAAACGTGTCAGAGCCTTCTCTAACACTAAACCTTTTAGATTTGCCGGCGTCCAACTAACACCACCGTCAAATGAAACATCCACTTGTTTTATTTTTCCACGCCCAGACCATGCCACGCCTTCTATCTCAATCAATCCACTTTGTTTAATAGGATTTTCTGGGCAAGGGTTAGTAATGACTGAATTAGTTTCCTGTACAAAAGTAAATTTACGGGCGCGACCATCTGGCATTAAGTCCGTATATTTTGAAGTTTCTTCGCGGTGATACCAAGGCTTATCACCAATTTCCAAACGGCGCAACCATTTGACGGAGGTATTACCTTCCCAACCCGGATTGATAAGACGTAGCGGATAGCCTTGCTCTGGCCTGAGCTTTTCACCATTTTGTGCATACACAACCAAGGTGTCATCTAATGCTTTTTCAAGGGGAATTGAACGGCTCATATGTGCACCATCAGCCCCTTCTGCCAGAATCCACTTACCTTCCGGCTGCACGCCCACCTCTTCTAGCAACGTTCGCAAGGGCACCCCTGTCCACTCACAGCAACTCAACATGCCATGTGTAAACTGCAATGCTTCCATCTGCGCACCTTTCCACTCCATACCGCCATTAGCAGGGCATTCGATAAATTTTATTTCAGAGACGGAAGGAAAACGCATCAAATCAGCCATCGTAAAAATAATCGGCCGATCAACCAGCCCATGAATCATTAGACGATGTTCTTCAGGATTTATCTGGGGGACGCCAGCGTGATAGCGTTCAAAAACAAGGCCGTTAGGTGTAATAATGCCTTTTAAATCTTGTAAAGGAGACATTGAAATTGAAGAGATTGATTCAGCTGTTAACCAAGGTACCGTGCGGCGAACAACATGGCTTTCGTATTGCGAGGGCTGCCCGTAGGGAAATTCTACTACACCATGACCTAACATCTTTCCCCATTTAGGCTCCATCGGCGGCAGATTATTATCTTTAGCGATTGCCTGACCCCCAGCCATGGCTGTAGCAAGGCCTCCAACCGTCATCATTCCTTTTCGTAGAAAATCTCGTCGTTCACTAATCGAAAGCCCTTCAGATTCTCTTGCGAGCTGCACCATCAACTCACGAGTACCGGGCCTCTTAATAATCCTAGACATTATGCCTCCGAATGTTCCTGCTTATTATTATAGATAACGCTTATATGTAGCTCTAATACCGTGACGCCGCACATATTCTTGCAACTTCGTGCCCTAGTATTGGTGTACTACTTTGTAGAAATTCTTTCAGGTAATTTCCTGTCAGAGTTATAACGTTCTACATACAAGGTCTTATCATTATTAGGCATAAGCATATAACAAATATGCCAACACTATAACATTAGCATATCCTAAATAAAAAAACGTCCTGAAAACAACCTACATCTTATATTTCTAATACTGATTTTATATAAGATGAATAAGATTTTTAGCATTTCTTTATAACGTCGATCTAATCTCACCTTCTATACCACTACCCTCCGACGGCCTTCTTAAACATCATGTAGAAAATGCTGTGAAAAATAAAAGGCTTCGCATATGCGTGTTTGTACTTCCAGTTTTTATAAACGTAAGCTATTTTCAGCATGAAACGATTGTGACAAAAAGGCACCATAATAGGCGCGAAGATAGCGAAATAACTGATAGGCGGTGTGAAAAGAAAGACCCAATATTAACGTCGGGCATACCCAAACGTGCTGATTCAGCAGCATAGGCAGGTCACGTCCCATGCTGCACGTAACGACAAACGTCCAAAAGATCCAGCCATTGATGGTCGCTTCCGTTATTCAGCAGCCTCGCCTACGACTGACAATCCTAAACTCGTCCAGGCTTGCATACCTCCACGGTAATATTTAATTTTCTCAGCAGGGTAACCCGCTTCTAATAGTGCTTTAATCATCGCGGGTGTTTGGCCACACCAGTAACCATTACAGAACATGGCGAGTGTCTTGGCATCACTGAAGTTATAAGTACCATCAGACTGCTTTAGCACACCAAAATCATCTAGTGCCCATTCCCTATCTTCAGGGTTATCCATCATTGTGTAGGGATAACTAACAGCACCCGGAATCGTCAATCGTTGATGCCAGCCTATCGTCCTAGTGTCCACGATCATAATATTTTTATCGTTTTTCGCATCAATCATATATTGAACGAATTCCCGCTCAGCAATCGTTTCAACATCATAGGGCTCAAAAGGATGCATTGCCTGAGGCATGCCACGAAACGTAGTCACATACAAAGCAGTAATACGGTTTTCCGGATTCTGATTGCGCTTAATTTCTACCATGCTTCCATCGTGCATCACTTCAAACGAGTAAAGACCAGGAGCAATCATAGCTTTCGGTTTGTCTTCTGCCATTGCGAAAGGAGCGGTGATTAGGACGCCAGCTAACACAACTGATGGAATTAATTTAACTAACATAGTCAACTCTCTTCTTCTTATAAGTTTATATTAATTTAGCATTAATGAATTTATACACCACTCTCCTCTGTTCTTCTATACCGGATGCATACAACTTAGGGTTAATCTAAATGACTATATAGTGCCGATATAGTGACCATAAAAATGGCTATAAGAGTTTGATTAGCTGCGCATCCTCTGTAGACTTTGCCACTCTGAAAATTAATCGCTTAAGTTATGTAAAGTATAAAAGTATGTACAGTGTAAAAGAGATGTTCTACACCCTCCAAGGCGAAGGTGCACATGCAGGTCGCCCAGCAGTTTTCTGCCGTTTTACGGGGTGTAACTTATGGTCCGGACGGGAAAAAGATCGTGCGACGGCAATCTGTAATTTTTGTGATACTGATTTTGTCGGTACAGATGGCCAGAATGGCGATAAATTCGTTACTGCAGAGTCCCTCGCTATGACAATCCAAAGTTTCTGGCCAACGCCCGAGGGGAAACCTTATGTAGTGTTTACGGGTGGAGAGCCCGCATTACAACTTGACCAGGCATTAGTCACAGCGATGCATCTTGTCGGGTTTGAAATAGCCATTGAAACCAACGGCACTAAACCTTTACCCGCTGGTATCGACTGGATCTGTGTTAGCCCGAAAGCCTCGGCAGAAGTCATCATACAAACAGGCCACGAGCTAAAATTGGTTTACCCGCAACTCGATGCAATGCCGGAAAAATTCACCACTCTAAATTTTGATCACTTTTATCTGCAGCCGATGGATAACCAGGATCAAAACAATAATACGCAACAGGTCATTGAATACTGTATGCGCCATCCTCAGTGGAAAATGAGCCTGCAAACACACAAAATAATTGGAATTGATTAAATTTGTAGTCCTGTAGCACGCCGCCATGACCAATGGCGGTAGATTATAAATAAGGCAGCAGGAATCTGCATCAGTACACCATACAGCAGTACTACGCCTGACATCTGTGTATTATGTAACACTGAACCCGTAATAACTAACGCCAGCCCCGCATTTTGAATACCCGTTTCTATCGCTATTGTCATACTTTGTTGAGTTGATAACCTAAAACCTTGGGCAACCCACCAGCCTGCCAGCATCGCTGCAACCGACAGCAACAAAACCACCGGCCCTACTTGGCTCAGCATATTGAAAAGACGTTCCTTGTTACCAACAACGATGCCTATAACAACCATCAGCATGAAAAGTAGCGAGCCCCATTTGATAAAAGGCTGTAACTTTTCTGCAAAACAAGCGGCTTTATGGCGAATCCACATACCAAGAAGCACCGGCAACAAAGCAATCACCAACAGTTTCAATATCGTTTGCACGACAGGAAACGTAATCGCCGTGTCAATTAAAAGCCAATGGTCAACCGCCAGATAGGAAAATAAGGGGAGCGTAATCGGTGTAAGGATACTGGCTACAACTGTCAGGCTAACCGACAAAGCAGTATCCGCTTTACATAAATAACTGATCATATTGGAGGTTGCACCTCCAGGGGAAAAGGTCAAAATCATGATACCGACCGCATAAACTGGCGGCACGTTCAATAAAGAAACAACACAATATCCTAATAGAGGCAGACCAACAATTTGCATCATACTGCCGACAAAAACGGCGCGGGGCTGGATCCGCAAATCTAAAAAATCTGCAACCGATAATGAGAGCCCGATTCCCAGCATAATCAGAAATAAAACCAGTGGTAAAACTATCTGCGTAAGATCGGTATTTTCCATCTGATGTCAATCCATTTAAATCCAAAAAAAGCAGTCTAATTATTTGCACAAGGTAAAACAATCGGTGAAATATCCCCTCAATCCTACGCCTTATATGGGCTAGCGCAAGGTACACACATAACCTGTGGATAACCCTGTGGGTTCTGTAATAAAAACGTCTTACAGAGCCCATTCCGCACGCATTCCTTGATATTGTATGTTTTTTGACCAGTTGTTTTAATTGTTTAATTTCAATTACTTAAATAAGTAAACTAAGAAAAAATCTATTTTATTAATAATAACTGTAAAAAAACTACAAAGAAAAATATTTTTTCATGTCAAGCTCAATATCGATAAAAACATAACTTTTTTAACAACTTTTATCTGGCCCGTATCCTTGCATAAGGTTAACATCTGCGAGATCTACTATTGCCGGCTTATAACATGTCTACTCCTGTCAACAGAAACAAAGAAGCACAAAAAGTTACCATCATTGGCGCTATCCTCGATACCCTGCTTGGGTTCGCCAAAATAATCATCGGTGTAGCCTCAAATTCCAATGCGCTGATTGCCGATGGTATACACTCGTTTTCAGATCTTCTCACCGATTTTATGGTCGTCATTATTTTCCATTTTTCCCACGATGAACCCGACGAGGAGCATCCATGGGGACATGCCCGCTTTGAAACCATTGGCACGGTATTTCTGGGCTGCGTTCTTATCGCAGTCGCCGGTGCGATGGCGTTTGAAAGTATTCGTGAATTTTGGACGTCGACTACTGTGCCCACACCTGGCTGGGCAGCCTTGCTCGTTGCCTTTCTATCTATTGTCAGTAAAGAATGGATCTATCGTTATACGCTCGCCGCTGGCAAAAGACTCAAATCCGACCTCCTCATTGCTAATGCGTGGCACAGCAGAACAGATGCACTTTCGTCTGTTGTCGTGTTGTTTGGTATTGCCGGGGCGATGGCAGGCTTCGCCTGGATGGATATTCTGGCAGCCATTGTTGTTGCCGTCTTCGTAGGAAAAATCGGTTGGGATCTAACCTGGAATAGCATTAAAGAACTGGTTGATACCGCGTTACCTGAAGAAAGGGTCACTGAACTGAAAGAAGTGGTTGAGGAAGTCGATGGCATCATTAATGTTCATCATTTCAAAAGCCGTAATATGGGCAGTAAAAGTTTGCTCGAAATGCACATCCAGGTGGCCCCTTATTGCAGCGCGTCTGAAGGACACTGGATCGGTGATACTGCGGTGATCAAACTTTTACAACGCTTTGATGATATTGGCCATGTTATTTTTCACATTGATACTTACGACGATGAAGAAGAAAGTTATTGTCGGATATTACCCGTAAGAAAAGAAATTGAAGCGATGCTTAAAGAACATCTCGCCGCCCACGATCAGGTATTAGAAAATTTTCACGTCACACTGCATTATCTTCACGACCTGATTGAGATAGAACTTAAATTGGTACCCATAACAAAAGAGTCTCAGAAAGAGATGCCATTATCAGTTTTAAGTACCCAACTGAATAACGCGATGCAGCCCCAGCCCTGGTTTTCAAAACTCACTATCTGGACTCATTAGAGAATAGGCTGCCTCAAGCGCAGCCTGCCTCTCTGTGAAGTGGTATTCATTAGGTATTAACCTGGCAACTTTCATACGATTCAACATGAGCTCAACCGCCCGTTGAGCGCCGACAATCATGACGCGCTGTGCGGCCAGATGTGAGTCCAGAACAACTTCCTCAAGCGCCATGACCGTCGACACATCAATATGGGGCACATTACTGAAGTCCAGCAATAATATTTCATGGCGGGTACAGGCTATCAGCTTATTAGAAATGCCTTTTGCGGCGGCGTAGCTCAGTGGGCCATTCAGCTGATAAAGCAAAATTTTTCCAGCGGCGGCCGTCAACATATCACTTTCATGTTTATTCAATAGCTGATGATCTTTTTTGTCATCCTGAATAATCCGAACCGAATCAAGCTGTGTCTCCGTCAGGCGCTTAACGGTATAGATATTAGCTAAAAAAACACCCACAGCGACAGCCGTTATCAGATCAACGAAGACTGTCAACCCCCACACCGCAACCATTAAAAACATCACAAACAGCGGTGCATTATGAACCCGTTTCAAAAAGCGCCAGTCAATAATATCAATACCAACTTTAATCAGTATTCCGGCCAGTACCGCTAATGGGATATGTGCTGCGAATGAGCCAGCCCCCAACACAATCGCCAATAAAATCACGGCGTGAAATATACCTGACAAAGGCGTGCGTCCTCCCGCACGAATGTTCACCACTGTTCTCATGGTTGCACCAGCCCCAGGTAGCCCACCAAAAAGACCCGCTAGCATATTACCGATACCCTGCCCTATCAGCTCACGTTCAGACTTGTGCTGTGTACGCGTCATGTTATCGGCCACCAAGGATGTTAATAGCGAATCGATTGAACCCAGCGTTGCTAGCATTAAGGCGGATATAACCATCTCTTTAGCAAGACCCAAACTGAACTCAGGCCAATGCAGCGAAGGCAAACCTGTCGGTATTTCACCAATAACATCAACACCGCTGAAAGCCAAAGAGAGCAGCGTCCCAATAACCATCGCTAAAAGCGGTGGCGGCGTAAACTTTGCCAGAGCCTTTGGACAAAAGAACACAATCACTAACGTGACTACGCCCAGCAATAAGGCATTAACATTTACTGATTGCACTATAGTGGGTAACTGCTGCAGCACTTCAAGCACATTGGCAACAGACGCTGCACCTAACAACGGCGCTAGCTGCAGCAGAATAATAATGGTCCCAATGCCGGTCATAAAACCCGAGATAACGGGAAAAGGCATCAATGTAATAAATTGCCCTAAACGGAAAACGCCAAATAAAACCTGAAATGCACCGCCCAGCATCACCACGGTAAAAGCCATCGCCGGACCGCTCACAGGATCCAGCGCTACAAAATGTGTGAAGATACCCGCCATGACGACAGTCATAGGTCCGGTTGGCCCGGATACCTGTGATGGAGTACCACCGAATAGTGACGCAAACAACCCTACAAAAATAGCACCGTACATTCCGGCAACTGGACCGGCACCCGACGCCACGCCAAATGCTAATGCTAACGGCAGTGCCACAATAGCGGCCGTTAATCCACCGAAAAGATCCCCTTTGAAATTATTAAAAAAGCCTCCATAGGACGTCAACATAAACTGTATCTCATGCACAAATGATTATAAAAATCTGAATGGATCAGCATCACCCGTCAAGTAGCATTTAGTATCAATTCAATATGTTACTGAGTACCACTAAAAATATCGCGGAAGCATCTCTGCCTTTTGAAAATTAACTATAATGCATTCCAACCTAAAGTTTGCAAGAACTAGGCCGATGCTATATGAAGATTTTATTCGAAGACCGCAGCATTTAAACGATAGTTTAAAATGTAATCAAAGCCAGCTATAGTTAGTAGCTTTTTGAATTATTTATACAAAATCATGTTAGTTATTTAGGCCTTATCAAGTCCAGATAAGCGAAGGGGATGTATGAAGTTCGCTGAAAATACGACACAATCTGCTGAATATTTACGCCAGGCCATCCCGCTAATGGTTAAGTATAATATTCCACCCAACCCTTTAAACTACGCGCTTTGGTATACTTATGTGTCCAATCGCATACCAAGTCTCAATTTTCAGATTGATCAAACACTGGATACCTATGGCACTTGTCCCACTCTACTCGGGGAGCAGATGTTTCGGGAACATGTTATCAATGACGAAATCGCAAACTCTGATCAAACACAAAATCAACTAATTGCTCTGACACAAAATTTACATCGCCAGGCGGCTCATGCTGCTAAAAACACATCCGATTATGGTGCGATGCTGGACGACAGCCTTACAGCGCTAAATCAGAATGATAGTAACCACAATATTGAAAAAATCATCAATCGCTTAGCAGAAAATACACTTTCAATTAGTGAATCCACAGGACTTTTCCAAAAACAAATAACCGATGCCCAAACGGAAATACTCGCCTTAAAAGCAGAGTTGCAAAAAACGCGTCAGGACGCGCGTATCGACCCACTGACAGGTTTATACAATCGTCGTGTTTTTAATACTGAATTAGAGCAAGTAGCCGGGGCATCTAAACACACTAATACTGCGCTTATCATGCTTGATATTGACCATTTCAAAAAGTTTAATGATGATTATGGGCATTTGATGGGTGATAAAGTATTGCAATATTTCGGTAAATTGCTAAAAGCAGAATGCAAGGAACCTGCTCTTCCGGTTCGTTTCGGCGGTGAGGAATTTGCTATTCTGATGATCGGACACAACGAAGAAGATGCCGCTATTTTTGCAGAAAATTTGCGCCAGAAAATCCAGGCCATCAGAATAAAACAGAAAAAATCCGGCAAAATAATTAGCTCCATTACGGCGTCGTTCGGTATAAGCAAACGCACTGAAAATGAATCAGCAGAACAGTTAATCGAAAGAGCAGATAAAGCACTTTATCTGGCAAAAAACAGTGGCAGGAATCAAGTCAAAATTGCTCCGTAATATCGATATGAACCCTGTTTTCATCAAATCTATTTAAAAACCTACAAGAAAGCGCGGAATGATCCTCGCTTTTTTATTTGTAGGGCAACCCCTGAAAAAAGGGCCCGAAATAATCAGATTTCAGCGATTCGATATAACACTGAGTCATGATATCCAGTAATCACCGGTATCACTCCCGCCAGCGCCTTATCGAGCTTGGGATCACCACTATCAACGATCAACGGGCGCCCTTGTAGTTCGGCTAACTTGGTTTTTGTTGCTATAACGATGAGATTATCTTTTCCGACCTGCCAGATCAACTCAGGGCTAAGCTGCTGATTACCGCGGCCTAGAATATGCCCTTGTCCGCCAATGATCGTAATGACCACTTTTGTTCTGCCATCGACGGTTTTATCCAGCAATTCCTGTGCAGTACAGTCACTGGCAATCAGTGTCTGATCTTCTATCAGATCAACACCTAATAACGTATTCGGTAAGCCCAACTCTTCCATTACCGCCTGAACGGTCGTACCCGACCCCATAATATAACGCGTACCGGCTTCCATGCGCTCAATCAGATCTGCCGCTATATCAGTCAACACAAGCTCTTCTACTTCTTTACCACCACTTTTTACATTTTGTAGATAACGATGCTCCTGTGGAACCAGTAACTCGCCATAGTACTTCGCTTTAACGCGGCCCTCACGAAATTCGGCTTCATCGATATCGCGTACTTCCTGGTCGCCAAGCGTCACCAATTCGCCCCGAATAAGCATCGCTACAATTTCACCCGCCGCTTTAGGCGTGACCGCATACACTCCCGAATGAATTTTCACACCCGCAGGAATGCCCAACACAGGAAACTGTTCCGGTAATGCATAACAGATATTTCTTGCCGTACCATCACCTCCCGCAAACAACATAAGATCAACACCTGCCTTATAAAGTGCCAGTGCTGCCTTCTCAGTATCTTCAGCGGTAGTATGGCCTGTTTTAATCGTACCTATCACTAGCGGTTCAAAACCCGCATGGCGTGCCGCTGTTTCTCCCATTTCTGCAGGGAAGGTAACGATTTCTACATCCAACCCTTTTAGCACCGACAATGCGGCGTGCGTGCGCAATTGCGCTTTAGGTTCTGCGCCTAATGCCAGCGCTTTGCGGGCCGTTTCAATACCGTCACTGCCTTTTAAAGCAACACTACCACCCAGCCCTGCCAATGGATTAATCAGCAAACCTAACTTAAAAATCCGTTTTTTGTCACTCATCACTGTTCGCTCTATCACCCTTTTATTCATCATCCAGGTAACCTAACTCTGTTAAATATTGCTGATAAAAAAACGCGGTAATTAACAGCCGCGTATCTTCTTCAAGTGCATCAAATTCCATTCCATGCAGCATGACGTCAGGCTCAATATTCTCAATATTACGCAATATAGCGGGTAACAAAATAACCTGATCCAGCCCACCTACCTGAAACCGTAACGTTAAAAAATACTGATCGCCTATCTGGCCCAGTGCGCTTGGCGCATCAACCGATACCCCGTTCAAGCTAATATTCAGACAATGAACGATTCTTGGCATGCCTAGATTCGCACTTTTTATCTCATCCTGATGATCAACAGAAACGGCCAGATTGACAGGAATGCGCTGATGCTTTCTTATCGATTGATATTCTACCGTTTCAGGATAAGCCAAATGCCAATGGGGATAGGGAGACGGATGCGCTTTAAGTAACCTGCTGACGAATGCACAACGTCGATTCCCTGCCATTAACGTCGCAGTCAATCGGGCACCCTCAAGGTTCAGAGTATTCACATTACCTTTGGGAGCCGACACGATAACACCGCCGTTTTCCTGAAAACCTAACAGCTTCAGCTTGAAACGCTTTCTGGGTACCTGAAACTGAATAGATATGAATTCACCTACCGTGGGCATTAACTCTTTCAGCGTCTTTACATTCTGGCGAGCGCTTATCGTCGGGATCATTAAAACCTCGTTATGTATGCGCTGAAGCTTACGCTAAATTCACCGTAAATCCGAGGTTTTTCAAACAATTAGCTAGACTTCTATCGGTAACTCCCAGTACTTCAAGCGACGAAAATTCACGCCGGATTGGGTAGTTTTTCCTTAATAAATCAAACTGTTGTGGCTGATTATCACCGAATAATGTTTTTCGTAAAGCACGATCATCCCTATAAGGATCGTATACCAGATTCATCAAATCATGAATGGCTACGTCATTAGTTACATGCACTTGATGAACAGAGGCTTGGGGTAAATAAGATGACAACGGTTCAGGCTGAGCAACACCAAATACCTCGCTAAAGCGACAGCGCAACATATGCGTCCCACGCAATTTACCATCATAACTGTAGCCTGCAATATGTGGGGTCGCGATCTGGGTTCTAGCCACCAGCAATGGATTCAATCTCGGCTCATCTTCCCACACATCCAGCACCACTGTGAGGTCATCACGCTGTTCAAGAAAAGTCAGTAGTGCGTCGTTGTCAATGACAGGACCTCGTCCTGCATTAATCAACAACACACCTGATTTTAATGTCGATAACTGCTTTTCTGCCAAAAGATGATACGTTGGCCGCTCACCGTCTTTTACCAACGGCGTATGCAGACAAAGAATGTCGGCTTGCTGCAATACTGTTTCCAGATTTACGAATCCTTCATCACCTTGACGCTCACGAGGAGGGTCATTAATTAATACATTAATACCAAGCTTACGTAATCGCTCGTATAAACGACCACCTACATTCCCGACTCCGACTATGCCGACAGTCAAACCAGCCAGTTCCATCCCTTTTTCAAATAAGGTGTTATGAATAACCGTTAAAACATACTCAACCACAGCATCGGCATTACAGCCCGGCGCGTTAAAAAAAGGGATACCTCTATCGGCCAGATAATGTTGATCAATATGATCCGTACCTATGGTGGCGGTACCCACCATTTTAAGCTGCGTGGCTTTCTCCAACAGCCCCTCGTTAACCTGCGTAATGGAACGAACTAAAAGTACATCAGCGTCTTTAATATGCTCGGCGGTCATGCTTCTGCCAGCAACACGCTGCAGCAAAACATCGTGACCAAACATGGACTCTAATGCCGGTATATTTTCGTCTGCCACTATTTTAAGTCTGTTATTTAACAACTTACGCTCCTGTGCTTTACAAATGCTGCATATTAAGGCTCAATTCGCGCCATTATAAATCCCCGATGCCATTCATTAAATGGTACAGCACTTAAATGGTACCGCACTGTTGATCGTACACTGGCGCAAAAAACAAGAGTATATAGTGATACGACTCTATCAGGACCTGGTAGGCGACTGGATTGTTTCACAAAGCCGTGGACAGCTTCAGACAAGCGCCAGACAAACATGCCTGCAGACTATTTTTACTTCTTATTCAGAGGCCCGGGGACTTGTGCTATCGCTGAATAAACAACTCCGGCAACTAGGCTATAAAACCGCCGGAATTACTGAAGAACAACTAGGCTTTTCTTTCGAGTAACTATTGGTTTCGAATAAGATTGGTTTACATGACACCTTTTATATAGATTATTGATCTGCAACCTAGATTCCTGCTTCACTCTCTTTTATAGTCTTTCAATATGATACAAAAAT
Source organism: Neptunomonas antarctica (assembly GCF_001305295.1). GTDB lineage: Bacteria > Pseudomonadota > Gammaproteobacteria > Pseudomonadales > Balneatricaceae > Neptunomonas > Neptunomonas antarctica. The sequence goes on from NZ_LJSI01000054.1 coordinate 189,415, forward strand.
CCTGAATTTTCTAAGAGAGATGTAATATGAGCAGTTTTGATTTTGGCCCGATGCCTGATAAAGAAGGCTTTTTTGGACAATATGGCGGCCAGATAATCCCTCCTGAACTCAAAGCTATTATGGACGAGATCAACACGGCATATGAAGAAATACGTCAGACGCCTGATTTCCAGGAAGAGTTACAGATGCTGCTGACCGATTTTGTTGGCCGTCCCAGCCCTATCTATTTTGCTCGCCGGCTTTCAGACAAAATTGGCGGCGCCCGCATTTTTCTAAAAAGAGAAGACCTCAACCATACCGGCGCACATAAAATAAATCACTGCTTAGGTGAAGCGTTACTGGCTAAATTTATGGGTAAAACCAAAGTCATCGCTGAAACGGGCGCAGGCCAGCATGGCGTTGCACTGGCGACGGCTTGCGCATTGGTCGGTATTCCCTGTGAAATCCATATGGGACAAGTTGATATTGAGAAAGAACATCCTAATGTCACTAAGATGAAAATTCTGGGTTGTACGCTGATACCTGTTACACGCGGAACAGCCACCTTAAAAGATGCCGTTGACAGTGCTTTCGAAGCGTATCTCAAAGATCCGGTTAACTACATCTATGCTATCGGTTCTGTTGTCGGCCCCCATCCTTTCCCAAAAATAGTACGTGACTTCCAGAGCGTTATTGGCCGTGAAGCACGTCAGCAGTTTATGGAAAAAGAAGGCAAACTACCCGATTACATTACCGCCTGTGTCGGCGGCGGCTCAAATGCCATGGGGCTGTTTACCGAGTTCCTGAATGATGAAAGCGTCACTATCGTGGGTGTGGAACCTTCCGGAAAAGGCCTGGATACACCGTATCATTCTGCAACGATGACCAAAGGAACGCAGGGCGAAATTCACGGTTTTAAATGCTATGTTTTACAAGATAGCAATGGCGAGCCACTACCGGTTCATTCAATTGCATCTGGATTAGATTATCCGGGAGTCGGCCCACAGCACTGCCACCTCAAAGATCTTGATAGAGTTCAATATGATGTAGCGAGCGATCAAGAGTGTCTCGATGCTTTTATGATGCTATCGCGTGTTGAAGGAATCATTCCTGCGCTGGAAAGCGCCCATGCCGTCGCCTGGGCTATTCGTAAAGCGGCCACACTCGGGCCTGATCAAACCATTCTGGTTAACTTATCAGGCCGAGGCTACAAAGATGCCGATTACGTCAGTGAGAAGCTAGGGCTGTAAGGCGATACAAAAAGGAGAGTTCATTTTGATCTCTCCTGGGCTAAAAATAGTGTGGCGTTATCTGATACTATTTAGCTCTATTCATTCGTTAGGATTGTGACAGCATGACGGCTACCCCAGTAAATATAATCGCGGCTTATGCGCAAGTAGATCAAGACGATAGTGTTAAATTGCATCGGCAAATAGCTCACTACCAATCGACTATAGAGTCGATCAAGCATCTGGAGATTAATCCAATACAGCTAACGATCGAGCCATTATCCGTCGATTGGCATAGTGAACAGAAAGAAAATCACTTTCGAAGTGGCTGTGCGCCCATCATTGCACTGAAGCGTGCTCAGGAACTCATAGCACAGGGGCATGATGCCATTGTTATTAGTGGTGACGAGCCGCTGAAAAGCGGCTATCAACGAGAGGAGCGGCATCACCTGATGGCGGTCTACGCTGATGATTACTCTATTGCTCAGCTCTATAACGATTTAGCGGATGAGTTTATAAAATATAATAAAATCAGTGACGAAGAATTTCTCGAATTGGCGGATGCATTATTTACCAACCACAGCCGCAGCCACGAGATCGCCATTCAACAACAACGTGCGCATTTCGCTTCTCCCGGCCCAAAATGGTTTAACCACGTAACAAAATTATTTCGTGGCGTAGATTGCGCCAACCCCTTAATTGATTTTTCAGGTCGCTTATTATTATGCAGTGATTCATTAGCTGAACGACTCAATCTGGATAAAGAGAAGTTGGTCAAGGTAGCAGGCGTTGGTTTAGGTTTACTCAATATTGACGAAGTACAGCAACTACCTCGTATCGCACGCTATGAACACTTAACCGAAGCGTATAAAAGTGCATGCAAAGAAGCCGATGTAGCACTAAATTCGCTAATCACTGCCGATAAAGTGCTCATGGAAATATACACCTGTTATCCAGTGGTACCTTTAGCCTTTTTGATTAGCAGCGGCTTGGTAGCATCCATGGATGAAGTCCCTGCATTTTTAAGTAAGCATTTAATGACAATTACAGGCGGTATGAACCTGGCACGTGCACCCTGGAACAACCCTGCGCTTAATGGCCTGATTGAGATGTATCAACAACTGACAACCAACAGCACACATCAATATGGCTTAGTACACGGCAATGGCGGGATAGGTTATCGCCAGGGAATAGCCATTCTGGAAGCCAAGCACGCTTCATTATGAACTACTCATAGCTAAAGCAAGCGAGAGCGCCCTGCTAACATTCAATAACCCGCTTCTTGATACCGCTTATGTAGAATACCTACTCTTTCTACATAAGCTTTCGTTTCTGCGTAGGGTGGTACACCATTATATTTTTTCACCGCCCCCGGGCCGGCATTATAAGCGGCAGTCGCGCGTAAAATATCTCCGTGATACATACCTAATAGCTCACCCAGATATTTAACACCGCCCTGAATATTTTCGGCAGCATTAAGTGCATCACTCACGCCCAACTCTCTGGCCGTCGCTGGCATTAACTGCATTAACCCCTGTGCGCCCTGACTCGAAACAGCGGCTGGGTTAAAGGCTGATTCAGCATGCATCACAGCGCGTATTAATGCCGGATCAACCGCGTGCTGTTTTGCACTTTGGCTCACATAATCTTCATAGGCCGTTAAATTGAGAGGCGTATTATTCCAATTAATAGTTGATGTCGGATTGCAGGCAAAACAGGCAAATTTAAGTGTCTGAAACTCAATACCACCTCGGGGTTTCTGATCAGAAAAGGTCAGCACACCATTGGATTCACGATATTTATAAATAGATTCATACGTCTTCTTTTTGCCGGATCGTAAAGCGTTCCCTGATTGGGCACTGGATGCTTTATTGGAAACATTCGTGTATTCGATCACACCATCAGCGCGAACAATTCTACGGATGCCATCTGCAGCAAAGACTGAGCCCGAAGATGATAAGAGCCCACCAACCAACACTATGCTAATAATTTCCTTAATCAAACAATGATTCCTATAAAAACCCGAATACAGGTAAATGCCCTGCCCGTAATTCTTTATGTGACGTTAGATAAAACCTGCAACATAGCGCCACTCAACCCGGCAGCTAATAAACAACCTACTAATCAGTTTAGCAGATGTCTGGCAATTGCTCGCCAACCAGCTTATCTAAAATACGCTCACGGCCTAAACGGTTTTTTACAACCACCCGGCCGGGCCTGCCCGAATCTCAACTACACTTTAAGCGCCGTTTCAGATTTAATCTCACGTAAGGAAAAGTTTGAATGCACCTGAGAAATACCCTCTAACGGAAACACCTTTTCATTCAGAAACTGGTCATACGCTTTAATATCAGACAGCACCACCCGCAGCATAAAATCGGCATTTCCGGTGACAGCATAGCATTGCAGCACTTCTTCGCAGCCTTTCATTGCCTCCTCAAACGCTTTTGTATGATCAACAGAATGACGTAACAACGACACCATCACCAAAACACATAATCCTTGCTGTACCGCATCAGCATCGATCAGTGCTGCATATTTTCGTATCACATGTTTATCTTCCAGTGCTTTTACGCGACGCCAACAGGCTGCTGCCGATAAGCCAACCTCACCCGCCAATTGTTGATTACTGATTCGCCCATCTTGTTGAAGAATACGCAAAATATGCCGATCAAATGAATCCATAAAAAAGCCCATAATTAAAATTTCAAAAAATAAGAAATATATTTTTATTTAATAACACAAAAAAGAAAGAATATTCCATTTCAAAGCATTTTAGAACATTAAATAGAAAGCACCTTTCTTCGCCAAACACCTACACTGATCAAATAACAAACAATAAAAGTAGCCGACTTTATGACAACTTCAGAATTTCAGCCAGTGACTCCAGCTCTGGACTCCGCGACTCAAGACACTGCTACCCAAAACACAGCTACCCCAGACATTTCAGCGCCACTCGATAATTACGCACTCAATGACCGTTACACCCGTACCGAAGGACGCGTTTTCCTTACGGGCACACAAGCGCTGGTACGGATTCCGTTAGTACAGGCTCAGCTAGACAAAAAGAACGGTTTGAATACCGGCGGCTTTATTAGCGGTTATCGCGGCTCACCTCTGGGAGGCTATGATCAGGCGCTGTGGAGCGCTAAAGCATTATTAGAGCAACACAATGTTGAGTTTATTCCCGCTATCAATGAAGACCTGGCGGCCACAATGGTGCTCGGATCCCAACAGGTAGAGACTGACCCTGATAAAACCGTTGATGGTGTATTTTCCATTTGGTATGGCAAAGGCCCGGGGGTCGATCGTGCCGGCGATGCGCTCAAACATGGGAATACCTATGGCAGCTCGCCAACCGGTGGCGTGTTAGTCGTTGCGGGAGATGACCACGGTTGTGTTTCATCTTCGATGCCGCATCAGTCCGACGTTGCCTTTATGGCTTGGTTCATGCCCATCATTAATCCGGCAAGCATTGCAGAATATGAAGAATTTGGCTTGTGGGGGTACGCCCTGTCGCGTTTTTCCGGTATGTGGGTCGGTTTTAAAGCGATATCTGAAACCGTCGAAAGTGCCTGCAGTGTGGAACTCAAACCCTTACCCGAATTTAAGATCCCAGACGATTTTATCGCCCCCGCTGAAGGCCTGCATTATCGCTGGCCAGACCTTCCCGGCCCGCAGCTTGAGACACGTATTGAGCATAAACTGGCCGCCGTTCAGGCATTTGCCAGAGCCAACCCAATCGATAAGAAGGTCATTACTTCTCCTAACCCAAAGCTGGGTATTGTCAGTACCGGCAAGGCGCATTTGGATTTAATGGAAGCGCTCGAATTGCTTGGACTGCCTGAGCAAACACTACAAGACATCGGTATTGAAATTTTTAAAGTCGGTATGGTCTGGCCACTGGAAAAAAACGGCATTCTTGATTTTGTGCATGGTAAGCAGGAAATTCTGGTTATCGAAGAGAAGCGCGGCATCATTGAAAGCCAGATAAAAGAAGCGATGTCGGAACCCGACCGCCCCGGCGAAGTACTGATCACCGGTAAGCAAGATGAAAACGGACAACCGCTGATCCCTTACGTAGGCGAGCTTAGTCCCTCTTTGCTGGCCTCTTTTATCGCGGCGCGGTTGCAACGGCTCCTCAATCTAAGCTTTACCGATGAGCTGCAGCAAATTAAAGAATCCGGGGTTGCGGTTAAAGACCCCGGCGGCGTGCGACGTATGCCCTATTTTTGTTCAGGCTGCCCACACAATCGCTCTACTAAAGTACCTGAAGGCAGCAAAGCACTCGCCGGCATCGGCTGCCACTTTATGGCATCGTGGATGGGGCGCAATACTGAATCACTAATCCAGATGGGTGGCGAAGGCGTTAACTGGGCCAGCAAGTCGCGCTTTACCGGCAACGGGCATATTTTCCAGAATCTGGGAGAAGGCACCTACTTTCACTCAGGCTCGATGGCCATCCGCCAATCCATTGCGGCGGGCGCCAATATTACCTATAAAATTCTCTTTAACGATGCCGTTGCTATGACTGGAGGGCAACCGGTAGACGGAAAAATCAGCGTCCCCGTTGTTGCGCAGCAAGTGCATTCCGAAGGCGCTAAACGCGTTGTCGTGCTAAGCGATGAACCCGAAAAATATCACGGCCATGAAAGTGAATTTCCAAAAGGTACGAACTTCTACCACCGCGACGAACTCGATTCAGTCCAACGTGAGTTACGCGAGATAAAAGGTGTTACCGTCCTCATCTACGATCAGACCTGTGCGGCAGAAAAGCGTCGCCTGCGTAAACGCGGCCAATTTCCTGATCCGGCTAAGCGAGTAATGATCAACCATCATGTTTGCGAAAGTTGTGGTGATTGCTCCGCACAGTCGAATTGCTTGTCTATTGTGCCACGCACCACCGAGATGGGCGTTAAACGCCAGATTGATCAATCTTCCTGCAACAAGGATTTCAGCTGTGTGAATGGCTTCTGCCCGAGCTTTGTCACCATTGAAGGCGGACAACTGCGCAAACCAACAGGTATTAGTGCAGATGCCGTCACTGAGCAATTAGCCAAGATAGCAACACCGTTAATACTACCGCTAAGCGGAACCTATGATTTGCTGGTCAGCGGTGTCGGTGGTACCGGTGTGGTGACTGTTGGCGCACTGATCACCATGGCCGCACATCTTGAAGGCAAAGGTTCCAGCGTACTCGATTTTATGGGATTTGCTCAAAAAGGCGGAGCAGTCCTCAGCTATGTACGCTTAGCGCCGTCACCCGACAACATTCATCAGGTACGTACCGATCATGGCCGTGCTAACGCCCTCATCGCTTGTGATATGGTGGTCGCCTCCTCTGCTAAAGCGCTCGATGTGCTACGTCATAATCACACCAAAGCCGTTGTTAACCTTGCCGAAATGGCGACCGCTGACCACGTGCTTTATCGGGATGCCGATATCGAAAGCAGCAAACGCGTGAACCTATTAGCCGAAGCGGTGGGTGATAGCCAGTTTTCGACACTGGATGCTAATACCCTGGCACTGCACTTGTTGGGCGACACGGTATTCTCTAATGTAATGATGCTTGGCTACGCGTGGCAGAAAGGACTGATTCCCCTTTCCGGCACAGCGCTGATACGTGCCATCGAACTCAATGCGGTTGCGGTCGAGAAAAATAAAACAGCGTTTAGCTGGGGGCGCTTAGCCGCTACGATGCCTGACTATGTTAAGCAAGCCGCGAACCAGCAACCCGACAAAGCCGCTGAAACACTCGATCAAAAGATTCAGCGTCTGGCTGGCACACTGGTACGTTACCAAAACCAGAAGCTCGCCGACCAATACCTGCAACAGGTAAACAGCATTCGGCAGCTCGAACAGCAAATCAGACAGCCAGGAGAAAATAATAAGGAACAGCTGACAGAGATTGTCGCCACACAGCTTTATCGACTAATGGCAACCAAAGACGAGTATGAAGTGGCACGTTTATACACCGATACCGACTTCCTGAAAGAGGTAGCAGATACCTTTGAAGGCGACTATAAAGTCCATTTTAACTTCGCACCGCCGATTTTAGGCGGGAAAGCTGTCAATGGGCGACCTGTTAAGCGACAATTTGGCCCATGGATGTTGAAATCCTTGCGAATGCTCGCCAAAATACGCGGTATACGTCATACAATGCTGGATCCTTTCCGTTTTTCTGCTGATCGAAAGTTGGATAGACAACTGCTAACCAGTTACAAAAACCTCATAGCCACGTTACAAAGCAACACAACACAACACAACTATGATCTGGCGCTGCAGCTTGCCAACCTTCCAAAAGAGATTCGTGGCTACGGCCCGGTTCGGGAAACAGCAGCAGAGAAAGCTGAAAAGCAGCACTCTGCATTAATGGCACAGTACCAACACGCCACTGAAGGCGCAGGAGAATAGCCATGTTTGAACATCTGCACGCGCTACCCGCAGACCCAATTCTAAATCTGATGGTCCAGTACCGTCAGGATAACAACCCACTGAAAGTTGACTTAGGTGTGGGCGTCTATAAAGACGAGCAAGGTCATACAGCGATTATGCAAGCGGTTACCGCCGCTGAAACGCACCTGCTGGCCACAGAAACGACCAAAACCTATATTGGCCCTGCCGGTGCAGAAGGCTTTAATTACCATATCAGCCGCTTATTGCTGGGCAATGAGCATAGCGCGCTTAAAGACAAACGTATCACGGTTGCGCAAACTCCGGGCGGCTGTGGCGCATTGCGCATGGCGGCAGAATTTTTAGCAAAGTGTGCCCCGGATACCACCGTGTGGGTAAGCGATCCAACCTGGGCTAACCATATTCCGCTACTCAAAGGCGCCCGCCTTAACGTAACTGAGTACCCATACTACGACGGTGCAACCAAAGCGATTCGCTTTGATGCGATGTGCAGCACACTGGAATCCGCTAACGCAGGCGATGTCGTGCTGCTACACGGCTGCTGCCATAACCCTTGCGGCGCGGATCTCTCGACAGATCAATGGGATATCATTGCCGAACTGCTGGTACGTAAGGGCTTGATTCCGTTTGTCGATATCGCTTATCAAGGCCTAGGCGACGGGCTGGATGAAGACGCTTACGGTGTTCGCCTATTGGCAGATAAAGCACCTGAAATGCTGATTGCCAGTTCATGCTCTAAAAACTTTGGCCTGTATCGTGAGCGTACCGGCTCGGTGATGATCATTGCGCCGAATCAGCAACAGGCGGCCGTAACCGCCAGCAACCTGTTCAGCATTATCCGTAGTCACTATTCGATGCCACCCGCACATGGGGCCGCTATTGTTGAGACTATTCTAAGCAATACAGAACTGACGAAAAGCTGGGGTGATGAACTAGCCGTAATGCGTAACCGTATTCTGCAACTTCGTCATCAGCTGGCGAACGACATTGCCGCAACCGGTTGCACGCAAGACTTCAGCTTTATACCGCAGCAAAAAGGGATGTTCTCGTTCCTGGGGATTAATAAAGATCAGGTGGGCCGCCTGCGCGATGAGTATTCCATTTACATGGTCGACTCAAGCCGCATCAATATTGCCGGGCTATCCTCTCATAACCTCAACTATGTCGCGCAGTCATTGAGCAATGTACTGAAAGGCTAAAGACTATTCTGACAAAATAGCGCAGGTAAGCTGTTCATAAAAAGCATCAGGCGTAACCACAAGCATCGTTTACCGTCTCGGGTATTCGATGCTGATGATTTTGAGAGGGATTATTGAATAGCTCGAAAATGTGGGCAATGATAGCAGCTGAGCAGCTAGTGGAAGTATCGCTACATACGTCATGAATTCTAATTTCTAGAGATAATACCACTTCACCAGCCAATCATAATTTCCTATAAACTATGAAATAATATAAAACATCTCTTAAAATAATTGCACTGATATCATACAACCCTGCTTAATAAAGCCTCAAACTCTTCAATTTTCACTGGATGACCAAACAAATACCCTTGATAGTTTATGCAGCCTTTATTAAAAAGAAGCCTTTGCTGCTCTTCCGTTTCCACTCCTTCGGCAATGATGTTTAAGTTGAGACTTTTTGCCATAGCAATGATGGTACGTACGATTATCCGATCATTTTCATCAATGGCAATATCGCGCACGAAAGAAATATCAATCTTCAACTGACTTAACGGCAGGCGTTTTAAGTATTGTAAAGATGAATAGCCCGTGCCGAAGTCATCGAGTGAAAAGCGAATACCGATTGCTTGCAATGCATTCATTTTTTCAATCGTTGTGTCGATGTTGTTAAGCAGCATACTTTCAGTGAGCTCTAGCTTAAGCAGGCCTGGATTAATTTCGTATCCTTGTATACACGCGCTTACTTGTGATACGAAGTCATGCTGATTGAATTGTTTAGCACTAACATTGACAGATAGCGTCAGGCGGCGAAATTGTACACTTTTCTGCCACGCTTTAATCTGAGCGCAAGCCGTTTCCAGCACCCATCGCCCGATAGGAATAATAAGATTCGTTTCTTCTGCTAAATCAATAAACTCAGCGGGAGAGATTAATCCCTTTTCTGGATGGTTCCAACGGATGAGTGCTTCAGCACCTAATGGATTACTCAAACGATCGACCTGTATCTGATAATACAAAGCGAATTGCTGGTCATCAATTGCTTTACGAAGTGCGTGCTCCATTTCGGCACGAGCCGCTATACTGGCTTGCATCTGTGGATCAAAGAAACGGAGAGTATTACGACCTGCATTCTTGGCTTGATACATAGCAATATCAGCCTGTGTCAGCAACGCTTCATGACTATGATCATCTTGATCGCAAAAAATAACGATACCTATGCTACAACTATTAAAATAGGTTTGCTCCCCGAGCTGATAAGACGGGCTTAATGTGGTCAGAATTTTATTACCGATCATTTCCGTTTGCGTTGCTGCTTCATGGCGTTGTTCATTAAGGCCTTCTAACATCACTACAAATTCATCTCCGCCCAATCGAGCGACGGTGTCATTTTTTCTTACACACAGCAATAACCGTTCAGCTACTTGTTTTAATAGCAGATCGCCTACATCATGCCCCAGCGTGTCATTGACCGTTTTAAAATGATCCAGGTCGATAAACAATAAAGCACCTTTCTTCGCGCTACGGCGACTGGAAACCAGCGCATGCTTGAGTCTATCCAATAATAAACGCCGATTGGGTAGCTGAGTCAGCGGATCGTAAAATGCTAATGCCTCGATTTCATCAGCCGCCGCCTTTCTCAAGGTAATATCGACCAGTGTAAAAACATAATTAGTAACCGTTTTATCAGGCGCTTTTACCGCCGTAATAGTGAGATACTCAGGATAAATCTCACCGTTCTTGCGGCGGCTCCATATCTCGCCTCGCCAGCCTCCCGTCGCGTTAACTTTGCGCCAAAGAGACTCGTAATAAGCCGTGTCGTGACGACCAGAAGCCAGTAATTTCCCAGGATTTTGGCCCACGGCCTCTTCCGCGGCATAGCCTGTAATCATGGTGAAAGCACTATTCACTCGCAGCACATCACCACTAGCATCAGTCACCAGCATGCCTTCCTGTGATTCAAAGGCCGTTGCAGCGATTCGAAGCTGCTGTGCAGCGTTTATCCGTTCAGTGATGTCAGTGTGCGTACCCACCATACACAGGGGTTGACCATCTGCATCACGAGAGAAGACCATACCCCGGGCTAATATCCATTTGTAACTAGCGTCTTTACAGAGGAAGCGAAATTTAACGGAATAAACCGGCATACTACCCTGGAGGTAACCCTGCACTATTTTTAACACGCGTTTACGATCATCAGCGTGCAAGTGGTTTTCAAGAACATCGAAATCATCTTGCAGTTCATCGTCCGCGTAACCGATCATCTCTTTCCAACGCTTTGAGTATTTAACTTCGCGTGTTGCAACATTCAAATCCCACACGCCGTCACCGAATTCTTCCAATGCACGTCGCCAGAACGCTTGCGCCGCACGTAACGCCTTTTCTGCCTGATGACGATCCGCTATATTTTGTTCGATATCATCCGCCATGCTATTAAATACTTGTGCAACATGCGTGATTTCGTCATTACCCCCGCGGTTTGTTGAAGCACGGCGGCTATGATCATGGCTATAGCGTTTCATGGCATCGCTTAATAGTTTAATACGTTGCGTGATACTAGCGCCTGGGACTGTTCCTATCATTATTCCCGCGAGGACCGTAAGAAAAATAATCATGCCCCCCAGTGCATACAACAACCAGCGGGTGGGTGCCATCATTTCATCAACAGGCACCATACGAAAGTATTTCCAGCCCAGTGGGCTTAACGTTACACCGATGGCCACGTATTGAATGCCATTGACACTAATCTCGTGGCTTACTGCACGGGGAGCATCTGTTAGCTGGGAGGTCATTAAAGTCGCTAGCTGTGGCTCTGCACTTAAGTCCGGCTGAAAAACCTTTGCTGAAGATTCAAGCTGTTTTTGCCACGGGCCGGCCAACACGTAGTTTCCATTATCGTCCAACAAAAAGTGCTGCGTGCCTGGGTGGGCCCCCTCACTGGACATCATGGCTTCCAGAACCCGGGCTAAGGGCATATCATCGCCCAGCGCGCCAATCCATTGCCCTTCAAGGTAGAGTGGATACAGCCCACTGATCACCCAAATTTTAAGCACCGGATCAAAAAGAGGCGGGGTAAAACGGAATTTCCGGCTGGGGTTGAGTTGAGGCGATGTGTAGGTAACCCAGGGGCTTTGTGTGTAGCCGTTGTCGACGTTCTGGTCGAAAGCAAATTCAGGCACGCTTCTATCGAATATAATTGCGCTACGATTCGTTGATAAATACCAGACATTTTCCCGCAACTGGCTGGCCGCACCAAATATATCGATGATACGTTTAATCCGCAAATGCTGAACCTTTTGTTTATCGCTTTCCTGAGGATTAGGCGGAAGAAATATGCCTGCTTCGCTATACCCATCATATCCGGATTTACGGTTACGCCAGACGCCGTCTGGGTTTTGTTCCATGATCTGATAAAATGACTTAATCTCATCTGGATGAATGGGGCCACCCAGTGCTTTTTCCAAAAGATGTGCCAATGAAGTCAGCTTTGGCTCGCTTTGAGAGAAAAAATGCGACGCAGAAGCTGCAAATACGCGGGTCGACTGTTCAAGAATAGCGGATTCATTCTCCAGAGTGCTACGCTGGGCATAATTATAACTCACGACCGCTCCTGGTATTGCTGCGAGCAGAAGAATGATAGTGACAATTAATACCATTTTATTACATATATACATCGATACTTAATCACTATTTATAGTTGGATTTTAGCAATAATATGATCGTGGAAATTCGATCTCTTAACTGATATCGATAGTGGCTCGAAAACAAAACGCTGCCAGATAACACTCCCTGTTTGCTCAAGGTCACAACTGCCACAACGGCGTCTTGTTTTTTGAGTCTGGGCCTCGCTTATCGCCCCGATGCTGGCCACTCAATAAACATCGTCCAGCTAAACTGAATAAGTATATGACATATGTGACACATATGTCATATACACTAACAAGGATATGTATCTTATCTATAGGTCAATTGAATAAAGTAAGACTAAATTCGGAAGCGTAGATATGTTGACTGGAATGAGCTTGAAGGCTGTTTGTGCAGATTATTCATTGTCTGAACTGCTCAATAAAGAATACACAACGATCAGGTATCGACGAATGAGCGCTCGGAGCATGAAGATATACCGGATGAAATAGAAGCCAGAATAAACCGCAAACCCGAACAAATAGTTATTCTGATCGCGGTGACATCGGAAAATTAGTAGAAATACAGAGCGATACCTGTTTTCACATAGCCCTGAGTCGAAGCAACATGACTGCAAAGTCTGGTACTTTCAAATCACTCTTCAATTTATTCAGGTCGGCCAACTAATATCAGGCTTCCACTCACGAATCCACGCGGGAACATCACTTGCAGGCATCGGCCTTGCAATGCCATATCCTTGTGCTAATTCACAACCCAACTGCAATAATGCAATGCCATGTTCAATGGTTTCAACACCTTCAGCAATCACCTCACGCTTGAATGATTTGGCTAGGGCTATAACGCCTTCAACAATGGCAAGGTCATCAGCATCAACCAGCATATCGCGCACAAAGCTTTGGTCTATTTTAATCAGGCCGGCGGGCAAACGTCTAAGATGTGTAAGTGATGAATAGCCTGTACCAAAATCATCTAAGGCAAAGTTTACGCCCCGCGCCATACAGGCATTCATGACTGCTGACACATGCCCTACATCATCTAAGGCGCTTGTTTCCAACACCTCTAGCTCTAAATAGCGGGGATCAACATCGGGGTGGGCCGCTAGCAAAGTGGCCAGCCTCTCTGTAAAGTCAGGTTGCTGTAATTGCACTGCTGCAATGTTTACGCTGGTGCATATGGATAGATTGAGCCCGGTTTCTTGCCATTGGCTTATTTGCGTCAGTGCGGTATCAATAACCCATTCACCCATCTCTCTAATCATGGGGTTATTTTCAATGACAGGTAAGAACTCGATTGGATTTAATAGGCCTCGTTTTGGGTGTTGCCAGCGAATGAGTGCCTCAACACCCGTCACCGCACCTGTCCGCATGTTAACCTTAGGCTGATAATAAAGTATAAATTGATGATTATCTAATGCGCTGCGAATAGCCTCCAGATTTTCTCTTTGCTCTTTAACCGCGTCATCTTGAACGGTATCAAATAAGTGGTAACGGTTCTTACCCGATTCTTTAGCCTCATACATGGCTTGATCTGCATGACGCATGAGCAAGTCGGCGTCCACACTATCTTGCGGGTAAAGAGTGACGCCAATACTGGCTGATACCTTCAATACCACGTCGCCTACTGTGATAGGTTCAGACGCAGCCAGCAACAATCGCCCTAATACCGGCTCACAATCTTCAACGCTGGCTAAATCAGCTAATACAGCCACAAATTCATCACCGCCAATACGGGCAAGTGTATCCCCTTCACGCAAGGCCTCTTTCATGCGAAGCGAGACGACAATCAACAAGTCGTCCCCCACATCATGACCATGGACATCATTAACGTCTTTAAAACCATCTAGATCCAGAAATACCACGGCGACTGAATTATGATGGCGCAGGCTTTGCACCATTGCCTGGCTTAGCCGATCAGCGAGCAGTGTGCGATTGGGCAGACTGGTTAACACATCATAATTAGCCATCCATTCTAATTGATCCTGATGCTCCTTCATTGGGGTGATGTCGCTACCTAAGGCAACATAATGGGTCGTGATGCCGCGTTTATTTCGGACAGCGCTGATAGTTTTCATTTCAGCATACACTTCGCCATTTTTACGACGATTCCATACTTCACCAGACCAATAGTCATCTTTCAGTAGCGCTTGCCACATGCCCACATAAAAATCCGGAGATTGCCGTCCGGATTGAAGAATGCGTGGATTCTGACCAATAGCCTCTTCACGACTAAAACCCGTTATATGAGTGAAGGTGTCGTTAACATCGATAATAGTGGCGGCAGCATCAGTAATAGTGATACCTTCTCGGGCGTGAGTGAATACACTGGCGGCAAGGGCTAACTCATTTGCTAGCTTATCCTTCTCTTTGTTTTGAAAGGCAAGTTCTTCGTTGGCAAGAATTAACTCATCTGCGCGTTGCTCTTTCTCTTCCTTGGCAATAATTAACTCATCTGCTCGCTTATCTTTCTCTTTGTTTTGAAAGGCAAGTTCTATGTTGGCAAGAGCTAACTCATCTGCTCGCTTATCTTTCTCTTTGTTTTGAATGGCAAGTTCTTCATTGGCAAGAATTAACTCATCTGCCCGCTTACCCTTCTCTTCGTTGGCAAGAATTAACTCATCCGCTCGCTTACCCTTCTCTTCCTTGGCAATAACTAACTCATCTGCCCGCTTACCCTTCTCTTCCTTAGCAATAACTAACTCATCTGCTCGCTTACCCTTCTCTTCTTTAGCAATAACTAACTCATCTGCTCGCTTTTCTTTATCTTTGTTTTGTAAGGTAATTTCTTCGTGGGCACGTTTAATTTTTTCCTCTTTTTTCTTCATAGAAATTTTAGAGCTATTGATAAGATCATCAAAGCGCTCTTCAGCTTCATTGCGATAATCATCAGCTCTTCTGACTAGTAAGATGACAAAAATTACTGTTATGGCACTCGATAAGAGCATGAAAATGAGCATGGCATAGAGATAGGACTTGCTCGCATCATAGGAATGCTGGCTATTGTCTTTAAACTCAAGTGCTTTATTACGAGCGAAATCTTGCAGAACACTCATTCTTTGGTTTAGCACTTTAACGTATGCGGCTCCTTTTCCTTTAGTGATAACAGCCGCCAGTTGATCCTCGTTGTCACGCTTCAAGGCAATAACTTCATCACGTAAAGACTTCCAATCAACAAATGTTATATATGCAACATTAATTTTTCCTTCATTGCCGAGATAACGTTCTTTGATTAATTCAAACTGTCGATAAACTTCATGCTCATGTTGTTCTACTAGAGAAATAGCTACTTCTAATTCATCTTTATTTGTCGCCAACACTACATCCTTCATATACCGGTGCATGGCGAGAATGTCGTTATTTGCTTCTAATACAGCGACACTGACTGAAAAGGGATGCTGGTACATTTTATCATTGAGTTCAGCAAGTTTTGTATTTTCACGTAACACCAGAAGAGCGAACAGCATCACCAACAGGATCATTATTATGAATCCGGCTGAAATAATCTTTGTAGATGCTTTTATCTGTGAAGATTCAGAATAATTCATGCAGCCCTATTTATGATGAGTACTTTTTTGGAGAATACTGATTTCAACTTGATTTTTTATTCGCATCAATTCGCCTAATTAAGCTTATATTCATTGTAGACCTAATTCAGGATATTGTTTGCTTTCTAAACACTATAACCGAATGACAATATTTGGTATGAAGAAGATTCGAATGGCACGACGTGCAACGAGATCTAACTGTGTGTTGGCGGGAAACTGCTACAGATTGCTGAATGTACAGCGACCAATTGCCCTCGTCTTAATATCAGACTGTTACCGAAGGAAGAGACCTGGTGTTTCCTATTGTTTTCAGCGATGAAATTTGTTCATAAAATGAAGCAATTAATATAACACCGAGGCTATAAACGGAACTTTCAGAAAATCTGAGAACCGTTAGAATTTGCCAGTGAGTACTATGCAGAGCGAATCAAATAATCCAAGCACATGGAGGAACCAGCCACCATCAGCAACTATTTAATGTCGTAAAGAATAAAAATAAATACATTATATTTTCGAGGTAAAAGAGATTTGTTTTCACACAATGACATTCAGATCTAAATTTGTGCCTGACTTTACCGAGTGAATACCCGTCATTAAAGGGGCTAGCACATATCAATGACAATGGAGAGGCTACTTGCGCAGACTACCTTGGGAAGGGGAGTTATAGATCAACGAGTAAAAGCAATTGATAAAACCTAACAATCTTTAGGGGAAGATAGCACATGAAGTCAGATTATTTCTGACATCAAAATTTGAGTGGCATTATCTCTATAAGTTATAGTTTTTAAATTAAATTATAGAAATGGCGGTCAGGGAGGGATTCGAACCCTCGATACCTTGCGGTATACACACTTTCCAGGCGTGCTCCTTCGGCCACTCGGACACCTGACCGTTGTGAGGCGCGAATTCTATCATAAGTCCCTGTGAGTGCAAGACATTTTCTGATTTTTTATACATACAAGGAACACTGATTGAATGCAGTAAACTCAGTTAAGTCAAACGCATAGCACCGCTGCAAGACCAAACAGCGCCGCGGCAATAACTCCTATCCAAATCGGCCACTTAAACACAACGATAATAAACCAGAGTGTGAGCACTATAGCCATATCGACAAAGCCACTTATTGCACCTGCCCACACAAACTTATATAGCGTAGCCATTAATAACCCAACAACGCCAACCTGAATACCGGCTACTG
This sequence comes from Neptunomonas antarctica, assembly GCF_001305295.1. GTDB lineage: Bacteria > Pseudomonadota > Gammaproteobacteria > Pseudomonadales > Balneatricaceae > Neptunomonas > Neptunomonas antarctica. Next base: position 206,599 of record NZ_LJSI01000054.1, read on the forward strand.
CCGCATTTAAAATGACGGAGCTTCGGACTTTTTGCCACACAGGCAGCACTAACAACAAAATAATCCAGCCTGGCATAAAGATAAGTAACGTAGCTACGACCCCCGCCCAGATACTGCCACCCACCATAACCCCCAGATAACTGGCGAAGGTAAACATCGGGCCCGGAACGGCCTGAGCAAGACTATAACCGGCCAAAAAAATTGATGGCTCTATTACCCCTGCAATAGATGACTCTGCACTCAGCATAGGAAGCACAACATGCCCGCCTCCCATAACGGTCGCCCCTACTCTGAAAAAGCTTTCCATCCAGGCTAACTGCGGTAACCCGTAACTTATTAAAGGAAATATTACTATTCCTGTCAGCAATACATATAACAGCCAAACATGCCGTGACTTAAACACAGACGGCTGCTCTTGCGATACGCTACTACTATGTCGAATGGACCATGCTCGCACTGGTTCCGACGCTAAAAACAAATAGCCGATAAATCCTGCGATGCAAAGACCCGCCAATTGAGAAAGAGCACTACTTAGCAATAACATAAGAATGAAGGACCCGAGTAAAAACACCCGTCGAAAACGAGTAGAGGCTACGCTTTTAGACATATTCACTACGGCATCAGTTACTACGACCACCGCTAAGAGTTTTAGCCCATGAAATAAACCGAGCAGCCATTCTGATGGCTCGGTTAACAGTAAAGAAGCGCACAACATCATAATTAATGCTGAAGGAAGGGTGAAGCCTGCAAAAGCTGCCAGACTGCCTAATATTCCCTGCTGTCGATATCCAAGCGCCATACCCACTTGCGAACTGGCAGGGCCCGGTAAAAAATGACACAAAGCAATTAGCTCTGCATATTCACCCGCTGTTATCCAGCGACGCTTTTCAACGAACTCACGTTCAAAATAGCCTAAATGGGCTACCGGCCCACCAAACGAGGTACAACCAAGACGAAGAAAAATCCAAAAGATAGCTGCCACATTCCCACCATTTGTTCCATTGCTATTCAAAGAGAACAATTGTACTTAAAGAGATGACAGTCATATTACAAGGCAAAAAAAGGCCACTCATTGAGTGGCCAAAATAAAACACCTGAAAGATTGTAAATCTTCTATATTAATCAGCCTGACGCCGCAAAAAAGCGGGAATATCGAGGAAATCCATATCGTCAGTACCTGTTTTCTTGATTGGCGCCTGCATCATTTCATTATCATGATCAGAGCCAGCACGCTGACGACCTTCCGCACGATTACGTAATACGGTAGGCAGTTCAAGCTGGTTAAAATCAGTTACGGCTGAAACAGCGCGCGTGGTAGTACCGCCATTAACAACTTTTAGCTCTTCTGTGTGCATCTGGCCAAGACCTGTTGCTACCACAGTGACTCTAAGCTCATCGGTCAGTTCAGGATCAATAACCGTCCCCACCACGATCGTTGCATTTTCGGATGCGTAGGCTTCAACAATGCTACCCACTTCAGAGAACTCGCCCAAGCTCATATCAAGCCCTGCGGTAATGTTAACCAGAATACCGCGAGCGCCCTTCAGATCAACATCTTCAAGCAATGGGCTGTTGATAGCCGCTTCTGTGGCTACAGTAGCACGATCATCACCACGCGCAGACCCTGTTCCCATCATCGCCATACCCATTTCAGACATGACCGTACGAACGTCTGCAAAGTCGACGTTGATCATACCCGGACGGGTAATCAGATCTGCAATGCCCTGTACCGCTCCGCGCAGCACATCATTAGCAGTATTAAAAGCATTCATCAGACTACAGTTACGACCCAGCACCTGCATCAGTTTTTCGTTTGGAATGATGATTAATGAGTCAACATTCTCTTTTAATTGCTTGATACCTTCTTCAGCAATTTTCATACGCTTGCGGCCTTCAAACGGGAAAGGCTTAGTCACTACAGCAACCGTTAGAATACCCAACTCTCTGGCCACTTCGGCAACAATGGGCGCAGCACCGGTTCCGGTACCACCACCCATGCCAGCAGTAATAAAGACCATGTCTGCACCAGTGATCATCTCAGCAATGCGCTCACGATCTTCAATCGCCGCCTGACGGCCTACTTCTGGATTTGCTCCTGCGCCCAACCCTTTGGTCAATTCACTACCAATCTGGATCACGGCACGCGATAGCATATTCTGCAACGCTTGCGAGTCCGTATTAGCACAAATAAATTCGACGCCTTCAACATCAGTATTCAGCATGTGCTGAACTGCATTACCACCACCACCACCCACACCAATCACCTTAATGACAGCGTTTTGCGGCAGATTATCAGCCAATTCAAACATAATCTAATCTCCTTCAGGTGTGCGCTTTATGACTTCTTATTTATGCAGCGCTACTTTATATTCAATCTGTTTATTAGACATCTCTGTTGCACGACACAACAAAGATCAAAAATTTCCTTTCAGCCAGTCTTTAACCCGACTTAAGACCCCCGGCCCGAGTACGACCGGTTTTATACTGTTCTTTTTCTTACTGCGATTATCCGTCAACAGCGCTTCGTTTTTCGACGGCATCCGTACCGAGGAAGCACTGCCTACCTGACCACCCTGACTCGCATAATGTAATAAACCGATGCCGGTGGAGAAAATCGGGTTCTGCAAAATATCATCCATGCCACGTACACCCTGCGGCATAGCAAGCCGCACCGGCATGTGGAAAATCTCTTCTGCCAGCTCAACCACACCTTCCATTTTCGCCGTACCGCCGGTTAATACGATGCCGGCGGCAATCAAATCTTCAAAGCCGCTGCGGCGTATTTCGGACTGTACCAGCGTAATCAATTCGTCATAACGCGGCTCAACCACTTCGGCTAATGCCTGGCGGGAAAGGTCACGCGGCGGACGATCACCGACACTCGGCACTTTAATAGTTTCGTCAGCACTGGCCAGCTGAGCCAGCGCACAGGCGTATTTGATCTTCAGTTGATCGGCATGCTGCGTGGGCGTGCGTAATGCCATGGCGATGTCATTGGTGACCTGATCTCCGGCAATCGGGATCACGGCAGTATGACGGATTGAGCCGCCGGTAAAGATGGCGATA
>NZ_LJSI01000055.1 GCF_001305295.1 Neptunomonas antarctica
CCTTGCAATCCAATGCCGGTATGACTCTGGCGATTGCTGAGGGGCTGACTAACTCAGGGACCTTACTGGCGAAAACCAGCCTGAGCAGTGATTCGGCCAGCGTGACTAACTCGGGTACGCTTCAGGCTAATGACGGCAGCACGATTACCGCTACGGGTGCACTATCGAATACCGGGCTGATGATGCTATCCGATTCCGCTGCCAAAGCGGGTACAGTGAATGCGGGCACCCTGAGCAACACGGGCGCGGGTATTATTCAGTCGGCTCAGGACCTGGTTATCAATGTGTCCGGTGATACGCTGACCAATGCCAAGACCATCATCGCCGCGCGTGATCTGACGCTCACCTCGACCGGTGCCGGCATGACGCTGACCAATCAGAGCGGCGGTTTTATTCAGTCGGGAACAAACAGCGGTGATACGCTCACTATCGGCGGCCCTGCCGTGGCACTTAACAACAATGCAGGCGGCACGATACTGAGCGATCAGTTGGCCTTTACGTTAGCCAGCCTCACCAATGCCGGCGCCATTCAGGGCGGTACGGCCATCAGCACGATTGACGTGAGCGATGCACTCAATAACGCCGGCACCCTAACCTTAGCGACCGGCGGTACCGGCAACAGCCGCGTGACAGCAGACACCCTGACCAACACCGGCACACTGCAGTCTGGTGCGGGTCTGACGGCAAGCATAGCCCAGTTGCTCAACAATTCCGGCACCCTGTTTGCCAGCAAAAATTTGACCAGTAATTCGGGCAGCCTGACCAACTCTGGTACGCTTCAGACGAATCAGGACGCCACCATCACCACGGATGCACTGACCAACAGCGGAGAGTTGATTACCTCGGGTACCGGATACAACGGCGTCATCGATACGTCTACGCTAACCAATACCGAGACCGGTGTCATCCAGTCGGAAAATGACCTGACACTTAATGTAACAGACACACTGGATAATGCCGGTAAGCTACTGGCCAGCCATGACTTGTTGGTTGATGCGGCAACATCGGCACTGGCGATCAGTAATACCAACCCCGGGGTTATTCAGGCGGGCAACGCGCTGACGATCAGCGGCGCGAATGCCACGTTCAACACGCAATCGGGTACGGTGCTGGGTAACACCACAGGCATCACAGTCACAAGCCTGAACAACAGTGGCACCTTGCAATCCAATGCCGGTATGACTCTGGCGATTGCTGAGGGGCTGACTAACTCAGGGACCTTACTGGCGAAAACCAGCCTGAGCAGTGATTCGGCCAGCGTGACTAACTCGGGTACGCTTCAGGCTAATGACGGCAGCACGATTACCGCTACGGGTGCACTATCGAATACCGGGCTGATGATGCTATCCGATTCCGCTGCCAAAGCGGGTACAGTGAATGCGGGCACCCTGAGCAACACGGGCGCGGGTATTATTCAGTCGGCTCAGGACCTGGTTATCAATGTGTCCGGTGATACGCTGACCAATGCCAAGACCATCATCGCCGCGCGTGATCTGACGCTCACCTCGACCGGTGCCGGCATGACGCTGACCAATCAGAGCGGCGGTTTTATTCAGTCGGGAACAAACAGCGGTGATACGCTCACTATCGGCGGCCCTGCCGTGGCACTTAACAACAATGCAGGCGGCACGATACTGAGCGATCAGTTGGCCTTTACGTTAGCCAGCCTCACCAATGCCGGCGCCATTCAGGGCGGTACGGCCATCAGCACGATTGACGTGAGCGATGCACTCAATAACGCCGGCACCCTAACCTTAGCGACCGGCGGTACCGGCAACAGCCGCGTGACAGCAGACACCCTGACCAACACCGGCACACTGCAGTCTGGTGCGGGTCTGACGGCAAGCATAGCCCAGTTGCTCAACAATTCCGGCACCCTGTTTGCCAGCAAAAATTTGACCAGTAATTCGGGCAGCCTGACCAACTCTGGTACGCTTCAGACGAATCAGGACGCCACCATCACGACGGGCGCGCTTGCTAATAGTGGAAAAATAATTACCTCTGGCGCTGGCTACAACGGCATCGTAAATGCGGCTACGTTAACTAATATGGGGACTGGCGTCATTCAGTCAGCCCAGAATCTGAATGTCAATATATCGGGTGGCACGCTCACCAATGCTAATACGATTATTGCCAATAATGACTTAACGTTGACAGGCACAGGAAGCCCACTGACGGTCACCAACCAGGCGGGTGGTTATCTACAGGCAGGGGGGCTTTCGGGCGATACCCTGTCCATCAATGGCACTAATACACGCTTTAACAGCAATGCAGGCAGCGTTGCTTTTGGCCACCAGTTGCTGCTCTCATTGTCGGACCTGACTAACGCTGGCAACATTCAGAGTGGTGCAGCAGGGAGTACTATCACCGCTAACAATATCAATAATACTGGCACCTTGCAGTCGCAAGGCAGCGCTGCACTGAATGTGGCAACGTCACTCACAAACGCAGGCCAGCTCCTAACAGCGGGTAGCCTTACCCTGCGCGGGACTGATAGCTACTATTCCATTAATGATGCTGGTCGCATGGAGTCTGGCGGATTGCTTGACGTGAAGGGTTCAGGCGGGGGTCGAGGGGTCGATATCAGCATAGGCGGTAGCGGCGTCATGCTGGGTAATACCGTGGACATCAATGCGGGAACTCTGACCGTCAATAACGGTGGTGTGCTAACAAGCCCGGGCGGCATGACCGTAAACCTGAACACGCTTACTTTCGGTGGCAGCTCTTCGAGAATTGTCGGCAGTACGTCGAGCGGCACGACGGATATTGGGCTTTCTTCTGGATTCCAGAATTTGGGAGCTATCCACTCCGGCCACATACTTAATTTTAATGCCCCCTGGATTAGCAATAGTTCTACGGGCGGATTCTCGGCGCTGGGTACGTTGAATGTAAATGCGACCGCTGGAAGTTTTTATAATTACGGCGCGCTGTATTCGGGTGGAGCGTTATCCGCAGGTGCAACGAGCACGTTCACAAACAAAGCGTCCACCGGCACTATAGATGCCCATAATATGATATTGACTGCTTCCTCGTTCGTTAATAATCACATGATCAGAGCCACAGGTGATATAACCATCAATTCTACGAGTGGTTTCCGCAACGAACCGGTGGGTGGGTTGCCAACAATTAGCTTAGATTGGGCCAACGCCGAGGTGGTTTCGGGGCCGACGCTTGACCATTACAGTGAAGAATCGAGTTGCTCAGATTGCAACACTATTCATATTTACCAAGATACCACCTATGTAAAGGAAAAAAGTGCTGCCCTGCCGGCAATCAAACCACAAATACTGGCAGGCAGAAACATGACCATCAATTATGGTTCCGGAGCTGCCAATAATAGTGCGGCCGTTCTTTCGTCTGTAGGTACCCTTTCGGTAACGGGGTCGGGGAGCTTTACGAATCAGTCTTTTGACCTCCAGACTCACCAATATAAACGTCGATGGGGCACCGTTATGTATGACTGCTGGGACTGCAGTTCTAAAACTTATCAATACATATATGCAAACAATGATGCTCAATTCGGCTCCAATCCGTACTATGCCGGCACCAGCAGCAATCTGACATGGGGAGCCGGAGGTGTCTGGTATTTAGGTTCACGCGATGATGCTTACAATAAGGATTTTGGTGTTGTAGGGACACACTTTACTTCCTCTGCGGGCATATTCGCAGGCAATATCGTATTTTCAGGCGGAACATTGAAAAATAAAGGTTCTGCACACTCGCCAACCTTAGCGGCAAGAGGGGCTGAGAGTGAAGCCCTCAATGGAGTAGCAGGCCCCACGACGACAAGTGATACCGATGGTTCAGAATTAGGTGATTCAGCATCGGGAACAGAGGGTGGAGCCGGTGTGAATGGGACAACCGCGACCCGTGGCACGGGTGGTTCAGCATTAAGTGATTCAACATCGGGAACAAATGGTGGAACGGGTGTAGGTGGGACAAGTGCTGCCAGCGGCACGGATGGTTCAGCATTAAGTGGCCCAACATCGGGAACTAGTGGCGGAACGGGTGTGGGTGGTACAAATGCTACCAGTGGCAGGGATGGTTCAGCATTAAGTGGCCCAACATCGGGAACAAGTGGTGGTACCGCGGTGGGTGGAACAACCACCGCTACAGGAGCGTCGGCGATCAGTTTTGGCGGTCTCGTCATTACCCTGCCAACTAATCCCAATGGTTACTTTGTTATCAGTAAGGATCCCAATGCCACCTATCTGGTAGAGGCTAATCCTCTCTTTGCTGTAGGTTCAAACTTTGTTGGTTCCGATTATATGGCGGAGCGCTATGGGTATAACCCTGACACTGTTATTAAACGTCTGGGTGATTCTAATTACGAGGCTAACCTGATTCGTCAGCAATTGATCAGTCAGGTCGGTAACAATATTTTGAACGGCTATAGCAATGAAGCGGATCAGATGAAGCGGCTTATGGATCAGGCGGTAACTGAAGGAAAACAAGCGGGTTTTGTATTCGGACAGGCTCTGACAGGCGATCAAACTGCCAATCTGAAGGAAGATGTCGTCTGGATGGTTGAAACGACTGTTGCCGGACAGAAAGTTCTCGCACCTGTGGTTTACTTGTCAGCGGCCACCCGTAATGCGATTCAGACAGGTGCTGTCATTGCAGGCGGTAGTGTCACTATGGATGTGCAGTCCATCAGCAACACGGGGGGGACCGTTAGCGGTACAGACTCACTCAATCTCAAATCGGTTGAAGACATTACTAACACCAGCGGCACGATTACGGGAGGGATTGTTTCACTCATATCGACCGAGGGAAGTATTAAAAACGAGACACTGGCGACAGGTCAAGGCAGTGAAAATACTTTCGTTACCACTATTGGTAAACAAGGCAGTATTACCTCAACTGGCAGTCTGAGTCTGGATGCCAAGAAAGACATCATTGTTTTGGGTGCTGAAGTTAAAGCGGGCGGTGATGCTGCTTTAACTGCTGGTGATAATGTTACTTTTGACACGATTGTTGATAAAACGACGAACTCAATTGCGACAACATCCGGCAACAGCCTGGTGAGCTCGTCCACCAATACGACGACCAGCACGGAGCGCAATATAGGTTCAGTTCTGCAGACGGGTGAAAATCTGAGCATAACGAGCGGTGCCGATACGACCATTGCAGGGAGTGATGTCAGCGTTGGCGGTGATTTAGCTGTTGACGCGGGTGGTGACTTTAATGTGATAGCACGGCAGGACAAGGTAACGACCAAGTCTGTAAAAGAAACATCTGGTTTCGGCGTTGGTGGCGGTGTGGCGGGGACAGAAAAAGTGACCACCGATGATTTTAAAGGTACAAATTCTGGATCGACATTGACAGTGGGCGGTAACGCTACTGTTAAGGCCGACAAATCCATGACCGTGCAGGGTTCGGATGTAACGATTGCAGGCGATGCGGATATCAATGCTAAGGAAGGGATTAATATTCTCGATGGCTTGGATGAGACGCGCACCAATACTGTGACAGAAACGACTACTTTCCTGAAAGTCGGTAGTTCTGGCGAGTCCGACTCTGATTCTGCTTCCAGTAGTGATTCAGCCAGTGGTCCTGGACGGGCCAATGCGACGGCGAGTGCTTCCGCCAGCGCAGAAGCCTCTGGTTCGGGGGATCTCAAATTAGTAGAGACAACCAAAACCTCTACTCAAGCAGGTTCTAACACCAGCGTATCGTCAAACTTTAAAGTTGGCGGTAATCTAAAAGCTCAAACCGAAGGTACGTTCAAGGTGCAAGGCTCTAATGTTGAGTCCGGTGGTGATATGGAGCTGGATGCTAAAAACGTAGAAGTATTGGCAGGACGCAACGAAGAATGGACGAACACCCAAACCGAGCGTACCTCGATAGGTATTTATAGCGAAGGTGAAGCCAAGGCAGAAGCCGGTGCCGATGCTCAGGCTAAAGCAGGGACGGCAGGCACCGACGCGAGTGCGAGTGCGAGCGCCTCTGCTGAAGCCAGCGGTACCGTCACTTTCGGTGCCCGCACTGAGAATGAAGAGTCGACTGACTACTCATTGACCAATTCAAGTTCTACATTGAAGTCTGGCGGCAATATGTCGATCAAGGCAGAAGAGGCGGCTGTTTTTGTGGGTGCTGAGGTCGAATCCGGCGGCGACATGAATATCGAAGCCACGGATATCCTCAACATGGCGGCACAAGATATCACACTGAAAACTTCATCGAAGGAAACCAAGACTGCTGGACTTTATATCGATGCAAAAGTGAGCGCTGAAGCAAGCGCAGGGGCTGATGCAGGAAAGATTAATGTCGGTGGTGATCCAGCCAATGCAGAAGCTGGCGGTGGGGTATCTGCGGATGTTAGTGCCGGTATTCGTTACAAGACTGAAGAGGAATCCAGTACTGAAGGTTCTGTGACTAACGTTACGAGCAGCTTTAAGTCTGGCGGTAACTTTACACGTAACGCAGAAAATACCATTGTGGATCAGGGTACGCAGATTGAAGCGGGCGGCGATATTAATCAATCGGCGCGCGAGATCAAGGAGATAGAGGCTAATGACTCAACTTTCTCCAGTAAAGACTCGTCTAGTCATGATGCTAAAATTGGTGTGGGTGCCAGTGCTTCTGCTGAAGCAGGTGTTAGCAAAGATGGTGCGGATGCGGGTGCGGGTGCAGGTGCAGGTTTGCGTGCCAAATATGAAGGCAGTATTAATAGCGAAAGTGAAAGTTCAACAACGGCTGTCACCACTAAATACAAGTCAGGTGGCAGTATTAATTCTAAGTCGGAAGAAAAAACTACGTTAATAGGCACGCAGTTTGAATCGGGCGGTGATATCAATATCGAAGCAGGTTCCCTGGAGTTCAAGGCGGCTAAGGATACAACTAGCATGTCTTCTGATGCTAACAAAATGGATGCAGAGCTCAAAGTCGATCTGGTGGGTAAGGCCGGCGGTAGTCTGGAAGCTTCATATGGTAATGAAGGAGAAAGTGGCAGTACCAGTACGGCGCGGACCGGTGGTATTAATGCAGGCGGAAACCTCAACATTAAGACCACTGGCGATGCCAGTTTTGAAGGAACTCAAATAGAGGCGGGTGGAGCGGCGGATATTGATGCTGGCGGTAGCGTTGACTTCAAGGCGGCGCGTGATACGGCTGAAAGCAGCAAGTCGACTATCGATGCGAGTGTGGAGTTGAGTACCAGCAAAGGCAGTAAAGGCGCAGCAGCAAGCGGAGGCTACTCACAAGAGGATAGCGTTAGTAGTACGGCTCAAGCCGGAAGTATCAAGGCGGGTAGCGGTGGTATTAATATCTCGGCTGGCAAAGATGCCAGCTTTGAAGGAACAAAATTGAAGTCGGATGGCGATACGGCCGTTGATGCGGGTGGCAACGTCAATCTTAAAGCCGCTAAAAGTACCTCGACCACCACCTCTTTTGGTGTAGAGGCCAGTATTGGAGCAGAGAAGGGCGACGAAGGCACTACGAAAGAAGGCTCTATCGGTGGGAGCGCCGCTTATGCGAATAAAGTGGACTCGGATGCTACATCGATTGAATCCGGTGGTAAAGTGAGTATCAAGGGTAATAATGTTGTTAATCAGGAAGCTAACATTAAGGCCAAAGAAGGAACGCAAATTATCGGAAATGAGGTCAAAATAAAGGCTGAAAAATCGGATATTTCGGTAGGTGTTGAGGCTTCAATTTCTGGGGGTAATTAAACAGAAAAGCCATCAACTGACAGTGTATGGCTCGACCTGCAATAGTTAAAGCGGCATTTCACCTGAATGAGAAATGCCTGGATGCGTAACATAAATGCCACCTTCTTATAAAGGTGGCATTTTGCGTTTTAGTATTTATCGAATTTTTTTATTTCTCCTGATTTCAAGCGTGACATGTATGAAGTCAATTCTTTCTTAACGATAGGCATTAAGAAGTAAAGTCCGATGATATTGGCAACGGCCATGGCAAAAATGGCAGCATCGGAGAAGTCAATTACAGGTCCAAGATTGGCTGCTGCACCAATCACCACGAAAATACAGAAGATTATTTTAAATACTAACTCTGTCGTTTTTCCTTCACCAAACAGATAAGTCCAGGCTTTTAAACCATAGTAAGACCAGCTAATCATGGTTGAAAAAGCGAATAACACCACAGCGACAGCAAGCACGTAAGGAAACCAACTGATAGCTGACGAGAATGCTGCAGATGTCAGCGCAACACCCGATGAACCATCGGCTGTTATAATGCGACCACTCTCTCCAACGAGATAAAGCCCGGTGGTTGGATCTGTAGTTAACTGCCCGGTAATAATGATAACCAGAGCCGTCATGGTACAAATCACAACCGTATCAATAAATGGTTCAAGCAGAGAAACTAATCCTTCTGTAATCGGTTCTTTGGTGCGTACGGCCGAATGGGCAATAGCAGCAGACCCCACGCCAGCCTCATTGGAAAATGCGGCGCGTTTAAAGCCTTGAATCAGTGCCCCAACAAACCCTCCGGCAACCCCTAATCCAGTGAAAGCGCCGAGGAAAATTTGCTCAAAAGCCCAACCCACTTTATCTGCATTCATGATAATTATGATCGCTGCTGCTGATACATATAAAACACCCATGATTGGCACTATTTTTTCAGTGACATTGGCGATAGATTTAATACCACCAACAATTACTGCAAACACAATAAGCGCAAAAATAACACCCGTGATCCAGCCCGGATAATCACCCACAATACTACTGATCTGAGCATGTGCCTGATTCGCCTGGAACATATTGCCGCCGCCCAGTGCACCAAGGATACAAAATACCGCAAATAAGCCTGCAAGGAATTTTCCGCCCGGAACACCGCGCTCCTTGAAGCCTTTCGAGATGTAATACATAGGGCCGCCTGAGACCGTACCATCAGCATATTCATTACGGTATTTGACACCCAGAGTACACTCGGTGAACTTTGAAGCCATCCCCATCAGGCCAGCAAGGACCATCCAAAATGTAGCTCCCGGACCACCAATGCTAACGGCTACGGCAACACCTGCAATATTACCTAAACCGACGGTGCCGGATAATGCAGTAGCCAGCGCCTGGAAGTGGGAAACCTCACCCGCATCGTCAGGATCAGAGTAATCTCCTTTAACCAGTGCAATAGAATGCCGGATAGCACGGAATTGAATAAATCCGAAGTAGACTGTAAAAACGGTAGCGCCTGTCACCAACCATAGAACGATCCACGGGAAGCTGGTACCGGGTAGTGGGGCAAAGATCAGATTGACGAACCAGCCAGTAGCCCATGAAAATGCTTCATTTACGGTTTGATCAATACTGCTTTCTGCCCATGCGGCTGAGCTTTGAAAAAACAGAATAATAGAGATGATTGCGCAACTTATTGTTTTTTTAGTTTGCATAATAAACCTCAGTTTACGACTGTGACAGGAACGGTGGCACTCATTACAAGTTTTGCGGTGACGCTACCAAACAGCCTTGCTGCAAAGCCACTTTCTGTCGATCTGGCTACAATAATCTGCTCAGCTTTCTCTTTGATTGCGACTGAGTTCAGGAGTTCTGCAGCATCACCGTGTAATACACGTCCATTTGCGGTGAATCCTTCGGCTTTAAGTACAGTCAATGCGGGCGTTATTACACGTTCGGTTGCCGTTTTTACCTCTTGCTCTCTGCGTTTATGGCGCTGGGCATTTTCTTCAGCGGTTTGGAAGCTGTAGGGCGACCACTCAATGATATACACCAGCTCAATGGTGCAATGACCAATGAGTTTTGATAAGCGCTTAGCATGATCGAGTGCCCGTTCTCCAGGCTCACTACCATCCAAACCAACGATTAATTTAGTTGTCATATTTTCACTCCTTTTTTTATTATTCAGTAATTTGGTGTGTAATTAGGTGTTAAGTCAATAGAAGCGTCGTTAAATATGTAGCAGATGTCCCAGCATTAAAACTTTTAGCCCGTTCTTCTCTATATCTCTTTTAATCCTCTGAGTTACCACCTGTTAGGTATATTTCAGGGTTAACCGCCGCTTCATAATAAAACGAATAGAAAAGTGCTTGTGTTATTAATACAAGTACTGTCATTCGGGCGATCACTGGCAGGACGAATATGAGCAGTACCACTACCACAGAATTAATTGATGGCTTTGGACGGCGTATTGAGTATCTGCGTATGTCGGTAACAGATCGTTGCGATTTCCGCTGTGTTTATTGCATGTCTGAAGATGTTAAATTTCTTCCGCGTGATCAGGTTTTGTCACTTGAAGAGTTGGCTACTATCGGGCAAGCCTTCAGCGAGCTGGGTGTTAAAAAAATCCGGTTGACCGGCGGGGAGCCGTTAGTGCGGCACGATATTATTTCGCTGGCCGAAAAGCTTGCTGCATTGCCGGGGCTGGATGAACTCACCATGACCACCAACGGTTCGCAGCTGGAACGCTATGCAGAGCCTTTGCAGCGTGCCGGTATCAAACGTTTGAATATTAGTCTGGACTCCTTAAACCCGTTACGATTCGCCGCGTTAACTCGCCGCGAAAAGCTGGATCAGGTATTACGGGGTATCCGCGTGGCAGCGGATGCGGGCTTTGAACGAATCAAGCTGAATACCGTCGTTATAAAAGGCCGCAATGATGACGAAGTGATTGATCTGGTCGATTTTGCCCGAGAGCTTAATATTGATATCAGTTTTATCGAAGAGATGCCGTTAGGGGTGGTGAGTACGCATAATCGTCAGGAGTCACTTTGCACCAGTGATGACGTGTTGAAACGTATTCAAACACGCCATGGACTCGTTGCCAGCGCTGAAAAAACCGCAGGACCGTCGCGCTATTATCGGATGCAGGATAGCGATATCCGTGTCGGTTTTATCTCACCACATAGTCATAATTTTTGTGACAGCTGTAATCGGATTCGCTTAACGGTGGAAGGGCAGTTACTGTTGTGTTTGGGGCGGGATAACTCAGTAGATTTACGTGCGGTAGTGCGGCGCTATCCGGGTGATGCCGAACGTTTGAAACAGACTATTATTGACGCAATGCAGTGCAAACCCAAAGAACATACTTTTTATCAGGAAGATCAGCCTCAGGTGGTACGTTTCATGAACATGACGGGAGGTTAATGATGAATCCTATTATACGTGTCAGGGTGTTGGATCAGGTGCGCGTACATCCGCTGTTTTCTTCACTGAATGATGAAGCATTAGCGCAATTGTTTGAGCGCGCCAGGCCTGTTGATCTTGATACACACGACCGCTTATTTGCACAGGGAGAGAAAGCTGATCGCTTTTATATCGTGGTATCTGGAAGCATTAAACTTTTCAGGTTCTCGAAGGATGGACAGGAGAAAGTCATAGAAGTGATCGAGGAAGGGCACTCTATGGCAGAAGCGATTATGTTCATGGATGACATTAATTGTTATCCGGTGAATGCCGAAGCCTTGGAAAAAACTACCGTAGTGGGGTTTAATAGCAGCCTTTACCGGCAGATCCTGGAGTCTTCACCGGAAAGTTGTTTTAAAATTCTGGGTACGCTATCGCGCCGCTTACATACGCGACTGAATGAAATAGAAACCCTGACATTGAAAAATGCGCGTCACAGGGCATGCCGTTATCTGCTTGATTTAGCAGGTAAAGAGGCGGCAGAAGGGCAGGTGATTCATCTTCCTGTAGCCAAGCAATTAATTGCGGCAAGGTTAGCGATGCAACCCGAAACCTTGTCACGTATTTTGAGAGAGCTGATCAAAGACGAAGCCGTAACGGTAAGCGGTAGAGATGTTACGATTTACAAACTTGACCGACTTAAAGCGGTAGATTAGCAACCCCTAAGCACTTTATGTTGATATATGTGCAGGCTAAAGAGCTGAAATATGCTCAGATCTGGTGGAGATTATTAAATGGGACATGTAAAAGACACAGTGGTATTCAGACCGCTCAATATCGCTGTACTGACTGTATCTGATACCCGAACGGTTGAGACGGATACATCAGGCGATACCTTAGAAGCACTGCTAACGGCAGCCGGGCACCATTGTACAGAGCGTAAAATTGTACCTGATGATATCTATCAGTTACGTGCGGCCGTATCGAACTGGATCGCATGTGAAAACACACAGATTATATTAGTTACCGGCGGCACTGGGTTTACCCTGCGTGATAGTACCCCGGAAGCGTTGATCCCGCTGTTTGATAAGCAGGTTGAAGGATATGGCGAACTGTTTCGTACCTTATCTTATGACGAGATCGGCACTTCAACAATCCAGTCCAGAGCTGTGGCTGGCATTGCTAATCGCAAAGTCATTTTCTGTATGCCAGGCTCCCCGAAAGCGTGTAAAACAGCCTGGACTCGTATTATTGAAGAGCAACTGGATGCGCGCCATCGGCCGTGTAACTTTGTAGAGATGGTCTTGCCGAATGCAGAAACAGCCTGTGGGAGCCGCTCATGAGTGGATGCTCTTGCGATTCGGGTAAATTACAGTCGTTTGAAAGTGGGCTGGAACAATTAATTAATGCCGCTAACAGTGTTCAGGAAACTGAGGTTGTTGAATTGCAAGAAGCACTGGGGCGTGTGCTGGCTCGTGATATTCATTCTACCTTGTCTGTTCCGCCAGCGGATAACAGTGCGATGGATGGTTATGCTGTCTGCGCTAAAGATTTAGAAGAAGGAAAAGTTTTCCAAATCTCGCAACGCGTCGCTGCCGGGCATGCGGCTGACGCTATCCAGCGGGGAACCGCCGTACGTTTATTCACAGGCTCTGAAATTCCGCATGGTGCCGATACGGTTATTATGCAGGAAGAAGCCCAACTGGAAGGTGAGGGGGTACGCTTCGTCGGTCTGCCGCATAAAGGCGACAACATCCGCAAAGCCGGTCAGGATATTAATATTGGCGATAAAGTTATCACTCAAGGCACTATTTTAGCGCCTCAGCATTTGGGTGTATTGGCGTCGATCGGTGTGGCTGATGTGTCGGTGTATCGTCGCTTATGTGTAGCCGTATTGAATACAGGTGATGAGCTGGTGATGCCAGGCATGCCGTGCCCACAAGGTAAAATCTACAATTCCAATTTCTTCACGCTGACGGGTTTGTTATCGCGTCTGGGGTGCGAGGTATGGACACCAGGTATCGTTAAAGACACCCCCGAAGCGACTCAGCAAGCATTAGCGCAAGCGGCCGGCCATGCTGATCTTATTATCAGTAGTGGTGGTGTATCTGTCGGTGAAGAAGATCACATTAAGTCTGCCGTTGAAGCGCTGGGCTCTTTGAACCTGTGGCGACTGGCTATCAAACCAGGTAAACCGTTAGCGTTTGGTGAAGTCAAAGGAACGCCTTTTATTGGTTTGCCCGGAAATCCATCTTCAGTATTAGTCACCTTTCTGATGTTGGCGCGCCCCTATCTGCTGAAAATGCAGGGCGTACATCATGTGCTCCCTCGACATTATCAGGTACAGGCAGGTTTTGATCGTAGTAAAGGCGGTTCCCGAAAAGAGTTCGTACGGGTCATCGTCAGAAACGACAATGGCACCTTGTTTGCGGCTCCTGCGCACAGCCAAAGTTCGGGAGTGCTTAGTTCAGCCGTGATGGCGGATGGATTACTGGTGATACCAGAGCATCATCGGGTTTCGCATGGCGATAGGTTGGCGTTTATCCCCTTCTCAGAAATCGGTGCAGTATAGCTATTTCAGGACGTTTGCCGCTAAAGAGCCTCAATGTTTTTCGTGTAGTGGCGAGGCTCAACAGCTTTAAACAAGCAGCAGATGAACTATGTGTCACCTCGCAGGCCGTAAGTTTACAAGTTCGTTCGCTTGAAGATACGCTGGGCATAACCTTGTTCCAGCGCTTTCCTGCCGGCGTTACACTGACACCCGCCGGCGAGCGTTTATATGAATATGCTGAGCGCAGTATGCAATTACTGGAACAGGGTATTCGTGCAGCGCAAGCATGTCAGCAGCGGCGTCAGTTCCGTATTAATGCGTCCCCGTGGTTTGCCGTTCATCGCTTGTTACCCGTGCTGGAGCAGTTTGAACAACAGTACCCTGATGTGGATATAAAGATCACAACCGCAGTGGGTTTCCCTGACTTTGCAGCACAGCGGTTAGATTGCGCAATACAGTGGGGCTGGGGCCAATGGCCGAGTAGCGCTAAGCAGTTGTTACTCAAAGATGATAAACGATTCGTCTGTGCCCCTTCGATGATAACCGCTAACAAACCATTAAATACCCCGGCAGACATTAAATATCATCGCATACTGTGCACCGAGCTGTCGGTGGCTTTATGGCAACAGTTCTCCAATACGCTGAGCCTTGATCTGCTACTAGAGCAGCAATCGCTGATTCTGGATAGCCAGGCAAGCCAGGTTGAAGCCACCGAGAAGGGGTTAGGCGTCGCGTTAATTTCGGATGCATTAGCACTGGATGCCTGTCAGCAGGGGCGCTTGATTATGCCTTTATGGCAAACACCGGTTAGTGCATTGAATCCGGCCTTACTGCCCGGTTATTGGCTAGTGGTTGGCGAAGAACGTCAGCATGATGTGCTGACGCTGGCTTTCAAAACATGGTTGTTTACGACACTGAAAGACGATACGCGCTTCGCAGGCTTCTGAATTATTCAGCTATTTAGCTTAGCCGCTCTTCCAGCTGTTCTTCCAAGCGATCTTCAAAGTGTGCTTCGCTGTATTGCTCTCTTAAGGTCCGTTTCAGTAATTTTCCGGCCGTGTTCTTTGGCAGTCCGTCAGCAAAAATAATTGATTTGGGTACTTTAAAAGCCGCCAGATGCTGGTGGCAGTGCTCAGTCAATTCAAACACCGTAGCGTCTTCGTCTGGTTTTAGCACGACCACAGCCGTAATAGCTTCAATCCATTTGTCGTGAGGTGTTCCGATAACAGCCACTTCTGCCACGGCGGAGTGCAGGTACAGAGCCTCTTCTACATCACGGCTGGCAACCAGAACGCCTCCGGTATTTACCACATCTTTAATCCGGTCGACAATATAGATAAAGCCTTCTTCATCGGCATACGCTAAATCGCCCGAGTGGAACCAGCCACCCTCAAAGGCTTCCCGGGTTTCGTCAGGTTTATCCCAGTAGCCAACCATTAAGTGGGGTGAGCGGTGCACAATCTCACCGCGTTCACCGGGAGCACAATCGACCATTGTTAGTGGATCAACAATACGAGTGGCAACTGACATGATTGGTTTGCCCGCCGAAGAGAGTCTTCCTGCATGTTCATCGGGGCCTAATACGGTAGCCAATGGCGCAATTTCACTTTGCCCGTAGCAGTTGTACAAACAACTGCCTGCTAGCCGCTGAGCCAGCTCTGCAGCAATTGGCGCGGGCATAATAGACGCGCCGTAGTAAATGTTTTTCAATGAGCTAAGGTCATACTGATCAAATGCGGAGTGACGTAATAACCCAATCCACACCGTTGGTGGCGCAAAAAACGAATTGATTTTCTCACGGATGATTGTCTCAAACACCCGTTCGGGTAGTGGCGCTTCCATCAGATAAGTCAGACTTCCGATCATCAATGCCGGCATCGTAAATACATGCATTTGCGCTGAGTGGTAAAGAGGCAAGGCGGCTAAAGATCGATCCGTATCTCTAAGGTCAAGATGGTGAATGCAGCTGGTATATTCGTTCATAAAAGAGCGGTGAGTATGCATCGCGCCTTTAGGCTGTGAAGTCGTACCTGAGGTATACAAAATCTGCACAATATCCGTATTGTTTACGACCACATCAGGCAATTGATCATTGCCTTGCGAGAGTGCAATGCTCAGGATATCCAATGTGTCGGTATGCCCCGTCTCAGCGCGTAGCCGACCGATAAAAGCCAATGATGTTGATTCCTGAACCGCTGCAACATGCTCGGCCAGTGTATCATCTACAAATACAGCCTTGGCTCCCGACTGTTCTAGCAGGTAGCTCAATTCATCCTTGACCAATGCAAAATTAATCGGCACATGAATCATTCCTGCACGCGCGCAGGCAAGCCAGAGTATTAAATAAGCATCCGAATTTTTACCATAAGCGGCCACCCGATCACCTTGTTGCAGACCTGTCGTCAGTAATCGGTTAGCTACACGATTAACGGCTAAATCCAGCTGTTGATAAGTCCAGCGGCGTTGTTGAAAGATGATGGCTTCTTTATGGGCAAAGCGCATAACAGAACGTGTTAGTCCGTCACCAATAGTATTGCCGGTAGCGGTGTGAATAAAAGGTAGTAAATCGGTTTGCATCGCGAATGGCCTCTAACGTTTTATTGTTTTTTTACATGGGCTTTATCGAGTTCTACCTAGTCTCTGTGAGTGACGCAAGCTAAACAATGATGAATTTGTCCAAAGCATTTAACGAATCAGGCCAGTCGGAGGGCAGGCGTTGCATATCATCCTTAAAGAAGGGAAATCTTTAGCCGATAAGACTTTCTAGAAAGAAAAAAAGAGATTCTTTATTAAGCGAGTTTCCCAGTCAACTTAGCCACGCTGCACCGGAGTTGGTTTGAATACAGATAATTTCCAAAAAAATACTGCTTACCTGGACGGTGTCTTGATGTCACTTGCTGGCGATAAGGTCATCATCATCAGTTATGGCGCTAAACAAGAACGGTTTTATGTATCTGCAAGCGGCGATGTAAACCGTTGTGGCGAGCAGGGACCAGTACCCGGAACAGAAAGCGACTTTGAACTGTATCGAATGGCATTTTTAGAAGCACTGATAGAGGGCGGTTCAATAATCGTACGCCAAATTGGTGTTGATACATTGCAACTACCCGCCACACTCGGTGGTGGAGCTGTCCCTATGGATTACCTGAGCGCCGCCAGTGTCAGCCTCAAAGGCGTACGCGCCCTTAATGCCGGAGAACTCAAAAAAGTGTACCAGCAAGGCGCTGATGGCGCGGTCGAATATCATGATTTTCTGAGCAAAGATCAGGTTAAAATCGCTATGATTAAACTGGTAGAAGCAGAGCAAGGTTAAAGGTTAAGGTAAAAGTTTGGTGGCTGAGTGAATCACTACAGTGTCATTTTTTACTATGCAGACGGTCACTCTTCAAGTTTTAGTGTGTGCTATAAACGCTAGGTGCCACGCCTGTCCAATTTTTAAAGGCCCGGCAAAATGCGGCCTGCTCTGTAAAGCCTATGAGCAGGCTGATATCGGCAATCGATAACGACTCTTCTGTTAATAGGCGTATTGCAGTGTCGCAGCGCAACCGGTCTTTGATCTGCTGATAACTCACGCCCTCATCTTTGAGTTTGCGGCGTAGTGTTCGTGCTGTCATGTGCATTGAGTCTGCTATTTGTTCTAATGTTGGCAAATGTTCTAAGCCTTGTTTAAACAATAAACGCCGTACTTGTGAGTGCAAAGAGCTGTCTTGCCCTACACGCCGTAATATTTCTAACGGTGACTGTAGTAAAAAAGTGGATAGCTCGTTCTGGTCTCTGACAATGGGTAAGTTGAGTAGTTTGGAGTGCAGTGTAAAGCCTGATGTCGGTTGCTCAAATAACAGCTGCCCGCCAAACATGGGAGGGTATTCATCAATATGAGCAGGCTCCGGGTAATTGAAACGGGTATGTAAAAAAGCTATTTTTTCATTTACCAGCCAACAGCTGAAACGCTGCCACATGAGTAACAAAAACTCTTGAAAAAGGTGGTCGGGATCATGTTTAGGATCACGTAGTGTGAGTGTGAAATCGACGCTATCATTGTGTTGGTTTATAGCAAACTCAATGTCGTTTTGTACTCTGTTATAAAAGCGCGCACTTTGATGCAGCATCCCACCGAGCGTTTTTGCCTGCAGTACCGATTCTGCCATCAGTTCAAACACTCCCAGATGGCAAGGGTTAGCCGTCAACCCCATAAACTCATCGCCGGTTTTACTCCATACACTACGAATTAGGTTCGCTAGCTGTACTTCTGTAATCCTGGCGCGCGGTTTATTCCTCAATTCCAGCGGAATGGCGGCCTGTATTAGTAACGCTTCAGCAGAAAATCCTGCTTTGAGTGCGCCGCTGATGGTGGCTTGGATGTAATGGTTGGAAACCAGCTTCTTTTTCATTTTGTTCTACGTGAAAACCCTGATGCCAGAGCATAACGCTATCGTCAGTGACTCGCTAGCGTTTGGTCATATCGAAAAGCTTGCGTGGACATTTTGGTTAAATAAAACGTCTCCAATCGTCATGGTCAGTACACATTGCCGCGGTTAATACTGGTGAAAAATTAAAACCTTCATTTATCGTGAAGGTTTTAGCGATGCGGTTTTATCAATGGAGTGTCACTACAGGTGAATATTAATAACAAAGTAGCGGTGGCCATTCGTATGGAGTCACGTTAATGCAAACTGAGGAAATGAACCTTTATCGGGATATGACTATTCGTGTGCTGACGAAGGAAGTCGCCCCTTTTTATGAAGCGTGGGAGTCTGATGGACAAATGCCGCGCAGACTCTGGAACACCTTAGGTGCAGCCGGTTTGTTAGGGGTGGATATGCCCGAGTGTTATGGGGCAGCTGAAGTATCGTTTGATGTGGCGCAGATGGTGCTTGAAGAAATCTCGCGTATGGGATTTGGCGGGCTGGCCAGTGGCCTGAATATTCACGCCAATATCGTCATGCCCTACATTCTGACTTATGGCAGTGATGAGCAAAAACAGCAGTGGTTACCTGACTTGATTTCTGGGAATGCTGTCGGTGCCATTGCCATGACAGAACCCGGTGCAGGCAGTGATTTAGCCGCTATCAGAACCCGTGCCGTTCGCCAGGGTGATAGCTGGTTTATTAATGGATCAAAGATATTTATCACCAATGGATTACACGCCGATGTGGTGATTGTTTGTGCGAAAACAGATCAGCAGGCGGGTGCGAAAGGGATATCGCTATTTTTGGTGGATACCCGAATGCCAGGCTTCTCTCGTGGGCCCGGGATTAAAAAAATTGGCCAGCATGCCAGCGATACCGTTGAGTTGTTTTTTGATGATCTGCTGATCCCGCATAATGCATTGCTCGGGGAGGAAAACTGTGGTTTTGCTTATTTGATGCAAGAATTGCCGCGCGAGCGCTTAGGCGTCGCCACACAAGCGGTGGGTTCGGCTGAAGGCGCATTAGCTCTGACGCTTGACTACGTGCAACAGCGCAAAGCTTTTGGGAAAAGTATCGCCGATTTTCAGAACACCCGCTTCAAACTGGCTGAAATAAAAACCCGGATAGAGATCTGTAAAGCGTATTTGAACCAATGTATGCGGCTATATCAGGCAGGACAGATGAACAGCCACGAAGCCTCTATTCTTAAATTGAGCTCGACCGAAATGCAGTGCTGGGTAGTGGATCAATGTCTGCAGTTGTTCGGTGGTTATGGCTACACGCAGGAATATCCCATCTCGCGCTTTTACCTCGATGCCCGCGTACAGACCTTGTATGCAGGTACTTCTGAAATCATGAAAGAAGTCATTGCCCGCGGCATGATCAATAAGAGAGAGACAAAATGAGCAATGCAAAAATTGCCGGTGTCGGCATGGTTAAGTTCAGTAAACCCGGACAACACCAACCTTATAAGGTGATGGTTAAACACGCCGTCGAAGCCGCACTTAAAGATGCCGGGATTAAGTTTACGGATATTCAACAGGCCTACGCCAGTTACATCTATGGCGACAGCACCTGTGGACAAAACGCACTTTACACTGTGGGTATGACCGGCATCCCGGTCATTAATGTGAATAACAACTGCTCTTCTGGCTCAACGGCGCTGTTTCTGGCGCGACAGGCAGTTGCATCCGGTGCAGTGGAGTGTGCATTGGCGTTTGGTTTTGAAGAGATGCAGCGTGGTGCATTGTCATCCCACTGGACAGACAGAGAATCACCATTTGACCCGATGCTGCAACAGCTTGATAGGGTTGCGCCTGAGGCACCCGCAGGCCCATTGGCGTTACGTATGTTTGGCTCGGCGGCTACGGCATATATCGATCAATATGGCGCAAATCCTGACATCTTTGCCAAAGTGGCGGTTAAAACACGCCAACATGCAGTAAAGAATCCATTCTCGTTATTCAGCAACGAGCTTAGCGTTGACGAAGTGATGTCTGCGCCGCCAATCTATGCACCTTACCTGACGCGTTTAATGGCATGTCCACCGACCTGTGGAGCAGCCGCTGTGATTGTTTGCAGCGAAGCGTTTGCACGTCGCCATGGCATTAAGGCATCAGTTGAAATTGCCGGACAAGCAATGGCGACCGATTTGGCCAACAGTTGGGATAACCCGATTGATCTGATTGGCGCGCAGATGACACGAAAAGCGGCGAGTGAAGCCTATCAGCAAGCAGGTATCGGAATTGATGAAGTGGATGTTGTTGAGCTGCATGACTGCTTTACGCCTAATGAAGTGATCACTTATGAAGCACTGGGTATGTGTGGAGAAGGGCAGGCCGAGCAGTTGATCAATGATGCCGAAAACACCTATGGTGGCCGCTTCGTGGTGAATCCGTCGGGCGGACTGATGTCTAAGGGTCATCCTATTGGTGCAACGGGTTTAGCCCAATGTGCAGAATTAGTCTGGCATTTACGCGGCGAGGCAGGTGCACGACAGGTGCCGAACGCCAGAATTGCGTTGCAGCACAATCTGGGATTGGGTGGCGCTGCCGTAGTGACGCTCTATAAAGCGTGCTGATAAGCTATTAAGTCAGAGAGCTGGTGATAATAAAACTTGTCCTTGATGGTAAGTTTTATTGTTTGCGCTCTGGGTTGTTGAGGATCAAACTGACATTAAATAATCCTGTTCCCGGAGCGCACCATGCAAGCTGAAGCTTTTTTTAATGAACTGTGGACTGATTACGTAAGCATCACACCACAGGCTAAGAAAATTCGTGATCTGTTTACCGCCACCGATGGTGAAGTGATCAATGATCATGTGGCTTTTCGTACCTTTGCTAACACGCCACTGCGCCTGGATCTGCTCGAACCTCTGATTTTAGCGATGGGATATGAGCGCCAGGACAGCTACGAATTTAAAGCTAAAAAATTACGTGCTCACAGCTATATCCATCCTAATCCGTTGGTGCCAAAAATATTCTGTTCTGAATTGCTGGTGAATCAGTTGAGTGATTCCGCGCAGAAAATTATCGGAAAATACACCGCAGAAATCACACAGCAACCTCAGGATCAAGCAGTGTTCTGGTCTGGCCGCCACTGGTCTATGCCTAGCTGGGAAGATTACAACACGATCATGACTGAGAGCGAATACGGCGCCTGGTTGCTGGCTATTGGCGTACGGGTTAACCACTTTACTGTCAGTATTAATCACCTCACCACGGCTGATGCCATTCACACTGTGCTGGGCCGTGTAAAAGACGCTGGTTTTAGTATCAATACGGTGGGTGGAGAAGTGAAAGGCACCCCTGAGTCTTTACTGGAACAAGCCTCTACATTGGCTGACCGTCAGGTATTTGAGTTTGCCAGAGGCGACCAGCACGAGATTCCAACCTGTTTTTATGAGTTTGCTAAACGCCACGCCGATGCTCAGGGTTTTGTTTATCAAGGCTTTATCGAAGCTAATGCAGATAAGATTTTCGAATCAACTAATGCTTCATAAAGTAAGTGCTTCATGAGTCAGTACTTAAGTAAGCCAATATTTATGTGATCCAAACGGGCTCTATCCATCGGGATTTAGTCCGTTAGCCCCTGTAATAAACCAGAATGCCTTTCTGGCTGTTCTGTGACCGGCCTCGCGAAAAAATATTTTGCATCAATGTACGTATATACCCGTCAGAGGAATTACACTCATTACTGAGTTTGACTGTAATTAGGGATAAATCATGAACGTCAAAGATCATTTTCGGCTAATGGCCGCCTACAATCGACGCTTGAATGAACAACTGTATCAGGCGGCGGCGAGTTTGCCTGAGGCGGAGCTTGAGCGTGATGTCGGTGCTTTTTTTAAATCTATTATGGGTTCGTTAAATCATATAGTGGTAGGGGATTTACTGTGGCTCTCACGATTTGCTACGCATGCAGAAAGTTATCAGTCCTTAGCTCGTCTGGAGACGTACCCGAAACCCGGTTCATTAGATGAGCGGCTGTTTGATGATTTTAATGCTTGCTGGGCTGTTCGGAAAGAACTGGATGAAATTATTCAGGAGTGGTTGTTGAGTGAAATTCTGGAAGTAGATTTTGATCGCGATCTCATATACAAAAATAGTAAGGGCGTAGCGAGTAGCCGCAATTTTGCGGAGCTGCTATTTCACTTCTTTAATCATCAAACGCATCATCGTGGCCAGATAAGCACATTGTTATATCAACAGGGTATAGATGTAGGGGTAACGGATTTTTTAATTGATATCCCGGATGCTTTGCGCGAGCAATAACGAGTTCTGGTTCACTGTAAAACGGGCTTGTCGGAGTAAAGATAAGCCCGCTTATTGTTCGTGATGACTATTATATAAAGCTGGCTATCAAGCCAATCAGCCCACCTAATACGCCTCCCCAGACAACTAACCAGCCAAGATGCTTTTTGATCATGTGTTGAATAATATTCTTCACCATTTCCGGTGTTAATTCATCCAGACGAGCGTCCACAATCGTTTCAATATGCTCGCTTATATCAGCGCCCAGTTTATCGGTACTCAGGCTTTGGTGAATGGCGGTCTGGAAACGTTCGCTATGGGCTATTTCTTCTAAAGCTACCCGCATTTTCTCTGATACGGGTTGGCGTAACGGTTCGAGTGCCTCTGAGCCGCCTACCATTTTAAGCATGGCACCCAGAGAAGAGGCATTGATGGCATCGATCAGTTTTTGAAAGATATTATCGTAATCGACAGCATCTAAAACGGGCGTGAAGTCTAACGTTTTTTTGGCAGACTCCTCTTCTGATTGAATAAAACGTTTAATGTTATCTGCGGTAAAAAATTGCAACATGATGATGTTTTTAATACCACTTTTGAAATCTTCGAACTGATTTGGAATAACACCGGATCCGTACAAAAAGGGTACTTTCTCAAATAACATATGAATTGCCAACCAATTTGTTATAGCACCAGAAAGTGAAAATAAGCCAATGGATAGCAGTACATTTGAATATACAGGTGAGAGGAGGCCTGCAATGACGAGCAGAAGGGCAACGAGATTAGTGATGAGGCTTTTATTCATAATAAAGAGCTGATTCTAGTATAAGGATGAGGAAAAGAATTTTAGTACATTATTGGCTCATAAGAGAGACTATTTGATGAAAGTTTACTGTTGCAATAGGACATAGATCTGCTTGCCGCCGATTTTAGGTTGGTATGCCGGATGCATCACTGTTTCCATAGTGCGTGGTTTCTTTTTTCAATAGCTAAACAGGCTTAGGGGCATCATTAATGGATATGGCAGCTATTCCATTCGGTACCACCGATTTGTCTGAAATTACGCCGACTCGACATGTCCGAGAGAAATGTTTTGCTTTATGGCGTACCCGTCAATGTGGCAATATTCGTGTGAGCATGGCGGAGTATTCTGCAGAAATTTCAACAGTGTTTTCAGGTGCCATTGAATACGATGCTTACGCTTTATTTAAGCTCTATGTATATATTAGTCATTTACAGCGTTAGTGACTAAATTCAACAGTTTTACCGGCCAGTCTTCATCCAGACACAAAAAGGCCCCCATCATTTCTGATGGGGGCCTTTTTAAAAATAGCTTAAATTAAACAGCTTTTTTGGTAGGTGCTTTAGCAGCAGCTACAGAGTCCTTGCTTTCAGCCAGGATAGCCTGAACTTCAGCAAAGTAAGCCTTAGTAGTTTCTGCAGATGCTTGAGCTTCGGTCTGTAGTGCTTCAAGTTTGGCTTTAGCTTCTTCAGATTTTACGGTAACAAAAGAAGTTAGCGCTTCAACGTCTTTGATTCCAGAAAGCGCTTTAAAATCAGCTTGTGCCTGAGCAATTTGTTTCTCAGCAGCCGCTTTCTGAAGTTCGAATGCTTTAGTAAAGGTAGCTGTATTTAGTTCGATCAGCTTCTGAACAGGAGCGCTAAAAGCAGAGAAGTCAGCAGTAGGAATATTCTTAAACATGATTTATATCCTTATAGGAAAATAGTTGATGGAGTGATGGTATAGATCTTTATGCTGCATCGCAACAATTTTATTTTTTATTGGGTGATATGTTTTTATAACTATCTGAAAATAAAAGATAATTATAAATAATATTTTTTGTGCAGATGCTTATATCATCGTATCTTTAGGTTGCGAGTTGACGTTTACAGCTTTGTTTCGCTCTCGCTGGCGCAGTCACAAAGGCTCAGGCCAGCGTCAGCTTAGGGAAAGTTGGATTGTTGCAATGGAGCCAAGGTTGATGCAACGTCAGAGGCGACAATGAGACGGTAATCGAAGCAAAACCAGATCAAGCGTTTTGGCAGGTTCGTGCCAAAAGCGGACGAATAATAGGCTCGATTTTATGAACGTTTAGATACAGTATTTGTAAATGATGGAGCAGTCATCACCTTCCTTTTCCTGTTTGACTGCTTGGGGTACTTAATTCAGTTTAGCAGCTCCTAACAACTAGGCCTGTAGAGCAGGGATAGATACTTATTCGTAGGCTCCGTTCCCATGCCTAAGGGGGTATGTGTTTCGAATGGGTAATCATAAGGTTTCCTCTATTGATGAAAAATGGGTAGTACGTTATTGGCTATGTCAGTCATACTGTCTTCTATGGGCCTATCGTTTTTCCTGAAATGAAGGCCGATGTGATCAACGCCAGCGGCCTTCATGCTTTCAAGTTCTTTTATGAGACCGTTGACACCGGTTTTTACCCCGAAACGTTGTCGTTCTATAGGGGCATTAACATCAGAAACTAAATCTAAATGAATGAAACTAACATAAGGTTTTGAGCCTGCGACCTTTCGCCATAAAGCGACACGATTTGTGTGATCTTCCGGTGTTCCCGGGTAGGCTAACCAACCATCCAGGTTCCCACCTATCCACTCAGGTGACTGTTGTGCGAGTCCTGCAACGTAAATAGGGAACTTAGGAACCTCAGGATAAATTTTTTGACCCAACATTAATTTCGAATTCGAATGGTCTTTTAGTACTTCAACAGCATCTCTGAATAGCTGCCCCCTAGACGCATAATTCACGCCAAACAATGGATACTCTGATGGTCTATCCCCGCTAGCTACGCCCAGTATCAGGCGATTGTGGCTTAATTCTGCTGTCGTATTAGCAGATTTTTTCACTAACCAAGGTTGTCTCAGGGGTAAAACGATTGCAGCAGTACCCAGTAAGATTTTATTAGTGACACCTGCTAAATAGCCAAGATAAGTGAAGGCTTCAAAAACTTGGGCGGCATCTCCAAAATCAGGGTCATACAATGGAACATCACGGACCCATGCGGTACTGAAGCCTAATCTATCAGCCAGCTGAATCCGTTCCTTGTGCAAAGACAGATCAGGCACACCGAATGGTCTACCGGCTTTTACACCTTTACTTTGTCCTTCTTGAGACCAGTCGTTATCTAAAGGCAGCTCAACGCCAATTGAGAAGCCTAAATTCTGTAATTTGTCGAAAGTCATATACACTCCTCTATCATCTATGGGGGCTTCCCCCCCAGGCATTTGGTTTTAGGCTGTCTTAGCTTGTTCTCGTGAATCCAGGAAACCAGATACGTTTGTTAGAATGATTGCAACAACAACGATTAAGGCGCCAATCCAGGGTGTATCGACTAGCTCCATATCTTCAACCACCCTACCGCCAATAATTGAACCGATAGCAATGCCGACATTGAATGCGGCGATATTTAATCCAGAAGCAACATCGACTGCATTAGGTGCATATTTTTCAGCTAGTTGCACAACGTATACCTGTAGCCCCGGAACATTGCCGAATGCAAAAGCGCCCCATATAAGCACGGTAATGACGGCAGCAATTTGATTGCCAGCGGTGAAGGCTAAAAGTACCAAAGCAAGTGCGGTGAAAATGATGTTAAGCGCTTTCACCGGCCCCAGTTTATCAGCCAATTTACCGCCCCAGATGTTACCTACAGCAACAGATACACCGTAGACAAGCATGATCAATCCTATTGAACTGGATTCAAAACCCGACACTTGTTCTAAAATAGGAGCAAGATAAGTGAAAGCGACAAATGTACCGCCATAACCCACAGCCGTCATTGCATACACTAACAACAACCTGGGTTGAGTCAGTACTTTTAACTGCTCAGAAAGCTTTGCCGGTGCCGGTTGTTTTAAGTTTGAAGGGACTAGAATTGCGCTGCCAATCATAGCGACCAGGCCAAGTACAGCAACAATTAGAAACGTGGTTTGCCAACCAAACGTTTGACCAATGTAAGTACCCAGCGGCACACCGGTTACTAACGCCACAGTCAAACCAGTAAACATAATCGCAATGGCACTGGCCGCTTTCTCTTTGGGAACCAGGCCTGTCGCGATGGTAGAGCCAATAGAGAAAAACACACCGTGCGCCAAACCGGTCAAAATACGGGCAAAAATCAAGGTGTTGTATCCAGGTGATTGCCACGCTAATAAGTTGCCGGCGACAAAGAGCGCCATCACCGTAATTAGTACGTGTTTACGATTCCATTTCCCGGTCAGCGCGGTTAAAACGGGTGCACCAATGGCAACGCCAAGGGCGTAAAGACTCACTAACAGCCCGGCTGATGGTATAGAGACGTTTAAATCGGAGGCCATGGTTGGAATTAATCCAACAATAACAAATTCTGTGGTTCCAATAGCAAAGGCGCTGAGCGCCAATGCAAGAAGAGCTAAGGGCATACTATTACTCACTATGGTTGTTTGGTTTCACATCACGATAGGAGGGTGAGGGTGCCATCCGCCATATCGTATTTTGTTTTGATGGCGGCATTATGCATACATATTTACTTGTGAAAAACAGATGTATTAACAAATAATATTTGTTATAAATGCAATAAAATATCTGAGGTCGAGAACCGAACTCTTGAATACCGTAGTATTAGGGTAATGACATGCTGACGCGATCTGATGATTTAGAAATATTGCTGACCGTGGTTGATAGCGGTGGATTTTCTGCTGCCGCAGAGGCATTAGATATTCAAGTGGCTCGTGTATCGAGGGCGGTGAGCAAGGTAGAGAAGCAGCTCGGTGTCACTATACTCAATCGCACCACAAGGCGGATAGAGTTAACCGATGAAGGGCGTCAGTTTATTGAATCGGTTCGCATCGGGTTAATCCAGATTCAACAGGCTGAAGAGGAGATTATTTCCCGGGGAGCGCTGCCGAAAGGTCGATTGCGCGTGGATGCCGCCAGCCCGTTTGTTTTTCATCAGTTAGTCCCACTGGTGCAAGCATTTAACCACGAGTATCCCGATATCGAATTGGAACTCACGTCCAATGAAGGGTTTGTTGATTTACTCGAAAAGAAAACCGACTTAGCGATTCGGATTGGACAATTGAGTGATTCGACCCTTAATGCAAGGCCTTTGGGGATAAGCTTGTTATACATTGTGGCTGCTCCCGACTATTTATCGAGACGAGGTTTTCCAAAGAAAACAAGTGACCTTGTGAATCATGATACCATTGGATTCTCTGGTGCCAAGGTGCTTAACGATTGGCCGCTGAGAGATTTTGATACATTAAAGCCAGTGCTGGTATCCAGCAACGGTGAAACAGTGAGGCAACTGGCCTTAGCGGGTAATGGTATCGCTTGTTTATCGGGCTTCATGATCAAGAAAGATCTTGAAGAAGGCCGTTTAATCCCTCTGCTTGAGAGCGAAAAACTGACCAATACAGGTAGGGAACAGATCAACGCGGTATTCTATAAATCATCGTCGGTGGCCAAGCGTATTTCTGCCTTTATTGATTTTATTCAACCCAGATTATTGCTGTAAAAATTCATTGCCTCATCGTTTACTGACTATTGCACATTTTAACAAATATTATTTTTTTATTGCTGTAAATATTATTGTTCCGCTTGCTAATATGTATTCATATATTGGGGGGGGATAGTTATGACGAATTTACTTTTTCGGAGGTTCTTTAGTAAAAAGTCGCTTGTCGAAGCTGTTTATTGGTAGAAGGTACTAGCATTATGAATACGGGTAGTTAAGAGCCTCGAACCCCCGCCCCCCCCGCATGCGGGTCTGCACAGAGTGTTTTATTCAGTATTTGTCCGCCATCGCGTAAGGAATAAAGGGCGATAGATATTTAAATAAATATGGGATAATTTATTATTAATCTCGGAGATATTACACAGCGTGTTTAACACGATATCTCCCCCTTTGTTCTATCGCTATCATTTCATGCCGTGGTTGGTTTAGTTCTTAGGGTCGACACCGGAAGTTTAACAGTCCAAACAGCTATCGGTAGTCCCAGTCGTTTAACAACAGTAAAAGACACGCTAATGATCATTCAGGAAACCATCGTTACATTCACAAACCAGTGGATTAACGGTGCCAGTGGTGCTGCCAATATCTTCATCGTGGTCTAGCATGTGGCTGATTAACGCATCACTAGCAACACCGATGCTTAGGGTGTTGGTCAATATAATCGGTGTTTCAATCGTTCCCATCTCCTCGACTTGCATCAGTCCCATGGACTTTCCGAAGCCGTTTATGACGTGTACTGCGGCTTGAACTTTGTTCTGATACAGGTTCCCTTCGTGGGGCAGGATGGCCGTCACTCCAGTTTTAATTCCGCCCTCGGAGAGGGTGAGGTGGCCGACTTTTACGCCTTCAATATCGGTGATTGAATTTTTTTCGCCGGGATCTAGCTCACCAATCACAATGCCATAATCGCGTATACGTTTTTGTCCTCGCATCTGCTAATGCTCCTGTACGGGTGATTTTGCGAGTGCCGGGCGAATTTCACCGACAGCCTGACCTCGGGAATTTAATATCTTTGGGTTGATGTGAGCGCTGAGTTTTTGTTTCTCGGTTTTTGATAAAGCACCTATACGGTCAAGAATTTCTAGCAAGGCAACCGAATGAGCGCGGGCGTTGCCGTCGGCGATCTTTAATGCGATGCCCAGGCCGCGATCAGGCAGTGCCGCCATAAAAAAACCTTCAGCACCGGTTTTTGCCAGCACAGCACCCTTAGTCACATCTATCAGGTCACTGGAGACGGCACCCTCTCCGGCGAGATAGAAGGGTTCATTGGTGATCGCCGCTTGAATGCGTTTAATCGCTTTGCCACGCCGCTCTGATAGGCCTGCCGGGTTGGCGAAACGCGCCATAGCGATACCAAGATTTCTTAACGGCAAGCTCAGTGCAGGAAAACCACAGCCATCGATCGCCATTCGGTGGAGGTCAAGCTTAAATTGTGCAAGATCAGAGATGATATCGAACGACAACTGCTGCACTGGGTGGGCGGCTTGGTGATAACCTTCTACCGGTTGTTGCAGGTGCAGTGCGGTTGCCATAAAGCCGGTATGTTTACCCGAGCAGTTATGGTGCACACGACAGCAATCTTGACCGGATGCCAGCAATGCGTGAGCGCTCGGCACATCCATCGGCAGTTGTGCACCGCAGGCTAGTTGGTTTTGGTCCAACCCCAAACGGTTTAGCAACTCACTCACTCGCTCAATGTGCATCGGCTGTCCCAGATGAGACGCACAGGCCAACGATATCTCTGCGTCAGTCAGGGCATAATGATCACTGGCGCCACTCTCTATCAGGCCGATCGCTTGAATCGGTTTTATGGCCGAGCGGGGGAACACTAATTGATCAATATCTCCCCAGCTTTCCTGAACGTTACCGTTAAAGTCGCAAACAACGGCGGCACCGAAATGTTGGCTTTCGACCGTGCTGCCGCGTGTAACCTCAACAAAAAGTTCGTAGGACATAAAAAAACTCCAAGATATTAATTCGCAATGATAGGTTCACAACCATCAGGTTATGGTCGATGATGGACCACCGGTCATTGCCAATATCAGTCGATTCATTACAATAAAATCATCGACTATTGTCTGTATACAAGCGTCAGTCGTTGAGGCTACGAGAGCCTTAACATACTGAGCAGTTGGTACCAATAGGCGTATTGAGGCGAATGTTAAGGTGCTCAATTAGGCCTTTTACAACACGGTTAGTGTTGAATAATTTGGCTGAGAAACTCTTTGCCGCGTGCTGACTGTGGGTTGGCAAAAAAGCTGTCCGGATCCGACTCCTCAATGATTTTTCCTGCGTCCATAAAGATAACTCGATCGGCGATTTTCTTGGTAAACCCCATCTCGTGGGTAACACAGAGCATGGTCATGCCACCTTCTGCCAACTCCACCATGGTATCGAGAACTTCAGAAACCATCTCCGGATCTAGCGCCGATGTCGGTTCATCGAACAGCATCAGCTTAGGCTTCATACACAGTGCTCGGGCTATGGCTACACGCTGCTGCTGTCCACCCGATAACTGACCTGGAAACTTGTTGGCATGCTGAGGAATATGGACCCGCTGCGAAGGCCGCACCGCTAATTGCCGTCATCATTGTTTTTATTTTGATCATCATGAACCTCATTGGGTTAGTCGCGAATTTTTCGAAAGATCCCGGCCTTAGCTCTTGCTACTCAAGATCCGAAATTGGGGGATATTTAAAATCTGAAGCAGCCGGCAAGGCCTGTCCTTCGATTAGATCAATTTCGTTGGCTCTCCTTGAGTTAGCGATTTTAGCGCCTCCGTGATTGATAAAAACAATATGGCGATTATCACTTTCAGTCCAATACCGTTATCAGGCGAGGTCATGCAAATAATGCATCAGGTGGTGGGGGTTACTATACTTGCGTATACTAAAGATGGTTTTACCTAACTTGTTAACAATGTACATGTTGAGATTATTATCATGGAACTCAAGTGGTTAGAGGATTACCTTAGCCTGTGTAATTCTGGGAATTTTCGTGTTTCTTCCGAACAGCGATTCGTTTCTCAACCTGCGTTCAGTCGACGCATCAAGGCACTGGAAACCTGGATAGGTGCTGAACTCATCGATCGCACTAGCTACCCAGTACAGCCAACCGACGCGGGACAAGAGTTTAAATCGGTAGCTCAACATATCGTGAGTCTGTCCTACCAGGCCCGCAACGACATCAGAGAGCAAATCAGAGGCAGTGAGGAAAAACTCTGTATTGCTACGTTAAACACATTAGCTGAGTTCTTTATTCCTTCCTGGTTAAAAGAGCTAAAGCCTTTTGTTGAAACGGAATTTTTCAGTGTTAGAACAGATTTTAGGAGCATTGATGCCTATCTGAGTGCCTTGGATGAAGGAATTGTCGATTTCTATATCAGCTACGAAGATAACTCTAAGTCCGTGTTAATCGATGCTGATAAATATCCTTCGCTGTTGCTAGGCACAGAAACGATGGTGCCAGTAGCGAGTCCTGACAGCGATGGCAGGACGAAGTGGTGGCTCCCCTCCAGCCCTCAGGCTCCAATACCTTATCTCCAATATACGAGTGCCAGTATTCGTCTGCACTCGTTCGTCGAGAGTCACCTTAAGAAACGCTATAGCGACCTTACCTTCACCCCAGCTTACGAAGCTTCGTTTACCACCGCGTTAAAGGCGATGGCGATAGAAGGCTATGGTGTAGCTTGGCTACCATACACAATAATTCGAGATGATCTGGTTAACGGTAAGCTGGTGCGAGTTGCTGAGGAAAGCGACGACATTTTGATTGATATTAAAATTTTTAAGTGTGCAGCCATCGTTGAATCGAGGGTGGACGCGTTCTGGCAGACGTTAATGCAACATTCATTACCTTAAAATAGTGCTGCAATATCAGCAAAAAACCAGCTTCATTTCGCCTTGCGACCTAAATGGCTCAGAGTCGAGCAAGCGTTTTGGCGAGTTAGTGCCAAAAGCGGAATTTTAGAGCTTGCTAATATAATATCGCACCTGCTAACCCTCAGTTCCAAAACCGGTCATAGACAGTAATCCTAAAGATAGGCGAGTCACAATCCAATGCGGACCCTAAGCCGGAGCGCTTAAGTTATGGGGTCACAGTCTATCCTGGGTATAAAAGTGTCAGGATTTTTTACAATGTTCGAATGTAGATAGCCGCTGCCGATAGCGGAAGTCACCTCGAAGTCGCAAAGTTTGCATAGGGTCGCTTTGCGACGTAAATGGCTCTGAGTCGAGCCAGATCAAGCGCTCGGGCAGGTTCGTGAGCCGGACATAGACAGTAATCGTAAAGATAGCCCGCTTTCGACCCACCTCAGTCCAATCATTATTGCGTAAACGGTTCAGTAAATTACAGATACTGTTGTTAGCACTCGCTAACCCGTAAGGCTATATATCGCGTAAATTTGGCGTTGAATTGGCGCTTGCCTTTAACTAAAAGTTAGTTAGCTGCGCTTTAAATAACATTTTGTCGCTCTATCACCCTGGCAAGTTAGCCGGAGATGAAGGATGTTTTTTTGATTCAGTAAATATTTCTTACAGGCCACGCTAAATGTTTTGTGGTTGCCAGACAAACGAAACAGATTAAAAAGTGGCGGGCCTCGCCAGCCGTCATCGCAGTCGCGGACCAGCCATTGATAATGGATGCTCAGCTAATAGGGCCTTTTTTAGGCACTTAGTGTCATTATTTTTTACATCTAAAACTCATTAAATTTTAATTAATATTTAAGTATATGTATTAATAGATATTTTTTATTTGGCCCGATTATTGCTTTTAACAAACCAGATGATGCTCAATTTATTATAGAGCCTCAATATACTTGCAGTTACATAAGGAAATACTAATGACTCTATCCCGTATGGTTATCGCTAGCGCTTTAAGCGCTGGCATTATGCTCTCTAGTTCATATGCTTCGGCAACCGTTATACAGGTAGGTATCGGAAGCTTCTCAGGGACGCCTGTAATTAATTTCGAAGATCTTAGTGGGTACTCAGCGCTACCACCAGGATACGGATCAACCTCAGGCTTCAGCTTTTCAGGTAGCACTAAATCCTATCCGAATAGCGCATACGGCGGTACCCTCCAGACCAACGCGACGGCTCTTGGGCTAGGTACTCAAGGTGGCACTTGGGGGGGGGCTGGATCATATGGAAGTGGTTTTGATCTGACTACTGCGGCGGGCAGCGTTGGCTTTTACATTGGCTCGAACGTTGCCATTGAAAACGCTGTCGTATCGCTATTCGATAGCGCCACATTACTAGGCTCTTTTACTTATAACTTCGCCGTAAACCAGTGGGGATTTGTTGGCTTACAATCCGACACTGCATTTAATCGCGTAACTATTGGCGACGAAACTAATTGTGCTGGCACCTGTGTCCACCAAATTGATAACATTATGCTTGAGACTGCATCCGTCCCAGAACCCGGCACTCTAGCACTACTCGGCCTAGGGCTTGCTGGCCTTGGATGGAAAAGACGTAAGAACGCTTAGACAAAAGACCTGATGTTAAAGCCCGCTTCGGTGGGCTTTTTATTACCCGCAATCTGAGGATGCTAACGACCGCTTGTTGCAGGGAGTCCAATTATCTATTCTTATATGGAGACGCTTGTTTGTCCGGTTAGGGTCGATAGCGACTAAAGGGCTCTGAGTCGAACAAGATCAAGCATTTAGGCAGGTGGCAAAAGCCGACATTCTCTTCTTAAGAAGGCGCTAAGTACTAATTGAATTGATCAAACCCAGTTCGGTAAAAAATGGTCTTTCATATTCGTTCTCAAATAAATTTTCTATCGCCGCACAGTCGGGAAGGTCTCCCCCTGCGCATTGGGATGCCATCAACTCTAGGTTGCTTTTTAGTCACCAACCGGTCTCTGTGAGACTTGGAGTAAAAACTTATTTTTAAAAAAATAGCCTCATTATCTTTACATGTATTAAAATTCATATATATTATATTTCATATATGTTTACTTTGGTAAATCACGAAGGTCTTGTTATGAATCCAGTACAGTTTTACAAATGCCTAGCTGACGAGACTCGACTGAAATGCATGTTGCTTATTGAACATGAAAATGAGCTATGTGTTTGTGAGCTAACTGAAGCTCTACAAGAAATCCAACCTAAGATTTCTAGGCACCTCGCTCAGTTACGTCAGTGCGGGCTGCTGATGGATCGTCGACAGGGGAAGTGGATTTTTTATCGCATTAATCCTGCACTGCCTGAGTGGAGCAAAAAAATCATCACTGATACGACGTTAAGTAACACAGTTTTTCTTAAGGAAAGTCTAGCGAAATTAAGCGATATGGGTGGTCGTCCTGAAAGAATGGCTGCTTGCTGCTAAATAAATTTAGCTATACATATATGAAAATTCATATGTTTTTGTTTTGAAAAAGGAAATCAACATGGGTATTTTTGAGCGCTACCTCTCAATATGGGTTGCTCTGTGCATAGCGGCTGGTGTTCTTCTAGGGTATTGGATACCAGGTATATTTTCTATCATTGCGAAGTTAGAAGTCGCCCATGTAAACCTGGTCGTTGCCGTTCTCATTTGGGTCATGATTTATCCGATGATGGTTCAAATTGATTTCTCCAAGATAAGAGATGTGGGGAAGAAGCCGCGAGGGCTTGTCCTTACACTTGTCATCAATTGGCTGATAAAACCATTTACGATGGCGGCGTTGGGATGGTTGTTTTTCAAAGTGCTATTTATTGATTATGTTGATCCCGCATCAGCGAGTGAATATATAGCCGGCATGATTTTACTGGGTGTAGCCCCTTGTACGGCGATGGTCTTTGTATGGAGTCAACTGACTAAAGGTGACGCTAACTACACACTGGTACAAGTGTCCGTAAATGACATCATCATGATTTTTGCCTTTGCTCCAATCACCGCTTTTCTATTGGGCGTTAGTGACATTACTGTCCCATGGGGAACCTTGGTGATATCGGTAGTGCTCTACGTTCTTTTACCGTTAATTGCTGGCGTAATTACCCGTCATTATCTTGAGAAAAGTAATGATGGAGAACAGATTACTTCATTTCTATCCAGTGTAAAGCCTTGGTCTATTGTGGGTTTGCTAGGCACCGTTATTCTTTTGTTTGGCTTTCAGGCACTGAGAATTCTGGAGCAGCCACTGATTATTATGTTGATAGCCATTCCATTGTTAATTCAAACCTATGGGATTTTTGCAATAGCCTACGGTGCAGCCAAAGTATTGAAACTGCCGTACAGCATAGCGGCCCCTGCCTGCATGATCGCTACGTCCAACTTTTTTGAACTCGCCGTTGCAGTCGCTATATCGCTGTTTGGCTTACATTCAGGGGCCGCGTTGGCCACGGTTGTTGGCGTATTAGTTGAAGTTCCTGTGATGCTATCTCTCGTCTTCTTTGCAAATAAAACGCAGCATTGGTTTGCTTCGAATAAATAGTATGAAATCCCATCTGATCGGGTAAGGAGTTCGCATGAAAAGAAATCAGTACTCTGTATTGAAATGTGCCTGCATATTTTTGGCATCTATGCTCAGTTTTTATGTATCCATGGTAAAGGGCAGTAGTTTAGAGGTTGAGCAATTAGCACCTAATATCTACTCAGTTATTGGCCCACTGGAGCAACGTTCTGAACTAAACCTGGCAAATAATGCGACCTTTGGTTTTATCATTTCAGAATCAGGGGTTATCTTGATTGATAGTGGCGGGACTCTTGAGGGAGCTAAAGCACTAGAGGAAATAATTCACACAATAACGCCTAAGCCTATCACCCATATCATCAATACAGGGGGACAAGATCACCGCTGGTTTGGTAACCGCTATTTTACTGATAAAGGAGCGGTCACTCTAACCTCTACAATGACTCA
Source organism: Neptunomonas antarctica (assembly GCF_001305295.1). Classification (GTDB taxonomy): domain Bacteria; phylum Pseudomonadota; class Gammaproteobacteria; order Pseudomonadales; family Balneatricaceae; genus Neptunomonas; species Neptunomonas antarctica. The sequence goes on from NZ_LJSI01000055.1 coordinate 35,608, forward strand.
AGCCGATCAGCAACAACGCGGCTCATTGCAGGCCATCAGTACAGCAATACTAACCGGTAAGAACTGGTCGGGCACTGACCCTCAAGCCGCTCAAAGAGCTATCTCAGTTGATACGACATTAGACATTCCTGGAATCACGCTTCAAATAATCCCCGTGGGGCCTGCCCATACCGGAGGGGAAACGCTTGTCTGGCTTCCTCAGAAAAAAGTGCTTTTTAGTGGTGATGTTGTATATGTCGAGCGCATGCTAGGTATTGGTTCTCAGTCTCATCATCGCGAATGGATTAAAGCGTTTGAAAAAATAGTGGAATTAAACCCTGACATCATAGTTCCAGGGCATGGGCACCCAACTACATTAAAAATAGCGACTCAAGATACCTATAACTACCTTACATTCCTGAGAAATGAAGTAGACAAATTTCTTCAAGCAGGTGAAGACATTAGCTCAGTAAACTTAATCGACCAATCACGATTTAGTTACTTAAAAGTGTATGAGCAGATTAAAAACCGAAATGCACAGCGTGTATTCGAAGAGATGGAGTGGGAATAATGTCACCGTTGATAGAGGATTTTAAATCATGTTAGGGATTTTTAGTGATTTTGCTAGTTGGTTTACCTATACCATTCTAGAGTTATCACCAGAAACCAAGTTGGGAGATGCGGTACATTTTTTTATTGAGGATGTCAGTAAAATATTTGTACTACTGCTTTTTATGATTTACGTGATAGCGCTGATGCGGGCCTCACTGAATGTAGAAACGGTACGTGACTATTTGGCGCGTAAACATCGTGGAGTCGGCTATTTGATGGGGTCAAGCTTTGGCGCTATTACCCCATTTTGCTCCTGTTCCAGTATCCCTATCTTTCTGGGTTTCACCTCAGCGGGTATTCCCGTGGGTATCACAATGGCATTCTTGATCACCTCTCCACTGATTAACGAAGTGGCTGTGCTCTTACTGATGAGCTTATTGGGGTGGAAATTTACCGTACTCTACGTAGTTATCGGCATGGCTGTTGGAATTCTAGGGGGCTTATTTCTTGATGCGATTAAAGCCGAGAGGTGGTTACAGTCCTTTGCTGCAAAAGCTCTAGAGAGAGGGCAATCTCAAACGCAAGAACCGTCCAACTCTGTACTTAAACCTAAAAAACTTTCAATTAAGGAACGCCACCAATTCGCAAAAACGGAATCTTTTGAGATTTTTGGCCGAGTCTGGAAATGGGTGATTGTTGGTGTTGGATTGGGGGCAGCTCTACATGGTTTTGTACCCGATGGTTGGATTCAGGAACATTTAGGTGACGGCCAATGGTGGTCTGTGCCTGCGGCGGTACTGCTGGGCATACCGCTTTACTCCAATGCGACGGGTGTAATTCCCGTGATGGAGAGCCTCATCGTTAACGGCTTACCTATTGGCACAACATTAGCGTTTTGTATGAGTACAGTAGCCGCCAGTTTTCCTGAATTCATTTTGCTCAAACAAGTGATGCAGTGGAAGCTATTAGCAACACTGTTTGCATTGCTTTTGGTTGCTTTTACCTTAGTCGGTTGGCTGTTTAATTTCTTCACTCCATTTCTATAAAGGATAAAACTATGAAAAACATACAAGTACTGGGTAGCGGTTGTGCGAAGTGCATAAAGACAGCGGAAATAATTTCCGAAACTGCTCAAGCATTATCAATCGATGTAAACGTAATAAAAGAGACCAATCCCGAAGTTATTATGGGTTATGGCGTGATGAGCACACCTGCGGTAGTGATCGATGAAAAGCTTATTCATTCTGGATCTGTACCCCAGGTATCCCAAGTCAAAGAATGGTTAGAGCGGGAGTAAATTCCTCATTCTTATTCGATAGAGGGCCCCTTAGCAAGGGGGCTTCTTGCTATTACCAGTCATATTTATTTTGGTTTATCTATCAAGTAAGTCTTGTCTTTTTTAGGAGAATAATCATGTCCAATAAAATGACATTTAACGTCGTCGCCAATCGGATTGACGCGCACGGCAGTACCGTAAAATGTAAAGATGCTTCATTGGTGATTGATACAGATTTGAAAGGCCGTATTGACGCTTTTAATCCTGCTGAACTATTAATGAGCGCATTAGCAGCATGCATTATCAAAGGGATTGAACGCGTAACACCTATTTTAAAATTTGACCTGCAACATATTGAAGTAGAGATTACGGGTGTAAGACAAGATGCCCCGCCCAAAATGGAGTCTATCCAATACACCATAAAAATCACAACCCAAGAATCGGATCATCGCTTAGAACTGCTACACGATAATGTTCGTAAATTCGGAACAGTATTTAATACGATTGCGCCTGGCACCAATCTGACTGGTTCATTAATTCGCGCATAATACAAAGTGACATAATATGACTCATCAACATACTCACACCACTAACTATGGCCGATTGTTTGGCATAGGTATAGCGCTAAATATTGGCTATGTTTTGCTTGAATTTTCATTTGGCTGGCACATCAACTCTCTCGCGTTACTGGCCGATGCTGCGCATAACGTGGGAGATGTTGCTGGTTTGTTGTTGGCGTGGATAGCTGTGGCCATGGGCAATATAAAAGCCAACCAGCATCATACCTTTGCCTGGAAAAAAGCATCCATTCTAGCGAGCTTTTTTAATGCTGCTATTTTGCTTTTGGGAATGGGGGCATTAGCGTGGGAGGCTATCTCTCGATTTGGCCAAGTCAATAATGTGCAACCTGAAACCATTATTTGGGTTGCCGGTGTTGGTGTAATTATTAATGCTATTACTGCGGCTCTATTTTTAAAAGGCAGTCAGTCTGATTTAAATATTAAGGGGGCATTCTTGCATATGGCCGCTGATGCATTGGTATCACTGGGTGTGGTTATATCTGGCATCATTTATATCTTTTGGCCACTCTCTTGGTTAGATCCAATGATGAGTTTAATTATTGCAACAGTAGTAGTTCTGAGTACATGGTCATTATTTAAGCGCTCCACTCACCTTTTATTTGAAGGTGTACCTGACGACATTGATCCCAAATCTGTAAGTGATGCGTTAATTGCGCATCCCCAAGTCCGACAAATTCATGACTTACATATATGGGCCATGTCTACCACTGAAAACTCTTTGAGTGTACATATTGTTATCGATCAATCCGATAATAATTCATTTGAATTACTCAAAGAAATTGAAGAGTTAATTAGCCATCAGTTTAAAATTTCACATGTCACCATTCAAATAGAGTCATTGGGTTTTGCAGAACAATGTTCTTCCTTGTCATGTACCTTCGATCCACAACCATTATCTGGTCAAAATGCTTAAATATTGGAGCTAATCATGTCTCATCCCTTTGATGCATTGTCGTTTGGAAACGGCGCTAAATTTATTTTCACAGCATGTCCTGGCACCCAAGATGAAGACTTGGTTGCATCATTAACAACATTAAAAGCTGTGGGTACAAGTGCCGTAGTAAGCCTGCTATCAGATACAGAGATCGGGGTGTTAGGCGTTACAGGTTTAGGCGAAGAGATTAGTCGCCAAGGTCTGGCTTGGTATCAGTTACCGATTGAAGATGACTGTGCACCTGGTGACGATTTTTTTGAGGCGTTTGCATTAGTCAAAACTGAGTTGCTCGACAAAATGAATCGGGGAGAAACAATAGTGATCCATTGTAAAGGGGGCTCTGGTCGAACAGGGTTAATGGCTGCCATTTTATTACTTGAGAATGGAGATAGCTGGTCCGATATCATAGCGCAGGTTCAATCTTTACGTCCAAAAGCACTCACACTGCCCCATCATCTTAATTTTATCCATACGCATTATTCTATCTGAGGTATTTATGACAATCAAAGTTGGTATTAATGGTTTTGGTCGCATGGGACGACTCTCTTTTCGTGCCGCATTCGACTGGGATGATGTGGAGTTTGTGCAAATTAATGACCCAGCGGGAGATGCCTCAACACTCGCACACCTGATTACGTTTGATTCAGTTCATGGACGTTGGCACCATGAAGCCAGTACAGAAGGTTCAGATATTATTGTGAATGGCGCACGTATTTCCTGTACTCAAAACATCGCCATTGAAGATACAGACTGGTCCGATTGTGACGTGGTAATTGACGCATCAGGAAAGATGAAAACAGCAGAATTACTTCAACCATACCTTGATCAAGGGGTGAAGCGCGTAGTAGTAACGGCCCCCGTTAAAGAAGATGGCGTGCTTAACGTAGTAATGGGCGTTAACCATCATCTTTATGACAAGCAAGTACATCCTATTGTTACTGCTGCATCCTGTACTACTAACTGCTTAGCACCTGTAGTGAAGGTTATTCATGAAAACTTGGGTATCAAGCATGGATCAATGACAACCATTCACAACATTACGAATACTCAAACAATTCTGGACGCCCCGCACAAAGATTTACGTCGTGCCCGTGCATGCGGTATGAGTATGATTCCCACAACTACAGGATCTGCAACTGCAATAACTCATATTTTTCCTGAGTTAAAAGGTAAGCTGAATGGACATGCTATACGCGTTCCTCTTGCTAATGCCTCTATCACAGACTGCGTATTTGAGGTTGAGAGAGCAACGACCATTGAAGAGGTGAACCAGCTGCTAAAAAATGCTTCTCAGGCGGAGCTTGAAGGCATCTTAGGTTATGAAGAAAGGCCCCTCGTTTCGATTGATTACAAAACCGATCCTCGCTCAAGCATCATTGATGCATTGTCGACCATGGTGATTAACGGCACGCAAGTGAAAATCTATGCCTGGTATGACAACGAGTGGGGCTACGCCAACCGCACTGTTGAGTTAATGCGTCTGGTCGGTTTGTCTGATAAGGAAGCAGAGTGAATGAAATGGCTCGCACAACTATCACCTGAAATTCGTCAGTACATGGTGGTCACCGGTAATTATTGGGCGTTCACCCTGACGGACGGTGCGTTAAGAATGCTGGTTGTGTTGTATTTCTATGGGTTGGGTTACAGTCCGTTGGACATCGCTATGCTGTTCCTTTTTTACGAAATTTTCGGCGTAATAACGAACCTTGTGGGTGGTTGGCTAGGCGCTCGATTAGGCCTCAACAAAACCATGAATATTGGTTTGTTTCTGCAAGTGGTAGCTTTAGGCATGTTATTGGTGCCTGCATCAGTGCTGACTATTCCCTGGGTCATGGCAGCCCAGGCGGTGTCGGGAATTGCCAAAGATTTAAATAAGATGAGCGCCAAAAGCTCCATCAAATTGCTGGTTCCCACGAATGCCGAAGGTCAGCTCTATAAATGGGTGGCGATACTCACTGGCTCAAAGAATGCACTCAAGGGTGTCGGTTTTTTCCTCGGCGGAGCCTTACTCAGTCTATTTGGTTTTAGAGGCGCAATACTGGGTATGGCCGTAGCCCTGATCCTGGTTTGGATCTCTAGTTTATTGACCCTAAAGAAAGATTTAGGCAAAGCAAAGAACAAGTCAAAATTCACCGAAACTTTCTCCAAAAGCCCAGCCATTAATTACCTCTCAGCCGCACGCATGTTTCTGTTCGGTTCCCGAGATGTCTGGTTTGTCGTTGCATTACCTATTTATTTAGCGAACACTTTTCAGTGGGACCATTGGATGGTTGGAGGATTTCTAGCGATTTGGGTTATTGGCTACGGGATTATCCAGTCAATTACCCCGTTATTAACAGGTAAAAAAACAGGGCTTGCTCCTGATGGTAAAGACGCATTCATTTGGGCCTTGGCCTTACTGTTCATTCCGATCGTAATTGGAGTACTTCTACAAAATGACATATATCCTTCAATAAGTTTGATTACAGGGCTGCTAATCTTTGGAGCCGTATTTGCAATCAATTCATCCATCCATAGCTACTTAATTGTTAGCTATGCAAAAGAAGATGGAGTTTCACTTGATGTTGGCTTCTATTACATGGCTAATGCTATGGGGAGACTAATTGGTACTGTGTTATCGGGATATGTTTTCCAAGTAGCGGGTCTGGAAATGTGTTTGTGGGTTTCTGCGATGTTTATTGCAATAACATCCGTGATCTCCTTTAAGCTACCAAAACATAAAGATCTTTTGAAAAACTGAAACGGTGCGCAACACTTGTTCTAACAATCTAGACAAATGGGTAGCAGCAGATCGGAAACGGTATGGTCATGTCACTTCAAAGCTGCGATAACCGCCACCTAGTCAACCGAAAGAATGATACATTAGCAACATCTAAAGGTCAGCTTGGGGTCGATACCTTCCATGGTCTTCCGCTCGCTCAACGTTCACTTTCAGGGATTTAGATAGCTGGGCAAGGGCTTTTGGGACTCGACGGTCAGAACGCTACCGATGTTAAAATGGGCAAACTTAGAAAGGTTTGTTACACGGGATGGTTGAGGTTACGTCGATACATAGCACTGCCACCTGCTTCGTAGTTTCACTACAAAAATAGTGCTTATGCAGGCTTCTAGTAAACATTATTCAAACTTATGCGCATTTTAGGCAGACTTATGGTTCGTTTTTGTTGGGTATTTGGCGCAATGACAATCATTACGGATTTGACATGTTTGAGGTGTATAAGGTGCCGGATGATTTATTATTAAGCATTAAAAAGCTGCTTAGATGCGGCTTTTTAACAGGTATTATTTAGGTTTAATTACGACGATGTGAATAACGCCGGTATTGGAATAAACGCCTCCATTGCTGAAACCACCGAAAAGCAGGCAGGAGATGTGTATCGCTCCTGCCTGTCATTTTATGCGCGTTTAGCGAGTTTCTTTTGTGCGGCCAATTGATCGGCCAGATACTCGTCGTAGGTTCCCTGGAAATCGATCAATTTTTTATCCTTGATTTCGATAACACGAGTCGCCAGCGAAGATACAAATTCACGGTCATGACTGACGAAAATCAAAGTGCCGGGGTAATTTTCCAGTGCCATGTTTAACGCTTCGATCGCTTCCATATCGAGATGGTTAGTCGGCTCGTCCATAATCAGAACGTTAGGATTAGACATCATCAATTTGCCGAATAACAGGCGATTTTTCTCACCACCTGAACACACTTGCGCTTTTTTGTTGTAGTCATCGGCAGAAAACAGCAGTTGTCCCAGTATGGAACGGACAATCTGATCGCCATGGCTGGGTTTACGCCACTGGCTCATCCAATCAAATACGTTGATGTCAGAATCAAAATCAGCCGTGCTGTCTTGTGGGCAGTAGCCGAATGAGGTGTTTTCAGACCATTTAACCGTACCCTCTTTAGCGCTTAACTGGCCGAGCAAACAACGTAACAGCGTGGTTTTTCCCGCGCCGTTTTCGCCGATAATGGCCAGGCGACTGCCGGCATCCAGGATAAGATTACCACCACTGAAGAGTTGATCTCCTTCAAAGCCGTGACCAATATTTTCCAGTATCAGCGCCTGACGGAATAATTTCTTATCTTGATTGAAACGAATAAACGGGTTGATACGGCTGGAAGGTTTTACTTCATCCAACTTTATTTTATCGATCTTCTTAGCGCGCGAACTGGCCTGTTTGGCTTTAGACGCGTTAGCGGAGAAGCGGCTGACGAATTGTTGCAGATCAGCGATTTCAGCACTCTTTTTAGCATTTTCTGATAACAGACGTTCTTGCACTTCGTTTGCCGCCATCATGAAATCATCATAAGTGCCGGGATAAACACGTAGTTCGCGGTAATCGATATCAGCCATGTGAGTACATACGGAATTCAGGAAATGGCGATCATGTGAGATGATGACCATAGTGCTTTTACGTTCGTTGAGTATTGTTTCCAACCAATGAATAGTGTTGATATCCAGGTTGTTGGTTGGCTCATCCAGCAAAAGGATATCCGGATTAGAAAACAGCGCCTGTGCCAGCAATACTCTTAACTTCCAACCGGGTGCAACTTCACTCATCGGGCCATAGAGCAATGATTGATCAATGCCGGCACCCAATAGAATATCTTCTGCCCGGCTTTCTGCACTGTAGCCATCCATTTCAGAAAAGATTACTTCGAGTTCAGCAACCTTCATGCCTTCCTCTTCAGACATCTCAGGCAGAGAATAGATGCGCTCTCGTTCCTGTTTGATCTCCCATAGCTCTTTGTGACCCATAATAACCGTGTTAACCACACTGAACTGCTCAAAGGCGAACTGATCCTGATGTAATTTACCGACGCGTTGATTAGGGGAGATAGAGACGTTGCCAGAAGTAGGGGTCAGGCTGCCGTCGAGTATTTTCATGAAGGTTGTTTTGCCGCAACCATTTGCGCCAATCAAGCCGTAGCGATTACCGTTGCCAAATTTTACAGAGATATTTTCGAACAATGGCTTGGCGCCAAATTGCATGGTGATGTTTGCGGTGGAGATCAATGAATTATTCCTGAATCTGGAAAGCGTTTAAAAATGCTGCATGAGCGGTACGGTACTATAAAGTATTGTTGGGTGATTCAAAGGGGTAAATTGCATTTAATTGGATGAATTTTGTTCAATTTGGCGTAAGTTCCCGCTTGTTAACCCGTTTTATAATCTGGATATGCCCATAGCGCCTTGAAAGCACATGAGTTAATGGATTAAGCCCATACATAATCGCTGAATTCGACGGTAGAATAGCCGGCGTTAACTTTTTAGCATGACCGGCGTATTTGTCCCGGTCATTGATAACACGAGTTGAGAGCAAGTATTGAGACCACGAATTGAGAGTACGAATTGAGAGTACCAATTGAGAAGAAACACGTGAAAACCAGCCAGCGTTTACAACAAATCGATACAATGATTACCCAACGTTATGACCATATCTGGGATTGCTGCTGTGATCACGGCTTGTTAGGCTATCGATTGTTACGCCGCGAGGCTACCCGGACCGTACATTTTGTAGATGTGGTTGAGCCGCTGATAGCTGAGGTGCGAACCAAGCTGCAGCGTTTCTTTACGCAGGGTTTTCCTGAACACAGTTGGGAAGTTCATTGTACCGATGTGGCAGCACTGCAAGTGTCATCCGCGGCGCTCGGCTCGCCTGAAAGATCGTACGATAGTTCGAGTGAAAGTACGCATGAGAACAGGTGTAAAAGTTCGCATCTGATGGTGATTGCGGGTGTTGGCGGTGATTTGCTGATTGAGTTGGTGAGAGGCTTGCTTAACGCTAATCCTGATCAGAATCTGGAGTTTTTATTATGCCCTGTTTATCACAACTATAAGGTGCGCGAAGCACTGGTTGATATGGGGTTTGGTCTGCTAAATGAAAACCTGATGCGTGAAAATAATCACTTTTACGAAATTATGCACGTGTCTACTGATGCTCGTGAGCCGATCTCGTTAGCAGGCTCCATGATGTGGGATTTTTCCCGTGAGGATGATAGAGAATACTTAGCGCGCACTATTAATCATTATCAGCGCATGTCAAAAAATCCAGGCCGAGACGTACAGCGGGTTATCGACGCTTATCAGGCGTTAGGCTGCGTTCTTTAATTTAGAATTATTGTTTCCAAAATATTACAAAGAATAACCAAAAGTTATATATGAAACTCTTCACAAAGGGTTGTCATAAAAATATCTTTTAGTTGTCTCTGTTTGTTCATAATTCCTGTTTATTCTTTTCGCCAATGATTTGAATAACGCTTTACCGGTATGACAGTGCCGGTAAATGATCTGGCAGGAAGATATGTCGAATAAAGTAATATTGGTAATTCTTGATGGGCTTGAGTACCGCACGGCTGAACAGTGCATGGGCTTTTTGCATGCCTTGAAAGAGCAGGGTAAAGCGACATTGTACAAGCTTCAATGTGAGCTTCCATCCATGTCTCGCCCGTTGTATGAAACTATCCTTACGGGTACACGGCCTGCTGAAAGCGGCATTGTACATAATCAGGTGGTGCGTAACTCTACTCAAACCAGTGTCTTTAGCTTAGCTCGGGAAAACAATTTAACTACGGCTGCCGCGGCTTATCACTGGTTTAGTGAGCTGTACAATTGTGCTCCCTATAATGCGGTTAGAGATCGTTTTACCGAAGCGCCTGAGCAGCTCATCCAATATGGCTGTTTTTATCACCAGGACCATTATCCCGATAGTCATTTGTATCTTGATGCTGAATGGCTGCGCCGCAAATACGATCCGGATTTTCTGTTAGTACATCCCATGAATATTGATGATGCGGGTCACCGTGCCGGGTTTGATAGTGCGCATTATCGTAATACTGCCCGTCACTCAGATATGTCGTTGTCTTCTCATCTGCCTGAATGGATAGCGGCGGGGTATCAGATTCTGATTACTGCGGATCACGGCATGAACAATGATAAAAGCCACGGCGGCACCTTAGCAGAAGAGCGCGATATTCCTTTATTTGTTATCGGAGATCGTTTCACCCATCAAATTGAATGCCTGCCTCAGCAAACCGATATCTGCGGCGTGGTCTGTGAATTGCTGGGAATACAAGGCCATGCGAAGCCTGTAGCGAGTGGGCTCTTAAGAGCAGAGCTCAGCTATCAAGGGGCTGTTTAATGGCTTTGGCGATTTTTGATCTGGATGAAACCTTAGTTGCTGGTGATAGTTGCTCTCTTTTTTGTCAGTTTATGTTGGCAGAAGGTTTGGTTGGCAGTGAGTTTGTTGAACGTGATCAGCAAATGATGGCTTTGTATAACGCTGAAAAATTAGTGCTTGATGATTATATAAGTTTTTTTATTAAACCACTGAGCCAGTTAAGCATCGCCGCCATTGACGAGATGATGCCGCGCTTTGTTGAGCAGTATATTGCCCCGCGTATTTATTCTGAAGCGCATCAGATTTTAGAGATTCAAGCGGCACTGGGAAATCGTTTGCTGATTATTTCTGCGACTGCTGAATTTATCGTCAGTGCTGTTGCACGCTACTTAGGCGTCACCGATGTTTTAGCGATTCGACTGGCGAGTGAGCAGGGGTTTTACACCGGCAAGATTGAAGGTGTTCCCACCTTTCGAAATGGCAAGGTAACCCGGTTGCGCAGCTGGTTAGTTGAACAGGGTGAAACGTTAGCAGGGGGGCAGTTCTACAGCGATTCTATCAATGATCTTGCGTTGTTAGAACAGGTCGATTATCCCACTGCAACCAACCCGGATGGACAGCTTTTACAAATAGCTAAACAACGCAACTGGCCTGTTCTTAATTGGTTTGCTCTTAACTCGCCTGCTCATAATCTGCCAGCTATCAACAGGTTAACTGCGCAACATGAAACCAATCCACTTCAGCTTAATAAACCTTTTAATAAACCTTTTAATAAACAACGTAACGACTCATTCAATGAAGAGTCCGTTCAACACTTAACCCTTCAGGAAATCACTCATGTCTAAACTTTTGATCGCTGGTGCCCTAGCACTGATCTCAGGTAACGTAGCCGCGTCATGTCCGTCTGTGGCGGGTGCTGATGCCGGTGGCGCTTACCCTCATATATTTGAAAAGGTTGAATTTGAAAGCCAGCATTCTTGCCTGCTGACATTCCATGAAAACCCTGTTATTGGTGCATTGAATAGCCGTATTGCCGGCAATCCGGAGTTGCTGCCTTTGGCACAGCGTTTACCACAAGAACCTTTGGTCATTGCTCCCTATCAGCGCATTGGTCAGTATGGTGGTGTGCTGAATGGGATTTCAAAAGCGACTGAATCGGGCACCTCTGATCTGTTGTCGTTACGTCATGTGAACTTAGTACGTTTTAGCGATGATCTTGCAACGGTAGTGCCTAACGTAGCTAAGTCCTGGAAATGGAACAGTGATTTTACGGTACTCAAGGTTAACCTGCGTAAAGGTCACAAGTGGTCTGACGGTAGTAAGTTTACCGCTGAAGATATCGCCTTCTGGTACAACAATATGCTGATGGATAGCCATATTATCGAGAAGCCAAAAGAGCGTTTTTTATCAGCCGGTAAAGCGATAAAAGTGGATGTTCTTGATGAAACCACCGTCCAGTTCACCATGAACAAGCCTGCGCCGGGTTTTTTAGATAACTTTGCTCAGGATTACGCTCAGCCGTTTCAGCCTAAGCACTTGCTGGCTCAGTTCCACCCTGATTTTAATAAAGACGCCGATAAGAAAGCTCAGGCACTGGGTTTTGACAACGGCTATGCGGTGATTAATTTTTACTACGGCCAATCAGACTGGAAAGATATACCCACACCTCTGCTAAAAGATAAAGCGGCTTCTGATCGTCTGGTCAGTGCAGGTTTAACGGCGATTATGCCGACTTTGGAATCTCATTTGGTAGCAGAAGAGTCTCTTGAAGGTCGTCGTCTGGTCGCTAACCCATACTTTTTCCAGGTCGATACGGCGGGTAACCAGCTGCCATACATTAATGAGATTAAAGAAGTCTTCATCGGTGACGAAGATATCCAGACGGCTAAGTTGATTTCTGGCGAAGTGGACTACAAGGCGCAGGCGGTTAACCTCCCTCAGACTCCGGTATTACTGGAAAATAAGGATCAGGGTAAGTACGAACTTGCACTTCGCCCGACTATTGCACAGACGACGGTTGCCTTTAATCTGACCGATAAAGACGAAGAGAAGCGTGCGGTATTCAACGATATCAACTTCCGCCGCGCTATGTCGGTAGCGATGAACCGCGAACAGATCAACGAAATCGCTTACTTCGGTTTGGGTAAACCAACGCAGTACACCGGTTTCGACGCTGACACCACACCCTTTGTCACTGAAGAACTGCAGAACAGCTGGACACAGTTCGATCCTAAAATGGCGGCTGAACTGCTGGATAAAGCCGGTGTTGTTGATAAAGACAATGATGGCCTGCGTGATCTTCCTTCGGGCAAAAAGCTTGAGTTGAACATTCAGTATGCCACTCAGGGGACGCCTACTGAACTGGTTGAAATCATCGCTAATAACTGGACGGATGCGGGTGTTAAAACCACTATCAAGGAAGTAACGTCGGATGAATACCGTAACTCTCAGACGGCTAACGATCTGAGTGTGCTGAGCTGGGTGATGGGACGTCCACTGTCAAATATCGCCAGTAACACTGAAACGCTGGTTCCTCCTTATGGTGGTTTCTTTGATCTGCGCACCGGTATGCTGTGGTCACAGTATCAAGATACTAACGGTGCTGAAGGTGTGGCGCCGCCAGCAACGGTTGCAAAAATGCAAAAATTGGCCGCGCGCTTCGTAACATTAAAAGCAGGCACTGCAGAGTCTGACACGCTGGGAATGGAGATTGCCACGCGGGTGGTTGATGACCTGTTCATTATCGGTACGGTAAAAGCGGTATCTCCGGTTTATCGCAGTCGCTCTCTGGGTAACTTCGAAGTCCCTAAAACCTCGTCATACGAGTTCTACCGTATGTACCCCTACCTTCCTACCCAGTGGTTTTTGGGTAATGAGGATATGGTTAAAAACTAATTGTTTAAAAACTAATAGATTACGAGCTTAGTAAAGGGAGGGGCGCAGTCTCTCCCCTTTAGTTATTTCTGCTGACGGAGTCCGGTCGTGATTGCCGATTTTTTTACTAATACCTGGTTGTTATGGATCCTGCTCAGTGTGGCAGGCTTGCTGTTTTGGCGAAGCCGCAGCAGTCAGTATTTTCATTATGTGCTTAACCGTTATCTTCTGGCGCTGATGACACTATTGATTGTCAGCGGTATTGTTTTTTCGTTGATGGAAGTATTACCCGGCGACTGTGCTGAAAAGTATATTGCTTATAAAAGTACACAAGGCGAAATGATTACACAGGCTGATATTGCTGCTGAAAGGTCGCGAATGGGGCTGGATCGCTCATTGATTGTTCGTTGGAGTAGCTGGATAACGGATCTGACATTAAAAGGCGATCTGGGCTTTAGTTGTGCTAAGCGCCAGTCAGTCAATATTGCTCTGGGAGATCGCTTCTGGATGAGCTTTGGCTTCTGTATTGCAGGTTTGGTTTTTGCCTATGTGATTGCTGTGCCGTTCGGTATTCTCTCTGCTTATATGATCAATAAGCCCTGGCTGGATACCAATCCACAGCATAACCAAAAACAGCGATGGATAAACTCAATCGGGTTGAGTTTCAACAAATTGCTCGATCTTAAACTGCGAATTATCAGCTATCTTGGCTTGGCATTACCGAATTTCTTGTTAGCGTTGAGCATCATTCTGCTCTACGTATTCGCCGGTGAACCTGTGCCTACCGGTTTATTTTCGGACCAATGGAGTGCTGAGCCCTGGTTTGGTGTAAATGGTTTTCAATACGCCAAGCTAACTGATTTTCTGAGCCATATCTGGTTGCCAATTTTTGTTATCGGCTGGGCGGCAACGGCGCTGCAATTACAGACAGTGCGTGCTCTGGTTGTCGATGAATCTAATAAGCTCTATGTCGATGCGGCACGTGCACGCGGTGTTCACGGCATGAGTTTGTGGGTGGGTTATCCGGTACGCCATTCTATTAGCCCGTTGTTTAATAGTATCGGTTTCGATTTTCAGCGTGTATTTAATGATCTGCCCATCGTAGCGGTTGTTATCGGCCTTACCGATTCCGCAGCATTATTAATTGAAGCGTTGGCGATGACTAATGATCAGGAGATGGCTGCAGCGATTCTGTTTCTGGTGGCGCTGGTGGTTATCTCGATGAATTTTATTACTGATATTGTTCTGGCGGCAGTCGACCCGCGCGTCCGAAAAAGTGTACTTGGATAAACTTATGATAAGCAGTGTGTTGGCCCGTTTCGGGAAAAAAGTTGAAACCTCGCAAGATGAGTCTTACTACACCGCGGGCCAGCTGGCGTTGATTAAAGCTCGCTTTACGCGCAAGGCCAGTGGAGTGATTGCTGGCTGGGTACTGGTATCCATTATCCTGATGGGTTTCTTTGCGCCGTTTTTTTCTCCGATAGATCCTACTATCCGTGGCGCCGATGCTGAATATCGACGAGGGGCGCCTCAGGCTTTTTTCTTTTGGGATGAACAGGGTGCTTCCTTACGGCCATTTACCTATACCTACACGAAAGACAAACCCAAAATTAACCTCAGAGCGTTGCTTGGCAGTGGTGGGCTTGATGCACTGGATGCCTTTACTTCCAGCGGTGCGTTGAGCGCTTCGGCACAAAACAAATATAACGTGGATAGGGGGCAGCGTCGTTATGTGCAGTTTTTCGTTAAAGGGTGGGAATACAGTCTGATTGATTTCAGTATGGCAGGTTTGGATCTGGATCTTCGCTGGGATCGGCATTTGTTTGGTGTTGAGCAGGGAGATATTCATCTGATGGGTACGGACGAAGACGGCAAAGATGTATTCAGCCGTACCCTGCATGCCGTGTGGGTTACGGTCAGTATTGCCATCGTTGCTCTGATTGTAAAATTGTTTTCGTCTTTGCTGGTCGGTGGTGTCAGCGGTTATTTCGGTGGGCGTGTTGATGCGGTATTAATGAGCTTCACTGAAGCGGTACGCGTGATCCCGTCGATTCCTGTCTATCTGGCCTGTGCCGTCGCCTTATCGAGCATGGATCTTACCGCTGTGCAGCGCTACTTTGCGATTGCCGTGGTGATTGGCGCACTGGACTTCGCTACCTTGGGACGGCGCTTACGCACGCATATTCTAACCGAGCGTAATCAGGACTATGTGCTAGCGGCGCAGCTTTGCGGTTCCAGTGGCTGGCGTATCATCTGGCGTCACCTAATACCTAGTTTTACCAGTTATATCATTGTCGATACCCTGATCAATTTTCCTTACGTCATTCTGGCGGAAACCAGCCTTAGTTTTCTGGGATTAGGTTTGACTGAGCCGGTCAATAGCCTGGGCGTATTACTGCAAAAAGCTCAGGATCCGGACATCCAGCAAAATATGATCTGGCAGTTCTTTCCGGTACTGGTTTTTGTCATATTAATTATGGCTTTTGTTTTTGTCGGTGACGCGCTGCGTGATGCTGCAGACCCTTATTCGGAGAAGAAATAAATGATGATTAATAAAAGCATGCACAGTAACTTGCTTGAGATTCGGGATCTGAGCATCGACTTTAATACCGATGAGGGCTTAGTTCACGCCGTTGACAACATCAGCTTTAATATACGTCCTGGTGAGGTGATGGGGCTGGTGGGGGAAAGTGGTTCTGGTAAGTCGATTACCGCAAAAAGCATTATGCAATTATTGCCGGGTAACGCCATTATTCAACCTCAGAGCCAGTTGCGGATTCGGCACGACAATCACGACATCGATATTCTTAAATTGCGTGGCCGGGATTTGCGTAAAGTGCGCGGTGATTTGGTTTCGATGATCTTTCAGGAGCCGATGGCGAGTTTCGCTCCGGCGATTCGTATTGGTGATCAGATCGTTGAAACCATGCAGATTCATCTGGGTTATAGCCGTGAACAGGCTCGCCGGGCGGGTATCGAATTATTTGAACGCGTAGGCATTGTCGACCCTGCCCAACGCTTTGACCAGTACGTATTTGAACTGTCGGGTGGTATGCGACAACGCGCCATGATCGCTATGGCGTTATCAACAAAGCCCAAACTCTTAATTGCTGACGAGCCTACCACGGCGTTAGATGTAACGATTCAGGCGCAAGTACTGGAGTTGATGTTAGAACTGCGTGAGCAGATGGGCATGGCCATGCTATTCATTACGCATGATCTGGGCGTTATCTCTAAGATTGCCGATAACGTGACAGTGATGCGTAAAGGCGTAGTGGTCGAGGCGGGTAATGCCGACCAGGTGTTGTTTAGACCTCAGCATCATTACACCCAACGTTTGTTGGCAGCGTTACCTAATCTGGATAACTTACCTGAAGCGCCAAAGGAAAAACCACAGCCGCTGCTGAGTATTCATGATCTGTCCGTAAGCTACTCATTAGCAGGAAGTAGCCGTAAACAAGCAATGTTTACGGCGGTAAAAAATATCTCGCTGGATCTTCCTGAAGGGCAAATTATTGGTTTGGTCGGTGAAAGTGGATCAGGTAAAACGTCATTAGGTAAAGCGCTCTTAGGTGCAGCGCCTATCAGTGGGGGCAGCGTTGAATATCACGGCACCAAAAAGAAAGTGCACTTTGGGGCCAATAAGCGTCTTAAGCGCAAGCGTTTATCCAAAACGGCACAGATGGTGTTCCAGGATCCTCATAGCTCGCTGAATCCACGCATGACGATTAGGGATATTATTGCAGAACCCTTAGAAGCGATGAAATTAACCTCCAGCAGAGAAGAAACCGACCAGCGGGTGATAGAAGTAGCAAAACGCTGTCATATTGAAGTTGAGCATTTGCGGCGTTTTCCGCATGCTTTTTCGGGTGGGCAGCGGCAGCGTATTAGCATTGCCCGAGCATTGGTGTGTAACCCTAAATTTATTGTTGCCGATGAGTCGGTTGCGGCATTAGATGTGTCAATCCAGGCTGAAATTCTGGGTTTATTAAAAGAGCTGCGTGCCGAGTTTGGGCTGACTATTTTGTTTATCTCACATGATCTGAGCGTTATTGCGAACCTATGTGATTGGGTTTGTGTGATGAAAGACGGATCGATGGTTGAGCAAGGGACTGTTCGGCAGATATTCCTTAAGCCTCAGCAGCCGTATACTCAGAAGCTAATCGCCTCTATTCCGCTTTTAGAACCGCCACAGGCGCGGCTTGAACGCTTGCCTGGCTATACAGGGGACATGGCGCTGCTAAAGGAGCCTTCTGCAAAGGCCAATAACGAAGCATTGCGTTGTTAAGGCACTCTGATGGACTATTCATTAGCAGAGGTGCGTGCTTTTAATGCGGCGATTCAATGTGGTAATTTCACGCGGGCGGCGCAACAGCTGTCCGTTAGCCAGCCGGCTATTACCGCTCAGATTCGCAAGTTAGAATCTCGCTTTGAAACACCGCTATTGGAACGTTTTAGCCGAGGCTTAAAGCCAACAGAACTGGGCAAACGTCTTTATCAAATCACGTGTCAGTACAGTGATCTACAAGGGGCAATAGAGGCACTCGCCAATCCTCAAACGCCACCCGGTAAAATGACCTTACGTGTGGCTACGGCTTCGCCGTTGGTGTTTATGCCGTTAATCGCACAGTTTAATCAACGCTTTCCTGATGTGACCTTGAAAATAACATCAGTAACAACACTGCACTGTAAAAAAATGCTACTTAACCGGGAGGTAGATATTGGTCTTTTTCCTTCGGGTGAATTGGAACCAGGGTTTTCCAGATTAGCTTATTCCTCCCATCGTCTTATGGCTATTCTCAAGGCTGGCCATCCTTATGCGACACAAAAGAACCTGAGTGTTTTACAATTAAGAGATGAGCCGCTGATTTTCTATAAGCCAGAAGCCTGTACTCAACAGCTGCTGAATGATCTGTTTCGGCGCGCTAATATGAAAGCCAACGCTAATGTTACGGTCGATGGGCGTCTTGATATGTGTGAAGCAGTCGCATATGGATTAGGCATCGGTTTTGCGTTAGCGCAGGATGTTCGCCCGGATGAGCGCCTGCGTACAGTAACGGTTACTGAGGCTTCTGAAAATGTGCTGGAGCATGTTGTTTGGCAGAAAAACCGTAGCGCTTTGCCTGGTGTCAGAGATTTTATCCAATTGACATTGGAGCAGCGAAGCGAAACAGCATTGAGTTAAATATTGAAGTAAATGCATTCAGTTAAGCGGTAAGCAGCCCCGCTTTTTCAGGAGGGCTGTTTTGTTGAGCGAGTAGCTATTTTTAGTCAGCTCTTCAGGCCATTCTCTTGAAAAACGTCGCTGTGAGCTGTTGGTGTTGCTATATGAAATTTTGGGTTATCAAATTCACGATGTTTCATATCATAATAGGCCTGATAAAAATCACCGTCACTTTCTGCGTTAAAGGTAAAGAACATGGCTCTGCGCGTCATGTTTGAGTTGTTCTTTTCGGAGTGATGGGGCGCGTACGAGTCGAATAAAACTACATCACCCTTTTTAGCAGTCACAGGTGTCCAGCGAATCTGGTCGCTTATCGCCTGACATATATTGCCATGCGTACGCCCACCTTCGTCACTATCAAGTACCGGACGATTACCGCTCAGGGTGCTGACTCGTTTGGTGTTTAAGTCCTTGAGGTCTTCCAGGTAATTCTCAGGAAAAAAAAGACAACCATTTTCGATGGTCGCATCATCCAGAAAAATGGCTGCGGTGATATGGTAAGCAGGCTTAAACTGGTCATACGCAATGATGTCCTGATGGGGTGCGAATGCGCCACCCCCCGGATTTTTTGCGTTGCATTTATCTTTGAATAAAACAAATTTCTGCTGAGTAAGTTGTTCTATCAGGATTTGCAGCTTAGGGATGATTTTAGTGCGAACGGCTTCGCTGTAACCACTGAGGTATTCATAGCGACATACTTTGTTTGCGTTATCAATTTCAGGAACAACAATTAGTTCGTGGATGTTTTTGTTGTAAAATTCTGTGAGTGTTTCTCCGTTTTCAGCAATGGTTTTAAGTAACTGTTCGGAGTGTGCATATAGCTCATCGCTGGCATTTTCTAAGGTTTCAATATCATCACTATTAAGTGCTTGTTGTAGGGCGATATAACCTTTTTGTGTAAATGATTGTGCATCGTTTAACATGATGGATCCTGAGTATTAGGCGGGGATAGTTACTTTTAAAATAGCGGCTTCAAGATACGGCAGGTAATGCCTGATACCGTTTTTACTCAGTTCCTGCACTTTACCTTCATCGTCCCAGCGGCGAAGTTTAATGGCTGCTTGAGCGAAAGGGTCTTGCAAGAAAGACTGTTGCTCTGAAGCTGACATCAAGCCACCCTGATTATGTAGTGAATCGACTGAAGCGGCAGACAACCCCGCTAAATACCCCTCTTCAACCGCGCAAAGATAGCGCTTTGCCTGCGCATGTAAGCGGATAGGCTCAGTGACCTCTTTGGAGAAATAAGGCGCTAAAAACTCAGCGCCGATGAGGTCATGTTTATAGTTTCCAAACGCAATATCCGTCGCAGCCATCAAGTGACCGATGTCATGCAAAAGGGCTGAAACCACCAATTCAGAAGGTTCTCCCGCTATGATTGCCAGTTGTGCGCACTGCACTGCATGTTCGATTTGGTTAATATCTTCGCCGTAGGTTTGACTACCCTGGGCATCAAATAAAGAGACTATTTGTTGAATAAATGGGTGCATAATTATCGTCATATAGAGTGAATGGTGTGGGTGAATCGATCGGCTATAAAGGCTCTCACCAAACATCAATAATGCAGTAATTATGTGACAAAACTATTAAGAAAAGATGAATATGATATGGCTGATGCTAAGGAATATGTGATTAGGTGCAGAGGGTATCGATGGCACTAATTATCGTGATCATTCATTCTGTTTTAGCACGTTTAATGCCTTGTTTTTGAGCACTTGCACGAAGATAGGCAGGACTAAACATTTAAGGCTTCCCGCTGGGGGAGTTCGTATGTACGACCTTTAAGAGGGCGAAAGCTGTGAATAGTTGTGAAGAGCGAATAACTGTTAGCTTATGTGAAATCTCCATGAGGCTGCATGCCCGTGTATTTTATTATTAGTTGAGATCTGATTACCGCGAGAGCACGTATAAGGTACATGGAAAAAGACACACTATATTACGACGATGCATGCCCGATTTGCAGTGCTGAAATGGCTAAGCTGGCGACGCATCATGATGATGGTTTAGCACTGTTGCCCATTACGTCGCTGCCAATAGAAAACCAGGCGGCGTTGCGTTCTGAGTTACATTTAAAAACCGAAGATGGCCTGTGGCTGAAAGGTTTAGAAGCCAATGTGCGCGCTTGGCAGCATACGCGTTACAGTAAAGCAGCGCGCTTGTTGCTGCATCCGGCGTTTCGCTGGTTAGCGGAACTGGGCTACAGAACCTGGCTTGTTTGGTATCAATGGGCGCGTAAACGGAGAGACGTTAATGGTTGATCGGTCATTACAACGAACGCTCCCTGACACAGTGCTATTTCTGGGCTATGCGGGTTTAATCCCTTTTGTCGCCTTGCCATTTTTGCAGTATTTTGGCCTTGTGGAAATGACGCAGTTACAACCGACTATTAATGCATACGCCTTTGGCATAATCAGCTTTATCTGCGGTACCTGGTGGCGAGCAGATATGGCAACGGTTGCTCAGACCCCAGCGTTAATACTCAGTAATTGTGTTTTTTTAATCGGCTTTTTTGCTTTTGTGTTATTGCCGAACGTCTGGCCGCTCATTGCTGCAGTTTTATTGTTAATACTCTTTACGATCGAACATTACACGTCTTTGATCGGCCGTTTTAGTATGAGCTATAAATTTATGCGGGGTACGTTGTCGGTGCTGGCCAGTATCGCGATGCTGTGCTCTTATATATTTTATGCGTCATAAAAGCTCGGATCGTGGATTCAATGTTCAACGTAACACATTATCCTTAATTCAAAGATGCAGGCCTAACGTTATGAGAATTATTGAGAAATCATCAATATTTCAAACAGTTGAATCCAGAAGCAGAAGGCTTAGCGATGGCAGAATTGAGTGAAGGCCTGGTGATAATCTCTGTGAGGATTGAAAATATCGAAGATACTTTTATTCGCGCACGAAACATCATTACTAACGAAGGGTAAAAAAATGAAACAAACTATTATTGATCTAAAACGTAGAAATCTTCTGAAGCAAAGCCTTTTTGGTTTAACCGCTCTTGCAGCGGGTACAATCATTGCAACTAGCGCTTACGCTGACGAGCTACCTGAATTAACCGAAGATGATCCAATGGCAATTGGTTTAGGCTACAAAAAAGATACCACAACTGTAGATGCCGCAAAACAACCAAGGCACACAGCTGATCAACAGTGTTCTAATTGTGCTTTATATATGAGTAAGTCAGAGACAGCAGGAACCTGTGCTATCTTTGCAGGAAAGCACGTTAGCGCGACAGGCTGGTGTTCAGCGTATGCTAAAAAAGCTTAAGTTTATCAAATGACGCGTAATCCTCCTCCTTAAATCGGGGGGGATTTTAGGGACAGTTTACTTCATCCCGTCTACTTTTAGGCCCCGGTTTTCCATTACGTAAAATACACTTTGTCTGTCACTCAAACTTGTTCAAAAAACATCTTTACCGCCATACATTACCGTACGAGTTTACTTGAATGAGTACAACAGATCAGGGTAAATTAAAACGGCCCATCAATGCTGTCAGGGTATTTCAATCGATGAGAGCAGCCGACACCAGGATTAAAGGTTTTGAAATGATGTAGATATTCTGAAAGGTAAATTAAATATACTGGCAGTGTGGCCGAGGATTGATAGGAGGAATTTCTAATCATCCATTGCCTGTTACATTTCAAGAGAAAACAGTCATCAATGGCTCAATTTTACCTACCAAGCTATTTGCAACAGAGCCCAAGGGTAATCTAAACGCTATGGCAACGAATTATGGCGTTAATATCGCTTAGTTGGAGATACACATGTTTGATTCATTATTACCGTTCGTAACTATTATTTTTTCATGCTATTTGCTGAAATATGCGTGTGATACATTTGAACAGGCCGCTGGCTATTTAGGTCGTAACTTTCCTCCAGGGGTTAAAGGTGCAACTGTAAATGCAATTGGTTCGAGTATGCCCGAAATGTTTGTTGTTATAGCTTGTTTGTTTTGGTTTAACGACCCATCTCTCGTGATGGTCGCGTTGGGTGTAACGGCAGGTTCGGCGATATTTAATGGCTGTGTGATACCTGCTTTATCTATCATTATGGCAAAAGATGAGGGTGGTAAAGCTGTAGAGTCTATTGAACTTAATAAAAATGTGTTGTTACGTGATGTTTTTTGGGTGTTAACTGCAGAAATAGCGTTAATTGTTTTCCTTGGTTTCGATAGCTTTACAATCTGGATGGCGGTCGTATTAAACGCTATTTATTGCTTGTATGCATTACACCTGTATTTTGATGCTAAAAGTCATATAAGTGATGAAGAAGAATACGAGTATGAAGAAATTGAAGATAAAGGTATTCTTGCCAATGTTCTTTGCTTTAACTTTAATGCCTTATTTTTCTCAAATCGTACATTCACATTAACCAGTGCACTGGTTGTTTTATCGCTAGCCATTGTTGTTATTTCCGGGGCATCTCATATTCTTGTTGTGGGCGTCCTGGGTAGCGCAGCAGTATTAGGGGTCCCTCAATTTTTCGCTGGTTTAGTTTTTGGCGCTGCCGCGTCTTCTGTGCCTGACTTAATGTTATCCGTTAAAGATGCTCAGAAAGGCGAATATGAAGATGCCGTTGCTAATCCATTAGCGTCCAATACCTTTGATACG
Organism: Neptunomonas antarctica; assembly: GCF_001305295.1. Lineage (GTDB taxonomy): Bacteria > Pseudomonadota > Gammaproteobacteria > Pseudomonadales > Balneatricaceae > Neptunomonas > Neptunomonas antarctica. The sequence goes on from NZ_LJSI01000055.1 coordinate 58,760, forward strand.
ACTGTCGCATTTGCTTTGCCATTGTTAGCTTGGTTTATAATTAACGGGGTGAATTCGTTACCCCTTGTGCAAGATGCAAATTTAACAATACTGCGGTGGTCTATTGTTGGAATAACCGTTGCAGTGGCTGCCAGTTTGTTATTTAACTATAAAAAAGTAACGAAGAAAGTCGCTTATTTTTTACTTGCTATGTTTGCTATCTGGGCGGTAAGTATGTTGTACGTTATTCAATAAATATAAAATTATCTCGATTATATTCATGGACTTAGAGATTAAGTCCATGAATAAAGCTGAATTATGGAGTTTCGGTTTAGAAAAATCCTCAGTACTCCCTTCTGAGTATATGTCATTGGAGCAGCCTTGCGAATGCGCGCTTTACAGAGGGCTCCATTAGTCCATACGTTGTATTTTTAGAAAAGGTTATTTTTTTCTACACTGAGTAACCACTGATAAAGTACTTCGATGGGCAGTGGTTTCGCGATATAAAAACCCTGAGCAAAATCGCAGTTCATTTCACTTAGCATATCTAATAATTCTTTAGTTTCGATACCTTCCGCAACCACCTTCAGATCTAGCGAATGCGCTAAATCGATCATCGCCTTTATTACTTTATTTCTGTTTACATTCATACTTAGCAAAAAGCTTTTATCGATTTTCAATTCGTTTACCGACAACTCGGTTAAGTACGAAAACGATGAATAACCCGTACCAAAATCGTCTATCGACACCGTAAAACCTTTGCCGGTCAGCTGATGTAATATATTGATCGCCTGCTCAGGTTTCGCCATCGCTGTGGTTTCGGTAATTTCCAGGTTAATACGGCTGGGCGATACATCGGACGTCATACATATTTTTTCTAGCAAATCCGGCATCTCCGGCTGATTAAATACGCGGCCCGAAATGTTGACCGATACCGACATAGAGCTGTCTAGTAGCTGATATTGTTTACACTGTTTACAGGTAGTTTTCAGCACCCATTGGGTCAATTCAGAGATGTTGCCATTGCGCTCGGCAATGGGAATAAACTCCACTGGGGAAAGCAAGCCAAAAGTTGGGTGTTGCCAACGAATCAATGCTTCTAGTTTGGTAACGCGTTTAGTCTTATATTCCAATATGGGTTGGTAAACTAAATAAAACTGACCCTCTTCGATGGCTGGTTTGATGTCCTGGCTTATCTTTACCTGCCTTCTCAGTATTGAGTCTTCCTCGCTGTTGTAATTGGCATAATTGATGCCGGATTGTTTAGCCTGATACATCGCCATGTCTGCATTTTTAATCAAAGCCTCGGCACTCTCGCCGTGTTCCGGGTAGATAGCCGTACCTATATTAGCGTTTGTAAAGATACGGGTACTGCCATCGTTCTCAAAAATAAATGGCTCGTACAAAGAACTATGAAGGTGTTCAGCAATTACCTCGCTGTCGCTAGCATTTGCAATCGGAAGTAACGCAAAAAACTCATCGCCACCAACACGTGCCAGCGTGTCGGCAGTGCGAAGAACTTTCGACATTCGCCCGGCTACGCCAGCAAGAATCTGATCACCGATTTGGTGCCCATACGTATCGTTGACCGTTTTGAAATTTTCAAGGTCGATACAGGCGACAATGAATCGTGTTTTATTGCGCGCCGCGGTCTTAAGCATCTGATCCAGACGATCGTTGAATAAGGTTCGATTCGGCAGTGATGTCAACGTATCGTGCAAAACTAAATGTTGTAAATCGGCGTTGGCTTCAGTCAGCGATTCCGTACGTTCTGCCACGCTTTTTTCCAGCGTCTGTTTTTGTGACTCGATGATGTCAATTTTTTCCAGGATAGCGACTCGCATTTGATTGAAATTGTCCGCCAATAAATAAAGTTCATCCTTGTGTTTTGCATCGATTATTGTATCGAACTCTTTTGAACTGCCGAGTGTTCCCCGTTTGTCTGGGTTAAGAGCACTAGCAGCCTTTGCCAGCGCTTTCAGTGGTCGGCCGATCACTCTATTGGCAAAAAACAGGAAGAACAGCCACAAAGCGAGCGTTTTTATCACTGAGTTGATGATAATCAATATGAAGCTATATTTAACACGCTCAATTATGGTGTTTTCGCTGGCATATATAAGACCATAACCGAGCAAGGTGGCCGGGCTATCCTTGTCTTCCTGGTACTCTATTGGGAACCGGTATTCGAACAGCGTTTGCTTTGTAGTGGTATTAGGCTGAATCAGTGTCGTTTCTACCATACCGTTATGTGCCAGGTGTTTAGTTGAAACGATCTGACTCTCCTTTGTCAGCACTGCGCCTGTGGATGCAATGGTTTCTTGCTGTTGATTCACAATTTTTATGCCCGATACCATATCTATTTTCTGCATTCCAAACAGAGTGGCTTTAAGTTGGGGCGTATCAAATGACCACAGTGAAGTCACGATGCTATCTTTGAAGGTGACTTCCAGGCCATATAATTGGGTAAATAAATTGGATTTAACGTGACGATACTCAAAGACCAGTTGTATCCCAGTGACTGCCACTGCAACAACCAGGTAACAAGCAAAGACATAGCGTAGTAAGCGTAAGCCAATTGAGTTTCTCAGTTTAATCATTAGGTGATTCGAGGCCGTATTTAGCTAATATTTTCGCTCGTGTGCCATCAATGATTAACTCATCAAGCGCTTTACGCATTGGCTCCAGGATGCGGGCATCGGTAGTGTTGTGGAAGGCGTAACCCATGTTAGATTGTTTTAATACATAAATTATTTCGAAGTCATTTGGATTAATATTCGCCTTCTCAAACAGGCTTAATGTTGTCACAAATGAATAGGCGATAGCATCAACCCGGCCGGAAGCCAATTTTTTCACCATGCTCAAGCCGGAGTTAAGCGGGTCGATTGCCTCAGGGTTGACGCCTTGCCCAACGAGCATTTTTTCAGCAGCATCATCTCTTACCACGCTAATCTTTAACTGGTTCAAATCCTCTACCGATTCGATCTTTAACTGTCTGGATTTGAGCGCTGTGACCGTAAAAAAATTCGCTACCACCGGCCCCAGAAATTTCATGTTCTTCAGTCTTTCTTGCGTGTATGTAGTTGAAAACAAAACGGTTTCTGGATCATTCATAACCTTATGATAACCCCGCGCCCAGGGATAAAGCTTAAGGTTTATGCTGTCTCTTTTTATCCCTAATTTGGCAAATATCTGCATTAACACGTCGACCGAAGCACCGGTTATTTCTCCCGTATCAGGATCGCGGTAATTAAAGGGTGAAAGTTCTTCGGTAATCCAGTTTAAATTCTGGATGGCTTCTATCACTTGTAAGGGGTCATTCAAGTCTTGCTCAGCCGCCGCTGGATTACTCACTAAGAGGGCGAGCAGAAACACCTGGAAAAACCAGGATCTCGACATTTTTCGGTGAGGTTGCGCATAAGAACTGGTACCTGACACGGGCCAGTCTGTTTTTTTGCGTTGTAACATTCGATACACCTTAAAAATACGAAGGTAGCAATAATTATAGCAGTAAGTTTGAGACTTGCATGAGATTAGGCAGGATTCTTTAGGTGAGATCTCGGTGATTAAATGGATTTCGTATATACCCCATCTGACGGGGTTGGAAGCCTAACGGTAAAAAAGTTGCGCTAGGACGTGGGTATCGCTTTTAGTCCAATGATTCGTTAAAGACTAGTGATGATATCGATACGGGTTTGCCGACGCCATATCCTTGCAGATAGTTGATACCAATATCCTGGCAAGCGCTAACTAATGCGTCGTTTTCTACATGCTCAGCAATTGTCTCAATATTCATCACTTTGCCAACTTGATGAATGGCTTGCACCATAGCCAGGTCGATCGGATCATCCACCATATCGCGTACAAATGAACCATCGATTTTAAGGTAGTCGACCGGAAAACTTTTTAAATAGGCAAATGACGAAAGGCCACTACCGAAATCGTCAAGAGCGAAACTACACCCTAGTTCTTTTAGGTTGCTGATGAGTGACAGAGCCTGCGACATGTTGGCAATTGCCGTCGTCTCGGTTATTTCAAAGCAAACCTGATGTCCCTGCACAAGGCCGTCTTCAAAATGATCAGCCACAAACTGAGAAAATTCTTTGTCCCCTAAACTGGCGCCTGATAGATTGATCGCGACTTTGGGTGCTTGCGCTGCGTGGGTTTTTAGCCAGCTAAAGGTTTGCTGTATAACCCATCGATCAATGTTCGACATGATTCCATATCGCTCCGCTGGCGGGATAAATTCATTCGGATAAATTATTTTATTATTGTCCGAGATGAGGCGAATTAAAATTTCGTAATGGTGTACTTTTAAAGACTTAACACACACGATGGGCTGTACATGTAGCTCGAACTGATTCTTATCAATGGCGTCGGTAATCCGGTTTACCCATGCTAATTCGGCTTCTTTGACAGCGCCTTCCTCTGCCTGAAAAACATGGATACGGTTTCTGCCCGCGGCTTTGGCTTCGTAACAAGCCATATCAGCATGATGGATGTAGTTGGTAACCGAGTCGTCTTCACGAATGGAGACGAAGCCAATGGATACGCCAATACGAAATGATTTTTCTTGCCAGATGAAGCGAAAACTGTCTACGGTTTTTCTTAATTGCTCAGCGATTTGAAGCCCTTTTTCTATGGAGCAATCGTGTAGTAAAACACCAAATTCATCCCCGCCTAAGCGAGCCAATATGTCGCTTTTTCGAATCTGTGATTCAAGCGATGACGTCAATTGTCTTAGTAGATTGTCACCGGCAGCATGTCCACACGTATCATTTACTACCTTGAATTGATCTAAATCCATAAACAGGATGATATGGGAGACCGTTTCGTTTTCATTGGCTGGAATTGCTAGTTGCAGTCGGCGTTCAAATTCACGTCGATTGGGCAGGCGGGTTAGTGGGTCATGGCTGGCGTTCCAATTGAGCTCCTGGGTTAATTGTCTAGCGCTGGTAACGTCATTAAACACGAGTATTGCACCGAGTATGTCTCCACCGGCACCAATGATAGGTGCCGCCGAAGTTTCTATCGCCGTTTCGTTTCCTGATCGGCTGATTAATACGCAGTGATCACTGAGATGACGTACGGCACCAGAGGTAACGGCTCTTTCGACTGGGTCGGACACTACCTCACGGGTTGTTTCATGCAATACATTGAAGACTGTAGAAACCGACTGTCCAACCGCCTCCCTGTTTGTCCAGCCAGTTAAGGCTTCAGCCACTGGATTAATAAACTCAACCAGACAGGATTCGTCAGAGACAATGACGCCGTCAATGATAGAGTTCAGTGTGATATGTAACTTTTCTTTTTCGGTGGTTAATTTTTGATATGAGTCCCTTGTATTTACCTGTAATTGATTAAAGGCCGAGGAGAGCAGGTCGAGTTCATCAGGAGGTGAGCCTGGTTTCTTATGACGATTAAATATGAGTTGAGTATTGATAGATTGAGGTCGGAATTTTTGAAAACTCTCGAGTAATCGATATAAATGTCGGGTGATCAGATAGTGGAAAAATAAGATAATAAATCCAGCTACCAGGAATGTCTTCAGAGCGTTGGTGATCAATATTACTAGTATCTTATCGAGCAATTGATCGTAGACCTCATCAAGGTCTGCCAATACTCGAAGCGTACCGATATTTTGCATTCTGTCCTGGTACTTGTGTTCCAATAGGAAGCTGCGTTCGATGACGCTCGTTTTCTTCGGGCTACCCGCTTTCCAGCGAACATCGTCCCCGACAATTATTTCAACACATTCTATGCCCTTTAGTTTCACCAGGCTATCGAGTTGCGTTTGAATTTGTTCATGGTCGATTACCCACACGCTGTTAACGATAGTAGGCAAGCTGCTAACTTCAATTTGATGCAGATGTTCGTTGATCGCCTCAACGGACTGGCGGTAGTCGAAATACAATTGAATTGAGGTTGTTAAAAGTGACAGCAATGTACTAAACAACACGACACCGACAATCAGGCGTTTTGCAATGAGATTATCTTTACGGAATAGTTGTCTCATATAGCCATCACACTATCACCACTTCGAAGGATATTTGTGGTGATTGGCTGCTAAGGCAGGAAACGTGTGTGGCCAGCTTAAGCCACAAATGCTTACTCAATATTGCGATACTTGATCTGAATTTGATCATATATTCCGTTCATCTTGATTATTTTCAGGCCATCTCTGAATGCTGTTACCAAATTTGTATCAGAACCAAGGCTAAAGGCCATATAAACTTGATCTGATAACTCGTCGAGTCGGAAAACCCGCTCGAACAAAGAGGCATCTAGGCCTTCATCTTGTAATATTTGCGCAAACGACGCTTCATCGTATGCGATTAAATCAATACGATTGTTCGCGAGTAAACGGATATTCAGGACATTGCTCGAGACAGTCTTCAGTGACGGAAATTTATGTCTTTGCAGGTAAGTTAGTCTCACATCGTCCAATGCTACACCAATCTGGTACTTTTTAGCCTGGTTAATAGAATTGACTTGAATCGACGTGTTTGCCTTAAGCTTATAGAGCGATGTTTTATAGGGTGCGATGGCGCCTACCCAGTGAAATAATGCCTCGCGTTCAGGAATGCGAGCGATCGAATAAATCAGGATATTTTTCTCAGCCTGAGCGATTTCGTAGGCGCGTGCCCAAGGGTAGAATTCGATCGGGGCCTGCAAATTGATCTGCTTCAACACCGCCAGAACGACTTCGCTACAGAACCCTCTTGCTTCATCGTCTACCTGAAAGCCACAAGGCGCGAGCTCTTCAGTTACAATTCTTAGCGACTCGGCCTTCAACGGACTCGCTATTAGCAGCAAGAGGAGTAATCCGATTCTGATTTTCATAATAACCGACATACCTCATTAGTGGCGATTTAACGTCTAAAGAGCATAGCAGAGAGTAGGAAAAACGTAGGACTAATTAGGAGTTCTGGGGATAGAACCTTAAAGCGAGAGGTGTTACAGCAGGAAAATATGAGAGCAATCAAAGAATCCCCTCACTAGTACCGTAGGCTGGAGGGGTATGTCAATAATTATGCTGCTTGAGAATCTACTGTGTGAGCGGATGATTGATTCATCGTAATAAACCGAACCAGGCTGCCTACAGCGAGTTGCAGTGCCTGAAAAGTGGCCTGATCAATCATAATGTCGCCGTTCTCGGTCAGTCGGGCTGGTGCTAAAGCAACGCGATAGTTATCCAAATTTTCATTACTGATCAGATACATTGGCGATGCCGCAGGCAGACTGTCTATTACCTGAAAGTTGCTGCTACAGCTGTCTTTTACACTACGAATTTCTTTTATATTGGCTTGTACCGAAGGGCCGCCATCAAACAGGTCAACATAACCTGTGAACTGAAATCCTTCCTTTTTCAGCATATGTAATGCGGGTGCTGAAAAGTCATGTGGTTTTCCAATCACTTCCTGCGCTTCTTTGGGTAGCAGGTCGATATAGATAGGGTATTTGGGCATCAGATCAGAAATGAACTGCGAGCCTTTGATGGCTGCTGTATTGACTGCATCCTGAAACTCAATCCCAAAGAATGGTTTGCCGAGGTTTTCCCATAGCGGTGAACGCCCATTCTCGTCTTGCCATCCACGTAGTTCTGCAATCACCTGTTCACCAAACCTTTCAGGGAAATCAGCCATCGTTAGAAAACGGGCACGGGAGAGAAACTGACCAACACCGGGCTTGCGATATTCAGGTAACAGGTAAATTGACCCGACTTCTGTCGAACCGGTGTAATCATTAACGATGTTGAGCACTTGGGTTTTGCGAATAATATTAAGGTCAGTGCTGCTGCTGACGAGTGTTGAGATCTTGTAAGAGTAAAAAGGACGACTAAGCCCCACTCCGGTATAGATAGCGGTAGTGCCAGCAAGATGTCCTGTGGCGGTATCTTCCAGCACCATAAAATAGGTATTGCTCTGGGCTACAGGACAGGCAGCGTTAAATGCTTGCGCCGATGCGCTGATCTTCTCCATCCATGCGGCTTCATCTGCGGGCATGGATGTCATCCCTTTACCAACGGCATGAGAGATGTTCATCAGATCATCCAGATCGCTTTTTTTGCAGGGACGAATAATCAGCATGTTAGGCTCGCTTAGTTATTATTAGCTGATATTTTACCCGCAGATTAACAAAATGAGCTGCTTAAATAGTGTGTTAAGTAGCAATAAAATACGGAAATTATAATTTATGCCGAATATTATTTGGTTGTGTTCTGAAAGGTATTCGCTTATTTTTTTCCATTATATTAAGCGTTTAATATTTTCTGTGACTTCACTAAGGTAGATAAGTGTGCAGTTGTGAGAGTAATCAAAATATTATTTTGGTGTTGCAGCACGTCAACTCTCATGAAACATGAAATGCTGTCTCTTTGAGAATGAAATAAGAAGATAAAAGCAGCCGAAAGGCTGCTCTTTTGACAGGGGGTTGGTTCGGCATCAAAGGGGCTTTATGCCCGAATGGTACGTAAACTATTCTCAGAATTTGATAAGGGTAGTTGAAGGTAGAGTCTATGCCTGGTTTTACCGCTTAAGACTTAGGCTCTCGCGCCATGGTATAGAACTCATTGTTGGCCTGCATATTAGTAACAATCGCCATTCTATTTGATAATCCGAAGAAAGCCGTAATGCCTGTAATATCTAGAATATCATCATCGTCATAACCATGAGTCTTAAGTTCGTGAAAATCTGATTCGGCCACTAATTCCGGAGATCTCGATAGCTTGATAGCAAATGCCAGCATAGCTTTTTGCTTATCGGTTATGGGTGCATGGAGATAATTTATAGCAATCTGATCTGCTAGTTGTGGTGCTTTAGAATAAATCCGAAGCAGAGCCCCGTGGGCCACAACGCAATATTGACAACCGTTAGCGGCACTGGTGGCAACGATTATCATCTCTTTTTCTGCGGGGCTAAGTGTACTTCCTTCACGCTCCATAATGGCATCATGGTAAGCAAAGAACGCTCTGAATTCTGCTGGCCGATAGGTTAGAGTCAAAAAAACATTGGGGATAAAACTTGCCTTCTCCTGCACAGCCAGGATACGAGAAAGAATATCTTCGGGTAAAGAATCCAGGTCAGGGACAGGATAGCGACTTATTGGTAACTGGCTCATGAGTGATCACCTTTTGCTTCATTTTAAATAGCTCGTAGGTTAGTCTATCTATCATTATCGACAAAAATAAGACATAAAATCGCCATAAATCGCGCAAAAGAGGACAGAATGTATCAGGTACTCGGATTAGCATTTGATGGATGCCAAGCTTCAGGCCTAACCTCTCCCTTTGATGTATTTAATGTTATCAATACGATATGGAAGCAACAACGCGGTGAAGCTACTGATCTGTATAGCTGTCGCTTGGTATCGCTCACAGGTGAAACGGTCACTTGCTCAAATGGCATGAAAATTCAGGTCGATTCTTCCCTGCGAGATGCTTCTCAGGCTGACTTAATTGTCGTGCCGGGTATTCATCATTCAGACACTAAATCACTCATCAAAAATATAGAAAAGCTCGACAAAGAAAGTAACTGGCTGTTAACGAGAATGCAGCAAGGAACCGCGATTGCCGCCAATTGTAGTGGTGTTTTTTTATTAGCTGAATCAGGAAGCTTAGCAGGAAAAGAGGCGACGACAGCCTGGTGGCTTAGTGGACTCTTTCGTAGCCGTTACCCAAAAATTAAACATCGCTTTGATCTCCTTCTGGTAAAAGATAAAGGCACATACTGCACGGGCTCAATGACCGCAAATTTGAGTGTTATCCTGGAGATTGTTGAGCAGCAGGTGGGGAGACAGCTAGCACAGAATGCAGCGCGGACTATGCTAATCGACGCGTCTCAAAGCTATGCTTCACCCTACCTGTTTATACAGGAACAAACGGCCCACCAAGACAGTCTGATTCTGACTGTTGAAAGCCAGCTACAGAGAGATATTTCTCAGAAATTGAATATGGAAGAACTGGCAAAGATACACTCAGTCAGTTCCAGAACTCTATCGCGTCGGTTCAAAAAAGCGAACGGTATGAGCCTATCCGACTATCATCAACGTACCAGGTTGGAGCAAACTAAGTTACTACTAGAAACCACAAATCTCAGCATCGAACAGATTGTGGAGAGGGTGGGCTACAGCAGTCAGAGTTCATTACGTAGGTTATTCAATAAGGAATTAGGCATTTCTCCCAGTAATTACCGCAAGCAGCTTCGATCGAAGTAGTCTGAAACGATTAAGAGATCATGGGAGTAGCCTTGGTTGCCTATACCAAGCAACTTTACTATCCAGACCTCACGGGCAAAAAAAGCCATTGCGGATCAGCTATTTTTTAATAAAAGGGTGTTTCCTTGTTTTAGAATGACTACTGCTCGCATTAACAAAGCGATTCCTACCAGCATTACAATCACAGTGATTACCAACCCCTGCGTGAAACTTTCGCTTTTGTCGGCCATTATCCCAACCAGTGCAGGTGCAATCACCTGTGCGAGTCCGTAACTGAACGTGAGGTGACTCATCGATCTGGACGCATTTTCCGGATACAGACGCCCGACCATTGCCAATGTCATACTAACAATGCCAATAAAACTACAACCATAGAGTACTGCACTGATAAAAATTACCATTGTAGACGGGTCAAACAAGAGCAGAGCTGTACTCACCATATTTAGAATGTAAGCTTGAAGTAGTGAAGACCAGAGACCAACCTTTCTGACATAGATGTCCCACAACCAGCATCCCGGTGCAGCAGCAATCCCCACCAACAACCACACGACCCAACCAAGGCCTTTCATGCCGGGAAGTAATTCAACGATCGCAATCAGGAATGTTGCCGTCACCACATACCCGAAGCCAGCGCAAAAATAGGCCGACTGCAAGGTTAGAAAAAACTGTTTTGAGGGAAGTGGTTGAGTGTCCTTGTGCGCTGTTTGTTGCGTGCCCATTGTCGATTTTGAAAAGTCGGGAAACCAGAATAGCACGGGGATAATGAGTATGAGGGCCAAAAACCCATAGATTAACCACTGCTGATCCCATGTATATTCAATTTTTATGAGTTGGGCAGTAATGGCCGTCAGAACAATGCCGATCCCCAGACTAGAAAAAAAAATTCCCAGTTCCGCTTTTTGCTGATGGTTCCTGAGCCAGTGCATCAGTAACCCGGCACCCAGCAAAACACCGGCGGCACTGCTTAAGCCTGAGACATAACGTAACAGATACCATACCCACTGATTCGTTGTTGCAGCCATGCACAGAGTAGTAGCAACAGCCGCCATTAAACCATAGCGGTACACTTTAATTTTTAATTGAAGGTTATGCATGAAAGAAATGAGCAATGCTCCACATAGGTAACCTGCATAATTTGCAGCGGCTAAGAAACCCGCAACCGTCTCCGTCAGACCAATATCTTCGGCCATTTCAGGCAACATGGGTGTATATGCAAATCGAGCGATACCGACGGTGATCACACCTCCCGTCACACAGACAAGCTGAACCTTGGATTGTTCTGATAATTTCATACGAGATTGCTCGTTAAATATGTATACCTTAGAATATCTAATAATCGAAAGACAATCTCTATATACTCTGACAACATATACACATAAAGCGTCAATATTTGAAATAGATGTCACACTACCTGAATGAACTCAAATTACTTAATCTGGAAAGCCTGCCTCGTGAGGTTTTTGTCCGGCAACAGTACATGCCAGCAAGACACTATTTCCCTGCGCACAAACATAGGTGGCATCAACTTTTGTATGCTGTTTCCGGTGTACTAATTGTTGACGTTATTGGTGAAAGGCTTTTCATCCCACCGGGAAATGCTGTCTGGCTCCCCTGCGGGTGTAGGCATAGTGTTTCAACTGAATATGGCGCTGAATTAAAAAGTCTCTACATTGATAGCAGATATCAGCAGTTGCCTGCTGATAAAAGCTTGGTACTACAAATATCCCCCATCATAAAAGCACTGATAATAGAAGTTTCAACATTTGATGTTGAATACTCCATTTCTGGTTATGAAGAAGATGTTGTTTCTCTAATGTTGAGTACGCTGCCACGTTTAAAGCTTGTTACTGATCATCTTCCCTGGCCCACATCATCAGAGCTTTTGAAAATGTGCAGTCAACTTTATGAGCAGCCTGGAGGTAAACAAACAACGCTGATGTTGGCAGAGGGTTTAGCAATATCGAAGCGAACCCTAGAGCGAAAGTTTCATAGAGAAACAGGCATGACTATTCAGGCATGGAACCTAAGGCTCCGTTTTCTAAAAGCGATAGAATTGCTTACCGCTGGTCATAGTATTACAAATATTTCTTTGGACTTAGGGTACAGTTCTCCCTCGCCTTTTATCTATATGTTCCGAAATATATCGGGCATGAGTCCTGGAGAGTATATATCCAGCCGTCAGTACAGACCTTAACGCCCAAATAGTCGCTAACAGCCTAATGACTAAAAAGCAGCTCCCTCTTAAGAAAGCTGCTTTGATTATACGTTTTAATTTTTATCAGGCGTTTAATTCATTCTTCTTAACTGGCGACCTTGAGCGCCCGTTGGCGTAAGGTTTTAGCGGCCGCTACCATGTTCTGCAGGGCAGGAATCACCTCTTTCCACTGGCGGGTTTTTAAACCGCAGTCTGGGTTGATCCACAGACGTTCAGCCGGAATCCGTTCGGCGGCTTTTTCTATCAGTTCAACCATTTGAGCTTGTGTTGGAATATTCGGGGTATGAATATCGTATACGCCTGGCCCGATATCATTGGGGTAGTTGAAGTGATCAAAGACATCCAGCAATTCCATGTCGGAACGTGACGTCTCGATAGTGATGACATCGGCATCCATATCGGCAATGGCAGAGATAATATCGTTAAACTCTGAATAGCACATATGGGTGTGAATCTGCGTCGCATCGCCCACACCGTTGGCGCTGATGCGGAAACTCTCAATCGCCCATGTTAAATAGTCCTGCCATTGAGACTGGCGTAGTGGCAGTCCTTCACGCAATGCGGCTTCATCGATCTGTATAATAGTAACGCCCGCCTTTTCCAGATCCTGAACTTCTTCGCGTATCGCCAAGGCCAGTTGATAGCAGGAGTCCGAACGCGGCTGATCATCGCGCACAAAAGACCAGTTGAGAATGGTAACCGGGCCGGTGAGCATTCCTTTCATCGGCTTTGTTGTTAATGATTGAGCGTATTGCGTCCAGTTTACGGTCATTGCTTTGGGACGGCTGATGTCACCAAACAGAATCGGCGGTTTAACACAGCGGGAACCGTAAGACTGCACCCAACCGTATTGGCTGAAAGCATAGCCTTGCAGTTGCTCGCCAAAGTATTCAACCATGTCATTACGTTCAGCTTCACCATGCACCAACACATCCAGGCCGAGTGCTTCCTGCTCATCAACGGCGTATTTAATCTCTTGATGCATCAGCGATGTGTAGTCGACTTCACTGATCTCGGCTTTTTTAAATTGCAGGCGGGCCGCACGAATCCCGGCGGTTTGCGGGAAAGAACCAATCGTCGTGGTTGGGTATAAAGGTAAGTTGAATTTGTTCCTCTGAATAGCAGCGCGGTGCGGGTAATCGCTCTGACGCTGTCCCAGTTTTGCATCAATATTGGCAACGGCTTGCTGTACGCTGGGGTTGTTGACACGTGGTGATTGGCGACGGCTGTTGATGGCTTGCTGGTTGGCTTCCAGTGCAGCAGTAACGTGCTGTCGGCCTTGATTAAGCGCCGTTTGCAGCGTGCTTAGCTCTTCCAACTTCTGATGAGCGAAGGCTAACCATGATTTGATGTCGGGATCGAGATGTTCTTCTGAGCCTAAATCAACCGGCACATGAAGGAGCGAACAGGAGGGCGCAATCCATAAGCGATCCTGCAGTTGGCTGGCAATGGGCTCCAGCCAGTCGAGGGTCGCATTCAAATCTGTTTTCCAGATATTACGTCCATTGATAACACCTAATGAGACAATACTGCTGGCAGGTAAACTGTCGATCAGTGCTGTGGTTTCATCCTTCGCATTAATCGCATCCAGATGAATGCCGGCTACCGGCAGTTGGCTAATGAGTGGCAGGTTGTCTTGTAGTTGGCCAAAGTAAGTGGCTAGTAACAGCTTAACGGGGCTTTTTTGTAAAGACAGGTAGCTGCGTTGCAACGCATTTTTCCACTCTTGGTCTAGCTCTGTTACCAGAATGGGCTCATCAATCTGTACCCATTCAACTCCCGCGTTGGCCAGCTGGGCGAGCAATGCCTGATAAACCGGTAGTAAGCGATCGAGTAGCGCCAGTTTGTTGGACGCATCTTTTTCTTTACCGAGCCACAGGTAAGTGACAGGGCCAATAATCACCGGTTTCACCTTGGCGTTATGGCTCTGTGCTTCTGCGATTTGGCTCAGCAGCTTTTCCGGGTTAAGAGAGAAAGCCGTGTCGTTGGTGAATTCCGGCACAATGTAGTGATAGTTGGTATCAAACCATTTTGTCATCTCGCCTGCACTGATGCAGCTGCAGCCACTATCGTGAGCTGAACGACCCCGTGCGACGCGAAAGTAGGTATCCAGTTCGGTTGAATCGTTAGTGTGCGAATTGCTCGCTCGGGAGGGAATATTGCCCAGTAAAAAGCTCATATCCAGCACCTGATCATAGAAAGAAAAATCTCCGGCGGGCAGAAAATCCAGACTCGATTGCTGTTGCCAGTGTTTTGAACGCAGCTGTTTACCCTGGGTTATCAGTTCTGACTGGTTGATCTCTCCGCGCCAGTATTTTTCCTGTGCAAACTTAAGTTCCCGCTGGGAGCCAATACGAGGGAAGCCCAGATTGTGTGTGATGGCCATGATAATTATTCCTTTCTAATCAGTTACTTTAAGATATGTCGCTCATAGTAGAGATCGAAAGCAATAAAAAATAATGCTATTATTTTATCTATCTATAAATTCTATTCATGAGTCGAAGAGTAAGTAGGCAGATGCTGGAACGTAATCATTTAGCAATTTTAAGAGCCGTAGATCAGCAAGGCTCATTGACGGCCGCTGCCGATTTACTTTGTCTGACACAGCCTGCGTTGAGTCACAGTATTAAAAAACTGGAACAGAGGTTGGGTACACCACTTTGGCAAAAAGAAGGCCGTCAGATCCGCTTAACGCAGGCGGGTTTGTACCTGTTACGGCTGGCGGAACGTATCTTGCCGCAGCTGGAATTAGCCGAAGAGGTAGTGTGTGAAATCGCCAGCGGGCAACGCGGAACATTACGCATCGGTATGGAGTGCCACCCTTGTTATCAATGGCTATTGAAGGTTGTAAGCCCGTATCTTGTCGCGTGGCCTGATGTGGATGTCGACGTTAAGCAGCGCTTTCAGTTTGGCGGTATCGGCGCTTTATACGCGTATGAAATTGATTTACTGGTAACGCCGGATCCGCTGTTGCGTTCAGGGCTGAGTTTTGAGCCGGTATTTGATTACGAGCAGGTGCTGGTGGTGGGAAATGAGCACCCGCTTGCTCAGGAAGTGGCTATTAGCCCGGAACAACTATTATCAGAAACACTGATTACCTATCCGGTTGAGCTGGAGCGACTGGATATTTTCAGTCAGTTTTTACATCCGGCCAACTGTAGTCCGAAGAAGCATAAAACCATCGAAACCACTGATATTATGCTACAAATGGTAGCGGCAGGAAGGGGCGTGGCGGCGTTGCCGGGCTGGCTGGTGGCGGAGTATCAAAGCCGTATGCCGGTTACCTCGGTGCGTTTAGGCGCGGGGATGCAAAAGCAGATCTTTCTTGGACAGCGTTCAACTGACCCGAAAACAGATTACCTGACTGCGTTTATTGAACTGGCGAAAAAACAGTCTGAATCGCCCATATGATAAGTGTCAATTATTCGTTGTAGATAAAAATGGACGAATTTTATTCGGTTATGGTAATAGCGATATTTATTGATGAAGTTCGCTTAACTAGCCGCTATCATCAGCATAATATTGATTATAAATAATAAGAACCAGGCTGCTTTATGACTCTTGATCGTATCAATCGAAAGATTCTTTCGGTGCTTCAGCAAAACGCACGCATCACCAATCAAGCCCTGGCAGACAAGGTGAGCTTATCTCCCAGCTCCTGCCTTAACCGTGTTAAAAAATTGGAAGAGGAGGGTTTGATTGACGCTTATATGGCGGTCTTGGATCTGCCTTCACTGTGCCGCAGCGTAACCGTTATTGCGACAGTCAGCTTAAAAGACCAAAGCACAGAAGCCTTTAAACTGTTCAGCAAAGCCGCTGATGAGATACCAGAGGTAGTGGAGTGTTATACAGTGAGCGGTGCATTTGATTTCTTTTTGCGCATAATCGCCCCCGATATGCAGCGTTATAATGCCATTAACGATCGGTTACTGGATCTGTTAGCGGGGCAGGTGAATATCAGCAGTCATGTCGTACTGGAAACGGGTAAACCTTTTCGGGGCTATCCGTTGGAACAATTACTGGATGAAATAAAGCCGGCTAAGAAATAACCGGCTTGATCCAAAGTCTCCTTCTAATGCGCCTGGGTAAACCCAATTGGCATTTGATAATCCTGAAAGGATGCTCATTCTTATCAGAATAATGTCCTTCTTGTGCTCAATGCCCGACAACATTAGCCGTCTTCAAAACCAAGGGTTTTATCGATAATTTCTAGTAGTAACTCAGCACCAACAGCCAATAACTCATCTGGAAAATCGTAGTCTGGATTGTGCAGCTGGGGTTGGTGTATGCCAGCACCTAAAAATAACATCGTTGCATTAGCACCATCTAAACCAATATGGCCAAAATCTTCGGACCATTTCATAGGATTCTGCATTTCATGGATGTTTAGTTTTCTCGCACCCGCCGCATTTCTGGCAATGCTGGTAGCATCTGAACTATTCGTTGATGCCGGAAACACATCATGCCAGAAAACCTCAATTTCAAGCGGTGACTTTATAGCGTCAAGCATCCGCTGTACTTTCGTAATCATGTCATCCATGCGTTCATTTGTTTTACTGCGTAATGTTACGCGTAATTCACCTTCGCCAGGCGCTACCCCAAAGGTGGGCATGCCTAAGCGGGCATGTGTTAGGGTGCTTAGACTGAAATCCGGATCAGAAATGCTACCCGACCCCAGCTTAGGTATTGCTAACATTAATTCAGCCATGACTGATCCAGGTGAAATTCCGTCTTCCGGAGCCGCTGCGTGAGAACTTTTGCCATGAAAAATAATTTGCATACCACACGATGCACACGTAGCAGGCCCGGTATGCAAACCGATTTCTGCTAAAGGCCTTCCCGGAACATTGTGATAAGCAAATGCATAATCGGGACGGATTTCTGGCCATCTGGGGTCATTAATAACAGCCTTCGCGCCAAAGCCCGTTTCCTCAGCCGGCTGAAATAACAGAATTACACGGCCATGCCTGGGTCTGACCACTAAGCCCAGTGCCACACCTAACACAATACACATGTGCCCATCGTGGCCACATAAATGACCTTTCCCTTCAACTTCAGAGCAATACGACAGCGTAGACTTTTCAGCGATAGGTAGCGCGTCTAACTCGCATCGAAACAATATCGTCGGTCCTGGCTCTTTGCCACAGAAAGCTGCCGCAACTCCATAGCCACCTAAATTTTCCCAGACCTGATCTGCTCCGGCTTGTGTCAGTTCCCTCACTATTTTCGCTGCAGTGTGCATTTCTTCACCAGAAATTTCAGGCTGCTGGTGCAAAGACTGTCGAACCTTCGTAAGGTAGGTAATATTTTCTGCTGATAGTGTTCTCATATGCTTACAGCCCCTACACTGTGGCGATTTATATGGGTTGCATCATCCCTGCAAATGTTTCTTCAGGAAGTTTCTGGTGCGCTCCTGATCAGGGTTACTGAACAGTTTCTGTGGAGCGCATTCTTCAACAACGACCCCGCCGTCCATAAACATGGCCCAGTCCGATACATCGCGTGCAAATCCCATTTCGTGTGTCACGATCAACATGGTCATATGTTCTTCTGCCAGGCTGCGCATTACCAGATTAACTTCTTCGACAAGCTCCGGATCCAAGGCTGAAGTTGCCTCATCAAATAGCATCACCTTAGGCTTCATTGCCAACGCCCGGGCAATGGCCACTCGTTGCTTCTGCCCACCCGATAACCAGTTAGGAAACACATCAGCTTTCTCTGCAAGGCCAACCCGGTTAAGCAATTCCATGCCCCATTCACGGGCCGCTTTTGCTTCCATGCCTTTTAGCTTGCGGGGTGCCAGGGTGACATTGTCAATTGTGGATAGATGGGGAAAGAGATTAAAGTGTTGAAACACCATCCCCATGTTCTGGCGGATGTGGTTAATGTGTCGTTCAAATGCCAGGCCTTTCAAATCCGGCCGGTTCACCTGTACTCCTTCGAGAAATATTGAACCTTTTTCAATCACCTCGAGGTGGTTTACCGAGCGTAGCAGGGTGCTTTTACCAGAGCCGGAAGGACCAATAATAGAAATAATCTTTCCGCGATTAACCGTCAGGTTAATGCCTTTTAAAACTTCCAGGTCGCCAAAACGTTTGTATACATCACGGATTTCGACCATCGGCGTGTCTGGAGTGTCGGTTTGATTTTCAGTGCTCATTTATTCTTCAACCCTTTTTGTAATCGGTTATGGTTTAGCGACGATAAGCCGTCATCCGCTCCAGCCAAGCCTGGCCGAGCTCCATAAAAATGTTGACCACGTAATACATCACGGCGATAACGATGAAGAACTCAAATGGCCGGAATGTAACACTGATTGCATACTGGGAGGCATACACCAGTTCAGCCACACCAATGGCGGATAAGACTGACGTATCTTTCACCATCAAAATCATATTATTGCCAAGTTGCGGGATCGAACGAATTAAAGCCTGTGGCACAATGATGTAGAAAATGGTGGCGATATGTCCAAAGCCGAGGGATCGTGACGCTTCATACTGACCACCGGAGACTGCCTTGATGGTGGCAATGAAAATGTCGGCATTGTAAGCCATGTAGTGAAAACCAAGCCCAAGGATACCAACGAGTATCGCCGGAATCAGAATCCATTCGCCGAGGCCAAAATACAAAAAATAGAGTTGCAGCAACAGCGGCGTCGTCATGAATAGCCAGATAAAAAAGCGCAATGGCCAGCTGACAACCTTATTGACATAAACGGAGATCACCGCTACCAGAAGTCCACCCACAATAGACATAAATGCAACGACGAGTGCCACGAGAAGACCCACACCAAGGCCTTGCAACAAGGTGGGAAAGTAGGTTATTACCGGAGTGAAATCAAATTCCATCTCTGTGACCTCCTATAAGGTTGTGTAGCGCATCGCGCGACGATAGGCTAATTCGATAATGCCCATCACTGCGTAGACTATGATGATGTATATCAACGCCGTGAGGGTGAAAATTTCCAGCGGCTTGTACGTCGATCCAATCAAGCGCTGCGCCTGATAAGTCAACTCAACCACCGATATGATGGAAACCAGTGAGGAGTTTTTCACCACGACAATGGCCAACACCCCAACAGAACGAATCATCAGTGCTGCGGCTTGTGGCAACACGATAGACACCAACGTTTGTGCTCTGCCAAAACCCAGTGACCTCGCGGCTTCCGCCTGACCACTATCCACAGACTCGATGGAGCCGCGAATCGCTTCACTCATATAGGCGCCAATATTGAAAGCACCGACGAAGACACCACAGGTTATGGGGTCAAGCCTGAAGCCAATGCTGGGGCCACCATAAAACACCAACAACAACTGGACGAAATAGGGTGTGCCGCGAATCACGCTGATATAACCACGGGCAAACCAACGGATAGGTGCAAAGCGAAAGGACTGCAAGAACACCAGTCCACAAGCGACAAAGAATCCAAAGAACAGTGAACGGACAGAGATATCGATCGTGATCCAGGCCGCCTTGATCAACAGGGGCGAGATCTCGACCATCAAATTGAAATCCATGGTCTTACCTTTTTATTTTGTCAGTGATACAAGGTTCGAATGTCGATAACCAGTGACGCATAGTGTATTAGCTACCGCGAACAAGTGCCGCGTGATGTGCGCCAACGTTCAAAAGTGTTGACCAAAGGGGGAGACCTAAAGCATTGGCTGCAATTATCTCACCCCTTGTTCACCTTTACTCGATGTTGGCACCTTCGCCAATCCACTTGTCGACAATGGCCTGGTAAGTACCATCAGCCTTGATTTCTGCCAGGGCAACATTCAGCGCCGCAAGCAATTCAGGCTGGTTCTTTTGAATGGAAATGGCAGCAGGGAAGCGCGGTAAGTCACCGACGTCTATCATCTTGATCTTGGTATCATTTTCCCGAATGGCAACCATCACAGGAACGTCATCAGCGATCATGATATCAATGCGGCCAGTGGTCAGGCCATTCATCATGTCAGGCAATCCCTGGAAAGTCTGATTACTCCAATTGCCATCGGCGTTTTCCACCGCCCACTGGTTCCCGGTTTCACCCAGAGTAGAACCGACACGCTTGCCAGCAAAGTCATCCATGCTATTGACATCGTTGGTACTGTCTTGCACCCATACTGCCAAACCTGCGCTGTAGTAGGAGTCGGTAAAAGTAACCGCCTGGCGACGTTCTTCAGTGTCGCTCATGCTACAGATGCAGGCATCAAAACGGCCGCCGACCATGGCGGCGATGATGCCGTTCCAAGGGGACGACTGTACGTTAACTTTCACACCCATTTTTTCAGCCAGAGCCTCGGCAATATCAACATCAAAACCGACCAGGTTGCCCTGGGTGTCGACAAAACTGAAGGGAGGATATGCGCCGGAATTGACTACCTGAAGCACATCATCACGAATTTCATTCAGATCACGCGCTTGCACCGGCATAGCCACTGCACTTGCAATGACTGCGGCAGCCGCCAGAGTTTGAGTTAATTTTTTAGTAAATGCCTTCATATTGTTATTCCTATTCAGCTTACTTTTAAAGCAATGCACACTATGATGCATTGCAACTTTAAAAACTGGTTAATGACCGAACCTATTGAGCCAGGTTTGATCGTTATCATCTATCTTGATTATTTATAATTCTAATGATTACTTTGCTTGTTAAGCACTTTCCAGAATACGGTTTTTTTATGAGCAGGCCTCCCGCTCCAGCACTATCTGCCCGAACGCAGCCAGACTTTCGTCCAGCAGGGTAATTATCTCGTCAATATCCGCAACGGTTACCGTCAAGGGTGGGGTAATCAACACGTGATCTCCTGCCAGGCCATTTAAACAGCGCCTCGGGTAAATAAGCAGGCCACGGTCTTTGGCTAGAGAGGTGATTTTGGCGAAGGCATTAAACGCTGCAGGGTAAGGTTCTTTGGTAGTCTTGTCTCGTACCAGCTCTACCCCTTGCAACAAGCCGATGCCGCGTACATTACCAATGCAGTCATACTTCAGAGCCAGCTGTTCAAGTTGCTGGCGAAGATAGCTACCCTGTTTTAAAGAATTACTGACTAGCTGCTCGGATTCCATTACATCAATAACAGCAAGGCCGGTGGCACAGGCCAAGGGGTTACCGGCGTAAGTATGGCCGTGCATGAAACCGCCACTGCGGCCCACGACATCCACCAACTCCTTACGGGCCATCATGGCTGCTATGGGGTAATAGCCAGAACCGAGGCCTTTGGCCAACGCCAGAATATCGGGCACTACGCCGAAATGCTGATAAGCAAACCATGCGCCGGTGCGACCCATACCACTGAGCACTTCGTCCATAATCAATAGGCAGCCGTAGCGGTCACACAACGCCCGCAACCCTTCCATATAGCGTTTGGTGACTATGCGTCCACCGGTGCTGGCACCACCGACCGGCTCGAGGACAACGGCTGCAATTGTCTCCGCACCCGCTGCCAGAATGGCTTTTTCGGTCTGTTCCAGCACAGATGTAATGTGTTCTTCAATGCTGGTTTCCTTGTAACGGTACAAGTCTGGTGAGGGTACTTTGACCGAGCCAATAGTGATCGAGCGATACGGTGCCTCAAGCGGTTCGTATCCGGTCAATCCTAGCGCTCCCATGGTGCTGCCATGATACGAAGGACGCAGCGATACAAACTTGCAACGCTCTGGCTGTTCTTTGGCAACAAAATACTGGACCGCCAGCTTGATGGCACTCTCGACTGCTTCTGAACCACTGCCAACAAAGAATACTTTATCTAGGTCACCGTCGGTCAGGTCGACCAGCCGATCTGCCAGGTCCAACGCTACCTGGCTTTCGAATTGAGTACGATAGCTGAAAGCAATCTTATCGAGTTGCTCCGCCATAGCACGTTTTACAGTGGGGTGATTGTGTCCAATATTACAGGTGATGGCACCTGAACAGCCATCAATGTATCGACGCCCTTTAGTATCCCAGATATAAATTCCATCGGCATGGCTAACAACCGGCATGTCATCACTGGTCAAGTAAAATAAAGCATTGTTAGACATTGCGTATTCCGTTATCAGAAACAAAGTTATGTTTTTTAATTTCATCCATTATATGAACAACTAAAAATTAATTTCAATGTATGAAATTTTTTATTTAGTTATGACGTGTTTATTTAATGTCCTTAATTGATAGTGTATTAGTTGTGCTTATACCTTGTATTATTTTATATTGTTTGACCTCCGCTATATAGAATAATATATTGAATTGGAGATGGTTGCTCAATGCTTTTAAAATATATTATATTCAGCTAATAGAGTTTTAATAATATAAGTAGAGTTTTAATAGTATAAGTAGAGTTTTAATAGTATAAATTCAATCGGATTCTTATTTTATAATAAATTATCGGTATTTGTTTTATTAATTGAATTTTTTTCAATAAGTAATAGAGCTCTTAATATGAAAATATATAGTCACGAAAAACAAAAACTTCATAAGCCTAAAAGCTATTTCTCTCGAGGGCAGATGCGCCAGCCGCAAGAAATGCCCGAGAGACTGACTGAACTATTAAAAGCGCCAGAGACAATGGGGCTAAAAGTCACAACTGCTAAAGAGATAGGGATCGAGCCAATTTTAGCAGTACATGACTTCGACTATGTTGAGTTTCTAAAGCATGGCTATGAAGAATGGATGGCTTTAGATGAGGAGATGGGAGAGGAGATTCAGACCACAATTTATGTGCCGAATAACAATTCCGGACTGGGTATTTTGGCAAAAGCGGCTATGTATCAGGCTGACGGTAGTGCCCCGATTGGTAAGCATTCATGGACTTCTATTTACTGGTCCGCTCAAACGGCACTCAATGCTGCTGATTCGTTATTGGATGATGAAGCAGAGCAAAATGATATTCAAATATGCTTAACAAGACCCGCAGGTCATCATGCTCGAAAAAATGCAGCAGGTGGCTTTTGCTATCTGAATAACGCAGCCATCATCGCTGAGCACCTGCGCCAGAAATTTAAAAAAATCGCCATTATAGATACTGATATGCATCATGGTCAGGGTATTCAAGAAATATTTTATGACCGTAAAGATGTCCTATATACCTCTGTTCATGGCAGTCCTATTAATTTTTATCCGGTGGTTGCAGGTCACGAGCACGAAAAAGGGCATGGAGAAGGCTACGGTTATAATATTAACTTTCCGATGCCACATGGTACAGATGAAGTGGGTTTTTTCAATTATGTGGATAAATCGATCAGTAATGTAAAGTTATTTAATCCAGATGTTATTATCCATGTCTTAGGGTTCGACGTATATAAAGACGATCCGCAAGCTAAATGTAATGTCAGCACACAAGGTTTCAAGACGTTAGCGCAGAAGCTGAAGGCGCTAAATAAGCCGATGATAGTCTTAGTAGAAGGCGGTTACTGCATAGAAAAACTAGATGAAAATCTACAGGCATTTCTCTCTGGACTTATTTCAGAATAAAAACAATAATGCTTAATAAGTGAAATAATTATTTTTTAATTACTCTTATAAATTTTTATTAAGGTTGCCCTGAACTAATACTCAACATAAATAATGTTGAGTATTAGTTGTTGTCATCTTAGCGTTACTGCCTCAAGTTTTCCATTTAGCCTATTGTCAGGGACACTGTATCCCGCTTTAGGTGTATTAGGGATCCTCGTTATGTTTTGTGATTTTTATGAAACTATTAACGGTAGGGTATTTATGTCGAAGCGCGTTTAAGTTTTATATACCTATCGTGAAGGAGAGATTCTGTGCGCTACGAAGTCATCGTTATTGGTGCGGGTATGGTTGGAACGTCTATTGCCTGGCATCTTCAGAAAAAAAATTCTAAGGTTCTGTTGTTAGATAAAAAGTCACCAGGATCAGAAACATCATACGGTAATGCAGGACTAATTCAGCGAGAAGCGATTCATATTCACCCTTTTCCACGACAGCCGATTGAGTTGCTGAAAGTATTACCTAATAAGAATACCGACATCCGTTATCGCTGGCCTGCCGTCCTGCGTTATCGTCAGGCTCTACTAGGGTACTGGCGGTTTTCTGCGCCGTCTTCTGTCCAAAAAATAGAAAAAGAGTGGCAGACCCTAATTGAGCATTGTACAAGCGAGCATCAGAAAATGATCACGGCTGCCGGCGTTGAGGAGTTGATAAGACGTGATGGGTGGGTTGAGATGCATAGGACGGACGATAAATTTAAGACTGCCGTTGCCGCCGCTAAAAATGCGCGTGAACAGGGGATTGAGCATCAGGTTCTTTCTCTTGCAGAATTAAAAGCGTTAGAACCTAACGGCAATTTTGACGGATTTATCGGTGCGATTCATTGGTTAAACTCCTGGCAAGTCTCAAACCCGGGTGAATTGGTAAAAGCGTATGCCAAAAGCTTCCGGGATATGCACGGTACTATAGGTGAATCTAGTGTCAAAAAAATCCTGCCTGATGGTGATGGGTGGCAGGTAATAACTGATAACAATTTTTTTTATAGTGATCATTTGGTGGTGGCTGCAGGTCCTTGGTCCAGCGAACTGATAAAGCCTTTGGGATATGATTTACCCTTGTTTCCGATGCGCGGCTATCATCAGCACTTTGAAGCTACAGATCAGAATGCTATCAATCACAGCTTGGTGGATGTGGATAACGGGTTTGTGATGGGGCCGATGCAGCAAGGTATTCGTATTACCACTGGCGCAGAGATGGCCTTAATGGATGCGGCAAAAGATTTTGGACAACTGCACGCTGTGCTGGGGTTTGCCAAAAATATATTGCCATTGAATGATCAGGTAGAGAACGAACCATGGTGTGGCTCCAGACCTTGTATGCCTGATATGAAGCCTGTGATTGGCGCTTCCGGTAAGCACGATAATTTGTGGTTCGCCTTCGGACATGGTCATCAAGGCTTCACCTTAGGACCGATTACAGGGCGTATCGTTGAAGAGTTAATACATAACCAACCCTTAACTGTTGATGTTGAGCCTTTTAATGCTCAACGGTTTTCTAAATCTTAATAAAAATATTTTAACGCAATAAGGATAAATAACGATGAAAAAAATCAATAGTAATCAACGTATGAGCCAAATCGTTATGCATAATCAGACGATCTATCTATCAGGCCAGGTCGGGGCTATCGATGAAGATGTGGCTGCTCAGACATTAACCTGTCTGAATAAAGTTGAAACGTTGCTGGAAGAGGTGGGTAGTGACAAATCAAAAATGTTATCAGCAACGATATGGCTAAAAAATATGGCAGATTTTGCGGCGATGAACACGGTATGGGATCAGTGGTTTGAGGGCACGTTGCCACCCGCCCGAGCGTGCGGAGAGTCTGCTTTAGCGCATCCCGATTTATTGGTGGAAATCACCGTAGTCGCCGCTGAGTAAGCGCTTGAACATACGGCCAGGCAAGCATAACCCGCACTAAAAGAATAATCGTTAAGGTAATAATAATGAATAATACAATTCATGGTGGTCAAGCGATCGTAGATAGTCTGCAATTACACGGGGTCAGTCGCGCGTATGTTGTCCCGGGCGAGAGCTATTTGTCGGTATTAGATGGCCTGTATAATGCAGATATTCAGACAGTGGTTTGTCGCCATGAAGCAGCCTGTACGTACATGGCTGATGCGCACGGTAAGTTTACAGGTAAGCCGGGTATAGCTATGGTCACACGTGGGCCGGGCGCTGCGCAAGCCTACACCGGCATCCATACCGCATGGCAAGATGGTGTGCCTCTGATATTATTTGTTGGTCTGATTCCCGTTGCCGATAGGAATCGTGAGTCTTTCCAGGAGTTTGATCCTAATCAATGGTTCTCCAGCCAATGTAAGCGTGTCTTTATATTGGATGAAGTCTCAAGAGCATCTGAGATTGTGGCAAAAGCCTTTCATGCTGCCTTAGAAGGTCGGCCTGGCCCCGTTGTAGTGGGATTGCCTGAAGATATCATTAAGCAGGAGTTCCATGGACAACTTCATCCTGTCATACCCGTTGCTGAAGGAGGTGTCGCTGACGATAAGCTCACTATCATACTTGATGCCCTATCAAACGCTGCTAAGCCGTTAATTTTTGCAGGTGGCCAAAATTGGACGCCTGAAGCGTCTGAGCAATTGACGCAGTTTGCAGAAGACAACCACATACCTGTGATTCATGATTGGCGCGCCTCGGACCGGGTTACTTTTGATTCTCCTGCGCATGCTGGTTATCTGGGTTATGGTCGTTCGGACGAATGTGCGGCATTAATTGAAACGGCTGATGTGTTGCTTACGGTCGGAACAGTATTAGGTGACGTCGCTAGTGATGGTTACCGTCTACGGCAGTCTTTTGATAAGCCTAATTATATCGTCAATTTAGATACCAGTTTGCGGGGGCATAGTGGCTCAGTCACTGAGCATATTGTCGCTAGTCCTATTAGCTTTACTAAAGCTATAAGCAAAGCATCGCTGGCAAGCTCAGATTCTCGTGACGTCTGGTTTAATTATTGTCATCAACAGCAAAGAAAAGATTGTGCTTTATCAAACCAGGAAACAGAAAATATAAGTGTTAGCGCTGACCCGTCATATGCCAGTATGACGCACGTTATCAGGGAGCTTGTTGCTCTATTGCCTACAGACGCCGTATATAGTTTTGGCGCGGGTAATCATTGTTTGTGGGCGCAGCGTTATCTACCTACTCACACCTTCCCGAGTCAGCTCAGCACCAGAAATGGTGCCATGGGATATAGTTTGCCGGCCGGTATCGTTGCCGCACTAGAGTCGCCAGAACGCCTGTCTGTAGTCGTCACGGGTGATGGCGAATTTATGATGAATGAAGCGGAGCTATCCACGTCAATCCGTTATCAGGCGCCTGTTTTAATCATCCTAATGGACAATCAACAGTTCGGCACCATTCGCCAGCATCAGGAAGCCCATTATCCTGGTCGGATATCCGGTACACAGCTACATAATCCGGACTTTGCTGCGCTAGCCAATGCTTTTGGTGCACATGGCATACGTGTTGCCAGTAACAGAGATATCAAGACGAGTGTGACCGAAGCGATGCAGGTCGTCACAAAAGAGCGCAAGACAGTATTGCTACATGTGATTACTGATCCTGACGAGTTAATGCCATAAATTTATAATGCTATTAGTCACTTCTAATAAGGAAGCATCATGACAAGCTATCAAGTAACAAATCCTGCTAATGGCGAGATAGAAGAGAAGTATGACAGCCATTCCGATCAGCAAGTCCGGGATATGCTCAGCGAATCGCACAATGCTTATCAATCATGGCGTACAAGTGATGTTAATGAGCGTACAAGGCTATTAAATAATATTGCTGATTTATATGATGAGCAACGCAAAGTCTTAGCAAAAATTATGGCCTGCGAGATGGGTAAGCCTGTTGCGCAAGGAGAAGGAGAGCTCGCGCTAGTCAGTCAGATTTTTCGTTATTATGCTACGTATGGTGAACAGTTTTTAGAGACACCGGAATTGCCCGACACTCAAAACTCTGTCGTGAAAAAGGAATCCATTGGCGTTCTACTGGGTATTATGCCGTGGAATTATCCTCACTATCAGGTGGCACGTTTTATTGCCCCCAATTTGATGTTAGGTAATGCGATTATGCTGAAACATGCACCTTCATGCCCACAGTCTGCGACAGCGATTACTTCTATATTGGCGCAAGCAGGCTTGCCTAAAAGCGTCTACAACAATGTTTTTGTGACTAATGAACAGGTTAAATCAATCATTAACGACAAACGTATTCAAGGTGTGTCCTTAACAGGGTCAGAGCGGGCAGGTGCTGCTGTTGCACAAGTGGCAGGTGCTGCGTTGAAAAAAGTGGTCCTCGAGTTAGGCGGCTCAGATCCATTTATAGTATTGGCAGATGCGGATATCGATCACGCAGTAGAATGCGCATTTATCGGTAGGTTTGGCAATGCCGGACAAGCGTGTAACGCGGCAAAACGTATTATTCTGCACGCCGATATTTATGATGATTTTGTAAAAAAGCTGACTCATAAAGTTGAGTCATTAGCGCCTGCTGATCCATTAAATAAAGCTACTTTTTTAGGCCCGCTGTCCTCTGCTCAAGCGTTAAAAACCATTCAAGAGCAATATGATAATGCGGTAAATCAGGGGGCTACCGTGTTAGTGGCCGGTGGACAAATAGCAAAGCCTGGGGCTTGGTTCAAACCTGCGCTGTTGGCTGATATTACCTCAGATATGAAAGCCTATCATGATGAATTATTCGGACCCGTAGCCGTAGTGTATAAAGCGGACGATGTAGAAGATGCTATCAGGCTTGCTAATGATACGCCATTTGGCCTGGGGGCATGTATTCATACACAGGATATGGCACGCGGGCAATGCGTCGCTGAGCGACTAGAGGTCGGTATGGTAGCGTTTAATCAAGCACCAGGTTCAGCCGCTGAACTACCCTTTGGCGGCGTTAAACAATCCGGTTTTGGTCGCGAGCTCGGACCTTATGGTATGAGTGAGTTTGTAAACTTTAAGCTATATCATAAATAAGCGCTTATGCAGCCCCTATATTCCTGACTATATTGTATTATCAGCTAAAGACAATGATGAAAAGCGAGCTGAGCGCCTGTAGGGTTAGTCAACATAAACACTAACCCTCACTAATTTTGGCAGGCTTTTCGCATTGTTTATTTATCAATATATTTAGAATATAAGTGCTGAAATTGCCATGATACAACAGAAATTAGCAGATAGTTTGAATTGGACATTGCTTCATGTGCTCATCGTTATATATGAAGAGGGAAGTATTAGCGCTGCTGCTAGCCGTTTAAATATTACCCAATCGGCGGTCAGTCAAAACCTTAAAAAACTCGAAGAGCAACTCGACAGCCAGCTTGTTATACGTAATACAAAGCCCTTAAAGCTCACGCCCATCGGTCATTACTGTTTGCAAGTCGCTCAAACGATATTCACAGAGATTACCTCCATTGAGGCTATGAAAGGCAGCAACTCTCATCTATTAGAAGGTGAGATTAAGCTCTTGGTAGCCAGCCGAATTCACAATCCAAAATATGATGATTTCTTAGTTTATTTTAAACATAAATATCCAAATATCACTTTAGATTTGACGGTGAAATCAAGCAGGGATATTTTGAATGATATCGAGCAAAAAAATCCTGCTGTTGGTATCTGTTTGGCCAGGCATACCCCCGAACTTCTTAATCAAAAGCTATTATTCAAGCAACGTTATTATCTATATTGCGGATATCATCATCCTTTATTTTCAGCAACAGATTTGAATTTAGACAGTCTATCGAAAGAGGATTTTATTGCTTTCCATAGTGAAGATATTGGTGAGGTCCTCTTTCCAATTGCTGTATTTAAAGAAACGCATGGCCTAACCGGTCGTATTAGCGCCTATACCAATAATTTAGATGAAGTGGTCCGTCTGATTTACACCGGATATGGCATAGGCGCTTTACCGGATCAGTTTATTGCGGCGACCTATCTGGAATCTAATCTCAGACGTTTGCCACCAGAAGAAGGTGTTGCTGACATACCTGTTTATATCTTTTGGCACAAGCACCGGGCTTTATCACTTATTGAAGCTAAGTTTATTGAAGAGATTGTAGAGTTTGATATCTCGTAAGCGTTATTGCGACAGTTAGCTTAAAAGACCAAAGCACAGAAGCCTTTAATGTCATTAACGACCGCTTACTGGATGAAATAAAGCTAATTAAATAATAACTGGCTTTATTTCATCCGCTTTTTAGTCTTAATCGAGCGCTGCTATCACAGAAATTTCGATCAATAGTTCAGGGCTGGCCATGCGGGCTTCAACACAGGCTCTGGCAGGTGCTTTACCTTCATCAACCCACGCATCCCAGATGCTGTTCATCTCAGCAAATAAGCTCATATCTTTCAGGTAAATGGTGGCTGACAGGATATTTTCTTTTGAGCTGCCTACTGATTCAAGCAGAGAAACGACTTTTGCCAGCATGGTTTGTGTTTGTTCTGTAATACCAGCAGTACGATCCTCTGCTACCTGGCCACAAAGATAAACGGTTTTGTTATGTACAACGGCACGGCTCATGCGTACGCCAGTTTCATATCGGGTAATCGACATTGTTTCTACCTGTAGTTAATAGTTGATAGTTAATCAATAGTGATAATGGAGTCTTAGTTACGTGTGTGAGTATTCATTCAGCCAAATCTGCTATTTCGCCAATCGTGAGTGGCTTAATAGGTGAACGGATTTTGTAATAACCCACGTCCTTTACCGGAACTTTACGTTCATCTGCAATAATCTGAGCAACCGTTAATCCACATAAACGTCCTTGGCACGGCCCCATTCCAGCGCGACTAAAGGCCTTAGTCTGGTTCGGCCCGGTGCAGCCTTGTGCAACCATGCCGCGTATCTGGCCTGCGGTAACTTCTTCACAACGACACACCAGTGTCTCGTCAGAGGGTTTTAAAAACTCATCGGCTGGTTGGTACATTGCATCCAGGAAAGGGCGTATGGCCTGCTGTTGATAAAGTAACCTTCCTGCTTTGGCTGTCTGCTTCAATAACGATTCCTTATTGAGTTTGCCTAACTGTTGTGCAATTCGCTGTGCGGTTAATTCGCCCATATATTCAGCAGCGCGAGCCCCTGCAATTCCGCCTGAGTCACCGGCTACAAAAATACCGGCCTGACTGCTTTCGCCCCAACTGTCCAGTGAGGGTTTCCAGCATTGTTGCAATTCATCCCATTGGTGCTCCAGCTGTAAAGCACGGGTTAACTGCACATTAGGAACAACGCCCTGATGCACCAGTAATGTAGTGCAGCTGCTTGTTTCAATACGGTTATCGACGCTATATTGCAGTTTACTTAACAGCTGGTTGCTACCGGGTAAGGCTTTTAGTTGCGATACATTGTTCACGTATCGAATACCGCTGCGCTTGAGCTCTACCAGTAACCCTACCCCTTTTATTAACAGGGGTAAGTTACGTAAGGCAGCGGGTAAATAGCGCAGTGATTTCAGATAACGGCCCTTAGGGGTCGTATCGAGAATAGCCTCAATCTCTACACCCGCTCTGTTAAGTTGCGCGGCTATTAATAACAGCAGAGGGCCGCTGCCTGCCAAAATCAGTGGGGCGGCCGGTGTGAGTCCGCTACTCTTAAGTAGAATTTGTGCTGCGCCACAGGTCAAAACGCCGGGAAGCGTCCAGCCTGGAAACGGTACGGGACGCTCCTGCGCACCGGTAGCGATTAAGAGTTTTTTGGCTTTGATCTGGCTGCTTTTACCCGCACGGCTAAAGCTGATGGATAAGTCAGGCGAAACGGCCCACACAATACTGCCGGGCAGATAGTCGACATTGGCGTAGCGCATGGCGGTTAACAATGAGCGGCCATGGTAATAATCAGCACCCAGAATATTTTCATCAGCGATAGCGGGGTTACTAATCGATCGATAAATTTGCCCGCCGGGTGCTGTTTGCTCATCCAAAATAACTATCTTTAAACCATGCGATGAGGCCGTTGCTGCGGCAGACATACCGGCTGGGCCGGCCCCGATAATGACCAGATCATATACAGGAATATTCATACGCTCGGGTCCTCATTTTTCTTGTCGGTAAGATTCTTGTTGCTTAGATTAGCGCTGCTTAAGTCAGAGTCGCTAAAATCTGTGCGGTTAAGCTGTCGAGCCTGTTGCTGGCTAACTATCTGCATCCCGTCACAGGCAGGCGTCATACAGCCTTGCACATTTTCTACGCCATCGATCTTTAACAGACATTCAAAGCAGACCCCCATCATGCAATAGGGTGCCCGGCCACTGCCACTGACAACGGTTGTGCGGCTGGGCTGTAAGCCTGCAACCAGAACTGCCGCTGCGGCGCTATCACCCTGGCGTATTTTGACAGGCTGACCTTCAATATAAACAGTGATCCACTCAGTGCTGTTGGTGGTCAGGCGTTTAAAGGGTAAAGCGTTTGGCATTGAATACCTCCAATGGCAATTCAGTTCGGTCGCTGGCAATCCAGTCGGCAATGGGACCTTCATGTAGAGCACCTAACGTGACGCCGCTATGGCAGGTAACCAGGTAAGCACCCGGATACTGTTTAGATGCTTCATACAGTGGATAGCCATCAGGCGTCATGACGCGTAAAGCACCCCACGCGCGGATCAAACGAACATCCCGTAATAGCGGGAACATCTGGCTGGCGCGGTGAGCAATCTTGGCAATAACGTCGGTCGTCGTGCCGGGATCAAAGCCAACATCCTCTTTTGAGTC
Source organism: Neptunomonas antarctica (assembly GCF_001305295.1). Lineage (GTDB taxonomy): Bacteria > Pseudomonadota > Gammaproteobacteria > Pseudomonadales > Balneatricaceae > Neptunomonas > Neptunomonas antarctica. Next base: position 91,367 of record NZ_LJSI01000055.1, read on the forward strand.
GCCCAGTTGTAGCGTGCCTTCGTTGGTCTGTCTGACATGTCCCGTTGGGTAGTTTAAAAAGGGTTTTACGCGTTCGCAGATAAGTACCTGACCACGGTTTGGAACTAAGGGGGCAGACAAGCCCACCTGAGGTGCCAAATCCCGGTTACCTAATCCTGCTGCTAATACCACTTGATCGCCATGCCATTGTCCGGCATCAGAGGTGAGTGTGAAGCCTGAATCGGTTGGTTCTATTCTGGATATTTTTCCCGAATTATCAATTTTGCCGCCGCGTTGTAAAAAGTGTTCAGTCATGGCGCGTAAGTATAATAGCGGGTTGAGATGACCGTCTTCCGGCCCCCAGGTTGCCCCGGCCACTTCAGGACCTGCTTCAGGAATAAATTCGCGAAGTTGTTGCAGATCCAGTGTTTCAAATGGGTAGTCGCCCCCCGCTGCAACTCGCATACGGGTTAGCATGGCTTGCCGCTCACGAAGTTCTGGTTCACTCAGGCACAGAAACAAACCACCGCGCTGCTGAAGCTGAACATCGATACCCGTGGCGTCTTTAAGTTGTTGTGCGTGATTGGCCCAGAGTTGAGCTGACAAGCGTGAAATAGCCGCATATTCTGGCAAGGTGTCGCCTTTGCCTTGTACCCACACCAAACCAAAATTACCGCGTGAGGCACGTAGCGCACTATCGCCTTCGTCCAAAATTGTTACGCTCAGTCCATTGCGTTGCAGGCCCAACGCGACGGCCAGACCTACGATTCCGCCGCCCAGTACGCAAACGTCTGCTCTACGTTGGCTGTCAGTTGAAAACTGCGTCATGGAGTGTCCTTTAATGAGAAAAAGGCCCGGTGAACGAACACCGGGCAATGAGACAAAATTTAATACAAGGCTGTATTTACTGCAGTGCTTATTTAAAAGCCGGTTTCAGAGCAGTTTAATTAAGCGCTTTATCTAGCACGCCTTGTGCCCATTCTGCGCCGATATCATTAATGATTTCTGGCCATACTTTTTCACGGACAATTTTGGCATGTGCTTCAATTTGCGCTTCGCTGACAGGGACTATTGTCGCGCCAGATTTTTCTAGCAATTTCTCATTTTTCGTTTGATCACCACGGGCATTTTCCCAGCGTGTCGCTTCAAACTTGTCAGCGGCGATTTCCAGCTGGGTGCGCTGGTCATCATTCATTTCGGCGAAAACATCTTTATTGATGATCAGGTACCACATTTCAAAATGGGTGTTGATCGGCAGATAGCTTTTAGTCACATCACGGAATGAGGCGTAATAGCCTTCTGCACCAGAACCCATAACGCCATCGACAACACCGGTTTGTACGGCCGTGAAGGCTTCAGAGAAAGGCAGTGGCGAGCCGATAAAGCCGATATTGTCAGCCGTCATCTGGAACGTTTTAATCGGTGGTACGCGAAGTTTCGCACCTTTGTTAACCGTAGGGTCGGCTGCATTTTCGATCTCTTTGTTCAAAGAGACTCCACCAAAGTAAACCGGCCATGCACCTAATACGTGGATGTTCTGTGCGTCATACAATTCAGCAACGGTCTGGCGCATAGAAGAGCCTTTGGCGAAAACTTTCTGGGCATCGTCCCAGGTTTTTACCAGATAAGGCATGTAAACGATTTGAAAGCGTTTATCGACACTGGATGCAGGTGGTTGAACCGCCATGTCGACGGCACCCAATCCAACACGTTCCTGTACTACGGTGTAGTCACCGAGAGCGCTGGCCGCATAAATTTTAACTTTCACTTTGCCATCAGTGGCTGCTTTTACATCTTCTGCAAACTGTTTAGCATCCATATCGATAGCGGTTGCCTGAGGGCGAACATGTGACAGTTTAAGCGTAACCGCGTGTGCTGTTGCCGTAAGTGATACTGATAATGCGACCGCCATGGCCAGCTTATTGATCAGGTTTTTTTTCATTGTTATCTCCCGAGTGACATTAGATGTTTTTTTGTGTTGTTTAATAGCCGAACGCGCGTGGAAAGTATTCCGACAGGTCAGGCCAGACTGATACCAGTATTACAACTGGGATGTATCCGAAAAGGATTAGCAGCATGGCTGGCTTAACCACTTCCGTGAATTTAACTTTGCCGATACGAGCGCCCAAATAGAGGATGCTGGCATACGGTGGTGTAACGCCGCCCATCGCTGTATTAACACCCATGATGGCTGCAAATTGGATGGGGCTAACACCCAATGCAGACATCAAAGGCAGTAGCAGTGGGGCTGTTAAAATGATGGCGGTTATATCGTTAACGACCATGCCGATAGCGAACAGGAATAGATTGATAAGTATCAACAGCAGTACTTTGTTGTCGGTGATATCAAATATCTTATCGACCAGCATTTGTGGAATATCTTCCATCACATAGATCTGGCTCAGCATCAGGCTAAACAAAATCATGATCAGGATAGAGCCCACGGCGGTGGCCGACTCTTTGCCAGATTCCAGCAAGGTTTTGAAGGTCAGTCCTTTGTAGATCATGAACCCAACCGGCAGTGAATAGATAACCGCAATGGCCGCTGCTTCAGTCGGCGTCATAATACCGCCGTAAATACCACCGAGAATGATAACCGGCATCAGTAATGCCGGAATCGCATTAACCGTGCGGTTGCTGGCTTCACGCATTAGCTGCTTCATCGGCATTGGATCATCCAGAATCAGCGGAAATTTACGAGACATGACCAGATTCACAATGGAGAAGTTAGTCATAATCAGCAGGCCCGGCCCCAGCGTCGCAAGGAAACAAGCCAGAATGGAGGTGTCGGTCACCCAGCCATAAATAATCATAGTGACGCTTGGCGGAATCAGCAGACCAAGAATTGAGGAGTTAGCCACTAATGCGGTTGCATAGGCTCGTGGGTAGCCTTTGCGCTCCATTTCAGGGATCAGCAAAGGGCCAATCGCAGCAATCCCCGTGAGACCGCTACCTGAGATCGCACCGATAATGGCGCAGCTGATCGCGGCGACTACGCCAAGCCCACCACGGATACGGCCAATAAAGATGTTAACGAAATCGAGCAGACTGGCGGCAATACCGCTGATACTCATAATGGTGCCGGCAAAAACAAACAGTGGAATCGCCAGCAGCACAGGGTTAGTTAGTTGGCTAAACCCCCATAGCATCATGCCGCGCATAGACGCTTCGCCTATGGTGGTCATAACGATGAGCCCAGCCCCAAAGCAGTAAGGCAAAGGCACACCAATGGTCAGTAGTATGACCAGTACGGCAAAAGCCAGAATCGCGATCTCAACCATTGTTATTATCCTTCTGCGTGTCAGCTAAAATCTTGAACTCTTCCACTTCGTTAGTGGTGGGAAGGTCTGGGTCAATCTTGTGATCAGGTTTAGTGCGATACCCCAGCAGGTACTGGAGATTACGAACCAGGTGCCATATCGTGAATGCCGTCATCATAAGCAAACCGAGAAACAGGGCTGATTCGTATATAAAGGTAGGGATATAAAGTGTGGGTGTACCTTTCCATACACGCAGGGAGTAGGTGAAATATAACCAGGCCCACCAGGTTAACCAGATAGAGATCGCTATACTGATGATCTCCGAAATGGCTTGCAGTATGGCGCGTGCATGATCTGTCTTGAGAAAGATTTCAAGCACATTGGCACGTATCTGGGTGTCTTCGCGTGAGGCGTTAACGCTACCCATAATGTACAGCCAGATCGTCGGAATCAGCGCGGTTTCTTCCAAACCCATAATGGGTGTTTCAAAAACGTAACGCGTAATAACTTGTATGAATTGGCAGGCAGCTACTGTGCTGATTAAAGCAGTCAGTAGGTAACGAAACATTTGTTCCATCAGTCCCTCTCTTTTTTATGTTTCTCGTTGAGGTTTCAGCTTTGGTTAATAATGAATGCTTGATTAAATAACATCAAATCGTTTATTTATATCACTTGATAATATTTTGTTATTAAGTGGGGTAAGTGATGGCACGCGTAACCTATCGACAGATTGAAGCGTTTCGGGCAGTAATGATCAGTGGGACGACCAGCGGCGCGGCCGATATCCTGTGTATTTCGCAACCAGCAGTGAGTCGCTTATTAAGTGATTTTGAGAGTATGGTGGCGGTTCAGATGTTTGAACGTCATAAAAAGCGTCTGATCCCAACGCCTGAAGCACATGTTTTTTATGCAGAAGTAGAGCGCTCTTTTGTCTCACTGGAAACATTGACGCGGGCAGCAGATGATTTACGGGAATGCCATACCGGTACATTGAGGGTCGCCTCTATGCCTGCCGTTTCCATCGACTTTATTCCACGAGTTACACAGTTGTTCGGGCAAGTGCATCCAGATGTGACCTTCTCCTTGCAGGTGAGAAGTACTCAGCAAGTCGCTGATTTAGTAGCCAGTCAGCAATATGATTTGGGGGTGGTTTCTGCCATTCCGATGGCAGATGTGGCCATTGAAGTTGAGCCGCTGGCAGAAAGCCGTTTAGTCTGTGTTTTGCCTGCAGGCCATCGCCTTACAGATAAGGACGTGCTTGTCCCTGCAGATCTGGAAGGCGAAAATTTCATATCACTGGGAACAGAGCAAAGTATCCATCATAAAATTGATAGTGTATTCGATTCTGCAGGTGTTAAACGCAAGCTCTTAATGGATACGCAACTATCTTACAGTGCATGTGCGTTAGTCATGGCAGGGGCGGGGGTATCTTTGGTAGAACCAATAACGGCGTTACATTACCAAAAGCTTGGCTTAGTCATAAAGCGCTTTGAACCGCGTATTGTTTATCGCTATAACTTGATATTTCCGGCACATAAAACTAAATCGAGCCTGACGCTATCGTTTGTAAAGTTATTACGCGAGGAGCTTAAGAAGCTCCATAAAAGCAGTGGTGGGTTGTTTGAAAAACTATCGGGTTGAAGGTATAGATGGTTACCTTGCTGACTTGAATAAATACCAGTGTTTATAAGCATCTGTGTGAATTTAGAGCTTAAGCCTTGAAGAAATTTTAATCTGCATTTAAGCGAAATTTCGAGATGCTGAGTGGTATTAGATCAGCAGGATTGTGTGTTTCAAGCAAAAAACCGGGCTTTCGCCCGGCAACAGAAGTACTACAGCTAAGAAACCAATTGCTACCATCCATAAAAGAGGTTTTCAGCGAGGTTAAACTTGCTGGAAGGGATAAACAGAGCCCAGATTCAAAATCTGCGTGAGTTCATCCAGTGCACTGCGTGATTCCAACAGTAATTGAGGGTCAGCTAAGTCGGCATCTATGATGCGGTCACGATAATGTTGATCAACCCATTGTGTCAGGCGTGTATAAAGCGCGTCACTCATCAGCGTATTCGGGTTGCACGCGGCTTGTTCCTGCTCGTTAAGTACTACGCGTAAGCGCAGGCACGCTGGCCCGCCGCCGTTGCTCATACTCTGTTTCAGGTCGAATACTTTTAATTCGCTGATCGGCGAATCACCGTCACGTAGTTCGGTCAGGTAGTCCCAAACTGCAGGGTTTTTCTGACACTCTTCAGGAATAACAATCACCGTTTTTCCGTTGATTGACAACAGCTGGCTGTTGAACAGATAACTTTTTACGGCATCCTCAACAGAGACGCGGGCACTAGGCACTTCGATGACGTTGAACTGATTGTTCATTGCGCCAGCCAGTTGTTTAAGCACGTCGGGCTGATTCAGAAATGCTTCCTGATGGCAGAACATCAGGTCACGATTACCGACAGCGATGACATCGTTGTGAAAGACACCTTTGTCGATGACATCCGGATTTTGCTGCGCATACACCACACCTTTAGCCTGCAAGCCATGTAAGCGCGCGATCGCTTCAGATGCCTCGTATGTATGGCGGGCAGGGTAGCGAACCGGCGCGGGCTTGCTGCTATCAAATGCATAGCGACCATAGACGAAAAATTCGATACCCGCCTGGCCATATTCATGACAGAAGCGCGTATGGTTCGCGGCACCTTCATCACCAAAGTGCTCCACACTGGGCAGGGCTTGATGATGCGCAAAGTGACGCTCGTCGTTAAATGTTGCTTTCAGAATCCGGCCGGTGACTTCATGCTCAATGGAGCGATGGAATTTATTGGTCAGGTTAGCTGGCGTAAAATGAACTTTGCCGTCGGCGGTATCGGCGCTGGGCGATACGGTGGCGGCGTTAGCTGTCCACATGCTCGACGCTGAGCAGCAGGCGGCCAGAACTTTAGACGCTTGCTGGCTAGCGGTTTGCAGAACATTGGCATCGCTGCCGGTAAAGCCAAGACGACGTAAGGTGTTGAGGTCTGGTCGCTCTTGAGGTGCCAGAACTCCCTGGGTTAAACCTGCGTCATGTAAGGCTTTCATCTTGGCCAAGCCTTGTAGCGCTGCCTGTTTCGGGTTTGATGCTTGCGCTGAATGGCTCTGCGAAGCGACGTTGCCGAATGAAAGTCCTGCGTAATTATGCGTCGGGCCGACCAGCCCATCAAAATTAGCTTCAACCGCGTTTATATCTGTTTTCATATCACTATAATCTCCAGACTGCTTAGTTGAGTGTCAGGCCAGGGGATAGCGTGTCTGGCAATGAAAGATGCTCGGCTTCAATCCCAGCAACAGGGTATGCGCAGTAATCTGCCGCATAATAGGCGCTGGCACGGTGGTTACCACTGGCGCCGATTCCGCCAAAAGGTGCGGCACTGCTAGCACCCGTGAGCTGTTTATTCCAGTTGACGATGCCGGCACGGATATGGCGGTAAAAGTGCTCGAAGTGCTCGGCGTTATCGCTGAACAGGCCGGCAGATAAACCAAACTGCGTGGCGTTTGCCTGACGAATGGCATCATCGAAATCGCTGTAACGAATTACTTTTAACAGCGGACCGAAGTGTTCGTCGTCTGGCATATCTTTTACGGCAGTCACATCAATCAAACCAGGGGAAACTAAGCCGGTTCCCGCTTTGAGTTTTTCCAATCTGAGTAAAGAGGTTGCGCCCATGTCCAGCAGTTGTTGCTGCACAGTCACCATGCCATCGGCGGCGGCTTCTGATATCAGGCTGCCCATAAAAGGAGCGGGTTCGTCAAATTGACCGCCTACCTGTATCTGGCTGGCCGCTGCTTTGAGCTGCTCAAGGAACGCATCACCAGTGGCATTAAGTGGTACAAATAAGCGGCGTGCACAGGTGCAACGCTGGCCTGAGGTGATGTAAGCCGATTGAATGGTTTCGTGCACGGCAGCTTTGATGTCGCTGATCTCATCGATGATCAGTGGGTTGTTTCCGCCCATTTCCAATGCCAGAATTTTACCCGGATGGCCTGCAAACTGTTCGTGTAACAGGTGACCTGTGCGCGAGCTACCGGTAAAGAACAGACCGTCGATATCAGGGTTGGCGGCCAATGCGATGCCGGTTTCTTTTTCACCCTGTACAAGGTTTATGACGCCGGCTGGTAAACCTGCTTTTTCCCATAAAGAGATCATCAGTTCAGCCACTTTAGGCGTGAGTTCACTCGGCTTAAAGATGACGCTGTTACCTGCTAATACGGCCGGTACTATGTGGCCATTGGGTAAGTGAGCCGGAAAGTTGTAAGGGCCGAAAATAGCGACAACGCCATGGGGTTTATGGCGTAGAACAGCTTTAGCACCTGGCATATCGCTGCAGCGTTCGCCGGTACGTTCGATGGCTGCTTTAATAGAGATTTCAATTTTGCCAATAACGGCAGCGGCTTCCGTTTGTGTTTCCCAAAATGGCTTGCCGGTCTCTTCTGCGATGGTGCGCGCCAGTAATATTTTGTTTTCGCTTAGCTGCTCTGCATAGCGGCGAACCTGTGCGCAGCGTTGCTCAAAGCTTACATTCGCCCAGTCTGCACTGGCAGAACGTGCTGCCTTAACAGCCGCTGCCACTTGTGCTTGATTTGCAGCCTGGCCAGACCAGATTGCTTCACCTGTAGCAGGATTTACGGAGTTAAAGGCAGCGCCTTGACCCGCCAGCCATTGGCCGTTAATGAAAAGTGATGCAGTCATTTTAAAATCTCCTTCCAGAGGACATCGCAACGATGCGAACAGTGGTGCCCTCAATAATGTTCAATGCAGCGGCCACGTCGGGCGTCACCGTAATTAAATTTTTGCCAGCACGCATCAGAGGCGACATACAGCAGCGGAATTGAGAAAATTCCGTTGTGCTGATCATGTAAAGCTCGCCATCCGAGGCGATGTCTGCGATATGTATTTTGACGTATTGGCTTTCCTGAATAGCGCGGATATCGTTAACACGTGCTTCCAAAGTTGGGCCACCATCAAAAATATCGACATAGCCGGTATAGCGCATGCCTTCGTTTTCCAGTAAGCGTCGCGCGGGTGTAGTCGCTTCATGGGTTTTGCCGATAGCATCTTGCGCGTCTTGTGATAAAAGGTTGGTATAGATGGTGTTTTTTGGCATTAACTCAGCAATAAAAACTTTGCTCATCGATGAGATTTTATCGGCTTCAGCAAAGTCCAGAGAGAAGAAATGGCGGCCTAAACCTTCCCAGAAAGGAGAGATTCCATTCACATCCGAGTAACCGCGCATCTCGGCAATTAAATGTTCGTTGAAGCGTTGCGGAAACTCGGCCATAAACAAAAATCGTGACTTAGATAGTAAGGAGCCTTGTTTATTGTGGCGCGCTTCCGGCGTTAAAAATAGCGTACACAGTTCGGAGTAACCCGTATGATCATTGGTGATAGTCAGGGTGTTGATCTGGTTATAGACGTTTAATTCACGTGATGCGTGTACCAGTGTACCCACCCGATAAATGTACCAGGGCTCGGATAAACCAACGGCTGCTTCTATTCCGCAGATACCGACGACTTCTCCTGTGTCTGTTTCTTCCATCACAAACAGGTAAAGCGCTTCAGCAGGAATACCTCCCGGCAGAAAGGCCGCCAGACCGGCTTCAAGCTTAGCGGCGACCTGCTCATCATTATCTTGTAACGAGGTGAAGCCTGGCCCGGTTTTACGTGCCAGGTCGCGTAGTGCCTCGTGATCATTTGCCTGAATTGGGCGAACTACCATCATAATCTACAATTTCCTGTGTCGCGGCTTAAAGGCGAATGATATTGACGTTATCGCCATCATTGAGACGCAACATAGTGGCTATCTCAGTAGTGACTTCGGGGTGTTGTGGATCTGTGTTTACCATCAAACAACGAAAATTTTCACGCTGCTGATTGCTGATCAGCACAGTGACATGTTGGTCGGTTGACCTGTTCTCGCCAATCTTGATGGGTTTAATCTGATTGTTGGCAATGCTGCGAATATCTTCTGTGCGTGCTTCGAGCGTTGGGCCTGCATCGAAAATATCGATATAACGACGATAGCTAAAGCCTTCCTCTTCCAGTAGTGCTTTAACCCCCGCCATATCCGGACGCGGTTGTCCCAGTGATGCTTGTGCTTCTTCACTTAATAGCGGCACATAAACCGGGTAGTGGGGCATCAGATCAGCAATAAAGCCTTTGGAATTGATGCCTGTAAGATAGTTGGCTTTGTTGAAATCCATATTGAAAAAGTGACGCCCCAGGCAATCCCAGAAGGGCGAACGGTTTTCACTGTCGGCTACGCCCTGAAGTTCGGCAATGACCTTGCCCGCGAAGCGCTCAGGATGTTGTGCTATAAACAGCATGCGTGCGCGAGAAAGCAGGTTAAGATTTTCGTTGCTGCGGTAGGCTTTGTCCAGAAACAGCGTGCACAGGCGGGCTGCGCCGGTATAGTCCTGACATAAGTGTAATGCCGGAATGCGATTGTGAATCTGAAGTTCGTTAGAGGCGTGTACTACTTCATCGATACGGTAGCTGTAAAAGGGTGTATTCAGTCCGACGCTGGCGTCGATACCGCAGACACCTACGATTTCGCCATTGGATTGATCTTCCAACGCAAAATGGTAACTTTCATCACTATATTGAGTGACTTCTTTACGTAATGATTGCCTGGTGCGGTTGATCAGTTCACTCAGGTGATCGCGGTTAGCAGGCAGGGTCGTCATGCGACCACCAGAAATAACGGCTAAGTGTTCTAATCCCTGAAGGTCGGCAAAAGTAAGAGGGCGTATTAATAGCATTGATTACTCCTTTAGCCAGCTAAGGTCTTCTGCAGTGGCAAGTTTCATCAACAGCAGTGCGCTTAATCGGGCGCGTTCAGACAGGCTGCTTACCAGCATGTATTCGTCACTGGAGTGGATTTTCCCGCCTTGTACACCTAACGTGTCGATATTCGGGATGCCGGCAGCGGCTAAATTGTTACCATCGCAACAGCCACCGGTAGGTAGCCAGTTGATCGCCATGCCGAGTTCTGCACCGCATGTTTTCGCCAGTTCAAATAGTGCAGTATTAGCGTTGCTGAGTACTTTGGGTTTACGCCCAAATCCGCCATGTAATGTGGCATTAATACCATCGCGTTGATTCAATTCGTTAATTAGAGTGTCAATCTGCTGGGTACACCAAGTTTCATCTTCAGGGCGTTCCAGTCGAATATTAAAGCGCGATACGCAAAGATCAGGGACCACGTTAACCGCACCGCCTCCTTCAATAAAGCCGGGGTTAATCGTTACACCCTGACGCTGGCCATTGAGGTCGTCCAGTGCTGATATAAAGTCACACATGGCACGGATCGCATTGCGACCCAGATGATGTTCACGTCCGGCATGCGCCGCTTTTCCATTCACGACAATACTGAAGTTGCCACTGCCTTTACGAGCGCCGGCAAGTGTGCCATCGGCCATACAAGGCTCATAAATCATGCCCAGATCAACGCGGTTGGCTGCATCGGCAATCAGGGGAGCCGAACCGGGAGAGCCGATCTCTTCATCGGGATTGAATAGAATTTCCCAGCCTATATTCTCTGCCCAAGGGCTGCGTTCCAGCGCTTCAATAGCTTTAAGCATGACCATTAGGCCGCCTTTAAGATCGGCGACACCCGGGCCATTCAGTGTGTTGTCATCCAGCCATGTCATCTCCTGAAAAGCGGAGTCGATAGGAAAAACAGTATCCATATGGCCGCAAAAAAATATCTGCAGGGGCGCATTCGGGCGCTTAGTAATACGCAATGCGTCCCCGAGTGGAACATATTCGACGTCACCTGTGGTACTGACGAATTCATAAGGCGCCACAGGAATAACCTCGGCTGACCCTCCGAGTGTCTGGAAGTATTCAGCTAATTTTTCACGTACATGATTTACACCGGCCGTGTTCAAAGAGCCAGAATTGATAGACGCCAGTTCAATGGTTTTCTGCAGCATGTCATCTTGTTGGGACGTCAGCCAGTCAAGCCAGGGGGTATAGTCGTAAGTCATATAAGTATCCTTTTATCCGATCACATCATTATTGATGATAATCACAAAAGAATCTGTTGAGTATGCGACCTGATTTTCAGGATTGCGCCAAAAAGTAAGGCGAAATGTATGAGAACTCTTGGGTAGTTGGCGTCATTTTCACCTGCAAGAAGTCAAAGCAAGTGTCTGATTTTTTTGCCGTTACCAGGGTGCTGTGGCAAAACGCTCAACCAAAAAATCCAGTAAAGCACGTACGGCAGGTGATAAGTGTCGCCTGGACGTGTATAGCGCATAGAGAGTGAGCGTAGGAGGTAACCACTCTGGCAGTACCTGTAGTAGTGCTCCTTTTTCTATATGTTCATTTGCAAGATAGGTGGGTTGTAAGGCGATACCGGCACCCGCTAATGCTGCATTTAATAATACAGTCACTTCGTTAGCGGTGAAGCGAGGGGTTATTTTTATCTGCTCCTGTTGATCTGCGCGCGTTAGTTGCCACAAACCTTGTCCAAAATTGGCGTAGCCAAGGCATTGATGCTGATTCAGATCAGTGGGGTGCCGAGGCCGGCCATGCGCTGTGATATAGCCAGGAGAGGCTACCAGTATTGAGTCGCATGTGGCTAACGGGCGGGCAATGAGCATCGGATCGGGTTCGTTGCTGATGCGAATAGCCAGATCAATACGCGCTTCAATCAGATTTAGTGTGTGATCGTCTGCATTAATGTCGATCTTGAGGTGAGGGTGTAGTGCAAGGAAATCACAAATAGCGGTGGATAAGTGCGCATGTGCAAACGACATGCTGCAGGTTAGCCGGAGTTGTCCGCGTAGCGTATTATCGGCAGGGGGAATTTTAGATTCTGCATCCTGCATTGTAATTTCAGATTCTGCATCCTGCATTATTTCGAGCATTTTCAGGCAGTGCTCCAGACTCTGTTCGCCTGCGTGGGTCAGTGTCACCAGGCGTGTTGTACGCTGTAGCAATCTGGCTCCCAGCCATTTCTCCATTGTGGCAATGTAGCGCGTGACCATCGCACGTGACATATCCAAACGTTCGGCGCTGGCCGTAAAGCTGCGGGTATGTGCTACATCTTTGAAAACCCGCATGGCGGTGAGTCTGTCCATGTTATTTGCTCGATATATGCAACAAAGTTGGTTGTTTTGGGTAGTTTATCTGAACCAATCAACAAACTATAGTGCTTCCATACTGAGTCACATAAGTGGCGAAGGCGTAAATTTATATCTTACATATGGAATACATTATGTTCAAAAAACTGTTAGTTTCGAAATTAGTTCCTGTCTTATTGTCCGTATTGTCGGCGGTTGCTGTACCCGCTGCGCATGCCGCTGAGCCATTGACCTTAAAAGTCTACAATGCCGATGCCGGTAGCTTTCATGTGAACTCGGTATTGGTGAGTGGTGAAACAGAGGCAGTGGTAATTGATGCGGGGTTTACCCGTGCTGATGCACATCGTATTGCTGCCAATGTATTGGATAGCGGTAAAACGCTGACGACTATTTATGTGAGTCAGGCTGACCCGGATTTTTATTTTGGCGTGGAAGTGCTAAAGCGTATTTTTCCGAAAGTGGTAGTGCTGACAAGCTCAGCGGTACTGGAAAAAATAGAAGCCAAATTACCTGCTAAAGTCGCTTTTTGGGGGCCGAAAATGGGCGTAAATGCACCGCAGAACCCCGTGCTTCCGACACTGTTTGAGGGAGATAAACTATTAGTCGATGGGCAGGCGCTTGAGTTGCATGGTTTGACGGGTGAGTTGGCACATCGTCCTTATATATGGATTCCGTCTTTGCATGCTGTTGTTGGTAGTGTCGCTGTTTTTGGTGATTTACATGTCTGGACGGCCGATGTACAAAAGAACAGTGCGCGCAAAGCCTGGATTGCGCAGCTTGATGAAATGGAAAGTATGGACCCCGCCATTGTTGTGCCAGGGCATATGAAAGCGGGCACATCTCTGGATGTAAACACCATTCGCTATACCCGGAATTATCTGCAACGTTTTTATAAAATGGCAGACAGTGCAAAAAGCTCTGCTGAATTGATTGATGGTATGAAAGCCGCTTATCCGGATGCCGGACTGGGCATTGCTTTAGATATCGGATCTAAAGTGGCTACGGGCGAAATGGCCTGGTAAGGGCGATCTTAACAGATGTATTCATGGCGCGATTACTTAACCGTAATCGCGCCATTTTCACTTACATAGAGTGTGATGCCATTCAGCATGTAAAAGAAAGGCTCTCTTGTTGCAGCATTGCCTGAATCGACTTGCGCTTGAGTAGATTTTTCAGTAGTTGCTGAATCATTGGGTAATCTTGTGCGCGGCTCTCATAGAGACGGCTCCAGTATGCGATCATAAAGAGATGAAAATCAGCACCGCTTAGTGTCTCTCCTGAGATCCAGGGGCCTTGGTTGCTCAGATCGCTTTCGATGACTTGCCAGCAACGCTCAAGTTCTCGGGAGGCTTTTATCTTTAGAGAAGCCTGGCCTTCTTTATTGTCGCAGTAGTGTTCAGGATGCGCCCAACGGTTGGCAGCTTCTTGTAAAGTATTCGACATCCATATCAGTGATTGATAATAACGGCCTCTTTGTGGTGATGTGGGTGGAGGAGATAGATCTGATTCAGGATGCTGATCAAGCAGGTAAAGGAGAATGGCAGCCGATTCATAAATGATATCGCCATTATGCAGCAAAGTAGGGACCTTGCCATTAGGGTTGATCGCCAGATACTCGGGCGTTCGTTGCATCTTGCGGGCTAAGTCAATTTCAATGAGTTGATAATCAACGCTTAATTCTTCCAATAGGGCGTGAGTGGCCATATTGGCTCCGCCGCGATCCCAATAGAGGGTGTAGATAATATCTCTCCCGTTGTCTGTTGCTGGATAGGCAGTACTGCTAATTTATTATATAGCTGATATTGAGCCGGGGATTCTTCTATCCTGACCAGGCACAATTGTAAGCTATGAGTAAGTCTATGCATAACCAGTATTTTGAGATAGTAGGTGTGGTATCTGTGCAGCGCTAAAGCATTCGCCTACAATAGCGTTTTTTAATGTGCGGATAATTATCATGCCAAAAGCTTCAGAGCTGAGAAAAGGTCATGTAGTAGACATTAACGGAGCCCTGTACCGCGTTTTGCATATTGACGTTCGCAGTCCTTCGTCACGGGGTGCTCAAACGCTCTATAAAGTACGTTTTAACCAGTTACCCAACGGCGGTAAACGGGACGAAACCTTTACCGGAGACGATATGTTAACGGCGGTAGCGCTTGAGCGGCGTCAAGTCTCTTTTCTATACAGGGAGGGTAATGTTTATACGTTTATGGATCAGGAAAATTATAGCCAATATAGTATTGATGAAGAGGTTTTAAGTGAACAGCTACCTTTTCTCAGTGATGGATTAGAGGGGCTGAATGCGATGCTGGTGGACGATCAGTTGATAGCGTTGGAGTTGCCAACAAATGTGTCTCTTGAGATCGTTGAGTGTATGCCGGGAATGCAGGCGGCAAGTGCAACTGGACGGACTAAGCCGGCTAAATGTACAAACGGTTATGAGTTGCAGGTGCCTGAATATATAAAAGAAGGGGAGCTTATCAAGGTCAGTACTGAAACCGGTAAATTCCTTTCACGCATGTGATTTACAAAGCCTTAAACCTTAAACTCTAAAACGACGAAAGCCCGCATAAAATGCAGGCTTTTCGAGCTTAACGCAGGTTGGCAGAATGAAAGTAACAAGCCGAAGATTGTTACCTTCTATTCAGCCTTGGCACCGTAATACAACAGTGCCTAAGAAGTCTTATACAGCTTCTATCTGGTCAGCCTGAGGACCTTTTTCGCCTTGTACTTCTACGAAACGAACTGTCTGTCCTTCGTGAAGAGTTTTGCGGCCTTCACCAACGATAGAACGGAAGTGGGCAAAAAGGTCTTTACCGTTTTCACGCTCAATAAAACCAAAACCTTTCTCATCGTTGAACCACTTAACTGTTCCAGTCTGCTTGTCGGACATATTCTTTATTTCTCATAAAAAGTAAATTAAAAGCCGGGGAGTCATTAAGTCTCCGAAACCGGCCGGGTTTGCATGTAATTGCTAATGCCTTCATCGAAATGATGTTTTAGTTCATAAGAACGGCTACAAAATTACGAGATACAAAATCAACTACAATACGAATTACAATACACAACTAATGTTAGAGTTACAAGTCACTTACAAGCATTGAACGGAGACTTAATTTAGACATTAGAAGGGTGGTGAATTGTGCTCACGAGATTCTTGGTTGTAAAACTGGTATACTGCTTCGACATATACTCAAAATAGGATTCTTAATTATGGCCGCCAAGCCTAAAAAAAAAGCAGCAACCGAAACTCATGACTCTATTGAAGAGCAAACCGCTGCTTTCCTTCGCGCGGGTGGTCAAATCCAGGAAATTGCCAGCGGTGTAACCGGTCAGCATAATCTTGCCGGACCTCGCCAGATAGTTCTTGGAAAACCCGCCGATAAGTAATAGCCATGATGGGCTGGTGACGTGTGAGACGGATTCTTCTGTAATTCTTGATAGCGTGCAGCCCTCCATTTTTGTTAATAGTTTTTATAAATCGCCCCATCCCGCTACTAATCACTGCATTCGCTTCCTGAGCTCTTTGCGATTTTATATCAATAGTCATTTATTAATAGCCAGCCATAAAATATTTTCTGTATACCGCCGTCTTGGATTTTGGATGGTTCTTATGCGGTTGATCGTCAGTCTTATTCTGTTGTTGAACGGAAAAGCCCACAACTAAGTGTGGGCTTTTTAAGATGAGCGCCAATGTTTGGCGAATAAATTTGTCAGATAAACTTAGCTGATAATTTAAGCGGCTGCCGCTGCTGCAACTATTTTAACAGCAGCTTTTTCCAGTAATGCCATGCCATCTCGAATATCTTGATCAGGAATGATTAATGAGGGAGCCATGCGCAGAACGTTTGGACCCGCCATGAGAATCATCAGGCCTTCTTCGCGCGCGGCAGCAAGGAATGCTGCACCTTGGCCGTGTAAGCTGTCGATCAGTTCAACACCGATGAGTAATCCATCACCGCGGATTTCTTTAAATATTTGGTGCTTGGTATTTATTTTCTCCAGTTCTTCGACAAAAATGGCGCGTTTGTTAGCAACGTTGTTAAGAAGTTCCGGTTGATTGATCAGATCTAAGGCTGCTTCAGATACCGCGCAGGCAAGTGGGTTGCCACCATAGGTGCTGCCATGTGTGCCAAATCCAAAGCTAGGCGCTACTTTGTCTGTTGTTAGCATGGCGCCGATAGGGAAACCACCACCCAGTGCTTTGGCGCTGGTCATAATGTCAGGTTCGACACCCATGCCCATGTAGGCATATAGATGCCCTGTACGACCAACACCCGTTTGAATTTCATCGAAAACCAGCAGTGCATCATGTTGATCGCATAATTCCCGTACGCCTTTGACGAATTCAGGATCCGCTGGAATAACACCGCCTTCGCCTTGAATAGGTTCCATCACAACGGCACATGTTTTATCGGAAATAGCGGCTTTCAACGCGGCCAGGTCGTTAAAAGGCACGTGAGAGATTCCGCCAGGTGCGGGTTCAAAGCCTTCACGATATTTCGTTTGTCCGCCAACAGAAACAGTGAACAATGTACGGCCATGAAAGCCTTGATAGAAGGCGATAATTTCATTTTTTTCCGGACCGAAATTGTCATAAGAATATTTGCGAGCCAGTTTGAAAGCGGCTTCGTTGGCTTCTGCACCGGAGTTACAAAAGAATACTTTATCGGCAAAGGTAGCATCAGTCAGTTTTTTGGCCAGACGTAATGCCGGTTCGTTGGTAAAAGTGTTACTCAAATGCCAGAGTTTGTCTGCTTGCTCTTTGAGTGCTGCTACTAACGCTGGATGAACATGGCCGAGTGCATTAACGGCAATGCCGCCGGCAAAATCGATATATTCATTATCTTCTTGATCCCATACTCGTGAACCGCGGCCGCGCACCGGTACCATCTGCTGTGGATTGTAATTGGGAACCATCACTTCATCAAAAAGTGCGCGATTAACGGGTTGTTTAAACATGGGTGTACTTCCTTATTATCAATACGGAGCTTCTGGTGGGCGCCCGTTCAAGCCCTGTATCAGGCTAATTAATCAGTGGTAATTGATCTGTTGGACTATCTATATTTAGTATCAGCAAAAAACGTTTTTTAAAACAGGTCTTTAATTTCTGTAGCGCGACATGAAGTTGCGCTAAGCTGACATTTAGCGATATGACTGAGACATTAGGCTATAAAGATCATTATTGTTACGCTCAGATCTATTAATTTGTAAGAATATGCAGAGGCGAGTCAGTTGGCAATATGGAAACAGAGCCCGCAAGAAAAAAAAACAGGGCCTAAAAGGTTTGGTTTTTTGCTGTTGCCTAATTTTTCGTTAATTGCCTTCTCATCGGCGATAGAGCCTTTACGAATGGCGAACTGGGTTACTGGCGATGAGTGTTATGAAACTGTGTTGGTGAGCCATGATGGTGAAGCGGTTGCCAGTAGCTTTGGTGTGGAAATACTGGTGGATTGTAGTTTAAGCGATATCCCTGTGCTGGATGCTGTTTTTGTTTGTGGTGCAAGTCCTATCGCGCGAACGGGTAATGAGGCTGTGATCGGTTGGTTGAGGCGCCAAAATAGGGCCAGTATTGCGCTGGGCGGTATTGGTACAGGTTCTTATCTTCTCGCGCGTGCTGGCCTGTTGAATAACTACCGGGCAACGATTCATTGGTGGGATATTGCTAGTCTTAAAGATGAATTTCCTAATACGTTAGTCACAAATAATTTGTTTGAAATTGATGGTGCTCGCTATACCTGCAGTGGTGGAACGGCCGCCATGGATATGATGTTGTTTCTTATCGGTAAAGAGCATGGTATGGATTTAGCCGCATCTATATCTGAACAGTTTGTGTATGAGCGTATGCGAAGCTCTGAGGAGCAGCAGCGCATTCCGCTCAAAGCGCGTATCGGTGCTAGTCAACCTAAATTAATTGAAGCGGTTACTTTGATGGAGATGAACATCGAAGAGCCGTTATCTACAGATGACTTAGCGCATCATGTCGGCATATCACGCCGGCATCTTGAGCGGTTGTTTAAAAAACACTTACAAACAGTGCCTTCAAAATATTATCTGGATCTACGACTAGAGCATGCGCGGCAGTTGCTACGCCAAAGCGATAAAACCATCCTGCAAATAGGCTTGGCTTGTGGCTTTTCCAGTGCCTCATATTTTAGTACGGCTTACCGGAATCATTATGGCCTTACGCCACGAGAAGAGCGCAAGCGTGAGCCTGAGCTAAGTCCGGACCAAAATACAATGGGGCGTTCGGTGTTAATACGGCCTTGAATTTTTAACTATGTTCCATGCGTTTAGTTTGTCGGTAAAGGTGAGCGCGGCATGCGCCGGGCTGGTCGACGGTAGTGTGATAAAGCGCAGGTTTGGATTGTTGAGCAGATCGGGAAAGTGTTGCTTAAACATTTTTGCGGCCGTTTGGCCGTTAAAACAGATCGTGTGAATGTGTGGGCAGGTGGTTAATAAAGCTGGTATCGCGTTAGGTACCACACTCTTACGGTCTATTTCGCTATCAAGGCTACCCGGGCGGATGCATTGATGAGCGACATCCCACAGAGCAATCCCGTGTTCTTGAAGCAGGGCGAGGTAGGATGTGTAATTTAAGCCAGATTCAAGCTCTCTGGGTTCAAAATCGAAAAACTCACCCATAATCCGCCAGAACGTGTTACGCGGATGGGCGTAATATTGTTGCTCTTGTAGCGATTTAACCCCAGGCATGGAGCCCAAAATCAATATCGTGGCGCTGGCTGAGGCAACATAATTAAAACTGATGATAGGAGTGTTCATGTTAACGGTCAGTTTTTTTGGGGTTGATGAGTTGATGCCGAGGCAATCTTTCTTAAAACGCTGAATGCGCCACGAATAACCTTCTGGGCTTTTTGGATATCATTGGTTTGCGGAAGCATCGAGATGTATAAAATGTTGTCCTCAAGACGAAAGCATAGCAATCTGCGTTGCCCTAATTGTAAGTGCGCTTCATCATACAGATCATTAGCTTGTATCTTATCGGCCTGTTTAAAAATATGCACAAATGCTTGTTGAGATAGTTTGAGATAGAGCATCTCTTCTTTAGAGAACGTCGAGGCGATCGGACGATTATTGATCACAAGCGCGCTGTAATCGGTGCCCGCCATCCCTTCAAGCTTGTTAAGTATTTTCGACATTATCGCTCCATTGCAATAGGTCTTCTGCTTGTCGACGAATTTGTGTATGTGTCATCGAAGAGTTGGTCAGCAATCCTAGGGCTTGATCCGGCTCCAAAAAAACAGAGATCGATTCTTTATAAGGGGCGTGCAGTGAAATGTTTCGTATCTGATCTAGTTGAGGTGCTTTGTTTTCTATTGCTGCCGCTAGTTTGGCTAGGGATCTGAAAAGCTCATTGCACTCTAAATCATGCCTGGAGGTGTCAGTCTGCACTTGTTTTTCATTAAGGTGCGTTGCACCTATAATGCCACGTACTTGCATAGCCGCTTCGATAATCGATATTTTAGGTACGTCGCGGGTTTTTCGTAGCCATTCAAATTGTGGTGAGTCCGGATCAAGATTACGCTTTTTGAGTTCGGTCATCGCGACCCGATGAGATATCTCTGCCCAATTTATGTTTTCCTCCTGGCTTAAGGCGGACATAATCAGGTCCATAACATCCATAGGTTTACGTGCGTCAATAAAAATAATGGGTGCCAAAATTCCTTTCTCTTTAAGACAGTTTTGGTAATCTGCCTCAGTGGGGTCATTTTTCAAATCCGAGCGTGTAACGGCTATGATGAAGTGGCGTTTAGCGATGTAGTCCCAAAATTCGCTGAGATAATATTCAATATCGCGAAATGGATAATTGCGGGTGTTGTCGATCAGTAAAATTAATGCAGAAGCGTCGTTCGCTAAATCGCTGACCATTAGATCCCACATGAATTTAAAGCGTTCTTGCCCCGGGGTTCCGTATAGATGGAGGACGGAATCTTCACCCAAAGAAAGTTTTCCGTAGTCCATGCCTACCGTAGTGGTTCTTTTTCGTTTGATCGTTGAGTCGGAAACTTTGGCGTCCGTATCCACCACATCAATGTCACTTATTGTTCGAATCGCCGTGGTTTTTCCTGAACCAGGAGAGCCTACAAAAAGAACTTTGTATGATTTCATGAAGCACCTTTGATGAAATACAAGTTCAAAACTATAGTCACAGACTAGATTAGAGTGCTTGTATTATCCTGTTGAGTAGTTAATTTTCACTAAACTTATTACTATTATTATAGTAGTGCTTTTTATCTTTGTTGCATCGAATAAAAAGCCGGCAATTAAGCCGGCTTTATTCATATATGGAATATAGACTTTATTGACAGGGTTAATGAGCAGAGTTTATGAACAGAGTGCGTCTAGTTTCTGTTTCATCATTCCCTGTACTTGCCCTGGATTAGCTTTGCCGCCGGAAACTTTCATGACTTGCCCCATAAAGAAACCGATCATTTTTCCGCGCTTGTCTGGCTCTGCTGCAACGTATTGATCCACCTGCTTTTGGTTACTGGAAATGACTTCGTCGACTATTTTCTCGATAGCGCCGCTGTCCGTCACCTGCTTGAGACCTTTAGCTTCGATAATGTCGTCGGCGCTGCCGCCTTCATTCCACATGGCTTCAAAGACTTTCTTGGCAATGTTGCCGGAAACGGTGTTGTCTTTGATGCGCTGGATTAATCCGCCGAGCTGATCGGCTGAGACTGGGCTGTTTTTGATATCAGTATCATGCTGGTTAAGGTGCTTGGAGAGCTCACCCATGATCCAGTTAGCCGCTAGCTTTGCATCGCCGGATAAGGTGGCGACGGTTTCAAAGTAGTCGGATAAGGGTTTATAGGCTGATAACACGCCCGCGTCGTAATCTGATAGCTGGTAAGTGTCAACAAAGCGAATCCGGCGGATATCAGGCAGTTCGGGTAGTGCATTACGTATCGCATCAATGTAGTCATCATCTATGACGATGGGTAACAGGTCAGGACAGGGGAAGTAGCGGTAGTCGTTGGCTTCCTCTTTACTGCGCATTGAGCGGGTTTCATCTTTGTCCGCATCATACAGGCGGGTTTCCTGAGGGATGCGTCCGCCATCTTCGAGAATGTCGATCTGACGTTCCACTTCACCTTTAATCGCTTTTTCGATGAAACGGAATGAATTGATGTTTTTGGTTTCAGTCCGGTTGCCGAGCGCTTCACCTTTATAGCGAACGGAGACGTTGCAATCGCAACGGAACGACCCTTCAGCCATGTTGCCGTCGCAAATACCCAGGCTGGTCACTAATGCGTGGATCTTACGGGCATAGGCTACCGCTTCTTCAGCAGAGCTCATATCGGGCTCTGATACAATCTCTAGCAGCGGTGTGCCGGCACGATTTAAATCGATACCGGTCATGTTGGCGAACTCTTCGTGTAATGATTTGCCGGCATCTTCTTCAAGATGTGCGCGGGTCACGCCGATGCGCTTGGTGGTGCCGTCTTCTAGTTCTATATCAATAAAGCCTTTACCGACAATCGGGTAAAACAGCTGGCTGGTTTGATAGCCTTTAGGCAAATCGGGATAAAAATAGTTTTTACGATCAAATACCGATACCTTGCTGATTTCAGCATCGATGGCCGTACCAAACATCACCGCCATACGTAGCGCGTTTTCGTTAAACACCGGCAATGTTCCCGGTAGTGCTAAATCAACAGCACAAGCTTGTGTGTTAGGTTCGGCACCAAAAGCAGTACTGGCGCCGGAGAAAATTTTTGTGGTTGTTGCGAGCTGCGCATGAATCTCGAGCCCGATCACTGTTTCCCATTCCATTATTCTTTATTCCTCTCAGAGACCTGCAGGCTTCAGGGTATGCCAGTCAGTTGCCTGCTGGAACTTGTGCGCTACATTCAGAAGTTTTTCTTCAGCAAAGTAATTGCCAATAATCTGTAAGCCTACGGGTAAGCCGTTGGTCATGCCGCAAGGAATCGACATGCCGGGCAGGCCTGCAAGGTTTAAAGACAGTGTGAAGATATCTTCCATGTACATGTCAACAGGATCGGATGTCTTTTCGCCTAGTTTGAAGGCGGGCGTTGGGGTTGTTGGTCCCATAATGACATCGACTTCTGACAGTACGCGAATAAAGTCTTGCTGGATCAGACGGCGGATTTGCTGTGCTTTTTTATAGTAAGCATCATAAAATCCTTCTGATAGCGCATAAGTGCCTACCATGATGCGGCGTTTAACTTCGCTGCCAAAGCCTTCTCCACGGGTGCGCTTATACATGTCTTCTAAATCTTTTGGATCTTCACAGCGGTAGCCATAACGAACACCATCAAAGCGGGATAGGTTCGATGAGGCTTCGGCCGGTGCAATAATGTAGTAAGCGGGTACAGAAAGCGCTGTGTTAGGCAGGCTGACCTCTTTAATGGTAGCCCCCAGTGCTTCGTACTCTTTCACGGCAGTCTGAATCAGGGTTGCCATGGCCGGATCAAGGCGGGCAGAAAAGAACTCTTTTGGCAGGCCTATTTTTAAGCCTGTTAATGGTGCGTCCAGATTAGCAGTATAGTCCGGGACATTGCGCTCAGCGCTGGTTGAATCCAGAGGATCAGTTCCGGCCATAACATTCATCATCATGGCTGCATCTTCAGCAGTGTGTGCCATCGGGCCGCCCTGGTCTAAAGATGATGCATAAGCAATCATCCCATAACGGGAAACGCGACCATAGGTAGGCTTGAGGCCTGTCAGGTTACAAAAGGCGGCGGGCTGACGGATTGAACCACCGGTATCGGTACCTGTGGCTGCAGGAGTGAGTCCCGCGGCAATCGCGGCTGCGGATCCGCCTGATGATCCGCCGGGAACGCGATCGGTATCCCATGGGTTGCGGGTGGGTCCGTAAAAACTGGATTCATTGGATGAGCCCATGGCGAACTCGTCCATATTGGTTTTACCCAATGTGACCGTTCCTGCCGCGTTAAATTTGCGGACGACTGTCGCATCATACGGCGATATAAAGTTGTCCAGCATTTTAGAACCTGCGCTGGTGCGCACGCCTTCAGTACAAAAAATATCTTTATGGGCGATGGGTAAGCCGGTCATTGCTGTGGCGTTACCTGCAGCGCGGCTAGTATCTGCAGCAGTGGCTTGTTGTAGTGCAAGCTCTTCAGTGACAGTAATGAAGCTGTTGTATTTACTGTCTTCATTTTTAATACGTTCAAGATAAGCTTGCGTCAATTCGACGCTACTAAACTCGCCCTGCTCAAGTCCTTTGGCCAGTTCTGCCAGTGTTTTATTTAACATCTCAATATAGTCCTAGTCGTTATGCAGGCGCTTTTGTTCAATCACTTATTCAATCACTTTCGGTACGAGGAAAAGACCATTGGCAACGGCAGGCGCAACGCTTTGCAGGTGCTCTCGCTGGTTCAGTTCGGTGATTTTGTCTGCCCGCAAGCGCTGCACGGCATCAAACGGATGCGCTAGCGGCTCAATATCGCTGGTGTCGATATTTTGCATCTGGCCTATTAAATCCAATATATTCGATAGGTTTTGGGCATACTCAGGCACATCGTTGTCATCTATTTGCAGACGTGCCAGATGGGCGATTTTTTCTACATCGGTTCTATTTAGAGCCATAAGTAATCTCGCTGACGGTCTTGGTTGTGGCAAAAAACACTAACTTACCATATTTGCTCCTTGCTCTAAATGCCTGCCGTTGCTAGAGTTACATGTTTTTAAAAATACATCAGCTACGCCCGTAACTTTTAAGGTTTCTAGTCACCATGTTCAAAAAAATTCGGGGTCTGTTTTCAAGCGACCTATCTATAGATCTTGGTACAGCAAATACGCTGATTTATGTGCGCGGTAAAGGCATTGTACTTAACGAACCTTCAGTGGTAGCTATCAGACAAAGTGGTAATCAAAAGTCTGTAGCAGCTGTAGGAACTGATGCAAAGCGTATGCTGGGTCGTACTCCTGGCAATATTACAGCGATCCGTCCAATGAAAGACGGTGTTATTGCTGATTTTCATGTCACTGAAAAAATGCTTCAATATTTTATCAGTAAAGTGCATGACAACAGCTTTTTCTCTCCTAGCCCGCGTGTTCTGGTGTGCGTTCCTTGCAAATCTACGCAAGTAGAGCGTCGCGCCATTAAAGAATCTGCGATGGGGGCGGGTGCGCGTGAAGTGTATCTGATAGAAGAGCCTATGGCGGCGGCTATTGGTGCGGGTCTTCCTGTTGAAGAAGCTAATGGTTCAATGGTTGTCGATATCGGTGGTGGTACGACTGAAATTGCTGTGATTTCACTTAACGGTATCGTCTACGCAGAATCTGTACGTATTGGCGGTGATCGCTTCGATGAAGCGGTAGTCACGTATGTTCGTCGTAACTACGGTAGTTTGATCGGTGAAGCAACAGCCGAACGAATCAAACAGGAAATCGGTTCAGCATATCCAAGTAAAGACGTGCTTGAAATTGATGTACGTGGCCGTAATTTGGCTGAAGGTATTCCGCGTAGCTTCACGTTGAATAGTAATGAAATTCTTGAAGCGTTACAGGATCCGTTATCTGCGATCGTTCAGTCTGTTAAGAGTGCACTGGAACAGTGTCCCCCTGAATTGGCATCTGATATTGCTGAGCATGGTATCGTCCTCACTGGCGGCGGTTCAATGTTACGTCATATTGATCGTTTGATTAGTGAGGAAACAGGTCTTCCGGTGATCTTGGCAGAAGATCCTCTGACATGTGTAGCCCGAGGTGGTGGTCGAGCGCTGGAATTGCTGGATAAGCACGCGTTTGAGCTACTGACTTTCGAATAGCAGCGGTCATCGTTGTGAACGGTAGTAAATCACTTTCCTTGATAAAGAGGGATGTGTACTTATGAATCCAATATTTAAAGGCGGTATTCCCCGCCTTTTCTTCTTTGTTTTGGTCATACTTGCCATTGTTTTTATGGTGAGTGACCTTAATTCGCCTCGTACTCGCGACGCTCGTAACGTACTTTCTTTGATTATGACGCCGATTCAATGGTTGGTTGATATGCCAACCCGCATTGCGGATGACCTATCTGATGTGCTGGTTAGCCGTCGCTCTCTCGTTAAAGACAATACTCAGCTGCGTTCAGAAGTTATTCTTCTTGATCAGAAAGTGCAGCAAATGGACTCACTAACGACCGAGAATTTAAGATTGCGTGAGCTCTTAAGTGGCCGTGAACGTATTCGGAATAACGTCCAGTTAGCCGAGCTTATAGGCGTGAATCCTGATCCATTTCAACATCAGATTATTCTGGGTAAAGGCCTGGAGGATGGTGTCTTTATGGGGCAACCGGTATTGGATGCGAGAGGCGTATTAGGGCAGGTTGTTGATGTATCACATTACACCTGTCGGGTCATGCTTATTACTGATGCCCGACATGCGTTACCCGTAGAAATTAATCGTAATGGCTTTAGAGCGATTGCGTTAGGTAAAGGGTCTCTGGAAGAGCTGGAATTGGAGTATGTTCCTGATACAGCAGATATCCGAGTCGGTGATTTGCTGGTGTCTTCTGGTTTGGGGGGGCGATTCCCTTATGGCTATCCCGTGGCTACAGTCTCGAGTGTTGTGCGTGATCCCGGTCGACCTTTTTCGCGTGTTAAAGCGGTACCGGCAGCGCGATTGGATAAGAGCCGGCATCTGCTACTGGTTGAACCCGTCACCGAGAATAGGGAGGAGTCTGTTAACCAGCAAGAGTCTTCTGAGGTGCAAATGTTAAATGAGTAAGCGACGTTCCGGCGGTATTATGATTGTTGTTGGCACTTTGATTGTGGGGTTTATCCTTAGTCAAATGCCGTTGCCTTCCATGCTTGTCTGGTGGCGTCCTGAGTGGGTCGCGATGATCGTTATTTACTGGGTGATGGCTCTGCCGCATCGTTTCGGCATTGGTATGGCGTGGGTTTCCGGACTGGCACTGGATGTTTTAAAAGGCAGTTTACTGGGTATGAATGCTCTGTCATTAACCACTATTGCATTTATTACATTGATCTTGCACAGGCGCTTACGCATGTACCCGTTGTGGCAGCAGGCTATGATGGTGTTAGTGCTGGTGGGTATTAATCAGTTGATTTTTCACTGGATACAATCGTTGACCGGGAGTACCGGCGACACTCTTGTCTTCCTGTTGCCCGCTGTTGTTAGTGCCATATTATGGCCTTGGGTGTTTGTTGTCCTGAGGGGGATACGCCGTACTTTTCACGTCAATTAATCATTATCTGAGAATACCATGCCTGACCTGATATTGGCTTCTGCGTCGCCCAGACGAAAAGAGTTACTTGCCCAAATAGGCGTTGTGTTTGAACAATGTAATGTTGATATCGACGAAACAGTATTGCCCGCAGAGCGACCAGAAGATTATGTGCGCCGTTTAGCGTGTGAGAAATCACAGCAAGGCTCTCAGCAAAATGCATCACAATGGGCGGTATTAGGCGCTGATACAACGGTCGTTGTTGATGGGAAAATATTAGGTAAGCCTGTATCAAAAGAAGACTCCTTGGTGATGTTGAAGCAGCTCTCTGGTCGGACGCACCAGGTTATGACGGGTGTTGCGCTCACATATCAAGGTCAGACGGATAGTCAGGTTGTCGTTACGCATGTTACGTTTAAGACTCTGGACCCTGTTTTATGCCAGCGGTATTGGCAAACAGGTGAGCCTTGCGATAAAGCAGGGGGATACGGGATTCAGGGATTCGGTGCTGTTTTTGTTGAGAAAATAGAGGGAAGCTATTCTAATGTTGTTGGTTTGCCACTGGCAGAAACGGCGGAACTCTTATGCAAAACAGGAATCAAATTTTGGCAACATTAACACTTTGAAATAGAAAGGAAGATTCTTGTGGCAACAAATGTTGGCGAAGAAATACTGATTAATTTCACTCCGATGGAAACCCGTATCGCCGTGATTGAAAACGGGATGCCGCAGGAGATCTATGTTGAACGGTCGGCTAAGCGGGGTATTGTAGGCAATATTTATAAAGGCAAAGCGGTACGTGTGTTGCCAGGCATGCAGGCAGCCTTTGTGGATATCGGCCTTGAGCGTGCTGCTTTTATTCATGTTGAAGATGTGCTGCCTGCGCAAACCAGCGGCGAGGAAAAAAACACTATTTCGATTGCCCAGGTGCTTAAAGAAGGACAATCATTAGTCGTGCAAGTGACTAAAGACCCTATTGGCACAAAAGGTGCCCGGCTAACTACTCATATATCTATTCCTTCCCGCTACCTGGTATATATGCCAGGCAGTAGTCATATTGGTATTTCACAACGTATAGAAGATGTAGAAGAACGAGAGCGGTTACGCACGGCATTGCAGAAAAGTGTAGAGTCGGAAGAAGCTGATCCAGCGGGTTATATTCTTCGCACCGTTGCAGAAGGTGCTTCTGAAACCGATTTAATGGCAGATGTTCAATTTTTACGGCGTTTATGGAAATCGATTGAAGCTGATATCGCCATCGCACGTGTACCCTCGAATGTGTATGAAGATCTTCCGTTGAACATGCGTGCCTTGAGAGATATGGCGCATACGGGTATGGAGCGTATCCGGATTGATTCCCGCGAGACCTTTCAGAAAGCGCAAGCGTTTTCAAAAGCACTGGTGCCAGAAATTTATGACCATTTAGAGTATTACCCAGGCGAGCGACCGATCTTTGACTTATATAATGTTGAAGATGAAATGCAAAAAGCACTGGGGCGTAAAGTTGAGCTGAAGTCGGGCGGCTATCTGATTTTTGATCAGACAGAAGCGATGACCACGGTTGATGTGAATACAGGCGGATTTGTGGGGCACCGTAATCTTGAAGAAACCATCTTTAAGACGAACCTGGAAGCCGCAACCGCAATCGGCAGACAGCTGCGATTACGCAACCTCGGTGGTATTATTATTATCGATTTCATTGATATGGAATTGGTCGAGCATCAGCGGCAGGTACTGAGAACACTGGAGCGGGGGTTGGAGCGCGACCACGCAAAATGTAAAGTGACAGGGGTGTCAGAATTGGGTTTGGTTGAGATGACGCGCAAACGTACGCGTGAGAGTGTTGGAGCGCGACCACGCAAAATGTAAAGTGACAGGTGTGTCAGAATTGGGTTTGGTTGAGATGACGCGCAAACGTACGCGTGAGAGTCTGGAGCATATTCTTTGTGAACCTTGTAGCCAATGCCAGGGGCGTGGATCTATTAAAACGCCTGTTACCGTGTGTTATGAGATTTTTCGGGAAATTCTGCGTCAGCATCGTGCCTATGATACAGAGACTTATCTGGTATTGGCGTCCGCCGGTGTTGTTGAATATCTGACGGATGATGCTTCGGATCATGTCGCTGAATTAGAAGCATTTATCAATAAAACAATTCGTTTTCAAGTGGAAGCGATGTACAGTCCAGAGCAGTTTGATGTGGTGCTGAGGTAATAAGTGCTGCGGCGGTAATAAAAGATGAGGTGACAGTACTGCGGTAATAAGGCTGGGCCTCAAGTGTGATTATAATACGATCGTGATATCACTATTGTTAATAGCGCTACGCTTACAGGATTGAGTGGAAAAAATAAGATGCTGAGTCGTATCTCTAGATGGGTAGGGTGGGCAATATTAGCCTTGCTGTTGTTAGTCGCTACATTAGTAGGGACGGCCCGGCAGTTTCTTCCCTCTATAGCAGAGCATAAATCTGCCATAGAGTCCTATCTTTCAAATAAGACAGGTATGGCAATTAGTGTAGGAGGGATTTCTGCACAATGGCAAGGGCGTTACCCTACTTTCTTGTTGCGTGATATTAAAAGCTATTCTGAATCTGCGGTCGGACCTGAGGTTAGTCTTAGTATCCGGCAGGTGGATGCAGAAATAGATCTGCTGGCTTCATTGGTTTCTCTGATTCCTGTTTTTGCCGTCTTAAATGTCGATCAAACCGATGTGTCTTTACGCCAGAAAGAGGGGCGTTGGAGTGTGGACGGAGATCAGTCTGCACCCGAAAATATGTCTGCTTTTGTGCGACAGATTATTAATGTGCTGACACAACAACCCGAAGTATCATTTACCAATGCGCGCTTAACACTTTTCCCTGAACAGGGTAAAGCACAACAATTATCCCCAATAACTTTTCGCTTAAACAACGCCGGTGATCAGCATCATCTTTACGGCTCTTTAGCATTATCTCTGTCGGGTGCCGGAAAATCACAGGTAGAGTTTGCGATTGAAACAGAAAATCTCCCTTTAGACCCTTTAGCGGGTGACTACCAGCTATATGCCAAAGTGAGTAATTTAGGGCAGCAGTTACTGAGTCTTGATTTGGTTGACTTACCCTTCAGTATTCAAGAGCTGGACATGGGGACTGAGCTGTGGGGGCGTTGGCGTAACCATCGTATTGAATCGCTTCAGGGTAAATTACAAATTGATCGATTGTCCTTTGAGGAAGAGTCGTTAGAGAGTATTTCCGATAGTTCTTTAATATTTACGGTTCAGCCCGGTGACCAGCATTCTCTTTCGCTTCAGCAGTTTCACCTAACGATCACTGATCTGTTGATACAAAACGGATCCGGTAAATTGGTAGCTCCCTATATATCAGCGGAGTTGGCATTAAATCAAGGAAAGGCTGAATTGCATCAGATTGCTCTTAAGGAGCTTGATCTGGGGGTGTGGTCTCAATGGTTTAGTGGTAAACCATATTTACCCGAGATTCTTAATGACGCATTACACAAACTGAACCCGCAGGGGTCTCTGAAAAATCTGACGGTTGTGTGGCCTGATGCAAATGATCTGAGCAAGCTTCAAGGGGAAGCTGATCTCTATCAAGTCAGTGTGGACGATTATTATGGTGCACCCATTTTAAAGAATGTCTCAGGTCGGCTGGGTTTTACCGAATCGACAGGAGAGATTGATCTTAATAGCGAGAACTTTTCCATGGGGTTTCCTGGCCTGTTTGCAGAGAACTGGGAATACGCTCGTGCAACAGGGAAGGTGAGTTGGTTAATCGAAGAACGCGTCGGGCATACACGTCCGGTAGTCACCGTGAAAAGCGATCTGTTGGGTCTGGAAAGCGCGGCATTAAAAGCGGCCGGGCGTTTCAGTATGTATTTGCCACTTGATCGGACGTATCAAACAGAACTGACATTGATGATCGGTCTGAAAGGGGCTGATGGTCGGCAAGCTTCGTTGTATATTCCGCCTGAGGAAGTTGGCGAATCGCTGCATCGCTGGGTATCAGAAGCGATACAGGGAGGTACGGTTAATGATGGTATGTTGGTGCTCAGAGCCGGCACTCGAGCTATGGACGACCGTTTGCCACCCACTGTTCAGCTTTATTTTGATGTGTCGGACGCGACTGTAAAATTTCAGCCAGACTGGCCTGTTATTAGCGAGACTGATTTGACGTTGAGTCTGGATCAGGGGGCATTAAGCATTAAGGCCAATCGCGGGCGGTTGCTTAACAGTCAGGCGAGTATGATCGACGTACAGCTTCCCGCGCATTCAACTAACCTGAGTATTAAAACATCGGTGGCTGGAGAGGCTAAAGATATCCTGACGTTGTTACGTACTACGCCGCTGCATGATGCGGTAGGAAAGGGGCTTGATGACTGGTCGCTGACAGGACAGCATAAGACGGATGTTCATGTGGTAGTGCCATTAGCGGGTAATAAGCAGCCTTTGGTGACAGTGAACTCGCATCTGGAAAATGGGCGCTTTGAAGATAAAACCGCTAACTTGTTGTTTGAAAAAGTAGCGGGAGATATCGGGTTCTCATCTGAAAAAGGACTTTTCAGTGAGAATATTCGGGCCGTATTGATGAATGCGCCTGTCACTGCACGTATCGAGCCGCTGCCAAAAACTAAGGATAGCCCTGCACTGACACGCGTATTTATGACAGGAAAGGTGGGGGTGCCTGCTTTGAAAAAGCAGACAGAGCTTTCTTTTCTTGCCAGTGCAGAGGGCGCCGCCAATATCCGGGCGCGTTTGGATATCTGCTCGGGTTCGCCATTATGCAATAAACTGGTAATTGACTCTGATTTACGCGGCATCTCTATTCAGGCTCCTGCTCCTTTGGGGAAAAATGCGGCGGCTACTTTACCGTTGCAGATTGTCGGGCAGTTGGGTATTGCTGAGTCGTTGTGGCGTTATAACCTGGGAGGCCAGTTACGTGGTGTCACGAAATTGCTGACAGGGGCATCGCGTACGCGTATTGCTTTTGGCGGTAAGCGCCCGCAAGAACCTGCGGAATCGGGTATATGGGTTGATGGCAATCTTGATGAGGTTGATTTAGCAGAATTTCAGGCATTTATGGCCCGCAATGGGTGGTGGGATCTTGATAGTCTTGTCGCTTTGCCGACGGCGAGTCCTTCTAATACACCTGACCAAGAGATTCTTGATCAGGCAGCGCTTAATCAAGGTGAACTGAATCAAGCAGGGCTTTCTCAAGATGGGCTTAAGCAGCTGGTGTTGAGCATCAAACGCGTCAAAGCCGGCGAGATACAGATCAATGATCTTGACCTGGTTGTCAATACGACGCGTTCAGGTAACACCGTCATTGGCTTCGTCAGCCCCGGTGTAACCGGTGAGATTCGGATGCCGTCACAGCTAGGAAAACCGTATCAAGTGAATCTTGATCATTGGTATCTGAAAAAACCATCGATACTCGCGAGCACGACAGAAGGTAATAATGTTTTAGATACCCGCGAATGGCCCTCTGTTGACCTGAGTATAAAAAAACTCTACCTGAACGCTAAACCTTTTGGCCAGTGGGCGATGAAGATTCGCCCCGATAGTGTGGGTCAGTTAACGTTAGACAGTATTAGCGGTCAGTATGAGAACTTTGAGATAAAGGGTGCGGCGGGCTGGCGCTTGTTTGACCGCAAACCAGAGAGCTTTATGAAGATGACTCTGGAAGGAGAAGATTTTGGCAAATTGTTGGCTGATTTCGATTATAACGGTGTGCTCGAGTCGGAAACTATTAACATGTCGAGCGATTTCACATGGTCTGGTTACCCGTGGGGGTTTGAGCTGAATCAGCTCAACGGGTCCTTTAAAATGCTATTGAAGAAAGGTCGGATTATTGAAACAGGTGAACAAAGTAATATTTTACGCTTATTCGGTATCCTTAATCTTAATACCATTGTGCGACGCTTGAAGCTTAATTTTACTGATCTTGTCGAAAAAGGCGTGGCATTTGATCGTGTCAGTGCGGATTACTTATTGGATAAAGGCATTGCTTCCAGCCAGGTCCCGCTGACGTTGTCGGGACCTTCTGCTAATGTGAACATGACAGGACGTATTAACCTGGTTGAGCAAACACTGGATAGTCAGATGGACGTTGTTCTACCGGTCACGAGTAATCTGCCAATTGCGGCGGTGTTGCTGGGGGCACCACAAATTGCCGGCGCCGTATTTCTGTTGGATAAGCTGATCGGCGATAAATTTGAAAAAGTATCGACATTGACCTATCGGCTTAGAGGTTCCTGGGCTGACCCGGATATCAATATCGTTACTCCTGGAAGCGCTTTACCTGAACCTGCGTTACCTGACAATAGAACGCTGGAGCAGGGCATGGGTGATAAATCATGATGAATGTTGCCGTAATACAGATGGTGTCGGGCGCGGATATTTCAAGTAACTTGAAAGTGGCCGAACGGCTGATTCGCGATGCGGTACATAAAGGTGCACGATTGGTGCTTTTGCCTGAGAATTTTGCACTCTTTGATAGTCAGCAGCTCTTCTCTTTCGCTAAACAGGAAGCAGAGCGCGGCAGTCTGAATATTTGGTTGAGCCATCTTGCTAAGACGTTGAATATTTGGCTGTTCGCAGGCAGTGTTCCGTTAGTATCCGAGATAGAAGGTTGCCGAAAAGTACGCTCTGCACTGCTGGTCTATAGCCCCTCCGGTGAATTGGTTGCGCGTTATGATAAACGCCATTTATTTGATGTTGACGTCAGTGATGGTCAGGGTAGCTATCGTGAATCTGCTTTTATTGAGCCGGGAAATGACTTGGTTGTTGTTGAAACAGAGATGGGCCGGGTGGGGTTGAGCATTTGTTATGATCTGCGTTTTCCTGATCATTTTTGGCGGCTTAGAGAGCAGGGCGCAGATATTATCGTTGTCCCTTCTGCTTTTACGAAAGTGACGGGAGACGCTCACTGGGAAGTCTTATTACGGGCTCGGGCTATTGAAACTCAGTGCTTTATTCTAGGGGCTAATCAAGGGGGTAGACACAGTCCTACACGTGTAACGTCGGGGAACTCAATGATTATAGATCCTTGGGGTGAGGTTTTATCGCGATGTGAGCAGGGTGAAGGAGTGGCTATCGCAGAATTAGATAGGGCGCGTTTGAGTACGGTGCGTTCAGGTATGTCAGTTTTGTCGCAACGGCGCTAAGCGTCACAGCCAGGATATACAGACCCATAGACAGTCTTTTTTCTATGAGTCTGGTCGTTTAATTTACTGACTCTCTTCTAATTCACGCAAATATTTAAATAGCTTGCGAGCGGCGGCCGGAGGCTTATTCTGCTCTACCTCTTTTTGTGCGTTTCTGATCAACTGGCGCATGTGCTGAATATCGGTATGTGGGTATTCAGAGATAATTACATCCAGCATGGTACTGTCGGTAGTATTTGCGATTAAACGATCACGCCATTTTTCCAGTTTGTGAAAAACTTTGTTATGCGCTTCTTTTGTGACATCGAAGCGCTCTATCGCTTCTGCTATCGCTTCACCATCGGCGAAACGCATCAGTTTGCCAATATACTGCATCTGACGGCGTAGGGCGCTGCGATGAGGCATTCCTTTTGCTTTATCTACGGCGTCGCGCAGCGTTTCTTCAAGCGGTAGTTTGTCGAGCTGCGCCGGTTTAAGGTCAACCAGGCGTTCACCCAGTGTTTGCAGCGCTTCCACGTCACGTTTTTTCTGTGAGCGACTAATAATATAGTCTTCATCATCGTCATCATTTTTAATGTTGTCGAAATTGTCTTCGTTCATTTTTTTATCCGTAGAAGTAGGCAGCAAGACCAAGAAATGCAAAAAAACCCACAACATCTGTAATGGTTGTCAGTAAAACGCTACCGGCCAGAGCCGGGTCGATTCCCCATGATTTTAGCACTAAGGGGAGTAGGGTGCCGGCCAAAGCCCCAGCAATCAAGTTAATGATGATGGCTAATCCAATAACCAGGCCAATAGTGGTGTCTTCGAACCAGTAAATTGACACCGCCGATACGACCAGTGCCCATAGTATACCGTTTAAACCGCCAACCAATAACTCACGATTTAATAACCAGCCGGCATTCGAGCGTTCTACATGCCCTAAGGCCTGACCGCGAATGATTAATGTGAGTGTTTGGCTACCTGCAATCCCTCCCATGGACGCCACAATAGGCATAAGTACGGCAAGGGCAACGACTTGATTAATGGTATCTTGAAAAATTCCAATAACAGCCGAGGCGAGCAGCGCTGTCATCAGGTTGATACCTAGCCATACAGCACGACGTCGGGTAGTTTTCATGAGGGGTGCAAATGTGTCTTCGTCGTCATCCAGACCTGCCATACTCATCATTGAGTGGTCAGCATCTTCACGGATAACATCGACGACATCATCAATGGTTATTCGGCCTAGCAATTTACCTTTTTTATTAACGACGGGCGCCGACACCAGATCGTGTTTTGCAAACAATGATGCGACTTCATTGTCAGGCATGTCAGCAGGAATAGGTGCAATACCGGTGTTCATTATTTCACGAACGGTAATGTTGGGGTCAGAAACCAGTAATTTCGTCAGTGGCAGCATCCCGATATAGGATTCTTTTTTGCGGCTGACGACGAATAAGCTGTCCGTCATCTCAGGTATTTCTTTATGTCGCCGAATATAACGTAATACGGTTTCTACTGTAATGTCGGGCCTGATTGTGACGGTATCGGTGTTCATTAAGCCGCCCGCCGTATCTTCTGGATACGACAGGATAACTTCCAGACGTTCACGATTCTGCTGATCCATGATTTTCAGCAGTTCTTTTGTGACCCGTTCTGGTAATTGCTGTAATACGTCAGCGACATCATCTGCGTCCAGCGTTTCAGTGATAGCCAGAACACGATTATTGTCCATTTTACTTAAAATATCTGCTTGGATATCATCCGCAAGATACTGTAAAACTTTACCTTCATTGTTCGGGTTAATCAGGTTCCACAGGATTTCACGCTCTTTTGGAGGCGATTTCTCAAGTAGATGTGCTACTTCGGCAGGGCGCAGTGAATTATTAAGCGTAAAGCGCACCTGTTGGAAAGCACCACTTCCCAAGGCTCGGTTGAGTTTATCAAGCGCTGTAGATTCATTACGAATATCCATAATACCCTTAACTGCGAAAACGCATGGCAACACTGTTTTTTGTTGGCCTAGTATAGCGGATTAAAAATGTCGGATCGGCCGTGGGGCATCAATAATAAAAGTAATCAATAAAACGTTATTCGTCCTCATCAAACCGGTTGTTGATGAGTGCTTCTATCGCCAGCATTGCATCCTGTTCGTCAATGCCTGTTGCTTTGATCGTGAGCTCTGTTCCTTTACTGGCTGCCAGCATCATTACGGACATGATGCTTTTTGCGTCGACTTCCCGATCATCTTTAACCAGACGAATGTCAGACGAGAAGCGTGCAGTAATGTTTATTAACTTTGCCGCTGCCCGAGCATGCAGCCCTAGTTTGTTGATAATAATTATTTTTTGTTCCAGCATTACGTTTTTTCTCTGAAATGATAAAGAGTACTTAATGCAACTCACGATGCCTGATATTCACATTGTTCATATGTGTTTTGAAATGATTGCCTAATTGCTCTGCGACATAAACTGAGCGGTGCTGGCCTCCCGTGCATCCTATACCCACCGTGATATAACTGCGATTATTCTGCATAAAATGCGGCAGCCATTTATCAAGGTATTGGCGGATATCCTTAATCATTTCAGTCACATCATCTTCCTGGCTGAGGAAGTCGATGACGGGTTGATCCAGACCGGTAAATTTTCTCAGTTCGGCTACCCAGTAGGGGTTAGGCAGAATCCGCATATCAAAGACCATATCAACATCCATAGGAACACCGTGCTTGAAGCCAAAGGACTCAAACTGTAATGATAATGATTGTTCTTTGCGGTCAGCAACTCTGAGCTTAATCGTATCACGAAGTTCATAAATTGAGAGACGGGTTGTATCGATCCTCAGGTCGGCAAGATCAGCAATGGGCGCAAGCAGCGTATGTTCATACTCAATAGAGTCCGGCAAATTACTGATTAACTCGGCCATAGGGTGGCGCCGCCGCGTCGAGCTGTAACGCTTTAGCAGTGTTTCGTGTGAGGCATCCAGATAGAGTAATTCAACAGAGATTTGTGGATGCTGTTTAAATTGACGCCAAATGTCAGGAAGCTTTTCCAGATTACTGGATAGGTTTCTGGCATCAATACAGGCGGCAATCCGGGTAAGTTGAGCGTCATCATCCAGCATGTGGTTGATTAAATCAGGAAGCAATTTAGCAGGAAGGTTATCAATGCAATAGAAGCCGACATCTTCAAGTGCCTGCAGCGCTGTGCTTTTTCCTGAGCCGGAGCGCCCGCTGATGATGACTAGTTTCATGAATCGAATCCTACGTCCGGAACAATTGAGTGGCGACCTGAAGCAGTTCTTCGGTCGAATGGGTGTTTCTTAGTTTTTCCCTTGCTTCGTTCTGGCTAAATACTTCTGCCAGTGTCCCTAAGGTGCTTAAGTGCTCATCACACGCTTCTTCGGGAACTAGTAAGAAAAAAAGTAAATCGACAGGGCGGTTATCGATGGCATCGAAGTTGATCGGTTCGGATAAGCAGATGAGGGCACCTATCGCTTTCTGGAGTCCGGCAAGGCGGCAGTGTGGAATCGCCACACCTTCGCCTATGCCGGTACTGCCCAGTCGCTCTCTACCAATCAAGCCGCTGAATACTGCCTCGGCAGTGAGGTCATCATCAGATTCGGCAATAATCTTACTGAAAAATTCGATGATACGTTTTTTGCTGCCTCCTTCAATATTTTGAAGAACTCGCTCAGGTGATAGCATTGACAAAATGGGCATGTGATTTCAGTTTTAAAGGGTTACTTATGGCTTTTGAGTTTTTCTTTATGTTTGATGATCTGACGATCTAGCTTATCAAGCAATCCGTCAATAGCCGCATACATATCATCCTGCTCGTTTGTTGCGAAAAGTTCACCCCCGGCAATATGCATATCAGCTTCTGCTTTCTGACGTTGTTTGTCGACACTCAATGTTACTTGTACGTTGGTAATATTATCAAAGTGTCGCTCAAGTTTCTGAAATTTACTTTGCACATATTTAGAAAGTGGCTCCGTCAATTCTACATGATGGCCTGTAATATTGATTTGCATAGTTATCTCCTCTTAAAAACAACGTGTGTTGTCAGAACATCTTCATTAAACCAGACACTTCCTTTCATTAGAAGGAGCAATTCCCATTGCTTCACGGTATTTCGCAATTGTTCGGCGTGCGACTTGAATGCCTTCTTCCTCTAATAGCTGCGCGATTTTATTATCGCTTAAGGGTTTTACTGAATTTTCGGCGGCAATCATTTTTTTAATGACAGCGCGAATGGCCGTTGAAGACGCTGCGCCCCCATCATGAGTGCTTACATGGCTTGAGAAAAAATATTTCAATTCAAAAATGCCGCGGGGAGTGTGCATATATTTTTGCGTGGTTACCCGTGATATTGTTGATTCATGCATTTCAACAGCTTCAGCAATGTCGTGTAGCACCATAGGCTTCATGGCTTCTTCGCCGTGATCAAAAAACTCTACCTGGCGTTCAACTATCTGTGTGGATACTTTTAGTAATGTGTCGTTACGGCTTTGCAGGCTTTTTATAAACCAGCGAGCTTCCTGTAGATGATTTTTAAGATAGGTATTATCAGCACTGCTGTCGGCGCGACGAATAAGGTCGGAATAGTTCGTATTGATTTTTAGCTTAGGAGAAGTGTCTGAGTTTAGCCTGACTGTCCAGACACCCTGAAATTTCTCAACAAAGACATCGGGGATGACATATTCTGCCTGACTGCTGGAGATGGACGAGCCAGGATAGGGATTCAGAGATTGAATCAGGACAATAATGGCTTGTAACTGAGGCTCTTTCAGCCGCATCTTGCGCAGTAGTTGTTTGTAGTCCCGTGTGCCTAGCAGATGGATATATTGACGGCAAAGTGTCAGTGCCTGCTGAAGTAGCGGCGTATCAGCAGGAAGTTGACGTAATTGAATACACAAGCACTCGCCTAAGTTTCTGGAAGCTACCCCGGGCGGGTCAAATTGCTGAATGCGGTGTAATACTGCTTCTATCTCATCCAGTTCTGATTCACTGAATAACTGGGGTTCACTTGCTTTGAAATGTTCGAGAATTTCCTCAGTCGTGCTGCGCAGGTACCCTTCGTTATCGATACCATCAATAATAGCTTCGGCAATCAATTGGTCGGCAGGACTCATGGGGGTTAAATTTAACTGCCAATTGAGATGATCCTGTAAGGTTTCTTCTGCTGTATCATTCGATTCGAAGAACGCATCGTCATCACGATAGCTGCTGCTCGTGCCTGACTGATAAGTATCGTCCCAGGACGAGTCGGTCGCCAATTCAGCAGGAATGCTTTCGTTCCATTGATCTTCGGGCGCGTGATCCGTATTTTCTTCGCTGGCGGTACTGCTCTGAGTTAGATTTTTATCTTCGCTGGGCGTAGTAATCTCGCGCTGTATTTCTGATTGTTCGTCAGAATCGTCGCTGGTTTCAAGCAGAGGGTTGCTATCCAATGCTTCCTGAATCTCGTGTTGGAGATCAAGTGTAGACAACTGCAACAAGCGAATCGCCTGTTGTAGTTGTGGGGTCATCGTCAGATGTTGACCCATTTTAAGTTGCAATGATTGCTTCATATAATTACAGCATTACCCCGAAAAGCCTGATCATTTTACTTAAAGAGTAAAAGAGTGGCCTAAATAGGCCGCTTTTACTTGCTCGTTTGATAAAATTTCCTTTGGTGTCCCCTGAGCGAGAATCACACCTTCACTTACGATATAGGCTTTTTCACAAATATCGAGTGTTTCTCTGACGTTGTGATCTGTAATTAAAACGCCTATCCCTTTAGATTGTAAGTGCTTTATGGTTTGTTTTATATCATTTACTGAAATCGGATCTACTCCGGCAAAGGGTTCGTCTAATAAAATAAAGGTGGGCTCAGAAGCAAGTGCACGAGCGATTTCTACACGCCGACGTTCACCACCTGAAAGGCTCATGCCGAGACTCTCTCGTAGATGCGAGATGTGAAACTCTTCAAGTAGCGCTTCCAGCTTTTGGTTACGCTGTGCTGAGGTTAGCTCTTTGCGCATCTCAAGTATGCCCATCAGGTTGTCGTGAACACTCAACTTACGAAAAATTGAGGCCTCCTGAGGTAAGTAGCCGATGCCTTTGCGGGCACGTTCATGCATAGGTAATGCAGTAATATCATCACCCTGAATCCTGATGGCGCCTTTGTCTGAATTTATCAGTCCGACAATCATGTAAAAGCAGGTTGTCTTTCCTGCGCCATTCGGGCCTAGTAAACCGACAATCTCGCCGCTATTTATTTCCAGAGAAACATCACGAACGACCTGTCGTTTCTTATAGGATTTAGCTAAATGTAACGCTTGAAGAGTGCTCATGTTTGTTATTTGGCCTTAGGCTGTATGATCATCTTAACGCGCTCTCCCGATGATCCGGTGCCGCTGTATGCGTTAACGATTGCTTTGTCCATTTGATACACAATGCGCTCTCCACTGAAAGTATCACGTGCTTGTTCTACGCGCGCCTGACCAGTAATAGTCACAGTCTTGTCGGCTATTCGGTATTCAAGTTGCTGGCCGAAGGCATTTGTTATCGGTTTGTCTGCGGAGGGTTGCTGTCGAAAATTAGCAGGATCACCTGTCGCTATAATATGGCTAATGTCATCATTGGTACGGTAAAGATCAACGTTAGTGGCACGGATTTCCATCGAGCCCTGAACCATCAGGACGTTGCCATTGTACGTTGTTGTGCCGGAGTTTTCGTCCATATGTGCACTATCAGCACTGATATGTATAGGTTGAGAGCTATCGGACGGCAACGCAAAGCAAGCCGGACTTAGCCATACACTGAGTAGAAGCAAAGATAGGTGTGCGAATCTATTATTTAACATAGAAGGTGCCTTTGACATCGGAGAGTAAGTCGGATGTGTTGGTTTTGTAATTTATGATCATGCCGGTTGCTGTGGTGATGTTTTTTTGTTGGGTTATCTCAACAGGAGATTCCGTTTTAGCAATGCCTTGAGATTCATGTAAGGTCAGGGTCGATGTATTCAGAACACTGACATCATCACTCAGCGGATTATGCGTGACAACGACCTGCTCATCAAGATCAAGCCGGTCCTCTTCATCAAAAGCGATGCCGTATTGACTTCGGACCGTTAAGCTAAGACGCTTATCAGACATGAGGTTGATGCGTGGGTCTGCTAATGTTGAATGTTTGTCTTGAGGGAAGTGGTTTAGTTCTGTTGTACTCAAGGTCCGCTCCAGCTCCCCTTTAATGTTAAATTTTTTGGTCGATGCTTGTTTCATGAAATAGTCGACGCCATGGGTGATCTGTTGGTTCACAGCTTCGTTTACATGCGATTCTGAATTAATGACCCAATAGAAAAACAAGGGTACCAACAGTGCGATGGCCAGCGTGATTCTGATTTTGCTGCGGGTAAACAGCATAGCTACATGAACCTCTCATAAGCGCTATGCAGTTTTCCTTGTGCTTCCAGGATAGCTTCGCAAAATTCGCGAGCGGCACCATATCCGCCGGTACGTTCTGTGCACCAGTTCGCATGTTTCAATACGAAGGGGTGTGCGTTCGGTACCGTAGCGCCGAGCGCCACTGCGCGAATGGCGGAAAGGTCTGGAAGATCATCCCCTATATAGGCTGTTGTAGAGGCTGAATGCTCAGAGGATTCCCAGATCTCTTTGAGTGCGTCGAGTTTGTCATCGCGGCCCTGACGCAGATACGTAACACCTAAGGCTTCGGCACGAATTTCAACTTGAGAAGAGCGTCTGCCGGTAATAATGGCAGTTTCGATGCCGGCGTCATGGAGTAGCTTTACGCCGAGTCCATCAAGGGTGTTAAACATTTTTACTTCACGGCCATCGGGTAAAAAATGTAAGCTGCCGTCGGTCATGATGCCATCGACATCGAATACTGCTAATGTAATATTCGATGTTTGTATCCGTAATGCCTGACTATCAATTTTACGCATCAGATCACTCCTGCTTTGAGCATGTCATGCATATTCAGTGCCCCGGTAGGATGATTCTGATTATCGCAGATGATCAGCGCGTTAATCTTTTTATCTTGCATGATCTTCAGTGCTTCGGCAGCCAGAATTTCGC
The DNA here is from genome assembly GCF_001305295.1 of Neptunomonas antarctica. GTDB lineage: Bacteria > Pseudomonadota > Gammaproteobacteria > Pseudomonadales > Balneatricaceae > Neptunomonas > Neptunomonas antarctica. The sequence continues at coordinate 133,121 of NZ_LJSI01000055.1, forward strand.
CGGATATGGTGGTGCACTGAACTGTCATGACGTTTTCTATAACGGTAGTTTTCAGGTCCAGGTCTTGATCCAGAGTGCGGCGTAAATCACCATCGGTGAAGATGCCTATCAACTCACCATTATCGTTCACAACGGTTGTCATTCCCAGGCGTTTTTCAGTGACTTCAATGAGTGTTTTGTTAACGGTAGTACCTGCTCTAACCATGGGGATGTCTTGGTTGGCGTGCATAATATCTTTTACTTTCAGCAAAAGTTTACGCCCCAAAGTACCGCCAGGATGTGAAAAAGCGAAATCTTCTGCACTAAAGCCTCTGGCTTCCAGCAGAGCAATCGCTAATGCGTCGCCGAGTACAAGCTGAGCTGTTGTGCTTGAAGTGGGCGCTAAGCCCAGTGGGCAGGCTTCCTTTTCGACACCGATATGCAGGTTAGCATCAGCGGCTTGTGAAAGGGTGGATAGTCGATTAGCCGTGATGCTGATCAGAGGTGCACCCATACGTTTTATCAAGGGTAAAATGGTGACAATTTCTGATGTCTCGCCAGAATTAGAGATAGCCAGAACCACATCATTAGAAGTGAACATCCCCATGTCTCCATGGCTCGCTTCCCCGGGGTGAACATAAAAAGCAGGTGTACCGGTGCTCGCCAGTGTTGCCGCTATTTTGCTGCCGATATGTCCTGATTTACCCATACCGGTAATAATAATGCGTCCGGTGCATGCCAGCATGGTGCTGCATGCTTTTTCAAAGTCACCATCCAGGTAGTTGAGCAACTCATAAACGGCTTCCGCTTCCAGTTTGATGGTGCGGATTGCTGATTCCAGAAAAGGTTTTGTATTTCCTTTAGTATTATTCATAGTGCTCTTCTTTGTGGTGAAATCTTTATAGTGATGTCTTTTTATCTGTGTTTTTTTGGTGATCTTTTTATGATGCTCTTCTTGATTCTGTAGTATGTAACGAAGCATTTAACTGAGTATTCAGGATCAAGTCGACATATTATACAGTACAAGCATATATCCCGCATATGCAGCGGTTAGTAGTCCGCCTTCTATTCGATTAATTCTAGCCGGTCGCTGTCGCAGGCAAAATATTAACAGTGCGACTGTCATGCCTAACATAACCAGATAGTCACGGTTAAAGGCAAGAGCATCGAGTGTGATGGGGTCGACGAGGCCAGGAATGGCCATCACTGCCGCAAGGTTGAAAATGTTAGAGCCAACAATATTGCCCAGAGCAATGTCATGATGTTTTTTTAATGCGCTGGCTACTGACGCTGCAAGTTCTGGTAGGCTGGTACCAATGGCGACAATAGTGAGACCAATAACCAGTTCAGAAATGCCGAGTTGAGTGGCAATTTCTACAGCGCCCCATACGAGCAAGCGGGAGCTCGCTACGAGTAAGCTGAGACCTAGTATGAGCCAGAAAATGGCTCTGCTGTTGGTCATTTCAGGTATCTCGTCTGCTTCCTCTGCAAGTTGGTCGTCAGGGTTGCCATTTTTTTGGAATTTAGCAAAAAGAATGAGGCAGACGACGAGCGACGATAATAATAGAAGAGCGTCTGGCAGGCTTATATCTAAATTAATAAGAACAACACCAGCCAGTAACGTAATGGCCAATAAAAGAGGCATCTCTTTACGCAACACCGCTGATTTTACCGGTAGTGGAGCAATTAAGGCCGTTATGCCGAGCACCAGACCCATATTAGCAATGTTGGAGCCTAACGCGTTACCGACAGCTAAACTGCCTGAGCCGCTGATCGATGCCATGACCGAGACTAAAATTTCTGGTGCGGAGGTGCCAAAGGCTACAATTGTCAGACCGATGAGCATCGGGGACATGCCAGAATTTTTAGCGGTGACGGCGGCCCCGATAACAAAGCGGTCTGCGCTCCAGACAAGAATGATCAGGCCTGCAATAATAGATAAAATCGGAAATAACATGGTGTATGGTGTGCCCAATGGTCATGATGGCTTATTAAAGCAGAACAAAAAACAGGTGCAAGTTAAAATTGGTTTGAAAAGAGAGTTTAAACCAAAGTTTAAAAACGTGTGTAAAAGAAAGTTCTGTTCACGTTTTATGTTGTCAATGTTATAGTGCGCCGCGGAATTTTTATGTCAGATAAACGCATTACTTAACTCCTGCTTTCAGGGAAATAGGCTTTTACTATGTCGATGCACAATAGTTCTGAATCGATTATCGATATACAAGGACTTAGCTTTAGTCGTGGAACCCGCAAGATCTTCCGAAATGTAAATATGGAGATCCCGCGTGGGAAAATAACAGCAATTATGGGGCCTTCGGGCACAGGCAAAACGACACTGCTTAAACTGATCGGCGGGCAGTTGCGCCCGGATACCGGGCAGATAAAGATCGATGGGGAGGATGTGCATCGCTTGTCGCGACAGCAGCTGTTCTCTTTGCGTGAACGTATGGGTATGCTATTTCAAAGTGGTGCTTTGTTTACCGATATGAGCGTGTATGACAATGTAGCTTTTCCGATAAAAGTACATACGGATCTGCCGGATGACATGATTCGCGATATTGTGCTGCTAAAATTACAAGCGGTAGGGTTGCGTGGAGCCCGCGATTTGATGCCTAGTGAGTTATCGGGTGGGATGGCGCGACGAGTCGCATTGGCGCGGGCGATATCGCTGGACCCTGCTATTGTTATGTATGATGAGCCTTTTACAGGCCAGGATCCGATAGCAAAAGGCGTGCTGGTTAAGCTTATACGCATGATTAATAAAGCGTTAGGGCATACCAGCATCATTGTTTCGCATGATATCCAGGAAACGTTGAGTATTGCCGATCACATCTTTCTCTTATCTGATGGCCATGTGATCGCTTCAGGCACACCCGCACAGTTGTTAAAGGATGATACAGAGCAAGTGAAACAATTTATGCAAGGGCTGCCCGATGGTCCTGTTCCTTTTCACTTCTCTGATGATGATCTACTTCAGGATCTTTATACACAGGAGAGTCCTAATGCTTGATCAAATCGCCACACTGGGGCGTTCTACACTTGATCGTTTGGCCTCTGCAGGACGAAGTGGGCAGATGCTTTGGCAGTCATTAGTGGCAGCGCCAACGCCTGTGGTTATGTTTCCTCTGCTGCTTAAACAGATCTATTTTATTGGTGTTTTATCACTGGTTATTATAATCGTGTCCGGTTTGTTTATTGGAATGGTGCTGGGGTTGCAGGGCTACACGATTTTAGTTGACTACGGATCAGAACAAGCGGTTGGGCAGATGGTGGCCTTAACTCTGGTGCGTGAGCTGGCTCCGGTGGTTACTGCGCTTTTGTTTGCCGGCCGTGCCGGCTCTGCGCTCACAGCGGAAATCGGTCTGATGAAAGCCACTGAGCAGCTTTCAAGCCTTGAGATGATAGGTGTTGATCCTCTGCGCCGTATTGTCGCGCCGAGGCTTTGGGCTGGTTTTATCTCAATGCCGATTCTCGCAGTGATCTTTGCAATGGTGGGTATTTTTGGCGGTGCATTGATCAGTATTGAATGGCTGGGGATTTTTGAAGGGTCATTCTGGGCTAATATGCAAAACTCAGTTGATTTCTCTGGAGATGTTCTGAATGGCGTTATTAAAGCTTTTGTGTTTGGTGTAGTCGTTACCTGGATAGCGGTTTTCCAGGGTTATGATTGTGTACCAACCTCAGAAGGCATTAGTCAGGCAACGACTCGTACTGTTGTCTATTCTTCCTTAGCTGTTTTAGGGTTGGATTTCGTTTTAACCGCATTGATGTTTGGAGATATATAAAAGATGCGTATGCGCTGGATTGAAATCATGGTTGGCTTTTTTATGGTGCTGGGTATTCTGGCAATATTAGGGTTGGCGCTGAATGTAAGTGGTTTGAAACTGTCTGCTAAACAAGGCGACTATACTGTCTATGCTCGTTTTGAAAATATTGGCGGCTTAACTTCTCGTGCTAAAGTAACACTTTCGGGTGTGCAGATCGGAGAAGTAAAAAGTATACAGATTGATAAAAATCGTCTGGTCGCCTTGGTCGCTATGGATATTCACGGTGACGTCGACTATCTCTCAGTCGATAGCTCAGCCAAAATTCTGACGGCGGGTCTGTTAGGTGAACAATATATTGGTGTTTCTGTTGGTTTTGAAGAAGCGTCCCTCAAAGAGGGGGAATATATTCGCGATACTCAATCAGCCATGGTATTGGAAGACCTGATTGGGAAGTTCTTGTTTAATAAAGTGAGCAATTAAGGGAAGTACCCGCAATGAAACGACTATTTTTAACGGTTATTTTTGGGCTTGGGCTGTTTTCGCAGTCATTTATAGCGGCAGCTACCTGGCAGGAAGCGAGTGTTGAAGTTAAGCAGACGATCGAAGATATGATCTCTGTAATCAATCTTCACCGTGCAGAGCAGCCAGTCGATATCAATGCTGTGTCAGATGATATGGAGAAAATTGTTGATCGCGATGTCGATTTTGAATACATCTCACATTGGGTGATGGGTAAATATTATCGTCAGGCAAGTGACGCTGAACGTACACAATTTGCTGTGGTATTTAAGCAAACGTTGATAAAAACGTATGCTAAATCGTTACTCGAGTTTGATATTGACACTTATAATATGGTTGAGCCTACTAGTATCAGCCCTGAAGATGATAAGCAGATTGTCTCCGTTAATGTGACATCTAAAGCCGGTGCTAATTACACATTAGTTAACTATATGGTGAAAAAAGATGACAATTGGAAGTTAGTCAACGTCATGCTCGATGGTATTAATTTAAGAATTACTTTCCAAAATCAGTTTGCAGAGATGATGCAGCGTTCACAGTACGATGTGGGGCAGGTGGTCGACTCATGGAAAGCGAAAATTGATGATAAACCGGCGAAGAGTTAATCTGTGAGTGATAAAACATTAAGTCCAGAGAATAAATCGATAGAGCTGGTCGGCGATTTGGTTTTTCCTAATATTTACCAGATAAGGCAAAAAACTGAAGCGTCTATTTCGGCGCAGGTTGGGGACTGTGTTCTGGATTTTTCCAAGGTAGGGAAAGTGGATAGTTCGTCGCTCTCTTTATGCTTATGTTTTTTGCGATTGGCAAAAAAACAAAATAAAGAAGTGACATTTATCAACCTGCCGGATGATATGGTTTCGATTGCCGACCTGGTGGGTTTGGATGCGAATGCGCATTTCCACAATAGCCATTGAAAGGTATTAATTTCGCCTTTTAGGTGCTAATTCGTTACCATTGCGTCCCTCTATTGTAAATGCAAACTTGTTACGGAGCGCTTCATGAATGCTGAAGAAGTAAAGACTATTATTGAATCGCAACTACAAGGCTCAGAGGTAATTACCGGGGGTGAAGGTTGTTCCTTCGAAGTTACTGTTATCAATGAACAATTTACTGGCTTAATGCCTGTTAAAAAACAGCAGTTGGTATACCAGTGCCTGAATGAATATATAGCTGATGGCACTATTCATGCGCTTACCATTAAAACCTATACACCTGAGCAATGGAAAAAATTGCAGGGCTAACTCGTGGTTGGAATTTTTAAATGGATAAACTCATTATTGAAGGTGGTGCGCGTCTGAACGGTGAAGTCCGTATTTCAGGCGCAAAAAACTCAGCACTGCCTATTCTTGCGGCAACGCTACTGGCGGATGAGCCGGTAACAATCTGTAATCTGCCGCATCTGAATGATATTACAACCATGCTGGAGCTGATCCGTCAGATGGGCGTTGAACTGACGATTGATGAAAAGCTCAGTGTTGAATTTGATACCCGTACCATCAAACACTATAACGCTCCTTATGAATTAGTTAAAACGATGCGTGCCTCTATTCTGGTGCTGGGTCCATTGTTGGCTCACTACGGTCAGGCTGATGTTTCTCTCCCGGGTGGCTGTGCGATTGGCAGCCGTCCTGTGGATTTGCATATCCGTGGCCTGGAGGCGATGGGTGCTGAGATTACCGTTGATGCCGGTTATATTCATGCGCGCAGTAACGGACGTTTGAAAGGTGCAAAAATATTATTCGATATCGTGACGGTTACCGGTACTGAAAATATTTTAATGGCAGCGACATTGGCTGAAGGCCAGAGCATTCTGGAAAACGCGGCGCGTGAACCCGAAATTGTTGATCTGGCAAACTGTCTGATTGCTATGGGTGCAGATATTCAGGGCGCAGGTACCGATACGATTACCGTTAATGGTGTCGAATCCCTTAAAGGATGCCGCTATTCGGTTATGCCGGACCGCATTGAAACGGGCACCTATCTTGTTGCTGCAGCGGCTACCCGTGGTTACGTTAAAACGACTAATACGCGTTCAGATATTCTGGATGCAGTGCTATTAAAGTTGACCGAAGCGGGCGCTAAAATCGAAACCGGTAACGACTGGATTTCACTCGATATGGAAGGCCGCAGGCCAAAATCTGTGAATATTACAACCGCACCTTATCCTGCTTTTCCAACGGATATGCAGGCACAATTTGCCGCATTGAACGCGGTGGCTGAAGGGGTTGGACATATCAAAGAGACTATCTTTGAAAACCGCTTCATGCACATGCAGGAGATGATTCGATTAGGTGCTAACATCCTGATTGACGGAAATTCTGCAACGATTGAAGGTGAAGATCGACTACAGGGTGCGCCAGTGATGGCAACAGACCTGAGAGCATCGGCCAGTTTGGTGATTGCGGGACTCGTTGCCGATGGAGAAACCACTATTGATCGTATTTATCACATCGACCGTGGTTATGAATGCATTGAAGAGAAATTGCAGATGATGGGTGCGAAGATTCGTCGCATCCCAGGCTAAGTGAATAAAATGATGAAAAAACAACAGCTTACGATTGCGCTGTCTAAAGGTCGTATACTTGAAGAAACACTGCCATTGTTGGAAGCAGCGAATATTATTCCGGCAGAGAATATCTTTAAAAGCCGTAAGCTGATTTTTGACACCAATCACGACAATATTAAATTTGTGGTGATTCGGGCGACTGATGTTCCGACCTATGTTGAGTATGGTGGTGCTGATATGGGCATTGCTGGCAAAGATGTATTGATGGAGCATGGTGGCAAAGGGTTATACGAGCAGCTTGATCTTGAAATCGCAAAATGTAAGCTGATGGTTGCCGGTCTGACCGGTGCTGCGCCTGTTGAAGGGCGTATGCGCATCGCAACAAAATTTGTCAATATTGCGCGTCAGTATTTCGCGCAACAGGGTTGTCAGGTGGATCTCGTCAAACTCTACGGTGCTATGGAATTGGCCCCTATTATGGGCTTGGCCGATCGTATTGTCGATATCGTAGACACGGGTAATACGCTGCGCGCCAACGGCCTGGAGCCGATGGACTTTATTGCTAATATCAGCTCTCGACTTGTTGTTGGCGAACCCGCAATGAAGATGAAGTACCGCCAGATCCAGCCGATTATTGATATGATGTCTGATGCTGTTGTGAAAAGAAGAGAGGGTTAATTGATGAGTGAACTGTCTATCACCCGCTTAAATAGCTCACAGGATGATTTTAAAGAGCAGCTTGAAAAGATCCTCGCATGGGAAAGTGTTTCCGATGTGAAGGTTAATCACATTGTTGATGAGATACTGGCCGAGGTAAAACTCAACGGTGATGCCGCTGTTGTTAACTATACCAATCGCTTTGATCTGACGTCCGTTACTACAATGGCTGAGTTGGAGCTGACTAAAGAGCGTCTTGCACAAGCCTTAGACACTTTGCCTGAAGATCAACGCAGTGCGCTTGAACAAGCGGCACAGCGTATACGTCAGTATCATGAAAAGCAGAAAAGTGATTCGTGGCAATACACTGAAGCTGATGGCACCATGCTGGGTCAGAAAGTGACGCCCTTAGATCGTGTTGGTTTGTATGTGCCGGGTGGAAAGGCTGCTTACCCTTCATCGGTGTTAATGAATGCTATTCCCGCTCATGTTGCCGGCGTTAAAGAAATCATAATGGTGGTGCCTACACCACATGGCGAGCTGAATCAGCTGGTACTGGCTGCTGCATCGCTAGCGGGTGTTGACCGCGTCTTTACCATTGGTGGCGCTCAAGCCGTGGCGGCTTTAGCTTATGGTACAGAAACTGTTCCTAAGGTTGATAAAATTGTCGGCCCAGGCAATATTTTTGTCGCGACAGCAAAACGTGCCGTATTTGGTGTTGTTGGCATTGATATGATTGCCGGACCTTCTGAAATTCTGGTGATTTGTGATGGAAAAACAGATCCCGACTGGGTTGCGATGGACCTGTTTTCGCAAGCTGAGCATGATGAAGATGCGCAATCGATACTGGTTACTCCGGATGCCGACTTTATTGATAAAGTTGAAACTAGTATTCGCAGATTATTACCCACGATGGAACGTAAGGAAATTATAGAAGTTTCCCTACGTAATCGTGCCGCTCTGATACTGGTTAAGGATATGGAACAAGCCATTGAAATCAGTAACAGCATAGCGCCTGAGCATCTTGAATTATCGGTTGAAAACCCAGAAGAGTTGCTGCCCCTGGTGCGTCATGCAGGTGCGATCTTCATGGGACGCCACACCGCTGAAGCGCTGGGTGATTACTGTGCAGGCCCTAATCACGTTTTACCGACCTCCGGTACCGCGCGTTTTTCATCACCCTTAGGTGTTTATGATTTTCAGAAGCGTTCTTCACTGATTATGTTTTCAGCGGATGGTGCCTCAAAAACCGGTAAAATTGCGTCGGTGCTGGCACGCGGAGAAGGGCTTACCGCGCATGCTCGTTCTGCTGAATACCGTATCAAAGACTGATTAAATAAGCGCATGAAAAAGGCCTCATCTGAGGCCTCATCTGAGGCCTTTTTGCTGTCTGTTTAACTATCATTTTGGCGTCCACAATAACAAATGCTGTCTACAAACTTCCGATAACATTTTGTTCAGGAAGCAGGTTTAGTCAGTGGTCGCTCTCCCACTTTTACCTCAGTTGTTAAATGTTCGCCCTCGCGAAGAAACTCCACATTCAACGGTTCACCCGGTGTAAGGTCAGCAATGCTGATCATCGAACGGCGTCCATCCACTCGCTCACCATTTAGTGAAAGCATGATGTCGCCAGGTTGCAGGCCTGCTTTATGGGCAGGGCCATCACGGTAGATGCCGGCAATAATAAGTCCGTTCATCTCCTCAATGCCGAATGACTCAGCCAGGTTAGGCGTTAATTCCTGAATCTCTATACCTAACCAGCCACGTACAACGCGCCCTTGTGTAATCAGATCGGTCATTACTTTTTTGGCTAAATCGGATGGAATGGCAAAGCCTATTCCTTGTGAACCGCCGGATTTTGAAAAAATAGCGGAATTTATACCTATCAAATTACCATGAGCATCAACGAGCGCACCGCCAGAATTACCTGGGTTTATAGCGGCATCCGTTTGCAAAAAATCTTCGTAAGTATTCAACCCAAGGCTATTCCTGCCGGTGGCGCTGACAATGCCCATAGTAACGGTTTGACCTACGCCGAAAGGGTTGCCTATTGCCAGCACGACATCACCGACACGCAGGGCGTCTGACGGTGAGAGGGTAATGCTGGGTAAGTTCTCCATATTAGTTTTTAAAATAGCCAGATCGGTTTCCGGATCGGTGCCCACAATCTCCGCCGACGTTTCACGGCCATCTTTGAGGGCAATCACAATGCTATCAGCCCCGGCAATTACGTGGTTGTTGGTGATAATGTAGCCTTGTGCATTAAGGATAACGCCAGATCCGAGGCTGGATTGAATACGCTCACGTTGCGGCATATCACCCAAATCAAAAAATTTCTTAAAAAGAGGATCTTCGATGGGAGGATACTGCTGTTGTTTGATCACAGTTCGGGTATAAATGTTGACGACAGCGGGTGCCGCTTTTTCAACTGCATCAGAATAAGATACAGGGCCACTTACACCCGGTACATGAGTAGGTAACAGTGTTTCACGTATTTCGACAGTTGTAACCGGCGGTGAAAACAGCTGAGGAAAAAACTGTAGTAGGATAATGGCGACCAGTACACCGGTGATGATTGGCCATCCTAAAAAACTAAATTTACGCATGTTTACGTCTCAGAAATACTGGTGAAAATACCCTCACATTGTAGAATTATACGGTCAGAGCCACTCGGTTACTAATCAGGAGTTTATTCTATGTCAGTTTTATTGCCTGCACTGGTTAAATATTGTGAAGAATTGTTAAGTTCAGGACAGTTTAAAGATTATTGTCCAAACGGTTTGCAGGTAGAAGGGAAGGTTGAGGTTAAACGAATTGTCTCAGGTGTGACTGCTTCTCAGGCGTTATTGGATGCTGCTGTATCGATGCAGGCTGACCTGGTGCTAGTGCATCACGGTTACTTTTGGAAAGGTGAGAATGAGCGGGTCGTCGGTATCAAAAAGCAACGTCTGCAAACGTTATTGCGTAACGATATCAGTTTGCTGGCCTATCATCTGCCGTTGGATGCTCATCCTGAACTTGGCAATAATGCTCAGTTAGCAAAAATGATGAACTGGCAAATTGAAACGGGTTTGGATGGTGAGTTAGGGCAAGCCATCGGTATGGTTGGGCAGTTAGAACATGCGCTAACGGCAGACCAGTTATCGGCGGAGTTTGAGCGTGTTTTAAAGCGTCCGGCACTTCATATAAAAGGCATTGATCGGGCTATTAAGCGAATTGCATGGTGCACGGGTGGCGCGCAGGGTTATATCGAGAAGGCGCTTGAATCGGGCGCTGACGCCTATATATCAGGTGAGATTTCGGAGCAAACCGTACATATTGCCCGCGAAGCAGGGATTGACTACTTTGCGGCGGGGCATCATGCAACGGAACGTTATGGTGTGCAGGCGCTAGGTGAGCATTTGAAACATCACTTTGGCATAGAGCATCATTATATAGAGATAGATAATCCGGTATAAATGAAAATAGCCTCGCAAGGAGGCCATTCTTTTAACTGCTGTGTTGATGTTAACTACATCTGTGTTAACAGCAGTTGCCGCTTAGGATCTAAGCTTTTTTGGCAGAGTCATCAGGCGTAGCTTTTTTTTCTGCTGATTTTTCTGATGTTTTTTCTGACTCAGTGTCAGCGGCTGCTTCAGCGTTTTTCAAGCCATACGACTCAGATAAAGTGCCTTCTTCCTTGGCCTGCTTAGGCGCATAGTCTCGTGGAGGCTCCACATTGACGGACGCTTCGGTTTTGGCTGTATCTTTTGGTTCAGTGTTAGGTTCAGCCGATTCGCTGTCCGCCTCTTTGATGATCACTTCTTTCTGAAGTGCTAATTGAGGAGTCATGCTAGATTCGATCGAACGTGCGGTATCGGCATCACATAATGCCTGAGCACCCGTTGCCAGATGTTGGTATACACCACGGTAAGACTCAGTCATCTTATTAACGAGGTCGGCTGTTTCTTCAAAATGGCCGGCAACTTTTGATTTATAGGTTTCCAGCTCTTTTTGCATATCTTCAAGTTGTTGTTGGCCTGAGTCGCCACCAGCGCGGCCCAGCAAATAACCAATCAATGCACCAATAGCCAGGGCTGCAACACCAATGATCCAAATATTACTCTCTTCCACAGTTAGTCCTCACTGCTAAAATCACGTTATATTTTTGTTAAAGCGATTCTTATTAATGGATAGGATAATAGAAACTGCTTATTAACCTCATCATGAACAGACAACTTAACACGCTTTTAGTTTTATTTAACCGCATTACTTGCGTGCAAGCGCAGCGCGATGCTGTTCGGCAAGATAATGCACCTGTTCAGTTAGTATTTCTGTAGCAAGTACAACATCCTGAAGCTCGATCGCCTTAAATAAGCGTTCATGCTGTTGGTGAATGACGGCCTTTTCCCGATAGCGGTGTGCCACCATGTTAGCGACCGGTTGTAAGGCTTCGATTACCGTATGCATAACAAACCCCAGCATACGATTGCCTGTTGCGTCGGCTATTAAGCGGTGGAACTTTACATCCGATGCGCAGAAGTCTTCAGCTGAAAGGGCAACATCGGCTTGTGCGTCGAGTTCATGCTGCAATGCCTCCAGATCCTGAGACGTACGGTTCTGCGCTGCTAATTTACAACAGATGACTTCAAGCTCAAGACGAGTCTGGGTAATTTCTTCTAGCGAAAAAGCGTTTAGTCCCATCAGCAATGTGGTTGCACCGGCTAATGAATCACTCAGGTCGCTGATGCTGGGACGATTAACAAAGGTTCCGCCGGTAGGTCCGCGCTTAGAGCGCACCAGGTTTTGAGCGGCCAGACGCTTTAGCGCCTCACGAATAGTCGGGCGTGAAACGCTAAAACGTGCCGCCAGTTCATCTTCTGTTGGTAAGCGGTCATCAGCTTCCAGTGAGCCATCAATAATTGCCTGACGGATCTGGTCGGCAATCTGGCGAGATAAGCTTTGTAGGCCAACCGGTTCAAAATCTATAGATTTCACACATCATTACTCATAAAAATCAGACAGAGAGTATTCCATAAATAGGTGTATTTGTTAAATTGTCATATGAATGAATTTTACCCGTGCGTACAACAATCTCTAAAACAGCGCAGTTATACTGGCATAGTGCCAGTGCAGGTCATTAAAGCCCCTTGCATCTATTGCCCTCGACTCGTTATTCTTGCGTATTTTTCGTGTCGTTCTGAGTAACTTATAATGCAGTCAAAACGCGGACGCCTGGATCGCTACCTCAGTGTTAAAGTGAATATCAATCGCAAAGATGTAAGGCTGATGCTGGCTCAGCAGCGAGTCTGTGTAGATGGGCGAGTTGCTATCGATATTGATCAGGCGATTAACGAGTTTTCCCATATCACGTTGGACGATCAGATATTACAGGCCAACATGGCGACGTATGTCATGATGAATAAGCCGGTGGGCGTGGTGAGTGCAACCAAGGATGAGCAGCACCGAACCGTGATTGATCTGTTAGATAGGCCGGACCGGGCAGGGTTGCACATTGTCGGTCGTTTAGATCTGAATTCATCGGGTTTGTTATTACTTACCAATGACGGTCGCTGGTCGAGTGGCCTGACCTCACCTGATAAAAAAGTAACTAAGGTGTATCGGGTGACACTCGAAAATCCTCTCTCACAAGAGTATATCGAGGCGTTTGCAGCGGGTATGTATTTCGCTTACGAAGACATTACAACACGGCCGGCACTGCTCGAAATAATCACGGATAAGGTGGCTCAGGTCAGCCTCACCGAAGGGCGATATCATCAGATAAAACGCATGTTTGGTCGGTTTAGAAATCCTGTGCTGCAACTGCATCGCATTAGCGTAGGGCCATTACTATTAGATCCGGCACTGGCTCCCGGCGAAAGCAGAGAACTAACCGCGCATGAGATCACCGAGACAAGCTGCTAGTTGCCAGCACTGCTGAATAGTGATTCTGTAAAATACTGATTCTTAAAAAGCTGATTGCTGATCAATGACTCTGCGACATTTGGCTAAGAAATGCGTAAAATGCAGCCTTTACTAAAACTAAGTAGCCTTTACTAAAACTAAGTAACGCTGTCTTATCGGGAAGCCTCACATGATACGTCTGACTAATATTCAAGTACCGCTGGATCACGATGATCAGGCGCTGACAAATGCAATTTTAACCCGCTTAGACATTACAGCAGACGACCTGATAAGCCACGAAGTGCATAGGCGTGGATACGATGCACGTAAGAAAACTAATATCGTACTGATTTATACCCTTGATGTTGAGACCCGCTGCAACGACGCATTGCTCGAAAAGTTTGCAGAGAATCATCTGGTCAAAGTCACACCCGATATGAGCTATAAATATGTAGCACAGGCACCTGCCAATTTACAGGAACGCCCTGTGATTATCGGCTTTGGGCCGTGCGGTTTGTTAGCGGGTTTGGTCTTAGCGCAAATGGGCTACAACCCGATTATTCTTGATCGGGGTAAAGAAGTTCGCGAACGCACCAAAGACACCTTTGGGTTTTGGCGTAAAAAAATACTCAATACCGAATCCAATGTGCAGTTTGGTGAAGGCGGTGCCGGAACATTTTCAGACGGCAAACTCTATAGCCAGGTAAAAGATCCCAAACATTACGGCCACAAAGTGCTGGTCGAATTTGTCGCCGCCGGTGCGCCTGACGAAATCATGTACGTGAGCAAGCCGCATATCGGAACTTTTCGACTCGTATCGATGGTCGAAAAAATGCGTGCGCAAATTATCGCCTTAGGCGGCGAGATACGCTTCAGCGCCCGCGTTGATGATGTTCAGATTGATGATGGCCAGATTACCGGCGTGGTATTAGCCGACGGTGAAGTGATTAAATCAAGACACATCGGGCTGGCGATAGGGCACAGCGCCCGTGATACGTTCCAGATGCTATACGATAAAAACGTGTATATAGAAGCCAAACCGTTCTCCGTCGGCTTTCGCATAGAACACCAGCAATCAGCCATTGATGAAGCACGTTTTGGCAGCAATGCCGGCAACCCGATTTTAGGTGCAGCCGATTACAAACTTGTGCACCACTGTAAAAGTGGCCGTTCTGTGTATAGCTTCTGCATGTGCCCGGGTGGCACTGTAGTCGCGGCCACCTCAGAAGAACATCGTGTAGTGACGAATGGCATGAGTCAGTATTCGCGTGCCGAACGCAACGCCAATAGTGCGATTGTAGTGGGTATAGATCCATCAGATTACCCGGGCAACCCCTTGGCAGGGATCGACTTTCAACGCCAACTCGAAAGTAATGCTTACGTGCTAGGTGGCTCAAACTACGACGCGCCTGCACAGAAAGTCGGTGACTTCCTGAAAGGCCTGTCATCAGAAACGATAGGCAGTGTTGAACCTTCGTTTAAACCCGGTATTAAGCTAACCGACCTGTCTAAAGCGCTACCCGACTTTTGCATTGAGGCGCTCCGCGAAGCGATTCCGGTGTTCAATCGTAAAATCAAAGGCTTTGCCTTAGAAGACGCGATCCTGACGGGCGTTGAAACTCGTACGTCGGCGCCTATCTGTATCAAGCGTGATCAAAATTTCCAAAGCATCAATACCCACGGTCTGTTTCCGGCAGGTGAGGGCGCGGGTTATGCCGGTGGTATTATGTCGGCAGCCATCGACGGCATTAAAATCGCCGAAGCGATGGCGCTGAGCATTAATGAGAGCGTTAAATAAGAGTAGTAATAACAGCATTCAGGAGTAACGCATGTACGTACTGATGGATATTATGGTATCGCCCAGCGGCGTAGGAGTCTCCATTTCACCTTATGTCGCCAGGTGCCAGAAGATCTTTGAAGAAGCCGGGCTAACTCACAGCATGCATGGCTACGGCACCAACGTAGAAGGCGAGTGGGACGATGTTATGGCCGCAGTGAAACGTTGCCATGAAGATCTGCACGAAGCTGGCGCAGTTCGCATCATCAGCCACATGAAGGTAGGTACGCGCGCAGACCGGGCACAGACCATGGCTGATAAAGTCACCAGCGTGCAGGATAAGCTCGCGGCTAAAAGTAGGTCTTGACTAGTGATCTATGCCCGGTATTCCAGTTTGACTATTAAAGGCAAGATCAATAGGGCTGCGCACACCCTTGCCGCCCTGTTTTACTACATGCGTATAAATCTCTGTGGTAGCAACATCCGCATGCCCAAGCAGCTCTTGGATGGTTCGAATATCATAACCCTGCTCTAACAAGCGGGTCGCAAAACTGTGTCGAAAAGTATGCGATCCCGCTTTTTTATGGATACCCGCAGCGCGGATCGCATTTTTAACAGCGCGCTGTACGGTGGAATCCATAATGTGATGTCTGCGTTTAATCCCTGTGCGAGGATCTACGGAAAGTTCTTTGGCTGGGAAAAGATACTGCCATGCCAGCTCACGAGGAGCCGAAGGATATTTTTTTGCTAATAGATTAGGTAAGTACACTTCGCCGCCGCCATCTTTAACATCGCGTTGATGAATTATCTTTACTAAAGATAGTTGCTCCTTAAGCGCGTTAATTAAACTAGCGGGCAGCATCGTCACACGATCTTTGTTGCCCTTACCACGTCGGACTATCAACGTATTCATGGAAAAATCCACATCTTGAACCCGAAGCCTGCCACATTCAGAAATCCTCAGACCTGCGCCATACATTAATCCAGCATGCAAGTAATAAGCGGCGGGTAACTGAGCAATAACAGACATAGCCTCGTTATGAGAAAATACAACCGGAATAGCCTGCGGTTGTTTAGCATACTGAAAGCTGAGTTTAAGCTCGGCCAAACCGAAAAATTGCTTATACAGAAATACTAAAGCGTTTAACGCTGTTTTCTGTGTATTGCGAGAGGCATTTTCCTGTACGGCCAAGTGTTCTAGAAACTGCTCAATCTCCACAACCCCCATATCTTTAGGGTGGCGTTTATTATGAAAATAAATAAACGCTTTTACCCATTGCACGTAAGTTTTTTCAGTCTTAAAAGCTTTATTCTGGGCGCGAATCAATGTGCGGAATTGATCTAAAAAGCGTACAGGGGTGGCGGGTAAAGGGCGACGAACATCTTGCATAAACTCCTCCATGAGTCTCGATAGAAATAGAAAAACCCGAAATATCCAACATCCTGCGGCATATTTAGGATTGTAAACAGTTTATATCGTAATACTTTAATTTTATCAACAGGTTATAAAACGCGAAAAATTTCGAACGGAAAACAACGTACCGAAATATACTACGGGAGGCGCGGCTATCTGATTAGATTAAAAGCTAATTGCCGCAAGTTATTGATTTAGTGTGTTTTTTGTTGATAATGGGGGGAGCCGTTAAAAATAACCTGCAAGGGGATATACGCCCGCTTGCGAATGAATAAACTGTTAACTTCTGATGAATATTCATACATTGCGCAATATAAGAAATCGAAACGTCCAGCAACAAAATGAGCTGATGTTCTTAGTAATGGAAGAGATTGCTAACTCATTCATTCAGAAAGGTCAGCCAGAAAAATGGCTGGATTCGGTTTTAGAAATGAAGGGATTTAGCAAGTCTAGTGGAATTTTGATAGAGATTAGTGATTTACCTGATCAATTTGGGCATTGGTGGTCTGGCTCTTGGTTAAGTAATGGAAAGGATTTTTATGACTTTGAAGTTTTAGTAAATCTGAACACGAATGATGTCATCGATATTGAATTGTGGAATAAAGTCGAGCCAGAAATATTAGCTCATAAAAAAGGTATCGGTAAGACTCCTGCATTTATAGCATTGGAGTTATTATCTAAATATGGAAAAAGTTAACAAAGCAATGCACCTGACCTCCGGTATTTGTCACTTTGTTTTCGGTGGATCTGCAAACAAATCGCCAAACCCTCCGGCAAGTGATTGCGGCGTTATACGTTTAGGTCAGTTGCATGCATAACGAAAGGTTAGCGAAAAAATGGAAGAGTGCTGAAGTTATGCTTTTTCAGGCTTCGGAGTTCCTTGATAAACCATCACTATTTTCTTTTGAGCAAATTGAGTTGGCACAATATCAATTTGATTTACGGGAACGTGATATCTTTGAGGCAATGGAGTCATTAGCCACTTTAGGGACTTTACATAATTGTAAGTCTGGTTTCTGGAGACGTATTCAAAAAGTAGCTATCCAGATTGATGCGATCAATAAAGCAGATGAATATGAGCAAATGTTTCATATAGCTCTGTCAAAAAACGTATAACAAGTCAAAGCAAAGGACTTAAAACAGTTGGCTGTTTTTCGTACCTCAAACATTATAGCCAACAATTTTAAGCCTCTGTTTGAGGCGTTAGATGTAAATTGCACAGAAACGTAGATTCCACCAAGTGATAGATAACCTATATGAAACAAGATAAGTACTATATTGACCGCAAGTTTGAGACTATCTTTAGAGATAGTATCTATTTTACAAAATCTGCGTTTGATGCCCTAGAAAATGAAAATAATACTGAAGAACAGCTTGCAAGAGCCGCGATACTCAATCTTTCAATACTACCGGAGGTTGTCGCTAACTGTTTATTGGAAACTCTAAACCTGCCAAAAAATATTTTCAACGAAGTAGATAAATTCACTCCTATAAATAAGTATGATTTTTTCCTCTGGGAAAAGAAGAATCTAAAGCTGGATCGCGGCCTTCAAGAGATACAAAACATTCAAGAATTACAATCTATTAGAAATTTTATGGTTCACCCTAAATCGAAAAAAGCAGAGTGGGTGACTGTGGATGAATTCACACGAACTGCTGATCTAGGGAAAACAAAATTACTAGAGATACCTTACAGTAGCGATGAATGGCAAGGTGATGACCCATTTATTGTCATGCGTGTTGTAATGGCTTTTTTTGATCACATATTTAGAGTTTTATGCGAATACACCCCTGGTGAAACTCAATACCTCTTATTCAACACGGGTGATAATATTGAAGGTCATCAAGTAGGATATTTCATTGATAGCGAATGGAAAAAAATTCAGGAAAAATGGTCACTTAGAATGCGTTTTTTAGGTGTTGATTGTACTTCTGAGAAAAACATCTAACAAAACAATAAACTATCGCTCGGGCCTCGCTGGGAACTCCGTCTGCTACGCAGACGTCGTCCAATTATTGCAGCGTTAGTGGTCAAAAGGAATTATGACTAAACCTATAAAAATATGGTTGGTGCTAATCTTATTACCAGTGCCATTATATTTATCAATGTTTTTACTTGGTCTAATAGGACTGGCAAGTTACTGGGGCTATTACATGCCTCTTTGGGACTTAGGTGAACCTTTCTTTAGGTATTCATCTGATACAGGTTGGTACTACCCAACAATATATGGGCACTTATTAGCAGCAATGATTTATTCCATAGTATATTGGTGTGGGTATCTTTTTTGGAAAGAGATTCGCCGTTGATGTTAACCACTAACAAACAGTTGGTGTTCGCCCCTGCGGGGCTGGGACGGTTAAACTTCACTCGTTCCTCGTTGCGTTTCATCGCCCCACAACAAAAGCGTTAGGCTTCAAAATCGAGGATAGGTTTAGAATGGTTGCGTATATAGGAAGCAGTAGTAAGAAAAATGCAGGAAAACCTCTTTACCCACACAAACATAAAGATGGCATGTATGTCGCATCACACTCTCGTTTTGAAAGGGATTATGTAAGGATCGAAACACTGGATCAACTTCAGGCATTGGTTGAGCTAGGGTATGGTGCTCGTATGTCTAACCCTGAGTTAAGACCAAGAGTTGCTGCTTCAATAATTGTTAGCAAAAACATTGATATCGAGGGCACTTTCTCAATCGAAAAAGAGCTGGGGGAAATCAGTAAGCTACCTGAGTTAGATATAGAGTTCAGCGCAAAAAGACGAGCAGAGCAGAGCTTGCTAAGAGCTCACTTACTAAAAGGTAGAAAGCTAGGCATATGTGCTATTTGTAATTCGCAATTACCGGAAAATATGTTTGTTGCAGCGCACATAAAACGCAGATCTAAGTGTACCCTCGAAGAAAAGCTCGACTTTGATGCTGTTGCTACACTGATGTGTAAACTAGGCTGCGATGACCTTTATGAAAAAGGTTACATTTATATAGACGATAAAAAAGTTCTATCTAACTCCAAAGCTGAGACCACAGAGACACTTGATGTCGTAATTTCCTCTTTGGTTGGAAATGAAATTTCGAACTGGGAAGCTAGTAAAAAATACTACGAATGGCATCGGGAAAAGTGGGGGCCCAAGAAAGAAGCCTAACAAGCTGTTAAACAAGGACAAAAAACAGTTGGTTTTGCTCCTTCGTCGCTAATTTTAACCAACTATTTTTTGCCTGTTAACAGGGCGTTATGTGTTCGGCAGCTTACATGTTGCAGCTACCAAACAGTTTATCCGTTAATGTTGTCCGACTTGATAAGATCCAGCTTCAAAACCAAAAGGTTTTGCTAGACGATTCCAAGAATTAATTTGTACGATTGATAAGGTTAAATTTGCAACATCATCTTGGCTGAAATATTTACTTAGGTTGGTAAACGATTGTTGCCTTTGAGCAGCTGTGTCATTTAGCATAGTTACAGACTCAGTCCATGCTAATAATGCTTGTTCAGAATCATTATAAAAATTCGTTTCTTTCCATACAGATGATGAATAAACACGTAATTCACTTTCACCTGCAGCAACTGCTTCTTTAAAGTGCATTTCAATGCAATAAGCGCACTGATTTATCATGGATACCCTGTATCTCAGCAGCTCCATAAAAGATTCATCAATAATGTTTAAGCTCTTGATGTGTTTCTCTGTTTGCACCATGCAGCTCATTAAGTTCGCGGGTATATTTTCAAAAGGTATTCTTGGCATATTTGTTCTCATTTGTGTAAGTGGATGACAGAGTGTTATTGTATAGCTACCAAGTAATGATAAGAATAGACGTTCTATATCAAACAATTTTGCACAAAACGCAAAGGATTCCATGTTAAAGTTAGCTCGTATATTTTTAAAGGTGGTTGAGTTAGGTAGCTTTTCTAAAGCTGCCAAAGTGTTGAATATGGCCCCGTCATCCGTTACTCGTGCGATTGATAATCTTGAGCATGAGCTGAATTCCGAGCTATTTAAACGTAGTACACGTCAACTATTACTGACGGATAAGGGACATTTTTTTTTAGAGGGAGCATCTAATCTGGTTTCTGATTGTGACTCTTTACTTATGTCTATGGCAGAAAGTAGTAAAGAGCCTGAAGGAAATTTAAGAATTTCAGTATTTGAAAGTTTTGGTCGGTTGATTGTTTGTCCCATAATTCCTGATTTTTTGAAAAAATACCCAAAGATAACGATTGAGGTTGAGCTAGAAAATAAAGTGCTTGATTTATCCGCGGAAAATATTGATTTAGCTATTCGTATTGGAACTCCAAAAGACTCAAGTTTAAAATTTCGTAATATTATTCCAAATCATACCTTTGTTTGTGCGTCACCGGATTATTTGTCAACAACTGCCACTATTGAACAGCCTGAGGATTTATCATTACATAATTGCTTAGTACTCAATCAAGAGAGGCAAAGAACTTACTGGCATTTTAAAAAAAGTCGCCGTAATGTTAAGGCTTTAGTTAGTGGTAATCTTAAATCAAAAGGTGGCACTCCATTATTAGAGGCTGCCTTATGCGGTCTTGGTGTTGCTCAGCTTTCAAATTGGATTGTATCTGATTATGTAAAAAGTGGGCTGCTTGTGGTTTGTTTGCGAGATTGGGAGCCACTTCTTAATGAGCAGTCTAGTGGTAGCGTTTATGGCGTATACAAACAAGGTATATATAAAAACCCAAATATAAGACTGTTTCTTGACTATCTAGTTGAAAAAACACATAACAAGTTGCTGCAACGGACGTGGTAAACTTGGCACTTTTTTTGAGAAACACTCAAAAAAAATACGCCAAATTCACCACGCTGCTGAGCAGGGCGTTATGCAGCTAGGAGTAGATTCAGCATGTGTCATAAATATAAAGGGAGTTGCTTATGTGGTGCTGTTTCATTTGTTGTAAATGGTTTTAACGAAAAAGCCGCTAACTGTCATTGCTCAATGTGCCGTAAATTTCATGGTGCTGCATTTGGGACATTAGTCGGTGTAACAGGTTTAAATTGGCTTTCTGGTAATGAGAACTTAAAAGAGTTCGTTGCTGTTAATGGTACCGTTCGAACATTTTGTCAGGAGTGTGGCTCTAGTTTAGGATTTCGGGTTAAAGGAGCTCCTTCAAGTGAAATGGAATTGGCGATAGCTACTTTTGATGAAGCTATTCCTGTTGAAATTGATGCTCATATTTACATTGATTACAAAGCAGATTGGTGTAAGTTGCAGGATAACTTGTCAAAGTTTGGAGAAGGACGGGTTGCATAACAAACTGTTAAACAAGGACAAAAAACAGTTGGTTTTTGCGCCTTCGTCGCTTATTTTAACCAACTATTTTATTGCCTGTTAACAGGGCGTTATATAGCCTCAATAGAATGGAGTTTGAGTTGAGATATTTCGTATTAATTCTAGTATCAATACTTTCCTTTGCTGCAGGTGCGTTTTGGTTCAAATGGCAATTATTAGAATCAAAGCCTGTATCTTTAACTCAAACACTATCTGTGCAATCTTCTTCTGATAATATTGGTGTATTACCTAAAGGAACTATTCTTTATCCATACTCAGATGGCCCAGATATTGAAACTTATATTCTGTTTGTAAATTCAAAATATTTAAACGCTATCGAAGCTGTGGGATTTGAAAATATAATGACAGTTGCTCCCCTAGATGGTTATAGTGAATAGGCTATATAACAAGAAATTAAACAAGGACAAAAAACAGTTGGCTTTTGCTCCTTCGTCGCTTATTTTAGCCAACAATTTTTTGCCTGTTAATTGGGCGTTAGTTTTCAAAAGGAGTTTGGCATTAGTCTCAATATTTATATCGATAAAATCGAAAGTTTCTCTGAAGTGGAAAGGTGCGACTTTTTTCGAATTTTAGCTCACTCATTGACCGTATCTATTAGAGTTTATCTTTACGATAACGAATTAGATGATGAAGAAAAATTGAATAGAGTAAAGTGGCTAAACGAGATATTACATAGAGTAATAACTAAAGTGTACGTTAGGCCTTATGACAAAAATAATGTCGAAGGTTTCTTTGAAATGATGGCAGATTATATCGAAAAGAATCCTAATATATATGAGCAGCTGGAACATTGTTTCAATAAATCATTCCACCGTGTGCGTAGTTGAAAACTAACAAGCCATTCAAGCAGGACTTTTAACAGTTGGTTAGGTTCCGCTTCGCTTCACATTTTAACCAACAATTAAAAGCCTCTTAATGGGGCGTTGGTATTTCTAGTTTAACTCTACCTTGACTTTCTGATATAAATAAAAATATATGCATGAAAGCTGTATTTTATTTTGATACAATAATTACTAATTTATAAGGATCGGTAGTAATTTATTACTACTTAATAAACACATGCCGTGTTAACTAAAGGAAATAGTATGAACAAGCAAGTACACCTTAAAAAATTCAAAACCAATGAACTTATCTTTAATGAAGAAGAAACTGTAGTTATTCTTAAATTCATTTTCAAAAATCAACATAACAATATTGATTTACTTAATATAACTGATCCTGTGCGAGAATTTGCACAAGCTTTGCTTGTTGAAGCTGTTGATTCTTCTTATGCATTTGGTTTTGTAGATGCTCTATTCAGATCAGTGACAAACCCAAGGGCAGGCGCAAAGAAGGTATTAACTAAATTTGGTAAAAAAGCATTAAAGCATTGGTTTAAACACACTAAAGGCCAAGATTTAATGTCTATAAAGATTTATGACAAAGTACGTGAGCAACTTGCATGGAAATTTGGACGTGTATTGCTTTTGCATGTTAATGGTGTTGCCAAACTAAATGACAACCATTTTGGTATGCTCGCGTTTAATGACTCTGATAACAAAATTGTTTGGGGGTAAAAGTGAAAAAATCACTCTTTATTTTAATCCCGTTATCTTTTCTTATTATATATTCAATAATGGCAGTGTATTCACTATCTGAAAGCAACGTTGAAGATATCATTATTTGTGGTACGAATGATGATACTCACTATATTCCAGATAAAGCATGTGAATTGTACCTCTTTAATTTTAGAACTTCAGAAAATGATATTCAGTCCTTAGAATCGGGAGCTGGATTAGCATTTTTGTTTGGAATTCAAGATATAAATAAGCGATATGTTTACCTTGAACATTTTTTGTCTAAAGGTGCCTCAATTGATGCTTTGAGTAAGGTTGATGGCCTTTCCCCTTTGCATGCAGCAATATTACTTAACGACCTTAGACTTGTTAAGTATTTAATAGATAAGGGAGCAAACACAAGTCAAATCGAAGGAAATGATGAATTAACTCCTTTAACTTTTCTACAAAAGCTCGAAAAAAATAATAAGCTCATTGATAGAACTCCTATAGCTAATGTTTTAACTTCTATCTATTCTAAATCCCAATAACAAGTTGCTCAACGGGGCTAAAAAGTTTGGTTTCGTGCTTCAAAAAACGGCTTACTGCAGATTGCCAGTCAGAGTAAACTAATTATCAATAACATACACACAAGGGGATTTTATGTATTTCGTCACACAAGAATGGTTTACGTTAACAAGAAATAGAAAAAAATCAGATTTGAAGGCAGGTATAACTGCGTTTGAACAAGCGCGAGTAACCAAGTTAGTTTCGCCTAGGGAACATGCGATTAAGTTAATAATTAGCTGACAAAATATATAACTCTTACCAAGCGGACAATGTCAGTTCTAATTGCGCATATTTCTTCCTTTTTTGACTGGCTTTTTGCATGTCTGGGCTTGTTAGCCAATATCCAGACGCATTTATCCTATGCCCTTAACATTTGATCCACGCGCACAATGTTCGCTAACGCAAATAGCATGGCGAGTTTGCCGTCATTCTTTTTCAGGCCTCGATAACGTGCCTTGGTAAAGCCGAACTGGCATTTGATGATCCTGAAGGGATGCTCAACTTTTGCCCGAATGCTCGCCTTCTTATACTCAATATCCAATAACACTTTGTTGATCCGCGGATGCTTTTTCAGTGCTTTGACTTTGCTGGGGATGGTGGCGATATACCAGTCCACCTTAACCTCTTTCAGTGCATCACGTTTTTCAGCGCCTCTATAGCCGGAATCCGCAAACACAAAGGCTTCCTCTCCATGCAGTAAATGTTCCGCTTGATTTAAATCGTGCACATTGGCTGATGTGGTCGTGAGACTATGCGTAACACCTGTGCGGGCATCAACACCAATATGCGCTTTCAATCCGAAGTGCCATTGATTGCCTTTCTTGGTCTGATGCATCTCCGGATCGCGTGTACCCGCCTTATTCTTGGTCGAGTTCGGTGCTTCAATGATGGTGGCATCCATGAGTGAGCCTTCTTTCAATAACACACCGGCGTCGGATAGCCAGCTGACGACTTCATCAAAAATAGTGCGGGCGAGATTATGCCTCTCCAGTAGGTGGCGGGAATTCATAATGGTAGTGTGATCTGGAATAGGTCGATCTAACGATAAGCCTGCAAACAGACGCATGGAAGCAATCTCGTAAAGTGCATCTTCCATGGCAGGATCACTTAAGCTATACCACTGCTGCAAGCAATGAATCCGCAGCATCGTCATCAACGGATAAGGACGACGACCCTTTCCGGCTTTGGGGTAATAAGGTTCGATGATGGTCCATTAATTTATCCCTGAAAAGCTATGACGTGTATTATCTCATAGTGCGGGACTTAATCGCATGTTCCTTAGCGTTATACCTATTGAGTAAGTTACGATGGAGCTTGAAAATATTATAAAAGAGTTAGAGCAGCTTGGTATAGAAAACGACCAAGCTCAAACGGATAAATCAAATAAATATCTCAATATCACCAGAGATACAGGTGAGTTTCTATCTGTTCTTGTTAAGGCGACTGGTGCGAGTAAGATTCTAGAGATAGGTACATCAAACGGGTATTCGACAATTTGGCTAGCATCAGCGCTCCCAAAAAGCGGGATGGTCTACACAGTCGAGTCTAACCCTCAAAAAGTCACAGAAGCCGCAGTGAACTTTGACAAAGCCAACGTAAGTTCAAAAATTATCCAGTTAGTGGGAGACGTTAGTGAAGTCCTAGGCGAAGTTACCGAAAATGTGGATTTTATATTTCTTGATGCCGACCGAAAAACATATGTGGCTTTAGCTGAACGACTGTTTAATCTACTTAATAATGGTGGTCTGCTCGTTTGTGACAATGCCACTTCCCATAGTAACGAGCTTGAAGCGTTCACGGCTTGGTTAAAGAATCAAGACAACCTAATTACTTCATTGGTACCAGTGGGTAAAGGTGAGTTGCTCGTTTATAAAGGTGAAAAACAGGTATAACAAAACGCTCAAATCGGACTCCGCAGTACTGGCACCTTTTTTGCTTTCGCAAAAAGAGTTTCCAGTATTGCTGCGCCATTTAGCTTGGCGTTAGCCTCCATAATATATTGCGAGTTTCAAATGAAAAAAGTACTAATTAGTGCATGCCTGTTAGGAGATAAAGTACGTTACGATGGTCAGTCTCTATTTACTTCCAGCAGTATCCTTAAAGAATGGATAGATGAAGGCAGAGTCATCTCGATCTGCCCAGAGGTAAGTTCTGGAATGAGCATTCCCAGAGCACCAGCGGAAATAAATGGTGGTGATGGGTACGATGTACTTTTAAGTAAAATTGCGGTAGTTGAAAATAGTGGCAATATTGTCACTGAAAATTTTCTACGTGGTGCTAATAACGCATTGGCTTTGTGTAAAGCAAATGAAATTGATGTTGCAGTACTCGCCGAGTTTAGCCCTTCATGTGGAAGTTCATCAGTATATAGTGGCGATTTTTCGGGAACAAAAATCAATGGAGCTGGAGTCACAGCTGCATTATTAACAAATAATGGTATTAAAGTTTTTAGTCAACACCAGTTAAATGAAGCTAACAAGGCAATTAAGCAGGACTAAAAACAGTTGGCCGTGCTCGTGCCTCGCTGATTTTGGCCAACAATTTTTAGCCTCTTATTGAGGCGTTAGGTTACACGGAGGTTTCATCAAATCATGAACGTTTTTCTCATTATTGCGGGTACTTTGAGTGCTATTGTTGCAATACTGCATTTAGGTTGTATTTATTTTGGCGCACCTTGGTATCGTTTTTTTGGTGCAGGTGAACAAATGGCAGTGCTCGCAGAGCGAGGCAGCATTCAACCCACCCTCATAACTAGTGCAATTGTCCTTATTCTTTCTATTTGGTCGCTTTATGCATTCTCAGCGGCAGGTATTATTTTCCGTTTACCTTTTATGCGCTTAGCCCTCATCCTTATTACACTAATTTATTTAGTGCGTGGCATTGCAGGTTTCTTTTTCATAAGTTCACCCATGGGGCGCTCACCTGAATTTTGGGTCTGGAGTTCAGTAATTTGCTTATCATTTGGTATTGTCCATTTAGTTGGTTTAAAACAGCAATGGGCAAGCTTATGAGTAAAGTGTAACCTAGCAAGAAAATCAACAAGGACACGTAACAGTTGGCTACGCTTCGCTACACAATTTTAGCCAACCATTACTTAGCCTATTATTTGGGCGTTATGTTTTAAACTAAACCCCAATCACTACGGGTATAATACTTAGGGATTAGTAAAAATAAATGTTATGAAACTAACTTTTATTATTTTTTGTGCAATTATTTTATTAAAATAGGAGGTGTGGCTTTATTACTTTTCCAGGACTTGTATCCATGTTGGCATCATTTTTTTTGTCAG